>NZ_MCVG02000001.1:0-3524011 GCF_002874355.2 Shewanella sp. 10N.286.48.B5
AATTTCTCGTAAGAGAAGCTCGAAAGAGCAAGTCTACTAACTTTGACACGTTAGCGACTTTAAAAGAATTTAGTATACTGCGTAAGCAATTTACTAAAGGAGCGGTAGTTCAGTTGGTTAGAATACCGGCCTGTCACGCCGGGGGTCGCGGGTTCGAGTCCCGTCCGCTCCGCCAACATAAAGACGAAAGCCTCATCGAAAGATGAGGCTTTTTTCGTTGCGTCGAATAAATATCATCATTCTATGATGATATTTAGTTTTAATATTAAGCATTTATTCCAGATGTCAGCAATGGTGATATTTTTACTTTTTAGATTAATTAAATAACTATGAAGTATTTTAAAATCATTAATTTGAGTGTTTATTGTTCAACTTTGTTGATGTTACTACTGTTGTAAATTGTTATATTTCCTCTCACTTATGCTAAATCGTAAACTCTTAGCTGGTTTCTCAAACTCGAAGCGTTAGGTTTTAACGATATCTAAAGCCGTTTCACCTAAGCCGTTATGACCTATTAAATACTTTAGTTCTAAACTGGTGAAGGGCAATAGCTCTAAATGCAGTTCATACCACTTGTAAGTGTTTATAAGCGACTATTCGTTGCGATTGGTAATTGTGCTGCTTGTACTCAAGCAAGTCATTTGTAAGTCTCCTTAAGCTCAGTTACGTAACTGTTTAAGTAGAGTATGTGATCCGACATCATGTAAATACCGTATGTAAGTGAGCTTCGCATTGCCAAAATAGCAAAGTAGATTATAAATTGCTTAATTTGGCTGAAAAACCCACAGTCAGTACGTTTGTGATAAATAATGCTTTACCTTTCGCAGTGGTTTTAGCATAATGCATTCCGTCAACAGGGGTATAGTTCCAATTGGTAGAACAGCGGTCTCCAAAACCGATGGTTGCGAGTTCGAGTCTTGCTACCCCTGCCAAATTTAGAAGGCCTAGCAGAAATGCTAGGCCTTTGTCTTTTCTGGCTTTTATTAATTTCCCTGTCTTCAAATCACTCTTAAACTCATACTCATATTTTTCAGTATTTCCTATTCGGTGACCAAACGGTGACCAAATGGTGACCATAGCTTTTAGAGGCAGCCAATCTTTCTATTGATAGTTTAGAACTAATATCTAGTGTTAAAAGTTTTTCAAAATTAATAACGATAACCGAAACTAGATAGTTAGCTTGGGAAGACTATTTACATTAATAGATAAGAACCTTCCTATTATTAAGCAGGGAAGTCTACACCGCTTTTGTCAGTTTTATTTTTAGAAAGTTATCCTCGATCGACCAACCTTCCATTATTAATAACTTATTGAGCACTTAGACTTTAATCAAAATAAATCACGGTTCTTTACTAAGCTATCGCCATATGTAACCTAGCCGTATATCATGAGTTAACAAGGATATATGGCGCATTTTTATGAAATCAACCTCTCTTTTTTATAGTCAGAATGCTATAGAACTCGCTGAACAATATAATAGTCTTGATTTTAAGTCTGTACACCAATCGTGGAAGTTATATTGGCCAGAATCTGGATCTAATGTTTTAGATATTGGTGCTGGTTCTGGGCGTGATGCTAAGTGGATGAATGAGCAAGGTTGTGAGGTCATCGCTGTAGAGCCAAATAATGCATTGCGTCAAATAGGGCTGCAAAGTGCAGGCCCAGAAGTCACTTGGCTTAATGATTCACTTCCAGTTCTTAAAAACGTGCAAAGCTTAGGAATGCGTTTTGACTTAATACTTGTAAGTGCAGTGTGGATGCATTTAGCCCCTTCATTACGTGAAAGAGCATTTCGTAAACTTTCAAAACTATTATCCCCAAATGGTAAATTAGTCATTAGCTTGCGTCATGGAGAGTTTACTGATGGCCGACAAGGCTTTTCTGTCTCGGTTGAAGAGCTAGAAAAACTTTCAAAAGATCACGGATTGCAACTTCAATTAGTATCGGGTAGTGAAGATAATCTTCAACGGGCACATGTGTCTTGGCAGACTGTTGTATTGAATTTGCCTGATGATGGTTCCGGTAACCTTAACACTGTTCGTCGAATTATTGTTAACGACAGTAAATCGGCGACTTATAAGCTTGCTCTATTGAGAACGTTACTTCGTATTGCCGATGCTCACTCTGGGGCTGTAGGGGTTTAGCAAAACTGGCCACTATTTTGTAGTTAATTGGTGTGTTTGTTGACTTAATTGAAAACTTTCTTTATGGTAAAAAAAGACTAAATTGCAGTCGGCTACCGAGCTTGATGCTCACTTCTTTACTCCGCTCCCATCTTTGCCTGGGAGGTTTCAACTGCAAACCAGATATCGATCTGGATTCTTATTGTGAAACCTAATTCATTTTATATGGAGAAAACTATGTGCATTACTGATGCGTTATTCCACTCTAATTCCCTAGATGAAAAAACAGATCCACAAGAGCGATTTATACAGGCTCTTGATGAGAGTCATATTGGTGGCGATTTTCGTGAATTACTCATTAAACACTTTCAAAACGATTGGCTGCGTTGTTTTGGCTCAGTTTCTAAATTAGAAGATGTTCTAAATCAAACTACTCAGGTAAAAACAGCATCCGAAAAGTGTTTAGCTATAGTCATATCCCAAGACATAGAGCTATCCCTCGCCTTTGAATATTATCGGAGTGGTGTAAAAACGACTAACCCCAGATTTTATGATTTCTTAATTGATGTTAAGAATATTTATTTTCAATTCTCCCCATCAGCACTATACCAAGCAGGCATGAAAGAGATAGCAGGTAACTACTATCAATTTGTGTGTTGGCTTTATGGTGAAGACTATTGTTATTCAAAAGCATTTTTTAATGATGAAGCGCTTAATGAAATGAGTGGACAAGAGCGAGCTAAATATTTCTGGAGATTTTTCGAGTTAATTTCACTTAAATTTCAAACTCTTGATGAGAATCAAAGGATTAATGAGTTAATACGTATTAGTTCTTCAACTGATGATTACGTTGGTCCACTGACAAATGGGTTGAACTTCATAAGAGCCTGGGTTGAGTTTGACACACAAAATCAAATGCTTTCTTCTGATTTATATGACATTTTTTATGGATATCATTCGCACTGGGAGGAGCTCAAAAACTTAGCTCGTGATGAAGTAACTGGTAGCTCTGATATTACAAAGCATCTTAGAAAATGGCTCGATGACTTTCGTTATGATTGCATAAAGCTTTCGCTAATAAACACTGATTTAACCAAGGCATCCAAAGATGAGATTGGAGTGTGGGTTCGCGAGGTTGTAGGTTATTTAACCCATATAGATGTCGGGTTAACTTGGGACGAGCTGAAAAGTAACGAGTTTGAAAGCTTCGAGAAAAATAAGCTTTATGAATTATGTGCCGAGTTCAGTCATGTTCAAATGAGTAAATGGATTGAATGGTCAATACAAGATGATTTTACTAAGATCCTAGGATCTAAAAAAAACTCATTTAAACAGTTAAGTGAATATCACGGAAGATGGATCACAGCCGAACACTTTGAGCTTTGGAAAACAATATTTTTAGAGGAACTAAACAGACTAAACATTGAAGAGCAGTTAATCATTCTGTCTTGCACGCCTCCTTATACTGAAGATTATTATTCAGAAGGGTTTCAATGGTGGTTTGAACTATTTATTAACCTAGTAGACTCTGATGACTTTCCAAAGCACTTATTACCATCTTGGACATGCGTCGCTCTGAACTCAAACATTAGGGACAAGGCTCTTCCTTATGTCGATAAAAGCATTGGAATCTTGCGTGGAGAATTATCTGCTCCTGATAAAACAAATGATGAAATAAAAGACCATCATAAACATCTCTCCTGTTTATTACCTGCTATCGATAAAATATCAATTCGAAAAGGGCTTCGTCATCGCTTAATGTTACAACGTTTTTCAGTTACCCCATACACTAATGATAAGCTCGCGTTGTATAGCGGCGCTCTTTACCAAGGTCACTTTTACGATTGGTATACCTCTTTCAATAATCTAGTTGATGAATTGTCTTGCAAGCTACGAAATAACGATAAAGAAATAACTCAGGCGAGCAGTGAGCAAATTGAAATAGATTTTTATACAGCGTTTTCTTGTGAACTTGTAGAGTTCTTTCTGAGCCGCCTTCGTCTCCGTAAAGGAGAAAAAGCAAATAATGACCAATATGACAATCACCAAGTAACAGAGCAATCAATTATTTGGCGTAAAGGCTATGTGAATGCTTTAAAAGAGCTAGGGTTTGATCTTGGTGGTAAGGTTCATAAAACTATTAATTTTATCAAAAAATCTGATCCTGATGAGGGAGTTAGAGAACTGGCAGGGCAATGTTACAAGGCTGTTCGTAGACATGCTAAGTCAAACCCGTCAGTAAAGGATATAAAGCGTAGCATTGTTGCTGCCGAGTGGTGGCTTTTACTCTGTCAACGACAAGGACTAAAAGAGGAAGTTAATGAGCAAGAAGCAATCAAAACAAGGCGTAACCTAATGCGTAATCCATAGATTACCAATAATTTAACCAATCCAAACTTGGTGTACTGGAGCCTGATGCTCCTCCCCTGACGCTAGTCGTCCGCCATGTTGAAACTTTACGGTCTGCATGTGCAGGCCAGTCAAGGAGTATACGAATGTCTATACAAAACAACTTTGTCGAAAATTCGACTTATCCAACTACCCATAAAATAGATGAGCTAGTCATCAATTGGCACATTACCGAAGTCTGCAATTATGACTGTCGGTATTGTTTTGCTAAATGGGGAAGACCTAATGAGTTACATCGCTCACTTCAAGAAATTGAAAAACTATTAGATAACTTATCTGATTACTTCATCAAAGGCTCACCAGCAATAAAGAACATTTTAGGTTACGAAACTGTTCGGCTCAATTTTGCTGGAGGAGAGCCGATGATGCTCGGAAGTACATTTTTTATAGTGCTGATGTTAGCGAAACAAAAAGGCTTTAAAACCTCAATCATTACTAATGGGCATTACCTAGTAAATAGCCGCTTGGATTTCCCTAAAAATGTGCTGGATATGGTTGGTATTAGCTTTGATAGCCAAGATTTGATCACACGAAAAAAAATCGGCCGAGTTGACCGTAAAGGTAATTCGCTGAGCGCAGAGGATTTAAAAATCGCATTAGAGGGTTTAATAGAAACTCAAATAGGCATCAAAACCAAGATCAATACCGTTGTGAATAGCTTAAATTATGAGGAGGACTTTTCATCACTGATTGGCGAGTTAAAACCTTATAAATGGAAAGTCTTACAAGTGATGCCCTATGGTGATGACGATTTACTTATTTCAAAAGAAAAGTTTAATCAGTTTGTAGAGCGTCATAGTGGTCTAGGGCTGCCACTATTTGCTGAATCGAACTCAACGATGACAGAGTCTTATTTGATGATAGACCCGTTAGGTCGCTTCTATCAAAACTCTGTAAACTCTAGTGGTTACCAGTACAGTGACCGTATTAATCAGTGTGGTGTGGAAAGCGCGCTTGCTCAGATAGCCTTTAATCCTATAACATTTTTATCAAGATATCGTCAAATTGATATCGATGTTATTGAGTCTTAGGAGGCCAATGTGAAAAGTGAAACTTGTTTTGGAAAGGCCTCCGGTAAGGCATTAACACAATATTATTCTGAGGAAGAAGCACAAGATGCTGCGGAATACTCAAAAGAAAATTATGGTAACGATTTGAGTCCCTATCATTGTGGCAAATGTGATTTATGGCATTTGTCGCCTAAAAGTCGACAAACTCCCAGCCAAAAATGCACTCGTTGCACTGGTGGATATGGTGTTGAAAAAGCATCATATCGCTCCAAATGCGAGGCGCGTTTAAGAGCTGATATTATTTATGATGAACAGGGCATTAGCTTACGAGTTTATAAATGCAAGTATGGTTCGGGGTGGCATTTGACGAAGAGTAAATTTTAGGTACTACATAATATATCTAATTAACTATTAAGGGATTACTTAAGTGTCGTATTTCGTTACCTGATTTCGTGAGTCAAATTAGGTAGCGAAAGCTTGTCATTACCGATGAATGACGAAAATGACACTGAATAGTTACCAGTAACAAGTTTGGGATTAAATAGGGGGTTAGATGGGAAAGCTAAGCTATAGAGGTAAAATGAACCAACATATAGTTATACCTACACGAAGCTTGGGCTTTGAGTACGATTTAGAGTTACATAATTGGCATCATAAGCTTAAAGCTTTCAGAGTGTTTGAAGATAAGCCTAAGGAGCCTTTAGATGGTGGACTTGGGCTCAGCTTAAATCTTATTAGTCAGTGTTCGTCAGATAGAGAATGGCAGAAAAGTATACCAGAGCAATACTTAACTAAATCGGCAGTATTTCCAGAGCACCAATTTCAGATGTTATGGCTTGCGGCTAATGCAGAGCAAGCTGCCCAGTTATTACAAACTCGGTTTCTATTATTGGTACTGATTTGTGAAGAATATCCCGTCGACAATAATGTCGCATTAGAAATATGCAAGCTAGGTCAGCGTGAAATTTTGGACCGGTTGGGCTATGACAATGGCAAAGGGGCGCTAAAATTCATAGATAAGTTGTCACTAGACTTTGAGAGAGATATTGAACTGCAGCATGTTAAGAAACAACTCGATGTGCGATTTAGTCGATATAAAGTATTCAAACATTATCCTAGTGTAAACCTTAATGCCCTGAGCATAGATCAGAAATATCCTTTTTTAACCAGCACTCGGTTAGGGAAAATAATTGCTAACGAGGACAAAATAAAAAAAGGGTCACTGTTAGCCTATTTGGCCGATACTTTTACGTTAGGTGTCAATTTAGGTGTCAACGATCCTGCTAAAAGGATAGGGGAACTTCACTCTATTGATGCTTTGGTACAGTTGCATCAATTATGGGTAGATCGACAAAACGATATCAGAATATTGAAAAAAAGACCTGAAGATGCAGATATTTCTTACCCAAAAATGATAGCGGGAAATGAACACATTGTGGCGGTTAATAATTATGATGAACTCTTCGAGGAAGGTGTAAAACAGAAACATTGTATTGCCATTTATCATAGACGTATAGTATTAGGTGAATATTGTGTTTTTTCAATGCTTACTCCTCAGAGGGTGACAATCGGTATTAAAATATTAAGTAAAAAACCAATCATTATTCAGCTTGATCAAATAGCGGGCCTCAGGAATGCTCTTCCTGAAAATAAAACTAGAGAGATAGTTTATAAGTGGCTTGAGCAGGAGAAGCAAAATATTAATAATATTAATTAATGTTAAAATTAAATTTTATTTGGTTGTGAAGGTTGATTGTTTTATTTGATTTAAACTAGGTTGCCATTTATGGAGCGTTTTTATCTGTGATATTGGTCTTTGTGTAGGGCATTTATAATTAAGTTTACAAAGTTAAATGTAAGTTTAAATATAAATTTATGGCCTGTTTATTATAAAGTTGAATTGAAAGTTATGGCGAAAATCGTGCAGATCGCTACCTTATTTATCTTCGTTTTTTGAGTAACCATTTTCCTGTTATGAGTAAAGTCAGTATAAATATTATACTGGAAGTGGTGACCATAATGTGACAAGAAGACTCGTAAATAGCCTTAAATGGGGCCAAGTTGATTTTGAATGTTTATTAACTTTACTGGTTGTAACTTATTGTTTGTTCCGCTTATTTTGTTTGATATCGAAGTTTGTTACTGGGTATCGATTAACAACATTTGGTCTTTAAGCGGTCTCCAAAACCGATGGTTGCGAGTTCGAGTCTTGCTACCCCTGCCAAATTTAGAAGGCCTAGCAGAAATGCTAGGCCTTTGTCTTTTCTGGCTTTTAATTTTTTAGATATAGCCAAATCCGTTTCAAAATCTGTATTGCTTATATTTATCCCTTTGTCTCCTCGCTTATGGCCAATTGTGCCTATACTCATTGATGTTTTTTTGTCTAAATTGGTTTGAATAATTAACATGCAAGTGACTGACTGAAACGTTACTGTGTATGATTACGTTGCATGTGTGGCATGCAAAGTATGCAGTATATTCATGGTAGTTTTTACACTATGATAATTTTATCTAAAATGTAAGGAGCGCCACCATGTTTAACGCACTTGTATTAACCCAAAATGATAAGCAGACCCAAGCTGAGGTTCGCCAATTATCTGTTGCTGATCTTCCTGAAGGTGAAGTGTTAGTTGATGTAAGTTATTCATCGCTAAATTACAAAGATGGTCTAGCGGTCACTGGGTTAGGCAAAATTATTCGTAATTTCCCAATGGTACCAGGGATTGATTTTGCGGGTGTGGTAAGTGAATCTGCAGATCCGCGTTATAAAGCTGGTGATGAGGTAATCCTAACGGGTTGGGGCGTTGGTGAAAACCATTGGGGCGGTATGGCCCAGAAGGCTCGTGTTAAAGCTGATTGGTTAGTACCTATGCCTCAAAATGCTGATGCTGCTAAAGCTATGATGGTTGGCACTGCAGGGTTAACTGCGATGTTGTGTGTGCAAGCATTACAGCAGGCTGGTGTTACACCTGAACAAGGTGAAGTGCTAGTAACGGGTGCCAGTGGCGGTGTTGGCTCTGTTGCTGTGACGTTACTGTCAGCGCTTGGCTATCGCGTTGTGGCAAGTTCTGGCCGTGTTGAGTCTAATGGTGAGCTGCTTAAACAGCTTGGTGCCAGTGAAGTGATTGACCGAAGCGAGTTTGAACAAGCGGGTCGTCCTTTAGATAAACAGCGCTGGGCTGGGGTGGTTGATACCGTCGGTAATCAAGTGTTGGCTACCGCGTTAACCCAAATCAATTATGGTGGTAGTGCCGCTATTTGTGGTTTAGCCGGTGGCTTTGCCTTACCAACCACAGTGATGCCGTTTATTTTACGTGGAGTTAACTTGTTGGGTGTTGACTCTGTTGCTTGCCCGTTTGAAAAGCGCGTGAAGGCATGGGAGCAAGTTATTGCCTTGTTGCCAGAGAGTTTTTACCAGCAAGCCTGTCAAACTGTTGCTCTTGAACAAGTACCTGAATTTGCACAGCAGATTGTTAAAGGTAAGGTGACGGGGCGGGTATTAGTTAATTGCCAATAATTTATTAGCTTGAAGCTATTCATTAAAGATTAATTTTTTAGCTCAAGCATTTATTTAAAAGATCGTAAAGCGGCTTTAATAGCCGCTTTTTTGTGTCTTTTTTTAGTGCTCATTATTGCCTGTTACTGATAAGCAAAGGCTTAATTAAGTCGACTATTTTATCCCTTAGCCAGCGCTGACCTTTATCTAATTCACAGCGTGCATGCCAAAATAAATTGTAGTTTAGTGGCGCTATTGCAAACGGCAGTGGCTTTACAATTAAACCGTGTTTGGCTGCGGCGATTTCAGCCATACCTTCTGGCAAGGTAATAATTAATGGATGCAGGTCAAGCAGTGCCAGTGCACTGTCTAAGTTTGGCGCCCTTAATAACTCTTTACGTTGTGGGAATTGCGCGATAGATGAGTCGACAATGGCTTTAACACCATCACTAATGGCAATGGTAGCGTGGGGAAAGCGTAGGTAATCTTCTAGTGATAGGGCTTTATTTGCCACAGGGTGGTGATTGGATACTAAACAGCTAACGCCCACTAAACCTAACCTTGTTTGTTGTAATTGCTCTGTTTGCCCTATGGCGCGGCAAATTGCCATGTCAGCGCCTTGTAAACTTAGTTGCGATTGAAGGTATTGATGCTGCACCGGAATGACCTCAATGCCAATATTGGGTGCTAGTTGATAGAGCTTAGGTAACACCAGTGGCAGCAGACCTTGTGCGGCAAAGTCAGTGGTAGCTATGGTGAATTTTTGTTGGCATTCTTTGGCAATAAATTCACTGGGGGTAAGCAGTTGTAGTAATTGACCTGTAGGGCCTTGCAGCTGTTGATAGCAATCTAGAGCATATTGGGTTGGTACTAATTGTTGGCCGACCCGTGAAAAGAGAGGGTCGTTGAGCATTTCCCGCAAGCGACTTAAGATTCGACTGGTGGCAGATTGACTCAAGTGCAGCCGTTTTGCTGCTTTTGTAACACTACACTCTTCGACTAAGATTTGTAAGGCGATAAGTAAACTAAGGTCTTGTCGGTAAATTTCTTCAAGTTTCATAAGATTATTAGCAATTATTAGTCGATTTAGGTTTGATGGTTAAGCTATCACGTTAATGATTTACTGGTTTTGAAAGACTTCTATAGATAAGCAAGAAATAGCTTAATTTACGCCTAATGACGGCTTAATACATTGTATTACTATGTTTTGATTCAGCGGGTATTTGTTGAATAGAGTCCCAATGTTCGACTATCTTGCCTTGGTCATCAAATCGAAAGAAATCCATGGTGACATACTGATCGTTACCAGGCCACACTTGATGGGTATGCAGCGCCACTAAATCATCTTCTGCTATGGCCCTGACAAACTCAATTGTTTTTCCTTTATATTCAGCCATCTCAATGAAGTAATCGATGAAAGCCTGTTTACCATCTGCCACAATCGGATTGTGTTGAATGTATTCTGCGCCAACATATTTTTCAACGGCCTTAACAGGGTCGCCTAAATAAGCGCAGCGGTAAAATGCGATAGCATTGTGTTTATTGGCTTGAAGATCTTGGGCCATAGTTCGCTCCTGAGTTTGAATGGTTTTAAGTCTCTTTCATGCAAGGTATTAAATCGCCATTGCCAAAGCCTAGTTTGCCGCTGTTGTTATCGCAAGATGACGTCATAGTATTGAAATAGGGTGGTTACTTGTTAACTTGCCACAATGAATCAATGAAATAGTCGCGCTCATCTGAAAAGTGTTTAATGACCTCAAAACCGGTATGTTGGCTAATAAAGTCAATATCACTTTTGAGAAACTTAAAGGAGTACTCTAAATGAATCGGTTCAAAGGCGTCGAAATGAAATTGTCTTTTTAGCGCCGAGATATAAACATTTTGAGGCTTTGAGGCGATGACGTAGCTTTCCATAGCGCCCAGAAGGGGGCTGTAAATGCCAAAGTGCTGAAAATTATCCACCACAAAGTTAGCCCCAAGCTCGTTGTTGATCCGTGTTAATAAATTCAGGTTAAAGTCTTTGGTGAGTCCACTGGAGTCGTTATAAGCTCGGGTCAGTACATCGACATCTTTTTTTAGGTCAAAACCCACCAGAGCGTAGTCGCCAGCATTCATGCTCATCCACAAACGACGTAAAAAGCCTTGGTTTTGAACTCGATCAAAATTGCCAATATTGGAGCCTAAAAACAATACCAGTTGTTTGTTGGTCGATTTTTCTCTCACCAGCCTTAAGCCTTCAAAGTATTCCGCTACTATGCCGTGACATTCAACATTAGGGTGATCGCAAATGTTGTCTTCTAACATCAGCATGGCTTCTTCTGAAATGTCGATGGGGTAGTAATTGACTTTGCAGTTGTGATCCACGAACCCATCAATGATTAATTGGCTTTTATGACCGTCGCCTGCTCCGAGTTCGATAATATCAATTTCCTGTTCACCTATAAGCTCCGCCAGTTCATGTTTGATGGTGTTTAAAATTTCAAACTCAGTGCGAGTGGGGTAGTAATCTTCATGTTGGGTAATTTGCTGAAAAATCTTACTGCCAGTATCGTCGTAGAAGTATTTAGCTTGTAAGGTTTTTGGGCTAGCGCTAAGGCCAGTTAATACATCAATCGCAAATTGCTCTTTATTTATTGCGTCAATATTGTCACTTTTATAATCAATTTTAGAAATCTTCACACGATATCCTTTGCTAATCTGATCCCTGAAAACATCCATTGCTGGTGTGGTTGATAAAAATTTCTATAACTATGTCGATAGTGATGTGGCGGTGTGGCAATACAGCCGCCTCTAAGCACAAACTGATTACACATAAACTTGCCATTGTATTCTTCTAACTTGCCTTCAAAGGGCTTATAGCCGGGGTAGGCTGAATAATGGCTTTGGCTCCAACACCAGACTTGACCTGAAGTATCACCTGCATTGATGGGGTGTAACTGAGGTTGATGATAACTTGCTGGTGGCAGGCCTTGGGCTGAGATTAAGGCTTGATTGTCGCTACTGCGTAAATAATGCTCTAGCTCTTGCTCTGTGGGTAAGCGGCATTGGCGCCAATTGGCAAAGGCGTTGGCCTCAAAATAACTGACATGAACCACAGGGGCACTTAAGTCTAAAGGTGTTAGGCCATGAAGGGTGTATTCAAACCATTTTCCATCGAGATTTCGCCAATACAAAGGCGATGTAATACCGTTCTCGTTAAGCCAATCCCAGCCCATGCTTAACCAGTATTTTGGCGTTTGATAGCCTGCTGACTCAATAAACGCTAAATACTCACCATTAGTGATAAGAGTGTCAGAGATTGAGAAATCTGTCAGGTAAGTTTTATGAGGCGGTGATTCATTATCAAATGCGTAGCCTTCGCCACAATGACCAATTTCCACCAGTTGCTGAGTATAAGTGTGCCATGAGCCAGTGACCGCTTGTGCGCTCATTAACGGTGTTTTGCTGTAGCGAGGACTGCTGGGATTGCAATGCAGAATATACTTAATGTCCATATACAGAAGCTCTTGATGCTGCTGCTCATGATGAATACCAATTTCAATAATGGTAGCAATTTCTTCTGATATCCCAGCATTGAGTAAGCTTAGAATTAGCTCATCAATTTGCTGACGGTATTGGGCTATTTGCGCTACCGTAGGCCTAGACAAGTTACCGCGATCTTTTTGGGTCCAATGCAGGCCTGCTGATTTATAGTAAGAGTTAAAAATTAAGCTAAAATGCTCATCAAAGCGCTGATAACCTGCAACAAACTGGCGTAATATTAGCTCTTCAAAAAACCAAGTAGTATGTCCCAAATGCCATTTAGGTGGACTGACGTCGGCGCAGGGCTGAATACACAGATCTTCTATTTCTAACGGGGCGCATATTTCGGTTGTGGCGGCTCTGGTGGCAATATAGCGTTTAATTAACTGGTTACACTCTAAGTTCCCCTTGATATCCATCTATAAATCCCTTTCTGCAACGATATACTTAGAAGCACTATGACAATAATTTCTTTCAAGCTGATGACAGGCAACAGCAATAGGCATCTATAATTCATCTTTTGGCTTTTATGTGTCTTTTAAGACTTATCAACTGAGCTGGTTGTTTTTAATTTTTTCTAATTGGTTAAAATAACTACTAATGTTAAGCCTAGTCAAAATAAACCAAGATGAAAGTTTTTTATCATAAAATCATCTAGGTAGCATTTTACTAAGTGGTTAAGTTAAATCTGAAAATATTGGCTATAGGCTGTTGACGCGTGCACATTAAAAACTAAGGCTGAAGTTTTGCTACTAACACGACAAAGGTTTACTCCCTAATTAAAATAGCCTTAGCAATGGCTACTTTGCGATCTTATTCAGTGTAAAATAAGTCATCATATTTTTTTAAGGTTGTTGCATGCAGTTAATGAAGGTTGATAAGGCGCTATATCGTCAACGTTTGAATGTGGTTCTAGTGTCATTAGTGGCGAGTTTAACCCTATTATCCCTCGGTTTTGGTACCGTGCTAATTGAATTTTTTGGTAATAAAACGGTGGCCAGTGGTGAATCTACTGGGCACTTTCACCTAAACTTGTTAGGCGTTATCCTCGCGGTACTCACCTGCAGCTTAGTAATGAACTTTTATAAGAAGCATGAATACCTAAAAGAGATTTACTGGGTATGGAAGTTAAAACAACTGCATAATCGAATTTATCGCAAACTGGCTAAAATCAAACTGGCCGCTAGGGACAATGATCCAGATGCGTTAACGGTTTTATTGTTTTATTTGACGACTCAAAAGCAAGTGTTTGAGTTAGACAATAACACCCTGACACTGGCCACACTTCAAGCTGATATCAGTGCTATCGAATCAAAACTTGCCGATTTAAACCTTGAAATAACGACAGCGGACTTCTCTGAAAATTTACTCGAAAAGTTCTAAATCATTTAAACAAAAAGCCCCTAATTACGCTATAAATGAGTAATTTGGGGGCTTTTTTGATCAGTGTTTAGAGCAATAGTCTCAACAGCTGTTTATGCTTAAACCAGTGACAGCTCAACGCGAATGTTACCGCGAGTTGCATTGGAATAAGGGCAAACTTGATGAGCTTTTTCGATTAACGCTTGCGCTGCTACTTTATCCATTGCTGGTAAATCAATGCGAAGTGCCACCTCAATGGCAAACCCAGCGCCTTGGGTATTTGCGCCAATGCCCACGGTTGCTTCTACTGACAAATCAGCACTGAGTATTTTCTTATCTTGGGCCGCAACAAATTTCATCGCGCCAATAAAACAGGCTGAATAACCAGCAGCAAAAAGTTGTTCAGGGTTGGTTCCTTCTCCGCCTGCGCCACCTAATTCTTTTGGCGTGCTTAACTCAACAGAAAGTTTGTTGTCTGAAGATACTGAGCGTCCATCACGACCGCCGGTAGTTTTTGCTGATGCTGAATAAATGATGTCCATTATTACTCCAAATTACATAATTAAAATCATTATCTTGATACGCACACTTGAATTTAGGTTGTGCGCAACTTAACTGGGAGTAACAATAAACCTAAATTATATTGCGCGCAACCTAATTGTGGTTTATTTATTTTTCCCAAGATTATTTTGAAAATGATATGGCGCTAAATAGCTGGCGCTAGATTTACTCACAGTGGGTGGATGACTTGAGTATGCTTGAGATAATTGATTCGAAAGTCGTTGAATCACGAGCTGGTTTCAAGTAGGTGGCTAACTCTTTCTAGGTATAGGGTAAATGTTGAAAGCCTATAATTTTATTGGTTTTTATTAAAACTGAACATTTCTACATGTTTGAATAAATGTAGCTTGCGTGTTAATGTTTTAGGCTATCTTAAAGTATAAACATCAGGGAGGATTGACAATGACTTCAACATTAACCAAAGAAGAGTTAGCCTGTTTCAGTGAACTTTTTGCCAAGCAGTCTCCTATTGTTAGTAAAAGTGATACTGATTCCGTTGCTGTGACCACTGAAATGCCCGAGGCTTTAGCCAGCCTGTTAGGGAAAACTCAGATGACGTTACTAGCTGAAATTGGTCACTACCGTTTATGGTTTCCTTTCTCTTTAAAAATGGATGAACTGGGCCAATTTGTGTCTCAACTGGGGATCCCTGAAGTCGTGGATACCCGAGGTGCAGATAGAAGCTGGCGCATGAAAGAGCTAGATAATGTCAGAATTATTGATTTTGATACAAATTTAGCCATTGATGTGTTGTCGCTTTCAAGCACTGGCGTCACTTTAGATGCACCGCAGATTATCGAGTCAAGCAAACCTAGGCGTGGCACCTTGGTGCTTACCCATGAAATTAGTTTTGATATTGAATATAAAAAAGTTCGCTCAGACAATGGCGTTATTGCAGCAACAATTATTGTCGGAGAAGACTCAAGAGAAACCCTCAGACAATTTTTATTTTCGATGCATAAAGCTCAGCATTCTTCTCTTTATGAGCATGGTGAGACGCAAGCGGATGTTCAAGCCACAGTCGCCTCAACTAAAGACTTTAAATAGTCTCGCATCTATATAGCTGCTATTAACTTTCTACCTTAAAGTCTCTGCTAAGTAGTGCGGTTAAATCCTTTACAAAAGCACTATCAACCTTAGGATGAACCAATTGGCTGAGTTCATCTCCAATGGGGGTAAAACGGTAATAACTGAATAGTAAGTTATTGCTATTAGGCTCAATAGCTATTTTGTTGTCTATCATATTTAATTGAATTTTAACGCCTTTGTCTAAGGTGCCAGTTTCAAATTCACTGCTGTGAAGTATTCCCGCATCAATTAAGGTCAATATACTCGAATAGGGCAAACCATATTTCGATAGCCCGAAATTCATCAGAGTCGATTTTCTAAAATATTGTTTGATACCGCCATGTATACGGTAGCCACTGAGCAGTTTATAACGGCTTTCGTGATTAAGTTTTACTGACATTCCCAAGGCTTTTTCAAGAATATGGGCTTCTCTTTGGGTCAGTTGTTTAAGGGTTGCCAATGTTCTTAGGCTAAAATTACCCGGTTTAACTATTTCACTGGCTAAAATGCGTGCCCATAAATCTTGCATTCTGCGGCTATTAATTTGCTCAGCCATTTGAAAAAACTGGTAACTCCAATCAGGGTCTAAATCTTCTCCTGTCACATCTGTAGGCGTATAAGTGAGAGCCAATTTAAAGATGGTTTCCAGATTAAGCTGATGCTGAGAGTGTAGTTTTCGTAGTCGAAACTCAGCTCGCTCAGCAATGGATGCACTGGAAGGGCGATAATCTTCTTCACTGGCTAATCCCAGTACTTTACCCAGCAAAAGCGCTTTTTTACTTGCTGAAACCATAGCGCCGTTGTCGTTTGCCTGTGCTGAGTTTAGCGGCTTAGTCGAAGCTTTAGTTGAGGCCTTAGTTGAGGCCTTAGTTGAGGCCTTAGTGGAGACTTGGGCTTCAGCGATTTGCGGTTGAATGTTTGCCATTGTTTTATTCTTATTGTTTATTCTTATTGTTTATTCTTATTGTTTATTCTTATTGTTTATTCTTATTGTTTATTCTTATTGTTTATTCTTATTGTTTTATGGTGTTTTGAGTTTTGATGTTTTTGTTACAAAACGCCAATTAGTTTCATTGCCAGCAGCAGGAGATGTCGGGATGTTTAATGCCAATATTAACGAGCATATAGCAAAGCCGACTCCAATCATAAATACCCATTGAGGCGAGCTTAACCATAATATGCCTAACAGTGCCGGAATAATCACTGCGGCAATATGATTAATGGTAAAGCTTACCGACATACTAGCGGCAATATCTTTAGGATCGGCAATTTTTTGAAAGTAGGTTTTCATGGCGATAGCCATAGCAAATAATAGATGGTCAAAAACATACAGCGCAGCAGCGATAGTGGCATGTTCAACTACGGCGTAGCTAGCAAAAACAATAATTAAGCCAAGGTATTCAATCACCAAAGCCTTACGTTCACCGATGCGGCTAATAAAGCGGCCGATAGCTGGGGCAAATAGCAAATTAACCACGTAATTGATTAAAAACAGTGAGGTGATTTGGGTGACTGAATAGCCAAACTTTTCCACCATCATAAAACCGGCAAAGACCATAAAGATTTGTCTTCTGGCGCCTGATAAAAACGTCAGTGCGTAGTAAAGCCAGTAACGCTGTCTAAAGATAAGCTTTTTGTGCTGCGGCTCAGCAATAGGGAAATGTGGGTAATACAGACTCATCATGATAACCGCAATTAAGCCTAAGCCGCCAATGATGGCATACATCCACACATAATCGAGTTTAAGCCAAGTCATTACCAGCCAAATACTGCCATAACCCAGTAATGCAGCCGCAGATCGCCACGCTAATGCTTTACCTAAAAACTCTGCGGTGTGTTGTTTATCGACCCATTGTAGTGTCAAAGATTGATTAACGGTTTCAAAATAATGAAAGCCAATCGACATTAAAACTGTGGTGATATAAAGCCCTAATACACTGGGGAAAAAGCCAGTTATAGCAATGCCAATGGCTAATACCGCCAGTGACAACAGCGCGAAGGTTTGCTCTCTAATTAGCAGTAATACAAATATAGCGGTAAAGGCTAAAAAGCCGGGTACTTCACGCAAACTTTGCAGCATGCCAATTTCAGCCCCAGTAAATGCCGCCTTCTCGATAACAAAGTTATTGAGTAAGGCTTGCCACACAGCAAATACCA
The DNA here is from genome assembly GCF_002874355.2 of Shewanella sp. 10N.286.48.B5. Taxonomy (NCBI): domain Bacteria; kingdom Pseudomonadati; phylum Pseudomonadota; class Gammaproteobacteria; order Alteromonadales; family Shewanellaceae; genus Shewanella; species Shewanella sp. 10N.286.48.B5. Next base: position 17,709 of record NZ_MCVG02000001.1, read on the forward strand.
TCGACATGATAAAGGTCATCCACAATAACAATTGCTGTGGATTTTTGTCTGAAACTGCGGGCATTACGGTCACTTTTTCTTGTCTGTCAATATTAACCTCATAGTTACATAGATAGCCTTTGATCGCTAAGTGTAAATTTGATGTAAACTAAGTTGCGAAAATAAATGTAAATTCTAATGCAAATGATTCTTATTTGATATACTGTGTCGATGTATTAACAAAAGGCACGCAATTATTGTGGAGAATGAGATGAGTAAAAAGTTAACACTGTTGGCAGTATCGATAGCAAGTGTGATTGGTTTTGGGGCTACAGCCAATGTCAGTGCTGCAACTTCAGCTGATGATTTGGCAAAAGCAATTGCGAAACAAGAAGCTGAAATCGCAACATTAAAACTTGAATTACAGCAGCTTGCACAGCAACAGTCTGAGCAATTAGCATCTCAAAAACAGATTGAGGTGACTCAAGAGCAACAAGGTAACGCTGTAAAAGATGTCAGTAACACTGTTTCAACTGCAGCAGAACGTTACAGTAAATTCTCATTCAAATCCTACGGCTCAGCTAACTTCACTAGCGATGAGTATTTTGAAAATGTGCAAGATACCTCACCTGAAAGACGAAATCGTTTTGACCTTGAACGTATTGTTACCGAGTTTGGCTACCAGTTCACTGACGAATGGAGCATGGAGGTTGAAATAGAATACGAGCACGGCGGTACTGGTGCTGCACTTGAATATGATGGTTTTGATGAGTTTGGCGAGTTTGAAACTGAAACAGAAGCGGGTGGTGAAGTCGTCGTTGAGAAGGCTGAAATACGTTACCGACCTAGTGATGCGTTCGGGGTTAAATTCGGTAACATTCATTTGCCTATTGGTCTTTCAAGCACTTTACATAAACCGAATCAATATCTCACTGTGCTGCGCCACAAAAGTGAAGCTGCGATGATACCAGCTGTGTGGAATGAAAACGGTATTGGTGTTTACGGTGAACTTGCAGATTTTCATTATCAAGCACAAGTTGTCAGCGGCCTTAATTCTGAGTATTTCAGAACATATGATTGGGTTGCTTCAGGGCATCAGAAACGTTTTGAGCATGTTAACGCTGATGATTTAGCCTTTGCTGGCCGTATCGACTATGGCAACTTTAAAACCGGCAGTGCAATTGGTGTGTCTTATTATTATGGCAATACCAGCGGTAACCGTAACAAAAGTAATAAATTAAATGTTGATGGCACATTGAGCATTGTGACAGCTGCAGCGGCTTTTGTTGAAGGCCCTTGGGTGCTTCGTGGTCAATATATGTATGGCACGTTAAGTGATGCCGATGCCATTACGCTGGCAAACAAAACCACCCCAGGTTTACAGCCAGGTAACTTCGCCCAGTTAGGCTCTAAGTCGCAATCATTTTTTGTTGAAGCTGGCTTTAAGTTAGATGAATACATCGATGTTCCCTTAACTGTTTTTGCCAATATTGATTACTCAAACCCATTAATGGAAGTAGAAAGCGGTACTGCTACCCAGCGTTATGAAAATACCTGGAGCAGTATTGGGGTTAACTATTTCCCTATTCCAGAGATTGTGATTAAAGCTGAAGGTGGCCTGCAGCAAGTGGCTGTAGCCAGTATTCCAGATACTAACTTTTTTGCCCTCGGTGTGGGTTATCAGTTCTCGCTTTAACAGCAGCAGATTTTAGCTAGTTTAATTTTAAGAAAAATACTGACCATCTTCAGTAAAAAATATTATCGATTAAAATGGAGTATTACATGAATTTTAAGTACACAGCAATTGCATTCGCACTAGTAGGAACCCTGTCAGCATGTGGTGGTTCAGGTTCAGAGATTGAAGAAGTTATAGCACCACTACTACCAGAAACAGGGTTTACTTTTTCAGCAACAGAGTTGGTCACCAATTTAACTGATGATGTCATTGTTGCTGGTTATGCTAATCTAGCTGCACAAGGCGTTGCCTTGTTATCTGCGACGCAAGTATTGTTAAATTCTACATCTCAAGCTGACTTAACAGCAGCGCAAGATGCATGGAAAGCCGCTCGTAAACCATGGGAACAAGGTGAGTCACATATCTTTGGTCCTGTAGATTCATTAAGTATTGATCCACATTTAGATAGCTGGCCGTTAAACACCACTGACTTACAAACCCAATTAGCTAACAATAGTGGTTTTGATGCTGAGACTATTAAAAGCTGGAACGATGATGTTCAAGGTTTTCATACCATGGAATATTTATTATTTGGTGATGGCGTAGATGACAATACGAAATTAATTGCAGAATTAACGACGGCTGAACGTGAATATGTCATTGCATTGGCTGAAGTATTTCGCGACTACACAGCGCAGTTAGATGATGCATGGCAGGTTTCTCATAACCCACAAGATACCAATGCACTGCCTTATGCAGATTTATTGAAAACGCCTGGCTCTGCTAATAATACCGTTTATTCATCAGAACTTGCGGTTATTGAAGAATTAATTAACGGCATGATAGGTATTGTTGATGAAGTGGGTAATGGCAAAATTGCTGATCCATTTGGTGACTCATTAGCCACAGCTGACACCTCAAAAGTTGAGTCGCAATACTCTTGGAATTCATTGACCGATTTTGCTGACAACATCCAAGGTGTTCGCAATGTATACCAAGGTGAGTTTATTGGCGGTGCTGACAAGCAAGGCATTATCGACTTTGTTGCAGCTGCAGACAGTGATTTATCAGTGCGTATAGCAAGTGAAATTGATGATTCAATCCTAAAAATTCAGGCGATTTCTGGCAGCAACAACATGCCATTCCGTCAAGCGATTTTAGATGAGGATGGACGTGCTCGCATTGAAACGGCAGTGACCGCATTAACAACCTTACAAGCCTCATTAGAGTCAGATGTTATTCCACTATTATCTGAGTGGAATGCCCAGTAATTTCTATTAAATAGTAATAACAATAGCGCTACTGATACTGAGCCAGTGTCAGTAGCGCGATTTGATGACATTGATGAAGTTGGCCGTAAGAGCATGACAAGTCAAATAAAGTGTTTTGAACACCGTCGGTAGAGATACCGGTCTTGATATAAGAGTGTCTAAGATGAGCAAGAATCCCAAAGCTGTTAACGCCCCTAATTCCCCTAATTTAAATGGTAAAACCTTACTGGCCTCCATTATCAGTGTACTCATGTTATCTGCCTGTGGTGGCAGTGGTGATGATGAAACCCCGACAGTAACCGAGCCTCCAGTTGTCATCTACCCTGACTTTACCGATATTACTGCCAGTGGTGGTGATACCACTACTTATGATGCGGGTAATTCAGGCCATGGTTTTTCAACGCCTTCACCCAATTTAACCGAAGCCGATTTAGCCCTGCATCTCGAAGGTGATGCTAATTTTGAGATCTCGTTTACCACAGCACCCAATGAACAGCATCCAGAACAAGATGGCTTAGGTCCAGTATTTAACAATGCAGATTGTAATTCTTGTCACCAACGTGACGGCCGCAACTCAACCCCATTTTTAGCGGCAGATGAAACACGGGTTAAATTAGGCTCTGATGCGGGTATTTTTTTACGTATTAGTAAAACTCCCGCTGAAGAGTGTATTACCCCAACTGCGGATAACGACTATTGTGCGCCGATTGCCGTCCCTGATTTTGGCGGGCAGTTATTTCACCGTGGCGTATTAAAAGCACGTGCTGACTGGCAGGATAATGCTTTTGGTGGTCAAGCGGATGTGTACTTGTCTTATGAGCGCAGTGCAGTGACTTATAGCGATGGCACTAGTGTCGAATTGAAAAAGCCAATTTTTGAAGTCGAGAATCCTTATGATGCCCCAGGTGAAACTAAGCAAAGCGCTAACGTCACGTCCAATCTACTCCAAGATGACGTGTTAATGGGCTGGCGTAATGGCATGCCGGTGTTTGGCTTAGGCTTATTAGAAGCAATTCCTGAAGCTGACATTCTAGCTAACGCAGATGCTGACGATGCCAATAATGATGGTATTTCAGGGCGTCCAAACTGGGTATTTGATGCGATAAAAGCGCAGAATGGCGCTGAAAAGCCTGTGTCAATGGGACGTTTTGGTTGGAAAGCGAATACGCCAAGTGTCAGAGTGCAGTCATTAGGCGCTTTACGTGGTGATATTGGTATTACTAATCCATTATTCCCTGATGAAAGTGTTGTTGGCACCAGCTTGCATGACTCTTACTTAACCCGTACTGGTTTTGTTGATACTGGTAGTGATGAAAATGGTGCGCCAGAGGCGGATCAGGCCTTTAGTGACGCAGTAGTATTTTATGCTGAAACATTAGCGGTACCGGCAAGACGTAATGTCGATGATAGTGATGTGCGTGAAGGCGCACGTTTATTTACACAAGTTAATTGTAGTGGCTGTCACACACCAAGCTTTACCACTAAAACGGTAGGCGATATTGGTGGTATTGAGATAATAGATTCGCTCAAGGGACAAGTCATTTACCCATTCACCGATATGTTATTACATGATATGGGTGATGACTTAGCCGATGGTCGCCCTGACTTTTTAGCCAATGGTAATGAGTGGCGCACGCGTCCTTTATGGGGCTTAGGCTTAACGCAAACCGTTAACCCGCAAGCGGGCTTTTTACATGATGGCCGCGCAGCGACAGTGGAAGAAGCCATTTTATGGCATGGCGGTGAAGCAAGTAATAGCAAAGAAGCCTTTATGGCACTAACTAAAGCTGAGCGCGACCAGTTAGTATCATTCTTAATGTCGTTATAATTTTTAACCCAGCTGCAGCCATAATCAACAATTTTAAATTGCTGATTTGAAAAAATTAAGTGGATAACTCATCAGAGTTATCCACTTTTTTGTGAGCCACTCAAAAGTCTTAACTATTAATAGTCGATGTTGCTAATTTGGCGTGATCTGATCCATGTAATTATATTTCGCTTTCTATTAAGATTAGATGTAATAGCATGGTTGGATAAAATCTTGCTGAGTCGTTAACGGTTTAATAATCGTAACTGCTTTTTCTTTATTATCGTCGAGGTGAACGTGAGCAATATTCTAATTATCTATTCAACTGTCCACGGTCAAACCCGTAAGATTTGCGATTACATGCAAGACAAGCTTACCGCAGCAGGTGAAACCGTCACCCTCGAAGCACTTGAAGATAAGCCTGATTTAACTGCTTTTGATAAAGTCTTTATCGGTGCCAGTATTCGCCATGGTAAACATCGCCCTGAACTTTATCAGTTTGTTGCTGATAACAAAGAGGTGCTTGATAGCAAGGCTAATGGATTCTTTTCAGTGAGTTTAGTGGCGAGAAAGCCAGGTAAAAACACCCCTGATACCAACATGTATATGCAAGCCTTTTTGAAACAAAGTGACTGGCAACCCAAAGTGCTGGAAGTGTTTGGGGGGAATTTAGATTATCAAGGTTATGGCCCAATGGATCGTAATATTATTCGCTTTATCATGTGGATGACCAAAGGGCCCACCGATCCGAATACCCAAGTTGAGTACACAGATTGGGAAAAGGTTGATGCTTATGTCGCCAAAATTCACGCCGCTTAACGAGCTTAACGAGCTTAAGACTGAGAATAAGTTAAGTGCTTATCATTGCAAAAGGAAGGTAAATTCATGAGTCAAAAGTCATCTGCTTTGGTTAGTGCTATTGCCGAAAAACTGCATGTCATTGTGATAACCCTAAGCGTATTTTTGGTGGTAACTAGCCCATGGATCCTAATCGGTCGGCAATTAAGAGCTAATGCCAGTATTTGGGACAGCTTGCATGTTTATCTAGGCTTAGTGGCAGCCATATTTGGTTTGTTATTTATGCTGAAGAATCTGTTAAATGGCCACTGGCGTCAGTTCTTTCCGTGGTTAAGATTAGACTTTTCCCAATGTGTAGATGAAATTAAGCAGTTAAAAAAGGGCAAATTACCGAGTTCTGGTGGCAAAGGTATTTTCAGTGTTGTGGAAGGTATTGGGCTAATTTTAATCGCGCTAGTGAGTATTACCGGCATCGCATGGTTTATCACTCAAGGTAGCAGTGATGCGTTAATGTGGCGTAAATACCACATTCTTTTTGCCCAAGGCTTTGTGGGTTTCTTGATGGTACATATCGTGTTTGCCATGTTCCATATTATTGATATGGTCAGAAACTCTTAAGACTGTATAAATGCCATAATTTATTAAAGATAATAAAAAGCCCAAGCATGATTATCATGATTGGGCTTTTTAATACGCTAAATATCATACTTAGAAATGATACTTTTCTAGCTTATTTCTTTTCTAACGCTAGGTAATTCATCACGTCAATTAGATCGTCAAGAGTACGCATTTCATTCATGTTGATAGCATATTTATCGTTAACGATGAAAGTCGGTACGCTTTGAACGCGGTACATGATTTGCTGTTGGCGCCATTGAGACAATTTCTTATCTGTAGCTTCGCTGTCAGCAATCTTGTCATAAGCGGCACTATCGATACCGTGAGCTGCAAACACTTGTTTGATATCGTCACGATTGTTGATTTCAGGCTCGTCATGGCTATGACCTGGAGCACTGTGGTCGTGGTGTCCACCTTCGCCTTGAATCGCTTGGAACATGGCTTTATTTAATACATCCGCATTACCCACTTCATGAATAACGGCTAAGGCGCGCATGACTTCAGTACCAATATCACTGTTCATAAAGTCAACGTGCTTTGTTTCAAAGTTAATCTCTTTATTCAAGTTACCTTTAATTTCTGGCAGGTACTGGGTTTCCATGTTGTAACAGTTATGGCAGTAAAAAGAGAAAAATTCAGAAATCTTAGGTTCACTTGATGCTGGTGCATCAGAAACTTGAGTGTAATGTTGACCTTCAACAAACCTAGATGGAGTTACAGCAGTTTTTTCAACAGTTTCTCCAGCCGTTTCAACAGCAGTTTTTTCTGTAGTTGTAACCGTTGTATCAGCAGGTTTGCCACAGCCCGTTAGGGTTAATGTGAATGCAGCAACAGCCAGAGTGAATGCAATATGTTTAATCTTTATCATGTATGCCTCGACAAAGTGGGGTGATGTTGGCGATATATCGCGAGAGATAATTAAGCTTACGCAACTTAAATAACTCAAGCAACTTAAGCACTTGCTTAATTGCCATAAAGTTAGCTGCGATTATGACTGAATCCGTTAGCAGTGTCAGTGCTAAAACTGTGATGGCCTAGTGCTTTTTAGTAAAAAGCACTGCAATTTAAACTAGCTTTTATAACGACTCAGTAAGCAGAATTTGCCAAGCTTCACAAACTTGCCGAAATTGCTCACTGTCGTCACTATTGTCTCTTTGCCACTTTTGTCACTTTTGTCACTATAGCCCGCTTAATTGTGACTATTTACACTGGCACTTTGATGAGTGGCAGTTGAGACTTATTATATTTTGGTGATTTTATACCAAGTCGTCATTGTGCGGTTTGAGGCTTATTTGATAAATATTTCTCTTCCTCACAGACAAGTTACCTATAATTGGTATAAAATCCGCCGCAATAAAATAATAGGGGCCTTATCCAATGACAGAGAAACATTATATTAGCGCACAGCAGTTGCTTGAAGACTCATTCAAATTAGCAGCACAAGTGTACGATAGTGGCTTTAGACCGCAATTTATTGTGGGGATTTGGCGTGGCGGTGCTCCAATCGGTATTGCAGTGCAAGAATTTTATGATTTTAAGAATGTTGAAACCGATCATATCGCAGTAAGAACGTCATCTTATTACGGTATTGGCACTGATAAGCAAAGCAAGAAAATCAAAGTTCATGGCCTACATTACATCATTGAAAATGCAAATGCTGACGATGGGCTATTAATTGTGGATGATGTATTTGATTCTGGCCGCAGTGTTGATGCATTAATTGATAAATTGCAAAAATTTATGCGCAAAAATATCCCGACAGATATTCGAGTGGCTTGTCCTTATTACAAACCAAAAAATACCGCAGTTGATTTAAAACCGGATTATTTTATCCATGAGTCTGAAGAATGGCTTGTTTTTCCTCATGAAGTGTCAGGTTTAAACCCGCAAGAAATCGCTGAAGGTAAAACAGATTTTAAGAATATTCAGCATTTGTTTAAGTAAAAGCATCGATATTGGTTATTTTTTGCTAAACTAGCAGCTCAACAGTGCGTCAAGAGAGTGCCTGACACGTGGTTATTGTCCGTGTTTAATTCACCTTCTTGATGCATTTTTTATTATTACCCTGAAAAGATACTGCCCATTATGAGCTCTGTTGAGATATTTTCCCCACAACAAACCACTGATAAGCCTCTAGATACTCAATCTCTAGGTTCTCAATCTTTAGCGAGCAAGTCGCAAGAGAAAAAGCAGCTTGAACTACTGGCACCCGCTAAAAATGCTGATTACGGCATTGAAGCTATTCGTCATGGTGCTGATGCTGTATATATTGGCGGACCTGCATTTGGTGCACGCCATAATGCCGGTAATAGTGTGGAAGACATTGCCAGACTGGCAGAGTTTGCTCATCGTTATCATGCTCAAGTGTTTGTAGCGTTAAATACCATTTTAATGGATGACGAAATTGCCAAAGCGCAGGCACTTATTTGGGAATTATACGAAGTAGGTGTGGATGCATTAATTATTCAAGATATGGGCTTGTTGCAGTTAGATTTACCGCCAATTGCACTGCACGCGAGTACCCAAATGGATAATCGCACCCCAGAAAAAGCAGTGTTTTTAGAACAGGTCGGTTTTTCACAGGTGGTATTAGCCCGTGAGCTGAATTTACCGCAAATTAAAGAAATTGCAGCCAGTACGCAACTTAAGCTTGAGTACTTTGTTCATGGCGCATTGTGCGTCAGTTATAGCGGCTTATGTAATATCAGTCATGCGTTTTCTAATCGCAGTGCTAACCGTGGTGAATGTTCACAAATGTGCCGTTTGCCTTGCGATTTATCCACCCGTGATGGTGAAGTGTTAGCTGAAAATCAGCATTTGTTGTCATTAAAAGACAACAACCAAACTGAGAATTTAGAAGCATTAATTGATGCAGGCGTAACATCATTTAAAGTGGAAGGCCGTTTAAAAGATATTAGTTATCTTAAAAACGTCACCGCCCATTATCGCCAGCAGTTAGATGCGATTATTGATCGCCGCAGCGATCTTGAGTCAATGTCTCATGGTCGAAGCGAATTTACTTTTACGCCAGATCCTGAAAAAAGCTTTAACCGCGGTAAGACAGATTACTTTATTAATCAACGTACTGAGCAAATTGAGCATTTTAGCTCGCCAAAGTACATTGGTGAAAAAGTGGGGGTTATCACCAGTGTTGGCCGCGATTTTATTAAAGTCGATAGCAGTAAAGCGGGTAAAGCCGTTGAGTTTAATAACGGTGATGGCTTGTGCTTCTTTATTGATGGTTATCAAAAGCAGCGTTTATCTGATAACAAAACCAAAGGCTTAAGGGTTAACCGCGCTGATGGTAATACTTTATATCTGACCGATGTGTCGAAAGACTTAAAAGTCGGTGTGGAGTTATTTAGAAACTTCGATCATCAATTTGATGCTTTGCTATCAAAAGACTCTGCTAGCCGTAACATTGCGGTTGATATGGTATTGGCTGATACGCCGCAAGGCATTTCACTGACCATCAGTGACAAGCATGCCCATAGCGTTACAGTAGAGCTTGAGTGGGTAAAAGAGCCGGCGAAAGATTACGCTAAAGCAGATGCAAGCCTGCGAACGCAGCTCGGCAAACTGGGTAACAGTGACTATCAGTTACAGCAGTTAACGATTGAATGTGCTAATCGTTGGTTTTTACCAGCGTCAGTGATTAATGGTTTAAGGCGAGATGCCATTGCCGCCTTTGATGACGCCAGAGTAAAAGGCTACCAGCGACCACAGCGAGCTGAGCATGATAAGTCAGCGCGTTTCCCGCAAAAGTATTTAAGTTTTTTATCTAATGTTGCAAACGATAAGTCTCGTGAATTTTATGAGCAACACGGTGTGGTTCAAATTGAAGACACTTACGAGAAAAACAAACTATTAACCGATGCACCATTAATGGTGACTAAGCATTGCTTACGTTACAGCTTTAATTTATGCCCTAAAGAAGTTGAAGGCATTAAAGCTGACCCAATGGTGCTCGATATTGGCAAAGACCGCTTAAAGCTGGTTTTCGATTGCCTAAAATGTGAAATGATGATCGTTGGATCAAATCAATTAGTAAAGTAATCAGGTGATGTCATCTTATTACTCAATAACCATTATCACGCGCGATGCGTGGCGATAAATTTGTAGGAAAAAGCCCAAAATGACTAAAGCAAAAAAATATGATTTTAGAGTAAAACAAGTTGGTACAACTTGGAAAACTGAAATCACTCGTCGTATGACTGCAACTAAGACTATTGTGTCTAAAAGTCATGACGGATTTGCATCAGAAGCCGAGGCTGAAGCTTGGGGTAAGCAAGAGCTTCCCGCTTTTTTAACCACGCAAGCTGAACGCAATAAACGTAAAACAGAAAAACAACTTAAGGCTAAATCAATTGCAGATGCAATTGCTGCAGAAGCATTAACCGATGAAGCAGATGCATTATCAGATGATGCTAAGCAAATAGATGCTGCCGATAGCGCAGATGTTGTTGAAGATTAAGCGTTAAAACATTACAGTAATGCAACAACTTGGTGACAAGGTTTGCCGTATTTATTTTTGAATAAACCAAACTTCACCTTTCAGCACCAATACCAAGGACGAATTAGGTATGAAAGCTTGCTTTACGACAATAATATTTTCAGGGCTGTTGTTATTAGGCCCTGGAAATAAAGTAATGGCCAAAGAGTCACAGTCTTACCTCAATAGCACCACCAATCAATCAGCAGATGCAACTAACGCTGCAAAAAGAGAGTTATCAATATTTTCCAAAAGTGTGTCTTTTGAGCTGCCTATTGGCTGGAATATGGCATTTAATTCTAGCAAAGGGAATATGTATAAAGCTGAGTTTGTTCCTGCTGGGGAAAGTTTAAATAATTGGTCTGATTTATTCTGTATTCAAGGCTTTGAGGGCTTGGCAGAAAATATCGAGCCTGAGCGATTTTTAAATAATTTTGCTAGCACCTACCAAGACAGCTGCCAAGGTGAGGTGGTTTATGAGCAACTTGGAAAAACCCAGATGGGTGGTCAAGAAGCGTATCACGGCATTATCGGCTGTACCGTTATGGCTAACTTTTTACAGCAAGGTGGCTCAGTTAAACAGCAAGGTGAAATAGGTTATTACGCCGTAATTAAAGGCGTTGAAGACTTGTACTTTATGCATAAGTCTATGCGCGGCGATGTTTTTAATAAAAACTCAGCGCCATTAAAATCGACCAATCATCGTCAATTTATGTCGAATTTTAAGCAGTTACGATTCTAGAAATTTTCTTTTTATCAATAATTGGTTTATCAACAATCCGCTTATCAGTAAGCGAGCTATTAATGAGTAATCATATTATTCAGACTATTTTTCAATAAGTTGAATAATATGATTGATTCATTTTCGTTATATCAAAAATCCCCATAAGCACGTTATACTATATCAGCTTGTTATATGGCTGCTTTAAGTCGTAGCAATCAAAAATTTATATAATTTATCGTCAATTTATAGTGGTGCCTGTGTATGACACGGGATAATCGGGAAACTAGTGAAAATCTAGTACTGCCCCCGCAACGGTAATGGTGAGGACTGAGTGCGATAAAGCTTGTAGCTGTGAAATTTAAGCTGCTATTTAACGTTAAAAATTCATGTTCGTCAGTAGCTTTGCTACTTTAACCTAAGTCCGGAGACCGGCCCTATAGATGATTTTGAGATTTCGGTGGGCAGATCTCGAAATGTAGCTCGTTGCTTGTAAATAATCATGGCTTATCGCTAACAGATAAATTTACGAGTACGATGCGCTGCGGCAAATATGCCCCATTTTTCCTTTCAGGAGTTAAAGGTAAATGGGTACAAATCTAACAAAAATCGCATCAGCATTAAGCCTAGTATTAGGTCTAGCTGCTTCAACAACCTCAGTTGTTTACGCTGACACCACAACAGACAATTCTGCCAATGCAGAGGTTGAAAAAATTGTGGTTATTGGTCGTCAAGATGCAAATCCTCTTAATATTGCAGCGAATGTAAATGTGATCGACCAAGCTGATATTCAGCTTAGTGGTGCGGTGAGCTTAACGGAGTTATTACGTTCTCAAGCGGGTATTCAAGTGTCTGATAACAACTCAGGTACGACTTTTGCCATGCGCGGTTTTTCAGCGTCTCAAGCCGCCAGCAATACCTTAATTTTGATTGATGGTCGCCGCTTAAACAATATTGATATTGCGGCTCCTAGCATTAATGCAGTGCCGTTAAATCAAGTTGAGCGGGTGGAAATATTATCAGGTAGTGCTGGGGTACTTTATGGCGATCAAGCTGTTGGCGGGGTGATTAACATCATCACTAAAGCGCCTAATAAAGACGGCGGCGGACTGCAATTAAGTGCTGGCAGCTTTGATACTTATGAAGCTAAAGGGGATATTTCAGGCAAAATTAATGACGCTTGGCATTATTACTTGGCCGGCAGTTACAATCAAAGTGATAACTATCGCGATAATAACGACAGTGAAACTGGCTCAATTCTAGGCCGTTTGCAATATCAAACTGATTTACAAAATTTCTTTGTTGAAGCCAGCTACTTCGATAATGATCGCCAGGCCCCTGGTGCGCTAACACTGGAGCAGTATCTGCAAGATCCAACTCAGGCCGCACCTTTTACCGATGATGATTATGTTCATGAAATGACCACAGCGCTGCGCAGTGGCTATGAGTACCAATTAACTAAAGAATGGGCTTTGGCCACTGATTTAACTTACTCTGATACTCTAACCACTAACTTTATTTGGGGCAGTGCTGGGCGTATCGAGCGAAGTTTATTAAGCTTTTCACCCAAAGCCACAGCAAATTATCAGCTAGATAATGGTGATTTAGACATTATTGCTGGGGTTGATTTAAGTATCGGTGAGGCCGATTTTGATACTGCTTACATTCAACGTAATAATGAACAGAAAGTGACCAGTGCTTATGTGCAAGCCTCAGTGCCATTAACGCAGTCATTATCCTATGTAGTTGGTGGGCGTTACAGTGAAGTGACAGATGACTTAACAGATCAATTATCATACGCAAATGGTGTTGAGCTTGATAATGATGCCCATGCATTTGAGTTAGGGTTAAATTATCGTCCAAGCCTTGCGCATCGTTTTTATATTCGCGCCAATGATAATTTCCGTTTTGCCAAAGTGGATGAGCAAGCCTATACCCCAATTACCACCCTTGGTCTTGATCCACAAACCGGCCGCTCATATGAAGCAGGTTGGGACTGGACCACTACAACACAAACCTTCAAATTAAACCTTTACCGTTTAGATTTGGAAGATGAAATTGTATATGACGCAGGGCGCACTGATGGTCCACAGGGCGGCGGTGCTAACGTTAATGCTGATGCTTCAACTCGTTTTGGCGTTAATGCCGCTTATGATGTGCAAATCGCTGCAGATTGGTTGCTGGGCGCATCATATGATTACATTGATGCTGAATTTACCGAAGGCGAGAACGAAGGCAAGGCGCTTTCTTGGGTTGCGGAGCATAATGCCCGTGCGTATGTGAGTTATGATATTGCCCAACAGTGGCAGGTTTTTGCTGAAGGTATTTATACTGGCGAGCGCTTTATTGAAGGTGATAATGCCAATGTTGACCCTAAGTTATCCAGTTATGTATTAGCTAACTTAGCCATTAACTATACCCGTAATGAGTGGAGTGCCAGTTTACGTGCTGACAACTTGTTAGATAAGCAATATGTCAGTGCTGGCTATTATGTTCCTGAGGAATGGGGCGGCAGCGGTTATTACTCGGGTAATGGTCGCTCAATTCGCTTAACCTTAGGTTATCGTTTTTAAAATCCCTTTGTAATGAACTAACAGATAATAAGCGAAGCGTCTGATTTTTAGACGATAATAACTTGTTATCTAGCTAATTACACTGAAGATACTAAAGCCGACAAAGCACTTGTCGGCTTTTTGTCTTAATCAGCATTAATCACTTGACCTTTGTAGGGTTTCTATGGATAAATTCGTTAATCGAGAACGAAGAATTATACAGGGAAGCATCGCTTTATGACCTACCTTGAGCAGCAGGTACTCACTCAAGTAAAAGCTATTATTGGCAACGAAGAACAAGTCATTGGGCGCCGTGGTATTTTGATCCCTTTAAAAAAGGCCTTAATTAATGAAGCAGATATCCGCATTATTATCGATATCATTGCCAGCGATCCCGCGCTTGCCGCTCATTTACTTTGGCGCAGTAATACCGCTCAAGCTGGTGGCGTAATCGCGACAAAAAATCGCAGTATAAAAGATGCGCTTATCCGTTTAGGCCAAGTCAATATTTACCGCTATAGCTTCTCATTTTATCTAAAAGAACGCTTAGATGAATTACCTGAACCATATTGTAAATTAGTTAAGGGCTATTGGGCGCTTACTGAAAATATCGCTACCGATGCAGTGCATTATTTACGTGAGCTTGAAGACAATAAACAAGCTATAGATATTGATGCAGATGAACTGCAAACCTTGGCGCTATTTAGTGTATTTGGTCAAGTGATTACCTTAAGTGCGTTTGCATTTTTAAATGCCGCCTCAGAAAAACCCATAGCATTACAGGTGATAAAAAAGCTCATTGATACCCAGCAACAAAGTTTATCTATAGAAGCATTTGAGGCTCTTGGGTTAGATGATGAGTTACGCAATGAATTTATGGTGGCCCATAATATTAACCAAACGAGCAATGTAAACTCTGCAGGCTTAGTGCTTAGAGCTGTGCTGAGCAAATGTAATGTATTGATAAACCCAATTAATGAATCTAATTAATGAAGCTAGTATAGCGAGTTGATTTAATCCCATGACATAAAAAATGCCACCTTAATCGTGGCATTTTTTATGGATTTTTCACAACTTGTTTATGCACATTCTAAGAGCGATTGGTGCTTTTGACTTAATCTTTGTAACTTTAGCCCTTCAGCAGCCACTAAGGTTAGCCATTTTTGAATTAAATGGGTATTGGATGTATTAAGGCGGTAGGCTGCAAATAACGGCCTTTTTAAGCCTTCGCTGCCAAGTTTTACAGAACTTAAGTTAAGTCCATGGCCTTCATTAATTGACCAGCTTGGCAGCGCCGCTACGCCATCATTACAAGCAATACGTTGAAGCAGCATCGCTGTTAAGTCACATTGCTTTTGTTCACCCACCTCAACACCAGCAGGTTCTAAAAAGTGCTTATAAATATCAAGGCGCTGCAATGGAACAGGGTAAGTGATCAGTGTTTGCTTGGCGAGCTGCTCAGGTTTAATGAATGGCTGTTTTGCTAGAGGATGCTCATTTGAAACGACTAACTTCACTTCAAAATCAAACAAATGTTGATAGGCAAGTGCATGCCCTGGTACTGGATCTGAAGTGAGTACAATATCCAACTCACCAAGCGCTAAGGCATTTAATGAATCAAATAAATGACGGCTAGATAAATCAATACGGCCATCTGGTGCGATTTGTTTAAAGGCCTCGGTCACCGGCATTAACCAGCGAAAGCAGCTATGGCATTCAATGCCCAATTTTAAAGATTGCGCCTCTCCATCAAGGCCTTTTTTCAGATCTGATTCTGTCACCATCACTTTAGGGAGAATTTCCTCCGCCAAATTAAGTAGTCGAGTGCCTTCTTGAGTAAAAGATAATGGTTTGCTCTTTCGAATAAAAATAGACGAATTAATGCGTGTTTCTAATTCTTTTATTTGATGAGATAGCGCTGATTGAGTTACGAAGCGTTTTTTCGCAGCACCAGCAAGGCTACCACTTTCTTTAAGTGCCATCAGAGTTCGAAGGTGTCTCAGCTCTATCATATAATCCTCACATGAATTTTGCTCAACTTACGGGTGAAATCAATTCGGTTGCTTGTATCAAGACTATCACAACAAACTTCTAGACGTCCAGACGCCTGTGTAATTTATTTACGAAAATGTAGTCTCATTGTTAACTTTTGTGATTGTTTTGACGTGAAAATTACAGCTTTTGATTTTATAAAAAGTGACTTTAATAAGTGATCACTAGTTTAAAGGTCATTGAGAGAGGGCTTTTTGAGGTTTTTATTCTGCGACTACGCAGTTTTGCTAGGCTTATCTATACTCAGACTGGTATTGCTTTACTGAATTTCTATGTTGATTGAGTTTAAAATGACTGGAGTCACAAATGAGCCACACTTATAAAATTATTGAGTTAACAGGATCGTCACCTATCAGCTCTGATGATGCGATAAAAAATGCAATTGCAGCAGCTAATGAATCGCTTAAACATTTACGTTGGTTTCAGGTTGTTGAGACCAGAGGTCACCTAGAAGAAGGTTTAATTGCTCACTGGCAAGTCACTATTAAAGTCGGTTTTACTTTAGATCAGAAATCACCTCATTGAAGACGTGGTGTCTGAAAGATGACAATAAGTAAAAGGTTTAAGCGTCTCTAGGTAAGCCTTTTTCAACACTGCGGATCACTCGCAAGGTTTTACGGCTTAAATGACTTTTAGGCGCCGTTTTTGTTTTATCGTCAGGGGTTAAATCTTGCTGTTTAAGTGCTTGTTGCGCTAGTGCCCAATCAATATGTTCTATGACCATTTCATCGACTTCATCGCTACATCTGCGTAGGTTAAGCGCATCAATAATTTGCTGATTAAACGGCGCGTTACCTAAGGCAATCGCAATGTTTCTTAACCAGCTTTTATGGCCAATTCGACGTATAGGGCTGCCTTCTGTAAGTGATAGAAATTGCTTTTCAGTCCAAGCAAACAAGCTTAGTAAATCAGGTTGGATCAGTTGTTTACGAATATGAAAATCAGTTTGCTGAGTTAGCGGCGCTTTACTGTTAACAGGGCACACTAATTGGCAATCATCACAACCATAAATGCGATTGCCAATGGCTTGGCGAAATTCTTCAGGTATCACGCCTTGTAATTCAATGGTGAGGTAAGAGATACAGCGGCGACCATCGACGACATTGTTGTCTAATATGGCATTAGTCGGGCATGATTTTATGCAGGCTACGCAGCTATTACAGCTTTGGTGGATAGGAATATCTACAGGCAAAGGTAAGTTAATTAACACTTCGCCTAAAAAGAACCAACTGCCAGCCTCAGGGTTTAGTAATAATGAATGTTTACCTGTCCAGCCAAGACCTGCTTTTTCCGCTAATGGCCGTTCAAGGATTGGGGCAGAGTCCACAAACGGTCTGAAATCAATGCCATCAAGCCCTAAGTTATGGCAGTGTGACACGATTTTATCACCGAGTTTTTTAAGCTGTTTACGAATCAGTTTATGGTAATCTCTGCCGCCTGCATAACGAGAAATATAACCTAAGTTTGGGTCTGATAAATTAGTGGCAAAGCCCGCTTGTGGCGGTAAATAGTCCATTCTGGTGCTGAGTACGCGAACGGTACCAGGGTGAAGCTCATGGGGGCGAGCGCGCATCATGCCGTGGCTGGCCATATAGCCCATTTCCCCGTGATAACCATTATCGAGCCATTGTTGTAACTTGCTCTCTTCACTTTTTAAATCGGTATCGGTGATCCCAAGCTGAGAAAACCCTAATTCAAACGCCCAGCTCTTTATTAAGTAAGCTAACTCCGCCATCTCAGTGGCTGAAAGCTTATGCGCTAATGGCTGTAATAGTCCTGAGGGGGTTGTGGCAGACTCCTTTTCCCTAGCATTAAGCGCAGTATTAGTATTAGCCGCTGGATTAGCATTAGGAGGTATATTTGAATTAGGCATGATGACAGCTATTTACGCTAGGTTAGTGATCCACTGTTTTATTATAACCTCTGTGAGTCATCATGGTAGTACGATAGCTGATTTCGGCCATTTCTTTTGGCTTGGTAAAGTGCCATGTCTGATTTTTTTATCAGTTCAGATAATGTTTGTTCATCATAATAAGTGCTCACCCCAGCACTGATGGTGACCTTTAGCTCGGGGTTAATTGCTGAGAAATCATGACTTGATACGTCCTCGATGATCGCTTGTGTTAGTGATATCGCAGCAGTGGAGCGAATTTGCGGTAATAACACTAAGAACTCTTCACCACCTACTCTACCAATGACTGCGTTTGCTGGTAATTTGCTAGTACAGATCTCTGCTAATGTTTTAAGGACAGTATCACCAGCGTCATGACCATAGGTGTCATTTACTTGCTTAAAATGATCGACATCAAAAGACACAATAGCCAAAGTTTGCTGATTGATTAAGGCATTATTAAATAATTGATTTGCCTGTTGATACAAGGCAAGGCGGTTTGGCAACTGGGTTAGTAAATCGGTCAATGCTAACTGTTTAAATTGTTTCGACTTCTTGTTTGAGTAGAGAGTAAATATAAACAGTAATATTAATGACGCACCGCCCAGTATTAGTGCAATAATTTGTAATCTTTTATTGTCTTGTTGGGTGACTAACTGTTGCTCTTTCAGTAATTGGAATGCGATCAATTTAGCATTTTCAGCTTCAATTTTTTCACTATCAAACTTGACTAGCATTTCAGTGCTGCTTTGATTTTCCATCGCCTTATCAATTAGCTGATGTATCTCATACAGGCTAATTTGTGCGTCATAGGCTTGCTGCCAATCTTGTAAGGATTCATATATCTCTATTTTTGATTTGAGTAGCATTTCATGGCCGCGCTTATTGTGATTGCGCTCAAACCCTGCGGTAGCTTTGTCTAAATAAGGTATTGCTTGCTCTTCGAGCCCTAACCCATGTTTAGCTTGGGCAAAGAACAATTGCATAAAACTATAATGAGTATCTACATTAGGGCCGATGACATCTTCATATTCCTTGAGATAATCAAGGGCGAGTTGATATTTACCTAGTTCAATAAGTGAATACGACATATCTACAGCTACCCGTGCAGGGTATGTAGGGTCGGTGTAGATAGTCTGAAAATAGTCCAATACGGTTAAATAGTGGTCGGCAGCTTTTTGGTATTGGTGTAAATCTTCATAGGCATAGGCCATGTCCATTTTTACCATCATGGCTAACTCAAGCTGGTTGCTCTTGGTAAAGGCTTGCTCAAGCTGGAGATAATATTTTAGGGCGGTGTCCGTTTCGCCCATACGGCGATAAGTGACCGCTAAATCTAGTAGGCTGAGGTGCTGTCTAGTGGGTAAATCAAACTCTTTATACAGCTCATGAGCCAATAATAAGTTTTTCAGCGCCATCGCGAAATCAGCGGTATAGGAGGCGATTTGACCAAGCTGTGAATAGGCATCAGCCATTAAGCGGCGATTGTTAATCCCTTCTGCTGCTAACAAACTTTCACGAATAAGGGCATTTGCCGCTGAGGTATCGCCGCGGTAACGCATGATAGTTGCTTCACAGAGCTTTAACTCTATTCGAGTGCTTGCTGGCATTGCTGGATAAGTTTTTAAGGTATCAATAATGAACTGATCGGCTAATTTATTTTCATCGCCATGGAAAACATTATGACTAAGACACTGTTTAGGCAGTAACAAGTAAGTGCGTTCGATATCTTCTACATCGAGCAAGCTTTCAAGGTCTTTAACCATTTTCGGAAAACTAGGATCGTTAATATCGGTTTGATCGGCGGCGTTAAAGAGTGTATCAAACTCAGGGTTTTCTATTTTGGCAAAGCTTGAGAAACTCATACTGAGCATAGTTAAACCTAAGCCAGTAATGAGCAATGGCTTACGAACTAGCATTTGGATAAACAGGTTTTTATTAATGCCGTGAAAAAGGCTTTTTTGATTGCCGCTGTGCATATATCAATGCTCTCCTTTAATGATGTTTGGGAGATATTGATAATGCCTATAGCAGTCTCTGCCGTCATTTTTTGCCTCATAGAGGGCAATATCAGCTTTTTTCAAAATAGTAGAAATACTGCTTTCATCAATCACGCTTGTAATGCCGATACTGACTGAAAATATCAAGTTATCGTTTAACTGCGGTGAGTTCACAAGTTTCATTTTATGATTAATTCGCTCAGCGAAAATCATCGATTGCTCGATATTTGTCTTTGGCATAATGATCAGAAACTCTTCACCACCAATACGCGCCACAGTATCTTCCTCGCGGCAATTTTGCTGACAAGTTTGAGCAATGAGTTGTAGTGCTATATCACCGATGTCATGGCCGAATCGGTCATTGACACTCTTAAAGTGATCTACGTCGATAAGTAAGATAGAAAATTGCACTTTTTGCTTTAGCAGCTTTTGCATGACCTCGTAGGCATGTAAGCGATTAGGGATGTTGGTGAGTGGATCTTTTAATGCTATTTGTCGATATTGTTGTGACTTTTTTTGCAGCTTAATAATTAAAATAACTAATATTAACAAGAAGATAAATGTCATTGCGAGGGCGGTGTATTGTAATTTTTGCTGAGTTTTTACGGCATTAAGCTGAATGTCTTTAAGCGCTTGGAACTCAATTAACTGTGCTTGTTTATCTTCTAGGTTATCTGAGTCAAACTTGAGTCTCATGTCGGAATTATAGGTGTCCAGCCTTAACTGATCGAGTTGTTTATGAATGCTTAAGAACTGATGGTGCCAGTAGTTAGCTGACTTATAATCAGCTTGGATAGCAAATAACTGACTGGCTAACTGATAACTAATAGCTAAACCTTTTTGCATATTATACTTTTGAAAGTTAGCTGTTGCTGCATTGAAATGCTCAAAGGCGCTAGCATAGTTGCCTTGTAACATGCGCAGCTCTAAATAATAACTATGCATGTAACCATAGTGAGAGTACATCTCGGGGGTCATGTAAGGTCGAGCTTGATTTAGCCACTTTTCTGCTTCTGCTAATCGGCCAAGTTTAATCAGCGGCGCTGACATATCAATCGCAACTCTAGCGGTGTAAAGCGGATCATTGATCCCCTCGATGACCTGATAGACTTTTTCAAAGTATTCCAGTGCTTGCTGATATTCACCGCGATCTAATTCTATATAAGCGAGTGAGTTTTCAACATTGGCAAGTAACATTAAGTCTTTGGTTTTATTGAGGTAACCCTTTATTCTGTTGTAGTAATAAAGTGCTTTTTCGTTATCGCCTGAGCGCCGGTAAATACCTGCTAAATTCAGTAAGTCTAAGCTAGCTGCATGCTGTAAGCCTATTTGTTGATTGAGCTCAAAAGACTGAGTGAAGCTATCAATCGCTTTGGAAAATTGACCTTGATAAAGTGCTTGTTTGGCAATGTTATTATGGGCTTTGGCGATGATATGCTTGTCATTTAGTGCTAAGGCTTGTTCAAGTGCAGCCTGATTTAGTTTAATCGCGCTGCTATGTTGGTCAAGGTATCTGAATGCTTTTGAACGACATAAATTCAGCAAAATTGGAATTTGTGGACTAAAAAAAGATTGCTGCTCAATGTTGTTTGTCGTGGTAATAAAGTTGTTGTTTTGCTCACTGTCACTGGAGCTAAAGGTTTTACATTGCTCAGTAAGTAACAGCTGCTGGCGCTCAATATCGTTACTGGCAATAATGTTCTCGAGTTTGAGTAATGTTTGCTCTATGACAAGTAAATCTGTGATCTGTTCTGTTTTTAATTGATGGAACAAGTCATCAGCTGCCTTGTTATCAAAAGTAAAAGCAGTCACTGAAGCACTATTCAGTAAACCGACTAATACCAACAATAACAGCAGCTGATTGATGTAACGACTCACCTTGTGACAGTAAAGGCCGTTAAAAACGCTAATTGTTGAATTATAATTATTATGCAATTTTTTATACTTGCTTTACGCAGTTCCTTCATGCTGTTTTTGTTTGTTAACTAAGGCTGTAAACTGGCTTGTTAACTCGCAACAATCCTTTTAAGCACAACTTTTACAAAAGTGCTAATCAACTTGAGCAAAACAGTGCTCAGTGCTTTTTATTGTTAGGCTACAGGTTAAAAATTGGCCGCTTTGCTTAATATCGGCCATGCAACTTTTCCCTGAATTAATATTTTTGTATTTTATTATTTAGTATTTGATAACAATATAAAAAGTTCAATTAGCCACTAGGATCAATAATATCTTTTTTCTGCAGGTGAGTATCAATAAATTTACTTAACTTTACTAACTTATTGTTATCAGCTTGGTAACTATTGCTGGTGCAGCTATCTAGGTATGTCGAATTACGTAAAGCTGCATAAATCGTTAAGCAGGCATAAAAGTTAATAAAAAAAGAGATAAGATCTATATCAAAGATTGCTAATTTAACTTACTGGCTTCACAACATTATGACAGAAATTTTGGTTTGTTCAATCAAAGCTGAATAAGTAGCGCTGTTATGGCTAAGCTTCTGTTTAAAAGGGTAAATAAATAAGTATGTATCACACAAAGAACACTTCAGCCTGTGCTTTTGTTAATATTTACTCGCGTTTTTTTGTTTAAATGCACTGTGAGGTAATCTGATTAATTGTTTATTTCATCTTTTAAAAATAGCTGTTGCTAATATAGTTCGTTAACTGTGTTTACCATAGTGAAAACACCTTAAAAAGAGTCGATAAATGTTAAAAGCATCATCATTCATGAGTCAAGTTGTTTGCATTCATTTTATGTGTTTAACGGGCCACTTTTAATCTAACTGGATAAGATCACATTATTGACTGGGTAGGTATTTGCAGCTTCACAAAAACAACCAATATATATGTCTATAACCTATAAAGGCGTTGATAATATCGTTTATACTAGTCTGTTGCTAAATAACATAAAGCTTAAAGGTTTAATGGCAGTATTTTCTGCGATAGAAACCTTATGCCTGTGCCATTTTAAGTGCTGTTAATGCGACTTAGTTACTCAAACTGCGTTAATCACATGAATTCATGGCGCTAACTTAATCATTGAAATAGAGAACAAACTAATGAGTCAACTAAGCGAAGAGTATAAAGCAACAGCAAAGCAGATTTCTTTTAATGTCGCTAATAAAGTGCTGCCGATGGATAAATTACCAGAGACTTTACTTGAGGCTTATGAAGGTTTGTTTAATGAGCTAATTGAAGACAAGGCTGAGTTATTTGCTAAAAGCTGGCAAGCAATGCCTGCGAGTGCACAAAAATTACTGCCTAAGGCGGAGTTTCATGGTTTTTATATTGCCAATGCGTGGATGCAGTTAAGCCGTGTTGCCCAAGAAATTGCAGATGAGGCTGAGTCAGAAAAAGAAATTGATGAAAAAGAATATGATGGTGTATTTGGCCGCTTGGCAGAGCAATCATTAAAAGAAAGTATTAGAAAATTAAAAAAAGCACGTACAGATCGCTCAATGCTTAATAGCTTTAAACAAGTTATGTCTGCTTAACGCTTGCTGAAATGTTTGACTGGAGAATAAATGACACTCGCGTTACGTAAACAAATAAACTGGCCCTGTGAATTGAGCGAAAGAACCAAAGCTGAGATCATGGATATTGCTGTCGATGATCAAGGCATTGAGAAATACAGTAACCTACTGGCTGATGACAGTGAACGGGGGTATTTTTACTGTATCGATGGTCTGGGTACATTTGCCACCACCAGTGCTGATAACCGCCCTTTAGCGAGTTTTATATTTGGTAAAGAAATGTGGGTTGGGGCTGTAGCGGTTGAGATTTTCCCTAAAATTAGTCTTTATACCAATGAACTGGAACCGATCAACAGCTTGTTTTTCCCTAAATGTGAACTCACTGAGTTAGCTAACATTAACCCTGAGATTTATAAGTTTATTTATAGCATTATGCGCCGTAACACCCCTAAACTGGTTCAAGGTATGCACTTGTCATTTTATGGTATTGAAGAACGTATCATTCATTTTTTATTAGAATTAGTACGTGCTAAACGCATGATTGATTTGCCCGTTATTGAACTAAAAATCACCCAGCAGCAACTGAGTGAAATTGCCAATGTAAGTCGCCCTCGAGTCAATGAAGTACTCAATAAGTTGGCTGAAGATGGCTATATTGATTTAGTCAGAGGCAAGATGATTATTTTAGATTATACAAGGTTGTCAGAATTATTAGCGCTACGAGTGACAATGTAATACGAGTGATTATGTAAAACGAATGACTATGTTATACGAGTGAATTGTCATAATCTCGACGGGTTTATAGCTGCTATTCGGGTTAGGTTGTGAGCTGGCGTTAAATGAAAAAAAAGGGCCTTCTTTGTAGAAGGCCCAAGCACTAGTTTGGAATGCTATCCTAGTGTAGTTTACGGCGACGTTTAGCGCCTAATGTGCCGAGTAATATCAGACTTAAGATCCCCATGCTAGCGCCTGTAACTGCAGCATGAAGATAAAAACGCTACTTCAATTCGATATTGCCGCTTATGGTATTAACGCTGAATTTACCTGTGGCATCGCCGGTTGTAAATTGGATGCTTTCTCTTGCTGAATACTTAGTTTTTAGCGGTTTATCATCGGTTAATTCGTTATTAATATCGCCACCTGGGCCACCATCAATCTCAAATGTCAGGTTAGGCATTTGAGTGAATTTGACTTCAACATCACCGCTAACCGTATCAAATGATGCCTTAGTGACTTTGGCGCTTAAACTGATGTCGATATCGCCACTGACACTGACAATTTTGATTTTTTCTACCGCGCTAAAGTTGCCTTCAATATCACCTGATACTTGATCGATACTAAGCTTAGTGACTTGGTTATCTTTAGACTCTAACTCGCCACTGACGAGGCGATACTGAGCTTTGCCTGCAGAGCTTTTATCCTTGATATCGCCAGAAACGGTTTCTAATTCAAGCTTGCCATTGAGCTTGTCTGACTCAATATTGCCTGACACTGTTTGTAGTTTTATGTCGCCATCCATGTGGTTAGCTTTTAAGTTACCACTGACTAATGCCAAGTCTATTTCGCCTGACAGATTTTCAATCTTGTAATCTGCTGAAACCCCTTCAGCTTCAAGCATTAGCTTTATGGGTAATTTGATGACTAAATTTGAGCCATCTTCATCATGACCCCGATAGCTGTTGGGTAGCTTATCTTCAATAGTGATTTGATTGCCTTTTTGCTCAAAGATAAACCCTTCAGACAATTCATCTAACTGACCGGATACTGTGATGAGGTCTTTGTCCCAGCCGATGATCTCTACTTTGCCGCGCTGCACTTTTAGCTCAATTTGTGGTTTCGCATTAACCGTCATTTCTTGTTCAACGGATTGTGCTGCAAAGGCCATTGTTGATGTCATGAGTGTTGTTGTGAATAGCAGGCTGCCGCCAATGATAAGTCGGCTGATAAACTGGCTAGTTTGATTGTTCATATGGAATTTCCTTGAGTCGATGGAGTCGTGTTAATTGGGGTGCGTTGTTGCTGTTGTAACAGCTGTATTTCGCGCTTCATTACCCATAACCATAAATCCCACACTTGCTTGTTATTGGGATCGCTTTTAAGGGCTTTTTGGATCTCTTTTGATGCAAGCTGCAATTCGCTATAACCCTTATTGAATGGATTAGTAAGGTCATCAAGCTGCATGCCAACAGTATATTTGTTGTCATCAAAGCCATTAATTTGCTGTTGATGGGTCAGGGCTATTTGATCAACCAAGGCAATTAAATCTTCAGTAGACTGATTGCTAAGGGCATTTGTGACGGTGATAGGCTCAAGGCTTGGCTTTTGTGCTGTAGGGCTTGTTAATAGCCAGCCTAATACCAATACAAAACTAATACTGGCGGCAACGGCAAGATGTCGCCAGTATTGCGAGTTAGCGCTGCGGTACTGAGTTGCAGCATCAGTTTGCTTTGCTGGCACTGAAGAATTTGTTGGGGCGCTTATTTTCGCCTCAATGTCTTGCCATAGATCTTTGTTTGGTGAGATCTCTTTTGGCAAGCTATCAATAAGCCTTGTTAATTGTTGCTGCTGATTGCTATTTTTCATGCCAACATCTCCTGTAGCATCTGCTTTGCTCTGTGGTATTGGGCTTTACTGGTGCCAACGGCAATATCCAAAATCTGCGCAACTTCATCATGTTGATAACCTTCAATTGCGCACAGTACAAACACCACGCGGGTGCGTTGTGGCAGTTGCATAATTAATTTATCAAGGCGGTGATACTCTTGATGGCCGTTTTGCGTTTGATGATTTTCGCTGAGACTTTGATGATGCTCACTCAAGCTCGATTCTGGTAAAAATCGATGCCAAAAGCTTTGCTTTGCTTTCATGCTGTTAATAGCTTGGTGGACACACAGCTTATATAACCAAGTCGTAAACTGACTATCGCCATTAAACTGATTTAGCTTTTGCCATAATCTGACAAAGCAGTCTTGGCAAATTTCATCGGCATGATCAGCGCTACCACTTAAACGCAAACAAATTGCATACACACGGCCTTGATGGCGCTGATAAAGTAGCTTAAACGCTGCTTTATCGCCGCCCTTAGCTTTCGCCACTAAAGCGTCATCTAAGCAGGCATTATTGATTTCACCAGCTTCAGCAGCGCGAGTATTACTGCTGAGTTGATTATCAATGTCTGTGATATTGCTTGAGGTTAAGTTCACCAATTATTCCAATGTGATGTGAGTTACTAGATTAGACATTAGCAAGTTGCTAAAAGGTTTACTTGATTAAATAAAATATTTTTTTGATTACTATGGGGAGTCAAAATGCTGAAAAGCATCTGCTTGAGTAAGCTTAGGTGTGAAAGGTTAAAGTGAAAATTTTAAGTGGAAGCAAGTAGGATAGGGGCTTGGCACAACTTTAAGGGCTTTATGGTTATAAAAACAAAAATGCCCAATGGTGAATTGAGCATTTTATCAGTGCGATTAACTTTAATTACCGGACTTAAGCAACTAGCCTTTAGGACTATTTGGCGACAATCGTGTTAACGCCATCTGGGCTGCCAACCAGCAATACATCAGCACCGCGGTTAGCAAATAAACCATTAGTGACCACACCAACAATATCATTTAATTGCTTTTCTAAGGTTTTAGGATCAAGAATGCGGTAGTTGTACATATCCAAAATTACATTACCATTGTCAGTGACGACACCTTCACGGTAAACCGGATCGCCACCTAATTTTACTAATTCACGAGCAACGTAAGAGCGCGCCATTGGGATCACTTCAATAGGCAGTGGAAACTCACCTAAAATCTCAACTTGCTTGGTATTATCAACAATACAAACAAACTTTTTAGCCACAGCCGCGACAATTTTTTCACGGGTTAATGCCGCGCCGCCGCCTTTAATCATGTCCATATGGTCATTGATTTCATCAGCGCCATCAACGTACACAGATAGATCTGAGACACTATTGAGATCAAATACTTCAATGCCTAAACTTTTTAGTTTTTGGGTTGAGGCTTCAGAGCTTGATACGGCGCCTTCAATGTCATCTTTCATTGTCGCTAACGCATCAATAAAGTGATTAACCGTTGAACCTGTTCCAACACCAACAATTGAACCTTCTTCAACATATTTAAGTGCAGCCCATCCAGCGGCTTTTTTCATTTCGTCTTGGGTCATATCAACATCCTGAGGTGGCAATCTACCAATGGTAAGTAATAAATTTGGTTAAGTATAACAAATGCTAAGCCATAGCAGGTACGTTGTTGGCTGATTTATTAACTGGCAGTAACACGAATCGTTACACTCAAGAGTTATAAGTGTATTGCCATATGCGTCAGTAAATCCCTATATACTTAACTTCGGTAAATAATATAGCTAAGCCATATGGGCGAGAAAATCAGCTTTAAGGAGTGATGGAGCTTAATAGGCAAGAATAAGCTGCATTTTTTATCGCGATATTACACCTGTAAAAAGTCATTTGTATCAATATTGGCGCAGTGTTTGATACAAAAGGATGTGATCTACAGCAATCTTAATCGCTATTGGTGGTGTGCAGGTTTAATTTAATCGAATGGTTCGTTAACCTATCTTATTTTTAAAAATAAACAGTGACTTAAGCCGCATAAATAGAATTTGCGATTGCGATGGACTTAATCGGATTTTACCGTTTTAACCTAAGATATAGAACAATTAAGATGCTTGCCATTAAACCATACTATGAACAAGGTTATTTATTATGACTAAGCTGACCACCGTTGCTGTAATGCTAGCTTCGATTTTTTCTATTTCAACTTCTCAGGCCAGTGAGCCCATTGAAGTCATTATGCCTGCGGTGATCACCGAGCCTGAAAAAGTTGAGCTAGGTAAAATGCTTTTCTTTGAGCCACGTCTATCAATGTCTGGTTTTATCTCATGTAACTCATGTCATAACTTGTCCCTTGGTGGTGTGGATGCACTGCCGACCTCAATTGGTCATGAGTGGCAACAAGGTCCAATAAACTCGCCTACAGTCTTAAACGCTGATTATATGCTGGCGCAATTTTGGGATGGTCGTGCTGCAACTTTAAAAGATCAAGCTGCAGGTCCTATCGATAATCCAAAAGAAATGGGTTATACCCATGATTTAGCAGTAGATACTATCGCTTCAATGCCTGCATATGTTGCGCGTTTTAATGACATTTATGGTTCAAATGAAGTCAACATCGACCGTATTACAGATGCCATAGCGACATTCGAAAAAACCTTAGTGACGCCAAATAGCCCATTTGATAAATATTTAGAAGGCGATAAAAAAGCCATCTCTGCAGATGCACAAACGGGTTATCAGTTATTTAAAGACAAAGGGTGTGTCGCGTGTCATAACGGCCCAGCGGTTGGCGGCACTATGTACATGAAAATGGGCTTAATTAAACCATTCCACACAGACAATCCAGCGGAAGGGCGTAAAGGGGTTACCGGTAAAGAAGCTGATAAGTTCGTCTTTAAAGTACCAACCTTACGTAACATTGAGCTTACCTACCCATACTTCCATGATGGTAGCGTATGGAACCTAGATGAAGCGGTTAATACCATGGCCGACATTCAACTAGGCCAGAAAATGTCAGCTAAAGAAACTGCACAAATGGTTGAGTTTTTGAACAGTTTAACCGGTGAGCAGCCACAAATTATGTTGCCGATTTTACCGCCTTCAAATGCGAATACACCGCGTCCAGTGCCGTTTAAATAATAGTGCCGTTTAAATAATAATGCCTTTTAATAATAGCGGCGTTTAAACAGTATTGAAGTCGCGATAACACTTCAGCTTAACTTTACGCCTAGCTGAACATTATCTGCAACTCCCTCAAAACCTGCGCTAGTAATAGTGCAGGTTTTTTATTTCCCCGCTATTTAAGTGTGCGCTATTCATTTAGTTTAAGTCCTATTACACTGATATAAAAAATAGCAGGAACTCATAATGCTTAACATGGACTTTAGTCAACGGGTTGTAATTGATACCAATAAACTTCAATGGGACAAAAGCCCAGCTCAAGGAGTGTGGCGTAAACGATTGGCCAGAGAAGAAGCTGAACGTGGTCATGCGACCAGTGTGGTGAAGTATGACGCTGGAGCAAGTTTTTCATCGCACCCGCATCCATTAGGTGAAGAGATATTAGTGTTATCAGGGGTGTTTTCAGATGAAAGCGGCGATTATCCCGCTGGCAGTTATATTCGTAACCCTGAAGGCTTTAGTCATGCACCATTTAGTGAACATGGCTGCGAGTTACTGGTAAAGCTACATCAATTTCAAGCCTCCGATAGCGCTCAAATTCGTATTGATACTAACAATACACCATGGTCTGCTGGCCAAGGTGATTTAAAGGTGATGCCGCTGCATCAGCATTTAACCGAGTCGGCAGCATTAGTGTTTTGGCCAGCAGGATGCCAGTTTCAACCTCATCGTCATTTTGGCGGCGAAGAGATATACGTCATTAGCGGTGAGTTTATTGACGAGTTAGGTCGATATCCAGCAGGCAGCTGGATCCGCAGCCCGCATTTAAGTCAGCATAATCCCTATGTTGAACAAGATACGCTGATTTGGGTGAAAGTGGGCCATTTGCTGCAGGATGAGTAAGTTACGCATTTTATAAGGACGATGGGTTAATCTTTTTATATGATGTTTATAGGATTTTTCACACTGTTTATGACAGCAATACAGGATTTAACATGACTGAACTGACAAATACTCAAGCTGATGTTGTTAGCTTTATCGAAACACTGTCTCAAACAACTGCTGAACCCGTTCGCTTTGAAGACACGATGGCAATCATCGATGCTCACTATGATTTCACTCCAAGCGCTTTTACTAATGGTAAACAAGCTAATGACGCTGGCGAAAACTCAGGTTCTTGTAAGGTGTTTTCGTTTGCGCAAATTCACCATTTAACCCAGCCTCAAACGCTGCGCTTGTTTAGCCAATTCTATGCTGATGTATTAGCCACCCCAGAGGGCAGTGATCATCAAAACATTCGTCAATTTATGCTTAATGGTTGGCAAGGGATTGAGTTTAGCCAAGTGGCATTAGTGCTGAAAGCTTGATTTTTGCACTTTTTTGCTAATGAATGTCGGCGCAATTGTGGGAAGCATGTAGCAATGATTGCTGAAATTAAAGTGGTTTAATGAATTGAATCATGTAAGGGCTGAAAAGGTATTAGCCCTTAAATGATTTTTCTAAGCTCGTAAGTCATTAATTGTTACAAGCTCAAGTTTTGGCAAAATTGTTGATTGATAAAATAAGGCCTAATTTGAAAGGACTTAATACCCGCCAATTTTTAAATTTACTTATTGAAGATCAAAACTAACAATATTGGTTACGCCGCGCTCTAAAGTCACCATTCCAGAAGCATAAAATTTACCGGTATCGGCCTGTGCCTTGATATAGTAATTACCACTATTGATGGTGACTAATTTTGAATTAAAGTTCACGAATGGTTCTTCACTCAACCACCCTTCGGCTGAAACCTGATAAAGGTATTGATTGCTCTGCATCGGCGCACCACTATCAAGGTGATAGGCTTCGAATCGAACCTTGGTCATGCCTTGAGGGTTTTT
Organism: Shewanella sp. 10N.286.48.B5; assembly: GCF_002874355.2. Taxonomy (NCBI): domain Bacteria; kingdom Pseudomonadati; phylum Pseudomonadota; class Gammaproteobacteria; order Alteromonadales; family Shewanellaceae; genus Shewanella; species Shewanella sp. 10N.286.48.B5. The sequence goes on from NZ_MCVG02000001.1 coordinate 48,618, forward strand.
TTCTGTGCGTAATGGACGAATTTGACCAATTTCAGGGTTCATTTTTGTCGGTTTGGTTATACGGAATGTTTGACTTGTTTTTGCGTATTGCTGAGTCGGGTGCGAATAAGCTTGGTTAGTTGGTACACTCGTTGAGTTACCTTGTGCCGCTCCGGCAATGTCTGAAACTGAGTCAGCAATATTACGGATATCAGTAGTTTTACAGGCAGTCATAGCTAATATACATGCACATAGCAGTATTTTTTTCATTGGGCATTCCCTTGTGTGTTTATAATCCATTAAGCAAAATAAGGTTTAAGCATTTAAAACTATGCAATTAAAGCCTCACTTCGTCACTGACAAGTAAATTAACAATATCCCCCATTAGTGTCAATTATTGGTCATTATAAACTGTCGATGGAAGGGATAAATAAGATTAAGTTTTTAAGCTATTTTCATCATGCCCCTAGGCGTTCAGCTTAATTTAATAGAATTGCTCTTTATTATTTTTAATTTGCTTGACCATTTTAGAGTCCGCTATGCAAACACGGCTGTATTCGTAATAACCAGCGCATCTTGTTACGCAATTGTTGCTTTAAAGGCGCCAACTCTTTAGATTTGGTCAAGATCACTTCTTTTAGGCTTTCCTTTAAAGGTTTTACAATGCAAAGCGATGTTTCTATAGCCCGTGTTAAGCAGTTTCCATTACTCATGTGGATATTGTTGTTTGGCTCGTTTATTACTCGTGGCAGCTATTATATGGTGTGGCCGTTTCTCGCGGTCATTTTATATGACAGGTTTGCGTTAAGTGCCACAGAAGTGGGATTGATTTTATCCAGTGCTGCATTGGTGTCTGTATTCACCAGTTTTATCGGTAGTGCATTGTCAGATCGTATTGGTCGGCACAAACTGATGTACATGACTGGTGTGCTTTATATCATTTCATTTTCATTGCTAGCACAAGTCGACAGCGTTAATGGTTATGTGGTGGTGATGACCTTATGTTCAATCGCGACCTCGATATGGCGACCGCTCACCTCTGCCGTTATCGGTGACATAATCCATGATAAGCAAACACGGGAATTGGCGATGCAATCATTGTATTTCATCGTCAATGTCGGCTGCGCTGTTGGGCCTATGCTTGGCATTTGGTTAGGACTAACGGGTAAGCAATCGAGTTTTTATATAACAGCCGGTGCCTTTGTGGTGTTACTGATAATGCTTTATTGGGGTTTTAGTCATCAATCAAATATTGATTCCGCTAAAAATACCGCTGATAAAGAGGCTCATTCGGGTGTAACAAAGCCTGTTGCAAAAGAGACTCGCCAGCAAGTTTTTGCCATTTTAAAACAAGATAAATTGTTTCAATGTCTAATATTGGCCAATACTTTATGCATGTTCATCTACTCGCAAATGGACAGCTCGTTGATTCAATACTTAACTCGCGCAGGGGCACCTGATTTATTGGCTTTGATATCGAGTATGATTTTTACCAATGCATTAGTGATCATTTCTACGCAGTTTATCTTATTAAAACTGATGGCTAAATATAGTTTAATTCAGCGAATTCAATTTGGATTAATTCTATTAATGTGCTCACAAGTTTGGCTAGCTTTAAATCCAGTAGACCTTTTTTGGGGCTGGATAGGGGCCGTGGTGGTGATGAGTCTTGCTGAGACGATTTTATTTCCGACCATGAATGTACATATTGATCGATTAGCGCCGCAACACCTTCGAGGTGCCTACTTTGGCGCAGCTTCATTTAGTGAAATTGGTTTTGCCATGGCGCCGTTAGGAGGAGGGATCATTCTTGACCTATTCGGAGGCCCGTGGCTATTTATGATAGGGGCGGTTTTATGTGTTGTGGTTATCTATCTTTATCGGATATTAACCAGACTTTCTCGACCCAATATTGCCGAAATGAAACTGAGTTAGCCCTCTAAAGTGGGTTTACTGTTTATCTACTTGTCGAGATAGTGGCGTCGTGTTTAATTTGCGCTGTTCTATATGATTAACGGCAGTGATTACCTATATTCCAGTGTGTTTGGTGATATACCTTTGGTATACGGTGGTCATACATGTTCATCTTATCGCAATATATAACCGTCTTTGGAGGATAAAGTTACCAGCCTTCTACGCCTTCCATATCTGGTAGTTGATGGGCAATACCTTTGTGGCAATCAATACAGGTTTGTTCGCCGCTCTCTAAATACTTTGAGTGCATATTAGCTGCCCTATCTGATTGGCGAGTGAAGTCCATATAATCGTATTCATGACAATTTCGACATTCAAGTGAGTTATTGGCTTTTAATCGACGCCATTCATGTCCAGCAAGCTCACGACGTTTTGCTTCAAATTTTTCAGGGGTATCAATGGTGCCGACTAAGTCTGCCCATATTTCTTTAGACGCTTGCATTTTTCGGGCAATTTTATCGGTCCATTTATGGGGCACATGACAATCATGACAAGTCGCTCTTACACCACTGCGATTGGTGAAATGAATGGTAGGTTTCATTTCTTCGTAAACATTTTGATGACAACTACTACAGAATTCTTCAGTGCTCGACATTTCTAATGCAGTATTAAACGCCCCCCAAAATATGACACCCGCTATAAAGCCGCCGATAACTAAAAAGCCTAGGCTGTAGTGAATGCTGGGTTTTTTAATTACTCGCCACACAGTACCTAATAATGCTTTTAATTTCTCCATTGAATCACCTTATTGGAATATCGGGGCAAATTGAGTGGTGCAAATGATGTGAGGTAAATGAACTAGAGCTATAAATATAGCTGAATAATACCTAAGTGGTACTTATAATTTGGTTTTTTTGCAGAAGTGAATGACACAAAAATTGGGTGCTTTATAGAGCTTAGTTTATGTGTTTTAAGCTTGCCGTAGTTATGAATCATTGTAAAAATAGATCTTTAGTATTAATACCCTACCACCTAATGGTAGTGTTTATTGCGTGTATTGGACAAAGCAATTACGGCCTTGTTCTTTGGCTTGATAAAGCGCTTTATCTGCTTTTTTGACCATAGAGATTTTGTCTGATAGCTGATTAATTTGCTCTAAATAGAATCCAACTGAGCAAGTGACATAATGCTGCCCTGCTACTTTGCCGTGGGGTTCTTTTAAATCTCGCCATTGGTTAATGATGTTATTGGCAAGTTCAAGGCATTGCTCTTGCGTCACTTGCGTTGAAACCACCACAAACTCCTCACCGCCATATCGGGCGACAATATCAGATGATCTACGGAAGACTTTTTTTAAGTTACTGGCTTGTAACTTAATAATATTGTCTCCTTTTACGTGACCATAGCCATCGTTGTAACCTTTAAAATAATCAAGGTCGATAATAAATACACAAATACAATTTCCTGATCTGTTTTGCAAACTGAGTTGCTCTGAAAAGCGTGCTTCAAAAGTCCGGCGATTATAAATACCGGTTAAATGGTCTATCTGACTTAATCGATTCAATTTTTTATTAGCTTTTGACAGCTGTTTTAATGCCCGTTCTATTTGTAATACTCCTAGCAGGCCAACAATCAAGCCTACGACAACAAAACCTAAACTGACGGCCGTTTTATTACCATAAATAGGCTCTGTGAGTACGATGCTGGCAAAACCAATCAGCACTATTAATGAATAAGGTACAGAATATTTAAATGACATACGAAATACGAATAGGGTAAATAAGCTATACATAACAGTGCCTTCATAAGGAAAGGCAAAGGCTTCCATTTGCCAACACATTAGTATTAACCAATAGTTGATAAAGGTGAGCAACAGCATGGTGACGGCAAGCGCCATTTGGTAGAACTTCGAAAATTGCGGGTGAAAAGAGGCTAACAAAAAAGTAATACAGACAGGCAACTGCAGGTATAAACGAGAAGTGATGTATATATCGCTTACGGCATCAGGTACTAGGGCTAAATCTGCAATCATAAAGCTGCCAAGTAAAGCCGTGCCAATAATGACCAATAGCCTAAATTGAAAAAGGCTTAAAGACGTGTTGCCTATGGTGTTGGTATGTTTGTTACCCAAGCATATTGGCCTTTGTGTCATTAATTCGTTTAATATCAATATAAATAGTATGGTCATTTGATGTTAGCACAAATCGTTAATGGCGAAACAAGTCTTTATAGTCTCAATAATATCATCGACATAGCACAACTAGTGTAGCGGCGCTTTTTGTACTGGAGCTTGTTGTTTTAACAAGTCCTTGATTCAGAATTCACTTATCAAGCAATTTGGCAATGTAACGCTTAAGTATCTAAAACGTTACTGGCATAATCTCCACCGTTGTTATTGCATTACTATTGATGTCGCTTGTGATAGACACTCTGATATCGACTCGAAAGCGATAAAATTGTTATCACAGCAAGGATCATAATACGCTGTTACCTTATGAGAAACCTATTGCACTAATGCTGAAATCATTCAAGGCCAATCCCTTAATGGCTTATATCAATTAAACTTATTTAAAAGGATGTAATATGAAACGCCTGCTTATAGCCTTGTTAGCGAGTTACGCACCATTTGCTGCTGCCAATGACGTGGTTCAGTGGCAAGACAATAGTTTAACTTACCTATATGGTGACGACTTTAAGGTTAATCCTGAAATTCAACAAACACTGACTTTTGAACATGTTAGCGGTTGGAGTGTTGGCGATTTATTTATGTTTGTCGATTTCACTAAATACAATGGTGAAGAAGACTTTTTAAACGGTAAAAGCGCCTATTATGGTGAATTTAGCCCGCGCTTTAGCTTCAGTAAAATGCTTGGTGAACCGGTTGAAATGGGGGTTGTTAAAGATGTACTGCTAGCAACCACCGTTGAGTTTGGCGAAGGCGATGTTGAATCATTTTTAATTGGTGCAGGTATTGATTTAGCCATTCCTGGTTTTGATTTTTTTCAGCTTAATATGTATCGCCGCTTCCCCGATGGCCGCGATGGTGATACTTGGCAAATCACCCCTGCCTGGAAAGTCACCTGGCCTGTAGGCGATTCAAATATCGTATTTGATGGTTTTATTGATTGGGTAGTTGATTCTGATGGCAGTTATGAAAAGAACTTTCATTTCAATCCACAACTTAAATATGATTTAGGTAAGCAAGTCGGTATGCGAGATAGTGCACTTTATGTGGGTATTGAATATGACTATTGGAAAAACAAGTACGGTATTAAGAGCAGCTCGGGCTTTAATACCAATCAAAATGTGACTAGCTTATTGGTAAAGTACCACTTTTAAATATGCGAGTTGAACATTGCTAAGCGATCAGGGGAGTCACAGTCAGATCCCCCTGAGTTTTGTTGTTAATGATTATATTTTAATTATCCAGTGACACTCCAATCATTCATTTTGTCCCCTGACATCCCCTCTAATAGTTGCCCATAAATAAGCCCTAAACATTTTAGTTTTTAACGGACTGCTAAATTGCCATTAATTGCAGGCTTGAGGAAAGTGTTAGCTAACATGTCTATACTCAAAGAGCATGATTTTTTACTAGTGAGTAGATATGGCCTTAACAAACCCCTTAGCTCCACACGATTTATTGGTGTTTTTTAGCGCGGATAACCCTCTTTTGCAGTTTACGATTGATACGCTTCCGGTGCCGATTTTTTACAAAGATGTGAATGGGGTTTATTTGGGCTGTAATCGGGCTTTTGAAGACTTCATAAAAATATCGAGACAACAACTGGTGGGGTTTAGCGTATATCAATTGTTTGATAAAGCCTTGGCGGATAGTTACCAACAAGCGGATCAAGCCTTGTTTGATAATCCTGGGGTGCAAATTTATGAAAAAGAAATTCGCACCAATAGCGGAGATATTGTGTTTGTAAAATTTCACAAAACCAGCTTTTTTGATGCGGAAGGTAATGTGGCTGGTTTAATCGGAGTAATATTCGATGTAACCGAACAAAAAGCCTTAGAAGCCAAATTGACTCAACATGCCACTTTTGATGACTTAACAGGCTTTTATAATCGCCGTGAAGGCGCGGCTATCGCGGTAGAAAACATGGTATTAGCGGTAAATGGCGAAATTGAATTTGGGGTGATCATGCTGGATGTTGACCACTTTAAACGTGTAAATGATCAATTCGGTCATGGCGTTGGAGATCTGGCCTTGCAACATATCGCTGCCATTATTAAGCAATCAAATTCGCTTGAAACTACAGTAATTCGATGGGGCGGTGAAGAGTTTCTTCTATTAATCAAAGCGCCTCTTAGCGATACTGTTGCTAGCCGCTCTAATGATGAGCACGATTTTAAACATGACATGCTCGTCATTGCTAACGATATTCGTGAGGCTGTTGCTTCAACGCCAATTAAACTCGACTCGCAACTTGTTCATCTTAGCATTAGCTGTGGGGTGAGTTGTTATACGAAGCAAAGCTTACGCGCACTCATTAATGAAGCTGATGAACTTTTGTATCAAGCTAAAAATAACGGCCGTAATCAAGTTTGCGGTTAATTTAGCGCTATGACCGCAAACTTATAACAAGCAGGACGATAGCGTTTTCTGAGGTATTCTTTTCATACAATCGCTTTCGTATTTCGGGCTGAACAAACTTATTCCTCAATCTTTACTCCATAAACCTTAACCCACACACCTTACGCCATACTCCACATGCCATCGTTTTAGCAGACTAGCTTCAAAATTATTGAGTTCAAGGGAGGGTTACAGACTGTCTCGCAGATTAAGCTTTTTATCAATAACGCTAGTTGTTGCATAAAGGTTAAATGATGTTTACCTTAAAATATGTGATTAAAAAATAATAAAAATTTAGCTTAGCAGTTCTTGTGCTAACGAGAACTCGATAACAAAGTTGAACTTAAGACGGAGAAAGTAAGCTGCAACTGACTCATAAAATAATAATGGACTCAAACATGATTAAGGTAATACAGATTTATTTTATCCCCGCAGCGGTATTTCTGTCAGTGCTTATTGGTGGTGGTTATGGGACGGGCAGAGAGGTTATCGAGTTTTTTACCCAATACGGCCAAATGGGAGGCGTATTAGCCATATGCACGGCAACGGTAATTTTTGCAATAGTATTAGGAATAACCTTTGAATTTGCACGGGTGTTTAAGGTTTATGATTATCGCCATTTCTTTAAGAAATTAATTGGGCCTTTTTGGGTTGTATTTGAAATCTTATACATCTTACTGTTTTTGTTAGTGCTGGGGGTGGTGAGCGCCGCTGCGGGTAACACTTTGCAAGAGCGCTTTGATGTGCCTGCCACAATAGGGCTAATTTTAATGCCAATATTGGTGGCTTTGTTTGTGCTTTTTGGGCGACTGGTGGTTGAGAAGGCGTTAGCCTTGTGGTCAGTGCTGATGTACGGGGTATTTATTACTTATTTCGTCATTGTGGTTGGCCAATCTGATACGGATTTATTAGCCGCTACTGCGCTAACGGATATTGAGCCAAGCTGGTGGTTTGGCGGCGCATTGTATGCGATGTATAACTTGGCGATTGCCCCAGGGTTATTATTTTCTACCCGCGATATTGTAACTCGGCAGCAGGCTTTCGTGTCAGCTGCGATTGCCGCAGTTGCTATTATGATCCCGGCGTTGCTGTTCCACTTAAGTTACAGCGTTGGCTATCCTGATGTATTAGATAAACCGCTGCCCAATTATTGGATGATCCAGCAATTTGCCCCCGATTGGCTGTTAATGCTATTTATCATCGCTTTGTTTGGCACGCTTATCGAAACCGGTGTCGGCTTAGTGCAAAGTGTTATTGAACGTATCCCTGCCACCAGTGATGAGGCTAATGCAAAGCCTTGGTTAAGAGCGCTCATCGCCTTCGGTACAGTGTCATTGGCTGCATTGCTTGGCACCATAGGCATTGTCGATCTCATAGGTAAAGGTTACAGCTTGATGTCTTACGGATTTGCATGTGTTTATGTGCTGCCAATATGTACCCTTGGTGTTTATAAGGTGGTTAAAGCAGGCAATGGTGGGGCGCTAGAAATGCCACTGACTGAGGTTCAATAACAATAAAGTTTATTCTTCATCGCATGTGTCGAGTTAGATGCCTATATCGTCATTTTAGATGGCGTAACAGGCGCTATTAACACAGCGGGAACATTAATCAAAACGGACTGTTAAGCCTATTCAGTGCATCTTTCAGCATGAGGTTAAGAGCGAACTCTGTCGCTCTTGACTCTAGATTCTATCTCTTAATTCTTAATTCTTAACTCCTAGCACCTAACGCCGATATAGACTGTCACTCTAGTATTATTGCTTTATTTGACGAACTTGGGATTAACCTAAGTATCGTTTCATATACCTAAAGCTGGGCTAGCTTAACTGACGGCAGCATTATTGGCTGCAGCGCGAGCGGAGACAATACGCGCTCGAAGTTGGTCATAGCACCAATTGTATATAATCGCGTATATCAAGAAGAATACCACCACCCCAATGTTCATCATAAACACCGTCCAGAAATCTAACTGCAACACCCACATCATAAAGGGCTGTGTGGCAAAAATAAGACCAAACTCAAAACCTAGACCATGACCTAAGCGCATTTTAAGGGTGCGTTTAATACGGTTATGACCAAATATATGGTCAAAGCCTAAGTTGTATGCATAATTCCAACTCATTGCAATTAGCGATAAGCCTACCGCTAAGCCTGTAGCAGACTTTGGGCCCGCATCAGTAAATAAAGTTGCGGCGCCGATAACAAATGCTAAAGCAATCGCTTCAAATAATACGCTGTGAAAAATGCGCTCTTTGGTGTTCATGGTCATTCTCATTTCTGTTGGGTAGTGGTTCTTGGTTGCTAAAGTTATCATTAATGACAAAAGAATAAAGTGAGTGACTACCTTAAAAAGTGATAGATAAAATGTAAAACAGCTTGGAATATTGTTGTAGCAGCCCAGTAAGGGGGATTTTCAGCCTTTTGCAAAAGAAGTTTCACACTAAACCTATGAGAAATCCCCGGCGTTAATGTGGCTTAGCGATGTCATCGTTGACGTCTTAAATCATTAAAGCTCACGAGACTGTGGCATTATTAATAGGAAGCTATTCAATAGGATTTTATAAATCGAGTTTTATAAATAGGGAGCAATATGCAACTCCCTACTCATTTAGGAGGATAAGCTAGTTTTAGTTAAGCGGAGTACTGACTCGCTTTACGTGAGTAACGCTGCTGAAAACTAAATGGACTCATTTTCAAGGTGCGAATCGCATCAACCCAGCCAGCTACCATAGGCACCAGTGTCCAGCTAAACACTAAGTACAAGCTACCCTTGAGATACTGACCTAAATAGAATTTATGCAAACCTAAGCCTCCAAACAGCACACTAAACCATATTGCAAGCTTCTGATTTTTGATGCGAACATCTGGGTCGACGCCACCGAGGGCATCTAAACCTAGCGCGGCATGACATTGTGGGCAAGTCACTTGGTTAAGGTCGATTTTTTGGCTGCACTGTGGGCAATTAATCTGTTGCATCGCAAACTCCAATGGTCAATATCGCTGATAAGGCATTATGGGTACAAGTGTGCGCTGAACAAAGGTGCATAGTTCACAAAACGAAAATAAAGCCAAAATCTAATAAGCTTTTAAGGTCTCTAGGCAAAGGCTAGCGGATTTACAAATGCTTTTTTGATAGGTGATTAACTTGAACACTTCACATCAGTCATCCTCAGTGTATTTTGAAAATAGCGAACAATCTAATCACTCTTCTAGCATTCAAGCAGGGTAGCTGGCTTTGGTTGGCATTTAAATATTAAAAAAGCGACCTTAGGGTCGCCTTTTGTTTTAGGGAACTATGTTTATTCTATATCGACCTATTGATTGGTCACTTTGTGGCTCTCGTTAGAATCTCTCTACTGGGGCTGTGGCGAGTTCTGGGATAACATTTTTTACTTTTCCATCTTTTAAGTAATTAGGGTGGTATTTACCTACAGGAAGAGTTGTTACGGCGTTGGCGTGAACCCGTCTTGCCACTGGTACGTAATCAGTTGCTGCTGTGGCGATTGCTGTAACGATGATGTCGGCAATTAAATTGCCTGAAGAGCCAGAAGTATCTAACACGAATGTGTTTTGGTACGACCATAAAACGTTATTTGTTTCTGCTGAAACTAGTACGTATTCCATACCAACAGTCACATTGCCAGCAATGACCATGTAATTGGTTTCCCATGTTTTCAGCTTAATAAATAGTACAGACTCAGCGCCAAACTTATCTTTGTAAGTAGAAAAAGGGATCCCTTGTAGTTGTGTGCCATCAATGATTCCTGCTTCCTTGAAAATATTGCTTACAATAGGTACAGGTAAAACATAATAGCCTTTATCGGCTAGAGGTTGGGCAACTGTTGCATTTAGAAAATCTGGTGCTTCAGCGGCTGTTGTTTCATTAATAACGGGCACGATTAACATTGTTTGACGATTCACATCAGAATACATTTCGGGAAATGCAGCCTCCTTAGTCGTCGTAGTCGCTGCACAACCAGTCATGAGAAAAACAAGAGTAATTGAAATTAATATGCGCATGTTCATTCCTATTTTTGATCTGTTATTAGACGTTCAATAAAGCCTTTGGATTCTGGGTACAATTCAGCTTCTTGGCGGTAATAATTGATACTGCTATCCTTGTCTCCTCGCTTAGCAGTAATGTAGCCTATTTCTGCATATATCCCTGGCGGTACCTTTAAGCCTTTTTTCTCTGACACATTAACAATGTCATTGAGTTCATTGAGATGGTTGGTGACACTTTGCTCTGAAGGCGCTTTAATGTATTCATAATAAGTTTCAGAATAGCTTCCCCAGTAGTAGCCACTTTCGGTTACCGAAGCACAGCCTGTAAACATGAATGTTATGGCAATAATGAATAAATATTTTGTTTTAGTTAGCATTTATTGATTTCCTTTTAAAATCTGATGGTTCGTACTTGACCATCTGCAAGGTAGATATCTTTAGAGTAAAGTATGGTTCCAGCTGAGTTCTTAATTAACAACTTATGTGAACCTTTATCTAATTTGATAATGAGGATTTGACGGTTTTCATCTTCAGCGTCAGCAGCACCTACAACACCCGTAGAATATGGGGTTAAATCACTGCCATTAATCATGTGATTATTGATGTTGGCTACCGTGATTGAATTGCCAACTAAAACATCTGCAATAATGACGACCTGCTGTTCATGCTCTAGGCCTGTTTGGCTTCGCTGGACGTTAGAACCACATGCCATTAGAAAAAAACTTAGGAAAATAAATATTAGTGTTCTCATGAAAGCCTCGAGTTATTTATCTGAAAGGTAATATTTTGATAGCTCATCAGTAATGCTACCTTCAACAATATCGACAAAAGAGATCTGTTCAAATTCATCGTTACCATAGGTTGATTGGACTGTTACCTTGCCGATTTTTTTCCCTGGTAAAGTAATCACACCACCGCTTTGAGGATTTTTGACTTGCTTTCCATTTTGGTAAATGACCAATTCCATTCCTGCTGTAAGCCCTTGAGCTTCACCACCAGAAATGATTAACGTGCCATCTTCATTTGATAAGAAAAATGATTTCCATGGTTTAGCCGTCATGTTTTCTACGAGGTTGCTTATCATTTGAGAAATGGCTTGTGACAATGCTTTGTCAGTCAAGCTTTGATCAAATGCAGCTGAAGTACCTGCACCAAGGGTTTTCTTCGTTTCTGTTGTCGCTTCGCCAGCGCCTTCAACAGAGCTTATAATTCTTCCTGTTACAACATCAACTAGGCGTACATTCACTTTGGTATATGCTTTTTGTAATTTTGATTGGGAGAATAAACCCGTAGTGCTTTCTGCTGAACGGCCAAATTCACTGACTGAACCAACGATTAAATAATCAACAGAAACACCGCTGTCGCTTATACCTTTTAATATGTTCTCCGAGTTGACCTCTTCATTATCAAGGCGCTCAAACATGATAAATTTATTTGTATCAGCAAGTCGTGCACTCAGAATATCAGCTGCTTGCTTACCTATTCGATTGTTTGAACTGTCAACTAGGAAACTGTTTGCTGCTTGGGTTTCATTGGAAAATCTTGCTATAGCAACTTTACGTTTTAAGAAGGTTTGTGTGGACTCTATTGAAGTATTTTTAGATGCAGAGGTTGCATCTAACCCTGTTGCAAATGTCGGTGCATGAAAGCAAAACAATGCCATGACCGAAAATGTGAAAATATTCCTTTTTTTCATTTTTTTCTCTTTTAATTTTAATATGTAAATAATGACCCAGAGAGCGATAATTGGGCTTACTATTGAATATTCAATGTTGAATTTTTTAGCATAAAATAGATCGTAATTTATTAATTTTAGCTATTAATTAATATGGTAATTGTAAAATTTATTTTTAAGGTATTTTTGTGAGCGGTGGACATATTTGTTGAGTTATCCCAACTGGGCCACCCTACCTTTGAAACCATTCGCCTACCGATTGCCAACATTGCTTTCAATTCTGAAACAATATCTTATTTAAAGTATTTTTTCCATAACTCAATAAATTCGTTAGGATCTTTCAGGCTCAGAGTGAAATTTTTCGTTGCTTAAAATAAACCTAAATCGAAGAGATAGAATATCAGGTGTAAGCGCGGCGGTGACCGTCCATGAGATGGCGAAGTTTCACTGTGTGAAACGCTCTGGGCGAGAGGTATGGATGTCGAACAGGCCGTTTAACATGATGGATGTTATTTGTTATGGCGGAGCTTTATTGGATGAACTTGCAGCGTATCACAGCTGTGCTTTCATGAAGTCCTACGGCAGGCAATTGATAACCATGAAGCTGCGATTTTAGAATAATAACCGATACCTAAAAGGCTAAACGTTAGGCATAAAAAGTGTGGCTGGTCAGTGCGGGTTGCCCAAGGTAAATAGTTAGTTATTCTGATTTTGTTTATGTCTTTCAGTGTCACCTTGAATTTATGAGCTCCGATTTAGACCTTTTAATTGAGCACAGTGCTAATGATTTTATAAACTGTGAAAGCTCAAGTTTATACAGGATGAATTAACAATTACAAGCAAGTCAACAAAGCGTATAAACCTACTATTAAGTGATTTTTTAGACAAAATGGTTGTTACATATTTACGAAATTATTATTAGATTTAGGCTGTCATCTGCTTTTAAACACTTTTATACATCAGTTAAGTTATGCTGTTTCTCCCGCCATCTCCAGTGAAACAAACTCTTTGGAAATAGCATTGATGCTTCTAAATTGGTACCACTGCAACCCGTATATCAACAACGAACACACAATAAAGCTGATAACGGGAAGCAGAAGCATTGTGGTTAATGGGTCTGCTAAATTAAGTAACATCATTAAATCCATTCATTAGTCCTCATTACTTACTAATGCTGTATCTGGCTCTGTTACTGATTCAGTCAACTCAAGAGAGGTACTTAGCTCAAATAGTTGCTCTGCGATTTTACTATGCAGATTCAAAGTAATTTCTTGTTTCGCAGTTTGTAGCATTTCTGTGGTTGCTTCAGTAAAACGTGTTTCTAATGCACTCACGACATCAGCACTACTCAATTCATTTGCTTGAGCGCCAATACTTGCTGTTGCAATAACGGCAATTAACGCTAATTTTTTAAATGTACGGTTAGTTTTTGTAGATGCTGAACGAGCTACTAAATTTGTATTTGAGGTTGAGTTAAACATGGTGTCTTCCTTTTCAATTATGGGGTACACCTAGGTTATTACAAGCTGCGTGCCAAGTTTTAAAATGGTCGTTTAAATGCCTGATTTAAATCGATTTCAAATGGTTTTAATCAAAAGAAAATCAAAAACAAATCAAAACATATTCAATTCGCACCTGTGTAATAAATAAACAATTAGTCATTTTAACCACCTAAGTAGTGAGTTTAGCTAACTCTTAATTGGCAAACCGCAAATACAAAAATAGCTTAAGAAGTGGTGATATTATTAGGGTAGGAAGTGACATCTGAAATATGTTGGATCAGAGTAAACTAAATCCAAACACGTAGCAGTCTCCAATACTTTTTAATAATGGGTGGCATGTTTAGTTCTTAACGCAGTGCTTGAAAAGTACTTACAATTCAGGCTATAAGTGTTAGTGTTTTGACCTTATTTACAATATTGACCAAAAGGAATTGGTGACATGGATACGTCACAGCTGCTTGTTAACTTTTTGCTTTTCATGCTATTGCCAATATGGGGGATAGCAGGCTTGGCAGATTGGTTTTGCCACCGCGCGACAAAAATTGAACTTACCTCAGGCGTAAAAGAAAGCTTCATGCATTCACTCATGGGGATCCAAATCGGCATTCCGCTAATACTGTGTCTTATGTATTACGTCAATGTACTCATCTTAATTATTAGCTTGTTCACTTGGATCTTACATGAGGTGGTTGCTCATGCCGATGTTAGGTATGCCTCGCCTAAGCGAGAAATCTCTATTTGGGAGATGCATGCCCATAACTATCTTGGCACACTGCCTATGTATATGTTAATCACTATTATTATTATCAACTGGCCGCAATTCCTTAATTTAATTAGTTTAAATTGGCAAGGGAATATGGACCTTGTACCTGTGGCAACACCCCATGGTGGCAGTGCTTACTTAGTCAGCTATTTGAGTTTTATGGCCGTAGTGTGTGTATTTCCGTATATAGAAGAAAATATTCGTTGTATTCGTGTGGCAATGCGAAAGAGGGCTGTAAGTTGAGTGTGTATATTAATAGTACCGGGCATTATCTTCCCGGCCCCGCCATCGATAATGATGAAATAGAAAACATCCTTGGCTTAGTTAATGGCAAAAAGAGTCGACTAAAGCGCAAAATTTTACAATCAAATGGCATCAAAACTCGTCACTATGCCATTAACCAGCAACAACAAACGCAAATATCAAATAGTGAGATGGCTGCTCATGCAGGTCAAAACTGTTTAGATGCCAGTTTCATTTCGCCTAATCAAGTAGAAATGCTCAGTGTGGCCACAAGCCAAGGTGATTTAGTATTACCTGGCTTTGGCAGCATGGTGCAGGCTGAGTTAGATATCTCTAATGTAGAATTGCAAACCAGCCATGGAATTTGCTCAAGCAGTATGATGGCGCTTAAATCAGCTTTCACCAATATTAAAGCGCAAGAGTCTACCAATGCGTTAGTGATTGCCAGTGAACTTGCCTCTCGGCTATTTAAGCACACCCGGTATGAGCAAGTGAAAGGTGATGTAATTGATTTTAATGCCGAGTTTCTGCGTTGGATGTTATCCGATGGTGCAGGGGCGTTACTACTAGAAAATCAGCCACGTAAGACGGGTAAAAGTTTACGTATTGATTGGATAAAAAGCTTTTCTCACGCCGATGTATATCCGGTTTGCATGTCTGTTGGTACGGCAAAAGGTAGCGATAAAAGCTGGCAAGACTTTGCAACTTACAGCGAGGCAGAACAAGCAGGAGCCTTGTTATTACGTCAAGATGTCCGCTTGCTTGATAATATTGTGTCAGTCGGTGTCAATGGGTTTTTGAAGCTAATTCAGGATGAAATGTTTAGCGTTGATAAGATCGATCATGTGTTATGTCATTTTTCTTCCGCTTATTTCAAAAGCAAAATAGTCGATATGCTTGGTGTTGCTGGGGTGTCGATTCCTGAAGAAAAGTGGTACACCAATTTGTATGAGCGAGGTAATACTGGCTGCGCTTCAATTTTCATTATGCTCGATGAATTCTTAGCAACGCATTCTTTAGCCGCTGGCGAAACGTTATTTTGTATGGTGCCAGAAAGTGGCCGATTTAATTGTGCTTATATGCACTTAACTGTGGTGGAGTAATCAATGTCAGAGCAAATATTAACACCTACAGGCCAAGCATGTTTGCAATCGTTACTTAAAATCTGGTTCGATTTTGACTTAGCTTTGTCTAAAGTGCCCATTGTGAAACGATTAGAACAAGGTCGGTTAAGTCATCAAGATTACCAAAAGCTGCTGCTTAATTTGCGCCAACAGGTGATTGAGGGATCGCGTTGGATCACTCGCTGTGCATCAAGCTTTAATCGTGATTACTCCGATGTGCGCTCAATTGTGATTGCTCACGCTAAAGATGAACATAAAGATTTTATGCTACTTGAAAGCGATTATGTTGCCACTGGTGGTGAAGCAGAAGTGATACAAAATGCCAGTAAAAATATCGGTTCTGAAGCATTACATGGCTTCCTTATGTACCGTGCCAGTCAAGAAAACCCAATAGATCTCATTGGTGCTATGTGGATCATTGAAGGGCTTGGAAACAAAATGGCGAATAAGTGGGCTGAGCTAGTTGAAGAGCAGCTTGAAGTACCAAGCTCAGCAACTTGTTTTATGCGTTATCACGGTGAAAACGATGAACATCACCTTGAAGAACTGTATAAATTAGTGGATCGGGTCGCAACTGATGATGTCGCCATTAAAGCCATTGAACGCACGGCAAAAGTGGTTGCCAGACTGTATATGCTGCAGTTAGAGGAGGTTGATAATGGCTAGTCAAAGTGCATTTATTCGCGCAATTTCAAGGGATAATTCATTACCCATAGAACAGGCAGCACTAGATCTTTGGATTAAAGATTTACAAAACCCGTTCCGTTGGACCTTAAGGCCTGTGTTGCAGCTGTTTTTTGCTATGCTTTTGCATCTAACATGGTTCTTAAAGCGTTTGCCTTTGCCTCAGTTTAGTAGTCATTCTTTTTTACAAAAAATGATCTGCTGGTTTTGCAAACATCTGGTTTCTCCAGAAGCTAATTTATTAATTTTAAGACACTTTTCAACAGAGTCGAATGTACTTAACTTTTTGGCTGAAAACTCAGTTGTTGAGCAATTAGATGTTGATAACTCTCAGGTAGCAAGTTCTCGGTTAGATAGCGGCTCGAAAGCGAGTTCTACAAATAGTCTATTTGTCGATTTATACCCCAAATGTGTCGATGATATGCTGCGCGATACATTTGTGATGCATGACCAAGAATTATTCGAGGCTTTTTATCGACTTGGAAATGCAAAGAATGCACAGCCAAAAGAGCACGCCAAGCTGAATTGGGAGCATTGGCAAACTATAAACATGGATGAGTTTGATTTGCCGCGAAAACGTACTCAAGTGATTGATTTTGAAACAGCCCATGCGTTGTTTATGTGCTTATTTTGCTTTTTGCTTAAGCGTGATGAATATAGAGACGCTATTAATGGCTTTAACCTCGACCAGTCAATTGCTATTCGCATTGGCCGCATTATTGATAAGCCTGAGATCGTTGAAATGGCCTACAACAAATACCCACATTACTTAGTTGGCCCTTGGAATCTAAGCCAGCGTTTTTTAATGCATGGTTTTTTTACTGAGTATTTATATGCAGAACTAGAGCAGCTAAGAAAAACAACTGAACTTCAGTAGCATGAAGCTAAACGATTTTAGGCTGCTATTTTTATCAGTCCTACCTCATATCAGTCCTGTCTTATACTGGTCATATTGTTCATCAGTAAAGTGATGAACAATAGGGCTAAAACGAAAGCTAGTGCAGGGGGGGGCACAGGGCTAACGTACCTTAGTTTTGTGTAATTAGAATTCAATAGAACATCAAGTTTCACAGAGTGGTTATGGTGTCAGCCATGCTAAAAATGTTGGCGAACTTAGCTGCTTGGGGTGGGGCCATGTAATTGTTTTTTGGGAAATGGGTTTTATGATTAGGTTTATTACTATTCTTTTATGGCCTTGCGGCCAAGGTAAGTCGTGGCGCTTCGCCTCATACTTTGTAAAGAGTGCGGCCAAAAAGGGGGTGGGAACTGCGACACCCTCTTACTCTCTGTAAACATTGGCCCCGCAGCCCCGACGAAGTTGTTATCCTTAGTGTATTTTGAAAATAGCTAACGCTTTTGGTGGGGCAACCATGCCTCGCCAAATGTGGCCTTACGGCCAAAGTAAGTCGTGGCGCTTCGCCCACACCAGACCAAAAGGGGAAAAGCGCTTGTTCCCCTTTTGGATAACCCCCAGCGCCCCGACGAAGTGTTATTCCTTATGCTATTTAAGTGAATTGACTACCGCCTCAGATTCGCCATCCATGGCTCAACTGAGGCTATCTCGGCATCCATGCCGAGCTCACGTCAATTCACTTAACGCACTCGGACACTTCCAACGGGGAATCTCCAGCGTCTGACTTCATTTGAATTGATGGGATTTAGATTTAGTTTTCACTTCTCTAACTCATTACGCAAAAACTATGACACTATGTCTTACTCTATTATAGTGTGACTAAGTGCTTAATTTATTGTGGAAATACAGATGGGAAACGAAATTAATTTTAAGTGGAATGAACCTGTTATAGATCAAAACTCTGCAAAGGGGTCTGTTGAACTTTTTCCAACTGACACTTTAAATAGAGGCCGATATGCTAAGTTTCTACATGATTACCTAGTCGATAACTCTTCTCAGAAAGGTTATGTTTTAAATCTCAACGCTCAATGGGGAGCTGGGAAAACATACTTCATCAATCGTTGGATGCACAGTATCAAAGGTACTCACCCTGTTGTCTATATTGATGCATGGAAGCAGGACTATTCTGATGACCCTATGCTGACAGTCGTTTCATCTATTATTGATGAGCTTGAGAAACTCCTGCCTGATGGCAACAAAGAAGCTATCGAATTAACAACTAAAGCGGCTCGATATTTTAAGGCTGCAGCACCAATCTTAATGAAAGGTTTGATCAAAAAAGCTACAGGTATGAATGTTGATGATGTTGAGCCAGATGCTAAGCAAAAACCTGATACTGACTTATATAATCTAAGTGCTGATATAGGAGCTAAATTATCTAAATGTTTAGTTGATGATCACAATGAAAAATTGAAGACAGTTGACAACTTACGTCAAAATATTAAATCTTTAATTCGAGCTATTGACCCACAAAAAAACTTACAACTACCTGCTTTTATATTTATCGATGAATTAGATCGTTGCCGCCCAAGCTACGCTGTAGAGATGTTGGAAGTTATTAAGCACTTCTTTGAGTTGGAAAATATAGTCTTTGTTGTGGCGACAGATACAGAGCAGCTTCAACATGCAGTTAAGGCTGTTTACGGTGAAGGGTTTGACGCTCAAACATATTTAGGGCGATTTTTTCGTCGTCGTTACTCATTAAGTGAAAGTTCACGGTATGAGTTTGTTAAGCATACGATTGGTGAAAACTATGAAGTTAAAAGTAATTGGCAGAGATATACCCCAGTAATTCGGGAACAGGGCAACCTTTGTAATTTAGTATCTATAGTTGCAAGTCGCTTTAATTTATCACTGAGGGAAACGGAACAACTCGCCGATAAGTTTTTAGCTGTGCTTAGTAGTGAACCGAAAAGAATGAATCCCTACTTACTTTTAATATTGTTTGCTCTTAGAGATAAGTACTACGAAGTGTACGAATGTTGGACGACATATGTCGATTCTTCTAAATTACATACTAAGGTAAGTGAAGCTAATCTAGAGCGAATTAGTTTTCCTTTCCACAGTGATAATTCAAGCATTTTTGTAGCTATTGATGGGGGGGGCACATTCAGTTTAAAGTTAGTCGAGTTGCTAAATATTATGAGCCAGTATTCTTCTCTTGGTAATAGCGGAGAAAGAGATGCCATAGAGAGGGATCTGCAGAGTAATCAAAGCTATAGTGTAGATGACCAATCATTGAGAAATAAATTACATTTACAGTTTATTCGATTGGAAGCTACGAAAAAGAACTATATAGAGTGGGTTGAGTACGCAGTTGCGTTTGATGAATAATCAAAATACTTGTTTAGTCAGTAGTTGTTGGTTCAGAGTAAACTAAGCCAAACACCGCCGCAGTCTTCAATAACCCCCATTCCAAGTTGCTGAAATACGCAGATGAAAATGCCGTGTAGCCATCAGGATGATGGCTAAGGCTCAGGGGGACATGGTCGCGCTTTAGCATCCATTCTACTGCGACATGAGTAAATCCATTTACTTCAGATACCCATCTGAGCCGTTAGGTCTTATTTTAAACATGAGGATTGGAGTATGAAGCTTATTCGCTTTGAAAGAATAACTTGGTTGGGGCGGCAGGGGTGATCCAAGAGGGGGATTGCTGTTGATCCCCATCTTGGCCAGTGCAGGGTGGAACCCTGCGATCTTCATCCAAACGTAGTTTGGAAACCTAAAAGAGTAACCAGTGATTACTCAACATCACTCTCTATTCAGGGTCACTCTTACTCAGGATCATAGTCCAACACTGGTGCCAACCACTTCTCCGCTTCTGCCAAACTCATGCCTTTACGCTTGGCATAATCCTCAACTTGATCGCGGCCAATATTGGTCACGCCAAAGTAACGTGATTTAGGGTGAGCAAAGTACCAGCCTGATACCGCAGCGGTTGGGAACATGGCATAACTTTCAGTGATATTAAGGTCGATAGTTTCATCGGGCTTAAGTAAATCCCACAACAAGCCTTTTTCAGTATGATCAGGACATGCTGGGTAACCAGGTGCTGGGCGAATACCTTTGTACTTTTCACGAATAAGGGCTTCGTTATCCAATACTTCATCTGCAGCGTAACCCCAAAACTCTTTTCGTACTCGTTCATGCATACGCTCTGCAAAGGCTTCAGCTAAACGGTCGGCTAGGCACTTAAGCATAATGGCGTTGTAGTCATCATGGTTGGCTTCAAAACGTGCCACATGTTCATCAATGCCGTGGCCTGCGGTAACAGCAAAGCCGCCCATGTAGTCGGCGACGCCTGAGTCTTTTGGCGCTACAAAATCAGCTAGGCAGAAGTTGTCATTGCCCACACGTTCAAGCTGCATCCGCAAGTGATGGGTGGTCATTTCAACCGTGGTGCGTGTTTCATCTGTGTATAGCTCAATGTCGTCATGGTTGACGGTATTGGCAGGGAATAAGCCAATGACCGCTTTGGCAGTAAGCCATTTTTCACTGATGATGGTTGCAAGCATGGCTTTACCATCGGCATAGAGCTTACGGGCTTCTTCACCGACAATTTTATCATCTAAAATTTCAGGGAAGTGACCATGCAGCTCCCAGCTTCTGAAAAACGGCGTCCAATCGATGCGATCCACTAGATCTTCTAGTGGGTAATCATCAAATACTTGGCGGCCCAATTTGTTCGGTTTAAATGGGGTGTAGTTATCCCAATCGTGTTTACAGCGGTTTTCACGGGCAGCGTCAATTGACACTATGGTTTTGCGTTTGGTTTGTGATAACCGCTTTTCACGCATGATGTCGTATTCAGCATAGGTTGCATCAATGGTGGGCTGGCGAGTGTCGTTATTTACCAGTTTTGACACCATAGGCACTGCGCGCGAGGCATCGGCAATGTAAATTGCACCATGTGGATAATGTGGGGCAATTTTTACTGCGGTATGAATTTTCGAGCAGGTTGCACCACCAATAATCGCCGGAATGGTTAACCCTTCTCGGTGGAAGGTTTTGACGTTATGTACCATTTCATCAAGGCTTGGGGTAATAAGCCCTGACATACCAATAATATCAATATTGTGCTCTTTTACGGCTTCGAGGATTTTTTCAACTGACACCATGACGCCTAGGTCGAACACTTCAAAGCCGTTACAGGCTAGCACCACGCCGACAATGTTTTTACCGATATCGTGCACGTCACCTTTTACGGTAACCATTAAAATTTTACCGTTTGATTGACCTTCAACTTTTTCCGCTTCAATGTATGGGTTTAAATAAGCCACGGCTTTTTTCATTACCCTAGCCGATTTAACGACTTGCGGCAGAAACATTTTGCCTGAGCCAAATAAGTCACCGACCACATTCATCCCATCCATTAATGGCCCTTCAATCACATCAAGTGGGCGGGTGGCAGCGGCGCGCGCTTCTTCGGTGTCTTGGTCGATAAACTCAGTAATGCCTTTCACTAAGGCGTGGGATAAGCGCTCATTAACGGGCAGACTACGCCAAGCTAAGTCTTCCTTTTTAGCCACTTGTTTGCCGTCACCACGAAAACGCTCAGCAACATCTAGTAGTTGCTCAGTATTGCTTGAGTCGGCAACGGGGCAAGGTAAATTCAGTACCACATTTTCGACTTTTTCTTTTAAGTCTTTGTCGATGTCATCAAATATGGCTAACTGACCTGCGTTAACGATACCCATGTCCATGCCCGCTTGAATCGCGTGGTATAAAAACACCGCATGAATGGCTTCGCGGACTGGGTTGTTACCACGAAACGAGAACGAGACGTTTGACACACCGCCAGAAATCATTGCATGGGGTAGAGTGGCTTTAATGTCTTTAATGGACTCAATAAAATCGACGGCGTAGTTATCGTGCTCGTCAATGCCGGTGGCAATGGCAAATATATTCGGGTCGAAAATGATGTCTTCTGGGGCAAAGCCAACCACATCAACCAGTATGCGATAGGCGCGGGTACAGATTTCGGTTTTACGGGCGCGGGTATCGGCTTGGCCATCTTCATCAAATGCCATCACAATAGCGGCTGCGCCATAGCGTTTCACTAAGGTGGCTTGCTGAATAAAGGCTTGTTCACCTTCTTTCATCGAAATGGAGTTAACAATCGACTTGCCTTGAACGCATTTAAGGCCAGCTTCAATCACGTCCCATTTTGATGAGTCGATCATGATAGGCACCCGAGAAATATCAGGCTCTGAGGCGATTAAGTTCAAGAACTTTTTCATCGACTCTGCGCCATCAAGCATACCTTCATCCATGTTGACATCGATGATTTGTGCGCCGTTTTCAACTTGCTCGCGCACGACATCTAGGGCTTCTTCAAACTTTTCTTCTTTGATTAAGCGCAGGAACTTGGCTGAACCTGTGACGTTGGCGCGCTCGCCGACGTTAACAAATAATGAGTTGCCATCAATGGTTAATGGCTCAAGCCCTGATAAGCGACAGGCAACGGGAATATCAGGTATGACACGTGGCTCATGGCTGATAACGGCATCGCGAATAACGCTAATGTGCGCGGGTGTACTACCACAACAGCCACCCACAATATTGAGCATGCCTTCCCGTGCCCAATCACTGATCACTTCGGCCATTTCTTCTGGGGTTTCATCGTAACCACCAAACTCATTAGGTAAGCCAGCGTTAGGGTGGGCAGAAACATAACATTCTGCAATCCGTGATAACTCTTCAACGTAGGGACGCAACTCTTTTGGGCCAAGGGCGCAGTTAAGGCCAATGGATAATGGTTTGATATGGCGCAGTGAGTTGTAAAAGCCTTCGGTGGTTTGCCCTGTTAGGGTACGACCTGAAGCATCAGTAATGGTGCCTGAAATCATTACAGGTAGCCGATCACCAATTTGATCAAACACTAATTCGATGGCAAATAATGCGGCTTTGGCGTTGAGGGTATCAAAGATGGTTTCGACCATGATGATATCTGCGCCGCCATCAATTAATGCACGGGTTGATTCAACATAGGCTTCGACTAATTGATCAAAAGTGATATTACGAAAACTGGGGTCGTTTACATCTGGGCTGATAGAGCAAGTGCGGTTGGTTGGCCCAAGCACCCCTGCAACATAGCGTTTAATACCCGTTTGCGCAGTAACGTCATCAGCGGCTTCACGGGCAACTTTGGCGCCTTCAAGGTTAATTTCTGCTGACAACGACTGCATGTCGTAATCGGCCATAGCAATCGTGGTGGCATTAAAGGTATTGGTTTCAATAATGTCAGCACCCGCTAACAGGTATTCAGTGTGGATATCTTTAATGATTTGGCGTTGGCTTAGCACCAACATGTCGTTGTTGCCTTTTACGTCACAGTGCCAGTCTTTAAAACGCTCACCACGATAGTCGGCTTCTTCCAGTTTGTAGTCTTGAATCATTGTGCCCATGGCACCATCGAGGATAACTATGCGCTGTTTTAGCGTATTTGTAAGTTGTTCAAGTACCTGACTGTAGGAAGTCGACTTCGCCATAACGTATTACCTTAATTGCTTTTATGCTAATCACTTAATCGAGCGTTAAATAACACGCTAACTTAAGTAGTTAGTGGATTGTGTTAACGGTTTTAGATGAAATAAGCATACCTTTATTTATGCTTTTATAGGGCAGAATAATGCGAAATCCCCTGTAATAAAATTCATCTTAAAATATTTTGTTTGGACATTTAAACGTATAGACGTCCATAATACGTTTAAATAGATTGTAAGAGCAAGCCCATTGCTCACACTAAAAACATAAGCCAATTGAAACGGCCGATGGAGTCTCCTTAGATGAAGCAAGCTAAGATAATATTGTTACGCCATGGCCAATGTGAGGGCGACAGTATTTTGCGGGGTAAAACCGATGTGGCGCTAACTGATTTGGGGCTAACGAACATGCACCAGAGTGCGGCTAAGCTAGGGCTATTAGGTTGTTTGCCATCACTGCAGCTATACAGTTCGCCTTTGGTGCGCTGCCATGCGTTTGCCGCTGAATTAGCGCAGCAGTTAAACCAAGTGAGTGCTGATTTAGCTTTACAGGTTGAGATAATGTCTCAATTACAGGAAATTGATTTTGGCTTGTGGGACGGAAAAAGCTTTGCAGAGCTTTATCAGCATAGCGCTAAAGCGTTAGATGCCTATTGGGATAACCCTTGGGAGCATGGCGCGCCCCAAGCTGAGCCCATGGCTGAATTTGAACAAAGGGTGGCGCAGGCTTTTGCGCAAATAACCTTGCAAGCTTACAACTTGGCTGAAGCTCATACTGCTGAGGCTAATAGTGCTAAGGCAACAGCATCAGCCACTGCTCTGGTAGTGACTCACGGTGGAGTTATCCGTCATATTATCGCTTTGGTGTTAGGGCTTGAGCGCTGTAAAGGGCTATATGGACAACTGAATATAGATTATGCCGCGACGGTAACCATTGATGTGTTTTGGCCTGAAGCTGATGATAAATCGACTAAAGCCGTCTATCGTTTAAACTGGAATAATTAGTTTTAGCCTAAAATTAGCAGAAAAAACTAACTTCACTTAGGCAGATATACCGTACAATATAAGCCGCATTTATTAAGTGCAATAAAATTTCAAATTAAGTCAATTTAGCTGCAGTTGAGTGCTTGTGTGAAATGCTTTAAGCAACACCAGTATCAAGCGGTTCGCTAAATGAGTAGGGAATCGAGAACTAGCCTAAATGCTGTTTAGCTCGAACTGTACCCGCAACTGTAAAATAGCATCTCATCACTTGTAAGATAAGTGATTAATGAATGCCATTAAGTCAGATACCTAGCTTAGTTTTTCTTGCTGAATTAGCAGCACCTAACAACAACTTGAGCGGGTAACTCAGGCGGAGTTTGTATCGTGATCAGTATTAAAACCCCAGATGTGGCTAAACATGCCTCTTGGATAACCGCAGGGGTAGTATCTTGACTACTGCGGCATTAACAGTTGATCAGCTAAGCTGGTCAGTTGCAGACAATGAGATCCTTTCTCAAGTCAGTTTTGCCTTGCAACGTGGTGAAATGCTAGGGCTTATTGGCCCTAATGGTGCGGGTAAATCCAGCTTACTGCGCTGCTTGTATCGCTATATCACCCCTGATGCTGGCAAAATCAGCTTATTTGGCGACAATATTAATGGTTTTTCTCATAAACAATTGGCCACTAAGGTTGCCGTTGTGCAGCAAGAGTCACCCCATTATTTTGATATGACCACCCATCAACTGGTTTCTATGGGCTTAACGCCCCATAAAGGCCTTTTTGAAACCAATACCCAAGCAGATGCAGATGATATTGCCAAGGCGCTGGCTAAAGTGGGTCTTGAGCACAAAGCCTTGCAGCAATATGAGCAGTTATCTGGCGGTGAAAAACAGCGGGCATTAATTGCACGGGCTATCGTGCAAAAGCCGCAGTTATTGATCCTTGATGAGCCGACTAATCATTTAGATATTCGCTATCAAATCCAAATTCTTGAGTTGGTTAGGCAACTTGGCATTAGCGTGATTGCCTCTATTCACGATCTTAATTTAGCCAGCGCAATGTGCGATAGATTGCTGTTACTTGATCAAGGAAAGTGCATCGCTCAAGGTTTACCTGATGAAGTATTAACAGAAACCATTTTGGGGAACGTGTTTGATGTTTGCTGCCAAATATCAAGTCACCCACAGCACGGTAAACCGTTAATTACCTACTTTTATGGTTATCAAAGTCATTATGACAATGCTAATCAAAACACTTGTCAAAGCTCGCAGCAAAACGCATATCCAAGCTCTGAACAAAAACATGGCCAATCAAACCACGGGCAGGGCGATAAATGACAGCCATTGATGCCACACAATCAGTGAAGCTAGCAAAGCAGATGAGTTTAAGTTTTAAGCATAAGCTACTGCTGTTTGTTACTGCCATAGTGACCTTAGTTACTCCAATCGCCGCGGCAAGTTTCGGCGCTGCTAATATCAGTTTTGAACAAGTCGTTAGCTTGTTTGCTAATCTGGCATTAGGTACAGGTGAAACAGATTCACTAACGCAGCGGATTGTGTTTGAGCTGCGTTTTCCAAGAATTATTTTAGCCTTTGTGGCAGGCGCAGGTTTGGCGCTTGCGGGCAGTGTATTGCAAACGGTGACACGTAACCCGTTGGCGGATCCCTATTTATTTGGTATTAGCTCTGGGGCGTCATTTGGGGCGGTATTAGTGCTGAGCTTTTTTGGCAGCCAAGGCTTAGTGCTGCAATGGTTAGCAGAGTCTTCTGGTCATCTTGCCAATGCCATTTTACGTTCAGGCTTATTCAGTAATGATGCCTGGTGGTCTTGGTCATCCATTAGTTTACCAATTGGCGCTTTTATTGGTTCGAGTTTATCTGTGCTGTTGGTATTAGGTTTATCTGGTTTTGGTCGTGCTAGCCAAGTTGAGCGGATGCTATTGTCTGGGGTGGCCACCTCTTTCATGTTCGGCGCGCTAACCAGTTTGGTACTGTATTTTTCAAGCCCTCAAGCGGCGGCTTCAGTATTATTTTGGAGTTTGGGCAGCTTTGCTAAAGCTAGCTGGGCAGGCCTGGTTATCCCATCTGTGGTGGTAGTTTGCAGCATATTAATTATTTTAGCTTTTAAGCGTCAGGTATTAGCCATTCAAGCGGGGGATGAAACGGCGCACTCCTTAGGGGTTAACGTCGCCAAAATTCGCTTAGCTATGCTTATTTTGTGTTCATTAATCACCGCCACGCTGGTGGCAAGTTGCGGCGGCATTGGCTTTGTTGGCTTGATGATCCCTCATACCGTGCGGCTGCTCTATCCTGGGCAACAACCTATTATGATGACGACATTAGTCGGCGGCATATTTATGGTATGGATTGATGTATTAGCCCGTTGTTTATTAGGCAACCAAGAGTTGCCGGTAGGTATTATCACTGCCGCAATTGGTAGTGTATTTTTTCTTTTTGTATTACGTCATCGTCGATGAGATTGCAGTTTTGGAGAGTAAGGGATGTTTGCGGTAGATCCAGTTAGTCATAAATTTGATGATCAAATACAGCATAAAATTAATCAGAAAACTAAGCCGCTAGGGGCGCTAGGGTTACTCGAAACGCTAGCAATGCAGATTGCGCAAGTGCAACTAACGCCACAAGCTAATATGAAACCAAAGTACAATATTAGGCATAAGTTGAGTATTAATAAGCCTGCTATGTTGGTGTTTGCTGGCGATCATGGTATTGCTGCTCATGGGGTATCGATTGCCCCCA
Organism: Shewanella sp. 10N.286.48.B5; assembly: GCF_002874355.2. Lineage (NCBI taxonomy): Bacteria > Pseudomonadati > Pseudomonadota > Gammaproteobacteria > Alteromonadales > Shewanellaceae > Shewanella > Shewanella sp. 10N.286.48.B5. The sequence goes on from NZ_MCVG02000001.1 coordinate 76,230, forward strand.
GTGAAGTTACTCAACAAATGGTGGCTAACTTTGCCAATGGCGGCGCTGCGATTAATGTCTTTTGCCGTCAAATGGGTTTAAACCTTGAAGTGATTGATTGCGGCATGTTGCAGCCAGTTGATGACCCTCGTATTACTCAGCATCGTTTAGGCAATGGCACTCAAGCAATTCATCAAAAAGCGGCCATGAGTTTATTAGCGGTTAAAGATGGCTTTAGCTATGCAAGTGAAGTGGTGCAACGTCACTATGATTCAGGTTGTAACCTGATTGCGCTTGGTGAAATGGGCATTGGCAATACCTCGTCAGCTGCGGCGATTATGGCCGCATTATTAGGCTTAGATATTAAAGAGTGTGTCGGCCGAGGTACGGGGATTGATGATAGAGCCTTTGCTCTTAAAACCGAGTTATTGGGTGTAGCGCTTAACCTGCATAGAAGTAAATTTACCGATCCGGTTAATGTACTTGCCTGTGTTGGCGGCTTTGAAATTGTGCAAATGACAGGCGCTATTTTAGCGGCCGCTGAGAAAAAGATGCTGGTGGTTATTGATGGCTTTATTGCAACTGCAGCGGCATTAGCCGCAGTTAAATTACACCCTGATGTAAAAGATTACTTAATTTTTGCTCACCAATCAGATGAGCAAGGCCATATTAAAATGCTAGCCGCAATGGATGCTAAACCATTATTGCAATTAGGGTTTAGACTAGGTGAAGGTACAGGCGCTGCGCTATCACTGCCAATCATTGAAGCGGCGGTGAACTTCTACAATGATATGGCTAGTTTTGAAAATGCCGGCGTAAAGTCAGTGGTGTAATTGCGCTGCGAATCGAGAAGTAAATCGAGAAGTAAATAACGCAGTAAATATTAACGCTGTGATAGCCAATTAGCTGTGATAGGCAATTAAAGGAAACGTCATGGAGCAACAGTCGTCATCTGAGGGGGCAAAAAATCAGTCTGATGAAACTGATCATCAAGCGCCTAAAAGTGGAAGTACACTAAAAAAACAACTGAATTTATTGCTTATTGCGTTAAGTTTCTTCACTCGAATCCCTGTGCCAGCTTGGGTTGAGTTTGACAGTGAAAAGCTTAATCAAGCTAGCCGTTATTTTGGCGTAATAGGGTTATTTGTTGGCAGCATAAGCGCAGCGGTGTTTTGGGTGAGTCAGTTTGTGTTGCCTAATGGGGTTGCGGTGATCTTGGCGATGATAACCGGCGTATTAGTCACAGGAGGCTTTCATGAAGATGGCCTTGCTGATACCGCTGATGGTTTTGGTGGTGGCTGGAAAGTTGCTGACAAGCTGCGCATCATGAAAGATTCAAGAATAGGCACTTATGGCACCTTAGCCTTAGTGCTTTGCCTATTATTAAAGTGGCAATTGTTAGTCGAAATTGCCCTTTATAGCCCGATTAATGCGGTCGTCGCCATTGTTGTTGCCCATGGTTTAAGCCGCGTGTTAGCAGGGAGCATTATCTTTTCAGGCCAATATGTTACTGAAGATGATGGCAGCAAATCAAAACCTCTGGCGCAGCATCAGCACATCAATGATTTATTGATTTTATGCTTAAGTGGCTTTGTGGTACTAGCCTGTTTAAACGGCGTAGTCGCCTTTGGGTTGTTATTGCTATTAGTGTTATTACGACAAGCCTTGATATGGGGCGGTAATCGTCAAATTGGCGGCTATACCGGTGACACGTTAGGCGCTGCACAACAGATTGCTGAACTACTGTGTTATGGCGCAATTTTAGTCATAGGGCTAAATTAAATTTTTGAAGTAAAAATTTTAGCTTAGATGAATGTTAATAAAGGAAAAACTGCATGATCCATCTGGTGCTTGGTGGTGCCCGTTCAGGTAAAAGCCGTTATGGTGAATCCCTTGCTGAGCCTTTCGCTTTGCAAGGGCATCGTTGCGTCTATATCGCCACCGCCACCGCACTTGATGATGAGATGAAGCAGCGAATTTTACGTCACCAACAAGATAGAGATAACTCAAATATTGATTGGCAGCTGGTTGAAACGCCGCTAGCCATTGCCCATACCTTAGTTAAATATGACTCCCCGAATACGGTATTGTTTGTCGATTGCCTCACGCTGTATTTAACTAATCATCTTGTGGCCAGTGAAGAGACCCACCGTGATGGTGTTGATGAATTATGGCAACAGCAAAAGCAGGCGTTATTGGCATGTTTACCCACTCTTGAAGCGCAGGTGATATTAATCAGCAATGAAGTGGGCTCAGGCATTGTGCCACTTGGAGAATTAAGCCGTCGTTTTGCTGATGAAGCCGGTTGGTTAAACCAAGCTATTGCTAAAATCGCTGACAAGGTCACCTTAGTGGTTGCAGGCTTACCCGTTGAGCTTAAACGCTAAACCTATGGCTAAGCTATATTCTTACAACAGCGATTGTATAAGCATGGTTAACACTGCCAATACCTCATTCACTTTCTCTAATGTCACGCCATAGCAGCTTAAATGACAGATAAAAATCAACCATGATGCAAATTAAAAACCAAACTAAAACTAGCACAAGCAATACGGGCAGTTCTGGCCATAGCTATCAAGCTGGAGCGGCTAAAACCTTAATGGTGCAAGGCACCACATCAGATGCGGGTAAAAGCACCCTAGTTGCGGGTCTTTGTCGGGTATTTGCTCGCCAAGGTACTAAGGTGGCGCCATTTAAACCACAAAATATGGCATTAAATAGCGCAGTTACCGCAGATGGCGGCGAAATTGGCCGCGCCCAAGCATTGCAAGCCGTGGCGTGTAAGCTTGCGCTGCATACGGATTTTAATCCAGTATTATTAAAGCCAAGTAGTGATACTGGCTCCCAAGTGATTATTCACGGTAAAGCCTTGACCACATTAGAGGCAAAAGCTTTTTTTGGCCCGGAAAGCCGTAACTATAAAACCCTCGCTATGGATGCGGTATTACAGTCTTTTGAGCGCTTGACCCAGCAATATCAGCTGGTGGTAGTTGAAGGGGCAGGTAGCCCTGCAGAAATCAATTTGCGCGAAGGGGATATCGCCAATATGGGCTTTGCTGAAGCGGTCGATTGCCCTGTCATTATTATTGCTGATATTGATAAAGGCGGCGTATTTGCCCACCTTGTGGGCACCTTGGCACTGCTCAGTGGATCTGAGCAACAAAGAGTTAAAGGCTTTGTGATTAATCGCTTTCGTGGCGATATTAGCCTATTACAATCTGGCATCGACTGGCTGGAAAGCTACACCCAAAAACCGGTATTTGGGGTTTTGCCTTACTTACATGATTTACATTTAGATGCTGAAGATGCGCTGATTGACTCCCATGGGAAAGTCACAGGTTCGGAAAAGGACTTAGCCATTATCAATCATAAGCTCAAAGTGCTGGTGTTAGTTTTTCCAAGGATCAGTAATCATACCGACTTTGACCCTTTACGCTTGAACCCTTACATTGAGTTTCATTATCTTAGCCTGCAAACCCAATCCAGTAATCCAGATTTCCCCAAAGTGGATTTAATCATATTACCAGGCAGTAAAAATGTCAGAGCAGATTTAGAATTTATGCGTCAACAAGGCTGGGATCTTGAGGTTAATAAGCACTTACGTTATGGCGGTAAAGTCATAGGCATTTGTGGTGGTTATCAAATGTTAGGCCAATATATTCATGACCCCGATGCCATTGAAGATGTGGCAGGTAGCAGTAAAGGCTTAAGCTTACTGCCCATTGAAACCACACTGACGGCAGATAAAACCCTATGTAAAGTAAGTGGTCACTTAGCGCTTAATGTAGCTAAAGCAAGCATTGAAGGTTATGAAATTCACTGCGGGGTGACTCAAAAGCTAACTTCTGCAGATTTGCTAGCGCCTATCAGTCTCACATCACAGCAGAGTGATACGCAGTACGCAGAAGGCCTACTCAGTGATGATAACCAAATTTTGGCAACCTATGTTCATGGTTTATTTGATAGCCCAGATGCCTGTGAGCTTATATTGCAGTGGGCAGGGCTTGCTCAAGCCAAAAGCATTGATATAAACCAAATACGTGAACAACAATTAGAACGATTAGCAGATGTGCTTGAAGCGCATTTAGATATGGATAAATTAACAGGAAGTCTCTCATGAGTGATAACGAAAACCAGAACGAAAACCAGAGCCAAATTAGTAATATCGATGCCACTAAAGCCCAGCGTCATAAGGCGCGTCAGCAAAAAGTAAAACAAGGGGTTGATGCAAAAATCGCTGCCGCCCAAGATGAAAAAGGCATTTTGCTAGTGCTTACTGGTAACGGTAAAGGTAAATCGACTTCAGGTTTTGGCTCTGTTGCTCGCGCCGTCGGCCATGGACACAAAGCCGCAGTGGTGCAATTTATCAAAGGCACTTGGGCCTGTGGCGAGCGCAATCTGTTAGAAGGCGCAGGGGTTGAGTTTCATGTCATGGGCACAGGCTTTACCTGGGAAACCCAAGATAAAGAAAAAGACACTCAAGCGGCGATGGAAGCCTGGCTTGAAGCTGAAAAACTCTTACAAGATGAGTCAGTTAATTTAGTGCTATTAGATGAGTTAACTTATATGGTGAGCTATCACTACATAGAGGTTGAGCGGGTACTGAATGCGTTAAAAAATCGCCCAGCCATGCAACATGTTATCATTACCGGCCGTGCCTGCCATCGTGAAATCATTGAACTTGCCGATACAGTGTCCGAAGTTCAACCGATAAAACACGCTTTTAATGATGGCATTAAAGCGCAGCTAGGGTTTGATTATTAATCAAATTTATTTGTTGCTTTACCCTTGGTAACATTATGCAAGCCAAAGTGCTTAATACAACAGAATTTTAATAATTTAAAAAGAGAGATAATGATGAAAACAATGACCTGTAAACAGCTTGGTGGCGCTTGTGATGAAGTATTTCGCGCAGAGACATTCGAGCAAATGGTCGCGCAAAGTAAAATGCACGCTATGGCGATGTTTCAGCAGCAAGATGCCCCACACATGTTAGTGATGTCGCAAATGGCGCATTTGATGCAAGATCCTGCAGCGATGCAGCAGTTTATGGACGAGAAAAGACAGCAGTTTGATGCTTTAGCAGACGACTAAGCAGTCTAGCTATTCGGCAAAATGTGACATAAATGCAAAACAGTAAACGGAGTTACAAGATCAATGAAATTAGCATTATTAAGTGATGCAACATCAATAGCATCCCAGCAAGCGATAGCAGCTATGGTGGCGACATTGTCGATTGCTGAAAAGCAAGCTGGCGTAGTTTATATAGCATCTGAGCCAGATGCTCAGCGAAGCTATTTTGCGCCAGTAGCTGCCATGTTTAAGGGCCTTGGCTTTGACAAGGTTAACTATATTGATCTTGAAGATGGCTATACCACCGAGTCGGAACGTATTTTACGCCAAGCAGGGCTAATATATTTATCCGGTGGCGATACTTATCGTTTCCTATACTGGTTAAAGCAGCGTGGGCTAGATAAGTTACTCTATCAACTGGCACTGGGTGATATAAGTCAAGATAGCCCGGAAATTGATCGCCTTAGAATTGATCGTCCTGTAAAACACAGTGCAGGAACTAGTACTGCGATTATTGGGATCAGTGCTGGGGCGATGATAATGACGCCATCAATTGATACAGCGCCTTTATGTGGTGATAGTAATCAAGTGGGATTAATTGATACCAGCGCTTTAGCCTTAGTGCCATTTTTATTTGTGCCGCACCTATCGGCCACAGAGATTAATGACGCACAAACGCAATCACTGTTTAAGTCGCTGCCATTAGCTAAACAGCAAGAATTGCTGTGTTGTTCAGATGATGATGCAATTGTGCTAGTCGATAAGCAATTGACTGAGTTTGGTGCACCAACGTGGATTAATCGGAGTTAATATGTCTGTTTCTAATGAGCCAAAACTCAGTCAAACTGGCCCTAAACTGACTCGGGTTGACCATATTCATATTTATGTCAGGGATAGGGCAAAGGCATTCGCTTGGTATCAACAAGTGCTGGGTTTTAGGCTGGTCGAAGCGTTAGCCTTTTGGAGTCAAGGCGACGGCCCGCTAACTATCGAGCATGGTGATATTCATTTAGCGCTTTTTGAAAGTATTAAGCCTAAATTTACCACAGTCGCTTTTGGGGTGGATGCTAATAATTACCAGATGTGGAAACAAAAACTTGCTGAGAATAAGATAAAATATACTGAAAGCGATCATGAAATTACCTGGTCAATTTACTTTGCAGATCCCGATGGCAATCCTTTTGAAATTACCAGTTTTGAATATCAACAAATCACAGATACTAACAGCTAAAAGATCACAGCATTAGGTGGTCTTATTTACGGATTTATTACAGACATTATGACCCCAGCGATTAACACCCTCAAAAAACATAAAACTCCTCACACTATCTATGAATATGAGCATGATAGTAATGCCCAGTCCTATGGTGATGAAGCGGTAGAAAAACTTGGCGTGTCAGCGAGCCAAGTGTTTAAGACTTTAGTGGTTACAATAGACAGCAAGGAATTGGCCGTTGCGGTTGTGCCCATAACATCAATGTTGAGCCTTAAATTACTTGCTAAAGCTCTTGGTGGTAAAAAAGCGGTCATGGCGGATAAAGGGCTAGCGGAAAAAACCACCGGTTATGTATTTGGTGGAGTGAGCCCATTAGGACAAAAACGGCGTTTAAAAACCGTGATAAATAGCTCTGCCAAGGAGCTTAATACCATGTACGTGAGCGCGGGTCGCAGGGGCTTAGAAATCTCATTGGCGCCAGCAGATTTGCAAACGCTAACTCAAGCAACCTTTGCCAACATATGCAGTGAGTAATATCCAAGCGACATTTACAAGGTGATTGCAGCAGTGAGCGGACATTTTTGTATTCGATTACAGTGGTAATCATTGCAAATGTTCAACTCGGAAAGTTGAGTCGCTGAATACTGCAGTGAGTCACCTCTGTTACGACTATTCCAACGAACTCGATTCAATAAAAAACGGCCTATTTAATAAATAGGCCGTTTTGATATTCAATTCGGTGCAACTATCAGCAGTTAAGTATCATTACCTCAGTAGCTGTAAATGTTAAGAAGCAATGTAATGTGTACGTCTTCTACGACGTCTCATTCTGGCTTCTTTTTCATCTTCAGTTTCTACAACTTCTTCTTTTTTATCAGTAGCTTTCTTATCATTGCTGTTAGCATTCGTTGATTTCACCAGCTGATCTGCATCATCCGGCGTTTCTGACTTTTTTGGCGGTGTCTTAGGATCCCCCTTGAAGACAGATTTGAAGATATTACTCACGCCAGATAGACCTGCCGCTTTTTCTTCAGCTTGAGATTGAGTATCTTCAGCGATGTCTTCAGAGAATTCTATTTTATCAATTTTTGCTTTAGCTTTTTTAGGTGCTACGGCAACAGGATCTAACGATTTCTTCGCTGTCAGTTCTGAGTTGTTGACGTCTTCTACTGCTGACATCATGCTTTCAGCAAGTGCTTTTTGAATTTGATCACTGATTGCAGAGACATTATCAACAGATAAAGCTGCCGAACTTACTGCAGCATCTTTAGCTACAGGAGCTGCGGTAACGGCTTTAGTATCGGTGCCGCTTTCAGCAAGCCGTTTGTTGACTCGTTGATTAAATTCAGTAACAGCTTCATTAACTTCAGTTTTAGCAATTGATAACGCACTAACTAATTCGTCAAATGAGTTTTGTAGCGAATTATATTTGTTTTCAAAAGGACTAATATTATTTTTAACTTCATCATTTAGATTATTCGTTAATTTTTTATAATTAGTAATTTCTTGCTCAAACTCAAGCAGGTAGGCCTTGGTAGAAATAACGCTTTCTTCCATGCTAAGTATTTTTGCTTGTAATGCTTTATCTTTAGCTGCAAATTCGGCGATTAATGCTTGAGGTATTTCAGCTGGTGGTGTCACTGCTGGAACAAAGGCGGCAAATTCGGGAATGCTGCTTGCAGGTTTCCATTGAGTGAATGATGGGTGCCATCCATAACAGTTACCATCACTGAGTAAAAATTCTTTTGCTTCAACTTCTGTAAATGGCCCAGTTATTTTGCCATTTTTGGAAAAAAACCATTTTTTCATAATCGTATTCTTAATGTTTTAGTTATAAACAAATGTTATATGCAAATCAGAGTAATAAGGTTTCTTTACTCAATCAGTTAACACCAGCAAGAGTCTTCTGTAATGCAGCATATTGCTCATTAACGCTTTTTAACGTTGCTTCTACTTTATCGTTTAAATCTTTGGTGGTTTGTTTAAAGCGATTGGTGTCGCGATCAATATCTGCCATTGAACTACTGATAGTTTGAATCGTATTATCTATTCGGCCTAGCGCAGCATTTAGCTCACGCTCTTTAGCTGTGAAATGCTCTATCAGTTGTTGCGGGATTTCCGCCGGTGCAGGTGGTGGAGAGCCAATAACATCGAACTCTTCTATATCACTTACAGGAACCCACTGCGCATAAGAAGGATGCCAAGCATAAACATTTGGATTTGACGCAATAAACTTATTTGATTCTGCCAGCCTTAATGGTCCGCTGATCTCACCATTATTTGAGAAATACCACTCTTTCATAGTCCACTTTTTTCCTTAAATAGTGCAGTAAGCCAAAGTTTTATTAATTTAATCAACAGCTTGTAGGAAGGCTAAAATTTATAACGTAGAAAACGTTAGCTTATTGGGTTGTTATCAATTAAATCGCATATCGTACGAACTTATTACACTAACTGATATTGATTAACATTTCCACTTGGAAATGGGGATTTTTAAGAGTTTTTATCAGTGCCAAATAGACAGAAAATTGACACTAATTCATTCAGTTGTTTAAAACTATTGTTTTATATTGTGATTATTCGAAGTCAGCATTAACTTCAAAGGTTATTCTGTGATTTGTATTAGGGTGAATAATCGACAGCAATTGAGCATGTAAATGCAGTCTTTGTGCATTTTTTCCATATAAATCATCGCCTAAAATTGGCATGTTCAAGCCTTTGGCGTGGGCGCAATGGACTCTTAATTGATGAGTTCTGCCTGTCTTGGGGAATAAGTGAATTAAGCAAGAGTTGTTTAATTCCTGTACTTTGTGCCAATGGGTTTGTGCATTTTTTCCGTGTGAATAACAGACAAGTTGCTTTGGTCTATCGTCTAAATCTACTCTTAATGGCAGTGTAATATCGCCGCGATCAAGCTGTGGGACCCCATCGATCTTAGCGATATAACGCTTGGTGACAGTACGACTGATAAATTGCTGCACTAAATGCTTATTGGCTTCTTTAGACAGCGCAATAACCATTAATCCTGAGGTCGACATATCTAGGCGATGTACTATGAGTGGCCCAGTGGCGTGGGGAAAAGCTTGCTTCATTCTGCTATATACTGAGTCGGTGATATTTTTACCAGGCACAGATAAAAACTCCGCTGGTTTATTCACGATCACAATATGATCGTCTTGGTAAACGATGGGAAGCTCGACCCCTTCAGCAGGGTTGCTAAGTAGTGGATTTTCATCAACCTGTAGGCCTTTAAGCATATGTCCTAAAATTGGGCGGCATTTTCCATGGCATGCAGGGTAATAGTTTTTATGCTGTTTAATTTCAGATTTGGGCGACATGCCCCACCAAAACTCAGCCATAGTGATAGGAGTGAAATTATGTTTAAAGGCATATTGTAGCAGTTTAGGCGCGGCGCACTCACCAGCTCCAGCAGGTGGTAAATGATTGGGCGCATCATTAAAAATCTTATTAAGATCACTACTCTCACCTAGGGCATTTAAAAACTGATAGTGGCTAAATAACTTATGCTGTAGCCCATTAGATAGCTGCTTTCTTTGTTGTTTAATAGCACTAATAGCTTGTTCTAATTCAGCTAATGGCTCAGCAACCAGTTTAGTTTGCCGCTCCCAATGCTCTTTAAGCTCTGCTAAGCAATATTTATCATTAACGCTTTGTCTGCTCATTTCAATTGATAAGGTTTTAAAGTCAGTTTCATTGAGACTTTGCGCTTGAGCTCGCTGAGCTTTGCGATACTTTCTGTTTTCGATCATTTGCGATCGCTGCGCCGCGATGGCATTTTCAGCTTGCTGCTGCGTTAACGCTAGTTTAGTGGTCAACTGCTGTAATAATGGATCGTTTTCTAACTCAACCAGCTGGGCATTGAGTTGATTGATTTCGATATTTTCTTGTTTGAAAAAACTATCTTTACTGAGCATATCAAATACTGGCGGCACGAATTGTGGCCATAGGTTTTTATCAGCTAATTTACCTGAAAAAGCAGCTAAAAAACCCAGTTGTCCCTGAGTATTTTTGACCACTAATACCCCAAACATTTTACCTATGGCAGGAAGGTGTTTTGATGCTTCTCTTCTAAGCAATGCTTCAGTTGGTGCTGACTGATCATGTTCTTTATCGGTAATGCCAAAATTATGCAGCCAATCTGTTTGCTGTTGTAAATGCTCTTGTAGCTGCTCGGCGGCGATAATCGCTAATGGGTGTGGCTGATAATAAAAGGGGAAAGTAAATTTTTCCGGCAATGTATATCCATCTACATTGGTGTTAAATGGCACAAAGCAGTGCTGGTTTGTAGTGGAATGGGTTGCGTTATTATCAGTTGGCATCTTCTACAGCTTCTTTTTCAATAAATTACTTTAAATGGTTACTAATCAGCTCTTGGGTGTGCTTGAGTAGTTCTAATCCGCCATTGTTGCCATGACCTGGTACCACAATGATTGCATCATTATAACGGCTTTTGGCTTTATCTAGGGTATTTGGCCACTCAGAAAGTGACGCTTGTGCAATATAGCCCATAGTTTTGCTAGCTTGACTTTTTATTAGGCATCCGCCGAATAGTAATTTCGACTCAGGCAGCCACACCACGAGGTTATCTTCTGTATGGCCTGCACCGAGATATTTTACTTCAATCTGCTTGTGGGCTAATTGCAACTTGTCGCCTGTAAAAGCCTGTTTTGCTAAAGGCTTATTATTGGCTTTTAAGTATGAATTGGTTAATTCAGAGGCGTTAGTATCAACCCCTATGGTATTTAAGTAGCCAATTCCGGCTGCGCGATCATCATGGGAATGAGTTGAAATACTCGCCCGTAGCGTAAAGCCTTGTTGCTTAATCCATCGCACCAGTTGAATGGTATCTTTTTCTGTCCATGGGGTATCAATCAAGTAGGCCTCTGAGCCATCGATAACCACTAAGCCATTAGCTGATACAAAGCCGTAATCTTGAGTTTGGAAGTAAGAGGTAAACTGAAATACATTGTCGATTAACGGCTTGACTGATAATTGGCCTTTTGTTGGTTCAAGCTGATTAGTGGCGCTTTTAAACTGTTCTTGGCTAGCGTGGGTGCTGGGCACTAACAGTAAAATATAAGCGAGGAATAATGCAATGGCCAATTTCATCATGCAGTCTCTGTCCAAGTGGTTACAGGCTAGAGTTTACCCTATTGCTATTAAGATGGTGCAGTCTATTAAGATAGTGTAGCCGCTTACTATTGTGGCTAATTTTACACAGGTAGCGCTTGAGGTTGATAGGCTTCAGTATGAGGGCCTTTGTTGAGCGGCATTATGAGCTATTTTGAGTGAGAGACGCTATTTGAGTTGCTGATGTCAGCCTTGGACAATTTAACAATCACATAGCGAGTATCAAGGCTATGTGATTGTTGGACTTTAAGTCATTTTTCAGTGTTTATCGTGCGGTAGAAATAACTTCAGTCGTTACTATTTTGTATTTACGACTGCGATTATTTTGGAAGTCGATGCAGTACACAAATTTTATTGCCATCAGGGTCGCGTAAATAGGCAAGGTACAAATTCATCGCAGGGTTTGAACGTACTCCAGGCGGTTCTTCACAAGGTGTGCCGCCATGAGCGGCGCCGACTTCATGCCATTTATCGCCCTGAGCAGCATCTTTAACACTAAAACCGATAGTGGTGCCGTTGCCGTGGGTTGCAGGTTCGCCATCGATGGGTTTAGTGATGGCAAAAATACCGCTTTCAGTGAAGTAAAAACAACGACCTTTATCATCGATGACCCCAGGTTCGTAACCTAAAACGGCGAAGGTGGCATCGTAAAATGCTTTTGATTTTTGTATATCGTTACTGCCGATCATGATGTGGCTGAACATGTCACTCTCCTTGTTGAATTATAAGGCGTTTATAAATTTTTTAATAAACGTCACTTTCTTATATGGGACTGTTTTATTATTAAACAAGCCTTTTGGCAATAAACGTCAGCGTTAAGTGCGAATGCTAGATGTTGTTTTGATGGCTTAAATACAGCTGCCTGACATCAATTTTTGCTTTTATGCGAGAGGCAAGTAAGTAGATACCGGCTAACTTGCGATGGATAAAAATCGCATCGGTTGGCGGTGTGTGCCATTCATCTTGTTTGGTGCTCATGGCCTTGGCTGAGTCGGTAATGCGTTTAGCGAGATTACTATTGGCAAAATCATATTCCCCTTCACATCGTAATGGCTCACAGGCTTGATGGAAAATATCGACAATGACTTGTTGCTGCTCTGGGGTAATGTGTTTTTGAAAAAAACCAATTTGCGCTGCAGCCTGGGTCATGAGTGCACTATCACTGGTCATAGCGCCTTGCATTAACATGTTATAGCCGCTGGATAAATCATCAGAAATGCTGCGGGTAGCACCAAAATCTAACAGCACAATTTTGTCAGGATCTGCTTGGTACATAAAGTTGGCAAAGTTGGGATCTGTTTGTACCAACTTAAAGGTAAACAGCTCATCTAAAAAAAGACTGAGTAACCTGGTGGCGACCTTATCGCGAATGCTTTGCGCCATATTGAGCACAGATTCTATTGGCACGCCTTCGATAAACTGCATCACTAAAATACTGTCGGTGCTAAGCTGCGAATAAACTCTTGGTACCACAAAGTGTGGCGTATCAGCGACCCAAGTGTAGTATTGCTGCAGTAAATTAGCTTCGTAGTGATAATCAGCTTCGTGGTGTAATTGTGCTTTAGCTTCAGTGAGTAACTTATCAAATTGCACATGGTCGGGCACTAACTGCGCCATTTTTAGCAGGCTCGCGACATTATCAATATCGCTGTCGATACTGTCTTTAATACCGGGATATTGAATTTTAACTGCTAGTTTTTCACCACTGTCTAGATAGGCTAAATGTACCTGACCAATAGAGGCGGCTGCAAAAGGGCGTAATTCAAATTGGGCAAAAGGAGCTAACCAATCTTGTCCCCATTGTTGTTTGAGGATCGCAACCAGTTGTTTATGGGGCATGGCTTTAGCATCATCGCGGAGTTTCGCTAAGATGTCACTGATTTCTGGAGGCAGTAAATCACCACTATCCATAGAGATCATCTGACCCACTTTCATGGCCGCGCCACGAAGTTGAGCGAGCTTTTCAGCCACTTGAGTCATATTCTTGGGAGTAAGTACCAACTGTTGCAACTGAGGTGATTGACCTTTACTGAGCTGTTTGGCGCCTTCAAACAGTACGTTGCCAGCAACCCTTGATGCTAATGAGCCCATTTTACCTAAACGAGATAAACGACTACTGGGGATCTTGGCTACACTGCTCGCGCTATTTCTGTCAGTAACATCTCTATTCATGGGCAACTCCGGTACTTGCTCGCGTTATACTGAGTTAGATAATACGTTGGAAATTTATATTCAGATCAGAAGTTTAAAGCATAAAAAAAGGGTAATGTTATTACCCTTTAATATTGCGCTATTTAGTGTCTTTGGTGTCACTAAAACTCAAAGGTGTCTTGCCAACCGAGTAACACACTTTGTAGGCCATGTTTTTGCTCGTAACGCTCAAGCTTTTCAGGACTGGCATCACCAAGGGCAAGTTCTCGGTATTTCTTGGCAAACTTAAGCGTTCGCAATAACTCTTGGTAAAAATGTTTACCTAAGTCTTGGCGAATGGCCTCTGCTAATGAATCTGGTAACAGTTTCAACGCGCGGTCGGTATGAATTTGAATCACTTCAACACTAAACCACTTATCGTCTAACGCAATTTTACGCAGGCGCTTTTTCATGTCTTCACGTACACGAGCATCATCAAACATCATGCGATAAAGCACGGCTTCAGCCAGCACGCTTTCAAGCCCAAGACTAAATAATGGATCGAGTTCAGTTTTAGCGTAAAAGGTTTCAAGCAATACTTTCGTGGCTTCTTGACTTCTGTGGTCAGTAAGCGCTTTTTGATAATCTTGCCAACCTAGCCACTCATCTGTATCTGGCGGGGTCGAGATTTTTTCCATGAGTATTGGATTGATATCACCATAGAGTGATTTTTCACTGCCATGCATATGCTTACTCACAGTGGTCAACATGCTCCAGCCTTTTTGAAAGCATTTCATTATGCCATCAGGGGTTTTCAGCAAGTTGATTGAGCCAACGGGTTCGTGACCGGTTAGTGCAATAAGCCCTAGGCTAACCACGCCAATGACATCATGGGCTGCTTGCTCCAGCAAATGCATTTTGTGCTTGTTATAAAACTTATCAGCAAGTTTAAGACTCATTAAAATCGCTTTCGATTTTATTTGGGTGACATGCTCATCGGTTAATAGTGCTTCACGGCGGCCATACTCAAGTACCCGACTAAAGTATGGGCCTTGATTGTTATCACGTAATGCTAACTGCATTAACTGGTTTCCTTAATCAAGAAAAGTAAACATATCATCGACTTCAGCGTACTCATCAGCCACTTGGTTTTTATCTTTTGCTTGTAACACCAGCTCATTAACGAATTTACCGATGATTTGTTCCCAACCAGAACTTTCATTACGCAGCAGATTTTTAATCGACTTGGCCACTTCAGGCGCAATTTGTTGAATTAATGCCAATAGGCTGCGGGGATCATCCATCGCTAGGCTATGGGCTTCTTCATCTGCTTGCCAGTTGCTATAACCCACTGTTTCACCATCATCTTCGTCATCATATGAGTCAAAAATAGTGTTGTGGTCTTGCTCGGCTGATGGCGCCAAAATCAACTCAATAAACGGAATTGATAAATAAAACAGCCCAGCAGGATCTTCTGCAATACACTCTAAAATGGCGGCTTGTTTTTCTTCAGTGCCCTGAATACGAATAAGGTAGGTTAAAAACTCAAAGGTATGATGCATTAATTCATCAACATTGGTTTTAATTTGCTCTTCCCAATACAAAGGTTGCTGACACACTATGTCGCGGATTTGCTCTGGGGTCATCAGCTCAGACATGATCGACGGACAAGAAATATCATGATGACTGTTGATTTGAGTTAAGGTAACGATATCCATATGCTCAATGACATCAACAAGCTGCTCATCATTCATTGTGTTAGCAATGATTTCGAAGCGCTTACTGGCTTGTTGTGGCTCAACATCAGCGAGATCTTTAATCTCAGCAGCAGTGATTTCAATAAGATTGTTCATTAACGCTCCTCTTCATCATATTGGTCGTAATAGCCTTCTTCATCTTCGCTTTGGCTGTCGTCATCATTATTATATGGGTCATAACCATCGTCGCTATTGCCACCTTCAGATGAAGCAAAAGACTTACTTGGTGCAACCACGTTATCTTGAGTATTAAGCAGATAAACCACGGCGCAGCTTTCAATTAACAGTTCTTCAGAATATTTACGTACTGCAAGGACTAATGGCACATCGGCATTGTTGAACTGCACCGTGACTTTAAACTCGTCCCATGTTGGCAATACCGCATTATCAATCCAGCCTGCCCATTTCATTTTGGCTTCGTCAGAAAAACGAATGCGATTAAATAAGGCAACCGGTAAATACTCGGGTACCGCAGCTAGCATCGACGGATCGGCTAATAAAATCTCTTTCATTGAGTTGGTGAATTTTGCTAATGCATCAGGGGTATCGGGGTCGTTGTACGATTCGATATTGTCATAGGCATTATTTTTTAACTCATTGATGCGTGAGATATTAAGTGTTTGGCTCATGGGTTTCTCAAGAATAAAATTGGTCCCACAGCTCGGTCATTGCCGCTGTAGGATTGGTCACGATGACATTATTAAAATCTTTAATAAATGCAGTTCTTAATTTTTTATCAGATAAAACATCATAGGCATTTTTAACCCTTTGTAGCTGCTCTGCAGCTTGATGCTTTTCTTCTTCAGATGCGTTAAGCAGTTTATCGGGGTGCAGCTTATTTGATAAACGTTTATAGGCTTTTTTTATTTCGTCTTCTTTGGCACTGGCTTTAACACCGAGGACGGTGAAGTGGTTAATCATATTTTTACCTGTGGCGAATGAACTTGGATAGCGAGTGCTAATCCATTAAATTATGATTATTTGGTTGCAAATAATAACAGAAATACTGTGTTTCCCATAAAACTATCAGTAAGTTTAGCTTAATACAAAATACACAGGTTAGATTTACAGCAATTTATTGACAATCTTGGGAGGATAAATCGAGAAACTAAGTTTGCATGCAGCAGTGTTTAGCGCAAGAAATGCGATTATTTAAGCCCAAATCATGCCCAATGATAAAGGTTACATGGGATTAAATATGACATCTAAAAAGCCATTTGCTTGGTATTCAAAGCGCCGTAATAGCGCTTATTTGCTAAGCGCTAACAATCATCCATAAGGCTTTAATTTAGAATTGCTATTTGATCAACTTAAGTAATGATTTAAAGCGCTCGCCTGTCGCTTGATGTTGCAATTCAAATAAACAAGATTCAGTGTTAGTGAGTTTAGCGCCTAGGGCTTGCATCATTTCAATGCCTAAGGCTCTATTGGCCTCAATGCGCGATGACACCGCATCGGCAACTAAATGCACATGGTAGCGATTAGCCAACAAATCCTGACAGGTTTGATAAACACATACATGGGTTTCAATGCCCGCGAGAATAATCTGATTGCGATTTAAGCGCGTTAACTGCTGCTGAAACTCCTGGCACTGCCATGCGCTAAAGTGAGATTTAGCAATCACTTGGGTAGTTTTAGATAAATGCTCGCTCAATTGCGCTGAGGTCGGACCTAATTTATCGGGCAGTTGTTCTAGCCATAAAGTTGGAATATCAAATAATTGCGCCCCTTGGATCAAGATAGCGAGCTGATGATGCAGCGCCGAAGATTGCTGCATTACCTGTGCAAGTTTACCTTGCACATCCACAATCACCAGTACAGATTGATCCGCAGTTAACATAAAAACTCCTTTGTTTATGGCTCAATAACTGAGTTAGAGTAAACCCTGTTAGGGCGGGCTGACTATAGTCTAAAGGTCGAAGCTTTATCTGCTAGCAAGGATTGATACTATTTTATTACTTAGCACTTATTGCTGTAATTCAAGGAAGATATAATGAAAAAACGTATTGTTATTTGTGCCGATGGCACTTGGAACCGCCCAGAGAAAGACCTTAAAAAAGACTTTCCCACCAATGTGCTACGTATTGCCAGAGGCATTAAGCCCATTGCCGATGATGGAGTGGCGCAACAGGTGTTTTACGATTGGGGCGTCGGCTCATATTATGACTCAGTATCTGGTGGCATAACCGGCAGTGGTGTTCAAAAGAACATTATGGATTGTTATCGCTATATCGTGCAAAACTACCACGAAGGCGATGAAATATATCTGTTTGGTTTTAGCCGCGGCGCTTATACCGTGCGCAGTTTATGCGGCTTAATTAATAACTGCGGCATTCTAAAGCGCCCCGATGCCAATCAAATTCAAGCGGCGTTTGAGCACTATAAATCCAAATCAAAACCTTATAAGCCTGATGGCGCAAAATCCATCGCTTTTCGTGAGCAATACAGTTACCCATCAAGGCAGGTCAAATTTGTTGGGGTGTGGGATACCGTCGGCGCCATGGGAATTCCATTCTCATTTTTAGGCTTATTTGAAGATAAAGATGAGTTTTACGACACTAAGCTTGGGCGTAATGTTAGCGTAGCGCGCCATGCTTTGGCCATTGATGAAGTGCGTGACGACTTTAGACCCACCATTTGGCAGCCTCGCAGCAACATGAATATTCAACAAGTGTGGTTTGCAGGGGTGCACAGTAATATAGGCGGCAGTTATAAGCCTGATGATGATCAGAGCTGTTTATCGGATATCGCGCTTAAATGGATGATGCAACAAGCCAGTGAATTTGACTTAGCATTTGAGACCCATTTGCATGACAGTTTGCGCCCTAATCCTATGGCGACCAAGCATAAGTCTAAAAAGCATGTGTATCGTATTCGTGGTGAATATCATCGCCCGCTAACTGACTGCGAGAAACCTATTTGGATACATCAATCAGTGAAACAAAGATGGGATGCTGACATGAAATATAGACCTAAAAACTTACAAGCTTACATCGATACTCACGGTTGGCCTGATACACTCATTGAGTAGCTCATTGACTGAGTTGTTTGAAGTAATAGTCGGTTGCAGATAGAGTCTGGGATAGCATTGACCCAATAACCCCAGTGTAATTTTTCAAAGGAAAAGCATGTTGTCACGAATTTCCATCAGTATCTTTTTTATCATCACCACTGTGGTAAGTCCTTTTTTAGACGCTAAGACAAAAGAAGCCGAACCCGCTAAACGTATCATAGCGCTTTCGCCCCACGCGGTTGAAATGCTCTATGCCATCGGTGCTGGCGAGTCTATTGTTGCCACTACTGATCATACTGATTTTCCAGAGGCAGCAAAGTCTATTCCCAGTATCGGTGGTTACTACGGTATTCAAATTGAGCGAGTGTTAGAGCTAAACCCTGACTTAATCGTGGTGTGGAATAGCGGCAATAAAATGGACGATATCACCCAGCTAACTCAGCTAGGCTTTAAGGTGTTTAATAGCGATCCTAAAAGCCTTGATGATGTAGCCAATGAATTAGAACAATTGGGTGAGCTTACGGGTAATCAAGATAAAGCGGCTAAAGTCGCAGCAAACTATCGTCAGCAGCTAACGGATATCCGCGCTGAAAATCAATTAAAGTCGCCAGTAAAAGTGTTTTACCAGTTGTGGTCAACGCCGTTAATGACAGTATCTAAAGGCAGTTGGATAGAGCATATTATCGAAGCTTGTCATGGTGAAAATGTTTTTATCGATGCAGCCAGTGAATACCCGCAAGTAAGCGTTGAGAATGTATTGCTCACCATGGCAGAAGTGATTTTACAAAGCCAAGATGAGGGCAACGTTATTGGTGTTGATTGGTCACAGTGGCCAGAATTACCCGCAGTTAAAAATCAGCATATCTATCAACTCAATGCTGATGTACTGCATCGCGCCTCCCCACGGGCTATTTTAGGTGTTGAAGCCTTGTGTGGTGCATTGGATAAAGTGCGTCAGCCCTAAAGCGGCTTGAATTAAGCAGTTCAATATAGATTGCCCAAAAGTGTCCGCGCGGACACTTTTTTTGTTTTCGGACACTTCTCATTTTAATGCGGACACTTTACAGGGGGGGCGCGGACACTTTCGATTGTTGGTCGTATAATTAAAATATCTTAAGTATCTAATTAATATCATTATTTAATTTATGGCACAGCCTGTGCTATATCCAATGCAATATGATTGATAAATGCAGCATTGAGCGCATTCTAGGATTAATGATGATTAAAGATACCAGCAGACAAGATAAGGTTATTCAGCCAAAGCTAACCAATAAGCTAAAAATGCCATTAGTGATTGGTACCCTTGGCTTGTTGATGAGTGCGTTGGTGTGGGCAAGCTTAGGACATGACAATAATATTCGCTCAATTGATGCAACTGACTTAAGGCTAGCAACACTGACTCGCGGCACTTTGGTTCTTGATATTGCCACCACCGGGAAAATCGTAGCTGCTAATGCACCTGTTTTATATAGCACTGAACAAGGTGTGGTGACTATGCTGAGCCAACCTGGCGATATCGTTGAACTTGGTCAAGTGGTTGCTCAAATAGAAAGCCCTAAGTTACAAAATTCTTATGAGCAGCAGCAATCATTGTATGGGGCAATGGAAAGTAATTTAGAACGGGCCAAGTTAGATGCTCGCCGAGAACAACTCAGAGTTAGCCAAGTGTTAGACATGGCCAAAGTGGACTTAGAGGCGGCAGATCGTGAAAGTCGCCGCGGCGATCAACTGATTGAAAGCCGTTTGATTAGTCGAATCGATTTTGAAAAGGGTAAGGATGATCTGCATAAAGCAAAATTGCTGCATCAACATGCCATTGCCGAAGTTGACTTAATGGGCGATACCTTAGCATTTGAGCTTAAAAATCGTGCCGAAGAAGTGTCTAGACAATTAGTCGTTGATGATAATCATGCCATTTGTAGCGCTCTGACATTAATGTTGGATATTCATGGCTATAAATCATTAAGCTGCGAAACCCCAGAGCAAGCTTTACAGATTGTGGCAGAGCAAGATATCAGCTTGGTTATTCAGGATATGAACTTCACCCAGGACACCACCTCTGGTGAAGAAGGCCGCCAGTTGTTTTATACCTTACGGGAACAACAACCCAATATACCTATCATCTTAATGACCGCCTGGACTCAGCTAGAAACCGCGGTTGAGCTGGTTAAAGCTGGGGCTGCTGATTACATGGGTAAACCTTGGGATGATGCCAAGTTGCTCAATAGCATCAGCAACTTACTGTCGATTTATCACCTATCAAAACAGAATAATCAATTGTCTCGGGTTGATTCTGAACGCATGAGCGCCATCAAAGACGCTGATTTATGCGGTATGGTGTTTGGCAGCGGCGCCATGCAACGTTGCATTGACTTAGCACTGCAAGTGGCGCGCTCTGATGTGTCGGTGATGATCACCGGGCCCAATGGCGCAGGTAAAGATAAAATAGCTGACATTATTCAAGCCAATTCATTGTTAAAAGATAAGCCGTTTATCAAAGTGAACATTGGCGCCTTACCAATGGAGTTATTAGAAGCAGAGCTGTTTGGCGCCGAAGCAGGGGCTTTTACTGGCGCTAATAAAGTACGCATTGGCCGCTTTGAGGCCGCTGATGGTGGTACCTTATTTTTAGATGAAATTGGTAACTTGCCTTTATCTGGGCAAGTGAAGTTATTGCGGGTTTTACAAACGGGTGAGTTTGAGCGCTTAGGCAGTCATCAAACCCGTAAAGTCAATGTACGTGTCGTTAGTGCCACCAATGCCGACTTAGGCCAAGACATTGCCAATGGTCAGTTTAGAGAAGATTTATTTTATCGCTTAAATGTTATTGAACTAGCGTTAGCGCCGCTTAATCAGCGCATTGATGACATATTACCCTTAGCGAGTTTCTTTGTCGGGGAGACATTTAGTTTTGATAAACAGGCGCAGCAAGCGCTGTTAAATCATCCTTGGTCGGGCAATGTACGTGAGCTTGAAAATGTCTGTAAAAGGGCGGTATTACTGGCTAAATCATCACAACTAAGCTGTGCTGATTTAGGGTTGTCAATGTTGCAAACGCTGACAGAGCAGAATGCACTAACAAAGACTTCATCGCACAACGTACCTCTTACTAAAGAGTTTCCTACTCAAGACCACACAGTTACGTCGACAAACACCACTGTAGAGCCTGATAAGCAACAAATTGAACAAGCGTTAGTGGCGCACAGTGGGGTTATTTCCAGAGTCGCTAAAGCACTGGGGTTAAGCCGCCAAGCACTGTATCGGCGGATGGAAAAGTATGGCTTGTCAGTGAATAAGTAATTTTGCTCAGCAACGTGGTTATGGAAAACCAGTATGAAAATCAACTTAGAGAACAAACCTTAAATGAGCCTACGGAACAAACTGGTACTGTCAAATTTAGTCTGCACCTTAGTGTCGTTGTTGCTGGCTTACGGTCTGTGGCAATGGCTTGGGGATGAGTCAGTATGGGTCGCGGTGGTTGTGAGCTTGGGCCTGTGTTTTCTCATCAGTATGTACCTGACTCGTCAACTGGGCGAAAGCTTACAAGCATTAGAAGTCGGCTTACTCAACTTTAAAGATAATGAATTTAGTGTGTCATTACCTGAATATGCTGAGCCGCAACTGAATGAACTGGCTGGTTTATACAATCAAGCCTCGGCCAAGCTGCGAAAAGAGCGGCAGTTTATTTATCAGCGTGAATTAATGCTC
This sequence comes from Shewanella sp. 10N.286.48.B5, assembly GCF_002874355.2. Taxonomy (NCBI): domain Bacteria; kingdom Pseudomonadati; phylum Pseudomonadota; class Gammaproteobacteria; order Alteromonadales; family Shewanellaceae; genus Shewanella; species Shewanella sp. 10N.286.48.B5. The sequence continues at coordinate 98,257 of NZ_MCVG02000001.1, forward strand.
GATAAAGTGATACAAAACTCGCCTAACATCATGTTGCTGGTGGATGATAATCAGCGAATTATTTATGCTAACGATGCTGCCAGACACTTATTTAATCAGGGGATTAGAATTGAAGGCATGTTGCTTTCAGAGCTGATTGCAGTGTTACCAAGCGCGTTAAAGCAGGCATTAGAGAGTGAACATGAAGGCTTGTTTTCCATTGATGCCAATGGCGAAGGGTTAAGTGACGATAGCGCGGGTGAAATCGAAACATGGCATATCTCCCGTGGGCAATTTAATCAAAATAATCAACGTCACCATTTAATTTTACTTAAACAATTAACCAAAGAACTTAATCGCCAAGAAGTAGCGGTGTGGAAAAAAGTCATCCGCATTATCAGTCATGAGTTGAATAACTCTGTGGCGCCTATTGCTTCAATGGTCAATTCTGGCAGAGTACTCACTAAAGATTTTGATAACGAAAGATTAGCGCTGATATTCGATACCATCGAAAATCGTACCGCCCATTTAAGCCAGTTTATTTCCCATTATGCCCAATTTGCTAAATTACCCTTACCGAAAAAGGCGCCAGTTAATTGGGATAATTTAATCGAGCAGCTAGCCCAGCAGTATCGGTTCAGTTTAACTTCAGCATTGCCGCAACAAACCATTGCCTTAGACTGTGTGCAATTAGAGCAAGTGTTAATCAATCTGCTTAAAAATGCCCAAGAATCTGGGGCTGATAAAGATGGGGTCACGGTGGCGTTTCTAGAGGTCAGTCATCCGCTAGTTGGGGTGGTGATCACCATTGAAGATAACGGTTTAGGTATGTCTAGCGAGGTGTTATCTCAAGCCTTATTACCGTTTTATTCAACTAAACAATCGGGCACAGGCATTGGTTTGCCCTTATGCCACGAAATAGTTGAAGCTCATGGTGGCCATATCACCATGCAAAATCGTAAAGAGAAAGGCTTAAGCGTTAAATTGTGGCTGCCAAATGAGTAGTCGTACTTAGTTAATAACGGTAAGAATAAAGAAAGCCCAATAGATAGTCTCTATTGGGCTTTTTTGAAGTGTTAATCATAGTATTAATAACAATATCACTGTTTAAGCGAGTGATGATTGTTATTGATAAGTGCTACGTATAAGAGCTGTTTATAAATACTCAACTTCCAATGAAATCAACATCGCATCATCATCTTCAGAGGTGAACTCGGCTTTTAATACAAAGTCATCACTTTCGACATTAATGATCTCATACCATGCACTGGCTTGATCGCTAAAGTGTGCCAACATAGCTTCACGGGTGGCTGGGATATTAATGGATTTTAAATAAGCCATAAACTGCTCATCAGACTCAATAGGGTAGTTAATACTCTCAGAGAGTTTTACTTTTTGAATGACATTATTGTAATGCTTAACCTGCACATTTTTTGACAGTAAACTCCAAACGCCGTTGTTTGAAAATTGAATAACATTAGGCACAAAACGGTTAACTAGCGCATCGAGCGTGCTGGGTTGATTGTTCTCAGTAGGTAAAAGTACTTCAGTTAACTTTTGGCTATTGAGCTCCGAAAATAATATCTCATCATTATCACGGCTGTATTTTCTTGATTTAAAGGTGAAACCTGTGAGCAGTAATTCAGGCTCATCGCTGGTGATAGAAGAAAACTCATCAAACTCTAACGTCAGTAAGTTTTTATGATTGGAGACGATATATTCTTCAGTACTGGTTTGCTTTAAATAATCAAGCTTATTGCGCACTTGCAGTACTTCATCACGGTATCCGGCTTTATCATCAATCAGCCAGTTATTATCAAACCTTTCGTTGTAGCTAATTAAATTTTTGCCATTGTAGTTAAGTAATGAGCGATCTTTATAGGATATTTGCTGAATTTTATTGTTGTCGATAATAAACCACAGCTCGCGGCCATATAGCCATGCTTGGGATTGATCTTTTAGGGTAAATAAAGCGCTGGCAGGACCTAGTAATTCAATCAGACGTTGGATTGAATCATCAATGCTAACCCCGTAGGCGCTAGATAGAGTCACATTAGTTGAAGGAAAGCTTGCTTCTCTTGCAAGGCTAGATAATTCTTTTTCTGACAGTATTGTAATCGCAGGGCTAATTTGTGACTGCGCTAAAGTGACTTGTGGCGCAGTGGTCGTTTTGGGTTTAGCTGTAATGCGATTGGTCGTTGCTGCTGTTGAAACCTTAGTGGCTGGCGCCGGTTTTTTAAAGCTAATGGGTTTACGACTAAGTTGATTATAAGCAGTTTTCACCGAAGATAACCGGTCATCTTCGTCGCAAAAATCAATTAAGTCAGCAGTGATAATAATTTTATTGGCTTCAATTAAATTAGTAATAATGACGGCATCGACCCGCTTTTGTTTGGCTTTTTTCTGGATCAGGCGAAAGCTGGTTTCTATTAATTTATCATTTGAGCTATTTTTAAGGGTATTTTCCACATAGATGCCATCGATCACTGTTGGCGTGCACACAGGCAGATGATCGAGTATCGGTGGTAACGATTTAGCTGAAACTTGTAAACTGACAAAGAGTAAAATGAGAACCAGTAATCTGTTCATAATTTAGCGCTTCCTTGTGGGTGTTTTTATTATTATCCATCACGAAATAAACGTCATTACATACACGATGGTTAAAAGTAACTAATCAATTAGCCTTCTTTTTCATGAGGTTATTTTTGTCACTCCAATTCATTATCAGCTGGAGCACAAGCTCTAACTTAACAATTCATTAACAAAGGTGTCAAAAGATTTTTAGGAATAAGTAGTTAAAAAATGTGCATAAAAACAACTGTTGTTGTTTAATAATGATACAGCTAGGGTGGCGAGTATTAGAGTCGTAATCTGCCAATGGTTTATCTATTTATTAGCAATGACTGACAAACCCTGAACGCGTGAAGGGTTGCGATCGTGACAGTGGCACAAATTGCAGTGAACAGAGCACTCAGCTAAAGCTTTGATCTAAAGCTTTGATCTAAAGCTTTGAGCTAAAGCTTTGATCTAAAGCTTTGAGCTAAAGAATTTAGCTAAAGTATAACTTATCGATATTGTGCATAAAATGGTTAGATTTATGCTGTCAGTAGGCTGGGGTTCATTGCTGGAGGATTACCTTTAGTAACCTCAATCAGGGCGCTGTATCAGTTGCATTGGTGAAGCTGTTACTAGGCTGTTATGACTGACAGCTAATTTAACCAAGGTGTGTTTCTGATTTTAAAGGCTTAATAATGAATCACTTTGTTTAAAATAAATTCTGATGACTGTGCATAAGTTAGTAGTAACGGTTTTACAGGGTGGAATGGTCCATGGGTAATCAATTATTTATAAAACATTAGCTGAATAAAACATTGGGCTTAAAAAGTAATTAATGATTTACTAGTAATTAATGACCTTAACTTACTCGGGCAGCTTTTATGCAAACGTTACTGATTTGTCTGTTTATCACAATCTTATTACCCTATTTAGCCAAGGGGCCAGTTGCTGTGGCAATGGCAAAACTCGGCGGTTATGACAATGCACATCCGCGGGCACAGCAAGCAAAGTTAACCGGTTTTGGCGCAAGAGCACTAGCAGGGCATCAAAACGCCTTTGAATCTTTGATCGTTTTTGGTTTATGCAGTTTAACCGCGATCGCAACTGATAATGTTAATGCTACTGTTTCGACGTTAGCTATGGTGCATGTGGTTGCTAGAGTGAGCTATCACTTGCTGTACTTAAAGGGCTTATCAACTATGCGCTCACTGGCTTGGTTTGTGGCAATTTTCTGTTCATTTGGCATTTTTTGGCAAGCTTTTTAAGCTTGGAAAATTTTAAACTTCTTTAATCGATATAAACCTTTCTACAATTTACCTTTAAGGTCAAATACTGGCATTGTAAAAATTTCATCATATAATTCTTATACCTATTGCTATCAATTGGGTTTATTAGAGGCGCTGCTATGTATACCGAGCAATTAATGATGTTAATCGCCGTATTTGAACGGGCAGCCTTAATGCTGATGCTGCTGTTTTTGCTCACTCGCACCCGCAGCTTTCAAAAAATCATCACCAAACCAAATCGAAAACCGATTGAGATGGCGATGATGTCGCTGTTATTTACTTTATTTGCGGTTATGAGCACCTACACCGGCATTGAGGTCGATGGCTCCTTGGTTAATGTGCGTATTATTGCAGTGTTATCTGGCGGTATCCTTTTTGGCCCTTGGGTGGGGATCCCAGCAGGTATCATCTCAGGGCTGCATCGTTACTTAATTGATCTTGATGGCGCGACTTCAACCGCCTGTTTAATATCGAGTATTTTTGCAGGCTTTCTGGCAAGTTGGATACATGTCGGTGTCGATAAAAAACACTATACCTGGTATGGCATTTTAGCGGGGGTTATCTGCGAGGTGCTGACCATGGTGCTGATTGTGGTGTTTTCAGATGATTATGAGCAGGCAATGGTGATTGTGCGTCACATTGGTTTGCCGATGATATTGGGCACTGTGTCCATCGGGCTGATTATCAAGTTAGTGCAAGATATTGACGATGAAAAAGATTGGATTGCTGCGCAGCAGGCAAAATTGGCCTTAGATATTGCCAATAAAACCTTACCTTATTTTCGTCAAAATGATCGTCAGTCGTTAATTGCGGTTTGCCAGATCATCCGCCTTGATACGCAAGCGGATGTGGTGGCGATAACTGATACCACCTCAGTACTGGCTTATGTGGGTATAGGTCAAGAAAACTACCTAGAGCCCCACAATAAAATTAACGAGATGACCGAGCAAGCCGTTGCCACAGGCAAACAAATTATTAGCAATAACCTTGATGCCCATGACTTTCATTCATTGTTAATCATTCCATTAATGGAGAACAATGTCGTTACTGGTACCTTAAAAATATTTTACCGTGAGCCTTATCAAATTAAGTCTTCACTGCGGGAAATGGCGGTGGGATTATCGCAGCTGATTTCTACCCAAATGGAAGTGTCGCGCATCGAACAGTTAAAAACCATGGCCTCAAAAGCAGAGTTTTCGGCGCTGCAAAGTAAAATTAATCCGCATTTTTTATTTAACGCCCTCAATGCTATCTCTACGTTAATACGTATTCGGCCTCAGCAAGCTCGAGAATTGATCGCCAAACTAGCGGATTTTTTGCGCTTTAATTTAGATCACACTGATGAGCTGATAGATATCCAAGAAGAGCTGCAACAGGTGCGGGATTATGCCGCGATTGAGCAGGCGAGATTTGGGCCTAAATTAACCGTCAGCTTTGATATTGATGATGTACACACTTGTGTGCCAAGCTTACTGATACAGCCGCTGGTGGAAAATGCCATTTTACATGGCATTCAGCCTGCGTCTTATCCTGGTGAGGTGCTGATTACGGTTAAAAAGCAGCAAGATGATCGGGTGAAAATTACCATTCGTGATACTGGGGTAGGCATCGATCCGGCTTTGATTGATAAGTTGCACCAAGGAACCATAGACAGCACGAGCATCGGCTTGATGAATGTACACCAAAGGTTAAAGCTACTCTATGGTGCTGGCTTAGAGATTACTGCATTGACAAAAGGCACTGAGATGTCTTTTTTCATTCATTAGAAGACTATAGGGGGAGCTATGTTAAAAGCCTTGATTGTAGAAGATGAATACCTAGCACGAGAAGAGCTGATTTATTTGATCGCAACCCATAGTCAGATTGAAGTGGTAGCGACCTTCGATGATGGTCTTGAAGCTTTTAAATACCTGCAAAGCAATAAAGTGGATGTGATATTTCTTGATATTAATATTCCATCCATTGACGGTATGTTATTGGCGAGAAACATTCATCAATTTTCTGAAAAGCCGCATATCGTGTTTGTGACTGCCTATAAAGAGCACGCCGCAGATGCCTTTGAGTTAGAAGCATTTGATTATTTGCTCAAGCCTTTTAATGAGCAGCGGGCTATTGGGGTGTTGCAAAAACTTGAGCAAGCTCAAAAACACCTACCAGCGGCAGATATCAATGTCGAGTCTTTGCCAGTGAATACCGACAAGCCCAAGCCTAAGGCCAGCAGCCTTAATCAGACTATTAATTTAACCCAAAATAACCGCATTGTGGTCAGCTATATTAATGATATTTATTATGCGGTTGCCAACGAAAAAATCACTGAGGTATATACTCGCGAAGGGGTGTTTCATGTGCCTTATACCATTACTGATTTGATGGAACGTTTACCGAGCGAATCGTTTTTTCGCTGCCATCGATCCTATTGCATTAATATCGATAAAATTCGTGAGATCATCCCTTGGACCAATAGCACCTATCTGTTAAAACTGCGCGATATTGACGGTGAAGTGCTGGTGAGTCGCAGTAACATAAAAACCTTTCGAGCACTGATGAACTTATAACCGCTGCTGTCATTGGCTAGCTAACGAACTATTCAACACCGCCTACCCATAAAGACGACTCAAAAAACGATACAACCACCCTTGCTACTGCAGATAAGCTCACTCAGCATTTAACCCCCATAAATGCATTTCATGCCGATATATTGCATTTGATGCCGCTATTTTACAGCTCATGTTTTAGTTAATTCAGACTCTTGTCTTCCTCTCAAAAAGCCGTATTTTGACCACCATATTGTTAAATTAATCATTAATTATTGCTGTGGAGAGTGACACTATGTCAGCACAAATATCAAACCGAGCGCGTATTATGACGCTTATTGGTACCATTTTGGCGCAGTTCGCCTTGGGTTCGGTATACACATGGAGCTTATTCAATGCCCCGTTAGCTGAGAAACTGTCGCTTCCAGTGAGTAATGTGGCGTTTACTTTCGGTATTTTAAGTTTATCACTAGCCGTGGCTTCGTCAGTGTCAGGCAAGTTACAAGAGCGCTTTGGGGTTCGTAATGTCACCATTGGTGCTGGGCTATTAATCGGCGCGAGCTTATTTCTTACTGCGCATGCAGATAGCCTATTAATGCTATATGTATGTGGCGGCCTGTTAGTGGGTTTTGCTGATGGTACCGGTTACCTAATGAGCCTATCTAACTGCGTTAAATTATTCCCTGAACGTAAAGGTTTAGTGTCTGCTTGTGCTATTGGTGCTTATGGCCTTGGCAGTTTAGGCTTTAAATACATCAACATGTATATGCTGACCCATTCAGGTTTGGCGATGACATTTGATACATGGGCTGTGATTGCCATGGTGCTAGTCATTGCGGGTGGATTAATGATGAAAGATGCCCCCCTTCAAGAAGTCTCAACCGCAGAAAACAGCGTTGCAAACAGAGACTTTACACTGGCGCAAGCAATGAAATCATCACAGTTTTGGGTACTAGCATTAATCTTTTTAACCATCTGTATGAGTGGCTTATACGTGATTGGTGTGGCAAAAGACATTGGCGAAGGTTATGTACATTTAAGTATGGCAACAGCAGCATCTGCAGTGGCAGTGATTGCGGTGGCTAACCTTTCAGGTCGTTTAGTTCTTGGTGTGTTATCTGACAAAATGGATCGCATGAAAGTCATCAGCATTGCGCTTATTGTATGTTTAGCGGGTGTCGGTTCACTGTTATTTGTTCACTTAAATGCGTGGAGCTTTTACTTAGCCGTTGCCTGTATCGCCTTTAGTTTTGGTGGCACCATTACTGTGTTCCCATCGCTAGTGAGTGACTTCTTTGGCCTTAACAACTTAACCAAAATTTATGGCTTTATTTATCTTGGCTTTGGTATCGGCAGCATCATTGGCTCTATTGTCGCTTCGTTATTTGGTGGCTTTGTTCCGACTTTCTACTTAATGCTAGGACTTATCGTATTATCAACCGTCATCTCTTTCATGGTGAAGTTACCAGAAAACAAGCCTTCTTTAGCCATGGCTAGCTAGTTTTAATTACGCTATTGGGCCAAGAGGTCTGAATATTGCGTTAAGCTTTTTTCGTTCCAACCTCCTTTTCGCCGCAGCAATGCGGCGTTTTTTTATCTGAACTTAAACAGGTCAGCTTAAGTCTTTGAAAAAGTAGTGCACTTTAACTCGCCAAGCTGCTTTCTCATGTTTAGATTGGTGTTATTGGGGTATGATTCATTATTAATCAAAGGCCCTCAATGAGTATTAACCAATCCTCCTATGAATGAAGATATCACCATTGCACTGCCTTCGCTTATTCATCGCATCGGTGGCAGCGCCGCCAAGCAGGCTAAAGATATGGCTACGCAATATGGTTGTGAGCTTAAGCGAGTGCGTCGTTCTCGCAATTGGCAACTCGTGGGAGATGCCATTAATATTCAGTCTTTTGCCGCACAGTTATCAGGGCAAACTAATAATGAGTTTGCCTACCTGATTAAAAAGCTAAACATCGCACTGCTTGAACATAGTGACAAGTTAGAACCATTAGCCGTAAAACTGGTGCGCCTGCTCACTGAACGCCCGAGTACCACCTTAGCTGAGTTGATACAAAGCACCGGCTGCACAGAGGCTGAAGCCAGAGTGGCTCGTTTTGAGGCTGACTCTTAGTGATGATGCTTTAAGGTGTTATAAGCAGGGCAATGTTGCTGTTTAGATGAAGTATTACAATTTGAATTGGCTTCCATGCCAAGCTCACGAGTTCTCGGAATAAAGAGTCTCGATGACCTCAATTCAAATTGAGTCTTTTAGACTTTTAATGTTATAGATTTCTAACGTTAGCTCTTTTATTGCCACGAATGCAGTCAAATCGAAGAGATAATAACCCCTGTGTAGATGCAGCAGCGAGCTTCTGACTGCCAAGGATGGCGGGAACAGTCATTATTTGTCGGGAACAAATATGACCAAAACAGGCATTTGTTGTGGCAAAGTTTATGGGCCTTTTGACTTATATAAAGAGTGCAGCGTCTCGCAGTTGTATCTGCACATAAGGTCGCTGTTTCACATCTAACTCATAGGGATATGGGTTAGATGTCATTATGATGTAGGGAACATCATTGACTATGTGATCGCGACATTCGTATATTCTATATAGCACCTGCGGCAGGCAATAGATTAAACTGAAGTAATGGACTACTGAAAAAGAGCCAATATAAACGAAGTATAAAGTTGGTGGCTGTAACGCATTTATGCCCCGATATGTGTTTGAAATGGATATCTCTCGAGGTTTAGTCATTTGTATTTACCCTCAATAATCTAATATCACCTTCAATAGAGTGGCCAAATTCGCTATACCACTACACTTTTTCTAATCGATTATGACCGCCTTACTTGTCGTCCAAATGACTGGTTACCTATACAGGTATAACTGATTTTCTTCAAATTGAGATAATTCTGACGCCAAAGGATGCGTAAAATGAGCTTTTTACGCATCGATAATTTTGTAACATTCTAGAAAACCCATACATATCAGTCTACTGCGAAATTTTTTAAAGTGTTGTATAGACCTCGTAAACAAAGATGCATTCTTTTTCCGGCAGTATTTTGAGCATTATTTACGTATTCGCGAAAATATTCGATTTACAACAATAACTTAGCGATGGTATCTTTGAAGTTTGAATTGAGCAGCCTGGAACATTATTGTGCTGCTATTGAATAAGCTGTTATATGCAATGGAAGCTATGAAGAAACGATATCTAAATTTCGATGATTTAGAGCAATTTGATCAAGAATTTTTTATTAATGATTCTTGGTGTAATTACTGCGATGAAGCTGATCTAGGAATCATCGAGCCTAAGATTTATATTTTAGATGAAAAGCAATACCTTGAAGGTAATTGTAAAGTTTGTGGTAAAAAACAAACTACTGAAATTGTCGTCACATATTTAAATGATTAAGCTTTAAGGTGATGGAATTGCATATAACAAGCGCCTTAACTCCGACAATGTTAAGTTGTCATGGTTTTGGCAAACAACGCAAAAAGCCATGCCAACACATTGCGTGTTAGGCGGGCGTTATGAGTAATTATGGATTTAACTTCTGTTCTAGTATTAACAACTTATTTTTCATGCTTTGTACCTCCATCGTATGTCTTACTTAAGAGAGTTGGAGTAACTGCACAGCTACTGCGCCGTGCAATAATGTTTGGATTTACTTTAGCTTTTTTACAGGTGCTATTGCCTTTAGGCTTATTATTTGTAAGTTATGATTATGGTCCTTATTTAGGTATACCCTTTAGCTTAATATTTTCATACCTTTATGTAAGGCATGTTGTTCGGCTAAAATGGTTTCAAAACGTTCTGGTTATATTGTTATTACCAGTTATAGCAGGTTTAATATCAACACCATTTATGTATGCATTTTATTTTATACAACACTCATAACAAGGCAAAGCAAAAAGGACGCGCTAAAGCGCGCCTTTGTTTGCGGCGTTAGAAGTTAAAGGAGTAGCAGGCATTGGAGACGAAGTATAAATATTACAATTATGAAGATAGTTTTGATCGACTAGATGAAATATTAGATGAATCAGATACATCATTTCCAGAAGTAGATGAAATACCTGCTAGAGATAAATTAACTTATAAAAATGGCTTTTATGTAAATTGCTCAGCGTTTTTTGTAGATATAAGAGATTCTTCAGAATTACCAAACAAACATAAAAGACCTACTCTCGCTAAAATATACAGAAGCTATATTTCAGAAGTAGTGGCAATAATGAATGGGAACACAGACTGCTCAGAAATTAGAATTGAGGGAGATTGCGTCAGTGGAATTTATAACACGCCAAAGCAATATCAAATCGATAGTATGTTTTCCGACGCAGCAAAAATTAACTCACTAATAAAAGTTCTAAATCATAAATTTCAAAAAAGAAATATTACTGAAATTGAAGTAGGTATTGGCATGGATTATGGGCGAGCACTTATGATCAAGTCGGGATATAAAGGTAGTGGCCTTAATGAAGTTGTATGGATGGGGGATGTTGTAAATAGTGCATCCAACCTATGTTCCAATGCCAATAAAGGTTGGGACAATAAAGTTATTTTTGCATCAAATGTTATCTATTCAAACCTAAATGATCACAATAAAGATCTACTTTCTAAAAATTATAATCATGACTGTTACCATGGTAACGTCATAAATAATGATATGGAAAAATGGTATGACGAAAACTGTAAAACTCAATCATCTACATCTGGTGGTCTTTGGTGATTGATACATTAAAAGATACGCTTTCAAAGGTTAATGAGTGGATAAAGTTTGCAGAGGCAAAAAATGCTGCAAATGTCGCTTTTTGCTCTGCGGGTATTTTTGCAGTCGCTAGAATGAGCTTAGGTGCAGAATCATTGAATAAATTTCTCTTAATTTATTTAGTTGTGGTTCTTATACTATTGGTTATCTCCTCCGCTTTATCATTACTTTCATTTATACCGCAGCTAAAAACTCCATGGGTACATATTGGTAATAGAGATAAAGATGATAATTTGTTGTACTTTGGCCATGCTTGCAAATATTCAGCTAGTACATACTTAGATAAACTTCATTCAGGCAAAGCACAAAAATCTGAAAACTATGATCTTGAGTTACTTTATTCAGGGCAGATAGTTATAAACTCGCGTGTAGCATTGGTAAAATTCAAACAATTTGATTTAGCAATTCTATTTACTCTTACAGCGATACTTTCTCCTATAGGAGCACTATTGGTTTATAAACTAAGAAAGTAACTTCTAACAGATAAGGATAGGCCGCGCGTAGCCGCGTCCTTATCTGTAGTGGCCAATTGAAATTGGCCACAGGTTTAGAGCTTATCCATACTTTGGGTAATCTGAAATGCCATGATTACCCAAAGTCCTAACACGAAAATGTCCAAAAGTGATTTAGGCGCTTAAATAATACTTGCCTACAAACTTCTCTAATACAAAAAAAAGCAGCTAACCACGGTTAGCTGCTTTTTAAAATTCTTTAATTCTTATGTGTATTCAGAAGAATAAGTTTCTGAATAAGTATGAGAATACAGTTCAAATAGGTTTCCAAATGGGTCTTCTAGATAGACCATTTTGTAAGGCTTATTATCATCTTCTGGATGATAGCGCATGATGTCCATTCTGACTTTACCGCCGAATTTTTCAACTCGCTCGATAACGCCTTCAAAGTCATCTGTTTCTAACGAGTAATGGAAGATACCGATTTTAGTGAAGTCGACATGATGTCTTTCTTCGCGGTCTTTCATTTCAAATAACTCAAAGCCGATGCCATCAGAAGTGACGAGGTGGGCGATGTTAAAACCTTTAAAACCATCACCAAATACCGCAATACACATTCTACCAATGGCAGTTTGTTTTTCTTCGATGACTGCTGAATTGCCCATGACAATTTCAAGACCTAATGCTTGGGTATAAAACTCGACGGCTTTATCCATGTCACCAACCATAATACCTACATGACTCATTTTCATAATAATCTCGCCTTATACGTTAATTGCTAAGTTGTTGCTTGTTCGTTTTGATGGAAGAAGTATAGGGCGAAGTAATGATTTAATAAAATTATCAAACTTTATAAAGATAATAATATTTTGTTATTAAATGTATAGTTGGATCTAGTGCATGCTTGGGTCAATTGTATGGTTGGAGCCGAAAGAGATTTGCTGAAGCGGTTCGTGGTTAAGGCTTAGCACCTTTCGCCAGTCATCAGCTAACTGGCTTTAAAGGAGGTTTTGAATATAAAAGTAGATTACTGAGCTTTCATTGAGCGCCAAAATAATTCAAAGCTTGCTTGGCGCTGACTTGGGTCGTTGCCCCATTGTGGGTTGTCAGTAAAATAGCGAATAGCGGCAAGGTATTGGCCGTGACAGTTTTCAAGCATTAGCGCAACAGGAAAATCAGCAATAATCTTTTGTTGCTGGCCTTTACTAATAAGCTGAACAACAAAATGCAAAATACCGTTCATGGCTTGATCGCGGATTGCGGCATCAATGTCGTTGGACATAGAAAATTGTAAAAAGAAACGCTGCTTAATCGGGTGTTTTAAGGCCCAATCAATCGCTTGTTGCCAAAGGTGTTCAGCATCAGTTTTTAAGTCTTCACCAGCATTGTCAAAGGTGGATAATGCTTGAGTAATGTCATCAGCAAACTCTTGTTTAATTGAAACAAATAAATGATTGAGCAAATCATCTTTACTGGGAAAGTGATGAAACAATGTCCCGGTGGCAACTGCGGCATTTTTGGCGATTGATGCGGTTGATGTGCCATGAAACCCTTGCTCAACAAATAGCTGTAAAGCGCTATCGAGTATCGCTTGTTTCTTGTCTACTTTAGGTTTTTTGTTGGCTACAGTTTGGGTCATATGCTGTTCGTATTTTCAATGAGCTATTTATTAATGAGTTATTAAGGGACGGTTTATGAATGAGCAATCTATCCATAAGCTGTCTATTAATGAGCTATTAATTACAAAGCGGTTAATAAAAAGGCCGATTATCAATCGGGATTTTGAGCGTGCGAGTTTAGCACCAAGGCGATAATCGCACACTCAATTATTGGCACTTATCCAACGCGTTAGCGCAGGAAAAACTTCATCAACAAGGCTTGGATTTTAGTGCCATAAGGCGGGTGCACAAATAAACCTGAATTGAACTTGCCGCTTTTTAACACCGTTTTCGCATGGCTAAAAGTCAAAAAGCCTTCTTTACCGTGATAATGGCCCATACCTGATGGGCCAATGCCGCCAAACGGGGCGTCATCGGCTGCCACATGGAAGATAGTTTCGTTAATACATACGCCGCCAGAGTGAGTTTGTTGGATAATATTTTGCTGGGTTTGACTGTTAAAACTCATGATATAAAGCGCTAATGGGCGTTCATTGTTATTGATATATTCAATGGCTTCATCAAGGTCTTTATACCCGATTATCGGCAGTAATGGCCCGAAGATTTCTTGTTGCATAATGGCCATATCTGCACTGACATTGGTCACTAGCTGTGTTGGTAATTTACGTATTTCGCTATCAATGTTGAACTCAGTCGCTGGGTGAATGGTCGCGCCTTTTTGTTTGGCGTCATCAAGTACCGCGAGTAAGCGACTGTATTGGCGCTGGTTAATCACATTGCCATAGTCTTCATTACTGGCAAAATCTGGGTACATGTTATTAAAACGAGTTTTGTAGGCACTGATTAGCGCATCGATTTTGTCTTCTGGACATAAAATATAATCGGGTGCGACGCAGATTTGGCCTGCATTTAAACACTTACCGTAAATAAGGCGCTCAACAGCAGTATCGATATCAATATCAGGCGCTACAATGACTGGTGACTTACCGCCTAGCTCAAGAGTCACTGGGGTGAGGTTATCAGCAGCTGCGCGCATGACATGGCGGCCCACTGTTGTAGAACCTGTAAATAATAGGTGGTCAAAGGGTAGGGCTGAGAATTGCGCGGCAACATCGGCTTCGCCTTCCACTACGGCCACTTCATCTTGGCTAAATATCTCTGCTAATAAGCTAATTAATACTTGGTTGGTGGCTGGGGTAAATTCTGACATTTTAAGCATGGCGCGATTACCTGCTGCAATGGCGGTAATTAACGGGCCAACAGCCAGCATGACTGGGAAATTCCACGGCACGATTATGCCAACAACGCCAAGGGGTTGGTAATGCACTGTGACCGAAGAAGGGGACAGTAATAACCCGGCATGGCGTTTATTGGGTTTCATCCATGATTTTAGATGTTTCAGACTGTAGTTGATGTTATTCACACAAGGCATGATGTCTGAAATCATGGTGTCATTGGCTGAGCGATGGCCATAATCTGTGGCTAATGCACTAACAAATTGCTCACTATAACTGAGCAACCCGGCTTTGAGTTTATTGAGTTTATCAACTCTGGATTGGTAACTAGGCGCAGGCATTGACTGATAGGCTTGGCGTTGCTGCTGAAGTAATTGTTGTAATGGACTTTGCTGAACATTGTTAGCGGCCATATTCATAAAGCGCTCCTAGAGTGATATTGATACTGACATCATTTCAATAAATTAAAAAACCGACTGATTAGTCGGTTTAGTATGTGCTGAGTTAGGTCTAATTGCAAGCCTTTGGATTCTTGAGCTGGGTCAAGGTGGTTTTTTACTATTTGCACTACACTTTAATTAGGAGGATATTTAAGTAGTTTGTATCTGAAACTATCATGTTAACGATGGTTATTTTTTATAACTATGGTCATGATTACAGTGATGATGCTTATGGAAAAGTGACTGAAATTGTTCATACTTTTAGTTTACTTTATACCGCTAGCTATATTTACTTAAATAAGTGGGATAAGTTTGTTTAATGCTAAAGCTCACTTATTTTATCTACAGGAGGAACTCACATGCGTTCACGTTCAATATTATGGCCAACAGATTTTTCTGAAACGGCATCCCATGCGCTGCGATATGCCATTGAAATGGCCAATTTATATGAAGTGGGTATTCGTATTTTACATGTGGTTTCTCAGCCCCTTGGTGACGAGAACTACATGATTTTGGCTATTACTCCTGAGGAACTCGCTAAAAGCATGGAAGAGGCTGCAGCCACCAAAATGCAAAATTTACTTGCTGATTTAAATACTGACTTGAAGGTCGAAACCGTAATTAGGCGTGGTGATGCCATTGAAGAAATTGTCGATGAGGCCAACAAAGGCGACATTGGTATGGTGGTGATTGCCAGCCATGGACGCAGTGGTCTAGCGCATTTTCTGCACAGTAATGTTGCTGAAGAGGTGGCTAATCAGGCCAGTTGTCCTGTGCTAGTAGTTAAGTAGCGCTAGTTAACAAGTGCTAACTAGCGCTAACTCGCATTGGTTGATCATTTAGTGCCCGCTATTAGTTATTCTTCATTAGCCAATATGCCATTAAGATAAGCGTTTATATCCAATTACGGTAATCTTGCTTAATGGTTTGCATGGCTTTTTCGGCAATGAATAAGGCGTCTTTTTCAGCGATATAGGGCAGAGTTAAGCTGCCGCTAGCTAGGCCAATTTCGATATAGGCATGACCGCTGCGTTGTTGCCCTTTTGTTTGGGTGATAGATACGTGCTGTATTTTTTCATAAGGGATCCGTTTCCAATGATGGCCAAATAAGCCGCTATGTTGCCATAACACTTCATCTTCAATCACATAGCCCCACTGCTTGTACCGCAAAAATGTTAGTCCCATAACCGCAGTAGCAATCAATAAAGCCACTTCAGAGATCGGATTTAAGCCGGTAAAGATTAAAATTAATAGCGCTGGAATGTACATTAACAAGCCGCGTCTTAAAAACCATGCCAAAGCAATAGCTTGGTATCGCGCTGGGATATTAGTTGTCCCGCCTGCTAATTGCGGTATTTGCGCCAATATTGCAGCAATCTCTGCAGTTTTAACGCTGGGCAGTAACATATGCTCAGTAGTTTTTTGCTCAACCTCTTGGCCTTTAACCTGCTTAAAATACAGTGTCCATAAGCCTAATAATTTAGCTAAAAATGGCTGACTAAAGTGCACTAGCTGCACTCGGCGAATAGCTAATGCGTCTTGCTGGTGGGAGATCACCCCGCCGCTGCGCTGCAGGGTTTGTTGCTGTTTATCTAATGTATATGGATGATATTTAAGTACTGCCGCCACAATAGAAATTATCGAAAACAGGCAATACACCAACAACAATGTCAGCATAATGGCAATGGCTTGTAGAGCAATACTTGGGCCGCTATAGCTGACAACAGCGCTCCAAAATTGTTGAATAATAGGAAGCTCTACTATCTGCTCCCATTTAATTTGTCCCATTATGGGCCCAGCTATCACTGCAAACCAAATCAAATTATTCTGATAAAAACCAAATTGAATTAGCTGCTTTAAATTACGCACCACAATCGTGTTGTGGGTTTTATTGCTAGGTGTGTTAACACTATCGGCAGTGTTTTTAGTGCTGATTTCATCGATAGCGTCATTAGTTGCAAGCTGCTGGGGAGCGAGTTGCAGTAATTGCTGTTTAAGCTTACTGGCTTGGGCTGCATCTAGCGCCGATAAATGCGCTTCGTCATCTTTTGAGCCTGCAGTTTCAACGATTAAGGTGCCGAGCTTAAATGGCTTGAAATAAAACGGCTGGCTGTAACGAATATTTTGAATTTTGTTGAGTGGGATTTCATCTTTACGGGTAAAAAACAGCCCACGTTTAATATTGAGTTGTTGCCCTGAAAGCTTAAAGCGGTAGGTTCGCCATTGAACAAATGAAAATATAGTCAGTAAAAGTATTGCTACAACAAAGCCGAGTAGACCCATTTGTAAATCAAAACCACTCTGCCAACCGGCATACACCACAGGAATGATGGCGTAACCATTAGATAAAATGGCTTTTGCGCTGCCAAAAATAAAGCTTAGCATTGACCAAGGAGACAGCGATTGCCATTGGGTTAAGGCATTGACATTTTTGTCAGCTGTAGTGGATTTTGAGCTTGACGTTGAAGTCGCTTTTTTTGCTTGTGATGAAGGATTCTCAGAGGTTTGCAGTGAAGAATGCGCTACTGAAATCTTGTTATCTTTTTGAGGCTCATTTGGCTGGTTACTCATCAGCGGCCTCTTTTGTTAGCGGCTTTTCAGTGTTTATTGCAGGGCTTATATTTGAGCTTGTATCTGAACTTATATCAGAGCCTATATTAGAGCTTATGTCGGAGCCTAAATTAGAGCTTATATTAGAGCTTGTATCTGAGCTTATGCCAGAGCCTATATTAGAGCTTATGTCAGAGCTTATATCTGAGGAGAGCGGTTGTTGATGATAAGAGGCTTTATTCAGTAAGTGCTGCCTTAACTTTTCTGCCAAGGTAAAGCTCAGTCCCGGGAGGAAAATCTCTGCCGCGCCACTGCCAGCACTGAAGCACTTTATGGTGGCTAAGTTGAAGCGCCTTTGCAATGGGTTTTGCGACAAACTCACGTGCTGCAAGCGGCTATAAGGTAAAGCTGTGGTCTTTATCCACCATAAGCCTTGGCGTATTAATATTTCATGTTCAAGTACGCCGTAGCGCAACTTTTTAGCCGCCAAAAAGCGGATCAATGTCAGCACGACTCCGGCAATCAATACTCCACTAATGATGAGGTATTCATTACGCCCTAAGGCTTGGTTTAATGTCATGACGACAACTAACGCGGCTAATATTAACAGTAACAGCCCAATGCTTTGGCTGAATATTTGCTTCGGGTAGTTTTTATCTACCTTGGTTAATGTCACTTCTGTATAGCTCTGCCACTTTGCCTCAGCTATGAGCAGTTTTTCTGAGGTGCTAGCTACTGTCACATCTGATTCTGGTGTGGCCGACATATATAAATCCTTTTGCTAAGTTAGTCGCAACTGTTTGCTAAAAGCTTGTTTACTAAAAGCTTGATTGGTAGAGATTGATGAATAATAAGTGTCGATTAGTCTTTCTTAACCACTCATAATCCATTACTTTAAGCTTATATAGTATATGGGATTGAGTAATATGGAAAAAGTAACTGCTGCAGCGGCTAATAATGGATTTTTAGTGCGACCTGTCTCTAAAGCGCAAAAAGCGTTTTTACGTAAAATCTATCTGGCGGGACTCATTGAGCAGCAACAGCATAATTTGTTGTCATTACAAAAGCAGACCCAAATGCCAAGACGCACCTTGCAAGACAACATAGCAGCTTTCACTGACATAGGCATTGATGTGCAATTTGTACAGCAGGGGCAAAGACACAATGCGGGTTTTTATCAGCTGCTGGATTGGGGGCCGATTAATGGAGCTTGGGTAAACAGTCATTTTGATAAAATTACATTAGCACTTGAGCTATCTTTAACTGGCGACGCTATGGGTTAATACCTGTTCACTATTACATATTCTGTTTCTGCCGGCTCGTTTAGCTTGATATAGGTGTTTATCGGCTTGTTCAATTAAGGCTGGTAATTGATAGATCTCAGCATTACTGGTCACTATGCCAATACTGGCTGTAACCTGCACTTTAACGTGTTGGTGCTGCAAATTGAGTTTGGCAATATTTTCACAAATCCGCATTGCTAAACTATCGGCCTCTTTTGCAGCCGTTTGCGGTAAAAAAACAATAAACTCTTCGCCACCCCAGCGCGCCACAATATCATTTTTTCGTAGGGTATCTCTAATGATAGATGCGACTTTAACCAAGACTAAATCACCAAAAATATGCCCATATTTATCATTAATATCTTTAAACTTATCGATATCAATCATTACGATAGAAGGGGTATTACTCGGCGATTCCATAGTGCCATTGGCTTGATTAAATTGCGGCTCCACTAATTGGTAAAAAGCGCGGCGATTATTAAGCAGGGTTAACGGATCCATTTGAGCCATCTTTTCTGCGATCAGTTTTTCATTTTCGATTCGTCTAAATCGCTCAGTTAATGCTAATGCCAGTAAAAGTACATCAATACCTACCCCTATTTCAGCAGCGCGATAAGTAAAGTCATTAAATGGAATATATGACCACACCGCAAGCGCGGTTATGGCAATACCTATCATTGATGATATTGAAGCCAGTAAAAATAACCGTGCGGAAATATTGCCGAAATTTAATGACAGCACCCCTAATACAATCATCAAGCCACTGAATAACAGCATCAAATCAAAAGCAAAAATCAACCCTAATACTCGGTCTTGCAGTATCACTGCCAACAGCATCAATATTGGAAAAAGTACGCATAAGCTTTTTAAGATCTTATGTAATAGCGGCAGTTGATATCGCAGACGTAAAAAGTGGCACGCGAATACAATGCCACTGGAGCAGAAGGTGACCATAAGGATTGGCACAGCCCATTGTTGCCAATAAGGCGAATTTGGCCAAAGCCATAACGAACCATGACCGCTATATGCCATATTTAATATTAGAAAGTTAAGCAGGTATAGGCAGTAGTAAAAGTAGCTTCTCAGACGTAAGCCTAAAAATAAAATAAAGTTATAAATCAGCAGCGCAATAATCGCGCCGTATAAAAAACCGTAACTATAGGAGTTAAATATACTGTTTTGAGCGCTTTGGCTTTCATCAAATAAATATACCGGAATGACCATGGCATCTAAGGTTTGAAGCCTAATTAATACCGTGGTTATACCTGGTGGATAGCTATATTGAAAATTATAGCTGGGTTGAAAAGTCGGTTGTTTATAAAATAGCGATAGATCACCTTGGTGCTCAAAATGAGCAATTCTATCTGAGCTTAGCCAATAAGCACTGACTTCATCGAGCCAGTAATTATCAAAGTGGATGATGCGGTTTATCTGAGTTTGAGTTGGATTATTAATGGATAGACTAATCCATACAGGGTTAGAGCCGATGCCGTAGTTGCTAATTTCCTCGCTGCCTGACTGGAAGTGGCCATTACGGAATAATTGATAAGCTTGTGATGCGTTAATACGATCTGTTTCGGTGTAATACCCTATAGATTGGCCTATTGGCGCGGTGTAAGTCTCTGTTAAGTTGAGCTTTTCAGCATGGGCATTGCTGATGTTGAACATGGCAATGCTTAAGCAGAACATAATGCTTAGATTGACAAGCAGATCCAATATCCATTTCATAAGTGCAATAAACTACCTTTATCTTTTATAGACTAACAGTGCTAAAACCGCCGATAAGATAGTGGCGGCGCTGCTGCAATGACGGTGTTGGGATAAACATTAAGGCGGTTCACCTAGCTTAATAAAACAGCTTACGTTGTAATTTTAGGCTCTCATAAAGTTTAGTGAGTTAATGTTAGAAAAGTGTAAAATAATGTATTGATATACTAAAGGATTAGTCACAAAGTGTCGGTTGTCAACGTTAGCCTCTCTTTAAGAGGCAAAAGGAGGGCGGGGGTGAAACAAATCGAGTTTAAATTATCTGATCAGCACAGCAGTGACAATCAAAATAGCCCCAGCGCTAAATCCAAGAGCCATGGCGCGCCAATAACTGCGCCAATAACGTATATAAAGGGCTTTTTATCACGCGGGGAGCAGCAACAGTTGCTAGCCGATGCCGATAGCTACCCCTTTGAAAAACCGATAATTACGCTTTTTGGTAAACAGCATCCTATCCCTCGCGCTCAAGTATGGTTTGCTGATCCTGGTTGTGAATATCAATATTCTTCTTTATTAATTTCACCGCAGCCTTGGCCACACTTATTAGCAGATTTAAGGCAGCGGCTGCGGGATGAACTGCAGTTTAATTGCAACGGGGTATTGGTTAATCGTTATCAAAACGGTTTAGATTCTATGGGCTGGCATAGTGATGATGAGCCTGAAATAGTAGCCAATAGCGCAATTGTGTCAGTCAGTATTGGCGCCAGTCGAACTTTTGCCTTACGGCATAAAAGCCTCAATATAAAACAAAACGTTGAGCTTGAAAGCGGTGATTTACTCATTATGCATCAAGGGATGCAATCACAGTGGCAGCATGCAGTACCAAAGCGTTTAAAGGTTAAGAACTGTCGGTTAAATCTAACCTTTAGGCAGTTAATTGTCGGCTATCATCAATTGAAGGGATAATTCATCAGCGTAATCTTTAACTTACTAGGTTAGCTTGCATTGTTAACTAAAATTGCCACTTAAATCAGATTGCCGACTGGCTAGTTTGATTTATGGGGAGTTAAGCAGTAGTCTTCAAACTTTAAAATGTAGTTATAAAGAGTTTGTTATGTCAGTTGAACAAATCATTAGCGATAAACTGAACCAGTCTTTTAGTCCGATACATTTAGATGTGCTTAATGAAAGCAATCGCCACCATGTGCCGCCTAACTCAGAAACACACTTCAAAGTGGTGGTGGTGAGTGAGCAGTTTGAAGCGCAGCGATTAATTGCCCGCCACCGAGCAATAAATGCTGTGTTAGCGGATGAGTTAGCCAACGGCGTGCATGCACTTTCCATTAATGCATATACTCAGGCTGAGTGGCAAGCATTAGATGCAGTGCCTAAAACGCCAAATTGTAAAGGTTAATCCATAAGGCCATTTATGGTCATTGTAGATTAAGGCAAACTAGCCAAATTAGCTTAAAAATCAAAACCTCGTCTTTAGATGAGGTTTTTTGCTTTTTAGTCTTTAGTGTTTTAATAAAAGTAATAAGTATCGGTCATCAGTTTGTCACACAGACAGGTTATTACATGAAGATAACTCCGGTTTATCCCATGTTTACATCGCTGTCTGGTTTCAATTTTGATGCTATGATGCCAAACATCTTTTACTTAGCCTTAAGGAATGAGTCATGCCTTTACTTGATAGTTTCACTGTTGATCATACACGAATGGAAGCTCCTGCTGTGCGTGTCGCAAAGCATATGAGTACACCTAAAGGTGACACCATTACGGTATTTGACTTGCGTTTTTGTACGCCAAATAAAGATATTTTAAGTGAACGTGGTATTCATACCCTTGAGCACTTATTTGCCGGTTTTATGCGTGATCATTTGAATGGTGACTCGGTAGAAATTATTGATATATCGCCAATGGGTTGTCGCACCGGTTTTTACATGAGCTTAATTGGTCAGCCGACAGAGCGGGTTGTTGCCGATGCGTGGCTTGCAGCAATGGGTGATGTACTTAAAGTGGTTGAACAAAGTGAGATCCCTGAATTAAATGAGTATCAGTGTGGCACTTATGACATGCACTCACTTGATCAAGCCCAAGATATTGCTCGTGCAATCATTGCCGCTGGTGTAAGTGTCAATCGTAATGATGACCTTAAATTGAGTGACGACATTTTAGGTACGCTATAGGCTAGCTGTTAATCCTAGGTTTTAGTTTGACACCAAAGCGGCTTCGGCCGCTTTGTTTTTTTTGTGGTTAATTTTATTAAAATACTGTTTTTATTTGCATGAAAACGTTATTGTTAAAAGTTAGTAATAGGATGTTATTTATAATAATAAAGGCGTAGCGGATTGCGATGCCGATGATGTATTTTGGGAGTTAACCATGTCTAAAGGCCAATTCAGCTTGTCTGTAATTGCTTCTGCTGTGCTGTTTGTGTGTCATTCTTCAAGTTTTGCTGCAAGCTCTGTGACGGCATCCTTGGATGAATCAAATAATACTGTTGTACTCGACCAGCCTCAGACAGCTCCATTTCATTATCGCAGCAGTACAATACCCCTAGCATTGTCAGGAATGACAATCATGCCTGCTGCCATGGGGCAAACCACTGACATCAGTCATCGCGGCGCGGTCAATGGCATTGCGATTTCTCAAGATAGAGTATCCTTTTCACCGTCTCCTTATTCAGCGCCTCATTTAGTGTTACAACCGAATTTAGCCTTACAAACCCAAGTGACTACAGCCAGCATGACTGGAGTGACAAAAGGCGGTAAAGGGGCTTTTGGTAGTGTGGATTACACCACGGCGCAGATCAGCCCAACAAAATTAGATGCTCAGGCTAACATCGAAATTAATGATAATGGTGGTGGCCGCGTGGGCGCCATTGCCAGTGGCTTAAATAAAGAATACGGCATGCTGTTTGCGGTGGATTACCAAAATACCGCCGAAGAAACAGGTTTTGTGACCAACCTTGATAGCGACCACAGCCAAACCGATATCATGTTCAAAATTAATGCTGATAGTCTTGCTGGCGCTAGAAACCCACAAACGACAGAGTTTATGTACCAATACACTAACTCAGAAAATGATCACTCCAATATCGGTTTAACCAGCCAAGATTGGCAGGCTAAACCGGGTAGGGCGTATTCGGCTACCGAAAATGATAACCGTGAAGGCCAGCGCCATAAGTATCAAGTGAGCCATATTGTTAATCTTAGTGATGGCTCGGTGGTGATGTCCGATTTTTATTACCAATCCTATGATGAGCAAATCTCGCAATTAAACTCGTTATCTGGCGTGTTTATTGGTACAACAGAATTATCAGCGATTTCAGCTTTTGATAAAGCCCCGACTACAGGCGGTTTGGCTTTAGGCTCTATGCTTGAAGATAATCAATATTCGGGCTATGGCTTGCAAACGGAAGGTGTAAGTCAATATGGCGCTCATCAAGTGACCTATGGTGCGCTGTTTCATTCAGATAAAGCCAAAATGCGTTTTGGCCAGCAAGATTGGACCTGGAGCCAAGATAGAAGTCTTGCGAGCACCAATATTGATAATGCGCTGCTAGCTTATATCGACGATGTTAACGTACTCATTACCAGCGCTGACGCCAAACTCAACTATGGCGCTTTGTCGATAAACTTAGGCTTGAGCTTTGAAAGTGTCAGTACTACTCGCGAAATTGACGTTGAAGCCTATGGCATAGAGGCGGCTGATTTTTCTGATGATGGCTGGATCCCGGCAATCGAAATTGCCTATACCACAGGTGCTTGGAAAGCGGCTGTTTCAGCTAAGCAAGCTTGGACAGTTGCATCAGCGGGCAATGCATTGCAACAAGCGCAGGAGTCGCTGCAGTATCAATTAGCACTTGGCTATAGCAATGATGCACTAAATGTTGGTTTAAATGCTTACGTACAAGACTTTGATAATCAACATGTGACTTGTATGTGGAGTATGGCGTGTGATTATTCACAGCGTTATGTACAAGACAATTTTAACGATACGTCCGTTAACGGCATCGACTTGTCGGTCGATTACACTGTCGGCTTTGATAGCTTTTCAATCCCTCTTTCTGCTCAATACCAATACAGCCAAGCTGAGTTTGGAGACTCTGGTTTTAACGACTTAATCGGTCTTTATGTAAAAGGCGAACAACTTCCTTGGGTACCTGAGCAACAATTAGCTTTAAATGCGGGCTTAATAATGGGTCAATTTAGTGTCATCGCCCAAGCTTTATATCAATCAGAAATGGGTTATGCCACTGCCATTAATGGCGGTGAACAAATTGATACACAATGGAAGCTAGACTTAGCAGCTAACTATCATATTTCTAATGTGCACGAAGTTTATTTGCGTATAGAAAACTTACTTGACGAGGATTTAGTCAGTCAACAGTCTAATTTAGGCATTACTTCTCAAGGCGAGATGCTGAGTTACCTTGGATATCAGGCCAGATTTTAACTGTCTCACCTCTTCTTCCTCTTGTAGGTGCTTGTTTTAATTCTGCTTTAGTATGGGCTATTTTAGCTCGTACTAAAGCGAATTTTGTTAACAAATCCGTAAATCACTTCTTATATTATTTCTTTTAAAATTAATGTTATAGTGCCTGTGTTACTGAAATATTGCATTCAATGACGTTAAATCAGACTGTTCCACACCCTATTTGAGTGAATTGTTTAAAAATGAACAATCTAAAAATTCAATCACTGGTTTTTTTCGTGGCGATAGCGCACATTTTGGGGTAAAATGCGCGCGACCAGCGTGATTGCGATCGCATTTCCGTGATAAATCTGCGCTAGCTCAACACTGAAGTGTTTGTTAACACTTTGTTTTCTTTTGGGTAGGAACGCGGCGCATTGTCTTTCCTTCAAACGTAGTGCTTGTGGATATGATTACAATAAAGAAAGGATTGGAACTACCTCTAGCAGGTGGCCCTGAGCAAGTTATCCATAATGGCCCAGCCATTAAGAACGTAGCGACTTTGGGTGAAGAGTATATTGGCTTACGTCCAACGATGAAAATCAAGGTTGGCGAAAAAGTCTTGAAAGGTCAGGTGATTTTTGAAGATAAAAAGAACCTTGGCGTTAAATATACTGCTTTAGCTAGTGGTACTGTATTAGAAATTAACCGGGGTGCGAAACGTGTACTTCAGTCAGTGGTTATTGGCGTTGAAGGTGATGATAAAGTCAGCTTTACTCAATATAGTGCTGATGAACTTAACACGTTAGATGCTAACGTTGTCAGAGAAAACTTGATTGAATCAGGTCTTTGGACAGCTTTACGAACTCGCCCTTTCAGTAAAGTACCTGCTGTTGATTCAGTCGCTGCTGGTATTTTCGTCACCGCAATTGATACTCAACCACTTGCTGCAGATCCTGCTGTAGTGATTGCTGAGCATAAAGATGATTTTGCTAACGGCTTGACGCTACTAGCGAAATTAACAGAAGGCAAACTTTTCCTTGCTAAAGCGCCTGGTGCTGATATCCCTTCTGGCAATGCTCAAGTTGAAGAGTTTGCAGGTATACATCCTGCTGGCCTAGTGGGCACTCACATTCATCATCTTCTTCCTGCTTCTGCAACACGTACGGTTTGGCATATTGGCTACCAAGACGTGATTGCTGTTGGTCAATTATTCACTCAAGGTGAACTTAACACTCAACGTGTTATTGCGATTACTGGCCCTGAAGCTAAAAACCCACGTTTAGTTCGTACAGTATTAGGTGCTAGCACTGTTGAATTAACTGCTGGAGAAATTGAAACTGACAATGTTCGAGTTATCTCAGGTTCAGTATTAAGCGGGCGCCAAGCGGCGGGTCCTCATGGCTATTTAGGTCGCTATCATCAACAACTTAGCTTGTTGAAAGAAGGCAATGAAAAAGAATTATTTGGTTGGGCTATGCCTGGTGCTGATAAGTTCTCTATCACTCGCGCATTCTTAGGTCACTTAAACCGTACAGGTCTGTTCAATATGACCACAACTACGGGTGGTTCAGATCGTGCCATGGTGCCAATTGGTAACTATGAACGTGTTGTTCCATTAGATATCTTACCGACAATGTTACTTCGCGATCTTGTTTCTGGTGATTATGACGGTGCTGCTGCACTGGGCGCACTAGAGCTAGATGAAGAAGATTTGGCATTGTGTACCTTCGTATGTCCAGGCAAGTATGACTATGCATCATATCTGCGTGATTGTTTAGATACGATCGAGAGGGAAGGCTAATGAGCTTGAAAGATTTTATCGAGCGTATTGAACCGCAATTTGAAAAAGGCGGCAAGTACGAGAAGTGGTACGCCCTTTATGAAGCGGCTGCTACTGTGTTTTACACTCCAGGTAAAGTAAACAAAGGCACCACGCACGTGCGTGACAGCCTTGATCTAAAACGTATGATGATTACGGTTTGGGCCTGTACTTTCCCGGCAATGTTCTTTGGTATGTACAACGTTGGCTTGCAAGCTCAAGATGCGCTGATGGCTGGCTTTGCAACTCCTGATGTATGGCAAGTCAGCCTATTCAGCCTATTTGGTACTGAATTAACCGCAAGTTCAGGTGTGCCTGCACTGATGTGGTATGGCGCTTGTTGGTTCCTACCTATTTATGCGGTGACTTTTGCCGTTGGTGGTTTCTGGGAAGTCTTATTCGCGTCTGTACGTGGCCATGAAGTTAACGAAGGTTTCTTTGTAACTTCCATTCTATTTGCGCTGACCTTACCAGCAACTATTCCATTATGGATGGTTGCACTGGGTATTACCTTTGGTGTTGTGGTTGCAAAAGAAGTGTTTGGCGGCACAGGTCGTAACTTCTTAAACCCAGCGTTAGCGGGTCGTGCATTCTTATTCTTTGCGTATCCGTTAAGCATGTCAGGTGACACAACATGGGTTGTGGCTGACGGTTTCTCTGGTGCTACGGCATTGAGCCAAGCTGCACAGGGCACGTTTGAATATACTAGCGCTAACTGGTGGGATGCCTTCTTAGGTTTCATTCCAGGTTCCGTGGGTGAAGTCTCTACCTTTGCTATTTTGCTAGGTGGTGCAGTTATCGTTTATACCCGTATCGCCTCATGGCGTATTATTTCAGGTGTGATGTTGGGCATGATTGCAGTTTCTTACCTACTTAACTTTATCGGTAGCGACACTAATGCAATGTTTGCAACACCTTGGTATTGGCATCTTGTTTTAGGTGGATTTGCCTTCGGTATGATGTTTATGGCGACGGACCCAGTTTCTGCGTCTTTCACTAACAATGCTAAATGGGCTTACGGTATCTTAATTGGTGCAATGGCAGTGTTTATTCGCGTCATTAACCCAGCGTTCCCTGAAGGAATGATGTTAGCCATCCTGTTTGCTAACTTATTTGCACCGTTATTTGACCATTTCGTGGTTCAAGCAAATGTGAAGCGGAGGATTGCTCGTGGCCAGTAATAAAGAATCAATCGGCAAAACATTATTTGTTGTAATCGGCCTGTGTTTTATCTGCTCAATGTTGGTATCAACTGCAGCAGTATTACTTAAGCCAATTCAGCAAGAGAATAAATTGCTAGATAAGCAAAAGTACATTCTTGAAGCGGCAGGTTTAGTGGATACTAAAGCTGGCAAAGTTGAGAAAGACGTTATTATTGCAAAGTATGGTAAGTACGTTGAAGCTCGTCTTGTTGATTTAAAAACCGGTGAGTTTGTTGAAGGTGATGCTGATACTTTTGATGTTGAAAAAGCGGCACGTACACCTGCAACGTCTTTTAAGCCTGAAAATGACATTGCCTCTGTTAAGCGCGTTGCAAATCAAGGTGTTGTTTATCTAGTTAAAGATGACAACAATGAACTACAAACCGTGATTATTCCTGTTAAAGGCTACGGTTTATGGTCAACCATGTTTGCATTCTTAGCGGTTGAAGCGGATATGAATACCATTCGCAGCTTAGTGTATTACGACTTCACTGGTTCTGGTGAAACACCGGGCCTAGGTGGTGAAGTTCAAAACCCTCAGTGGATTGCTAAGTGGGAAGGTAAAAAACTTTATGACGACAATGGCGACTTAGCTATTCAAGTCACTAAGATCCCGACAATTGCATCTTCAGTTCACGGTGTTGATGCCTTATCTGGTGCGACGTTGACCAGTAACGGTGTTCAGTACTCGCTAACGTTTTGGTTAGGTGAAGAAGGTTTTGCACGCTTTATCGAAAAAGCACGCAATGGAGGACTAGGCTAATGGCTGACGTTAAAGAACTTAAACAGGTTCTGACTGGACCTATCATTAATAACAACCCAATTGCTCTGCAAATTCTGGGTGTATGTAGTGCACTGGCTGTTACCGCTAAAATGGAAACGGCTATTGTTATGACATTAGCATTGACTGCGGTGACCGCGTGTTCGAACTTATTTATTTCGTTACTACGTAATCATATTCCAAGCAGCGTTCGTATTATTGTGCAAATGACAATTATTGCTTCATTAGTAATTGTTGTAGACCAAGTATTGCAAGCTTACGCCTATGACGTAGCGAAGCAATTATCAGTATTTGTTGGCTTGATTATCACCAACTGTATTGTAATGGGTCGCGCAGAAGCATACGCAATGAAAACGCCGCCTCTGATGAGCTTTATGGACGGTATTGGTAATGGCTTAGGCTATGGCGCCATCCTATTATCAGTTGGTTTCTTCCGTGAACTACTCGGTAATGGTTCATTGTTCGGCGTTGAAATCCTCAGCAAAATCTCTGACGGTGGTTGGTATCAGCCTAATGGCTTGTTACTTCTTCCTCCAAGTGCGTTCTTCTTGATCGGTATGCTGATCTGGATTATCCGTACTTATAAGCCAGAGCAAGTAGAAGCAAAAGGGTAGGCGCAATGGAACATTATATTAGTCTGTTAATTCGTTCGATTTTCATTGAGAACATGGCGTTAGCCTTCTTCCTCGGTATGTGTACTTTCTTGGCGGTATCAAAGAAAGTCACCACTGCTATGGGTCTAGGTGTTGCGGTAATTGTGGTACTGGCAATTTCAGTGCCTGTTAACCAAATCATCTATCAAGGTTTACTGGCTCCTGGCGCATTAGCTTGGGCCGGTGTACCTGATGCAGATTTGAGCTTCTTGAAGTTCATTACCTTTATTGGTGTTATTGCTGCATTAGTACAGATTCTGGAAATGGCATTAGATAAGTACTTTCCACCTTTGTACAACGCATTAGGTATTTTCTTACCATTGATCACGGTTAACTGTGCAATTTTTGGTGCGGTTTCATTCATGGTTGAGCGTGATTATAACCTTGGCGAGAGCTTGGTATTCGGTATCGGCTCAGGTGTTGGTTGGGCA
Source organism: Shewanella sp. 10N.286.48.B5 (assembly GCF_002874355.2). Classification (NCBI taxonomy): domain Bacteria; kingdom Pseudomonadati; phylum Pseudomonadota; class Gammaproteobacteria; order Alteromonadales; family Shewanellaceae; genus Shewanella; species Shewanella sp. 10N.286.48.B5. The sequence goes on from NZ_MCVG02000001.1 coordinate 127,974, forward strand.
TTAGCAATTGTATTGCTTGCCGGTCTACGTGAGAAAATGAAGTATTCTGATGTGCCTAAAGGGCTACGTGGTTTAGGTATTACCTTTATCACTTCTGGCTTAATGGCGCTAGGTTTCATGTCGTTCTCAGGTGTGTCTCTTTAAGACACCCGTACGACGTATTAATTTGAACCTTAAAGGATAAGTTAATGGATATTCTTAAAGCTACTCCGATAGATGTTTATCTAGGTGTGAGTATGTTTACCGCGATTGTACTGGTTTTAGTATTAGTGATTTTATTTGCTAAATCTAAACTAGTAGCCAGTGGTGATATCACTATCTCAATTAATGATGATAGCGAAAAAGCAATTAAAACCGGTGCTGGTAGCAAGCTGCTCGGCGCACTAGCTAACAATGGTATTTTCGTTTCAAGTGCTTGTGGTGGCGGTGGCTCATGTGGTCAGTGTCGGGTAAACATTAAGTCTGGTGGTGGTGATATTCTGCCTACTGAACTTGATCACATAAGCAAAGGTGAAGCACGTCAAGGTTGTCGTTTAGCCTGTCAGGTTAACGTTAAAACTGACATGGAAATCGAACTTGATGAAGAGATTTTCGGCATCAAAAAATGGGAATGTGAAGTTATCTCTAACGATAACAAAGCGACGTTCATTAAAGAGCTTAAGCTGCAAATCCCTGATGGTGAGTCTGTGCCGTTCCGCGCGGGTGGCTATATTCAAATTGAAGCCCCAGCTCACCACGTTAAATATGCTGACTTTGATGTACCAGCGCAATACCGTGGCGACTGGGAACACTTTGGTTTCTTCAACTTAGAATCTAAGGTTGATGAAGAAACTATTCGTGCATACTCAATGGCTAACTACCCAGAAGAGTTTGGCATCATCATGTTGAACGTGCGTATCGCTACGCCGCCGCCAAGAAACTTAACTTTACCTTGCGGTAAGATGTCATCGTTTATTTGGAGCCTCAAAGAAGGTGACAAAGTAACGATTTCTGGTCCATTTGGTGAGTTCTTTGCTAAAGATACCGATGCTGAAATGGTGTTTGTCGGTGGTGGTGCAGGTATGGCGCCAATGCGTTCACATATCTTTGACCAACTTAAGCGTTTACAGTCTAAACGTAAGATGAGTTTTTGGTATGGTGCTCGTTCTAAGCGTGAAATGTTCTACGTAGAAGATTTCGATGGCTTAGCGGCTGAGAATGAAAACTTTAAGTGGCATGTTGCGTTATCTGATCCGCAAGCGGAAGATAACTGGGATGGCTACACAGGCTTTATTCATAACGTATTGTACGAAAACTACTTACGTGACCATGACGCACCAGAAGATTGTGAGTTCTACATGTGTGGACCTCCAATGATGAATGCTGCGGTAATTGGTATGCTTAAAGACTTAGGCGTTGAAGATGAAAACATCTTACTCGATGACTTTGGTGGTTAGTGACTAACTGCTAACCCTTTGCAAAAGACATTGAACGTCATAAATTGCAGCTAGCTGACACGGTGGTCACCATTGTTAAGCTAGCTGCAATTTTTATTTTAGGGACTTTGTAGTTTAGTCGTTGTTGCTTTAGCCACTGTTGCTTTAGCTAAGAATGATTTAAACATTAACCATATAAAAATTGAGAATTTGAACATTTACATGATAAAAATTTCGATGAAGACGCTGGCAGTATTTTTTGGTTTGTTGATTTTAGTCGGCTGTGGAACTGAAGATAAGATAGTGTCACTGTCAGGCAATACCATGGGGACCACTTATCATATAAAAGTGGTACGTAATGAGCGCCTGCCAACCACTCAACTACTACAAGCTGAAATTGATATCGCTCTTGAGTTAGTTAATGATCAAATGTCCACTTACAGACCGAAGTCAGAACTATCACGTTTTAACCAGCTAGGTGTTAATCAACGCCTGAAAGTTTCAGCGGATACAGCCAAGGTTTTAAATGAAGGCTTACGCCTTTACGACACGACTCAAGGCGCGCTGGATATTACCTTAGGGCCATTAGTTAACCTATGGGGCTTTGGTCCTGATAAGCGCCCAACAGCGATCCCAAGCGCTGAAACGATTGCCGAGATGAAAGCTAAATCGGATATTCATGGTTTTAGTGTCAAAGATTTAACTGTCACCAAGTTAAGCCCTGATCTCTACATTGATTTATCTTCCCTTGCTAAAGGCTATGGTGTCGATAAAATTGCTGCACTACTCAATAAATACCAAGTAGAGGGATACTTAGTGGAAATTGGTGGTGAGATTAGCGTTAAAGGTGTTAAAAATGACGGCAGCCCATGGCGTGTTGCAGTTGAGAAACCTTCGAGCCAAGGGGCGGCTATTCAACAGGTGATAGAGCCTGGTAATATGGCGCTAGCGACATCTGGCGATTACAGAATTTATTATGAAGAAAACGGCGAGCGCTTTTCGCATTTAATTGACCCTAGAAGCGGTTATCCAATAAAGCATAAGTTAGCGTCAGTAACCGTTTTGCACCCTAGTAGTATGACTGCAGACGCTTATGCAACTGCAATGATGGTATTAGGTACGGAAGAGTCTTTAGCGTTAGCTGAGCGTGAGAAACTGCCAGTTATGCTGATTGAAAAAGACGACGATAATTATGACGTATTTTATAGTGAGTCGTTTGCACCTTACATTCGTTAATGGCATTTAAAGATTTATTTGATGACCAATTTAGCTTGGAGAATATGATGAGTACTTTTATCGCAGCATTTGTGGTGTTGTTATTATTTTTTTTATTAATGTCCGTGGGCTATATCGTGAAGCGCAAGGCGGTTGAAGGCAGTTGTGGTGGTTTAGGTGTTTTGGGTATTGAGAAAGCTTGTGATTGTGATGACCCATGCGATAAACGCAAACGCCGCATGGCTGAAGCTGAAAGAGAAGCAAAACTGAATCAAAACCGGATTATCTAGTGCGCCAGCATTAACTTTAAGCCCACTTTCAAGTGGGCTTTTTTACGACTGTTACAAAATTTACAAAACTAATTACAGCTAACATTTACCCTTACTAGTGTGATTATTGTCACTATTAAAAACCAGCAGAATTAGCTAGAGATGTGATTCTATTAAGAAATATTCAAACGTGAAAATGCTGAAGCGAGATAAGAACCTAAGTTATAATGATAATAGTTATCAATGACTAAGTTTATGATAATAAAGGGGAATTGTTTTTTGAAGTCACATGTACTATGCTGGTCGAAATTGATCCAGATCAATCTAGCATTTAAGGACTAAATCATGAAAGGCCATCCAAAAGTAATTAGTCAGCTTAATCGTGTACTGACATGTGAGCTCACTGCCATTAATCAATATTTTCTTCACGCGCGTATGTTCAAGCATTGGGGACTCGAAAACCTCAATGAGAAAGAATATAAAAAATCTATTCAAGATATGAAACATGCAGACAAGTTAATTGAGCGGGTATTGTTTTTGGAAGGTTTACCTAACCTTCAACAATTACACAAGTTACGCATTGGTGAGCATTGCGAAGAAATGTTTGATTGTGATCAGCAAGCGGTAGTCGAGCAGTTGGTCGTTTTACGAGAGGCGATTAAGCTTTGTGAAACAGAGCGCGATTACGTTACTCGTGATTTATTAGAAGATTTACTTGAAGATGAAGAAGAGCATCTAGACTGGATTGAAACCCAAAAAGAGCTGATTAACCAAACCGGTATTCAGAACTATCTTCAATCACAAATTAAAGATTAATAGGACATTATCATGAAAGGTAATCCAGAAGTTATTGCAGCTTTAAATGCATTATTAACCGGTGAGTTGTCAGCGATGGATCAATACTTTGTACATGCACACATGTACGAAGATTGGGGATTTGATGAGCTTTATACGCGCATCTTACATGAGTCAGATGACGAAAAAGCCCATGCTGCTAAGTTAGTTCAGCGCATTCTTTTCTTGGAAGGCACGCCAGATGTTGCAAGTCGTGAAGCATTAAACATCGGTAAAGACGTAGAAGAGATGCTTAAAAATGACTTGAGCTACGAATATCAAGTTGCTGATCATTTACGTGAAGTCATCGCTTTATGCGAAGTAAAAGGCGACTTCCAAACCCGTGAAATCTTAGAAGTACTACTTGATGATACTGAATCTGATCACATGTATTGGTTAGAAAAACAAATTCGATTAATTGATCGCGTTGGTTTACAAAATTATCTGCAAACCAAAATGTAATCATTGAGTTTGCTTCAAAACAAAATGTAATCATTGAGTTTGCTACAAAACAAAAGCCTAACTGAGTTAGGCTTTTTTTATGGGATTTTTAAGCGTTATAAATTGGTAACGCTATAGTTTGAACTGATTAATCATATTGGTTAGCTCCACATTGATTGTGGCAATATTATCCGTTTCATTTCGCTGCATAATGCCTTCATCATTTAAGGTTTCAACCATATCGTGAATTTGGTGCATGCTTCGATTAATTTCCTGAATAACAATATTTTGCTCATTTGCTGAAGTGGATATCTGGCTATTGAGGGCATTGATTTGAGCAACAATAGTACTCATGGTTTGTAAATTATCAGAAGTATTACTGACCTCAGTAACCGTGTCTGAGCAGGCTCGTTCAGTACTGCCAATGGCCGCCACCACCGCAGTGGCTTCAGCTTTTAATTTTGCCAGCGCGATTTCAATTTCACTGGTACTTGTTTGGGTGCGACTGGCAAGGGCGCGCACTTCATCTGCAACCACAGCAAAACCACGCCCTTGCTCTCCGGCCCTTGCAGCTTCAATCGAGGCATTAAGCGCTAACAGGTTGGTTTGCTCTGCAATACTCCCAATCACATCAACAATGCTTTGAATACTGCTGGTTTCATTATTCATGTGCTCGACATTACCAGCAGTTTGATGGATTTCAGCAGCTAAACCTTGGATACCCACTTGGGTTAAGTTAATGGTCTTCAGTGATTGCTCGCCAGTAATATTAGCCTCATTAGTATGCTTGGCTGCGGTTTCGGTATTCTCAACCACAGTGACAGCGGTATTTGATAGCTCTTCAATGGCGGTCACAATTTGGGTTGTTTCATTGGTATGGGCTGTCAAAATTTGTTCGCTGTTTTGGCTATAGTGCTGCAGCTTATCAATACCGGTAGATAATTTAATTGTCGATTTATTGATGGCTAACAACATGGTTTGTAGTTGTGAAATAAAGGCGTTAATTCCGAGGGAAATTTTTCCGATATCGTCATCATTTTTGACTTCCAAACGACGGGTTAAATCACCATTACCTTGAGATAAGCCAGTGACTAAGTCACGTAGTTCATTAATCGGTTGATAGAGCTTATTCAGTAGTATTAATAACGCCACAACAGATAAGCCAAGTACCAATAATATGATGCCGCTGAGTTTTAATGTGGCATTAACAAGCGGTGCGAAAGCTGTTGCTTCATCGAGGGTGACAATCACATACCATTGGTTGTTATCAATTAAAGGGATTTTTTGACTAGCAATAATCGTGCTAACGTCATTTATATCACTGAGCGCCCATGAGCTATCCTGACCGAGAATACTTTGATAGATCTCGCTTAGTTGGCTATTGCTGCTGATATTGTCTTTTTGATTAGTTAAGGCTGAATTAGAGGCTAACACTAAGCCATTTTTATCAATAATAAAGCCAGTGGCACCTTCAATATCTGCTAATGCTTGTAGTTGCAGTTGCAAGTAGTCAAAACGTAAATCCGCCATGATGATCCCGCCATCAATTGGGTGCATAACCCCGACCATAGGTATACCGTCTGTACGGGTAAAAAACACTTCGCTGAGGGACAAGGTATTTTTTTGTTTGCCGTTTTGGTACCAAGGACGAGTGCGGGGATCATATTTATCGACTACACCGACGCCGTCAGGAAAAGACTCTGAAGCAATAGAAGCAAAGGATTGGCCATCATCAAACCCCATAATGACTTTAGAGATGCCACCTAATTTCGCTGTGTATTGAGTCATGGCGACATGGCCGGCATCCACATTGTTATGACGGTATAGACTCGCGAGTTCAGTTACCGCGGAAGTGGTGCGATTAAATGAGTTTTCTATTTCACTGACTTTGGTTTTTATTTGGTGGTGGATGTCGGTTGTCAGCTTGTCTGTTATTTGTTGTTTTAATAATTGGTGAGTGACCAGCCCGCTAATGATCAAGGCGAAAGCTAATAGAATTGTTATCGCAAATAGTAAACTCGCTTTAAAGCCAAACTTGTTCATAACTCACCTAATTGTATTATTATTTTTTGTTTGATTGTACCTGCTTATAAATTAAAATATACCCTAAGATCATAAAAAAGTTAGTGATTTGTATCATGCAATGTTGATTTTGTTTTTGTGTCGTCTGATGTTTAGTGTTCTTGCTGTTATTTATTTGTATTGCAAATTAGCGCTATTTTGTAATTTGAAGCTTTCAACGCGACTGGTGATAAAGGTTTAATTTGAACACTGTTTTTATATACAGTATCATGATGTCATTCAGTGACTTCTTTATGAAAACGCCATGCGTAAAATTATCCACATTGATATGGATTGCTATTATGCCGCAGTTGAAATGCGTGATTTTCCACAATTGCGTGGTAAACCTATTGCTGTAGGTGGGCGCAGCGATCGCCGTGGTGTTATCAGTACCTGTAGTTATGAGGCGCGTAAATATGGCGTTCGTTCTGCTATGTCGAGTTATCAGGCATTAAAACTCTGCCCAGATTTGATATTGGTGCCAGGCAGGATGGAGGTTTACAAAGCGGTTTCGCTGCAAATCCGTGAAATATTCCATCGTTATACAGAATTAGTTGAGCCGTTATCATTGGACGAGGCGTATCTTGATGTTACTGATTGTGATGCATGTAAAGGTAGCGCCACCTTAATTGCTGAGCAGATCAGAGCTGAAATCTTTACGGTAACCGGGCTTACTGCTTCCGCGGGAGTCGCACCGATTAAGTTTTTAGCTAAAATAGCTTCTGACTTAAATAAGCCTAATGGTCAATATGTGATCACGCCTGCTGAGATCCCTTCGTTTATAAAATCATTATCCTTAAGTAAAATCCCTGGGGTGGGAAAAGTAACCTCGGCTAAGCTTGCAGCGCTCGGGCTTGAAACCTGTGAAGACGTGCAGCGCTACCCGAGTGACAAGCTCATCAGCGGTTTTGGTAAATTTGGCCGCGTGTTAATTGAGCGCACTCAAGGTATCGATACACGTCAAATAAGCCCAAATCGTATCAGAAAGTCGGTTGGGGTTGAGACCACCTTAGCCCAAGATATTTTTACTATAGAGCAATGCAGCAATGTCATGCCGCAGTTAATCCAAGAGCTTATTAGCCGGGTGCATCGCAGTGCTAAAGACCGGCAAATTCATAAACAGGTAGTAAAACTTAAATTTAACGATTTCAAGCAAACTACCATTGAGCATCGCAGTGATGAAATGTCGCTTAACTTATTCCAGACATTGTTAACTCAAGCACTAGAGCGGGCCAATGGCCGAGGTATAAGATTAATCGGTGTCAGTGTTGGTTTAGCTGATAATAGCCAGCCAGAAGTGGTTACAGATGATAATAGCGAGCAATTAGATTTGCAGTTCTAGTGATTATCGCTAGGAACAAAAAGGCTGCCTTTTCTTATATCAAGAATAGAGCAGCCTTTTTATTAAGCGCGTAATTTAATAGCGAGTTAAAGCTCAGCCTTTTGCTGGAATACGCTCTAGTACCGCAAGCAGTAGTTCCCAATATTGGCCAACAGTGGTGATGTTCACCATTTCGTCAGGGCTATGTGGGAAACGAATGGTTGGGCCAATAGAGACCATATCCATGGTTGGGTATGGTTCTTTAAATAGTCCACATTCAAGACCGGCATGGATAACCATAATCGTCGGGTCTTTCTTATAAATATCATTATACGTTTCACGGACAATGGCCATCACTGGTGAGCTATTATCAGGCTTCCAACCAGGGTAAGCGCCTGATAGATCAATGCTAGCACCTGAAAGGTTTGCTAATGCCGTTAATTGCGTTTCAATTTGCACTCGGCCTGAGTCAATCAATGAGCGGATAAGACATAGCACTTCAACAGATTCGTTGTCAGTGTTAATCACTCCGACGTTAAGCGATGTTTCAGTCACACCTTCAACTTCATCGCTCATACGCATTACGCCGTTAGGGCAGGCGTGCAGTAAATCGATTAAGGTATTTTGCGCATCTTCACTCATGACTTTTGCTGGAGCGTCAATGGTTGCAAGTGTTAGCAACATGTCAGGGTCAGCAATTGCCAGCTCTTCACGAACAATCGCTTGATATTGAGCAATGGCTTGCTCAAGCTTGGCTTTATTTTCGCTTGGCAGCATAAAGTTGATGCTAGCTTCACGGGGGATAGCATTACGTAAAGAGCCGCCAGTGAAGTTAACTAATTCAATTTGTAAATCATCACCATAACTAAATAAGAAACGGGCTAATAATTTATTGGCATTGCCGCGACCTAAATGAATGTTGACGCCTGAATGGCCGCCCTTTAAACCTGAAAGGGTTAAGCTAAAGCTGGCATTGCTTTGCTCAGGTGCTTGCCATGACATAGGAACGCTTAGCTGTGCATCAACACCGCCAGCGCAACCCATGTAGATTTCGCCTTCTTGCTCTGAGTCAGTATTAATTAAAATATCAGCATCAAGGTAACCTGCTTCAAGGCCGAAAGCGCCAGTCATGCCCGCTTCTTCATCAATGGTAAGCAGCACTTCTAATGGACCATGTTTAATGTCGTCAGCGCCAAGAATTGCTAACGCTGAAGCCATACCAATACCGTTATCAGCACCTAAGGTGGTGCCCTTGGCTTTTAGCCATTCGCCATCTACATAGGCTTCAATAGGATCTTTTTCAAAATCATGCACTTTATCGGCATTTTTTTGTGGAACCATATCAATGTGGGCTTGTAATACCACAGTCTTGCGTTCTTCCATTCCAGCATACGCTGGCTTTTTAATGATCAAGTTACCGACTTTATCTTCGACGACAGGCAAACCTTTCGATTTAGCCCATTGCTGGATATGTTCACTAAGTGCTTGTTCAAACTTGGATGGATGCGGAATCGCACAAATTTGTTCAAACCATTGCCATAATGGCTGGGGATATAATTGATTAATGGCGGTCACGAAGACTCCCTAAATGCTATGAATGTGGGAATAGATGCGCTGAAGTTTACCATATTGTCGTTACTAAGTAGTGACCTAGAGCAAGTAGAGAGGCTGGGTTAAATTAATTTTTGTAAATATATTTTAACTCTATCGTAAAGCTAAGCTTAAATACTTTAACCACCATTGGTCGTTATGATTTGTGATTCAGCACCTGAAATTACTGATTAGCAAGCAATAATAACAATCTATTTAAAAAGGATGCCCCATGTTTCAAGTCAATATCGTTGATGTAGCAAATGATCAAGCCATTTTTGAAGGCCATGGCTGGGACGCCGTAGTGGTAGTCGCCACCGATTTAGCCGCCATTGCCCAAGATGAAATAAAAATACTCGCCAAGCATGCGAAACAAATCGATCAGCGCATTGGTCAGTCGGCAACATTGTTACTGGCGCCCGGACTTGCGGGTGGCAGACTGATTGTCGCCCCAGTTGTTAATGCCACTAATGAATACAGTGATGTGAGTGTGTTTGCCAAAGCAGCTAGAGAAGGCATTGTTATTGCTAAGGCTGCGGGAGCAAAACAACCGCTGTTGGTGGTAGAAACCAGCCAAGATAAGCGCTATCAATTTGCTAAACAGGTTGCTGCACTTGCCTGTGGTCAGGAACTATGGCAATCACTGGAGCTGCGAGAAGCCACAGCAATTACCCCAGCATTTAGCGCCATTGGTTTGCTTGGCAGCGACAATTGCAGTGGCCTGCTCAATGCTGTCGAAGCCGGTAAGATTTTGGCAAGGGATCTATGCGGCACTGAGCCAGAAAGAATGGCGGCGCCAGCATTTGCTGATTATTGCGTTGAGGCGCTAAAAGACAGTGGTTTAGCAATCAGAGTCATTGAAGAACGTGAAGAGTTAGAGCGCGATTACCCGCTGCTTTGCGCAGTAGGGAGAGCCTCATTTAATGTGCCTCGGCATCAACCTCGCGTGGTTAAACTGGAATATGTGGCAGAGGGCGCCATTGATCGCACCTACTTGTTTGCTGGTAAAGGAGTTATTTACGATACTGGCGGCGCAGATATTAAAGTCGCCGGTGGCATGGCGGGTATGAGCCGAGATAAAGGCGGCGCTGCAGCGGTGGCAGGCTTAATGAAAACCTTATCTATCTTAAAGCCCAAAGGCATTAGAGTGATAGCAGAGTTAGGTTTGGTGCGAAACAGTATTGGCAGCGATGCCTTTGTTCCTGATGAAATCATTACCAGTCATGGCGGTGTTAGAGTGCGTATTGGTAATACTGATGCCGAAGGGCGCTTAGTGCTGGCAGACTTATTATCTCACTTAAGACTTCAGGCAATGACAGCAATTAAGCCGCAACTATTTTCTGTGGCAACCTTAACCGGCCATGTGGTGCGCTGTTATGGCGGCTATACCGCACTAGTCGAGAACAAAGTGGCACAACAAGCTGGTATGGGTCACACCCTAGCTGGCATTGCTGAGCAATGGGGCGAACCATTTGAGTTATCTAGCTTGCGTCATGATGATTTTGCCAAGGTACATAATATCTCTGGCCAAGGGGAGTTATTGTCATCTAATAACGGCCCTTCTGCCATTACTGCCAGAGGCCATCAATATCCCGCAGCATTTTTAATTAATGCTTCAGGCTTGGGCCAACATGGCACAGGCTCTGCCATGCCATTGCCTTTTGCGCATCTTGATATTGCCGGTAGTGCCACAGAAGGCCATAGTTTGTATGGGAAACCCACAGCCTCGCCTTTGGTAACTTTATTACAAAGCGTTTTGGGCGGCAATGTGTAGTTTGTTTTTTGCTCAACCACTATATATTGTGCTATTTAGTGGTTGATTGTTTACTAATGAGAACTCTAAATTCTTAATTTGTCATACAAGTGTGCTTTTATTTCATTTTTTGATTGAAATATAAAATAATTAAATAAATACTTGTAATAAAATTACACTTTGGTATTATTCCTCTCGTTGGACAGCGACGGTGCTTTCCAATTCTAGTTAATCCAGGATGGATATAGTCTCCAAGGAATCGAGTGATGAGTTGTCTCAATGGATTGAGAAAAGTTTGTTCCAAGGAACCGAGCCAAGCAAGACTAGGTTTTCGCAACTTTATTTGGAGTATGATTATGTCTTCTACAGACAGCTATACTATTTATGGACAAGGCACTTGGTTAAATCCAGCTGTTCTGTCTTTTGGCATTTATGCCATGACGTTTAAGGGCTAACCCTCCTTATTCATTGATTTACCGTATCAACCCTTTTTTCTGTCGCCTTTGGGCGGTTTTAGACAACAAGTAAATTGGTTCTCTATTGCCAATTTACTTTTTAAGTTTTATCACTTAATTGTGATGCAGTTTTCCTCTCCCCATACGGAAAACTTTTAACTTGTCTGCCTACTCTTTTGAGTAGGCATTTTTTTTGCCTGAAATTTATCAACCACTGGCTTTTCATTGAGTTAAATTGTCTTTCATACGAATATAAGTGTTTAGTTATCTAACATGGCTATAAACCTTATAAGTACCTATAATCCGAACGAATTAATTCACCTCTGATTTTGACTGTAATTAGCCAGTAGCGGCTATAGCAGCCAATTACACCCCCTTTTCAAGGAACAAGGCTTCATGTTAGAGAAACTGTTTAAACTCAAAGATAATCAAACGAATTTAAAACAAGAAGTTGTCGCGGGTCTCACTACCTTTCTCACCATGGCTTACATTATTTTTGTTAACCCTATGATGTTAGCTGATGCCGGCATGGATCATGGTGCAGTGTTTGTGGCCACTTGTTTAGCCGCGGCAGTGGGCTGTTTAGTGATGGGCTTAGTGGCCAATTACCCCATCGCATTAGCGCCGGGTATGGGGCTTAATGCTTTCTTCACTTATACCGTTGTCGGCGAAATGGGCTATAGCTGGGAAACTGCACTTGGCGCAGTATTTATGTCTGGTATTTGTTTCTTAATTTTATCTTTGGTGAAAATTAGAGAATGGATAGTTAACAGTATTCCAATGAGTCTGCGATTAGGTATTGCCGCGGGTATCGGTTTGTTCTTGGCCTTTATTGGCCTTAAAAGCGCCGGTATTGTGGTGGCAAGTCCGGCAACATTAGTCACTATGGGGGATATCACTTCATTCTCAGCTGTGATGGCTGCGGTGGGGTTTTTCTTGATCATTGCTATGGTACAGCGTGGCTACAAAGCGGCGGTGATATTAAGTATTTTCATTGTCACAGCCATTGCATTGTTAGCTGGTGAAGTGAGTTATAACGGCGTTATGTCGATGCCACCATCGATAGCACCGACATTCATGAAAATGGATTTATCCGCAGTGCTTGAAATCAGTATGATTTCAGTGATATTTGCCTTCTTGTTTGTGGATTTATTTGATACCTCAGGCACCTTGGTTGCAGTCGCGCAGCGTGGCGGATTTTTAGATGAACAAGGGCGTTTACCAAGAGTGAAACGCGCCTTAAGTGCAGACAGCTTAGCCACCATCGCAGGGGCGACGTTAGGAACATCAACGACCACTAGTTATATTGAAAGCACGGCAGGCGTTAGCGCCGGTGGCCGTACTGGCTTAACCGCTGTTGTCGTCGGTTTGTTGTTTATTGCTGCATTATTTTTTGCCCCACTTGCCGGCATGGTACCCGCTTATGCTACCAGTGGCGCCTTGTTTTATGTGGCGATTTTGATGATGTCTGGCTTAGTCAATGTTGAGTGGGAAGACTTAACAGAAGCGGCGCCTGTGGTCATTGTGTGTTTATTGATGCCATTAACCTTTTCAATTGCTAATGCCATAGGGTTTGGTTTTATCTCTTATGCGGTGATTAAACTACTTACTGGCCGTTTTAAAGAGTTAAATCTTGGTATCTTGTTTATTGCGGCACTATTTTTAGCTAAGTTTATTTGGGGTTAACCTTGGCTTTGCTCGCCATAACACCTGCTGAGTAAGCTCATGTGTGGGTTATCAAGCTGTAATTAAGCAGCAATGATAAATTAGTGATTTTTGTTAAGGGTTATGCAATGCATAGCCCTTTTTTATGCTGTATAACAAATAAATATAGTATTTGTTTACTCAATTATGGGCTTTACTATGAATTATTCGCTGAATTAGGTATAAAAATATTTCAGTCAATATTTTTGAGTTTGAAAAGGCAGTCATGACTTACAAGCGGGTCGTCGTAAAATTAGGTACCAGTGTCTTAACTTCGGGCAGTAACAAGCTCGATAAAGCACATATGGTGGAACTGGCCAGACAAATGTCTGTGCTTGTGCGTTCAGGTATTGAAGTTGTATTGTGCACATCTGGCGCAATAGCGGCTGGTCGCGAACATCTGCAATACCCCGTATTGCCCGATACTATGCCCAATAAACAATTATTAGCCGCCGTGGGTCAAAGTCAGCTTATTTTAGCTTGGTCAGAACTGTTCAGTATTTATGGTTTGCACGTGGGACAGTTATTGTTAACCCGCGCCGACTTACATGATCGTGAACGCTATCTAAATGCTCGAGATACACTCAATGCATTGTTAGATAATAATATTATTCCGATTATTAATGAAAATGATGCCGTTGCCACCAATGAAATTAAAGTGGGCGACAATGACAATTTATCAGCTAGGGCCGCATTATTATGTGATGCTGACTTATTAGTGTTATTGACTGATCAAATCGGCTTATTTGATGCCGATCCACGCAATAACCCCGATGCCAAGTTAATTACTTCAGTGGTCAATATTGATGATAACTTACGCTTGTTGGCGGGTGGCGCTGTTTCAGGTTTAGGCACTGGCGGCATGGCGACTAAGTTAGAAGCGGCCGATGTGGCTAGGCGAGCAGGTGTTGAAGTGGTCATTGCTTCAGGTCATTTGCCTAATGTGATTTCACAAGTAGTCAGTAAAGAATCGGTCGGCACTCATTTTAGTGTCACTAAAAATCCCCTTGAAAGCCGAAAACAATGGATTTTAGCTGGCCCTGCAACAGAAGGGCGGCTGATATTAGATGATGGCGCCTGTAAAGCGGTCGTTGAAAATGGTCGCAGCTTATTGCCTAAAGGGATTGTCAGCGTAGAAGGGCAATTTGAACGTGGCGCAACTGTGTTGATTGTCGATAAATCAGGTCACGTGCTTGCTAAAGGCATGAGCCGTTATTGTGCTAAAGCATTAACGATAATTGCAGGAAAGCACTCCAACGAGATTGAAACATTACTTGGCTATGATTACGGCGTAGCAGCAATACATCGTAATGACATGGTGGTACTAGATAGTGAATAAATTAAAGGACGAAAACATGTCACAGCAGCAATATTTAACCACGCTAGGTAAGCAAGCAAAAGCAGCAAGCTTTGCCCTTGCTAATTTATCGAGCCAAAACAAAAACGCTTTGCTTCGTTGTATTAGCGAGCAACTAACGCTAAATACCGAAGCGATTTTAGCGGCGAACGACCAAGACGTGCAGGCAGCAAAAGCCAATGGTTTAACCGATGCGATGATCGATAGATTATTGCTAGATAGCGAGCGATTAGCTGGCATTATTGCTGATATTGAAAATGTGATTAATCTTGCCGATCCTGTGGGCAGTGAATCAGCTAGCCAGTTATTAGATAACGGTTTACGTTTAACTCAACGCAAAGTGCCACTGGGAGTTGTTGGGGTGATTTACGAAGCACGCCCTAACGTCACTGTTGATATTGCCGTACTAGCACTAAAAACCGGTAATGCAGTGATCCTTCGTGGCGGTAAAGAAACCTTAACCTCAAATAAAGTTTTAAGTGAGGTGATCCGCACAGCGCTGACATTACAAGGTTTACCTGAAGATGCTGTGCAGCTGATTAACTCTACCGATCGCGACTTAGTGACTGGCTTACTGCGCCTTGACCAATATGTGGATATGATTATTCCTCGCGGCGGCCAAACCTTACAACGCCTTTGCGCTGAAAAAGCCACTATTCCGGTGATTTTAGGCGGCATTGGTATTTGTCATTTATACCTTGATAAATCAGCGGATTTATCTCGCAGTGCTGAGGTGATCATTAATGCAAAAGTGCAGCGTCCAACAGTGTGTAATGCCTTAGATACCTTACTGGTTCACGAAGCTGTTGCGGCTGAGTTTTTAGCAGATTTGTTTACGCAGATGTCGGCATTAGGCGTGAGTTTTTATACTTGTGAAAAAACGCAGCAGTTATTTGCAGCAAGTCAGTTTGATATTCATCCTGCAACGGATGAAACCTTCAGTACTGAGTGGTTGTCATTAACACTTGGGGTTAAGATTGTGACTGATATTGACCAAGCAATTACCCATATTCGTCAACACTCTAGCGGTCACTCTGAAGCGATTTTATCTGACGATATTAATGCGACCTGCCACTTTATGAATCAAGTAGACTCAGCAGCGGTATATGTCAATGCCAGCACCCGTTTTACGGATGGCTCGCAATTTGGTTTAGGGGCTGAAGTGGCGGTCAGTACCCAAAAGCTACATGCTCGCGGACCAATGGCTCTTGATGCACTAACGACTTATAAGTGGTTGGCAACTGGTGATTATACTTCTCGCAGCTAAAATAAACTAACCCAAGCCAGATTTGAAGCTGACGATGCTGTGAGTGACAAACTGACTTGATTTGCGCTTAAAACTTAAAAAGCACCTCGGTGCTTTTTTTGTTTTTTTGAGCACTGAAATAGCAGCAGCTTTGAAATGTGCCGCTAGAGGTTATTGTCGCCAGAGGTTATTGCCGTTATAGGATTATTGCAGGTATAGCCCATGGCTGGAAATCGCAGGAGTAGATAAACGTATATAAGTGGTGTAACACCAAATCAAAAAGCTGCTCAGCGTCATAAATATGCTTACAAGCCTAGCTGCTTGAACATACTCCATGATAAGCGGGAAGTACTTTTCTTGTATGCTATTAGTGAAGTAGACCGCAGGAAAAACAAAAATACATATATACATGGCGGGGTATTGGGTTGAGATATCACCGTTGAGATATTCATAAAGCATAATAGCCGCGGTAAGCATTAAGCTATAGCTGCGAATTTTATTTTCAGTGGTGTCACTTAAATTCCATCTCGGCATTCCCATTGCCAATCTCCTCCTTGAAGCATCCTTTGTATCTTGTACACCGTATTAACTGCACACCTTATTAATAGCAACTAACTGCCATGTTGACAATAAAGTTTAAATTTTAATCGTTTAAATATCGTAAAATGCTTTAACCACTGCTACTTATTATGCTTATGGCTGATCTTTAAACTGGATTTTCTCAACAGCTGTGGGATTACCTTTTGCAATATTAACCCCGTTAAAATAAAGCATAGACCAATATAGGTACTGCTGGCGATTTGCTCTTTTAAGATTAGCGCGATAAACCCAACAGACAGCACAGGGGTTAAAAATACAAGCGTGGTGATGTTAGAGGTTTTCTCGGTGCTTTTAAGTGCCATAAGCCATAAAACAAAGGTGATACCCATTTCAAATAGCCCCACATACACTCCAGCAGTTAGCGCTTGCCAACTAAAGTCGCTTATGGGTTGATGGATTAGCATGGCAATAGTCACTAAAGGTAAACCAATTAAAAAGCTAAGTAATAAGCTTACAGTGGCATCGCCGTCATCCTTGGTATTGGTTACCCAATATAAGCACCAAATCACCGTACTGCTTAATACAAAAGCAATCCCTTTAGGGCTATCAAAGTTAAATGCAGTGATATTGCCGCCGGTTGCGATAATGTAAACGCCGCTATAGGCAATCAGCGCGGCAATGACATCAACCTTTGTGAGCTTATGACCCAGCAAAGGGACAGCTAAAATGGGCAATAAAATCGCCCAAGTGTAATTAAGGGATAAGGCTTGTTGAGCTGGAAGCAAATCGTAAGCTTCAAACAGCACAAAGTAATAAAGAAACGGATTCAGAATACCGCTAAGCAAATAAAATCCTGGGCGACGTTTAAATTGTCGCAGCATTAATGTGTGCTTTCTTTGCCATAGGATAATCACACTCAATGCAATAATAGAGGTGAGCACTGCAACAAATACCAATTGTAAGGGTGTATAAAAACTTAGCGCGACTTTAAATGCAGTCGCGACTGTCGACCAAAGTAAAACGGCAACTAAACCATAGGCATAGGCAAGAGAAGTGTTTGACAAAATCATTCCTAATAATAGTAATTATGCATAATATCCAAGGGGTGGATTAGCAAAGCAAGCAAGTATGGACAGATTGTATGCAATATACAAAATGAGGTCACGGCATATTTACTTAAGATATTTTTAATAATTTTTTTTATCAGCCCTTGTATTTTAGTTAGCTGTCCCAATATATGCAGTAAGGCTGATATGAGAGGCAAAAATTAGGACTTGAAAAATCAATTCCTGACCCCATATCAACAAACATAATCAAATTAGTTACATTAAAATTTTATATTTCGGAGATCCTCATGGGCAAAATTATTGGTATTGACTTAGGCACAACTAACTCTTGTGTGGCTGTCCTTGATGGCGGTACTGCTCGCGTAATCGAGAATGCTGAAGGCGAACGTACAACAGCATCTATCATCGCATATACCGATGACGAAACATTAGTAGGCTCACCTGCTAAGCGTCAAGCAGTTACAAACCCAACAAATACTTTTTTCGCGATTAAGCGTTTAATCGGTCGTCGTTTTAAAGATGACGAAGTTCAACGTGATGTTGACATCATGCCTTTCAAAATCATTGGTACTGACAATGGTGACGCATGGGTTGAAGCTCACGGCAAGAAAATGGCACCACCACAAGTATCTGCTGAAATCTTGAAAAAGATGAAGAAAACAGCTGAAGATTTCTTGGGTGAAGAAGTAACAGAAGCGGTTATTACTGTTCCTGCATACTTTAATGATTCACAACGTCAAGCAACTAAAGATGCTGGTCGTATTGCTGGTCTTGATGTTAAACGTATCATCAACGAGCCAACTGCTGCTGCACTAGCTTACGGTATCGACAAAAAACAAGGCGACAACGTTGTTGCAGTATACGATTTAGGTGGTGGTACTTTTGATATCTCTATCATTGAAATTGATAGCAACGATGGTGACCAAACTTTCGAAGTACTTGCTACTAACGGTGATACTCATTTAGGTGGTGAAGATTTCGATAACCGCCTAATTAACTACTTAGCTGACGAGTTCAAAAAAGAGCAAGGTCTAGACTTACGTAACGACCCGCTAGCAATGCAACGTGTTAAAGAAGCTGCAGAAAAAGCGAAAATTGAACTTTCAAGCACAACACAAACTGAAGTTAACTTGCCTTACATCACTGCTGATGCAACAGGTCCTAAGCATTTAGTGGTTAAAATCACTCGTGCTAAGTTAGAGTCTTTAGTTGACGACTTAATCCAACGTTCTTTAGAGCCATTAAAAGTTGCGCTAGCTGATGCAGACTTATCTGTTTCAGACATCAACGAAGTGATTTTAGTTGGTGGTCAAACTCGTATGCCTAAAGTACAGGCTGCAGTAACTGACTTCTTCGGTAAAGAGCCACGTAAAGACGTTAACCCAGATGAAGCCGTAGCCGTAGGCGCAGCAATTCAAGCTGGTGTACTTTCTGGCGACGTGAAAGACGTATTGCTACTTGACGTTACACCACTATCATTTGGTATCGAAACCATGGGTAGCGTAATGACTAAGCTTATCGAGAAGAACACCACTATCCCGACTAAAGCGAGTCAAACGTTCTCAACTGCTGAAGATAACCAAAGTGCAGTAACAATTCACGTACTTCAAGGTGAGCGTAAGCAAGCTAGCTACAACAAATCTCTAGGTCAATTCAACCTAGAAGGTATTGAACCAGCGCCACGTGGCATGCCACAAGTTGAAGTATCTTTCGACATCGATGCTGATGGTATCTTAAACGTATCAGCAACTGATAAGAAAACCGGTAAAGCGCAAAACATCACTATTAAAGCTAACTCAGGTCTAAGTGACGAAGAAGTAGAGCAAATGGTTCGTGATGCAGAAGCTCACGCTGATGAAGATGCTAAATTCGAAGAGCTAGTGACTGCACGTAACCAAGCTGATGGCATGGTTCACGCAACTAAGAAGCAAATCGAAGAAGCGGGTGAAGCATTACCAGCTGAAGAAAAAGAGAAAATTGAAGCAGCAATGGCTGACGTTGATACCGCAACTAAAGGTAACGACAAAGAAGCAATTGATAAAGCGACTCAAGCATTAATGGAAGCGTCTGCTAAGTTAATGGAAATCGCTCAAGCGAAAGCACAAGCGCAACAAGGTGAAGCTCCAGCACAAGATGCGCAAGAAGCTAAGCCTGAAGATGACGTTGTTGATGCTGAGTTTGAAGAAGTAAAAGACGACAAAAAGTAAGCTAAATTAGTTAGTTAACTTTCAGGCGGGCGTTGGGAGAAATCTCTAACGCCCGTTCGTACAATACCTGCTTGAGAAAACTGAGATTATGTCAAAGCGAGATTATTACGAAGTTCTAAGTGTCGGTCGCGATGCCAGTGAACGAGAAATCAAAAAAGCCTATAAGCGTCTAGCGATGAAATATCATCCTGACCGTAACCCAGGCGACAAAGAAGCTGAAGTTAACTTTAAAGAAGCTAAAGAAGCTTATGAAATTTTAACTGACGCGAATAAGAAAGCGGCTTATGACCAATTTGGTCATGCAGGCGTTGATCCTAATCGTGGCGGCGGTCAAGGTGGCGGCGGTGATTTCGGTGATATCTTTGGTGACGTGTTTGGCGATATCTTTGGCGGCGGTCGTCGTGGCGGTGGACAACGTCAAGCGGCTCGCGGTAGTGACTTACGTTACAACTTAGACTTATCACTTGAAGAAGCGGTTCGTGGCCTTACTAAAGAGTTACGTATTCCTACCTTAGCATCGTGTGATAGCTGTGATGGCAGCGGCGCTAAGAAAGGCTCGTCAGCAACCACTTGTGGTACCTGTCATGGTCAAGGCCAAGTACAAATGCGTCAAGGCTTCTTTGCTGTTCAGCAGGCGTGTCCGACTTGTCATGGCCGCGGCAAGATCATTAAAGATCCTTGTAAGAAGTGTCATGGCGAAGGCCGTGTTGAAAAGAGCAAAACCTTATCAGTTAAAATACCAGCTGGTGTTGATACTGGCGATCGTGTTCGCTTAACCGGTGAAGGTGAAGCGGGTGAGTTTGGCGCGCCTCCGGGTGACTTATATGTACAGGTGAGCGTTCGTGAACATAATATTTTTGTTCGTGATGGTAATAACCTCTACTGCGAAGTGCCAATTTCATTCAGCAAAGCTGCATTAGGTGGCGAGATTGAAGTGCCAACACTTGATGGTAAAGTGAATTTGAAAATACCTGCAGAAAGCCAAACTGGCCGTATGTTCCGCTTGCGCGGTAAAGGTGTTAAATCGGTTCGCAGCCACGCCGTTGGTGACTTACTTTGTAAAGTCGTCATGGAAACACCAGTTAAACTTAACGAAAAGCAAAAAGAGCTACTTCGTGAGTTTGAAGCGACCTTAACCGGTGAGTCAAAGAAGCACAGCCCTAAAGCTGAAGGGTTCTTTGATGGCGTAAAAAAGTTTTTTCACGATTTAAATAGCTAAATTTATTTATTAAATTTAGCTATTAGCGAGTCGATTAAAAGGTTAATTACTGCAAAGTAATTAGCCTTTTTTATTGGCAAGTTTTTAAAGCACTTTGCAGGCTATTAAACAAACACAGCTTAAGACAATGACGTCAGTGTACGGTAGACTGCATCTCATTGCTTCTTTGGATCACTATTTCGATGTCTTTTTTACAGTTAAACCTCAATCCAAGCCTTATCTCAGCTTTACCTAAGCAATTAACAGCGGCCACTAAAATTCAAGCGCTGGCCATTCCTGCTGTGTTATCAGGTAAAGATGTATTGGCTTTAGCACAAACAGGGAGCGGTAAAACTTACGCCTTTGGTTTGCCTATGCTGCAAGCTATTGATCTAGATAAAGCTGACCCTGTTCAAGCGCTAGTAATTGCGCCGACTCGTGAGCTGGCTAATCAGGTTTATCAAACGCTTAATCAGGTTGCGAAGCCTTTAGGCATAAAGGTGCAGCTTTTATGTGGCGGCATTGATGTTGAAGCCCAAGTCGCTGATTTGAAGAGACCGCCGCAGATTATCATCGCCACCCCATCAAGGTTAGTGCAGTTTATAAAGCTGGAACATGTGTCTTTATCAGCGCTGAAGTTGTTAGTACTTGATGAAGCAGACCGGTTATTAGATATGGGCTTTTGGGCAGACATTAAAACCATAGTGCAGCAAACGCCGGTAAATAAGCAGACACTATTATTTTCAGCCACCATAGATGACACAGTAGCTAAACAAGTTAGTGTGATTTTGAAACATGATCTGATCCGTATTGAAGCTGATAAAGCCAATTCAGTGGTAGATCACATTGAAGAGCAGCTTTATTTGGTCAATAAAGGCAGTAAAGCACAAGCACTGATTGCGCTAATAAAGCAGCATCAATGGCAGCAAGTGTTGGTGTTTAGCAATACTAAAGATAGCGCAGATGCACTAACCAAAAAGCTGGTAAAAGCTGGAGTTAATGCGGCAGCATTGCATGGCGATAAAGAGCAAGCGATACGCACTAAAACCTTAAAGGACTTCAAATCAAAGGCGTTAACCGTATTAGTGGCAACTGATGTGTTAGCCCGCGGTATAGACATTGATGCATTACCTGTGATTATTAATGTGGATTTACCCGCAAGCGCAGCAGTGTATGTGCACCGCATTGGCCGCACGGCAAGGGCGGGTGCTAATGGTTTGGCGCTATCGTTAGTGTGTCATGGTGAATCTGATGCACTACAAGCTATCAGAACCTTAACTGAGCGCGCGCTGCCAACTCTCGCCTTAGCAGATTTCCCGGTGACGGATAAACCGAGTTCGGGTAACAGTCAACGGCCAAAAAAAGATAAGCAAGCAAATCGCCGCAGTCAGAAAAAGCGCAGTATTAAGGACTTTAAAGGTAAATAAACACCAAGGTAAGCTGCTGTTTTTAGTGATTGCTGAGCTAAAAATGACTTACAATAGCGCGCAATAGGTTCATTTGTAATCAATCTATTGAGTACTAAATTTATGATGAACTATTGCCAACGCTCACAAAATAATAAAAGGATAATTATTATGAAAGCCGTTTTTTGGGGGCTATTTGCCACCATTATTATCTCAGGTTGCGCAACCCACAAATCCCCAACTGGCCGCAGCCAAATGCTGTTATTTGATGAGTCTCAAATGTCGCAAATGGGGGCGCAATCATTCGATGCGATGAAAAAAACGGAAAAAATCAGTACCGATAAACAGCAAACCGCCTATGTGAACTGTGTTGCCAATCGCATTACTGCAATATTACCTGATCAAAGCTTAAACTGGGAAGTTGTGTTATTTGATTCAGATCAGATAAATGCTTTTGCACTGCCCGGTGGACATATTGGCGTGTACACAGGATTACTTAAGGTGGCGAGCGATCAAGACCAGTTAGCGACAGTAATAGGTCATGAAGTAGCCCATGTGCTAGCAAGGCATGGTAATGAGCAAGTTTCGCGTTCACAAATGACCAATGCAGGTATGCAAATGGCTGATATAGCCCTAGGTGCTGGCGGCGTGGCCAATAAAGATCTTTATATGGCGGGCTTAGGCTTAGGTGCGCAAGTCGGTATTTTATTACCCTTTGGCCGCGATCAAGAAAGTGAATCCGATGAGCTTGGTTTAGAGTTAATGGCTAAAGCGGGTTTTAATCCTGCTAAAAGCGTTACGCTTTGGCAAAATATGGCCAAAGCCGGTGGTGAACGAGGCCCTGAGCTATTTTCAACCCATCCATCTCATTCGACACGTATTGCCGATTTAAAAGCCCTTCAAGCTAAAGTGACACCAGTGTATCAAGCAGCTCTAAAGAAGACGCTTGCCAAGTGTCATTAAGGCTACTGAAAAATAGTCATAATCGAGGTAGATTAGCACCCATCAGCAACGAAAGTGTGGTAAACTGCCCCGCAAATTTTAACCGATGAATTAAGAGTAAATACGATATGTCAGAGTTCAACACAATGGAACAGCAAGCAAGTTACGGTGTAGGTCGTCAAATGGGTGAGCAATTAGCTGCTAACCCTTTCGAAGGCATCGATATCCCTGCTGTACAAGCTGGTCTAGCTGATGCATTCGCTGGTAAAGAAAGTGCTGTAGCTATGGAAGACTTACAAGTTGCTTTCACTGAAATCAGCCGTCGTTTACAAGCTGTTCAAGAAGAAGCTGCTGCTGCAGCATCTGCTGAAGGTGAAACATTCCTAGCTGAAAATGCTAAGCGTGAAGACATTATTGTTACTGAGTCAGGACTTCAATACGAAGTTATCACTCAAGGTGAAGGCGAAAAGCCAACGCTTGAATCAACTATTCGTGCACATTACCACGGTACTTTCATCAACGGTGAAGTATTCGATAGCTCTGTAGCTCGTGGCGAGCCTGCTGAATTCCCAGTTTCTGGTGTTATCGCTGGTTGGACTGAAGCATTACAACTAATGCCTGTTGGCACTAAGCTTAAACTATTCGTTCCACAACACTTAGCTTATGGCGAACGTGGTGCTGGCGCTTCTATCCCGCCATTCTCGGCGTTGGTATTTGAAGTCGAATTATTAGCAATCGTTTAATGAAAAGCGCCTAAGTTTACTTAGGCGTTTTTGTATCACTGGGAGAAGTAAATGACTGCAAAAGTAAGAGTCGCTGTTGTTGGTGCCAGTGGCCGTATGGGTCGCACACTGATTGAAGCTGCAAAGCAACATGAGGTCATATATTTGGGTGCTGCTATTGAGCGTACAGGTTCAACACTGATTGGTGTTGATGCTGGTGAGCTTGCTGGTGTTGGTACTATGGATGTCGCGATTACAGATTCATTAGATATTGCATCAGAACATTTTGATGTATTAATTGATTTTACCTCTCCAGAGTCGTCGTTAGTTCACCTTGATTGGTGCGCTAAAAACCATAAGGCGATTGTGATTGGTACTACTGGGTTCAATCATGCTCAAAAAGAGTTGATTGGTGCTTATGCTGAGCAAACACCGGTTGTGTTTGCACCGAATATGTCAGTAGGCGTTAACTTAACGCTGAAACTATTAGAGTTAACGGCAAAAGTAATGGGTGATTACACCGATATCGAAATCACCGAAGGCCATCATCGCTTTAAGAAAGACGCCCCTTCAGGGACGGCATTAAAGATGGGCGAAGTTATCGCTGAAACTTTAGGTCGTGATCTTGAAGAGTGCGCTGTATATGGTCGTGAAGGTATGACAGGCGAACGTGATAGAAATACCATTGGTTTTTCTACTATTCGTGCCGGTGATATTGTTGGCGACCATACGGTGATGTTTGCCGATATTGGTGAGCGAGTTGAAATAACGCATAAAGCCACCAGTCGCATGACCTTTGCAAATGGCGCAATGCGCGCCGCCTATTGGCTGTCCGATCAAGATGCTGGTCTTTATGACATGCAGCAAGTATTGGGACTCAATTAATATTTAAAGAAAACCACCGTTGGTGGTTTTTTTTTGGGAAAATATTGTTCCCAAAAAAACATAAATCAAGCATAGACGCTTATACATAATTCATATAGAATCGCCGGAATTTGCCAAATTTTCGTAATTTTGTAAATCTGTAGAAATTAAAAATAAATAATTTCAGTGGTTTGACTCTTATTTTTGGAGGTCACGTTGACACAGTCTGCCTTACTTGTACTCGAAGATGGAACCGTATTCTCTGGCACAGCAATTGGTGCCGATGGACTAACTGTTGGTGAAGTTGTATTTAATACTTCAATGACAGGTTATCAAGAGATTTTAACGGATCCGTCATATTCTCGCCAGATTGTCACTTTGACTTACCCGCACATTGGTAACACCGGAACAAACGATGAAGATACCGAATCTGATTCAGTTCATGCCTGTGGTCTAATCATCCGAGATCTCCCTCTATTAGCTAGCAACTTCCGTAATCAACAATCCTTAAGCGATTATTTAAAAGCGAATAATGTTGTTGGTATCGCTGATATCGATACCCGTAAATTAACTCGTATTTTACGTGAAAAGGGTGCCCAAGCCGGTTGTATTATGGTCGGCGATATCGATGAAGCTAAAGCATTAGCAGCAGCCAAAGCATTCCCTGGTTTGAAAGGCATGGATTTGGCTAAAGAAGTGACCACAGAGTCGACCTACCAATGGCGCAAAGGCACTTGGCGCTTAGTGGGTGGTTTACCGGACGAAACTCCAGCGTCAGAGCTTAAGTTTAAAATTGTTGCTTTTGATTATGGTATCAAGCGCAATATTTTACGCATGCTAGTTGACCGCGGTTGTGATGTTACTGTTGTCCCTGCACAAACACCGGCAGCTGAAGTATTAGCAATGAATCCTGATGGGATTTTCCTATCAAATGGCCCTGGCGACCCAGAGCCATGTGATTATGCGATTACGGCTATCCAAGAAATTTTAAAAACTGAAATCCCAGTATTTGGTATTTGTCTTGGTCACCAATTACTTGCATTAGCATCTGGGGCAAAAACTTTGAAAATGAAGTTTGGTCATCATGGTGCTAACCACCCGGTAAGTAATATTGAAAAAGGTAATGTGATGATCACCAGCCAAAACCACGGTTTTGCTGCTGATGAAGCGACGTTGCCTGCAAACATCAAAGTGACTCACAAATCGTTATTTGATGGGTCTTTGCAAGGTATTCACCTTACTGATAAACCAGCGTTTAGTTTCCAAGGTCACCCAGAAGCAAGCCCTGGACCGACCGATGCGTCACCACTGTTTGATCACTTTATTGAGTTGATTGAACAATATCGTCAAAACGCTAAATAGTTAGGTCATTCGGAGAATAGATAAGCAATGCCAAAACGTACTGATATTAAAAGTATTCTGATCCTAGGCGCTGGCCCAATTGTGATTGGTCAAGCCTGTGAATTTGACTATTCTGGCGCACAAGCGTGTAAAGCGCTGCGTGAAGAAGGTTATCGAGTTATCTTAGTTAACTCTAACCCTGCAACCATTATGACAGATCCAGAAATGGCTGATGCGACATACATCGAGCCAATTCACTGGGAAGTTGTGCGTAACATTATCGCTAAAGAAAAACCTGATGCGATTTTGCCAACTATGGGTGGCCAAACCGCACTTAACTGTGCACTGCAGCTAGAAGCTGAAGGTGTACTAGAAGAGTTTAACGTTGAAATGATTGGCGCGACAGCTGACGCAATTGATAAAGCTGAAGACCGTAGTCGTTTTGATACAGCAATGAAGTCAATTGGACTTGACTGTCCTCGTGCTGGTATTGCCCATACAATGGAAGAAGCTTACGGTGTTTTAGACCAAGTTGGCTTTCCGTGTATTATTCGTCCATCTTTCACCATGGGTGGCAGTGGCGGTGGTATTGCGTATAACAAAGAAGAGTTTGAAGACATTTGTTCTCAAGGCCTTGAGTTATCGCCAACTAGCGAGCTGCTAATCGATGAGTCACTAATCGGTTGGAAAGAGTACGAAATGGAAGTGGTTCGTGACCGCAATGATAACTGCATCATTGTGTGTGCCATTGAAAACTTCGATGCCATGGGCGTGCATACCGGTGATTCAATCACTGTTGCACCAGCGCAAACACTGACCGATAAAGAATACCAATTAATGCGTAACGCTTCTTTAGCGGTACTGCGTGAAATTGGTGTTGAAACCGGTGGTTCAAACGTTCAGTTTGGTATTTGTCCAAACACTGGCCGTATGGTCATTATTGAAATGAACCCGCGTGTTTCTCGCTCTTCTGCGTTAGCTTCTAAAGCAACCGGTTTCCCGATTGCTAAAATCGCCGCGAAATTAGCGGTAGGTTTCACCTTAGACGAGCTAATGAATGATATTACTGGTGGTCGCACCCCAGCATCATTCGAGCCTGCAATTGATTACGTTGTGACTAAAGTGCCGCGCTTTAACTTTGAAAAATTTGCTGGCGCTAATGACCGTTTGACGACGCAAATGAAGTCAGTGGGTGAAGTCATGGCCATTGGCCGTACTTTCCAAGAGTCATTACAAAAAGCATTACGTGGACTTGAAGTTAACCGTAACGGTTTTGACCCGATTGTTGACCTTGCATCGCCTGAAGCAATGCAAACAATTCGTCATGAGTTAAAAGAGCCTGGTTGTGACCGTATTTGGTACATTGCTGATGCCTTCCGCGCTGGTCTAAGTCGTGATGATATCTTCAAGCTAACTAATGTTGATCATTGGTTCTTAGTCCAAATTGAAGATCTTATCGCCCAAGAAGCTAAAGTGGCTGAAGTGGGGATGTCAGGTCTTAACGAAGCCTTCTTACTGCAACTTAAGCGTAAAGGTTTCTCTGATGCTCGTTTAGCACACATCTTAGGTGTCAGTGATAGCGAAGTGCGTAAAATTCGTGACCGCTTTGATATGCACCCAGTGTATAAGCGTGTCGATACCTGTGCGGCAGAATTTGCCACAGACACTGCTTACATGTACTCAACTTACGAAGAAGAATGTGAAGCCGCGCCATCAACCCGTGAAAAAATCATGATTCTTGGTGGCGGCCCTAACCGTATTGGTCAAGGTATTGAGTTTGATTACTGCTGTGTTCATGCGGCATTAGCATTGCGTGAAGACGGTTACGAGACCATTATGGTTAACTGTAACCCTGAGACAGTTTCGACCGATTATGACACCTCAGATCGCTTGTACTTTGAGCCAGTGACCTTTGAAGATGTGCTTGAAATCGTTCGTATTGAGAACCCAAAAGGCGTTATCGTACAGTACGGTGGTCAAACACCGCTAAAACTGGCACGTGAACTAGAAGCGGCAGGTGTACCGATTATTGGTACAAGCCCCGATGCCATTGACCGCGCTGAAGACCGTGAGCGTTTCCAGCAAGCGATTCAACGTCTTGAAATGAAGCAACCTGAAAACGATACCGTAACAACGGTTGAAGGTGCGGTACTTTCTGCTGCCCGTATCGGTTACCCGTTAGTGGTTCGTCCATCTTATGTATTAGGTGGACGCGCAATGGAAATCGTTTATGACGAGCAAGACTTACGTCGCTACTTCAATGAAGCAGTAAGCGTATCTAACTCATCACCAGTATTGCTTGACCGTTTCCTCGATAATGCCATTGAAATCGATATCGATGCAGTTTGTGACGGCGAAATCGTGGTTGTGGGTTCTATCATGGAGCACATTGAACAAGCGGGGGTTCACTCAGGTGACTCAGGTTGTTCGTTGCCGCCATACAGCTTAAGCGAAGATGTTCAAAACCGTATGCGTGAGCAAGTGGCTAAATTAGCCATGGAGCTGGGCGTAATTGGTTTGATGAACGTTCAGTTTGCGGTTAAAGATGACGAAATCTACATGATTGAAGTCAATCCACGTGCTGCGCGTACAGTGCCATTTGTCTCTAAAGCAACCGGTATCCCGCTAGCGAAGATTGCTGCACGTGTAATGGCTGGTCAAAGCTTAGCATCGCAGAACTTCACTAAAGAAGTGATCCCACCATACTTCTCAGTAAAAGAAGTGGTATTGCCGTTTAACAAGTTCCCAGGTGTTGACCCAATGCTTGGCCCTGAAATGCGCTCTACAGGTGAAGTAATGGGTGTGGGTGAAACCTTTGCTGAAGCTTATGCTAAAGCCCAGCTTGGTGCCACAGCTGAAGTACCTAAGTCTGGCCGTGCATTAATTTCTGTGCGTAACAGTGATAAAGCGCGTGTGGCTGAACTTGCAGCTGAACTGATTGAGCTAGGTTATCAAATTGATGCAACTCATGGCACTGCAGTTATTCTAGGTGAAGCAGGTATTAATCCGCGCCTAGTTAACAAGGTACATGAAGGCCGTCCACATATTCTCGACCGTATTAAAAATGGTGAATACACTTACATCATTAATACCACTGAGGGGCGTCAAGCGATTGAAGATTCTCGTCAAATTCGTCGTGGTGCACTGCGTTATAAAGTGAACTACACCACAACATTGAATGCTGCATTTGCTACCTGTATGGCGCATTCAGCAGATGACCGTAATAACGTCAATTCAGTACAAGAATTGCATGAACGAATCGCTAAAAGTTAATAATATTTAATTTAACGTCGATTCGGTTAAAAAGGCTGCAGTCATGCAGCCTTTTTTATTACTATTTTTTGACACTCACTAGTAACTACTCGCAAGCTTATGTAAGCTTAGCTATCATCATTTGCTAGCCCTTCAGCGCGCGAGACTGTTTTGTTGCCACATGTCGCTATAAGTGAATGTGAGCATGACGACTCGACGTTTAATAATATAGATTTTACTGTGTTGATATGCGTGTCGACACGGGGTGCTTTTGTTTTTAAAGGAGACATAAGACATTATGAATACCGTCCCTATGACGATCATCGGAGCTGAACAGCTGCGTAAAGAATTAGATGAATTAAAATTTGTGCGTCGTCCAAGCATTACTGAAGCTATTGCTTCTGCACGTGAATTAGGCGACTTGAAAGAAAATGCTGAATATCATGCTGCCCGTGAAGAACAAGGTATTTGTGAAGCACGTATTCGTGATATTGAAGGCAAGTTATCAAATGCACAAATCATTGATGTGACATCAATGCCAAACAATGGCCGAGTGATTTTTGGCACAACAGTGACCATTGTCAATGTTGATACCGATGCAGAGTCAACTTACCGTATCGTCGGTGATGATGAAGCAAACATTAAAGAAAATCTTATTTCAGTGAATTCACCGATAGCGCGGGGATTAATTGGTAAGAACCTTGATGATGAAGTTGCCATTACCACACCTGGTGGCACCGCAGAATATGAAATTATCGCTGTAGAATACGTTTAATAAGTTACGACTTAAGACTGGTTTGCTATAGCGATAAAAAAACCACTGCATGGCAGTGGTTTTTTTAGGTCATATTCAATACCAGTTAATCAACAATCGACTAATATTAAGTAACCAGATGTTTGACGAAATTATTTTGCTTTTGGAACGGCAATTTTCATTTCAGCAGACTGACGGAAAATAACTAAGGTGTGACCGATAAGCTGTACTTTGGTAGATTGAGTTTCGCGAATAATCGCGTCAACTACAGCATTTTTAAGCTCTCTATCAGAAGAGCCTACTTTCACTTTAATTAGTTCATGATGAGTGAGTGCACTATCAATTTCAGCCAGTACACCTTCGGTCAAACCATTAGCACCAAGCAGCACTACAGGCTTTAAATTATGCGCCAGGCCTTTTAAATGCTGTTTTTGTTTGGTTGTTAAGTTCATTTGTACCAACTTTTTAAATGTTACTGTTGAAAAACGGCTATTCTACCCTTATATAAGCATGATGTAACTCCAAATCGTTACGGAATTTAAATGGCAACGAAGAAACGCTCGGCAAGTTCAAGCCGATGGATGCAAGAACATTTTGATGATCACTATGTAAAACTGTCTCAAAAGCGAGGTTTACGCTCTCGAGCTGCATTCAAGTTGGAAGAAATCCAACAAAAAGACAAATTAATTAAACCTGGTATGACAGTAGTAGACTTAGGCGCAGCGCCTGGCGGTTGGTCTCAAATTGCAGTTAAACTAGTGGGAGAAAAAGGTAAATTAGTCGCATGTGATATTTTACCTATGGACCCCATCGTGGGCGTCGACTTTTTACAGGGCGATTTCCGTGAAGAAAAAGTACTTGATGCTTTACTTGACCGCGTTGGTGAAGATAAAGTTGATGTAGTACTATCAGATATGGCGCCTAATATGAGTGGTTCAGATGGTGTGGATCAACCAAGGGCAATGTATTTAGTAGAATTAGCATTAGATATGTGCCATCAAGTTTTGGCATCTAATGGTAGTTTTGCAGTCAAAGTTTTTCAGGGGGAAGGCTTTGACGAATATATGAAAGCAGTGCGACAAGCTTTTACAACAGTGAAAACACGCAAACCAGATTCATCACGACCACGTTCACGTGAAGTTTATATAGTGGCGACTGGTTACAAGTTATAGTAGTCTAACGATTAATTATCGTGGGTCTTCAAGAGGTCTAACAATTTGAGTGACATGGCAAAAAATTTAATTCTCTGGGTTGTCATCGCCGTCGTGTTGATGTCAGTGTTTCAGGGCTATTCCCCCTCTTCTTCGTCAACGCAGAAGATGGATTATTCCGTATTCTTAGATAGTGTCCGAAACGGCAATATCAATTCGGTAGAAATTAAAAGTGATCAACGTACCATTGAAGGAGTAAGACGCTCTGGAGAGAAGTTCACTACAATCATGCCAATGTATGACCAAGATTTAATCAATGATCTTGATCGTAAAGGGATTTCAATGAAGGGGCAAGAAGCTGAAGAGTCAGGCTTCCTAACCCAAATCTTTATCTCTTGGTTCCCGATGCTGTTATTAATTGGTGTGTGGATATTCTTCATGCGCCAAATGCAAGGCGGTGGCGGTAAAGGCGCGATGTCATTTGGTAAGAGTAAAGCCAAATTGATGAGCGAAGACCAAATTAAAACTACTTTTGGTGATGTTGCAGGTTGTGACGAAGCAAAAGAAGACGTAAAAGAATTGGTTGATTACCTAAAAGAGCCAACCCGTTTCCAAAAGCTTGGTGGCCGCATTCCTACCGGTGTTCTTTTAGTTGGCCCACCGGGTACGGGTAAAACCTTACTTGCAAAAGCCATTGCTGGTGAAGCTAAAGTTCCGTTTTTCACTATTTCTGGTTCTGACTTTGTTGAAATGTTTGTCGGTGTCGGTGCATCACGTGTACGTGACATGTTTGAGCAAGCTAAAAAGTCTGCACCATGTATCATCTTTATCGATGAAATTGATGCTGTAGGTCGCCAACGTGGCGCTGGTGTTGGTGGCGGTCACGATGAGCGTGAGCAAACCTTGAACCAAATGCTGGTTGAAATGGATGGTTTTGAAGGTAACGAAGGTATTATTGTTATTGCTGCGACCAACAGACCAGATGTGTTGGATGCTGCATTGCTACGTCCAGGTCGTTTTGACCGTCAAGTGGTTGTTGGCTTACCGGATGTTCGTGGTCGTGAACAAATTTTAAAAGTTCATATGCGTAAAGTACCGTTAGCAGATGGTGTCAAAGCCAGCGTTATTGCTCGTGGTACCCCAGGGTTCTCAGGTGCTGATTTAGCAAACTTGGTGAATGAAGCTGCGCTATTTGCTGCTCGGGGTAATCGCCGCGTAGTGAGCATGGAAGAGTTTGAAAGTGCTAAAGACAAAATCATGATGGGTGCTGAGCGCCGCACTATGGTGATGTCTGAAGATGAAAAAGAAATGACCGCATACCATGAAGCAGGTCATGCGATTGTTGGTTGTTTGGTGCCTGAGCATGATCCTGTGCATAAGGTTACTATTATTCCACGCGGCCGTGCATTAGGTGTGACTTTCTTCTTACCTGAAGCTGATGCAATTAGTCAAAGTCGCCGTAAACTTGAAAGCCAAATTTCAGTTGCCTACGGCGGACGTTTAGCGGAAGAGATGATCTACGGTACAGAGCGCGTATCGACAGGTGCTTCACAAGACATTAAATATGCAACGTCAATTGCACGTAACATGGTGACCCAGTGGGGCTTCTCTGAAAAATTAGGCCCGGTACTTTATGCTGAAGATGAAAACGAAGTATTCCTAGGACGCAGTATGGGTAAAACCCAACATATGTCCGACGATACCGCCCGTATCATCGATGCCGAAGTAAAACACTTAATTGATTCAAATTACGATCGTGCGCATACTTACTTAAATGACAACATGGATATCCTCCATGCCATGAAAGATGCGTTAATGAAATTTGAAACCATCGATGCCGATCAAATTGATGATTTAATGAATCGTCGCGAAGTTCGTCAGCCAGCCGATTGGGATGCTGATGACTCAATTGATGATAAAGATAAAGGCACGCCTGCAAACACGACAGAGACTAAAGCTGACTCTGAAGCTGCAGACGCAGATAAAGCAGATGATAAATCAGAATCGACACCAGATACTGATGCGCCTGCTAAATAACGCTGAGTTAAATTAACGTAAAAAACCCCGAAAGGGGTTTTTTTATATTTATTGCTTTGTGAACAAAAGTATTTTAATTCAGCTAATAGAGTTAAATATTATCTAACTCATTAAATTGAGTATAAGTGAGGTTGTGTGTTTGAACTTAAATCGGGAGATAAAACCCTCTCGCTAGCCAGTCCGATTGTTATGGCTATCATTAATGTAACCCCAGATTCTTTTTCTGATGGCGGTCAACATGCCACGTTTGAAAGTGCTTGTCAGCAAGTTGATAAAGTCATCAGTCAAGGGGCTAAAATAGTTGATATTGGCGGCGAGTCAACCAGACCAGGTGCTACAGCTGTTACTTTAGAAGAAGAGCTCGCTAGAGTTATTCCTGTCATCGAATATACTGCCCAAAACCATGATGTGTGGATTTCAATCGATACCAGTAAGCCGCAAGTCATGGAAAAAGCAGTTGCTGCAGGCGCCCATATTATTAATGATGTTCGTGCGCTACAAGAGCCCGGCGCGCTGGCAATGGCAACTATGCTCGATGTGCCCGTATGTTTAATGCATATGCAAGGGCAACCAAAAGATATGCAAGACTCACCAGAATACGACGATGTTATCCAACAAGTTAATGACTTTTTGTCGCTAAGGGTAGATTATTGTTTAGCAGCAGGTATGTCTCGAGAAAATATCATTTTAGATCCAGGCTTTGGCTTTGGTAAAACTCTTGAGCATAATTATCAGCTGTTAGCCAAGTTACCGGAACTACATAGTTTGCATTTTCCCGTGCTGGTAGGTTTATCAAGAAAAAGCATGATCGGGGATTTATTACAGCGTGATATTAATAATCGCTTAGCGGGTAGTCTTGCTGGGGCGATGATTGCGGCGCAGCAAGGGGCGCAAATTATACGGGTACATGATGTTGAAGAAACCGTGGATGCACTCACTGTGATGTCAGCGACAATGGCAAGTTTACATAACTAACCTTTTCAGTCATTTTAAACATGCATTTTTTGCCTAGGTTACGTTATCAAGTGGTATGAATTCACTTTGAGAGGTACACATGCAGCAAAGACAATTTTTTGGAACTGATGGTATTAGGGGCAAGGTCGGCGCGGGTAAAATGACCCCCGAGCTTGCTCTTAAGCTTGGCTGGGCAGCGGGAAGGGTGCTTTCACGCAGTGGCACCAAGAAAGTGATTATCGGTAAAGACACACGGATTTCGGGTTACCTGTTTGAATCCGTACTGGAAGCCGGCTTATCTGCCGCTGGCTTAAATGTATTATTGGTTGGGCCTATGCCGACGCCAGCTATTGCTTATTTACCCCGAACTTTTAGGGCCGAAGCTGGCATTGTTATTAGTGCCTCCCATAATCCCTATTACGATAATGGTATTAAGTTTTTTTCAGCTGACGGCAGTAAGTTAGATGATGCGCTTGAATTAGAAATAGAGCATGAACTTACCAAAGACTTAGTTTGTGTTGAGTCTCATTTATTGGGCAAAGCGGCAAGAATTGATGATGCAGCAGGGCGCTACATTGAATATTGTAAAGGTCATTTCCCTGCTGAGCTGACTTTAGCTGGGCTTAAAATTGTGGTTGATTGCGCTCACGGCGCAACATATCACATTGCTCCTAGTGTTTTTAAAGAGCTTGGCGCAGAAGTGATCACCATTGGTGATAAACCTAATGGATTAAATATTAATGACAATGTTGGCGCGACATCCATGGCGTCAATATGCGAGCAAGTGCTGCTAGAACAGGCTGATGTCGGCATTGCCTTAGATGGCGATGGTGATAGGATCATGATGGTGGATCACCAAGGTAATGTGATTGATGGCGATCAAATTCTTTATGTGCTTGCCGCTAATGCACTTAATAATGGCACTTTGAAGGGCGGGGTTGTTGGCACCTTGATGTCAAATTTAGGCTTGGAGTTGGCATTTAAGAGATTGAATATCCCCTTTATGCGCTCAAAAGTAGGTGACCGTTATGTCATGGCGTTGATGCGTCAACACCACTGGCGTATTGGCGGCGAAAGCTCTGGACATATACTCGATTTAGATCACGGCACGACAGGGGACGGTATCGTGGCGGGAATTTTAGTGTTAGCGGCAATGCAGCAGCAACAATTATCGTTAGCACAGTTGGTTAAACCGCTAAAAATGTTGCCTCAAGTATTAATTAATGTCACTTTTAATAGTGAGACTGATCCATTATCAACGTCAGCGGTCATCACTACCCTGCAGCATGTAGAGCAGCTATTAGGTAAAACCGGTCGAGTTTTACTTAGAAAATCCGGCACTGAGCCCTTAATAAGGGTGATGGTTGAAGGTGAAGATGTGGCATTGGTCACATCTTTTGCACAACAGATTGCTGATGCAGTGCAACGCGTTAGTAAATCCTAAATGTTATATATTAATTGTTTATTTATTAATACTTAATCGTACCGAGTAAAAAAACAACACTCTGACACGTTATAGTAATTATTCCTAACTTAGGTATTGTAACTTGTTTGGTGGTTCGTTATTATTCACGCCGCTTTGAAAGGAGACAGTAATGGCACTCAGACGTCCTATGGTAGCTGGCAACTGGAAAATGAATGGCAGTTCGGCTTTAGCCCAAGAGTTATTCAGCAAGTTCGCTACAAAGCTCCAAAATGATTCTGCTGAAGTAGTTTTGTGTCCACCTTCAATTTACCTTGAAAGTGTAAGACAACTACTTGAAGCAAATAAGCAAACCTTAGATGGCGCGCTTG
The DNA here is from genome assembly GCF_002874355.2 of Shewanella sp. 10N.286.48.B5. Lineage (NCBI taxonomy): Bacteria > Pseudomonadati > Pseudomonadota > Gammaproteobacteria > Alteromonadales > Shewanellaceae > Shewanella > Shewanella sp. 10N.286.48.B5. Next base: position 163,864 of record NZ_MCVG02000001.1, read on the forward strand.
TAAGAATGGGCGCACAAAACCTTAGTCAGCATGACTTTGGAGCCTACACTGGTGAAGTTTCCGGTAAAATGCTAAAAGATTCAGGATGTCGATATGTGATTATCGGCCATTCCGAACGCCGTCGTATGTATGGCGAAACAAGTAATATCGTTGCAGAGAAATTTGCTGCAGCACAGAAACATGGTTTAACGCCGATTCTTTGTGTTGGTGAATCTGGTCCAGCTCGTGAAGCAAGACGTACTTTTGAAGTGATTGCCGAAGAGTTAGACATTGTGATTGAAAAGAATGGCACCATGGCTTTTGATAATGCCATTATTGCTTACGAGCCTTTATGGGCTGTAGGTACTGGTAAGAGTGCAACTCCAGAGCAGGCACAAGAAGTCCATGCGTTTATTCGTCAAAGACTTTCTGAAGTGTCGCCGTTCATCGGAGAAAATATTCGTATTTTGTACGGTGGTAGTGTTACGCCTTCAAATGCAGCCGATATTTTTGCACAGCCAGATGTTGATGGTGGACTGATTGGCGGTGCTAGCTTAAACTCTAGCGAGTTTTTAAGTTTATGTTCCATAGCGATGAGCGCTTAATATTATGTATGAAGTTTTAATTGTAGTTTACTTGGTTGTTGCGATCGGTCTTGTTGGCCTAATCCTTCTTCAGCAAGGTAAAGGTGCTGATATGGGGTCTTCTTTTGGTGCTGGTGCATCAGGAACTCTATTTGGCTCAGGCGGTTCAGGTAATTTCCTGACACGTAGCACAGCTGTGCTAGCGATTGGTTTTTTCACTTTAAGCCTAGTATTAGGTAACTTAAGTGCTAACCATTCAAAGCAAGATGATGCATGGAATGATTTAGGTTCTGCAGTAGAGCAAGTTGAACAAGCTCCTACTCAAACTGAAACAAAGATTCCAGACTAAACAACAAATTGAGGCAACATAGTTTGTTGCTTCGATTAAGTTTTGTCTCTATTAGCTAAGTTAAGTTTCCCTCTCTCAAACTTAACCTCAAATTAGCTAATAGAAAATAGTAACAGTTACATATGCGGATGTGGCGGAATTGGTAGACGCGCCATCTTGAGGGGGTGGTGAGCTATGCTCGTGTGGGTTCAAGTCCCACCATCCGCACCAAATTTGATTAATCAAAGTTAATTGGATTAATCAAAGTTAATTGGATTAATCAAAGTTAATTGGATTAATCAAAGTTAATTGGATTAATCAAAGTTAATTGGATTAATCATTGCAAGAGAAGACGTAAGTTAATATAATTGCGCAAGTTGACGCGGGGTGGAGCAGTTTGGTAGCTCGTCGGGCTCATAACCCGAAGGTCGTCGGTTCAAATCCGGCCCCCGCAACCAGCTTATTGTTGATTGATTTTACGAAATTGCGTAAAACATTCTTCAATTAAAAGGTTCTATATTAAGACCTCGTCATTACGGGGTTTTTTGTTATATGGAGCTTGGTAACTCCGTGATTATACCGACTTTTTTGGGGCTTATGCCCTTTTTTTCGTTTTTGGGGGTCATTTTTGGCAACATTAGAAACTAAACTGACAGAAATGCTGACAGTACCTGTTGAGGCTATTGGTTTTCAACTTTGGGGTATTGAGTTTGTCCATGCTGGGCGTCATTCAATATTACGTGTATTTATTGATGGTGAAAGTGGTGTCAATATCGAAGATTGTGCCGAAGCCAGCCGTCAAGTTAGTGCTGTTCTAGATGTTGAAGACCCAATCTCGACAGAATACACATTAGAAGTTTCTTCGCCTGGGGTTGATAGACCTTTATTTACTGCAGCGCAATACGCTGCATATATTGGCGAAGATGCAAAAGTACAATTGACGATGCCAGTAGCGGGTAGTCGTAATTTAAAAGGTGTCATCACGGCAATCGAAGGGCAAATGCTAACGATAAACGTAGATGGTGAAGATTTGATAGTGGCTTTAGATAATGTACGCAAAGGCAACATTATTGCGAAGTTTTGATAGTTTCAAGGTGAACGAGGCAAGACATAATGAATAAAGAGATTCTGCTAGTCGCAGAGGCGGTATCAAATGAAAAAGCCGTCCCGCGTGAAAAAATATTCGAAGCGCTAGAAATTGCTCTAGCCACTGCAACTAAGAAAAAGTATGAAGGCGAAATTGAAGTTCGCGTTGCTATCGACCGTAAAACTGGCCACTACGACACTTTCCGTCGTTGGATGGTTGTCGATGATCAAGGTGAAGCTTTAGAAAACCCTTACAGCGAAATCACACTTGAAGCTGCGCGATATGAAAATCCAGAAATTCAACCTGGTGAGTTCATCGAAGATGAAATCGATTCAGTTGTGTTTGACCGTATTACGACGCAAACCGCGAAGCAAGTTATCGTACAAAAAGTACGTGAAGCTGAACGCGCTCAAATCGTTGAACAGTTCATTGAACGTGAAGGCGAGATTGTTACTGGTGTCGTTAAGAAAAGCACCCGTGAAAGCGTTGTTGTTGATCTAGGTAATAATGCTGATGGTGTTATTTACAAAGAAGACATCATTAGCCGTGAATCATTCCGTCCTGGTGACCGTGTACGTGCTTTACTTTATGCAGTTCGCCCAGAAGCTCGCGGTGCGCAGTTATTTTTAACGCGTAGCAAGCCTGAAATGATCATTGAGTTATTCAGAGTAGAAGTACCTGAAATCTTAGATGAAGTGATTGAAATCATGGGTGCAGCACGTGACCCAGGCGCTCGCGCTAAAATCGCCGTGAAAACCAATGACAAACGTATCGATCCTATCGGTGCTTGTGTTGGTATGCGTGGCGCACGTGTTCAAGCTGTTTCAAATGAGTTAAGTGGCGAGCGTGTTGATATCGTTATGTGGGATGACAATCCAGCACAATACGTTATTAACGCAATGGCACCTGCTGATGTTGCTTCAATTATTGTTGATGAAGACAACCACTCAATGGACATTGCTGTTGAAGCAGACAGCCTAGCACAAGCGATTGGTCGTAATGGTCAAAACGTACGTTTAGCGACTCAGTTAACAGGCTGGGAATTAAACGTAATGACTGTTGAAGACCTTAACAAGAAGCATCAGGCTGAAAGCGCTAAAATCGTTAACTTATTTGTTGAAACACTTGAAGTTGACGAAGATTTTGCAACAGTACTTGCAGAAGAAGGCTTTACGTCTTTAGAAGAAATTGTTTACGTACCTGAAACAGAATTATTAGACATTGATGGTTTTGACGAAGACATCGTAACTGCGCTACGCGAACGTGCAAAAGCAGCGATTTCAACTAGAGCATTAGCGTCAGAAGAAGCACTTGATGGTGCTGAACCGGCTGCAGATTTATTAGCGTTAGATGGTTTAGAAAAGCATTTAGCATATGTTCTTGCAAGTAAGGGTGTAATTACCTTAGAAGACTTAGCGGAACAAGGCATTGACGATTTAATTGATATTGAAGAATTGACAGAAGAAAAAGCAGGTGAGCTCATCATGGCTGCCCGTAATATCTGTTGGTTTGGCGAAGAAGCATAAGTCGATCAACAGGGGGATTTAATTGATGGCAGATACAAGTATAGATAAATTGGCCGCGGAAGTGGGCAAAAATGTAGACAGACTGATTGAACAGTTTGCCGACGCAGGGATCAAGAAAACCAAAGCTGATTCAGTTTCAGAAGCTGAAAAGCAAACATTGCTTGATCACTTGAAAAAGCAACACGGTGGCGATCAAGCGCCGCAAAAAATGACATTACAACGCAAAACCGTTTCAACACTCAGTGTTAATGCCGGTGGCGGGCAATCTAAAGACGTTAAAGTTGAAGTACGTAAAAAACGTACTTTTGTTAAACGTGACGATAGCGATGCAGCGAAAGAAGCTGAACTAGCAGCGCAAAAGCAGCAAGAAGCAGAAGCTGCGGCGAAAGCTGCTGCAGAAGCTAAGGCTAAAGCGGACGCAGAAGCTAAGGCTAAAGCGGACGCAGAAGCGAAAGCGAAAAAAGATGCAGAAGCTAAAGCGAAGAAAGAAGCTGAAGCGGCTAAAGCCAAAGCAGCTAAAGCTGAAGATCCTGAGTCTGCTGCTGCGCAAGTAGAAGCTGATCGCCTTAAAGCGGTTCAAGAAGCGACATTAAAGAAAAAGCAAGAAGAAGAAGCGGCATTAGCTGCTGAAACTGCTCGCAAGTTAGCTGAAGAAAACTCAAAGCGTTGGGCTGAAGAAGAGCGTCAACGTATTGAAGCTGAAAAGAACGGTGATCACCATGTGACTACCTCTAAAGCGGCGCGTGCTGCTGAAGATACTTCAGATGCTAACGATGAAAAACGTGGCCGTCGTGCACGTAACAAGAATGCTAACAAGAAACGTGGTGGCAAAGGCGGTCGTGATAACCGTAGCAATGCTGCACGTAACAAGAGCACTGCTCCTGAATCTATGGCACATGGTTTCAACAAACCTGTTGCTGTGGTTAAAGGCGAAGTACGTATCGGTGAAACAGTATCTGTTGCTGAACTTGCTCAACGTATGTCTCTTAAAGCCACTGAAATCATCAAGCAGATGATGAAAATGGGCTCTATGGTTACCATTAACCAAATCTTAGACCAAGAAACAGCACAAATGGTTGCTGAAGAAATGGGTCATAAGGTTATTCTTCTTCGTGAAAACGAATTAGAGCATCAAGTACTTGGTGATCGTGATGAAGAAAATGTGGTACTAGAGACTCGTGCTCCAGTCGTTACCATCATGGGTCACGTTGACCACGGTAAGACTTCATTACTTGATTACATTCGTCGTGCCAAAGTTGCTGACGGTGAAGCCGGTGGTATTACCCAGCATATTGGTGCATACCATGTAGAAACTGAAAATGGCATGATCACTTTCTTAGATACTCCTGGTCACGCGGCGTTTACGTCAATGCGTGCTCGTGGTGCTAAAGCAACTGATATTGTTATTTTGGTTGTGGCTGCAGACGATGGTGCTATGCCGCAAACTATCGAAGCGATTCAACATGCTAAAGCTGGTAACGTGCCGTTAATCGTTGCAGTGAACAAAATGGATAAGCCAGAAGCTGACCCAGAGCGTGTTAAGAGTGAATTAGCTCAACACGGTGTTATGTCTGAAGATTGGGGCGGCGAACACATGTTCGTAAACGTTTCGGCTAAAGCGGGTACCGGTATTGACGAATTACTTGAAGGCATTTTACTTCAGTCTGAAGTATTAGAGCTTAAAGCTGACCGTTCAGGTATGGCTGCTGGTGTTGTTATTGAATCTAAATTGGATAAAGGTCGTGGCCCAGTTGCTACTGTACTTGTTCAAGAAGGTACTTTACGCCAAGGCGATATCGTTCTATGTGGTCTTGAGTACGGTAAAATCCGTGCAATGAAAGACGAGAACGGTAAAGCAATTACTGAAGCTGGTCCATCAATCCCTGTAGAGATCTTAGGTCTTTCAGGTGTACCTTCAGCTGGTGATGAAGCAACAGTTGTTCGTGATGAGCGTAAAGCACGTGAAGTTGCACTTTATCGTCAAGGTAAATTCCGTGATGTTAAACTAGCACGTCAGCAAAAATCTAAGCTTGAAAACATGTTCGCGAACATGACCGAAGGCGAAGTGCAAGAACTTAACATCGTTCTTAAAGCAGACGTTCAAGGCTCACTTGAAGCAATTTGTGAATCATTAGCTAAACTGTCTACTGATGAAGTTAAAGTTAATATCATCGCTCGTGGCGTTGGTGCATTAACTGAAACTGATGCTACGCTAGCTGCAGCTTCAAATGCCATCATGGTTGGTTTCAACGTGCGTGCTGATGCACAAGCGCGTAAGACTATCGATTCTGAAAGTGTTGATTTACGCTACTACAGCGTTATCTACGACTTGATTGATGAAGTTAAAGCGGCGATGACGGGCATGCTTGCTCCTGAATTCAAGCAACAAATCATTGGTCTGGCAGAAGTTCGTGATGTATTTAAGTCGCCTAAGATTGGTGCAATTGCCGGTTGTATGGTTACCGAAGGTACCATCAAGCGTAGCGCTCCTATCCGTGTACTACGTGACAACGTGGTTATCTACGAAGGTGAGCTAGAATCATTACGACGCTTTAAAGATGACGTTGCTGATGTTCGTAACGGCATGGAATGTGGTATCGGTGTGAAGAACTACAATGACGTCCGAGTGGGCGATCAGATTGAAGTCTTCGAGACGGTCGAAGTGGCCCGAACGCTGTAACACAGAAAGGGCGGCGTAAGCCGCCTTTTTTATTTATATAAGGCTATGGTAACAATATTATGGCAAAAGAATTTAGTCGTACTCGTCGAATCGCGCAGCAGCTGCAACAAGAGCTTGCTATGGTGTTACAGCGCGATATGAAAGACCCTCGCATCGGTTTTGTTACAGTAAACGATGTTGATGTGTCACGAGATTTAAGCTACGCAAAAGTATTTGTGACCTTCTTTGAAGAAGATCGTGAATTAGTCGATCAAAAAGTCGAAGCACTTGCTGCAGCAGCTCCTTACATCAGAACACTAATTGCTGGCCGCATGAAGCTACGTGTTATGCCTGAACTACGTTTTGTCTATGACAGTTCATTAGTTGAAGGTATGCGTATGTCTAACTTAGTAAGCCAAGTGATTACGAGTGATAAGGCAAAGCAAGAAAAGTTTGGTTCTGAAGAATCAACTGACGCTGAAGAAAATACAGAAGGAAAAGACTAATGGCTCGTCGTCGCAAAGGGCGTTTTATTGATGGCATAGTGCTATTAGATAAAGGAACTGGCATCAGTTCTAACCATGCTTTGCAACGTGTCAAACGTCTCTACCAAGCTAACAAAGCCGGCCATACTGGCGCTTTGGATCCATTGGCAACCGGGATGCTACCTATTTGTTTAGGTGAAGCAACCAAGTTTTCTCAACATTTACTTGATGCTGATAAGCGTTATTTAGTGACGGCCAAGTTAGGTGAAAGAACTGATACCAGTGATTCTGACGGTGAAGTTGTGCAGATAAGACCTGTCAATTTTACCCAAGAAAAGCTTGAAGTGTCACTTGAACACTTTCGTGGTAAAACCATGCAAGTTCCTTCTATGTATTCGGCATTAAAGTATCAAGGTCAGCCTTTATACAAATATGCACGTGAAGGCATTGAAGTCCCCCGTGAAGCCCGACCAATTAATGTGTTTGAGTTGCTAAACGTCGGCTTAGAAGGTGATGAGTTAACCTTAGACATTCATTGTTCTAAAGGTACTTATATTCGCACCATCGTTGATGATTTAGGGGAAATGCTAGGCTGTGGGGCTCATGTCATTATGCTTAGACGTACTCAAGTTGCTGACTATCCATATGAAAAAATGGTGACCTTAGAGCAATTGATGGCGATGGTAGATGAGGCTGAAAAGTCTGAAATACCTTCAAGTAATGTATTAGACCCATTACTATTACCAATGGATACCGCGGTCGCGAACTTTGCTGAAGTAAATTTACCTGAGACCAGTGCTCAGTATATTTTACAAGGCCAACCTGTTCAGGCTGAAGGTGTGCTAGATGATCAACTTCTACGGATCACTTTAGGTGAGTCAAGAAAGTTTATTGGCATTGGCTTTAAAAATGATGATGGCTTACTCGCACCCAAAAGATTAGTGGTTGACCACAGTCAAGAGTAGTGGCTCTAACTTGTTAGTTTAATCTATATCAATCTGTATATTTTACTGTGGCAAGATTGCCGCAGTCGGATATGCAGATTTTTTATTGCGGTAAGCTGCGCTTTCGGTTAATATATCGCGCCCTCAGGCTGAGTTAGTGATCGGCTTGAGATAATTTAATTTTTTCTGGAGATATTTATGTCACTAAGTAATGAACAAAAAGCTAAAATCGTAGCTGAATTCGCACGTTGTGAAAACGACACTGGTTCAACTGAAGTACAAGTAGCTTTATTGACTGCACAGATTAACCATCTACAAGGTCATTTCAAAGAGCACATCCATGATCACCATTCACGTCGTGGTCTACTACGTATGGTTAGCGCACGTCGTAAGCTTACTGCTTACCTTAAGCGTACTGACGTAGCTCGTTATACTGCTCTAATCCAGAAGTTAGGTTTACGTCGTTAATAACGACGTTTAATTTGCTTATTGCTTGCGGTAAGTAGATCAAACCGTAAAAAAGGAGGCTATGCCTCCTTTTTTATTGGCTAAAATAAATGTAGTTTAACTAGCATTCTTGTTTACGCCTGCTCTACCTTTACCTGCTGCTCACCAAAATAGCGCGCTTCAAACTCGTCTTGTGGTAAAGGTTTACTAAATAGAAACCCCTGACCAACTTGGCAATGATGTTGTTGTAGCCATGCCAGCTGCGCTTGGTTTTCAATCCCTTCTGCAACAATATCCAGATTTAGCTGTTGCCCTAGCATTAGAATAGTGGAGGCGATGGCGCCATCATGGGGTAAGTCAGAGACAAAGCAGCGGTCGATTTTCATTGTGGTAATAGGCAAACGGCGTAAATAAGACAAAGATGAATAGCCGGTACCAAAATCATCCACGGCAATACCAAAACCGGCACTTTTAAGTTGTTCGAGTTTAGCGATGGCTTGAGTGATATCATTCATCAGTGATGTTTCGGTTATTTCGATTTCCAATAACTCGGGGCGAATTTGATAACGTAGCGCCAATTGTTTGATATCGGATACCAAGCTTGCATCAGCAAACTGCTGTGAAGCGACATTTACCGCAATGGGAATGACGCGATTGTATTTTTTCTCCCACTCACGGAGCAGCTTACAACTTTGTTCAATAACCCATCTGCCGATGGGAATGATAATGCCAGTTTCTTCAGCGATAGGAATAAACGCCATGGGTGGCACAAGTTTGCCGTCTTTTTGCCAGCGGATTAAGGCTTCACAGCCGACAATTTCATTAGTTTTAAGATCTAATTTGGGCTGAAAATAAACCCTAAATTCATTTCGCTTAAGCGCATTGTGTAAAGAGGCCTCGGTTTTTAATCTAAGTGCGGCATGTTCAGTCATTTGCTGCTTGAAAAAGGCCCACTGGTTTGAACCCGCAGCTTTAGCGCTATACATGGCAATATCGGCGTGCCGGATAAGATCCTCAGCGCCTTGGCCATCTTCAGGGTATATCGCAATACCAATCGAGGCCGCAGGGTGAATCGTATGCTCATTCAGCTGTATTGGCATATTGAGTTGCTTTAACAGCTGTTCAACGAAATCAGCGGCGTGTTGCGGGGTTTTTATATCATCTGCAACGATAACAAACTCATCACCTCCTAGGCGGGCCACGCTGCCTTTATCAGCGATGCCCGATTCTAAAATTCGGGCTATTCTTACAAGGAATTGATCACCGATAGTATGCCCTAAAGAGTCATTTACATTTTTAAATCTATCGAGGTCAATAAATAACAGTGCGAATTGGCGTTTGTGAACGCGCGCACGTTGTATGGTGACACTTAATGTTTCAAGTAATAGGGTTCTATTGGGCAAATTAGTGAGAGGATCTCGGGTGGCCATTTTTCGTAATTTGTTTTGAGCCTGACTGAACTGCAATAAGATTTGATTTAATTTTGTGGAGACAAGTCCAAGCTCGTCATCTTTATGGGCACAGGTTATGGGAATGAGGTTTTCATCCGGTAATTCAGGATCAATGTTATCAATGGCTTCGCTGATCTGCGCGATTGGCTGAGTGAGGAATCGGTGAAACACAATCGTGAGCACTAAAGTGAGCAATAAGGCTCTGGCTAAGGTGGCGATAAAACTTAACTGAAGTCGGTTAAACAAATTATTGGTCATTGCTTGAATATCGTAATGGATAGATAAGGTGCCAATTTGTTGCTGTTTTTTATCGCCCTCAAAATAGTGCGGTCGATACAAAGGTCGTGAGATTTCCTTTAACTCATCAAAGAGCAAGTAACTCAAACTGTCATAGTAAGTTGGATATCGTTTGGCCTGATGACTTGCTTCAACATACAAGGAATTGTCATCTAAGGTGATGATAGCAGAACGAATATCATCAATTTTTATAATACCTTCTAAGTTTTGCTGGGTCTGTTTGTCATCTAAAGCCCACACCACATTAGATATGGTTTGTTCAACAGAATTGACGAGTTTTTGCTGGGAGGCCTGGATTTGCTGTTTGGTGGTAATAACAACCAGTGCAAGCTCGACAATAAAAATAGCAATAGCAAAAAATAATGCTGTGAACACCACTAAATTTGTTTGCTTCCATGTCAAAGACTTAAACTGTGGCGGCATTATTTTATTTCCATTTGCAATAACGTTGAGCTTACTTTTGTTGGCGGGCTAACAAAATCTTAAATTACCTAAAAAACCTGCTTGTTATTGTTAGGAATTTTCTACCTTTCACTGTAGATAAATTTGTTCAAAAAGTCATTAAGTATAGCGTTTAGCCCAAGGATTAAAGCCTATTTTTCGGCCAGGGCATTGTTATTATCATTTTATATTGCCATGAGATATGAATTCATATAACCATATCGACCTTAAAAGGCAAAATATAAATTATTTTTTAGACTGATATGGCGATGACCTTTAACTATTATAAAAAATTGAAGTATACTTATGCGCGTAATTTAAAGGTCAATAATTAAGGAATGGGTCACGTGAATCCAATTGTAAAGAGTTTTGAGTATGGTCAACATACTGTCACCTTAGAAACAGGTGTTATTGCACGTCAAGCTGATGCTGCAGTACTAGCGAGCATGGGCGATACAACTGTCCTTGTTACTGTAGTTGGTAAAAAAGTTGCGGATTTAAGCCGTGATTTCTTCCCACTAACAGTTAACTACCAAGAGAAGACTTACGCTGCTGGTAAGATCCCTGGTGGTTTCTTTAAGCGTGAAGGTCGTCCAAATGAAGACGAAACGCTTATTGCTCGTTTAATCGACCGTCCAATTCGTCCTTTATTTCCTAACGGTTTTAAAAACGAAGTCCAAGTCATTATTACTGTTGTTTCTGTAGACCAACAAATTGAGCCAGACATTGTGGCTATGATTGGTACTTCAGCAGCGCTGGCTATTTCTGGTATTCCATTCAATGGACCATTAGGTGCTGCACGTGTTGGTTATATCAACGGTGAATACTTACTTAACCCATCAGTAGATCAAGTTGCTGAAAGCGACTTAAATCTTGTTGTTGCAGGTACTAAAAGCGCTGTATTGATGGTTGAATCTGAAGCTAAGTCACTTGCTGAAGAAATCATGCTAGGCGCGGTAACTTACGGTCACGATCAACAACAAGTTGTGGTTGATGCGATTGCTGAGTTTAAAGCTGAAGCGGGCAAGCCTACTTGGGATTGGACTGCTCCTGTTCAAGATCAAGACTTAGTTGCTAAAATTAAAGATTTAGCTGAAGTTGGCATGACTGAAGCTTACCAAATTGAAGTTAAGCAAGATCGTTATGCGCAAGTTGGTGTTGTTAAAGCAGCAGCAAAAGCGGCATTAGTTGCTGAAAACGCAGATGTTGATCAACGTGAAGTTGATAACTTACTTGGTAGCTTAGAGAAGAACATTGTTCGTGGTCGTATTATCAGTGGCAAGCCACGTATCGACGGTCGTGAACCAGATATGATCCGCGCATTGAATGTACTTGCTGGTGTACTTCCACGTACTCACGGTAGCTCATTATTCACTCGTGGTGAAACTCAAGCGTTAGTTACTTGTACTTTAGGTACAGAACGTGATGCACAGAAAATTGATAGCATCATGGGCGAGCGTACTAACCGCTTCATGCTTCATTACAACTTCCCTCCATACTCAGTTGGTGAAACTGGCATGGTAGGTTCACCTAAGCGTCGCGAAATCGGTCACGGTAAGCTAGCTTGGCGTGGTATGAATGCCGTTATGCCTTCAGCTGAAGAATTCCCATACAGCATCCGCGTTGTTTCAGAAATTACTGAATCAAACGGCTCAAGCTCTATGGCTTCTGTTTGTGGTACTTCATTAGCATTAATGGATGCGGGTGTACCAATCAAGAGTTCAGTTGCTGGTATCGCAATGGGTCTAGTTAAAGAAGGCGACGACTTTGTTGTTCTTTCTGACATTTTAGGTGATGAAGATCACTTAGGTGACATGGACTTTAAAGTAGCTGGTACCCGTGATGGTATTACTGCTCTGCAGATGGATATCAAGATTGAAGGTATCACTCAAGAGATCATGGATATCGCTCTGCAACAAGCATACGGCGCTCGTGTTCATATTCTTAACGTGATGGACCAAGCAATTGGTGGCGCACGTGAAGATATCTCTGATCACGCTCCACGTATTACGACTATCAAGATTAATCCTGAAAAAATTCGTGACGTTATCGGTAAAGGTGGTGCAACTATTCGTGCACTTACTGAAGAAACCGGTACAACAATTGAATTAGATGACAACGGTACTGTTAAAATTGCTTCTTCAAATGGTGAAGCAACTAAAGAAGCTATCCGTCGCATCGAAGAGATTACTGCTGAAGTTGAAGTCGGCCGTATCTACAAAGGTAAAGTTATCCGTATCGTTGATTTTGGCGCATTCGTTAACATCTTACCTGGTAAAGATGGCTTAGTTCATATTTCTCAAATCAGTGAAGAGCGTGTTGCTAACGTTTCTGACCACCTTGAGATGAACCAAGAAGTTGACGTTAAAGTGATGGAAGTTGACCGTCAAGGTCGTGTAAGACTTTCTATCAAAGAAGCTGTTACTAAAGCAGAACCTGCTGCAGAATAGTTGTTAGATTAACTCAGTTAATCTAATCGATAAAGGAGAGCTAAGGCTCTCCTTTTTTATTGGCAAAATTTAGCCAATGATAAATTTATCTTTAACTGCGTAGCCCTTGGCGCTATTGGTTGATATGATGCAAACTAACTATAGAACCTGATAAGGTATTTAAATGGAACATAAATTACGGACCACTGTGGTAGCATTATGTGTCGGTGCCAGTATGTTATTGTCAGGTTGTGCTTCACTTTCAGGCAATGATAATAGCGCAGCGTCAGGCAAAGTGATGGTTTCTCCCAAAGTGCCTGATTACAAGTTAGAAGTCACTTTAGCTAAGCTCAATGACATTTTAGCCTCTATGGAATTAACCACTGAGCAACGAGCACGCTTTCATTATGACCGTGGTGTTATCTACGATAGTGTTGGCCTACGACTACTAGCTAAAATTGATTTTCACCAAGCGATAAAATTACAACCTAATCTTGCTGATGCATATAATTTCTTAGGGATTTATTACACCCAAGAAGGCGAGTTTGAACCTGCTTATGAGTCTTTTGATGGGGTCTTAGAGTTATCCCCCCAATACGATTATGCTTATCTCAACCGTGGTATTGCTTTGTATTACGGTGAACGCTATGAGTTAGCCACTGAAGATATGCGCACATTTTTGGCCCAAGCACCTGCTGATGGTTATCGTGCTTTGTGGTTATACCTAGTGCAAGTGCCGACAGATCAGCAAGCAGCGCAAGCCGAGCTATTAACTAACCGCCAATCGCTTAACGATCAGGCGTGGTCTTCAGTCATCATTGATTATTACCTTGGTAAGCTGACTAAAGAGCAAGTTTTTGATGCAGCTAAAGTCAACCTGACTCAACCTCAGGAGTATGCTGAGCGTCTGTGTGAAGCCTATTTCTACCTAGCTAAAAAAGCGGTGGAGCAAAAAGATTATCAACTGGCAGCGGATTATTATCGCTTAAGCTTGGCAACAAATATTTATGATTTTGTTGAACATCGTTATGCCAGAATAGAGCTAGCCCAAGCGCTGCAAATACTTGAACAATCTACAGTCGCTAATTAATAATAATTGTTAGCTCAGCACAAAGGCTAATGCATCGGCATTAGCCTTTTGGGTTTTTTAAACCATCACCATTTGGGTTTAAGTGAGTTTACCTAGCCAACCTAGATGGGAAACGCTATAATTTGCGCCTTTTTATTATGCTAGGGCAAGTAAACCATGTCAGTTCAAACAGTAGAGGTCGATAAACGTCGTACCTTCGCGATTATTTCGCATCCTGATGCCGGTAAGACCACTATTACTGAGAAAGTACTTTTATTCGGACAAGCAATTCAAACTGCAGGTACCGTTAAAGGTCGTGGCTCTAAACAGCATGCAAAATCTGACTGGATGGAAATGGAAAAAGACCGTGGTATTTCTATTACTACTTCGGTAATGCAATTTCCTTACAGTGATTGCCTAGTAAACCTACTTGATACTCCAGGTCACGAAGACTTCTCTGAAGATACTTACCGTACCTTAACCGCTGTTGACTCATGTCTTATGGTGATCGACGCGGCCAAAGGTGTCGAAGACCGAACCCGTAAACTAATGGAAGTTACCCGTTTACGTGACACACCAATCGTGACATTCATGAATAAATGTGACCGTGATATTCGCGATCCTATGGAAGTGATGGACGAAGTTGAAACTGAGCTAAAAATCGCATGTGCGCCAATCACTTGGCCGATTGGCTGTGGTAAGTCGTTTAAAGGGGTTTATCATATCCATCGCGACGAAGCAATTTTATACCAGTCAGGTTTAGGGCATAAAATTCAAGAAGTGCGTACAGTGAAAGGCCTTGATAATCCTGAACTTGATGTAGCAATTGGTGCTGAACTTGCTGAGTTATTACGTGAAGAATTAGAACTTGTGATCGGTGCATCACATGAGTTCGATTTAGAGGCGTTTCTAGCCGGTAAACTTTCACCTGTCTATTTTGGTACCGCATTAGGTAACTTTGGTGTTGATCATATACTTGACGGTTTAACTGAGTGGGCACCTAAGCCTCAACCTCGCGCCACTGAAGTACGTGATATTCATGCTGAAGAAGAAAAGTTCTCTGGCTTTATCTTCAAAATCCAAGCGAACATGGATCCTAAGCATCGTGACCGCGTCGCATTTATGCGTATTGTGTCTGGTAAGTACGAGAAAGGCATGAAAATGCATCATGTACGTGTCGGTAAAGATGTGCGTATTTCTGATGCGTTAACCTTCGTTGCTGGTGATCGTGAGCAAGTTGAAGAAGCCTACCCAGGTGATATTATCGGTTTACATAACCATGGCACCATTCAAATTGGTGATACTTTCAGCCAAGGTGAAAAAGTTAAGTTTACTGGTATTCCTAACTTTGCCCCTGAAATGTTCCGCCGTATTCGCTTAAAAGATCCGTTAAAGCAAAAGCAATTGCTTAAAGGTCTCGTACAGCTTGCCGAAGAAGGCGCTGTTCAAGTCTTTAGACCGCTAGATACCAACGACTTAATTGTGGGCGCAGTTGGCGTACTGCAGTTTGAAGTGGTTGTTGGACGCCTTAAGAGTGAATATAACGTCGAAGCGATTTATGAAGGCATTAGTGTTTCAACCGCCCGCTGGGTTTACTGTAAAGATGAGCGTAAACTCGAAGAGTTCCGTCGTAAGTGCAGCAGCAATTTAGCCTTAGATGGTGGTAATAACCTAACTTATATTGCACCGACTATGGTAAATCTGAATTTATCCATGGAACGTTACCCTGATGTAGAGTTCGCTAAAACTCGCGAAAACTAATCACTGGGGTGTTTGATGTTAAAAGGCGGTCTAACCGCCTTTTTTATTGGCTGTGATTTAAGCTTGAGGCTAATTTTATTCTATAGTGGCAAGATGAGTAACGTAAAAAGTGCTAAGCAGGTTTGCTGCATTAGCTGTGATTTGCAGTAAAGTTATTTGTTTGAGGGAAAGTGATGATAGATACCCATGCCCACCTTGATCTTGTGGATTTTGACCACGATAGAGCTGCTTTGTTTGCAAAGATGCGCGCAAACGGGATCGACAACGTCATTATTCCAGGGGTGAGTGAGTCATCTTGGGCTAAACAGCTAGAGGTTACCAGCGAGTTTGACTGCTATTTTGCCTTAGGTATCCACCCTTGGTATGTACCTGCTGACATTTCTCAAGCAGTGGCGGCGTTAAATAATCTCATCGCTAAACATAGGCCTAATCCAAGGTTTGTTGCCCTGGGGGAATGTGGTTTAGATAAGCTTCGACATTGGTCTCAATCACAGTTGGATTTACTCGAGGCTCAATTAGCATCAGCAATTGATTGGCAATTACCGGTGATTTTACATGCCGTAAAAGCTCATCCACAACTATTAGCCATGTTGAAAAAATACCCTAACCCTAAAGGTGGGGTTATTCATGGCTTTTATGGCGCCCCAGAGTTGGCAAAATCTTATATTGAACTGGGCTATAAACTGGGAATAGGTGGGTTAATCATGAACCCTAGCGCCAAAAAGTTACAAAAAACGGTTACAGAAGTTGATATTAAACACTTCCTAATAGAAACCGACTCTCCCAGCATGGCGCCCTATAATTCACCAGATAAACGAAATACTCCGCTTCAGATAATAAGTTTTGTTGAACAGATAGCAAAATTACAAAAAAAAACCACTGTTTTAATTATGGAACAGTTGGGGTTAAATGCTCGACAACTGTTTGAGCTGTAATTCTTTTTTTTTAAACACCGTGGTTGATGGGCGTTGCTGTGGGATAAGATCCTGAAATTAAACTCTAAAACTATGAACTAATCCACGATTTTCATCCGCTCGTCAGTTATAATCACTAACTGAAAATAGGTGAGTTAACAACAATTATACATATCGTTAACAAATTAAAAAAGGGTCGTGATTAATGGATATACTAATGAGTCTAGTAGGTGTGGTTACCATACTAGCAATCGGTTATGCACTATCAAATAACAGAAAAGCAATTAATGTGCGTACTGTTGGTGGTGCTTTAGCTATTCAAGCATTCTTTGCAGGTTTCGTTTTATACGTACCAGTGGGGAAAGATATCTTACAAGGTATGTCAGATGCCGTATCTAGTGTAATTAGTTATGCACAATCGGGCATTAACTTCGTATTTGGCGATTTAGCTCAATTCAAAGTTGGCTTTATTTTCGCGGTAAATGTTTTACCCGTTATCGTGTTCTTCTCTTCATTAATCGCAGTGCTTTACTACTTAGGCATTATGCAGTGGATCATCCGTCTCATCGGTGGTGGCTTGCAAAAAGCATTAGGTACTAGCCGTACTGAGTCTATGTCAGCGACAGCGAATATTTTCGTTGGTCAAACTGAAGCGCCACTAGTTGTTCGTCCATTTATTGCGACTATGACTAACTCTGAATTATTCGCAATCATGGTTGGTGGTTTAGCATCAATAGCGGGTTCAGTATTAGCCGGTTACGCGCAAATGGGTGTACCAATTGAATACTTAGTTGCTGCATCATTCATGGCGGCTCCTGGTGGTTTGATGATGGCTAAACTAATGCATCCTGAAACTGAAGAAGCTAAAAATGACATGTCAGATCTTCCTGAAGATCCTGATAAACCAGCTAACGTATTAGACGCTGCTGCTGGCGGTGCTTCATCTGGTATGCATTTAGCACTAAACGTGGGTGCAATGTTAATTGCCTTCGTTGGTTTAATTGCAATGGTCAACGGTATCATCGGTGGTGTAACTGGTTGGTTTGGTCTTGAAGGTATTACTTTAGAACTTATTCTTGGTTACATTTTCATGCCATTAGCATTCTTAATCGGTGTACCTTGGAACGAAGCGCTTGTAGCGGGTTCATTCATCGGCCAAAAGATTGTTGTAAACGAATTTGTTGCTTACCTAAACTTTGCTCCTTACTTACTTGATGCTTCTGCAGAAGGTTTCAAAGTAGTTGCTGAGACTGGCATGATGATGTCTGATAGAACCAAAGCTATCATTTCATTCGCATTATGTGGATTCGCTAACTTATCGTCTATTGCTATTCTATTAGGTGGTTTAGGTTCAATGGCGCCTAGTCGTCGTCATGACCTTGCTAAGCTTGGTATCCGTGCTGTTATTGCCGGTTCACTTGCTAACTTAATGAGCGCAACGCTAGCGGGCCTATTCTTAGCGATTTAATATCTGCTATGAGTTAAGCTTGGTTAGTCAAAAGGCCGTTATTATTTATTAATAACGGCCTTTTTTGTATCTAAAAATAGTGGTTATCATTTCATTGGCATTATTTGGTGTTGCTCACTTATCCGCTATGGCTATGGCTATGCTATTAGCTGGATTAGCTGGATTAGCTGGATTAGCTGGATTAGCTGGTTCAATGGTGCCTAGTGGTCACCATGAGCTTGCTGAGCTTAATATACGTGCCGTTATTGCTAGCTCGCTTGTTAACTTCTTGGGTGCAACATTTACGGGTCAATTTTTAGCGATGTTATCACTACCATGATGTAAACATTACCAATAAAAAGGTCGTTATCATTTAGTAATAACGGCTTTTTTTGTCTTTAAAAACAGCCATTCTCCGTGAATTTTACTTAATCAACTTTTGCTACAGCTGTTTATGGTATGTTGCTTGCTAAGGTTTTATATAACGATATTGGGCCTATTAATAGTTTTATAGATTATTTAATTATTGGTTGTTAGTTAAAGGTAGCGACATTGTTCACATTTTGGGATTAAGTATTCGTATTTTGTCTTTTTTGTATTGAGCTTTTAGCTAGAATAGGTACAATGCGAACGTTTTATAAAAATCGCCACCCACGAAGGTGGTACTAAATATATCAATGGGGTTGATAATGAAAAACGTTAAAACTTTAGCTTTAGCTGCAACTACGATCGCTGCAATGTCTGCACCTGCTATGGCTGCTGACCGCACCGATTTACGTTCTGGTGATTACAGTTGGATGCAGTTCAATGCAATGTATGCTTTTGACGAATTACCAAGTGGTGGTGAAAGTGGTCACGATTACTTAGAAATGGAATTTGGCGGCCGTGCTGGTGTTGTTGATTTATACGGTTACGTTGATGTTTTCAACTTATTTACTCAAGATTCTGGTGATAAAGGTTACGGTGAAAACCGTATGTTCATGAAGTTTGCACCTCGTTTTTCTCTTGATGCAATTACTGGTTTAGACCTTTCAGTTGGTCCTATCCAAGAAGTTTACTTCTCTACTTTATTTAACTGGGGTGGCGGACCAATCGCAGAAGACGTGAATGCATCTTTCTGGGGTTTAGGTGCTGATGTTATGGTTCCATGGTTAGGTAAAACTGGCATGAACATATACGCTCACTACGACATGAATGGTAAAGATTGGAATGGTTACCAATTCTCTATGAACTGGTTCAAGCCAGTAATGAACTTTGATAACGGTACTTTCGTATCTTTCCAAGGTTACGTTGATTACCAGTTCGGTGCAGACGATGATTACGGCAATGAGTTCGTACCTATGTCTAGCAACGGTGGCGCAGCATACTTCGGTTTACATTGGCATTCAGACAACTACGCTCTAGGTTACGGCCTAAAAGCATATAAAGATGTATACCTTCTTGAAGATGGTGCTGGTATCGTAGGTCTAGAAACTACTGGTTTCGCTCACTACCTTACAGCAACTTACAAGTTCTAAGATTGCTTGAAAGTATAGAGCCACACTTGTGTGGCTCTATTTTTTTATTAATTTATGTTAGTATTTACTTAAATATATCGTAGAATTTGCTAAAGTGTATTTAGATAAATATTAAGGTCCAAATAAGTGATATTAGCTTGTCATTAATTTGGATTGATTTGCGCGCTAAAACGGATTTTTCGCGGAATGGATGAAACAATAATCTTTGTTTCACCTCTTCCGGTCTTCAAGGATTCAAGTCGTGGTACTCGTTATCAGATTGAATACTTAGTTCAGTAATTTATGAATTTATTTACTGGCAATGCTCGAAGGCCCGGCCCCATCAACACCCTAATGCCAGCTTAATTGCATTGCCATAACAAGATTAATTTATTTTTTGTTTTGGAGAGCACACATGAGTGATTTAAAAAAAGCAGCACAACTTGGCATTTCATTAATGGATTTAACCACATTAAATGATGATGATACTGACCAAAAGGTCATTGATTTATGTCATAAAGCGAATACTGCTGCTGGACATACCGCTGCAATTTGTATTTACCCTCGTTTTATCCCTATCGCTCGTAAAACCTTAAACGAACTTGATTGTGAAGACATCAAAATCGCCACAGTGACTAACTTCCCACACGGTAATGACGATATTGCTATCGCAGTATTAGAAACCCGTGCCGCTGTAGCTTACGGCGCAGACGAAGTTGATGTGGTATTTCCATACCGCTCATTAATGGCTGGCAACGAAAACTTAGGTTTTGAGCTAGTCAAAGCGTGTAAAGAAGCCTGTGGTGATGAAGCTATCTTAAAAGTGATTATCGAATCTGGTGTATTACAAGATCCAGCATTAATTCGTAAAGCATCTGAGCTTTCAATTGATGCAGGTGCTGACTTTATCAAAACATCAACCGGTAAAGTACCGGTTAATGCCACACTTGAAGCGGCTGAAATCATGTTAACCGTGATTAGCGAAAAGAACACCAATGTTGGTTTTAAACCAGCCGGTGGTGTACGTGACGCGGCTAAAACTGCCGAGTTTTTAGGTTTAGCTGAACGCATTCTAGGTGCTGACTGGGTTACTCCGGCACACTTTAGATTCGGCGCTTCAAGCTTATTAACTAGCTTACTTCATACTCTTGAGTTAGCCGATGCGCCTGCTGGTGCACAAGGTTACTAATCAAAGTTAGTATTGTACGGTTTTGACATAACGATTTAGCATGCACCGAATGGATCATTTTAGCCCATTCGGTGCCTTATTGTTGTAGCAAGATGGCTCAATAAATTCATCTTGCTGGAGGAAGTAGCATGTTTCTCGCTCAAGAAATTATTCGTAAAAAACGTAATGGTGATGCATTAAGCGCAGCTGAAATTCAATTTTTTGTTGATGGCATTACTCAAAATACCGTTTCAGAAGGCCAAATAGCCGCTTTTGGTATGGCTGTTTATTTTCAAGATATGAACATGGATGAACGTATTGCCTTAACCACAGGTATGCGTGACTCAGGTACTGTATTAAACTGGGATGCACTGTCACTTGACGGCCCCATTATTGATAAGCACAGCACCGGCGGTGTTGGTGATGTCATTAGCCTGATGCTTGGCCCAATGGCGGCGGCATGTGGTGGTTATGTACCGATGATTTCGGGTCGCGGCCTTGGTCATACTGGCGGCACCTTAGATAAATTTGATGCCATTCCTGGTTACCAAACCGAGCCATCAAGTGAGTTGTTTCGCAAAGTAGTTAAAGAAGCTGGCGTTGCCATTATTGGCCAAACCGGTGATTTAGTCCCTGCCGATAAGCGTTTCTATTCAATCCGTGATAATACCGCAACCGTTGAGTCTATCTCGTTAATTACTGCTTCAATTCTTTCTAAAAAGCTCGCAGCTGGGCTAGATGCTTTAGCAATGGACGTCAAAGTCGGTAGCGGCGCATTCATGCCTACTTATGAAGCCTCTGAAGAACTTGCTCGCAGTATTACAGCAGTGGCAAACGGTGCTGGCACTAAAACTACCGCTTTATTAACTGACATGAACCAAGTATTGGCATCATGTGCCGGTAACGCGGTTGAAGTGCGTGAAGCGATTAACTTTTTAACTGGCGCTTACCGTAACCCACGTCTTTACGAAGTCACTATGGGCCTATGTGCTGAAATGCTCGTACTTGGCGGCATTGCGCAAAATGATGCTGACGCACGTACAAAATTAAATACTGTTTTAAATAATGGTAAAGCGGCTGAAATTTTTGGCCGTATGGTATCAGGCCTTGGCGGGCCAGCAGATTTTGTTGAGTCTTATGACAAATATTTGCCACAGGCGAAAATTATTCGTCCTGTGTATGCCAACAAACAGGGTTTTGCTCATAGCATGGATACCCGAGAGTTAGGTTTAGCGGTAGTGACCTTAGGTGGTGGCCGCAGAAAGCCTGGCGACGCATTAGATTATAGCGTTGGATTAACAGAAGTATGTGCATTAGGTGATGAGATATCAGCTGATAAGCCTATCGCCATGGTACATGCTCAATCTGAAGCCGCTTTCGAAGAAGCCTCTGCTGCCGTTCAGCAGGCGATTAACATTGAAGATTCTGCGCCAGAAAAGACGCCTGAAATCTACCGTTATATCCGCGCTTCAGATTTATAATGGAGTAAAAATTATGAAACGTACATTTATTTTAATGTTGGATTCTTTTGGTGTTGGTGCTGCCACTGATGCTGAAAAATTCGGAGATACAGGTTCAGATACCTTTGGTCATATTGCTAAAGCCTGTGCTGAAGGCCGAGCTGATATTGGCCGAAAAGGACCATTAACACTGCCAAACCTGGCAAAGCTCGGTCTAGGCCATTTAGGTTTTGAAAGTACGGGTAAATTCGCCGATGGTTTCGCTGATAATATCGACGTGATTGGCGCTTATGGCCATGCGGATGAATTAAGCTCAGGTAAAGATACGCCTAGTGGACACTGGGAAATGGCTGGCGTGCCAGTATTGTATGAATGGGGTTACTTTTCTGATTTAACCAACTCTTTTCCAAAAGAGCTTACGGATAAAATCCTCAAACGTGCGGGCTTAACCGACTTTTTGGGTAATTGCCATGCTTCAGGTACAACAATTTTAGAAGAACTTGGCGAAGAACACATGCGCAGCGGTAAGCCAATTTTTTATACTTCAGCTGATTCAGTTTTTCAAATTGCCTGTCATGAAGAATCATTTGGTTTAGAAAACCTATACCGTTTGTGCGAAATTACCCGTGAAGAGCTAGAGCCTTACAATATTGGCCGCGTGATTGCGCGTCCATTTGTGGGCTCGGGTCCTGAAGATTTTGCCCGTACAGGTAATCGACATGATTATGCGGTATTACCGCCAGCGCCAACGGTATTAGATAAGCTTAAAGATGCCGGTGGTGAAGTGGTGAGTATTGGTAAAATTGCCGATATTTATGCTAACAGCGGTATTACCCAGAAATTTAAGGCAACAGGTCTTGAAGAGTTATTCGATGCAACCCTTGAGCAAATCAAGCGTGCTGAAGATAACACCATTGTATTTACTAACTTTGTTGACTTTGATTCCCACTACGGACACCGTCGTGATATTGCCGGTTACGCCAAAGCTTTAGAATACTTTGACCAACGTTTGCCAGAGTTATTAGCCTTACTTAACCCTGATGACTTGTTATTACTGACAGCTGATCATGGTTGCGATCCAAGCTGGGTTGGCACCGAGCATACCCGCGAACGTGTTCCTGTGATTGCTTTAGGCGCGGGGTTAGCTGCCGGTTCATTAGGCCGTAGAAACAGTTTTGCCGACATTGGGCAGTCTATTGCGACGTATTTTAAGCTTGAACCTATGGATTATGGCGAATCATTCATTAATTGATGATTCAAATGCTATCTACTAAGGTTAATCTGTTAATAAATATAGTAGAATCACGTCCGGCAGCGAAGGGGATGACTTTGCTGCCCACATATAAAGATATACGATAAAAATATAGGGGTTTTTCCATGGCTACACCACATATTAATGCTGTTGACGGTGCATTTGCTGAAACAGTTTTATTCCCAGGCGATCCATTACGTGCAAAATATATTGCTGAAACATTTTTAGAAAATGTAGAGCAAGTTACTGATGTACGTAACATGCTTGGTTTTACTGGAACATATAAAGGTACTCGCGTATCTGTAATGGGTTCTGGTATGGGTATTCCATCATGTTCTATTTATGCGCATGAGCTTATTTCTGATTACGGCGTTAAAAACCTAATCCGTGTTGGTTCTTGTGGCGCAATTAGCACTGACGTAAAAGTGCGTGATGTGATTATCGGAATGGGCGCTTGTACTGACTCGCAAGCAAACCGTTTACGTTTTAAAGGTCAAGATTTTGCTGCGATTGCAGATTATGGCTTAATGAACGCAGTGATCGAATCAGCTAAAACGCACGAAACTAAAGTGCGTGTAGGTAACGTTTTCTCTGCTGATTTATTCTACACTCCAGATCCTTCTATGTTCGATACCATGGAAAAAATGGGTGTACTTGGGGTCGAAATGGAAGCGGCAGGCCTTTACGGTGTTGCACACGAACTTGGCGCTAAAGCATTATGCGTAGTGACAGTTTCTGACCACATCAGAACCGGAGAAAAAACCACTTCTGATGAACGTCAAAATACTTTCAACGAAATGATTATCATGACATTAGATGCAGTAGTTACTCTGTAATTTAACGTTTATTATTTCGTAAAAAAGCGTAACTGATTTATCAGTTACGCTTTTTTTTTAATGGTTAATTGGGTTTACTTTTATCATCAAGTCTGAGGTTTTCGGCTTCTAGTATCTCTTGTTTAAAAGTCATATTTTCATCGCTATCAGACTCTGTTATCAGTGAGGATTTTGGGTTAGCGCTTTGGTCATCCACATCTGCCGGTTCAGTCCGGCTATCTTCAAGTTGATGCATTTCTTCAGACAAGCTTTTTTGCACTAATTGGCTATTTTTACGTCCTTGTTTGGCGCGAGTTTTACGTCGGTCGAAATCTGCGCGTTTAAACGAAAAGACCCGCGACAGCAGCAAACCAATAATACCTGCAATAATCAGCATAATTTGTTGTTGCTTCATATTTTCTTGATAGTGGCTTTTTAATTCATCAAAGAAAATATGTAAGTTTAACCTCACCTCGATATAGCCTAAGTTATTGTCACCTTGAAGCACGTTTTCAATTAAAGGTGGGTAGGGCGATAACATCTCAGTTAGTACTTTATCATCGGCGTCAAATTCGATGTCTGATACGCTTTGGGCAAACGCCAGCCTTACCCCTTGAGTACTGTACATGTTCACTGACATCACTTTTGGGTCGAGCACGAGCGCATTGGCTAGCCATTGTAGTTGCTCATCATTTTGTAGATGCATTGCTGGGGCTGCGCCATTGGCCACTTGTTGAGCTAATAAGCGCGCCATGATTTGGGTTTGCGAACTCAGCAGTTGCTGACCGTTATTAAGGCTCGACTTCCATAAATGCACTAAAGCAAATAATAAAATTACAGCAATGCTGATTTGAATTAATCTGCTGATTTTTTGGCTTTTTTTAAGACCTTTAACAAAAATCACTTTAATCCTTGGTCATTTTTCTATTTAATTAATACTAATCGAAATAATTCATTGTAGATAGTCGCAATCATTGGGGAAATGCAGTCCATGGAAACTCAGGTAAATATTCAGCCATTAACGTGGTTATTCTCAACATTTGATGCGACGTATAGCCATAATCATGTCACTTTAACTCGTTATTTTGAAGACGAGTATCTTAACAATGTTCAGGTTAAGTACCCTTATCGTTTTAGAGTGGTATTTGAAGCGCAATCTTTTGGGGCCATTAATGACTGGCTGGCAAAGTTAACCCAAGACTGCGCGATTACGCCTTTGATGAGACATAACGATTTACAAGGTTTTGAACTTGCCTCAACCTCAGCTTTAGGGACACTGATGAGTCAATTTCCGCAGCAGGTAAAAGCAGAACTTCTCAATATAACCGCGCCGCTAGCGAGCTTATTTAAACCGGGTCTATTAGTGATGGATATGGACTCCACCGCGATTCAAATAGAATGTATTGATGAATTAGCTGTGATGGCTGGCGTGGGTGAGGCGGTATCAGAAGTCACCGAAAGGGCCATGCAAGGGGAATTAGACTTTGAAGAGAGTTTACGCTTAAGGGTCAGTAAGCTTGCAGGCGCCAATGAGAGTATTATCAGCACTTTATGTGAGCAACTTCCTTTGATGCCAGGACTTAAAAGCCTAGTGGCAGAGCTAAAGTCTAACGAGTGGAAGTTAGTGTTAGCCTCGGGCGGATTCACCCCATTTGTGGGCTATTTAAAAGATTTACTGGATTTAGATGCCGCTTACGCCAATGAGCTGGTCATTGAAGCGGGTAAGTTAACCGGTGAAGTAACAGGTGATGTGGTTGATGCCCAATATAAAGCCAATGTGATTGATAAGTGCAGTGCCACTTGGCAAATTGCTGCAGGGCAACGGCTGGCCATTGGCGATGGCGCCAACGATATTCCTATGGTTAATGCTGCTGATTTTGGTATTGCCTTCCATGCTAAGCCGAAACTGCTTGCTGCAGCCGATGCGAGTATCAATAACTTGGATTTACGCTGCTTAGTGTATTACTTGCAAGCCTAAAAACACTGCAAGCATAATGTTAAATGACGGTTTAACCTAAGTGACTAAAAGCTGCCGATACCAGTATCAATAACTTGGATTTACGCTGCTTTGTTTATTACTTTGTGTATTACTTGCAAGCCTAAAAACACTGCAAGGGTAAAGAGCTGCAAGCATCAATGGCATCGACTCTTAGCTGTTTAGATATTGGCTGAGAGCACTTTTAAATGGTTCACTTTAAGTGAGCCATTTTTTATCTTGATTAGGCTCATTACTCTAATTAACTTGTAATTAACATTTACACTGATTACCGTATTAAGTTCATACACTCAAAATAGTCATATTCATTCCCATGCAGCAGTCACATTTTATTCCCTATCGAAATGGTCGCCTTCATATTCGGCATATCAAAGCAAACCCTAGCTTGGCTAAAGGCATGCCAATTTTGATGTTACATGGCGCAATGTCAAATGGACGGGTATTTTACAGTGCCTCGGGCAAAGGCTTAGGTTGCTATCTTGCTAGGCAAGGTTTTGATGTGTATATACTCGATACGGCAGGCAGAGGCTTAAGTGAGCCTAAAATCAGCGCGGCCTATTCCTTAGGTCAAACCGAAGTGATTTTAGAGCAGCTGCCCCTTGCCAATGAGTTTATTTTATCGCATTCATCAGCAAGTAAAGTGCATTGGTGCGCGCACTCATGGGGCGGGGTGTTAATGGCGAGCTGTTATGTTCGCTTAGCTAAGGTGCGTACTCAAGTGGCTTCATTTGTCACCTTTGGTAGTAAAAGAACCATCAAAATTAAATCTCTGCGTAAAACCATGATGGTGGATTTATTTTGGAATCGGTTGGCGCCATTTTTGTCAAAAGTGGATGGCTATTTAGCGGCAGATAAATATCGAATGGGTATGGACAATGAAAGCCGGCAATCATTAAGGCAAACCATAGATTGGGTAAAAGGTGATTGGGTAGATTGCCATGATAACTTTGATTATGCCGCTGCAGCTAGGCAGGTGACTTGGCCGCCTTGTTGGTTTTTAGCCGCTAAAAAGGACCGCGTGTTAGGTAACCCTTCAGATGTGCAAGATATGATGGGTGAGTGTCAGATGGTGGCAGCTGAGTATACTTTACTGGCTAAACATCGCGGCTTTAAGCGGGACTACACCCATGCAGGCATGTTAACCGACAAATCCGCAGTAGATGATCATTTCCCGTTAGTGAAAAGCTGGTATGACAGTTTGGCTAAGTAGCAACTTAAAAATAAACTGCAGCGATAAGCGCTAGCTGAAGTAATACAAACCAAGTGATTGCAATATATACTCTATTAGCGCTGTCGAGATTAGTGTATCAATTTGGTTTAGCATTAGCGCACTTAGGCTAGGAGCCTTCAAGTTTTGAGCAACTCAGGTTTTGAGTCATTCAGATTTGGGGTATTTAGACTTGGTGTAACTCTGGATATCTCATTTCAACTTCAGCACTAATCTCTAACAGTTCTCCGGCTCCTAAAACCCGCCATAACAGGGCTTCAAGCTGTTTTGCTCTGTGGGAAGCATGGGTGGCAATATATTCCATTTCGCGGCGAATATAGCTCATGTCTGGCTTTTCAGTTGCGCCATAATAAACTCGTAAAGCCACAAAGCGGCCAACAGTTTTAGCGTGGCGCACAAAGGCAATTTGAGCATCTCGGCTAGCGAAGTCGTTGACTAACTGAGATTGAATGTTAATTGCTCCTCTACCTTGACGAGACACCTGCAGGAATATCTCTATATATTTCAGGCCATCAATGGGCTTCATTGCTCGAACTGGATTAATAATTAGCTGCTTAAACTGGCTTTCATTAAATAATGGCGTCAAATTATAATTTAATGGTTTAGTGGAGCCAGCGGCAAATAGATGGCTAATAGCATCAGTTTTAACGCCGATCCCTAAGCATGATAGTTGCGCCGATTTTTGCGTTTTTTCTACAAAAAAGGGCACATTAGCCAGCTGTCTTAGGAGTAAGTTTTTCATGCCATCGGCTAGCTCTTTTAACTCGCCTTCACTATCTGATAATTGCTCAAGTTTATCCCGATTATGATTAATGAGTTTATTGATAAACTCAACTCCAGCATGGGGTTCGTGACCAATGTTGGCCGACAAATGCAGGGTTTGGTCATGATTACGGCTGCGGATCAATCGATATGGCAAGTTTGACAGTGATGTCTTGCCTGCAATTTGCTGCAGTTTAGGGAAACTAAGTAACACATCTGTAGGCTTTTTGAGGTTAAGATTATCTTCTAAAGCAAGCTGCAGCCCACGGGTGGATATATCATGGCTTATCCCACGGGTTTTATGGTTGTTGTGCTCAATATCTACCAAGGTTTTAAAGGCATAGCGCGCTTCTCGTCGTCGCTCGCTAAAGGGCATTGATAGACGTTTTATGCTGTTTTGTTTGAGCTTAGTTTGGTTAAACTTTTTAAGCTTATTGACGTTATCACTTGGGTTAAACCAGGTTTGATAATCGGATTGAACCTGCTCATTGGTTAAATCGATTAACTGCAGCACGTAGCTAAAGCCTGCCAGTTGTTGCTCTACTAGCGCTGAGTAGTGGGTTTCATCCCCTGGTAGCGTCGAGGTTTTATAATTCAGTTTATGGTCAATGCTTTGTTGGCTTACTTTGAACACTCGCCAACTAGTTTTGCTTGCGCCAAAGCCAAGGAATAACTCTAAGGCATCATGTTGCTTTAACTCATAAAGCGAGGCTGAAAAGTATTGGATTGTGTCGTTTGCTTGGTAGGTGAAGCAAAAAAATAAACTATGGTCACTGTCTTGTGGGTGCTTAATGAGATTGACTAAGCGATTATTGGTCAGTAAACCGGGTAGCTGATTAATCTCTTGCTCATCTTGAAAATATTGTAATGAAGCTTGGTTGCCTTGACTTAATAGCAAATGGCTAATGGTCGGTTTACCGTCATTTAAACTGATATAAATGGGGAGGTGAGCTAATAGTGGTAAATAATGGCGTTCAAACCCAAGCCCGGTTGCATTGACAATCACATCGTTGACATCCACTTTATAGCGAAAGCGGTAACTGCGGATCAGCTGGGTTAATAAGTTATCGAGCTCGTTACTTTCTCCAATACGGCATAGGCGCAATATGGCACTATCATCTTTGTGTTGTATATCGACGATTTTATAGTTGATGCCTTTTTGGAGATCGTCAAAAAAATACTCTTCGTTTAATTCAAGTAATTTAATACGCAGCGGCTTATCTTGATCAAAGCGAATGTCAGCAGGTAAGCGAACTCTCGCGCCACCGACAGATAAATCTAAGCTGGCGCCATTAACTTCGGGGCCACCTGTTTGTGAGGCTGAAATACGAATACTGTAATTCATTCGCTCTTCGCTACGATTAAAATAGCTGCCTAAAACCACCCCAGGCACAATTAACTGGGAGGTTTGTGCTACGGGTTGCTGATTGTTTTGGCGGGCTTTTTCTTTGCGTAATTTGTGCTGGTTGAGTACATGCTCATAAACGCCAACGATATACTTATTGCGATACAGCTGCAGTGCCTCTAGCAAGGAAAGCTTTGCTGGCTCATCGAGAAAATGACGTAGTTTTCCAACCTGAACCTCTTCACATTCAAGATCGCTTTTATCACGTAAATCAATGATCCGAGTACAAATCACCGCAATGCGATTTAATTCCATTTTCAATAAAAATCGAGTCGAGTTTGATTCGTCAGCCGTAAACATTTCAAAGGCATCCTTAAAATCAGGTTCCATTAAAAGTGGCTTTAATTGCTCTATAAGCTGACTGTGCTCTTCTAAACTCATGGCTTCTTTTCTATTGAGGGCTCAGATAAAGGTGATAATTGCAGGCTCGACTGGTAATCTTATCGGCTAGCATCAGGCTTACTTTATACAAAATTAGTCTAGGTGTCTGTTAAAGCTAAGGTAATAATGCGATTTTGGCGCCATTAGCTTAACAATTGAGCTGTGTAAATTTAATAAATTAATAAGTGCTTAAATCCCATAAGCAGCAATCTGACAAAAGTGATCTATGGCAAAAAATAAAACAGCGTATGTGTGTAATGAGTGCGGACAAGATTTTCCTCGCTGGCAAGGACAGTGCAATGCCTGCCAAGAGTGGAATACCATATCAGAAGTGCGCATTTCTGCGGTTAAATCGTCGACCAATTCGGTAGCTGGTTATGCAGGCTCTGTCGGCGGCGGCTCAAAAAAACTTCATGAAGTGGAAGAGTTTGAAGCCCAAAAAATGCTTACCGGCATTGGTGAACTTGATAGGGTCTTATGCGGTGGCTTAACCACAGGCTCAGTGAATATTATTTCAGGCGATCCTGGTGCAGGTAAAACTACTTTACTGTCCGATTTAATTGCCCGCATGTCACAAGTTATGCCTTCATTATATTGTACCGCTGAAGAGTCACTGTCACAGTTCAAAAACCGTGTTAATCGCTTAAAGCTCAGTTATAACGAAGATAACCTGTATTTAATGGCAGAAACCAGTGTCGAAGCGATTATTGCTGAACTGGAAACTAAGCAAGTGAAGTTTGCTGTGATTGACTCAATCCAAGCGGTGGTGTCTGAAAGTGCCAATGGTAGTCCGGGGTCGCCTTCACAAGTTAAAAGCTGTGCGCAGGCATTAACCCAATATTGTAAGCAAAACAATGTCACCATGTTTTTAGTGGCACACGTTAATAAAAATAATGAAACCGCTGGCCCGCAAACGCTTATTCACATTGTCGATTGTCTGACCCATATTGAATGCAATGACGGCCAGATTAGAACATTAAGGGCCAATAAAAACCGTTTTGGTGACGTGGATACCGTGGGCATTTTTAAGATGACTGAACGCGGTATGATAAGTGTTGATAACCCCAGTGAGATTTTCCTTTCGGGCTCAACCACTGAATCACCCGGCGCGGCTATTACCTGTATCCGCAAAGGTAATCGTAATTTATTGCTCGAAATTCAATGCCTAACTACTGAAACCGAAGGCGAGTTTCCGCAGCGGGTTTGTGTAGGTTTGAATATGAACCGGATTAAAATGCTCACGGGGATATTACGCAAGCATACTCGCACCAAGATTTATCATGATACCTATTTTAATTTGGTGGGTGGTTTGAAGATTGATGAATCAGAAACCTGTATTGATTTAGCCTTGGTGACGGCATTACTGAGTAGCTTGAATGACTTTGTGGTGCCTAGAACCACCTGCATTATGGGGGAGCTTAGTTTAAATGGTGATGTAAGACCGATTGATAGCGGTGTGCCACGGGTTAAAGAAGCGGTGCAACATGGTTTTACAGAGGTGTATATTCCTCATCGTAACTACCATAAATCAATGGAGGGATTAGGTGCTAAAATCCATCCGATTAAAACCATTCATGAGTTATTAGAACTGATTAACTAAATGGATTAACAAAACTTGTTAAGCATTAAAAAAGGAGCCTGTGGCTCCTTTTTTGTATTTACTTTATGACTCGAATCAAGCGACTAAATCAGTAAGTGTCCGCAAAGGGCGATAACGGGCAATGTCACTAGGGTACGTAAAATGAAAATCACAAATAACTCAAAGAAGTTAACTGGGATTTTACTGCCAATAAGTAATGCACCGACTTCACTCATATAGATTAATTGGGTGACAGACAAGGCTGCAATCACAAAGCGGGTTAAGTCTGACTCAATTGAACTGGCTAAAATTGAAGGTAAGAACATATCGGCAAAGCCCACCACAATTGTTGTGGAAGCAACATCGGCTTCTGGTATTTGCAGTAATTCGAGCAGTGGAATAAATGGCATACCTAGATAATTAAAAATCGGCGTATTTTCAGCTAATACCAATGCGATGGTACCAATGGCCATAACCACAGGAATAATACCAAACACCATATCAACCACGTTCTTAACGCCTTCAGTTAATACCTGTTTAATACCGCCTGCACGAGAGGCTTTATTGATTGCCTGCTCAAAGCCCCAAGACATTACGCCATGACCTTGTGGGATCATTTCATCATCTGGGTGACGTGGGGTGTTGTCGATATATAAATCTTTTTTCCATGATAGCGGTGGTAATTTAGGGACGATAATCGCAGCGGCGAAACCGGCTAAACATACGGTTAAGTAAAAAGGCACAAATAAGTGCTCAAGTTTAACTTGAGAGATAACCACTAAGCTAAAAGTAATGGAAACAGCTGAGAAGGTAGTACCAATTACGGCCGCTTCACGCTCGGTATAAAGACGGGTTTCATACTGCTTGTTGGTCATTAAAATACCAACACTGCCATCACCTAACCATGATGCCATACAGTCAATGGCACTTCTTCCTGGAAGGTTGAAGATTGGACGCATTAATTTGGTCAGCATGGTACCGAAAAATTCTAATAGACCGAAGTTAAGCAGTAACGGCAGCAGCATGCCTGCAAAAATGAACACTGACAGTAGTACTGGTAATAGGTCATTGAGTACCAAGGCACCGGTATCAGCTGAGTAAATCACTTCTGAACCGATCTCTAAGTAGGTTAATACAATGAATATTGCCCCTAAGACGCGTACTAATAACCAAAATGGTGAGACATTCAGCAGCGAATGCAAAAACGGGCTCTTACGAACTAACTTTGGGTTTATTAGTTTAGTAAGCACCGACACGATTGCCATAAAGACCACGATACAGGTTACGATTAAAGGTAATATATCGGCGAATTGGTTTTGTACAAATTTTGATACAATAGCAATCGGAATGGTGATTGAGCCGTCGTAGCTAATAGGTGTCATAAACAATAACAATCCGATAAGTGACGGAATGATAAAGGTAAGTATTGTTTTGAGATTATATTTTGGTTTTTCTTGAGTCACTTTGTATATGCCTTACCAATTAACTAAATAATCATGGTTGATTTAATCAAACCGTCTTATGGGAAATGCTGAATGTCCATTCATAGGATATCTAAGCGAGGCAAGGTTACCTGCTTATTTATTCTAAGTAAAACTATTCACTAAAACGAATAGTTATGGGCTTTTTTTGCGTATCTATATTGTATCGTTTCCTAACTGAATTGCACGAATTATTTTCTTTGTAATCAATATGTTATATAAACGTTGTTACGGTGGGATTTTGTTATTACAATGAGTAAGTAGATGGTTGTAAGGTTGTTCTGGTAGTGTCCTCTATATTGACGCGGTTAATTGACTGAATACTAAACATTAGATGTCGATAGCGTTTTTATCAAAGGCGATTAAGTATGATAGAGCCTAATTTACAAGGAACAAGATACGCTGTGATAATAAGTAAAACGGAAAAAATTGCTCGATTAGCTTACCTGTTTGGTTTATTAGGCTTGATAGGGCTTTTTATCGGCATAGGTTTATCTGTGTTTATTGAGCATATGCAGCATGGTGATAAGTATAGTTTACTGCAATTTTCAATCAGTGAACTGGGGACTTACAACCGCTCTTCTTCTGCAATACTGATTAATGCGGGGCTATTTTTTGGTAGCTTAAGCCTGACGATGGGTGCTTTATTTGGCTTGCAAATAAATCGTACCATTACAGGTACGTTATTTTGGCTATCTCTTATAGTGACTTTTCTTGCCCTTGCAGCAACGGGGTTATTTCCACTCAACGTTTACCATTTACATATTCAAGCAGTCTCTATTTTTATTTACTTTGGCTTTTTCAGTGCGCTTCTGGGCTTGATTGATGGCTTAATTATGCGTAAAGCCCAATATATAATGCCAATGGTGTTTGCTTGCTTAATGGTGGGGATTCACGGGGCGATTTTAACTTGGCCATATTGGGGGGGAGGGGTAGGGGTAGGTGAGAACCCGTTTTCTGAAGGACTACTATTTCAAGCCATTGTGTCGCAGTCTCCTAAACCGCAAACTTGGTGGTTATCCATCTTATTTTGGCTAAGCATCATAACTACATGGCTGTGGGTTTTGAGCATTTGCCGCTGCTATTTTCTGCCCCAGGGGCAAAGTAAAGCAGATAAGCCAAAGATATGACTCTTGGGCAATTGTAAGTAAGAGCCTTGTAAGTAAGAGCCTTGTCAGTAGGAGACTTGTTATAAGAGCCTTGTAAGTAAAAAGACTTGTAAGCAAAGAGGCTAAAGCTTACAGCGTTATTCACTGCCTTGCATTAGCCCCGATTACTAAGGTGTTAACTAGATTTTTGTAAACCAGCGCCGCCGAACCAATAGCCATTACAGGATTTTGTGTTAGCAAACTCGCGAGTTTCCATCGCCATATCATCTTGAGTCTCATCACTGTTTGCTAAGCGCTTTGTGAGTTCATCTGCAAGCTCAATACAGGCTAATTGGCTAGGTGATACTCTAAAGTAGTTCACTCCCATTTGCTGCATTTGCATCATTTCAGCGGTTAAATCAACAAATGAAGCCGATTGAGTTTGGATGCCATTTAATCTCAGTAAATCCTGATGCTCTTGCGTTTGCACCAAAATCCCTTTTGGGTGTTGCTGGCAAATGGTCTCACAATTGTCTTTACTCAAATTAAAGTGCTTGGCAGTAAAGCAGCGCGCTGAATGCGCCAGTGGCATATAACCATGGCCCATGACTTCCACTTCAAATTGCGGCGTGTTTTCGCCCTCACCAATCACGGTTTTAAGCCATGACTTTGATAATTCAAATGGCATAGCAAAGCGTTGCATACCCATTTTATGCAAAATATCTAAGCTGGCTCTATTGTAGTTATTAATGGTTGGGCCACAAATGAACGGCAGTTTGGCCTCAGAGGCCAATTGCACGCCTGCCATATCATTGGCTTCAATAATAAACTCGCCATTATCGATATACTTTTTAAGTTCGCCAAGCTCAGATTGTGCCTCGATTAATGCCATGGTTGAAAGCACCACATTTTTGCCAGACTGTTTGAGCATAGTGGCGATGGCGAAGTAATCTTTAAATTTCATTAATCGACGCCTGCTGCAGACGGTTTCACCTAAATAAATAGTATCAACCTGGCTTTGTGCTGCCCTATGATAAAATTGTTCCGTGGTGTCTTTGTCCCAGCAATAGCTAATAGCGCCCAGTGAGATTTTCATATTGTTATTTACTGCCATTGACGCTCGTACGCTCCTAATGTGGTGACTTGTCCTTCAGATACCTTGGCTAAGGTATGATTCCATCTTGCTTGCTCTTTAAAAGCGCTAGGATTGTTTTGATAGCTATCAATCGCTTCTCGCCAAACCCGCGTTACTTGCTCTACATATGCAGGGCTGCGTTGACGGCCTTCTATTTTTAGCGATTTGATCCCAGCTTGGGCAAGTTGAGGTAATAGGCTTAAGGTATTTAAGCTGGTGGGCGACTCTAACAGGTAATCGGCTTTGGTATCCGCTTCGGCAATGTAGCGGCCTTTACAGACCACGGGGTAGCCAAGTTGTTGGTCAATACCTGTAGTATCAATCAGCACGTCATTTAGCCTAGTTAGGCATTGGTTGCCTTGCTCTTGCCATCTCACATCTTTTGCTGGCGAGCAAGACCCGCCTGTATTAGGTGATTGGCCAGTGACATAAGACGATAAATGACAACGTCCTTCAGCCATAATACACAAGCTACCAAAGGCAAATACTTCTAACTCTACCGAGCTACATTTTGCTAGGTCGCGCACTTGCTTCATTGATAACACTCTAGGCAATACGGCGCGTTCAATATTAAAATTTTGATGATAGAAATCGAGTGCGGCTTGATTTGTTGCACTCGCCTGCACTGAAAGGTGCAATGGCAAATGTGGATAACGGCTGCTGGCATAATGAAGCAGGGATATATCAGCGGTAATAAGTGCATCCATTTGCAGCTGGGCGGCTAAATCAATCGCCTGATACCAGCGGGTTTCCTCTCCAGGTTTTGGATAAGTATTTAACGTTAAAAAAACTTTTCTGCCTTGGGCATGGGCAAGCTTGGTGGCTTGTTTTAGTTGTTCTGGGGTGAAGTTTAAACCTGCAAATGAACGGGCATTAGTATCATCCTTTAAACCTAGATAAACGGCGTCAGCACCCGCTCTAAAAGCGGCTTTTAATGAGGCTAAATTTCCTGCAGGGCACAAGAGTTCCATATTCTCTCTCTCAAATTTCGATTGAAAGTGAGTGTAAAGTTGAATGACATCACATGATTTGATTTGAAACAGGTTTCAATTGATAAAATGTGAGTAAACTAGCTTAAATTGGAATCTTGTCAGTGTAGGAGTATGAATGTCTTTCGGTTTTTCTGGAAAGGTTGCTAAAAACTTGCTTAATATCGCCCCTAAAGTCGCCACCCAGTCTCTTTCTGTTGTCCCTGAAAAGGTAAAGTTGGATATTCTGGCTAAGATGTTGTCACTTTCGTTAAGTGAACAAATTAAATTTGGTGAGTTAGATTTTCTGCAAGGTAAGTGGGTTGCTATTTGTGTGCAAGACATCGCGCTCAACTTTGAGATTAGTTACGATCAGCAGTTATTATTACGTCCTTTGACGCAAGCTGATGTGACTTTTACTGCCAATGTGCCCGAGTTATTACTGGTTGCTGCGGCCAAAGAAGATCCTGACACGTTATTTTTTCAACGTAAGCTGCGCATTGAAGGCGATACTGAGTTAGGGCTTGAAGTGAAAAACTTATTGCTCGGTATTGAGCTTGATACGTTACCAACAGCGGTAAAACTTAGCATAGAAAAGTTAGCTATTACCCTACAAACGTTACAAGGCTATGCTA
Source organism: Shewanella sp. 10N.286.48.B5 (assembly GCF_002874355.2). Lineage (NCBI taxonomy): Bacteria > Pseudomonadati > Pseudomonadota > Gammaproteobacteria > Alteromonadales > Shewanellaceae > Shewanella > Shewanella sp. 10N.286.48.B5. The sequence goes on from NZ_MCVG02000001.1 coordinate 200,561, forward strand.
ATGAGCAGGCCGCGGCCACGGCGTAATATTCAGTCATAATGGCTCAGATGATGAGCGTTAGACATGGGATGAATATAAACATCAAAAAAGGCGCTAATTAGCGCCTTTTATGTCATTTAGTTTAAGGGTTAAACCTTACCTGTAATGACTTCATATTTATATTGCAGCTCAGCTGGGGTTTCTGCGTGGCTGGGATCAGGATCAATGCAATCAATTGGGCAAACTGACACACAGGTCGGCTTTGCATAATGACCCACACACTCGGTACATAGCGCAGGATCAATTTCATAGATCTCTTCACCCATGGTGATAGCCTCATTAGGGCACTCAGGCTCACACATGTCGCAGTTAATGCAGCTATCGTCGATTAGTAATGCCATTTAGTTGATATACCTTATAAAATTCATCTGTAACAATTGCTTATGTATATTCCATATAATGGTAAAAATTACCCAGTCCCGACTTTCAATGATTCATCCAGTGGATTTTCATGTACTTAACCATGAAGAATGACCTGAATGAACACAAAGACTTAATAAGCGTTGAATGACTGCGCTGATCTATCGCGTTTTAACACGCTATAAATCTTTCAATCGTTGATTATATCACACAGAGATAGCCCGCCTAGGGTTAAGCGAGAAATTCACCGTCTAGCTCATGTTTTGCAGTGGAGGTTATCGCGACCACTGCTGATTCAATGAAAGGATTCATTTTTGAAGGGTTTGACCCTCTATTTCAGATTATGAAGTGAATGAGAACGCTACTATTATGTAGCAATTATCATTTAGCTACTATGATTTAACTAAGCCCTCAGAACCACTTTTTGCTGACTTATCGAGAATAAAAAAATGGAAGATAAAAGCCCAACCCAGCAACAGTATGATGATGTTTTATCATTTTCAGATCGATTACATCAATCAGGGTGCGCGCCATACTCAGTGGCGAAATATACCCAGTCTTATGCGGCTCATCACCAGATAGATATCGCCATTGATGTTACCCCAACTAAAATTGTGACCATTTTCGAGCAACCCACTCAAAAAATGGTGATGCAAACTAAAAATCCACCGTCAGTCAATTTACGCAATTTGGTGGCAACCCTAAAGGCAATACACTCAAAAGAAAACTATCAAGGGGTGCCGAGTTACTCAAATTTTACTTTAGGCATTGCCAACCTATTACTGCCGCCTTGCTATTTGATGCTGGTGGGGAGCACGTATCTTGCGGCAATGATTTCGGTTTTTTTAGGGTTAATCGCCTGGTTAGCTCAACTAATGTGCACCGGGCAGCGAGCAATGCTGGTTGAGTTCATTGTGGCGTTTATTGCCAGTTTTGTGGTGGGGATATTAGCCGCTCAATTTCCTGAGTTACCGGTGTTAGCTTTATGCATCTCATCCATTGTGCTGTTTATTCCAGGACTTACTGTCACCAATGGTTTAGCTAGTCTTGCCTTAAATGACTTTCGCTCAGGCATAGAGTTATTGGCCCAAAGTAGTTTGGTGGTAATAAAAATATTCATTGGCGTGGTGATGGGCTTAGGCTTATCAAACTTGCTTGTCGGCCATGTAGCCGCTGCGCCATTTATTAATGAAATCCCTTTAGGTTTGCATATTCTGGCGTTAATTGGCATATCGGTTGCGATTGGACTGATTTTTAATGCCAGTTGGCAAGACATTATTATTGGCCTGCCCGCTGCTGCAGTTGGCATGTGGGGGCCACATTGGTTTACCTCTGATTGGGTTATCGGCACTTGGATTAGCACCATGATTATCACTCTTTATGGGCTGTTAGCCGGTAAAGCACGTAAAGTGCCTGCGTTAGTGTATATTATCCAAGGGGTGATCATTTTAGTGCCAGGAAGCCGGATCATCGTTGGTGCCAGTGAGTCATTCTTTGCCACTGCAATATTGCCTATCCCCAGTATTGGTATGTCAGCATTATTGATGTTTTGTTCGATTATGGCAGGGCAGATCATGGTTTATTCTATTTTCAATGACCGCTTTTTGTTTAACCATAAACGCAACTAATCGATATTAATTGAGAAAAACTAAACACATGAAAAAAGCGCCTAATGGCGCTTTTTCGTTGTCATGTTTTATCGACGTTTTTTGATTATCGATTAGACTGTCACATCGCGACGAATTGCTCTGCCAGGCTTAGCATCCATAAGCAATTGTCCCTTATCAATAATCGATTGGCCATTGACTAGTACATGCTGCATACCCACTGAAAGCTTATTGGGCTCAGTAAATGAGGCCATATCTTTAAAGCTATTGAGATCAAATACCACTATGTCAGCATCTTTACCCACTTGCATACGGCCTTTGTTACGCATTTGCGGCACAGCATCTTCGATGATATGACACGCATTGAGGCTGGTGCGCTTCATTGCCTCGACTAAATTGACTTCTTTATACTCAACCACGTATTTATTTACAAAGCGGGCAAAACACCCGACCGAGCGGGGGTGAGCAAAAGCATCGTTAGGCAATGGCCATACATCACCTTCAATCAATTTACCTTTGCTGTCCATCCACGGCATGGCATCAGAGGCAATAGCGGCGTTAGGAAACAACACCGAACGCTTCATCATGCGTAAGTCTTCTTTACTGTCGTCAGGCTTTAAGAAGTGAATAACGATTACTTCACCAGGGTTGGTTTTTCGTAGTTCATCGATTTTGGTTTGGGTCATAGGTACGCCATTGGCTTCCATGTAACTTGCATCGGGAACGCCAAAGCGGTCAATCCATTCTGGGCCAGCAAATAAGGCCGCGCCCACAGGTGTTGAGCCTGCGCCATAGGGGTAAGCTTCAGTGGTAATCGGCAAACCAGAATCAACAGCTTCTTGCACTAGGTCGGCGCAATCATCAATGTCTCGCACCGAGGTACTGTTGAGGTGACAAATATGCATATGTGCCCCAGTGGTGGCGGCTAAACTGATTAACTCTTGATAGGCTTCAAAGCTTGATCTGGGCTCCATGCCGTTGGCATAACGTACATGGGTGAAGGTCGGTACATCAAAACTTTTGGCCAGTTTAGCTAAGCCGTAATACTCTTTATGGCCATAGGCGGGAGCATAACCGCCATTAATACCAATCCCTAAACCACCTTCTTTTAAGCCTTGTTCAACATCAGACAATATCGTATTTAGCTGTGCGTCGGTGGCGAGATCATTTTGCCAATTTTTTAAACTAAAGGCATTCTGAAACCAAGTAATGGTGCCATCTGCGGGCGAAATTTCACTTTCAATTGCCATAATGCGGGCATAGGTCCAAGCTACTGAGGCGCCGTAGTTAATTGGGCGACCTTCTTTAGCTGTGTCATCATAATACTTACCAATGGGTAATAGGCCTGATTCCAACTCAAGGGCGGTGGTGACACCATCGAAGGCTTGAGCTCTGGCTGCGGGTAATTGTTGTCCATGGGCGTGAAGGTCGATAAAGCCTGGGGCAACCACAAGCCCGCTGGCATCAATGACTTTTTTACCTGTGAGCTTTTCTGTCGATATAGCGGCAATTTTGTCGTCTTTAATGCCTACATTGCGTACGGCATCTAAACCCGTTTCGGCATCAATGACACGGCCATTAGTAATCACTACATCAAACGGGCCTGTTTGATTTGGCATTAACTCTGGCTTTTGTGGACCCTTGTTAGTTTCTGCTGTGGCAGTCGATGAAAGTGTTATTGCAGCGGCGCCAATAGCCAGTTTTTTCATGGTATCGCGCTTGGTTTGATCAACTTCAGCGGTTAATTTGTCATCTTGATTTAACTCGGACATCATTTACTCCTTTCTCGCCAATATCCTTGATTATCATGCTATTAATTATCAGCCAAGCATTTACAGCTTGTCATTAACAGCTTTAGTGGGCCGTTTACTGCATAGTCGTTTTATATTTAAACCACTAAGCTAGCTAACTTTTCACGCATTATTTTTTCGTCCATGCCACCTTTGGGGGCAATAAAGACTAAACGGGTTGCTCTTGCTTCATCGTGTTCCCACGGCTCGCCAACAGTGACATTGGCGCGTTGGCCAGTACATTGAAATATACAGCGATGATCAGGTCGATCAGATAAATTTAAAATACCTTTCATGCGGTAGGCATCGACTGAAAACTGCTGTAATAGCGGATAGAGGCTTTGTAAAGACAGCGGCTTGTCGGTTTCGAAGCTAAAAGTATCAAAGCTGTGGTTTACATGGTCATGATGGTTGCATTGGCTGTGGTCATGGTCTGCACCTTGGTGCTGACAAGTATGCTCATGGCTAAGTTTTACTAACCGCTCAGGTACATCAAATAAAATCGGTAGTGCGACGTTTCCAAACTCCATTTCAACCAGTTTGGCAAAAGGGGCTTGGGTTTGACACCATGCTTTAACTTTTTCCAGCTGCTCAGTTGCCACTAAATCAACTTTATTAACTAACACGATATCGGCGACTTGTATTTGTTGCTCTGACAAGCTGGCCATTGAACCTTCTAAACTTAAAATATTCTCAGCATCGATAGTGGTGATAATCGCGTTCAATGGCGCGTGTGCTTGTAGTTCAGGATCTTCAAATTGCAATGCCACTTCTTTAGGTTCGGCAATACCTGAGGTTTCAACAATAATATGATCAGGGCGCTCTTCAAGTGCCAGTATGCGCATCACTGAGACCACTAAACCTTCGGCAAGATTGCAACACACACAGCCATTTTCGAGGCTAATCATATTGTCGCTTTGGGATTTTACTAGCTCTGCATCGACATTAATTGAACCAAAGTCATTTACGATAACGGCCATACGCATGCCATCGGCATTGGTTAGGATATGGTTTAACAGGGTGGTTTTCCCGGCACCTAAAAAACCCGCTAAAATGGTCACTGGAATAGGTTTTTTATTCATTGACGTTTCTCTATATGATTTACTTTTTAACGAAAAAGCTCGGTATTACCCGAGCTTTATGATTTTAGGCATAATGGTTATGCAACCACTGGATTACGAACTGCTAAGCCAGGATTTACATCTAAATGCAATTCACCATTTTCGATAATAGGTGTACCATTTACGATCACATGATGCATCCCTTCTGAGAGTGCATTAGGCGCATCAAAGGTCGCTAGCACTTTGATTTCGTCAAGTTTAAATAAGACTAAATCAGCATCTTTACCCACTTGAATACGGCCTTTGTTTTTCATTTGAGGAACACTGTTTTCTAATATTCGACACGCATTTAAGCTCGTGCGCTCCATCGCTTCGAGTAGTGTAACTGCTTTGTATTCATTGAGGTATTTACTGATAAAGCGAGTAAAACAAGCAAGCGATCTTGGATGAGCAATAGCATCACTTGGTAATGGCCATACATTACCTTCGATTAATTGCCCCTTAGGATTCATCCATGGCATTGCATCGGATGCAATGGCTGCGCCTGGAAATAATACTGAGCGGTCCATTTTATGGCGATCGGATTTACTTTCATCAGGTTTTAAAAAGTGCATTACTACCACTGTACCTGGCGCATTTGCTTGAAGCTCAGTGACTTTTTCTTGTGTTAAGGCTTTACCATTTGCTTCCATGTAGCTTGCACTTGGCACTCCCCAGCGCTCTAGCCAGTCATCACCGCGGAAAACTTCTGCGCCGATCACTGATGAACCAGCACCGTAAGGATAAGCTTCTGTTGTCACCGATAAGCCTGCATCAACCGCATCTTGAACTAAATCAGCACAATCTTCGATATCTTGCACTGAGGTACTGTTAAGGTGACAAATATGCATGTGTGCACCGGTGGTTGCCGATAAACTGATCAGTTCTTGGTAGGCTTCAAAGCTTGATTTAGGCTCTGCGCTATTTAAGTAACGCACGTGGGTATAAGTAGGCATTTCATAGCGTTTAGCTAGCTTTGCTAATTCGTAGTACTCTTTATGGCCATAACCTGGTGCATAGCCAGCGTTAATACCAATGCCCAAACCTCCCTCTTTAAGGCCTTGCTCAACATAGTTTAAAATGGATTTAAGCTCATCTTTTGTCGCAAGGGTGTTTTGCCAGTTATTTTTAGAAAATGCTTGTTGAAACCAAACAATCGTACCGTCTGCTGGTGGCATTGTGGGCTCTTTTGCCGTGATACGAGCATAAGTCCATGCAACAGAGGCGCCGTAGTTAATAGGGCGGCCCTCTTTGGCTGTGTCATCATAGAATTTAGCAATAGGTAGCAACCCCGACTCCATTTCAAGAGCGGTGGTTACACCATCAAATGCTTGTGCTCGTGCAGCCGGAAGCTGTTGACCATGCGCGTGCATATCAATAAAGCCCGGCGCAACCACTAAGCCTGTGGCATCAATGACTTTTTTGCCTTGTAATTTATCTGTTGAAATGGCGGCAATACGATTGCCTTTAAGGCCGACGTTACGAATGGCATCTAATTTAGTTTCAGGGTCAATGACCCGGCCATTTTCAATAACAATATCAAATGGGCCCTTTTCATTGGCCATTAGCTTAATTTGCTGCTCAGTGAGTTTGTCTGATGCGGCTTGCAAAACTGAGGCAAATGGAAGCGCTGCAGTACCAACAGCACCCGCTGCAAGCTTAGTTAGCGTAGTACGCTTTGACTGGTCGACATTGTTAGTGGTTAAATCATTTAGCTTGGTATCGTCTTTCATTTTTTATCCTCATTTATTCATGCAATAAAAATAGTAAAAACTGGCAACATGTGAAACGGCAAGCACCATAAAAGCTACTTTAAACAGCTTTGCTCTAAATTTGGATAATGTAAAGCACACTTTGATACTTTTGTTGCGCAATCGTGTCTTTGGGGGCGAATAATAAATATTTCAGGGCTTAGGGTTACGGCTTTGTTAGCTTCGGTTGCTCGTATCGCTTTGAGTTTGTTACTGATATTGCGTTAATGATAAAATTTTGCCGCTGTAAAACTTATTACTGATATTAATTAATAGCATAGATTAGAGGAACTCACATTTGAAGGGTCTAACCCTTCAAGTTTTGACCAACCTTGGCCAATAATAAATAAATGATAGGTGATAACTGACTAAATGATAGGTCATGAGTTTTTATATGTAGTAGGCTGGATCTTGAGTGGGCGATAGAGTTGGGTAGGTGATAGAGTTGAGTAGGTGATAGAAGTTGAGTGAAAGGTAGAGATTGAGTCAAAGGTAGAGATTGAGTCAAAGTGGTGGCTTGTATTGCATTGGCGGGTAAACACTTTCTCAACAGGAGGGTGTAACAGATTCTGTGTAACTGCAATTTAGTTAATATGCTTCACAATTCTGTCTTCGAACTCAATAATAAATCGGCTCATCGCAGTACGCCAGTTTCGGATGGGCATGGTCCATTTTTTACTGGCTTCTTTTATCGCAAGGTAAATCATTTTCTTGGCCGAGTCATCATTAGGAAATACCTTACGTTTTTTCAACGCTCGTCTAATCACGCTATTTAACGACTCTATAGCATTGGTTGTGTAAATGGCCTTACGAATATCCTGAGGATAATTGAAAAACGTATTTAAGTTGTGCCAATGATTATGCCATGACTTGCTGATTTGGGGGTATTGCTCATCCCAGGTATCGCTGAAACGGTCTAATTCAAGTAAAGCTTCCTCCTCCGTTGTTGATTGGTAGATGCTTTTAAGGTCCGCAGTGACTGCCTTGTAGTCTTTCCACGATACGTACTTTAATGAATTTCTGACCATATGTACGATACAGAGCTGTACATGAGTATCTGGATAAACGGTATTGATAGCATCAGGGAAGCCTTTTAAGCCATCAACACAAGCGATGAGAATATCCTCAACGCCTCGTTGCTGTAGTTCAGTGAGGACACCTAACCAAAATTTAGCCCCTTCATTTTCAGCTATCCAAAGCCCCATTAGCTCTTTGTGACCTTCAAGGTTAATGCCTAACGCTAAGAAAATAGATTTGTTAATAACGCGCTTATCCTGACGGATTTTTACGACGATACAATCAAGGTAAACGATTGGGTAAATGGCATCTAAAGGTCGACTTTGCCATTCAATAACTTGCTCTAGAACGGCGTTGGTAACGCGAGAAACTAACGTGGGTGATATCTCTGCGCCGTACCATTCATCAAAGGCTTGAACGATATCACGAGTACTCATGCCTTGAGCGTAGAGCCACAATATTTTATCGTCCATAGAGGTAAATCTGGACTGGTGTTTTTTAACTAACTGAGGTTCGAAACTGCCTTCACGGTCTCGCGGCGTATCAAGCTCAAATTGACCATCTTCAGTTTGAATGCGCTTGCTGGTTTTACCGTTACGGCTATTAGCAGAAGTCGATTTATGGTGTTTCTCATAGCCCAGGTGGTCATCCATTTCGGCATTAAGAGCGGCTTCGACCGTTATCTTTTTGAGCATCTGACTGAATTGGTTTAAGTCTTCTGGTGTTTTAATGCTTTTAGCAGCTTCTTTAGCAAAAGCTTCAATATCTTTTTTGTTCATGAGTATCTGCCTATCCTTGACTCTCTATAGAGTACGTGTTGATAAGCAGTTACACAAAATTAGTTACAGTCTCCTCAACAGTCACAGTTATGGCCTAAAAGGCAATAACTGCAACAGCTGAAAACGGATAACCATCCCCTGGTTAGACTGACTTATGTAGCAGGTCTAGGTAACGGGTTCAATCGCTTGATGTGGATTGCGGCTATCTTGCCCTTGAGGCAGATTGCGCATTAAAATTGCTTTATCCAGCTCGACTTCTGCCGGCACAGCTAAGAATACAAAGTGCCCTGAACCTAACCCGGCTTCTACTGATTCACCTTTGCGATTAACTAATTCTGAAATGGTTAAGGTGATATTGCCTTGCGGGGTCATCAATTCAACACTGTCACCGACAGAGAACTTGTTCTTAACGTCAATTTCAGCTGCGCCGGCATCATTGCGTTTACCGGTAAATTCACCAACAAATTGTTGGGTATCACTGATTGAGTAGCCGTAATCATAGTTCTGGTATTCGTCATGAACGTGACGACGTAAGAAGCCTTCGGTATAACCACGATGCGCCAAGCCTTCAAGGTTATGCATTAGCGTGCGGTCAAAATCTTTACCTGCCACAGCATCCTCAATGGCTTGACGATATAACTGTGCGGTTCTCGCTACGTAATAAAAAGATTTAGTACGGCCTTCAATTTTTAATGAGTCGACACCCATTTTGGTTAAACGCTCAACGTGTTGAATGGCACGTAAATCTTTTGAGTTCATAATATAAGTACCATGCTCATCTTCATAAGCAGGCATATATTCGCCTGGGCGTCCTGGTTCTTGCAATAACACCACTTCACTTGATGGCTGACCTGCGCCCAATGTTGGCGGCGTCTCTAACTGCACACCATGTTGGTCAACAAGCCCTTGTGGGTTTACCGCAATAATGTCACCGGTTTCAGTTTGCTTGGCTTCATGGACATCGTACTTCCAACGACAAGCATTGGTGCAAGTGCCTTGGTTAGGGTCGCGCTTATTGATGTAACCAGAGAGTAAGCAACGGCCTGAGTAAGCCATACATAATGCGCCATGGACAAATACTTCTAATTCAATATCAGGGCATTGCTGACGAATTTCTTCAATTTCATCTAACGACAATTCTCGAGATAAAATAACGCGTTTAATACCTTGTTGCTGCCAAAACTTCACCGAAGCCCAGTTAATGGCATTGGCTTGTACTGATAAATGCACTACTTGATCGGGAAAGGCTTCTCTCACCATCATGATAAGGCCTGGATCTGACATGATTATGGCGTCAGGTTTCATCGCCACGACAGGTTCCATATCACGAATGTAGGTTTTTAGCTTGGCATTGTGGGGCGCAATGTTGCTGACCACATATAATTTTTTATTGAGCGCATGGGCTTCCTGGATCCCCATGGCGAGGTTTTCCATTTTGAAGTCATTATTACGAACTCGAAGGCTATAACGAGGCTGACCGGCATATACAGCATCTGCACCGTAGGCAAATGCGTAGCGCATATTTTTAAGGGTTCCAGCTGGAGACAATAGCTCTGGTCTAAACATAATAACTCTCAATTTGATGAAAACTCGCACACAGCGCGGGGGCGGCATTTTACTGAAGTATGGCTGCTGAATGCAAATTTTTCCTCTGTGATTGCGGTTACAGTCAAATTTGATCATCTTTAATGGAATAAAATCCCCATAGTCGTTCTTTTTCTTTATTCAAATAAGCCACATAACTGGTACAATTGCTTACAAAGCGATAATAATAATACAACGGGCTGAATTGATGACGACTGAACACCAACTCCTAGTGGGTTTACTGAAAAAGCTTAAAGATGACGCATTGGTACTGCCAACGCTTCCTGAAGTTGCCATGAGAGTGCAAGAGGTGGTATCAAACCCTAATAGCAGCTTGAAGCAAGTGGGTGATATTATTGGCCAAGATGCGGCGATTTCGGCGCGCATTATTAAGGTGGCAAATAGTGCATTGTATAGCCGTGGTAAAAAAGCTGAAAATATCAGTGCTGCGGTTAATCGAATTGGCTTAGTGCAGATTAAAACCATTGTCACTTCAGTGGCGTTAGAGCAACTTTTTATCTCAACCAATGAAATGGTATGGGAGGTGATGGATGAAGTATGGCAAACCTCCATTGAAGTGACAGCAGCGGCAGGGGCATTACTTGCAATTTATAATAAGCGCAACCCCAGTAAAAGGTTAGATGCTGAAACATTGACCTTGGCTGGCTTAGTGCACAATATTGGCGCGCTACCTGTGTTATCAGAAGCTGAAACAAGGCCTGATACCTTTACCAGTATTGAACAATTACGCGGTCTCGTACGTAAAATGCAAGGGCCAATAGGTAGAGCTATTTTAAAAACGTGGGACTTTGCCCCTGAAGTGATGGAAGTGGTTGAGCGCTGGGCTGATTTGCATTACATCTCTGAGCAGGTCACTTATTTAGACTTTATTCGCTCAGCGGCCTATTACTCTGGTGAGTTAAGAGCAGGTCCCGAGCTTGAGCAGCGGTTAGCATTATTTGCCACAAGAGGCTTACCAGTTACCCCTGAAGATTTAGAGAGTGATGAGTTTTTAGATGTTTATCATTCGATAAAACAGAGTTATCAATAAGCATAAATTCAAGCCCGATGGCTATTGAGTTAACGCTAATAAGGCTAACGCTAATAAAGCAAGATAATAGAGGCACTCGGTTGTGTTAACTGTTGAAATAATGATCATTGTGTTTATTGGCTTAGTTTTGCTGCTCGGTATTGTACTGGGTGGCTATTTTCAGCAAGGGCGCTTTATTAATGAGTTAACCCAAACCCTTGATGTCAATAGTAGCAATAAACTACCGTTAAGTTTCAAACATACCCCTCGGGCTTTTAAACCCCTTATTCGCAATCTAAATCAACTACACAAAAATAATCCTGTTAATCTTGATCGTGACAAACTAACAGGACTGTCCAATCGAGTGGGCTTTAAACGCAAAATGTTTGCCAAAATGCCAGCGACCGAAGGTATGTTGATTTTGGTCGATATTCAACAGTTTAGATTTGTGAATGACTTATTTGGCTTTGTTTTTGGCGATCAATTATTGCAAGCATTTGCAGTGAGGATTAAAGGCTTAACTACCCCCCCTGCGTTTGTATCGCGAATGAATGGTAATGAGTTTTTGCTTTTTTATCCAAATTCATTATTGAGCCAGGATTTACAGGATATGAAGCAGCATTTACAACGACCATTTGAAATTGCTCAAACGCCAATCTGTATTAAAGTTCAACTAGGTGTATTGGAGTTAAATAAACACCATGCTGATGTCAGTTTAATGCTAAGAAGGCTGGATTTAGCCCTTAAAAAAGCTAAGCGCAGCAGTGGCTCTGTTGCTTTTTATAATCAAGATGATGATAAAGCCCAATATCGTGAATTATTAATTATCAATAGCTTACCAAAAGGTTTAAAGCAGAATCAATTGTACATGGTATATCAACCAAAGCTGGACATGAACTCAGGTGCTTGTCATCAAGTTGAAGCACTCATTCGTTGGAAACATGCTGGTCTTGGTGACATTTCTCCTTCGGAGTTTATTCCATTAGCTGAGCATACTGGCATTATCGATTTAGTTAGCCATTGGGCGCTGGATGAAGTGTTAAAACAACAGGTTAAGTGGATTAACAAAGGTTTAAATATCAAAGTGGCAGTGAATTTGTCCACCAAAGATTTAGAGAATAAACAGCTTCCGATCATCATAAGCAGTAAGTTGCTGCAATATAAAGTGCCTGCGCAAAACTTGATCATAGAAATTACTGAAAGCGCCTTGATGATTGATTTGAACAGCACCATAGAAACGCTAAATACCCTCAGAGACATCGGCGTCTCCATCGCCATTGATGATTTTGGCACCGGCCACTCTTCTCTTGCTTACCTGCGCCATCTTCCAGTGGATGAGGTAAAGATTGATAAAGCATTTTTGGACGATTTTAATTGTGATTTACAAGCTAACAAAATTGTCAAAACCAGCATAGATTTAGCTAGCAGCTTAGGGTTTAATGTCACGGTTGAAGGGGTCGAAACAAAGGCGGTATTTGATACCTTGATTGGATTTGGCGCCAATACCATCCAAGGGGATTATTTTAGTAAACCCCTTCGGCCTAGTGAGTTAGAGCATTGTTTAGCTCAGTTAACTAATCCGGTTAGCGCGACGTAATTTATTGCTAAATAGCTAATCTTGACCAAATTGTGATCGTAACTGTGCGATCAGCTCAACTGGCATCGGCGCCATTTGTCGTTGTTGATTCATACAAACCATTTCTATGGTCGCTGTCACAGCAGGCTTGTTAGCATTAGGTCGCCAAATTTCCTGTTGCCACACAGTACGATATTTACTTTCAAAATAATATCGAGTGCGAACATCAACAATATCTGCAAACTCAACCCCATCATGACAAAGCATATCGGTGCGATACACTGCAAATCCCAATTGTTGTAGCTGCCATAAGCTATTTAGTACATCGGCCCCAATAACATGCTCTCTGGCTCTTTCGAAATACTTTAAAAAGTTAGGATGATACACAACCCCAGAAAAGTCGGTGTCTTCATAATAGATTTGCACCGGAAAGTGAAATATTGGGCTATATGCTATTGTTTTTGTGCTCATTCGCTACTCAGTTAGGCTGATTTGGTTATTAAGGTAAAACGGATGCTTATTGTCACCTATTTAAACCACTTTAAACAGACTCTTGCTGTTGATATACCTCAGTTACATACTGCTCAGACCTGCAACGATATTGCATTGTGAGTAGCTTTAAGCATCACAGTCAAACTGATGCTTAATTTTTAGCTGACCTTTTGCTGCATAGACAATGGCAGTAATTGTGTTTCCCCAGTAAGCATTTGGTAAGCGCTTTGCGCGTTGACCGCTGGGCTGAAGATATTACCTTGGCCTACATGACATTGATACTGAATTAACTTTAATAATTGCAGCTCGGTTTCAATACCTTCGGCAACAATTTGCATATTCAAGTCCTTACCGAGATTAATAATGTTTTTAAGTACATTACCAGCCGCTTTGTTATCGATAAAGTTATCGATAAAGCCTTTATCAATCTTTAAGGTATCTAGCGGGAAATGGGTCAGGTAATTCAATGAAGAATAGCCTTTGCCAAAGTCATCTAAACTAATCCTGATATGCAGTTGATGCAGCTGGTTAAGTACTTTTTCAGCGACTTCCACGTTTTCAATTAATAATGATTCGGTAATCTCGAGCTCCAGTTTCTCGGCAGGAAAACCTGTTTCAACTAAAATCGCTTCAATTTGCTGGCAAATATCCGGCTGTGATAGTTGCACTGGCGAAATATTGACTGAAATATTGCCACTTAATAGCCCTTGCTGATGCCATTGATTGCCGGTTATGCAGGCTTGTCTTAATACCCAGTAGCCGATCTCAATAATTTGACCGTTACTTTCAGCTTCTGGAATAAAGCGATTAGGCGGGATCATGCCTTCTTTAGGGTGAAACCAACGCAGTAATGCTTCAAAGGAGCTGATCTCACCGCTGACTAAACAGACTTTCGGTTGATAAAATAACTCAAATTCACCATTCTCTAATGCCAGTTGCAGTTGCTGTTTGATAGTGATTTTTTCTTGCAGGGCGATGGAGAGCGCCTCATTAAAAAAGTATGCACTATTACGGCCTGCATGCTTGGCGGCATACATTGCCGTGTCGGCGTGCTTTAGCAAGGTCTTAGCATCTTGGCCATCTTCAGGGTAACAGGCGACCCCAATACTCGCTGAAGTACTGATCCAATGCTGTTGTACCTGGTAACCGCAATTAATGGTTGCTCTTATCCGTTCAACAATAGTCACTAATTGAGCCAACTCACCAGGATTTCGAATGATAATGGCAAATTCATCGCCACCTAATCGAGCTAATAAGTCATCCCTTTTTATATTGGCTTTTAAACGCTGACTGACCTGAATAATAAGCTCATCACCAATGTCATGGCCCATGGTGTCATTCACTTCTTTGAAATAATCAAGGTCGATAAAAACAATGGCTGCGTGAGTATTTTTAATGCTAATGGACGCTTCAAGTTTGCTATTAAATTGGAAGCGATTCGATAACCCCGTTAACGCATCAAAGTTCGCTCTTTTTCTAAGTTCAGTAATTTTTTGATGGCGAGTTAATAGGTATAAAAACAGTAATAAGGCACATATTATCAGCAAGCTAATAATGGCGTAATGCCACCAAGCTTGGTTTATTTTAAAAGCAAATATGGCTTGATGAGGGCTCCATAGGCCGTCGCTATTACTCCCTTGTACGATGAAGTTATATTCACCGGCACTGAGGTTAGTATATGTGGCAGTGTTGGTGTTACCGACATAGGTCCACTCTTTATCAAACCCATGCAGCATATAGCGATACTGGTTTTTAGTGGGGGCACTGAAGTCTAATGAGGCAAAGGTAAACTGGACCATATTTTTTTGATAATCTAGGCTTAACTTAGCGAGCTGATTATTACTATTAGGGCCAATATATTCTTGGTTAGCAACAAGTGCCGAAGTAATATGCACTTGAGGCTGAAAGTCATTTCTTGTTAGCTGCTGGGTGTCAATTTTAAAGGCACCATGATTAGTGCCAATAAGTAACTCGTGGTTTCTTATTGCTATTGCACCATCTGAAAATGAACTGTCTTTTTGAGTGATGGCACTGGGGTATTGGGTGATTTTATTGGTTTTTGTATCCATGTGCGCAAATTTAGCTTGCGAGGTGATCCATAAATTTCCTTTACCATCACCCACCACGCCCTTGAGGGTATTGCTGGTAAACCCATGCTCTTTGGTGAAGTACTGGATGTTTAATTCATCACTCCATTTCTCGCCAATCTCAATTTTAGCCAGCCCTAACCCTTGAGTGGCAACCCAAATAATATTATCTTCATCTTGGTAAATTTTGACGGTGCGAATATTTTCAACCTCACTGCCTAGAGGCAAGTGTTTCACTTCATCAGTTTCAGGGTTAATTCGGAAAATAGCATTGGTTGTGGCCATCCATAATTCGCCGTTATGAATGATTTTCTTATCAAAGGCAAAGTTACCTCCAGAGCGATATGCATTATCGTAGTGCTCGAAATAGCGCTTTAAAATGCCTTTATCAGGATTGAACAGTATTAAACCCACGTCTAAATAACCGCTTATCCAAACATTGCCTTTGTTGTCAGGTATGGCGAGGTAAAACTCATTACTGGGGAATCCATGGGGGTTGTCAGGGCTATTACTAAAATGCCTTAAAGTATCATTATCAATATTATACTGTGATAAGCCATTGGCACCCGCTATCCATAAATTGTTTTGTTCATCAACAATGGTGCTATAGGGTTCATTGATCACAGCATCTGTTATTGGCGCTATGGTAATTGTTTCTGTGCCAGCGTTAATCTTATCGATACCTTTATCAGTGGCTATCCATATATTATTTTGTTTATCGGTATCAAACCAATAAACGAAATTACCTGATAACTCGGGTTTAAAAGGGTGAGGGCGATATAATCGAGAGCCTTGTTTAAAGCTTGAGTAGCGCGATACACCATTGCCAGTGCCGAACCAAATACCGTTTGAATAATCGATTAAGATGCTTGCAACGTAATCATCAGCAAGTGAATTATCATTATAATCTTGATGTTTGATATGGCTGAAGGTCATGGTATCGAGTTGTAATCTTGTGGCACCATGATCGTGCGCAATCAACAGGGTATTGTTATCTTCAGCGGTAATGTAAAAAATTTGATTTGAAGCGAGTTGCTGGGAGGAGGGATTATCCCCTTGATGTTGAAATACCTCAGTAGCCAGTGTTTCAGGGTTAAACTTGATTAAGCCACTTTGATAAGTGCCAATCCACACAAGGCCATCTTCAGCCTGATACACGGTCGATAAGCTTCCGTCAAAGATCTCTTGGGTGCGCTTATCGTTAAAATTGACTAATTCCAGTTTCTGCTTCAGCCGATTTACCTTGGCCAAGCCAAAGTCTGAGGTTACCCAAATGTTATGGTTACTATCGTAAAAAAAGCCTGCGATAGAGGTATCATATGCTTTATCCGTTTCAACTTCATAGAGGAAGTAGGGGGTAAAGGTTTGAGTGTCTATATTATAGTGACTGACACCAGAGCCGGTGCCAAACCATAGATCGTTATTATCATCTTCAAATATATCTATTATCCAACTGGAACCTAAGCCATTACTTGATGATTTCATATCATGAATAATAATCTGATTATCTGTGGTTAACTGATTTAGACCATCTTCGGTTGCTATCCATATATCACCATTTGTATCCTCGTGGATTTTAGTGACGTAATTGTTTGATATATGGTGTTTATCATTTAATGAAAATTGGAAATTGGTGAAGTTAACCCCATCATAGCGACTGGCACCCGCATCGGTACCAAACCAGATAAAGCCATTTTTTTGTTGATAAAGGGTAGTAATACTCGAAGAAGGTAGACCGTCACTGATGGTCAGGGTTTCTAATCGAAATTGTTCGCCATAGCTTTGAGGCGTAAAAAAAACAGTGACGCAGGCGCAAGTGATTAACAATACAAACTGCTTTAACGCTCCAAACATCGACTAGCCTCAATTATTATTATTTTTTATTAATGAAGTTCGCTAGTAATTCTACATAAATTTAGAAGTGATGTAATGCGGATAAACAGCACAATATGGGAAGTGAGCACTGTGACCATATAGGAAAGCCTAGTTAGTTGTTTATATTGGTATTTTAAAACATACTAGCCAGCTTATATATGTGTATATATTTGTTTACACGAAGCCGAAGAGTGATGAAAAATGTGACAGTTAAAGTAGCAAGTCATGGTTAATCGCGATATGGCTGCCAGTGACATCAAGCAGTGACTTTGCTGTTAAAGGCGCAACGCTGATCACTTGGGTATTACAGCCATATTTTTGTGCTACTTTGGCAAGCAATAAATCAAAGTCACCATCGCCAGACAATAAAATTACCTTATCGACATGCTCGGCAATATCAAGAATATCTATGGTAATTCCTACATCCCAGTCGCCTTTGGCGCTGCCATCACTGCGCTGAATATAAGGTTTGAGTTTGACTTCAAAACCTATGTGTTTTAATGCATCTTGAAACTTTCTCTGACCGTCGTCTGCAGGGGCAATGGCATAAGCAATAGCATGTTCAATGTGATATTGCTGACTCAGTAATTTATATAAAGCGCGGTAATTGAATGAGCGCCCAAAAGCTTGTTTACAGGTGTAATAAATGTTTTGTACATCAACAAAAATAGCCACTTTTTCCATTTTTACACCTGTATTAAAGTCATTAAGTTAAGGTCGTTGTTTTTGCGCCTCAATAGCATCATTGAGTTGTTGTTCAACATACCCGGGTGAATGCGTTGCCCCTGAAATGAGTCGATACATGGCAGGAATAACTAATAAGGTCACTAGAGTAGCAAATGCCATCCCAAAGAACACTACTGTACCCACTGCAATTCGACTTTCCGAGCCTGCTCCTGTTGACATAATGAGTGGAATTGCGCCGATTAGAGTGGTAAAAGCAGTCATTAAAATCGGTCTTAAACGACGAGCTGAGGCGTCGATAATGGCTTGCTCTATTTCAAGGCCTTTATCTCGCAGCTGGTTGGCAAACTCAACAATCAAAATACCATTCTTAGTCACCATACCAATGAGCATTATCATGCCTATCTGGCTATAAATATTTAACCCCTGACCGGTTAAATAAAGCCCTAAGAAGCCGCCAAAGATCCCCATTGGTACGGTAAACATCACCACTAATGGGTTGATGAAACTCTCGAACTGCGCCGCCAGAACTAAATAGGCAACCAATAGCGCTAAACCAAATACGATAAATACGCTGCTCTGGTTTTCTTTAAAATCCTTCGACTCACCGGTATAGGACACATTTATATCACTGGGGAGCATCTCAATGGCTTTTTGGTCCAGAAAATCTAATGCTTCACCGAGTGTATAACCCGCGCCTAAATTCGCCTTTAAGGTTATCGATTTTTGTTTATTTAAATGGCTTAGTTTTTGCGCTGAAGCCACTTCATCAATCTTGGTAATGGTATCAAGGGTGATAAGTTCACCGGTTTTAGTGCGCATATATATCTGACTCAAATCAGCCACGCTATTAAAACTATTTTCATCACCACGTAAGTAAACATCGTATTCTTCACCGCGTTCGATGAAGGTGGTTTCACTTTTGCCGCCCAGCATAATTTCTAAGGTGTCGGCTACTTCTGAGACACTGACGCCCAGCTCTGCAGCGCGTTGCCTATCAACACTCACCAGTAATTCGGGGGTGGTTTCTGCATAATCAAGATCAGCGCCTTCTAGAAGTGGGCTATGATCCGCTTCAAGTTGCAGTGCCTGTGCCCATTTAAATAGCTCCTGATAATTAGAACCACCTAACACAAATTGTACCGGCTCACTGGATTGGCCTCTAAAGCCAGGCAACATTGGCCGAACCATAACGTCAGCAATGCCATCAAGTGCTTTAGCGATAATGCCTAAAGATTGCTGGGCATTAATATCACGGTCTTGCCACTCTTCTAATTGGATAATCACAAAGCCGGTCTGGTCGCCTGCGCGGCCACCAAAAGCAGGCGCTTGAATACTAAATGACTTAATAACACCATCGCCTAACATGGGCAGTAGTCGCTGCTCGACAATATCCATGTTGGCCGCCATGCGGTTATAGCTGGTGCCTTCAGCGCCTTTAACAAAAGCAAACACTACACCGCGATCTTCTTGTGGTGCTAGCTGTGCTGGTACTTGGTTGAGTAACCAGCCACTACCAATCACACAAGCAATAATGATAATAGGCGCGATATAGCGGTATTTCACCGCTTTTGAAACCAGCTTACGGTATTGCTGCTCTAGGCGCTCAAAAAGGTCATCAACCCACAGATTAAATCGATTAGGTTTGACGTTAGCCTTAAGTAATTTACTACCAAGTACTGGGGTTAAGGTTAGGGCAATGAGTGATGAAAACAGCACTGATACAGCCAACATGACTGAGAATTCAGTAAATAGCAGCCCCACCATGCCCTCCATAAAGGAGATAGGTAAAAATACCATGACCAGTACCGCTGTGGTTGCCATTACAGCAAAACCAACCTCACGGGCACCTTTGTACGCGGCAAGTATCGGTGGCTCACCTTTTTCGAGGTGATGAAAAATATTTTCTACTACTACAATGGCGTCATCGACCACTAAACCAATGGCGAGGATCAGTGCCATTAAGGTTAACAAGTTGATTGAAAAGCCAAAGCTATTGGCCGCAATAAAAGCAGAAATTAATGATACCGGAACCGTCACCGCAGGGATCAATGTGGCTCTCACTTGGCCAATAAAAATGTATAGCACCAGTATCACTAAAATAGCAGTGATAATAATAGTGTTATACACCTCATCAATAGAACGAGATATAAACACGGTAGAGTCATAATCTACCGCGAGGGCTGTGCCATCAGGAAGAAACTGTTGAATGTTATCAACCTCTTGATGAACCAATTTAGCGACATCCAAAGGGTTAGCATCTGATTGGGCAATAATGCCTAAACTAAGGTTAGGAACACCATTACTTTTAAAGGTTGAGTTTTCATTCTCTGCACCGATAAATACATCAGCGACGTCTTTTAGATAAATAGGACTGCCATCTTCTGCAGTACGTACAACCAAATAATCAAAATCATCTGGATTATTATAAAGTCTGGCCGTTCTCACAGTCATAACAGTGGTGTCATTACGGACCTCACCACCTGGGGTTTCAACATTTTCAGTATTTAAAGCAGAGACGATATCATTGGCTGACACGTTACGCCCGGCCATAAGTTCAGGCTTTAATTGAACGTACATGACTTTATATAATCCACCAGTGATTGAAATAGAACTCACTCCGGAAACTAAGTTAAATCTGTCCTCTAGCACCCGTTGGGAGTAATCAGTTAACTGGGTCCTATCCATCGTCGATGAGCTTAAATTGACATAGATTGCCGGCTCGCCAGAGCCATTGTCTTTAGAGACCACAGGATCATTAGCTTCATCAGGTAAGCGTCTTTGCGCGCGCGCGACAGCATCACGAACATCGCTTACCCCTTCGGTTAAATTCCAGCCTAATAAGAAGGTTACAGTAATGCGCGACATGCCATTGCGGGTTACTGAGGTAATTTCATCAACACCACTGATACCGGTTAATTCATCTTCAATGGTGGTGGTGATCTGGCTTTCCATAATGGTTGCCGAGGCGCCATCATAGGTGGTCATTACAGTTACCACAGGGCTTTCTACATCTGGCATTTCTCTGATTGAAAGCTTAGACAGTGATACCAGTCCAAATACCCCTAAAAGCAGGCTCAGTACGATGGCGACAACAGGGCGTTTTACCGAAACGTCAGAAAGCCACATTAACTTTTCTCCAATTCAGTGGTTAGCATTGCGCTGTCATCTTCTTTAGCGATTTTCTCAGTGGTTGAGTTGGTTTGTAAAATATCGACACTGACACCATCACGCATATTGACAAGTCCCTGAACCACCACATTGTCGCCAATTTTAAGGCCATTTGAGATCAACACTTCATTATCAATACGGGCACCAAGAATGACTTCAGTACGTTTAGCAATGTTGTTCTTTCCAATCAAATAGACAAAGCGTTTAGTACCTGAGTATTCAATAGCCTGTACAGGAATGACTGGCTCAGCAATCGCAGGAAAGTTAAGTGTCGCCGCCATCATCATTCCCGGCTTGAGTTGACTATTGGAGTTATCAAACTGCACTCTAACTCGTAAATTTAAGGTGTCTTGATTAATGCGGGAATCAATGGCGGTAATCTCGCCGCTAAAGACTTGTTCAGGCCAGGCTTTACTTTGTGCCGCTACAGGCATACCAATGGATAACATAGATAAATAATGCTCAGGCACTTGCAGGTCGAGTCTCATACTAGAAAGGTCGTCAAATGCCAGTAACTCGGTGCCGACAGCAATCATTTTACCTACACTGAAATCAACTAAGCCAGCGGTGCCAGAAAAAGGCGCATTTAATGAATGGTAATCAAGTTCTGCTTGGGCAGCGGCTAAACGCGCCTGAGCTATATCTACACTGGCTTGTTGGGCATCGATTTCAGTTTGGGTAATGGCATTACTTTTAACTAATTTTTGGAACTCTTTGAGCTTTCTTTTTTCATCAGCAAGGTAAGCCGCGGCTTCTGCTGTTGCCGCTTTGGCTTTGGCGTCGTCTAATTGAACAATGATTTGCCCAGCTTGAATATCTTGATTGGACTGAATATTAATTTGACCGATTTGCCCAGCCACTTGCGAAGAGATATACACTGATTGTTCAGCGTCGAGTTTACCAATCAAAGACAGTGATTGAGATAATTCATGTTGCTCTACAAGCCCTGTAACAACCGGAATAGATTTTTTGGCAGGGCCTTTTTGAGACGGCGTAGCTTTATTGGCTTGTGAAAAATCACTATAGATGACTGCGGCAGCAACTAAGCTGCAAATGACAATAAGGGGAAGTAATTTTTTCATAATAGAACTCGATGACTCGTTGCTGAATTGCGGTCTATATTAATAAATAATTAGCCATATAAGCGTAAATGAATGTAAAGCAAAGAAGATAAGAGTGTAACTGAATATTCCGATAACAAGCTTATCAACAGTTCGTTGCAACTATAGGCGATTAGCTGATCATTTTGTAATGAATAGATAACATTAGCTTGGCTTATGTTGTTGGTGACTTTTGGTGTTCGACATTGTTACTGTGACAATTTGCTAGCTTATGATATTAACAACCTGCGGCTAGTTATTCTTCTCATTAAAATAGCTCATTAAGCTAAATGCACTTAAATAAAAAAGCCACTTAGGTAATACCTAAATGGCTTTTTTTACTCGCAGCTTATAGGGCTATTAGTCGAAGTTTTTTTCATGCTCACTATTAGCGGGTTCAATACCCATAAAGTATTCATAACCTTTATCGGTTAAGCTTTTTTTGGAGGTGGCGTTCGCTTGGTTATTGGTATTAACCTGTTTAGGCTTCATTTTTATAACTTGTTTTTTACTGTCTTTGTTTGGCAAGCTGACTAGGTCATTTTGTCGAGACATATTATTGAAGTTATAGCTAAAAACGCCGTTTCCTTGAATGAACTCAACACTCGATTTATCTTGAGACTGGTATGATGCCAAAATGCCATGTTGCCCTAATGGCACCTCATGAAATAATTCTCGGCCTGTACCGATTTTTACCCCATCAATAAACCAATCAGCAGCGACATTACTCACTAAGGTGATCATGGCTGATTTTAACCCTAGCTTTTCATTAATGAGCGAATCAATTTTACTGTTATAAGAAGGTTTGAAGGCCATCTTGATCTTGTAGTTTAAATTACCACTCATGTTCATGCTGGCATCAATAACATCGTATGAAAGCAACACGCTACGATCATTTAAGAATGGATCCGTTTTAATGGTATTAGTGACAATGTAATTTTCAGAATCTTTAAGACAGTCGTTTATTGATTGGAATTTAGAACATAACGTCGAACCGTCTAAATCAATAGTTTGGACAGTATCTGGTTTTGATACATCAGCGATTAGACGTTTGGTAATATCACTTTTTAAGGCGGCTAACTGCTCATCTTTATCGGTACGTTTAGTATTAATGGCATCGTACTCGGCCATAATAGTCTTGTACTCTCTACGAAGTGATTTGCCGTCAATATCATATTTGGTTTCTAACTGGTCAATTTTAAGCACCAGTTTTTCGATATCTTGGTAATAAGCATTAATGTTTGAGCGCGATAAAATTTTAGCCGGTAGTTTTGAGATAACGTGATCATACTCAGTTTTCTTACTCTTTATTTCAACACTGAGAGCATGATAATCAGATTCTTTTTTCTTATGAGTCGATAACTTGTCATTGGCAGAAATAAGTAAGCTGTCAATGTTGTATTTTTGCTCAATTTCTTCAAGTGCTTTAGTTTCACTGCTGGTAATAATATCTAAACCAAATGAGCTGCTTGCATAAAAGCATAAAAACATAAATGTTATTCGACTATATCTCACTGATTTCTCCGTTTTTTCTTAATTTTTTTGGTGTATAGCAATTGCGCCATAACAAATGGTCAACAGTAAAACAATCCGTCAATAATTTTATATTACTGAAGTTGGTATGTCTTTACAAATAGATTGTTGTTTTTGAGTATTTTTTACAACATCGCCACAGCTCACGAAAATTAATTCATCTAGGCCATTTTTATACACTAAGGGATAAGTTGTAAATGATTTTTAAGCTGTTGTTAATTAGTAAAAATAGTCCATATGGATGATGAGTTTGGCAAGGGGCGGATAAACATGAACATAACGGCGCCGCTGCAATATGGTTTGGCGAGTTGTTAATATTTCAATTGTTTTTGGATATGAATTAATGGTGTCATTTTTATGACATTAATCAACAAAACTGCAGCTTTAACCTGTTTAGTGAATTTTTTAGTCATGAGATATAAAAATGCTCCTTTAGACTATTTACTTAAAAATGGGTAAATCGTCATAAGGAGCATTTATTAACTTGCATCACCATCGATAGGTATCGGCAGTGACGCGATTGTTATTTTGCAATACGTTTGTATTTCAAGCGGTGCGGCTCAATGGCTTCTGCACCTAAGTTTTCTTTCAGCCAAGTGGTATATTCACTGTAGTTACCTTCATAGAAGTTCACTTGGCCTTCATCACGGTAATCAAGAATATGGGTAGCGATTCTGTCTAGGAACCAACGGTCATGGGAAATAACCATGGCACAACCTGGGAACTCTAATAAAGCTTCCTCTAATGCACGCAGTGTTTCAACGTCCAAGTCATTGGTTGGTTCATCGAGTAATAATACGTTGCCGCCAGCTTGCAATAATTTAGCAAGATGGACACGGTTACGCTCACCGCCTGATAAAGTGCCAATGATTTTTTGTTGATCTCCGCCGCGGAAATTAAAGCGGCCTACGTATGCACGACTCGGGATCTCAGTATTGTTGATACGCATGATATCTTGACCGTCTGAAATCTCTTGCCAAACTGTGTTCTTATCATTCATTGAATCTCGGAACTGTTCAACAGAGGCTATTTGCACTGATTCGCCGACTTCAATGCTGCCGCTATCCGGTTGCTCTGCACCTGAAATCATCTTGAATAGTGTCGATTTACCTGCACCGTTGGCGCCGATGATACCGACAATCGCGCCTTTTGGAACAGCGAAAGTTAAGTCATCAATCAATACTCGGTCACCATATGATTTGGTCAGGTTATTTACTTCAATAACCTTATCACCTAAACGTGGCCCAGGTGGAATGAATAACTCATTGGTTTCATTTCGTTTTTGGTAATCATTGGTGTTCAATTCTTCAAAGCGAGCCATACGGGCTTTGCCTTTTGATTGACGACCTTTTGAACCTTGACGTACCCATTCTAATTCTTTTTGAATGGTTTTCTGGCGCGCACTTTCTGTGGAAGATTCTTGCTGTAGACGAGCATCTTTTTGCTCTAACCAAGATGAGTAGTTACCTTCCCAAGGAATACCTTCACCACGGTCGAGTTCTAAAATCCAACCTGCAGCATTATCCAAGAAATATCTATCATGGGTAATAGCCACAACGGTGCCAGTATAGTCTTGTAAGAAACGTTCAAGCCAAGCGACTGATTCAGCATCCAAGTGGTTGGTAGGTTCATCAAGGAGCAACATGTCAGGTTTTTCAAGTAACAAACGACAAATGGCCACACGGCGACGTTCACCACCAGAAAGCACTGCGATTTTTTCATCCCAATCCGGCAAGCGCAGTGCATTAGCGGCGCGCTCTAATACCATATCAAGGTTATGGGCATCTTGAGATTGAATAATGGCTTCAAGTTGACCTTGCTCTTTTGCAAGCGCATCAAAGTCAGCATCAGGTTCTGCGTAAAGTGCATACACTTCATCAAGACGGGTTAGTGCATTTTTAGCTTCACTGACTGCTTCTTCGATCGCTTCACGTACGGTTTGCGATTCATCCAGCTTTGGTTCTTGCGGTAGGTAGCCGATTTTTAAATCTTGCATCGGGCGAGCTTCACCTTCGATTTCGGTATCTAAACCGGCCATGATACGAAGTAGCGTTGATTTACCTGAGCCGTTTAAACCCAGTACACCAATCTTGGCGCCAGGGAAAAAACTAAGGGAAATATCTTTAAGGATTTGTTTTTTAGGTGGAACAATTTTGCCCACTCTAAGCATGCTGTATACAAACTGAGCCATATTTATATCTCTTTGACTAAGATTCGGACTAGGAAATTTAATTAATTCTACTTCAATCTCGCCGTAACTGAAAATCGAACTTTTGTCATTGAAGGTTTATTCCACACCGATACGTCAAAAAACTACTTAACAAAAACAACCGAATAAAGTAATAATCGTCTACAACATAGTTGTAACAACCCGATTTGTGGATAGAAAGAGGGACAATCACTGATTGTTGGTGATATCAGGTTAATTTTTCAAAATATGTTAAGGGATTAAAGTGAGCACGATACAAAGGAAGGCTTTAAAGAGAATATTACTGTGTAATTCGTTGTTTTCTGTTTCAATATTCTGCTTGTGTAGTCAAGTTAATGCCCAAGAACACCAAGCAAAAGAATACAGGTCTTTATTCATTGAAAAAGACCAACCAACCGCTGTTTTCACCATTAGCAGCAAAGATGAAAGTTCAGTTAAATCCTTTTATTCAGCAGCAGTAAATCAATCATATTCAAATGAAGTTAATCAACTTAAATATGAGCCATCAGGTTTAGTCATAAGCTCTATCACTGCAGGAAAAGACATTAGAAGTATTAGTGGGCCTGATTTACAAGAAGGTGAAACTCTTATCACAGATACTGAGCTAATAGATAAAGACTGGTGGGGAGCATTAATTGAAATTTCTACGGTATTAGTCATTGGCGAGGTACTTTACCTGACCAGTGAAGAAAGTATGGAAGGAGATTTTGATTACGAAATTGAAGGCAATGCAGGGCAATATTTTGCAGATAGAATTGTGACAACTGATGCTTGGAAACTTGATGACAACAAGGTAGGCATGAATTGGGGGCATACCTATGCTGGTGCACTGTATTATCAAGCGTTCCGTAATTATAACTTTAATTATTATGAATCTTTGGCGGGTAATTTTATAGCATCGGCAGTCTGGGAAGTCTTTGCTGAATATAAAGAAGTGGTAAGTGTGAATGATCAAATCGTTACAACATTTGGTGGTGCAGTATTGGGTGAAAGCTTATTTCAAATATCTGAAATGTTAGATTCAAAACAAGGTTGGGTCCCAACGGCTTTTAGTAGTGTTTTTAATCCGGCTAAAACCATTAAAGGTTGGTTTGGTTATGATAACCCACAACGGTTTAATCGAACATACGCCAAGGATATGTTCAACATCTATACAGGTGCAATGTACTCCAGCAAAAAGCAGGCTGATATTTCTACTACTTCTTTAATATTGGGATTAGAGGCGAGTATTGATAGTGTTCAAGGTAAATATGATGCTTTATCTGCGACACCTAGCCAGGTCGATTTAAACATGGAACTGGGGATTTCTAACGAAGGAATTGAAGATTGGCAAATGGATTCTTCGATTTTTTTAGGTGGCTGGACGAGCGATGTTAATACCATATTAGATTCTGAAAATAGACGCCAGACTTGGTTTATTGGCCCATCCATGGGGCTGGAATATAGCAGTCTGGGTCAAGATGAAGAGGAAGATTTTTACGCAGCAATCAATGTGATTGGTGTATCTGCTGGAACGCAATGGTTTGTTGATGATGTTTCGATAAGTATCAGAGGCGACCTGTTTGGTGATTTTAGTATGGTGAAACCCTTTGCAACAAAAGATTATCGCCAAAATGGAGGCCATTTTTGGGGGACAAAATCGGTGCTTTGGGAAGGTGGCTATGGATATGCTTTAGGCCATACAGCCAAATTAGCACTAGAGGCGAATTATAAAGAATTGTTGCTCGGGGTTAAGTTTCAAAGTCAACGCTGGGACTCTATAGATGATAATGAGTTTAATCGAAGCAGTGATTGGAATCCAAACGTCAGTGACCTAGATTTTAAAGATGCACGTGATAGGTATGAAGTTTATCTCGATGTTCCTTTAACGAATATTATGAGTATCAGTATTCACCATGAACGTATCGATCGAAGTGGCACATTAACCGGAATTGAAAACTTGGCCATTGCCAATCGAAATGATGAAACAGAAAGTCGCAGTAGCATTCACTTTACTTATCAATATTAGCCGATAAATCATTGCCTGTATCATAGACTAGACTATCTAGTTTTTGTGATAAATGGAGCTGTAGAGCTTAAATATTTTGCTGATTAATTTTTTAGAAAAGAGTTTTCTTAAAATTGTCACAAGGTTATGAAACTAAGAGTTAATTTGGATTTTTCTATGAAATACAATTACTGAAAGCTGCTGCAGCTGAAAATTTATAGATGGCAAATGGTACTCATAATGAATTGCAACTAATTTCATGTTTCAAATGCTGGGATTGTGATCAATTGCGCTGTATCATACCGCGCAACCCTACTATAAGAATTAACAGCTGGAGTGAGCAATGCTGAAAAAAGCTATGAATATCGCAGATTATGATCCACAACTATTTGCAGCAATTGAAGATGAGACTCGTCGCCAAGAAGAGCACATTGAATTAATCGCATCAGAAAACTATACCAGCCCTCGTGTACTTGAAGCGCAAGGCTCACAGCTAACAAATAAGTATGCTGAAGGTTACCCAGGTAAGCGTTACTACGGTGGTTGTGAACATGTGGATATTGCTGAAGAATTAGCTATTTCTCGTGCTAAAGAATTATTTGGCGCGACATATGCAAACGTTCAGCCTCACTCTGGTTCTCAAGCAAACTCAGCAGTTTTCATGGCGCTTTTAGAAGGCGGTGATACTGTTTTAGGTATGAGCCTTGCTCACGGCGGTCACTTAACTCATGGTTCTCACGTTAGCTTTTCAGGCAAGTTATACAATGCGGTACAGTACGGCATTGATGAAGTAACAGGTAAAATTGACTACGCAGAAGTTGAGCGTTTAGCCGTTGAGCATAAACCCAAAATGATCATTGCTGGTTTTTCTGCTTACTCTGGGATCATAGATTGGGGCAAATTCCGCGAAATCGCTGATAAAGTAGGTGCTTACTTATTTGTCGATATGGCGCACGTTGCCGGTCTTGTGGCTGCAGGTATCTATCCGAATCCGCTACCTCATGCACACGTTGTGACAACCACTACCCATAAAACCCTAGCGGGCCCTCGTGGTGGTTTGATTTTATCTGCCATTAACGATGAAGCTATCTATAAAAAACTAAACTCTGCAGTATTCCCTGGTGGCCAAGGTGGCCCATTAATGCACGTTATTGCAGCCAAAGCGGTAGCATTTAAAGAAGCATTAGACCCTGAATTTACCACTTATCAAGAGCAAGTGGTTGCTAATGCGAAAGTGATGGCGAAAACCTTCATTGAGCGTGGCTACAATGTTGTTTCTGGTGGCACCGATAACCACTTATTCTTACTTGATTTAATCAACAAGGATATCACTGGTAAAGACGCAGATGCTGCGCTAGGTCATGCAAATATCACAGTTAACAAAAACTCAGTACCAAATGATCCACGTTCACCGTTTGTGACGTCTGGTTTACGTATTGGCTCTCCTGCTATTACCCGCCGCGGTTTCACTGAAACTGAATCGGTAGAGTTAACTAACTGGATGTGTGATGTGTTAGATGACATCACTAACGAAGCTACTATTGAGCGCGTTAAAAACCAAGTGCTTGAATTATGCGCTAAGTTCCCAGTTTACGGTTAATGTCAACCGAGATTGATTAACATAAACAATGATCTATTTAACTAACGCGGATAATCTTTTCGATAAGGTTAACCTTGTAAAGTAAATAGGATAAACTTCAATGGTCGTAAGTACTCAGTGCTTACGGCCATTTTGTTTTTTATTTCAGGAGCGGATATGCATTGCCCATTTTGTAGCGCGACAGATACGAAAGTTATTGATTCAAGACTCGTGGCTGAAGGCCATCAAGTGCGCCGTCGCCGGGAATGTACTGAGTGTCATGAACGCTTCACCACTTTTGAAGGCGCCGAATTAGTCATGCCGCGGGTGATCAAGCAAGATGGCACTCGCCAACCATTTGATGAAGATAAGCTGCGTGGCGGCATGCTTCGGGCTGTTGAAAAACGCCCAGTTTCAATCGATCAAATTGAGCAAGCGTTAAGTAAGATTAAGTCCACTCTTAGAGCAACAGGTGAGCGTGAAATTGATTCGGCCATGATTGGTAATTTGATGATGGATCAATTGATGATCCTAGATAAAGTTGCCTATATCCGTTTTGCTTCAGTTTATCGCGCCTTTGAAGATGTCTCCCAATTCGGTGAAGCCATCGCCAAGCTGCAAAAATAATCTAGCTTATTTTTATTGCCGTCTTTAATTAATTGCAGTCTTACATTTGTTGGTATTGGCACTTTGTATTCTTGCCAATGATTAACCTTATTTAGCAGTTCTGAATTTTAATGACTGCTTTTTAGTTTCTAGAAGGTCTTTATGTCTCAGTGGTCAAAATGTGATATTGAAATGATGAGCCTTGCTATTTCATTAGCTGAAAAAGGCCGTTATACCACACGTCCAAATCCTAATGTGGGCTGCGTGATTGTCGCCAATGGCGAGATCATTGGTCAAGGTTACCATATTAAAGCGGGTGGCCCCCACGCCGAAATTCACGCCTTAAAAGATGTCGAAAATCGACAATTACAACAGCTACTCCCTCAAGCTACAGCCTATGTCACCCTTGAACCCTGCAGTCATTATGGCAAAACCCCGCCATGTGCTAAGGCATTAATTGCAGCCAAAGTGAAGCGAGTGGTGATTGCGCAAATGGATGCGAATCCGCAAGTGGCGGGTAATGGCGTTAGCATGCTTGAAGCGGCAGGTATTAAAGTTGATGTGGGTTTGCTAACAGCTGCGGCAAGCCAACTTAATATCGGCTTTATGAAACGCATGACTACGGGATTACCTGAAATCACCATTAAGCTGGCAGCCAGTTTGGATGGTAAAACCGCGCTATCGAATGGGGTATCAAAGTGGATAACCGGCCCCGAAGCCAGAGCCGATGTGCAAAAGCTGCGCGCCCGTCATTGCGCGCTAGTGACTGGCGTTGAAACTGTGTTAGCTGACGACCCCTCTTTGAATGTGCGCTACGAGCAATTGGCTAGTGTACAAAACAGCCTTGCTGAGTCTGACCTTCAACAGCCTTTAAGAGTGGTGCTTGATAGTAAAGCAAGGCTGACTGCCGACTATAAAATGTTTACTATTGAAACGCCGATTTTGCTGGTGTCTTGTGTCGACTATCCAGCAGAAGTAAAACAAGATTTTAAGTCCCATGTTAGCTTTATCACAATAGCGGCTAATAACGATGGACGAGTTGATTTGCATGCTTTATTTACACACTTAGGCCAGCATTGTAACTCAGTATTAGTCGAGGCTGGTGCCAGCGTTGCTGGTAGTGTTATTCAAAGTAAATTAGCTGATACACTTTATTTGTACCAAGCAATGAAAATATTAGGCAGTCATGGACGCAATTTGATGCAATTAGACGACTATCAAACTATGGATCAGATTCCTGATGTACAATTAACGGATAGTCGCAGAATTGGTACAGACCAACGACTGATTTTAAAGCTTAATTCGCCAGCGAATTAACTAATGCAATTTTGTCTATCGGTCGATGCTAAGCGTGGCCCAAAAGATAACAAGTGAGTAAATATGTTTACTGGGATTATTGAAGCACTAGGTACATTAAGAAAAGTTGAGCGTAAAGGCGATGATATTCGTTTGACTGTAGCCAGTGGCAAGCTCGACTTAACCGATGTAAAACTGGGTGACAGTATTGCCACTAATGGGGTGTGTTTAACCGTAGTACAATGTTTAGCAGATGGTTATGTTGCAGATATTTCTGCTGAAACCGTTGCCTTAACCGGATTTGCTAAATATAACGTCGGTCAAAAAGTAAACCTTGAAAAAGCGGTGACCCCAACGACCCGATTAGGCGGCCATATGGTTAGCGGTCATGTGGATGGTATTGCCACAGTGGAGCAGCGCCTTGTGCGTGGCCAAGCCATTGAGTTTTGGCTGGCAGCTCCCGCTGAGTTATCTCGTTATATTGCTCATAAAGGTTCGATCACCATTGATGGCGTTAGCTTAACGGTAAATGAAGTTGATCAGCACAGATTCAGATTAACCATAGTGCCGCACACTGCAGCTGAAACCACCTTATTAGCTTTACAAGCGGGTCATAGCGTCAACATCGAAGTTGACCTTATTGCACGTTATCTTGAACGCTTAATGAAAGTAGAACAAAAGCCAGCCACTGAAAGTGGTGTCACAATGGAATTGTTGGCAAGTGCTGGATTTATGCGATAACTGATTATTACTGGTAAATATTATTACCGGAGCATATTTACTCTATATCGCTGATATAGACAAAACAATATAAAGGTCTTAGCAATGGCATTACATAGTATAGAAGAGATCATCGAAGACATTCGTCAAGGTAAGATGGTTATCTTGATGGACGATGAAGACAGAGAGAACGAAGGTGATCTTATCATGGCGGCCGATAAGGTGACGCCAGAGGCCATTAATTTTATGGCGACCTTTGGCCGTGGACTGATTTGCCAAACCATGACTAAAGAGCGTTGCCAGCAACTGAACTTGCCGTTAATGGTTACCAACAATAATGCTCAGTTCTCAACAAATTTTACCGTTTCCATTGAAGCGGCAACGGGGGTCACAACGGGCATTTCAGCCCATGATCGCGCTGTAACCGTTCAAGCGGCTGTTGCTAAAGATGCTAAAGCATCAGATTTAGTTCAGCCTGGTCATATTTTTCCACTTATGGCACAAGATGGCGGGGTGTTAATTCGCGCCGGTCACACAGAAGCGGGTTGTGATTTAGCCCGTCTTGCAGGCTGCGAGCCATCTGGCGTGATAGTTGAAATTCTTAATGATGATGGCACTATGGCCCGTTGTCCAGATCTTGAAATCTTTAGTGAAAAGCACGGTATTAAAATGGGCACCATTGCCGATTTAATTGAATACCGCAACACCAAAGAAACCACGGTTGTGCGTGAAGCTGAATGTAAATTGCCAACGCGTTTTGGTGAGTTCAATATGGTGACTTTCAGAGACACCATCGATAATCAGCTACACTATGCCTTATTGAAAGGTGACGTTGAAGAAAACTGCCTAGTACGGGTACATTTACAAAATACCTTTAATGACTTATTCCATTCTGAACGCGATCAAAAACGTAGCTGGCCACTTGAAAAAGCCATGGAGCGTATTGCATCAGATGGTGGTGTATTAGTACTGTTGGCGAATCACGAGCATTCAAGTGACATGCTCGCCAAGGTCAAAGCCTTTGAAGCGGAAGATAACGGTCAAGCGCCTACAGCTGCTAAATGGCAAGGAACCTCGCGCCAAGTCGGTGTTGGCTCGCAAATTCTTTCAAATTTAGGTGTGAGCAAAATGCGTTTATTAAGTTCACCCAAGCGTTATCACTCTCTGTCAGGGTTCGGTTTAGAAGTAACTGATTATATTGCAGAATAATTCACTAACTTAGTGAAGTTAACATTTATCAATAATTGCACAGGACTCAGGGCATTTGGCTGTGGTATTATACCGCCACTTTTGCCCAGAGCCGGGTGCTTTAGCTAATTTAGGTAAGATAATGATCGTAGTTGAAGGTAATATCGAAGCAAAAAATGCCAAAGTGGCGATCGTAGTATCGCGTTTCAATAGTTTTCTTGTTGAGAGTCTGCTTGATGGCGCATTAGACACACTAAAACGTTTAGGTCAGGTAAATGACGACAACATTACTGTTGTTCGTGTTCCTGGCGCTGTTGAATTACCACTTGCTGCACGTCGAATTGCTGCTAGTGGAAAGTTTGACGGTATTGTTGCACTTGGTGCAGTAATTCGTGGTGGTACTCCGCATTTTGATTTAGTTGCTGGTGAATGTAACAAGGGTCTTGCTCAAGTCGCTTTAGAGTATGATATCCCAGTTTCATTTGGCGTTTTAACCACTGATACCATCGAGCAAGCAATTGAACGCTCTGGTACTAAAGCTGGTAACAAGGGCACTGAAGCTGCACTTGGTTTACTAGAAATGGTTAACGTTCTGCAAGAATTAGAACAACAGTTAGTATAGTAGTAGGAAAAGTAATGAAGCCTTCAGAGCGCCGCAAGGCACGCCGTTTAGCTGTTCAAGCTATTTATTCATGGCAGTTAAGCAAGAACAATGTTGCTGATGTTGAACATGAATTTTTAACTGAACAAAACATTAACGGTGTTGATGTAGCTTATTTTCGTGAATTGCTATCAGGTGTAGCCACGAAAGCAACTCAACTTGATGATCTGCTAAAGCCTCATTTAGATCGTGATATTGAAGATGTATCACCCGTTGAGAAAGCCATTGTGCGTTTAGCAGCTTATGAATTAACTTATCGTAAAGATGTGCCATATAAAGTGGCCATTAACGAAGGTATCGAATTAGCGAAAGCGTTTGGTGCTGACGATAGTCATAAGTTTGTCAATGGTATGCTAGATAAGCTTGTTACTCGTAAGTAATGAATGAAAACGGTATCTTCGGATACCGTTTTTGTATGTAACGCTTTTTTCTACAAAATAATAGGTGGGCGGTTATCCGCACCAGATTATATCGTGAAAGAATTCCAACTTATCGAACAATTTTTCCGTGATAAAGGTCAGCAACGTCGAGATGTGCATTTAGGCATTGGCGATGACTGTGCATTAGTCCAACCGGCGGAAAACACATCTATTGCCATATCTTGCGACACCCTAGTCGAGAATGTCCATTTTTTACCGACAATGCCAGCTTATGAGCTTGGCTATAAATCTGTAGCGGTAAATTTATCCGATCTTGCTGCCATGGGCGCAGATCCGGCGTGGATGACGTTAGCGCTAACCTTGCCAGATGTTGATAATGAGTGGTTAGCGCAATTTAGCCAAGGGCTATTTGAAGCGGCTGAATATTACAGTGTTAGTCTGATCGGTGGTGATACCACCCGCGGGCCTCGCTGCATCAATATTACTATTCATGGTCAAGTGCCAACCGGTAAAGCATTAACCCGTAGTGGCGCGAAAATTGGTGACTGGGTGTATGTTACTGGCACTTTGGGTGACTCTGCCCTTGGGCTTGATATCCTGTTGGGCAAAAAAGAAGTCGCACATCAACATAAAGAATTTTTAATTAACCGTCACTATCATCCAACGCCTAGAATACTAGCGGGTCAAGCGCTACGCTCTTTAGCAACCAGTGCCATTGATTTATCTGACGGTTTATTTTCTGATATTCAGCACGTTTTAAAGGCATCTAATGTGGGTGCGATTATTGATGTGAATGAATTACCGCTATCGGAATCATTACAAGCATCATTGAGCCCTAATGAAGCAACTAGTTATGCGTTAACTGGTGGCGAAGATTATGAGTTGATGTTTACTGTACCAGAATCTCAACGTGGCGCTTTGGATATTGCACTGATCCACGCTGGGGTTAAATTTATTAAAGTAGGTCAAATTTGTGCCGGCGAAAAGTTACGCTTAGTGGCTGATGGCAAACCTTTTGAGCTAGAAAAAAATAGTTTTGAGCATTTCTAATGAAGTTTATTTCAACCGATCCAGCCGTTAAGAAATTAACCTTAACAAACCCTGTACACTTTTTAGCATTAGGTTTTGGCAGTGGTTTAGCCGCCAAAGCCCCGGGCACCTTTGGTACCCTTGCCGCAGTGCCGATTGTGTACTTGATGAGCTTTTTAAGCCTATCGGCTTTTATTTTTATCACGCTAATTAGCTGCCTTGTTGGTATTTATATTTGTGATAAAGCCGCTAAAGATATGGGCGTTCATGATCATGGCGCAATTGTGTGGGATGAAGTCGCAGGCTTAATGATCACCATGATTGCCGCCCCTGCTGGGGTAATTTGGTTAGTGGTTGGTTTTGCGTTATTTCGTTTTTTCGATATTTTAAAACCGTGGCCAATTCGTTGGCTCGACGCTAAAGTGCATGGCGGTTTTGGGATCATGATTGATGATGTATTAGCGGGGATTTTCTCGTTAATTTGTTTACAGTTGTTGGCTTATTATATTTAACCAATGATACTTTAATCTCTTTAAAGCTAATCCCATTAAACGTTAAGCCCACTTCATAGTGGGCTTTTTAATGGGCGATGATTAATGGATGATGCTTAAAGCTGCAAGATTATTGCAATAGCTCTCTAGCATTCGCTAAGGTATTTTCAGTTATCACATCACCCGCGAGTAGTCTTGCTAGCTCATTGACTCGCTCTTGTTTATCCAATGACTTCATATTCGTCTCAGTGCCGCCACTTTTGGTGAATTTATTCACTAGCATATGTTGGTGACCATTACCTGCAACTTGCGGTAAATGCGTCACACAGAGCACCTGAGTTGATTGACCTAAGCTGCGTAGCATTCTTCCCACAACTGCTGCAGTAGGTCCTGAAATACCTACATCCACTTCATCGAATATCAAGGTTGGTGTTGATACCTTTTTAGCGGTGATAACCTGAATACCAAGCCCAATACGTGACAATTCGCCACCAGAAGCTACTTTGGCAATGGGCTGCATCGGTTGACCGGGGTTGGTGGTAACCAAGAATTCAACTTGATCACAACCAGAAACTGATTGTAGTTCTGGGTTAAAATTCACCTCAATGCAGAATCTGCCTTTGGGCATATTTAACTCTTGAATCGATTGGGTGACTAACTTATTAAGCTCTTTAGCATAGCGGTTACGGCTATGGCTGAGTTTTTGGGCGCTAATTACGTAAGCTTTTTTGCTTTCATCTACTTGCTGCTGAATTTCATCAAGCCTTGTGGCATCGTTATTAAGCTCGCTAAGTTCAGCTTTTAAAGCTTGGTGATGCTCAAACAGTTGCTCAGAGCTCACATGGTGTTTTCTTGATAATTGCATCGCCTTTGAAATGCGCTGCTCAAGGTAAGCAAAGTGTTCAGGATCGAGTTCTATTCGGCTTAAATAGTCCTGAACTTCGCTGCTGCTTTCCTGCACTTGAATTAACGCTTCATTGAGCATTTGAGCAATATTACTTAGTTGTGGGTCAAACTCAGTTAGGTTTTCAGCTAAGCCCACGACCCGATTAAGTAAAGATTCAATATTGGCTTCATCGTCATCACACAGTAATTGCAGGCTGGATTGGCAGGTATCAATTAACTCTGTGCCGTTAGCAAGGCGTTTATGCTCTTGCTCAATCTCAATAAATTCACCGGCTTTAAGATCAAACTCATCAAGCTCTTCAACTTGATATTGCACTAGCTGTTTTCTGGCGATACGCTCTTGCTGATTTTGTTGTAATTGTTTCAGTTCATTTTCGATTAACTTACAGCGTTGATAGCTTTTGCTTACCCCATCAAGCAATAATTTATGGTTGGCGTAGCTATCAAGAAGGGTCAGTTGATGCTCGCTTTTTAACATTGCATGATGCGCGTGTTGGCCGTGAATACCGACAAATAATTGCCCTAGAGATTTAAGCTGGGCTAACGGAACTGGATTACCATTTATATAGGCACGTGAGCGGCCATCGGCATTAATTGTTCTTCTTAAGATACATTCGTCTTCGACATCAAGGTCATTGTCCTCTAGCCAGCGCTTAGCAAATGGCACATCATCTAAGCTAAAGCGGGCACTCACTTCGGCTTTGGTTGCACCTGGTCTAACGCTATTGGCATCTGAGCGATTACCAAGG
Source organism: Shewanella sp. 10N.286.48.B5 (assembly GCF_002874355.2). Classification (NCBI taxonomy): domain Bacteria; kingdom Pseudomonadati; phylum Pseudomonadota; class Gammaproteobacteria; order Alteromonadales; family Shewanellaceae; genus Shewanella; species Shewanella sp. 10N.286.48.B5. The sequence continues at coordinate 237,937 of NZ_MCVG02000001.1, forward strand.
CATAAGCCCAGGGCATCAATAGCAATGGATTTACCAGCACCGGTCTCACCAGTAATGCTGGTCATGCCAGCTTTAAAGTCGAGTTCTAGAAAACGTACAATTGCGAAATTATTAATGCTTAATTGGCACAGCATAATCAATCCTTGTGTGAATAACCATCAAACCACTGTATCTGCATACAGTTTACACTGTTTTTATATACAGTAAAGTACTGTATAAAAAAATGGTGCTGATTTTTTATACGAGGATTAAACCAAGGCGCTTAAGATTTTTTCAATAATGGGCAAACTAATAAAGGTGGCTGTAGTGCTGATCAATATGCACTTGGCACTTGATAAGGCATAGATTTGGTAACGCTGTGCCAGTAAGTAAACACTTGCTGCTGTCGGCAGTGCCGCCAGAATGACGCCCATAAAAACTAGCTCAGACTCCACCTTAAAATAGCTTAATAAAACATAGGCAAGTAACGGCTGGACAATGAGTTTTAAACTATTCAGCAAGCTCATTTCAAGGGCGATATTATGTTTCTTAGGCCCAGCTTTTGCGCCGCGATGCATGGCTTTAGCTAACACCATGCCAATGGCAAATAAGGCGCAGGGGCTAGAGGTGTTTCCGATTAACCGAAACATCATGCTGATACTGTCAGGTAGGTTTATTTTGAGCGCTGATACCAATACCCCTAGGGCGCAACCAATAACAATGGGGTTGGTGATTAATGCGTTGAGCATAATCATAATAGGATGACGTTGTTGGGTTTTATTCACCGCAAGTTCCATGCTCACCAGTGCAAATGCGAACATGATAATGGACAGTAGACTGGCAATGGCTGCGGTGGCGATGGCTTGATTGTTATCAGGATACAAGCTCATCATTAAAGGGAACCCAATAAAGGCGGTATTACCAAAACTGGTGTTTAGGCCTCTAATTGCAGCTAGCGCGGGCTGTTTATTGTCTGCAAGGGTTGAGATGATCACTGTAATACAATATGTGCCCGCCATAGCGAGGCCAAAGGCGAATATAAATCCCCATTGCAGAATATCGTTAATGTCAGTTTCGGCCAGTGCAATAAATAAAATAGCAGGGAAGGCGATATAGTAGACGTATTTATTTAGCGCCGAGTCACTATCTTGGGGGAGTAATTTAAGTTTCTGGACACTAAAGCCAATAACCATGATGCCAAAAACAGCTATAAGTGGGGTTAGGATACTAGGCAAGCTTGATTCCTTTTTAGGACCTTGAATGACATATCAATAATGTGGGCGTTGGATATCTTACTTTAATGGCGCCAATAAGATATTAGATAAAGGTAAGGTATGAGATGAATCTAAGCTATTCAAATAAGTTAAGTTTTTAAATTAAACTAAGATAAGAAAAACTGCATAGATCTGATACGACAAGGAGGATGTAAATGTTGCCCATCAGGTTGGCATTAGAGTATAAAGCTATCTGTTAGCGGTATCTTTAATAAGGGCATGATGACAGGCCCTTATTAAAGAGTGCTATTGCTACTTAAAGAGTGCTATTGCTACTTTAAAAGTATCATTGCTGCAGACTGATGCCGATATTAGACACGCCAGCATCAATGATTTCTTTGCGTAATTCCTTAATGAATTCAGGTGTGATTTTTGTTGTTTCTTCAATCACATCTAATAACATTCCTTGTAAGTGCTTCTCTTCTTGCATTACAGGATGGTTAAATACGAACTCTTCTACAACATCTTCATTCATGACGTCTTCAAGTTCTTCAATGCTAATGGCTTCAATATAGTTGGCCACTGTACTTGATGATAATTTACTGACGTTGGTAATATCTTCTTCGATTTTAGCTTGTATGCCACCGAGTAAAGTCGATAACGCTACAGCAGCATCCATTGCAGGATAAACACCGTAGGCTTCAAAATCTGCAGGCTCAGGGGTATTTTCATCTAAACGCTGTAAGTGAATATCGTAATTAAACTTAAGCTTTTTATCGTATTGTGATTGCCAAAGTAAATCCAATACTGTGCTTAATACTTTAGGCTCGCCAAACTCACACACTTCGGAGAAAAGGGCGTAATTGGGCAGCATGCGCTGACATAGCGCGGTCGCAAAAAGTTGCTTTTGAGGTAATGACAGCGCTTTTAAACGCTTAAAAAAACCGGGTTTATTGCTCATAGGGAACATCCGCTGATAACTGTGATATCACTTGATTTGCTGCTGATTCTACCTTAGTTAGCTCGTCAAGTAACTCAAGTATTTCAGGTTCTAAGTCTTCGATGTTGGTTTTGTGCTTTAACGCAGACTCTAATTCTTGGCAAAGTTTTTGGGTGTTGGGCACCCCACAATAACAACTCGCTCCATGAAGTTTATGCACGGTTTGCAGCATAAGCGAACTATTGTTGCTTTTTAATGCCGTTTCTATGTTGCTGACACTTTCAGGCAGTGAGTCCACCAACATTTGCAGCATCTCTAATGCTAAATCCGGTTTTTGATTGGTTTGTGCTAAGCACAGCTCCCAATTAAGGGTATGCATATCAAAGTGGGTAAATTTAGGTTTATTTATCCAGCGATCAATCACCCCTTTTAATGCCGCTTCATCAATGGGTTTTGGCAGATAACCGTCCATGCCGCTACCTAAAATTAATTCTCGCTCTTCAGCGATAGCGTGGGCTGTTACCGCAATAATAGGTGTATTGCGGTTAAGTGAGTCTTGGCGGATAAGTTTGGTTGCTGTAACCCCATCAGTGCCGGGCATTTGAATGTCCATAAAGATAACATCGAAGGCTTGTTTTTGGGCATAGCTCACGGCTTCATCACCGTTATTGACAGAGATGACATTAACCACCAACTCTTTCAGTAGGGTATCGATTAGCTTTAAGTTAGCAAGGTTGTCATCAACAGCAAGTACGCTCAAATTCTTGCGCTCATACACAGTCGCGGGTAGTGACTCGGTTAATAGCGCTGTTTGAGTGGGTGGATGAATTAAGTGGTTAGCCAACTCGTAGTCACTCACTGGCATACTGAGTAAAATATCGCTATTAGGCCTCAATGCTTGGTTTAATATTTTTTGCTGCTCGATGCAATCATGAAGCAAGACTAAACATGAGGTCTTTTCCCTCGCCATGCTTAAACAGCTTAATAACTGCTCTTTATCACTAAAGCCATGGCAGTTAAGCAGAATATAATCGTAATGCACTTTGCTTGATGAAAGCGTTGACTCTAAATGGCTAATTTGGCCAACAGTGGTTAAATGTAGCCCCCACGCTTCAAAGCGGCGATTGAGCATATCGCGGCTTAGCTCTCTTGATTCAAATAACAACAGGGTTTTATTACGTAAAGAGTCCAAATGCAGCACTTCACCAATATGAAACTGGCTTAATTCCAATGGCAGCATGAACCAAAATGTTGAGCCTTGATTTGGAATTGAGGTAAAGCCAATTTGGCCGCCCATTTGGTTAATCAAACGTTTGGTGATCACTAAGCCCAAGCCGGTACCACCAAAGCGGCGTGAAATAGACGAGTCTGCTTGGCCAAAGGCCTGGAACAGATATTCTTGCTGACTTTCATCAATACCAATACCGGTATCAATTACTTCACAGCGCAGGGTGATATTTTCATCTTTTTGGCCTACAAGATGAATTTTCAAAATAACGCTACCTTGATCGGTAAACTTAATCGCATTGCCCAATAGGTTCGTCATGATTTGTGCAACCCGCATCGCATCACCGCTGACACTTTCAGGCACGTTGTCGTCAATATCAATAATCAGTTCGATGTCTTTTTCTTGAGCGCTGCCGGCCACAATGCTGACGGTTTCAGAAATGGTTTCCCGCAGGGCGAATGGCATTTTCTCTAAGACCATTTTACCGGCTTCTAATTTGGAGAAATCAAGAATGTCATTAATGATCCCCAGTAAGTTACTGGCGCTTCGTTCAATGGTTTTTATGTAATCTAACTGACTTGAGTGCAGCGGCGTTTTAATTAACTGCCGAGAAAATCCAATCACACCGTTTAGTGGTGTTCTTAATTCATGGGACATATTTGCTAAGAACTCTGATTTAATGCGACTGGCTTCAAGGGCGCGCTTTTTGGCTAAATCAAGCTCGACGTTTTGGATTTCAATTTGTTCAAGGGTTTCCCGTAAATCAGAGGTCGCTTGGTCAATGTTTTGCTGCATTTCATCGTGATATTCTGACAATGAACTAGCCATGGCATTAATGCCGCGCTTAAGTAAATCTAGCTCGCCGATTAATTGTCCATCAAGACGGGTGTCTAACTTACCTTCACGAATTTTTGCTACTACTCTTACCATTTCAGTAATGGGGTAGTTAACATGCTTAACCAAACGGAATGTGAAAAACAGATTCAGCTGCACCCCAATTAATACAATGACAAATGCGGCAATGGCGGCACGGTGTTGCTCAAGTAAGGCATTTTCTTTATTGAGTAATATTGAGATATACCCCAATATTTGTTGCCCTTCAGCATTGGTGATAATTTTTCTTGGGCCGTTGGCGGGCGAAATTGTCACCCCTTGCGGGTTAGTTTGTTGATTAACGCCGGTATAAGACATAATCGGCACCCGTATCACCATGGTGTCGTCGATGGTTTCATACTGAGTCGAAATTAAAGACTTTAACGCTGCTGTATAGCGCATACTCTCAAAATCTTTATGGTAGTGAGATGTTACAAATAATTGATTTTCATCATCAAAAATAGCAATTGAGTGAATAAGGGCAGAGTTGTTTAATTGCGATGCTGCCAGTAAACGTTTGCTGGCTTCTCTGTCTTCAGTGACCAGTCCGAACTCGCTGGCAATGGCCAAAGGCTCGACAATACTTCTACCTTGATTGATTAAGGTCTCTTCGAGTTCATAAAAACGGTTTATGGTGAAGTAACTTCCAAGTAGAATACCCACCATGACCGTTGGCGCTAACGCAAGTACCAGTACCCAAGAGCGAAGACTGTATTTGGTCATGTTGTTAGCATTTTTCATCGTGAAGACATTATTCCTAAAGACTTTTTATCTATGATGAGGACTAGACTGCCAGAAACAGAGCCGTCTTGACTAGTCATTTATTCAATACCTGAGGCCAAAATGGCACAATTTTTTAAAGCAAAACCAAACAAAACTAAACAACTGTCGGCCAAGTTGACTTTAACGGTATCACAACTTGATCATCTCGGTGCAGGTATTGCTCAACATGACGGCAAAGTGGTATTTATTCCTGGGGCTCTGCCCGGTGAAACGGTAACCGCGCAATTAATTGAACAAAAGAAAAAGTACGCTAAAGCTAAGCTGCTTAAAATTCAAATCGCAACCGATAAAAGAGTCGCGGCGCAATGCCCTCATTATCAGCAATGTGGTGGCTGCGACTTACAACATATGAGCATTGATGCGCAGCGCGAATATAAGCAAGATGCACTACAAAATTTAATGGGTAAGTTAGCGGTCAATATTGATGACAAGATCATGACTTCAATGATAACCGGTGAGCAATGGCATTATCGTCGTCGCGCACGGCTAGCTACGTTATTTGATAAAAAGACGAAGCATTTACAATTAGGCTTTCGAGCTGCCAATAGCAATAATATCGTTGATATTAAGCAGTGCGATGTATTGGCTGTAGCATTGTCGGCATTGATTGAACCCTTCTCAAACGTGCTTAATCAGTTACAAGCTAAAATGACACTCGGTCACCTTGAACTCACTGAAGCTGAAAATGGCATATTTGCAGTACTTAGAATCACCAAAGCATTGAAAACCGATGATGAGCAGCGCCTGAAAGCGTTTGCTTTGGAGCATCAAATACAGTTGTTAGTGCAAGATAATGATGGCGAACTGCGTTCGCTAGTCAGTGACGATCATATTGAATTACCCAAATATTTGTTAGCTAACGGCCAAGTCGAATGTCGATTTAGCCCGGGAAATTTTGTGCAGGTCAATGCTGATATTAACCAGCGTATGGTCGCACAGGCCATTGAGTGGCTAGATCCACAACAAGATGAACGAATTTTGGATTTATTTTGTGGGGTAGGTAATTTTAGTTTGCCCCTTGCTACCCAAGCCGCTGATGTTATTGGTGTTGAAGGCGTACCTGAAATGGTTACGCAGGCGAAACAAAATGCTGCTGATAACAACTTAACCAACCTGAGTTTTTTTCACGCTGATTTAAGTGCGGATTTATCTCAAGCCTCTTGGCTGGGCAAAATTGATAAACTATTGCTCGATCCTGCCAGAGCGGGGGCGTATGAAAGTTTGCAATGGTTATCTAAAATGAAGCCTAAAAAAGTGGTGTATGTGTCATGTAATCCGGCAAGTTTAGCCAGAGACAGCCAAGTATTAATCGAACAAGGCTATCAGCTTAAAAAACTAACCATGTTGGATATGTTTCCACAAACTCATCATATCGAAGCGATGGCATTGTTTGAAATTAAATAACTTGCTGCGCTGGCGTGGCAAACCAGTAAAATCAACTGTTTTTACTGCCAACTCAAACAGAAATACTGTTTGAAGATGACATTTTTTAAATTGATTAATATTAATTTGACATAAATAACTGAATGCTCAAGATGAAAGCATTAGAGTAAATAACACATCAACACAGATTCAGTTATTTGTACGCGTAAAAGTCAGTACCAATAAGGAAGTTAATTATGGTCTCAGTTCGAGAAGCACATTTTAATCTAGCCGATTTTAATATCGACGAATGGGTTATGCGTTATATCGATAACGCCGAAGAAGCCCTATTGTTACGGGATCTGATCCTGTATCTAGATATGTTGCCAACGAAATCTCCCGATGTACATCGGGCCTTGCTTGAGCGTGCCCGTGAAATGGTGGAAATTCTAGCGCCATTGAATATGGATATCGAGACCTTACAAGCTTCATTATTATTTATTGCTCATGATGCCGGTATTTTATCAATTGAAACAATTGAAGAAAAATATGGCGCTAGCTTAAGCAAGCTAGTGGCAAGCGTGGTGACCATGGAGGCCATTGGCGCCTTAAAAGTCAGTCCTGACTCTCGAACCGCCGAGCCGCAAATCGATAATATTCGTAAAATGTTATTGGCCATGGTCGAAGATGTACGCGCGGTAGTGGTTAAGCTTGCTGAGCGGGTAGCGCTACTTCGTGAAGTTAAAAATGCCGATGAAGAAACCCGGGTATTGTTGGCAAGAGAAGTGGTCGATATCTACGGCCCGCTTGCCAACCGTTTAGGAATTGGGCAATTAAAGTGGGAATTAGAAGATATCTCGTTTCGCTACCTGCACCCGACAGTTTACAAAGATATTGCCAAACAGTTAGATGGTAAACGTGTCGACAGAGAAGTGTTTATCGATAAGTTTGTTACCCAGCTGCAACAGCGTCTGGATAATGACCAAATTCGCGCGAAAGTCTATGGCCGCCCGAAACACATCTATAGCATCTGGCGTAAGATGAAAGGCAAAGACTTGAAGTTTGATGAGCTGTTTGATGTGCGCGCGGTGCGTATTGTCACAGAGCGCCTCCAAGATTGTTATGGTGCTTTAGGTGTCGTGCATACCCTTTGGCATCATATTCCCCGTGAGTTTGATGATTATGTGGCCAACCCTAAACCCAATGGTTACCAATCAATTCATACCGTGGTCGTTGGCCCTGAAGGTAAAACGGTAGAGATTCAAATTCGTACTGAAGCGATGCATCAGGACTCAGAACTTGGGGTCGCAGCCCATTGGAAGTACAAAGAAGGCTCTGCTGGTGGCAAGCAAAGTGGCTATGAAGAAAAAATTAATTGGCTACGTAAAATTTTGCTGTGGCAAGAAGATGTTGCTGAAACCGGAAACCTGGTTGATGAAGTCCGCAGCCAAGTATTTGAGGACAGAGTCTATGTGTTTACCCCTAATGGCGAAGTGGTTGATTTACCATTAGGCTCCACCGTGCTCGATTTTGCTTACTACATTCATTCCCATGTGGGCCATAAATGTATTGGCGCCAAAGTCGATGGCCGTATTGTGCCCTTTACTTATCAAGTTGAAACCGGTGAGCGTATTGAAATCATTACCTCAAAGCATCCTAATCCGAAGCGCGATTGGTTAAATCCAAATTTAGGCTACATCAAGTCGTCTCGCTCTCGCTCGAAAATTCAGCATTGGTTCAAGCAGCAAGACCGCGATAAAAACATGGTGGCAGGGAAAGAATTACTTGAGGCTGAACTTAACCGTGTCTCACTTCATTTAAAAGATGCCAAAGTTGCGGTTGAGCGCTTTAATATGAACTCCATGGATGACATGTTAGCGGCTATTGGTGGCGGTGATTTACGCTTAAACCAAGTGGTGAATTACATTGAAACCAGTTTACGCAAAACTGAAGTGACCGAACAAGAGATTGTCGAAGAGCTCATTAAACGCTCGAATCCGAAACCAGCCCGTAAAGGCAAAGGTCAGGTAGAAGTAAATGGTGTTGGTAATTTATTAAGCCATATTGCCAGCTGCTGTAAACCGGTACCGGGTGATGAAATTTTTGGTTATATCACCATGGGCCGCGGCGTGTCAGTGCACCGCAGTGACTGCTCACAGGTTAAAGAGCTAATGCGCGCCCATCCAGAGCGCAGTGTCGAAGTGGTGTGGGGAGAAAACTATTCTGGCGGTTATCGGATTAAAGTACGGGTGATAGCTCATGATCGCAGTGGTTTACTGCGAGATGTCACCACAGTACTGGCGGCTGAAAAGTCCAATGTGATGGCAATGAGTTCAACCTCTGATGAAAAAAACCAAACCGCTACCGTTGAGCTAGAACTTGAACTGTATAACCTCGATGGCTTGTCACGGATATTATCAAAATTAGGCCAAGTTGAAGGTGTGACCGAAGCCAGACGATTATAGTATTAAATCCCAACGGCGCACTTTAGTGTCAAAAGATAAGGTGATAAATCGAAAGGTTTGTCACCTTTATTTTAACTTATCAGCCAGTTTAGGCCATATCATTGAGAAATAGACCATGTCAGCAAATACCCTAAAGCAAGCTAACGATATTATGCAGCCTTTATTAACAATTATGGAAAAACTGCGGGATCCTGAAACGGGTTGCCCTTGGGATAAACAGCAAAGCTTCGAGACTATTGTTCCTTTTACCCTTGAAGAAGCTTATGAGGTTGCCGATGCCATCGAGCAAGCTGATTTAGATTCGCTGCCAGATGAGCTGGGTGATTTGTTGTTTCAGGTGGTGTTTTACTGTCAGCTCGGTAAAGAACAAGGCTTATTTGATTTTGCCACTGTGGTGAATAAAATTTGCGACAAATTAACCAGAAGACATCCCCATGTGTTTAGCGGCGACAACCTTGGCACTAGCGCTGAACAAGTCAAACTTGTTTGGGATGAAATTAAGCAGCAAGAAAGGCTCGCGAAAAGCCAACACTCGATACTTGATGACATTCCAGTAGCAATGCCAGCACTGAACCGAGCGATAAAAATTCAAAAGCGGGTTGCAAAGGTGGGCTTTGATTGGGCTGATTTAGCCCCTGTGGTGGCAAAGGTTCATGAAGAAATCGATGAGGTCATGGCAGAGGCGCAGCACTTAGAAGCCAATAAAGACGAATATTACCCCAAGGTGGTTGATGAAATGGGCGACTTATTATTTGCTGTTGCCAATATGGCAAGACACTTAGGGGTTGAGCCAGAGCAGGCATTAAGGCTTGCTAATCAGAAGTTTGAACGTCGCTTTAAAGGGGTAGAGCAATATGCTGCACAAAGTGGCAAGGCGTTTGAACAGCACTCACTTGAAGAGCTCGATAGCTATTGGGATCAAGTTAAAATGGCAGAGAAAAGTCAGCAGCTTAGTAAAGATTAATCTGCGCACTTGGCAAACATTAGGATGATATTGAATTCAACGCTATGAAAATTAGGGTTAAATTATGACCATGATTTAACTTTGGCTTAATATCAATTTTATGCGTTTATTGTTTGTTGTTAGCGCGCTATTTTGGTAGAATGTCGCCCCGTCCTAGTGCTTTCTTACAAGCACGTTATTTTCAATCTCACATTCTCAGGTTCAGCATGACTACAAGGTATATCTTCGTTACTGGTGGCGTTGTTTCATCACTAGGTAAAGGCATTGCAGCAGCTTCATTAGCAGCAATTTTAGAGGCGCGTGGCCTCAATGTAACCATTATGAAACTTGACCCATACATTAACGTTGACCCTGGCACCATGAGCCCGACTCAGCATGGTGAAGTATTCGTTACTGAAGATGGTGCTGAAACCGATTTAGACTTAGGTCATTACGAGCGTTTCATTCGAACCAAGATGAACCGTCGTAATAACTTCACTACCGGTCGTATCTACGAGCAAGTGCTACGTAAAGAGCGTCGTGGTGATTATTTAGGTGCCACCATTCAGGTGATCCCGCACATCACTAATGCAATTAAAGAAAAAGTACTTGAAGGCGGCGAAGGTCACGATGTTGCTATCGTAGAAATTGGCGGCACAGTAGGCGATATCGAGTCATTGCCTTTCTTAGAGTCAATTCGTCAATTAGGTGCTGAGCTAGGACGTGATCGCACATTATTCATGCATTTAACCTTAGTGCCGTTCTTAGGTGCTGCAGGTGAAATTAAAACTAAGCCAACACAACACTCTGTTAAAGAATTGCGTTCAATTGGTATCGCGCCAGACGTATTAGTTTGTCGTGGCGACCGTGCTATTCCTGCTAATGAAAAAGCGAAAATCTCGCTATTTTGTAATGTAGAAGAAAAAGCCGTTATCTCATTAAAAGATGTCGACAGTATTTATAAGATCCCAGCGTTATTGCGCTCTCAAGGTCTTGATGAGTTAGTGGTTAAACGTTTTGGTATCGATTGTAATGATGCTGATTTGTCTGAGTGGGAAAATGTTATTTATCAAGAAGCTAATCCAAATGGTGAAATTACCATTGGTATGGTGGGTAAATACATCGAACTACCAGATGCTTATAAGTCTGTGAATGAAGCACTTAAGCATGCAGGCCTTAAAAACCGCCTAACAGTGAATATTCAGTATGTTGATTCACAAACAGTAGAAGCTAAAGGCGCTGAAGTACTAGAAGGTTTAGACGGTATTTTGGTTCCTGGTGGCTTCGGTGAGCGTGGTGTTGAAGGTAAAATCTTTGCGGCGCAATATGCCCGTGAAAATAACATTCCATACTTTGGTATTTGTTTAGGTATGCAAGTGGCATTGATCGAGTTTGCTCGACACGTTGCTAAACTTGAAGGGGCTCATTCAACTGAGTTTAAACCAGAAACAGAACATCCAGTCATTGGTCTGATCACAGAATGGATCAATGAAGAAGGTAATGTTGAGCTGCGCCATGAAGCGTCAGATTTAGGTGGCACTATGCGTTTAGGCGCACAGTTATGTCATTTAGCTGAAGGTTCTAAAGCCGCTGCAGCATATAACTCTACTACTTGTGTTGAACGTCATCGTCACCGTTTTGAAGTGAACAACAACTATGTTGAGCGCTTAGAAAAAGCTGGCCTGGTATTTAGTGGTTTGTCATCAGATCGCAAATTAGTGGAAATGATTGAGCTTCCTAATCACCCTTGGTTTGTAGCAGGTCAATTCCACCCTGAATTCACTTCAACACCTCGTGATGGTCATCCATTATTTGAAGGTTTTGTTGCTGCTGCTGCGATTCATCAAAAAGGTGAAGCTGAGTAATTAAAAATAAAGCCACTGATAATCATATCAGTGGCTTTTTTTTATCTGGTCAATTTTTTATCTGCTAATTAATAGATGTGACCTAGGTAGTTGCCGCTTAACGATAATCGGTCTATGCTATGGCTTCAGTTGACCTTTTATTACCAAACTGAAAGTGAAATACCAATAATTGCGCAATTATTAATAAATTGTCGGTGTTTATTGGTATTGATTTTCTATTTTAATATTTAACTTACATATATTGAGGGAATTATGGCTAACATTATTAACGTCATTGGTCGTGAAATCATGGATTCACGCGGTAACCCAACGGTAGAAGCTGAGGTTCACCTTGCTGACGGTTCTATCGGTATGGCTGCTGCACCATCGGGTGCATCAACAGGTTCTCGTGAAGCACTTGAATTACGTGATGGCGACAAAGCACGTTACTTAGGTAAAGGTGTTCTTAAAGCTGTTGAAGCTGTAAATGGCCCAATCGCTGAAGCGTTAAAGGGTAAAGATGCACTAGCACAAGCTGAGCTTGATCAAATCATGATTGACTTAGATGGCACAGAAAACAAAGCTAAGTTTGGCGCAAACGCTATCCTAGCTGTTTCTCTTGCTGCTGCTAAAGCGGCTGCTGTTTCTAAGAAAGTACCTTTATACGCTCACATTGCTGATCTAAACGGTACTTCTGGTGTTTACTCTATGCCTCTTCCAATGATGAACATCATCAATGGTGGTGAGCACGCTGATAACTCAGTAGACATTCAAGAATTCATGATCCAGCCTGTTGGCGCAGCTAACTTCCGTGAAGGCCTTCGTATGGGCGCTGAAGTATTCCATAGCCTTGCTAAAGTTCTTAAAGCTGGTGGCCACTCGACTGCTGTTGGTGATGAAGGTGGTTTCGCGCCAAACCTTGAGTCTAACGAAGCTGCACTTGCTGCAATCAAAGTGGCTGTTGCAAACGCAGGTTACGAGCTAGGTAAAGACATTACTTTAGCGATGGATTGTGCTGCATCTGAGTTCTTTGATAAAGAAGCCAACATCTACGATCTTAAAGGTGAAGGCAAGAAATTCACCTCTGAAGAGTTTAACTACTTCCTTAAAGATTTGACTGAACAGTACCCAATCGTATCTATCGAAGACGGTCTTGACGAGTCTGACTGGGATGGTTTCGCACACCAAACTAAGCTTCTAGGTGATAAAATTCAATTAGTAGGTGACGATTTATTCGTAACTAACACTAAGATCCTTAAGCGTGGTATCGACAACGGTATTGCTAACTCAATCCTAATCAAATTTAACCAAATTGGTTCGTTAACTGAAACGTTAGCAGCAATCAAAATGGCTAAAGATGCGGGTTTCACCGTGGTTATCTCTCATCGCTCAGGTGAAACTGAAGATGCAACTATTGCAGATCTTGCTGTTGGTACTGCTGCTGGCCAAATCAAAACCGGTTCATTAAGCCGCTCTGATCGCGTTGCTAAGTACAACCAACTGCTACGTATCGAAGAAGCATTAGGCTCAAAAGCACCGTATAACGGTCTTAAAGAAGTCAAAGGCCAAGGTTAATTTTCCTTGAGCTAAAAAAAGGCCACCACTAGGTGGCCTTTTTTGTTGTACTATAGTGGGATTAATCATTAATTTCGCCACATTATACCTATGAAAAGCCTATTACTATTACTTTTGATCTTAGTCGGTTTATTACAGTATCGATTATGGCTGGGCGAAAATAATTTATCCCAATATATGAATCTGAAAAAACAGATTGCCAGCCAACAAGCCAGTAACGATAAACTCATCGCTAGAAATCAAATTTTAAAAGCGGAAATCATCGATTTAAAACGCGGCACAGAAGCGATTGAAGAACGTGCTCGAAATGAGTTAGGCATGGTAAAAGAAGGTGAAACTTTTTATCGCGTCGTTGGCAACAACCCTCGAAACAATGCTACTTTTGGTCAATAACATCCTATGAACGTTGAGAATCAATCTGTTATCGCGATTGTCCCTGCTGCCGGTATTGGTGCAAGGATGGGGGCGACTATTCCTAAACAATATTTAGCTCTAGGTGAGCAAAGCATCTTAGCCCACACCTTAGATAGCTTGATTACTCATAAAAGAATCAAGCAAGTTATCGTAGCGCTGCACCCTGAAGACACCTTTTTTGCGACTTTATCTCAAGCAAACCACCCTAAAGTGAGCACGGTTATAGGCGGTCAAGAACGTGCAGATTCTGTATTGCGTGCTTTAGTGTCGATTGACAAAGAAACCATGGAGTCTAATTGGGCATTAGTCCATGATGCCGCGAGACCTTGCTTAACCCACAGCGATATCGATAAATTACTTAATGCTAGAGTTGACTGCCCACAAGGCGCGATTCTAGCCATGCCGGTGCGAGACACCATGAAGCGCTGTGCTAACTCAACTAATCTAATTAGTGAAACAGTATCACGTGACCATCTTTGGCATGCATTAACGCCGCAACTGTTTCCCTGCAAAAGCTTGCAGCAACATTTAAGTGATGCACTTAAACAAGGCGTGCAAATTACCGATGAAGCTAGCGCCATGGAGTGGGCAGGTGTTACCCCTGGTTTAGTCACTGGCCGCGCAGACAATATTAAAGTTACTCACCCTGATGACTTGCAGTTAGCAGCGCTGTTTTTATCTCACATAAATTCTCAAAAATAACGGTTATTATTATGTTGAATATACGCATTGGTCATGGTTTTGATGTACATAAATTTGGTAGCGATAAACCGCTGATCCTTGGTGGTATTACTGTGCCATACGAAACAGGCTTAATTGCTCACTCTGATGGTGATGTAGTACTACATGCAGTAAGTGATGCCATTCTGGGTGCCATGGCATTAGGGGATATAGGTAAACACTTTCCTGATACCGATGCTGAGTTTGAAGGTGCGGATAGTAGAGTATTATTGCGCCATTGTTTTTCTTTGGCTCAAGCTAAGCAGTTTAAAATCGGCAACCTAGATGTCACTGTTATCGCACAAGCGCCAAAAATGTTGCCACACATCGAAGCGATTAGACAATGTCTTGCTGACGACCTAAACACAGCTGTTGATAATATAAATGTGAAAGCTACCACCACCGAAAAACTGGGTTTTACCGGTCGAAAAGAAGGTATTGCAGTAGAATCAGTCGTCCTTATGGTGCGAGATTAACACTGATAAACGACGATATTACGTCTATTAACGTCACGTAAGCTAATTGCACTCAATAGCTGCAATTACATCATTAGCTCATTTGAGAAGAAACATGACTCCGTTATTTTATTTATTTGGTAAGCCTGATTGCACTGCAGATCTACGCACAGTAAACAGTGACTTTATCGTTAAAGAAATGCTGCCTTTTAGCCCAACTGGCGAAGGCGAGCATCATATGATCCATGTTCGTAAAGATGGCTTAAATACCACGCAAGTGGCAGAAATTTTAGCTAAGTTTGCCAAAGTGCATCAAAAAGAAGTGACATACGCAGGCCAAAAAGACCGAAACGCTGTGACAGAGCAATGGTTTGGGGTGCGTATTCCAGGGAAAGAAACCCCTGATTGGCAATCGCTGTCTGATGAGCACTTAACCATCTTATCAAGCCAACGCCATAGTAAAAAACTGCGTATTGGCGCACTGCTGGGTAATCGGTTTGAACTGATTTTACGAAATGTGTCCGATAAAGCAGTGCTTGAGCAACGGATTTTAAAAGTGGCTGAAATAGGCGTACCTAACTATTTTGGAGAGCAGCGTTTTGGCCATAAAGGTAAAAACTTAGTTTTCGGCCAGCAAATGCTCGCGGGTAAAAAAGTTAAAGATAGAAAAAAACGCAGCATGTATTTATCTGCAGTGCGCTCTAATGTGTTTAACACTGCTGTGTCGTACCGTTTAAGTAAAAATGGTATTGCGCCTATTAATGGTGATTGTGTCATGTTAGCGGGCAGTAAAAGTTTTTTTGTCGCGCAGACATGGGATGAGGCCACAATGAAGCGTTTAGCTGACAATGACATTCAATTGTCTGCGCCATTGTGGGGCAGAGGCGAACTCCCCACTCAAGGGCTTGCATCAGTAGTTGAACAAGCTGCATTAGCTGAGTTAAGCACCGATTTAACCGGGCTTGAGCAAGCGGGTTTAGAGCAAGAACGTCGACCATTATTATTAAAGCCTCAAGCGCTAAAATACCGGTTTGAAAATGATGATGTGTTAGTCATCGAGTTTATTTTACCAGCAGGTAGCTATGCGACCTCAGTATTGCGTGAGCTACTGGATTATCAAGATGTTCAAGAAGTGCAGCGACAACAAATGGTGGCAATGCAGCAGCAAGAGCAAGCGCAGCAATTTGCAAATAGCGTTACAAATGACGCAACTAAAAGCACTCTAGAAGGTTAAGTGATGATTAACATATTGGTCAGCAATGATGACGGCGTTACAGCTCCAGGGATCAAAGCCCTAGCGGCAGAGTTAACCAAAATTGCTAATGTGTTAGTCGTGGCGCCTGATAGGAATTGTTCAGCAGCCAGTAATTCTTTGACCTTGACTAATCCATTAAGAATTAATAACTTAGAAAATGGCGCTATTGCTGTCAATGGCACACCGTCAGATTGTGTCCATTTAGCCATTAGAGAATTATGTCCAGTAGAGCCTGATATTGTGGTGTCAGGCATTAATGCTGGGGCGAATATGGGTGATGATACCCTGTACTCAGGTACGGTAGCCGCAGCAATGGAAGGACGCTTTTTAGGCCTACCTGCGATAGCGGTATCATTAGTGGGCAAAGAATTACGTCATTACGATAGTGCAGCAATCTATGCCGCTAAAATAGTGCAAGGTTTACTTGAGCATCCTATTAATAACGATCAAATATTAAATGTAAATGTGCCCGATTTACCGCTAGAACAAATCAAAGGCATGAGAATTACTCGCTTAGGCTCAAGACATAAAGCTGAAGGCATGATCAAAACTCAAGATCCTGCAGGAAGAGATATATATTGGCTTGGGCCTCCGGGCAAAGAACAAGATGCTAGCGCTGATACAGACTTTGGTACAGTTGAACAAGGTTATGTTTCAATTACTCCGCTAACGGTCGATTTAACTGCGTATGATCAGCTTGCTGACTTAGAAAACTGGATTAATAAACTATGAGCCAGGTAGCTTCAACTGTTGCCCTTAATTTAGCCAAAAAACTGCATGAAGCAGGGATCCGTAATCACACTGTGTTGCAGGCGGTATCAAATACCCCAAGGGAGTTATTTCTCGATGGGGCATTAGCCCATAAAGCTTACGAGAATACCGCTTTACCTATTGGGCAAGGCCAAACTATCTCTCAGCCTTATATTGTCGCTAGAATGACGGAGTTATTACTACAACATAACCCTGCTAGAGTGCTTGAAATTGGTACTGGTTCAGGTTACCAGGCAGCGATTTTAGCGCAACTGGTACCTCAGCTTTGCACAATTGAGCGGATCAAGGCGCTACAAATTCAAGCGAGACAACGTTTAAAGCGCTTAGATTTACATAATGTGTCTTTTAAATATGGTGACGGTTGGAAAGGTTGGACCAATAAAGGCCCATTTGATGCCATTATGGTAACAGCAGCTGCAGCATCGGTACCTGAAGCATTATTGGCGCAACTGGCTGAAGACGGCGTGCTAGTGATCCCTGTTGGCGAAGACTCGCAGCAGTTATTAAAAATCACTCGTAAACAAAATGAGTTTCAATCACAAATTATCGAAGCGGTTAAGTTTGTACCGTTAATCAATGGCGACTTAGCTTAACAGTGATGCAAGGGCGATATTTCAAAAGTATGATGGAGACAATGTTGAAGTGTCGTAATTGGCCTTGGGTTACAATTTTACTGCTGTTTATTTCAGGGTGTAGCTTTCAAGCTCACAACCCTGCACCCGTTACGAGTATTTCGAGTAATGCTGGTCAAAAATTTAATAAAGGCTCTATTACCTCTGGCAGTTACAAGGTAAAACGCGGTGATACTCTTTACTCAATTTCATGGGGCGCTGGGCAAGATTTTAATAAAATCGCTCAATATAATGGCTTAAAAGCACCTTATACCATCTATCCAGGACAAACATTAAAACTCACCAAGCCACAGCGCACTAAGCCTGCAGCCAAGCCTGCACCAAAACCGGTCGCTGTAGCGAACACCAAGTCAAAGCCTGCTAATAAAACGGTTGCAAAACAAACTTCAGCACAAAAAAAGCCAGCGACAACGACAAATCAAAATAGTACAAAAAAAGAGCTTGATCACAAAGCTAAGCCTGCGTATTCTGTAAAAACTACCCAAGACAAAACGGTTCAAATAGCGAAAAAATCTGTTTCAACCTTGCCAGACAAAGTAAGTCAGTGGAACTGGCCGACAAAAGGTAAGATTGTAGGTTATTTCTCTAGTACTCAGCAGGGCAATCAAGGCATAAAAATCGCTGGTTCCAGAGGCGATATTATCAAGGCTGCAGCTGATGGAAGAGTTGTTTATGCAGGTAATGCACTTCGGGGCTATGGCAATTTGGTCATTATTAAACACAATGATGATTATTTAAGTGCTTATGCTCATGCAGATGCAATATTGGTCAAAGAAAAGCAATATGTAAATGCTGGACAGACAGTTGCGAAAATGGGTAGTACAGGGACTAATCAGGTGATGTTGCATTTTGAAATTCGTCTCCATGGTAAGTCAGTAAACCCATTAAATTATTTACCTAAACGTTAACTGTTTAGTTCACATTAAAACGGAGAATACGCGCACGAAAATAACTTAATTTTTATCCGGTTTGGGAGAGCACCATATGAGCCAGAAACAAAATACTGCGGTAGCAGAAGAGCTTATGGATTTAGCTAAACAACCACAAGAGATTGCGCTGAAGGAGGCAAAAAATGCCAAGCCAGCACAGCAATCCGACACTGACCAACAAGTTCAAGATGATCTTCAGAAGAATCTTGACGCCACTCAACTATATTTAGGTGAGATCGGTTTTTCCCCTTTGCTTAGTGCAGAAGAAGAAGTCTTCTTTTCACGTAAAGCACTCAAAGGCTGCGAGAAGTCTCGTAACCGCATGATAGAAAGTAATCTAAGATTGGTCGTAAAAATTGCCAGAAGGTATAACAACCGAGGATTAGCATTACTGGATCTTATCGAAGAAGGTAATCTAGGGCTTATTCGAGCAGTCGAAAAGTTTGATCCGGAAAGAGGGTTTCGTTTTTCAACCTACGCGACTTGGTGGATTAGACAAACCATCGAAAGAGCGATCATGAATCAAACTCGGACCATTCGTTTGCCTATTCATGTGGTTAAAGAGCTTAATGTATACTTGCGAACGGCAAGACAGCTTGCGCAAAAACTTGATCATGAGCCGACGGCAGAAGAAATCGCAGACAAATTAGATGTCTCTACTAGCGATGTCAGTCGAATGCTAAAACTAAACGAAAAAATAACCTCTGTAGATACCCCACTAGGCGGGGATAACGATAAAGCATTGTTAGATGTTATTGCAGATGATGATTCAGTTGGACCAGATTATAAAGTACAGGATGAAGACTTATCTAATTCAATTGTCGGTTGGTTAAATGAGCTAAATACTAAGCAAAGAGAAGTATTAGCACGACGTTTTGGTTTATTAGGTTATGAACCATCGACGTTAGAAAACGTAGGGGCTGAAATTGGCTTAACACGGGAACGTGTGCGTCAAATTCAAGTCGAAGCGTTAAAGCGTTTGAAAGATGTATTAGGGGCACAAGGCCTATCAGTCGAAGCGTTATTTAGAAATTAACGCCAACCTTTTAAGCGATTAATTTACGCTTAGGGTTATTTACCTTTGAGGACACGAGTTGTCCTTTTTTGTTGGCTTTTTTTTACTCACTTTTATAGAGCCTGAGCATTATGATAGTTAATGAAGCTAGGTTCTAAGTATTAGTTATGAGTACTTAATCATTATAATTGTAATGAATGAGCCGTTTTAAATAGCCCATTCAGATTTTACACTGAGCACAATTGCGCTCATCATTTACAAGTTTGATAGCCTTTTTAGTTCATAAAGCATATCAATTGCTTGTTTAGAGCAGTAATCATCAGGATTGACTTTAGGTTCTAAGTGTTAGTTAAATTGTAGTGAATGGGCTGTGATAAACAGCCCATTCAGATGTTACACTGAGCACAATTGCGCTCATCACTTACAAGTTTGATAGCCTTTTTAGTTCATAAAGCATATCAAGTGCTTGTTTAGGGCTGTAATCATCAGGATTGATTTGACTGAGTTTTTCAGTCGCAGCATTCGCTTCAGCTTCAGGGATAGATAAATTTAATGCTTCTTGAATTGGCATTTGCTGGCTATTGGCCAAATCTCTACTTTCTAGCATATGCAGTTTTTGTTTAGCCGCTTTGATCACATGGGCTGGAACACCCGCTAAAGAGGCCACCTGTAAACCATAGCTCTTACTTGCCGCGCCATCTTGCACTGCATGCATAAAGGCAATAGTGTCACCATGTTCGATAGCATCTAAGTGCACATTCGCTGCTGATGGGATCTGTTCCGGCAATTGAGTCAGTTCAAAGTAATGGGTGGCAAATAGCGTTAATGCCGCCACTTTTTCGGCTAAGTATTCTGCCGCTGACCAGGCTAAAGATAAACCATCATAGGTTGAGGTGCCGCGGCCAATTTCATCCATTAACACTAAACTTTTGGCCGTTGCGTTATGTAAAATATTGGCGGTTTCAGTCATTTCTACCATGAAGGTTGAGCGCCCTGATGCTAAATCATCGGAAGCACCAATACGGGTAAATATTCTATCTATTGGACCTATCACTGCTTTTTGTGCCGGAACAAAGCTGCCGATATGTGCCATTAAGGTGATTAATGCCACTTGGCGCATGTAAGTCGATTTACCGCCCATATTAGGGCCAGTAACCACTAGCATTCTTCTTGAAGGTGCTAATTGCACCGGGTTGGCAATGAATGGACTTTGGCTGACTAGCTCAACTACCGGATGGCGACCAGCTTCAATATGAATACCAATCTCGTGAGTGATTTGCGGGCAATTATAGCCAAGGGTTTCAGCTCGTTCGGCGAAATTACTTAATACATCCAACTCTGCTGCGGACTGAGCAAATAGCTGTAACTCATGTAGTTTCGGTAGTAATAAATCAAACAGTTCTTCCCATAGTTTTTTCTCAATGGCCAACGCCTTGCCCTGACTTGAAAGTACTTTTTCTTCGTACTCTTTAAGTTCTGGGGTGATATAACGTTCAGTATTTTTTAAGGTTTGACGGCGTTGATAGCTTAACGGCACTTGATCAGATTGTAGGCGGCTGACTTCAATATAATAACCGTGCACACGGTTATAGCCGACTTTAAGGGAATTAATGCCTGTTTGCTCTTTTTCTCGCAGCTCCATTTGCACTAAATAGTCATTAGCGCCTTCACTTAAACCGCGCCACTCATCAAGCTCGGCGTTATAGCCAGTTTTAATGACTCCACCATCACGAATAAGCATGGGTGGATTATCAACAATCGCTGAGGCTAAAAGCTGTTGCTGCTCAGGGAATTCTCCTAGTTTTCGCGCCAGAGTCTTCAGTTCATCTTGCTGACAATGGCTTAAGGTTTGCTGGATTTCAGGCAGCAATTCTAATGCTTGGCGTAAACGGGCAAAATCACGTGGTCGTGCACTTCTTATGGCAAGCCTTGCCATAATGCGCTCGATATCACCTAAAGCTTTCAGTTGTTGGTGTAAGTCGGCATACAAACCGCTATCAATTAGCTCGGCAACCGCTTGTTGGCGCTGATGAATATGCTGCTGGTTTCTTAATGGTTGGTGGATCCAGCGTTGCAGCATTCGACTGCCCATAGGTGTTGCCGTCTTATCTAGCACCCAAGCAAGTGTATTGTCACGCTGGCCCGACAGGTTCAAAGTTAATTCAAGGTTGCGTCTGGTCGCAGCATCTAAAATGATAGTATCAGCTTGATTAAAAAGGGTAATGCTATTGATGTGCGGCAAAGCTGTCTTTTGGGTGTCTTTGACATATTGCATTAAGCAGCCAGCAGCTTGCAGTGATAAGCGAGCATCTGTAATGCCAAAGCCATGTAAATCTTTCGTGCCAAATTGCTCCAGCAATAGCTGTATGCTGGTATCGTAATCAAATTCCCATTCTGGGCGGCGACGAATGCCTTTAATGTTTTCAATTAAATGCACATCGACTAAGTCTTCGCTGTAAAGTAGCTCTGCAGGGCTGGTGCGTTGTAATTCAGCTTCTAATGTCTCAGCGTTTTCTAATTCGACTACCACGAAACGCCCTGATGACACATCTAAAGTTGAGTAGCCGAAACCATTTTTACCTTGATAAACCGCAGCTAACAGATTGTCTTGACGCTCTTGCAGTAAGGCTTCATCAGTTAAGGTGCCAGGCGTTACTATACGGACAACTTTGCGCTCAACCGGACCTTTACTTGTAGCAGGATCGCCAATTTGTTCACAAATAGCTGCTGATTGACCAATTTGGACTAATTTAGCCAAATAGCCTTCAACAGAGTGGTAGGGAATACCTGCCATAGGGATGGCATTACCACCACTTTTGCCTCTAGCGGTCAACGAAATTCCTAAAAATTCAGAAGCAAGTTTGGCATCTTCATAAAATAATTCATAAAAATCTCCCATACGATAAAACAACAACATATCGGGATGCTGCGCTTTAAGCGTCAAATATTGGCGCATCATCGGAGTGTGCTTTTCTAAATTTGGATTTTCAATTGCTGTCATTAATTTGTTGCTCTAAATATGGCTTGGGGATCGGAAAAAGACCAATACTAATCGGCGCTCATCTTAGCAATAATTGATTTGAATCCCAATAGAGTTACTCATTTAGCGCGGTTCTGAACTGCTATTATCGAGTTGAAAGAGTATAACTATTGGCTTATTTGTCAGATGGTTAACATATTGAAACCACTGTATACAGTAGTCTTTATATACAGTGGTGTAGAAGTTTTAATTATATTTTTACTTATAAGGTATTGATATTGATATTGAAAAACCTTGTTTGTTAGTGGTTTTGCAATTTTTTTTTGAGTAACTATTGATACTGTATGATTATACAGTATACTGAGCTCATATTAAGAAACAGACAAATTTATTCGTTATCAATCTCGCCAATGAGATGAGTTCGCTTAGAGGGATAATCACAATGAAAGCAGATCCAAATAAAGAGAAAGCACTGAATGCCGTGTTAGGTCAAATTGAGAAGCAATTTGGTAAAGGTTCAATCATGAAGTTGGGCGCAGACCGCACAATGGATGTTGAAACCATTTCTACTGGCTCACTTTCATTGGATGTTGCCTTGGGTGCTGGTGGTTTACCTATGGGGCGAATCGTAGAAATCTACGGTCCTGAGTCATCAGGTAAAACAACCTTAACCTTAGAAGTGATTGCAGCAGCACAGCGTCAAGGTAAAACCTGTGCGTTTATCGATGCTGAGCATGCTCTTGATCCTATCTATGCTAAAAACCTTGGTGTTGATATTGATAACCTACTTTGTTCGCAACCAGATACGGGTGAACAAGCACTAGAGATTTGTGATGCCTTAACTCGCTCTGGCGCCGTTGATGTGATCATTGTCGATTCAGTGGCGGCATTAACACCAAAAGCTGAAATTGAAGGTGAAATTGGTGACTCACACATGGGCCTTGCTGCTCGTATGATGAGCCAAGCAATGCGTAAACTTGCTGGTAACCTTAAGCAATCAAACACGCTATTGATTTTCATTAACCAAATTCGTATGAAAATTGGTGTGATGTTCGGTAACCCAGAAACTACAACAGGTGGTAATGCACTTAAGTTTTACGCCTCAGTGCGTTTGGATATTCGCCGTACAGGTGCAATCAAAGATGGCGATCAGGTGGTTGGTAACGAAACCCGAGTTAAAGTGGTTAAAAACAAAATTGCAGCGCCATTTAGGCAAGCTGAATTCCAAATCTTGTACGGTAAGGGTATTAACCGTACTGGTGAGCTAGTTGATTTAGGTGTGGCGCATAAGCTTGTTGAAAAAGCTGGTGCTTGGTATAGCTACAAAGGCGGCAAGATTGGTCAAGGCCGTGCAAATGCCGGTAAGTACCTAATTGAAAACCCTGCTGCGGCTGAAGAGATCGAAACTGCATTACGTGAATTATTGCTTAGTAAAGATAAAGAAAAAGATGCCGCCCCTGCTAAACCCGATGAAAACATCGATTTAGAAACCGGTGAAGTGTTTTAAGCCTTTGCTAGGTATTAGTAGTTAGAATTATTAAATCGCGGTGAGCTATATGCTCGCCGCTTTTTTTTATCCAATTTTGCTCAGTATGTAACTCATATCTGTCAGAGGCTATATTTTGCTGTTACGCTAATGAAGCTTAACAGCGCCTATCAATTAGCTTTATAGCCACTCTTGTTAGCCGTTTTGTTAGCTGTTTTAGTTGCGGTAATTTTTTGATTACCCATAAATATGGCTATATTGCACAATCAATCAAATATTCGATGATCAAAATCGTTAAATTCCAGCCTAAAATAGCCAATCTATTGCCCTAGAATGTCGCACCTATAGTTTGTTTAAGTATATAATGTTGGCAATTTAGCGCTGACTAACAGCTTCCTGATAAATACGATTTATCCATTTTAGGGCGATTTCATGTTTCAAACTACCGCAGAACTAAGAAGTGCTTTCCTAGAGTTTTTTCGTCACAACGAACATCAAGTTGTCGATAGTAGCTCTTTAGTACCTCACAATGACCCAACTTTACTATTCACCAATGCCGGTATGAATCAGTTTAAAGACTGTTTTTTAGGTCAAGAAAAGCGTAGCTATACCCGAGCGACAACATCGCAACGCTGTGTACGTGCTGGTGGTAAACATAACGACCTTGATAATGTAGGTTACACCGCTCGTCACCATACCTTCTTTGAAATGTTAGGTAACTTCAGTTTTGGTGATTACTTCAAAGAAGAAGCCATTAGCTATGCATGGCGCTTTTTAACTGAAACATTAAAGCTTCCAACCGAGCGTTTATGCGTCACCATCTATGAAACTGATGATGAAGCGTTTGATATCTGGACTAACAAAATTGGTGTCGCCCCTGAAAATATTATCCGCATTGGTGATAATAAAGGTGCACCTTATGCGTCTGATAACTTCTGGCAAATGGGTGACACAGGTCCTTGTGGCCCATGTTCTGAAATATTTTATGATCATGGCGAGCATATCTGGGGCGGTCGCCCTGGTACTCCAGAAGAAGATGGCGATCGTTTCATTGAAATCTGGAATATCGTATTCATGCAATACAACCGTCAAGCTGACGGCGAAATGAAGCCATTACCAAAACCTTCTGTTGATACTGGTATGGGTATTGAGCGTATTGCTGCGATTATGCAAGGCGTACATTCAAACTATGAAATCGATATTTTCAAACAGCTTATTGCTAAAACGGCTGAAATCATTGGTGTCCAAGATTTAGAAAATAAATCTTTACGGGTTATTGCCGATCATATTCGCTCTTGTGCATTTTTAATTGCTGACGGTGTAATGCCGTCAAATGAAGGCCGCGGCTATGTACTACGCCGTATTATTCGCCGCGCAGTGCGTCATGGTAACAAGCTTGGCGCGACAGATACCTTCTTCTACAAATTAGTGCCAACATTAATTGAAGTGATGGGCGATGCAGCTAAAGGCCTTGTTGATGCTAAAGCAATTGTTGAAAAGTCTTTAAAAGCCGAAGAAGAGCAGTTTGCTAGAACGCTAGAGCGTGGCCTAGGTATTTTAGATGCAGCCCTTAATGCACTTGAAGCTAATATTTTAGATGGTGAAACAGCATTTAAACTTTATGACACCTATGGCTTCCCTGTCGACTTAACTGCGGATGTATGTCGTGAGCGTGATATCACCGTTGATGAAGCAGGATTTGAAGCGGCAATGGCTGAGCAGCGCAGCCGAGCACAAGCGGCTGGCAATTTTGGCACTGATTACAATGCAGGCCTTAAAATTGAAGGTGAAACCGAGTTTTGCGGTTATAGCGAGCTAAATGGTCAAGGTAAAATTACAGCTATATATGTAGAAGGTAATGCAGTTGATTCATTAACGGCAGATCAAGAAGCGGTCATTGTATTAGATAATACGCCGTTTTACGCTGAGTCTGGCGGTCAAGTTGGCGACAAAGGCCATTTAACAGTTAATGATGCTAATTTTGCTGTGACCGATACTCAAATTTTTGGTCAAGCTTTCGGTCATCAAGGCAAGTTAGTTGCTGGTGTTTTAAATGTTGGTGATAGCGTTAGCGCTGAAGTCGATAAAAAACTTCGTCATCGTACTCAGCTTAACCATTCAGTGACCCATTTATTACATGCAGCACTACGTAATGTACTGGGTAGCCATGTAAATCAAAAAGGGTCATTAGTTAACCCTGAGCGTTTACGTTTTGACTTTGCTCACTTTGAAGCGGTCACCGCAGCAGAACTTAAGCAAGTTGAAGACATGGTTAATACTCAAATTCGTCGTAACCATGAATTAAAAACTGCGGTTATGGGGATTGATGAAGCCAAAGAGCAGGGCGCAATGGCGTTGTTTGGCGAAAAGTATGACAGCGAAGTGCGTGTGGTTACCATGGGTGACTTCTCTATCGAGCTTTGTGGTGGTACTCATGTTGGCCGTACTGGTGATATTGGTTTATTCAAAATCACTTCAGAAGGTGGTATTGCAGCAGGTATTCGCCGTATTGAAGCGGTAACGGGTGCCGCAGCAATGGCTTATGTTGCTGAGCAGCAATCTCAACTTGAACAAGCGGCAAGTTTGCTTAAGTCAGATTCAGCCTCTGTTGTAGCGAAATTAAAAGCACAGCTTGATAAAGTAAAATCCCTTGAGAAAGAAATGTCGCAGCTAAAAGATAAGTTAGCTGCAGCAGCCAGTGCCGATATTGCTGGTGAAGCTGTTGAGATGAACGGCATCAAGGTATTAGTTAAAAAGCTTGAAGGTGTGGACCCTAAATCTTTACGAGGCTTGCAAGATGAGCTGAAGCAAAAGTTACCGTCATCAATTATCGTGCTCGGTATTGCTGGCGATGCAAAGGTTAACTTGATTGCTGGTGTGAGCAAAGATCTTGTCGGTAAGGTTAAAGCTGGTGAACTTGTGGCTATGGTAGCACAGCAGGTTGGCGGTAAAGGTGGTGGGCGCCCTGATATGGCCCAAGCTGGCGGAACACAACCAGAGAACTTAGATGCAGCATTAGCCTTAGTTCAACCATGGCTCAGCGAACGTTTAGGCTAACTGACAACTTAAGCCATAAGGTGTTTACGGCATTTTATGGCTTGAGTATTAGGTTGAGCTTTGAGATAGTGGTTCGGCAAGCTTATAAAGCATTCTTAGGTATCATTTTTTACGCTTTTTTGACTCAAGCTACTATAATTCTAAATTGAAGCAACTTTTATGCTTTTTTTGTACGCATAAGCAGCAATTTATTAAATTACCTGTTTTGCTTTTGTTTAAAGAATAGCCTTTAAATGTTATCAACTTGAAATAATCAGGCCGCAGGAATACGTTTTTTCTTTTTTTTGGGGTAAAAAGCTTAAAAGTTTTATTGATTTAGTGTCGTCACTAATGATTTGTATTAAGCTAACATTATTAAACGCGCATATTACGGATAGAAGCTGGTGTATGCTGATTGGACTAAAGGAGCAATCGAATGCTGATTTTGACTCGCCGTGTTGGCGAAACATTAATGATAGGTGATGAAGTGACTGTTACTGTACTAGGTGTAAAAGGTAACCAAGTACGTATCGGTGTGAATGCACCTAAAGAAGTATCAGTTCATCGCGAAGAAATTTATCAACGTATCCAGTCTGAAAAATCTGGCAACGTTACACCTGAAGATGGTGGCAATTTCTGATATATCAGACATTGTTTGCGATTTACCAATAAAGCCAGCGAAAGCTGGCTTTATTGTTTTTAGACTATTTAAGATTGTTTGCTAAAAAAAATACAAATTTTTTTAAATGAATTGATGATAATTGTGGCTTAACTCATCAATGTGCTCAAAAACAGTTCAAATGAATATAAGATGCTGAAAAAGGTTTGACTTATTTTCGGCAAACAGTAATATGTGCGCCAAGAAACGGAGAGGTGGCCGAGTGGCCGAAGGCGCTCCCCTGCTAAGGGAGTATGGGCTTTAACTCCCATCGAGGGTTCGAATCCCTCCCTCTCCGCCATTTCTTAAAATAGTAAACGATGCGGATGTAGCTCAGCTGGATAGAGTACCTGGCTACGAACCAGGCGGTCGGAGGTTCGAATCCTCCCATCCGCACCATTTTCTATTGTTGTGTTTAAATTTTTTAATGAGCGGATGTAGCTCAGCTGGATAGAGTACCTGGCTACGAACCAGGCGGTCGGAGGTTCGAATCCTCCCATCCGCACCATTAAATAATTTAAAAGCTGTAAATTTTATATATGCGGATGTAGCTCAGCTGGATAGAGTACCTGGCTACGAACCAGGCGGTCGGAGGTTCGAATCCTCCCATCCGCACCATATAAAATAGTACCTAATTATGCGGATGTAGCTCAGCTGGATAGAGTACCTGGCTACGAACCAGGCGGTCGGAGGTTCGAATCCTCCCATCCGCACCATAATTCGGAGAGGTGGCCGAGTGGCCGAAGGCGCTCCCCTGCTAAGGGAGTATGGGCTTTAACTCCCATCGAGGGTTCGAATCCCTCCCTCTCCGCCATTATTTGCATATTTTAAATATGCAACTAAGCTCAATTAGCACTGAGTAAAGATTGGCAGTAAAAATTTTGCGGATGTAGCTCAGCTGGATAGAGTACCTGGCTACGAACCAGGCGGTCGGAGGTTCGAATCCTCCCATCCGCACCAGTATTAGAAAAAGCCCTGTAGTTATCTACAGGGCTTTTTTTATGCCTAAAATCCAGTCAGTCATATAAAGTGACTTTAAGTTTTCCTGCCAATATACCTACTTCACACTCACTCAAATGTCGCTAACCTGCTTTAGATCTTAAGTCAAAATGAACCACATCAAAATTTGGATAAATCCTTCAGTCATGCTGGTTAGTACGTTCACTCTAGTTGATTAATTGTACTTAGCTTGGTTAATTAGTTTTGTATGCTTTTATTTTAACTACAACTTGATGATGAGCCATAAATTACAAAAACCACTACATATTTATGCTAAATAGAGCATCTGCACAATTTTGGTGAATATAGCTGTTCTTATTTCTGATATCTCTTTTTATATAGATCTTGTCATGACCTTATCATTTTCCTGATAAAGTAATCAAAAATGAAGATTCTTCATTATATGTGAACTATTTTTATCGAATTATCACCAAGGTGGGCTTAATCTTATTAATTTTGGTCTGACCAATTTACAAGGTGTTGGATTAATTGTTATAGATTGGTTATATTTTTCGTCGATAATAAATCACAGGGTAGTTTAATCGCTGAACTGGTGGATTTTAATGGAATAAAAACAGCTTATGCTGAATGAATAATTATTCCTTTTGTTGATGCCGCATCGTTTTGGTGCAATTTATTCAGCAGACGTTATTGACGTGTAAACATTGGAACTGATCCTGTGGGCAATTCTTAATTGCACATAATGACAAGAGAGGGTTTATGACATCATCAATATCCGAGCAATTATTGGATGCCTTGGGCATGATGATAATGGGGATGAGCTTAGTTTTTATATTTTTAAGCATATTAATTATCGGCATTAATCTTGTAGCTAGATTATGTCAGTCAGACATTCAGCCTGTTGTTGCTAATGCGCCTACACCTGTACCCGCAGCTGCGACATCAATTGATCCTAAGTTAATAGCAGCTATCACTTCTGCTATTCACCAGTATCGTGCCAAAGATTAAATCGTTTAGGAGTTATCATGAGCAAGCCTTTAGCGTTAACAGATGTAGTATTACGAGACGCCCATCAATCTATTTTAGCCACGCGCTTACGTTTAGACGATATGTTACCTATTGCACCTTTACTGGATAAAATTGGTTTTTGGTCTTTAGAGTCTTGGGGCGGTGCTACGTTTGATTCTTGTATTCGTTATTTAGGCGAAGACCCTTGGGATCGTATCAGAGAGCTGAAAAAGGCGATGCCAAATACACCACAGCAAATGCTATTGCGTGGTCAGAATTTATTAGGCTATCGTCATTACGCCGATGATGTGGTGACCCGCTTTGTTGAGCGTGCCCATACCAATGGTGTTGATGTTTTCAGAATTTTCGATGCCATGAATGATGTGCGTAACTTAGAAACTGCGGTTAAAGCAGTTAAGCAAGTCGGCGGTCATGCACAAGGTACGATTTCATTTACTAGTAGCCCAGTTCATAACGTGGATACTTGGGTTGATATGGCTAAAAACCTTGAAGACATGGGCTGTGACTCACTGTGCATCAAGGATATGGCAGGCTTACTTAAGCCAATGCAAGCTTATGACCTTATCAGCCGTTTAAAATCTCAAACTGACTTAACCGTTTCTATGCATTGTCATGCTACAACGGGTTTAAGTACTGCAACCTATCAAAAAGCCATTGAGGCTGGTGTTGATATTCTTGATACCGCGATTTCAACCATGAGCCAAACCTATGGCCATTCAGCTACTGAAACATTAGTTGCTATGGCAGAAGACTCGGGCCGCGCCACGGGTTACGACATGGCAGCATTAGAAGAAATTGCCGCTTACTTTAGAGAAGTACGTAAGAAATATGCCCGTTTTGAAGGGGCGCTTAAAGGCATTGATTCACGTATTCTTCGTGCACAAGTGCCAGGTGGCATGTTAACTAACATGGAAAACCAGCTCAAAGAGCAGGGCGCTGCAGATAAAATGGATGAGGTGTTAGAAGAGATCCCTCGTGTGCGTGAAGATCTTGGCTTTTTGCCATTGGTTACACCAACCTCGCAAATTGTCGGCACCCAGTCAGTGATTAATGTCTTAATGGGCGAGCGTTATAAAACCTTAGCTAAAGAAACCGAAGGTGTACTGAAAGGCGAATACGGTGCAACGCCGGCTCCGGTTAATGCCGAGCTGCAAGCACGGGTATTAAATGGCGCAGAGGCTATTACTTGTCGCCCTGCAGATTTAATTGAACCTGAATTAGATAAGCTTCGCAGCGAGCTTGCTGACATCGCTAAGAAAGACGGTATTACATTAGCCGCAGAAACTGATGATGATGTAATGACCTATGCCCTATTTAATCAAATTGGTCTTAAGTTCCTGACTAATCGCGGTAACCCTGATGCCTTTGAGCCAGTGCCAAGTGCTGATGATATGGCCGTGCCTGCGGCTAAAGCTGAAAAAGGCGCTGAAACCTACACTGTTAATGTGCAAGGACAAAGCTTTGTGGTTGAGGTAAGCGAAGGAGGCGATATCAGCCAGATCGTGCCGACATCAGCAGCACCTGCTGCCGTTGCTCCAACTGTTGCTGCTGCACCTGTGAGCGATGAAGTGAAAGCCACCATGAATGCACCACTGTCGGGTAATATTTTTAAAGTATTGGTAAACGATGGCGATCACGTCAATGAAGGTGATGTGGTGTTAATCCTTGAAGCAATGAAAATGGAAACTGAAGTGCGCGCAGCAATAACAGGTTTCATCAAAAATATTTCAGTTAAGCAAGGTGATGCCGTTTCGGTTGGTTCACCATTGTTAGCATTAGCGTAGGAGATAGCATGGAAGGATTACTGGCCTTTTGGTCTGAGACAGGCATTGCTAACTTCGCTCTTGATCAATTATTTATGATGGCAATAGGCGGTTTATTACTGTATCTCGCAATAGCAAAAGGCTTCGAGCCATTACTATTATTGCCTATTGGGTTTGGTGCCATACTGGCGAATATTCCAAATGCGGGTTTCACTGAAGAAGGCGGCTTACTTTGGTACGCCTACCATGTGGGCATTGAGACCGGCATATTTCCATTACTGATTTTCATGGGCGTGGGGGCATTAACCGATTTTGGTGCATTAATCGCTAACCCAAAAACCTTATTGTTGGGCGCTGCAGCCCAATTCGGGATATTTGCGACTTTATTAGGTGCAATTGCTCTTAATGTGGTGCCGGGTTTTGAGTTCAGCATGACTGACGCCGCAGCCATTGCGATTATTGGTGGTGCAGATGGTCCAACTGCGATTTTCTTAGCCTCAAAACTAGCCCCTGATTTATTAGGTGCGATTGCTGTTGCAGCTTATTCATACATGGCATTAGTGCCGTTAATTCAGCCGCCAATTATGCGTCTATTAACCAATGAGTCAGAGCGTAGCATCAAAATGGAGCAGCTACGTGAAGTCAGTAAGAAAGAGAAAATTATCTTTCCCTTGATGGTTGTCGGTCTAACGATTTTGTTCCTACCAGCGGCGTCGCCTTTAGTGGGCATGTTCTGTTTAGGTAACTTAATGCGTGAGTCTGGCGTGGTTGATAGACTATCTTCTACCGCGCAAAACGAGCTTATCAATATTGTGACTATCTTTTTAGGTTTAGCTGTAGGCTCTAAATTACAGGCAGAACAGTTCTTACGCATTGAAACCTTGGGTATTCTTATTTTAGGTGCCGTGGCATTTAGTATTGGTACTGCTTCAGGGGTATTAATGGCGAAGTTCATGTCTAAGCTATCTGGTGGCAAAGTTAACCCATTGATTGGCGCAGCAGGAGTTTCTGCAGTGCCGATGGCGGCGCGCGTTGTTAACAAGGTAGGTCTTGAAGCTAATAACCAAAACTTCTTGCTGATGCATGCTATGGGGCCAAACGTGGCTGGTGTATTAGGTAGTGCTGTTGCTGCAGGTGTACTACTTGCGGTATTAGGCTAACCAGAGTTGTTTCAACAAGAGTAACCATCAGCTAATGCGTCTCAATTAGCTTAAGTTAGTGATTCAGATTAGTTACTCGCATTAGTTGCTAAATAAAAGCCACTTAATCACCAGATTAAGTGGCTTTTTTATATCGGTAGCTCAATTTCATTTGCTTATCTATCGGTTTAGTTATCGACACAGCCATGACTTAATCATTTACTCTGCGACTAACACAATCACAATCACATACGCAATCACCTACACAGTCAGCAACTAAACCCCAAGTTCCGGTGCTAGTCTAAAGTTAAATGCTGCCCAAAAAAGTGCAACAGTATTTTATCTTGCACCGTTACGGACGCTTAGGGGCAATAGGTTTTTCAGTTGCAAACACATTTAATCATTTATAACAGAGGTTTACATTTATGGCATGGTTACTGAATGGACTATGACAACAATACTCGTCATTGAGACTATTTATTGGTTTAATCTGCAGTTTGTTGAATATTTATGCAGAGCGACAAGATGGAACACATTAACGATAAAGCAAAGGCGCTTTAATTATTCCTTAGGGATAATTAAAGCGCCTTTTTTGTTTTAAGTCATTTTAAACTTAAAAGGGATAAACGATGAACTGGAAAACGTCTTTTAAACAGCTTGCGGTCGCGCTAAGTATTGGTGCAGCGATGCAAGTTAATGTTGCCACTGCAGAAGTAGGCTTTCCTGAAAAAGAAGAGCTGACATTTGGTTTTATTAAACTGACCGATATGGCGCCTATCGCTATCGCTTATGAAAATGGTTATTTCGAAGAAGAAGGCTTATACGTCACCATCGAAGCTCAAGCTAACTGGAAAGTGTTACTGGACGGCGTGATTGATGGCCGCTTAGATGGGGCGCATATGCTAGCAGGTCAGCCTATTGCAGCCACGATTGGTTATGGTACCAAAGCCCATATCATTACGCCTTTTTCAATGGATTTAAATGGTAATGCTATTACTGTATCCAATGATATTTGGGCGCAAATGAAGCCTAACATCGCTAAAAATGCTGATGGTAAACCGGTTCATCCCATTAAAGCAGACTCGCTCAAACCTGTGGTAGATAAATATAACGAGCAAGGTAAGCCCTTTAAGATGGGCATGGTATTTCCAGTCTCTACCCACAACTATGAACTACGTTATTGGTTAGCCGCTGGTGGTATTCACCCCGGTTTTTATGCGCCTCACAAAGGTGATACTTCAGGACAACTTGACGCTGAAGCTTACTTATCTGTTACGCCGCCACCGCAAATGCCATCAACCCTTGAAGCTGGCACCATCTATGGCTACTGCGTTGGTGAGCCTTGGAACCAACAAGCGGTATTTAAAGGCATCGGGGTGCCAGTGGTTACCGATTATGAAATTTGGAAAGATAACCCTGAAAAAGTATTTGGTATTACTGCAGAATTTGCTGAAAAGTATCCAAACACCACTATTCGCTTAACTAGAGCATTAATTAAAGCGGCTAAATGGTTAGACGAAAACAACAATGCTAACCGCCCAGCAGCTGTGAAAATCTTATCTCAATCTAACTATGTTGGCGCTGATTACGATGTGATTGCCAATAGCATGACGGGCACCTTTGAATATGAGAAAGGTGATAAGCGCGCGGTGCCTGATTTCAACGTGTTCTTTCGTTATAACGCAACCTACCCATATTACTCAGATGCGATTTGGTACTTAACCCAAATGCGTCGTTGGGGACAGATTTCAGATGATAAGCCTGATACTTGGTACAAAGAGATAGCTGCCAAGGTTTACCGTCCAGATATCTATGCCAAAGCGGCGCAATCGTTAATTGATGATAAAAGTATTGATGCCAAACATTTCCCTGACTTTGCTACTGAAACGGGCTTTAAAAAGCCGCAGCAACATTTTATTGATGACATTGTGTATGACGGTAGTGCACCGAATGCCTATATCAACAAGTTCAGTATCGGATTAAAACAAGGCGACAAACTGTAAGCCTGAGCTTAAGTACTTTATCTCGAGTTTTATGTCGAGTTTGATTCAGATTTTATGCAAGTAAGAGCTATCGAAGTGAGGATAGACCTATGACAACCATTGCAAGATTAGCGCAGAGACTCCCTATGGATAAGTCGGCTGTAACTTCGTTGTTAGCCAAATCAGCGGCAATGAGCAAAGTATTATTATTACCGCTCATCGGTATTACCGTGTTTTTGGTTATTTGGTCAATTACAGCCAATAATATTAATACATCCCTAGGTAAGTTTCCTGGTCCTGTGGCTGTTATAGGTCAGTTCGATGGGCTTTACCAAGAGCATAATGCCGAGCGAGAAAAGGCGGCGGCTTTTTATGAGCGCCAACAAGTTCGCAATAATGCAAGGCTGGCTGCCGATCCCAGTTATCAAGCGAAAACCAGAACGTACACCGGTAAGGAAACCTTCTTCGATCAGATAGTGACCTCACTTATCACGGTTATGTCTGGGTTTATACTAGCCGCCATTATTGCTATCCCCATGGGGATCTGGATGGGGTTAAGTAAAACCGTTAATGCGGCGGTGAATCCGATAGTGCAAATATTCAAACCTGTGTCACCACTGGCATGGTTGCCGTTGGTGACCATGGTGGTGAGCGCGTTATATGTGTCACCGGATCCGATGTTCTCTAAATCATTTATCAACTCCATGTTAACCGTCACCCTCTGTAGTCTGTGGCCCATGGTCATCAATACCTCAATAGGGGTGGCATCCATTGATTCTGACTTACTCAATGTCAGCCGGGTGCTGCGCTTATCACCGTTAACCCACGTACAAAAAATCGTGCTACCAGCATCAATACCGTTGATTTTTACTGGCATGCGTTTATCCCTGAGTGTCGCATGGATGGTGTTAATTGCCGCTGAAATGTTGGCGCAAAACCCAGGGCTTGGAAAGTTTGTTTGGGATGAGTTCCAAAACGGCAGTTCAGAATCTCTGTCACGAATAATGGCGGCAGTGATTGTGATTGGCTTTATTGGCTTTTTGTTAGACCGTGGCGTACTGGCACTACAGCGCTGGTTCTCTTGGGATAAAAGTCACTAACTGGTTGAAGAGTTCGTTGAGGAATAAGGATAAATCTTATGAGTGTATTTTTAGATATTAGTAATATCGACATGGACTTCCCAACCCCAAATGGGCCGTTTAAGGCGCTAAAGGAAGTCAATTTAAAAATTAATAAAGGCGAGTTTGTCTCGCTTATTGGTCACTCGGGGTGTGGTAAATCAACCGTACTCAATATTGTGGCGGGGCTATATCAAGCCACTAAAGGTGGGGTGATTTTAAATAGTACTGAAGTCTCAGAGCCCGGCCCTGAGCGAGCTGTGGTGTTTCAAAACCACTCTTTATTGCCTTGGTTAACCTCATATCAAAATGTGGAATTAGCAGTAAAGCAGGTGTTTAAAGGCACTAAGTCAAAAGCTGAAATGAAGCAATGGATTGAATACAACCTGAGCCTAGTGCATATGGATCATGCGATGCACAAACTGCCCAGTGAAATATCAGGCGGCATGAAACAACGAGTGGGCATCGCCAGAGCCTTGGCAATGGAACCTGAAGTGCTATTGATGGATGAGCCTTTTGGGGCGCTCGATGCTTTGACCCGAGCCCATATGCAAGACTCGCTGATGGAAATTCAACTGGAGCTTAATAATACCGTCATCATGATCACCCATGACGTGGATGAAGCGGTATTGCTGTCAGACAACATTGTGATGATGACCAATGGCCCAGAAGCAACCGTGGGTGAAATTCTTGCAGTTGATTTACCCCGCCCAAGAGATCGTCTGGCGCTAGCAGAAGATCCTGAATACAACCGTTTGCGGGCCGAAGTACTGAAGTTTCTTTATGAGAAACAGCGCAAAGTAGAGCCTATTAATATTAGTAAGTCATTAACTACATCAGATGAACAGGCTGAAGCGGTTTAACACTGATGCATGGAACAGTTTAGTTATAAATATAAAAGGAAAGATGATGAAACAGAAGCAACTCGCTGCACTGATTAATAGCAAATTAACCAAATCGATAGTAAGCCTTGCGGCGCCGCTATCATTAACCTTGTTGGCCATGGGCTCGGCTCATGCTGAAACGACCCAGTCCGTTGCTGATGCGGTCACCCAAGGCAGCGTTAAGGTCGACTTGAATTTGCGTTATGAAATGGTTGATCAAGATAATGCCTTAAAAGATGCTGATGGTTTAACCCTTCGCACTCGTCTGACTTATGCCACAGCTGATTACTATGGTTTTTCGTCCACCCTTGAGTTTGAAGATTCACGTGTGGTTGCCGGCGTTGATGATTACAACAATACCTTAGGTAAAAATCCGCAATATTCAGTGATTGCCGATCCAGAAACCACCGAGTTTGATCAATTCTTTTTAAAATATAACTATGAAGGCTTTACCGTTAAAGGTGGTCGCCAAGTCATTACCTTTGATAACCAACGCTTTGTGGGTCATGTGGGCTGGCGTCAAGATAGACAGACCTTCGATGGGGTGATGTTAGAGTACAAATTTAACGATGTATTTAAAATTGACTACGGCTATATCAGCCAGCGTAATCGTATCTTTGCACAGGAAAAAGATATCGATTCAAAAGATAACCTGATAAATGCTTCACTAAAAACCGATTTTGGTACCTTAAGTGGTTATGGGTATTTACTAGAAGAAGATAGCGCCATTGATAACGGCCTTGATACCTATGGTTTACGCTTTGCTGGTAATACCGATGTGGGTGATATCAAAGTATTGTATTCAGCAGAGTATGCCACCCAGGATTCTGATAACGCAGACTTGTCCTATTCAGCTGATTATATGAGCGTTGAGGCTGGAGTCGGTTTTTCGGCGATTACTATTAAAGTGGGTTATGAAGTATTGGGATCAGACGGCGGCGACTATGGTTTCCAAACACCTTTAGCGACCTTGCATGGCTTTAATGGTTGGTCAGATCAGTTTTTATCAACCCCTAAACAAGGCTTAGCCGATCTTTACGCCTCAATTGGCGGTAAGGTGATTGGCGGTAAATGGGCGCTGGTATATCACGATTTTGAGGCTGATGAATCATCGGCTTTAGTGGATGATTTAGGGTCTGAAATTAATGCAGTCTTCAGCGTGCCGGTGACAAAAAATTATACCTTAGGGATTAAATACGCCGCGTATTCAAAAGGCGATACTGCTGTAGGTAAAGTCGATACTGATAAACTGTGGTTATGGGCTAATGCTAAGTTCTAGCCGTAGCTTTTAAGCAGTTGGTCTGAACAGTTAACGCTTAAATAAAAACGGCTAACTCAGTTTGAGTTAGCCGTTTTTTAATAAATTTTCGCTGCTGAGCGACTCGATTTAAGCCGCTTGATTTAGCGCTTTTTCATCTGAATAAAATTGTTGCTCATCGAATTGGCCTTCGCTTTTGCCAACAACCACAGCTGTCATCATGTCACCAGTGACATTGGTTGCGGTGCGGATCATATCAATAACGCGGTCAATAGCGGCGATAAAGGCAATGCCTTCAAGGGGTAAACCAACCACGCCCAAGGTCACTGTTAGCATCACCATCGCACTACCTGGAACACCTGCTGTACCTACTGACGCCACAGTTGCCGTTACCGCAATGAGCATGTAGTCGGTCATATCCAGTGGAATACCGTAAATTTGCGCAATAAATATCGCCGCAATAGCAGGGTAAATACCGCCACAGCCATCCATGTTCATGGTAGCGCCTAACGGCAATACAAAGGCGCTATAGCGCTTTGATACACCCATAGACTCAGTACATTTACTACTTGCTGGTAAGGTGCCAAAACTTGATGCGGTGCTAAATGCCACTAGTTGAGCAGGCATGGCTTTACGGAAAAATTGTACAGGGCTTAGGCCGGCAGCAAACTTCACTAAACCACCATAAACAAAAATAATATGAATTAATGCAGCCACATAAATAGCCACAATAAACTTACCTAATGGCAGTAAAGTTGACAGGCCGTATTCACCAACAACCCATGCCATCAAGCCGAACACGCCGATAGGGGTAAGCTTTAATAC
Source organism: Shewanella sp. 10N.286.48.B5 (assembly GCF_002874355.2). Lineage (NCBI taxonomy): Bacteria > Pseudomonadati > Pseudomonadota > Gammaproteobacteria > Alteromonadales > Shewanellaceae > Shewanella > Shewanella sp. 10N.286.48.B5. The sequence continues at coordinate 276,452 of NZ_MCVG02000001.1, forward strand.
CATACGGGTTAGTTCAAACATTACTTCTGAACCTGCTTCAATGGTGCGCTTAAGTGGCTCTGCCTTTTCACCAACGGCGTTAATTGCAATACCAACGAGCGCTGCAAACACAATAATTTGCAGGACTTTACCTTCAGCTAATGATGCAAAAGGGTTTACTGGGATCATATTAAGTAACACTTGGGCAAACCCTGGGATATCACGGTCGCGCACTTCTGAGGTCGCTAGTTCTAAACTGCCGCCCATATCAAATGAGCTACCAATGGCTAAACCAATAAACGATGCCATGGTGCCAGTAAACATGAACATGCCTAAGGTTTTAAAGCTTAAGCGCTTTAAATTAGCTTGTGAGCCTAATGAGGTAATACTGACAACGATGGCGCAAAAAACTAAAGGTGCAACCAACATTTTGATGGCGCTAATAAATAAATCACCTAAAGGTTTTAGTATTACTGCACTTTCGCCTAAAGCTACACCTGCAAGGATACCTAAGGCAAAGCCTGCGAGTACTTTTTGCCAAAAAGGAATGCGTTTCAAGGTTTGAAAAATCATCAAGGTTCCAACTATTTATTATGCTTGCCAGTCGTTACCAGCAAGAGGATTATTATTTCAATAACCTTATACAATCACACAAAAGGCCATTGAATAGTCATTGTAGCTATGTATTACGTTAGCGGTATAAACTGAGTTTAGCCATTGACTTCAGGCTATTTTAAGCCAGCCTAATTAGAGTCTTTTAGGTAATATTTTTCGAATTGTATTCAGCGAATATCGTCGGGACAAACCGTTTTTAATATAACTTATATCACTTTTTTAATTTGTTAATTACATGTTGAAATTCAACAGCTTGTTAACTCGTTTTTATATTACGAGTTTAATGGCTAAAACACCATAGATATCATTAGGTAAAGTAAATGACTGCATTGTGGTTAATGTTCAGCGGGGCTTTTTTAGCGGCAACTTTGTTACCAGGAGGTTCAGAAGTTTTACTTGTAGCCTTACTTACGGATCAACCAGAAACCTGGCTTGCGCTGCTGGTGGCTGCCAGTGTTGGTAACACCTTAGGAGCAATAAGCAGTTACTATTTAGGCTATTTAGGTCGCTTTGCTAAGACGCCAGAGGATCTAGCGAGTAAGAAATACCAACATGGATTAAAATTAATTGAAAAATATGGCTATTGGGCGTTGCTGCTTTCTTGGTTGCCATTAATTGGCGATATTCTATGTTTACTCGCTGGCTGGTTAAAGCTACCTATTATCCCGTCTACTGTCATGATGTTAATCGGTAAAACGATTCGTTACTCATTAATAGTGGCTGCCTTTATGTTGGCATGGTAAAACAACTGTTATTGGTTTTTTTTATAAAACCCTATGGTGATCACTGTTGTTAGCTATCTGATTGGAGAGGATATTTTTATATGCGATTGAACCAACAAGGTATAAAACGACTCATAGCATCACATTGACTGATTTCATTGGCTAGATTTCAAGGAGTATATAAGTGAAGAAATGGATCTTGGCAGCAGCGATCTCTATCGCCATTAGTGGCTGCGCACATGAAGCAACAATTTCCCCTGCGTTACCTCAAGGGGTCACATTAGTTGAAACCGTCGCTCAAAGTGACTCTGTGGGTATTCCTTATAAGAAATATCAGCTAGAAAATGGTCTTACGGTGATTTTACATCAAGATACCTCAGACCCTCTCGTTCATGTTGACGTCACTTATCATGTGGGCTCAGCTCGTGAAGTGGCGGGGCGCAGTGGCTTTGCCCATTTATTTGAGCACATGATGTTTCAGGGCTCGCAAAATGTCGGCGATGAGCAGCATTTCAAAGTCGTTACTGAGGCTGGTGGCACCTTAAATGGCACCACCAATACCGATAGAACCAATTATTTTGAGACTGTACCCAGCAACCAGCTGGAAAAAATGCTCTGGCTTGAATCTGATCGTATGGGCTTTTTATTGCCAGCATTGACCAGTGAAAAATTTGAAGTCCAGCGTGAGACAGTTAAAAATGAACGCGCTCAGCGAATTGATAATCAACCTTATGGCCGTTTGAATGAGCGCTTTAACCAAGCAATGTATCCTGCTGGGCATCCGTATTCGTGGCCAGTGATAGGTTGGCCAGAAGATTTAGAACGTGCCAGTGTTGATGATGTGCGTAATTTCTTTAAGCGCTGGTATGGCCCTAATAACGCTACCTTAACCATTGGTGGTGATTTCGATGAAATGCAAACACTAGCCATGGTGAATAAGTATTTTGGTGAGCTAAAACGTGGTCCAGAGGTGTCAGCAGATCCTAAAACCCCAGTGGTCTTAGATAAAACCCGTTATATTTCAATGGAAGATAAAGTTCATTTGCCGCTGATTTATATGGGTTTCCCCACAGTATACGCTCGACATAAAGATGAGGCCGCGCTGGATTTATTAGCCAATATTCTCGGTGGCGGTAAAACCTCACTGCTATACAAAAACTTAGTCAAAGATGGTTATGCAGTACAAGCCTCGGTAGGTCATCCATGCCAAGAGTTAGCTTGTAGCTTAACCTTGTATGCACTGGCTAATCCCGCTTCGGGGGCAACGCTTGCGACGCTTGAGCAGAAAATTAATGACTCTATTAAGGAGTTTGAGCAGCGTGGCGTGACAGATGATGACTTACAAAAGGTTAAAGTACAGTTTGAAGCCGATACTATTTTTGGCATGCAAAGTGTAAAAGGTAAGGTATCAACTCTGGCCTACAATCAAACCTTTTTTGACAACCCTGACATGGTAGCCAGTGACTTGGCCCGTTATGCCAGTGTCACCAAAGATGATGTAATGCGGGTGTTTAATACGTATATCAAAGACAAACCTATGGTGGTCATGAGCGTTGTACCTGAAGGGGCAAAACAATTAATTGCCGCTGAAGATAACTTTACCCCAACCATGATGCCGGTAGCGCCAGAAGCCGTGAGCGGCGTCGATAACGTCAGACAAATTACCTCAAACTTTGATCGTACTATTATGCCAAAGGTGGGTGATGCGCCAGTACTAAAAGTGCCTGAGTTATGGAATGCTTCACTGACCAATGGTATTGAAGTCATGGGTACTGAGAGCCATGAAACTCCAACCGTTGAATTACTGATTTATCTTGAAGGCGGCCACCGCGTTGCGCCCCAAGGTAAAGCGGGCGTGGCGTCATTAACGGCATCTATGCTCAATGAATCAAGCGCTAAACGTTCAACTGAAGAACTAGCTGGCGCATTAGAAATGCTTGGCAGTAGTGTGTCCTTTGGTGCATCGGGCTCACAAAGCTATATTCAGCTTTCAAGTTTGACTGAAAATCTCGCGCCGACTTTAGCGATATTACAAGAGAAGCTATTTACCCCAGGTTTTGTTGAGGCTGACTTTCAGCGCCTTAAACAGCAGCAATTACAAGGTTTACAGCATCAAGAGTCAGATCCTAACTTTTTAGCGCGCCAAGGCTTTTCATCGTTACTTTATGGTGAAAACAGCCCGTTAAGCGTCAATGCTTCTGGCACCTTAGAAAGTGTTGCCGGATTAACCCTTGAGGATGTTAAACAGTTTTATCAGCAGCAGTATCGAGCGGGTAATGCCAAAATGGTGCTGGTATCTGATTTAAGCAAGCAACAAGTGCTGCCGTTATTAAGCCCGTTTGCAGCTTGGCAAGGCAGTGCCAGCTCGCCATTTGTATTACCGCAATTACCAGAGCTTGCTGGTGGCACCATTTACATTATTGATAAACCAGATGCGGCGCAGTCGGTTATTAATATTGGTAAGCGGGCGTTAACCTATGATGCAACAGGCGACTACTTTAAGTCTTACTTAATGAATTACCCATTAGGTGGCGCATTTAACAGTCGGATAAACCTCAATTTGCGGGAAGACAAAGGTTATACCTATGGTGCTCGCAGTGGTTTTAATGGTGATAGCTTAGTGGGGCGATTTATGGCTTCAGCCAGTGTCCGCACTGATGTGACTGCAGAGTCACTTATTGAGTTTATTAACGAGATTAATCTATATCAGCAGCAAGGTATGAGCGAAGAGGAGTTAACTTTTTTACGTAGCTCAATTTCACAAGGTAAAGCATTAGACTACGAAACGCCTTATCAAAAAGCGGGCTTCATGCGGATGATTCAGCGTTACCAACTTGATGACAACTTTACTGAGCAGCAGGCAAATATTGTTCAACAAGTTTCGCGTGCTGAGCTAAATGAGTTAGCTGCCACGCAATTAGACTTATCACAGATGGTGATGCTGATTGTGGGCGATAAAGCTGCTATTCTGCCTAAGTTGCAAGCTTTGGACTATCCTATAGTTGAAATAAAATAAGTATCGCAGTTGTTTTTAGGATAAAAAACCTTATATAGATCAGATATAGGGTTTGATAGCCATTTAAAAATGCTAGAATTTAGTAATTAACGGTGACAGGTTAACTGTTACCGTTTTTTATTTGTAAAACATAGTGAGTGTAGAATGGCTGAAAATGCTTTTTACTGTGAGCTCATATGTGTTTAATAACATGCTTTTAATTGGTTTAAAGAAATGTTAGTGCTAAATATCAGGTCTAGCAGTTTGAATGTCGCATAAGCGAGTCACTACAAGAGAACAGCAAATTGAATTCATTCAATGAAACAGTCGATTATCTATCAAATGCCCAAGGGCGTGAATCTTTACTCGGCATGGTACGAGGCATTGAGCGCGAAGCGCTGCGCATCGAAAGCACTGGCCACCTTGCGATGGATAGCCATCCGCAAAAGCTCGGCTCAGCCTTAACGCATTCTCGTATTACCACTGATTATAGTGAGTCTTTACTTGAGTTCATTACCCCGGTGAATACTAATATTGACACCTTACTTGAAGGGTTAACTCAAACTCACGCCTACAGTGTTAAAAACATGAATGGCCAGACGCTATGGCCTGTGAGCATGCCGTGTTATGTCGGCGATGAAAAAGATATTCCTATTGCCCGTTATGGCAGTTCTAATAACGGTCAAATGAAAACCTTATACCGTAAAGGCTTAACCCATAGATACGGCGCACTCATGCAAATTATTGCAGGGGTGCATTTCAATTTTTCAGTCTCTGAACAATTGTGGGATAGCTTATATGAACGCACTGATAAGTCAGTGTCGCGCTGTGAGTTCATCTCAGAGTCTTACTTTGGCATGATCCGTAATTATCGCCGTTTAGTTTGGGTATTACCGTATTTCTTTGGTTCATCTCCTGCGCTGTGTGGCTCGTTCATTAAAGATAAAAACGTCGGATTTGATTTTAAGAAAACCGGTAAGGGCACCTTATACCTGCCATATGCGACTTCACTTCGTATGAGCGATTTAGGTTACACCAATAAAGAGCAAGAACGCTTAAACATCAGTTACAACTCACTGCCTGAATATTTACAAGGGGTGGGCGAAGCCATTCGCATGCCTTCTGCCAGTTTTGAGAAAATCGGCGTTAAAGTCGATGGTGAATATCGTCAGCTCAATAGCAATGTGCTGCAAATTGAGAATGAGTTTTACTCGCCAATTCGTGCCAAGCGAGTCACCAAAGCAGGTGAGAAACCTTCAGAGGCATTGTCTCGCGCTGGAGTTGAATACATTGAAGTGCGTGCATTAGATGTAAACCCTTATAGCCCAATTGGTATTGATGCCAGTCAGGTAAGATTTTTAGACTTATTCTTGCTGTACTGCTTGCTGTCGTCATCAGAAAAAAGTGATTGCGCTGCAGAGCAGGAAATCGCCGCTAACTTGCAAGCTGTGGTAGTTGAAGGTCGAAAGCCTGGGCTTGAGCTAATTAAAAATGGTCAGTCAATTAGCCGCACTCAATGGCTGAATGACATATTTGAACCTCTGTCTCGCCTCGCTAAGTTGTTAGATGGTGATTCTGGTAATGCATACCAACAGGCATTATCGCAATGGCAAGCCGCTATCGACGATCCAAGTTTAACCCTATCGGGTCGCGTGCTGGACGATGTGGTTAATCAAGGTCAAGATCATAGCAGTTGGGTGAAAAAACTGGCGCTAGATTATCAGCAATATTTATCTGACTACCCATTATCCGCTGAGGTGGAAGCTGGCTATGTTGAAGAGGCGGCACTATCACTTGCTCAACAGCATATGGCGGAAGCGTTACCGAGTGTCGGCTTTGATGAGTTTTTAGCTGATTATTTTGCTGACTTATCCAAACCTGCCGCAGCGTGTCGTTAATGAAAAGGCTAGCTTTATCTGTGGTGGTGCTGGGTCTATTACAAGGCTGTGCATCATCAGTGGATGAGCAAGCTATCTGTGGCTCGGTGGCGAGTTATATAACCCCACCGACCTCGCAGAGTCTTTATCGCGTGGTGGTGACTCATCTTGATGGTAAGCCTGTTATCTCAAGGCCTTATTATAAATTAACCGCTGGAAAACATGAGTTTACCGTGGCAGAGCTCATTGAGTCGCCTGAGTTAAAAGTTAAGCTTGCTGCCCGTAAGCCTAAAAATATTGATGTTGATGTGAAAGCGCACCTGCAGCTTCATTTAGCGGCTGAATTTAATCAAGATAGAATTTATACTGGCGAGAATACCGATTACTGGCAACCCGTCATATGGCAGCAAGAGCCCCATGAATGTGAGTTTGCCAACCCCGATAATTAATGTGCCGCTTAGGCGCGATAAGTGTCCCCAATTAGGCAATAATTTAATGGTTTAGTTACTCATTTATTCCGATATTAAATGTTACCTTGATAGTCTTTTTAGAAAACCTTAGCCGCTGAACCTCCCTCTAGTCCAGCTTTATTGTCAGACTTGAGTTCAAGTATTTTTTGACTAATACCAATGGTCGCATTCTAGCGACAGATTAAGTTCTATTTTTTAACGCCGTGGTTTGCATCTAGTTTATTTTGATGTGAAAATCGAATCGCTTTAGTTAACTCCTGATATTGATTACTTTAAGGGCATTTATGACGTGGTTTTTTCGTGCTTTGGGCGCAATGTTTCTTTTACAGCTTACGGGCTGTGCAACTCCGCCACCTAAAGAGCCTGATAATTTATGCTCAATATTTCAAGAAAATCGCTCTTGGTATAAATCGGCGGTAAAAACGCGCGAAAAGTGGGGCGTACCAGTACATGTGCCTTTAGCTATGATGTTCCAAGAAAGCTCGTTTAAACATAATGCCGCGCCACCAATGGAATACTTTTGGGGCTTTATTCCTATTGGCCGCGCCAGTGATGCCTATGGCTATGCTCAAGCAAAAACCATGACATGGGATGACTATGTACGTGAAACCGGTAATTCATGGTCAAGTCGCAGTAATTTTGATGATGCGATGGATTTTATGGGCTGGTTTATCTATAAAACCCATGCCATTAATGGGGTGTCAAAATGGGATGCGAAAAATCAGTATTTGAATTATCACGAAGGTTGGGGCGGCTATAAACGTGGCAGCTATAAAGCTAAAGCATGGCTTGGACCTGTTGCTAATCGTGTTGATGCTCGCGCCAGAAATTACGCTGCTCAGTATCATACCTGTAAAGAAGATCTCGACTCTTCCTGGTTATGGCGGTTATTTTTCGGTTAATACGCATTAGTTATTGTCATTCTCATCAGCCTCGCATTCGCGGGGCTTTTACTTTCTCTTGGTTAGATCAGTTTTTATACTTAACCTTGTTCATAAATATTTAACAATTAACGCTAAACTTTTTGCAGCTTATTCCGATAGTAATAAAACCGCTTGTGACAATTTGTAACCCTTGAGGCTATATGGCTTTTTGGGGGGATCAATGTTAAGCACCGCTAGCGCTAAAAGCTCATGACGAGTTGCTAGAAAAATATAATCACTACTTTCGGAACTGTATATGCAATCTCACAATAATAATAAATTACAGGCAACACTGCTTTATCCGTTAATCTCGTTGGTGCTGGTGGCATTGGTCATCATTGCATTTTTACCTTCTCAAATTGATAAAACCACGCTGTTACTCATTGTCGCGCTATTAGGTGCGGCGCAAACGATAGTAGGTCTGTATTTATTTAAGCAGTTTTTACACACACGCTTGAGTCAACTGGCTGAGTATCTAAGTTTAGTTATTAGTACGAAAGCCGCCCCTAAAAAGCCGCTAATCGATAGTGGTAATGATTTACTGGCGAAAATTACCAACGACCTTAGTGGTTTTATTGAAGAACTGAAATTGGTTTTAGATGACATTAAGCAAGATGCCAATAATTTTCACCATGGCTCGCAGGAGTTGGCGCAGCAAATGAATTCGGCTGAATCATCCGTTGCCAAAAGCACTGCTGAAACCGAGCTTATTTCAAGCTCATTAGCAGACATAGTGAAAACGGCAGATGAGTTATCAATCAATGCCGACGAATTTAAATCAACCTCTACGGAAGTGAAGCAATTACTTGAGCTCGGTAATAATGATGCGTTAAGTAATCAAACTGCCATGACCACCTTTGCCAATGGCATTGAAAGTTTGGTATCTGATTTGGATTTATTAAACAGCGACAGCCAGAAAATTGGTAATGTTTTAGAAGTGATTAAAAGTATTGCCGAGCAAACCAACCTATTGGCGCTAAACGCTGCCATTGAGGCCGCTAGAGCCGGTGAGCAAGGCCGCGGTTTTGCGGTTGTGGCTGATGAGGTTCGCGCATTAGCTCATCGCACTCAGGAGTCGACGGTAGAAATTCAAACTATTGTTTTAGAGCTGCAAGCCAAAGCGAGTAATGCTGTTAATGCCATTAGCGACAGTCAAAGAGTGACTAATGAAAGCGTGCAACAATGCCTGCGGGTCACCCAAGCATTTACTGATATTGGCGGCGCATTTGAGCAACTTGATAGTGTTGCCAGTAATATGACCTACAGCATTCAAGGGCAGCAATCTTCCACTAACAGTATCAGTAGTCGAGCGCTGGAAATTACCCGTTTGAGTCATGAAGTGCAGCAGAGCTTAAAAGCGATTTCAGACCGCGCTTATAGGCAACAAACCAGCTCTGAGCATCTTGAGAAAGTACTCACTCGAGTGTGTATTTAAACCCTAGCTAAATCATTACTTGCAAATCAATAGTCCATAAAAAAGGAGCCTTAGCTCCTTTTTTATGGGTTACGATTAAGTGCCATTGATCTTAATCAGCGCTAAATTCATCTAAAACCCAGGCTAATGGCGCTTGATACAGCTGCGGCATCCATTGTTGTAGCTGACCAATACTGTCGGTTAGCATCGCGCTATTATGAACCGATAAGTTTAAGTGACCCACTTTACGACCGACGCGAACTTCTTTGTTGTACCAGAATAACTCAGCGTTGGGTAAGCTTAACCAGCGGTCATCTTTATCAACACCAATTAAGTTCACCATCACACATTGATGATTCACTTGTGGGGTATGTAAAGGTAATCCGCACAAGGCACGCAGGTGCAATTCAAACTGATTGATATGACAACCTGATTGAGTCCAGTGACCAGAGTTATGAACCCGAGGGGCTAACTCATTAATCAGTAATTCATCACCAACCCGGAAACATTCCATCGCCATCACTCCAACATACTCAAGCTTATGCATAATTTTACTTAGCATGGCTTCAGCTTGGGCTTGTAAGTGGTTTAAGCGCGATAATGGCGCAATCGATGCCATTAAAATACCGTCTTGATGGAGATTTAACGCTAGCGGGTAAAATAAGCATTCGCCGGTTTGGGTTCGTACGCCCACTAATGACACTTCTTCATCAAAATTAATCGCTTGCTCAGCAATGGCTTCATTACGCCAATCAGCAGGGATGGTGGTTGATTCAGCTTGTTTTAACCAGTGTTGACCTTTGCCGTCGTAGCCACCGGTGCGGCGCTTTAATAATACTCGCTCGCCATATTGCTGATGCAACTGCGCCGTTTGAGTATTATCGTCAACCAGCTCCCAAGGTGACGTTGGTACAGCTAACTCATCCAATAAGCTTTTTTGGGTAAAACGGTCTGCCAGCAGGCCAAAAACCGGGCCATTAATGAAATGCTTATGCTTGCTAAGTTGCAAGCTTAAGTTTGATTCAGGCCATTGCTCTCGTTCTGCGGTGATGACGTCAGTATCGTTAAGAGGTAAACGCTCATCTGATGGGGTCATAATATCAACCGGACGAACATTAATCGCTAAAGGCTGCCCAGCATGGGACAACATAGCGCCTAATTGACCATCACCTAAAACCCATACATTGTGCTGTGTAGCGTGGGTTTGATTTTTTTGCTCACCGTCCTGCTTAGCCATTAAGCTTCCCTCGGATCTGGATTTTCAAGGATTGAATTAGTTTGCTCTTCACGAAAAGCATCCAAACGCGCTGCAAGTTCACTGTCTTCAACCGCAAGAATTTGGCTAGCAAGTAAGCCGGCATTAAACGCCCCAGCAGTACCAATAGCAAGGGTACCAACTGCAATACCTTTAGGCATTTGTACGATAGACAGTAAGCTGTCCATGCCTGATAACGCTTTGCTTTGCACAGGCACACCCAGCACTGGAAGGCGGGTTTTTGAGGCAATCATACCGGGTAAATGTGCTGCACCACCGGCGCCGCCGATAATGACTTTAAAGCCTTTACCAGCAGCAGTGCTAGCAAAGTCCATGAGTTTGTCAGGAGTACGATGCGCTGAGACAACTTCAACGTGATATGGCACCTGCAGCTTATCCATAATTTCTGCGGCGGCTTCCATGGTCGGCCAATCACTCTTAGATCCCATAACTACGGCAACAAGGGCTTGCATGATAACTCCTTAACACACTTATTATATTAGAATAATTTTACTTATACCTGCATAGGGTACAGGCATTATAGGCTGCATTTTTGCGCCTATAAAAAAGGGGCTAGATAATATCATGTTGGCTCACATTTCGCTGCATTTCAGTGTTTTTTGGGGCTGAAACTCAGTTTGTGATTACGAATGCTTATACTGGCTTTTGGTAAACATCGAACAGCAATCGTGTACTGCAAGTTTTGGGTTATTGATAAGGTAAAAATTAACCCGTTAACGTTACGCATAATTAATGTGCTTTTGGGTTTATGGTATTGATTTATATTGTTTTGTTTTGGAGGTGATTAAATGTGAAAGATAAATAACCCTTTTTTAATCTGAGCACGTTAATAATAGTATTGTGGTTATTACGGAGTCATAGATGAGTAAATGTACAATTTATCAGGCGTGCAAACTAAGCCTATTGCTGCTTGTAAGCGTTAATGGGGTTGCTGAAACTCTAACATTACAGCCAAACTGCGTGGCTGCTCAGCAGGCTGTTGTGAGTCATGGCGGCAACATGGTTAGTGGTGAAACGCCATTATCCCTGCTGACATTTAATACGGATAGCAGCGGCTGTATCAGCGACTATAACAGGCTAAAGCACTTACTCAACCAGCAAATCTGGCCTGAAAAAAATACCATCCAAAGCCAGAATTTACTCAATGCATTTCAATATGACTTTAGTCAATATCAGCCATTATCTGAAAACTATCAGATACATACTGAACTGGCGCCATCGCCTTATAATAATGACACCTTGCTGCTGTTGATTAATATCAAACAGAGTGACAAGGCCACAGAGCCTGCAAAGCAAGGCTTAGCTTATTTACAAGCCAAGTTACGCTTCAATCCAAGGTTGATTACGGAATACCGACTAATTGGTTTTGAGCGAAATTATGGCAACCCCGTTAATAAACAAATGTCCAAAGGCCATGCTCGATTGCAGGCTCAATCAAGTGGCCAATATAGTGCCTTGTATGAGTTGCGCATCGATGATTCAGCTGCTTATAAATCACCAGCCCATAAACCAAGTGCTCAGCAGCGCTTTAGTGCCGATAACCTCGCTACATTGTCATTGCATGACATGCGTATAACAAGCCAACAAGCTTTGCTTGGCCAGTTTGATATTGACATTGCTCAACAAGACAAATTCTTTCAACAAGCCAGTGATGAGTTTCGTTTTGCTGCAGCGGTGGCGGGTTTAGGGCAATTAATTAATCAAAGTAATTATGTTCATGGCTTTGATTATCATGAGTTAGTTAATATAGCTCTTGATGCTAAAGGGGCAGATAGCCAAGGTGAGCGCAGCGAGTTTATTGCCCTTGTTAAGCAGGCGATGCTAGTGTCTGTTACAAACAATGTCGGGATAAAAAAGCCCCATCAACGACAAGCTTATCCGATGCCGCAGCCTATTTATGATACTCCGCCAAAGCAGGGCAGCATTATTGGCAAGGCTATTTTTAACTAGCCTATTATTAACTCGGCTATTATTAACGAACTCATTGTCGACAGGAGTATTAATGATAAGGTGCTGTGAATAATATCGCTCAATTGCAGAGTATTAATAGACAATCGCATTTACGCTGGGCAAACTGTTTAAAGTGATTAAAAACAGTCTATAAACCAAGGTTGCCGGCGGTGAAGGATAAAATAACTGCATTATCAGATGAGCAATTAATGTTGAATTATCAGCAAGGGGACTCGCTTGCTTTTGAGCAGCTGTATAGCAAACATAAAGGGCCTTTGTATCGCTATTTTGTGCGCCAAATCAACGATAAGCAATTAGCAGAAGATCTATACCAAGACACGTGGGGCAAGGTGATAAAAGCCGCGAGCAGTTATCAAGTCACAGCCAAGTTTACCACTTGGATTTATCGCATTGCCCATAACTTACTGATCGATCATGTGCGGGCGGTGAAACCACTCGATAAGCTTGCTGAAACCGCAGAAGAGGGCATGGATAGCTTTGATGCCAGCACACTGGATAGTTCTCATCGCAGTCGTCCTGATGAGCAACTGCTTGATAGCCAAAAAGGGCAATTATTAAAGACCTGTATTAGTAAATTGCCTCAATTACAACGAGAGGCTTTTTTGCTGAATATTGAATTGGGCTTAACAGCTACGGCAATCAGTGAGATTGCCGATGTAACCTTAGAGGCCACCAAAAGCCGCATTCGCTATGCCTATCAAAGTATTAAGCAATGTGTAGCGCTGAAATGGCAAGGGGCGGATCATGAGTGATTCTAAAGATAAAAGCTCAGTCAACGATAAGACTGATGAACAGTTTGTGGCTTTGCAGCAAGAAATTAAAACCCTGTATCAGCAGGATTTAGAAACGCCCCCCAAAGCGATGGATAAGGCTATCTTAGCCCAAGCTAAATTGAGCGCCGCTCCAGTTGAGCAGGCAAGAGCATCTCAAGGTTATTCAGCAGCCACAAATGTCGTGCAAGTGAGTTTTTGGCATAAGCATCGTTTAGGGCTGTCAACCGCGGCATCTGTAATGATCATTGCCAGCGTGATATTAGTTAATCCAAACTTTACCCAACATGCCAATATAGATGCGGGTGACAGTGTGCCAATGGCAACGAAAGCCACTGAAACGCCTATTTCAGCAACAGTAACGCCAACAACTATTTCAGCAACGCCAACGCCAATGACGGCAACGACAGTTGAGTCTGCCGCTGATGTGGTCCCAACTGTGACAACTAAAGTTATGCCTCAACAGCAGCGTGAATCTATGTCTGCGGCTCAATCACAACCACAATTACAATCACAACCAGAATCTCAGCCTCAAGCTCAATTACCAACGCCAGCACAAACTCGTTCAGCAGTTACTGTCATGAGCTCAGCTAACGACATTAACTCAGCTAACACGACTAGCGCAGCCAACGCAACTGGCGCAGCTAAGGCAACAAACTCCATTAATGCAATCAAGCATTTAGCTGAACTGTTAGATAACAAACAATTGGAGCAAGCTCAGGCATATTCGAAGGTTATTGAGCTGCAATTCCCTGAGATTATTCAGCAGCAGCATCCTCAATATCAGCAATACCAACAATTAAAACTGCGCTTAAGGTCGCAACAATCGATTCAATAATGGCAGTCATAAACCAAGAGTAAAAATAGACTCTATTGTTGACAACATTTGTTGACGAGAGCAGTAGATTCGACTGATTAGTGATCCAACGAGGTAAAGATGCGTTTTGAGTTCATTCAAGCTTTAGAAAAAGATAAACCTTATCTGTTAGATTTACGTAAATTAACCATGGTTGAGCACTTAGAAAACTCAGGGCAATTTTTATCTGATGACGAGCATGAATTCAGGCTCAACGATGCGTATGGCTGTTCAAATTTAATTATTCATAATAGCGAATTAATCGGCACGTTAAAGTACCGAGAGTTTGAAGACCGCATTGAAATAATGCAGCTGCAAATACATCCTAACTTTCAAGGCAAAGGACTAGGTCGTCAGGTTGTAGAGCAAGTATTGACTGAGGCAAAGTTTAAGTTTGTAGAGCTAACAGTATTGAAAGACAACCCCGCTTTCAGGTTATATCAGCGTCTCGGGTTTTCTATTACGGGTCACGATCAGTACGAGTATTTTATGCGAACTAAGCACTATTAAACGTTTCAATCGGAAAACAGCGGCCAGTTTTCACTCCGTTCAACATTAGTTAAATCTGCTTAACAATAGAGCCAGCGATATTTTTCCGTTTACGCGGGCGTTGACGAGCAAGTCGAGCAGAGAACTTAGGGTAACAACAAAAGTTGTTACCCTTTTTTTTTGCAAGTAAATTGGTTGTTACAATTTGTTAAGCTTTTACCGAGGCAATTACCAGATTTTATACTGCTAAATCAGTTTAAGTTTGCTAGTTTGATTGCTTGAAAATAATAATATTTACAAGGACTTTTCTGACTATGAAACTTCGCCATTCTGTTAGCGCCTGTTTATTAGCTCTTGGGCTGTTAAGCACATCCGCTCTTGCGGTTAATTCAGACAATCAAGGCTATTACCGCGCGCCAGCGCTACATGATCAAACCTTGGTATTTACCGCCGAAGGCGATCTTTGGCTTAGTCAGTTAAATCAAACTTCAGCAACACGATTAACCACCCAAGCAGCAGAAGAAATCGATGCTGTGATTTCAAAAGATGGTAATTGGCTTGCCTATAGCGCGAACTATGATGGCGCTACTGAAGTGTATGTCATGCCGATCAAAGGCGGCGTTGCCAAGCGAGTAAGCTTTGAAAATAGTCGCGTCAGATTGCAAGGCTGGACAGCCAGCGGGGAGATTTTGTATGCCACCGATAATGCTAATGGACCGGCAAATTACTGGGTTCTTAAAACGGTAGATCCACAGACGCTGCAATTAACGGATTTACCCCTAGCAGATGCGATTGAAGGCACCATTGATGATGCGGGCGAGTATGTTTATTTTACTCAGTTTGGCCTGCAAACCAGTGGTGATAACGCCAAAGTTTATCGTGGCGGCGCTTTAGGTGAAATTTGGCGATTTAAATTGGGCAGTAATCAAGAGGCGCAAAAGCTGACAGCAGCTCATCAAGGCTCAGTAAGACAACCCATGCTGTGGCAAAATCGGCTTTATTTTATTAGCGACCAATCTGGCAATGATAATATTTGGTCGATGACGCTTGATGGTCAAGATGCTAAGCAACATACCCAATTTAGTGCTTGGCAAGTCAGAGATGCACAGTTAAATGATGGTCGAGTTGTGTTTCAGCATGGGGCAGATATTAAAGTCTTTAGCATTAATGATGGCAGTTCATCCTTAGTCGATATTAGCCTGACTTCAGATTTTCCCCATCGCCGTGAACATTGGTTAAAAGATCCAATGGCATTTGCTACCTCAGTGGAGTTAGCCGCCAGTGGCGATAAAGCGGTGATCACCGCTAGAAGCCATGTAGCCATAGCAAGTCATGATGGCCGCCGCTTAATCCAAGTGCAATCACCCGCTAACGCCCGCATTAGAAATGCGTTATTAAGTACGGATGGTGATTGGGTTTATGGCATCAGTGATGCATCAGGCGAGCAAGAGATCTGGCAATTCCCCGCTGATGGCAGTGCAGGGGCAAAACAACTCACTAAAGATGGCAGCAACTTAAGAACCAGCCTGCATTTATCGCCCAACGGCCGCTATATTGCCCATGATGATTATGATGGCAATGTGTGGCTATTGGATTTAAAGAGATCCAAAAACAGCAAAATTATCACCAATGGTGAAGGGTTAGGAGAATATCCGGATATCGTCTGGTCTGGTGATAGTAAATTTATTGCTTTAACCAAATTTGAAATGGGTCAACAGCGTCCGCAAATTGTGTTGTATTCGGTTAATGATAATAAAGCCCAATCCATTACCAGTGACAAATACGAGTCATATTCACCCAGCTTTAGCCCTGATGGGCAATGGCTGTACTTTTTATCGGCGCGGCACTTTAAAGCGACTCCAGGTTCGCCTTGGGGTGATAGAAATATGGGACCGATTTTTGATAAACGCACGGAAATCTTTGCCATCGCATTAACGGAAAAATCAGTATTCCCATTCGTAAAACCAACCGAGCTCAATACTCACGTCATTGCCGATGCTAAAGAGGCCAGAAGTCAGGCGGGTAACAATCAAAAAGTAACAGTCGATTGGGATAATATTAGCCAAAGACTATGGCAAGTTCCGGTGGCGTCTGGCAATTACTCTAGCTTAACTGCCAGCAAAGATAAGCTGTATTTACTCGATACCGTGGCAGATAAAAGCAGCTTAAAACTGGTGAAGTTTGATAACTTGTCGCCAGAGGTAACAGAGTTTGCCGCTGATATCAGTGACTATCAACTCTCAGCGGATGGTGAAAAATTACTGCTAAGAAAACAGGCTAACCCAAGTGAGCTACATATCGTTGCTGCTGGCGATAAAATAGCCACAGAACTTAAAAATACTCAGGTTGATACCGCCCAGTGGCAGTTAGCTATAGCGCCAATGCAAGAGTGGCAGCAAATCTTTGAAGATGCCTGGCTGATGCACCGTGACTCCTTTTTTGACAAGAACATGCGTGGGGTTAATTGGCAGCAGGTGAAGCAAAAATATCAGCCATTATTAGCCCGCTTAACCGATAGAAATGAACTTAACGATCTGTTCAAACAAATGATGGGCGAGCTTGATTCGTTGCACTCGCAAGTGCGCGGTGGTGACATTGCTAAAAACGACACTGCCACAGGGGCAAGTTTAGGGGCACGGTTAGCGCAAACGTCAAAAGGGGTGCTGATTAAGCATATTTATCGCAATGATCCAGAGCTGCCAACGCAGGCATCACCGCTCGCCCGTATTGAAGTTGATGCGGCTGAGGGTGACATTATTGAAGCCATTAATGGTAAGCCTGTCACCAGTATTGCGCAGGTGAGTCAGCTACTGCGTAATCAAACCAATAAACAAGTGTTAATGGCGTTAAAGCGTGGTAAAAAAAGCCATCAAACTATCGTCGTGCCCCATGATAACCGCACCGATGCCAAGCTGCGTTATTTAGACTGGGTCACCAATAATGCCGCTAAAGTCAGCAGTGCCAGTAAAGGCAACATTGGTTATTTACATTTGTATGCCATGGGGGCTGGGGATATTGAAAGCTTTGCCCGTGAGTTTTATACCAATTATGACAAAGACGGTTTAATCATTGATGTGCGCCGTAATCGCGGTGGCAATATTGATAGCTGGATTATTGAAAAGCTCCTACGCCGTGCATGGGCGTTTTGGCAACCTACCCATGGCTCTGCTAGCACCAATATGCAACAAACCTTTAGAGGTCATTTAGTGGTGCTGGCCGATCAAATGACTTACTCAGATGGCGAAACCTTTTCAGCAGGCATTAAAGCCTTAGGGTTAGCGCCGTTAATTGGTAAGCAAACTGCGGGTGCAGGAGTTTGGCTTTCTGGACGCAATAGCCTAACGGATAAAGGCATGGCAAGGGTAGCTGAGTATCCACAGTACGCTATTGATGGCAGTTGGATTGTTGAAGGCCACGGGGTTGAGCCGGATATTGAGGTGGATAACTTACCTTTTGCCACATTCTCAGGTCAGGATGCCCAACTTGAAACCGCCATTCGTTATTTAAAAGATGAGCTGATCCAAAAGCCAATCGCGCCGTTAAAAGCTAAGCCAATTCCTGCAAGCGGATTTGCGGCAGATACTAAAGCGCAATTTTAAAGGCGCTAACTTGAGTTAAGCTTGGTAAATAAGTGTAAAAAAACCGATATCAAGTCAAGTTGATATCGGTTTTTTTATTTGTAAATACAGCCTTTAGCAGGTATTTATCAGCCGTTAATTGCTACTTCAGAATTAACACTATTGGCGATAAAGCAATTGGCGTGGGCTTTGTCATGGATTTTATTTATCACTTCCTGACTGACTTCAATGCCTTCTGCAAAAGTTACCACTGGATTTAAGGTCATTTTGGTGACTGACAGCTTACCGTTATCATTTTTGCCTAGTTCTGCTTTGGCATTATCAACATAGGTTTCAACTGTTAGGCGTTTTAAATGGGCAATGGCTAAAAAGGTTAGCATGTGGCAAGAGGATAAGGCCGCAAGCAAACTTTCTTCAGGATTAACCTTGGCTTCATTGCCTTTATATTCAGGCGCAGAAGAGGCGTGAACAACTTGGCCTGTACCAAATTCGATTTGGTGATCCCGGTTAAACTCTGGCGCTTGATGATCAAAATGATCTGCTTGCCATTTTACCGTTAACTTAAAACCCATCATTTATCCTTTGTTTACAATTTCAAACACTTAGTGAGTAATCTGGTTAAAACTGTGATTAGAAGCATTACTCAAATGGTTTAGCTGAAAAGTATTCTACCTGAGTGAGTGACGAAATCTACCTCCCCTTAGATATTTAATGACTAGCCTATAGCCAAAAGTGGATTGCCGCGGATAGTGTAAATATTAATCATAATTAGCAAACCGATTTTAGCATTTGATTACATCAACTTAGCGACTATTGTAATAATTGGTATGTTAATAATATGTTATGAATACGTATGCAGTAAATTGAGGCTAGCGCTGAACCATGTCTAGTATATCGGGATAATAATGCCTGATATTCCATTAGTCTGAGTCGTATAACTGAATGTTGGGTGACTATAAAGTCAGTAAGGTGAGGGGAAACTCAATGTTCAATTGTAAACCTAGTGTGTTATCGCTAGCGCTAGCTGCTGCGGGGGTCGGATTTGCTTTTTCATCCGATATAGCGCTTGCTGCCGATGGCATCAATACAGAAAAAACTCAGGTCGCTAATGCGGTCGAAAATGAAACTAATGTGGATAATGCCGCAGCAAATACCAGTAGCAATAATATCACCGCTGAAGATGACATTGAGGTTATTCGTGTCACCGGTTATAGCCGTAGTTTGATTGATTCACTTAATTCAAAACGTTATGGGGATACTGTTTCTGAGCAACTATCAGCAGATGACTTAGGCGCACTGCCAGATGTATCAATGGCGGATGCATTAACCCGTTTACCGGGGATTTCAGCGGTGAGAACCGGTGGCCAAGCTGCTCAAATCAATATTCGTGGTATGTCAGGTGGCTTTGTCTCTTCAACCTTAAATGGTCGTGAGCAGGTATCGACAAGTGGCTCTCGTAGCATTGAGTTTGATCAATATCCTTCTGAGCTAATTAGCTCTGCTGCAGTATATAAATCTTCTAAAGCATCATTACTTGAAGGGGGCGTAGCCGGTACGGTTGAGTTAGCAACGGTTAGTCCTTTGAGCAAAACAGAAAAACATAACTTTGTGGTGAATGCCCGCGCTATGTATAACGACCGCGCGAGTGAAGTGTATGGTGCGGAAGAATATGGCGATCGCGTCAGTTTTTCATATCAGGGTAAATTTCTTGAAGACACATTAGGTATTGCCGTTGGTTATGCAAGATTGAATCAGCCAAGCGTAGCAACTCAATTTATTGGCTTTGCATACAATGGCACAGCGGATGTCGACTTTATCGAAAATGACACCAATGGCCCGATTGGTGACGATGGCGATATGACTAACGCCCATAAAGAATATTTGGGTGAAGGTTTTGAACTACAGCATCTTGGCGGCGTTGAAACTCGAAATGGCTACATGGGGGCGATTGAATGGGCACCGGTTGATAATTTTGTCCTTAAAGCTGATGCATTTATATCTCGCTTTGACACAGAAGCCTTTGCCCGTGGTTTTAGGGTTAAGTTAGAGCCAGAAAGTGCTTCAATTGCCAACCCTGTTTTAGATGGTAACTCAGTGATTGGTGGTACTTACAACCGTAAGTCTACTGGTAACACGCGGGTTGAGTTGGTTAACGATGACAATCAAGATTTTGATGAAGTAAATAGCTATGGCATTAACGCTGATTGGCAAGTTACTGACAATCTTAATGTGAATGTTGATGTGTCTTTATCATCGGCAAAAAGTAATTTTCGTAATGGTTTGTTATGGTCAAATGTGGCAGTTGATGCCAACGCCGACACGCCCATTTTTGATGAAAATGTATCAATTAGCTACTTACTGAATGGTTTAGATTTACCCGATGTGGGTTTTAATCAAGCGGATGCATTTTCTGATACTGACCGTATGATGGTCAGCAAATATGGCATCTATCCCTATGTGAATGAAGATGAATTAATCGCTTATCGGATAGATTTTGAATACACCCTAGACAATGATGTTATATCCAGTGTTGAGTTTGGTAGTCGTTATTCAGACCGTACTTACTCTAATGACCGCTCAGTATTTGAATACGGAGTTGATAATGCTTTTTCGAGTTCGCAGCCGCCATTAAGATTGACCGATGACATGACCACTGTCGTTGATTGGGAAGGTGATTTTAGCTATTTCCCATCTTATTTAGCCATTGATGTTGATGCGGCACTTAACGCGTGGTTCCCAAATGGAACTCCGCAACCAGTGCAAACATGGGGTAACGCTGATGGTGTTGCACCGGGGCAAGCCCAAGGTTATACCAACAACTATTCATGGTCAGTATTGCAAAGTGGTGAAGTGTACGAAAAGGTTTGGTCTGGTTATGCCTTAGCCAATATCAATACTGAATTAGGTGGTTTGCCAATAACGGGTAACGTTGGCGTAAGGGTGGTAAACACCGAACAATCGGCAACCGTGCTTAAAAATGTGGGTGGCGATCCAGCTTTTGGTGCGCAAAACATTCTCGACGAAATCGGTATCAATAACTCGCTTTATGCTCCCATCGTTGAAGGGGTGAGCTATACCGATTACTTGCCTTCACTTAACCTTAACTTTCATGTGACAGAAAGCGCTCAAGTACGTTTTGGCGCCGCGAAAGTGATGTCTCGCCACCCATTAATCGCTTAGCGGGCGATGCGAGTGCGTCGGTCAGCGACACAGGTGAAATTAATGGTTCAAGCACTAATAACCCATTCTTAAAACCTTTCTATGCCGATCAATACGATGTGTCATATGAGTACTACTTTGATGAAGGTGCGTTTGTTGCTGCGCTTTTCTACAAAGATATTAAGTCATTTATTGATACCGACAGCATCGACAATTACGACTTTAAAGGCAATGGCTACAACGTGCCTGATTCGATTGAATTAGACAGTGGCCAAGTTGTGCCAACGGTTAATGGTACTTTCACAACGGCAATGAATAACGAAAAGGGCGGCTATATTCGCGGTTTAGAACTGGCCTACACCCAAGTGTTTGCTTCATTCCCCGATGCGTGGTCAGGGTTAGGCTTTAATGCCAGTTATTCCTATACCGAATCTGAAATCGAAACCATTTCTACCTTTGCTGGTGAAGCATCAAAGCAAGGCCTACCTGGCTTATCAAATAATGTTGCAAGTGCAACGTTATTTTACAGTTATGAAGGCTTTGAAACTCGAGTTAGCGCTCGCTATCGTGACGACTTTATCTCAGAGCAAGTCGCTATTAATGAGCAGGTGGTCAATTTTGACGGTGAAACCGTGATTGATTATCAAGCGTCTTATCAAGTGACCGATGGGCTAGGACTGTTATTCCAAGTGAATAACTTAACTGACGAGCCAACTAAGAGCTATTTTGGCAACCAAAACAAAACCGGCACCATTCAGTACTTCGGTCGTGAATTTTATCTGGGGTTAAATTATGTCATGTAAATCTAACGCTGATGACGCCGCTACGAAACTTAGCTCAACCAAATGCCCAGTATCGAATTTAACAGGGAGAAGTGACTCATGATGAGCCTTTATAGAATAATAAAATTATCCGCAGTGACTTTATCGTTAACTGCTCTGTATGGTTGTGGTGGTGACTCAGTAGAGTCCGGTGAAGTACTGCTAACCTGTAATGTGCCCAATGTACCGAATGCCGAGGGCACTGCGTGTGTTCCACCGCCGCCATTAAGTTGTCCTGCACCGACTTTTCCTGATGCAAACAATGAAACGTGTGAAGTGGGCTTAAACCCTAACTTGCCTTTGCCTAGTGTGTTAGCGGGGGCAAATCAAGCGGTACTTTATTACCACCGCAAGCAAGATAAAAATAACACTGAGTCAAATCCAAAGTATTCAGCATATAAATTACACACTTGGAATAACGACAAATGTGACGCTTATGCTCCGCCATTTGACAGCACGGACTGGGCCAATGGACATCGTTTTACTGGGGTTGATGAAGTCTACGGCGCTTATTGGGTTTTAGAATTAAAAGAAGGCTATGGAGAATGTGCTAATTTCATTATTCATGATGGTGATGATAAGGCCATTGCTTCGGGCGATTTAAGCATGAGCTTAATTGCCTTTGAAGACGGAGACGCACCAGAAGCCATGTTCGATCGCACAAACTTTACCATTGATGGGATTGGCGATATTTATGCTTATCCTGTGTTAGATACTGGCTTTTCAATTGATGGTGCTAGTGCTCATTGGCTCGATCAAAATACTTTTGTATGGAATCAGTCAGCGGACGGAATCGCAAAATTTGTTATTCATCATTCTGATATTGCAGGAATTGCAGCTGACAATGATGGCAATATCAGTGGCACACAAGTTGAAGTTATGAGCAGTGAGCTAACTGATGCGCAAAAAGCCTTAGTACCGCATTTAGCGGATTGGCCTGCTTATGAAGCGAATTTTACTACAGAAGAAGCTAAGTCTATTGCTAAAAATCAGTTGGTTATGGTGGCTTATGATGGCGACGACAAACCTGTTGCAGCAACTCATGTTCAAGCCGCTAAAGTACTTGATGCACTGTACACCGCTGGTGAGAATGATGCTGATGAAGCTGACTTAGGCATAATCTATGATGGCAGTAACATCATGGCGAAAGTCTGGGCACCAACAGCTCAAACAGTGAATTTGAAAGTTTATGATGCAGCTAAAAACTTAACCCGTACTGAGTCGATGACCTTAGATGCTGAAACGGGGATTTGGTCATTTAGCGGTGATATGAGCTTAGACAGAATGTATTACCGTTACGAACTCATTGTTTTCCATCCTGTAACTAAAGCCATTGAAACACTTGAATCAACGGACCCTTATTCTCTGAATGTGTCAACCAATGGCCGCTATAGTCAATTTATTAACTTAAGTGATGATGACTTAAAACCTGATGGTTGGGATGACCACGAAGTCATGACGGTTGCCAATCCTGAAGATATCGTGATTTACGAAGGTCATGTTCGTGATTTTAGTGCTCGCGATGAAAGCACTAGCGCAGAAAACCGAGGTAAGTATTTAGCCTTTACTGAAGCGGGTAGTGCACCTGTTGAGCATCTACGTAAATTAGCTGAAAGTGGCGTGACTCATTTTCATTTATTGCCTGTCAATGATATCGCTACTGTTAATGAAGATCCGGCAGAGCGAGTTGATATCACAGACACTTTAGGCACCTTGTGTGACAAGATTGAAGACAGTGCAGATGCCTGTGTTACCCAAGATAAATCAGCCACAATTGAATCAATCCTAGAAGGAGCATTACCAGGCTCAAAAGATGCCCAAGCATTAGTTGAAGCTATGCGCGGCTATGACAGCTTTAACTGGGGGTATGACCCTCAGCATTTTATTGCCCCAGAAGGCAGTTATGCTAGCGATGCCGATGGCATTGCTCGAGTTAGAGAGTTACGTGAAATGAACTTAGCTTTACATGAGTTAGGGCTAAGAGTCGTGTTAGATGTGGTGTATAACCATACCAGTTCATCTGGGCTTTGGGATAACTCAGTGCTCGATAAAGTCGTGCCAGGTTATTACCACCGTTATAACGAAATTAGCGGTAACATTGAATCATCCACCTGTTGTGATAATACCGCCACTGAACATCGAATGATGGATAAGTTTGTCTCTGATTCAATGGTGATTTTAGCTGAGCAATATGGTTTTGATGGTTTCCGATTCGACGTGATGGGTCATATGCCTAAGAGCAGTATTTTAGCTGCCCGTGATGCCGTTCAAGCGGTTGATGCTGATAACTACTTCTATGGTGAAGGTTGGAACTTTGGTGAAGTCGCCGATAATCGATTGTTTGAACAGGCCACTCAAGCCAATATGGCAGGCAGTGAAGTCGGTACCTTTAATGACCGTATTCGTGAGGCCGTTCGAGGGGGGGCTTTATTTGCTTCTGAGCAAAAAGATGATTATTTGCGTGACCAAGATACGCTGCGCTTATCAATGGCAGGTAACTTACAAAACTACGTCTTAAAAGACTTTAACGGCAATACTGCCACAGGGAGTAGCTTTAGCTGGAACTCACAGCCAACAGCTTACACCTTAGATCCTGCAGACAGTATTAACTATGTATCAAAGCATGATAACGAAACCTTATGGGATATTTTACAGTATTCAAATGATATTGGTTTATCGTTAGATAGCCGCGTACGAGTGCAAAATATTGCTGCTACGATTCCATTAATGAGCCAAGGTATTCCATTTTTACAAATGGGTGGCGACATGTTGCGCTCGAAATCATTAGACCGAAATACTTATGATTCCGGCGATTGGTTTAACTGGGTCGACTTTACTAAAGGCAGTAATAACTGGAATGTCGGCTTACCGTTAGAGCAAGATAATGCTGCCAAAATGGAGCAAATTATTGCGCTTGCGGGTAATCCTAATTCAGCTGCCTCTATGTCTGAAATTGAGTTTGCTTCTAACGTCTTTAATGAGTTTTTATCTATACGTAAAACGAGCCCACTACTGCGTTTAACGACTGAGCAAGACATTATTGACCGTGTTGGTTTCCATAATATTGGCAAGAATCAAACTCAGGGAGTAATTGTGATGAGTATTGATGATGGTGCTGATTTAACTGATATAGACCCTTCAGTTGATGCCATGGTGGTGATGATCAACGGCAGTGAAAGTGAGCAGTCTCATACAGTGCCGACTGCATCTGGGTTTAGTTTGCATCCAAGTTTATCTATGTCGATTGACACCACAGTGCAAAGTGCCAACTTTAGTGAGGGGACTGAAGAGGGCACGTTTACTGTACCGGCTTATACCACAGCAGTGTTTGTGAAAAACCAAGGTGATACACAAGGTGCAGGTTTAAGTGCTAATGCTACAGCGGGTGCGCCAGATGTTGTGCCATATGGCAGCACTGAAGTATTTGTTCGTGGTGGCATGAATGGCTGGGGTGAAGTGGATAGCTTTACCTATATTGGTAGTGGTGAATATCGCGTTGCAATTACTTTAGCCGCGGGTGGCTATGACTTTAAAGTGGCATCCAGTGATTGGAGCACTGTGGACTTTGGCGGCGTGTCAGATGCCGAAGCGGGAGTTGATGAAGACGTAGCTGAGCCACTTGCTAGAGCGGGCGCAAATTTAAGCTTTACCGCAACACTTGATGGGACTTATGTGTTCTCACTTAATGCAGCAGATAAAGATAACCCAGTGCTAACCGTATACAACGAAGAGCCTTTCGTTGGCACTAGTGTTTATGTTCGTGGCGGCATGAATGGTTGGGGCGAAACCAATGAATTGGTTTACATGGGTGGCAGTATTTACCAAGCAGAAATATTGGTATCAGCAGCAAACCATGAATTTAAAGTTGCCTCAAGTGATTGGTCTACAGTTGATTACGGCAGTTTAGATGATAATGGTGCAGTGACCTTAGATACTGCCAAAGCGTTAGCGGTTGCAGGGACGAATATGAGTCTCAACTTTGAAACTGAAGAAATGTACACTTTTACTTTTAATATGAGTAATCGTTTAGAGCCAATGCTAACTGTCAATAAAACAGAAATGTTTGGCACTAATACTGTGTATATTCGTGGCGGAATGAATGGCTGGGGTGAAGTTGATGCACTAACTTACCAAGGTTCTTCGGTTTACCATGTTGATATCGCTTTAGAGGCGGGCAATCATGAATTTAAGATTGCTACTGCAGATTGGTCTACTGTTGATTTTGGTGCTATTGCTGGCGAAGAAACGGTGTTAGAAGGTGAAATGAAGTCATTGGCATCCAAAGGGGCTAATATGAATTTTAATGCTGCAGATGCTGGCACATATCGATTTACGGTAACTGGCCCCAGTGCGAGCTCTCCCACCTTGTCGGTAACCAAAGTTAACTGACTTTAACGATAAACTTATCTCAAATGACCGATATAACAAAACCCAGCTTATGCTGGGTTTTTTATGAAATCCACTCCAGTGCTTAAAAGTGAGTGTAAAGCGTGAATGATCACTTTTAGTCATAGATTAACTTGAGGCCATGGACGCTTGAACTGTGCCTTAATTTAGCTTTTTTGGCTGATTTTTAAACTATTTTGAAGGTTAATTTTCTTAAAAAACAGCTAAATGCACAAATAAAGTGCAAACACGACAAAAGTTGCAGATTTTGTTTTAATTTTATGTCTATACTGAAGTTGTAAGACAAATCAATTGCTGCATAAAAAATAATTAACATTGGTATTGGGTCGTTGTGAGCTATTTTTGTAACGTTAACAAAAATTTATCCAACTCCCCTTGTGATCTAGGACACAAGCCCTTAAATATACCTATGTAAGAATAAAAATCTGCTTAAAGAAAGTGAAGTATATAGCGACGCTATATTATTAAAGGATAGTTATCTATGAAAATAAATCTTTCGGGTCACCATGTTGATGTTACTGATACAGTAAAAGATCACGTAAACGAAAAGTTCACTAAAATTGCCAGCCATTTCCCTACGTTGATATCAATCGATATCATTATTTCAAAAGAACACGGCGAGTTTGAAGTAGAAATTACCACGAACTATGAAGGTAGCCGAATCGCTGCCAAAGCGTCAGATCCCGTTATGTACCCAGCACTTACCCAAGCAGGTAAAAAACTTGATGCCGCACTCAAGCATCGAAAAGGACAATTAAAAGCAGATTTACATCAGAAGCCCGAGGTTACAGCACCTGAAATAGCTTATGAAAAAGTTCAAGAAATGGAATTAAAATAAGCGACTTGCCCTTATTTTAGCTACAAAGGTAAGCCATAAAAAAACGCAGTCTATTGACTGCGTTTTTATTGGGCTCATCCGCTTTAGGGCTGGCGTAAGAGCTGTTGCTGTTAGTCGTTAATCTCAGCATTGTGATAAACGTTTTGTACGTCATCACAGTCTTCTAAAGCAGCAATAAATTTATCGAAGGTTTCAACATCTTCACCGGTCACTTCGGTCATGGCCTGAGGTACAAATGTGATATGTTCAACTTCAAATTCGATGTCTGCATTATCTTCAGTTAATGCCACACGGACTTTATTGTATTCAGTGATTGGTGAGAAAACGCTGATCATGCCATCTTCTAACTCAACATCAGTCACGTCCACATCAGCCATCATCAGCAATTCTAAAACGGCTTCATCGTCATCACCAGGAAATACAAATACGGCTTGGTGGTCAAAACTGTGAGCAACAGTACCAGGTCCACCTAACTTAGCATCATTTTTAACGAAAGCTTGACGCACTTCAGTGAAAGTACGTTTCACATTGTCAGTTAAGCAATCTACGATGACTGAACATCCACCAGGGCCAAAACCTTCATAACGCGCGGTATCATAATCTTCACCGCCACCGCCTTTGGCTTTTTCAATAGCACGTTCGATAACATGAGTCGGTACTTGGTCTTTTTTCGCTCGTGCAATTAAGCTGCGTAATGCTAAGTTACCGTCAGGATCAACACCACCATTTTTAGCTGAAACATATATCTCTTTACCGTAGCGCGAGTATAAACGCGTTTTTTGGCCAGCGGTTTTAGCCATAGATTCTTTGCGGTTTTGGTATGCTCTTCCCATCTTAATCTCAGTCTTATATCGAAAAATTGTCGATGATTCTAGCAAAAATTATCGCAACTGTTTAGGGGCTGTATCTGTTTCAATGTTAATTTTATTGGTTTTTGCTCATTTTCTTGCCAGCAACACAAAAATGACCGCTGTAGATATTAAAATTCCCCCTAATTTTTGAACAAAATCATCATTAAGCAGTGAGCTAGGTCAAATTAACAATACCTTTGTAAGTAATATGTTGTTCAGTTTCTCGATAAATCAATAATTCATGGCTAGACTTATCATAAGGGAAGTAATAGTCATGTTAGCCGCTTTATAAGGATGAGAGTGAACTTATGACAGAAGTAACGCAGCCGTTAGCCACAGTTGATAAAGATAATAAAGCGACAGTAACGGTATTATTTTATGATGCTCCGGCAGGTCTATCTATGAATAACACTGTACTGAAAGGGTTGCATGTCAGTGCCGCTGGAAGGGTAATATTGCCCGATGAGTTTCGAGAGGGTAAGTCGATTATTGCCGTGCTTGATGGTGAGTGCACAGTGCTTAACACCTTGGGCGAGCGAGTTTATTCTCAACAAAAAATGATTGGTAACTAACTAATTTTTTATAATCAAACAGCAACTAACATCATTAAATAAAACTAGGGCGACTATATTTAGTCGCCCTAGTTTTATTTAATGGCCACGGTTTTGTGTTTCACACTAATCTGATGCCATGTTGTCTGAGCGAGTTTAATTGCAACCAGACTCATAAAAACACAGCTCATCGCTGATTGAGCCGGCTTGGTGAGTGACAACATACCGCAACTGAGTAGCGGTATTTTTTGTTAGTGATTAGCACTTACTTCTAACTCCTAACTCCTTAGTGATTAGTGATTAGTGCTTGCAGATAGTGCTGAGGGTTAACTAAATACTGGCTCAATAACGCTATTTGTCAGCTGTTTTTTTACTGGGCGCGGTAAGCCTAATGCTGCCTCAATTGTTGGCTGGGGTTTACCCAGTAAATAGCCTTGGGCGTAATCAATTTGGTAGTGCTTGACCATATTTAGCACCTTGTCAGAATCCACAAATTCAGCCACGGTTTGAATATGCATTTTGCGAGCAAACTCAGATACGGTTTCAACTAAATGTTGGGCTTTTTTATCATGATCTAGGTGACGGATAAGCGAGCCATCAATCTTAATGATATCCACATCTAAGCTGAGTAAATGACTAAAGTTAGAATAACCAGCTCCAAAGTCATCAATGGCTATTTTACAGCCAAAAGGTTTTACTTTTGCAATGAAGTCTTTTACTAATTGGTAGTTGGTGATCTCATCACTTTCAAGTAATTCAAAGGTTAATCTTTGCGCCACCCCAGAGTATTGCTTCAGTAAATTAAGCAGCTGATTCACTTGTTCAGGTAGGGCAATATCATCGATAGAGATATTGACTGAAAACTCGTAGGGCTGTAGATGAAATAATGCAAAAGATTTTGTTAGCATACTCTGCATCAATAGTGGGTAAATACGCGATTGCACGGCGGTTTTCATAAACATTGCAGGCGTTAAATAATCGCCATCAGCTTGTTTTATTCGCATTAAACATTCAAATTTCGGGGCGCTATTGCCATCCAGTGGCTGGATTAATTGTACAAAGGGCACTACGGCATCATTTTGTATTGCCAGCGCCAACATACGGCTTTGCTGCATGTTGTGTTCAAAAGCTTGTGGGTTGACCATTGATAAAGAAAACAGCTGATAACGCTGAAACTGTTTAAGGGCAATTCTTCTGGCTAAATCAGCATGTTGATGCAGTTGTGAGTAATTACTATCAATACAGTGGGCTCCACCGGCGCTGAGGTTAACATATACCTCGTTGCCATCTATGGTGATGGCATGTTGAGTGACATCATCAATAATGGCTTCTGCTAGTTGTTGTAAGTGCAGATCTTCAACTTGATTGCTAAGGGTGACGACAAACTCGTTAGCGCCGGTTTTGTAAACCGTGTGCTGACTAGCGGCAGCGACGATCCGCTTGGCAATAACTTTGATAGTCGCATCGCCAGTTTTTACTCCGTAAAAATCATTTATTTGGCCAAACTGATTAATGTTAAAGGCAATTAAAGAGTGCGCAGTTTTGCCTGCTAAATCTGCGTAAAGCTTTTTGCGGTTAGGCAAGCCTGTAAGATTATTAAAATAAGCCTCGGTATACAGATTAGTATTTTGCTGCTCAATTTTATTAAAACTGGTGACCAAGGACTGACGCATTAATTCGAAGTCTTCGGCCAGTTGTTGAATTTCATCTTGGCTATTTATGTAAAGTTTTTGGTTTAAATTACCCTTAACGATTCTTTGGGTCCAACTGGTCAGTATTAGAATGTCTTTGGTGACAATTTTACCGACGCGCATAAACAACCAGCTAGCGACAGCAATCAGCCCCAGCAAAAGCAACAACTGAAAAAACAGTATATTTAATAGTTCAGTGCCATAAAGCTTTACTTGAATCGACGCACCATAAAAGCCTTTTAATTGACCTCGGTAGACAATAGGCTGCATCAACTGGCTAAAACCTAGTACCCATTCAGCTTGTTGGGTACGGGCGGTTTCTATTTTACGCATATTACGTGGGCGTTTTTTTACCTGTAATTGCCCAGTAAGCGCTTGTTGTTGTGCCTTGGGAATTAATTGCGCCCATAAGCCCTTCATAAAGTAATCTTCAGAGCTAGCAAAGCCAAGTTTTGAGGCTCTATCTTGTTGGATGGTTTCATTCTGACGGCGGTGATGCAAACTGACTAATTGGCCGTTTTTATCCAGCACCGCAAAATCAGACAAGGTAATTTGAAATAAGCTGTTTTGTTTTTTATCGATGCGGGTAGTCGCTTGAGAAAAAAAACGCTCAATGGTCGCTGAGATTTGTTGTTGCTGGCTTGCTATGTTGTCAAAATCAATTTGTTCACTGGCTAGCAGTAAGTGCATGTTATGCAAGGTGTCACTAACCGAAAGCTTTATCAATTGGCGGCTTTGATGCAGTTGATAGCCAAAAAACACCACTTGTACACAAATAAGGATCAACATGTTGCTGATCATCAGTTTACGGTGAAAGGGCATTTTTAAATGCAGTAACCAATATAAAAAAGGCTCTAATACACAAAATAGTAAAAATGCCCCCACAATCGATAGAGTAAATAGCTGCACTGTGGTGGCAATCTTGGGCCAGTCAAACACGTGTAACACAGAGTTGGTATCACCCCAAGGGTTACTGGCTGTGTTAGGGGTATTCGGGTCTAAAATCCAAATCGGTGTCGGCTGTCCATCGAGATGCAGCACCAGTTTATATTCAATGTCACCGGGATGAATGGAAAGATCATATTGCCACTGGTTAGCAGAGACTTGCTGCATTTGATAATAAGGGTCGTCACTATACCAGTCAGAAAAACTGCCACTGACAAAAACCTTATTCACTTTAGCATCAGGGCTAAGACCATAATCTTGATTGAGGGCGTCAGAGAGCGGCAAGGTTAGCGTGATGCGATAAGGGCTTAACGCATCTGTAGTCATTGCATTAATTAGCCAAGTTTGAATCGGCCACAAACAGACTAGTGCAACCAAAATGCCCAGCCTCATTTTCCATTTATGTAAATAATGAGCAACTATACTCACAGACACGACCTTGTATCTTAAAAAAGTAACTACAGATGACTATATTACTTAGCCTTTGGTAAGCAATATGAGCTGCAATTTCACAGAGGTCAACAAATAGCAGTATAAAAAATGCCTTAAACAGTGTTCGGAAAAATCACCAATGATCGCAAGCCCTTATGAGGCCAGAGTTTGGGCTTAAAATAACTGATGTAACATGTTTAACACACTTGTATGAAAAATAACACCTTGGCCAGTTAAGTCTCACATCAAGGTGCTAATTTGTGAAGCTCAGCAAATAAGCTGTCTAGCAGATATAGCTTATTTTGCGTATAATAACCGCTATCTGTTTCTGCAATAAAAGTGCTATTTAAGCCACTTAAAGGCAGACAATCATTCATTTAAAGAGAACTCACCATGAGCAATATCCCACCATGTCCAAAATGTGAATCAGCCTACGTATACGAAGATGGCTCACAACTAGTTTGTCCAGAATGTGCTCATGAATGGAACCCAAACGAAGAAATCGTTGATCCAGATGCAATCATCCTAAAAGATGCAGTAGGTAACCTACTTGCAGAAGAAGACAAAGTGACGCTGATTAAAGACCTTAAAGTAAAAGGTTCTTCATTAGTGCTTAAAGTTGGTACTAAAGCGGTTATCAAACGTTTTGTTGATGCTGACCATGATATTGACTGTAAAGTTGATGGTCACGGCCAAATGATGCTCAAATCAAAGTTTGTTAGAAAGCAAAACTAAATCGCTTTTTAATTGAGTTTGATAAAAACCTGCCAAGTGCAGGTTTTTTTATGGCCGGCAGTTCAGTTGCCACCG
This sequence comes from Shewanella sp. 10N.286.48.B5, assembly GCF_002874355.2. Classification (NCBI taxonomy): domain Bacteria; kingdom Pseudomonadati; phylum Pseudomonadota; class Gammaproteobacteria; order Alteromonadales; family Shewanellaceae; genus Shewanella; species Shewanella sp. 10N.286.48.B5. The sequence goes on from NZ_MCVG02000001.1 coordinate 308,892, forward strand.
CCTCATTGGAATCGAGAAAGTTATTGATTGGGATTGATAAAAGTTGTTTGAACTAGCCAAAGAAAAAGGGCTTAACCTTGCGGTTAAGCCCTTTTAGAATTTGGTGGAGGCGGCGGGATTTGAACCCGCGTCCAGAAAGCCTACATCCAAGGCGCTACATGTTTAGTCTCTCTTTTGGTTAACCAAGTACACTCCGAAAGACAGGATTGCAATTGGCGAGTCCGATACTATTTCGCGGTTCACCCTCGGACGGAGTTCCCTCGCTATCAAATGTAATATGACCATCTTGAATCCCTGCCCATTTGAGAGACGTGGGTAAGATGGCTAGCTAGCCTAAGCTGCTAGAGAGTAGTTAGAGTCGTTAGCAACTATAACAGTGCGGCTTTTTACGAGGCCAACCGCCCCTCGACATGCTCCCAGGGTTTCGTGAATCCTGTCGAATCCAGAATCGCCCCCAAAGTTTGTTGATTGTATCGGGTAAATACTAAAATACCTAATGTATTTGACCACAGTTACAATCGTTTGTTCATTATCCGTCCAGTCTCGACTTCTTCATTACTCGAGATTGTTCAACTTTCCACTCACGTTCTTTAGTGTCTTGGCGTTTATCGTGATCTTTTTTACCTTTACCGAGTCCTATTTCCACCTTTACCCAAGCGCTTTTGCGCCAGTAAAGTGACAATGGCACTAAGGTGTAGCCTTGACGCTCAATTAAGCCTTCAAGTTTATCAATTTCACTGCGCTTTAATAACAGCTTTTTAGTACGCACTGGGTCGCAAACTACATGGGTGGTTGCAGTGTTAAGTGGCTGAATGGTACAGCCATGCATAAAGGCTTCACCGTTTTTAATAAAAACGTAGCAATCTGCGAGGGTCACTTTACCCATACGCAAAGATTTTACTTCCCAGCCTTGAAGCTCTAAACCGGCTTCGACTTTTTCTTCGATTTTAAATTCAAAGGTGGCGCGCTTATTACGTGTAATCGTAGCGGGCGGATTCTTTGATTTTTTTGAATTCTTTTTTACCATAATCGCGTGTGATACCCGCTGTTATCCCATTTAAAAACTCTGCTTACTCGTTGACGTGTGGCAGAGATGGGGGAGAGAGAAAACTAATCTGTGGATTATACCCAAACGGCTTAAAGATGCGAGTACATTCATCAAGCTGTAATGGATGCGTTTTCTTGGGAGCATGTTAAAATCGACTCATTGTTAATATGAGTGTTGTTTTTCATGCCAAAAATTTCAAAAAGTGTACTGGTTCGATTTAGTGCAATGCAGATGTATGATCTGGTTAATGATGTGGAGTCATATCATGCATTTTTACCCGGCTGTGTGGGTGGGAAAGTGCTGGAGTTTGATGGACAAACTATGGTGGCGTCGGTTGATGTCTCTAAAGCTGGGATCCGTAAAACCTTCACCACTCGTAACCAAGTGGTGCCAGGTAAAACGATTGAGTTAAGGCTTGAGAATGGCCCTTTTAAACATTTAGACGGTTTATGGCGCTTTACCGAGTTAACGGACGATGCCTGTAAAGTTGAATTTGATTTAAATTTCGATTTTTCAAATCCATTAGCTGATTTGGCCTTTGGCAAAGTGTTTAAAGATCTGATGAATTCAATGGTGACGGCATTCACTGAAAGAGCCAAGGTGATTTACAATGACAAATGATGTTGAAACATTTGCGGTGGATGTGATTTATGCGCTACCGACTCAGCAAAAAATTATTAGCGTGAATGTGCTGCCTGGCACCACATTTATTGAGGCGGTAAAGCAAAGCAATATTGTCAGCTTTTTTCCAGAAATTGATTTAGCCAAGGTGAAGCTAGGGGTGTTTAGCCGTCAGGTCAAGCATGATGAAGTATTGGTGTCCGGTCAACGAATAGAAATATATCGGCCATTAATTGCAGATCCTAAAGATGTGCGTCGCAAGCGTGCTGAAAAAGCCAAAGAAGAAGGCCGCAGCAATAAGATAACGGGTGCAAAAGTTAACTGATTTGAACTAAAAGCGGTCATGTATTACTGCTATTACATAAATAAAAACGGAGAGAATGAAACATTCTCTCCGTTTTTATTTTTATTGCTTAAATCTGTTTTTCATTACTGCTCATCTTGCTGCGGTACATCATTTTCAGTTTCTAAGCGCTCTTCTTCAACAAGTGGGTGAATATCGCCCCTCATCGCTTTAGGTTCTTGCTCAGGTAGTAATGGTGCAACAACTGGGGCTGACACTGTTGGCAATGCCCCTTCGTTTAAAGGCGTATTAAAGTCATCACTGAGTTCATAGTCGCCTTCAACTTTGGTGAGTAAGTCGCCATCAAAGTATAAAATAAGTTCTTTATGAGTCACTTTAGCGTTACGGCCACTTTTAAAGTGATAAACGTAATACCAAATATTGTCTGCGAAACTATCACGCAACACTGGGCGACCTAAGATGTATTCAGCCTGCTCTTTAGTCATGTCGATACGCAGTTTTTCAACTTGCTGTAACTCCATGTAGTTACCTTGCGGTATATCTGGCTTGTAAATTAAGTAGTCAAAAACGCTACATGCACTTAGTGATACAGAAAGCGCAACGGCGCCTAAAAGGGTAAGACTTTGTTTTTTATTTATCATTGTCTGCGCTATTTCCTAAAAATCTGACGCCATCATACCCAAGGCTTCCCTATGCTGACAAGTGGCTATTGATACTTCATTACTACTTCAATGACGGTTATGACTCATTAGTGACTCAGTTAGTTCCCCAAATTTGACCAATGATGATTTTATTGGCGCTAAATATGTTGTGCAAATGTTTAAAAGAGGTGGTAATAGCGCAGCTATTTATATAAGTTTGATAGTAACTGGAGTTATTTTTAAATGCCGTGTGCCGCCATGGTAATGCTAGGGCATTTAGTGCAGAAAACTCTTAACCTTTTTTTGAAAAAATTGAGCACAATGTCATTAACAAGAGTTGAACCGGGTGAGACTGGACGTTTAGTTTTTGTAGGGACGGGACTGCAACTTGCCGGCCATATCAGTAAATTAAGTCAAAGTTATATTGAGAATGCAGATATTGTATTTTCTATTGTGCCCGATGGTTTTGCTAACCGTTGGCTTGAAAGCTTAAATGGCAATCATATCTCATTACAGTGCCATTATGCTCAAGAGGGTGAAGTGAAGAATCGCCGCGACAGCTATGCTGAGATGGTTGAGGCGATTTTGCAGCAAGTTCGTCAGGATAAGCTGGTGGTGGTAGCCTTATATGGTCACCCAGGGGTATTTTCTTGTGTATCTCATTTAGCCATTAAGCAAGCGGTTAACGAAGGCTATGAGGCGAATATGCTGCCGGGTATTTCCGCTGAAGCATGTTTGTGGGCAGATTTAGGCATTGACCCCGGCTCTAATGGTCATCAAAGCTTTGAAGCAACACAATTTATGCTTTACCAGCATCATCCAGATCCTGCGACTTACTTGCTATTATGGCAAATCGCTTTGGCTGGTGAGCATACTTTGACCGAGTTTAGTACTGATCAACACCGCCTGGAGATTTTGGTTGATCACTTAAGCCAATGGTACCCACTTGATCACCAAGTTATTATATATGAAGCGGCAAACTTGCCAATTCAATCTCCAAGAATTGACCAAATTCCTTTAAAGGATTTGCCGTTTGCGACGTTAAGTATGATCAGTACTTTATTAATCCCACCTTCAATGCCGCTGAAGTTAAATCAGCTGATGATGAAAAAATTAGGGATTAATGCCAATGATATTGGTTAACAGAATACGGGTTATTGTGGACAATAACCGCGCTTGATAGCTGTACTAATCAATAGTGATAACAACCTTGAAGACAAATAAGGAAATAACATGTCAAATTTAACCGAGTTTTTTACTCAATTAAGCTCAGATGCCAAGTTGTTAGAGACTTATAAGAAAGATCCTCGCGGCGTTATGCAGGCCAATGGTTTATCAGATAAAGACATTGACGCTGTGATGTCAGGGGATATGGCGCAAGTTAAATCCTTGGTGGGTGATGTTGAACTGAAATCAATTTTACTCGTCCATCACTTATCGTAATCTTAGCCTCATGCTAAAAGCGCTTAATCGGTTACTTTGCTCCACGTTATTCATTTTCTGCGCAGCAGTGAGTGCCGATGACGTCAGCGCTGACGATATTGACCAAAAATTAGATCTGCTAGATGTATCAATACTTAAAGATATTGATACCTCTAGCGCCAGCATTAATGAACTGTTTGGTTTGTTTGATAGTCTAAGTCGAGCGCAAAAAATAAGGCTTTATATTTTTGAGTCGGTACGGCTTATTCTTGCCGGAAAATATGAAAGTGCCTTACAGACTTTAGATAAGACTCTATTACTCAACCCGAACGATGAGCAATTAACGAATATTTATGCTTATAAAATTTCTGCTAGTATTCCTTTAAAGCGCTATGAAGATGCTTTTAGCCTACTGGAGAAAAGCCTAGCACGCATTGACAGCTTTCAAGATAACTCGATTAAAATCAGTTCCTATGTCAGGCTAATGAATACCTATCTAGATTTAGATAAATATGACGAGGTACTTAGGCTTTCGAAGATTGTTTTTATGTTAAATAAAGGCCAAGATAGCAAATCCCATTGCTATGCCATGGTACTGACATCTGCCGCGCAATTATCATTGAACCAAATCCCTTATCTAGAACAATTACAATTATTTGCAGATACCCAAGATTATTGTCAGCAAAATAATTTCCCGTTAATTGCAGCTATGGCCATTAAAGGCAAGGCTATAGTTGAGTTTGAACACCATCATTATCAAACCGCAGAAGTGTTATTTCTTAAAGCGTTAGCAGCTTATCAACCGTTTAATTTTGAGTTAGAAATTAATAATATTTACGCTTATTTAAGTGAAGTTTATTTTCAGTTACAACAATTTCAACAGGCGGTTGAGTATGCCGAATTGGTCGATAAACTGACTAACGAGCCTAATAATTATAAGGCTAAGCAGCGTGCTTATAATGTGCTTTCAATGGTGGCCAGTAAACGTGGTCAATTTAAAGTTGCTTATCAATATCATGTGCAAGCCCATGCCATAGGGATGCTGTTAATTAATGATAAAAAGGTCAAAGAAACGGCATACCAAGTTGCAAAATTCGATAATGCAGAAAAGACTCGCCAGTTAAATAAACTGGCACAAGATCAAGAAATGCTAGCGAAAGAGCGCAGCATTATGAATAACGAAAAAAGCGCTTCGTTTATGTTTTCTACCGTCTTGACGGGCACGGTAGCATTTTTGAGTTTGTTGCTTGCCACCGCATGGATGCAAAGAAATCAATTTCGTAAACAAGCTCAAATTGATTTACTCACCGGCTTGTTAAATCGTGGTACTGGCGAAGAAAAAGCCGAAGATGAATTTGTCCAAGTGCTTGCCCGTGGCGGACAATATAGCGTTATAGTGATTGATTTAGACTTTTTTAAACAGATTAACGACACCTTTGGCCACGGCACTGGGGATTGGGCACTGAAAAAGGTTGCTGAGGTGATAACGGCGAATACCCGTAGTACAGATATCGTCAGTCGAATGGGTGGTGAAGAGTTTGCTATTTTTATGCCTTTTACCACAATTGAATTAGCAGTTGAGTTAGCGAAAAAAATACGATTTGATATTGAGTCGATTGATACTCGTTTTTCTGGTCATCAATTTACAATTACCGCAAGTTTTGGGGTTAGCCAAATAACGGCAGATGATCTAAGCCTTGATCCCATCATTAACCGTGCAGATACAGCCTTATATAAAGCAAAATCTGAAGGTCGAAATAAAGTGGTTTATTTATCATAGCTACCTGCTTTGGGCGTTTTTATCTGCACCAATATGGCTTCTGTATTTGCAAGCTTTGACCTTCCTTAGTGCAAAAATGCTTTAAATTGTGACTGTTTTTAACTTTTTATAAAAAAAGATGCATTTTTTTTCGACTAAACCAATAACTTTTGTGATGTTGATCCGGTTACAACTCCACCAGTCTAGAGTATATATTCTATACAGCCTATTTTGTTTACGTAAACGTCAAATTAAAACAGTTGTTTAAATTTGGTTGTGATTAAGCATATTATAACTCAATGATTTTAATTATTTTAATGGCTTTACCTCAGGGTATGTTCAAAACAAAATGCTATTTCTACTTTAGTAGAAAACTGCCTTAAGGCTGTACATAATTATTTGCGACATGTAATTAAAGTACTTGTGTAATTACCTTTTTGTGATGTTGGTAAATTGGTTGGACAAGTTACCAACTAAAACCAATTAAATGTTGTTTTAATTTTTATCTGTTTTAAATCAGTGTCTTGTTGTGTTTTTGCTGTTGGTGTTACCAATTATTAGGTTGCTGTTTGGCTTGTTGAGGATGTTATTTGGTTGTTGCAAATGCAAACGTTTCTGGTTAGGTTTTAGTACGAAACAAACATTTGATGGTTAAAAAGTAGCAGGGTTTGTTTTTAGATATGTGGAAGTAAGTTGTCTGTTTATAAACACTGATAGAGGTGTACAGATAAATACGCTTACTGACCACCATTTAACTTTTAAAAACGAATTATTGCTCAAGGGGCTAAATATGACAGCAGAACAACTAATGGCTAAATATGCTAAATCACAGCCAAGTGCTGAAACTGATTTACCAACAAGCTCAGAGCTTGCTTTGATTGGCCCAGAAGTCCCTGGCCAAGAGGTTATCTTCAATGATGGCTCACTGTCATTATTGGCTAGTTTATGTGGTGCTTTTGCTGCTGAAGTTCCTGAGTTGCTATCACAGCGAAAATTAAAGCAGCAACGCATTGATGATGGTCAATTACCTGGCTTTTTACCTGAAACCCGCGCTATTCGAGATGGTGAGTGGGCGATTAGAGGGATACCTGAAGATCTTACTGACCGTAGAGTTGAAATTACTGGCCCCGTAGATCGCAAAATGATTATTAATGCGCTGAATGCCAACGTAAAAGTATTCATGGCAGATTTTGAAGACTCACTAGCACCAAGCTGGGAAAAAGTCGTTCAAGGTCAAATTAACTTACGTGATGCAGTGCGAGGCGATATTAGCTTTACTGCTGAGGCAACAGGCAAACATTACAGTTTAGATGAAGATCCTGCAGTACTTATCTGTCGAGTACGTGGATTACACCTTAAAGAAAAGCACGTTGAGTTCAAGGGCGAGTCTATTCCAGGTGGTCTGTTCGACTTCGCGATGTATTTTTATCACAACTACCATCAATTATTAGCTAATGGCAGCGGCCCTTACTTTTATCTTCCTAAGCTTGAAAGTCATGTTGAAGCGCGCTGGTGGGCAAAAGTGTTCGCATTCGTTGAAGAACGTTTTTGTTTAAAGCCAGGCACAATAAAATGTACCTGCCTAATTGAAACGCTGCCGGCAGTATTCGAAATGGACGAGATTTTATATGAACTACGTTCAAATATTGTGGCATTAAATTGTGGCCGCTGGGATTACATTTTCAGCTATATCAAAACCTTGAACAAACATGCTGACCGTGTTTTACCAGATCGCCAAGCAGTCACTATGGATACGCCTTTTTTAAGTGCTTATTCACGTCTACTGATTAAAACCTGTCACAAGCGTGGCGCATTAGCTATGGGCGGCATGGCAGCATTAATTCCGGCTAAAACAGCCGAAGAAAATGAAATTATTTTGCAAAAAGTAAAAGGTGATAAAGAGCTTGAAGCGCGTAATGGACATGACGGTACTTGGGTGGCACACCCTGGTTTAGCCGATACCGCCATGGCGATTTTCAATGATTATATTGGCGCCGGAACTAACCAGTTGCACATTACCCGTGATGTCGATGCACCGATATTAGCCGAAGAGCTGCTGACACCTTGTGATGGTGAACGTACCGAAGCGGGCATGCGTTTAAACATTCGTATCGCAGTGCAATATATCGAAGCGTGGATCCAAGGTAATGGTTGCGTTCCTATCTACGGATTGATGGAAGATGCCGCTACAGCAGAAATCTCACGCACCTCGATCTGGCAGTGGATCCAACATGAAAAGTCACTTTCTAATGGCAAGTTAGTCACTAAAGACTTATTCAAAACCATGCTGGCTGAAGAGCTAATTAATGTCGAGCAAGAGCTAGGGCAGCAAAGGTTTACCAGTGGTCAGTTTACTAAAGCGGCCAGTCTGTTTGAGGAAATTACCACCTCTGATGAGTTGGTCGATTTCTTAACACTACCGGGTTATGAGTTATTAACAGCTTAAATTCAGTAGACGTATTACAAAAGTTTAATTTATAGCGGCTGAGAAAGGTTATAGATTCGTGTCGCATCAACAAGAAGTGGGCACAGGTTACTTTGACCAAGTGACAAGCTGTATTCAAGGCGGTTAATCTTCAGTGACGGCATTGACCGGCTTTACCGAAGAAGAGCTGTTTTAATACCACTTCTGTAACAGTTTAGCTGCCATGCAGCTGATGTCCCCCGATGTAGTTCACCTACAGGCTACATCGGGTTTTATCCAGTATTTGGAATTTTAGCGCAAGCTAGTTGTCGTTCTTAATGCGAGGATTTTTACTTCCTACCCAGTAAGTTTTCAACCATTTGCTTGTGTTGCGGCTCTTATGAGCCGTTTTTTTTTGCTTAAAATTTATAGCGAAATCACAGCTGATTCAGTTAAACCTTCTAGTTATGTTATTGATTAATATCAATCCAAAGCGGCTAAAGGATTAGTGAGTCATTATCGAAGGCACCTAATGCTAGAGTAAATAACATAGACACTAATAGGGGGGAGTTTTGTTGCTGTATTCTTTTGCTTATGGACTTTTTTGACTGATAGCTCGTTAAACTCATATCTTGAGAAACTAATCGATTGTTTGGCTTAAGCGCTCAAGTAAGCAAAGCCAGCGTAGCTAAGTTGCTGGCTTAGGTTTTTAATCAAAATTAACTTATCGATAGAGGTTATTTAGCTTGTTTCTTTGCGCCTATCAACTGCGCCACGGCTTTGGCATTGTCGTTAGGCACTGCAATACTTAAATGATATTGAATAATTTTCCAGCCATCATCAGTTAATTGCAACGCACCTGTACCGCGACATAGACCATAACTGGCGCTTTCAAGTAATTCATCAAAAACAATGGTGTTATCAAACTGCAGTAGCTGGCGTGAGCTGACTTCATAATGCCAACCATCTGTAGGTCTGGCATAACCGGCAAATTGCTGCATATCCCAGCGCTCTGTGGCATCAGTGCCTAAAAACACCGCTTGCTGGTGATATAGCGAAAAGTAACTGTCCCAGTTCGCCTGGCTGGCATTTTGGTGTAGTTGGTCGAGAATGCTATTAGCTTGTTGCTTTGACTCGTCAGAGAGTGCCTCTTGAGCTGCTAGGGGTAAAGAAGACATTAAACATAAACTAGTGGTTAATAATAATCTTAAGATGGCTTTGTGCATGAAAATTCCTTGTCTGTTAAATGTTGGCTGGTAATGATAGCCGCGAAAATCAATGACTCAATGCTGATCTTAATGCCAATTGATTGGGTCTAGCTGATAAAACTGACTCAGTTCTTTATAAAGCAATTGATGCTGTTGGTAAAACGCTAACGGTTTCTCGAAAAAGGTTTCACTAATGACGGCAAAAAACTCAGCAGGATTGGTCGCACCATAGTAGTTAAACAGCGAGGGTAATTGATGCTGGGCACAATATTGCAGCGCTTTAAACTCACGACCGAGTGTTGCTGACCAAGTGGCATAATCGGTGAACTCTTTTAATGGCGGTGCGCCATTGGCATTGCCGTTTTCCTGATCTAGCTGATGAGCAAACTCATGAATAACCACATTTTGACCATCAAATGGCGCTGCAGCGCCGTCCAAAGTACTTTTCCACGACAAGATGATCTTGCCATTACCCCAGGACTCTCCCAGTAACACATTACGTTCATTAGAGGATACGCCGGCAAAGTCGGTGTTATTTTTCTCAACAATAAACGCATAGGGATACACTAAAATTTGTTTTAACTTGGGGTAAAAATTGGTTTTTCGATTGAGTAATAACAAGCAGGCTTGCGCGGCAATGGTCACTCTTACTTCGTCGGTAATGTTGAAGCCATCACAGCCGACAAATTGTTTTTCATCAATAAAAAACTGGATTAACTTTTTTAGTTGTAGCTGCAGATCTGTGGGCAATGCATGAAAATAGGGTAAGCGACGCTTAAGGATTTGCCGCCATGCTTTAGGGAAAGGCCTTGTCATAAGCTGTTGCCTGCGCTTTTCAGTGCGTTGAGACTTAGTCATAATCAACGCGATGGCAGTTACCGCAACGGTGACAAGTAAAAACACTGCAAACATTCAGCTCTCCCAGATTATATTAGCTTGTCATTATGTTATTGGGTGAATTTGCGGCAAATTCAAGTGGCTGATTTTTATTGAGACAAAAAAAACTGGCAAACAACCAAGGTTGCTGCCAGAAAGAAGGGGAGGGAGTTTATTTTTATAGTTGATTTAACGTATTTGCAGTCGTTGCTCTATTTGCTGTTGTTCTTCAAGTGATAATGAAAAATGCTGTTTAATCATTATTCTAATTAACTTTGACTTTGCCGATTGGCTGCTTTGACTTAAGCAGTTTAATTGCTCAATTGCCGCTTCACTTAAGGTAAATGTTGCCCGTCTAAATGGTTTAGGTTTTTCATTTATGGGTTCATTCGCTTCAGCTTGGGTGGTTAATTCCCATAGTTGCTGCATCGCCTGTTGGTTTGAATCTGCATTTTTACAGGCGCTCGACTGCTGTGGTTTGCCCATAGCGTAAAGATTTGCTGCCTCAATAAAGTCATCAACTGACATTTGCGGCAAAAAAGGCGTACTACATGGCGTAACGGTTTTCTTCAGATCGGCCAGGCCCATAACTTCCCCTAATTGCGTTACATTATCGTTATTATTTCGCTGCCTGATTAGCTGTTTGGCATCGCTTACTTCTAGCAATTCACAAGCAATATTACGGATTTCAACCGCGGCTTTTCCATTGGGGTCTATTTCAATGACTGACAAGCCAGACTCTTCACTGTCGTCATAAATATTTCGGCTGTAAGTAATCGCATCAAGCACGTTAATATCGTAAGTTTTACATACCTCTTTAGCTTCGAGTATTCGACCTGCTTGGTTAGGCAAACTTGGACACTGAGTTACCACAAAAGAGGCTTTCATGGTGGGATTAATCATTTTGCAGGTAGCGACAATATCATCCATGTGACTGACCGTTTTTAGGTCTCTACGCTTGGGTCTTAGGGGCATTAAGGCGTGAGAGGCCACTGATAATGTAGCGCGCAGGGCTAAATTGTCTTGGCCGCCGCAGTCAACGAGTACATAATCATAATGTTTCTCAAGACTGAGTAAGTCGTTACGGATTTTTCCGTACAATTGGACGCAATTTATTGCTGGTAATTCAGGGTTGTTATTGCGCGCTTGGATCCAATCTGATGTGGTTCTTTGCGGGTCGCAATCGACCATGATAATACTGGCTGTGGCTTCTTTAGCGAGAAATACTGCGATATTTTGGGCTAAGCAGCTTTTACCACTACCGCCTTTTTCACCACCGACTAAGATAATCATCAAAACATCTCCTGATGTGGTATAACGCCATTGGATTGTCAATCATTATTGATTCGCTTGGTTATAAAAGGTTGATTTTTCGTTGACGCTTTATGTTGCACTTGTTATTAACTTTATGTTGCTATGACTTGGTCGTCAATGTGCTATAAATTGACGGTTTTAGTGGCTTTGACAGGCGTTTGTTTTTTGACAAAATAGCGGCTAATGGCGATTTTTTGACTGTGTTAACCTTATGAGCTATTCACTAGAATTTATCAATAAATTGAATTGCTTAAGTTGATTATTTAATAAATCAATGACCAGAAAAGTGGCTAGTGTTGCCAACCGCTAAATGTAAATGACTCTTATCTATAACTAAACTTTGCTTTTGTATTTATCGCTATTCCAAAATGTTATATTGCTATTGTTAACTAAATCTCCTGAACAAAAAGACTTTGACACTATGAATGAGAAATTATTATTAGAAGCCATTAACCAAACCATGCCATTTGGTAAATATGCTGGACGAAAGTTACTGGAATTACCCGAGCCATACCTGGTGTGGTTTCATAGTAAAGGTTTTCCTGAGGGGAAGTTAGGCGAGCAATTGGCATTGATGTATGAAGTAAAACTTAATGGTTTAGAGCAGATGCTGCAGCCGTTATTAACAAAGTAAATCCACTGGTTAACGTGTTTGTAAGACTTGTCTTTATCAGTTGATATCTTGCCTTGTGCTGCTGAGGATTAAGATTTAAGTGAGCGGCTTGCTTAAATAGAAACTATTAATCACCTGCTGTTGACTGATTTGGTAGCTTGGCTGGATCAGTGTAAACCCTTGCTTGATGAAAAATGCTTTTGATAAGTATGACGCATCAACATTCAATTCTGCGTAGCCTTGGCTGAGAGCCCACTTTTCTAAGGTTTCATAAAGCTGACATGCTAGCCCTTGTTGCTGATAGGCGGGGGCGATATACAAACTATCAATATAACCGCGGCTTTTAAAATGGGTTTCGACATTGATAACCCCAATAACCTTTGGCTGCTGACTTGCTAAAGTATCGGCTTTGTTTGTTGCCAGCATTAACCAAGATTGCGATCGCGTCAGCCGTAATTGCCAATGTTTTGCTGAGCGCGGTTTAGTTGACCATGCGGCTAACTGGGCTTGAGAGTATCGTCGGTGTGAGATTTGTCGAACACTTTGATGAACTAGCTCACTGACTTGCTGAGCAAAAGCAGGCCTGAAGGTGATAATTGAATATTGCGCTGTTTGAGTCATGGCTGCTTGATATCAGATAAAAAATCGGCTAATGAGAATTAGCCGATTATGGGGTATTTATTGCTAAAGCGAGTTATTTTTTCTCGATTTTGCCAACAAATAATAATTTATCAAAGGTTTTGTTTAATGTGCTGCTGGTGAAATCTTGCATCCACATTTGCTCATTCATGATCACAGTGTCACCTTTAGTGATCGCAACTTGTGGGCCAGCAGCCCAAAAAGTTTTATCTTCTGCTTTAACTTGAACATAGGTATAACCACCGCTGTTCATCGTTTCTACTACTTCACCTTGGTGCATAATACCAGCAGCCCATGCTGATGATACGCCTAATGCTAATGTTGCTGCTGCAGCTAATTTGATCAGTTTTGCTTTCATGAATACGTTCCCTATTTGATTAGGCTAAATTTTGCAATGATTCAGGTCATGAATCTACATAAAGATAGTTTATTAAATCATGAAGCGCACACAGGGTCTGTGATCCGCGGCAGATTTGTGAATACTAAATTACTACACAAGGCCAAATTTAAACTCAATATTACCTGTGGCTAATATAGTAAACATTAGGCTGTAATGGGTTTTCGATTAAGTTTCCATGCTGGGTAACAAAATCAACAAAGGCTTCAGGTAACGTCATGGTATCTAAGTCTTGTTGCCAATGGGCTTTTAGTAATGCGTCATAACCTTCTTTACCTAAGGCGGTATAGGCCGAAGACACCCCAATATAGAGCTTTTCAGGATCAATTGCCGACCATAAACCGTCTTGATATAACTCAACGGAGGTAATACGTTGATGCATCGCTAAGGTGCCATCATAGAAATAGCGGATACCATAAGTGTAGGGGAAGCTACCAGCGCCAGTGCCAGTTACCCCATTATTGGTGGCGGCATTAATGGCCGACTCCAGCACTTCATAAAGGTATTTGCCTTGAATTTGATATTTCACTAATGGCAACTCAAAAGGCAAAATCCGCCCTAATACATCCGCCATTGATAAGCTGCCTTTATTTAATGACTGCCGAACGCCACCGGCATTATGTAAGGCAAAATCGAGTTTTTCACCTGAATGCTTAGTGGCTTTAAACATACTTCTACAAACCCAAGGGGCAATTTCACTGCCATGGGGAAAGTGCTTACTGGGTAAACGGGTATGAATGAAATCATGGGGTATGTAAGCAAGCACTTGCTCTTCTAGCGCATTTAGCGCTGGGCGGTATTGCTCCATTATAGTGTTATGAATGCTTTCACAGGCCTGATCACCACGGATAGCAGGGTGGCTGATAAGCTTGGTTTTTACGCTATTTATTTGCTGCTCTGTGGGCAAAGTATTGAGGTTAGTAAGCTGATTATCTTGCTTAGGATTAAACAGCACTTCTAATTCATCATCAATCATAAAGTAGTTATTACCATTTATGGCAATACAGGCGCCAGAGCGATCAAAAGTGATATTAGCTAAGCCTAAGACTTCAGCGTATTTACTGGCATGGATGATAGGGGTGTTATTTACCCGCTCAGCATAGGGAGTGTGGCTAAGACCTAGTTCATCGAATTGACCTTGTAAGGTATGTGAGTGCCCACCAACTATGACGCTGATCCCAGATACTTTTTCTGCTAACTCTCGGTCTTGATCTAGCCCTAAATGGCTGAGGACAATAATATGCTGTATGCCTTGCTGCTGCAGACTGGCAATGGTATTAGCCGTCGTGTCAATGGCATTGATAAAATGGGTATCAGGATCGGGGCGAGCAATCAGCGGCATCTGATCCAGCGTAATCCCGACAATGGCGATGTGAGTATCATAAAACGGCTTAACTAGCACCTTGGCACATTGGGTCTGATTGTCGTAATCATAAAGCATAGGGTGACCACTTAGGCGGCCTTCTTTATCGGTTAACTCTTGGCTGAGATCCATATTGCCAGCTAACACCGGAAATTCGATACGATTTAAAAAAGCCAGTACTGGGCTATTACCTGCATCTATTTCATGATTACCTAACACCATAGCATCGGGTTTGAGCATATTGAGTAGGTGCGCGTTAGCCGCGCCTTGAAATTCTCTAAAATATAAGGTGCCTTGAAAGCTATCGCCGCCATGCAAAAACAAAAACTCATGGTTATGTTGAGCAGCTTGTTGCCTTGCTGATTCAATTTGATGGCCTAAACGGGCGTAGCCACCTGTTTTCGTGTTGACGTGATAATGCTGTTGCTCGACCGATAAGGAAAATTGAACACTGCTAGGCTCAAAATTAGAATGAGTATCGTTAATATGAGCAAGGCTAAGGCGATAGTTATTGGGCATCTTTTACTCTAATACAGAAAAAGGAGGCTGTTCCTGATCCGGCGTTTAATGAACTTAATGGGTGACTGATTTTTGTAGCTGTTTACTTTAGTCGTTGTTTACTTTAGTTGCTGCTAATGCATAGCCGTTAAACCAAGGCTGTGGTTATATTAACTAAATTAAAAAGGGAGCTTAAGCTCCCTTAAATCTATAGCTATAAAGCTAGAGTATTATTGCGGTGGGGTTTGAGATTGCTTGGTAAACTCACCGTCATCAGATAATACAATGCCTTTATGCTTCATGCGGCTACTCCACAATTTACGCGCTAATTGCTGCATATCGGTGACAGGATCGTTTGAATCGACAATTTCTAGTCCCAGTAAAGACTCAACAATATCTTCTAAGGTGACAATACCTTCACCAGAACCATACTCATCGACAATCATAGCGATTTTAGTATTTCGCTTAATCATCAATTCAAATATCGGTAAAATCTTGGCGGTTTCAGGAATAACCAGCAGGTTTTTCTTCAATACACCAATGGATTCTTTCTGGGTGTAACGTTCTGCTTGAATGATATTATTACGGTTAACATAACCAATAATATTATCAGGGTCGTCTTCATATACAGGAATACGGGTAAAGGGTTTAGCTAAAAACTGCTGCACAAATTGCCCTTGGGTCAGAGTCACCGGTAATTTAAACATCACGGTTCGCGGTGTCATAATCGCTGAAACGGGCATTTCTTTAACCGATAACATTTGCGTTAAAATGGCAGACTCTTGTTTATCAAGTTCACCTGATTGTCGCCCAATTTCGGCCATCGCACTCATTTCTTGACGAATATACTGCCCTTCGTCGCCTTTACCCATTAATTTGGTGACTTTTGAAGACATCCAGATTAGTGGTTTGGTAATACGCTCTAACCACACTAAAACTAGCGACACTGATGGCGCTAATGAACGCCAATAGTTTGCACCTAAGGTTTTAGGAATGATTTCTGAGAAAAATAAGATGAGAAAGGTCAGTACCCCGGAAAATACCCCTAGCATTTCATCGCCAAAGACCTTTGCCGCTTGAGCACCAGCAACAGCTGCGCCTACGGTATGGGAAATGGTGTTGAGAGTCAGGATAGAAACCAGTGGTGATTCCACGTTTTCTTTCTGTTTATTAAGCCGATCGGCAGCTTTACGATTCGTTTTAGCCAAAGTGGCAATATAACTAGGCGTAACAGACAGTAGTACCGCCTCAAATACACTACAAAGAAAAGAGATTGCAATGGCGATAAATACTATAATGATAAGGGTTATCATAAAGGTGGAATTACACCTCCAAATGGCAGACCAATATTAGTCCGAGGAAATTCTAGCATAGTCTCTAAGCTTTGTTGCTACTTCTATAGCCAAATTTTGTTAGGATCTGTATAATTCGCCGCCCGCAAGCAAGTTTTAGGTTTTTTGAGGTTACACAACATGAGTGAAAAAAAGATCAATTTATTGGATCTTGATCGAAAATCGATGAGAGCGCTATTCGCAGAAATGGGCGAAAAACCGTTCCGAGCCGATCAATTGATGAAATGGCTTTATCACTTTGGTGTTAGCGACTTCGAAGAAATGAACAATATTAACAAGGCACTGCGCGCTAAGTTAGCTCGAAAGTGTGAAATTGTTGCCCCTGAGATTGCTAGCTTTCAAAAGTCATCTGATGGGACCATTAAGTTTGCGATCAATGTTGGTCAAGGCCAAGAAGTCGAGACTGTTTACATCCCTGAAGAAGACCGTGCAACCCTGTGTGTATCATCACAAGTGGGCTGTGCATTGGAATGTACTTTCTGCTCAACAGGGCAGCAAGGCTTCAACCGTAACCTCTCAGTGGCTGAAATCATCGGTCAAGTATGGCGTGTATCAGAATTTTTAGGTTTCCATAAAGACACTGGCGATCGTCCAATCACTAACGTTGTTATGATGGGAATGGGTGAGCCACTATTAAACTTAGCCAATGTGATCCCTGCAATGGACATCATGTTAGATGACTTTGGTTTTAGTCTGTCTAAGCGTCGTGTGACCTTATCGACTTCAGGTGTCGTGCCTGCGTTAGACAAATTAGGTGACGTGATCGATGTGGCTTTAGCGGTGAGTATTCATGCGCCAAATGATGAGCTGCGTGATGTATTGGTGCCGGTAAACAAGAAATACCCGCTAGAAGAATTTTTAGCTGGGATTCGTCGTTACCTAGAAAAGTCCAATGCTAACCGCGGACGTGTTACAGTCGAATACGTGATGCTTGATCATATCAATGACAGTACAGATCAAGCCCATGAATTAGCCAAGCTAATGAAAGACACGCCGTGTAAGATTAACTTAATTCCGTTTAATCCTTATCCTGGTTCGCCATATGGTCGCTCTTCTAATTCTAGAATTGACCGTTTTTCTAAAGTATTAATGGAATACGGCTTAACGGTTATTGTGCGTAAAACCCGTGGTGATGATATTGATGCGGCTTGTGGACAATTAGCCGGTGATATTCGTGATCGCACTAAACGTTTAGCAAAAAAACAAATGCAACAAAATCAGATTTCGGTCACAATGGATTAACTCATTGTTTGTATAGATTAATAGGCGTTGGAATATGCATGGATTGCCAAAGTTTTTGATTGTAGTCGCGATGGCATTACCTCTAACGGGTTGTGTCACTGAGCGAACTTATAGCGGTACTGATATTCCTGTTGCCGAAAGAACCTTAGATAAGCAAGCCGCAGCTATTGAGCGAATGCAGCTGGGACTGACTTATTTAAATCGAGGCAATATTGAACAAGCTAAATTTAATTTAAATCGTGCGGTTGAATATGCACCGCAGTTAAGTTCAGTGCATATCGCGATGGCGTATTATTACCAAACGGTAGGTGATACTGTACGTACAGAGGCGGCTTACCGTAAAGCCATTGCCGCGCCAGATGCAGGTGGTGATGCGAAAAATAACTTTGGCGTGTTTCTTTGCCAGCAAGATAAATTCGCACAAGCTGAAGAAATGCTATTAGCCGCGATTGAAACCAAACAATACACTCGCACCGCTTCAAGCTACGAAAACTTAGGCGTGTGTAGTATGTCTGCAGGTGACACCGAAAAAGCCAAGGATTATTTTGAAGATGCGCTGCGATATGATCCAAGACGACAATCAACCTTGAAAGAATTGATTGAGCTTGCGATAGTAGAAAATGATTATCAAGCCGCTAAAGCGAATTTAACGCGTCTTCACCGTGTGGCACAACAAACACCAGAAAGCTTAGCATTAGGTATTAAAATTTCCCGTGAGTTAGCGGATGATGAAGCGGTAAAACGCTACGGAATTACTTTAATTGCCAAATATCCTGCTTCAGAACAAGCGAAAGAATACAGGGCTAATTTGCATTAATGACAAATAAAATTACAGAGATAGAAACAGATAATAATCTCGAGCAAGCTGAATTACTCGAAACTGTTTCAACAGCGGGTATGCTGCTACGCACTGCCCGCGAAAAAAAGGGTGTCTCGATAGATGCTGTGGCATTACAGCTGCATTTGCGTCCCAGTGTTATTGAAGATATTGAAAATGATATTTTTGATAATATTGCTTCAGCAACCTATGCCCGCGGCTACGCTAAAAACTTTGCCAAGTACGTTGAAGCAGATGTTAATGCCGTTCAACAATGTTTAGCCCAGCAACTTCCTGATGAAACTGCTGCTATGCAAAGCTTTTCTCGCAAAACTACCCGCGAAGCCCGTGACAGCCGTCTCACCTTAGTTACTTATCTCATCGTAGCGATATTACTTGCGCTATTATTGTTGTGGTGGGTACAAAAAGACTCAATGCTAACGGGAGTTGATTTATCAAAGCCGACAGCAGAAGAAGTCGCAGCTGCTAATGTGGCGCAGCAAACACAAGACTTATTAGAGCCAGAAATCGATCCTAAACTGGCTTATCGGGAACCCGTTGCCAGCGAGGTAATCTCAGCACAAAGTCAAAACGATGACGCAGTTCAAGTGAGCAGTAATGTTCAGGAGAGTAACCGTGTTATTAAGCCAGCAACGGCGACTGACACACTTGACTCTGTTGCTGTGTCACCAGCAATAACAGCTGCAGTTGATACTGCAGTAACCACTGCTGATGTGATTGAAACTGATACTATATCGCTTAGCTTTAGTGATGATTGCTGGGTTAACATTATCGATGCCGATGGTAAAACATTGGTTGATGGCGTTAAGGGCTCAGCTAGAGTCGTTGAAGTCACCGGCAAGGCACCTTTTAAAGTGATATTGGGTGCGCCGCAAGTTGTCACCATGAGCTTTAATAATGAAAATGTCAGCCTTGCTGAGTTTTCTGACCGTGTGGCCAAGTTAACCCTGCCTAAAGCCTAGTCTTTAAAGCTTAGTGTTAACTCAATTTTGGTAAGTAGTAGAGCAACAGATTATGTATAACGAATCTCCAATCATCCGCCGTCCTTCTAGCCGCATTTATGTAGGGGATGTTCCGATCGGCGATGGTGCACCAATTGCGGTGCAATCGATGACAAATACTAAAACCACTGATGTCGACGCCACAGTTGCACAAATTTTGGCCCTTGAAAAAGTCGGTGCAGACATAGTGCGAGTCTCAGTACCAACAATGGATGCCGCTGAAGCGTTTAAGCTTATCAAGCAGCGCGTTAGTGTACCTTTAGTTGCCGATATTCATTTTGATTACCGTATCGCACTTAAAGTGGCTGAATACGGTGTTGATTGTTTGCGGATTAACCCCGGCAACATTGGTAATGAAGAACGTATTCGCAATGTAGTTGAATGTGCGCGTGATAAAAATATTCCAATTCGCATTGGTGTTAATGGCGGTTCATTAGAAAAAGATCTGATGGACAAGTATCATGAGCCAACACCAGAAGCATTGCTTGAATCAGCCATGCGTCATGTGGATATTTTAGACCGTCTAAACTTTGACCAGTTTAAAGTCAGTGTAAAAGCTTCAGACGTATTTTTAGCGGTTGAATCATACCGTTTACTCGCCAAGCAAATTAAGCAGCCATTGCATTTAGGCATTACTGAAGCAGGCGGCGCTCGTGCGGGTTCGGTTAAATCAGCAGTGGGCTTAGGCATGTTACTGGCTGAAGGTATTGGTGATACTTTACGTATCTCATTAGCGGCAGATCCAGTCGAAGAAATTAAAGTCGGTTTTGATATCTTAAAATCATTACGTATTCGCAGCCGCGGCATTAACTTTATTGCCTGTCCGTCTTGTTCACGCCAAGAGTTTGATGTGATTAACACTGTCAATGCGTTAGAAATGCGCCTTGAAGATATCACCACCCCAATGGATGTGTCGATTATCGGCTGTGTGGTCAATGGCCCAGGTGAAGCGTTAGTTTCAGATATTGGTTTAACCGGTAGCCACGGAAAAAGTGGTTATTATGATGACGGTAAACGTCAAAAAGAGCGCTTTGATAACAACAATATAGTGGATTCACTGGAAGCAAAAATTCGCGCAAAAGCAGCGATAATGCAAAACCGAATCGATATCAAAGACGCAACAGAATAAGTTAGTTTTAGATAAAAACACACTTACCAGCAGTGGTAGGTGTTTTTTTGTGTAAGGCATATGATTAATTAATTAGCTAAAAATTAGGCGAATTAAACGTGGCAAAACAGATCCAAGCAATCCGTGGAATGAACGACATTCTGCCAACTCAAAGCCCTTTATGGCAACAAGTCGAAGCGGTTATTCGCTCTACTGTTAGTGCCTATGGTTACAGTGAAATCCGTACTCCTATTGTTGAAAGTACTGATTTATTCAAGCGCTCAATTGGTGAAGTCACCGATATCGTTGAAAAAGAAATGTATACCTTTGCTGATCGCAATGAAGACAGTTTAACATTGCGCCCAGAAGGCACAGCATCGACTGTTCGTGCGGGAAATGAGCATGGTTTACTTTACAACCAAGAGCAACGTTTATGGTACATGGGACCTATGTTCCGTCATGAACGTCCTCAAAAAGGTCGTTACCGTCAATTCCACCAATTTGGTGTTGAAGTGTACGGCATTGCAAGTGCGGACATTGATGCGGAAGTATTGATGTTATCTGCAAGATTATGGGATTCATTTGGCATTAAAGACCACGTTAAACTGGAACTTAATACCTTAGGTGATCCTGCTGAACGTGCTACTTACCGTGATGCATTAATTGCATTTTTAGAGCAGCACAAAGAGCAATTAGATGAAGACTCACAGCGCCGTATGTATTCAAACCCGCTACGAGTATTGGATTCTAAATCGCCACAGGTTCAAGCCTTGCTAGCTGATGCGCCAGAGTTAATGGATTATTTAGGTGAAGAATCAAAAACACATTTTTCAACCTTATGTGAACTCTTAGACGCTGTCGGCATCCAATACACAATTAATCCTCGTCTTGTGCGTGGTTTAGATTACTATAACCGCACCGTTTTTGAGTGGGTAACGGATAGCTTAGGCTCTCAAGGAACGGTACTTGCTGGTGGTCGTTATGATGGTCTGGTTGGTCAATTGGGTGGTAAAGATACCCCTGCAGTAGGTTTTGCAATGGGACTTGAGCGTATTGTCTTACTACTGCAAACCCTTGAGCTTGATAAAGATGTCGCGCCAGTTGTCGATGTTTATGTCACGGCAATGGGCGAAAACTGCTTAGTTGAAGCAATTAAAATTGCCCAAGAGTTGCGTCAAAGCCTGCCAGCGCTTAAAGTCATGAGTCATTGTGGCGGCGGTAACTTTAAAAAGCAGATGAAACGTGCTGATAAAAGCGGTGCGCAGTACGCCCTGATCATTGGTGAAAACGAAATTGCCAATAACCAAGTTGCAATTAAGCCACTGAGAAATAAGAACGAACAACTTTTAGTTGCCCGAGAAGAGTTGGCGACTACGATAAAATCATTATTTTAATATTAGCCCTTAGCTAATAAAAAACAGAACTGAATAGAAAGGGGAAGTGCGCGTGGAAATTTATAGCACAGAAGAACAACAAGTAGATGCTATTAAGCAGTTCTGGAAAGATTACGGCAGCTCAATCATTGTGGGTGCAGTCGTAGGTCTAGGTGGATTGTACGGTTGGAATTATTACTCTGACGTAAAAATTGAAAAATCGGAAGCTGCATCAGAAGCATTTCAACGCATTACTGCTAACAGCGACAGCAGTGCAGTACAAGCAGCTATCGCTGAGTTTGGTGCACAGCACGATCAAAAAGGTTACCAAGCCTTGCTTGAACTCATGTCAGCTAAAGCTGCTGTCGATGCAGGCGAGTTAGATAAAGCAGAAGCGGCTTTTACTAAAATCATTGCTGCAAAACCGGGTGCTGCTTTAGAGTCTTTAGCGACGTTACGTCTATCTCGCGTGCAAGCAGAGCAAGGTAACATCGGCACTGCAATTGCTACATTAGAGCAAATTACCGATGAAGCATTTAATGCTCAACGTGATGAGTTAAAAGGCGATTTACTTGTGCGTCAAGGTGACATGGATAGTGCACGTTCAGCTTACCAAGCTGCTGTTGATAACGGCGGTTCGTTAACCAGTCCTGCATTACAAATGAAGCTAGACAATTTAAACAAGGCATAAGGAATTAGCCGAATGAAGTCTTTATGCAAAACTTTGCTAGCAGCGGGCTTAAGCGTCGCATTGCTATCTGCTTGTTCTTCAAATGATAATGAAGAAGAAGTTGTTACTGAACTAACTGAAATTCAAGCAACTGTTTTTCCAGAAGTTAACTGGCATGCCAAGGTTGGGGGGGGAGTCGGTGACTTTTATTCTCAACTTAAACCGGCTATTCGATATGACCATGTATATGTGGCCGATCGCAACGGTGAGGTCGTCGCCTTTGAAGAAGCAACAGGCAAAGTGGCTTGGCGTAAAGACTTAGCTTCAGAATTTAAACATACTGAGCTGGCGAAAACGAAAGAGGCACGCATTGCCGCAGGCGTTACCGCTGGCCGTAATAAAGTCTTTATTGGCGGCGAGTCTGGTTTATTGGTGGCATTAGATGCTCAAACCGGTGAGACCGTATGGTCAGCAGTTGCAAGCGGTGAGCTGTTATCGGCTCCAACTGTGTCTGAAGATTCAGTTGGCGTGCATACCAGTGATGGTAACTTTGAAGCATTTGATATTGATGACGGTGCTAAACTGTGGACCCATGAGATGCAACTGCCAAATCTAACGCTACGCGGCACTAGCTCAGCAGCTTATGATTCAGGTGGTTTCTTCCTTGGCACTGCTGATGGTAAAATAGCGGTTATTGTCAAAAACAATGGACAAGTGGCTTGGGAGCAGGCGGTATTTAACCCAACCGGTGGTAACGAGTTTACTCGTATGGCCGATGTGGACATGACACCGTTAATTTTGGGCGATAATTTATACGCGGTAAGTTACAATGGTAACTTAGTGTCTATGGAGCTAAGAACGGGTCGTGTTGTATGGACGCGTAAGTATTCAAGCTTCAATGAATTAGCGACAGCAGGGGTTGGACTATACTTAGTCGATGACCACAGCCGAATTTATTCAGTAGATAGACGTAACGGTCTTGAATTATGGAGTAACTCTACGTTAATGAATCGTAGTTTAACTTCACCTGCCGTTATAGGCTCTTATATTGTTGTAGGTGACTTTGAAGGTTACTTACATTTTATTGACCGCAACTCTGGCGAAGTCGCTGGACGTGTTGAGGTTGATAGTGATGGTTTATTCTCACAACCAGTAGTGGTTGGAGATAAAATTTATGTGCAAGGTCGTAGCGGCAAAATCGCGACGATTGTACTGCCATAAATTGAATAGCAAACCTTATTAGAGCCCCTGGAAGTGTGTTCCGGGGGCTTTTTATTTTAAAGTTTTTAGAGGCAAAATCATGATCCCTGTAGTGGCCCTTGTGGGGCGACCTAATGTTGGTAAGTCAACTTTATTTAATCGCCTTACTCGCACAAGAGATGCGCTTGTCGCCGATTTTCCTGGTTTAACTCGTGACCGTAAATATGGACGTGCGTTTTTAGCTGGTTATGAATTCATTGTGGTTGATACTGGTGGTATCGATGGCACTGAAGAAGGGATTGAAACTAAGATGGCTGAACAATCGCTAGCGGCGATTGAAGAAGCAGATGTGGTGCTATTTTTAACTGATGCTCGTGCAGGCTTAACAGCAGCTGATTTAGCGATTGCTGAGCATTTACGTAGCCGTGATAAAACTACCTTTGTTGTTGCTAACAAAGTTGATGGTATTGATGCTGATTCAGCCTGTGCTGAGTTTTGGTCATTAGGTTTAGGTGAAGTTTATCAAATGGCAGCTGCGCAAGGTCGCGGTGTTACCAATATGATTGAATACTCTTTAGCGCCTTATGCTGAAGCTATGGGTATTACTCGCCAAGAAGACGGTGAAGAAGTTGAAGATGTACGTGAGTACACTGAAGAAGAAGCCGAAGCTGAACAAGAGCGCCTGCAAAACTTACCGATTAAGCTTGCTATTATTGGTAAGCCTAACGTAGGTAAATCAACGCTAACTAACCGTATTTTAGGTGAAGAGCGTGTGGTTGTTTATGATGCACCAGGTACGACTCGTGACAGTATTTACATTCCAATGGAACGTGAAGGTCGTCAATACGTATTAATTGATACTGCTGGTGTGCGTCGCCGCGCGAAAGTACATGAAGTTATTGAGAAGTTTTCAGTGATTAAAACCCTGAAAGCAGTTGAAGATTCTAACGTTGTCTTGTTAGTGATCGACGCTCAAGACGGTATTACAGAGCAAGATCTTGGTTTGCTTGGTTTTGCGCTTAATGCTGGTCGTGCAATTGTACTTGCTGTGAATAAATGGGATGGTCTTGACCAAGCATTTAAAGAAAGCGTTAAAAGTGAGTTAGATCGCCGCTTAGGCTTTATCGACTTTGCCCGCATTCACTTTATTTCAGCGCTTCATGGCACAGGTGTTGGTCATTTATACGAGTCAATTGAAGAAGCCTATGACAGTGCAACGCGCCGCGTAAGTACTTCAATGCTGACCCGCGTTATGCAAATGTCACAAGATGATCATCAGCCACCATTAGTACATGGTCGCCGAGTGAAGCTTAAGTATGCCCATGCTGGTGGTTATAACCCACCAATCGTTGTGGTGCATGGTAATCAGGTAAGTAAGTTACCTGATTCATACAAGCGCTACATGATGAACTACTTCCGTCGTTCATTGAAAGTTGTGGGTACGCCAATTCAAATGCGCTTTCAAGAGGGAGCTAATCCATTTGAAGGCCGCCATGAAAAGCTAACCATTAGTCAAGAGCGTCGCCGTAAACGCGCAATGAGCCACATTAATAGCCGCAAAAAATAAATTATTTTCTGTGAGTTAAGCAAAACCTGAATGACTGCAAAGTGATTCAGGTTTTTTTATGTCTCTGATTTACTGGTGTTTGAACTGAGGAGTTTGAACTGAGGAGTTTGAACCGAGGTGTTTGAACCGAGGTTATTGAATGTTATTGGCTTGGTAAGGTGAAACGCTCAATGATCTAGCATAAGCAAATGTTAAGTTTTACCTCTTATAATAATCATTCACTTTCAATCGCTGAGGTTTTTATGAGTACTCACAGCCATTTCCCTGCTATCCATCGTCTTCTGCATTGGGGGCTTGCGTTGTCGATGTTGGTGATGCTGTTAACCATCTTACTGCGTTTAGGCTGGATGGAGAAAAATCATATGGCAGAGATGATCCAACAAGGGCTATTGCCGCTTGATTTACTCATCAGCGATAAACAAGCCGTCATCATTGCTAAAAGTATCCGTAATGTGATGTTCCAGTGGCACCTATATTTTGGTTATGCGGTGGCTGTTTTTGTGTCGCTGCGCTTTATCTATATGGCAAAATGCGGTTTACAATACCCTAGCGCATTCAGTAAACAGGCTAGCGGCCGTGAAAAATTTCAAGCGTGGGTATATTGGCTATTTTATCTGGGTATTGCGTTATCGGTCTCCACAGGCTTGTTG
This sequence comes from Shewanella sp. 10N.286.48.B5, assembly GCF_002874355.2. Taxonomy (NCBI): domain Bacteria; kingdom Pseudomonadati; phylum Pseudomonadota; class Gammaproteobacteria; order Alteromonadales; family Shewanellaceae; genus Shewanella; species Shewanella sp. 10N.286.48.B5. Next base: position 335,000 of record NZ_MCVG02000001.1, read on the forward strand.
ATTGAATTTGGGCCAGAGTCAATTGAACACCAAGCTGAAACCGTGCATAAACTTGCCTTGTGGTATTTTATTCCGTTTATCAGTTTGCATTTGGCCGGAATAATACTGGCCGAATTTACCCACGATAAGGGCTTAGTCTCGAGAATCATCGGCGGGTAAACAAAGTCACCAGTTGTGTTGAACTAAGCCTATTGAGCAGCGTATCAGCGGTTGTTCTAGCTATTGCTTCAAGACCGCGTCATGGCGTTAGTGCTAGCGCGGTGATTATTAGTCCTCATTAACCAACTCTTGTTCGCTATCCTATACTCGTCAGACCTTGTTAACGGGTTAATCTTTACCTATTTAACTCTCCAACTTAACACTCTGTTAAACTAACTCGTCACAATGCTTAATAAAACCTTAAGATTGAAGATTTAACTTAGATGATATTGAATCATTAAAAATTAGTCATTCATGACTCCTCAAAAATTAAAACTAACAAAGCGAGACTCCATGAAGCGATCATTACTAGCGAGTTTGTTACTCACATTGGCCTTTAGCGGCCCATTATTTGCCGCGCCTTCACTTGAGCATACTGTACTAACCAAAGATGGCACCGAAACTAGCTTGAAAGAGTTTGCTGGCAAGGTGGTGTATGTGGATTTTTGGGCATCATGGTGCGGTCCATGTCGAAAGTCTTTTCCTTGGATGAACCAGATGCAGGCCAAATACCAGCAGCAAGGCTTTGAAGTGGTTGCTATCAATCTTGATGTTGATACTGAGTTAGCCCATGAGTTCCTCACTAAAATCCCCGCTAATTTTAATTTACGCTTTAATCCAGAAGGGGATGTGGCAAGGGAGTTTGATTTACCTGGTATGCCAAGTAGCTATTTATTTAACCGCCAAGGCGAATTAGTTCAGCGTCATGTTGGTTTTTTTGACAAGAACAAGCCTGCTTACGAACATGAAATTCAACTGTTATTAAAGGAATAAGCCAATGAAAAAATCGAGTTTTAAGCAATACATTAAGCTGTTATTGGCCTTGTCTATTATCAGCAGTTTAGCAGGCTGTTCGAGTTTAGGGGTAGAGCCGTGGGAGAAGGATCAATTTGCCCGCGCTGATATGGCACTTAATAATGAAAAGTTAGATTTAGCATTGGATGACCATATTTACTTCAGTAAAGAAGGCACCAGTGGCGGACGCTCATTAGCTGGTGGAGGTTGTGGATGCAACTAACTTCGAAACTAACGCCGAAACAAAGCATCGCTAGTGCATTGGCCATGGCTAGCTGCAGTTTGTTGTCACAACAAGCTAGCGCACAAGAGCCGGTACCGGCAAACGATGATTGGAAAGTCGATGCCGCCATTATGTATTACGGTGAGCAAGACCGTGTACAAGCCGTTGAAGCTATTGGTAATGTGCAAAAAGCCTTTGGTGAAGATTCGCTGCTCGATATGAAAATCGTTGTCGACAGCTTAACCGGCGCTTCAGCTTCTGGCGCTGTAGCACAATCCATCAGCCAAACCTTTACTCGACCTTCAGGTAAGGGAGAGTATACGGTCGCCCCAGGTGAAACGCCCCTTGATGATACGTTCCAAGATACCCGGGTGCAGTTAAGTGCCAATTGGCAGGAAATTTTAAATCCTGACTGGACGGTTAACTTGGGTGTTTATGGTTCTAAAGAATATGATTATTTATCATTAGGCTTAAATGCGGGTGTGGAGCGCAGTTTTAACAAAAACAACACCACCCTTGCCTTATCGGGTGCCTATACGAATGATACTGTTGATCCTGTGGGCGGACGTCCTGTGGCGTTATCAGAAATGGTATTTCGCGGTGATTATGATGGCGATGATGCCTTTCAAGCTGCATTTGACGCCACTCGATTAGACGGTGATGACACCAAGCAAACCGCTGATGTCATGCTAGGTGTGACCCAAATCTTGAATCGTAACTGGTTAATGCAAGCCAACTACGGTTTTTCAAGTGTGTCGGGCTATATGACCGATCCCTATAAAATTCTCAGTATGGTCGATGGTAACGGTGAGTCCCATGGTTATCGCTATGAAAACCGCCCAGACTCGCGCACTAAGCACAGTGTTTTCTTGTTAGCAAAAGGCGCATTGGACTCAGGGGTGATTGATTTCTCTTATCGCTACAATACTGATGACTGGGATATTCAAGCGCACACTTTAGAAACCCATTATCGCTATTACTTTACCCCAAGCTTATATGGCCAGCTGCATTTGCGTTATTACCAGCAGCAAGCTGCTGAGTTTTATCAGCCATTTTTGCGCACAGAAGCTGCATTACCTGAGTATGCCAGTGCGGATTATCGCATTGGTGACATGTCAGCATATACCGTAGGGCTTAAGTTTGGCCATCGCTTATCTGGCGGCCATGAACTTAGCTATCGTATTGAGTATTATCAGCAAAACCCTGAAAACAACGGCACAGATATCCCTGGTGAGTTAAATAATCAGGATTTATTTCCATCGGTGAAAGCAATCGTAGCTCAAATAAGCTATTCGTTTTAAATAAATAGTCTTAAGATAAATAAACGCAAAACATCAGAGTTATTGAAATTGTTAAATAAAGCCGCTGTTACATCACAAGCCGCTACATCTAAGGCCCCACAGGTCGCGACGCTTACACGTCGCCCTTGGGGCTTTTTAGGTTCATTTAGCGCCATGGCAAGTCCATGTGAAATGTTAATGCGACTAGATGATGAGAAGATTGCCCAGCAGATGTTAAATATCGCGGTGGCTGAAGCCAAACGAATAGAGCGTAAATATAGCCGTTTTTTACAAGGTAATATTGTTTGGCAACTCAATAATGCCCAAGGGCAGGCGGTTAACATTGATGCTGAAACCGCACATTTACTGCAATTTGCCCAGCAATGTTATCAATTAAGTGACGGCGCTTTTGATATCAGCGCAGGTCCTTTAATGAAGTTGTGGCGCTTTGATGGTAGCCATCAAGTGCCACCAGCTAGTGCGATTAAATCGGCATTAAAGCTAGTGGATTTTAGCGCCATTGATTTTACTGACAGCAAATTGACTATGCCTGCAGCAATGAGTTTAGATTTTGGTGGCATAGGCAAAGAGTATGCGGTGGATAGTACAGCGCAATTACTCAGCAAGCGTTGGCCTGATATCTCTGTTTTAGTTAATTTTGGCGGCGATATTGCCTGTCCCATCCTTAACCCAGATGGCTGGCAAGTGGGGATTGAAAACCCGCAGCAATTGGATAATGCCGCGGCGCTGTTAACCATACGCCAAGGCGCATTAGCCACTAGCGGCACCACTCGGCGCTACATTGAAGTGGATCAAAAACGCTATGGCCACATTATTAATCCTCGAACAGGATATCCTGTGGAGCAAGCGCCGCTTTCAGTGACGGTATTAGGGCCAAATAGCGTTACCGCGGGAATGTTATCGACCATGGCAATGTTAAAAGGCGCTGCTGCTGAAGCCTTTTTGAGTGAGCAAGGTGTTGACTTTAAAGTGTTTAGATAAGCTTAAATCGCGCTTTAGTTATTATAAAAGTAATAAGGGAATAACCGATGCGGGTATTGTTAGTAGAAGACAATCAGTTATTAGCACAAGGCGTGGTTTTGAGTTTGGCTAAAGAAGGGATCCAAGTGGATCACTTATGTTCTTATAACCAAGCATTAGCGGCGCTGGATAATGAAGATTTTAGCGCCATTATTCTTGATTTAGGTTTGCCTGATGGCAATGGCGAAGATTTATTAAAGCACTGGCGTAAAGCGGGAGTATCTTTGCCGATTATTGTGCTTACAGCCAATACGGATTTTGATACTCGCTTAAACTGTTTAGACATTGGCGCAGATGATTATCTCAGTAAACCGTTTGATGTGCGGGAATTAGTTGCAAGACTGCGAGCGATTGTTCGCCGCCAACACGGCTTAGATAACAATCAATTTAGTTTCGGCGCATTGACCATCGATTTCAGTTGTTGTGAAGTGCATTTTCGAGAGCAATTAATCAATCTGCCACGGCGGGAATATCAATTGTTATTGGAGTTTGCCCAATCAGCAGGGCGAGTACTAACCCGCAGCCAGCTTGAGCAATTAACCTATGGTTGGGATGAAGTCGGCAGTAATTCCATTGAAGTGCATATTCATCATTTACGTAAAAAAATGGCCCCAGAACTGATTAAAACTGTTAGAGGCATTGGCTATATTTTAGCTGAAATTCAATAAGCATTAATGGTCAGTAGATCATAAAAGGATATTATGTTTTCGTTACGTTTCTCCCTTAGTTTATTGATGTTAGTCGGCATCTTACTGACCGTATCGGTTGCCAGTGTGCTGAGTAGCCGCGATGCCATGTACGAGATAGAAGAGCTATTTGATGCAGAAATGGTGCAAACCGCCAAAGTGCTGGATTTGTTTTATGTCAAAAGGCTTACTGCCGCCAAAGTAGCAAGCTTAATTGAGCAACCTATTCGCTTTCATGTGTCAGAGTCTGAAATAGAAACCTTTGCCGAGCAGTCTACGGTAGAAACCCTCTCTTACGAGCGAAAGCTGTCATTTCAATTATTTACCGCAGCAGGTGAGTTACTTGCATACTCAGATAATACTGGTGTAAAACCGCTAACGGATTTTAACCACGGCTATGCCTATCAGGCAGTCGGTGAGCACACCTGGCATGTGTACAGCTTGTTTTCAACGGCGCAACAGGTGTGGATTGTGACTGCACAGCGTGATGATGTGCGCCAAGAGTTGGTGGATAAGATTAACGCCAATAGCTGGCGCTCGCCTTTGATTATTGCGCCTATCATGTTGCTTATCATGCTATTGGTGACTTACTACTTATTTAAACCCATCAAACTACTTGAACGTCACTTAGCTTATCGCAGTGCTCAAGATCTAGCGCCAATTAATATCCGCTTACCGTCAGAACTTATTACAATTCAGCAGTCGCTTAATAGTTATTTAGCCCGTATCGCCGATATGATGATCCGCGAACGACGCTTTAGTGCTGATGCCGCCCATGAATTAAAGACCCCCTTAGCCATCATTAAACTTCATGGTGATGGTTTAGAAAGCGTGATTAATTCATCAACCGATGAAAGCTTAAAGCAACAAGCAATGCCTTATACTCAAGCCATGGGGCAGGGAATTAAGCGTATGAGTCATACTGTTGAGCAACTGTTATTACTCTCAAGGGTTGATGCCATTGAAGCGATTAATAAGGCTGAATGCGACTTACAAAGCCTAATTGATAATGTGATTAATCAGTTAGTGCATATTGTGGCCGATTATCAGTGGCAGCTTGATATTCCTAAGGGACTTACCGTTAAAGCTGATAGCTTTTATCTTGAATTAGTATTAAAAAATATTATCGAAAATGCCTGTAAATACAGCCCTAAAGAATCGGTTATTAGCATTCGCGCTGAGCAAGATGCTAACCAATGCGTCATTAATATCATTGATCAGGGAATAGGGATGTCTGCAAGCGAAATTGATTTAGCCAAGAACCGTTTTTATCGGGTTGATGAAAATGTATCCCAAGGTGCAGGGCTAGGGTTATCCATTTGTCAGCTCATCATTATGTTGCATCAAGGTGATATGAGTTTTCATCAAGCTAAGCCTCAAGGGCTAAAGGTCAACATTGTGTTACCCAATTAAACTAACTTATTTAATCTTGGGATAGAAAAAGCCTGAGTCACAGTGAATGTGATTCAGGCTTTTTATTTATTTCAGACCCAGCTTCTAACTCAGCTTCTGGCCCAGCTTATGACTTAACTTCTGACTCAGACAAAGCGCAGTTTATTTCACTCGTTACTTATTTCACTCGCTGTTTAGACGACGAGTGATGACTGCTTGAGCGACTACCACCACGGTTGTTGTGGGATGCATTACTCGCTCTTTGCTGCGGTTTGGCGCTACGGTTGTTATTCACTCGCGCAGTTTGGTTATAGTGCTTGCTACTTTGCTGTTTATTAACAGTCGGTCTGCTGGTCGCTTGTCTATTAGTAACCTGCCTGTTTGTCGCTTGTCTGCTGCTCGGTTGCTTGGTCGCTTTTTGGCTTTGATGAGCCTTATTTGAACGGTTTGGCTGTGATTTATTTGCCGTTCTCAGCGCTTTATCCTGCTGGCCATTATGCATTTTATTCGTATTACTTGGCTTAGTGCTCGGTCTAGTGCTCGGTCTAGTGCTCGGTCTAGTACTGGGCTTAGTGCTGGGTCTTGAGCTATAGCTCGGCTTAGCATTATGATTATTTTTTAATGCTTTATTAACACGTTGCTGCTTTGCTATATGGCTTGGCTTAGAGTTATGCAGCTGTGCAGGCTTACCTTTATGACCAGGTTTTTGAGAATGAGCCACCTTGTGGCTTTTATTGTAACGGGCACGATCATACTTATGGCTTACTCTCGGCGCTTTATATGCAACCCCGCGGCGATGAGCAGGTTTGTGCTTCCAGCGGTGTGAGCCTTGGCTATAGGCAATCTTATGGGGCTTACGATAGTAACGAGTCTTATGATGATTAATCACCACCACGCGTCTACTTGACCAATGCACCGCGCCAAAGAAGTAGTTAAAGTTAATGTAAACACTTGGCCCCCAATAAATCGGGCGGTTCGGGCGGTAATGCACATAAGATGGATAACGCCAATATACTGGTGGGTATGCATTCCAGCGCCAGCTACCGTAAACAATTCTTGGGTCGTAATAGGGAACATAAACCACTTCCGTACGGGCAGGCTCAATAATGATCTGCTTTTCTTCACGGGTGATGGTCATGTTTTCCATATCATCAAAACTATTGGCTTCATCGGCTTGATGGCGCAATGTTTGAATGCTGGCTAATACCGTTTCTTCATCTTGCAGAAATGCTTCACCTAACTCCTGAGTCCAATCAAGATCTTCATTAAGCTTTTCAAGCACAGTGGGAAAGGCCACTAATGCCATGACGCTAGGGTCCCAATCCTGTTGCTCGGCTTGCTGCATTTTTTGTTCGCTATCAAGCTGACTATTTTCTTGCTGCCAGCGATGCGCTTGTACTACCTCTAGAGGGTAGGTAGACGCAATCAGAATATGGGTTAACAAACTATCTGGATATAAGGCAATAGGAGCAAGCATTTGTGCCAGCTGCGCTTCAGACAGCTGCTCAGCATCTTGACTGTAGGCTTGATCGCTTACCAGTGTTTGTGCGCCACTGTCTGTGGCCGCGAATGCCGCAGGAGAAAGCATAATGCACACGGCAACTAGGCTTGTTCTGATGCGATTAAACGTCGTATTCATTAATATCATATCGTCTCCAACTCCTTTTTGATAAAGGCAGTTTTTGAATGTTAGATATAGGATAACGAAGTGAAAATGAACACAAGATGAAAGCAGGGAATTTATTTCGAGTGAATTAAGCGGCTAATGGTAAAAGCTAGTCATTAAATGTGATGGTGAATTTAGCGCCGCCATAAGTGTCAGATGCACCGACGCTTAATTGCCCCTGATAACTTTCGACAATATCACGCACTATGGCTAAGCCAATGCCGTGACCTTGTTGGTAGGTATCGGCTCTGATGCCACGTTCAAAAATACCGTGCTGTTGCTCTGGGCTTAGGCCTTTGCCGTCATCTTCAATGATAAAGTGTAATTGGTTATCGGTTTGAACTACGCTAAGGCAAACTTGGGCCTTAGCGGCTTTACAGGCGTTGTCTAACAGGTTGCCAAGCATTTCACTTAAGTCAGCTTCTTCACCTTTAAATAGTATGTTGGCTTGGGCTTGGTAATCGATATCAAGGTGTTGCTGTTGGTATATTTTACTTAAGGTTCTGATTAACTTGCTGGCGACATCATCCACTTTAACCCCTAAATGCCAAGGCTTATTACCGCTAGTTTTGGCTTTATTGAGCTGATAGCTAATGATGTTATTGATATTGCTGGCTTGCTCTTTGGAGTCGGCACTTAAGTCTTTTTGGCTTTGCAGCACAGCTAAGGGGGTTTTTAAACTATGGGCTAGATCGGCTAAGGCATTTTTATAACGCTGCCTTTGCTGTTGCTCAGTTTTTAATAGCACATTGAGCTGTTTTGCCACCGCGTTGAGCTCTATTGGGTAGTTTTGCTCAATGCGAGTTTGCTCACCTTGCTCGACTAACGTGAGCTCTTGAGTAAAACGGTTTAACGGTTTTAATGTCCACAGCAACCATATGGCCTGTATCAAGGCTAGTACCACCATTAACACTGCTAACCATGTCCATAGAGTGTTGCTAAACTCACTAATTTGCCTTTGAAAATCTGCGTCATCTTTAATGATATGAACCGTTATTTGTAGCGGTTTTTTATCTGTTTCAAAAGAAACGGTGAAGTTATATACCACATGATTATTGGGTTCACTACTAATGTCATCATCAAAGATGATTTGAGTAAGCTTGCCTTCGCCCATGGCCGGTATTGGTAATTGAGGCAGGGTTAAGCCTAAAAAAGATTCTGATGACCATACTTCATTAACGCCAGAGGGAGAATTTGAAGTGATAAGTGCATACAAACCAGAGCCGACAATATTAAATTGATTTTCCAATAAGTAATTGGGCATCACCACCTTATTGTCTTTGACTTCTGCCACTGCCAGCACCGAATACACATAGGCTTTTAACTGGTTATTAATCGATTGGGCGATTTGATGTTTAAAGGCATTATTAACCGCCGCGCCAATGAGAGGCAGTAACACCACAATTAACACTAAGCCACTGAGCATCAACCTTACTTTTAAGGAGTTAAAGAGTGCGAGTCGAGGCAAAGTTAATGACTTTTTCATCAGAAGGTTATTTACTTAGCTGGCGTAGGCGATAACCTTGGCCACGCAAAGTTTCAATTAATTTATATTGGTTATCAGGGTCGAGCTTTTTACGTAAGCGGCGGATAAACACTTCAATGACGTTGGAGTCCAAGTCAAAATCCTGATCGTAAATATGTTCAATTAAGGTGGGTTTAGAAATCACTTCACCCTGATGCATCATAAAATATTCAAACAGTTTGAATTCGGAGCTACTTAAAATAACCGACTGCTGTAAATGCGTTAACGCTAAGGTGCGGGTATTAAGACTAAAAGGGCCGTTACTGATCACCGGACTTGCTTGCCCAGCTGAGCGGCGGATTAATGCATTGAGACGGGCGACTAACTCTTCAGGCTGAAATGGTTTAGTGAGGTAATCATCTGCGCCAGAATCTAGCCCTAGCACCTTGTCTTGCCAGCCATCTCTAGCGGTTAAAATCAAAATCGGATAATCGATTTGTTTTTCACGCAGCTGGGTAATTAAGCTCAGGCCATCTATTTTAGGTAACCCCACATCGATGATAGCTGCATCATATTGATACTCAGAGGCTTGAAACAATCCGTCTTCGCCATCAGATGAAATATCAACGCTGTAATTTGCCCCTTGAAGGTGCTCAGTGAGATTGCGTTGTAAGCCTAAATCATCTTCAACTAATAATATTCTCATGCCTAGCCTCTTGAATTTAGTTGCTAAAAATTAAGCTTTGGCAACGATGGCGGTTAAAGATTAGTTTCTTGAAACTGAACCTGAACGTGCATTGACGGTGGCGTAAAACACCATGCCTTTATTTGACAGTAGTTTAACCCGATAGCCAGGAGAGCCGTTCACTGAGGTTGATTGCACCGACAGCACTTTAGCCGAGTATTGCCTTTTAGCCAGTTGCGCTGCCTGCTGTGAGCTATTAACGGCTAACTTTTTCGACTGGTTGGTTTTTTTTTGATTGGGCGCATGCTGATTGGGCGATTGATGGGCACGCTGATGGATGCCTTGTTGACTCCAATTGCCTGAAACTGGCGCAGCCTGAACTAATCCGATACTGAGAAAACTCAATATTAAGATAGTCAGGGGAATGCGTAATTTCGTTGTTACTTTGCTCATTTGCCAAGTCCAATTGAATATTTATCTTTGAAATCAGTCATCAGTGTAAAAGATCTGCTGCAATATAGAAATAGCGCTTCGCTATCAAAACTGCCTATCTCACAGCAGTAGTTTTAATCATTATCTAATGGCTTTGATGAATTCTAGCTGAACGTGTTCAGCTTATATTCATTTTCAATGCACTTAAATAGAAAGCAGGTTTCACCAAGCGCATTGAAAACAAGGATTGATTATGATGACTTTATCTATTTCAAAATGGTCGCTGACGGCAGTAGTGCTTTTATCGATGAGCGGTTTTGTACACACTGCTGTCGCCTCTGAAGCGGCTGCTTTGTCAAATGTGGCTGCTTTATCAAATCAAGTGCAGGCAAAAGTATTAGTGAGTAGTGAAGGGCGACAATTAACTGCCTCAGAAAAGCCAAACCAAGTGAAGGTTGACCCGCAGCGCATTAACGCATTGGTAAATAATGCCAAGCAGCTTGAGCCTGCGCTAGCCGTTGAGCGTTCAGTGCGCATCAAGCAGTTATCGCAGTTATCTAAACAAACCACATCACAAGCAGCGCCTAAAAATACCTTAACCAATAATGCCATAACCAATACTGCCTCTATGATGTATGTGCAGCCGGGGCTTAGGGATTTTACGATTTATCAGGCCTACAGTCATTTATATGATGATTTTGATGAAGATGGTTTTTATCAAACTTTTACCGTGACCTTTGATGCTGATGTTTACGGCTTTAGTGTCGGCGAGCCTGCTAATGTTTATGCTGAATTGTATTTAAGCCGAAATGGCGGCCCGTGGCAGCATTATTACTCCACCGATATTTTTACCATTTATGGCGAAGCTGAAGATGACAGTTATGAGGTGCTAACCACCTTAGCCCAAGGGTATAAAACCGATTACTATGACGTACTGATTGATTTATATGAGGTGGGTTATGAGGATATTGTTGCCACCATCAGTAGTGAAGAGGCTGATAGCTTATATGCCTTGCCGTTAGAAAGTAGCGATAGAGATACGGTTTATATTGAAGAAGAAATCATTGAAACTGAAGTGATAGTCAGTGGCGGTAGTACCTCAGGTGTCATGTTAATCTTAGCTGTAGGTTTGCTAATAATGAGACGAAAAAGTATGACGTCATGAGCTTATTAACTCACCACCGTGACTCTTATTAATTAACAGCGTCGCGGTGGTTATTCATTTCTACTTCACTGTTACTTCACTATTTATTTAACTAGGGACTCAATCTCACCATGATGTAGCTGAGTAACCAGTAAGTCACCTGAGCTTACTTGGTTCGCCTGTTCAACTACCTTGCCATCACTGTCTTTAGTAATACTGTAACCACGGCTTAAGGTGGCTAACGGGCTTACGGTTTCCAGCTTATGAGCGCTGTAACTGAGTTGCTTACTGGCGTTATCAACTCGGCTTTTCATCGCTTCATTTAAGCGATTACTTAGATAAGTCATTTTGTTTTGCTCAAGGGTGAGTTTGTGCACTGGCGATTGCTGCTGCAAACGGCTTTTTAATTGTTGTTGCCTCATTTGGGCGCGGGCCAGTTTGTGCTGCAACGCAGACTCAAGCTTTAACTGCATTTCATCAAAACGTTGTTCAAGCTGTTGTAGTTGCCTTTTAGGATCTTGTCTTTGCAGCTGGTGGCTTAATTCAGCAAGTTGGGTGCTTTGATGCAATATGTAATGACGATAGGCTTGCCTTAAACGCGCGAAAGTCGCAGTCAATTTTTGGCTTTTATTGCCTTTATCATCAGATAACAACTCAGCCCCTGCCGATGGCGTCGGCGCTCTTACATCAGCAACATAGTCACTGATGGTGGTATCAATTTCATGGCCCACAGCGCTCACTACGGGCAATGCACTGTTATAAATCGCGTGGGCTAAGTCTTCATCGTTAAAGCACCATAGATCTTCCAGTGAACCGCCACCACGGGTGAGTAGCAGCACATCAACCTCAAGACGTTTGTTGGCGGTAGTGATGGCATCGATAATTAATTTACTGGCAGTAGCACCTTGTACTTGAGTGGGGTAAACCACCACTTCAATGGACGGATCGCGCCGCGATAACACATGCACTACATCGCGAATGGCTGCACCAGTAGCTGAGGTAATCACACCTATTCGTTGGATATTTTGTGGAATAGGGCGCTTAGTTTCTGTTGCAAATAAGCCTTCTGCGGCTAATTTTAGCTTAAGCGCCTCATATTGCTGTGCTAGCAATCCATCACCCGCAGGCAACATCGACTCTAATAGTAATTGATAATCGCCGCGGGGCTCGTAAACACTGATGGCGCCTTTAACTAAAACCTGTTGTCCATTAACCGGTCTAAAGGCGACTGATTGATTACGACCTTTAAACATCGCACAACGAATTTGTGAGCGACTGTCCTTTAAAGTCATATACCAATGACCTGAATTTGGGGAAACAAAGTTCGAGATTTCGGCCTCTAGCCAGACCTTACCAAGCTCTCCTTCAAGCAGCTGGCGGACTTCACCGTTTAATCGCGAAACGGAGTAAACATTATTTTTTGAGCTTTTCATCAATTTAGGCCACCCAATCGGAACTTTTGACTATTTTCCATTTACCAACCCCAATATGCAAGGTATAATCCCGCCGCAATATTTACCCTTTCTAAACCCTACACTTTCTGGGAGATGTTGCATGTTAAGATTAAGAAATGACGCACTAACATTTGATGATGTACTACTGGTGCCTGCTCACTCAACCGTCCTCCCAAATACCGCTGTTCTAAAAACACGTCTGACTAGAAAAATAGAATTAAACACCCCAATTGTTTCTGCAGCTATGGATACCGTAACTGAAGCTCGCTTAGCGATCGCGATGGCACAAGAAGGTGGTTTAGGTTTTATTCATAAAAATATGACCATTGAGCAGCAAGCTGAAGAAGTTCGTAAAGTTAAAATTTACGAAGCGGGTATTGTTCAGCAACCTGTTACAGTTAATCCATCAACAACCTTAGCTGACGTTAAGCAATTAACTGAGCGCAATGGTTTTGCTGGTTACCCAGTGGTTAATGACGCAAGTGAACTTGTGGGTATTATCACTGGCCGTGATGTGCGCTTTGTCACTGACTGGACCATGACTGTTGAACAAGTTATGACCCCAAAAGATCGTCTTGTGACGGTTCAAGAAGGCACTAAATTAGATGAAGTACAAACATTAATGCATTCTCACCGCGTTGAGAAAGTGCTAGTGGTTGACGCTAACTTCAAGCTTAAAGGCCTTATCACAGTTAAAGATTTCCAAAAAGCTGAACGTAAACCAAATGCATGTAAAGACGAGTTAGGTCGTTTACGTGTAGGTGCAGCCGTTGGCGCTGGTGCAGGTAACGAAGAGCGTATTGCTGCATTGGTTAAAGCCGGTGTTGACGTATTATTGATTGACTCATCTCATGGTCACTCAGAAGGCGTATTGCAACGTATTCGTGATACTCGCGCATCATTCCCTGACTTACAAATTGTTGGCGGTAACGTTGCAACAGCTGAAGGCGCATTAGCCCTAGTTGAAGCTGGCGTTGATGCGGTTAAAGTGGGTATTGGCCCAGGGTCAATCTGTACTACGCGTATCGTAACCGGTGTTGGCGTGCCGCAAATTACTGCAGTATCTGACGCAGCAGCGGCAGTTAAGCATCTTGATATTCCGGTTATTGCCGATGGCGGTATTCGTTTTTCAGGTGATTTAGCTAAAGCATTGGCAGCGGGTGCATCTTGCATCATGGCAGGTTCAATGTTTGCTGGTACTGATGAAGCGCCGGGCGAAACTGAGCTATACAATGGTCGTGCTTATAAGTCATACCGCGGTATGGGCTCTTTAGGTGCGATGACTCAAACTCAAGGTTCATCAGATCGCTATTTCCAAAGTGACAATGCTGCTGACAAATTAGTACCAGAAGGTATTGAAGGCCGCGTTGCTTACAAAGGTAAATTAAAAGAGATTATTCACCAGCACATGGGCGGCTTACGTTCATGTATGGGTCTTACCGGTTGTGCCACCATTAAAGAATTAAATGAAAAAGCTGAGTTCGTTAAAATTACTTCAGCAGGCATGGGCGAGTCTCATGTGCACGATGTCACCATCAGTAAAGAAGCGCCGAACTATCGTAGCGGCACTTAATAGTTAATAAGGCGCTCATTTATTTGAGCGCCTTTTTTCAATTTCATTATGTATTTGAAATTATGCATTTGAGATTGAAGCAAACCTACTAGATCAAACCAGATATAAGGTAACCCATGAGCAACATTCATGAGCATAAAATCCTGATCCTAGATTTTGGATCGCAATACACGCAGTTAATCGCCCGCCGTATTCGTGAAATCGGTGTTTATTGTGAGCTTTGGGCTTGGGATGTATCTGAAGAGCAAATTAAAGGTTTTGCTCCTAACGGCATCATTTTAGCTGGTGGCCCTGAAAGCGTTACCGCTGCTAACTCACCACGAGCACCAGAATATGTGTTCAATGCTGGCGTACCTGTTTTAGGTATTTGTTACGGCATGCAAACCATGTCTGAGCAGCTTGGCGGCAAAGTGATCCAAGGCGTTGGCGAAGGCGAGTTCGGTTACGCGCAGGTTGAACTGCAAACGGAATCAGCCTTATTCAAAAGCATTGAAGATGCCATCAGTGAAACAGGCAAGCCATTACTGGATGTATGGATGAGCCACGGCGATAAAGTATCTGAAATCCCAGAAGGTTTTGTTACTGTCGCTAAAACTGACACTTGCCCATACGCTGCAATGGCCAATGAAGATAAGCATTTCTACGGGGTGCAATTTCACCCAGAAGTGACCCACACTCGTCAAGGTAAGCGCATGCTTGAGCACTTCGCGCTAGAGATCTGTGGCTGTCCTGCTAACTGGAAACCATCATCAATTATTGAAGATGCTATTGAAAAACTGAAAAAACAAATCGGTAACGATGAAGTAATTTTAGGTTTGTCAGGTGGTGTAGATTCATCGGTTGTGGCCATGCTATTGCACCGCGCAATAGGCGACAAACTGACCTGTGTATTTGTTGATAACGGTCTGCTACGTTTAAACGAAGCCAACCAAGTCATGGAAATGTTTGGCGATCACTTCGGACTGAATATTGTTCACGTTAATGCTGAGCACCGTTTCTTAGAGCAAATGGCTGGCGAAGCAGAGCCAGAAGCTAAACGTAAAATCATTGGCCGCGTTTTCGTTGAGATTTTCGATGAAGAGTCAAAGAAATGCGTTAATGCAAAATGGTTAGCACAAGGCACGATTTACCCTGATGTAATTGAATCTGCAGGCAGCGCCACAGGCAAAGCCCATGTGATTAAGTCGCACCATAACGTTGGCGGTTTGCCAGATGATATGGAAATGGGACTAGTTGAGCCATTACGTGAGTTATTTAAAGATGAAGTGCGTAAAATTGGTTTAGAGCTTGGTCTGCCATACGACATGCTTTACCGTCATCCGTTCCCAGGACCGGGTCTGGGTGTACGCGTTTTAGGTGAGGTGAAAAAAGAGTACTGTGACTTACTGCGTTTAGCGGATGCTATCTTCATTGAAGAGCTGCACAAAGCTGACCTTTACAACAAAGTCAGCCAAGCATTTACCGTATTCCTACCTGTTCGTTCTGTCGGCGTTATGGGCGATGGTCGTAAATATGATTGGGTAGTATCGCTACGCGCAGTTGAAACTATCGACTTTATGACAGCCCACTGGGCACATTTACCTTATGACTTCTTAGGTCGTGTATCTAACCGCATTATTAATGAAATCGATGGTATTTCACGTGTGGTTTACGATATTTCAGGTAAGCCACCGGCAACCATTGAATGGGAATAACCCATTTAGATATTGCTGAATAAACAAAAAGGCGCTTCGGCGTCTTTTTTGTTTTAAACTATCTAATTCAATCTAACTGTTTTACAGCTATTTTTTACAACTAAAGCGTTATGAATTATCGAGCCCCCATGCCAACATCTACTGACATTGCAGATCCTATCATTGATGCCGATCTTGAAACCAAGCCTGAAACTGAGCCTAGCTCTGAGCCAGTGAATAAACTGGTTAATAAGCAGATCAATCAACTCGGTCAATTAGTTGAAACCGAGCTGACCGCTGAACAAACAGCTATTGATGAAAAGTGGATGCGAGTAGCAATGGCGCAAGCCAGGTTAGCAGAAGCCAAAGGAGAGGTGCCCGTGGGCGCAGTCTTGGTTAAAGATGATGAGTTGCTTGCTAGTGGCTTTAATTTAAGTATTTGCGAGCATAACCCCACAGCCCATGCTGAAATTGAATGTATTCGCGCCGCAGGGCAGGTGCTTGAAAACTACCGCATGTTAGACACTAGCTTGTATGTCACCCTAGAGCCTTGTTCCATGTGCGCTGGCGCTATGGTGCATAGCCGAATAAAACGAGTGGTATTTGGCGCAGATGATTTAAAAACCGGCGCCGCTGGCAGTGTGGTTAATTTAGTTCAACATGCTGATTTTAATCATCAGCTAGAGGTGACGTCTGGGGTATTAGCGAGCGAGTGTGCTGGGCAATTAAGTGCTTTTTTTAAACGTCGCAGAGAAGAAAAAAAAGCACTTAAAAAGTTACTGAAACAGCAATCAGACTTGTTGCTGCAAAAAGGCGAAAAATAATTTCTGGCGGTTAAGCATTTTACGTTGTTTAAGCTTGATAGCATTACGGCGACGAGCGCTGTTATTAGTGTTTCTTCTCATGTTAAGCCTTACTACATTGGTGAGGTTTTATATTAGTTAAAGCGAGCATAAATCACTTTCGAAAACAAACCATCGCTGCCCGGTTCGCTGTAAATCTAAAACTGGGTTAGCTCACAATCCCCATTTGCTAATTCGTATCCCTTACTTGCATTCACTAGCATAAAGGTGATGGTTAAAAAGTTACCCTAGACAGTGTAAAGCCAGTAAGTGACGGTTTTATTGCGCCGCTGATTTTACAATATCTTCTGGATTTTTATCATCATTGGCTGAAGTCTTAGCTTGGCCTGTGCTGTCATTTTCTGCTTGTTGCTGCATAAGTTCAAGCTGTTTATTTTGACTATCGACCCACACTAAGGTGTCGTAATATCGGCGGATGTTTTCCACATAGTGAACCGCTTCATTACCACGAGCATAACCATAACGAGTATGTTGATAATATTTGCGTTGTTGCAGCAGTGGCAAGACCTCTTTGACATCTCGCCATGCACTGGGATCTTTACCCATCCCTTGGGCTATTTTGCGGGCATCCTCCACATGACCTAAACCCACATTATAGGAGGCAAGGGCAAACCAAATACGCTGACTGTCAGGGATTGATGCTGGTAAACGATCGATCATTTTTTGCAAATAAATTGCGCCACCGCGAATGCTTTGTTCTGCATCGAGGCGGTTATCCACCCCCACAGAGCTTGCCGTTGGCTGGGTGAGCATCATCATGCCGCGAACGCCAGTGGGTGAGCGCGCTTTAGGGTTCCAATGGGACTCTTGATAACCGGCGGCGGCCACTTTACGCCAGTCGAGATCGCCAGCATGTTTTTCAAATAGGGCTTGGTATTCAGGTAGCACATTATCAATAGCGCGAATAAACGCGCGAGTATCAACATAGTCAAAGCGCTTAACATGGCCAAAATACTTTTCATTTAAATGCTCAAGGGTGCCATTCCGTTTTTGCTGATGCCAAAACGACAATAACGAGCCCATTAAGCGGTCGCTGCCATTGGGGCGCAATAACCATACAACGTCAGTTTTATCATCTAGGACGATACTGCCCCGTAACTCAGGTAAATAGCGTTGATTTATTCGTAGACTTTTAGAGTCTGCCACCGTATAAAGCAACTCGCCTTTCGCCACCAAAGAAAACAATTCTTCGTTGTCTTTGTCATACACTTGCTGCCATTTAAGGTTTGGGTGTGATTGCTGCAAGCTGGTTAATGTATCTACCGCCGCAGACTCAGAGATGACATAAATATCACCGCTCAGATTATCAAGATTTCTTGGCTTTTGAGTGCCGGTTTTATAAATCAATACTTGATTGACCTCATATAAAGCAGGCCCCAGTAAAAATTGTTCACGACGGTTTTGGGTAGTGGTAATTGCGGCGGCAACAATATCGATTTCGTCATTTCGCAGAGCGGCGAATAACTGCTGCCTGTGGGTGTAAGGCACCATTTCTAATGGCACATCAAGATACGCTGCAAACTTTGCCGCCATTTCATAATCAAAACCACTCTCGCCAAGATCTGAGTTGAGGTAGGTTTGCGAGCCGTAAAGCGTCCCTACCTTTAAGACGGTACGTTTGGGGGAGGTTTCAACAAATTCAGTGACTTCAAACCTAGGTGGCTCACAGGCCACCAGTAAAAAGCTGAATGAAATAATCGTTAAAAGTTTGGTCATATCCATCTGTAAGCTATTGGTATTAGGCACTGTGCACTATTCAATGTTGAGCCTGAAAATATAATACCGTTTTAAAAAATGTCAGCGCTTTAGATATTTTAGCAGTAGTTTGCTATTTCACCTAGAAACCGGCTCAAGCTGAGTAAAATATACGTTTGAATTGATTAAAGAAAACCAAATGACAATTGGCTTTTAATCGCGAATTAACGCTTAAATTTTAAGCGCTTTTATGTGTTATTTAAATTGATTGTTTTCGTTAACGGGAAACACTGTTCTCACGCGCCTTGGTGGGTGATTTATAGGGTGTGATTCCCTATAATAGCGCCAATTCTTACCCTGCCATTATAATTAATAAGGTGAATTGACGTGATTGAGATCATTCGCGGAGCCCCAGCACTTTCAGCTTTTAGAGTTCAAAAGCTTATGGAGGCCTGTGAAACAGCAGCGCTTCCTGTTGAGCAAATCTATGCTGAGTATGTCCATTTAGCCGATTTAAGTGACAAGCTTGATGATAAAGAATATCAGCAACTTGAAACCATTCTAACCTACGGACCTGCAATTGAATCTCATACTCCAGAAGGATCATTGATATTTGTAACACCTCGCCCTGGAACGATTTCTCCTTGGTCATCTAAAGCAACTGACATCGCCCAAAATTGTGGTTTAGGCAAAGTAAAACGCCTAGAACGCGGTATTGCCTACTATGTTGCAGGAGCATCATTAACAGCGCAGCAGTTAGAGCAAGTGAAAGGCTTAATCCACGACCGTATGGTTGAAGTGATTTTACCTGAGTTTGCCGCAGCATCAGTATTGTTTGAACGCACTGAGCCATTGCCCTTCAAAAGCATCAATATTTTAGCTGAAGGTCGCCGCGCCCTTGAAGTGGCAAACGTGCAATTAGGCCTAGCGCTAGCAGAAGATGAAATCGACTACTTAGTTGATAACTTTGTGCGCTTAAACCGTAATCCTAACGACATCGAGCTAATGATGTTTGCTCAAGCAAACTCAGAGCATTGTCGTCACAAGATTTTCAATGCAGACTGGACTATCGATGGTGAAGTTCAGCCTAAATCATTATTCAAAATGATTAAAAACACCTTCGAAGTCACCCCAGACAACGTGTTATCAGCTTATAAAGATAATGCCGCTGTCATGACAGGCTCTGTTGCAGGTCGATTCTTCCCTGATCAAGATGGCGTTTATAACTATCACACCGAGCCAATGCACGTGTTGATGAAGGTTGAAACCCACAATCACCCAACAGCAATTAGCCCCTATCCGGGCGCTGCCACAGGATCAGGCGGTGAGATCCGTGATGAAGGCGCAACCGGTCGCGGTTCAAAACCTAAAGCAGGTTTAACAGGCTTTAGCGTATCAAACCTTAAAATCCCAGGCTTTGTGCAGCCATGGGAAGGCGACTACGGCAAACCTAGCCGTATTGTAACGCCACTTGAAATCATGACTGAAGGCCCATTAGGCGGCGCAGCATTTAATAACGAATTTGGTCGTCCAGCCCTTGTGGGTTACTTCCGTACTTACGAGCAAGAAGTTGCCAGCCATAACGGTGTTGAAGTACGCGGTTACCACAAGCCAATCATGCTTGCTGGTGGTTTAGGTAATATTCGTGAAGATCATGTTCAAAAAGGCGAAATTACCGTTGGCGCTAAGCTGATTGTACTTGGCGGCCCTGCAATGAACATTGGTTTAGGCGGCGGCGCTGCGTCATCAATGGCCTCTGGTCAATCAAGTGAAGACTTAGATTTTGCTTCTGTACAACGTGAAAACCCAGAAATGGAACGTCGTTGTCAGGAAGTGATCGACCGTTGCTGGCAGATGGGTGACGATAACCCAATTCAATTTATTCACGATGTTGGCGCGGGCGGTTTATCAAATGCCTTCCCTGAGCTGGTGAATGATGCCGACAGAGGCGCATTGTTTAATTTACGTAACGTACCATCTGATGAGCCGGGCATGAGCCCACTTGAGATCTGGTGTAACGAATCTCAAGAACGTTATGTTCTGTCTGTGGCACCTGAGAATTTAGAAACCTTCAAGAAAATTTGTGAGCGTGAACGTGCGCCGTTTTCTGTGGTAGGTGATGCAACTGAAGAGCAGCACCTCACCCTTGAAGATAGCCACTTTGACAACAAGCCAATTGATTTACCCCTTGAGGTTTTATTAGGTAAAGCACCTAAAATGAGCCGCGATGTGGTCACTGCCAATGCTGAGTTTTCAGCGCTCGAAACCGCTAATATTGACCTTAAAGAAGCGGTATCGCGCATCTTGCATTTACCAACTGTGGCCGATAAGTCTTTCCTTATCACCATTGGTGACCGCTCGGTAACAGGTTTAGTTAACCGTGACCAAATGGTTGGACCTTGGCAGGTTCCTGTTGCTGATTGTGCCGTAACTGCAGCAAGTTATGACAGCTACGCCGGTGAAGCCATGTCTATTGGTGAACGTACTCCATTAGCATTACTTGATTTTGGCGCTTCAGCTCGTATGGCCGTCGCCGAGTCAATCTTAAACATTGCGGGTACTGATATTGGTTCATTCAAGCATATTAAATTATCAGCTAACTGGATGTCGGCAGCAGGTCACCCAGGTGAAGATGCCGGTCTTTATGAAGCAGTAAAAGCAGTGGGTGAAGAGCTTTGTCCTGAACTTGAGTTAACTATCCCAGTGGGTAAAGACTCAATGTCGATGAAAACTGCGTGGAACGAAGCCGGTGAAGATAAAGCTGTTACTTCACCAATGTCACTGGTTATCACTGCATTCGGTGTGGTCAAAGACATTCGCAACACTGTGACTCCAGAGCTTCGCACTGATAAAGGCGATACAGAACTGTTACTGATTGATTTGGCTAATGGTCAAAACCGTTTAGGCGGTTCTTGTTTAGCGCAAGTTTACAGCCAGTTAGGTGATGTGGCGCCAGACTTAGATGATGCAGCAAGCTTACGTGGCTTCTTTGAAGTGATTCAGCCATTAGTCGCTGATCAAAAAGTCATTGCTTATCATGACCGCAGTGACGGCGGTTTATTCACGACACTAGTGGAAATGGCATTTGCGGGTAATACCGGCCTTAATATTGATTTAGCAGCACTTAAAGGCACAGACCTTGAGCGCTTGTTTAATGAAGAGTTAGGCGCGGTTATTCAGGTGTCTAAAGCTGATTCAGCTAACATTCAAGCTCAGTTCGCTGCCGTGGGCGTGTCTTGCCAATATATTGCCAAGCTAACCCAAGATGATCAAATCACTATCGTTGATGGCCAGACGCCAGTATTTAGTGACAGCCGCGTAGCACTGCGCACCATGTGGTCTGAAACCACTTATCGCATGCAGTCACTACGTGACAATCCTGAATGTGCTAAAGAAGAGTTTGAACTTAAGCAGCAAGCCAAAGACCCAGGTCTTACAGTTGATTTACGCTTTAACCCAAGCGAAGACGTTGCCGCGCCATTTATCTTAAAAGGTGTCGCACCTAAGATGGCGATTATCCGTGAGCAAGGGGTTAACTCCCACGTTGAAATGGCAGCAGCCTTTGATCGCGCAGGTTTCGAAAGCCGCGACGTGCATATGTCTGACATTTTATCTGGTCGCATTAACCTAGAAGAATTCCAAGGCCTAGTGGCTTGTGGTGGATTCTCTTACGGTGATGTACTGGGCGCAGGTGAAGGTTGGGCTAAGTCAATCTTATTTAACGACCGTGCTCGCAGTGAGTTCTCACAGTTCTTTGAACGTGATGGCACTTTAGCATTAGGTGTATGTAACGGTTGTCAGATGTTATCTAACCTGAAAGAAATCATTCCAGGAAGTGAGCATTGGCCACACTTTGTCCGTAACCGTTCGGAGCGTTTTGAAGCACGTGCGAGTTTGGTTGAAGTACAAAAGAGCCCATCAATCTTCTTTGAAGGTATGGAAGGTTCACGTATGCCAATCGCAGTATCACACGGTGAAGGCCGCGCTGAGTTTAAGTCAGTTGAAGCCTTAGCCGCCGCTGAAGCGACAGGCACAGTGGCACTGCGTTACGTTGACGGTAATGGCGCTATAGCAACCCAATACCCACAAAACCCCAATGGTTCGCCAAATGCGATTACCGCATTAACTACCACTGATGGCCGAGTGACGATTATGATGCCGCATCCAGAACGAGTATTCAGAACCGTTGCCAACTCTTGGCACCCAGATGAATGGGGTGAAGACAGCCCATGGATGCGTATGTTCCGCAATGCACGGGTTAAGTTAGGTTAAGCTTCACTTAACCTAGATTGAGTTAACAGCAAAAAGGCGACCAAATGGTCGCCTTTTTATTGGATGGGACTTGTGTGGAGAGTATTGCTAACTCATTTCTGGATAGAAACGCGTTAGACATTTAACTCTATCTGTGAGTTTCAGATTAAAATTTCGATGAATTAACGCCCACGTTAAGGGGCTAAAAATTTGTTTGCTAAAATGTGTAGCGAAGCGAAACCGAGCAAACTGTTAGCAGTCCCGCTTTAAATTCTTGTTATATTTCGTCGTCAACGAACGGTGTACCTACTGTGTCATTGAGAACTGTATGACACTCCACAGAGAACCAACTATTAAAAAGTTTCATATTTCTAGTTTTTGGCCACAGAGATTCATCAGTATACCACCCACTTAATTCGTCAATGAATAGTAAATCTAAGTTTAACTTAATCCATCGTTGTAATGACTCGGGATCATCAGAGTCTTCGTTTGAGATAAGATAAACATTTAAATCTTCGTTAGCTGAATCTAGTGTCAACCCTGGGGAGTTATATGGATCTGCTTTATTAACCCAATCAACTGCGGGTTGTTTATATCTTAATATTAAGGCTGCACGATTGAGCACATGTTCTCCTAGAAATATAACGCCCAGCTCAGCGGGCAATTGAAGCGCAGCGTAAATTGATCCGCTGCAGCTGCTTGTGTACGCCCAGCATGGGCATGAACTAATGAGGTGAAAGTCCTCTGTAGGAAGATCACCGTTACTCTTTCTAAAAGAGAATAACATACTGTTATTAAACGTTAACTACTAGCGAATGGCAAGGGCTTATCCGTGAGGATTGGTCTGGATGACGCCGCTAGCACTTTTTTATCGGCAACAGGCGAGCTGATGAACAAGAACATCATATGAGGCGTAGGCTAGAGATGAGTTGGCAGGGTCTGCCCCGCGAAGCAAGGGTACAAGACGACGAAATCACGTGATCTAATGGCCACCGTAAATGATGCAGCAGTGCAAAGAAAGTTCATGCTCTTATCTACCAATAAAGAGTGGGGAGATCTGCTTAACTCGCGATCGCGAAGTTTTTGTACAAGCTAACCAGTAAGACTTTGGTTTATAAGTGCCTTGGCTTTTCAGCGTCATCGACTGAAAAGAGCGAATCAGATGGAAACCGATAGCGCATGACGGGGCAACTCGGCATGTGATTAAGCAGAAGACCTAAAATGTTCCCGACATTTTTTGGCATTCACTCCTTCCATGGAGATTTCAGCAGACGGCATACGACTGCATGGATGCAGGAGGTAGAGCAACGCAGGAGCAGTTGCCGAGTAGCCGAACGCCCATCGTAATGGATGGGATATGGTGAAGGCCTGAACATTCAGAAGAAGGAGGAGTCTTGTCAAACTTGTCGATACCCACTACGTCGCCAGACGATTACTATCAGCAGCGTATTGACCTGCAACCGGCCTTCAACAGCGATTTATTCCAGCAACTACTCGAACCTGAGAATTTACACCGAGCGTGGCGGCAAGTTAAAGCCAATAAAGGCGCGGCTGGTATCGATGGTATGACTATCGAAGCCTTCCCGATATGGATGCAACAAGGCGGTTGGCAACAGTGTAAAACTCAACTTGAGCAAGGTAAATATCTACCCTCAGCGGTCAGGCGTGTTGAGATCGACAAACCCGATGGCGGTAAACGCAAATTGGGGATCCCTAACGTCATTGACCGTGTGATACAACAAGCAATTGCTCTAATACTCACGCCACTGTTTGACCCATTTTTCTCGACTAACAGCTTTGGCTTTAGGACGAACAGAAATGCCAAACAAGCGGTACTGCAAGTAAGGGATATCATCAAACAGAAACGCAAATTTGCCGTCGATGTTGATCTGTCTAAGTTCTTTGACCGAGTTAATCATGATCTCTTGATGACTCAACTTAGAAGTAAGGTGCAGGATAAGCGTCTGTTGGCGCTTATTGGTAAGTACCTACGAGCAGGTGTGATGGTCAATGGCCAATTTGAAGCAAGCTTTGAAGGTGTGCCTCAAGGTGGTCCACTCTCGCCATTACTCTCTAACATTATGTTGGATAGTCTGGATAAAGAGCTGGAAAGCCGAGGGCATAAATTCGCCCGCTACGCGGACGACTTTATCATTTTGGTAAAGTCTATTCGAGCGGGAGAACGAGTACTCAAGAGCATCACTCAATACCTTGCCACTAAGCTAAAACTGGTTGTTAATGAACAGAAAAGCCAAGTGGTTAAGGTAAGTCAAAGCAAGTTCCTAAGCTTCACATTTAATCGCGGGAAAATCCAGTGGCATGCTAAAACATTGCACATTTTCAAACAAAAGATGAGACGACTAACGAACCGAAATTGGGGCGTTAGTATGGAATATCAGCTGTTTAAAGTGCGTCAATACATGCAAGGCTGGATCAATTACTTTGGCATAGCTAACGCTTATCAAGGGTGTGTCGATTTAGACCACTGGATCCGACGTCGTGTACGTATGTGCTACTGGCGTCAGTGGCGAAAACCACGGACTAAGGTACAGAATTTACTTAAACGTGGCGTCAGGATCCAAGCCGCAGTTGCTTGTGGTATCACAAGTAAAGGCCCTTGGCGTAGCTCTAAAACGCCAGGGATACAGCAAGCGCTGAGTAATGAGTATCTGAAGAAAGCAGGATTATATTCACTAAGAGATGGATGGATCGCAGTTCATTATTGTAATAAATAGGCTAACCAGAAAGTAAGTTAGGTGTTCTAAATGAACCGCCCTGTGCGGAGCCGCATGCAGGGTGGTGTGGAGGCTAGATACCTCCGGCTACCCGATTATAACGATGATTTCATTGATTTATTTTTGATAAATGCAAGTTCAGAAGCTGTAACCCAACAAGCTACAATTAAACATAAATCGCCAAGTACAATTAAATTATCTAGATCCATTTTTATAGCAATAAACATTAAAATAACTGAGGGAATTAGACCAGCAAAGAATGAGCTCTTGAAAAATAAATTATGTGCAAAGTAGGCATACACACCACCAATTGCACCACCTACAACGGCTAGTAACAATAAAAATGCAAAGGCCATAAAAGATAGTTCTAAACCTTCAAAAGAATACCCAAGTAAAAAAAAGAAAATTGGTAATGTTAAAGCTGTTGTTACCAGCTTTGTAATATCATCTTTAGACAATTCTGACTCCTATCGTTATAACGCCTGCCGCAGCCGCTGCAAAGACTGGTGGTTGTTTTGCTGGTTTTTAGCAAAACAAGTGACAGTTTTTGCAGTCGGTTGCCGGCACTTGTGTACGCCCAGCATGGGCATGAACTAATGAGGTGAAAGTCCTCTGTAGGAAGATCACCGTTACTCTTTCTAAAAGAGAATAACATACTGTTATTAAACGTTAACTACTAGCGAATGGCAAGGGCTTATCCGCGAGGATTGGTCTGAAGGAAGCCGCTAGCACTTTTTTATCGGCAACAGGCGAGCTGATGAATAAGAACATCATATGAGGCGTAGGCTAAAGGTGAGTTGGCAGGGTCTGCCCCGCGAAGCAAGGGTACAAGACGACGAAATCACGTGATCTAATGGCCACCGTAAATGATGCAGCAGTGCAAAGAAAGTTCATGTTCTTATCTGGGGAGATCTGTTTAACACGCGATCGGTCATTAACCAGTAAGGCTCTGGTTTATAAGTGCCTTGGCTTTTCAGCGTCATCGACTGAAAAGAGCGAACCAGATGGAAACCGATAGCGCATGACGGGGTAACTCGGCATGTGATTATGCAGAAGTCAGCAGACGGCATAGTAGCCCAACGCCCATCGTAATGGTTGGGATATGGTGAAGGCCTGAACATTTAGAAGAAGGAGGAGTCTTGTCAAACTTGTCGATACCCACTACGTCGCCAGACGATTACTATCAGCAGCGTATTGACCTGCAACCGGCCTTCAACAGCGATCTATTCCAGCAACTACTCGAACCTGAGAATTTACACCGAGCGTGGCGGCAAGTTAAAGCCAATAAAGGCGCGGCTGGTATCGATGGTATGACTATCGAAGCCTTCCCGATCTGGATGCAACAAGGCGGTTGGCAACAGTGTAAAACTCAACTTGAGCAAGGTAAATATCTACCCTCAGCGGTCAGGCGTGTAGAGATCGACAAACCCGATGGCGGTAAACGCAAATTGGGGATCCCGAACGTCATTGACCGTGTCATACAGCAAGCGATAGCTCAAATACTCACTCCACTGTTTGACCCATTTTTCTCGGCTAATAGCTTTGGCTTTAGGACGAACAGAAATGCCAAACAAGCGGTACTGCAAGTAAGGGATACCATCAAACAGAAACGCAAATTTGCCGTCGATGTTGATCTGTCTAAGTTCTTTGACCGAGTTAATCATGATCTCTTGATGACTCAACTTAGGAGCAAGGTGCAGGATAAGCGTCTGTTGGCGCTTATTGGTAAATACCTTCGAGCTGGTGTGATGGTCAACGACCAATTTGAAGCTAGCTTCGAAGGTGTGCCTCAAGGCGGCCCACTCTCGCCATTACTCTCTAACATTATGTTGGATAGTCTAGATAAAGAGCTGGAAAGCCGAGGGCATAAATTCGCCCGCTACGCGGACGACTTTATCATTTTGGTAAAGTCTCAACGTTCTGGCGAACGGGTACTAAAGAGCATTACTCGCTACCTTGCCATGAAACTAAAACTGGTCGTTAATACACAGAAAAGCCAAGTGGTTAAGGTAAGTCAAAGCAAGTTCCTAGGCTTCACATTTAATCGCGGGAAAATCCAGTGGCATGCTAAAACATTGCACATTTTCAAACAAAAGATGAGACGACTAACGAACCGAAATTGGGGCGTTAGTATGGAATATCAGCTGTTTAAAGTGCGTCAATACATGCAAGGCTGGATCAATTACTTTGGCATAGCTAACGCTTATCAAGGGTGTGTCGATTTAGACCACTGGATCCGACGTCGTGTACGTATGTGCTACTGGCGTCAGTGGCGAAAACCACGGACTAAGGTACAGAATTTACTTAAACGTGGCGTCAGGATCCAAGCCGCAGTTGCTTGTGGTATCACAAGTAAAGGCCCTTGGCGTAGCTCTAAAACGCCAGGGATACAGCAAGCTCTGAGTAATGAGTATCTGAAGAAAGCAGGATTATATTCACTAAGAGATGGATGGATCGCAGTTCATTATCCTAACCAGAAAGTCAGTTAGGTGTTCTAAATGAACCGCCCTGTGCGGAGCCGCATGCAGGGTGGTGTGGGGGCTGGAGGCTAGATACCTCCGGCTACCCGATTATGTGCAATCACTCACTTCACCATCAAACTTTTGTTTTATAAAGGAGCTTATGTTTTGAACATTTTCTAAATTCTTACCGTAATCCACCATAGTTGTTTTAACTGATGATTTACTGTTTATTCTAGCGATGGTAGATGAATCTTTCCGCTCCAGAGAAACTACTATATCTTCACCAAAGCTTTTCCAAGTAAATCCTGTTTTAGCTTCAACAGAACTACGGCTTGTAGATTTAATTTTGGCTTTAGGTACCGATAAAACAGCCTCCTGGATTACAGGTTCAACTGTCTCGAATGGCAATGAAATTATTAGGGACTGCGTCTGATTCACACTTGTGGAATCATTTACGATGCCCTTCTTCTTCATATTTTTATCTGTGAAATAAGTGAAGCCAGCCATTGCAGCACCAAATAACAAGCCTGCAACAACGCCACTAATAGCACCAGCAATATAATTGTTTTGTTGGAATATATAGAAAATACCCATCAATATTCCAAAATAGGCACCAGACTTCATCCATATCTTTAAATACTTATTCATACTTTCCTATTGCACATAACGATTTAGTTCACGAGCCGAAGGTCTCGTGTAACGGCTTGTTCTTTACTTTCGGAGAGAGGGTTATCGCTACTCAATCCGTGAGTTCATATTCCATGCCCTTGGGGCTTAATTGATGCCCCAAGGGCGTGAGGGAAGCATCGCTGCTTTACTTGAAGTCAATTGCAGGTCTCTTTAAAAGCTTTGCTTTACGAGCCTTAGCAAGTGCCTTCAAGCTATCATAAATTAGGCGTTTCTTCCATCACGTTTGGCTCTATCTATTCCTTCGGCTAGACTTAAATATCACTTCTTTTTTGCTAAAAATCGTCTACCGCAGGTCAAGAACGCCCTAATAATGGGCAAAAAATTGTTGGCTAAAATGTTGAGGAACGAAAACAGCCAACTGTTTTTTGTCCTTATTAATTAGCTTGTTATATTACTACTGGTACCAAACAGTTACCACAAGTGTCGCTGGCATCCATGAACCGCCACTTTGAGTTTGAGTAATATTTTTTATTTCAATATCAGGCTTTGATGCAAGCCAAAGGTTAATTTCTGCCTCTAATCCACCATCGAGGTTTCCGATAGGTTTCATCCAAAAATTCAATTTTGGTTTTAATGATTTAGTAAATATTTTAACTTCCATGATTGAAGTAAACTCCATTATTTTTAGTAATATAACGCCCCCATAAGGGGCAAAAAATTGTTGGTTATAATGTTTGAGGCACGAAAAACAACCAACTGTTTTTTGTCCTGCTTGATGGGCTTGTGTACGCCCAGCATGGGCATGAACTAATGAGGTGAAAGTCCTCTGTAGGAAGGTCACCGTTTATTAACATGCTGTTATTAAACGTTAACTACTAGCGAATGGCAAGGGCTTATCCGCGAGGATTGGTCTGGAGGAAGCCGCTAGCAAATTTGCGAGCTGATGAACAAGAACATCATATGAGGCGTAGGCTAGAGGTGAGTTGGCACAAGACGACGAAACCACGTGATCTAATGGCCACCGTAAATGATGCAGCAGTGCAAAGAAAGTTCATGTTCTTATCTGGGGAGATCTACTTAACACGCGATCGGTCATTAACCAGTGAGGCTCTGGTTTATAAGTGCCTTGGCTTTTCAGCGTCATCGACAGAAAAGAGCGAACCAGATGAAAACCGATAGCGCATAACGGGGTAACTCGGGATGTGATTAAGCAGAAGTCAGCAGACGGCATAGTAGCCGAACGCCCATCGTAATGGTTGGGACATGGTGAAGGCCTGAACCTAAAGATCAGTGAGGAGCCTGTGCAACTCAATATTTCATGCCCGACCGGGTTTAGGAGTGTTGGCGTTGATAATACAGAAGCCAGCATTGGGATATGTCGGAGCTAATCGGCCAACCTGTTCTGAAAGTCTTTGGGAACCGCCCTGTGCGGAGCCGCATGCAGGGTGGTGTGGGGGCTGGAGGCTAGATACCTCCGGCTACCCGATTAGGTGCGCTCTTTCAAATAGCCCAACTTATTTAATACTGCTGACTTTATTAAGCCTGGTTCGATTAAACCAGTAACTATTGTGTGTGCGATAATGCAAAGAGCTAAATTTCTATCGCTCATTATGTAGATAAGCGCAAGACCAGAACCTAGGAAAAAAGTATAAAAAGTAGCATTTATAGCCGCTGATAAAGCCTTACCACCCCATACTAAGTGTGCGGTTCCAAATGCTATACCAGAAATAATTATTTGAATGAAATCACTGAAACCTTCTTCTTGAAGGTAATCCATCAATATTTTTCGAATTAATATTTCTTCAAAAAATCCAGAAACTAAAGCACCTAGTAGAGCTAAATATTTTAGTTTATTAAACTTAAACATGTGTTCGCGTACATTAGAGATACTTGACGCCCCCCAAACATATGAGATAACAACCAAAGCGGCTATACCCCATGACACTATGCCTACATTTGATAATGTCGCGAAACCAATGGAGCCGAAGAAATTATCAGACGTAATAATCCAGTAAAGTAAAATTCCTCCTTGAACTAAAATAATTGAAGATATTACCTTTAAAGTTTGATTGTCAGCAGATTGCATGGAACCTCCTTGTGCACCTAACAGCTTATTCAATAGCAGCACAATAATGTTCCAGGCTACTCAATTCAAACTTTAAAGATACCATCGCTAAGTCCTTGTTGTAAATCGAATATTTTCGTGAAAACGTAAGTAATGCTCAAAATATTGCCGGAGAAAGAATGCGTCTTTGTTTACGCGGTCTATACAACACTTTAAAAAATTTCGCAGGAGATTGATATGTATGGGTTTTCTCGAATGTTACAAAATTATCGATGCGTAAAAAGCTCATTTTACGCATCCTTTGGCGCCAGAATTATCTCAATTTGGAGAAAATCAGTTATACCTGTATAGGCAACCAGTCATTTGGACGACAAGTAAGGCGGTCATAATCGATTAGAAAAAGTAAGGTTATGCTGATTATCCCATTGCTAGCACCAACTCATTTTGGGGCAAAATGTTTTACGACCACCAACTTTATACTTCATTTATATTGGATCCGTTACGGTAGTCCATTACTTCAATTTAATCCATTGCCTGCCGCAGGTGATGTATAGGATATACAAATGTCGCGATCACATGGTCAATGATGTTCCCGACATCATCATGACATTTCCCAAATCCCTATGGGTCAGATGTGAAAGAGCGACCTTTTGTGCAGATACAACTGCGAGACGCTGCACTCTTTATATAAATCAAAAGGTCCATGTAAGCTCTGCCAAAACAAATAACATCCATGTTAAACGGCCAGTTCGGCATCCTTGCCTCTCGCTCAGAGCGTTTCACACTGTGAAACTTCGCCATGTTTTGGTCAAATTTGTTCCAGACAAATAATGACATTCTTGCCATCCTTGGCAGTCAGAAGCTCGCTGCTGCATCTACACTGGGATTATTATCTCTTCGATTTGACTGTATTCGTGGCAATTAAAAAAGCTAAAAAAACCAAGAATCTAATCAGCTAAAGGACTCCCTTTGAATTGAGGACGCAGAGAAAATAGCGTGAGCTTGACAGGACGTCAGGCTAGCTTTCGCGGTGCAGGGTCACTCCTTAGCATCCATGCCACCGTGACATTTGTAAATCCATTTACTTCAGACTCACCATCGGAAGCGTTAGCATTTTCGAATAAGACCGAAGTTATCAACAAACGAAGTTAAAAGCTGGATCAATCCCCATCGAAAATCATGCGCTTTTCAGCATTTTTCGTTAGGGCGCTGAGGGTTTGTTAAGGGCTTCTTTTGTAAAATGTGTGCGCTTTCCCCCTTGACTCAGCTCTTTGCAAAAGAAGGGGCGAAGCGCCACGACGTTAATCCAAACGGAGTTTGGAATTACAGGCTGAAACCCAGATATCAAAATCAGCAGTGGGCAGAAAACCCACGATATTAATCCAAACGAAGTTTGGAAATACAAAAAGGAAACCAATGGTCTAAATTAGCTAAGCGCCGAAAAACGGTTTAAAATCACAAAAAATAGCAATTATTTAATGCTGTTAAGATGTTCTATTTTTTATCATTTACAATGTCAGTCCGACAAGAAATAATAACAACAATAACGATTTCTCTTGAGCTTATCTATGCCTACTTCTAATAACACTGAAATTTTTGCTAAAGCAGAACAACTATGTCACGACAATGGTGTAAAGCTAACGGCAAAAAGAAAGAATGTTTTAGGTGTATTACTTAACTCTAGCAAACCCTTATCAGCCTATGAAATCGTTGATATTTACCGTGCGACACACCAAGAATCATTAGCACCGATGTCTGTTTATCGTATGCTGGATATACTCAGTGAACTGCCTTTAGTGCATAAGCTATCATCTGAAAATAAGTACCTTGCTTGTTCACACATCACTTGCGCTCACAAGCACCAAGTACCGCAGTTTTTGATTTGTAAAAGTTGCGGCAAAGTGGCCGAGAAGGGCATTCAAGCCAGCGTGATCGAGGCTTTAAAAGAGAGCATTCAACAAGCGGACTTTCAACTGCTCAACTCTCAAATAGAATTACAATGCTTGTGTAATGACTGTGCTAACCCTAGTGAAAAGCCCAATGATTAACGCATTCTTTATATTTGACACTTGAGCCACTCAGCCCAACTGATAGATTCACCTCTGATATCCTCAACAAAAAAGCGACCCTAAGGTCGCTTAATGTCATTGTGGTACTAAAAAATGCAGTTTGAGTTTACACCGCGGACTTGCCCCTTGTCAGTCGGGACTAGTGACAAGGTTTAACGCTATCAAATTTAACTATCAAATTTAACTATCAAATTTAACTATCCAAATAGCGTTAGTGGCGATGCTAAGACAATGAAGTTTGGGGTTTACCGCGGAGTTGACTGATGTCAATGAGCAGTGAAAACCTTAAACAGAAGTCGTATTAGCAAGCCCAAGCAGCAATTAATACTGAAAATTAGAATTGATACTTAACACTCGCGGTGAAATTAATCGGCTCACCCGGCATAGTCCATAACCTGTGATAGGAGCTTTCAAAGTATTGCTCATTAAACAGGTTATTCACATCAAGCATTACACTAAACTTGCTGCTTAACTCTATCGCTGCGGATAGGTTCACTAAGGTGTATGCAGGTAAAATATAATCAGGTGATGTGGTTTCACCTAGACGGTCGCCAACGTAATTGACCGTAGCGCCAAAATAAGCTTCTTTACCCATAATGTCAGTATAATGTCTTAGGGCCACATGACCGACATGCTCTGCAACGTTGATTAAACGTGAACCTTTAGGGATTGGCACGCCCCAGTCATTATCAATCAAATCGTTTGCTGTTCTTGCATCGGTATAAGCGTAGGCTAACTCAATGCTGGTATCAGCCGTTAGTAAGGTGGTCAGCTGAAACTCAACTCCCTGACTTTCAACCTCACCTAAAGTCGCAGAAAGCCCTGTGTCTGGCTCTGCTGTTAACATATTGGTTTTGCTGGCATCAAACAGTGCAAGGCTACCGGAGAACCTGTCAGCGACATTTTGCCATTTAAGACCGACTTCGAAAGATTTAGTTTGTTCTGGGTCAAAAGCATTTCTGTCTGAATCAAGCCCAGGATTAGGTCTGAAACCTTCAGCGTAGCTGGTGTAAATATTGATATTGTCATCCAATTCATAGACAAAACCGAAACGAGAAGATACTTCAGTTTGATCTTGCTCTTGAGACTCATTATCCAGTTTATTGACAATGTGCTGATTAAAGCTATCGACTCTGAAGCCCAATAACAGCTTGGCTTTATCAGTCAACTCAATTAAATCTTGGGCGTAAAAACCAAGGCCTTTTTGCTCTTCAAAGGTTAAGGTTGTTGGTGTGGTTTCAGGCTGATACATAGTGTAATCAGGGTTATTAGGGTTGATTGAGTATGTCGCATCGCCTGAACCCCAAGCGGTTCGCCACACTCTATAATCAGTATCTAGCTGGAAGTTATAATAATCTAACCCAATTAATAGATTATTGGTCATGCCACCAAGCTCTACGTCACCGCTAACTTCAAAACGCGCCGAGAAGTCTTGCGCCTGATAATCACGCTCTCTTCTTTGTCTTGATAAGGTATTTGGGTCGCTATAAATCAGCTGGCGGCCGTCAGATAGTTCAGCATCTGAAGATTGACCTTTAAAGGATGAATCCCGATAAGCTAAACCGGCTAATAAGTGCCACGAGTTATTAAGCTGATGATTTAATAGTAGTTGGTGTCCTAGCGCTTCAACTTTATGGGCTCCGTCTCGGGTATCACCATAAAATGCGGCAGTATCGACAGCGTCAAAATCATTATCTAATACATAGACACCGCGATCTAACGGCTTGCTTTGATGTAGAATTTCCATTTCATAACTTAAGCTGGTGGCGTCAGAGATATTCCACAAAAGTGACGGGCTTAAATTCAAGCTTTCAATATCAACATGGTCACGAAAGGTATCTGAATCTTCGTAAAAGCCATTGATGCGGTAAGCAACATCGTCACTAATGCCTTTGGTGTGATCAAATTCCACTTGTTTTTGATTGAAATTACCTAAGGTTCCCTGAATATAACCTTGTTCATCAAATTGCGGCTTTTTAGTGATGATATTGACCGTGCCACCCGGTTCACCTTGTCCGTACAGTGCTGAGCCTGGCCCTTTCATTACTTCAATGGTTTCAATATTGGCGGTATTTCTGTTGCCGTTATAACCTCGCGAGTTAAAGCCATTTACTAAGTAACCTGTCGGGTTATTTTCGTCGCCCGAAAAACCGCGAATAGCAAAGCTATCAAACATACCGCCAGAGTTATTTTGCCTTACGATACTAGGCGAAAAGTCCAAGGCGTCCATGAAACGAGTAATGCCCTCGTTTTTGATGGTATCGGCATTAATTCTATCTACTGCTTGGGGAGTATCAATCAATGGTACGTTGCCTCGGTAAGGCTGCCAAAGTCTATTTACCTCAATGCGCTCAATATCATCATTAGTTTCTGAGGTTGGGTTATTGCTATCTTGCGCTAACGCACCATTAGAAATGACAATAATTGAATATAGAAAATGCTTTTTCACGTGCTTTGCCCTATCAAGGATGGATTAAAAAGGCAATGTTATAACATATCATTTATTTGGTCAAAGTGAAGCCAGTAACAAACAGTCACTTTGGCCACTTAAGGGTTTTGAAATACATAAAGCTATTGAGAACGGCAAACAGAAAGTCCGCTGCTGGTACTTTTTAGCGGGGACAGTGAAAAACCAGTTAATCCCAAAGGAGTTTCGAGGTTCAGAAAGGGCGCATCTGGCTTAAACAGGAGATCTTTATTAATCCCATAGTTAAATACAAATAGTTAAATACAAATAGTTAAATACAAATAGTTAGATGAAGAGTGTCAAATAAAAACATTTAAATACAGTAGGTTAGGCGCATTCTGTTAGGTGGGATTAATTAGAGACAAATAGTTAGGTGCAATTTATTAGGTGGGATTAATTTGGGACATATAGTTAGATGCGATTTGTTAGGTGAAATTAATTCGAGACAATTAGTTAGATAGCATTATTAAACTATAAATAGTTAGCGGCAAATTGCGCTAATATCGCACCTTTTTCCTGTCGATTTAGAGTCCTTATCAAAGGCTATTTTAAGTTTTACCATTGAGTGTGTTACTGCTGCAGATAAGTTCACATTTTCAATCACGAAACAGCCTTTCGACTCGCATCTTTTATCAAAACCTATGTGTTCATCACCATGGGATCCTATTCCGTAGCTGTCAATAACGATAAAGGTGGGCGCGTTAAGTAGAATTTGCTCAATAGCATCACTGGTTAGCGCAGTATTCATAACGCCATAGTTTGGCGTGCCGTAACCATTTTGCTCAATGTTTGCGGTAAAAAGTACCAATGCTTTGTCTGCTAACGCTAAAGGCTCTAAATCATCCACTGACGGCATTTCGTGAGTACAATTTATAACAACGACATCGACTTCATACTGTGCTTCTAATGGCTCTGAATCGTAACAATCAATATGAGTACCTATGTGACCAAAAGCGCCGACGGCGTCAGACTGCTTTTTTGCCCATTCATAGGCAGGGTGGCCGCTTTCAATAACAAGGCTTAGCTTTTGTTCATGCATATGTCATCTCTTTAGGATTCATCGCCAACGAGTATTGGGCGGGGGCAACTAATGGGCAATATATAGATTATTATATGATTATATAAGCAGTAGTGTCCTAACTTATGTGTCCTAACTTATGTGTACTAACTTAGAGGTTATGGCTATGCATTGATTACTCTGTTGCAAGCGCCAATGATAAGCAAACTTTAAATTAGACAATAAAAAGCCCCTTAGAATATTAATCCTAAAGGGCCGATTATTGCTCTATGTTGCAAGAGCTGTTTTGCGCTAACAAAACATCAAGGGTAAACGTCCAACGGATTTAGCAAGCAATTGCATACTTAATGCGTCTTTAGTTTTATTGCTGCTAACACTCACCTAAATTGTAGGTATTGATGCTAGCAACAACATAATAGCGTTTAGTACGATTTGTGCATTTCAACAAAGATACGTTTGTAGCTGTTGATTACGCGATCAAATAATTTAGTCATCTTTTAAATCTCCACTCAGTAATAATTTCAAATTAGTAGAGTTGGGGATGTAACTTGAAATCCATTCTGTTCAAGTCCAATCGACCTTCTCTCAACACGGGGCGAATATTAAAGCCTGCCGATGTTTTTCTCAAACGAGTTAAATTAATCTAACGCATTAGCAAAACTAATGAATGAGGTGTGGCTTCCTGCTTTGTTTTTGAACTATTATTTTTATTTGTTATTTATATTCAATGGTTTAATTATTTAAATTAAAGCTGTAAGGGTTAAAATATATATCCCATGGTTTTTTTTGATCTAATTTTGTTACTTAGGCTAAATTCATTAGCAAAACATGGATTAGGGAACACTATTTTAAAAAAATGTAAAAAAATTCCTAGCAATATTTTGGGTGTTGGTCAATACATAAAAGTTGGTAGTTTGCGCTATTGCCCAAAACCCACAGAAAACCCATTAAGGGTGGCAAGTTTGATTGATTTGAATCAAATTTAGATGATATAAAATAGAGGTGTGCACCATTAATTATTTTTATAAGTAACTGTTTTTGCTGATTTTATGATTTTGGTGGGCTTGGTTTGTTGCGCTGTGTCACCCTTTGCTATCTTGGCGTGATAAGCGTCTCACTATTGTGGTGCTGAGGCGAAATAAACTAAAAACGAAATTGAGTTACGGCAGTCTTAAAATAACAATTCATTAACCTGTTTTTTTGGGTGCTGCTTTAGATTAATAAATTTATTTCCTGCAATAACACTTTTGTTTTTGAGGAAGTCGACATGACATTTGGATGTACTGGGTAAGGAGTCGCCAATGATTATTGAAGAGGTTGTTGAACTGTCACGGTTACAGTTCGCGCTAACAGCCATGTACCACTTTATATTTGTACCTTTAACCTTAGGTCTAGCGTTTATTTTGGCTATTATGGAATCCGTTTACGTGATGACTAATAACCAAATCTACAAAGACATGACTAAGTTTTGGGGTAAGTTATTCGGAATTAACTTTGCTTTAGGTGTTACCACCGGTTTAGCAATGGAATTCCAGTTCGGTACTAACTGGGCGTATTTCTCACATTATGTGGGTGATATTTTTGGTGCTCCACTGGCGATTGAAGGCTTAATGGCTTTCTTCTTAGAATCTACCTTAGTGGGTATGTTCTTCTTCGGTTGGGATCGCTTTAGTAAGCGTCAACATTTAGCGGTTACTTGGTTAGTTGCTATCGGCTCTAACATGTCAGCTTTATGGATCCTGATTGCTAATGGTTGGATGCAAAACCCAGTAGGGTCAGTGTTTAACTATGAAACAATGCGTATGGAAATGACCAGCTTCGCTGAAGTACTGTTCAACCCTGTTGCGCAAGTTAAGTTTGTTCATACAGTCGCATCAGGTTATGTTGCCGGCGCGATGTTCGTCTTGGCAATTAGTTCTTACTTTATCCTTAAAGGTCGTGATTTACCGTTTGCCCGTCGCTCGTTTGCGATTGCTGCAAGTTTTGGTATGGCGTCAATCCTATCGGTAATGGTACTAGGCGATGAGTCTGGCTATGAAGTAGGTGAAGTACAGCGCGTTAAATTAGCGGCAATTGAAGCGGAATGGCACACTGAGCCAGCACCAGCGGCCTTTACTGCAGTGGGTTTCCCAAATCAAGAAACCATGCACACTGACTACGCGATTAAGATCCCATACGTAATGGGGATCATTGCAACGCGTTCTTTAGATGAGCAAGTGACTGGTATTATCGACTTAATCGACGAGCATGAAATTCGTATCCGTAACGGTATGATTGCTTACTCTTTACTAGAACAACTTCGCGCAGGTAATGAAACAGAGCAAATTCGTGCTGATTTTGAAATGACCAAAGGCGATTTAGGCTATGGTCTACTGCTAAAACGTTACACAGAAAATGTAGTCGATGCGACAGAAGAGCAAATTAAAGCTGCCGCTAAAGACTCTATTCCTAACGTTGCCCCTATGTTCTGGTCATTCCGTATCATGGTTGCGTGTGGCGTGATTATGCTATTGGTATTTGCTGCGGCATTCTGGCAAAGCACCCGTCATAAAATTGAAGAAAAACCATGGGTATTACGTGCAGCGCTATACAGCTTGCCACTACCTTGGATTGCAATTGAATGTGGTTGGTTTGTGGCAGAGTATGGTCGTCAACCTTGGACCATTTCAGAAGTCTTACCGACCTTTATGTCAGCATCAACGCTAACGCCAGGTGATATATGGTTCAGTATCATTTCAATCACTGTGTTCTACTCAATACTATTAGTGATCGAAATGTTCTTAATGTTTAAGTTTGCTCGTCTTGGCCCATCATGCCTTAAGACAGGTAGATATCATTTTGAAAACCAAGATGCTTAATCTGAGGACCTGATTATGTTTGATTATGAAATGCTAAGATTTATCTGGTGGGCTCTGGTTGGCGTATTGCTAGTTGGGTTTGCTGTGACAGATGGTTTTGATATGGGTGTGGGTGCGTTATTACCAATTATTGGTAAAGACGACACTGAGCGCCGTATCATGATTAACTCGATTGCCCCTCACTGGGATGGTAACCAAGTTTGGTTAATTACTGCAGGTGGTGCGTTATTTGCCGCTTGGCCAACAGTATATGCCGTGTCGTTCTCGGGTTTTTATGTGGCAATGATGTTGGTGTTATTCGCCTTATTCCTGCGCCCTGTTGGTTTTGATTACCGCTCAAAAATTGAAGATCCAAAATGGCGTAAGTCGTGGGATTGGGCCTTGTTTGTCGGTGGTTTTGTACCTCCATTAGTTATCGGTGTTGCTTTTGGTAACTTATTACAAGGTGTACCGTTTGAGTTCGATGAATACCTACGTGCAACTTATCAAGGTGGCTTACTAGGCCTACTAAACCCATTTGGTTTATTAGCTGGCTTAATCAGTGCACTTATGATGATGATGCAAGGTGCTTCATGGTTACAAATGAAAACCGAAGGTGAGCTACGTGTTCGCGCTGCTAAAGCATCACAAGTGTGTGGTTTGTTAGTGACAGTGTTGTTTGCTGCTGCGGGTGTTTGGTTAGTAAATGGTATTGACGGTTATGTGGTTACTTCAGTAATCGATACTGCTGGTCCTTCTAATCCAACGGCTAAAACTGTTGCTATAGAAGCAGGCGCATGGTTAGTTAACTATGACAAGTATCCTCTGACTATGCTGTTCCCAGCATTAGGTTTGTTGATGCCAATCTTGGTGATTCTAGCAAGTCGCTTTAACCGAAGTGGTTTTGCATTCTTATTTAGCTCACTAGCTATTGCAGGCATTATCGTGACATGTGGCGCATCAATGTTCCCATTCGTCATGCCTTCATCGCTTGATCCAAATGTGAGCTTAACGATGTGGGATGCAACCGCAAGTGAAATGACCCTTAATGTGATGACTTGGGCGGCGATTATTTTCGTACCGACAGTATTAAGTTACACCATTTGGACTTACTACAAGATGTTTGGTCGCTTAAACCGCGACTTCATTGAAAAGAACAAAGCATCACTTTATTAATTAAGGAGCCATTATGTGGTATTTCGCTTGGATTTTAGGTGTATTACTGGCCTGTGCTTTTGGCATCATTAATGCGCTTTGGCTTGAAAACACTGAAAACTTAGACCGTATTAGCGAGTCTGAAGCTAAAAATAAGTAAGTGTTTTAAGTTGTAAAATATCAAACCCTGCCTAGTGCAGGGTTTTTTATTGTTTAAAATTAGCTGATGGGTGAAATAAGGGAAGCAAGCTTACAAAGGTTGAATGAGTTATCGTTTTTAAAGCGCTTAAATAGACTGATACTGGGCTGCGGTAATAAACTGACCAAAGCTTTCACACCAAATAATGATGGTGTTGTAAGTTGCGATATCCACCTCTTTTGGTATTGGCACTAAGAAATTGTTGAAGGTTTTGATGTCGGCCACTTGCACCATCGTTGATTTTAAACGGTTAAAATCCGCTTCTGTTTCTACAAACTCTTTGGCCAAATACACTTTAAAGTCAGGACCTGGTGACAGCTTGCCATTCAGTGCAATAAATTCATCGCCTAGGGTCACTTTGCCTTCGCCCCAATGCAATGCGTCGCTATCTTTGAGGTTACGGCTGAATTGACCTGTAAAGCGTTGCACAGAGTCAATTGACTGCACTTGCTCGCGACTTGGTGCATCTGGTGCAGTAAGAATAGGTAAGGTATAAATGCCCGCGCCAAAGCCAATGGCGAGTACGAGTGCATGGGTTGAAAGTAGTGCGATAACGGTGCGTTTTTTCATTCTGTACCTGTTCTGTCATTAAAGTGGTAGTTAATCGTAACCTCATTATCAAATAAAGGGGCATGAACTTTACCGTTCATGCCCCTTATAACGACCTGAGTTAACAATCTTTTATTACAAACAAATGATTAAATTTTAAAGAAGTTAATCTTGGTTTTTAGCTCTCCTGCTAGCGCTGTTAGCCCGTCAGCGACTTCAACGGTTTCTCCGGCGCGCTCTTGCCCTTCATTGGCAAGGGACGACATCTGATGCAAGTTGCGGGTGATTTCATCAGCAACGGCGCTTTGCTGCTCTGTGGCGCTAGCGATACTGCTAGAGAAAGTGGCAAGTTCACCAATACTGGCTGTGATTTGACTTAACTGCTCACTGGTTTGCATTCCCTGTTTGGCTGAAACACCTTGTCTTTCTCGCTATCACAAATACCTGGGCCGTTATCACTAATGATAAAACCGTTGGCGGTTAGCTCAACGTTAATGGCGGCATTAACGCCTGCGTATTTAGTGGCGTTTTCTAATAGATTATATATGGCCCGAAACAGCAGTGTGGCATCCCTTTGAATAGACAAGCGCAGGTTTTTTTATTGTTTTTTCCTTGTTCTAAATTAGTAGGCTGCTGATTCTCATTATTTCCCCAATAAGGCCCATAACCCACTAGGTGACAGAGGGACTTTTTATTACAATAGTTATTTCGCTACCAGAGAGTTGATATGTCCAATAATGCCGGTGCCGAGATTGCGCTAATCCATTTGTTTGTGCATTTAGTCAATGCGGGTAGTTTTACTCAAGTGGCCAAAGAGCTGCAAATGCCTGTGGCTACCGTAAGCCGCAAAATTTCGAAGCTTGAAGCCCACCTTAATACGCAGCTGATTATGCGTAGTACTCGGCGAATTCGCTTAACAGAAGAAGGCGGGGCATTGTTTGAACGCTATCAAGGGGTGATAGCGCAACTTGATGTGCTAAACCATCCATCGAAAGCGAAGCCCGAAGGTACCCTGCGTTTAGCTACGCCAATTTCTATTACCTCGATGTTGCTGATGGAAGCGATAACCGAGTTTTCTATCGCGTATCCTGATATTCAATTGCACATTAGCCAAAATAACCAGACCATTGATTTAATTGATGAAGGTGTTGATGTCGCCATTGTAGGCGGAGCGCAGCCAGATTCATCTTGGGTGTCTAAGTTATTTGGGGTGCTGCATTATGGTTTGTTTGCCGCGCCTAGTTATTTAGACAAAGCGGCAGCAGTGAGCCATCCTAAGCAGCTAGTTGAGCATAATTTAGTAAAAATGTGGCCGCTGTTTAATTGGGTTTTAATTCATAAACAGTTGGGGGAGTTTTACTATGAGGGCCCGGCAAAACTGACCTTATCGGATATTCACGGCGCGGTGAAAGCAACTGTAGCAGGAGCGGGGATCATGTATGGTCCCACTAAGTTTGTTGAGCAAGAAGTGGCATCTGGGGCGTTAGTGCCAGTGCTACCTCAGTGGCAGGGTGAGACGCGGCGTATTTCGCTGTTATACCATCAGCGCAGTCAGCAGCCACTAAAAGTACAATTGTTTTTAGATTTTATGTTGTCAAAGTCAGCCTCTATATTTGGCTAGCAACTGAACTGTTGCTAGCCAAAAACAGGGTGTAGTTTGTCGATAGATACTTAAACTAAGTAAACATCTAAATTACAAGCCCCATGGGCACCGACGACTAAGGCTTGCTCAATATCGGCTGTCTTTGAAGGGCCTGCAATAAACACCCCAAATGACGGTACAGCACTATTAATTAACTTCATCGCTTGATGCATGTCTTGTACTATGTCATCGGCAGCAATGGTGATAATCAGGTTTTCACAGATAAACGGCGTCACTCGATGGCTTTGGGGTAACGATACCCAAATTGCGCCATTTTCAGCTACTGCTATCTCGCCTTTCAGTACGGTAAAGTCAATGTCTTGCATCGCATGGGCAGTGTCAGGCTGCTGACGGTTGCCGCTGACGCCATCAACCATTGATAACACTTGTTTACCTTGGCTGATCAGCTCATGGGTATAGCTGTTTAAGGCAGCAATACCACCTTGTTGAATCAGTTTACCGGCAACGGCGCTGAGGTTAGTGTTAAATGCACTGACTAAGTCCATATCTCGTAATGGGATATCGATAACTGGCATAGTGGCTGTTGCCACGGCAGATTTTTGCAATGCTGCCAAAATGGTATTTTTACTGGACATATTATTGGCCTCTATTACGTTTAAACCAAGCTTCAAAGCTCGACTTTGGTGCCTGTGGTAATTCGCGGTATTTACCCCAAGCGCCAGAAAATGGCTTTAATAAGCTATGGGGTAAAATACGTAATGATGTTCTTGCCGCGCTCATTGAGCAGTTCATCGCTGTGGTACTACTCATAAATTTACCGACTAATGGCATGTAATGCTTTTTGCCATAAGGTAAGCGGTTTTGCTCGGCTTTAATGCGGCGGTGGCGGGCAATAATTTTATCCAGCGGCACTTGTGTTGGGCAGACAAAGCTACAACTGCCACAGAGAGTACATCCCCAAGGCATAGAGTCCGTTTTGTCGTGCTGCGCGCCTACTGCAATCCCAATAGGGCCAGGGATGGTGTAGTTATAGCTATAACCACCAGAGCGGCGATACACAGGGCAGGTATTTAAACAGCCACCACAACGAATACACTTCAGTGACTCGGCTAAAATACTGTCTTGCATCATTGCGCTGCGGCCATTATCAACAATAATAATGTGCATCTCACCATCTGGCTTTGGCGCGTTGTAGAAAGACGAATAAGAGGTAATAGGTTGGCCAATGGCATTTCTAGCTAAGGTTCTTAATAGTACCCCAGCACTGTCTAAATTGGGCACGACTTTATCAATGCCCATAGAATGCAATTGCAGCGCAGGTAAGTTTGCCCCCATATCAGCATTGCCTTCATTGGTGCACACCATGACGCCACCTTGATCGGCAATAGCCATGTTGACCCCTGTCATTGCCGCATCAGCAGATAAAAATTGCGCTCTTAAATGGGCGCGAGCTGCGCGGGTCAGGTAAGTGGGATCAGACTCGCCAGCAGTGGTGCCAAGCTTGTGGTGAAATAGTTCACCCACTTCT
This sequence comes from Shewanella sp. 10N.286.48.B5, assembly GCF_002874355.2. NCBI lineage: Bacteria > Pseudomonadati > Pseudomonadota > Gammaproteobacteria > Alteromonadales > Shewanellaceae > Shewanella > Shewanella sp. 10N.286.48.B5. The sequence goes on from NZ_MCVG02000001.1 coordinate 378,833, forward strand.
TCTTTTTTCATGTGAATAGCAGGCACCACAATATGTGATGGCGGCATACCGGCAAGCTGAATAATGCGCTCACCTAAATCGGTATCAATAACTTCAATGCCGCGCTCTTCAAGGTACGGGTTTAAATGACACTCTTCAGTGAGCATTGACTTTGATTTGACCAGCTTTTTGACATTGTGCTTTGCCAAAATACGATGGGCAATTTCATTATGCTCAGCGGCATCTTTAGCCCAATGAACCTGCACGCCATTTTCAAGGCATTTAGCTTCAAATTGCTCAAGATATTGGCCAAGGTTACTTAAGGTATGCAGTTTAATTTCAGAACCTAATTGGCGTAATTTTTCCCACTCAGGAATTTGCTTTGCAGCGCGATCGCGCTTTTCTCTGAGTAACCATAAGGCTTTTGAATGCCAATCGACGCGAGACTCATCGCGGCAAAAAATGTCGGCCTTTCTAGCGTGAGTCGCTTCAGATGAATGATTGTTTGACATAGCAAAGCCTCCTATAGAACTGAGTTAATGATTTGCGCGATATGGCGAGTTTGGATCGGTAATTGTTGGCGGCGGATCATGCCATCAAGGTGCATTAAACATGATGGGTCAAACCCCACAACAAATTCAGCTTGGGTGGCTGCGTGGGCTTGGGCTTTATCTTTGCCCATTTTTGCCGATACTGCGCCTTCGTCTACGGCAAAGGTGCCGCCAAAGCCGCAGCACTCATCACGGCGATCGGGATAGACAATGGTTAAGCCGTCAATATTTTGCAGCACTGCTTCGACTTTATTAAATTGTCTGCCCATGCTTTCGCTTGGAGTGGCAAGACTCAGCATTCTGATCCCGTGACAGCTCATTTGTAGGCTAACCTTGGTATTCAGAGGTTTCGAAAATTGCTTAATTGGGGCAATGTCATGTAAAAATTCGGTCAGTTCATACAGCTTGCTGATAACCTTTTGGGCTTCTGGGCTATTGTCAAACTCATGGAAATTTTCTTTGGCAGCCACTAAGCAAGATGCAGCAGGGCAAACAATGGCATCACACTCAACATTTTTAAAAGCGTTAAGTAGCTTCATGGTGGTGTTTCTTGCTTCGTTAAAGCAGCCTGAGTTGGTCATCGGTTGGCCGCAGCAAGTTTGACCTGAAGGCAATATCACTTCATGGCCAAGCTTTTCTAATAATTCAAGCGTAGCAACGGCGACTTCTGGCAGCATTTGATTGACGAGACAAGGTATAAACAGTGCAATTTTCATAGCATATTCTCTGTTAAGAATAAGAGTAACTGATAGGTCACAGCGCTAATTAAGGTCATAAAAATAGCGCTGTGACATTTAGGAGGATTAATGTACTGTTTTAAATTTGCAAAAAGTAGAGGTAAAAAAGCAAATGTGCGGGTTTACTTTCTCATAAATGCAATAAGTAATCGATGAGGGTTAGGGCATTGCTAATTAAGTAATTGGTTTTATAGTCGCTTTGCCAAATACCTGATGATTTTACTCTATGATCATTTCTGTTTGGTTTTAACAAGATGACTGTTGTTTAAGTGTCAAAAGTCACTTGCCTTGGTTCATGTGTGCGATTTTGTGTTTATCGCTTATGCTCTTAAGGTATCAACTTGGGATCTTGCTATGAACTACGATGTCTCTTTGCTCGACATAAAACTGTTTTTAATGACGCACCAGTTTGGCAATTTTTCTGAAGTTGCTCGCAGGCTAGATATGACGCCGTCTTCAGTGTCACGCAAAATGAATCAATTAGAAGAGAAGGTCGGTACTAAGTTACTGCACCGTCATACGCGCGCTATTTCATTAACTGAAGAAGGTATTGCTTTTGCTAAGCACAGTGCTGAGATTATCCGTCAGTATGATTTAGTATCTCAGCGGATAGAGCAAAAAGCTGATAGCCCCCGTGGCACTGTTAAAATTAGCGCGCCAGTGGCTTTTGCTCGGTTACATATTTCTCCTTTTTTATCCGAGCTGTTAGAGCTGTATCCACTCTTGAATCTGGAAATACATCAAACCGACAGTTTTATGGACCCCGCCCAAGAGGCCATTGATTTACTGGTACGTATTTACTGGTACGTATTAGGGGGGGCCGCAAAACTCATCAATGCGGATGAAACAATTTGCCACCCTAAACTATGTCATGGCAACAAGCCCAAGTCATTTTAAAATTACATTGTGAACCGAAATCCTAGAACAATTAAACATAAAAAACGGCGCTTAATAGCGCCGTTTTGTTATAGGTATAACCGCCTTTATATTAGACGCTTATTGGCTCAAGGCTTGGTTGCTGCAAGGCTTTTTTCTTCATTAATAATAGATACATAGTCGGTACCCAAATTAATGATAGCAAGGTGGTGAGTAAGGTGCCGCCTGCAATCGCTATTGCAAAGGGAGGCCAGAAACCGCCGCCTGCAATAATCAGTGGTAAGAAGCCGCCAATGGTGGTGATAGTGGTTGAGCCAATATGTCTGCCGCAGCCGCTAACAATGTTGATGATGGTTTCAAGGTTGCCAAGTCTTGCCTCTGGCATGTCTTCAAGTTCTGCCAAAATAACGATAGCGGCATTAATGGCCAGCCCCATTAGGCCTAATAAGCCGATAATCACGGTAAAGCCAAACGGAAACCCAAACACATACACTGCCAGCAGACCAAGCCCAGCTGATTGAAATGCGCTTAATAAGATAATCGCAGTTAATCTAAATGAGTTAAAAGACAGTACCACTGTTGCCAGTAATAAGGTCACCACCACTACGATGTTTGACAGTAAATTGCCCACCGCTTCATTGCGTTTGGCGCTTTCACCGCCGATCTCGATATGGTAACCCGCTGGCAACTCAATTTGGGCGAGTTTATCTTTAACATCATTTAAAACTTTTCCGGGTAATACGCCACTGACAATGTAGGTTTCAATGGTGTTAACCCGCTCGCCATTGCGTCTTGGGATCCCGCCGCGACTGACATTGATTTCATTGTGGGAAATGGCTGACAGCGGAATAATATTGCCATTATTAGACAGTAAATTAAGCTCAGATAAACGAGTGGCTTGCTCTCTTGAGCTATCTGCTAACCTTACTCTTACTGGTAGCGATTCAGTTTGCTCTAAAATACTGCCGCCTATGATACCTGTGGTAGACATTTCAATTTGTTTGGCGATATCAGTTAAGCTTAAGCCGCTCATTAAGCTGGCATCTTCATTGATTTGCATCCACACCTTTGGTGAGCCTGCACTTAAGGTGGCGCGGGTATGGATCACATCTTTGGTTTGCATAAACAAGCCGCGGGCCTGTTCTCCTAGCTGAGTTAATACATCTAATGATGGCCCGTAAATGCGTAATTCAACTGGGGCGTTAAATGGTGGGCCCTGTTCTAGTTTTCTCACTAAAATTTGCGCTTGGGGAAAAGCATCATCAAACTCAGCTTGTAGCGATAAAATCAGTCGATTCGCCGCATCAAAGTCGGCCACTTTGACCATGGCTTGGGCGTAGTTAGCCGCCCCTTGTTGGCGCTGGGTCAGGTTGTAATAAAACGATGGCGTATTGCCGCCAATGACCCAAGTGCTCATTTCAACATCTTCAAGCGCCCGTAAACGCTGATCAATTTGTTCAACTTGCTGACGGGTATTGGCTAAGCTCACATATGGCGCTAAATACACTTCAATTTGAAACATATCCCGATCCGATGGCGGGAAAAACTGCTCGGTCATTTTAGTTGAAGCAACAAAACCGACAACCGGCAAAATACCAATCAGCACAGCGGTGATCACCGGTCTTTTTAAGCCAATGCGTAAACTGGTTTGAAAAGCATGACTAAGACGCGGGAAGGCCATGCCTTTTTGATACCACGCCATAGACGCATTATCTTGGCTAAAACGCCCCGCCAAACCAGCAATGATGGTGTGTGAAATTAAGTATGAGCCCAGTAGAGCAAACATCACTGAAATGGCGATACCACCAACAAACTCACCTGCTGCGCCGGGCATTAAAACTATCGGAGCAAAGGCCAACATGGTGGTAATGGTTGAGCCCGCAAGCGGCAGCCATAAGTGGTGCAAGGTTTTACTCACGGCTTCAAGTTTACTTAAGCCTTGTTTGCGGCGCTGGGCAATAGCATCAACAATTACAATGGCGTTATCCACCATAATCCCCAGTGCCACCACTAAACCAGTGACTGACATTTGGTGGATGGGCAGTCCGGTGTACTTCATACAGGCGAGGGTAAACAAGGCCGTTAGCGGCAGTGATAATGCCACAATCAGCGCATTTCTTAGCCCAAGGGTGAGCATCAGTACCAGTAAAATAATCACAAAGCCTTGGATTAAATTAATGACTAAATCCCCTAGGCGCACACTGGTATAGCCTTGTTGATCAAACAGCCATTGCACTTGAATGTTAGCCGGTAAGTTAGCGCTAAAGTCATCGACCACTTGGCTTACTTGCGCTTGCCATTGATCAACTCGGTTATCGTCAAGCATTCGGGCCGACACCAATACCCCTTCAGCGCCATTAATCAGCGCAATGCTGGTGGCAGGTGTTTTAGGTTGACGGCTAATATTGGCGACATCACCTAGGCGAATGATCTGACCATTAGTATCAATTTTTAACGGCACTTGGCCCACGCGAGTGATTGAATCAAGCTCGCCTGATACTTCTATCAGCGCTTTAAAGGTAGCGTTATGGATTTCACCAGCTGATATTTTACTGTCTGCATTAGACAAAATAGCGGCAATAGCAGCGGGAGTTAATTTAAGTTGACTGATTTTATTGCCATCAAGCTCAACCAGAATTTCTTCATCTGGGGTGCCAGACAAGTTGACGAAGTCAGTGCCATTAAGTACCCGTAACTTGCTTTGCAGCTCTTTAGCATAACGCTTGAGTACGTCAGTTCGAATAGGGCTGTCGTTTTGCCACACTAAGCCTAAAATCGCGGTGTTGGCGTAACCTGTTTGGTCATCCAAAATGCTGTTTTGCGCCGGTAGCGGCAGTGTAGATTTACTGTCGGCGACTAAATCACGGGCTCGAGACCAAACCGGAGCGGTGTCAGTTACCGTGTCTTTAAGCTCTAACTGGATAACGGAAATGCCCGGGCGCGAGGTAGATTGCACTAGCTTTAATTCTTCTAAGCGGCGCAGTTGATTTTCTAACACTTCAGTGACCAAAGCTTCCACTCGCTCAGCCGATGCGCCGGGGTAATGAGTCACCACCGAAGCAAAGCGGTTGGTAATGTTAGGGTCTTCAGTGCGGGGTAAACTGCTAATGGCGCCTAACCCCGCCACCAATAGCAGGGCAATCATTAAACTTGCTAGCCTGCCATTTTCAACAAAGGCCTTAATCATAATGACCTCGCAACAGCTTGTGAGCTTGGGCTAACAATTTGGCCAACCACCAATTTATGTAAGCCCTGAGTGACTATGACATCATTTTTATCAATCGCGCCATTAATAAAGGCTTGTTGCTGGTTGATGTAAATAATATCAACGTCGCGGCGCTCTAGTTGGGCTTGTCCGTCAGCATTTTTGGTGACCACAAACACATTCCATAAGCCTCGCATACCATCAGTGAGTGCGGAAATGGGCACCCAGTAACCGGCGCTATTGACCTGTTGTTGGTATTCAAGATAAGCGATTTCACCATTGATCATGCGGCTGTTATTGGGTAAGTCTACCCGCAGCTGCACAGTGCGAGTGACCGCATCGATTTCTGCGCTGATCCCGGCAATGGTGCCAGTGTAGGTTTGATTGCCAACAGTGATGTTGACGCTTTGATTGGTTTGCATGGTCATCGCGACCGTGTTTGGCACCCCAATATAAGCCTGCTGCTGGTTGTTACCAATTAAGGTAAACACCGGACTACCCAAGGCGATAACTTCGCCGATATTATGGTGACGCTTACTGATGTTGCCATCAAAAGGCGCCACTAATGTGGATTTTGCTAGCTTTAATTCGGTGGCATGAAGCGAGGCTTGTAGGCGTTTTTGATTGGCTTGCAGGCTGGCGACTTGCTGCTGGCTTTCATCAAACTGCTGCTGGGATACATACTGCTTTTTCTTCAGCTTAACGGAGCGATTAAAATTACTTTGCGCTAAATCTAAATCGGCTTGGGTTTGCAGTAGTGACGCCACTAATTGTTGCTGCTCAGCCTGAAGTAATTGGGTATTAAGCTTGGCCAGTTGTTGCCCTTTAATGACGCTATCGCCACTATCAACAACAATGTCGCTTAATTTGCCCGCCAGTTCAAAGCCTATGGCGGTGGTATCGCTTGAGCGCACAATACCCGTGTATCGCTGCTGCTGAAGGTAACTGCTACTGGCATTAAGTGGCTGGGTCATCACATTAGGAATAGTCACTGTTGCCGTATTGGATATTGCGGCCTCATTACAGGCCGTTAACAAAATCAAACTGATGATAATGCCAAGCTTATTGACGCGACGCTGTACGGTGACCTTATTCATGGTGAACATTCCTATTGCAACTTCCTTAATTTCAATAAAACCAAGGCTTAATAGCATTGACCAATTGAATACATCATGTGATGCTGGGCTAATAATGAACTAGACTGTCTAGTCTATTTGGGTTTTAGTTTATTTCTATAAAACTAGACTGTCCAGTCTAATTTGTGATTAAATGTTATTTATTGTTAAGGCGTGGTTGCGCTTGTAGCGAAAACAAACATAAATACAAGAAGATGTGATTATGATAAATGAGGCAAACTCAGCACCGTGCAATCATGGTGCGGTGAAAACTCGTAGCGAACAAAAACGAATGCGGATTTTAGATGCAGCCATTGAGCTTTTTTGCGTGCAAGGTTTTCCTAATACCAGTATGGATTTGGTCGCGAAAAAAGCTGAAGTCTCTAAGCAAACGGTGTATTCACACTTTGGTTCTAAAGATGAGTTATTTGTCGCGGCGATAGAATCTAAGTGTGTGGTGCATCAACTGACCGGCAACTTATTAAATGACTCACTCAATGCTGAGCAAACAATAGTTACCTTTGCGAAACAGTTTAGTGATTTGGTTGTGAGTGAAGAAGTATTAGCAGTTTTCAAAACTTGTCTTGCTCATGCTGATACCCATCCAGAGCTATCAAAGCTGTATTTTGATGCCGGCCCTAAGCATATTTTAGCCTTGCTGGCGGATTACTTTACCGCGGTGAATCAGCACGGTGAGTATTATTTCCCCCAGCCCCATGACTGCGCCGTTCGCTTAAGTTTAATGCTTTTTGGTGAGCTGAAGCTGCGTTTAGAGCTGCGCCTAGATGCCACAGACTTAATGCCTAAACGGGCGCAATATATTGAAGATACCACGCAGATGTTTTTAAAAGCCCATCGAGTGTAGCAGCGGTAAGCTGGGTTATCGCAAACTGGCTTAGATAACATGGTTTTCAGCGCTGAAAAGTGTCATAAAATATTGAAATAGTGATCCAATTTAAAAGCGTTCCAGTATAGACGTTATGATTTATACCTGATAATTTCGATCGATATAATAATGAGAAAGGAAGCGATTAATGAAAACGATTTCAAGTTTGTCCCTCGTGCCAGAGCAAACTGCCTTTGAAGTTAAAAAGCGTTATTCAAAAAGGCTTTCTATTCCCTATGTTGCCAAGCTAGCAGCAGTGTCTAGCTTAGCGTTTAGCGCAACCGCTTCTGCCTACGATTACTCACCGTTTAAGTTTCATGTATCGCGCACTTCAACTGAAGCGGCTCAAGTCGGCAGCTCAGATACCGAACTGCAACGTGATGTATGGCGCATGAAGCTGTCGGCATCGATGCCTATTGGCAAAGAGTGGTCTATCGGCGCCAATGTAGGTTATGACAACCTCGATTATGGCTTTAAAAATGTTGGCGCAGGCCTACTGCAAGGTAACGTTACCCCTTGGAGTTCCATCAATAAATACAGTGCCGGTTTATCTTTAAGTTATCGCCCTAATGCCCAGTGGATGTTTTTATTCGCACCGAAATTACAATATTCCTATGCTAATACGGCATCGTCTTCAGATGCGCAAAGTTATGGGGTTGTGGCTTCAGGTTTGTACCGCTTTAAGTCAGGTAACATGCTTGGGGTTGGGGTGGCGTACTTAAATGATATCTCTGAAGTAAAAACCATTCCTTACCTAGCGGTAAAATGGAACATAACCGACAAACTGTCGTTAAGTAATCCATTCCAAGCAGGCTTTAGTGGCCCAGCAGGTTTGGAGCTATCTTATAAACTTGATGACAAATGGAATTTTGGTTTAGGGGCTTCAAGACGTACCGAGCGCTTTCTAGTGACTGATGCTGAGCAAACTATTGAAGTAGAAGAGTGGGTTAGTTTTATTCGTGCGGGCTGGAATATCAGCAAGAAAGTATCGATTAATGCCTATGGTGGTTACTTCTTTGCTGGTGAAATGGAGCTAAGTCAACCTAAGGTGTCTGATGATATTGAAAATCAAGCGGCAGCAGGTTTAGCCATTGATATTAAGTTTTAAGCTTTATTAACTAGCCTTTTAGCAAAGGTGTTACATAAAACTAGCTATAAAAGCGACCATCAGGTCGCTTTTTTGTGGCTGTGGATTAAGCGCTATTAACAGCGTTTATTTTGCCAGCATGTTTTTGCGTAAGCTTTTTTGAGCAGGCTCATCGCCTAGCCAAATCTTGATTAACGCTTGTCTAAACGCTTCATTGGCAATTGTGGCTTGTTCTTGACCATTTTTAAAGCTGGTTACCCCAGCGTCTTTATGGGTGACAAAGGTAAATTGATCGCCTTTGCTGACTTCTTCGTTAAATAGTCCCATAAACGCATCAATACTGCTTTGAATGGATGCGCTATCGCCATTGGTGGCGGCATCAAAACCTTCGACAATGGCATCAGTCATTTTATCTGCGGTGATCATTCCAGAAGTGATATTGAGCCTAATCACTGATATCGGCTGGGCGATAACCGCATCTACATTGGTTGCAGGTGTTGCTAAGTACAAGCTGCCAACATATAAGTCCATAAAGAACTTGCTGCGCACCCCTGCGCCATTAAGGGCAAGCTGTTGCTCTGCAATCGTCATATTATCCGCCAGCTCAACACCTGAAACGGTTTTAGCTTCAGCCATTTGTGGTAACACTAACGCAGCGGTGAGGGCAATTATTGAAAGTCGTTTCATGGGCAACTCATTTTATAAAGTGTGATTTATACGGGCTGTATGCTGATTTTGCACAACAAGATTACGAACGCGTTCCTAGCTTATATTGGCCATTTTGCTCGAACATAATGGCTTGTTTCTTTTTCGGGGCGATCAAAATTGGACCATCATCGAAAAACAAAAAGGCTTTCCAGTTTTGAGCAAACACTGCCCAGGTGGTTTCGATGATTTGGTATTTTTCATAACAGAAAAATACTTGGGTATCGTCACTCCAGTCAATAAACTCAGCAATCGGTTCTGGCAGGTTATTATCTTCAGAGTCCCATGCCGCTTGCCAGTGCTCGGTTTGCTTCCAAGCATCTTGCTTAGCTGCCCAGTCACCCTTAGAAAATAATTCAGCACGATTACACTTATTACTTATCCATTGATTCCAAACCATCATGGCACTTTTGTCCGTTAACGGTTTGATTAATGCTTTGTCTTCATCAGCAACAGGCAAATCTTTATGGTTAAAAATCCACTTGCGCTTATACACATCTAGCGGGATGTAAGTGTGTGCCAAAAATAGCTCCTAGGGTTTAAAGGGTAATTAAGTGGCCAATTATAACTTTTCGCTATAAATAGTGCTAGCTATTGCCTAGCTTTGGGATAAGAACACAGAGAAGGGCTTTATTGAGGCTGGCTTGTTTTGGGAACAGCCTGTATTGCATCGCTTGATATTGAAACAGGCAGATTGAAGCAGGCTCATTACACAAGCTTGCCAAGAGGGTTATCATGACTTCAGTGCGCCCAATACAGCGCACTGAGATCAGTTTTCCCTATAGCGGCTTATAATTTAAAACGGCGAATAAGAGAGTGAAATACCTTGATGGTTTTTTCTAACTCTTCACTGGCATTGAGTGACTTATTGGCCGCAGAGCCCGTATCTGTTGCCCCATCAGCAATTTCAATAATTTGCTGGTTAATGTGCTCTGCAACAGCGCTTTGCTCTTCAACTGCTGAGGACATTTGAAAGGTCATATCGGTAATATTCGTCACCGCACCTTTTATTTTTTCCAGTGATGAGCGAGTTTTCTCAACTACTTCAAGGCCATTTTTAGTGGCAATTTCACCTTGGTGTGACATATCAACAGCGGCATTAGTACGAGCCGACAACTGCTTAATGACACTGTGGATTTGGTCGGTTGATTCACGGGTTTTTAAGGCAAGGGCGCGCACTTCATCGGCGACAACACTGAAGCCACGGCCTTGCTCTCCAGCCCGAGCCGCTTCAATGGCAGCATTGAGAGCCAGTAAGTTGGTTTGTTCAGCAATGGAGGAAATTAAATTGGCCGCTTGACCGATTTCTTCAGTTGAGGTGGCTAACTCTTTAATCGTAATAGCAATGCTGTCAACCGCATGACTTAGCTGGTGGATTGAGCTTAGGGACTCATCGGCCAGCGCTGCGCCAGAATCAACAAAGCTAATGGCATTTTCTGCACTGTGAGAGTTTTCTTCAATTTTTTGGGCGACTTCTTGAATAGCTTGGGACATCTGGGTGATCGCTGAGGCAATTTGTTGAGTCGCTAAGCCTTGATGCTCTACCGCTGCTTGAGTCACTGACACTTGAGTTTTACTGATATTGGAAATTTTGTCTAAGCCACTAACTGACTCATCGATACGAGTTAATGCTGTGCGGCAGCGGGCTATTTCACTAATGAAAGCCATTTTAGCTTGGGCGCTGGTGCCAGTATCATCAAAGTAGGTTTGGGCAACAGTTTCATTGGCAAATGATTTAGGGCTAATTAATAGTAGTTTATTCCACTGACTAGCTTGTTGCTGCAAACTCCAACCTAGGCTTATTAGCCCAGCGATTAAGCAGGCAGTGGCCGCGAAGCTGTTTCCTTGCGAGGTAAATATCAAGGTGAGTATCACTGAGGGCACAATAACCGGCAAAGCGTTGGTTAAGCTGAATCCTAAGCGACTGCGCAGCGATGATGCTGACTTACCAGCATTGATGCGCAGATAAGCATTGCTAGCCCGCAGCTTTTCATGGGACTCAGCTTGAACACGTACCGACTCATAACCCACCAGTTTATTACCATCATAAACCGGGGTAACAAAAGCACTTACCCAGTAATAGTCCCCATTTTTACGGCGATTTTTTACCAGCCCCATCCATACCTTGCCAGACTTTAATGTCTGCCACATGGTTTCAAATACTGCTTTGGGCATATCTGGGTGGCGAACAAGGTTATGCGGCTGACCAATTAGCTCTTCTCGACTATAGCCACTGGTTTCGACAAATGCTTGGTTACAGTGAGTAATAATACCTCGGGGATCAGTGCTGGAGATTAATGGCTTATCAGGGGAGAACAGATATTCTTTATTACTTGTTATACGAGCTGTCATAAGGCGTCTTATTTTTTTGTGATAAAGGTCAAGTAAATTTAATTGATGTGATTCTGACCCCACTCGGGGGGGGTAAATGCAATTCAATTAACAAAATAATAACAGTGTAAATTCCGTAAGTTACGACGCTAAAATCGAGAAGGGATTTAAGGTGTATTAAAAGCAGCTATTAAAACAAGCGTTTAAATATTTTGATAACATTCAACGCGCGATTCAAATTGTTACATTTAACGTGGTAATATTTGGATTTTTTTAGCATTAGTTGCTGATTTTAAATACCTTACCTATCCCCAAAAATCATATTGTGAAGACAAAAAAGCCCTGATGTCGGTAGCAGACATCAGGGCTTTGTTACTGTGTTATCAATAAATCAGCGGGTTGGTATTACAAACCGTTGATGTACTGATCAACCGTCGACTCTGGCACCATGGCGGCAAGTTCTGACTTAACGTTTTGATTGCCTTGTAGCAATTGCTCAAACTGTTTTATCAATGCCAGCTTGTCAGGTGAGACTCGACTGCCTGCACCAATGTTGGTTAAATCAATCATGAAGCCGTCAAATAAATCAGCTAAATCATCGATGATATCCATATTCAAGAACTGGTCTTGGTTATAGATACTGGGGTAACCCGCTTTTTGCTTATCAATAGCAAAAGAGTCACCTTTCAAATTCTTGATGCTGGTGGACTTATCACAAGACAGCATACAGCCATTATCAATCCGCGGTTTTTCACAGCCAACACTTTGTTGGAAGAAGCATTGTCTGCTGGCCATTAACAAAATGGGATGATAAATGCTGTAGAGCATTTTGAAGTTTTTAGGACGTGCCAATTGCTTCATTTGCTGACGGTTAATTTCATTAGAAATAAAGGCGCCGCTACAATCAAAGCCTTCTTGCAGTGCCAGTAACACATAAGAGTTAGTGGTATTTAAAAATGGTCCAGCAATCCACTTAACGCCTAGCTTTTGCGCATGGTAGGCAATACCGGTGTTATTGGTCACGATAAGTTCAGGTTTTACTTGCTGCAATATATTCAGTGCAGCATCGAAATCCTTACCAATCAGTACTGGCGGAAACCATGGGATTAAACGTGGATTTTGTTTGAAGAAATCCACGTATTGAGTACAGCCACGTTTGTAAGCATCCGGTAATTTGAAATAGATATCAGCATCGGTTTCTTGTGCAAGGGCAATATCTGCCTCATCACTGATTAGAATCGATAATTTTGGCTGCGGGTTTTCCTGATCCACTTTAGGATGACGTTCAAGTTTGGGTAGTTCAACCGTAGGGATAACCTCAATCCCCTCATTTAAATAAGCTAATAGCGCATTTTTGAGGGTGGTTATTTCACGGTAAGGGATACTTAAATTATCACCTAGGTTGCTGCAATCTAAGCTTACAAGCTCATAATTGGCGTTATTAATATTTTTAAAACGCTTTTCAATGGCTTCTTGGTCAACACTGAGCTTCTCACTTGGCAACATACAGCTGCTTGAGAACAGCACCGTGGTTTCTTGTTCAGCGGTGGCGAGCTTGCTACTGGCTTGTTGAGTGGTAACGGTCAGGCTTAACGGCTTACCTTCTTCACTGGAAAAAGATAAGCTTAGCTTGATTTTTTCGATGCTCAAATGGGCAATTTTATCGTCGACAGAGGCATTAATTTCTTGCTTATCGAGTTGCAATTGTTGCTGTGCATCGTGAATTTGTACCACTGAAATAGACTCGCCTTTTTCAGCTTTCAGTTGATCCACTAAATGGTTTTTAGAGTTATCGCGTGGGTTATCAATAAACATTGATTGGTTTAAGTCACCACGTAAAAATGCGTTACTAAAGTCACGGTTAAAGACTTTGTATAAGCGCTCGCCATCTTGGGTTAATTTGCCCGTTTCAACATAACCATCAATCTGTTTACGGAAGCTATCAATCACAGTGTGAACGTAGCTGGCACCTTTAATACGGCCTTCAACTTTAAATGAATACACTCCAGCTTCAATTAACGCCGGTAGGTCAAAAAAGGCGGAGTTATCTTTAATGTTTAGCGGAAAATTATTACCTGATTCAGTGGTTTCATACTCTTCACGACAAGCTTGGCTACAGCGGCCTCGGTTACCTGAGTTACCCGCGCTGGCTGAGGTTGAGTAACATAAACCTGAAAACGCCACACATAATGAGCCATGGACAAACACTTCAAGGAGCATGTCATGCTCGCGGCCAACTTCAGCAAGGGTAGTGATTTCACGTAGGTTTAGTTCACGGGATAAATTCACCCGCTCTGCGCCTAAATGCTTTAAAAACGGGATTTGGCCTGCATTGTGGGTGGTTAACTGGGTTGAAGCGTGAATAGCTAAAGTCGGAAAATGTTTTCTCAGTACATACAGTAAGCCCAAATCTTGCACAATAACGCCGTCTAAGGTGGTATTTACCAACTTATTAAGTAACTTCATTAAGGTTTTAAATTCTTGCTCAAGAATAACGATATTCAAGGTTAAGAAGATTTCGCAGTCGTACTGATGGGCAAGTCGAATGATCCCAACCAATTGGTCAAAAGAAATATTAGCAGCGCGATTACGAGCGTTAAAGGTATCTAAGCCGCAATAAACAGCATCTGCACCAGCAATAATTGCGGCTTTAATCGCCTCGACATCACCGCCAGGGGCTAATAATTCAATCTTAGGTTTCATGTTTTAGACTTGCTCCGTTAATTTTAATGCAGGGATGTTACCCGTATATTTTACTAATGAATATGGTTAAAGTAGATAATTAATTAGTGACCCTGCATGTAATGAGTTGGAAAAAGCGCATAACGATGAATGAAATCATAGATTTACCTGTACTCTATTCTTTAAGAAACTGCCCCTTTGCCATGCGTGCAAGAATTGCCATTTATAAGTCACAACAGCCTATTTTACTGCGAGATCTGGTTTTGAGCGATAAACCCGCTGAAATGTTAACGGCTTCGCCGAAGGGAACCGTACCGGTAATCGTGACTTCTACAGGCCAAGTTATTGAAGAAAGCTATGAAGTGATGTTGTGGGCGTTAAGTCGAAATGATCCTGACGATTTATTGTTTGCCGCTGATGAAGAGACATTCAAAAACATACTGGCATTGATCTATCGATTCGACAGTGAGTTTAAGTCGTGCCTTGAAAACTACAAATGTGCTAAACGCTATAGTGAATCTAATCTCACAGAGTGTCGTCAAGCCTGTGAAGTCTACGTACAGCAACTTGAGCTGTTGTTATCCGAGCATGAATTTCTGTTTGCGGATCGTGAGAGTTTAGCTGATATCGCATTGTTACCTTTTATCAGGCAATTTGCCCGAGTAGAGCGGCAATGGTATTTGCAGTCGCCATATCCACATGTAAGAGCATGGCTTAATGCTTATCTGCAAAGTAAAATGTTCAGTAAAGTGATGACTAAATATCCTCTATGGCTTGAAAGCCGACAAGATGTAATATTTCCTGATTAACACTTTTAGCTGCTATTGAGCGCATAGTTAAAAACAAAAAGTTAAAACAAAAAGCCCGCAAATGCGGGCTTTATCTGTTGTTAACACAAGTGCTTAAAAGCACTCATGTTAAAACCAGCTTAACTAACTTAAGGGCTAATTAAAGCGCTACGTTAATCCACACTAAACGGTGGTCTGAAGACACCGACTTTCCGCCGCCGCCCCATTTACCTACACGTTCGTCATTCATCATTAAACGACCTTCTTCGAAAGTTGCAGGCCAGAACACCCCTGAGTCAGTGACATTCAAATCACTTGATGGAATAACATGGTCTAAGCGTAAACCTGAAGTACTAGTAACCGCATCTGGGTATTTAGTGTCCCAGTTTTCTGCACGACATTCACCGTTAGACAAACACTCTGGTCCGCCTAAGCTACTTGGTGCGTAAATTCCGTGAGTAGCAAGTTGGTTAACTTGGTCACTGTACATTAAGTCTTTGATGGTATCTAAGTAGCCGTCACCACTTTCAGGATCAGCATTCAAATCACCCAAGATAACAAATGATGCATCGCTATCGATACCGCCTTTGTTACCTTCATCATCGTAAATATAGCTACCTTCACCTGATGTGTAATCGTCCCAGAATTTGATTTCAGCACGGTTAAGTAACTTGTTATTTTCAGTTACCGTATCAAAAATAGGTGGTGTTGGGTGAGACATTAGGATATGAATCACTTTTTCACCATCTTCAGTAGGAATGATGATTGGCGCATCAACATGGTTTTTAGATGACATTGGTCTTTCTGCCCAAGCTTCAGCAGTGTACCACTCATCGCCACAAGCCATTCCTTCCGGAATTGGATTGTTTTCATCGTCACAATTAATAATTGTTGGGTTAGTTTCACCAGGCATATCCTTCCATTTAAAATCTTGGAATGTGCGGATATTATCTGTATCAATTGGGTATTGAGACAGTAAGCTGAATGCATATTGACCGTGGTAGAAACCGAAGCCCCAGGCGTCATCAGGTAGCGCCACTTTGCCATCACGGTTTAAATCGTGACCACTTAATAGGCCTGTATTAGTGGCGAAGTTTTCAAAATAACCAAACTGGATTGGCTCAAGGGCTTTAAATTCTTCAGACGTTGAACCTAAAGCATTTTGTGGCACAGTCAGGTAGTTTAAACGGAAACCTTGGATTGCTTGTTGGTTTTCTGCTGTACCATCGTTATTGAATTCACCCATCCATAAGATTGCAGGTCGTTCAGTTTGGATAATTGCTGCAACGTTACGAATTTGAATAACCTTTTCTGCCACAGCGAGTTCTTCGTCGCTAAGTGACTCATCGAACCATTTATTCATTAATTCATCTTGCTCAGCGACGGTTAACGCCATTTCAGCGACAAGATCTTCATAAGTAAAACGATCGAAAGACAAGTTATAAGCACCGATGCGTACATCAGTTGTTTCAGGTGCTGGTTCACCTGGATAGTAATTATTAGTTTCGTCATTGCAACCAGCAAGTAAAGCAACACTCACTGCCATGGCAGCAGCTGTTTTTAACACTTTCATTTTTAACCCCATTATTATAAATATATGCCTCCTTTCTTGGAAGCTAAGGGATTTTAAACACCTAAAAAGCTGGCTAACAAGTATAAATTGAAGCTGTGACTAGCTTGTTGCCACAGGGCTTTTTATATTAAAATTACGTTTCGCGCTTGGTGTTATTGTGTTTTTGTTTGGTTGTATTTGTTGGGGTTTATCAGCAGTAACTAAACTGATACATACTGACATTAGCTTTTAGTATGCTAGCGTATAAGCGAAACAAAGCGCTTTAATGAAAACTACTTTCACTTTTAGATGCTGACTTTAAAACCCAATGAGCTGCTAATTAATATTTTTTAGCTTATGTGACAATAAATAATGTAAATTTCCGGCTGCTTATTCAGCAGCGCGAACGATTTAATTAATGATTTTTAGGTTGCACCATCAAGTGCCTGTCATTTCCCTATTTTGTAAAACATATAAAGAGGTAAATCATGAGTCGCTTGTTTTCTTCTGATAGCAAACAACAACATCAGAGCCAGCTAGATAGTAAGTTGCCAGATGCTAGTAACAAAGTGCCTTTAGGGAAAAAGATCTTCGGCTGGTTAAAGCAAATCGTCATACTGATTGTGTTCGTGATGGTCATTACGGGTTTAATGGATTTATGGCGCGGCAAAGACATTCAGCATGATAACTTACCTGAATTACAGGGAGTAACCCTTAAAGGTGAAAGGGTCGATGTATTGGCGATTAGCCAAGATAAGCCGGTGTTGGTGTATTTTTGGGGAAGCTGGTGCCCAATATGCCGCACAGTAAGCCCAGCCGTTGAAACCATGTCGGCTTATTATCCGGTGATCAGCGTGGCAATGGCGTCAGGCAACAATCATGAAATACAAGCTTACCTTGATGATAAAGGCTATAGCTTTGAAGTGATAAACGATCAGCAAAGTGAACTCAGCAATGACTGGTCGGTACAAGTCGCGCCAACCATTATGGTATTTAATAAAGGTAAACTCACATCCTATACAACAGGGATGACTAGCGTAGTGGGCCTGTGGTGGCGCATGCTGCTGGCATAATTTAGTTGTTGATAGCTAATCAGTTGTAGATAGTTAATAGGTTGTAAATAGTAAAAGCTCCCAAAGCAAAAGGTTCGAGAGCTTTTATTATGATATTTAAAACGAGTTAACAGAGATCTTTTATGGTGGTAGAGCTACCATTATCCATCACTGAACGAATACCATTATCTCGTGATGCGACACTGGCATACATCTGACTGGTACCAATAATTTGATGATTAGCCGCTTTAAGGTTGAAATAGGGCTTATCATTTTTAGCGGTTTCTTTAGTGAATTTATCTTCGCTTTGAGAATTGACTTGCACCGAGGCGATACCATTATTAGCGCCACTTTTAGCGGCATATAGCTCACTGGTCAGTATCACCTCGCCATTGCCAGCCTTTAATGCAAACTTGAACTGACCATTATTGCCTTTGCTTAACTCGAACCATCCAGACATAACACGCTCCTAATTACAGTGCTCGTAGTACATATAGTTAGTGCATACCAAAAATAGTATGCACATATGTTTTATGAAATTAAGTCTAGTAAAAAGAACCTTTAACGGTAGCAACTTTAGTTGGAGTTTCAGCAATAAAATGGAAGGTGCTTGAGCGTTACAAACTTGAACTGAAAATCCGAAGGATAGCGAACGATCAATAAAAAATATGGTCTCCCCACAAGTGAGTTTGGTTGACTTTAACCAAAGTTAACCATTTTTAACTAAATACTATTTATCAGTACCTTACATCAAATTTGTTACTTTTGACATTAACCGAAATTACTGTAAATTAGTCAAAATAGTTCCCTATGGCGGCACATAGGCGGCACAATATTTGAGGCTAAGTGATTATGGGCAAAGAATTAACCTTCACAAAACGTTGTTTTGATCAGCTAAAAATAGCCCCAAAACGCTATAGAATTGCCGATTTAGGCCTTAGAGACTCCGTAAACGGCCTAATTTTAGAAGTTATGCCATCAGGGAAAAAGTATTTTCGCTTTAGACGCAAGCACTTAGGTAAAGACGTCACTGTCACTATCGGGCTCTCCCCAGACATTACCATCGAACAAGCCCGTAAACAGGCTAAAACAATAGCGGTTAATATTGCTCAAGGGGTTAATCCTAATGAGTCAAAACGTGAGGCAAAACAAGCCCAAGCATTAGAAGATGCATTGTCCATAACGGTTGCTCAATTGTTTGATGCCTACGTTGCAGAGTTCACCATTAAAATTAAGTCTGGTGAGCGCCGTCAAAAATCCTTAGATGATGTTTATTCGATTTGGAATAAGCATATCAAAACGCGCATAGGTCATTTAAAAGCTGAAACCATTTCGATAGTCGAAGCCGATAACTTTATTAAACTCATCATCACCAAAAGCTCTGTGGCGATTCGCAATAAATGCTTAACGCTGCTCAAATCCATGTTTAGCGCCCAAAACCCCAATCCATTTTTTCATATCAAAAAACTCGCTGGTACAAAACGAGAACGTATTTTAAGTGAGCTTGAAGTTAGGCGATTGCTGCAAGCCTTAGAACTTGAGTTACCGATTTATCGTGATGTGGTCATGATGCTGCTATTAACAGGTCAGCGTAAAAGCTGTGTGTTCAGTATGGAATGGCGAGAGATTGATCATCAGCGTGGTATTTGGCTTATTCCGACCAGTAAAATGAAAGTTAAAAAGCCTCATGCTGTGCCACTTACTAAAGAAGCGATGGAAATAGTAACTAGGCGCAGTCAAGACGCTAATCAAGGCGAGCGCTTTGTATTTCCCAGCGAGCGCAGTCAATCAGGCCATGTTATCGAAAAGGCAGGTAAGGGCAGTTTCTGGCATCGCATTACAGAGCGTGCAGAGCTTCGTGGAGTCGAAAAAGGGGATAACGTTACTATTCACGATTTAAGGCGCACTATCGCAAGCTGGAGCGTCATGCGAGGCGGTAACATTCAAACGACCAGTAAACTCTTAGGTCATAGTGACATCAGTATCACAGCCAGCACCTATGCTCATTTGGATATTGAACAGGTGAGGGCTGAACTAGGTATCACCACAGCGCAATTGATGGGGACTTATCAACATGAGTCGAATGTTGATAGGCTGGTGAGGGAGATAGAACAGCTCTCAGAGGAGGAAAAGAGAGAGCTGTTAAAGAAAGTTAGAAGAAACAGTTAACCAGCTATAGTAAGACCTTGTTTTTTATATTCTAATGCCTTTTCTAGAGTAAAACCTTTATTCAACCATTTAGATGCTTCACGAGGAGTAAAGCCCGCTCTATGCCAAGTGACAATTTGTTTCGGAGATTTTATTCCTGCTTGAACCCAACTACTCGCATCAGAAGGAGTAAAGCCATTGTACCGAAGTGATTTCGCATCATAAGCCTGAACGCCTATACCTCTCCAAGCATTTGCCTCTTCGTATGGTACTCCAGCCCAAGGGCTAGGGGTAGATGCACAACCTGTTAAAGTTAGAATACTAGCAACTAATGCAGTTAAAACTACTTTTTTCATTTTACGTCCTTATAAAGTTTAATAAGCGAAAGCTAATTAATATGCAAAATAACTATTTCATAAGCATAAGATTTTAAAGGGTAATATATTGATTTTGCAAGTAATATTTATGCTGTTTAATTTGTTTGAATATTAAACAATTAATTTCATCGTTAATGTGAGTATCACGCAGTCATCTATGCTCATTTAAATATTGAACAGGTGAGGGCTGAGTTAGGTATCACTAATTAAAAGGCATCTAAAGTGGGCTTATTAATCAAGTGATTTGAACAGCTCTCTAAAGAAAGAGGCGAGAGCTGTTAATTTTTGCAATAAACCAAATTTACTCGGCTGATTTAGCTGTTTGCTTTTCTGACTCTATTTCTTTTTTCTCATGAGTATGAGTTACCCCATTATGTGAGTGTGCTTCCTCACCTTTTGAATCTACGTTAGTGAAACCATTATGATAATGGTAACCAGTACATAATCCTTTGTTTATAGATTTCTGACTGCAATTGTGACCACCATTTGAGTCAGTTCTTCCACTATGAGAAAAAGCTTGGGTAGAAGTTAATGCTAGTAATACTACAACTAAAAGTATTTTATTCATTTTTATTCTCATTGTTAATTTTAAGGAAATTTATGTTTGTTATAGACCTGAATCTAATCCAAATTAACAGAGACTTAGGTGGCCGTATATAAGTTAATCTTGCTTGAATAACAAACGGTTTTACGTGCTAAATAACTTATGATAAACAGTGAAAAAGACTTTAATAACCCTAATTAATCTATGGGTATTCTTGGCCGTTTTTTGATTTAAATGTTCAGTGTCAATCAAGTTCATTAATGGCTGTAATCATAAGCTAGCTCGAAGTGGAATATTATGAATAAGGAAGTGAGCATTGGATTCGTTTTTACTGGCAATGCTATGAATCATGGAAAGATTGACTTAGGTCAATATACGACACCATTAACGATTTAATGCGAACCATAACCAATTGGAGTGTCATGCGTGGCGGTAACATTTTTAATTTCTAGATTCAAATCACCAGTAAGCAATTAGGTACGGGTAATAGCCATCAGCCGATAGGCAGAGCTGAGGTCTAAACAAGAGTTACAAAAGTCAGCATCACTGCAAGCACTTATGCCCATTTAGATATTGAGCAGTGTAGTGGTCAAGAAATATTGGCCACAGTCATAGAGTTTAACCAGAACAATCGTTCTGACTCATTGGGCGTCAGCCCGCCGTTATATTGATGCGGCCGAAGCTGACAATAATATCCAATAATGTATCGTGTAATTTCATTCTGCGCTTCAGTAAAATTACGATACCCTGTAGTTGGTATCCATTCTGTCTTAAGGCTCCTAAAAAAACGTTCCATAGGACTATTATCCCAACAATTCCCACGTCGAGATAAACTTTGTTTGAGCTGGTATCGCCATAATAGTTGCCGATATCTTCTGCTTGTATAGTGAGTCCCTTGATCGCTATGGAACATAACATCTTTAGGTTTACCACGACCTTCATAGGCCATCGAAAGCGCTTTGCCAGTTAAACGACTATCAGGTGATAACGACATAGCCCAGCCAATCACTTTACGTGCAAATAGATCAATCACCACAGCTAAGTACATCCAACGGTTACCAGCCCACACGTAGGTAACATCACCAACCCAGACTTCATTCGGAGCTGTGACAGCGAATTGTCGACCTAGGTGATTAGGGATTTCAATATGTTCTAGTGTCGCTTTTCGGTATTTGTGCCTAGGTACCTGGCAGCTAACTATACCAAGCTCTTTCATCAACTTAGTGGCACGATAACGGCTTAGCGAGACACCCTGATGGCTAACCATATCTGCAATCGTTCTAGCACCTGCCGATCCATTACTTGCAGTGTGTACTTCGCTGACTAGGCTGCGAAGCTTAACCTTATCTGCGTTAATGGTTATTGGTCTCTTTCTCCAATACTTGTAACTACTACGATGAATACTGAACACTTCGCATAATGTTTTTATGCTATAGCTCTGCCTGAGTTTCTCAATTATTAAGAATTGTTCAGTGAGTCCGACATCAACAGAGCTGTGGCCTTTTTTAATATTTCGTTGTGCTCCTGGAGGCGAGCTAGTTGCTTTTTTAACTCTCGAATTTCAACTTGTTCTGGTGATATAGGTGATGCTTTATGCTGCTTACCTTGTCGCTCTTCTCTTAATTGTCGTACCCACTTATCCATGGTTGATTTGCCCACATTCATAGCTTGAGCAGCTTCAACAATTGAGTAATTCTGATCTAGCACGAGTTGTGCAGATTCAAGTTTGAACTCTGCACTAAAAAGTCTTCTTGTACGTTTTTTCATAGTGTCACCTGTTAACTTATGAGGTGATGATATCACCTCTAACTAGGTGGCCAAATTAACTATGCCACTACAGCCCAAGAACTCAGAAACCTGAGTAGGGGTAAGTAGTAGGTTGTTCATGTTAACTCCGATTAGTTTGTATTCGTCGGAGTGAACAATATAATCAAATAGGAATAGGGTATGCGCTTGTCAGGCTCAAAAAGGTGTTTCTCAGGGTGAGAAACACCTTTTTATTTTAGGTTCTATTTTGACATTTTTGACTAATTTGAAGCATTATTTGGCTTATTTCATAAACTTTAGATTCATTTTTAGGCGCTAATTGAGGTAATCGAATGCCACTATAGCCACCAACTCCAATAGGGCCATAATCTTCATCCCATTGCTCACCTGTATCCATATTTATTGCATAGTGATCATCTTGAGTTACATCAATTTTGTTTTCTTTAGCAAATAATGCCCAGGCATGCTGTTCAATAGGGTCTCTAGAGTTTTCAATTAATTCAGAGATTAAACTTCGATTAGGTTGCTGTAAGGCTGAGAGCTTTAACCATTGATTAAATGGCTGCTTTTTAACATCACTATCATAGTCTTCCCCCCAATATTGATTGAGTAAGTGAAACATTTCCTCACCATCTAGCAGGTAGCAGATTGAGTTTTCAATTGAGTCAAAATCATTTGTTTCAAAAAGCTCATCTATAAAGGGAAAAGCAAAATCAGAAATAGTTACTTGAGAAATAAACCGTTCGAATAATTGAGTAGGCTTTATCTGTTTCGCATAGTTATCTGCCCACTTTTTTTGGGTGTCGCCCATAGTTTGGCCTTTTAAGCTTTGCTCATACCAGTGTTGACTACTTTCATCTCCAGTAACTGAAGATAAATCATCTAGTAGCCATAAAAACTCCAAAAGCGTTGATTGTTTATCGCCTTTTATAGAACTCTGCTGTAACTCAGTAAAGAGGTTTTTAATGTCAATTTCGAATCCATTATAAGAAAACTTATTTACTGATTCATTTTCAAATCTGCTACTAGATTCACTGGAGTCCCTGCTGTCAAAATCATCATAGTTGGTAAGACTGTCAACATAGGTTAAGTAGTGTAGTGCTTGCTGATTGATTAGTGATGATTGCATACCAATAAGCGAAGCTAATTCATCACGTATTAAATTGGCAAGTTGAGTTGAGGCTGTTTCGGTTTGATTTAGATGGATTGCTTTGAGCTTACATCTCTCAAAGGCTATTAAAGGTTCTTTATTTGCTTGCTCTAATAGATTTGTAATTGATGATGTTTTTAAGGCTGCATAAGTTTTTTTACCCAGGTATGCGGCAATTAGTTCGAGGATTTGTGCTCTAGAAATCGTGCATTCAGGCAGTTTTTTTGCGCGTGAGGATACGTTATAAGTGTAAGTTGAAAGCATGTTCATAAATTAACTCCGCGGTTGAGTGCGAGGTGCATTATTAAAGCATTACCACATGCGATTACGGCGAGGCTTCTCAACCTAGTCATTTATGAAAAATTGGTTTTAAATTCTGATTTTAAACTTTCGTTTTTAGTGCCTTTTTTCACTCGCATGTAAGTGAGGCGGGCGCCTAATAAAGAATTTATATTAATGAGTAAATTGAATCAAGTTTATTTGATTCAATTTGGGCTATGACTATATGCGATTGCTATTTATTTGCCGAAAGAAACCAACGGTATACGGTTTGAAACCCTTGGTAATCACTTGTGAAAGGGTGATGCATTTTATTGGCAAAATCATTAATTGATGGAAATAGGCGCTCTGTAGCTTGCTTTGGATTTTTGAACGATTTCTTTGCATATAAGCTAAGGGCAAACTCTTTACGTTGACGGTTTTTGCTGTGCCTAGTATTTTGCCCTTTTATTGAATGACTTTGAGCTTTTTCAATTATGCCTTTCTCAATGTTTATGTCTGATTGCAATGATTGATAGCTTTCATTTTTATCTATGAATTGCTGCTGCAAAAAAAGCTTAAACAGGTACTGTGAGTTTTTTGTCAGTCCAGCAATTTGGCAAGTCATAGCTGCGTGCAGTAGTTCATCAGTTTCTTGGGATACGGTATTTTTAAAAACTGATAACCCAGAAACGCCAGCACCTTCTAGAGCCTCAAAAAGCGAAGGTGAATTACCGAATACTCTGAGCTCGTTAATATCATCACAAGGTTCAGCATTTGAAAACTGTTCAAACATTTCAGTAAACACATTGATTAACTGTGACTGTTCGTCTGCCAAAGTCTGTTGGCTGTTATCAATTTGGGCTAGAGTTTTAGCGAGTGTTTCTTCAGTTATATCATCAGGAAGGCTTTCTTTTAATGCTGAAGGTGTTGAAGATAAAGATTCGAGAGTAACGAATTTTTCCAATAAATCTTGATTATCAACAGTGCTATTTTCTTTAGAGGTAAGAATTGCTAACAGTTGTTCTTTTTGTTCAGCAGGCATTTCACTGAACATTTTGTTAAGCGATTCATCTGTGATTTTATTGTGATTACTACTTGATGAGGTGTCATCCATCACGTTTAATTTCCATATTTTTGTTTGATACAAAACTATTAGAAATGATGCGAAAAGTCTATAACTGTGATGAACTGAGTAAAACAGAGGTTTTTAAGAAAGGCTAAAAATAAAATACTAAATTAGGGGGTGTTCTATGGCGGCACATAGGCGGCACAACTTTTGGGTGTTTTATAAGTTGTTGATAAAATTAGGTAAAAGAGGTGTTATGGTCTCCCACAAGGACTCGAACCCTTATGTACTATAGAGAATTAAGCCTTCGAGTGAGTGAGTGAGTTAAGCCCGTTGAATATAAAGTTATTTTATATGTCCAAAACGTCATTTCTTAATGCACTTAATGCGATAGTAATAAATTTACTGGTTTATGGTTTATTATTCAATCTCTTTCAGTATGAAAAAACAATCCATTGCAATTGACGAAATAATGTTTAGTGCATGTTTATGCAATCTGAGATAAGAGGCTGAACTGGTTCTTAGATCGAGTAAGTATCAATTGATAACTGGCTCCTCTATTTGATATTGATATGGAACTCGTATCGAAACACTAGATGATAAATTTAGACGCTAGAAAAGCCATTAATAGAAATCATGCAGAGAACTGGTGGTGCGTAATAACCTATTTGGAAGTATTGGAAATTATGTGTGATATTTAAAATGGTTGTTTAAGTCAATTGATGGCCCTCGTATTACTCTGATTTCATTTACTAAAATATGAATATTTGATCTGCCCCTGAAGTTGTTTACTCTCCAAAGGGGTAAGCTAATGGTTGTTAGCTTAACAACCATTAGCTTAAGGTGGTGTCATCGTCTTAGCTACCAAGAAAAGTCAGCTAAAGGTGAATTATTTCTGACTCTCAATTTGAGTGTTTTCTACTAGCAAGTCTCGGTTTAAGATACGACCACAAACCATGAAGAGGAAATTAGAGGTGACGCATAGTTCTCAATAATCTATATGTAATAGAATAGTTTAGTTAACATGTAGGCGTAGGCTAGAAGCTAAGTAACCACTTGTTTTAATAACAATAATACAAGTTCTTTTTGAAAGTATTGGTAACTATCTGGGTTATATAAATTTTCTATTTTAGACAAATAGAGATCCCCCGTATGAGTTTGAATGCGTTCTATATGTTGCTGTTCAAAGACGTCGATTCGATCTGCCTATTGCAGTAACTCTTCTGTACAAAGTGTAGAATTGGCTTTTTTAACATATTTAGCACTGAGGCTCGCTGAACGGTATTGATGGCCGATATTGGCTGCACGAAACAATTCTTCAGCAGTTTTACTGCGCTGTATGTTAGCAGTACACAGAAAGAGGATATTCACCGAAGTTTATTCCTCATGAAAAATCACCCGTCCTCATGCGAATCAGCATGCTCGTCACTTCATCTGCATCTATGGATAATTGTTCAAAAGGTGACTTATTCTGTAAAAATCGTTTGGGATTAATTAACCATTCCTGGCTTACCTGGTCATCAAATTTAAATTGAATCATCAGCTCCTGATAAATATCAAAATGTTCAGCTTTTAGGTGTTCTAATTCAGCAAAATCGGAGTACTTATTGTTGCTTGAAGTTTGGCTTTGTTTAGACATATATTTGAGCTATTAAGTAACATTGATCCTAATCAATACTAAAACATAAAATCTATTTGCTGTCTAACTCATAATGATACATACTATTTCGATTCGAACAAAAAATGTCAATATAATCAGATTTATCGAATGGACGAATTCAGTTTTGCACAGAAGCAGCGTTTAGCTTATATCGATTTTAAGCTCTATTTCACAGGGATGGTTACTCGCAGTGAAATAGTTAGCCATTTCGAGTTAGGCCTTGCCGCAGCAACCAGAGATTTAAAGTTCTACAAAGACAATGCGCCCGAGAATATGGCGTATGACAACGTAGAGAAAAAATACTTTATCACGACTCAATTCAAACCGATATTTAAGCACGATGCTCGTCGAACTCTCGTTAAGTTAGCGCATAACATTAGTGATGGTTTTGATGCAATTGGTGGCACATCATTCCCTATTGAATCACCAAGCCCGTTAAACGTGCCCGATATAGATATCATTGCCAAACTATCTCAATCGATTATCAACCATAAGTCTATTAGCGTCATATACACGTCATTAAGCAGTGGTTCTGGCGCAAGAGAACTTGTGCCTCACTCAATTGTAGATAATGGCTTACGTTGGCATGTAAGAGCGTATGATCGCAAATCAAAGTCATTTAGAGACTTTGTTTTAACTCGAATCACTAAAGTTACTGTTCTAGCACAGACACCATCGCCTGACGAAGAGAAGTTAGAAGATCATCAATGGATGCGAATGGTGCCATTACAAATTATTCCACACCCAAATAACGTAAAGCACCCAAGCGCAATTAAGCTCGATTTTGCGATGGAAAAAGGCATGCTAGAAGTCAACGTGCGTGCAGCAATGGCAGGGTACTTACTAAGACGTTGGAACGTGGATTGTTCTGAAAGCGCCTCACTTTCAGGCCCTGAATACCTACTTTATTTGAAAAATAGCCAGAAACTGGACGGTGCAGAACATCTCGCTATCGCCCCAGGCTATCAACAAAATTAGCAATGAATTTAACCATATTAAATAGAAGCGAGAGACTCGTTTCAACTAGGAATACCCATGGATCACAGCGCACATAACAAACTTATCTCATTTATCTGGTCAATTGCTGACGACTGCCTGCGTGACGTATACGTGCGTGGTAAATACCGTGACGTTATTTTACCTATGGTGGTGTTACGCCGTTTAGATACTTTGCTAGAGCCAACCAAAGCAGAAGTGCTAGCTGAGGTGAAATTTCAAATTGAAGAAATGGAAGCCACAGAGCTTGATGATGCACCCTTAATTGATGCCGCAGGTTATGTGTTTTACAACACCTCTAAATGGACGTTAACTAGCATTAAAGAAACCGCAACCAATAACCGCCAAATTATTTTGGCGAATATTGAAGAATATCTAAACGGTTTTAGCGCCAACGTTAAAGAAATTATCGAATGCTTTAACTTAAAATCTCAATTTCAACACATGGCAGGTAAAGATGTACTGCTTGATGTACTAGAGAAATTTGTCTCTCCATATATCAACTTAACGCCTGACGAAGTTGAAGATCCAGAAGGTAACAAATTACCAGCCTTAAGTAATTTAGGTATGGGTTATGTGTTCGAAGAGTTGATCCGAAAATTTAATGAAGATAATAACGAAGAAGCAGGTGAACATTTTACACCACGTGAAGTTATCGAGTTAATGACTCACCTTGTATTTGACCCAATCAAATCAGACTTACCACTAACATTAACGTGTTATGACCCAGCTTGTGGTAGTGGCGGTATGCTTACCGAAACGCAAAACTTTATTAATGAAAAATACCCAGTAGAAAACACCACTCGTGACATTAACCTCTACGGTAAAGAGATTAACGACGAAACCTACGCTATTTGTAAGTCAGACATGATGATCAAAGGCAATGATCCTAAAAATATCAAAGTTGGTTCAACGCTTTCTACGGATGAATTTGCAGGCGAACGGTTTGATTTTTGTTTATCTAACCCGCCATACGGCAAGAGCTGGGCCAGTGAGCAAAAGCATATTAAAGAAGGCTCAGACGTTATCGACTCACGTTTTCAGGTGGTGTTAAAAGATTACTGGGGCAACTTGCCTAAAGAAGGCTTTGTAGACGCAACCCCACGTTCATCTGATGGGCAATTGCTGTTTCTCATGGAAATGGTTAGCAAGATGAAGTCACCACAATTGCAAGGCACCAGTTCGAGCGCTGCGAATAAGCAATTATTAAGAGGCTCTCGTATTGCTTCTGTACATAACGGTTCCAGTTTATTTACCGGTGATGCTGGCTCAGGTGAGAGTAATATTCGCCGTTACATTATCGAAAACGACATGCTCGATGTCATTGTGCAACTGCCAAACAACCTATTTTACAACACAGGCATCACCACCTATATCTGGCTACTGAACAATAACAAGCCAGCAACACGCCAGGGCAAAGTGCAGCTTATTGATGCCAGCTTATTGTTCCGCAAGTTGCGTAAAAACCTAGGCAATAAAAACTGCGAATTCTCACCCGAGCACATTAGCCAAATCACCCAAAGTTATTTAGATGCCGCCAGTATTGATCGCAAGCTTAACGATCAAGGCGATGTAACAGGCATTGCTGCTAAAGTATTCAATAACGACGACTTCGGTTACTACAAAGTCAACATCGAACGCCCCGACCGTCGTAAAGCTCAATTTAAAGCCGAGTTAATTGAACCGCTGCGTTTTGATAAAACATTGCGTGAGCCTATGGAGCATTTACGTGCTGAATACGGTGATGATGTTTACAAAGCCGATTTCTTTAGCGCTAATGAAAAGGCTAAAGAAAAAGAGATCATTGCCTGGTGTGAAGATAACGACATCAGCCTAAACGCCAAAGCGAAAGCCAAACTGCTATCTAATGATACGTGGGAGAATGGCCGATTACTGGTTGCGCTAGCCAATAAACTGGGTGAAACCATCACGCAAGAGTACAGTGATTTTAATATCTTCAAAAAGGATGTTGAAGCACAGTTTAAAACCATCTCTGACGATGTATTAGCCACCATTAAATCGGGCAAGCGCAAAGCCTTTTGCACCACCGTGATGAATGCCGTTAGCTGGTACGATGAAAGCGCAGAAAAAGTAATCAAAAAAGTGGTGAAGTTCAAACAAGATAAGCTTGATGAGTTATTGCATCATTTAGGTTGCGAGCAAGCTGATTTGGCTGACTTTGGTTATTACTCAACGAGTAACAACAATGAGTTCACTACCTACGAGCCCAATTCTGACTTACGTGATGCCGAATCCGTGCCGCTTACCTACCTTGAAGATAAAGCTGATACAGGCGATTCACAAAACAACAGTGAAATCCATCAATACTTCCTTGATGAAGTTCAGCCACATGTTTCAGAGGCATGGATAAACCTTGATAGCACTAAAATAGGTTACGAAATTAGCTTTAATAAATACTTCTACCAACATAAACCACTGCGTGCCATGGATGAAGTGGCAACTGATATCATCAGTCTTGAGCAAAAAGCCGAAGGGTTAATTGCTGACATACTTGGTGTTGATATCGCTAAAGTACATGGAGCGTAGTGATGGATGAATTAACGATTATGCCTAAATATAAGGCATATAAAAATTCTGGTGAAGATTGGATTGGTGATGTTCCTAGCAATTGGGATGTGGTTCCTATCAGATCAATATTTAAATTCCGCAATGAGAAGAATGATCCGGTTATAACAGATAACATTTTATCACTGTCTATAGCACATGGTGTTACTGAATATTCTGAAGAAGGTCGAGGTGGTAATAAAAGAAAGGATGACCTGTCAGCATACAAAATAGCAAGACCAAATGACATAGTCATGAATAGCATGAACGTTATCGTTGGTGCTGTTGGTTTATCTAAATATTTTGGAGCCATAAGTCCTGTTTACTACGCTTTATATACAGAGAACAAGGGTGCCTATATTCACTATTATGAAAAAGTATTTCAGAATGAGAGCTTTCAAAGAGGGCTATTA
Source organism: Shewanella sp. 10N.286.48.B5 (assembly GCF_002874355.2). Lineage (NCBI taxonomy): Bacteria > Pseudomonadati > Pseudomonadota > Gammaproteobacteria > Alteromonadales > Shewanellaceae > Shewanella > Shewanella sp. 10N.286.48.B5. Next base: position 409,326 of record NZ_MCVG02000001.1, read on the forward strand.
AAATTCGGCAAGGGAATTCTGATTAAACTTAGTGGAACAGGAAAACTAAATACTATCAGAATGAAGGTTTCTACTGATGATCTCAAAACATTAAATTTTCCAAAGCCTCCGTACGATGAACAAGTTGCCATAGCTTCCTTTTTAGATAAAAAAACAGCACAAATTGATGAAGCAATTGCCATTAAAGAAAAGCAAATTGAGCTGTTAAAAGAGCGTAAGCAAATCATCATCCAGCAAGCGGTTACGCAAGGTTTGAATTCTGACGTTCGTTTAATAGAGACTGAGTTGAGTTGGGCTCCCAAAATAGCATCTCATTGGTCACTATTGCCAAATAGATTATTTATGGAAATGCGGCGCGTTCCAGTAGGTCATGCGTATAAAAATTACCAATTGCTTTCTTTAACCAAGCAAGGTGTGTTGATTCGTGATTTATCTCAAGGAGCTGGTAAACAATCAGATTTTTTAGAAAGAATGCAGGAAGTTCGTAAAGGCGATTTAATTTTTTGTTTATTCGATGTCGAGGAAACTCCAAGGACTGTAGGGCTTTCAGGGCATTTAGGTATGATAAGTGCCGACTATACAATATTCGAATGTAGTGATGAGCTTACAGGGCGATTTTTAGAGTATTTTTACAAAAATGCCGATGACCAAAAATCACTAAAGCCATTATATAAAGGGTTGCGTAAAAGAATCCCTAAGCCTAGGTTTCTACGAACTAAATGTCCCATGCCACCTAGAAACGAATTGATTAAAATAATCCAGTATTTAGATGCTCAAGAAGTAAAAACAGCTCAATCAATTGAGCTAATTGTGTCCCAAATCGAAAAGCTAAAAGAATACAAAACCACGCTGAACAACAGTGCTGTAACAGGGAAGATAAAGGTAATTTAGGATGAAGGAACTTGTTTTTAATATAGCGGATATTTTTAACAGTAAAACAACGGGGGGGTGTCTGTCTCAGTATGAGGCAACATCATTCCATATCCCTGCGTATCAGCGTGGATATAAATGGGCGACTGGGCCAAATGGCGCTGTTACTGTTTTACTGAATGACTTATGGCATGCATTTGAAAAACAAGAAGACGAATATTACCTGCAATACATCACAGTAAAACCTTTACTGTTAGCGGACCGCAGCAACTATTTAGAAGTGATTGATGGCCAACAAAGGTTAACTACCTTATCTATTTTATTGTCAGTATTAAATCTACTACAAGCAGATTCAACCAATGCTGACAATATTGCCTGCAACAAGCTCGATTATGCAATTAGAGCAAATTTTTTTGATGAGTTTATTTATGCGCAAGAAAAGCTAGCAGAAGTTATAGACACCAATTGGGATGAATTTATTGCGGAGGATATTGAACGGTTAGATCGCCAAGATATTTATTACTTATATGGCGCGGTAAAAGAGTGCGCAAATTTTTTTGTTGATAAACCCAAGCTACTGCATGACTTTAAAGGCTACTTATTTAAACACGTTAAGCTCATTGTTAATTCCGTTGAACAACATATTGTCAGTGAAACCGTTTTTAAAAACTTAAACAGCAATAAAGTACCGCTCTCAGAAGTTGAGCTGATCAAGGCCTTGTTTATAACGCGAGTTGGTCGTGACAAAGTGAAAAGGTCCGACAGCCATTTCCGTGAAGTAATGGAAGTCAGGCTTGGCTTAAGTCGAACATGGGAAGATATTCAACAATGGGCACAAAGTAACGCCATTACCAGTTTCTATTTTGATGATAAAGGCTCTTCATTGCACGAGTTACTTAAACTAACTGCGCTGGTGATGGGGGCAAAGCAAACCGAACTAGTTGGCTCTCAATTAGGTAATCACTCGCTTTTTAATTTCTTTTCTCAACAGCAAAGCACTCAAAATGGTTTTGAATACTTAATTTCAACTCAAGAGCGTTTAAAGGATTGGTTTGATACAGACGAAATATATCACCTCATTGGTTTCTGTCGTTTTGCTAAAAACAGTGAATATAAGCGATTAAGCTTTTTAAAAGAATGTTTAGAATTACCAACTAAAACAGAATTAACCTCATTTTTGCGGAAAAAAAAGTCTGAATTACTTTTTGGAAAAAATGCTGAAAGTGATGATAAAGAAGCTTTAGTCAAAAATTTAAAGTATGGCGACGATGATAAGCAAATTCATGCCGTGCTATTAGCGTTAAGTGTTTTCCCTAAAAATGTTATTAGGCGCTTCGATTTTGACTCATTTAAACGGCAAGAATGGTCATTGGAGCATATTTTCCCGCAAACACCTGAAGGAAAAGGTCACGTTTTAACTGATGATGAAAAACAAAATATTAAACATATTTTGGCCAGTGACGGGGAAGAAAGTGAAGCTATTGAATTATTGCTAAAACAAGCGTCTCGAACTACAGATGAACAAAAAGTGTATGTAGATGCCATACGTAAAAATGGTACGTTAGATAATATCGGCAATATGTGTTTATTAACGGGGGGAGCAAACAGTGCGTTAGGTTGCCTATTTTTTGATGGTAAAAGACAAAAAATTCTAGAGCTTATTCAACGAGGAAATTTTGTACCTAAACATACCTTTGATGTGTTTGCGAAGATGATTGCTGGCTTAGATGTTGATTTAAAGCAATGGTCAAAAAAAGATATTGATGCACATGCACAGTATGTAGCCAGTACAATTTTAAACGATATTAAGGATGATGCGTAATGAGAGCAGGTAAATACAATTATCAGGCTTTGTTTGTTAACAGGTATGTTGAACAACTCATTATTCCAGAGATACAACGCGATTATGTGTGGCAAAAGTCTCAAGTAGTTGGGTTGCTTTCATCTATTGCAGATGACTTTACACGATTCCAACATGCCGATATCCCAGTACTTAGCTCAAATGTTGATAGTGCAGATTCAAAACAGCTTAACGCCGATTTTGCTGACTTTTACCGCCAACGAAACCATTCCTCTAATATAGGTTTTATCTATGCCTATAGCGACCAGCAATATGATGGGCGTTACTTTTTAATTGATGGCCAACAACGCATAACCACTTTGTATTTAGTATTGCTATTACTTGCAGTAAGAACCGGTAATACAACCGACTTTGAAAAGAAGTATTGTATTAAAAGAATGCCAAAGCTCGATTATCGAGTTCGAGATTCTGCTTGCAGTTTTATTCGACAGTTAGTTTCATTTGTTCTAACCAAGCCCTGTGCTGACATAACAGGTGAGATAAAAGAACAGTCTTGGTATTTAAATAGTTATGAAAATGACATTACCGTTAAAAACATAATTAATAACCTTGAAGAGATTACTAATTGGTTAGATGAAAAAGAATTAAACGAGTCTGGATTTTACCTGTATCTAAATAATTTTACTGAATTTTGGTATTTTGACACTAATATCAGTGCCCAAGGTGAAAATCTATATATTTACCTTAATGCTCGTGGCGAGCAAATGCAGGGTAATGAAAATCTTAAAGCAGAGCTTTTAAGCGCTTTAGAAACTACAGAAAGTAAAAATGAAATGGGTGCTGAATGGGAAAACTGGCAAGACTTTTTCTGGCGAATGAAGGCACAAGGTGTCCGCTTTCCTAAAGGAGCTAAGCTCAATGCTGATAAGGGGTTTAATGAGTTTTTAAACTGTGTAGCAGGGCTTAATATCTATTTAGAAGATGAAGCTAATACCTGGGTAGATAAACAAGAAGCGTTAAAGCCCTCACAGAGCATGTTAACCCAAGTACTTTCATTAGATCTTATAGCTAAGTATATAAAGGTATTAACGTTTATTGCAGGTAGCCGGCAAGAAATTTTTGATACTTATAGTAACACCGAGTGGTTTGATAAATACTTATATGACTTTTGGGAAATATTGAATACAAGTACAACTGCATGGATTACTGATTATAAAAATTCTCGTTTTTCAACAGAACACCGAAGAATGGTGTTTGTGTGGGGCATATTACACTGGGTCGATTCTGCTTTGAGTTCTGACAAAGAGCTTAGTACATATCAAATATTTCGCGGTATACGTCAATTTTACCTTAGGTATAAAAATAATGTTCGTTCAGTTACTGGTAGTAACGGCATAAAAAACTCTGTTAAAAATTTACTTGAAACCGGTTATATTTCAGCGAAAGCTGACGATGAAGAATATAAAAAAGAGCGTTGGCTTACGCATATCAGTGAGACGGAAGGCTGGGAAAGTTTAGAATCTATGCTTTGGAAAATTGAAGATCACCCATTCAATGTGGATGGTTCAGATGTTGGCTTAACCAATAGTAGCCATTTGGTTGATTACGATGAGAGCTCAACGCTAGAGAAATTAACCCAAATAAAAAATACGTTTTATAACTGTTTTCCTGCTGACAAATCTAATGACAGCAGTAAGTTCCCGAAAATCCAAAGTTTGTTATTACATTACGGTCAATTTTGGCGACAAAGGACACCTTATTATTACAGTAACTATCAATTTAATGATTGGAGAAACATTGTGCGTTCAGGTACTCCATTTTTAAAAGATAGAGAGTTTAAGGTGTTTTTTGATGAGCTTATGGAAACTGGTTGGTCAGTTGGCCAATTATTGGCTGAAAAAAGAAAGCGGTATATCGAAAGAACGGACGATTCATTATTGAGCCAGCTACTGTGGTACAACAATAACGTAAAAGAAGATATGTGGAATCAAGGGGCCTATATTGCACTTTGTGAATACTATACAGATAACAATGAAGACCAAAAATTTGATGAACGTAAACCATTTCTGAATACAAAAGGCGACTTTAAAGGCGGAAGCCCATGTGAGTTATATACATTACTACCAGAAGATAAATGGAGTACTTAATGGTTAGTAAAACAAACGAACAAGCTTTAGAAGCGGCAATTGAAAAGCACTTAACTGGCACTTGTTTAGAAGAGTTAAAAATAGGAGTGCAAGAAGCTGCGCCTGACTATAACAATTCGATGTATAAACTAGGCTATGCTGCTGACTTTGATACGCATTATGCCTTAGATATGAAGTTCTTTTGGCAGTTTTTACAGAACACCCAAGAGCAAGAGTTAGAAAAACTAAAGAAAACGAGCCCTAATGATTGGGAGCGAAAGGTACTTGAGCGCTTTGATAGACTGATAAAAAAACATGGCATTTTACACTTGCTCAAGAAAGGCTTAAGTGTTGAAGATGCTCATTTAAACCTGATGTATCCAGCACCACTGGCTAGTAGTAGTGACTCTGTTAAACAAAACTTTAATGCCAATGTATTTAGTGCGACTCGCCAACTAAGATATTCAAAAGCTAATCCGTTACAAGAAATTGATATGGTGCTGTTTATTAATGGTATTCCGTTAATAACACTTGAACTAAAAAATGCATGGACCGGGCAAAATGCTCGCTACCATGGTCAAAAGCAATATCGTGAAGACAGGGATGTTTCTCAGTCTTTATTACAGTTTGGTCGTTGTTTAGTGCATATGGCGGTTGATACTGATGAAGTGTATATGACCACCAAGTTAGCCGGGAAAAGTACTTTCTTTTTACCGTTTAACAAAGGCAACAACCACGGTCAGGGCAACCCGCCGAACAAGCATGGTCACAAGACTAGTTACTTATGGGAAGAGGTATTTAGCAAAGCTAGCCTTGCTAACATCATCCAGCACTTTGTTCGCTTAGACGGCACAAGCAAAGATGATTTGAAAAAACGAACCTTGTTCTTTCCACGTTACCATCAGATGGATGTTGTTCGTCGTTTAATTGACCATGCCTCAACTAATGGTGTTGGTCATACGTATTTAATTCAGCATTCTGCTGGTTCAGGTAAGTCGAACTCTATTACTTGGGCTGCGTATCAGTTAATAGAAACGTATCCAGTTAGTGCTGATATTCAAGGAAGTAAAGGGGTTGAACAGCCTTTGTTTGACTCAGTGATTGTTGTTACTGATAGGCGATTACTTGATAAGCAAATTCGAGACAACATTAAAGAATTCTCTGAAGTTAAAAATATTGTTGCTCCAGCGTTTAAATCATCAGAACTAAAGTCTGCTCTAGAGAATGGTAAGAAAATTATTATTACTACCATTCAAAAGTTCCCATTTATTATTGATGGGCTTGCAAACTTAAGTGACAAAAGGTTTGCGGTAGTTATTGATGAGGCTCACAGTTCCCAAGATGGAGATACATCAGGCAAGATGAACGCTGCTATGGGCTTTGTTGAAGACGAAGTTGTTGATAAGGCGCTTCGTAGTATAAAAGCTAGAAAGATGAACCCAAATGCATCTTATTTTGCCTTCACGGCAACCCCAAAAAACTCTACCTTAGAAAAGTTTGGTCAAAAACAAGATGATGGCAGTTTTAAACCATTTCACCTTTACTCAATGAAACAAGCGATTGAAGAAGGTTTTATTCTTGATGTTATTGCTAATTACACAACTTATAGAAGCTATTACGAGATAGAAAAGTCGATACAAGATAATCCTGAGTTTGATACCAAAAAAGCACAAAAACGATTGCGAGCTTTTGTAGAAAGTAGCCAGCAGACAATCGATACAAAAGCTGAAATTATGCTCGAACACTTTATCCCTCAAGTCGTTAATACTAAAAAATTACGGGGAAAAGGCAAAGGCATGGTCGTTACACAAAACATTGTTACGGCGATTCGTTATTACAAAGCTATGAAACGAGTGTTAGAGGAACAAGGTAATCCTTTTAAAATTGCGATAGCATTTTCGGGAACAAAAGAAGTTGATGGTATTGAGTACACTGAAGCTGAAATGAATGGCTTTGCCGAAAGCAAAACTAAAGAAAATTTTGATACTGATGAGTACCGACTATTAGTTGTTGCTAACAAGTATCTTACTGGTTTCGATCAACCAAAGCTTTGTTCTATGTACGTAGATAAAAAGTTAGCGAGTGTGCTTTGTGTGCAAACATTATCTCGCTTAAACCGTTCGGCACCTAAGCTTGGTAAAAAGACTGAGGACTTATTTGTACTTGATTTCTTTAATAGTGTTGATGAAATAAAAACGGCATTTGACCCATTTTACACTTCAACGACTTTATCTGAAGCAACTGATGTAAATGTATTACACGAGCTAAAAGACGCTATGGATGATATTGGTGTTTATGAATGGTACGAGGTTGAAGATTTTGTTAAACGCTATTTTGATAATGAAGATGCACAAACCTTAAGCCCAATAATTGATACTGCGGCAAACCGATTTAATTTTGAATTAGAACTAGAAGATGACGATAAAGTCGATTTTAAGATCAAAGCTAAACAATTTGTGAAAATTTACGGGCAGATGGCTTCAATCATGCCTTATGAAATTGTTGCTTGGGAAAAGCTATTTTGGTTCCTTAAGTTCTTAATTCCAAAGTTAATTGTTAAAGATCCTGATTCAGAAAAACTTGATGCATTGTTAGATTCCGTAGATTTAAGTTCTTACGGCTTACAGCGTGTAAAACTTAATTACGGCATTGGTTTAGATGACGGTGAAACTGAATTAGATCCTCAGAACCCTAACCCTCGCGGTGCTCATGGCGGTGAAGAGGAGAAAGATCCGCTTGATGAAATTATTAGAAACTTCAATGAAAGGTGGTTTCAAGGCTGGAGTGCAACACCAGAAGAGCAGAAGATTAAGTTTATCAACATTGCGGAAAGTGTAAAAAGTCACCCAGATTTTGAGGCTAAATATCAAAATAACCCTGATCCGCATAACCGTGAGTTAGCATTTGAAAAAATGCTGAAAGAAGTGATGCTAGCAAGACGTAAAGATGAACTAGAGCTTTATAAGCTGTTTGCGGGAGATTCAGCATTTAAAGCATCATGGACGCAGAGCATGCAACGTAGCGTTGGCTTGTAATTTATAAAGGATTTAGCATGAAGTTTACTGTAATAAGCTGCTTAAGGTCAGGAGGATTCTGTGTTTAATAACGTATTCGCCGAAACTCTTACCTTCCTTAACAAAGAAGTTAAACAAGATTCTGAAAAAATTAAGACAGAGAGTCAAACCGATGCAGTTATAAAAGTCGATGATGACTCATGCGGCCCTGACGTTGTTAATGTCATGCTTCCTCTCAAACTATATGAAATGTCTATTAAACATAGGGTACTTGCTGAACTTGGTGAATTATCCCATTTCATTTTGAGTGCTATGTCAAAACATGACCTAACAATACAAGATATTGAAGACGTTACAGGATTATCTGAAATTCAAATTAGACCTGTAGTGGATAGAATGAAAGCATTGAAGTTTATAAGTGACTCTGAAAGTGGTTTATCAGAAACAGGAAAAAGAGCTGCCTATATTTTAGAAAATATTCACAATAAGCAAACTCCTTTATATATAGATCAAAATTACGCCTCCCGTAATAATGACTGGTTTATTGCTTTAGAAAGTGAAAACTCTTTAAAGGAGATCTCAAAAAGTTGCTTTATTGTTCCTTTGCCACGAAATGTTCGTTTTAACCCAATTGAAGATTGCTTTAAACAGAGTCAGCGATTCCAAAATAATTACTTTGAGATTCTCCCTAATATTTTGCCTGAATTTAATCAAATTATTGACGATTCTAACGCCATCTGGGAACAAGAATGGGATGTTAGCTTTAGATCTCAAGCACGTGATAAAAGTATGGGAATAACAGTAGATTTAGAACTAAAAAACTTCGCTGAAGCTGAAGAAAAAAGCAATGAAGAAAAAAGCAATGAAGAAACTTTGCGTTTGTACACTGAATTATTGAGATTAAAAGTTAAATTTTCATTACCAGAAGGAATTAACTTTGCAGAGTTTGAAAATGTGAAGCCGAAGAGTTTCATTTATTCTGACAATGATCAAAAAATATACGAGCGTATGAACTTTGAAACCGAAGCTGATGTAGACAAGCGCCTTTATAGCGGAGAGTTTTTTGATGAAAAAGAGAGTGCATTAAACCTTTTAGCTCATTCCATTCCTTTTATTGATGAAGATGCTCAACTTTATTCAAGAGAAAACAGTTTTGATAAAGGGTGGCAGCTTCATGAATATTCTTATGAAGAAGTAATTGGTTCGATCACCAAACCTGGAATCATAAGGATAAAAGCATGAGGGCTATTGATAAACATCCATCACTTGCTGAACACTTATTTAGTGATAATAAAGTTCGTAAATATGGAATGATGATATTCCAGCATGGGGTTAAAGGTGCCGCCAAAAAAGTTAACCCGGCAGCATTATATGTTGATGCAGCTTTATCTGTTATTGAAGCTGTAAATAGTTATTTGAAGTACGCCAAAGAGTGTGAAAAGACTAAACAAATACTATCTGAAAATAGAAGAATTAAATCAGAATTAGATGGGCAACTAAAAATTCTAAAACTGAGGCAGGATACTATTTTAAAAGAAGGTGAAGCACGTATAGAAGAATTGAATCAGCAGGTTCAATTAAATGAGCTGCAAAGATCCAATATGCTTATCGAAGTAAAAAAACATATCCAAATAGCTAAAATAATGCAAAAAAAACTCAAAGAAGAACGCGAAAGTGGCATTAATTTCAAGCAACTACAAGAAGCTCAACAAGCATTAGATCATTTATTAAGAGCATCTCTTATGTTTATAACAAATAATATTGAATAAGTAAGGAAGCAAATAATGAGAAAACCTCAACCAGTTAAAGGCCAATATATACCTAGAAATAAAACTAATTCTCCTCAATCAAACACTAATAAACAACCCGAAGTGGATGTTGGTGAAATGCTTGGTAAGCTTAATGGAGAACAATTAGCTCAATTGGGAAGTGGTGTTATTGAACTAGCTAATAATGGAGTAGATTTAGCTAAGGAGTATCTACGAACAGGACAGGTATTTGCGCAAACACAAGCTGAAATTAAAAAAAATGAAGCAGAAGTAAAGAAGGTCGCTCTACAAGAGGAAACTAAGCAAAAAGAAATAACGCAAAGAGGAAAAGATAATGAGCTAAGTTACTACTCTGATACCAGTAAAGAAGCGAATTCTCATGAGCAAATAATGAAAATTCTAGATCAAGTTGAGAGTGGTCAAGTGCCTTCAGAACAACTTTCAGAGCTTATTCTTTCCGTTAAGTCAGGTTCTTAATTATGTTGCACTTAGCTGTCGGGCTTGGCGTTGTAGTTGCAGCTAGCGCTGTAGCATATTATTTCAATGAAAAAACAAATGATGAATTAGCTAGGCAAGATAGAGCTTATAAAGAACGTGATGATATTTACTCACGTTATGATGCTAAACGCGCTAATCAAGATGAAAATTATAGAGAACAAAGGAAAGCACAAGCTGAGGATTATAAGAGCTTATTACTCAAGGAAATCGATAATCATTTTGAAAAAGTAGCGCCAATAACTAAAGCGTATCAGGAACTATATGATGCGATCATAGTTGAAGTAAATTCAGATACAACAAGTCCTTATAGAAAATCAGCACTACAAAAAGAGTTCTCACGAATTGAAGATGCTCAAATTAGAATTTCAGAATATGCAAAGTATCTAGAGTTTGAAAGAACTAAAGTCAACGAGTTGTGGGGGCAAGGTAGTTACGATTGGCTATTAGAACGACCAATTTCAGATGCATTATTGCCCTTGGAGTGGCTATATCCTGGGAAGTTACTAGTGGTTGAGCTAGAAGACATGGATAAGCCATTAGATAATAGTCGGCATATTTTAAAGTTTTTAGGATTTGATGGTGTAATTGAGCAGCAAAAAGCTCTGGCTTTAAACTATGGAACAGAATTTCCAATACTAATAGTCAAAAATAATCGTAATCAATTTTTTGGATGTGTGGCTCGCGGAATAATTTTTCATGATCATATTCGATTGTCTAAGCCACTAAGTATGACCGTAGATCATTATCGTGGTGGAGCGAAGGAGTATTTATGTACTTTTAATGAGGGTTTAGTTAGGGCGTGTTTACCTCAGCAGTCACTTCTTCAACCTGGGCTACGTTGTGTTCCAGGGCAAAATTTAGATGTATATTTTGAAAGTTATGATGCTATTTTACACTCAAACCCTCTTGGTCCGATACAAAGAAACAAAAAGAAGCCACTCCCGTCTATTACTGAAAAGTCACCATCAATTCTAGGATATGATGATTTTGAGCTGTTTATTGAAGCAGATATTGAGATATTAAATAAAATACCATCGAATAGTTCTTTTTATACTGAGTTTACCCAATGGTCATTGTTAGGCTTTAATATTGATAATGGAGTGATAACATTAGGTAAAGGGGAGATTGAAGTACAGTGTGAACTTTCTGAAAATAATGATGGCTTAGTTATTATTAAAACCTTTGAACACCAGATCCCTCAAGTTGGTATGGATTTACCTTTTGAGTTTATATTACTGTCATCAGATCTTTCAGCTAGTGAACTTTTTGGGTGGTCTTACGGGGTCGAACAACTTTTTTCATTTGCAAGCCAAGCATTTATTAATTCAACAACAGCAAAAGAAAGAGTTCAGCAAGTTGAGTTTTTTAGGCGCTGGGAAAAAGTTGTTGAGTATCAAAAACAACAGGAAAGTATCCGAAGCATTGAGTTTGAAATTATCCCCCAGCGTAATAATGCTGCATTTTATTTACTGAACATTAATAGCTCTTCCATTAAAGATTCACGCCTCAATGATAAATCTATATACCAGTTCATGAGGGAAATAGAAACTTCTGGCTTTTTACAGTTTAACCGTAGTTGCAGATTATTAGTTTGGGATGCGGAGCATGGTAAATACTTACCTGCTGTGGAACATTCAAGATCATATCAAATTGATTATCGCCTTGATAATGGTGATATTGAAATTGAAGCACCTCTTAATAATTTCAAAAAGCTAGATTTTACTCAATCGCAAAAATTTCAATTAGTTGTTCAATTACCTAATGCTCCTCTTCAAAGACAGCAGGTTGCTTTGGATGCACTTTTTGAAGATAGACTTGTTGAGCCTCATTTAAAAGAAATTTTCCTAGCTCCATCTTCTTATATTACCGAACAACATCGTAGTTGGCTTGAAAATGACATAACATGGAGTGGAAGACTTACTGATAGTCAAAAAAATGCTATTAAAGTTGCTCTTTCTGCTAAACATATAGCAATGATTCAGGGACCTCCAGGAACGGGCAAGACAACTACAATTGTAGAAATGTTGTTTCAGTTGTTACAAAAGAATCCGAATCAAAAGATTTTAGTTGTATCACAACAAAATACCGCAGTAGATAATGCTATTACAAAATTTAAAAATGTTTATCCACAGCTTGTAAATTCAAGTGTGAATATAGTTCGGGTAGGTAATCCCGACAAAATCGATGATGATATGGCAGAAGACCATTTCGATTTGATTTTTCAATCTTTCATTGAAAAATGTTTGTCTGATACAACAAGTAGATCTGCTACCTATGCTGTTAATGAAGCTATTGAAGCTATTGAAGCTAATGAAGCTAATGAAGCTAATGAAATAAATATTAAAAAGAGAAAGCTCGATGCCATTTATGAATGGAGAGCTTTGCTGATGCAAATTAAAGATACGGCTCAGAATAGTAAAGTTTCTGATGAGTTCTTTACTACTATGTTGGCGGATAAAAACTTAATAGGTGCAACTTGTGTAGGTTTAGCTGCAAGACATGCTGGTATTGATCACGTTACCTTTGATGTGGCGATAGTAGATGAGGCTGGTCGAGCTACAGTGCCAGAGCTTTTAATTCCTTTGCTTAGATCTCGTAAGACAATACTTATTGGTGACCATCATCAACTCCCACCAAGCATTGCACCTGTTTTACGTGAAGACTCAGCAAAAGATGAAATGGAGTTTCTTAAGGAGACCTTTTTAGAAACAAGCTTTTTTGAGACGTTATTTGAACAATTGCCCGATAAATGTACAGCTTCTTTAGCTGAGCAATTTAGAATGTCTGAGCCTATAGGCGATCTTGTTGCGGAACTCTTTTATACAAAAGAAGGTGTAAGAAAACTCCATAACGGGAATAAAGATCCTCTTGATACAACTGGTTTTGTATCAAAAAAATGTCTTGTTTGGGTCGATGTATGGGGTAAACAGTTTAAGCAACATGGATCAACGAGCCTTGAAAATGAGCTAGAAGCTGAGGCCATTTGTTCCTATCTCAATAAACTATCTAAATCTATCAGCCGTAAAATAGATGTTGCAGTTATCACCCCATATGGTGCCCAAAAAAGATTAATAAGAAAGCTACTAAACTCTAATGGTGGCTCGCAGCAAATTAAGCTAAGAAGCTTAACTATTAAAGTTGACACTGTAGACAGCTTCCAAGGGAGTGAAGCTGAATTAGTTTGTTATTCTACTGTTAGAACGCATGGCTCATTGCAGTTTTTACTTGATAAGAAAAGGCTCAACGTTGCTTGTTCAAGAGCTAAAGAAAATTTGATGTTCTTTGGTAATATACGAGCACTCGAAAGTTGGCAGCCGAAATCTGGCGAAGTTAATCTTTTTAAGGAAATAATAAAAAGGTCACATAAAGAGAAGTTTGTACCAGAACGTATCAAAGTTAAAAGAAGTAAAAAATTGAACGTTTAAAAGCCTTATAGCAAGGTAGATGGTAGAAATGCAGAGTAGGAAAGGAAATTTATGAATTACCAGAAGCTAAAAAACAAACAAAGAGAAGTTAGGGGCGGATTTTCTGAAAATCTCGCTTTAAGGGTACATCGTGCTTTAAGCTGGTTGAATAAGTCTGAGCAATGCAATGAAGATCAAGATAGCCAGTTTATTTTCTTATGGATTGCCTTTAATGCTGCATATGCTCAAGATACAGAGGTTCTGAGACATACTGAATCAGAAGCCTTTTCTAAATTTATTTCTAAATTAATTGATATGGATGAAAATGGAGATTTTTCAAATCTCATTTGGTCGCAGTTTTCTTCCACTATAAGAGTATTATTGGATAATAAGTTTGTATATCAACCATTTTGGGATAATCAGAACGGTAAGATAACTGAACCTGAATGGAAAGAACGCTTCAGTAAAGCGAAATTAGCTGCTAATCATGCTCTTAGCAATACAAATACAGATGTTGTTATTTGTATAGTCTTACAAAGGCTATATACACTAAGAAATCAGATAATTCATGGTGGTGCTACTTGGAATAGTTCTGCTAATAGAGAGCAGATTAGGGACGGTGTAGCTTTTTTGAGTGAATTACTACCTATTATTATAGAGCTCATGATGAACAACCCTGACACACTGTGGGGAGATGCAAACTACCCTTTGATTGCTTAGTAATGCCATTCATTTAACTCTTTCAAAAGTGTACAATTTTTATTTTATTACACCTTTGAATCTATAAGTGTTTTTTTGCGGTTAGAAAGTGTTTTAAATCATTAGGTTATCTAGTTGTTACTTTAGGAAACATGTAAAGGTGTAATACAAGTAACTGTAATAAATGGTTGAAATGGCAGCCTGTGACCACAAAAACAAAGCGGAAGCCCATTAAAAATAAGCTAAAACCTCTTAAGTAACGAATATGCTGTGGATGCTTCGGTACTTTGAGGGTTAGTAGTGCCTGAAGAAAAATCACAATATGAAAAAATACTTAAACGACAAGCTCGCCGTTTAGCTAACTTTACTGAATGCAAATTGAATCAGGCGCAAAGAACCATAGCGATTGATTTCTATGGTTATAAGTCTTTAAAAGACTTAAAACTCAGTTTAGAAAACGGGTTGGCAGCTACGGATACAATCAAACTTCTTGAGTTTGATGAAAGCTATGAATGTTTGATAAGTCTTCAGCGTAACTGGGAAAACATTAATGCGGCTTTTGATGAGGTTGACTACCTTGCATGCTTTGACCGTATCGAGGTTATTGCTTGTATCCTAAATATGAAGCCTAGTGAGTTTGAAAACATCATAAATCCAAGCAAAAAAAGATAAACTATATTTTTAAATGCGTATAGTATACGTATCAAGGCTGTCGGGCAGCCTGCGCCTACCTAGTTTAAAACGGCGAAGTCGATGCACCCGAAAAATTTGTAATATTTAACACAAATAAGCGTTTAGTAGGCCTTATTTGTTGGAGAATTTTATGAATTGCCATGTCTGTAGTAGTAATGAGCCATGTTTCATCAAAGGAAACTTCAAATACCTACTTGAGAGTTTTAGTGAACCCATATTTAGTGCTGTTAAAAAGCCGGCGAGTCATTTTTACCTAGATTCAAGAGTGACTGATTTAGTATGTTACCTAGAAAGTTTTTACTTTTCTTATAGAAATGAATCGATAAAAGATATATCAGTTTATACGGAAATTTGCTGCTCTTGTGTTCTGGATGCCATTGCCTCTTTAGAGGATTACCCTGAACAGTGTAGGCGCAAAATCATGTCTTATCATCAGTTTGAAACGGTCCCTATTCACCATTTCCCTTTGCCGTACTTAAATATTAAAAGCCGTTTAGATAATCTAAGAGCCAATGCCTTATTAGAGGCTTATGATTTTAACGGCTGTACTACAGTGGAAGAACTACTAGATGATACTGACATCAATCGCAAACAATTTAACCTATTGATAGAAAATCATTTTAAAATTCATTTGGCAGCACTTTACGATCTGCCTAAAGATGACTTTTTCTATGCCTTGATTAGCAATATGCAGGAATCAGAGCCAGGCAACAATTATAGGGAACAACGAGCACTGTTTTACGATTATAGTACTCGGCGGTTGGCTGGGGCTACTTGGTAACATTGAATCGTTACTGGTTTTTTACAATAATTGGGTGATGTTTGCTCACTATGCTTGGGTTGGAGATGACTATTTCCCTACCTACCAACTAGCTTTTAGACCAATAAACAGACAAACTTTAATGTTGTTAATCAGACTTTATTGTATGCCGATAGCGACTTATTTGATGGTTGTTCAACTACAGGCATATCTAGCTTCGCAAGAGCGTGGAATAAACTGTGGACAACGCTCTACGTTGACACACAGTTTATTTTCGCTTGCACCCGTGGTCACTTTCTCAAGGTAATAATTATTTTAATAGATCTAGTAAATAGCTCATACGGCTATGGGCATTACTAGGAAGCTCTGTTATTAATTTAAAGTCTGCTGCGCTGCCTACTATATGTATTTCACTCTCAGCCCTGGTGATTGCGGTATATATCCAAGATCGGTCAACTATATTTCCTTTTTGTATGGCTATGATGATACGTGGAAACTGAGATCCTTGGGCTTTGTGGAGGGTTATTGCATAACCCAACCCCATGCAGTCCAGTACAGATTGAGTGACTTCAACCTTTTGGCCCGTATCCAGCGTCACTTTGCCGTAGCTTTCACCAGACGATTCAACACTTGTTAATGTTCCAAGAGAACCGTTCTGAATACCTTTGTCGTAATGGTTCTGCGTAAACAGGACTGCATCGTTTAATCTCAGGTCCAGGAAAAATTGTTCGCTGTGCATTTGAAACTCAAGCCTGATCCCGTTGGAGTTTATAGCCATTTGTGTGAGTTTGTTTATTTCCGCTACGAGGAGTTTAGTGGGAGCCATTACATGGCTATTTTCAGGCGATTGTTGGTACAAGTCACAACATACTTGAGCAATGTCTCGTTTGCCTGTTTCGTGGAAGTGGATCGCGGCTGTACTAAGCTGTTCAGGAACTTTTCCCTGATTTATGAGCTTCGAATATTCAGGGATACCAGTAGAGCCTTCTTGCCGCTTAACGATATCAAGCATAGTGTTGGCTATTGTTTTAGCTAGAACGATATCGGCAAGCACTTTGCCGCAACCAATAGGAGGAAGCTGGTCTGGGTCGCCTGCCAAAATGATACGTACCGATGGATGAGTGTGATTAACCAATCTATACATGGTTGGCAAGTCAACCATATTAGCCTCATCAATCACCAGTAGGTGTTTTTTATGCTCTATGTTTGGTTCAATGGGCTTGTTTCTGAGCATCTTAGCAATCGTTGAAGTAATAAAGCCGATTGACTCATGCAAGCGCATGGCTGCGCGACCACTGAGTGCCACGGCATGTATTTCAAACCCCATTTGGTGATAGGCACGCAGTGCAGTTCTAAGTACAGTTGTTTTGCCTGTGCCAGCACCACCAGTTATACAACTTACAGCATTATCTAAACAGGTTGTGACCGCTTCAATTTGTTTTTTTGTCAGCTCGTAAGGCAATTCACTTGCCGCAGAGCAATAGGCGACATTTGAATGCTCGTCGTAGAGATTGTTTTGGCTAGCTAGTGCTTTTAGTCGCTTGGCCACGACACTTTCCATTAGTAATTGTGCTGTAGGATGGTATGAGCCAGTTTCAGGGTTTAGAATATATTGCGCCTTGTCATAGCCGGCCTTGAATGCTTTGGCGACCAGCTCTTTTTCTTTGAGTAATTTTGTTAGGTGAGGGCGCAGCTTGCCTTGTGTTGTGTAGGTGTGGCCTTTATCAATCTCTTTACGTATAGCGACTTCAAGGGCTGCACTAAGTCGTTTGTCATTGCACGTTGTTACCTCAAACTTCAGGTCACAATTTGTTGCTAAAATATCGACATCTTGAAATGACATTCCGAAGCCAATCAATACATAAGGGTTCTTTTTAATCGCCTCAATAGACTGCTCGCTGTGATGCTTTAACAAACGCTGTTGAACACTTGCAGGAATCTTACGTTGGGTCATCCAATTGCAGTAAGCAAGGTTCTTGTACTTGGCATACCCTTCAAGCAAAGCATCAATGGAGTCTTCGCTCAGAACGTTTCTAAGGCGCTCTCTTGATTCTGGTGTGTCATATTTCAAGGTGGCATGAAAATCTTTGCCCAAACACTCCCATAGTGCTCTTGCTTTGCTTTCACCGATACCCTTAAAGGCACTTTCTCTCGCAATAAAACGGATCAACTGCTCACCTGTTTCTGGCAAGCTACATTCAACTTTCACTGGTGATTCATAAGTGTGCTGCTGCATCACGTAATCACCCATATCCATATCATCTATTTGTCTAGCGCCTTTAACCGACCAATGCTGACCAACGGCAGGTTGCACTGGGATGCTATCTGGGTCAGCCTTTATCGTGACGTAGTATTTGCCACTGTTTGTCTTGTATGAATTCTTCCCCAGCGGTACGTCTGTAGTGGTCAAGAAATATTGGCCACAGTCTTAGAGTTTAACCAGAACAATCGTTCTGACTCATTGGGCGTCAGCCCGCCGTTATATTGATGCGGCCGAAGCTGACAATAATATCCAATAATGTATCGTGTAATTTCATTCTGCGCTTCAGTAAAATTACGATACCCTGTAGTTGGTATCCATTCTGTCTTAAGGCTCCTAAAAAAACGTTCCATAGGACTATTATCCCAACAATTCCCACGTCGAGATAAACTTTGTTTGAGCTGGTATCGCCATAATAGTTGCCGATATCTTCTGCTTGTATAGTGAGTCCCTTGATCGCTATGGAACATAACATCTTTAGGTTTACCACGACCTTCATAGGCCATCGAAAGCGCTTTGCCAGTTAAACGACTATCAGGTGATAACGACATAGCCCAGCCAATCACTTTACGTGCAAATAGATCAATCACCACAGCTAAGTACATCCAACGGTTACCAGCCCACACGTAGGTAACATCACCAACCCAGACTTCATTCGGAGCTGTGACAGCGAATTGTCGACCTAGGTGATTAGGGATTTCAATATGTTCTAGTGTCGCTTTTCGGTATTTGTGCCTAGGTACCTGGCAGCTAACTATACCAAGCTCTTTCATCAACTTAGTGGCACGATAACGGCTTAGCGAGACACCCTGCTGGCTAACCATATCTGCAATCGTTCTAGCACCTGCCGATCCATTACTTGCAGTGTGTACTTCGCTGACTAGGCTGCGAAGCTTAACCTTATCTGCGTTAATGGTTATTGGTCTCTTTCTCCAATACTTGTAACTACTACGATGAATACTGAACACTTCGCATAATGTTTTTATGCTATAGCTCTGCCTGAGTTTCTCAATTATTAAGAATTGTTCAGTGAGTCCGACATCAACAGAGCTGTGGCCTTTTTTAATATTTCGTTGTGTTCCTGGAGGCGAGCTAGTTGCTTTTTTAACTCTCGAATTTCAACTTGTTCTGGTGATATAGGTGATGCTTTATGCTGCTTACCTTGTCGCTCTTCTCTTAATTGTCGTACCCACTTATCCATGGTTGATTTGCCCACATTCATAGCTTGAGCAGCTTCAACAATTGAGTAATTCTGATCTAGCACGAGTTGTGCAGATTCAAGTTTGAACTCTGCACTAAAAAGTCTTCTTGTACGTTTTTTCATAGTGTCACCTGTTAACTTATGAGGTGATGATATCACCTCTAACTAGGTGGCCAAATTAACTATGCCACTACAGTGTAAGTAATGCTGAAGCGAGATAAACTTAGATACTTGAAATGAAAATGGTCGGAACGGTGGAGATCGAATCCACAACCTGCCGCTTAGGAGGCGGCTGCTCTATCCAGTTGAGCTACGTCCCGATAAATTTTTCTTCGTCTTTACTTGTGCACTTACATCTATAGTACATAAGAACCCTGATCGATCGCTTAGGAGGCGACTGCTCTATCCTGTTGAGCTATAGGGAGACTAAGCGCAATTATACAAGTTTTAATCTTGATTAAAAGGCTTTAAATTTAGTTGCTTAAATCTTAATCACGATATCTTGTATTTGAATATTCCCTGTTGCGTCTATGCCTTGTAATACTGCGGTGGCACTTTCTTCTGATACTTGATCAATGGTGACTGTTGCGCGGTTTGGTGTGGCAACGGCGCGCATTAAATTCACTCTGTCAGGGATGTTTTGTTGCAATACAATTTGAAAGCTATCACCGGCTCTCACATGGTGCTTACGGCCTAAGTTAATAATTATTCTATTGCCTTGTTTAGCCACAATTTGTCCCAGCAGTGGGCGACAATTTAGCAAATTATCAATGTCAACAGTGCTTTGCTGCATAAGCTGGTTAACCGTTTGGCCATAGCTTGAGCGCCAAAAACGTTTAGTGGTGGGTGATACGGTTTCGTCACGTTCAAACTCCCACTGCGCCTGTGCTGAGTAATCTTTACTCCAGACTTTTTCACCGCTAATAGCGTGATACAAAGTTAACTTAAAGCTGATTTGTCTTTGTGGATAGCCGTGAAATAAGCCAAACATTAATCCTGAGGTGGGCTCGGTTGACATATCGAGGATTTCTGGTTGTAAGATATATTGGCTATCGGTGATTTCGCCTAACCAACTTGGGATGCGATTACCTTTAAAATTGATTAACTCATTGCTGTGATCGAGTGCTTCATCGGCGTGAATGCGGGCAAAGCTATTATGGGAGTGACTATTTAGTAGCACGCCATACTGTTGTGATAGTGCTTGAGTAAAGTTTAATAACTGACCATAACGTAATTGAGCGCGATCTTGAATACTGGCCTGAGGCACCATTATTGCCGCTCTTAATTGCTGACCTCGGCATTGCTGAGCTGAGTCGTCTTGAAGATCTAATCTTAGTAATACAGTAATGTCAGTGCTGGTGAGCATTTCAGATACCAGTTCAATATTATTGTCTTGTCCTATATGACTAAACTGAAATGCATCTTGGCTTAACTGCCCCTGACCCATGCTGTATTGGCTATTAACATTAACGCCAACGCCAACTTGCATGCTGGCATAGCTTAATGCTTGGCTTATTGCCGCTTCACGGGCTTTGTCGACATTACCATTGATGATATTCGCATGGCCTGTTACTTCAATAATTTCAGCTTTTAACGGCAGACTCAAGATACTGACTAACAGCAATATGGCTGCGGAGTAGAGTCGCTGGGTTGTTTTACTGCATATTTTCATATTAATCACTTGCTTAAAGATAACGATGAACGACTAATACAGTGCCAAGTTTATGGCGTTAAAGTACTAGGAGCGATTGTTTGAGAATAAATGCAAAGAATGTGCCTGTTATTGGTTTTCAATATATAAGTCGTTAAGCCAATGCTGAAAGGGATTAATTATCTAAAGTTTTTATCCTGATTGCCGATAGTGTTTTTAGAATTCATTTTTAACCTTTAGGCCTCAAACGCCTTAGCCCATAGCAATGCTTGAGTTAAATACAGGAATGCAATATGCGCCGAATTGGTTTACTTCCAATCATGATGTTGATGACAGCTTGTGCTGGCTCACAACCGACAGAGTATGATGATTTATCTTATGTCAATGAAGGCTATGAGATGAATTTTTGGTATGAGTCTGAGCCCAAAACGGATCATGTTATTCACTACGATATTCAGCAGTCAGGCATAGCGCCCAAAGCTGGGGTTAACCGCTTGGCGGAAAAAATTGTCAATGAATTAGTGCTACAAAACGACAGCTTACGAGCTGATCAACCACTGCTGATCACCACACCTGTCATGCTTGATGATTACGGACAAACTAATTTGCTGGGGCAGCAATTGCAGCAAGGCATGTTGACTGCATTTCATGCCAATGAATTTAATCTTGTTGATATGAATGTGGCTAGTTCACTTCGCGCCACTGCGGAGGGTGAGTTTATTTTAAGCCGCGACTGGAAGCAGCTTGCCACAGATTTAGCGGTATCCCATGTGGTCGTAGCCACCATGGGCACTACCTCAGAGGGTGTGGTGGTCAATGCCAGAATTGTCAATACTAGCAATAATCGAGTAGTGTCAGCGGTACAAACCTTTGTTAAAACCCACAGCCTGCCAGGCTATTTAACACCTGCCAATAAGGTGATTTCAAAAGACGGCATCTTGTATCGAAACGAGCATGCAGGTATGGCAAGCGTGACTATTTTAGGAGATAACCAATGAAGGCAATACTGTTTGCAGCCCTGACAGCAGCCCTCACCTTGTCCGGGTGTGCGGTAAACGACAAGTATGTGCAATGGGAAACCGAGGCGCCTAAACAATTTCCTAAACTAACCGCTATTGGTTATGCGCCGTTAGCAACGCAACCGGCAACAGAGCAATCTCACAAGGTGTTAATGGCGATGCAAGCGTCTAAAATTGCCGCTTATCGGGAACTGGCTGAGCAAGTGTATGGCCAGCAGATTGATGCCAGTAGCCTGGTCGATGATTGGTTGCTGAATAAGCAAACCGTTACCGCCAGTGTCTCGGGCATGATTAAAGGCGCGAAAGTGGTCAAAAGCTATCCGGCTGGTGATATGTATGTGACTGAGTTAGAACTGGATTTTTCACAGGTATGGAGCCTATATCAGCAGCAAAATAGGCCTAGAACGATTAAGCATGTGACTTACTTTTAGTTAAATTTAATTATTTAAATCCAGTCATTTAAATTAACTTAACTGAAGTACAAAAAAAACCGCTCTTTGAGCGGTTTTTTGGTTTTTAAAACACAATCTAGTAACTCGCAGGGCAGTTAATTACCGCCTCGATTATGCTTTAAGGTTTTGCCCTAAAGAGGAAATCGTTGAAGTTCGGCCTTTGTCATTATAGGTCAGGCTTGATGCATTACGGCTCATTTGCAGCGCTTGAGAGAAGCGATTAAGGCTGGCTATATTAAGCTCAATTAAGCTGGCATTTTGACTATTGATGGCCTTGCACTCGTCTAGAATCGCTTTGGCTTCTTCGACTTTAACAATGAGTTCTGGCTCAGCGTTTAATAATGCTTTTTCTGGGTGAGAGGCTAACTTTTCATCATTAAGTTTGAGGTTGTTTAGGCAGTCAACCTTGTCTTTTGCCAGTGACAGTAGTTTATCTGCGTCACGTTCAGTAAGGGCTAATTTTTCTTCAGATACAAGTAATTTCAGCGACGACAAGGTGTCGTGCTGAAAAGATAACAGCTGTAGTAATTCAGTCATAAGTTACTCTTTATTAAAACCCACATTACCCGTTAAGTAATGTGTGGCCGATAATATCAAGAGTAACGATGAGGTTACTCTTGGTCGAAATTTAATCCGTCAAGATCAGCTTCAAAGCTAGCAATGTTAGCAGCTAACTTTTCAGGATCGACTTTGTAGCGACCTTCTGAAATTGCTAATTTAATTGCATCAACTTTGCTTTGGTCAACTTCTGGTAAAGATGCCATATTACTCTGCACTCCCTGCAGCTGCTGCGCTTGTGCAGTAATACTGACCGAATCCGTTTTTACTGGGGCAGCCGTGGTCTTAGCCGCTGAGTCAGCTGTTTGCGTTGTTGCTCCTGCGTCGCGATTGGTGCGCAACTGAGCATGAGAAGCTGTTTTTAGATGGTTAATATCAATTGCCATGTGAGGCTCCAGCGTAATGTTAGGGTTTTCCAAACAGGTTATCGGCCTTGTCAGAAAAAACTTTAGAATATTTTACATTCTAACTTCAACTTCGCCAACGCCTGTGACAATGACATCTAATCGCCTGTTAGAATTGCTATTTCTGACTCTAATAGCATCGCCAATATTACCATCTCTTAGTGCTTCTCCGGCAGTTTTTATTTCAAATGCGTTTGTTTTAGCATAAATAGATACCGAATCTCCTTTGCAAACAAAGCATAAATTATTGTTTAGCAAAGGCGCTTTAGCTGACACACGCCTTTTTGAGCGGGTACCGAGTAATTGTGAGATCTCAGAAAAAAACTGCCCGCGGATACTGTGTTGGTCAACATAGTTAATTGCCACATTATCTGCTGTGATTAACTCACCTTTTTCAATAATTCCCAATGCTGTCACCACTGGATACATAACCTCAACTTTAACCGAGATAAACATTTGCCATGGGTAGTCATAATCAGGGCTGATACAGCTAATTTTGACGGTGTTGGTGCGGCTAATTTCGCGGTCACTGGCCATTTCAACACTAATGGGTGGCAAACATCTTGGCGGTGTTAATCGGCCATCAAGATTTTGCGGGCTAATGTTGATCACCGCATTGGGCTTTTTAGCAATTTTTTTTGCTACTACCTCTTTAGCTAATTCAGTAATGGTCGATAGAGAGTAAGTTATGGTGGCATCTTCACTGGCGTTAACCGGTAAAGATAAAAAAATAATGATCAATAGTAGAATGTTTTTCTTCATAATATTCTAACTAGCTTGATTGGCCAGGTTACCTCTAAACTTCAATTTTAATTAGCAATGATAAGGCTAAACATTCTCAATGTTATCTTTGTCAGAAGTTTGACTTTTTTCATTGAAATCGTCGCTTAAATGCGATGTGACCACAATCAAGCAAAAACTATGCCTATAGCTAAATTTAAGCGCTAAACCAGCAAATTGGCATAAATTACTGTGTTACAATTTGCGAAAATGGTTTTACTGTCGCTTTAAAACACTGATTAACAGTGAACTCTAATAATAAATCCCACTAGGGAAAGCATTCATAAAACAAGGCAGGGTTATGTCGAGCATTCTTGATTCAGTTAATAAACGTACCCAACTGGTAGGCCAAAATAGACTGGAGTTACTGCTTTTTAAACTTAATGGTCGCCAACGTTTCGGTATCAACGTTTTTAAAGTAAAAGAAGTATTACAGTGTCCGCCACTGACAAAGTTACCCCGTTTAAGCCCAATGATTAAAGGCATTGCTCATATTCGGGGCTCGACTATTTCAGTGATTGATTTAAGTGCGGCAACTGGTGGCCGTCCGTTGGCATCGACTGAAAATTGCTTCATCATTATTGCTGAGTATAACCGCAGTATTCAGGGCTTTTTGGTTAGCTCAGTAGAGCGCATTATTAATATGAATTGGGAATCAATTATGCCACCGCCACAAGGGGCTGGGCGCAACTCTTATTTAACTGCAGTAACCGAAATCGAAGGTGAATTGGTTGAGATTTTAGATGTTGAAAAAATTCTTGATGAAATATCACCAGTAAAAACGGAATTAAGCCAAGCTGCCAGTGATGCTATTACCATTGATAAAGAGCAGCATTACCATATTATGGTGATTGATGACTCTGCAGTTGCTCGTAAGCAAATTATCCGTTCATTATCGTCATTGAACCTGCAAATTGACACCGCTATTGATGGTAAAGATGCCTTAGAGAAATTAAAAGCGATTGCCACTGAGATGGATAATGTTGCCGATGAAATTCCACTGATTATTTCAGACATTGAAATGCCAGAAATGGATGGCTATACCTTAACGGCGGAAATTCGCGACGATCCAAAACTTAAAGATATTAAAGTGGTGCTGCATACTTCATTAAGTGGCGTGTTTAATCAGGCCATGGTTGAAAAGGTCGGCGCAAACGACTTTATCGCTAAGTTTAATCCCGATGAGTTAGCGTCAGCGGTCAACAAACATCTCATTTTATAATAATTCAATCGAAAACCTAGGGCTGATGATTCACCATAGGTTGTAGATTTCACGTTTGTTACCAAGTGCTCGGTAACCAAACAAAGCGGCGGCTTTAGATTGCAAACAATGTAAAGCGCCTCTTTAAAATAGGATGTAAAAGTGCCGAACAAATCACTTGCTGAAGCAGAATATAATCAGTTTAAGCTTTTTTTAGAGCAACACAGTGGCATTGTATTAGGTGACAACAAGCAATATTTAGTAAAAAGTCGCTTAGCGCCTTTAATGGGCAAGCATGATTTGCCCTCATTATCGGAAGTGGTTAAGCGCTCAATGAAGCCAATGGAGCGGCATTTACGGGCGGAAGTGATTGACGCTATGACCACAAATGAAACTCTGTGGTTTAGAGACAAATACCCGTTTGAATTACTTCATGATGCTTTATTACCTGAATATAGCCGCTTAGGTCGGCCGTTAAAAATATGGTCAGCCGCTTGCTCGTCAGGGCAGGAGCCCTATTCATTGGCAATGACTATTTTAGAGTATCAGCAGCGTAAGCCGGGGGCATTGCCTGGTAGCGTGACGATCCAAGCCACCGATTTATCACCTTCAATGCTAGCGCGTTGTAAAAAGGCCGAATATGACAGCTTAGCCTTAGCCCGTGGGCTATCAGATGAGCGAAAGCGACAATTTTTTGATCCAATGCCGTCAGGTCATATGAAAGTGAAAGATAATGTTCAGCGGTTAGTGAATTTTAGAAGTCATAACCTGCTTGAAAGTTATAGCTTATTGGGTAAGTTCGATATTATCTTTTGTCGTAATGTGTTGATTTATTTTTCTCCAGAGGCAAAAGCTAAAATTTTGCGGCAATTTGCTGCCGCCCTTAATCCCAATGGGATTTTATTTTTAGGGGCGTCAGAATCTATCTCAGGTTTAAGTGATGAATTTACGATGGTGCGTTGTAACCCAGGGATTTACTATCAAAAGAAAAATATATTGTAAGTTTATGAATTAATATGTTTTTAGTTAATAAAATGCCGACTTACGTCGGCATTTTTCATTTTTATCCTTTCTCATATTAAAACCGCAATATTTTGGCATAAGGTTTGCTTTGTTAGTGACAGTTAGCTGATGGAGGCAATTTTATGGCGATTAATTTTGAAAATGGTTTAGGGGTACATCAATACTCGTTGGGCATACGTGCTCAAAGGGCTGAAGTGCTATCTAGTAATATCGCCAATGCCAATACCCCGGGTTACAAAGCCCGTGATGTAGACTTTGCCTCTGCCATGAATAGCGCCCGCTCTCATCAGCAAGGGCTGCAAATGAGTCAAACAACTGACAAGCACTTTGACCTTAAAGCGTTAAGCCAAGAGCATGTGCAGTTTCGGGTGCCAAATCAGCCAGACACAGGTGACGGTAATACGGTGGATATGCAAGAAGAGCAATCTGCATTTATGCAAAACTCTTTGGAATATCAAATGTCACTGGGCTTTCTTGAAAGTAAGTTTTCTGGCATGCGTAAAGCCATTAGAGGTGATTAATTATGAGTCTTTTTAATATTTTTAATGTGTCAGGCTCGGGTATGTCTGCGCAATCGGTGCGCTTAAATACCACCGCCAGTAATATTGCTAATGCCAACACAGTATCAAGCAGTGTCGGTGAGACCTATAGAGCTCGTCATCCTATTTTTGAGGCTGAAATGGCCAAAGCCAGTCATCAGCAAAATAGTTCTCATAGTGTCAGTGTTAAAGGCGTTGTAGAAAGCGATAAACCGTTATTAAAAGAATTCTCACCTAATCATCCAATGGCTGATAACGATGGGTTTATTTATAAACCCAATGTCAATGTGATGGAAGAAATGGCCGATATGATTTCTGCTTCTCGGTCATATCAAATGAATGTTCAAGTGGCTGATGCCGCCAAATCAATGTTGCAGCAAACGCTTCGTATGGGTAAGTAATATGAATTTAGTTGGAGGTAAACAATGAGCCTCGTTAATCCTTACAGTAGTCAGTCATTACCGCAGTTGCAGACGTCTACCACGGCTTCCACCGTCTCCACTAATTCAGTGGCGACAAACTCACAAACTACACAGGTATCAGACAGTAGCTTTTTAGATAGCCTAACCGCTGCGCAATCAGCTAGCACCACCGAAACCGGAGAAGCTAAAAGCCAAGAGCTAACCCAATCGGATTTCTTTGCGCTTTTGAGTCAACAGCTGTCAATGCAGGACCCGTTTAAACCTGTTGAAAACGATCAGATGATCGCACAAATGGCGTCCTTCGCGACCGTTGATGGTATTGCCAACTTAAATGCTGAAATTTTGAATTTGAACAGTGTGATGAGCTCAAGTCAGGCATTACAAGCCTCGGGCTTAGTGGGGCAAAAGGTGCTCATTCCATCAGATATTGGCCATGTCTCAGAAGAAAACCCAGTCATTAACGGTGTCATTAGTACGCCACAGCCAATCGATACCATTACCGTCACCATTGAAGACGAGTCAGGCCAAGTGATTAAAACCTTTGAGGTTGATGGCTCTGCAGGCGGCAACATTGATGTCAGCTGGGATGGCCTTGATAAAGATGGCGAACCCGTAGAAGAAGGCATGTATGCCATTAAAGCTAACGGTAAAGTTGATGGCAACGCCGAAGATTTAGCGGTTTCAACTTATGCCCATGTCACTAGTGTGTCTTTAGGCAGTGTCGCCAGCGGTCCGATCCTTAACCTCAGAGGCCTAGGTGGTATTCAATTGTCTGATGTACTGGCAGTGGCAGAAAGTTAATAACACAAACAATAATAAGCTGCCAGAAATCTGGCAGCCACACAGAACCTAATTTAAAGCGCTAAGAGGTGATTTATGTCGTTTAATATTGCATTGAGTGGTATCGCAGCTGCTCAAAAAGATCTCAACACCACGGCTAATAACATTGCCAACGTCAATACCATTGGTTTTAAAGAGTCTCGCGCTGAATTTGCCGATGTTTATGCTAATTCAATTTTTTCAAATGGTAATACCGCAGTGGGCGGCGGCGCAACCACAACTCACGTAGCGCAACAGTTTCAGCAAGGTAGCTTACTGTTTACTAACAACTCCTTAGATATGGCTATTAGTGGCGGTGGTTTCTTTGTTACTTCATCTGAAGCGGGCAGCCAAGATCATGCATTCACCCGTGCAGGTGCATTTAAAGTAAACTCAGAAAGTTTTATGACAGATTCAGCCGGTAACTATTTACAGGGTTTCCCTGTGGATGCTGATGGTAATTCGACTTCAGTGAGTTTAACCACCACCCAACCGATTAAAATCCCCGATACTGCAGGTAGCCCAGTGAAAACCGGTAACGTTGGTTTTCAAATGAACCTCAATGTTGGTGATGAAGAACTTGATCCAGCAAACTTTGATCCAGATGACGCAGATACTTACAATAACTCAACCTCAGTAACGATTTATGATTCACTTGGTGAGGCTCATATCTTGACCACTTATTTTGTTAAACCAGAAGGTGGTTCCCATACTGGTGAGAATAACTGGGTTGCCTTTTATGCTGTTGATGGCAAGCAAGTGGATATTGATGCGCCAACGGGTGGTTCATTCCCAACAGATACTACTGGTGATGGTATTGCTGATTCAACTGGTACCGCTGAAAACGCATCCGGCTGGAAAGGCTCAGTACTTACATTTAATGATGCCGGAACTTATACAGGATCTGATCCTGCGGTAGTGTCTACGGTTGAACTAGGTAGTAATGGCGCAGGTGTTATCGGCACCGGCGCTGACGGCTCGCAAAAGGTGAACATCGATTTTAATAATCCTACTCAATACGCCTCACCGTTTGAAGTGACAGAGTTAACCCAAGATGGCACCACAGTCGGGCGCTTAACCAATGTCGGTGTCGGCGATGACGGTTTAGTAACAGCCAGTTACAGTAACGGTTCAACCGTGCCATTAGCTCGGGTAGCATTAGTACGCTTTTCTAATGAGCAAGGCTTAACTCAAGTAGGTAATACCTCTTGGAAAGCCAGCTTAGACTCAGGCCCAGCACTAGCAGGTGAGGCCAATAGCGGCACTTTTGGTAGTATTCGCTCGTCAGCACTTGAGCAATCAAATGTTGATTTAACCACCGAGCTGGTGGATTTGATTTCAGCTCAACGTAACTTCCAAGCCAACTCACGTACCCTTGAAGTGAACAATACCCTTAACCAAACGGTATTGCAGATCCGCTAATTAATCTCGCGCTTTAGTAATCTCGCGCTTTAGTAAAGAGTTGCCGCCATGGCAACTCTTTGCCTTATTGTTCACCTCATTCTTCACCTCGTTACTACAGCCATTAACCTGCCCAATATTGCTTATCTTGTAAAATTCCCCGCTGTTTATAACTGCAAATTTCATCTAAAACTCAAACCCTTAATTTTTTGGCACGTTGATTGCTAGTTCTGTGTATATCTTTTGTTATGAAGAAAGTTTGACGGAGCGGTAAATGGACAAATTACTTTATGTTGCCATGAGCGGCGCTAAGCAGAATATGAATGCTTTGGCGGTGCGAGCCAACAATTTAGCTAATGTGAATACTGACGGCTTTAGAGCTGATTTGGTTCAAGCACGCTCTATGCAAGCTTTTGGCGAAGGTTTACCGACTCGTGTTTTTGCAATGACAGAAAGCCCCGGGCATAACTTTGACTCAGGCCCACTTAAAACCACAGGTCGTGATTTAGATATTGCCGTTAAAGATAAAGGCTGGATAGCTGTGCAAGCTGCTGATGGCGGTGAAGCCTATACCCGTTCAGGCAGTCTAAATTTTGACACTACCGGCTTACTCACTAATGCGCGTGGCAATCCGATTATGGGGGAGGCTGGGCCAATTGTGCTGCCACTGCCGGTTGAAAAAGTGCAAATCTCCCCTGACGGTATTATCTCGGTTAGACCCCAAGGCGCCACAGCCGACATAGTCGAAGAAGTTGCGCGGATTAAATTGGTTAACCCCAACAACGCCGACATGATGCGCGGTGAGGATGGCTTGTTTCGTTTAACCACAGGGCAAAACATCCCTAATGATCCCAATGTTCAAGTTGAAAGTGGCGCAGTTGAAGGCAGTAATGTCAATGCGGTATCTGAAATGGTGGCGCTAATTGATATTCAGCGCCAATACGAAATGCAAGTGAAGATGATGAAAAACGCCGAAGATCTTGATCGCGCCTCGTCAGCTTTAATGAGAATTAGTTAGGAGTAATTATTATGCATCCTGCTTTATGGATCAGTAAAACCGGCCTAGATGCCCAACAAACCGACATTTCGGTTATTTCTAACAACGTGGCCAACGCCAGTACCATTGGCTATAAAAAAAGCCGCGCAGTGTTTGAAGATTTGCTTTATCAAACCGTTAACCAAGCGGGCGGCGTCAGTGCTGATAACACCAAACTACCTAATGGCTTAAACCTCGGTGCGGGTACCAAAGTGGTTGCCACGCAAAAGATGTTTACCCAAGGCAATATGTTAACCACAGACAATGCCTTAGATCTAATGATTGAAGGTCCAGGCTTTTTTGAAGTTGAAATGCCAGATGGCACCGCAGCTTATACCCGTAACGGCCAATTTAGCCTAGATGAAAATGGCCAAATTGTGACCCCAGGTTCGGGTTATGTCATCCAGCCTGCCATCACCATTCCTGATGATGCCACTTCAATCACAGTGTCATCTGAAGGTGAAGTTTCAGTGAAACTTTCAGGTGCTACAGAAAATACCGTCATTGGTCAGTTAGCCATGAGCGACTTTATTAATCCATCGGGGTTAGACCCACTAGGGCAAAACCTTTACACCGAAACCGGTGCCAGTGGCACGCCGATTCAGGGCACGGCTTCATTGGATGGTTTAGGGGCTATTCGTCAAGGGGCGCTTGAAACGTCAAACGTTAACGTGACTGAAGAACTGGTTAACTTGATCCAAAGTCAACGTAATTACGAAATGAACTCGAAAGTGATATCAGCTGTTGATCAGATGATGTCTTACGTAACACAGAACTTATAAGCTTTGATGATAAGAGAGGGGATGATGAATAAGGTTTTAGTCTTAGCATCAGCATTTGTGATGCTGGGTTGCAGCTCAACTCAGCAAAAACCCATAGCCGATGATCCATTTTATGCGCCTGTTTACCCAGAAGCGCCGCCAACCCAAATGGTGTCAACGGGTTCAATTTACATGGATCATCAATCATCCAGTTTGTACTCGGATATTCGTGCCCACAAAGTGGGTGACATTATTACCGTATTGCTTAATGAGTCGACCCAAGCGAAGAAAAGTGCCAATAACGAAATTAAAAGAGGCTCTGATTTAAGCGTCGATCCGGTTTATGCCGGTGGCAGCAATCTGTCGATTAAAGGAATTCCGCTAGATTTTCGTTATTCAGATGACATGAATACCAAGCGTGAGTCAGATGCCGATCAGTCAAACAGTTTAGACGGCAGCATCTCAGCCAATGTCATGCAAGTGCTTAACAATGGCAATTTAGTTATTCGCGGCGAAAAGTGGATTTCAATTAATAATGGTGATGAGTTTATTCGCGTTACTGGCATGGTACGTAGTCAAGATATCACTCCTGATAATACCGTTGAATCCACCCGTGTTGCCAATGCTCGGATTCAATATAGCGGTACCGGCACTTTTGCCGATGTCCAAAAAGTGGGTTGGTTAAGCTCCTTCTTTATGGGCCAATGGTGGCCTTTCTAAGGAGTTAACCATGAAAATCAAATCCCTCATTTTATTATTGCTCAGCATGGTGTTGCTGTCACAGCCAATTCAAGCCCAGCGCATTAAAGATATTGCCAATGTCCAAGGGGTACGAAGTAACCAATTAATTGGTTACGGCTTAGTGGTGGGGTTACCCGGCACAGGTGAAAAAACCCGTTATACCGAACAAACCTTTAGAACCATGCTAAAAAACTTCGGCATTAATTTAGCCGATAATGTTAACCCTAAAACCAAAAATGCCGCTGTGGTAGCCGTGCATGCAGAAATGCCTGCCTTTATTAAGCCCGGTCAAAATCTTGACATCACGGTATCAAGTATTGGTGAAGCAAAAAGCTTACGTGGCGGCACCTTGCTGCAAACCTTCTTAAAAGGGGTTGATGGTAATGTTTACGCCATTGCCCAAGGCACCTTGGTGGTCAGTGGCTTTAGCGCAGAAGGTCAAGACGGTTCACGGGTGATACAAAATACTCCTACCGTTGGGCGTATTCCTAGCGGCGCTATTGTGGAGCGCAGCGTGATGTCACCTTTTGCCAGTGGCGATCACCTCACCTTTAACTTGCGCCGTGCAGATTTTTCAACCGCCAAAAACATGGAACAAGCCATTAATGATTTGCTTGGCCCCGGTATGGCAAGGGCGCTTGATGCTACCTCGGTGCAAGTGAGTGCGCCTCGTGATGCATCCCAAAGAGTGTCATTTTTATCGACCCTTGAAAACATTCAAGTTGATATGGCCGATGAGTCAGCCAAAGTGATAGTCAATTCGCGTACAGGCACCATAGTGGTGGGGCAAAATGTACGCTTAATGCCAGCAGCTGTGACCCATGGTGGCTTAACCGTCACCATTGCTGAAGCGACCCAAGTATCACAACCTAATCCGTTTTCGGATGGTCAAACGGTTGTTACAACCGATAGCACCATAGATGTTGCCCAAGACGATAGCCGAATGTTTTTATTTGACCCTGGCACCTCGCTCGATGAGCTAGTCAGAGCGGTAAATTTGGTGGGCGCTGCCCCTTCAGATGTACTGGCAATATTAGAAGCGTTAAAGATGGCAGGCGCTTTGCATGGAGAGCTTATCATCATCTAAAAATTGTCGGTATGACTATGGAAAAGCTGTCAAATTCATCGAACTATCTGGATCTAGGGGGACTAGATTCATTACGTTCCAAGGCCCAGAAAGACGAGAAGGCGGCATTACAAGAAGTCGCCAAACAGTTTGAAGGGATATTTATTCAAATGCTGATGAAAAGTATGCGTGAAGCTAACGCAGTCTTTAAATCAGACAGCCCGATGAACAGTGAAACCACCGAATTTTTTGAAAACATGCGCGATCAACAAATGTCGGTGGATTTATCAAACAAAGGTATGTTGGGCATCGCAGACATGATGGTGCAGCAACTTTCTCCCCAAGAAAGCGGTTTTACCCCAGCCTCAGTGCTGCGCGGTAATATTGACGCTAACAGTGCACAGTCATTAGTTAACTCTACGAATAAGCCGGTAGATTTTCTTAGCACAGTAGTGAGTGCAAATTCTGCCCCTGAGCGCTCAGAGGCTGATCAGTCAATGTTTAACCACACAATGCCTAATCACTCAATGTCTGATCACTCAACTGTTAATATCTCAACTGCGAACGCTGCAATGGCTAAGCCGATAATTGATAGCCAAGAATTAGATCAAGTTTTGGCTGGTGATCGTGTTGCCACTAGTGGCAATAGCTTGCCGCAATCGATGGCACCAACGCCGAATCAGTATGACAGCCCGCAACATTTTGTCTCAGTGCTTTATCCCCATGCTGAAAAGGCCGCGAAACAGCTTGGCACCACCCCTGAAGTATTACTGGCGCAATCGGCATTAGAAACTGGCTGGGGTCAAAAAATGATCCGTCGTGATGACGGCACAGCCAGCAACAACTTGTTTAATATCAAAGCCGACAGACGCTGGGACGGCGATAAAACCTCAGTCAACACCTTAGAGTTTGAGCAAGGGGTGGCAGTAAAACAACAAGCAGACTTCAGAATGTACGACAACGTTGAACAAAGCTTTAATGACTTTGTGTCATTCATCTCCAATGGCGAGCGCTACCAAGAAGCCAAAAAAGTGGCAGCACAGCCCGCCAAATTTATTCATGCCCTACAACAAGCAGGTTACGCAACTGATCCTCAATACGCCAATAAAGTGTTGAAAGTCATGGAGTCAGTAACCAATGGACTTAAGTCCGTATTACCAAAAGAGACTAACTAATGGCTATCGATTTATTAAACATTGCCCGTTCAGGTGTTATGGCAGCCCAATCGCAAATGGGCGTCACCAGTAATAACATTGCCAATGCCAATACCGTGGGCTATCACCGCCAAGTTGCAGAGCAATCGTCATTAGGGTCCCAACAAATCGGTAGTAGCTTTTATGGTACAGGTACTTACGTATCTGATGTGAAAAGGGTTTATAACGAATATGCCGCAAGAGAGCTGCGCATTGGCCAAACCTCCATGAGTGGTGCTGAAACCCGTTACAGCAAAATGAACGAAATGGATCAGCTGTTCTCGCAAATTGGCGCCATGGTGCCAGCCAGTTTAAATGACTTTTTTACCAGCATTAATAATGTTGGCGATTTACCGACAGATCTCGGTATGCGTAACAACATGCTTAGCTCTGCCGGGCAAGTGGCTAACAGCCTTAATCAAATGCAAAGCCACCTTGACTCGCAAATGAAGCAAACCAATGCGCAAATCGGCGCGGTTGCTGATCGCATTAATGAGATCAGTACTGAGCTTGCCAACATCAACCTCGAGATCATGAAGTCGCCAGGGGCTGACAGCCAATTATTAGACCGACAAGATGCGCTGATTTTAGAGCTAAGCGAATATTCTGAAGTTAATGTTATCCCGCTAGATAATGGCGCTAAAAGCGTCATGCTCGGCGGCTCAGTGATGCTAGTGTCCGGTGAAGTGGCGATGCAAGTCGGCACCACTACGGGCGATCCCTTTTCGAATGAGCCAAGGCTAACCACATCAACCGGTAATAGCACGTTAGTGATTGACGGCTCTAAATTAGGTGGCCAATTAGGCGAGTTATTTAACTTTCGTGATCAAACCTTAATTCCAGCCTCTCAAGAGCTAGGGCAACTGGCCTTAGGCGTGGCAGATGCCTTTAACCAAATGCAGCAAAATGGTTTTGACCTAGACGGCAATATTGGCAGCAATATTTTTACTGATATTAACGACCCCAGCATGGCCGCAGGTCGAGTCGGTGCCTACAGTACCAATACTGGTGACGCCAATCTGAAAGTTAATATTGACGATGTAGGCCAATTAACCGGCAGCGCATACGAATTATCTTTCACTGCGCCAAACACCTATGAGCTTAAAGACACCCAAACAGGCAAAGTTGAGCCACTAACCCTTAATGGCAATCAGCTTGAAGGCGGCAATGGTTTTAGTATTGAAATTGATGCTGGCAGTTTTGCTGATGGCGACCGTTTTGAAATTAGACCTAACGCGGGCGCTGCAGCAGGGCTCAATGTGGCAATGACAGATCCAAGAGGCATAGCCGCAGCCGCACCTAAAATTTCGGCCGACTCAGGCAACTCAGGTAACACCAGTGTAAAGCTCACAGACATTGACCGAACTCATACCAGCTTCCCTGAAACGGGTAGTGAGCTTACCGTCAAAATTGATACCGCTAAAAATACTTTTCAAGTACTGGATGCCAACGGCGCCATAGTCGGCGCTGAAAAATCCTTTACCCCACCACAAATTGACACCGGCTTTGGTTTTAGTTTTGAAATTAACGACTCATCTTCAGCAGGTGTCACTGACAGCTATAGCTTTGATTTGTCCTTTGCCGAAGGCGACAACAGTAATGCGGTTGCAATGGCGCAATTGGCTGATGCCAACATCATGAATAATGGCTCAAGCACCTTAAGCGGGGTGTTTGAAGGCACCAAACTGGATATCGGCAGCAAAACGCAAGCTGCAGCGGTGAGCTTGGCCTCAAATGATGCCATGTATCAGCAAGCCTATAACCGAGTGCAAAGTGAGTCTGGGGTAAATTTAGATGAAGAAGCGGCCAATTTAATGCGCTTTCAGCAATCGTATCAAGCTTCAGCTCGCATCATGACAACTGCCCAGCAGATGTTTGACTCATTACTTAGCTCAGTTCGCTAGGAGAATTAATTATGCGAATTTCAACGGCGCAAATGTTTCAGCAAAACAGCTACAGCATAGCCAAAGGCCAATCTGAGACCAGCAAAACCCTCCTGCAATTAGCCACAGGAAAAAAAATTAATACCGCCGGTGATGACCCCGTGGCCGCCATTGGTATCGATAAGTTAAACCAGCAAAATAACTTAGTTGATCAGTATTTAAGAAATATTGATTACGGTGAAAACCACCTTAATCAAACAGAAACCTTACTGGGGGATTTAGATAATTTAGCTGGCAGCATGAAAGAGCAATTATTGCGTGGCTCAAACGGCAGCATGACCGACAACGAGCGGCAAACTATTGCCGATGAAATGCAAAAAACGCTCGATCAAATGCTTGCCATTGCCAACAAAAAAGATGAGTCAGGCAATTACTTATTTGCTGGCAATAAAACTGGCAGCGCACCATTTGAGTTTGATGCCAATGGTCAAATTATTTACAACGGCGACTCAGGCACCCGCGAAAGCATTATTGCCTCAGGGGTACTCACTGATACCAATATGCCCGGTGATGCTGTTTTTATGAACGCGCTCAATGCCATGGGCGATTATAGCGCCAATTATATGGCAGGCCAGCAAGGTGAGTTTAGCGTCGATAGCGCCAAAATTACCGATAGTGCAGCACATATTGCAGATACTTATCAGTTTGCTTTTATCGACAATGGCGCAGGTGGGGTGGATGTTGAAGTCAGAGACAGCGCCAATAACGTACTGACAACAGTGGCAGATTTTGATAGTTCCATGCCAATTAAGATAAATGGCATGGAAGTAAAGCTAGATGGCGAGCCGATGGCGGGCGACAGTTTTACCCTTGAGCCTATGGCTGAGGTCAGTATTTTAGACAGTTTTAGCCAGGCAATTAGCTTGCTGCAAAGTGGCGACAAGATACAAACCCCACAAGGTAAAGCGGAGTTGGCACAGTTGTTGAATAATATCGATAGTGGTGTCAATCAAATGAGCGCTAAGCGCGGTGAGGTTGGCAACAGCTTAAAAGTAATGGACCAGTACAAATCGAATCACACCGACGAGAAGGTGATCAACGCATCAGCCTTGTCGATGTTAGAAGATTTAGATTATGCCGAAGCCATTATTGAGTTTGAAAAACAGCAGTTAGCACTTAATGCCGTATCAAGTGTTTTCAGCAAGGTAGGTTCAACGAGCTTGTTTGATTACATCTAACAAGCGCGATGAAACTGCAATGTCAGTAATTGGGTAAGGGTGTTTTATAGGCTGATATAACTAATCGTTTTATCAATAAAAGCCCAAATAAAATAGCAACCAATACCCAAAAGCTAACAACAACTTTTAATGTTAATTTATTCATTTAATTTTGTTTAAAGGTTATTGAGTCAACCGTTTTCAGCCGCAAATCAATAGGGATAGAGCGGCTGGGTCAATAACTTTATTAACAAGTTTAGCCAAGCGCTTAGCCTTGGCAATGCTACTAAAAAGGAAAGTAACATGGCTATTTCAGTTAATACCAATGTCACATCAATGAAGGCGCAAAACAGCTTAAATGGCGCTAATGGCAACCTGCAAACCTCAATGGAGCGTTTATCATCTGGCTTGCGCATTAACAGCGCTAAAGATGACGCTGCAGGCCTGCAAATTTCAAACCGTATGACCAGCCAAATCAATGGTATCGGGGTTGCTATGCGTAATGCCAATGATGGTATCTCAATTGCGCAAACCGCTGAAGGCGCGATGCAAGAATCCACCAACATCTTGCAACGTATGCGTGACTTATCACTGCAATCTGCTAACGGTTCAAACTCTGCAGAAGATCGCAATGCCATGCAAAAAGAAGTCTCGTCACTGCAAGCTGAATTGACCCGTATTGCTGATACCACCACCTTTGGTGGTCAAAAATTAGTTGATGGTAATTATGGTACGCAAGCATTCCAAGTAGGTTCTAATGCCAATGAGACTATCTCAATAACCTTAAACGATATTTCTGCAGATGCACTTAGTAAATCAGGTAAAGATGTTGCGGGCGGATTAGTGAAAACGGAA
Organism: Shewanella sp. 10N.286.48.B5; assembly: GCF_002874355.2. Taxonomy (NCBI): domain Bacteria; kingdom Pseudomonadati; phylum Pseudomonadota; class Gammaproteobacteria; order Alteromonadales; family Shewanellaceae; genus Shewanella; species Shewanella sp. 10N.286.48.B5. The sequence continues at coordinate 447,442 of NZ_MCVG02000001.1, forward strand.
ATCGATAGCATTGTCACTGGTGGTACCGGTGATGGTAAAGTTGAGTTTTCCTATACACCTAGTGGTGGTGTAGGGGAAACTATTAAAGTTGATTTAACCGGTGTTTCTGATGCTAACACTATGGCCTCAGCAATTAATACAGCTTTAGGTGGGGCGTCAGCTAGTACTGGTGTGGTAGCAACTTCAGATGGTACTGATGTTACCTTCGAGGGGATTGGTAATAATGGCGATCTATTAACAATAGCTGCAACAGAAAGTGATGGTAGTACTGGTGTAACTCCTACAGCAGGTTTAGCATTAGGTTCAGATGACTCGGCGGTTGCAACCGTTGCCGACTTGGATATCTCTCATGCTGCAGGCGCTCAGTCAGCCATTGCCACCATCGATGCTGCTATTGGCCAAATCGATAGCCAACGTGCCGACTTAGGTGCGGTGCAAAATCGGATGAACTTTACCATTAACAACTTAAGCAACATTCAAGCTAACGTAACCGATGCCCGCAGCCGAATTCAAGATGTGGATTTTGCTTCAGAAACTGCGCAGTTGACTAAGCAGCAGATTCTGTCACAAACGTCTTCAGCGATGTTGTCGCAAGCTAACCAGTTGCCACAAACAGCATTGTCGTTATTGGGCTAATGGCTTTTTACTCAACCACGACAGATATAGTGGCGATGAGAAGAATATAAGTTATCCGAGAGCAACAAGTGTAACAAATCAAGCAGCCATTCAGGCTGCTTTTTTTGCTTAAGCCTTTAAATTGGTGATTAAAAAATAGCCGTTTAGGTCGCGTATGTGCTGATTAAATAGCCTTTTTTAATTGAATTTAATAAAAAGTTTAATTTTTTTACTAAAGCTTTTTTTATCGCCGCCGTTACAGTGTTTGTAGAAGATAAGTATCGTCTGACCTGAGTGGCAGGCACTATTAAATATAAGAGAGGCAATACATGGCTATTTCAGTTAATACTAACGTCACTTCAATGAAGGCTCAAAACTCATTAAACAGTGCTAACGGCGGGCTGCAAACCTCAATGGAGCGTTTATCATCTGGCCTGCGCATTAACAGCGCCAAAGATGACGCGGCAGGTCTGCAAATTTCAAACCGTATGACCAGCCAAATTAATGGTATTGGGGTTGCTATGCGTAATGCCAATGACGGTATCTCAATTGCGCAAACCGCTGAAGGTGCCATGAGCGAGTCTACCAATATCTTGCAACGTATGCGTGATTTATCACTGCAATCAGCTAACGGTTCAAACACAGCAGATGACCGCGCCGCGATGCAAACTGAAATTGACTCATTAAACTCAGAGTTAACCCGTATTGCTGATACCACCGCATTTGGTGGTCAAAAATTGCTCAATGGTAATTATGGTACGCAAGCATTCCAAGTGGGCTCTAATGCCAATGAGACTATCTCAATAACCTTAAACGATATTTCTGCAGATGCACTTAGTAAATCAGGTAAAGATGTTGCGGGCGGATTAGTGAAAACGGAAATCGATAGCATTGTCACTGGTGGTACCGGTGATGGTAAAGTTGAGTTTTCCTATACACCTAGTGGTGGTGTAGGGGAAACTATTAAAGTTGATTTAACCGGTGTTTCTGATGCTAACACTATGGCCTCAGCAATTAATACAGCTTTAGGTGGGGCGTCAGCTAGTACTGGTGTGGTAGCAACTTCAGATGGTACTGATGTTACCTTCGAGGGGATTGGTAATAATGGCGATCTATTAACAATAGCTGCAACAGAAAGTGATGGTAGTACTGGTGTAACTCCTACAGCAGGTTTAGCATTAGGTTCAGATGACTCGGCGGTTGCAACCGTTGCCGACTTGGATATCTCTCATGCTGCAGGCGCTCAGTCAGCCATTGCCACCATCGATGCTGCTATTGGCCAAATCGATAGCCAACGTGCCGACTTAGGTGCAGTGCAAAATCGGATGAACTTCACCATTAATAACTTAAGCAATGTTCAAGCTAACGTAACCGATGCCCGTAGCCGTATTCAAGATGTGGATTTTGCCTCTGAAACGGCGCAGTTAACTAAGCAGCAAATTCTGTCGCAAACCTCATCAGCGATGTTGTCGCAAGCTAACCAGTTACCGCAAACGGCATTGTCTCTTTTATAATGACATCGAAGCGTTAATTAACTTCGCGCTAAGAACGCACTGGCATTACGCTAAGGCTAGAATTAAAGGGAGACTCGGCAACGATTCTCCCTTTGTGCTTTTTAGTAAAGTGAATCATGGGTCACTTGTTTGGGTGACTGTTTTTGTATGGCAATTGCCGCATCGGTAACTAAGTTAAATTTTTTATTGATTTAAACTTAGTTGGCGCATTAATTGCTTTAATTATTGAGTTTGTCGAGGTGCATCATGGATGTCAATATCACCAATGTGGCCAATACTGCAGTGCGTAAAGATAGTTTAGCTACCCTTGCGGAAAAAAATGCCGCCCAAGCATCAACCGCACTGGCTGAAGAGGGCATTCAAAAAGCCGGCGATGTGGCGCGCACCACAGATAAAGTCAATGAAACGGCTAAAGCCGACGCTGAACAATTACAGCAAGCAGTTGATGATATTAATGAGCAATTATCGCTAATGCAAAAAGGCTTAGCCTTTAATATTGACGAAGAGTCTGGGGTGGCGGTGGTTAAAGTGGTTGATATTAAAACCGGAGACTTAATCCGCCAAATACCCAATGAAGAAGCATTAAAAATGGCGAGTAAGCTCACCGATATTGCCAGTATTTTTATGGAAACAGCCGTTTAGTTATTTTTTCAATTGTTGTTTTAGTTATTGTTTTAGCTAATTTTTTAGTTGTAAAAATTCAAAAGTTATTAATTCGTGTGCTAATTAGATTATAGAAATTAAAAAACAGAGGTCGCTATGGGGTTAACATCGGTAGGTATTGGTTCAGGCATGGATATCGCAGGTATTGTTACTGCGCTAGTTAATGCTGAAAGCGCCGGTAAAATTGCCAGTTTTGATACCTCTGAAGGCAAGCTAAATGCGCAAATATCAGGTATTGGTTTGCTTAAAAGTTCCTTGTCAGAGTTCCAAGATAAACTCGAACTACTGACAGATTCTGCAACCTTTGACAGCCATAAAGTATCCCAATCTAATAGTGATTATTTTAAAGCCACGGTAGATGAAAGTGCAGTACCGGGTAAATATCAAGTCATTGTCGAGCAATTAGCCCAGAGTCAAAAAGTTGGCTCTGCTGCCGTGGCGGATGCTGATAGCCCCATAGGTGAAGGTTCGTTAAGCATTGGTGTCGGCAGTGACAGCTTTGATATTGAGGTCGGCGCTGAAGACAGCTTAACTGACATCATGGAAAAGATTAACGCCGCTGAAGATAATGACGGTGTCACCGCCACCATTATTAATGGCGATAATGGCCCGCAGCTTATTTTAGGTTCTAAAAATACCGGCACTGACAATTTAATTACCGTTACCGCAACTGACACCGATGGCGGCACAGGCTTAGCCGATGCCTTTGCCATGACTGAACTCACCCCAGCCCTTGATGCGATATTAACGGTTGATGGCGTCAAGGTGACTTCAAGCTCAAATGATGTCAGTGACATTATTACCGGGGTTAGTTTGGAGCTGACGGATGCTGATATTGGCAAAACCACCACCATTACCGTGGATGAAGATACCGATAAAGCCTCATCAGCAATTGAGGGGTTTGTTGAGAGTTATAACGCCTTAATGACCACGATTCAGGACTTGTCTCGCTATGATGCAGCCACTGAAAATGCCGCTATTTTACAAGGCGACCCACTGCCGCGAAGCTTACAAAGTCAGCTCAGAAATATCATTTCCAGTAGTTTTGAAACCAGCTCTGGCAGTGGCTCACAAATGCTGATGAATATTGGTATTACTACGACCCGTGAAGGTTTGTTAGAAATTGATGATGATAAATTATCAGAGGCCATCGAAGCTGATAAAGGCGGCATTAAAGAGATGTTTATTACTGAGGATACTGGCCTAGCGTCACGCTTAGATACCTTTGTAGATAGCTACCTTGAACCCGGTGGCATTATTGATGGCCGTAATGACACCATTGATAATCAGTTATCACGCCTTGAAGACAGTCGAGAAGCATTAGATTTAAAAATGAGCGCCTACAGTGACCGTTTATATAAGCAATTTAATGCCATGGATTTAGTGGTGGCAAGCCTTAACTCTCAGTCGAGCTCTTTATTTAATGCCTTAGATTCAATGCCTGGCGTGGTGAAGAAGACTTAATACAAATTCAATAGGGCTACTTTGGCGATGCTTTGACGATGTAACTCGCTTTTGAGCCCTAAATACTGCTTAACATTATTTCCCCTACGTTGGAGTACTCAGTGAATCCCATCCTTAGTGAACTTGAACAACTCAATTCAGCAGCGTTTTCCGCTATTACGCAAATAGAACAGGCTAAACCGGAAGATGAACAAGTTGATGAGTTGGTATCACAATTGCAGGTACTTATTCAGCGGCGTCAAATTGTCATTCAAGCGTTAGTTAACGATGATAGCGTTACTGATAGAGCAGTACTTGAAAGTCAGTTTGATTACACTCAATCTTTATTTATAAAGGCTACGAGAGTGTTAGAGCATCGCAAGCTATTACTTCAGGCTGGCAATGCGGCTAAGCGCCAAATAAACGTATATAAATCTATAGATGCAAATAGGTAGGTAATTATGAGAGGTTCACTGCAGACATATCGCAAGGTATCAATCGAAAGTGGCATGGCAGTGGCGTCGCCACACCGAATTATACAAATGTTATTAGCAGGTGCACTTGAAAGACTTGCTCAAGCAAAATATGCCATTGATCAAGGTGATATCGCCAGCCGTGGTGAGTTATTGGGTAAGGCTATTGGCATTGTGTCTGGGCTTAATGGCAGTTTAAATATGGAAGCCGATGGTGATGTCGCCGGAAATTTAACTCAGTTATATGACTTTATGTTGCGCAGATTATCAGATGCCAACATCAATAATGATGCTGAAGCCATTGATGAAGTAGCGGGGTTGTTACGAACCATTAAAGAAGGTTGGGATGCTATCCCAGAAGAAATGCACCAAGTAACCTCTGAAGCTAGTTAAGTGTTGATTAACAAAAGGCGCAGCAAGCGCCTTTTGTCGGTTTTCAATGCCGTAAAGCCGGTCACAGTTTGTTGGCATTTGTGTGTAAAGTAGTCTGTTGGTTTCATAAATCAATGAGATGCTGTAATTTTGTGGTTTGTCACTTGATTCTCACTGGCTGATAATACAATATTCATTTTATAAAAACGTTTAGACTATATTGCGCAGATGTCCGTGTTTACACTATGTGTAACCAAAGCGTATAGGTAGGATGTTGTATTAATGTATTTGTGGTGAGTTTGTTATCAAATATTTATCCATATTGCATATAATAATCACAATCAAGTCGCACTTCCGTTTTATCTCGTATAGCGTGATAATGGCTGTGAAATAATAATAACTCGAGCTTTGGCCTTCTTAATGATGCAAATAGAACAACGAATATTAATTGTTGCTGACCCTTCTGAGCGTGTCTCTCGTCTTTGTTGTATTTTTGATTTTTTAGATGAAAAGTATCATCTAATTACTAAAGACGATCTTGCCTCATTAACCGCAGACTGTCGTTATCGGGCGTTAGTGCTTGATACCCAATCAGTCACGGCTGAGTTTATTAAAAGCGTGAAGTCATCAATGCCTTGGCAGCCAGTGCTATTATCAGGTGAAAGTAACCTTAATGGTGGCAACGTATTAGGCACCATTGCTGAGCCAATAAGCTACCCGCAATTGACCGAATTACTGCATTTTTGTCAAGTCTATGGCCAAGCTAAACAGCCGCAAACACCCACCAGCGCTAACCAAACTAAACTATTCAGAAGTTTAGTGGGCCGCAGTGAAGGTATTGCCAATGTCAGACACCTTATTAGCCAAGTGGCCAGCTCTGACGCAACCGTGCTGGTACTGGGTCAGTCTGGCACCGGTAAAGAAGTGGTAGCCCGTAATATTCATTACATGTCTGATCGCCGCGATGGACCATTTATCCCGGTCAACTGTGGTGCCATTCCGCCTGAGTTATTAGAAAGTGAACTATTTGGCCATGAAAAGGGCTCATTTACTGGGGCGATTTCAACCCGTAAAGGCCGCTTTGAATTAGCTGAAAATGGCACGCTGTTTCTTGATGAAATCGGCGACATGCCACTGCAAATGCAAGTAAAGTTACTGCGGGTATTGCAAGAAAAAGTATTCGAACGTGTCGGTGGTTCTAAAACCATCAATACCGATGTACGCATTGTTGCGGCCACTCACCGTGACTTAGAAACCATGATCAGCGAAAATGAATTTCGAGAAGATTTATATTATCGTTTGAATGTGTTTCCAATAGAAATGCCTTCATTAAGTGAGCGCAGTGATGATGTGCCATTATTATTGCAAGAGCTTGTGAGCCGTGTTTTTAACGAAGGCCGCGGTAAAATCCGCTTTACCCAGCGCGCAATCGAATCATTAAAGGCCCATAATTGGTCTGGTAATGTCCGCGAACTGTCGAATTTAGTCGAGCGTTTAACGATTTTATTCCCTGGTGGCTTGGTTGATGTGAATGACTTACCAAGAAAATATCGTTATATCGATGTGCCAGAGTATTGTGTTGAAGTCAGTGAAGAGCAGCAAGAGCGTGATGCATTAGCATCTATCTTCAGTGATGAGGAACCCATAGAGCTACCTGATACCCGCTTTCCAAGTGAATTACCGCCTGAAGGGGTAAACCTTAAGGATTTATTGGCAGAGCTTGAAATTGACATGATCCGCCAAGCGTTAGAGCAACAAGATAACGTGGTTGCCAGAGCCGCTGAAATGTTAGGCATACGCCGAACCACCTTGGTTGAAAAAATGCGTAAGTATGGCATGGGTAAGGATTAAATTACTCACGAGTATAAGTTCTTTAATTAATTGAAAAAGAAAAGAAAGCATGCCTTATGGCATGCTTTTTTGTTTTCAGAAATATAAATGTTCTGAAACTGGCATACCTCATGCATTAGCTTGTGAAAAGTTATTATTTTGACGGAGTGACCATGTATTCAGCGCAATCACTAGTAGAACAGCCGCAGTATTGTGATAGCTACAAACTAGCCGAGCCTGCAGCAATTGTCAGCGAGGCGCCAGCAGCGCCAATTACACTGCGTCAATCAGTGAACCTCGATCTGCAAGCTGAAACATCACGTCCGCAAAAGGCAGCTAATATGTCTAATCAAATGGCGCATATTCTTCAAGCTATGCCTTCAGGTGTAGTGATTATCAATGGTGACGGTATTGTGACCTTGGCCAACCCAGTCGCAACTGACTTATTAGGCCGGCCGCTGCAAGGGGCCAAGTGGTTTGACATTATTAACCGCGCTTTTTCACCCCAAGATGATGACGGTTATGAAGTGTCACTAAAAGATGGCCGCCGAGTAAAGCTGGCGATTACTCCGCTGTCGCCAGAGCCTGGGCAGTTAATTGTGTTAACTGACTTAACTGAAACCCGCTTATTACAGAAAAACCTATCTCATTTACAGCGCTTATCAGCACTGGGCAAAATGGTGGCAACCTTGGCGCATCAGGTCAGAACGCCGTTATCGGCCGCGATGTTATATGCATCAAACCTTGCTAGCCCTAAATTAAATGATACGGCTAAAAAGCGTTTTCAAGGCAAGTTAGTCGATAGGCTTAATGAGCTAGAGCGTCAAGTTAATGACATGCTACTGATGGCAAGAAACAAACAAGATGGCGCCGCAGAGTCGACATCTACTGCAGATATTATTGAGCCTGTGCTGGCAAATTGTGAGCCCATTGTTGAAAACAAACAGTGTAAATTACACTTTATTGATCAAACCGATAAACACATTATGGCTAACACGAATGCCTTAAGCTCGGCGATTAACAATCTGGTGATGAACAGCCTAGAGGCCAATGCCACAGAAATTCAGATTGTGACTGGCGAAGATGAACACGGCATTAATATCGATGTGATTGATAACGGTAAGGGTTTATCAAAAGAGATGCAGCAACAAGTATTGGAGCCTTTTTTTACCACTAAAAGCCAAGGGACAGGCCTAGGCTTAGCGGTAGTGCAAACCGTGGTGAGAAATCATGGCGGCAGATTACAGGTGACATCGCAGCCCCACAAAGGCAGCTTAATTCGACTATCATTTCCTATGGCTAAAGACACGGAACAAGCCAAAAAAATAGTGGAGGGATCCCATGAGTGAAGCCAAGTTACTGTTAGTTGAAGATGATGCCGCGCTGCGTGAAGCCTTACTTGATACCTTGATGTTAGCCCAATATGACTGCGTTGATGTGGGCTCTGCAGAAGAGGCCATTATTGCCATGAAAACCACGACGTTTGATATGGTTATCAGTGATGTGCAAATGGAAGGTATTGGCGGGCTAGGGCTATTAAACTATTTACAGCAAAACCATAGTAAAGTCCCCATTTTATTAATGACCGCTTTTGCCACCATTGACAGTGCGGTTAGCGCCATAAAACTTGGTGCGGCGGATTATCTGGCTAAACCTTTTGCGCCTGAAGTGTTGTTAAATCAGGTATCTCGCTACTTACCCCTTAAACAAAATTTAGGTCAACCTGTGGTCGCCGATGACAAAAGCTTGGCGCTACTGAATATTGCCCAGCGGGTGGCAAGCTCTGATGCCTCAGTGATGATCATGGGGCCAAGTGGATCGGGCAAAGAAGTGCTAGCACGTTATATTCATCAAAACAGCCCTCGAGCAGAAAAACCTTTTATCGCCATTAATTGCGCAGCAATACCTGAAAATATGCTTGAAGCCACCTTATTTGGCTATGAAAAAGGCGCTTTTACAGGCGCTTATCAGGCATGCCCTGGAAAATTTGAACAGGCTCAAGGCGGCACCATATTGCTTGATGAAATTTCTGAGATGGAGCTAGGGCTGCAAGCCAAATTGTTGCGAGTACTGCAAGAGCGTGAAGTTGAGCGTTTAGGTGGCCGTAAAACCATAGCCCTTGATGTGAGGGTACTTGCCACTTCAAACCGTGATTTAAAGTCCATGGCAACATCGGGCGCATTTCGAGAAGATTTATATTACCGCATTAATGTATTTCCACTAACCTGGCCGGCATTAAACCAACGACCGGCTGATATTTTACCCTTAGCAAGGCACTTGCTGGTTAAGCATGCTAAGGCATTTAATGTCTCACCAGTGCCAGAGTTAGATGAGATAGCTTGTCGTCGTTTATTGGCTTATCGCTGGCCAGGTAATGTCCGTGAGCTGGATAATGTTATTCAGCGCACCTTGATACTGAATAATGGCGAGGAGATAACTGGCGCGGATATTATTCTTGAAGCTGAAGATGTTACTTTGAGCCCCAATGAGCAACCCGTGGCCGCTGCTGAAACGGACGGGCTTGGGGGCGAACTGCAGGCTCAAGAGCATGTGATTATTTTGGAAACCTTAAATCTATGTAATGGTAGCCGTAAAGACGTAGCTGAGAAGCTGGGAATTAGCGCCAGAACATTGCGCTATAAAATGGCTAAAATGCGTGACTTGGGTATTCAAGTCCCTGCTTAAATATCGACGTTTAGTTCATTTTTATACTTAACTCTAAATTCTAAAATATTAGCTTAACCGCTTTGATGTTACTAAAGCGGTTCTATTTTGTGTGTTTTTCACCCTTTCAAGTTGTTTTTAAGCTCTTTTCATGGGCTTAAGTGTATTTAAGCTATTGTTGGCATCCTACTTGCTAATTCTATTGTAACTGTTTTTAAGTCGTCAAATATCCGACGAATGGAGTTTACAATGCAGATTAGTTCAAATCCTTTTTTACAAGAAATGCAATCCTTAAAGGGTGAGATTTCGCCTAATCTTGGCTTACCTATTCAAGCGGATATGATTCAAAAAGTCGGTAATACTTCTGGTGCTGACTTTGGCCAATTGTTATCTCAAGCGGTTGGTGGCGTGGCTGATTTACAATCAAACTCAGCTAATTTAGCCACCCGATTAGAGATGGGCGATAGCACTGTGACCTTATCTGATACCGTGATTGCCCGTGAAAAAGCCGGGGTTGCATTTGAAGCAACGGTGCAAGTGAGAAACAAACTTGTAGAAGCGTATAAAGAAATTATGAGTATGCCTGTTTAGGCTTTTATTAATAGTATTGTTGTTGATATTCTGGTATTGAAGTAGGTAAATATTGTGAGCACAGATCTAGTATTAGATTCAGATAAAGTCGATAGCACAGGGATTCAGCAGGAAAATAAACCTGGCTTGAAAAGCTCGTTTGGTAGTGCTGACTTTATGCGTCAAATCACTATGATATTGGCTTTAGCTGTATGTCTTGTGCTGGCAGTATTTATGATTATTTGGGCGCAAGAGCCTGAATATAGGCCGTTAGGGCAAATGGAAACTGCTGAAATGATCCAAGTATTGGACGTTTTAGATAAGAATAAAATTGCCTATAAAATCTCCGGCGATGTAGTCAGTATTCCTGAAAACAAATATCAAAATGTCAAACTGCTGCTGGGCCGTGCAGGCGTTGAAGCCAGTAGTCAACCAACCGATTATTTAAGCCAAGACAGCGGTTTTGGTGTTAGTCAGCGCATGGAGCAAGCCCGCCTTAAACAAAGCCAAGAAGTTAATTTAGCCAGAGTGATAGAAGAGCTAAAAAGTATTAGCCGCGCCAAAGTGATATTAGCTATTCCCAAAGAAAATGTGTTTGCCCGTAATAAATCTAAACCTAGCGCTACCGTAGTTGTGAGCGTTCGTCGTGGTAGCCTTGGCCAAGAAGAAATTGACTCTATCGTTGATATTGTTGCCTCAGCAGTACAAGGCTTAGAGCCAAGCCGGGTGACAGTGACCGATTCAAATGGCCGCCTGCTAAATTCAGGTAGCCAAGATGGCGCCTCCTCAAGAGCCCGCCGCGAGCTTGAATTAGTGCAGCATCAAGAAGCAGAATATCGTAACAAAATCGATTCGATATTAATGCCTATTCTAGGCCCTGAAAACTTCACTTCTCAAGTGGATGTCAACATGGACTTCACCGCGATTGAGCAAACCGCGAAACGCTTTTCGCCTGATTTACCCGCTGTACGCAGTGAAATGACCATAGAGCGTAATTCAAGCGGTCAATCAATGGGTGGCATTCCTGGGGCATTAACCAATCAGCCTCCTATGGATTCAGATATTCCACAAGAAGCAGGCGCAGAGCAAACTACAGCCGTTAATGGCAATAGCCATCGAGAAGCAACCCGTAATTTTGAACTTGATACCACCATCAGCCATACCCGCCAGCAAGTGGGTGTGGTGCGCAGAGTCAGTGTGTCGGTGGCCATTGATTATAAACCGGGACCAGCTGATGAAAGTGGCATAGTGACCCGCATTCCGCGCACCGAACAAGAGCTAACCAATATTCGTCGCTTACTTGAAGGGGCGATGGGCTTTACCAGTCAACGTGGTGATAGCTTAGAAGTGGTCACAGTACCGTTTATGAACCAGCTTATTGAAGAGCTGCCCGCCGCTGAAATGTGGGAGCAGCCTTGGTTTTGGCGCGCGGTGAGATTGGTGTTAGGGGCGTTTTTAGTCTTAGTGCTGATTTTGTTTGTGATTCGCCCTATGTTAAATCGTTTGTTTAATAACGACGAAGTCGAGATGCCCGAAGAGCCGCGCTTAGGTCATGAATTGGCTGAGATTGAAGATCAGTATGCCGCCGATACCTTGGGTATGCTCAATAGCCAACAAGCAGATTATAGCTATGCCGATGATGGCTCGATTCAAATACCAAACCTGCATAAAGATGATGATATGATTAAGTCGATTAGGGCATTAGTGGCTAATGAACCTGAACTTTCTACCCAAGTAATTAAGAGTTGGTTACAAGAAGATGGCAAATAATACCCTGGCAGCACCCGTAGGCGAACAGGCTAGTCTTGAAGAGCTGAGTGGCATTGATAAAACTGCTATTTTGTTACTGAGCTTAAGTGAAGCAGATGCCGCCTCAATCTTAAAGCACTTAGAGCCAAAACAAGTGCAAAAAGTCGGTATGGCCATGGCCGCCATGCAAGACTTTGGTCAAGAGAAAGTCATTGGGGTGCATAAGCTGTTTTTGGAAGAGATTCAGAAGTTTTCTTCCATTGGTTTTAACAGTGAAGAGTTTGTCCGCAAAGCATTAACTGCGGCCCTAGGTGAAGACAAAGCCGGTAATTTGATTGAACAAATTATTATGGGCAGTGGCGCTAAAGGCTTAGATTCGCTTAAGTGGATGGATGCACGCCAAGTGGCGACCATTATTCAAAACGAGCATCCACAAATCCAAACTATTGTTTTATCTTATTTAGAGCCTGATCAAGCGGCTGAAATCTTCAGTCAGTTCCCTGAAAATACCCGTTTAGATTTAATGATGCGCATTGCTAACTTAGAAGAAGTTCAACCAGCAGCTTTGCAAGAATTAAACGACATCATGGAAAAACAATTTGCCGGACAAGGCGGCGCACAAGCTGCGAAAATGGGCGGCTTGAAAGCGGCGGCCAATATCATGAACTTCCTTGATACGGGTGTTGAAGGCCAGATCATGGAAACCATGCGTGAATCTGATGAAGAAATGGCGCAGCAAATTCAAGATCTGATGTTTGTGTTTGAAAACTTAATTGATGTAGATGATCGCGGTATTCAAGCTTTGCTGCGTGAAGTTCAACAAGATGTGCTAATGAAAGCATTAAAAGGTGCTGATGATCAGTTATCTGACAAAATTATTGGTAATATGTCTAAGCGAGCAGGTGAGCTATTACGTGATGATCTTGAAGCCATGGGGCCGATAAGGATCAGTGAAGTGGAAATGGCTCAAAAAGAGATCCTTGCGATTGCGCGTCGATTAAGTGACAGCGGCGAAATTATGCTCGGTGGCGGCGGTGGTGATGAGTTCCTATAGTCCGATTTAAGCCGATTTTATAACGAGGTACAACCAGAGCAATCATGACTAAAGCTAATAACAATAATAACCTAACAGAAGTTGATGAAGATTTTAGCCATTGGCAATTACCGGATGTTTCCCAACAAAAAACTGACACTGGCTCAAATTTATTTGGCCAACTAGGACGTCAAAATCCCCAGCCTGTTGCTGAAGACAAGCCCCTTTTACCGCCTACCATGGCTGAAATAGAGCAAATTCGAGTTGAAGCTGAACAAGAAGGTTTTGAGCAAGGCCAGCTTGATGGGCTAGCGAAAGGCACGGAGCAAGGTCGGCTTGAAGGTTTAGAGCAAGGTCACGCTGAAGGCTTTAGCCAAGGAGAACAACAAGGTTATGAAGTGGGTTTAGCCAAAGCTAATGAGATGCTTGAGCGTTTATCTGGCTTAGTTGAGCAATTTGAGCAACCCTTATTAGTGCTTGATGCTGAAATTGAAGCTGAGCTATTACAGCTATCCATTAATCTGACCAAATCCATCGTCGGTAATGAATTACAAACTCATCCTGAACATATTATATCTGTACTGCGTCAAGGGGTAGATTCGTTACCGATTAAAAAACAACAAGTCACTCTGAGGTTTAGCCCAGATGATGCTGCACTTGTTAATCAATTATACAGTGAAGCGCAATTAGCTAAGAATCGTTGGGAAATTGAAGTTGATCCATCTCTTAAAAACGGTGACTGCATCATTCACAGCGAGCGCTCCAGTGTCGACTTACGAGTTGAAGCGCGTATGAGTCAAGCTCTTAGTGGCTTGCAGCAACAGGTCGCAGCGATTCAGGCCAATGTGCAAACGATTAAGTCAGATTCAAGTAACTACACCACTAGCATTGCCGAGGATGCTAGCGAATGTAGCCTTAAGGTGGTGGGAGCAAAGCGGGATCAACTCACTGATGACAATGTTTCTTCTGTCGTACATGAAGAGGGTTTACACCTTGTTGATGAGGTAGATGATGCTAAATCGCCAACATCAGTTACTAAATAAATTTAAACTTCATAGTAATAAAGTCACCCCCATTCGGCCTGTGGCCAGTGGTCAGCTGGTTAGGGTTGTTGGCTTAACCCTCGAAGCTACCGGCTGTAGAGCCCCTGTCGGCAGTTTATGCTCTATCGAAACCATGGCCGGTGAGCTAGTGGCTGAAGTCGTTGGATTTGATGATGAATTACTTTATCTCATGCCCGTAGATGAATTAAGAGGGGTGTTACCGGGAGCAAGAGTGCAGCCTTTAGGTGAGCAGTCAGGGTTAAATGTCGGCTTAAGTTTACTTGGTAGAGTTTTAGACGGTAGTGGTTTACCCCTTGATGGCCTTGGACCATTAAATACTGAGCAACATGCCTCGCGTCATGCGCCGCCCATTAACCCTTTATCGCGCCGCGCGATTACCGAACCATTAGATGTGGGGGTTAGAGCCATTAATGCCATGTTGACCGTAGGTAAAGGCCAGCGGATGGGCCTGTTTGCCGGCTCTGGTGTGGGTAAAAGTGTGCTGTTAGGCATGATGACTCGCGGCACCACTGCTGACATTATTGTGGTGGGGCTGGTGGGTGAACGTGGCCGTGAAGTAAAAGAGTTTATTGAAGAGATTTTAGGCCCAGAAGGCCGAGCCAGATCTGTGGTGGTCGCAGCACCTGCTGATACTTCACCATTGATGCGATTACGCGCCTGTGAAACCTCAACACGTATTGCGGAGTATTTTAGAGACCTTGGCTATAACGTATTGTTATTGATGGACAGTTTAACCCGTTACGCCCAAGCCCAGCGTGAAGTAGCCTTGGCAGTGGGTGAGCCTCCGGCGACCAAAGGTTATCCGCCATCGGTGTTTGCTAAATTACCCCGCTTGGTCGAACGGGCAGGTAACGGCGGCCCAGGTCAAGGTTCGATTACCGCATTTTATACCGTGCTTACCGAAGGTGATGATCAACAAGATCCCATTGCCGATGCGTCACGGGCGATTTTAGATGGTCATATTGTGTTATCAAGAACGCTGGCAGATTCTGGCCATTACCCCGCGATTGATATTGAGCAGTCCATTAGCCGCGTCGCACCTATGGTGATTAGCACTGAGCATTTAGAGTCCATGCGTCTGGTTAAACAGATGTATTCACTTTATCAGCAAAACAGAGACTTAATTTCAATTGGGGCTTATTCCCAAGGCAGCGATCCACGCATTGATAACGCTATTCGGTTACAACCAGCGATGAATGCATTTTTACGCCAAGGATTTAAAGATGTTATTTCCTTTGATAACAGTCAAACCATGGTTGGGCAGATTGCTGCTCAGTGTAAATAATGCGCCGGGCTGATCCATTAATTACAGTGCTTAAACTCAATAAAGAAGCAGAAGAACAGGCGGCTTTACAGCTTAAATCTGCACAATTAGAACTACAAAAATGTGAGGGGCAATTAGAGGCGTTAAATAATTATCGTCTCGAGTACATGAAGCAAATGAATGAAAATCAAGGCAAAACGCTAAGTGCCAGTGAATATCATTCTTTTCATGAATTTATTAAGCAAATTGACCAAGCACTAGTGCAGCAAGTTAATACCGTTAAAGAAGCACAAAATCAGACCCAACATCGACAAGTTAATTGGCAGCAAAAGCAACAAAAGCGTAAAGCGGTTGAATTGTTGTTAGCTAAAAATGATCAAAAAGCTCAGCAAATAGCCAATAAACAAGAGCAAAAAGCCTCAGATGAATTTGCGATGCAGCAGTTTATTCGTAAAACCCCGCGTTAAATTCCCTTATCCGTTTTTAGCCTAATTAATTTTTATTCTGGCACTCTTATTGCTTGGTTCGTTATTAATAATAAAAGCGTCAGCAATGTGACTTTCATAATTTTATAGCACCAATAGGTTTTCGGTGTTATTAACTCGGAGTTTGTTATGCAGCAAGTGAGTAATATTTTACTTGGAAATTGCAATAAAATGGCGAATTCCCCAACGGGAGAGACGCCGCAAGGTACTGATAGCCCATCTTTTTTGTCGGCGCTTAATCAAGTTTCTCAAACTGATGAGATGCAGGGTAACACTGAGCAAGCTTCTGAAAATAACTCAGATATCAATCTGGTGGATGACAATGCCTCACAAGAGCATATTGCTGCAGAAACCGATATTGCTTTAATCTTTGCTCAAATTGACTTAGCAGAAAATTTTGAAACCAATAGCCAACCAACTGGTGGCAACATATTGCCGCTGGCTATTGAGGCCGATTCAGCTGAACTGTCACAAGAGGCTTTAGGTAACTTAGCTGAAGCGATTTCAATGCCCCAAATAGATGCTATGGCAGCAGATAGCGACAGTTCAACTACAGAATTTTTAAGTGACTATTCAGCTGAGCAACTACAAAATTTATCTGAATTTAGTGCAATGTCTGCAGCTGAGTTGTCAGCATTATCAGTCAAGGAGTTAAATCAGCTGATCACTGACTTTAACCAGCAAACTCCCATCCAAGGTGGAGCCTTACTCCCTTTGATTGAGTTAGCAACAACCAGCGCCATAGATAATGCTGAAAAACCAGCCCTTGCACTTAGCAGTGGCTTTAGTTCAATTCATAAAAACATAATGGATAACAATAGCGCTGCTGTTGATGTAAACAAAAACCTAGTTGATGTAAACAAAGGCTTAGTTGATGCAAACAAAACTTTAGGCGCTCCTGACAGTATTGAAGGCAAAATAACCTCAAAGGAATCTGGGGTTAACCTGAGTAAAGCTGAGTTCTCGGTATCCATGGATAAGTCTGCTATTCCTTCCTCTGCCAATAGTCCTAGTAGTAATGCCCTAGCAAATAATGCCATTGCCCTTAGCGCTGGTGAGTTTACTCTTGATGCAGAATCTGTGGATCTCAAGGCGATACAAAATCAAAGTAGCTTAACGTCAGTGCATAAAAGTGATGTGCCGCAATTTCAATTATCGTTACGCCAAGGATCTGAGTCGGTAGGGCAAATGCAGGAGATGATCCAAAAGTTCGCCCCTGTGATGAAGCAACAACTCATGACGATGGTAGGACAGGGCATTCAACATGCGGAAATTCGATTAGATCCGGCAGAGCTTGGCCATATGGTGGTCAGAGTTCAAGTTAATGGCGATCAAACCCAAGTGCAATTTCAAGTGGCGCAGACACAAACCCGAGACCTATTGGAGCAAGCTATTCCGCGGCTTCGGGAAATGCTAGCAGAAGAAGGGCTGCAATTGGCTGACAGTCATGTTTCTCAAGACGGCGAACAGCAGAAAAACGCTGATTATGATGAGTCGAGTGCTAGTAATGACAGGCTTTTGGATGAAATTTCAGCACAAGAACTTGAGATAGTCACAAAACATGCCATGAGTGGCAGTTCAGCTATAGATTATTACGCTTAAGTCGGTAACCTATGGGTTAATGATCGCAAAATCAAAAACTAAGCTGAAACTTAGTTAACACAATAATAACAATAGCGTGATGGAATCATTTATGCCAGAAGAAGCTTCTTTAGAATTAACTACCCAGAACCCACCAAAAAGTATCAATAAAATGATTATTTTTTTGGTGGTTGGCATGTTGCTGCT
Organism: Shewanella sp. 10N.286.48.B5; assembly: GCF_002874355.2. NCBI lineage: Bacteria > Pseudomonadati > Pseudomonadota > Gammaproteobacteria > Alteromonadales > Shewanellaceae > Shewanella > Shewanella sp. 10N.286.48.B5. The sequence goes on from NZ_MCVG02000001.1 coordinate 464,969, forward strand.
GGCAGGCATTGCTGTGACAGTGCTGTTTTTTATTGGCGACAATGCGAAAGCGACTGCAAACTCACCTGCAACTGACATAAGTACTGCAACTGTAGTAACTGATGCTGCTACTGGTAAGGCAAATTATGTGGGTATGCCAAGACCATTTTTATTCAATCTAGCGGGTGCTAATCGTTCACGTTTAGTTGAAATAAAAGTGCAGTTAATGGTGCGAGGCGATGACGGCGTTACTGCAAAAATGCACATTCCTTTAATTGAACATGCGCTTTTAAACACATTTAGCGCAGCAGATGTACAAAAGCTAAGTACCCAAGCGGGTAAAGATGAATTACGCCAATTAGCCCTATTAAATGTTCAAAATACATTGCAACCCATAACCGGCCAAAAAGTCGTTGAAAGAGTACTTTTTACTGGTTTTGTAATGCAATAACGCCATGAAAAATCCAAGGTGATGATGTGAGTGATTTATTAAGCCAAGACGAAATTGATGCGCTACTCCATGGCGTCGACGATGTTGATGAAGATGATATTTATGATACTGATGAAACCAGAGCATATGATTTCTCCTCTCAAGATCGCATTGTTCGTGGGCGAATGCCAACCCTTGAAATTGTAAATGAACGTTTTGCTCGTCACTTACGCATCAGCATGTTTAACATGATGCGCCGTGCTGCTGAAGTGTCTATTAACGGCGTGCAAATGCTTAAGTTTGGTGAGTACGTTCATACCCTATTCGTACCAACCAGCCTGAATATGGTGCGCTTTAGTCCGTTAAAAGGCACGGCGCTTATCACCATGGAAGCAAGGTTAGTCTTCATTTTGGTGGATAACTTTTTTGGTGGTGATGGCCGCTTTCATGCAAAAATTGAAGGGCGTGAGTTTACTCCCACAGAGCGTCGTATCGTCCAGCTGCTATTGAAAATCATTTTTGAAGATTATAAAGATGCCTGGGCACCAGTAATGGATGTTGAGTTTGAGTATTTAGACTCAGAGGTCAACCCTGCCATGGCCAATATTGTTAGCCCAACAGAAGTGGTGGTCATTAACTCTTTTCATATTGAAGTGGATGGCGGCGGCGGTGATTTTCATATCACCATGCCATATTCGATGATCGAGCCTATTCGTGAGCTGCTTGATGCCGGTGTTCAAAGTGATAAACAAGATACTGATATGCGTTGGGGACAAGCATTGCGTGATGAGATCATGGATGTGCAAGTAGGGATTGATGCCAACATCATTGAGCATGAAGTGACATTAAGAGATGTGATGGGCTTTAAAGCTGGGGATATTATTCCTATTGAGCTGCCTGAGCATGTGATGATGCGAGTTGAGGACTTACCGACTTACCGCTGTAAGCTAGGTCAATCCCGCGAAAATCTGGCATTAAAAATTAGCGAAGTTATTCCAAGACCTGAAACGGCGAAATCAGAATTACAGCTAATTACTCGTAAAGGCAAAGCCCGCGATCTTACTGTGCTATAGACAGGCTTATTTCAAAAAAAGTTTTATTTTAACAATCTTTTTTAAAAAGTTTTTTTAAACAAGATGCTGAAATTAATAATAATTTATAGATTTAATAATTATTGTCCGTGAATGTTTAACGGATAACATGTCAGAATTTTAAGGTGAAATAAATGAGTGATACCGATGATTGGGCTGCAGCAATGGCAGAGCAGGCACTTGAAGAAGCAAAAGAAGCTGAACAAGTCGCCCTTGATGAACTGGTAGATGAAGCCGCGCCAATCTCGCATGATCAAGCTGAAAAGCTCGATGCCATTATGGATATACCGGTAACGATTTCGATGGAAGTCGGTCGCAGTTTTATTAGTATTCGTAACTTGCTGCAACTGAACCAAGGTTCGGTGGTCGAGCTAGATCGGGTGGCGGGTGAGCCCCTTGATGTGATGGTAAATGGCACGCTTATCGCTCATGGCGAAGTGGTTGTGGTGAATGACAAGTTTGGTATTCGTCTGACAGATGTGATTAGCCAAACAGAACGCATTAAGAAGTTAAAGTAATCGAACAAGCATTAAGGATTTAACCCTGTGTTGAATGTGTTCTCCTCGCTAGCGTTAGCTAGCTCTGCGCTTACTGACACGGCAACAACCGCAGTTGCCACAACCGTGTCTAAAGCCCCAGAAACATCAAATGTGGCTGCGCTTTCAAGCATGGTGGGCGGGCTTATTCTCGTTATCGCCATCATCTTTTTACTGGCATTTATTGTCAAAAAATTAAACTTAGTGCAGTCAAATCAAGGGGTGATAAAAACCATTGCCATGACGCCACTTGGTCAAAAAGAAAAGCTGGTTCTGGTTGAGCTTGAAGGTCAGCAATATCTGTTAGGGGTGACCTCACAGCAAGTTAACCTTATTGATAAGCTAGACACAAACGTTGAAATAGAAAGCACTAGTTTTGCCACTCGTCTCAAGCAAGCCAAAGCGCAAGCAACAGTCAAGGCCAAGGATCTGCAATAATGAAAAGATGGATAGTGCTGGCTTTGTTGGCTGGATTAATGTTCACGCCAGTTAGTTTTGCAGAAGATGGCTTACTAAAAGCAGTGACAGTGACTGCAGGGGCTGACGGCAGTACCGAATATTCAGTCACTATGCAGATTTTACTGCTAATGACGGCCATGAGCTTTATTCCAGCAATGGTAATAATGCTGACCTCATTTACCCGCATCATCGTGGTGCTATCAATTTTGCGCCAAGCATTAGGTTTGCAGCAAACCCCATCAAATCAGGTGCTCATTGGCATTACCATGTTCATGACCTTTTTTATCATGGCGCCAGTATTTGATAAAATTCATGCTGAAGCGGTAAAACCTTACATGAATGAAACTCTGACAATGCAGCAAGCCTTTGAAGTGGGTAAAGAGCCCTTAAGGCAGTTTATGTTGGCGCAAGTCAGAACCACAGATTTAGAAACCTTTGTCGAAATTTCAGGTTATACCGATATCACTTCCCCTGAGCTGGCACCGATGAGCGTTTTGATACCAGCGTTTATCACCAGTGAGCTTAAAACCGCTTTTCAAATTGGCTTTATGTTATTTGTGCCATTTTTGGTATTGGATTTGGTGGTCGCCAGTATTTTGATGGCAATGGGTATGATGATGTTGTCGCCGATGATTGTGTCCTTGCCCTTTAAAATCATGCTGTTTGTTTTGGTTGATGGTTGGGGCTTAGTACTGGGCACCTTGGCCAGTAGTTTCGGCACTTAGGTTTAGGGAGCAGGGCTAATGTCACCAGAGTCATTGATTGATATTTTTCGTGAGGCGCTGTCCGTTATCGTGCTCATTGTCTCGGCTATTATCTTACCGGGTTTATTTGTCGGTTTGATTGTGGCGGTGTTTCAGGCTGCCACCTCCATTAATGAACAAACCTTAAGTTTCTTACCGCGTCTATTAATGACCCTGTTTTCACTGATGTTTTTAGGCCATTGGCTGGTGCAAACCATGATGGATTTTTTCTATAATATGGTGGATATGATCCCGCAGGTTATAGGTTAGGTCATTGGATATTCTGTTCGAGGAAATTAGCCAAACCATTGCCGCCTATATTTGGCCGCTGTTTCGTATTTCTTCAATGCTAATGGTAATGACGGTCTTTGGCGCCAATACGACTCCGTCGCGGATCCGCTTATTATTGGCGATGGCCATCACCATTGCCGTTGCGCCGGTACTGCCAAAAACAGCATATGTGGAGCTATTTTCATTAACTGCAGTATTTGTTTCAGCTCAGCAGATTTTAGTGGGCACAGCTATTGGTTTTGTGACCATTTTAGTGATGCAAACTTTTGTATTAACAGGGCAAATTATTGGTATGCAAACCAGTTTAGGCTTCGCTTCCATGGTGGACCCAGGTTCCGGTGAGCAAACCCCGGTAGTGGGTAACTTCTTTTTATTGCTGGCGACCTTGATTTTTTTAAGTGTAGATGGTCATTTATTGATGTTTAAAATGCTGGTGGCCAGCTTTGAAACCATTCCGGTTTCAACCGAAGGCTTTAGCATTGCCAATTATAAAAAACTTACCGAGTTTGGCAGTTATATGTTTGGCGCGGCGTTAACCATGTCAATATCAGCGATTGTGGCATTATTGCTTATTAACCTCTCGTTTGGAGTAATGACCCGGGCTTCACCGCAGTTGAATATTTTTGCCATCGGTTTTCCAGTGACTATGGTCAGTGGCTTATTTATTCTCTGGCTGACCCTAGGCCCTATCATGTCTCATTTTGATCAGGTGTGGCTGCAAGCCCAGCTGCTGATGTGTGATATTTTACAACTGACCTGTCACATTGACGGTTCCATAAGCCAGTAGGGACAAGATGGCAGAAGATACCGGTCAAGAACGCACCGAGGACCCCACCGCCAAGCGACTGGAACAGTCCCGTGAAAAAGGTCAGGTCGCCCGCTCTAAAGAGTTAGGAACCGCAGCAGTATTATTAGCATCTGCTGTGGGGTTTGCGTTTGTTGGCCAAGATCTGGCGCGCAGCTTACACAGCGTGATGACGCAAATGCTCACCATGGAGCGGGATCAGATCTATGACACCAACTCTATGTTCCTAGTTTGGGGGGTTATTGGCGCTGAGCTTGCTTGGCCATTATTCAGTTTCATTGCTTTTCTCGCCTTTATTGCCTTTCTTGGCAATATTGTCTTAGGCGGTATTACTTTTTCGGTTAAAGCTTTTATGCCTAAGGGCAGTAAAATGAACCCTGCTAAAGGCTTTAAAAGAATGTTTGGCACCCAGGCCTTAGTTGAACTAACTAAAGGTATTGCTAAATTTTTGGTGGTGGCAATATCGGCGTATTTTTTATTGTCGTTTTATTTTTACGATATTTTGACCTTATCTATGGGTCATTTACCGGGAAATATTTACCACGCGCTGGATCTATTGGTATGGATGTTTATTTTATTGTGTTCATCAATGCTATTGATTGTGGTGATTGATGTGCCATTTCAAATATGGAACCACAATAAACAGCTTAAAATGACCAAACAAGAAGTTAAAGACGAGTATAAAGACTCTGAAGGTAAGCCTGAAGTAAAAGGCCGTATTAGGCAATTGCAGCATGAGATGGCCAATAAACGCATGATGTCTGAAGTGCCCAATGCCGATGTGATTGTGGTTAACCCAGAGCATTACGCTGTGGCAGTAAAATATGATGCCAGTCGTTCATCTGCGCCATTTTTAGTGGCAAAAGGGGTTGATGATGTGGCCTTTAAAATTCGCGAAATAGCCCGAGAGCACGAAGTGCCAATTGTATCAGCGCCGCCGCTAGCCAGAGCCATATATCATACAACTAAAATTGACCAACAGGTACCGGAAGGACTATTTACCGCCATTGCACAAATCTTAGCTTACGTATTTCAGTTAAAACAATACCAAAAGGGTCGCGGTAAACGTCCAAAACCTATTCCGCTCAATCAACCTATTCCGGATGATTTAAAACATTAGCTGCGGTGTTTTTAGGCACTCAAACCGCAACAGCTGCTATTAACTAATAGCTTGGCTTAGTAATTGCATTTCGCTGATGTCAGCGTCAAAAATATTACGAAAGGGTTTACGGTTAATGGATGTAAAGACAGCGCTAGGTCAAGCAAAGCAAATACGATTTAGCACATTCAAAGGTATTGGTACCCCTTTATTGGTGCTGGCTGCATTAGGTATGGTGGTATTGCCGATGCCGCCATTTCTGCTTGATATTCTATTCTCCTTTAACATTTCCCTCGCTTTAATCGTGTTACTTGTCGCTATTTATAGTGATCGCCCACTAGATTTTGCCGCATTTCCGACTGTTTTACTGGTGGCCACCTTATTACGCTTAGCATTGAATGTGGCCTCAACACGAATAGTGTTACTTGAGGGGCATAACGGTGGTGACTCCGCGGGTAAAGTGATTGAAGCCTTTGGTTCGGTGGTGATTGGCGGTAACTATGCTGTGGGTTTAGTGGTGTTTTTAATCCTGATCATCATCAACTTTGCCGTAGTAACCAAAGGTGCGGGGCGTATTTCAGAAGTGAGCGCGCGTTTTACCTTGGACGCCATGCCGGGTAAACAGATGGCCATTGATGCCGATTTAAATGCCGGCACATTAACTCAAGATCAGGCACGTATTCGCCGTGCTGAAGTGACGAAAGAAGCTGACTTTTATGGCGCGATGGACGGTGCGTCAAAATTTGTGAAAGGGGATGCTATTGCTGGGATTATGATTCTGGTGATTAATATCCTTGGCGGTTTTGTCATCGGCATGGTGCAGCACGGCTTGGATTTTTCAAGCGCGGTGGAGATTTATACCTTACTGACCATTGGTGATGGTTTGGTGGCGCAAATACCCGGATTGCTTTTATCTATCGCCGCCGCCTTGATGGTGACGCGCCAAAATGAGTCTGGCGATATGGGCGGGATGATGATCAGCCAAATGTTCCATAGTCCTAAGTCTATGGCCATTGCATCAGCCGTGCTTTTTGTTATGGGTGTTGTACCTGGTATGCCACATTTCGCGTTTTTAACGTTTGCATTTATTACCGCAGGCGCAGCTTACTTTATTTATAAACGCAATAACGACAATAAAACCCTTGCGCTAGAAAAAGCAGTTAAAGGCCCAAGCGATGTCAAAGAGGCTGAGCCCAAAGAGCTAAGCTGGGAAGATGTACATCATGTAGACACCATTGGCCTTGAAGTGGGCTATCGACTTATTCCGCTGGTAGATAAAGGTCAAGGCGGCGAGTTACTCAGTCGAATTAAAGGGGTACGTAAAAAATTATCGCAGGAATTGGGCTTTTTGGTACCGGCAGTGCATATTCGTGACAACTTAGATTTATCCCCCAACTGCTATCAAATATCCTTAATGGGCGTGGTAGTTGGCGAAGCAGAAGTAAGACATGATTGCGAGTTAGCGATTAATCCAGGTCAGGTTTACGGCAAGCTTGATGGCATAGAGACCAAAGATCCAGCTTTTGGTTTAGAAGCCGTTTGGATAGCTCCAGCGCAACGTGAACATGCGCAAACATTAGGTTATACCGTGGTTGATACCGCGACTGTTGTTGCTACTCATATAAGCCAGTTACTGACCAATAATGCGGCTAAATTATTGGGCTATGAAGAAGTGCAGCAGTTAATGGATATGCTATCGAAAAACTCGCCGAAGTTAGTGGATGGCTTTATACCAGACGTTATGCCGCTAGGTTCAGTGGTAAAAGTGATGCAAAACCTTCTTAATGAAGGAGTTTCTATCCGAGACTTGCGCACAATCGTGCAAACACTGTTAGAATACGGCAGCAAAAGTAATGATACTGAAGTGTTAACCGCTGCAGTACGTATTGCCTTGAAACGAATGATAGTGCAAGAGATCTCTGGGCCCGAATTGGAAATCCCTGTCATAACATTGGCGCCAGAGTTGGAACAGATGTTGCACAAGTCTATGCAGGCAACCGGCGGTGAAGGGCCCAATATTGAGCCAGGCCTTGCAGAACGTATGCAGAAGTCATTATTAGATGCTTCTCAGAAGCAAGAAATGGTCGGTCAACCAGCCATTTTATTGACATCAGGCATGCTTAGGTCAACTTTGTCGCGGTTTGTGAAATACACCATTCCTAATTTACGGGTTATTTCTTACCAAGAAATACCCGATGAAAAGCAAATACGCATAGTATCTGCAGTTGGGCAATAGCAATGACTTTCAGTTTGAAAGAGGTACGTAGTGAAAATTAAACGATTTTTTGCCAAGGATATGCGCTCAGCATTAGCTCAAGTCAAAGAGACTTTGGGCTCTGACGCGGTGATCATGTCGAATAAGAAAGTAACTGGTGGCATCGAAATTGTTGCAGCAGTTGACTACGATGAGCCTAAAGTTGATGTTGCAGTAAAATCGCCCGTTGCTGCCTTTATGAATGTGACTGAAGACCGTGTGTCAATTGGTGCTAATAAACCTGCTATTAAAGCACACACTAAAGTCAGCCCACCGCCAGTAGCTGATTCATTACAGGCGTTATTAGAAAAGCAGCATAGCCGCCTGCAGCAACAAATTTCCCAGCAACATGAAGAGCCGGAATTACCAGATTGGGCTAAACAGTTAGAAGCAAGCAAACCTGCAGCTAAAGAACCAAGACAGCATCAGCAACACATTGAGCCGTCTAGATCTCCAAATAAAGGTCATTCAGCTGAAATGGAAGCAATGCGCGAAGAGATGGCGTCACTGCGTGGTTTGCTAACTCATCAAGTTTCTTCATTAATGAAAGAACAGAAAAAACGCACCGATCCTGTGGGCGCGATGCTTGAAAGTAAATTAATTGCCGCAGAGTTCTCGCCTGCTGTCGCTGCCAAGTTATCCAGCCTAAGTCAGCAGTTTTCTCCCGCCGATTTAGTCAGAGCCTTACCCCAAAGTTTGGCCAACCTGCTCGATAACCAAGGTGACGATATTGTGCGCACTGGTGGCGTAGTCGCATTTGTCGGTCCAACTGGTGTCGGCAAAACCACTTCATTGGCTAAAATTGCTGCCAGATTTGCCGCTCATCATGGCCCAGAACAAGTTGCGTTAATTACCACAGATCATTATCGTATTGGAGCCTTTGAGCAATTGGCAACTTATGGCAAAATAATGGGCTGTCCAGTTAAACAAGCACATGATTTAACTGAATTAGAACAAATTCTTTATCAGTTTAAGAATCGTAAGTTAGTATTGATTGACACTGCGGGTATGGGGCAACGAGATTTACGCCTTTATCAGCAGTTAGATGATTTGATGGCAAACACCAGAATACCCATTCGTAGTTATTTGGTGATGTCGGCAACCTCTCAACGAAGAGTGTTACTCGATGCCGTAGAACATTTTAAAAGAATCCCGTTATCTGGGTGTATACTGACAAAATTAGATGAGTCAGTATCTATTGCTGGCGCATTAAGTGTATTAATCCAAAATGGGTTGCCACTAAGTTATGTTACTGATGGGCAACGTGTTCCAGAAGATATGCAGGTTGCCGATACGCTTTCATTAGCAAGACAAGCGTTAGCAGCACTTAACGAAACAAAACCTCAAACGTCACCTGACACTGCGTGGTCAAATGACATGGCCTATGCATTCGAGTAAAGATATGACCCGAGATCAAGCAAGTGGTTTACGTATGATGAATCAACCAAATAACGATAAAGTAAAAGTAATTGCAGTCAGCGGTGGTAAAGGCGGCGTGGGTAAAACCAGTGTGTCGATTAATACCGCGGTAGCACTTGCTGAGAAAGGCAAACGGGTTTTAGTACTCGATGCCGATTTAGGACTCGCCAACGTTGATGTGATGTTAGGTATTCGAGCTGAGAAAAACTTATCTCACGTATTATCTGGCGAAGCAGAATTAGACGACATTATTGTTCGAGGCCCGAAAGGCATTGGTATTGTACCTGCCACATCAGGCACTCAAGCGATGGTGGAATTGACCCAAGCGCAACATGTTGGATTAATTCGTGCCTTTAGCGATATGAAAACCCAGTTTGATATTTTAATCGTTGATACCGCAGCGGGTATCTCTGATATGGTGCTGAGTTTTTCCCGTGCCTCACAAGATGTATTGATTGTAGTTTGTGATGAACCGACATCAATAACCGATGCCTATGCCCTGATCAAAATATTAAGTCGTGAGCACGGTGTGTTCCGCTTCAAAATTGTGGCAAATATGGTGCGCAGTTTGCGAGAAGGCATGGAGTTATTCGCCAAGTTAAGTAAAGTAACCGATAGATTTTTAGATGTGGCTTTAGAGCTTGTTGCGACAGTGCCATTTGATGAAAATTTACGTAAATCAGTACGTAAGCAGAAGTTGGTTGTGGAAGCATTTCCAAAATCACCAGCAGCCATTGCTTACCACGGTTTAGCCAATAAAATTATGAGCTGGCCTGTGCCACAGCAGCCTGGTGGTCATCTAGAGTTCTTTGTTGAACGTCTTGTTCAGCGCAAAGAAGTAAAAGAGGATACACCGAGTGAATAAAGCCGCCGCGTATACTCAGTTTGATAATAAAACCTCAATTGTTGAACAGTATGCACCGCTGGTAAAAAGAATTGCACATCATATGTTGGCAAGGCTGCCAGCATCGGTACAACTTGATGACTTATTGCAAGCTGGGATGATGGGGCTGCTGGAAGCATCATCAAAGTTTGATGGCTCTAAAGGCGCCAAATTTGAAACCTTTGCTGGGATCCGAATTCGTGGTTCGATGATCGACGAAATTCGCCGTGGTGATTGGGTGCCGCGCTCGGTACATCGTAACCAACGCCGTGTTGCACAAGTTATCGATGAACTGGGTCAAGAATTAGGTCGTGATGCCAGAGATACTGAAATCGCAGAAAAATTGGAAATATCTCTTGAGGAGTATCACCATATTTTAAACGATGTTTCAGTAGGAAAAGTTATTGGGATTGAAGACTTAGGTGTTTCAGAAGATGTGATTGTGTCTGATGAATTAACTGAGGATGAAAGTTTTGATTCTTTAGCCGAAGTGCAGTTTAAATCGGCATTAGCACAAGCAATTACCACATTACCCGAAAGAGATGCGCTAGTTTTGTCGCTATATTATGACGAAGCGTTAAATTTAAAAGAAATCGGTGCCGTTCTTGAGGTCAGCGAGTCGCGTGTTAGCCAGATTTTAAGTCAGGCAATGCTGCGTCTCAAAGGCAAACTCAAGCATTGGACACAGGTATAATTACTAATAAGAGCAACGAATTAAGCTCACCGGAGGAAACCTTGGACAAGAATATGAAGATACTGATTGTTGATGATTTTTCAACAATGAGACGTATCATAAAGAACTTGTTGCGAGACTTGGGATTTAATAATACTCAAGAAGCAGATGATGGCAATACCGCACTACCGATGTTACAAAAAAGCGATTTTGACTTTGTCGTAACCGATTGGAATATGCCGGGTATGCAAGGGATTGATTTGTTAAAAGCCATTAGAGCTGACGATTCATTAAAACACTTGCCAGTATTAATGGTAACAGCAGAAGCAAAACGTGAACAAATTATTGCCGCAGCGCAAGCTGGCGTTAATGGCTATGTGGTTAAACCTTTTACCGCAGCAACGTTAAAAGAAAAACTCGATAAAATCTTTGAACGTTTAGCCTAAGCAAAGGATAAGTTATGCAGGCAGCAATATCAGGGCTCATAGATCTTGAGCAAGCCCAGCAACTTGTTAAATTGCTTGAAGATGGACAACAAGAGCAAGCTGATGCGGTCATTCGTGACCTGTCAGTGCCAATACAACGTGAACTGTTTGATGAAGTTGGCAAGCTGACCCGTCAGTTACACAGTTCACTAAATGACTTTCAATTGGATACCCGTCTGGTTGAACTTGCTAACCATGAAATACCCGATGCAAAAGAAAGACTCAACTTTGTCATTGATATGACAGAGCAAGCTGCAAATAAAACCATGGATGCAGTTGAAGAATGTTTACCTTTGGCCGATACAATAATAAATAACATTCAATCGGTCACGCCAATGTGGGACAAATTGATGCGTAGGGACATTTCCTTAGTGGAATTTAAGTCCTTGTGTCATGACGTTCAACATATCATGTCCCATAGCGAACATGATTCAAATCGACTAAGAGAACTGCTCAATCAAATATTGATGGCGCAAGATTTTCAAGATTTGACTGGCCAAATGATCCGCCGAGTTATTGACTTAGTCATCGAAGTTGAAAGCAGTTTAGTGTCTATGCTGACAATCTTTGGCGAAAATGCAGCCGACTCGGATCGAGTCATTGATGATAATAAAATTGAAGCAGAAGGCCCTATCTTAAATGCTGACACCCGCGAAGACGTGGTGACTGGCCAAGATGAAGTGGATGATCTGCTATCAAGTCTGGGTTTCTAATTAGGAGTCAAATTTAATGTCTTTTGATGTTGATGAAGAGATACTCCAGGACTTTTTGATTGAAGCTGGTGAAATTTTAGAGCTTCTACAAGAGCAACTCGTCGCTCTTGAAAATAATCCTGATGATGCTGATTTACTGAATGCGATTTTTAGAGGTTTTCATACTGTAAAAGGTGGCGCAGGCTTTTTGAGCTTAGGCCCTATGGTCGATGTGTGCCACGAAGCTGAAAATACCTTTGACTTACTGCGAACGGGTAAGCGTCAAGTAAATGCCGAATTGATGGACATCATTTTGCAAGCTGTTGATGCGATTAATTCGATGTTTGCACAGACCCAGCAAGGTCAGCCACAAGATGATGCCGACGCCGACTTATTAGCTCGTTTAAAGCTGTTAAGTTCTGGAGCGCCATTAGCCTCAGAGCTTGCCAGCACGCCCGAAGACGCGTTAATTGCTGAAGAGGCTTTAATTGAAGAGGCTTTAATTGAAGAGACTTTAATTGAAGAGACTTTAGCTGAAGTTGAGCCGATTGCTGAAGACTCTGAAGCATCAGTGGGCTCTATTGATGATATCGACGAGAGTGAATTTGAAGCCTTACTCGATGCACTTCATGGCGCAGGAAACAGTCCTACCTCTAATTCAACAAAAGACCTTATTGATGATACCTCGAGTGCTTCAGTCGCTAATGGTGACACTGCTGTTGCCAGTGATGAAATCAGTGATGATGAGTTTGAAGCCTTACTGGATGAATTGCACGGCGCTGGTAGTTTTAAAGCCGCGAGTACCCCAATTGCAGAAGTAAAACCTGCGGTAATAGAACAAGATCCAATTGTTGATGGCGATGATATTACCGACGATGAGTTCGAAAAGTTATTAGACGAATTACATGGTAAAGGTGCCGCTCCTCAGGCTGTTAGCCTAGCGCCTTCAGCAGTTACTCCCGCAACTCCTGCAACTCCCGTTTCAATGCCCGCAGATATTGCGCCATCAAAAGCCGTCTCAAACACAGCTGCGCCAGCACAGCCAAGTGCGACAGACACAAAACCAGTGCCAGCCGCTAAAGCTGCCGCGTCAGTAAAAAAAGCAGAACCTGCTAAAACCCAAGGTGCCATGCCACAGGGTGAAACCACCGTAAGGGTTGATACTTCGCGCCTTGACCAAATTATGAATATGGTTGGTGAGCTGGTGCTGGTACGAAACCGCTTAGTGAGTTTAGGTATTTCTCGCGATGATGAAGAAATGTCGAAAGCACTTGCCAATTTAGATCTGGTTACTGCCGACCTACAAGGCGCGGTAATGAAGACCCGCATGCAGCCAATTAAGAAAGTATTTGGCCGCTTCCCAAGAGTGGTTCGCGATTTAGCCAGAACACTGAATAAAGAAATTGATTTAATCATGGTAGGTGAAGATACCGATCTTGATAAAAATCTAGTTGAAGCACTGGCAGATCCATTAGTCCATTTAGTACGTAACTCGGTTGATCATGGCATTGAAATGCCTATTACTCGCGAAGCGAATGGCAAACCAAGAACCGGTACGATAACTCTTTCTGCAAGCCAAGAAGGCGACCATATTCTTCTTAAAATTGAAGATGATGGCGCAGGGATGGATGCCGATAAGCTAAAAGAAATCGCCATTAGCCGCGGGGTTCTAGACGAAGAATCAGCCGCAAGAATGACTGATAATGAAGCTTATAACTTAATTTTTGCCCCAGGTTTTTCAACCAAAGTTGAAATTTCAGATATTTCAGGCCGCGGCGTTGGAATGGACGTGGTGAAAACCCGCATCAGCCAATTAAACGGCACAGTGCATATTGATTCGGTAAAAGGCCAAGGCACCATTTTAGAAATTAAAGTGCCACTGACATTAGCGATTATGCCCACATTAATGGTGGATGTTGCTAAGCAGGTGTTTGCCTTACCGCTTTCAAGCGTTAATGAAATTTTCCACCTCGATTTAACTAAAACTAATGTTGTCGATGGTCAGCTCACCGTCATAGTGCGCGATAAAGCCGTGCCACTGTTTTATTTAGAGCAATGGTTACATCGCAACAAGACCACGCTTACTCATGGCGATAAAAAGCAAGGCCATGTAGTGATTGTGCAACTTGGTACCATGCAAATTGGTTTTGTGGTTGATGCATTAATCGGTCAAGAAGAAGTTGTGATTAAGCCTTTAGGCAGTATGCTGCAAGGTACGCCGGGTATGGCAGGGGCAACAATTACCTCCGATGGAGGTATTGCATTGATCCTTGATGTACCGGGTTTATTAAAATATTACGCCAAAAGTAAAAGATAAAATTCCAATTGATAAGGAATGAAATGGCTACCAAAGTTTTAGTTGTTGATGATTCAAGTTTCTTTAGACGTCGAGTCAGCGAAATAGTGAATCAAGATGACGACCTCGAAGTGGTGGGTGTTGCAGTCAATGGCCAAGAAGCCATCGACATGGCTGAGAAATTAAAGCCACAAGTCATCACCATGGATATCGAGATGCCAGTGATGGACGGCATTACTGCTGTGCGTAAAATAATGGCAACTAACCCAACACCGATACTGATGTTTTCGTCTTTAACCCATGATGGCGCTAAAGCGACGCTTGATGCGCTTGATGCCGGCGCATTGGATTTTTTACCGAAACGCTTTGAAGATATAGCCTCTAAAAAAGAAGAGGCCATTAAGCTACTGCAACTAAGGGTTAAAACCTTAGGCAGAAGACGATTATATAAGCCATTACCAAGAACGGTTACAGCTCGAAATGCAGCAGATGCAGCTAACCCTGCAAGCTTGAGAACCACATTAGCATCGAAACCGGCCTTAAATAATCGCTCGCAAGCGAATAATTCACAGGCCAGTAGCGCCCAAAACGTGTGTTCTGCCAGCGCCATTAGAGCGAGCGGTAAAAAATATAAAGCCTTGCTGATAGGCACTTCAACGGGTGGGCCTGTTGCACTGCAAAAAGTCTTAACGGCATTTCCTGCAAATTACCCACACCCAATATTACTTATTCAGCACATGCCGGCTGCGTTTACGCCTGCTTTTGCCAGTCGCTTAAATAGCTTATGTCAGATTACGGTAAAAGAAGCGCAAAATGGGGATGTACTGCAACCCGGTTGTGCTTATTTAGCCCCAGGTGGCATGCAATTGATGGTGGAGCGAAGTGGTTCATTTGGACGTTTAAAAGTTATCGCCGGTAATGCCGAGATGAACTACAAACCCAGTGTGGATATTACCTTTGCATCAGCCTCAAAAGTATTTGGCGGTGATGTATTAGCGGTTGTACTTACCGGTATGGGCGCAGATGGCAGAGAAGGCGCCAGAATGCTGAAAGCCGCTGGAGCAACGATTTGGGCACAAGATGAAGCTAGTTGTGTGGTGTATGGTATGCCGCAAGCGGTTACCGTAGCAGGTTTATCAACTCATTCCATTGCTATCGACAGTATGGCGGAGTCCATTATCAAAGAGACGGCCCGTGGCTAAGGTCAACAAGGCAATGAACACCCAACAAATGTCAGTGGTGTTTTTATTGATTATCGCGGTTATTACGCTGGCTGGATTATATTTTGAGGCGGCAAAAACTAACCGCGAATTGTCTCAACAAGTTGCGCAACTAAAAGCATCGCAAGTGTTGTTAATGGTGCCTGATGAGCAGGCAGCGGACATTGCTGCTTGGCTTGGAAAACATCCAGAACCCACCAAAGCATTAGTGCAAAAGGCGGCGAATGGTGAAGCGGTAACATTAAGCCTAGGGCCTGGAACGACAGCTGAAAATAACCAGCACTTTCAGCCACAGGAACAGCAGAATATACAAACGCTTGAAAACGCTCAAGGGGTAAAAGTAATCCCCTTACCCCATGGTGGGATCAGGATAACCACCCGTGAATCAGACTCACTTTAGAGCAGATTGTAATCTAGTGTAGTCAGTTAATAATCAATTGAATAATAACAATAATAAAGCTGTGAGGCGTCATTTGAAAGTTTGGACAATCGCAAATCAAAAAGGCGGCGTAGGTAAAACAACTACGGTTGCCAGCCTTGCTGGCGCGTTAATTAAGCGTGGTCAAAGGGTATTGATGATTGATACAGACCCTCATGCATCGCTAGGTTATTATTTAGGGATTGATTCTGAGCAAATCCCCAGTTCACTTTACGATATTTTTTTGGCGCATAAGCCGTTATCTTTAGCGGATGTTGAAAAGCATATTGTGCCGACCTCAATTGATGGTTTAGATCTTATTCCTGCCTCAATGGCGCTAGCCACATTAGATAGAGCTTTGGGACATCAAGAAGGGATGGGACTGGTTTTACGTAACCTATTAGCCTTGCTAGATGACAAATATGATATTGCTATCATTGATTGCCCGCCTATTTTAGGGGTGTTAATGGTTAATGCTCTGGCGGCAAGTGAACATATAATCATTCCAGTTCAAACTGAGTTTTTGGCCATAAAAGGCTTAGAGCGAATGGTGAAAACCATGGCGCTAATGGGGCGTTCAAAGAAAACAGATTACAGCTTTACCATTTTAGCAACCATGTATGATCGGCGCACTAAAGCGTCACCTGTTGCGTTACAATCCTTGCAGCTAAGCTATCCAGAAACTTTATGGCCTGATGTTATTCCTGTGGATACTAAATTTAGAGATGCCAGTTTAGCCCATGTGCCACTATCCCATCATATGCCCAGCAGCCGTGGGATGAAAGCCTATAATCGCTTACTGGATTTTTTAATGTCTAGGGAGTTAACTCATGTCAAAATCGGTTGATGAAACTGTTTTTGATTTCTTCTCAGTATTATTACAAGAGCCTTCTGATAAGGCTTTAGATGCTGCTACAAGCTGCAATAAACAGACTTCAATCAGCAGACTACAAGTCGCTCAACACACAGACTCTACTAGCAGTACAGAGGTTGCAGAAATTTATGAAGGCTCCCTGCACAATAGTGAAGATAAATATTTACATGCCACAACTAAGTTGGCGGCTCCAAGTCTTCGCTTGCAAACGGTCGCGACGCTGGGTGAATCTTTAAGTTCGTCATTTGCTGAGCCGCAAGTGGATAAAAATGCCTTATCTAAATTATTGGCGGTAGTCTCAGCACCAGTATCAACAACTTCAGAACAATGTGTTGAATCTCCACTTGAGGTAAAGCAAGTACTTAAAGGTACGGTGCAACAGGCAAAGCTGCCAATAGCTCAACCTGCAGCACAGGCCGCGAAATTATCCGTAGTGGATAATAAAGATTCTCAAATCTCAGCCGATATAGATAATCATAAGCGAGCTTATGTTGAAACCGCGGTTATCGACGTCAGTCAGTCGCCCGCTAAAGCTGAATTAGCATCGATTCCGCCAAGTATCACCACAGATTTACAAGATGTTTTAGATGATGAATTTCAGGTGTTATTTTTCAATGTGGCAGGCTTGACGCTTGCGGTGCCATTGGTGAGTTTGGGCGGTATCGTAAAAATTGAACATATTAATCACCTGATTGGGCGCCCCAAATGGTTTTTAGGGGTACAAACTCGTCGAGATCAAAAGGTGAATGTTGTAGATAGTTGCCGCTGGGTGATGCCAGAAAAGTACACCACCGAAATGGCGCAATCTATTGATTATCAGTATATCGTCATGCTTGAAAACAGTGACTGGGGACTGGCATGTGAATCCTTAGTTAACGCGGTAAAAATTAATAAATCTCATGTCAATTGGCGTGAAAAAGCGGGTAAGCGTCCATGGCTTGCCGGCGTAGTAAAAGAACAAATGTGTGGCATTTTAAATGTGCAAGCGCTCATTGAAATGCTAGATGCAGGATTAGGTTGTCAAGATTCGATTGTCTGAGGTTATTTATGACAGATTCAAGAAATGTAGCAGCGGTTGCTGCAGGTAAAGAAGATGTAGTTTTACAGTGGGTTACTTTTAAGTTAGATAATGAAACTTATGGTATCAACGTCATGCAAGTTCAAGAAGTATTACGTTATACCGAAATTGCCCCCGTTCCCGGTGCGCCTATGTATGTGCTTGGTATCATTAATTTACGTGGCAATGTCGTCACTGTGATAGATACTCGTTCACGCTTTGGCCTTGATGCTGCAGAAGTTGATGACTCATCGCGAATAGTCATCATTGAAGCAGAAAAGCAAGTGATTGGTATTTTGGTTGATAGCGTTGCCGAAGTGGTTTACCTACGCCGCTCTGAAATCGATAATGCCCCGAATGTCGGCACTGAAGAAAGTGCTAAATTCATTCAGGGAGTCAGTAACCGAGATAATGAGTTATTGATTTTAGTCGACCTTGATAAGTTACTATCTGACGATGAGTGGGCAGAAATAACTCAGTTATAAGCGTTTTTTGCGTTTCAACTAAAGCCAGCATTATTATTTGCTGGCTTTTGTGTTTTAATGACAAAAATCAGTCTTATCAGGAAGTATGAATGTCGCAAGAATTGCTTATCACTATTGTTATTTATGTTGTCACTTGTGCCGCAATAGCGATGTTTTTTTCAAAAAGAGCCAGCAAGCTGCAAAGCAAAGTAGATGCATTAACTGTGTTGGTAAAAGAAAATGATCGCCAGCGAGAAACCGTTAAACGAGAGCTGCAGGAATTACGCAGTGGCACTATCGGTGTTGGTAAGCGTGTTTTAGAGTTAGAGCAAAAATTAACTAAACAATCACAGCGCCTAGAAGAGGCAAGTCAGCAAGACCCACAATCTAAATTATACTCTAGAGCATTAAAAATGGTGGGGTTAGGTGCTGGAGTGGAAGAGCTGATTAATGAGTGTGAACTACCTAAAGCAGAAGCGGAATTAATTATCCGTTTACATAAAAAGTAGCTCGTCATTTTGCGAAAGCGCTAAGCTTGTTCAATGATTTTTTGATGTAAGTTATCCCATTGCTCTGGAAATTTACCATCTAACATATACACAAATGCAATGAGCTCGGCGATTAAGGTGTAGAGCTCTTGGGGCACTTGTTCACCGAGTGCTAATAACTGTAAAAATTCACTTAAATTCTCATCTTGATGGATATAGACGCCAGCATCTTTTGCTAGTGCTATTATCTCTTCAGCGACTAAATCTTTGCCTGTGGCGGTGACCGTTGGCGCGCTAATGCCATCAAAGCTTAGCGCGACCGCTTTCTTAATTTTAGTCATTATTTGCTCCTAATTTCACGTCTTAAAGTGCATCTTAAGCATTGGTTTTTACTAGATAATGATCGCCTGGTAATAAGGTTGCGGGTACATTATCAATTACCGTGGTGAACTCTCGCGCGACAAAGCCTGCCTGATTTATTTTTATGCTTAATAGCGCTTGAAAATCACTCACTTTATCTAACAGGCTTTGATTTTCACTGGTAAATTTAACATCAAGAAAATCTCCTATCTTATGGGCATTAACCAATAAAGCCCCCTGAGCCAGATTAAATTTTAATTGCAACCGCCAACTTGTTATCGCGCTGTTATCATTAGAAGAGCCCCGTTCAAACTTGCCCTCTAATTGCTCTTTTCGTGGGCCAATGGAGTAAGGCAGCGCTATATACCAAGCGAGATGCTGATTAGCGTCGCTACTCGCTTGTTGGTATCCGCCAAAGCTAGTGGCTAGTTTGCCTAAGGACTCGACGCTGCGGGCTTTATCTAAGGCACTTAAAAGCAATTGGCTTTGGTCAGTGTTGTTGAGAACTTTTTGCTGCAGTTTATCAAGGTAGTGCTGCAATGACGGGCTCAGCTGGGTGTGAGCGCCTTGGCGTTTAAAGCCAATGAGCAACTGAAATAGTGCGCTAATTGCCCCAGCTGTTAATGCTGTATTGGGTAGCTGCTGCGTATTGGCCAGATTTAAGCTGGTTAAGCTCAGTAGCTCTTGTTTTAATAAGCTTTGATCTGCAAGTTGGGTTAATGGCCGTGGATTTAAGCTCGGCAGTAATGCTAATAAAGCACTGACAAGGGTATTAGTTGCATTATTGCTGCAAGCATTTTTAAGTGGCATTGCGCCAGCTTTATGTAAATTTTGTTTCAGTACTTCAACGGGGCTTTTGTTTACTTGAGCCACAGTTGAGCTTGCAGCGTGTTGATGCGAGTTTACCTGTTGCTGAGGTGGTTTTACATTGGTCACCGTGGTTTCAACACTGGCTCTTAAAGGTATTTGCTCAAGCTTTTTTAATAGCTGACTCAGTAATTGGGCCGGTTCATCTTTTCTTACCACAATATGTTCTGAGATCGCCTTTAACTTATTGTGATTGTTGTCATTGTGGCTATTGGTGTCAATCGTAAACAAATCAGCAGTCGCAACATGCAATATTGGGGTTAATGTTAACAGCGGTTTCCCAGCCACTTGGTTGATATGAGCAAGGTGTTGGCCTTGAGGCAATTTTGCTGATGCTGACACTGAAATCTCAGCCCCGGTATTAAAGCGCAAGTGATTATGTTTTATTTCAACCACAGGTAGCGGGTAACCTTGTGCTCTGGCGGCCAAGGCCAATAATTGCGGTGATGAAATATTATTGCTTTGTGCCAGTTTTAGCAGCTCAATAGGCAGCTTAGTTTGTATCGCAGGTGCGACTAGCACTAACTGCTTATTGGTGAGACTGCTCGTTGTGGCCTGTTTATGAGATGCGGTACCAGTGAGCTTAGTTAATTGCTTTATCGTGTCATTGTTTAACATTAACTGCCCACCAGAACGCAGGATTTGCTGTATTTGATGGCAGGCTGAAAATTGAAATGTTTTATTCGCGACGGCAAAGGTAACCGCGGCATGGTTTTTGGTATCTTGAGATAACTGGGGTATAGATGATGAGCAGGCTGTAGACGCTTGGTTTGTAGCTGATAATAGCGGTGTCGATGATGATTGTGTTGTCGATGATGACCGTATTGAAGATGACAGCGTAACAGGCACTAAGCTTGCTGGTTTAGCGATATTCGCGCTGGTTAAATTGTGGCGCATTTTTGAGGCTTCAGTTGTCGCCAGTCTTGCTGTGATTAAGCCTTGTGTCATATTTTTTATCGTCACTCAAGTTGTTTATTGCTATTTACGTAACAATTTACGAAACCATTACCTAACTATCACCTTTAAATATGTTCTATTACAATTTAAGCGTTGATCTCCTACACTCCTTGAGTATCCTTAGCCGTAATTGTTGACTATAGGTGTTGTAGTTGTAGTATTTTTGACTATCAACAGTGATAAATTCGCGTAATTAATACTGTAAATGAAATCTTAAAAGTTTATTTGGCTAACTTAAATAGCGTTACACAGAATAGGTTATACAGACTGTATCGACTTGATAGTCCTTTGCTTTAATCTTCAATGTAAATCTTTGCTAGAGTTAATCTGTAAGCTTTACTGGTAAGTGAATACAAGTTGAATTTGTAATCTAGCGCGACTGAAATAGAGCCTTAACTCAGAGTATTTCAGTATTGAATTTTCCCGAAAGAGAGATGTATGAAGTATAAATTGTTGTTGCTTTCTTTATTGATGGCTTGCAGTGTCTTTTCATTAAAAGCCGAACCTATTCAGCAGGCAAACAAGCCTGATGTCGAAGTCATCTATGATGATCCTCGCGATCCCATAGAGGGATTTAACCGTGCCATGTGGGATTTTAATTACCACTATCTTGATCGTCATTTTTTCCGCCCTATAGCCCATGGATATAATGATTATTTGCCAACACCAGTAAAGTCTGGGGTTAATAATTTTGTGCGTAACTTTGAAGAACCAAGTTCGTTAGTGAATAACGCATTACAAGGTAAGTGGGGCTGGGCAGCCAATGCTGGTGGCCGATTTACCGTTAATACCACTCTAGGACTTTTTGGGGTGATTGATGTGGCAGACATGATGGGCATGACCCGCAAACAAGATGCCTTCAATGAAGTGTTAGGTTATTACGGCGTGCCAAACGGCCCTTATTTTATGGCGCCTTTTTTTGGTCCTTATGTGACAAGGGAACTCGCCTCAGATTGGGTTGATAGTCTATACTTTCCTTTGTCAGAGTTCTTGTTATGGCAGTCAGTCCTTAAGTGGGGCTTGAAAAACCTCGACTCACGAGCATCAGCCATCGATCAAGAACGTCTATTAGATAATGCACTTGATCCATACACATTTGTCAAAGAAGCCTATTTTCAATATATGGATTACAAAGTTTATGATGGCAACGTGCCAGTCAAACAAGATGATGATGAATTACTAGAAGAATATTTATTAGAGCTTGAGTGATATTGCTGAACGATGAGGCTTCTTCGACAGCAGTGCTATCGGGGGAGTTTTATGGCATTAACCAATGTCGCCGTGTTATTAGTTGAAGATGATGCAGTTTTTAGGCAGTTAGTCGCTGACTTTTTAACTCAGCAAGGCGCTGTGGTTTTTGAAGCAGAAAATGGTGAAGAGGGCGTCAAAGCCTTTCAAGCACAGCCTGTTGATATCGTCATTGCTGATTTAAGCATGCCACGCTTAGGGGGCCTTGGTATGCTTAAACAGATAATCGAGTTAAACCCTTCAGTCCCTTCAATTGTCATATCAGGTAATAATGTGATGGCTGATGTCGTGGAAGCTTTGCGCTATGGCGCCAGCGATTACTTAGTCAAACCCGTTTCTGATCTTTTTATCATCCAGCAAGCCATTGAACAAGCTATAGCGCCGCAGGCTCAGTCCGATAAGCTTGATTTTAATGACAGCCATGCAGTTATCAACTCTGCCGCTAAGATGAGCGAAGATTTATCATATCAAGAATTAGCTGATAACTTTAGCCTACTGGAAAGCAGTGCTGAAGCAGCTAAGAGTGTGCAGCAGCAATTGTTTCCTACCTCAAATATTGGTTACCCTAACGCCGATGTTCACTATAGCTTGTGTAAAAATAGTGATGTAAGTGCTTATTTTATCGATTCCACTATGGTGGGAGATAAGCATTTAATGATGTACATGGCGCATTTTTATCCTGAAGATAATCGCGCCGCATTCGGCTGTGTATTAATGCGAAGCTTTGTTAACCAAAAATTAAAACAATACCGTAATGGCGTCAGTAATACCTTAATCGAGCCTTACAATATGCTGAGCTACTTGAATGAGCGTATGGTGACTTCAGGCCTGAACTTGTATGTGGATATGGTGTATGTGTGTGTTGAGCTTGAACACTTCAGAGTTGCGATTGGCCAAGCTGGTAGCGGACTGCGTTGCTATTTACGTAATAATAACGGTTTAGCACCATTGGCGATTTCACCTTCACGACAACTAGGCTCAGATGAGTGGAATAAGCCTAGTATGCAGTTTAGGAGTTTACTGCCAGAAGAAAAGATCTGTATTGTCAGCAGTGATGCAAATCATCGAGCTCGATTACTGAATAACCAATTTAATGGCTTGTTCTATGATGAAGCGCTAGCCGCTGGCGGCTTTATGGAGTTAGCTCTTAAGCTGTAATAGATTAAATGCAAGCTGCCCACGTCATAAACACAGTATTGGATAAATAAAGCTGAAATAAAAAACCTCGCAAATGGCGAGGTTTTTTAATTCATGATGCACTAAAGCTAAGTATTAATGCTTTATTGCTTCATGTTCAGCCGTCACTGCAATTTCTTCAGTTAACGCTTGCTCTTCAGTTTCGTTGTGACCTTCAGCGCCGTGCATCCAATCAACTAGCTTGTCAGCCATGAAGTATAAGATAACCGCTGAGATACCTGCTGTGATCGCAATACCAGCAAAAATAGACATTGCATTGGCAAGTTGATCTTCCACATCACCGCCGTGACCAATTAATGAACCTACTAAGCCACCAATTTTGTTAGCCGCTGCGATAAATAGGAACCAAGCACCCATCATTAATGATGCGATACGCAGTGGAGCCAATTTAGTGACCATTGATAAGCCAATTGGTGACAAACATAATTCACCCATGGTGTGGAAGAAGTATGCACCGACTAACCACCACATGCTTGACTTAGCGTTTGCGTCGCCGCCCATTTCAAGTACAGCACCGATCATGAATAGGAAACCAATACCCAGTAATACTAAACCTAATGCAAATTTAACTGGTGAGTTAGGTTCGTTTTTACCTAAGCGGATCCAAATAGACGCAATAACAGGGGCAAAAACAACGATAAAGATAGCATTAAGTGATTGGAAATAAGTCGTTGGAACTTCCCAACCACCAATCATACGATCGGTAAAGTTGTTAGTGAATAAGTTCATTAATCCGCCAGCTTGCTCAAAGCCTGCCCAGAAAATAACCGTGAATAAACCCATTACCATGATCACTTTAATGCGATCACGTTCAACTTTAGTTAAAGGCTCTTTACGTGTTTCACCTTTAGCTTCATTTTTTTGCTTTTCAAGTTTAGCGGCAGGAACCGTACCGATATCTCCAAGTAGCTTTTGCGCGAATAGGAATTGGATGATTAATGACGCAACCATACCAATACCCGCACAGAAGAAACCTGCTTGCCAGTTGTTAACAAATACTTCTTTGCCGTCAATAACAATGCTATGGCCAAATTGGGTGTATGCCCATGCCACAATGAAACCTGATAATGCCGCACCAACGTTAATACCCATATAGAAGATAGTAAATGCACCATCACGACGGTGATCGCCTTCTTCATATAAGTCACCAACCATAGTTGAGATGTTTGGCTTAAATAGACCGTTACCAATAATCAAGGTGCCTAGGCCAATGTAAAACATAGTTGTTTCTAGACCTGGCATCCAGCTATGTGGTGCTGCTAGGGTAAATTGACCTGCAGCCATTAAGAAGCCGCCAATATAAATCGCTTTACGTTGGCCTAAAATATTATCCGCTAACCATCCGCCAATAAGCGGGGTTAAGTACACTAAACCGGTAAATGTTCCATAAAGAGAAAGTGCGTCTGCTTGAGTCCAACCAAGACCACTACCACCATTAGACTCAACTTTATCGACCAGATAGAGCACCAAAATGGCACGCATCGCGTAATAACTGAATCTTTCCCATAGTTCTGTTGTAAACAGCAGGAAAAGCCCCTTGGGATGACCAAGCATGGTCCCCTGTGGTTTTGCATTGCTCATTAAGTCTTCCACCTTAAGCTTGTGATTTGCCTGCGGGACCACTGTCGCCACAGAAATTGTTGTTTGCAATTGTGATTATGTTCAACGTATTGATATTTTCAGAATAACATTCTGTCGCGTTTCAACTTAGTTGCTATAAATTTAACCACTTTGTTGTTTATTTATTATAGTAAATGTTGTCATTTTAAAGTTTTAAGGATTAAAACCTTAAAAAGCTACCCTTATATACATCTTATAAGCCGTAAAAGTCAATGGCCATGGGCGATCAGCGTTTGTAAATGTAGACGTTGAATCAGTTTTTAACCGCTTGCAAAGATACCTTTGTTGTTTTTTTGGTGCTAGTTGGCAAGCTTTTAGCTGGCAAATGCTATTAAAGTCACCATAACAACGGATAACAGAATTTGTGACGATTATTTAGTATGAGGTCGGTTAGCGGGCTGACAAATAGAATCTATACTTGTTTTAATTGTGTAAACGCTTTGCAAATTTTTAACAAGTATATAAAATG
This sequence comes from Shewanella sp. 10N.286.48.B5, assembly GCF_002874355.2. Taxonomy (NCBI): domain Bacteria; kingdom Pseudomonadati; phylum Pseudomonadota; class Gammaproteobacteria; order Alteromonadales; family Shewanellaceae; genus Shewanella; species Shewanella sp. 10N.286.48.B5. The sequence continues at coordinate 490,343 of NZ_MCVG02000001.1, forward strand.
TAACTCATTGGATTTTAGTGTCAAAAAAACAATATTTAGTTTTATTGCATATTAAGTGTCTGGCCATTGAGTGTAATTAACTGACTTTGATGGCGGAGGCAGGATCTTGTATCGACAACTTGTTTGTTTATGCAGCTTAGTTTTTAGCAGTTCAGTGCTTGCTTGGGTTGATAGTGATCTTGATGGCGTACCAGATAAAAAAGATGCCTGTCCCAATACACAGATTAATACAGCTGTACTTGCCAATGGTTGCCAGCAAAGTTTGGGCTTAGTGAGCGTCAGCCCGATATATTTTAATTTTGACCAGTCTCGGGTGTTAAGGTCGCAATTACCCAGTATTGAGCGGGCGCACCAGCTCATTAAGGACAATAAGCTTGTCAGTATTTCTTTACTAGGTCACACCGACAACATTGGTAGTGAGCAATTAAACGCCAGTTTGTCAGTAAAAAGAGCCCAATCAGTTAAAGATATTTTGGTCGAGCAGTTTGCGATTGATGCCGATGTAATAGAAGTTAGTGGTATGGGGAGTTTGGCTCCCATATCAACAAATCGTACCGCGCTAGGTAGGCAAAAAAATAGACGCGTTGAATTCAAGTTTGAATAATTATTATTAATAAAGGGAGTAAACCATGGAAAGCATCGAGAGTTTGATGGCACAAGCGCCTGAATTTTTAATCACTTATGGATTAAAAGTTGTGATGGCCATTTTGATATTTATCGTAGGTAAATATCTATCTAACGTAGCTAAGAAATTAACTACAAAACTATTACTGGGCCGTAAAATTGATGAAACCGTAGCATCATTTGTCGGTAATTTGGTTTGGGGCGTGGTATTTGTATTTACGATTATCGCAACCTTAGGTCAAATTGGCGTACAAACAGCATCACTAGTCGCTGTATTGGGTGCTGCAGGTTTAGCTGTAGGTTTAGCGCTGCAAGGTTCATTGTCAAATTTTGCCGCAGGTGTGTTGATGGTTATCTTCCGCCCTTGTCGTGTAGGTGATTTTGTTGAAGCCGCTGGTGTAGCGGGAGTGATTGAAGAAATAACTATTTTCTCAACTAAACTTCGTACTGGCGATAACAAGACCATTATTGCTCCAAACTCAGCGATGATGGATGGCACTATTATTAATTACTCAACTAAAGAAACACGTCGAGTTGATTTAGTTATCGGTGTGGGTTACACCTCAGATATCGCAGCAACCAAGAAAGTTATCTCTTCTGTATTAGACAATAATCAATATGTTCTTAAAGATCCTGCATACACTGTTGCACTAGGTGAACTAGCAGATTGTTCTATTAACTTCGTGGTTCGTCCATGGGTTAACACTGCCGATTACTGGCCAGCTCATTTTGAGTTACTAGAACAGATTAAGAATGCGCTAGATGCTGCAGCTATTGAAATTCCATTCCCACAAATGGATTTACATTTAAAAGAAATGCCAGCTAAATAGCCTATTTAGTGCATTTTGTTCACAAAGCCAGCTATTATGCTGGCTTTTTTATGGCCATTTTATCGCAATGATTTCGTGAGGTTAAAAATGTACAATAATATTCTATCTTCAGTCGCAGTGGTTATTGCACTTACCTTGCCTAATGTCAGTGTTGGCAGTGAAGTGACGACAATTACTATGGGCGGTAAGCCGATGGAGTTAGTAGGCCAGCAATTAAGCGTTAATACTCAAGCGCCTGACTTTACCCTTGTTAATGAGATATTCGAGCCCATAAGCCTGGCTGACTTTAAAGGAAAAACCGTATTAATTAGTGCTGTGCCTAGCTTAGATACTGGGGTCTGTGCGTTGCAGACTAAGCGATTTAATAAATCAGTCAGCCAATACAACGACAATGTGGTGATGTTAACTATTAGCACCGATTTACCTTTTGCTCAAAAGCGTTTTTGTCAGGCAGAGCAAGTGGATAAAATAACAGTGCTATCAGATGCTGTATGGCGAGATTTTGGTCATAAATATGGTTTACTGATCAAAGACCGCGGTTTACTTGCGAGAGCTATTTTGATTATTGATACGAACGGAACACTCAAATATAAAGAACTTGTAGCTGAGGTGGCTAATCATCCAGATTACGACGCCGCATTATCGGCATTAAATAAAATTTCTGCCGACTAGCACAAGCTTAAGCACGAATAACTGGGGTAGAATAAGCTAATTTTACAGTACTAGAAACAGTACTCGCGCCAGTTTATTGAGAGTGGATATGATTGATTTTCGCAGTGATACGGTAACAAAACCCACAGATGCCATGCGTAAAGCCATGGCGAATGCCGAGGTTGGCGATGATGTTTATGGTGATGATCCCACGGTAAACCATTTACAAGATATGGCTGCTGACTTATATGGCTTTGATAGTGCTTTGTTTGTTAGTTCTGGTACTCAAGCTAATTTATTGGCCTTAATGGCACATTGTGAGCGAGGTGATGAGTACCTTTGTGGTCAACAGGCTCATAATTATAAATTTGAAGGTGGCGGGGCAGCAGTACTGGGCAGTATTCAACCGCAACCGTTAAACAATCAGCCAGACGGTTCAATTTTACTTGCAGATATTGAAGCTGCTATTAAGCCTAATGATATTCATTTTGCGCATACTCGTTTATTGAGCCTTGAAAATACCATTGGTGGTAAGGTGTTACCGCAGAAATACCTTGCTGATGCCCAAGCATTAGCCTTTAATCATAATTTAAAAATCCACTTAGATGGCGCGCGCGTAGCGAATGCTGCAGTGGCACAAAATATACCCATTAGTGAGATTACTCAGTATTTTGATTCGGTTTCAATTTGCTTATCAAAGGGCTTAGCTGCGCCAATAGGTTCAATATTGCTTGGGGATGAGCGCTTAATACAAAAAGCTATACGCTGGCGTAAAGTGCTCGGTGGCGGTATGAGGCAAGCGGGTATTATTGCAGCAGCAGCCCAATTGGCTATTACCGAGCAAGTGGATAGGTTGGCAGAAGATCATGATAATGCCGCGCTTTTAGCACAGCTGTTATCTGAAATGCCTGAGTTTTCAGTGGATATCAATTTAGTTCAAACTAATATGGTGTTTGCATCTTTAGATAAGGCATATGATGTCAAGCATCTCGCTTTACTATTGGCGCAAAAGGGCATCATTATCAGTCCGTCATCGTCATTACGCTTGGTGACCCACAAAGATATTAGCCGGCAGGATATTGTGACTTTTATCACTACCTTGAAGCAAATAATTGTCCAGCTGAATAATAAATAATCCAGATAAAACTGTCTTAGCTCAAATGTGGCACCCATAAATGAGCGCTCAATCAGTTATTGATTGTCTTTAAAAAGCACTTCTGCCAAGAGGTGCTTTTTTTTGGTGCAAGCAAGTACTGAGGTTGTAATATTATGGCGCAGTTAAGAGACCATATTTAAATCATGGTTTTATCATTTTTAATTATTTCAACAGCTTGAAGAGTTGGCTTTAAAGTTGCTACCTATAAAGTGGTATAGTAATTCAAGGAGCAATATTATGGAATATTTAGGCCGTCATATTGTAAAACCAGTAAATTTAAATGCAGAACAAAGTCTATGTTGTGGCCAGCTACTGATGTGGCTTAATCAAGAAGCGTCGATATTTGCCCGCTGTCAAATGCACAGTAAGCAGCTAATGGCTAAGTTAGTGTCAGAAATTAATTTTATGAGTCCCGCTAAAATGGGTGATGTGATTGAGTTTGGTATGGAAGCCATTAGCTTAGGGCAAAGTTCTATTACATTAAGATGTAAAGTGAGAAATAGCCTTAGCAATGCACCGATCGCTTATATCGATAAAATTGTGTTTGTGAACATTAATGAAAGAGGTTTACCGATCCCTCATGGTATTAGAGCGAATGCCGCCTAAGGGGATGGTTTAATCATTGCGAGTACCGGTAAAGGTAAGTGTTTAGCAAACTAGCCCCAATAGAGTCGTTCACTGGCGTTAACCTTGCCAGCTTTAATTGATCTAAAGCTGGCAAGGTTAATGTTTTATCTTTATCAGTTAGCGCTTAAGCGCCTAATTCCACTTTAGTGTAATTTAAGATGCGGATGAATAATGCGGCTGATCCCTTTTGCCAGCATCATTAAGGTGCCTTTCACCACACCGTGCAGCTCAATTAAGTGACGACGATAAAGTGAGGTGTAAACAAAACGGGCAATTTTACCCTCAACCAAAACCCCGCCACCCATAAATGACATTAGGTTACCGACAGTGTGGAACTTCGACAGGTTCACCAGCGAACCTAAATCTTTGTAAACGTATTCATTTTTAGGATCTTTGCCAGCAAGCATCAACATAATGTTATCAGCTGTCATTAATGCCATTTGTCTTGCTGACTGGCCTCGTGGAGGTACCCAGCTGCCATCAGCTTGTGGGCAAGCTGCACAATCGCCAATAGAGAAGATTGAGGGGTCTAGGGTGGTTTGCATATTTTGCTTCACCATCACTTGGTTAATATGATTACTTTCAAGACCACCAATATTATTTAAAAAGTTTGGTGCTTTAACACCTGTTGACCATATAACCATATCTGCAGGGATCAAGGTGTTATCTGTTGTCGATAAGCCTTCTGGTGTCACTTGTGTAATGCGGGTGTTTGTCATGACCTTCACTCCCAATTGCTTGAGTTCACGGGTCACTGAGTCAGAAATTTCTACTTTGCCGACTTTAGGTAAAATGCGCTCATCAGCTTCAATGAGGGAAACTTCCAGCAAACTGGTATCAATTTTATAGCCAAAGCCACTGAGTTGCTCTACCGCATGGTGCATTTCAGCCGACATTTCCACACCAGTCGCACCTGCACCTACCACAGCAATTTTAATTTTATCATCCAGTTGATGATGACTGGCATAGCGCATAAATTTATTTAATAACAGCTTACGAATTTGCATCGCTTGTTCAGTGTTATCTAAAAACAGGCTGTGCTCTTTGACGCCAGGAATATTAAAGTCATTGGCTACGCTGCCAATGGCAATCACTAAATAGTCATAAGGAATATGACGAGCGGGTAAGAGTTCATCCCCGTTTTCATCATTAATTGGCGCTAAAATAATATGTTTATCATCACGATTAATATCAATCATTGCACCTTGTTGAAAATGGTAACCATGTGCTGAGGCGTGGCCACGGTAGCTAATTGCATCAATGCCAATATCTAAGGCGCCAGTAGCCACTTCATGAAGCAGTGGTTTCCACACATGGCTTTCGGCACAATCCACGAGTGTGACTTTTGCTTTGGCTTTTCTACCAACTTTATGACCCAATTTAGTGGCGATTTCCATGCCACCTGCGCCGCCGCCAACGATGACGATATTCGGAACTGCTTGCATCTAAGATGCTCCTTTAGTGAAGTTAAAATAATTCGGTTATATTTTTATCGGTATGGCTTTAACGACAAGGAACAGAATCGACAAAATCTTATAAAAATTATGCGCTTTAGCGTTGCAAACTCACTTGTCATGTAAAGGTAGTCAGAGTAAAGCGAGTTAATTTATAAGATTAAAAAAGAATGCAGCATATCGAAGCGTTAAAAGGCAGTCGTAAAGCGTGTTAAAAATTATGAGAAGCAGTTTATATAGTAAACAAAGCTGGGATGTCTTAATAAGAGTGTGGAACTGTGAACTGATGGTTAACTAGTTTGGAATAGTGTTAACTGGATCACGTATTGGCTTTGGTAATATTTGAGATTGTCACCGAAAAACATAACAGCGTTTTTCGGTGATTCAGTAATCCTTGGAAACGTTACTGAGCTTTAGCAAGACGCTTGTTATAGTCTTCGACTAAATGGGCAATGATTTTCTCTGGATCTGCATCTTGGCAGCAATCATCGAGGAAGATCTTAAAGGTGACCATAGCGTGGGCATCATTTAACAGGCGATTGCTTTGCATTGAGTAATAAGTGTTGTCGGTGTCCGACTTTCTAACGACAAACTTTCCGCTTTCAAATGATTTTGAACCGGGTGCATTGTGCCATTTGGTGATGCGGTTTAGTGCAATTTCTGAGGATTGGTTGATTTCTATGTGGTTTAACCAGCTAGCTGTTTTATCTTTTTCTTTATAGTGAGGACATCTTACTGTGTAGTTATACACATGAGTGATTGCAGTCATAGCTTACCTACTTATTTAAGAATGTAACTTCATCATAGACCCCTATTTTAAGGCAGGTCAATGGTTATTTTGAGAAGTTAGACGCGGTTAACAGTTATGTGTGTAAGTGTATTATTTATTAAATAAAAGTATCAGTTTGTAGTTAGAATACTTAAGTGTGACTATTATTTTTAGCGCTGTGGCTGGCGCTATTTCAATAGCTTAATGGCAATTTTATTGGCCTTAAGCTGTGTTTTAGTCAGGTTGTTCTCTAGTAGAGAATGCCAGCCATTGACAGGCTTTATTCGCGGATCAGCTTGAGCCGCGAATATATGAAACTTACGGTTGTAACCTATAGTGCGTTAGTGAATATTTCACAAATCTCACCATGGGTCGCTTGTTTTGGGTTAGTGAGGCCACAGGCATCTTTTAACGCATTATCAGCCAGTGTAGGGATGTCTTCTGGGTTAACTCCAAGTTCAGTTAAATTTGCTGGGATATTGACTGCAACAGACAAGGTTTTAATGGCTTCGATTGCAGCCGCTGCGCCTTGAGTATCATCTAATTGCGCCACATCTACACCCATTGCTTTAGCAATGTCTTTTAATTTACCTGGCACCACTTGCGCATTGTAAGCTTGTACATGCGGCAGTAATAGTGCATTACACACACCGTGTGGTAAATCATAAAAGCCGCCAAGTTGATGGGCCATCGCATGAACATAACCTAAGCTAGCATTATTAAATGCCATTCCCGCTAAGAATTGCGCGTAAGCCATTTGCTCACGAGCATTGATATCATCACCTTGTTCAACCGCATTAACCAAGTTAGCTTTAATCAGCTCGATGGCTTTAATTGCACAAGCATCGGTAATTGGGTTCGCAGCTGTTGATACATAAGCTTCCACCGCATGAGTTAATGCATCCATACCGGTTGCGGCTGTTAACGCCGCAGGTTTTTCAACCATGAGTTCAGGGTCATTTACTGACAAAATAGGGGTGGTGTTTTTATCGACAATCGCCATTTTAATATGACGTGACTCATCAGTAATAATACAGAAACGGGTCATCTCACTGGCTGTGCCAGCCGTAGTGTTAATTGCGACTAGCGGCATTTGTGGTCTTGTTGAAACATCTAAGCCTTCGTAGTCTTTGATGCTACCACCATTGGTCGCCACTAAAGCGATACCTTTAGCGCAATCATGTGGCGAGCCGCCACCTAACGAAATAACAAAATCACACTCGTTGGCATTAAGCATTGCTAAGCCTGCTTCAACATTTCCCATGGTTGGGTTAGGTTGTACGCCATCAAAGATAAATACTGCAATGCCATTGTCCATAAGCTTAGCCGCTACTTTATCAACTAAACCAATTTTTACTAACGGTGCATCAGTAACAATAAGTGCGCGCTTAAAGCCCAGTGTTTTGATGTCATTGATTGCTTCATTAACACTGTCTTGACCGAGAATATTTACGCTAGGAATGAAAAATTTAGTCGCCATGGGAAACCTCTTTAATGATTAAAATAATTAATACAGAATTCTTTAATGTCATTAAATTACCAATCATATTGACTATAATTTGTGACTTATTTCATACATTTAAACTTGTTCATGTTGTTTCTGTGGTTTTAATCGTAATTAGCGGAGCTAGCTCTGATTTTGCTAGTGAAGTGTAATCTTGATTGTACTTTTGGTTTTATTTGCGCTGTAAACCAATAAAAAGCCCGCAACGATAATTGTTGCGGGCGTTAATAATAAAGCGCTATACATTAGTCACATACAAATTTTTTGCTAGGTTATCATTGTGGGCAGCTGGTTTCTTCAACGCTGTTGATGACGATATCTGTTACAGGTACGCTATTACTATTAATCGATACCATGTTAATTTGATCGACCACTTCAGCCATACCGTCATACACTTGACCAAAAACCGCATAACCACGTTGGCCACTGGAATAATCTAATTGAGGATTATCGAGGGCGTTGATATAAAACTGTGATGTGGCTGAATCTGCCACTGTGGTGCGCGCCATCGCTATGGTGCCACGTGCGTTAGTTAGGCCAACATTGTCTTCTAATGTGATAGCTTCAAAGCCAGGCTTGCTCACTAATCCTGTGGTAAAGCCACCGCCTTGTGAAACAAATTGATAGACAACGCGGTGAAATAGTGTGCCATCATAAAACTGCTCATCGACATAGCGTTTAAAATTCGCTCCAGTAATGGGTGTATTAGTGGTATCGATGGCTAAGCTGATGTCGCCCATTGTTGTCGACATAACATAGCAAATATCGGCAACTAGCTCAGTAGGTTCGACAGGTGGTGTAGTCTCAGGAGTTTCTGGAACTTGAGAGTCAGAGTCTGAGCCACCACAAGCGCTAAGGGTTAATGCAAATAATAACGGGTATAGCAGTTTCATCACAGGCCTATTAGTTGTTTTATTATTGTGAGACCTATGTTGCTAAAATGTGCCAATTAAATCAATAAATAAAACCATAAGATACAAAGTGTTACCTAAAGGCCGAAATAACATATCTTAGCGTGTTATAAAACAGAGCTAACTTATATGTACTTGGCTGATTTTACAGGTTAATGCATTGCATTAAGCCTAAGTGCCTTTATTTAGCTGTGGTTTTTATTTCGCTAATATTAACCTAAGTCGCTACAATAGCGCCTTTAACAGTAGTTTTCAGAGAACAATATGACTTTTGATTCATTAGGCTTGTCACAACCGATTTTGGATGCGGTTAACACATGTGGTTATAGCGATATGACCCCCGTACAACAAATTGTGATCCCATTAGCTATTGAAGGTAAGGATATATTAGCCAGCGCACAAACTGGTACCGGTAAAACTGCTGCATTTGCTTTACCTTTATTAACTCGTCTTGAGCTTGAAATAGCCGAACAAGAGAGCAAAACAGCTTGGCAACGTTTACGGGTACTGATCATGACCCCAACTCGCGAGCTGGCGATTCAAATCGAACAAAATCTGGTTAACTATGCCCAGTTTTTACCCTTTGAGAGCCTCGCGGTTTATGGCGGTTCGAATATCAACCCGCAACGAAAAGCCCTCGCTAAAGGTGTCGACATTTTGGTAGCAACTCCTGGGCGATTGTTCGATATTATTGGTCAGCATGACCTTGATTTATCCTTTGTGACCCATTTAGTTATCGATGAAGCCGATCGCATGTTGGACTTAGGTTTTGTTAAAGATATCGAAAAAGTGAAGCGGATGATCAATCGTCAACATCAAACCATGATGTTTTCAGCGACCTATTCTAATGATGTCAAAAGCTTAGCGGCAAAAATGCTCAAAAATGCCGAGTATGTGCATATATCGAATCAAAAACCTGCTGAAACGGTAACCCAATCGGTATATCAAGTAGATAAACGCCGTAAAGCAGAGTTACTGTCAGAGCTGATTGGCCGTAATAACTGGCAACAGGTGATGGTATTTACCAGCCTAAAAGAAACGGCTGAGCACTTACTTAAAGAGTTTAAGTTAGATGGTATTAAAGCTGCCGTATTTCATGGTGACAAAACTCAAGGCGCTCGCAACCGTGCTTTAGAAGAGTTTAAGACGGGTAAGCTGCGCGTCATGATAGCGACCGATCTCGCCGCAAGGGGTCTAGATATTGAAGCTTTACCATTAGTGATTAATTTTGAATTACCCCCAGAGCCTGAAGATTATGTTCACCGTATTGGCCGTACGGGCCGCGCAGGCTTAACCGGTCAGGCCATTTCATTGGTCGCACAAAATGAAATGGAGCTGTTAGAAGACATTGAAGCACTCATTAGCACCTCAATACCTGTGGTAGTGTTACCCGGTTATGAACTTGGCGCGCCATTACCGGCTCGATATAGAGAAGTCGATGCTGAAAAACCTAAAAAGCTGTTTAAACATAAACGCCAAGGTGGCAACCGAAATCGCGGCGGCGCAGCTAAAAGTGGCCCTGCTGGTAAAGGTAGTCGTGCTGATGGGAACGCTAAGCCGACTAGACAAGGCAAGTACGCTAAAAAATAATAATCACAATGCTTATTATTTACATGGGTTTAATTTAGTTATTTAGTGGAATTTATCAGGTGATCCGTAAACGCATTAATACTAACCTCATTACCGGCTTTTTAGGGGCAGGTAAAACCAGCTTAATTGTGTCGTTACTGGCAATCAAACCCAAGGATGAAACTTGGGCAGTGCTAGTTAATGAGTTTGGCGAAGTGGGTATTGATGCGAGCCTGATAACTGGCAGCAACTCATCCGAACAAGTGGTCATAAAAGAAGTTGCTGGTGGCTGCTTATGTTGCGCTGCAGGCGTACCGATGCAAGTGGCGATTAATCAAATTATTCAAAAAGCTAAGCCAGATAGATTGTTAATTGAACCAACTGGACTTGGCCATCCTGCTGAAATACTCAAGGTACTGACCAATGAGTTTAATCAGCAAGTATTGCAGTTAAATCAAACCTTATGTGTGGTTGATGCGCGCAAGCTCAAAGACACTCGCTACACTGAAAATAGTAACTTTAATCAGCAAATAGACATTGCAGAAGTGATTTACGCCAGCAAGGCCGATTTATATCAGCAAGATGATTTTGCCTCTTTGTCAGCTTACTTAGCTAATGATAAAAAACTGTGTATTGCCTCTAACACAGCTGATGTGCTTAATCATGTTTATTGGGCGTTGATAAAGCCGCGAGCCATTAGTCTCAGCAGTTCAAGCACTCAAGCATCTTATTTAGCCAAGTCAGTGACCAAGCCTAGCCAATCACTGTTTGACTCAAATGCTGCTGTGGTTGATGATGAGTTCAATGGCCAAGGTTTTATAACCAAGTTAAATCAAGCGCAAGGAGCGCATAGTATTGGCTGGATTTTTAGCGCCGAGCATTGTTTTGACTTTGATAAGTTAGTTGCCTGGTGTGACGGCTTACTTAATGAGGTGCTACGCATAAAAGCGGTAATGATCACAGAAGAAGGCATTGGCGCTTTTAATGCTGTCGATGGCAGGCTGTCGATTAACGAGCTTGATGAAGCCATGGACTCAAGATTAGAGATAATTAGCTTAAACCCGTTATCAGAGGCATTATTAACAGAGCAAATCCTCAATTGCTTGAGTGACATGGCTTAGACGGGCTAGATCACAGTGGTTGTTGTTAAATTTTTTCCTAAAACAACTGCTACTAAAGTAACAACAGTTACTAAAGCATCAGTTATTTTCAACCACTGCAGCTAACATTAGCCCTTAAAACAGTTTGCTGCCCCAGCCCAATTTAGCGCGCAAAACATCAAAGTAATTGTGGCCTTTAGGGTGGATCATTCTTAAATGATTATTGCTACGGCGAATAAAAATTTCATCCCCAGGCAACACAGCTAAATCAACGTGACCATCACAGCTGACTTCTAAGTTCTCGCCGTTATCCGGTGATACCACTAATTTTATGGTGCTACATGCATCCACCACAATAGGGCGAGACGATAGTGTATGAGGGAACATAGGCACTAAAATTAATGCTTGCAGGTTAGGGGTTAAAATTGAGCCGCCAGCAGACAAGGCATAAGCTGTTGAGCCCGTTGGGGTTGATACAATCATGCCATCGGCGCGTTGGCTATACATGAATTGCTCATCAATATAGACCTCAAACTGGATCATGTGTGCCACTTTACCCGGATGCAATACCGCTTCGTTAACCGCAGAGTTACTGGCTTTTAAAATCCCATGACGATGCACTTCAGCCTCTAGCAAAAAGCGGTTCTCTGTATCGTATTCGCCTTCAAGTACCTTAGAAAGTGATTCTTCAAAGTTATCGGGTGGTAAATCCGTTAAAAAACCAAGGTTGCCACGGTTAACCCCAATAACCCCAATGTCAAAGCGAGACAATACCCGCGCGGCGCCGAGCATATTACCGTCACCACCGACGACAATAGCGAGATCGCAGCGCTCACCTAATTCAGTTAAATCAACAGATTCCACTTCAACTTTTAACTCAGAAGCCACTCGCTCTTCGGCTAATATGTCGAAGCCTTGCATGGAAAGCCAATGATGCAAACGCTTTAAAGTGCGATTGGTACCTTGATGATGTGGCTTGCCAATGAGGCCGATTGTTTGAAACTTTTTAGTCATATTAGTATTTGATTTGCACAAAGGCTTGAAACGAAGAAAATGATCCCCATAATATGCCCATAGTAATCAGAAACAAAGCATTTTTAGCTGGAGTGAAAATGAGCAACGAGTCAAACAAAGTAGATCAAGAGATCATTGATGCAGAAGTCGTCAATGAAACGGAAACTGAAGTCGCAGCAGAAGAGGCCACCGAAGTTGATGCGTTAACTCAAGCTAACCTTAAAATTGAAGCATTAGAGCAACAACTTGCTGAAACTCAAGCAGCCTTAGCTGAGCGTAAAGATGTTGAAATTCGCGCCGCTGCTGAAACGGCAAACATCCGCGCTCGTGCAGCAAAAGATGTTGAAAAAGCCCGTGCCTTCGCATTAGAAAAGTTCGTGAATGAGCTTTTGCCTGTATTAGATAATATGGAACGTGCACTTGCTGGTGTTGATGCTGAAGATGAAGCAACTAAAGCGATTGCTGAAGGTGTTGAATTGACCATGAAAGGGTTAATGGCAGCAGTTGAGAAAAATGGCGTAGTGCTTGTTAATCCATTAGGTGAAGCATTTAATCCAAATCATCATCAAGCTATCGGTATGCAGCCAAGTGCAGAATACCCTAAAGATACCGTGATGCTAGTTATGCAAAAAGGTTACATCTTAAAAGACCGTGTACTTCGCCCTGCGATGGTTATGGTGTCTCAAGGTGGCGCAAGTGTTGATACACAAGCGTAATGCATAACAATTGAAAACTGACTTCTTGGTTTGCCAATCAATAAGCAAAGGGTTGGCAAAGCAATAGTTAGTAATCAAGCGTTAGTAATAAAGAGTTAATAAAAAGGACTGCCAATGCAGTCCTTTTTTGTGATTTTTAGTAGCGCCAATCAAATTGGCTTAACTCCCTGAGGCGGTTAACTTAAATAGTCTTGGATTTGGGCTAAAACACCCGCACCATCTAATTTAAGCTCTTGGATGATTTCATCCGGTCCACCATGCTTGATAAATTCATCAGGTAAGCCAATTTGCAGCACAGGCTTTAAGATTTTCATTTGATGCAGCGCTTCAATGACGCCGCTACCCGCACCGGCCATAATGGCATTTTCTTCAACGGTGACAATCACGTCATGACTATGAGCAAGCTCAGCGAGCAGGGTTAAATCTAATGGCTTAACAAAGCGCATATCGGCAACGGTGGCATCGAGCGTCTCAGCGGCTTCAAGCGCTGCAGCAAGAGTAGTACCAAAGTTAACAATGGCTACACGTTGCGTCTGCTGTTGACTTTGACGTTTAACCAAGCCTTTACCAATCGCAATAGGAGTCATTTCTTCAGTTGGTTCAATACCTGTCGCACAACCACGAGGGTAGCGAACCGCCGTTGGGCCATCTTTATAGCGATAACCGGTATAGAGCATTTGGCGACATTCATCTTCATCAGATGGTGCCATAACGACCATATTGGGAACACAACGCAGGAAGCTTAAATCAAAAGCACCTTGGTGAGTTGGGCCATCAGCGCCAACAATACCACCGCGATCGATAGCAAATAACACAGGTAAGCGCTGTAGAGCTACATCGTGAATTAACTGATCGTAACCACGCTGCAAGAAAGTTGAATAGATAGCGACAACAGCTGAGTAGCCTTCACACGCAAAACCAGCACCTAAGGTGACCGCGTGTTGCTCAGCAATCGCGGCATCAAAATACTGGTTTGGAAAACGCTGTGAAAACTCAACCATGCCCGAGCCTTCACGCATGGCTGGTGTAATGGCGAGTAACTTGTCATCTTTTTCAGCAACATCACATAACCACTTACCGAAAATTTGCGAAAATGTCGGTGAACTTGGTTTTGTTTTCGGCTTTCTAAATTGAGTGTGGTCAAATTTAGGTACTGCATGCCAACCGATAGGATCTTTTTCAGCAGGCTCATATCCACGACCTTTTTTAGTCATGATATGCAGGATTTGCGGGCCCTTTAAATCGCGCATATTACGCAGGGTTTCAACTAATGAATCAACATCATGACCATCAATCGGGCCAATATAGTTAAAACCTAGTTCTTCAAATAAGGTTCCAGGTACGACCATACCTTTAAGGTGTTCTTCAGTACGCTTTGCCATTTCTTTAATGACAGGCATACCTTTGAGCACTTTTTTGCTGCTTTCACGAATGGTGGTGTAGAAGCGGCCTGACATTAGTTGGGCTAAATGGTTATTCAGTGCGCCGACATTTTCTGAGATAGACATTTCATTGTCATTTAACACCACTAACATGTCATTGTGCAGATCGCCTGCATGGTTCATGGCCTCAAACACCATACCGCCGGTCATCGCACCATCACCGATAACGGCCACGACTTTACGATTTTTCTGCTCTTTTTCTGCAGCCACAGCCATGGCTAATGCTGCACTAACAGAGGTACCAGAATGCCCGACACTAAAGGTGTCGTACTCACTTTCTTCACGCCATGGGAAAGGGTGTAAACCGTTCTTTTGACGAATGGTATGCATTCTGTCACGACGACCAGTGAGAATTTTATGGGGGTAAGCTTGGTGGCCTACATCCCATACTACGCGGTCAAAAGGCGTATTATAGACATAATGAAGTGCTACTGTTAATTCAACAGTACCAAGGCCTGAAGCAAAATGGCCACTTGAGTTACTGACTGATTTAAGCAAAAACTGTCTTAATTCATCGGATAACTGTGGCAGCATGCCTTGCGGCAGCTTTTTCAAATCGTCAGGGGTATTAGCTTGAGCTAATACCGGAAATTGAGAATTATCGAAACTCATATGGCGGTAAACTGTCTCTTTATATTCTTCGCGCAATGATATAGCGGGCGAAGTCTGCAATTAACTGGCTATTGTAGGTCAATTTTGCCAGCGCTGATAGTGCATCGTTAATTAGTTGCTCGGCGCATTCATTTGCACCCTTAAGCCCTAATAATTTAGGAAATGTGCTTTTATTGGACTCTTGATCACTGCCTTGGGGTTTACCTAATTCTTCAGTGCTGGCAATGATGTCTAAAATGTCATCTTGTACTTGAAAGGCTAAGCCAATATTGGCGGCAAAGTCTCTGATAATTTGTTGGTCTAGGCTTGATGCTGATGCCGCGATTAAGGCAAGTTCTGCAGCGCAGCTAATTAAGGCACCGGTTTTTTTATTATGTAACAGGGTTAGCTGCTCAAGGTCTATACGCTTATTGGTGGCGCCTAGATCAATAGCTTGTCCGCCGCACATACCACTATAACCCGATGCTTTAGCTAAAGCGGTTACCATAGCAAGTTGCTGAGAGGCGCTAATGCTCTCATTAGGCTCGCAAATAAGTTCAAAGGCTAAGGTTTGCAGGGCATCGCCTGCAAGGATAGCGCTGGCTTCATCAAAAGCAATATGCACCGTTGGCTGGCCGCGGCGCAGGGCATCATCGTCCATGGCAGGTAAATCATCATGGATTAATGAGTAGGCATGAATACATTCGATAGCGGCTGCGGCGTTATCAAGCTGCTTTAAATCAGCACCTAACATTTCACCAATGCTATAAACCATAAAAGGTCGAATGCGTTTGCCGCCCAATAAGGCGCCGTGGGTCATTGCGGCTTTTAATATAGGGGCAGCGTCATCAAGCTGGGCAAGTTTAGTTGCTAAAACTTGGTTCACGCGTTGTTGGTATTGTTCAATTGACTGGGCTAACACACTTATTCGCCTTCAACGGTAAATGGGCTGAGGTTGGTATCGTCTTCATTTAATAAGATGGAAACTTTTTGTTGAGCCTGTTCTAGCTTAGATTGGCTCTGGCGCACTAGCTTAATGCCGCGCTCAAATTGTTTAAGGGCATTATCTAAAGTGACTTCACCTTGCTCAAGATCTGCAACAATGTTTTCAAGCTCCGATAAGGATTCTTCAAAACTTAGATTCTCAGGTTTTTTTGCCACAATTCTTATTCCTTCTATTATGCGGGGACAAGGTATATCAGGCCGCGCTAAGGGTCAAATTCAGTCGTTGTTTATTTGCTCAATAGCACGCTTTGTGACTGAATATTTATATAATTCATAAAATATTCCTAAACTTGGGCTAAGTTTGACCGATATAGATAATGAATACCAGTGTCAAGCGGTCGCTTTAAGCGAAGTTTGAAATCCATGGTAGTAATAATGGTAGTCGTAATAGCATTTTTTGATGCTTTTTTGATAAACCAGCCAATTAATCGATGAAAGTGTCACTGTATGAGTTTTTTTTGTTCGTTTGAACATTTGTCCTAATAGCTCAGAGTGTTACATTGGTATTCATAGAAGTAAGGCAGCATTATTAAGACTGCGCTCAAGGAGAAATTGTGGATTTAGCAACCCTAATAGGTTTAATAGGCGCCTTCGCTTTTATTATTGGTTCTATGGTGAACAGTGGTGGGATTTCGATTTTTATTGATGCGCCATCGGTGATGATTGTGCTTATTGGTTCTCTTTTCGTTGTGATGATGAAATATAATCTTAAGCAATTTTTAGGCGCGGTAAAAATTGGCGCTAAAGCTTTCATGTTTAAAATTGATAAGCCTGAGGAGTTAATTGACCAATCAGTGAATATGGCTGATGCAGCCCGTAAAGGGGGCTTTTTAGCATTAGAAGAAGCGCAGATCGGTAACAGTTTTATGCAAAAAGCGGTCGACATGTTAGTGGATGGCCATGATGGTGATGTGGTGCGTGAAGCCTTAGAAAAAGATATTGCCCTGACCGAGGAAAGGCATAAAACCGGCATTGGCATTTTTAAATCCTTAGGTGATGTGGCCCCAGCCATGGGCATGATTGGTACCTTGATTGGTTTAGTGGCCATGCTATCGAATATGGATGACCCTAAATCAATTGGCCCGGCAATGGCGGTGGCATTATTAACCACGCTTTATGGCGCGATTATCGCCAATATGGTGGCGCTCCCGATTGCTGATAAATTGCAATTACGTATGAGTGAAGAGTTACTTAACCGCAATTTGATTATGGATGCGGTCTTGGCGATTCAAGATGGTCAGAACCCACGTGTTATCGAAGGTTTCCTGAAAAATTATCTAGGTGAAAAACAACGTCAAATCGATACCACGGACGGAGAGTAGCTCATGGCTAAAAAAGCCAAGTGTGATTGTCCACCACCCGGCGCGCCGTTATGGCTAGCCACCTTTGCTGATCTTATGTCGTTATTGATGTGCTTTTTTGTTTTGCTGCTGGCGTTCTCTGAAATGGACGTGATGAAGTTTAAGCAAATTGCCGGTTCGATGAAGTATGCCTTCGGGGTGCAAAATAAAGTTGAAGTTAAAGATATTCCTAAAGGCACCTCGGTGATTGCGTTAGAGTTTCGGCCGGGAAAACCGGACCCTACCCCTATTGAAATTATCAATCAGCAAACCAATGAGATGACAGAGCAAACCATTGAGTATCAAGCAGGCGACGATGCCAGTGCGGGCGGCGTGCAAAAACAGCAAGGGGATAATCGCGGCGGTAATGCTCAAGCGACGGCCCAGCAACAAGCACAGGCTCAGCAAGCCCAAGCGAAGTCTGAGCAAGAAAATATTAACGACCAAGTGAAAAAAATGGCCGAAAAACTCAATGAGGAAATTGTTGATGGCGCCATCGAAATTGAATCGTTAGGGCAACAGATTATTATCCGGATCCGCGAAAAAGGCTCTTTTGCATCGGGTTCAGGCTTTTTACAGCCAAGATTTAAACCTGTTATTCGCTCAATTGGTGACTTATTAAAAGATGTTCCCGGCATTATTACAGTATCAGGTCATACCGATGGCATGCACATTAGCAATGAGCTTTACAGTTCTAATTGGGACTTATCCAGTAAACGCGCAGTCTCAGTAGCCCATGAACTGGCCAAAGTGACAGGCTTTGATGACAGCAGAATGCGGGTGGTGGGTATGGCATCTAATGCGCCATTAGTGGCTAACGACTCTGATAAAAACCGTAGCCGTAATCGCCGAGTTGAAATTGCTATTGAACAAGGCAAGGCGAAAGAGTCTGCTGAGATAGAAGTACTCGCGCCACAATCACAGCAGCCATAGAAACGCGCTCTTTATATAAGATGAGATTAGCCGCTTAGTCCTTAAGCGGCTTTTTATCGGCTTTAAATAGCGCTGTATAGCCAGTAATCGCAACGCCGTTTCACTGACGCTGTGTTGCAGTATTGCTTAGACTGCTAATTTTATTTAGATTTAATGACAGCCTTAGCACCTAAGCTCAAAGATTGTGTGTAATAAAATTTATTGTGTTTGGTATATAGACAGTTTTTGCTATAATCCCGCCTTTGTTGGCTGGTTAATTTCCAGCCATTATTATTTTTGACTTTTATGAGTTGATTTTGCGCTGGATATCAACGCAATCCGTAGTCGTAAAAGTGAACATCCAAATCAGTTGCCGCGGAAATCCAATGAAGTTTATTGTAAAGCTATACCCAGAAATCATGATGAAAAGTAAAACTGTTCGTATGCGTTTTACTAAAATTCTTGAGACCAACATTCGAAATGTACTTAAAAAAGTTGATGACGAAGTAAAAGTACAACGTCAATGGGATCGCATTATGATCCACGTCAACAGCGATGAACAAACGCGCATTAACGCCATTGCTGAGCGTTTAGAATGTATTCCTGGTATTGCTCATGTTGTTCAAGTTGATGAATACAGTTTTGAGTCAATGGATGATATCTACCAGCAAGTACTGCCAGTTTATAAAGAGCAATTGGCAGGTAAAACCTTCTGTGTTCGCGTTAAACGTACTGGTAAGCATGACTTTAATTCAATTGAAGTTGAGCGTTACGTTGGTGGCGGTTTAAACCAGCACACAGATGCTGTGGGTGTGAAATTAAAAAATCCAGATATGACGGTTAATTTAGAAATTGACCATGAAAAACTGTATATGGTTGTGCGCCGTATTCCCGGTTTAGGTGGTTTCCCAATGGCGACCCAAGAAGATGTATTATCGCTTATCTCAGGTGGATTTGATTCAGGTGTATCAAGCTATCAATTCATCAAAAAAGGTGCCCGCACTCACTATTGTTTCTTTAACTTAGGTGGCGCGCAGCATGAGATTGGTGTTAAGCAAGTGGCTTATCATTTGTGGCAGAAATATGGCGAGTCACACAAAGTGCGCTTTATGACTGTACCATTTGAGCCAGTGGTTGCTGAGATTCTAGAAAAAATTGATAACGGTCAAATGGGCGTTATTCTTAAGCGTATGATGATGCGCGCCGCCACTAAAATGGCTGAAAAGTACAACATCCAAGCTTTGGTTACAGGTGAGAGTTTAGGTCAAGTTTCAAGCCAAACTCTGACCAACTTAAACGTAATTGACCGCTGTACGGATTTATTGATTTTACGTCCATTAATCACCATGGATAAGCAAGACATTATCAATGAAAGTCGCCAAATTGGTACTGAAGATTTCGCTAAAGCGATTCCTGAATATTGTGGTGTGATTTCGCAAAAGCCAACCGTTAAGGCTGTACTGGCAAAAATTGAAGCAGAAGAGCTTAAATTCAGTGAAGACTTAATTGACCGTATTGTAGAAGATGCCGTGGTTATCGATATTAAGCAAATTGCTGAAAAAGTTGAAACCACAGTAAGTGAAACTGAAACCGTTGATGCAATTGAAGCTGGCAGTGTTGTGATTGATATCAGAGCACAAGATGAAGAAGAGCAAAACCCACTAAGCATTGATGGCACTGAAATCTTAAAAATTCCTTTCTTTAAATTAGCAACGCAATTTGCTGATTTAGATAAAAGTAAAACCTATTTACTCTACTGTGATCGCGGCGTAATGAGTAAATTACAAGCGTTATACCTGACTGAGCAAGGTCACAGCAACGTTAAAGTATACCGCCCTTAATGGTGTAAAAGGAGTATCGCTAGTCGATGCTCCTACTTAAGCTTTGCAGGCTGTGATGTGTATTTCATATTGAAACTGCGACAGTCATTTCAGCCCATAAAAAAACCGCATTACCATTTAAATGGTCAATGCGGTTTTTTTGTTACTGTTTTTACAGTAAATTAATCAGCAGTGCGCGTTTCAGCGGTAGTGATTGGCTGTTGAACTTCTTTGTCTGCAGCTAAAGTGCTGTTAACATCAACCTGAACATTACTTTGCATTTCTGACATGCTTTGTTGAAGCTCTGCGTTTATTGAAGCTTGAAGGTCGCTGATATCAATGCCTTCTTCATTTGCGCTAGCTGTAAAAGCAAAACAAGAAAGTAAAGCTACTGTAGCTAATGATTTTAAATTGAACATAAAGGTCGCCTCCGGGCTGACTTAACACTGGCGGACACACCCTTACACTGCGTAGAAGTTGTCCAACTCACCATAAATCTGATGGTCATAATTTAACCGAACACAGTGTTCTTTACAAACGACAAAATGTAACGCTATTCATTAGAAAAACTAATTAAAAAACGAGAGATGGATCACTATGTCGCGAAGATTGCCACCTTTGAACGCGGTAAAAGCATTTGAAGCAGCAGCAAGGCACTTGAGCTTTACCCGTGCCGCTGAAGAGTTGTTTGTTACTCAGGCTGCTGTTAGTCATCAAATTAAAGCATTAGAAGATTTTCTAGGCCTAAAGCTGTTTCGCCGCAAAAATCGTTCGCTTTTATTGACCGAAGAAGGTCAAAGTTATTTCCTCGATATTAAAGATATTTTTATCCAATTAGGTGAATCAACCGACCGATTATTAGCCCGAAGCGCCATTGGTTCGTTAACGGTAAGTATGTCACCAAGTTTTGCAATTCAATGGCTTGTGCCGCGTTTGGCTAAGTTTAGTGAGCAAAATCCCGATATTGATGTACGCATTAAAGCTGTTGACAGCGAAACGGGCTCATTGACTGATGATGTAGATGTGGCCATCTATTATGGCCAAGGTAATTGGCCTGGCTTAAGAGCGGATAAATTGCGTAATGAAGTGCTCATTCCGGTGTGTTCACCGCTGTTACTTAATGGACCTAAACCATTAGAGAAACCCAGCGACTTAAAAAATCATACCTTACTGCACGATTCTAGCCGTCATGATTGGCAGGCATGGTTTAGGCAATGTGGAATTAGTGAAATTAATGTTAATTCTGGCCCCATCTTTAGTCATTCATCGTTAGTACTGCAAGCTGCCGCTCATGGCCAAGGTATTGCGCTGGGTTACAGCGTACTCGCAAGGCCGGATATAAAAGCAGGCCGCTTGGTGTGTCCGTTCTCAGAGGTGCTAGTCAGCAAAGATGCTTATTACTTAGTGTGTCAGCAAAATCATTCTGAATTAGGTAAAGTCGCTGCCTTTAGAGAGTGGATGGTAGATATGTTTGCTGAAGAGTCTCGCAGTGAATTACTGTCAGGCTAGGGCTAACTTACCCAAGCTTAACCACATAGCGTAGTAATTAATGCTGTTGTCACTAACAATCGAAGAAACTAATGATATGACCCCCCTAGGCCCAGCTGTAACAAACGATAGTTTAGAAATTGAATCAATCTTACAGGGCGACCCCAGTAAAACATTAGTGGTATTGGCCCATGGCGCTGGGGCTAATATGCACCATGAGTTTATGGTCGATATCGCCAATGGCTTGGTTGCTAAAGGTTATCAAGTATTGCGCTTTAACTTCTTATATATGCAAGCCAATATGCAAGATGGCAAAAGAAGGCCGCCAGATAGAGCGCCTAAACTGTTAATGCATTTTACTAGGCTACTTAATTCCATTGAACAAACCATTGAAGACAATGATCTTGTGGTCGAAAACATTGTGTTAATGGGGAAATCAATGGGTGGCAGAATGGCGGCGACATTGTTAACCGATGACGAACTTATCATTAATGATGAGCAGGTTGAGATCTCTGCTTCAGTTAACGCCTTAATTAAAGGCTGCATTTGCTTAGGTTATCCCTTTGTTCCATTAAAAGGCGGAGAGCCGAGACTTGAGCCGTTAAATAATGGCATAAAACCATTAATGGTGGTGCAAGGTGAGCGGGATAAATTTGGCGGTATAAGCGAAATACCCCAGTGGGATATAAATAAACAAGTCAAAGTCAGCTGGATAACCGATGGCGATCATAGTTTTAAGCCACGTAAGTCGTCAGGAACCACATTAGAGGCTAATCTGAAGCACTGCTTAACCATATGTGATCAGTTTATTACTGATATTGTGGATTAATTTTCTATAAAGCGAGATATCAATGAGACAAGGTTTATTACTGTTAGCGGCAATCAGTGGTTTTTTAGCGGTTGCTTTAGGGGCTTTTGGTGCCCATGGGTTAAAAAGTATTGCCCCGCCTGAGTTGGTTGCGATTTTTAAACTCGGTGTCGATTATCACTTTTATCACACCTTTGCCATTATTGCCGTAGCGTTAAGTGGTCACTGGATAAGTTCAAAACTGCTGGATTGGGCAGGTTATTTATTCTTTGTGGGTATTTTATTATTTTCAGGTTCATTGTATTTATATGCCTTTACTGGCGCCAAATGGATTGGGCCAATTACCCCTATGGGCGGCGGTTGTATGCTGATTGGCTGGACATTGTTTGCCATTGGGATAGCAAAACATACTAAGCAGAAATAACTTAGCGTCACCTTTGGCAAATATTTCAAAGCAGCAGCTTGTTTATCAAATCTGCTGCTTTGTTGCTTTTATCGGTTTGCCTTTTCTATTTAACACAGCGGCATAATTTTTGAGTATAATGCCCCCATTATTTTGTCCTTCGACCATACTGTGAAGCAGTTATGGTTATAGAAGCTTAAGGCTTATCATGAAAAACCTCTTTATATTTTGCCGCGCAGGCTATGAGAAAGATTGTGCTGCAGAAATTCAACAGCGTGCAGCTGAATTAAATATTGGTGGCTTTGTTAAAACCAATACCAATGATGCTTATGTGATTTACCAATGTTTTGAAGAAAACGGCGGTGAGCAACTGGCAAAGCAAATTGAGTTAAATTCATTAGTGTTTGCAAGACAAATGTTTGCTGCTGGTGAGTTGATAAAAGATTTGCCTGAAAAAGACAGAGTATCACCGATTGTGGCTGCTTTAAGTGAAGTGTCAAAAGCGGGAGAATTACGAGTTGAAACTCCAGATACCAATGAAGCTAAAGAACTGTCAGGTTTTTGCCGCAAATTTACTGTGCCTTTACGCCAAGGCCTGAAAAAGTCTGGCGCATTATTAGCTCAAGAAAATGACCGCAGACCTATCATTCATGTGTGCTTTGTAGCGCCGGGTACGGCTTATGTCGGCTATTCATTATCAAACAATAGCTCACCTTATTTTATGGGCATTCCCCGTCTTAAAATGGCTGCCGATGCTCCGAGTCGTTCAAGCTTGAAATTAGATGAGGCTTTTGGGCAATTCTTGACAAAGGAAGAGCAAGAAGACCGCTGCCGCTCAGGGCTTCATTCTGTGGATTTAGGCGCTTGTCCTGGTGGCTGGACTTATCAGCTAGTACGTCGTGGCATGTTTGTCGCCGCAGTTGATAATGGTCCTATGGATCAGAAGTTAATGGACACTGGACAGGTTAAACATTATCGCGCCGATGGTTTTCGTTTCGAACCACCAAGAAAAAACATTTATTGGTTAGTGTGTGACATGGTAGAAAAACCGTCACGTGTTGCTGAGCTCGTTGAAGCTTGGGCGATTAATGGCTGGTTTAAAGAAGCCATTTTTAACCTTAAATTACCAATGAAAAGTCGTTATAAAGAAGTCAGACAGATTTTAGATACTATGGCTGAAATTTTAAAAGAAAACGACATCACAGATTTTAAATTACAGTGTAAGCACCTTTATCATGATCGTGATGAAGTGACAGTTCACTTATGGGTTAAACCTAATACTGCTTGGGCGTTTAACTAAGCTATTTAGCTGGAAATTTAAACAAGCATTAAAAAGCCCTTAGTGAATATCACTAAGGGCTTTTTTATTATCCTTTAATTAAAACTAGAGTTATTAGCGCTGCAATAACTCAGCTAAAAGGGTAATAAAGCTTATCCTAAACGATCAACAACAGCTTGAGTGAAGTCAGTTGTACCATGAGTACCACCAAGATCGCGGGTTGTGCGGTCGCCTTCTTCAATCACAGCAGATACTGCAGAGCGGATCATTTCCGCTTTGTCAGCCATGCCTAAATACTCCAGCATTTGTATAGAGGCTAGAATCACGGATGTAGGATTTGCAAGATTTTTGCCTGCAATATCAGGTGCGCTACCATGAACCGCTTCGAAAATTGCCGCATCTTTACCGATGTTTGCGCCAGGCGCCATACCTAAGCCGCCAACAAGACCTGCACATAAGTCAGATAGAATGTCACCGAATAAGTTAGTTGTTACCAATACATCAAAGTTTTCTGGATTCATGACCAACTTCATACACGTTGCATCCACAATCATTTCTTCTGTTTCGATATCTGGGTAACGCTGGCTCACTTCACGCGCCACTTTCAAGAATAAACCTGAAGTTGACTTCATGATGTTGGCTTTATGAACGATAGTCACTTTTTTACGGTTTTCTTTACGTGCTAGCTCATAAGCAAAAGTGGTAATTTGCTCTGCACCTTGACGAGTAATGATACTGGTCGCTTCAGCAGTAGCGCCATCGTCAGATACTTTTTGGCCTAAGCCTGAATACATACCTTCAGTGTTTTCACGTACTGTGATGATATCAATGTTGTCATAACGTGCTTGAGTACCTTTAAAAGAAAGTACAGGGCGCACGTTAGCATATAAGCTGAATTTTTTACGTAGGCTTACATTGATAGAGGTAAAACCTTCACCGACAGGTGTGGTTAATGGCCCTTTAAGGGTAATACGGTTTTTTTCGATAAGGTCTAAGGTACGCTGAGGTACTAATTCACCTTGCTTTTCTAATGCGGCTAAACCGGCGTCTGCAAACTCATATTCAAAGTCGCAACCAGCCTTGTCGAGAATTTTTAAAGCCGAATCGATAATGCTTGGTCCAATCCCATCACCTGGGATTACGGTTATAGTACGTTTTGGCATGGATAGTCCTTCCACTTAGTGGTTACTGCATTTTCTTGTTATTGTTTACAACACCTTAACAAGACTACTTACTCACGGTTTTGTTGCGGCGCATTTTAACGAATTTAGATTTTTTTTTACAGTTTTTAGTGAGTTTAATCACATATTTTTTTAAATAATTAAGCTAATCCTCAGGTGATTGCTTTAAGATATTCACAACCATGTAATTGAAAGGCTTATTTCGCGTCATAAATCAGCTTTAGTTGTTAATAAAAGGTTGGTTGTAAAGTTGTTTCGCGTGCATAGCATAAGCTGGTGACAGATTTTAAATAGACGACTTTGGTCTACTAACTACAGTCTACTAGCTTTGGGCCTACTAACAATCTAAGGGGCTGCAAAATAACTTGGCACAGTTTAGTCTGAAAGGTCATTAATTAAATTGCGGTGATATTTTCAACAATGCTTTATTAAATTTCAATTATGTTTTCAGTTAATGAATTTAGCTGAACTGTATTTCATTCCATAACAACAATAACGAGGAAGATTTGAAGTTACGTAACCTTATTCCATTGACTCTGTTAGCAGTGTCAATGTCAGCCATATCAGCTGACAACATTAAGCCGTTATTGCTCGATGATATTATGCGCTTTGAGACCTTACAGACTCCCGTTATCTCTGAAAATGGCACAGTGTTAGCGGTTGAGGCTATGCCAGATCGCGGTAATAGCCGCGCTTTAGTCAATCAAGTGGCTACACAAAAGCAGTATCAAATTGATGGTGGCTCTGATGTTAAAGTCAGCGCAAATGGTGATTATGTGATTGCCACTATTGCGCCGAGCTTATTAGAAAAAGAAACCCTCAAAAAGTCTGAGCTTAGTGCAGGGCTTAGCTTACTGAATACCAAAACAGGTAACCAGCAACAGTTTAAGCGGGTTAAACAAGCTGAGTTTAGTACCAAAGGTGATTATTTAGCGGTTTGGTTTGATATTGATGACACTAAAGAAGATGGCAAAGAGGACGCTGAAGAAACGAGCATTAATGGCGCAGATAAAGGCAGTGGTTTTAAGCTCATTCAACTCGCCACCAATACTTTTCAGGAGTTTGACCATGTTACTCAATTTAACTTTGACCGCTCAGGTAACCAATTTGTGGTTGCCATTAATGATATTGCTGCCAAGCAGCATGTGATTAAAAAGGTCGATTTAATCACTAATACTCTAACGCAAGTTTATAAGTCAGACGGTTATCAAGTGGCAGAGCTTAGTTTATCTGATGATGGCAACTGGCTTGGCTTTACCCAAGGGGATGCAAGTGTAGAGCGTGATGAGCGAGAGTATCAACTGAAGCTTTTGGCTCTAGAGTCTCTTAAGCTCAAACAGGTGCCAACAGATGATGACTGGACTTTGAATCAGCATTCAAAAATTTTCTTTTCTGAAGATAGCTTAAGGCTATTTATTGGCCGCGTACCGCAAGTAGATAAAGCCCTGACACTGGCATCAATAGAGTCTGAAGCCGATTTATTTGACCAACAAATTGTTACCGGACTTCGTGATTTAAAAGTGTGGCATGGTGACGACCCAAAAATAAAACCTCATGAAGTAAAACAATATGCCAAAGAGTTAAAGCGCACTTATCTTGCTGTGATGCACGTTAATGCTAACCGTATAGTGCAACTGGCAGATAAAGCCGTACCCGATGTGCACTATGGTGAGCAAAAGCGTTATTTATTAGCTACCTCAGATGTGCCTTATCAAAAAATGATCACCTGGGCAGGCTTTTATCAAGATGTCTATTTAGTGGATTTAAATACTGGCCGTAAGCTGCAAATCTTAACTCAACATGCCTCAGGTGAAATGCCAAGCTTGTCTCCTAATGGGCGTTTTGTAGCGTATTATCAACAAGGTGGGTTGTTTTTATATGATATTGCTAATGCCAGAAAACACAGCTTAACCAAAGATATTGCGATTAGCTTTGCTAATGAAGACCATGATTATCCAGGTAATGCGCCAAGTTATGGCTTAGGGCCTTGGCTAGCCGATGATTCAGGCATTATTGGCTATGACAAATATGATGTGTGGCAATTTAGCAGCTCATCGTTTGACGGCTTTATGTTGTCTGCGGGTGAAGGACGTAAAAATCGTCAGCAGTTTAGATTGGCCGGGTTATATGCAACGTCAGATACGCCTGCTGTCATTGAGCAGCAGCAAGCGCTGCTATTGCACGGTTATAATGAACACACCAAAGCTGACAGTTTTTATCGCGCCACTGTTGGCGTCCCAGGAGTGACGTTGCAACTTGAAACCGAGGCAAAATTGACGGTACTTGCCCGCAGTAAAAATAGCGACACTATGGTGTTTTCTAAGCAGCGTTATGATCTTTACCCTGATTTATACACCTCAAGTGTGAATACGCCTAATGAAGCCAGCCAACAAACTGACTTAGATAGTCAGCGAGATGATTTTAATTGGGGCGCTGCAGAATTGGTGCGTTGGCGTGATGGTGATGGCCGCCCAGCTGATGGCGTACTGATTAAGCCCACGAATTATCAAGCCGGTAAACAGTATCCGGTTATGGTGTATTTCTATCGCTTTATGAGCGATCGTTTGCATTCATTCCCGCATATGGCAATTAATCATCGACCAAACTTTGCTTGGTATGCAGATAATGGCTATGCCATTTTCTTACCTGACATTCGTTTTGAAGTAGGTTACCCGGGGATCTCGTCAGTAAAGGCATTAACTGCTGGCGTTCAAAAAATCATTGATATGGGCGTTGCCGACCCAGATGCCATTGGTATTCAAGGCCATTCATGGGGCGGTTATCAAACCGCT
This sequence comes from Shewanella sp. 10N.286.48.B5, assembly GCF_002874355.2. Classification (NCBI taxonomy): domain Bacteria; kingdom Pseudomonadati; phylum Pseudomonadota; class Gammaproteobacteria; order Alteromonadales; family Shewanellaceae; genus Shewanella; species Shewanella sp. 10N.286.48.B5. The sequence continues at coordinate 518,329 of NZ_MCVG02000001.1, forward strand.
TTCGCTGTGACCCAAACCAATATCTTTAAAGCAGCGGTTACCGGTGCGCCCGTGTCGAACATGACTAGTGCTTATAGCGGCATTCGTCATGGCTCTGGCCTTGCTCGTCAATTTCAGTATGAAACAGGTCAAAGCCGAATTGCTGAAAGTTTGTTTAAGTCGCCGCAAAAGTACATTGAAAACTCACCGGTGTTTTATGCTGAACGCATTCAAACTCCAATGATGATTATGTTTGGTGATAAAGATGATGCGGTGCCGTGGGAGCAAGGCGTGGAGCTATATCTTGCCATGCGCAGAACCGGTAAAGATGTGGTGTTTTTACAATATGAAGATGAACCACATCATTTGAAAAAGTACCCTAATAAACTAGATTACACCATTCGAATGAAGCAGTATTTTGACCATTATTTAAAAGGCGTTGCAGCGCCTAAGTGGTTAAAAGAAGGTGAGGCGTATCGAGAATATAACCAAGATTAACGATTACAATTCAATCTAATATTGAACTAAAAATGCCACTGATAGCGATATACAGTGGCATTTTTTATGGGTTCAGCTGAGCGGTTACTGTTCTGAAGTTATTGCTGTTTCTATGCCTTGCTCTGCGGGAATTGGACTGGTTTGTATCGCGTTAAGATCGGTTTCAGTTTGAGGTGCGATAGCGATAATCGGTATTTGCAGAAATTGCTCATAGGTTTCTTGCCCCCAAGCAATCAGCTCACCATCTTTAAATAACAGCGGCGTGCATTCATCTTTAGTGGTTTGACCGTCGGAGGTGACATGGTGAGTGCGGTAAAACATAATTTGAAAGCTGCCATCAGATGATGCTTTGGCCTCTGAAAAATCGGCTCGGCCCATTAGTTGCCTAATGCTATCAATAGTTTGGCCAATTATAATTTCGCTAAGCATTTTATGGTTAAACTCTTGGCGTTCTTGCCAGCTGCGATCTTCTGGCCGAGTCTCGTAGACAAATATAACGAAAATAACAAAAGTGACATATGCAATAAAGATGGTTGCGATTAAATATGACACTTTAGATTTCATCAGGCGATTCCTTGCTTCATTAATGGTTAGCTAACTACTCTAAACTGCTTGAGGTTAATGTTTAGCGGCATATGGCATTGCAGTTGCGCCAATTTATAACTGATTCTTGCCATCTCTTTGCCCTCTGATAATTTTAGCGCTTGTTTCGCACCAAGATTATCCAGTGACTGGTATAAGTTTGCCAAGCTTCTAAACTTGTTTAATAAATCCGCTGCTGATTTTGGCCCAATACCGGTAATACCAGGAACTTTATTCCCCGCGTCTCCCGCAAGCGCGATAAAGTCTAAAATTTGATTTTGCTGCACGGCGAGCTTTTTCTCTAAGGCTTTTATATCAAAATATTGCTGCTTGAAATGATCCCAAATAACAATATTGCTATGCATCAGTTGCCCAAACCCTTTGTCGGTTGACACTATGATGGCCTGACCGTTATTTTCAGCAATTTTAGTGGCCAAGGTGGCAATCACATCATCGGCCTCTGAAATTGCATCATGGGATTGAACATGTTCAATGGCCAGAGCGGTTTTGATATCTTCAAGGCCAGCCTTTAAAGCGACAGGCATAGGCTTACGGCCTTTTTTATAATCAGGGTAGAGCTGTTTACGCCACGATTCTTCATCACCGTCCCACACCATAATGGCATGAGTTGGTTGGTGATGTTTAAGTAATTTTTTACATGCTGACAGTGTGCGCTCTTTAACACTGACGATATCCGTTTCATCTGGCAATACCGCATGAATACGCCTAACAAGATTAAGGCCATCGATAATGAGTAATTTATTCATGGTTTTCTTTTCGTTTGCAGTAAGGTCGCTCACATTGAGCCACTGTATGATTTAATTATAAATTAACCGTCCTTGAGCTTAAACCTTACGGCTTGTTTTTAACAGTGGAATCAATGGCTATTTAAGCGCTACTTGATTAAAAAGCAAGATGTAGACGGCAAAGTAAAGCAATATAACATGTGCTATTTTTTATTATTGATGCGATAGCAAGGAGTATATTCGCTGCCTGGCAGTTTCATTCTTTGTTGCGTTACGAACGCAGCAAGCAGTTTATCCATCATGGTCATCAGCCGCTCATCACCACTTATCTCAAATGGACCTAAGTCTTCAATAAGTTTAATGGTCTCACTTTTGACATTACCGGCAACAATGCCTGAAAACGCCCGCCGTAAACTGGCCGCTAACTCAGCTTTGTTCGGATGAAAAAACAGGTGCAGGTTTTTCATGACCTCGTGATTTGGCTCAAAAGGCAGTTGAAATTCAGGTTCTATTTTCAGCGCCCACTGGTATTGGTAAGCATCACCAAGTTGTTTACGCATGGCTTTTACATCGCTCATGCCTTGTTTCATCAGCTGCGCTACCTTTACAGGATCATCAATAATGATTTGGTATTTATCTCGGGCCTGCTGACCAAGGGTAGCGCCGATAAAGTCATCTATTTCAGTGAAGTAGTCCGCACTTTGTTTAGGGCCAGTTAAAATCAGTGGAAAGGGCAGCTGGGCATTGGCGGGATTAAGCAAAATACCCAAAATATAAAGCAGCTCTTCAGCGGTGCCAGCGCCGCCGGGAAAGATAACAATACCATGGCCTAAACGGACAAAGGCCTCTAAGCGTTTTTCGATATCTGGCATTATCACCAGCTCATTGACTATTTGATTCGGGGGCTCTGCAGCAATAATACTGGGCTCGGTTAAGCCAATATAGCGGGCATCTTTAATGCGCTGTTTGGCATGACCAATGGCGGCGCCTTTCATTGGGCCTTCCATTGCGCCTGGACCACAACCGGTGCAAATATCTAACGCTCTTAACCCCAACTCATAGCCTACTTCACGGGTGTATTGATACTCTATGGGGTTAATGCTGTGTCCGCCCCAACACACTATGACATTAGGATCGATCATCGGTGAAATGACTCTTGCATTACGCAAGATATCAAATACCACATTGGTAATGTGGCTGGCATTGGTGAGATTGATGTGCTTTAGATTGTCATATTTATTGTCGATATAGACGATATCGCGAAGCACAGCAAAAAGATGTTCTTGGATCCCTGCAATGATTTCACCATCAACGAAGGCTTGTGTTGGCGGGTTGATGAGCTCTAGTAATAAGCCGCGTTCACGTTGCAGCACATTGATATGAAAATTGGCGTAGCGCTTGAATAAAGCGTCAGAATTATCACTTTTTAAACCGGAGGCAAGCACTGCCAGTGAGCAGTTTCGCAGTAGTTGGTATAACTCATTTTTAGCACTTTGCTTGAGGCGATCAACCTCCATTTGCGAAAGTTGATCTAAGCTGCCTCTAGGGCTGATCTTTATTATCATATGCAACTCCTTGGTAGAGTTGCAGTAGATACTAGATATCGATTACAACTCTATCTCGACCATTATTTTTGGCTTTATAAAGTGCAGCATCAGCACGTTCAAAGGTTTCTTCGATACGTTCGTTTTCCATGACCTGAGCTGCACCTATGGATAATGTCACAGTAATTCTCTGATTTTTAAACTTAAATGGAATATTCTTAATTTTATCTTTGACCCGATTTAACAATAGACCAATATGCTCTTCATTGACATCTGGTAGCAATAAAACAAATTCTTCGCCGCCATAACGGGCAACAAATTCACTTTCTCTAAGGGAGTTTTTTAGCGCCATGGAAATGACTTGCAGGGTTTTATCACCGGTACTATGACCAAAACTGTCATTGACTGTCTTAAAGTAATCAATATCAGTTACCGCCACCCATAATGGACTATTAAAGCGTTTATGGTTTCTATACTCTTGCTCCATTCTATCTTCTAATGCAGCACGATTTGGCAGTTGGGTTAATGGGTCTAATAGGTTGAGTTTTTGATGCTCAAACAGTTTTTCTTTGTAGCTGTTGGCTTCTTTAGTAATAGAGCTTAGCTCTTTTTTCATCGACTCAACGGATTTACGTAGCAGTGATTGCTCACGAGTTTCAAGGGCTTCTTTACGGTTTAATGCATCTCGTAATGAAGCAAGTTGGACGGTCAGCTCAGTTTTTAGCGCGATGATATCATCGACGTCATCGACAATACCGTCAGCATTATCAACCCGCAGGTTAATTTCTTTATTAAGCTGAGTTTTAATTTGTTGTGAACGCTCGTTATTGTTTGCAGTATTATTGACCACATCACGAACTATGCTAATCGCATCATTTAAGGTATACAGAAAATCCTGAGAGGCGGTTTTTTCTCGGGCAATGTTATTCAGTAAAAAGCTCAGTATTGTTTGATATGACTCAAGTAAAGTATTGAGCTTAATATCACCCATAAGCACTTCTTTCATGACCAGAATTTGATCACGTTGCTCTTTTCTGAATTCTATCTCAGATATTTTTTGGGCTAACTCTTTTGCTAAAATTAAGTGTTGAGGCAAAATGACATGGTCATCAGCATTGGCAAACTTTTGCTGAAGAATTTGCTCGTAAAAGCCGATAACTTGTTCCACCTTAGGAATATATTCCCAAATGGTATGGATCGGCTTATTAAGATCTTTTTTAAAGTAATTAATTTCTTTTTTGATTTCATCAGGGGCAGAATCAACCCGCTGAATCTGGCTGATCACCCGGGACAGGCTGTTGCGACTCTCTTCAAGGCTAGTCATTGTTTGGCTATATTGTGCCTTTAATAACCGCTCAATACCCACCAATTCAGGCAAGGCTTCATCTATTTGCTCAAAACCCTGTAAATGATGTCTCAGTTTGGCAAGGCGATTATCTAATTCAAGATTTTGGCCCTTGCACGCTAAGCTTAAGTGTCCTAAAAATTGAATTAAGGTGCGTAATTTTTCACTACGATCATCATGAATTTCTTCGATAGCTAATTTAGCGGCGTTGAGCTTTTGTTTTAATAATGAAACTTGTGACACCGCTGCTGAAGAGTCTTGCATGCTGTAAGCCTTCTTTGAGAAAAATAAATTTGTTATTAGTCCAATTAACTATATTGGATACAATACCACTAATTACTTGTTTACACACAATTTTTGTTTGCTTTTTTGATATATATCATTGACTTGTGTGTTATTTGAGCGTAAATCACGTGAGTTGTTAACTCAACCGGTTGGCCACTTAATATCGGCAGCTTGACGATTTGTTTCAGCCCTAATTATGCCTCTTTGCAGTGCATGGGTTAAATTTAAATACAAGGGTTTAAAAAATATCGCCGCAGGGGCAAAATTTAAGCTGCGAATACTGACATAGGTTTGATCCTCATTGAGGCTTTTTGCCGCCGCGAGGGCATATTGCACCGTTTCATATTGTAATTGTGCCGTTAATCTTACATCCGGATTGGCCAGTAATGGCAAGTTAACGTGGCCCATAATGGCGTGTAATGGCTGCTCACTAATATCTGAAAAATTAGGTATATTGCTTTTATTGGCAATGGTGATTGCAGCTAGCTGTGCTTGTAAGTTGGTTAATGTTTGCTGGGCTGATAACTCGTCTGAGAAACATAAGCCAAATTCACCCGGCTTGATGATGAACACTTCACAATGTAAATCCAGTTCTAATTGTTTACTAAGGGATACTGTAATTGCCTTATATTCAGATAAACCCAGATCAATATCAATATCAGCCAGGGCGCGTATATTCACTAAAGCCAGCGTTTTGGGTGAACGGGCACTTGAAAGTAAATTAATTAAGGCCTGGTAACCATTCAGTTGTGTCAGTGGTTCTTGTACGGATAACTGTCGTAAGGTTTGGCAGGTTTGTTTGGCACGATTTAATTTTTTTAGGCTGACAAACCATAAAAAGGCAAAGATAAATATCACCGCAAACAGGATTATAATAGCCTTTTGCTGGTCCTTGTTATCACCCATGTAGTGAGTGAGTTTTTGCTGTAAATTTCTAATTTCTAATTTGAATTTTTCTTCGTTTAAGCTTGAATGAACCATGTCATTGACTGGTGACTCTTGTTCACTTTGGCTAATGGCAACCATTTTATCCATTACCTCAAGGGTAGAGGAAATGTCATCCACTTTACGATAAGCAACGGAAAGGTATTCTAAGGCTTCTTTTTGGGCATCAATCAGTTGTTTTGATTCTGCTATCTCTAGCGCTGCCTCAGCATGTGTAATGGTTTGCTGCCATTGCTGCTGTTTTGAGCTTACCTGAGCAAACAATAACTCGTTATACACTAAGTAGTGTAATACCTTTCTGGCTTTAAAAATTTCATTGGCCATGGTCAAGTAATTGAGGGATGACTGATAATCATCTAAATAAAAGTAGGCTTCGCCGATATTATGAAAGTTAAGGGCTTGACCAATGAGATGACCATTTTGTTGATCAATTTGTTGGGCATTAAGGTAGTAATCAATAGCTTTATTCCATTGTTTTTGCATGCCATAAACCATGGCTATGACTGTCAGGGCCTTTGATTGGAAGGCTTGTTGTCCTAGCTGCTGAAAACTAATGGCGGCATTGTTGGCATTTTTTAGGGCTTCATCCCATTGGCCTAGATCTCGATATAATCGTGATAACTGAAATTGAGTGTGTGCATGTAGCACTGGGGTGTCTAATCGACTGGTAATACGAAATGCTTCGTTATAGTGCTGTAATGCCTTCGCCAGTTGCTGCTTATTAACATAGAACTTACCTAAAGCGGTTTCAGCTTGGGCAATGAAATAATCCACCCGCATTTGGTAGGCAAGGTCACGATACTGTTTGTAGTGATACATGGCTTGGGTATCTTGTTTTAGCAAGCTATTCATGATGCTTAAATAACCTTGTAACACAAATTTAAAGGTCATGGCTTCGCTGTCGTTGAGTGAGGCTATTTTGTTTAATGCCTCTTTGAACAGAATGATACTTTGCTGATATTGCTGATCCTCTCTTCCTCTTATTCTTCCTTCTAAGAGTAAAATTTTTGCTTCATCTAGCGGGCTAATAGCGATTGATTCAAGTTGCCTGGTTAATAAGCGGGCATGACTGACTTCATTAGGGGCTGTGATGGTTGATTGTAAATATAATCTTGCTAGGGTCGCTAAATCTCTTTGTAATTGCTTAGGTTGGTATTTTAACTCTTCAGCCAGTTGTTCAAATTGCTGGCGGTTGTTAAATGATAATGGGAAGTTGGTTTTTTTCTGCAGTTGCTCAAACAACTGAACTGGGCGTTCATTAAACTCAATTTCAGCTTCGATAAAGGTATCCGCAACAACAGGAAAGGCCGACAGTAATATTAAGCTGAGTAAACCACTGATGAGTTTTCGCATGAAGAATGAGCAACCTTATTATAATTTTTGTAAGCTTTTATTGTTACTAGGTGAGTGAACTCACTGTACTTGTTATACTGCGCGCCTTAAGGGAAGAAATTTAATTACAAGTCCTTAAAAACATAACAAGAATAATAACAGAAGGAATCGAGAGTGAAAGCCAAAAAATTGACTATTTTATCTGCCAGCTTACTTTTTAGCGCCAGCAGCCTTGCCCAAGTTAGTTACCAAATCGATTTGACTCAGCCACAGCACCATTTAGCCCAAGTGAATGTTAGTTTCCCTACATCTTCAGCTGAGAATTTAACGGTCAATTTACCCGTTTGGCGTACGGGAAAATATGCAGTGCTGCCGTTAGCTGATGGGGTTCGCTCATTTACAGCAACAGATGAACAGGGCCAAGCGTTACCATGGCAGCGTACTGAGACGGGGGAATGGCAAGTGAATTTGTCAAAACCGACTGCAGTTAATGTCAGCTATCAGTTGTATGCCAATGATTTAGGTACTCGAGTGCGTCATATTGATAGCTCACATGCTTATATCGATGCCAGTGGGGTGTTTATGTATAGCCCAGAGTTTCGTGATGACAATGTGTTGGTTTCAATGAATGTGCCCCAAGGCTGGAACAGTTATTCAGGTATGGCACAGGGCAGCAAAGCCCATTCATTTATTGCTGATAACTATGATGTGTTAATTGACTCGCCAATTGAAACCGGTGAAAACGCCCATTATCGCTTTACAGCTGACGGTCGTGAATATGAACTGGTTTTTTGGGGTGAAGGTAATTACGATGCTCAGCAAATCGTTACAGATTTAACCAAAATCAGCAGCCAAGCTGAGGTGATTTGGGATGACTACCCGTTTGAGCGTTATGTGTATATGGTGCATGCCACCAGTGGCGCACGAGGCGCCACTGAGCATTTAAATTCAACCATTATTCAATTGCCACGCTTTAACTTTAGAGAACGTAAAGATTACCTGCGCTTTATCAGCACAGCATCTCACGAGTTTATCCATACTTGGAATGTCAAAGCTTATCGCCCACAGGGCCTAGTGCCTTATGATTACCAAAATGCCAGCATGACAGAGTTATTATGGATGGCTGAAGGCTCAACCAGTTATTTTCAAAATCAGTTATTATTGCGAGCCGATGTCATTACCCCGAAAGAGTTTTTTGCCGATTTAGCCAAACGGATAAATAACAACCTGCATAAACCGGGTCGTGAAATACAATCGGTTGCGCAAGCCAGTTTAAATGAGTGGACCAATACTGGCGGTGATTATGCCATTAACCATGGGGTCAATATCTATTCTGAAGGCTACTTGGCGTCGTTGTCACTGGATTTTAATTTATTGAAAGACACCCAGTTAGCGCATTCGTATCGTGATGTTCATCGTCAATTATACCGTGACCATAAACTGCCTAAAGGCTATAGCGTTGATGATGTAAAAGGTATTTTAAAGACGCTGGCAGGTAAAGATTATCAGCCTTGGTGGCAGCAGCATATTACCCAGCCATTCAGCTTAGATTTTGATACCTTACTGGCACAAGCGGGTTTAGCGATATCCTATGGCAAAGAGCCAAAGTCGACTGTTTACAGCGGTATGACGTTATCGGGTCAGCATGATGATTTAACACTATCCCATGTCAGCCGTAACAGCCCTGCATGGTTGGCGGGTATTGTTGCTGGCGATGAAGTGGTAGCCATTAACGGTTTAAAAGTCACTGCCGCGGGCTTTAAAAAGCGCTTAGAAGATTTCAGCCCGCAAGACACCATTAACGTAAGCCTGTTTAATAACGACACCTTAAAGCAGCTTGAGTTAACCTTAGATGAGCAACCTAAAGGTGAGCTAGCCATAATCGGTGTTGATTCACCAACGGCTGCACAAAAGGCCTTTCTTAAAGCTTGGTTAGGCATTGACTGGCCATTTGATGAGCAAGGTGAGTTTGCTAAATAAGCTAGTAAATTAATAGTTTTAATCAATTTTTTGATTAAAAGCATAGAAAGTTGCTACAAAAAAGCCCAATAGAAATAAATTCTGTTGGGCTTTTAAATTTGATTAAACCACTAAAGTGAAGTTACAAATTTAGATATTTTCTTCAATAGGCCCTAATGCCTGTTTCATCGCATTAATAAATGCGACTAGCTCGCCGCCCATTAATGCAAAATCGGCATCCAGTTTCGCCAAGGGATCTTCTGTGCCCACATCATCGGTAGCAGCTCTAAATTCTTCAGAGAACTTAAGGCGCTTAACGCTGGCATCAGACTGTAATAAAAACGCAATCGACTTAGCAAAATGCAATGACAGTTTATGTACTTGTTTGCCGGTCGCTAAATGGGCTAATACTTCATCTTCTTGCAGTACTTGCTGCTTAAAGCGCACAATGCCGCCTTCATCTGAATCAGACTTAAGCTCAGCTTCATCTTGCATTTCAAAAGGTTGTGGTGATGCGCCGTTTCTTAACCATTCGGTTAACGTGGTTTCAACTGGCGTAGTAAAGTGCAGCGGCACAACCGGTAGGCTGCCTAAGGCTTTGCGTAATAAAGCTAATAATTCTTCAGCTTTAGTGGCGCTTGAGCTGTCCACTAAAATCATTTCTAACTCAGGCATGATTAACGCATGGGTTTGACTACGACGAGAAAAAGCACGAGGCAATAGCGTCATGGTTATTTCTTCTTTCATCGCATCTTTTTCTTTCTTGGTCACTTTGCGGCTTTCTTGATCTTCTATTAACGCTACTTTTTCATCAAGCGCTTCTTTGATCACTTGGCCAGGCAGGATCTTTTCTTCTTTAGTGACACAAATTAAATGACGGTTTTCAGCGCTGTGAACTAACGCTTGGCCTTTTTTGCCCAATGCATTTGAAAAGCCAAACTTACTGATGTCTTGGCTTGAGCATGGCGAAAAGGTGAAGTCAGCTAATGCTGTTTCAAGTGCCTCTGTATCGGTACTGAAAGGCTTATTAAAACGATATAGGGTGAGATTTTTAAACCACATGAAAGACACTCTTCGAAAATTAAAAATGCAGTTTACGGTATCGTGGCGCTGGGGTAAACCATCATTCCCAATCTGCATGATTGTCGCTATGGCAGAATTCATCAAATTGTCATAAATCACTTTTAATTGATATTTTCCTTACTTTTCAGCGTGTTGATTGTCTTGTTTTGTAATTGAATTAGTTTGTTCTAAATAAAAGTCCTGTTTTGAAATATTTCTGCAACAAAAGGTGTGCAATATTCGCCTCGTTCCCAAGCTATTAGGTAGCAGGTTTCTGCTCGTTCCAACTGATTAGCTGCACAGAAAAAGGTGTAAAACACCAACTATTAAGTCTAAAGGATGAAATGATGAACACTTTTTATAAAACGCTAGTTGCTTCTGCTATTGCTGCTGCCACGCTTTCAACCGCTCAAGCGGCAGAGCCACTTGAAATTTACGGTAAGCTCAATGTTTCAATTCAATCAAATGATGACGGTTCAGGTTCAGAAACACGAGTGCAAAGCAATGCATCACGATTTGGTGTGAAAGGCGCTTTCGAATTAAATAGTTCTTTAGAAGCGTTTTATACTATCGAATATGAAGTGGCAACTGACTCAGACAGCTCAAACAACTTCAAAGCCCGTAATCAGTTTGTTGGCCTAAAAGGCGACTTTGGTTCATTCGCGGTGGGCCGTAACGACACTATGCTGAAAAAGTCGCAGGGCAAAGTCGACCAGTTTGGTGATTACTCAGGCGATTTGAAAAACTTATTTGCTGGTGAAAACCGTATAGCAGAAACCGCAACTTACTTAACGCCTAAGTTTGGTGACTTCCAAGCGGGCGTGACTTACGCTGCATCAGGTGACAGTAAGCAAGCAGATGAGGATGGTTTCAGTATCGCTGCAATGTACGGTGACTCAGGGCTGAAGAAAACCCCAATTTATGCATCGGTTGCCTATGATGCTGAAGTTGCAGGTTATGATATTGTTCGTGGTACAGTACAAGGTAAAGTCGCAGGTTTTGTACTTGGCGGTATGTACCAACAAGAAGAAAAAGTCGATAGCGGTGATAGCAAAGATGGCTACTTACTCAGCGCTGCTTATAAAATTGACAGCGTGACCCTAAAAGCCCAATACCAAGACATGGAAGATAAAGGCGATTCATGGTCAATTGGCGCAGATTACTCACTAGGTAAGCCAACGAAGTTATTTGCTTTCTACACTGACCGTACTTCAATGGGTACAGTGGAAGATGCAGATGGTAATGATATGGATATCTCAATCGACGAAAGTTACTTTGCTGTAGGTATCGAACACAAGTTCTAAGTATCGCTTTATTAAAAGCGGTTTAACCGAAAATGTGTGATACATAACAAAGGAGGCATATCGCCTCCTTTGTGTTTTTCAATACATTAATTATGGCGTAGCGTGATAGATTTATGACAAAAATATGATTTTAATTCCATTTAGGGCCTTGAGATCATATTTCTGTAATAAAACTGACCAATAATACTAACGCGGCAAACTACTCACAGATAATATTATGACAGCTAAGATTTTAATTGTAGAAGATGAGTCAGCCATTCGAGAAATGCTGACATTTGTTATGGAACAACACGGCTTTACTACAACGGCTGCTGAAGATTTTGATTCAGCAATAGACCTACTGCAAGAACCTTATCCAGATCTGATTTTATTAGACTGGATGTTCCCAGGTGGAAGTGGAATACAATTAGCTAAGCGTTTAAAGCAAGATGAGTTTACTCGTCAAATTCCTATCATCATGTTAACCGCTCGCGGTGAAGAAGAAGATAAGGTTAAGGGATTAGAAGTCGGTGCAGATGATTACATTACTAAACCGTTTTCACCAAAAGAGTTAGTGGCACGTATTAAGGCTGTGTTACGCCGTAGTGCGCCAACACGACTTGAAGAGCTTATCGATGTGCAAGGGTTACAATTAGATCCGGTAAGCCATCGTGTCTCTGTTGGTGAGTCAGTGCTAGAAATGGGCCCAACCGAGTTTAGGTTACTGCACTTTTTCATGACTCACCCTGAACGTGTCTATAGCCGTGAACAGCTATTAGACAATGTGTGGGGCACCAACGTCTATGTTGAAGATCGCACTGTCGATGTCCATATACGCCGCTTACGCAAAGCCGTTGAAGACTCAGGCCATGATAAACTGATTCAAACCGTTCGCGGTGCGGGATATCGTTTTTCAACCAGAATGTAATTACTCACTATCAGCCAAAGCCTAATATACTGTTGTATTTCACTTTTGTTGTTTAGGTAAATGTAAATATTGTTATTTATTTACAGTAATTTAAGTGTAATTCAACGGCTTGGCTATAGTCAGTAACATGGTTTTAAGTTATCTTGTGAACCATTATTTTTCGACCGACAATACGGTAAAAAATCTGCTTAAGATTTTTTACCATCATAATTAGGCCGCTTATGTTTCGAGCTTACTCAGGGTCCAGACTTCTCCTTCGCCTTGTGGGGATCTTGTTGATTTTTGCCATCATAGGCATGATCATCAATCAAGTTTATATGAGTATTATTGTCGGTTGTATTGCCCTTTTAGGCTGGCATTACCGCCAAATTACCCGCTTAAATTACTGGCTTTGGAAAGACCGCAAACTCACTCCACCTCAAGGCACTGGCAGTTGGGAAGGTATTTTCAATGGCATATACCGCCTGCAAGGTAAAAATCGTCGCCGAGTTGGCCAGTTAGCGTCAATTTTAGGCCGCTTTAGGCAAGGTGCTGAAGCCTTACCAGATGCTGCGGTCGTACTTGATTCTGAACTCAATATTTTATGGTGTAACAAACTGGCGCAACTGCTGCTGGGTTTTGTTTGGCCCCAAGATAGCGGTCAACGCATTGATAACCTCATCCGTCATCCTGATTTTTCGGCCTACCTTAAGTCTGGTAAATTTAACGAGCCATTAGAGCTACCCTCACCACTATCGGATCAACGCTTATTAGAAATACGCTTAATGAGCTATGGCGACAGACAGATGCTACTGATTGCCCGTGATATTACCCGCATTAATCAGTTAGAGGGTATGCGCAAAGAGTTTGTTGCTAATGTATCCCATGAGCTAAAAACCCCGCTTACCGTACTGCAAGGTTATCTTGAGATCATGCAAAGCATGGAAGAGCCTGACAGCATGAACCATAAGCCACTTAAATTGATGCAGCAGCAAACTAGGCGAATGCAATCAATGGTGGAGCAGTTATTAGTGTTATCGCGTATTGAAGATGGGGCTGATATTGATTTAGAAAAAACCATCAATATGCAGGTCATGTTGGATATTTTAAAAGATGAAGCCTCGGCATTGGCAATGGATCAATACCAGCTTGAGTTCATTTGTGAGGATAATTTAAATTGTCACGGTAACGAAGTGCAATTGCGAAGCGCCTGTACTAACTTGATTTCAAATGCGATTCGTTACACAGAGCCAGGCGGCAAAATTACCATTCGCTGGGAGTTAGTCCCAAGCGGCGCTAAATTTAGCGTAACCGATACCGGCCTTGGGATAGCGCCACATCATATAAGCCGCTTAACCGAACGTTTTTATCGGGTTGATAATGCCCGCTCCAGTAAAACTGGTGGTAGTGGTTTAGGGCTAGCGATTGTAAAGCATGCGCTTAATCATCATTACAGTGAGTTGCACATTACCAGTGAGTTAGAAAAGGGCAGTTGTTTTAGCTTTATTATTCCAGCACATTTGGTGATTAAGGGGTAATGACTTTCCCCTAAATTTTTAGCATTAAAAAAGCAGACATCAATGTCTGCTTTTTTGTTTGTGTGACTTGTTGTGATAGCTGGTAAATTGCTGGTTCTGACAAGCTTTTGGACAAAAATCATTTAGATTATTTACTTAAATCGAGAGTCATCGGATTAGTTCAGGTATCTAAAACTCCAAGGTCTCACCATCAGCAGGAATAAGGACTTTATCTGACAAACCGTTTTTATCAATTGCTTCTTTAAGAATTGGTCGAGTCACTGCACAGTGATTGAGTGCCTCCATATGGTTCGCAACCACCTTATTAGGGGAAAGGCGAATAAACTCCATGACCTCATCAATAGACATCAATAACGGTTGACCAACGTCCATACGAGCACGACCTGCCGCGACTACTGTGATATCAGGTTTCAACTCAGTCAACGCTCGTTTTACATCATCGGTTAGAACTGTATCACCGCTAATGTAAATAGAAGGCTCATTGGGGAGCGCCAAGAAAAATCCAACACCATTAGCCATTACCTTGTGAATCCATCCATGGCCGTGCAAAGCCGGAACCGCGGTGAGCTTTCCGTCTAGAAAGTCGATAGTTTGCCAGTCTTCAATTCCCCAATTTACCGTTAAGTCGTATTTTTCTAGGTAAGCCTTATCTTTGGCTGGTGTCGCAACTGGGATATTACGACTTGTTAAAAACGTCTCACCTGCCGGTTCTAGGTGATCTCCATGTTGTAATGCCTTGATACCAAGTGTTTGACTGTGAGTAATTAAGGTATGAGTAACCTTGTTTAGTAGCTCATCGGCATTACTTGGCATCTCAACGGTTGGATTTTTCGCGGCCTTAGCCTTAATGACTGAAAACGGAGGCATAGAGCCTTTTTTCCCCAACATAGGATCAATAAGGATAAATGTTTCGCCAGATTCAATGATAAAAGTTGCGCTACGTAGGTGGTGGATCTTCATAATGCCTCTCTAAACTCACTAAGAAGTCATGTTCTCTATACGATTTAGTATGCTACTTTCCGACTTCTTATGATACTGTCTTGAAAGTCAACGTTCGCGCAAATCGAGACACTCATGAACAAATCAAGCGAGTTAATTAAAATTACTATGATAGCCTTCGAAGGCATCAGTGCTTTTCATCTCTCTGTGCCCTGTCTGGTGTTTCAAGATATCTTTTTCGGTCAGCCGGTTCGGTTTAACTTGAGGACCTGTAGCGAAAACAGCTTGCGGTTTGAAACAAGCTCTGGATTTGGTGTGGTGGTCGATAGCGATCTAAGTGCTACCCAAGAAGCCGATATTATAATTATTCCAAGCTGGCCAAATGACCTGCCAGAGCCAAGTGAGCGACTTCTAGAGGCGTTAATAGATCATCATGATAAAGGGAAGTTGCTGGTAGGGCTCTGCCTTGGTTCTTATGTTCTCGCGTGTGCTGGCGTTCTCGATGGCAAACGAGCCACAAGCCACTGGGCATTTACCGAACAATTTCAGCAGCAATTTCCTAAGGTGAATTTTGACCCAAACCCTCTATTTGTTGAACATGAGACTATCATCACCTCTGCTGGAGTAGCAGCTTCACTCGATTGCTGTCTGCACATAGTGCGCCGTTTGTGTGGTAGTGAGCTTGCGAATGATCTCGCTCGTAAGATGGTGACTGCACCATCTCGTAATGGTGGGCAGCAACAATACATACCAGCACCAGTCAACATAAAACCCCTCACAGAGACAAGTATTAACCTTGTGATTGAGCAGGTTGAGCAGAGTCTCAATCAGTCTCATTCACTAGATGAACTCGCTGAGCGCTGTGCGATGAGTAAACGTACCTTTACACGCCAGTTTAAATCCACCTATGGTTGTACATTTGGTGAATGGCTGCAAAATCGACGTTTGGTGTTTAGCCAACGTCTATTAGAAACCACGAAACTATCGATACCTCAAGTTGCAGAGCAAGCGGGTTTTGGCTCTGACAGTGTATTTAGAAAGCACTTTAAATCTGCTTTTCATGTATCGCCGGTTCAGTGGCGCACGACTTTCAAGCAATAGAATTCATTTCATTGAGGGCATTTTTGCGTTACATGCTACCGCCAGCATACCTTTGGACAGAAATGTGTTAGAACATTGACTCTAAATTAGGAAGTTCAGATTAGGAAATGTATGACGATGGTAGTCCTTATCGCCCATTCCTATGCCTTTTTTTTATCTTAACGGAACAACAATTTATACTCTCAGTGTCAAGTTGACGCCTGGGCATATTGACACTGTCGCAATTGTTATGTAACCTTAATTCAAATCACAAAGGAGTACATCTCATGTCTAGTCAAGTTACCAACTATTTACATCGTTCGTTCATCGCTTTATTTGAAGAGCAAGATGGCCAAGATATTTGGTCGTGCATAAAAGATCCAACTAACATCGTTAGAATGGAAACCGCGATATATCTAGGCAAAACGCCCTTGGAGTCCATTACTCCGGAGCTCTTAAAGCTTGATATTTTTAAACCTGATAGTGGGCAAGATGTCCAACGTCAAAATCGATTCAAACAGTTAACAGGTTCTCTTGTTAAGTATATGCTTTGCAATAAACTTGATAAGTATCAGCTCAATGACAACAAGACCAAGTTGAGAGCAAGTGAAGACCGTCAGCAAATATTTTCAGCGGCATCTACTTACAAAGCTAAGTAACCAAGTCTGATCACACTTAGTAAGTTTGGTGAAGTAGTAATTCGGAGGGGGAATTTTGAGAATTTTGCATGTGACTGACTTACATTTTCACAAGGTTCAATGCGAGTGGGTGGCAAAGCAATCCAATGAAGCCGATGTGCTGTGCATTACTGGTGACTTTCTTGATGATAGGCTTGAGTGCTCAACCACATTAGCAGCTCAAGTGACATGGTTACGAAAGTGGCTAAGTCAAATCCCTATCCCTGTATTTGTTTGCAGTGGTAATCACGACAATCCGTTAGATGATGAATCGGACGCTGACCATGACTGGCTTAACTCAATTCCTAATATCCTTGGTGACAATAGTCAATTTAAGCTAAATGGCGTTAAGTTTGGTTGTATCCCTTACCAATGTGAAAACATAGAGCGCTTCAGTGATTGTGCCGTTTTATTGCATCATGAGCCACCATCAGGTCTAAAAACAGCACTACAAGACCGTGTTGATTGGGGTTCAGAAGATTTAAAATCTTGTCTCAGGCTCGGTGCCATAACGCCACGATGGTTATTGTGCGGCCATGTGCATAGGCCACTAAAGAATGTGTCAAAATATCGATCTAGTATAGTGTCTAATCCTGGCTCCAATAGACATCTAGACACTCCAAATCACCACTGGATTAATATTTTGTAACGGATTAATTTTCAATAAAAATTTGAATTACCAAAAAAGAGAGATTTCAATGAAAGAAAAAGAATTCAATTACCAATTTTGTGGCTTTTCTGTTGTTATCAGAAATGGTAAGGGACGTGCTAAGTTTGGGAAAGATGTTGTTTTCGACACTAGTGGGGAGTCGCACGAGAAGATTAAGTCTGAGTTAGAAAACCAGATTGTTGATCACCGAATTAGTTTACTTACGCCCTTCATATCTGAGTTTGATATCGACACAAAAGTATTGCTTGGGTTAATCCAAATCCCAGCTGTCTTCGCAGAGAGATTGATTCATCAAATGCATCAATATGCCAACAATTGGGGTATGGACGTTAATGTACGATTTGGTTTGCTTGGTATGCTCGCGGAAGGTAAGCCAGGCTTCCCTAACTACCAAATCGAAACGTCTGATTCGAGTAAGAAAGAAACTTTTAAGTTTAGTGGTGAACACTATGGCTATGAGCTTTTTGAAGAAGGTCATATTACGCCTCCAATGAGCACAAACCACTTACGAGCTATTTGGTGCTTGCAGTAGCAATATCTCCAAGCCAGCACGAGTTGTTGTGTAGTTGCATAGTAAACCAGGCCATTCTATTGGAGGTGATAATATTTTTTTGAGGGGGAATGCTACAGGCTTTACCTCAAAATATACCAACTTTAAACTCACTTTGGGGCATAAACGAGTTACCAGCACCAGCTTTAAACTTCATTTATATTAGATTAGTAACAGCAGGCCATCACTTCAATCTAACCAATTGCCTGCCGCAGGCTTATGTGCAAGCACGACTGTGACACGCTGCAAGTTCGTCCCTGAAAGCTCGGCCATGACGTCCTTGTCATGGACGGTCACAGCCGCGCTTACACCGGAATTTTCATCTCTTCGATTTAGCTTTTTATATTGCAACAAGTAAAAGCCAAATATCAAAAGCTAGACAATCTATAAATCTAAGAAAGTAAAAGACTAAAACTCAATTTGAATTGAGGACGTTGAAGAAAATAGCGTGATGCTCACATGGATGTGAGCATAGCTTTCGAGGTGCAGGATCACTCCTTAGCATCCATGCCACCGTGACATTTGTAAATCCATTTACTTCAGACTCACCATCGGAAGCGTTAGCATTTTAAAACAAATAAGACAGCCATTGTTAATCAATAACATAACGACCTTTGCAACGATGTACAAGTGAACACGCTTCATTAAGTAGCCTGTGCCGTTTGGTGGTGGGCTTGGAAGGTTGATAATGATGATATTTGGGCGTTTTCGGCTTAATTTACCGTTTTTAAGCCGTCATTTTGCAACCATCCAAGGATGATGGTTATTGAGTGTTTAACTTTGGTGATATCGGTTCAGAGGGAAACAGTTGAATGCATCAGCTTAATGAAAATACTGGCAGCTTGTAGCGAAATACCGTCGTCGCTTTTGTAGATGCTCACAGTATTGAGTCAGCTCTTGCAGTGAACCTACTGGGCCATGAAATAACTGCCCAAACTCGGTAGTGATTTTAAGCCAGTTTTGTTGTGGGATATTAAGCCTTGTGAGTAATTTAGCGGTGCTTTGGCTGATAGCGCCGCGCTTATCATCACGAATTACTCGGCCTGTATCATCCACTAACTCAAGGTAATCCTGTAATGAAAATGCGATGCCTTTGGGTTGGTTAGCGCGTTCATTGCCTATAAATGGCAGCAAGGTTTTAGGTTGTTCACCTTTAATTGCCGCTTTTATCCGCTGTTGAATACTGGTGTAGTCTGATTGCTCTGGTGTGGCGGCCATATTGGCGCGTATCGGATTTAAGTCTACATACGCCATACAGGCTAAAACTGCGGCTTCATCGAGTAAAGCTTGAGATTTAAACCTGCCCTCCCAGAAACGACCTGAACAGTTATCTTCTTGATTGGCTTGTCTGGCAATAGGTTCATTTAAGCAGCGCATAAACCATGAGATATCACATAAGCGACTTCTGTAGATGGCGATGGTGTGCTTTAACCTTGTCACCTCGTGAGGTTCAATGAGCTGACCTTTAGCAAACTTTTGGGTTAACCCGTCCCCTTTAAACAACTTATGCCATTGCTCAATGACATCACGGTCACTCCAGTTATTTACCGTTTCAATATCAATGTGTAACACCACATGCAGATGATTAGACATCACCGCATAAGCCGTCACATCAATGGCAAAAACGTCTGTCAGTTCAAGAATAAGTGATTCAACCCAACCCCGTCTGTGGTCATAGTTGTTACCTGTGTATTTATCATCACCACATAAGAAAGCGCGGCGAACCACGCGACTACAGCAATGATAATAAGACGTGTCTTCTAGGCTAATTTGGCTTCTACGAGGGCGCGGCATCATAACCTCCTTGTTTAATGCTTAACCAAAGCCTAGTAGAAGGTGGGCAGGTTTGCCATTAACAATGGGTGGCACTTTATTTTTCAACGCCTATTAACCTGGCTAAAGTCTGGCGAGCAAGACTACTGGCATATTTGGCAAAACATCATCTCAAGTTACCGACCTCAATCCCCAACAAGTGGGTGGTTGACTGGCTAGCGAAGTCGTTAATGTAACGGTCGAAAATGTGCCTTTATCATTTGATATTAGCTTTAGTGGAAACACTGAGCTAAATGAAGGTGAGAACACCGTTATCACTGCGGCTATTGCTAATGAACCTGCAGGTTTAACCTATAGCTGGACACAAGTTTCAGGCGCTCAAACTGATTTTACTGCAACGGGTCTTGTGCTAAATCTGACAACACCAGAAGTTTCAGTAGATCAAGCATTAGTGTTTGAACTTGTTGTGAGTGACGGGGAAGAAGAAACAAGTGCTTCTGTCAGTATCAATGTGGCAAACACGTTAGATGATGGTTGGAGCGAAAACTATAGCGCGGGCAGTTTAGGAGCTGGGCTTCTATTATTATTGCCACTGCTATGGCGTCGCCGTCAGTCTTAATGACGTTAAATAATGTCAGTTAGATTATAGTGCTAATAGCTTGAATTAAGCTTAAGTTCGCTATCAGACCTTAAAAGCCAGTAATACGAAGTTTACTTTGTATTACTGGCTTTTTTATCTTCCCTTTAAATTTGAATAGCTTGTCTAAATATTCTAAATCATCATCAACTGTACTGGTCAAATTCAAACAACCTGTCGGGTTAATCACTTCTCTATATTATGTTAAGTCGATAACAACAGCCTTTCTGTAAAACACAATAATAAGTCGATTCAGTAATGCTTTTACTTGGTGTTTTTAGGCGGTCCAGTAGGTGCCTCATCTGCCGTGATGTAACCATCTTTATTTTTATCAAAATGATTAAAGCGCTTTGTGCCAGCTTTAAACTCTGAAGCCGATACTTTTGCATCGCCATCTTTATCAAATCGATTAATAAATTTATTACTTTGAGTACTGCTTTTGATTTTGTTGTTTTGTTTTTGAGTCGTTGAACCCGTCAGGTTACTTGCCCTTGCATATTCGTTAATATATTCAGTCAGAGGCTGCTCATATGTTTGGGCCGCTAAAACGACATTGCCATCTCGTACACTGCGTACATAATTCTCAACTCGAATAAAATCGCCTTGTGGCCCACGAGACATCGGTGCACCTGTTTTAGGGTCGCTGCGCTGAGAACCCGCGCCATGAACATCCATTGTTATGCCACGCATTTCACCTAAGGCTTTACCAAAGGCCACATAAACCGCTGCAGATTCTGGCACTGGCCCATCAAGATGAGTTGTTGAACTCCAGTAATAAGGATAATCTTTTTCGCCAGATTCATTCTTTATCGAAGATGTGTAAAAAATCGGGTCGATTGCCGCTGAATTAGAGGTTTCAGGTGAGCGGGTATAATCCACGATGCTTTGTAACTCTTTTGCATCTGGTAAACGCCAATCGCTATGGCCAGCTAAAGTTAGATCCTCAGAATATTGCAGTGCTTGTTGCCAATTCAAACCTTTGTTACTGTCTGTCTGTTGCCAAGTTAAACCAGTCGCCAAATCAGTGGTGGTACCATCCTTATTGTCAATGAAGTTGTTTTTACCATAGGCTTTATTTCCCCTCACAAACC
The DNA here is from genome assembly GCF_002874355.2 of Shewanella sp. 10N.286.48.B5. Classification (NCBI taxonomy): domain Bacteria; kingdom Pseudomonadati; phylum Pseudomonadota; class Gammaproteobacteria; order Alteromonadales; family Shewanellaceae; genus Shewanella; species Shewanella sp. 10N.286.48.B5. Next base: position 539,751 of record NZ_MCVG02000001.1, read on the forward strand.
TAAAGTACATTTTATTCGGCGTTTTAGTGCGTGGATTAAACTTTGGGTAACCTTTAATACGGCCATCAACAAAATTCACCCCAAAAACCGTATCATCACTTTTCATTGTTTTGCCGACATACTCGGTACTCGACCATGTTTGGGCATCAATCTCTCGTTCTCCAGCTTTAGTATTACCAAGAGGTTGATTGAAGAAACTGGTGTCGATGAAAGGGGTGAGCGCTTTTTCTCCTTTAACGCTGCCTGTAAATTGAATGAGAGAATAGAGCTCTTTAATGGTGGGAATTCGCCAGTCACCATAACCTGCTAATTTTAGAGTGTTTATTTTTAAAAGTGCTTCATCATAACTCAGTTTATCCCCCATCTGTTTTTGCCAGATTAAACCAGTGACATTATCGGTGATAGTGCCATTGTTATTGTCGGTGTAAGAAGGAGGGTTAGTGCTATAACTGGCATCTTGACCATAAAAATCATTGGCATTGTCTGGTAATGGTATTACTGCATTGTTGCTGTAGGATTTTCTTTGTCCGGTATCGACGATTGGGTAACTAGCTATCTTTTGTGATGTTTTGACTATGCTTTCCTTCACTGCAGTATTAACGGCCATAAGATCTTCACTGAAAATGACATTACCACTATAATTTTTATGAATTTCTTTTAAGCTCGCTTCAGCATCAACTTCCCCCGCAGTAAAATGGGTGTAGACCAGATTTTTGACATTAGCTTTTTGGGCAAGTGTACTGGAGTCGTTTAAATTAAGGTGAGCACGATTTTTTTTATTACCGCTCTTTTTATTTTTGTTGTTCGAACCTTTATTTATGCTTTGATCATTAGATTTTTTGTTTTTATTCCGTCCACCTATCATTACCATTCCGCCAGAATCGATAATCATATAATCTGCATTGCTCGCGAAGGTGGGCAGTGCTTCTGAATAAGTCAGATCTCCAGTAATGACAATCGATTGGCCATTGTAATCGAAGCGGTAAGCAACAGTATGAATGGTGTGTGGAACTTGAAGCGTGGTGACCTGTATATCACCGACCTTAAAGGATTCTCCGCCTTGTATATCTGTAACATCAAAAGCCTTGATACGATCGGCAAGGTTTCTCTTAGTTTTGCCTAGTCGATATGTAATATCAGCTTCATACAAATCCAAATTTGTTTCCGTGAGTTTCTTCGTATTGGGTGGACCAACAATGGTGAAGTTATTTCGCCCTAGTAACAGACGAATTAACATGGGTACAAATTCTTCATTATGATCAAGATGATGATGGGTAATAAGTAGGCTAGATAAATGACGAATATCAACGCCGAGTTTAGACAAATTAGCTTGAGTGCCATTACCCATATCAACCAATATATGAGTGTTTCCGGCAGAGATTAACGTACTCGCGCTCGCACGGTTTTCATTATAGATAGGCGAACCAGAACCAATAATAGTGGCCGTTAATTGATCTGCTGCATGAGCAGTAGCAGCTAGCAATGAACTGAACATAAAAAAACCAAATATTATCTTTTTCATAGAAACCTTTTTATGTCTATTGGATGCTATCAACAACGAAAATAGGGTAAATCAAGTCGTCATTATTGTTGCTTGGATATTTAAAATACCAATAAAAAAACCAACAAAAATAAAATTTACTTAACTTTAATAACTTTACATAACGGGCTTTAGTTTATAGTTTTATCCACATAAAGGTATCTCGATGCTGTTAAACGCTAAGGAATGTAGCGCTGTGATTAGGGTGAATTGATGTTAATACAGACATATTAAAGGTAAAGCTGGGGCAGGGGTTTAACTCAGAAATGTAAAAATGTATTGCTTCGTTTTATGTGGAGAAATACGCTAAATAGTTTGAAGTCGTGGCCACTAATACATAGCCACCCATTATTTTGCATATCTGACACTGACTAGCATGAAGAGCTTTTACTTTAGAGGAAAGGGCCGTATCACGAATTATGCGCGAGGTAATAATATCCTCTCGGTCTGGAGCCTCAATATCAGATGGAATAAAAATAAATTCTTCATCGAGGTATGGAGACCAATCATATTCTTTCGATTCCTTAACTTGTTGAGCCCACCAAGCATAATCACCATCATCTTTACCAAAAAGATTAAAGTACCCTTTGCCAGGTTCTAAAGTTGAACGATTTATGATAATTCCAGTAATCCCTGGCTTATTGTTTATTTCAGTCCAATCAGCTAAAGAAGTGAGCCCTTGTGGCTTTAAGCTTTCACCCCACTTCTCTCTCATTTGAGTTAGACCAAGTAAATCATGGCATTCTTTGTAACCAACATAGGTCTCTGGCCGTCCAGGAACTGCTGTTTGGATTTTTTCGACCAGTAAAGAAAGTAAATTTTTTCCTAGAGAATCTAAATGCATACTTTATCTCGATGTTTGATTGGCCCTAGCGCTTTGCTAAGCGGCTAAAAATCTGGCTATAATGGCTAGGAACGAGCACAACCAGCTGTTTGTGTCCGTTTAAGCAACTTGTGATGAATTTTTACTCTCAAGCATTAAAACTCGTTTTTCTAATTTTTTAATTTCATCGAAGTTTTGCTTCAAGACTTTTATTTCAGGTTCTTCTGCATGGTCATCATCAGTAAAAAAATCTACTTCGCCACCTTTTTCAACAAAGTCGATTAGATTTCTTACTGACTTCTCTAGTACTTTAACTTTCTCACCGTCTCCGTTAGCTTCAATATTTAACTTGATGGAGATCTCTTTAGTGATTTTTTCTAAACCTTCTTTTTTCTCTTTATCAGCTTCTTTTGCTAAATCAATTTCTAACTTTTGATTATTCAATTTTAGGGATTTAATTTCTTCAACTTTTTTTCTTATTGTTAGTACCCGGTCAGCAACCTTTAGCGCAGAAAGAATAATCGTGCTTGCCGTAGTAGCTATTGCAACTGCAACCGCTAGTTCAATAATTATTGATCCTTTGCTTGCTCCAACAACTTTTATATCTTCGGGGGCACTGTCATGTGCCATAGCTATACCGCGACCAATTTCCCACCAAGAATTACCAAGTTTTTTGAAGTCTGTAACATTATCCATTCCAACTTCATTTTGGAAATGTACCCTCATAACAACACTTCCCTTTTCTATATCGTCTTCTTCTGGGATTGTTATTAATGGCATTAATGCAGCTTTTATTTGATCTGATTTTTGAATTGCTGCGTTTATTTCTTGAGTTATTTTAGTCACTTCGGCAGCTGCGGTAGCAATATCAAGTGAATTTTTATACAAGATACTCTCGATCCGATCAACACCCTCGTCACCAATATTTTGAGTTATATTTAAGTGCTCAAGCATATCTTCTTGTTGATAGGTTAATCCACTTGTATCTATGACCTTAATCGTATCAATAAGATCATGTTTCTGGATTTCAAACGGTTGCTTAGGTTGATTATTTCTGGCACTAACATTTTGCTGAATCCCTGCTTGTAAGGCTTGGTACTTGGGGGAAATTTTAGGCTTTTTTATATTTTCGTCAATCCAAACTGACAGTTGCAATAACTCTGATATTTGCACAATACTTCCTTAAATTCATAACAGCTAACTTATCCAGTATCTCGGATAAATCTCTAATTATAATTAATTTTGCATCTAACTTATCACGTAACTTATTGATGTAAAGTGACTAATACCTACTTTTGTTGACCCGCATTAGGGTTAATCACTCCGCAAAATTGATCAAGAACATTTATCGGGTCCATTATCACTCAAAATAGTAAACTTAAATAATTGAAAAATATGAGTTAAATTTTTAACCTAAAATTTATCGATGCCAATTTTGTTGATTTTTTCTTCGATAAGAATGGCAAACAGTTAGATTCCCCTTATAACTGTATTTTTGCCAGTACTGCTGCGATTTGGAGGAAGTATGTTGTAGCAGAATTTATTGACACTGTTATTGATATTAGAAGTGATGGTTTAGATTGGTTTCTAGCAAACTTTGGGGCATAAACGAGTTACCAGCACCAGCTTTAAACTTCATTTATATTAGATCAGTAACAGCAGGCCATCACTTCAATCTAACCAATTGCCTGCCGCAGGCTTATGTGCAAGCACGACTGTGACACGCTGCAAGTTCGTCCCTGAAAGCTCGGCCATGACGTCCTTGTCATGGACGGTCACAGCCGCGCTTACACCGGAATTTTCATCTCTTCGATTTAGCTTTTTATATTGCAACAAGTAAAAGCCAAATATCAAAAGCTAGACAATCTATAAATCTAAGAAAGTAAAAGACTAAAACTCAATTTGAATTGAGGACGTTGAAGAAAATAGCGTGATGCTCACATGGATGTGAGCATAGCTTTCGAGGTGCAGGATCACTCCTTAGCATCCATGCCACCGTGACATTTGTAAATCCATTTACTTCAGACTCACCATCGGAAGCGTTAGCATTTTCACTCTTTATAATAAACAGGGGCCGAAGTTAGCAACAAACGAAGTTAAAAGCTGGATAAATCCCCATCGAAAATCATGCGCTTTTCAGCATTTTTCGTTAGGGGCGGCGGGGCCTAATTCATTAATAAAGAGTATGGAGGGTAATGCTGTTGATACCCTTTTGGTTGGGTGTGGGTGGAAAACCCACGACGTTAATCCAAACGGAGTTTGGAAATACAAAAAAGGCATCAACAGTCTAATTTGGGTGCGGACTAGGTATCACGACTTTGAATTGTTCATAATAACCGATTCTTTAAGCCACAATAATGCTTCTTTAAAATGGTCAGTATCAAATAACTTACATGAAGCGGGTTTTATAAGGTCTTGCGGATGCGTCTGTAAACTATTTGCTGGTCTTTATTGCAACAAAGCCTAACTTGTTAGGTAAAAACTGCAGGCTTAATAAATAACTCATAGTCAAAATTAGCTGTATTAAGCAATTTAAATAAACTGATTTTCAGCTAATACCATGATTTTTAACTGCTTAAGGTTGCCATTAATTAGCTTTGGAACGTGTTTGGTGTGATTGTTAAAAGTGTTAATTGTCATACTGCTGTCACATTAGCGTCATAGACTTGTCATCATCGTCATTGATACTGAGCCTGTCTTAAATAACAACGCTTATAATACCGGAGCACAAAAATGAAACTTAAACAGCTAGTTGGCGCTATCGCCTTTTCTGCAGCTGGTGTATTTTCAGCTACATCTATGGCAGCCATTGATAAAACATTACCTGTGTACGAAAAAACCAGTGGTGTTTCAGGTAACTTGTCATCAGTGGGTTCAGATACTTTAGCTAATATGATGACCTTATGGGCTGAAGATTTTAAACATATTTACCCTAACGTAAATATCCAAATTCAAGCTGCTGGTTCTTCTACTGCGCCGCCAGCATTAACTGAAGGTACTTCTCAGTTCGGCCCAATGAGCCGTCAAATGAAGCCAAACGAAATTGAAGCATTTGAAAAGCATTACGGTTACGCGCCGACAGCTATTCGTGTAGCCATTGATGCATTAGCGGTATTTGTGCATAAAGATAACCCAATTGAAGGGCTAAGCATCGAGCAAATCGATTCAATCTTCTCATCAACTAAAAAGTGTGGTGGTGATGATGTAACGCGTTGGGGCGATGTTGGGCTAGAAGGTAACTGGGCTAAGAAAGACGTGCAATTATATGGTCGTAACTCAGTATCAGGTACTTACGGTTACTTCAAAAAGAAAGCACTTTGTAAAGGTGACTTTAGACCAAACGTTAATGAGCAACCAGGTTCAGCATCAGTGGTTCAATCAGTTTCTCAAGGTCTTAATGCTATCGGTTATTCTGGTATCGGTTACAAAACTGCAGGTGTTAAAGCGGTAGCGCTTTCAAAGAAAGGCACTAAATACATCGCAGCAACTGCAGGTAATGCAGCGAATGGGACTTACCCATTATCACGTTACTTATACGTTTACATTAACAAGCACCCTAACAATGACTTATCACCAATGGATCGTGAGTTCATCCGTTACGTGTTATCGCTGCAGGGTCAGCAAATTGTTGAGAAAGATGGCTATGTTCCACTACCACGTAGTGTTGTAGCAAAAGATTTACAAAAAGCAGGTATTAAGCTGTAAGCTAAACTGCTTCTTTTTAAAAAGCCTCTTTTTAAGAGGCTTTTTTATTTCAAATAGTGAGCGTTAAGTTTACTAGATACACAGTGATACTCGATGAAAAGCGGCCATTGGTATACAGTACTCATTAGAACTTTTGGAGTAATGGATATCAAAATGCGCAAGCTTTGGGACAATAATCGTGATTATCATTCAGTGGCAAATACTGATCAGATAAAAGTGCATCATTTACAGTTAAACTTAGATGTTGATTTTGATAAGCAGCAATTAGTCGCTCAAGCGACACTGCAATTTAATCGCTGTGAAGACTGTAATGAATTAGTGCTAGATGGCCGGGATTTGATTATCGATACCATTACCGATAATAGTGGTCGCTTGCTTGAATTTAGTATTGAGCATATCAATGAGCGACAAGGCGAGAAGATTATCATTGCAGTAGGTGATGACATCAACCAAGTGACCATCAGTTATCGTACCTCCCCAAAGGCGCAAGGGCTGCAATGGCTGACGCCTGAGCAAACCTTAGGTAAACAAGTCCCTTATCTTTTTAGCCAATCTCAACCGGTTAATGCCCGCAGTTGGATCCCTTTGCAAGATACTCCCAAAGCGCGTATTACTTTTTCAGCTGCCGTTAAGGTCAATAACGGTTTACGGGCAGTGATGAGCGCGGCAAATAGTGACATTATGCCCGCTGATGGCGTGTTCCAGTTTGAGATGGAAAAGCCCATTCCGACCCATTTACTAGCACTGGCAGTAGGAGATTTAGCTTACGGGGCCATTAGTGACCGCTGCGGTATTTATACCGAACCTGCGATGCTAGCCAAAGCGTTGGCTGAGTTTGAAGATACCGAGGAGATGATATTAGCGGCTGAGTCCTTGCTTGGCCCATATCCATGGGATCGCTATGACATGATAGTGTTACCGCCGAGCTTTCCCTTTGGCGGCATGGAAAATCCACGACTGGCTTTTATTACTCCTACCTTGATAGCGGGCGATAAAAGCTTAGTGTCTACCGTAGCCCATGAGTTAGCTCACTCATGGACGGGCAACTTAGTCAGCAATGCCACATGGCGAGATTTATGGCTCAATGAAGGCTTTACCACTTACTTTACTAATCGTTTAGTGGAAAAAATCTATGGCAAAGAGCAAGCGGAGCTTGAGTGGGTTATTGAGTTTGGCCGCCTTAAAGAAGAAATGATCTCCATGCCATTAGCTGCGCAAACATTGCCGGCTAATGTGCAGCAACAAGATGCCAATGACGCTTTTAATCGCTTTACCTATGACAAGGCATCAATGTTTGTCCATGAACTTGAAGCGCGCTTAGGCCGTAACGATTTTGATCAATTCTTATTTGATTATGTGCAGCATTTTAAGTTTCAAGCTATTACCACTGAAACCTTTATTGAATATGCCAAGCAAACCTTGCTTGTGCAGTATCCCGAGGCCATCAGTGAATCAGAGTTGATGACTTGGGTATACGGTGAAGGATTACCCCAATGGTTTGTTGGGCCGACATCCACAAGCTTAGATAAAGTGGATTTGGCATTGCAGCAATTAAAGCTGGGCGACAGTGCGGCTAAATTGAATGTGGCTGGTTGGCGAGTGCATCATTGGCAGTATTTTATCAAACAGCTACCGCTGCAACTCACGCAGCTACAACTTACCGATCTTGATAGCGTGTTTGGCTTCTCGGGTTCACAAAATGCTGAGCTTGCCTGCGACTGGTACAGTGTAGCCATCCGCAATAACTATGAGATAGTGCTGCCAAAGGTTGCAGCCTTTTTAGGTCATATTGGCCGAGCAAAGTTTGTTAAGCCGCTTTATAACGAGTTATTAATTGCCGGGTATGAGCAACAGGCTTTAGCGATATTTCAGCAGGCAAGGGCAGGTTATCATCCTTCACTGCAAGTACAACTTGATGCACTGATGCAGCAGCTTTGAAGCTCGGCGCTATTGATTAACAATGGCTAAAAAAATGGCAACCCAGTGGGCTGCCAGAAGTATTACTTTGCGGGTTTTGCTAATAATGCGCTAGCGTATTAACAATGCCCTAAATGGAGGATGATGATGAACAATGAAACCGGGTAAAACATAATTCGGTTAGCGATAATGTCATTTAGATATTCAGTCACTGTGATGAAGAGTTTGTGAACATCGCCTTAAAAGCACATTACCTCGTTGCTACAGTTACTCAGAGTGGCTCATTTCAAAAAAGTTCATTACCGCGGTAAATTATTTTAAAGTTTTTTTGGCTAGCTGGTTTGATTGGATTTTATTACTGCAATTTAGCTGTTTAATCAGTCAGCTTGTTCCAGCTTTTGCTCATAGCTCTAATCAAAGAAAATAAACTTGGCGCAAAAAAAATGGCAACCCAGTGGGCTGCCAGAAGTATTACTTTGCGGGTTTTGCTAATAATGCGCTAGCGTATTAACAATGCCCTAAATGGAGGATGATGATGAACAATGAAACCGGGTAAAACATAATTCGGTTAGCGATAATGTCATTTAGATATTCAGTCACTGTGATGAAGAGTTTGTGAACATCGCCTTAAAAGCACATTACCTCGTTGCTACAGTTACTCAGAGTGACTCATTTCAAAAAAGTTCATTACCGCGGTAAATTATTTTAAAATTTTTTTGGCTAGCTGGTTTGATTGGATTTTATTACTGCAATTTAGCGGTTTAATCAGTCAGCTTGTTCCAGCTTTTGCTCATAGCTCTAATCAAAGAAAATAAACTTGGCGCAAAAAAAATGGCAACCCAGTGGGCTGCCAGAAGTATTACTTTGCGGGTTTTGCTAATAATGCGCTAGCGTATTAACAATGCCCTAAATGGGGGATGATGATGAACAATGAAACCGGGTAAAACATAATTCGGTTAGCGATAATGTCATTCGATATTCAGTCACTGTGATGAAGAGTTTGTGAACATCGCCTTAAAAGCACATTACCTCGTTGCTACAGTTACTCAGAGTGGCTCATTTCAAAAAAGTTCATTACCGCGGTAAATTATTTTAAAGTTTTTTTGGCTAGCTGGTTTGATTGGATTTTATTACTGCAATTTAGCTTTAAATCAGCAGTTTGAATCAGCAACTTGTTCCAGCTTTTACCCATAATTTTAATCAAAGAAATAAATTTGGCGCAAAAAAAATGGCAACCCAGTGGGCTGCCAGAAGTATTACTTTGCGGGTTTTGCTAATAATGCGCTAGCGTATTAACAATGCCCTAAATGGGGGATGATGATGAACAATGAAAACCGGGTAAAACATAATTCGGTTAGCGATAATGTCATTTAGATATTCAGTCACTGTGATGAAGAGTTCGTGAACATCGCCTTAAAAGCACATTACCTCGTTGCTACAGTTACTCAGAGTGGCTCATTTCAAAAAAGTTCATTACCGCGGTAAATTATTTTAAAATTTTTTTGGCTAGCTGATTTGATTGGATTTTATTACTGCAATTTAGCGGTTTAATCAGTCAGCTTGTTCCAGCTTTTACCCATAATTTTAATCAAAGAAATAAATTTAGCGCAAAAAAATGGCAACCCAGTGGGCTGCCAGAAGTATTACTTTGCGGGTTTTGCTAATAATGCGCTAGCGTATTAACAATGCCCTAAATGGGGGATGATGATGAACAATGAAAACCGGGTGAAACATAATTCGGTTAGCGATAATGTCATTTAGATATTCAGTCACTGTGATGAAGAGTTTGTGAACATCGCCTTAAAAGCACATTACCTCGTTGCTACAGTTACTCAGAGTGGCTCATTTCAAAAAAGTTCATTACCGCGGTAAATTATTTTAAAATTTTTTTGGCTAGCTGGTTTGATTGGATTTTATTACTGCAATTTAGCGGTTTAATCAGTCAGCTTGTTCCAGCTTTTACCCATAATTTTAATCAAAGAAATAAATTTAGCGCAAAAAAAATGGCAACCCAGTGGGCTGCCAGAAGTATTACTTTGCGGGTTTTGCTAATAATGCGCTAGCGTATTAACAATGCCCTAAATGGGGGGATGATGATGATGAACAATGAAAACCGGGTAAAACATAATTCGGTTAGCGATAATGTCATTTAGATATTCAGTCACTGTGATGAAGAGTTTGTGAACATCGCCTTAAAAGCACATTACCTCGTTGCTACAGTTACTCAGAGTGGCTCATTTCAAAAAAGTTCATTACCGCGGTAAATTATTTTAAAGTTTTTTTGGCTGGCTAGCTGGCTAGCTGGCTTGATTGGATTTTATTAGTGCAATTTAGTTTTAAATCAGCAGTTTGAATTGGTGTTTAATCTCAGGTCATATTCAAGCTGAGATAAACTTGGCGCAAAAAAAATGGCAACCCAGTGGATTGCCAGAAGTATTTCTATGCGGGTCACTGTTAACGGTGCGCTAGCGTGTTAGCAATGTCCCAATTGGGAGTGATGATGAAAAAGAGTTACCAAATTCGAGTAGCGAAATAATTGGGGAGATTAAATCTATAAAAGCTCAGTATCGAAATAACCTTGATGAGGGGTTAGCCTATTACTGACTAGCTACATTACTAAGAGAGGCTAAGCTGCAAATGGTTCAATAAAATTTATTATTTTTTAAATATTTAGAATGATCGAAAGCGATACATTTTTATGCATCTGTTTTTATTGAGTTTTTGTGGTAACCTTTATTGTTCTTTTATGGCGAACATCGTCAGGATTAAGGGGTGCTTTATAAACTTTGCTTTAACAAACCAGTCTCATCAAAAATTAGCGCCATAAAAAAAGGCAATCAAACGATTGCCTATTGATCCACTTTGAGATCAAAGGGACCGCGCTAGAAGTCCCAGGGAGATGATGAAAGTGAAAACACTGTCTATATACTATGAGCATCTCAAAGTGAAATAGTTCAAAAAAACATCAATTTTTTTATATTTTTTATCAATAATTTTTTTATGCAATTAAATCAGTAGATTAAAAATACATTAAGTGTCGATTTAATGCGGTAACTATTACTTTTTCAGTAGATACTCAATTTGTTCTACTAAATTTTCAGGTTTCATGGTCGGTGCATAACGCTTTAACACCTTGCCTTCTTTGTCTATTAAGAATTTAGTGAAGTTCCACTTAATTGACTCGCTGCCCAGCAACCCTTTAGCTGAAGACTTAAGAAACTGATAGATAGGTGCGGCATTGGCGCCATTAACGTCCACCTTACTAAATAATGGAAAACTAACCCCGAAATTCAGTTCACAGAATTTGCTAATGGTAGCTTCGTCGCCTTTTTCTTGGGAGCCAAACTGGTTACATGGAAACCCTAATATCACTAAACCTTGCTCTTTATATAACTGATACAGGTGCTCAAGGGGTTTATATTGATGGGTGAAGCCGCATTCGCTAGCGGTGTTAACAACCAATACCACATGATCTTTAAATTGATCCATGGATACAGTGTTACCTTGAATGTCTACTGCGCTTTGCTGATAAAATGTTTGGCTCATGGTCAACTCCTAAAACGATAATAATACTTTTAAGTTTTATCATAACTGCAAATTGGATTGTGCACAATTTAAAGTGCGGATTTAATAAACGCATAAGCTGATCTGGGCTTGCCATCAACGAGAGCAGTTAATTTTACCGATTAAGTTATACTCAACCGCGACTTGATATATTAACTTACAGGTATTGCTAACTCTTATTTATTGTAACTTGGTTGTGGTTTAATTGTGTGTTAATCCATCTAGGCGCTCGTGTTAGGCCTTTTTATAAAGACTAATTAATTAGCTCAGTATAATCTTGGCCCATAAGCACTTAGGTTTGAGGTTATAAATGAATAAAAAAATGATGGCTGTTATTGCAGCGAGTGTGTTTTGCGTCAATGTTAATGCTACTGAGTTTTCTTTAGGGCTCAGTGAGCACGTGGTATCTGCTGACATTAAGACCAATATTAACCCTAATGTTAATCTTGAAGCCGGTTATGTGTATTCAGATAAAAAGGGTAACTTGGCGCAGTTTGCCATGCATATGACCCATCAAACAGGTCCGCATTCAATTGAAATTGGCCCTAAGTTATCCAGTGTTTGGTTTGATAATAGTCCTAATGGCAGTGTCATTGCCGTCGGTGGACACTATGGCTTTGCGCTAGGCAATAAAATATCGCTGCATGCTGATGCTTATTATGCGCCGTCAGTATTGTCTTTTTCGGATGTCGATGGTTACACCGAATTAGGTGGAAAAGTGCAGTATGACTTTAACCCTAATATGGCGGTTTTTTTCGGTTATAGAAATATGACCTTCCAGTATGATGGTCGTTCAGATCGTGCTTTTGAAGATGGTTTCTATATTGGTGGCACTTCACGCTTCTAATACTTATTAAGCGGCACCTGTGGAAACACTCTCCACCAAAAAAGCAAGTTGCGTGGCAACTTGCTTTTTATTATTTGTAATAGCAGCGTATTTGGCAGTGAGTTCATCTCAAAGTGAGTCGTGCTGCACTAATCATTTAGCCAAGAAGCCTATTTAGGTTTCCAGTTCAAAAAAGGTTTTGATGGTATCCATTTGGTTCATAGCGTCTTTATAACCGAGATCAATTAAGGCACTGGTGTAGGATTTTTCAAATAATAAGTATGACGCGATACTTGAGTCTGATTGACGATTAATGCCAATAAATTTCAATAATATTCTGATGGCGAGAGGTAAGTCTTGAAAGTAGCGCGCGGCAATAACACTTAAATCTTCACTGGGCTTAATGACTAAGGTGTCAATTTTACGCAAATTAACCAGCTTAGCATCGGCGGGTGGAATAAGGTCTAAGGTGCTGTTTATCCGCTCTAAGCGTTCTAAATCACTGTTTAAAGTGTCTGAGAAAATGGTATCCAGTAAATGACCTGCAATGGTTGCTGTTTTTGGGTGAGCATCTATATCACTGTGCCTTTGTTTATGAGGGCTATCTAGATTGATCACCATAATTTTTCTGGCTCCTAGATGTATCGGGCTGGATAACGGCGACAATTGGTGTACTGAGCCATCACCAAAATAGGCTTGTTTTAATTTTACCGATGGAAAAACCAATGGGATAGCTGAGGTCGCCATCAAATGATCTGTGGTTAATGTGGTGCGGGTACCTTGTCTTCTTGCCCGTTGCCAGTCGTTAATATGATGGCTAGCTTGATAGAAACTGTAGGAATATGAGTCATTGTAACTTGATGCATCTAAGCTAATGGCCTTTAAAGCGCCACTACCGATGTTGCGTTCAATACGCTGAAAATCGATTAATTGATTCAGTAGTTTTCGTAACGGCTGATTATCAAGCAGGCTGCCCGCTTCGGTATTGACCTTATCACTTTGTAGCCCTTTTAAGGCCATTTTTGATAAGTGTTTTAATACATTCCAAAACGATGAACTGTAGACTTTATGGGTTTCAAAGTGCCGCCAAACCCAATCAAGTTTGCGAACCCCTAAATGGAAACAAGAGGCATGGGTAGCTAATGACGTTGCGTTAATTGCACCTGCTGAGCTACCACTTAGAATATCAAACGGGATATGATGATTACGCGGATAAAGCTGAACTAGCGCTTTTAACACGCCAATCTGATACGCAGCCCGTGCGCCACCGCCACCTAATACCAGTGCAATTGAATCTGACAACTATGCTCTCCTCTGTTTGATAAGCTGATGATATCAGTATGTATAGCAATAACTGGTTATACCAATCAAAATAACATAATCGACAGTAGTTACATGTAAAATATGAAATGAAAACCAAAAAAAACGCACCTTAAAAGGTGCGTTTTTTACGGCATAGTTTTAAAGCGAATGATTAGCCATTAATTGCTGACTTGATAAAGTCGACAATCTGATCAAACGGGATATCTTGTTTTTCACCAGTGCGGCGGTTTTTATATTCAAACACGCCAGCATCGATATTACGATCGCCAATAACAATTACATGAGGCAAGCCAATTAGCTCCATGTCATTGAACATCACGCCTGGGCGCTCTTTACGGTCATCTAATAAGATTTCAATGCCTTGGGCACTTAAGTCTGCGTAAAGCTGCTCAGCCATGTCTTTTACGCGATGAGACTTATGCATATTCATCGGTAAAATCCCCACAGTGAACGGCGCCAGTGACTCAGGTAACTTCATACCGCGGTCATCATGGTTTTGCTCGATTGCAGCGGCAACGATACGGCTAACACCAGCGCCATAACAGCCCATTTGCATCACTTTTGACTTACCGTTTTCATCAAGTACGGTTGCGCCCATTGCTTCTGAGTAGTTAGTACCAAGTTGGAAGATATGACCGACTTCAATACCACGTGCAAACGCATAAACACCTTTACTATCTGGGCTTGCTTCACCTTCAACCACGTTACGAATATCCATCGCTTGTGCCATTGGTAAATCGCGCTCCCAGTTGATGCCAAAGTAATGCTTACCTTCTTGGTTAGCACCAGCAGCAAAGTCGCTCATTAGCGCGACGTCACGGTCAATGATAATAGGCATTTCAAGGCCTACAGGGCCGATTGAACCTGGACCTGCGCCTACAGCTGCAACCATTTCAGCATCAGTGGCAAACTCAAGTGGTGAGGCAACGAGCTCATGCTTCTCAGCTTTTAATTCGTTTAACTCATGATCGCCACGAATAACTAATGCTACCAATGGTGCATCTTCAGTTGCGCCCTTAACAATCAGGGTTTTAACTGTTTTAGTTATTTCAAGTTCAAACTGCTCAACTAATTCAGCAATGGTTTTGGCATTTGGCGTATCAACGACAGTCATTTCCTGTGTTGGTGCGGCTAATGTGCCAGTTGGTGCTGCAGTTTCTGCTTTTTCAATGTTTGCGGCATAATCACTTTCAGTTGAATAAGCGATCAAGTCTTCACCACTGTTAGCAAGAACATGGAACTCATGTGAGGTACTACCACCAATTGAACCCGTGTCAGCAATAACAGGACGGAAAGCAAGACCCATACGATTAAAGATGTTGCAGTATGCTTGATGCATGTCTGCATAAGTCTTATCCATGCACTCTTGGGTTAAATGGAAAGAATAGGCATCTTTCATCAAAAATTCACGTGCACGCATCACGCCAAAACGAGGACGGACTTCATCACGGAATTTTGTTTGTACTTGATATAATGTCAGTGGTAATTGCTTATAAGAGCTCACTTCTTTACGGACTAAATCAGTAATCACTTCTTCATGGGTTGGGCCTAAAACGAAGTCGCGGTTATGACGATCTTGGAAGCGGAGCAATTCAGGACCAAATTTTTCCCAACGTCCTGTTTCAACCCAAAGATCGGCCGGCTGTACTAGGGGCATCAAAATTTCAATAGAACCGACTTTGTTCATTTCTTCACGAACAATGGCTTCGACTTTACGTAATACACGTAAACCACTCGGTAACCATGAATAAAGGCCTGATGCATTACGACGGATAAAGCCGGCACGTAACATCAATTGATGGCTGATGACTTCTGCATTTGCAGGTGTTTCTTTTTGTGTTGAAAGCAGGTACTTGCTAACTCGCATTCCCAATGTCCACTTAGTAGCTATTAATGTGCGACATTTTATCACCTGTAACGATGAAGTCACCAGATAATTAAGCGATACCTGACAAAGATAGCCATAGGGCTATGGCAAAATGATATGGGCGATAAATTAAAGCAACTATTTATCGCGTCGGTCGCCAATGATTTTGGCAGGGTTACCGGCAACAATCGCAAATTCGGGAACATCTTTGGTCACAATACTACCCATGCCAACAATGGCTTGGTTGCCAATAGTAACCCCATCAACAATGCCAGCTTGGGCGCCAATCCATACATCACGGCCAATGACAATACCCTTTGATTGACTGGGTTGTTGATAGATATCTTGCTCTGCTGACATGCCATGGTTAAAAGCATAAATCGTGACGTTATTGGCGATACGGGTTTTATCACCAATGGTGATGCCGCAGCGACCGCCATCAAAAGAGCAGCCATGATTAATGGCCACTTCATTGCCTAGGGTTATCGGCCCATGTAAAAACACCTCGGCGGCAATCATGCATTGATTTCCCATAGTTATATTGCGCCCAGGCTCTGCAAACACATTGGCTTCGGGGGCGATAAAACACTGCTGACCAAACTTAATGGTTTCAAGCTGCTCAAATTGTTGCTGAACTTCATCTTGCCAGGGTTTAGCCCAGGTAAATTGTTTGTCTTTTAAGGAAAAATACAACCACGGCATCCAAGATAAACGTTTTTTATGCTGAGTTTGATAATCAGGACTTTTGTTTGTATCAAGGGTGCTGTTCAAATCAGACTTCATATTAGTTTTGACCAACGCTGGTGGGTTTAATTTCAATAACATTAATCTGCTGCTCAGTGACGGTCCAAAAAATATCAATATCATATAAGGCCACTTGATATAATTTTGGATCTGCTTTGGCTTTTTTATAAGCAGGTCGAGGGTCTTGAGCTAACACGTCAGTAATAAGTTGAATTAAATCACTGTTATTGAGCTTAGATGAGTGGGCGTCAATTTGCGCTTTTGCCAAGCTTGAAAATTGTACATCAATTAATTTTGGCGCATCTTGAGCGATGCCACCTGTCGCACTTTCTATTGAGTCAGAAAATGGAATATAAGGTTTTATATCAATAATGGGGGTACCATCTAATAAATCCATGCCGGATATTTCAAGACAAACTTTGCCATTTTTCTGAATAACCTTATGCAATTTAACCACTGACTGGCCAATACCATTAGGTCTGAATGTAGAGCGGGTGGCAAATACGCCTAACTTTTCATTGCCACCTAATCTTGGTGGTCTGACGGTATTTTTCCAACCTTGCTGTAGGTTTTCATGAAAACAAAAAAGCAGCCATAAGTGTGAATATTGTTCAATACCTCTAACCGCATCAAGGTTATTGACTTGAGGGGCTAATTCAATAACACCTTTAATATTTACTAACCCTGGTTGTCTTGGGATACCAAACTTTTGTTTGTAAGGGGTACGACAATACCCGACGGCCTCTATTTGAGAGTTAAAGTTTTGCGCGTTAGGATCTGTTTTCATGTCTAAGAAACCGTCAAGTGTTGTTACTAATAAATTAAGAGGGGGCATAATCAAGCATTGAACCTAATAAATGTTCAATGCTTTGTTAATTTAATACTAAAGAGCCATTAGCCAATGTAAGGTTTTAAGCAAAGCGGGTGTTAATGTCTTTAAAATGCTTCGGATAACAGCATAAATAAAATGACTTAGACACCTAGCCTGATGGTTTAATTTCTTTGACCATTAGCCATTAATAGTCGGTTGCTCTAATACTAAATTATTAACAAGTATCTACTGCTCAGTAGCGGTTTTAATTGCTTGGCCGACACAAATTGCTTGGCTGTAGCAGCTGTCGACCTGTTGTTCTGTTAATAGGCATTTTTTGATCATTAGCCCATTGGCACCTAGCTCGACCGCCTGTTTTCGTGCATCGGTTCTCGCATCTGCAATGCTTGCAGGAACCCCATCAGCAGTTTGTTGGCATGATTCACCTTCAACTAGGCCTAACACCTCAAATGACCCTTTAGGGCGTTGGTTCTCTTTATATAGAACCACATTTCCAGGTTTGAAATAGTCATCAATTGCCTTAGTGTCTAGGTTACTATTAAAAGTGTATTCACTAGCACAACCAGATAATAATATTGCTGAGCTTATAGCTAAAGAAAAAACAGGACGAGAAACGTTCATAGTAAAGCCTAATTCAAAAGAGGTGAATGTAGTATAGTTTACAATGCTTGCTAGCAGGTGGGAATAGAATACAGATAAGAAAAAAGCTTACCAAAGTAAGCTTTTTCTATATGAAGGATGTCAAAACAGCAAGTGTTATTCCATACCAGGAATTAAGAAGTCTTCCATTGTTTTGCCATTATCAACTTGGTTTTTGAACACAGTTGGCATACGGCCTTGACCCGTCCACTGGATTAATTCGCCATCAACTTCAATTTGGTATTTAGCAGGGCGCGGCGCACGTTTTTTTGGTGCAGGCTTAATTGATACTTCACCTAAGTCTTCAATTGATAAACCACTGTTTTCAATTTGCGCTAGAATTTCAGCAATGCGTGCATTTCTTTCTGCATTGGCTTCTTGTTCTGCTTTTTCGTCTTCTTCTCTTTCTGTAATGATTTTTTCAAGCTTTACTGAAAGCTCACGTAAATCTTCTACAGACAACTCTTTAACTGCAGCTTTAAAACGACGACCATGGGTTAGTATTTCTAAAAAGTCACTCATATCAATGTGCATCCTAATGGTTATTAAATAATAAGTTTTCAAGTAATGCTTTAGAGATTAAAGAATACCTATCAAAATCGCTACATTGCTTAATTATTTAGCATTGGAGTGTCAATTTAATTGACCATTAAACATGTCAATAAAGCACAATATTTAATAGTAGCAAAATAAGTTTACTTGAATAGTCATTAATAATAGAAACTAAATCTGAATGGATCAAATAAAATCATCAATAAGTAGATAAAAATTAATTAATCTACCCTTTTAGGTACCTTATTTAATATAAATTGTGCAGATGTCAGTTCTTTTAAACGCACATTGAGCCAAAAAAAATATAAACAAGTGTTTGACTTAGGTTGACGTTAACGTTAACAGGCCGTAAAGTTGAGCCATATTACATTGGTTAAAACCAATGTGCCGTCCACATACATTGAAGGTGTAAAAGGAAATCCCATGAAAGTATTGGTGCCTGTAAAGCGCGTAGTCGATGCAAATGTGAAGGTCAGAGTAAACGCTGACAACACAAATGTTGATACTGCTAATTTGAAAATGGCGTTAAACCCATTCTGTGAAATTGCAGTTGAAGAAGCTGTAAGATTGAAAGAAGCAGGAAGTGTTACGGAAATTGTTGTGGTCACTATTGGAGCTAAAAATGCTCAAGAACAATTACGTACCTCGATGGCGCTTGGTGCCGACCGTGCTATTCATGTCCTGACTGATGACGAGTTAGTGCCGTTATCGATTGCTAAAATTTTAAAAGCGGTTCAAGAAAAAGAACAAGCAGAATTAGTGATATTTGGTAAGCAATCTATTGATGGCGACAATAACCAAACCGGTCAAATGCTAGCTGCATTAACGAATATGCCTCAAGCAACGTTTGCATCAGAGCTAACATTAACGGCAGACAGTGCAGAAGTAACCCGTGAGATTGACGGCGGCTTACAAACAATAAAAATGCCATTACCAGCGGTGGTTACGGTTGATTTACGTTTAAATGAACCTCGTTACGCATCATTACCTAATATTATGAAAGCTAAGCGTAAGCCATTAGAGACACTTTCAATTGATGATTTAGGCGTAAGCTTAAAAGCACATCAAACCATTATAAAAGTCACCCCTCCAGCTGAGCGTAAAGCTGGCATCATGGTGAATTCAGTGGCTGAATTAGTTGAAAAGTTAAAAAATGAAGCGAAGGTGATCTAATTATGACTATTTTAGTATTAGCTGAACATGATAACGCAAGCTTAAAATTAGATACCGCTAAAGCAGTAAGCGCAGCGGTTGCCATTGGTGGTGATGTGCATGTGTTAGTTGCTGGTAGTGATTGCGCTGCAGCAGTTACCGCAGCGCAAGCATTAACAGGCGTAAGCAAGGTATTAGTTGCTGATAATGCTGTGTATCAAGCGCAACTAGCAGAAAACCTTTCACAGTTAGTGGTTAACCTTGCAGGTGATTACGAACATATTATTTCTGCGGCTAGCAGTGTCGGTAAAGATACCCTGCCACGAGTCGCGGCGTTATTAGATGTGGCGCAAATTTCTGAAGTGATTGAAGTTGTAAGCACAGATACCTTCGTGCGTCCTGTTTATGCCGGTTCGGCATTAGCGACAGTGCAAAGTTTAGATGCGGTTAAAGTGCTAACAGTACGAACCAGTGCTTTTGATGCCGCAACCAATGACGGCAGTGCAGAAGCGGTTATGGTTGATTTTGTTGCCACAGCAGCGGCAGAATTTGTTTCGCAAACATTAACTGAATCAGAGCGTCCTGAGCTTGGCAGTGCTGGGGTGATTGTTTCCGGCGGCCGCGGTATGGGCAGTGGTGAGAACTTTGCTATTTTAGAAGCGCTTGCTGATAAATTAACTGCTGCTGTTGGTGCTTCGCGCGCAGCTGTTGATGCTGGCTTTGTACCGAATGATTTACAAGTAGGTCAAACTGGTAAAATTGTCGCACCTGATCTGTATATTGCTGTAGGTATCTCAGGGGCTATTCAGCATCTTGCTGGTATGAAAGACTCTAAAGTCATTGTGGCAATCAACAAAGATCCTGAAGCGCCGATTTTCCAGGTTGCAGATTATGGTCTGGAAGCTGATTTGTTTGAAGCGATCCCTGAGCTAACTAATTTGCTATAGTCCTTAATTAGAGCCCTTAATTAGAGCCCTAAATAAGAGTCCTAAATAATGCTCTTTATAATAGGATTATGGCTTACGCTAGTTTTTTAGTGAGTTAATATCCACTAATAAAAAACGGCACTAAAAGGCTTTTACCGAGAGGTAAAAGCCTTTTTTAATGTTCCGTAGATAGTTGCTGCCAATTTATACTAATGCGTTGTTATTTGCGGTGCGGTTCTATCAGTGAGCAAAAATTACCACTGCGTTAAATATGAACCCTTGCTAATAAAAGGTTACACTAGTGCTGCGTCAATGTGCGCGGTTTTAGTTGTGATGTTATATATCACAAGATAATCAAGTTTTATCTGGCAATGATGCTACTGCTTATGTTTGTATGATGGGGTGTTGATATACAGAGCCTTTCTGTTGTTAACATAAGTAGAGGTGCATTAAGTATCAGTACGGGTGAGTTGGGTGATGCCAATAACTTATTCGGAAAGGATTTAGTGCCGAAGTAAATGGATTCTATCAAAACCATTTATTGGGGCAGTTACCGAAAGGGACTGCACTGTCATGGTAATTTCTATCCGAAAGGGTAGAAGAATATATATCGACAACGATATTGATATTACTGTGGAGTGCTACTGAAAAGATTTTCGTTTACGTATTCAACGTAAACTTGCCTTATCAGTTATTCTCCATTCGTACTCAACGAAGAAATTATAAGAAATGATGATAACAAGTTACGCCGATTCGGCTCTCTCGCTTTTGCCACCAGTAGTGGCTATTTTGCTCGCAGTATTAACTCGCCGAGTCTTACTTTCATTGGGCTTAGGTATTATCACCGGGGTGTTTTTACTCGGTGATTTTTCAGTTAGCGCTGCAGCCTCAAATTTACTGATTACCGTCACGGGTCTAGTTTGGGATGATGGCGCGCTCAATTCATGGAACCTACAAATTTTAGGTTTCTTGGTGATTTTGGGCATGATCACGGCATTAATCACGGTAAGTGGTTCAGCTCGCGCCTTTGCTGATTGGGCTCATCAACGTATTCGCAATAAACGTGATGCCAAGTTGATGACTATCTTCCTTGGTGTTGTAGTGTTTATTGATGACTACTTTAACAGTATTGTGGTGGGATCTATTGCACGTCCAATCACCGACCGTTACCACATTTCACGGGCTAAATTAGCCTACTTATTGGATTCAACAGCGGCACCAATTTGTGTTATCTCGCCTGTTTCAAGCTGGGGAGCGTACATTATCGCCCTGATCGGCGGGATTTTAACGGCTCATGGCTTTGCTGATACAGGGCATTTAAGTGTGTTCCTGCAAATGATCCCAATGAACTTTTATGCCATTTTTGCATTATTATTATTGGTGTGTGTGGCGTTATTTGGTTTAGATATTGGCCCAATGCGTAAGCATGAACAAAATGCCCAAAAGGGTGAGTTGTTCGACGAATCTAAAGGCTTACCACCAGGAGCCACAGCCGATTTACCAGAAGCGGAAACCGGTAAAATCATTGGCTTATTCTTACCTATATTAGTGTTAGTTGCGGCAACCTTCTATTTCATGGTGGCGTCAGGCGCTGATGCATTATCAGCTAATGATTTACCTTTTAGCATTTTAGGAGCATTTGAAAATACTGAAGTGAGCTCGTCACTATTTTTCGGTTCACTGGTGGGGTTAGCGGTCACCTTAGTATTAACTGTGAAGCAAAAAATTGCTCTGCCTATGGTGTTCACTGGCATCAAACTTGGCGCTAAATCAATGCTACCTGCCATTTATATTTTGTTATTTGCTTGGACGATTTCAACGGTTATTGGCAACCTTGAAACCGGTAAATACATGGCCAGTTTAGCCACAGGCAATATTCCATTTGCGATGCTACCTGCAGTATTATTTTTATTAGCAGGCCTAACCGCATTTGCAACCGGCACCAGCTGGGGTACCTTCGGTATCATGTTGCCAATTGCAGCTGATATGGCGATGGGCAGTGATAGCACTATGATGTTACCTATGCTTGCAGCCGTGTTATCTGGTGCAGTATTTGGCGATCATTGTTCACCGATTTCAGATACCACTATCTTGTCGTCAACGGGGGCGAGTTGTCACCATATCGATCACGTAATGACGCAATTACCTTATGCGTTAATCGTGGCGGTCATTAGTATTATTGGCTACGGTGTATTAGGTTTTACCGCGTCAGTGGCCATGGGCTTGGTCACCTGTAGTGTGCTATTTGTATTAAGCGTTATTGGACTGAAGTTGATCACTAAATAGCGTAAGCTAACTCGGTTTGATTTAAGCTTATCGCGAACTTTAGATATAGCTAACTTGTATGAAAATGCCGCTCAGATGAGCGGCATTTTTTATGTTTTAAAATCAAGGCTGCATAATAAAGTGGTATATATAAGCTAAATATCTAAGTCGAATCACTAGAGTGAACCTCAAAGGTTTAAGCTCACATGTTTTGTTTATGCAGCAGTTATTGTTAGCGAAGAGAAGCAGCGATTAGCACTGTGAGTGAATGACTGTTTCTGCCAATGGTGAGTGTGCAAGGGTTAGCAATTATAGGGATTAACAGGTACTGCTAATCAGCGTACTCGGATCTAGGTGAAAATTGAGATAAAAAAATGCCGCTCAAATGAGCGGCATTTTTAGGATTTAAGTTTAAGTGCTAAATAAAATTAGCTTTAACCAAACTTAAATGATGTTAAGCCACAAGGTTCTAATAGCGTTAGTTTAAACCACGACGCTCAAGTAATGCATCAGTCGTCGGCTCTTGACCTCTGAAGGCTTTATACGCATCCATTGGTGGTACTGAGTTACCCACTTCACGAATGGTTTTGCGATACTTCATCCCAATTTCACGGTTTAGACCGCCTTGAGTTTGTACGTAAGCAAAGGCATCAGCTGCAAGGATTTCACTCCACATGTAAGCGTAATAACTTGCAGAGTAGCCGCCCGGGAAAGCGTGAGCAAAATAGCTTGAGCGGTAACGAGGTGGTACCGCTTTAATGTCAACACCGTGTTTTTTCAGGGCGCTTGCTTCAAAGCTCGCCACATCTTGTAATGGCACATCAGCAGCAAGTGAATGCCACTCTAAATCAACTAGTGCTGCCGCCATATACTCTAAGGTGTCAAACCCTTGATTAAAGCTGCGAGACTCAAGTAATTTTTCTAGTAGTGCCTCAGGAATGACTTCGCCTGTTTCATAGTGCTTAGCATAGTTAGCCAGCACTTTAGGGTGCGCTGCCCAGTCTTCTTCAAATGTCGATGGGAACTCTACAAAGTCACGTGATACTGAGGTGCCCGCAAGTGATGGGTAAGTAACTTTTGAGAACATACCGTGGGTACCATGGCCCATTTCATGGAACATGGTGGTGACTTCACTGTAGCTCACAAATGTTGCCTGACCTTCAGGGGCTTTCTTAATGTTCATCACATTAACTACCACAGGCTTGTTGTTTAATAACTCAGACTGACCCACAAACGAGTTCATCCAAGCGCCGCCACGTTTACCTTCACGAGAAAAGTAATCAGCATAAAAGATAGCCATACTGCTGCCATCTTCATCAAACATTTCATACGCTTTTACATCAGGGTGATAAACAGGCAGATCAGGTCTTGGTGTTAAGGTCACGCCATACAATTCTTTAAGAGTGAAAAACACGCCATCTTCCAGTACACGATTAAATTCAAAATAAGGCTTAATTGATGCCTCATCTAAATCAAATTTTTCTTTACGTACACGCTCGGCATAATAAGCCCAATCCCATGGTTCAAGGGTAAAGTCGCCGCCCATTTTGGTGATCATTGCTTGTATGTCTGCGGCTTCTTTTTGGGTGTTTTCAACTACAGCAGGCACCATTGAGCCAAACATCTTATAAACCGCATCTGGGGTTTTGGCCATTTGTGGCGCTAAGCGGTAATCTGCCCAACTGTCATAACCCAGTAATTGGGCTTTTTCGGCACGTAGTTGCGCTAAACGAGCCACTAAAGAAGCGGTTTCATTGTCACCCGTTAAACCGCGGTTAGCAGATGCTTGCCATACTTGTTGACGTAACTGACGGTTGTCTAGTTGGGCTAATACAGGCTGACGAGTGGTGTTGGTAATGCTAAGTAAGTATTTACCTTCATGGCCTGCTGCACTGGCATCAATGGCTGCTGATTTAATGGCGGTTGCTGATAAACCCGCAAGCTCTGACTCATCCTCAACGACTACGGCGATTTCTTTACTTAAGCGCATTAGTCGCTGTGAGAATTCGTTAGTCAAGGTAGACTGCTCTTCATTCAATACACGAATTTGCTGTTTTTGCGCTTCTGTTAGTTTAGCGCCCGCTAGAACAAAACGTTGATGATAAACTTCAATTAAGCGTTTTGCTTCAGGGCTAATTTCTAAGCCTTCACGGCTGTTATAAATCTGTTCAATGCGGCTAAAAAGTGCAGCATTTAAATTAATGTTGTCAGAATGGGCTGCCATTTTAGGCGCCATAATGCCCTGTATTTTACGTAGCTCAGGGTTACTTGTTGAACCGGTTAAATTATAAAAAACCTTCGATGTACGGCCTAATAGTTCACCGCTTTTTTCCATGGCAACAATGGTATTTTCAAAGGTTGCAGGCGCTGGATTGTTAGCAATAACCAAGATTTGCTGGTAATGCTCATTGATACCTTGCTCAAGCGCAGGTAAGAAGTGCTCATTTTTTATGTCAGCAAAATTAGGGGTTTGATATTGCAAGCTGCTTGGAGCAAAAAAAGGATTATCTGCTTGTATCATAGTGACGTTTTCAGCTTGGGTTGTATCAGTATTTGAGATTGAGCATCCACCTACGACGATTGTGGCAGCAATAGCTGCAGCAACAAGTGTTTTATGCATAGTGTTTAGACTTCCTATTATATTTTATTGTTCAAACAATCTATCAATTGTTTCTTAATCGTATCTGAAGTAATACAAAAAGCGTGAACTATGATGGCTTTTTTAACGTTAACTGTTTAATAAATGTGACATGTTAACTGGATTTAACATGTAATTACTGCTGCGAGAGGTGATTAGCTCAAAAGCGCAGCTGCACAGAGATGATTTTTTGTGATGCCGACATGAGTTTATCTATTCTAACGCTTATTTCGCTGCTGAAAAAATGATAAACTGCCACGGTAAATAACCATAAGGACACACCGTTTTGGCGCAACTCTACTTCTACTATTCTGCAATGAATGCAGGTAAATCAACTTCGCTACTGCAATCATCGTACAACTACCGTGAACGTGGAATGAATACCTTAGTCATGACAGCGTCAATTGATGATCGTTATGGTATTGGCAAAGTGGCTTCTCGTATTGGTATTGAAACCGAAGCCCATGTTTTTAGTGATGGTGATAACCTTGCTTATTTTATTGAAAAGCAACTTGCTGAACAAAAGCTGCACTGCATATTAATTGATGAGTCGCAATTTTTAAGTAAAGAGCAAGTTAAGCAGTTAACCCATGTGGTTGATAATTTTGATATTCCAGTGCTGTGCTATGGTTTAAAAACCGACTTTCAAGGTGAATTGTTTACCGGAAGCCAATACTTATTAGCCTGGGCTGATAAATTGGTAGAACTTAAAACTATTTGCCATTGCGGCCGTAAAGCCAACATGGTGTTAAGACTGGATGGCAACGGTAAGCCTATGCGTGATGGTGAGCAAGTTGCCATTGGCGGTAACGAAAGTTACGAGTCGGTATGCCGTAAGCATTTTAGAGAATTTCTTTGGGACTAGTTCGTTGCAGTTAACGAGTTACTCTTAAATAAAACAGCGCCTATATTGATTTATAGGCGCTGTTTTTGTTTGGACTTGTTTTTGGTAGTTACTTACAAAGCAGCGTTAAAAATCCGCCTCATCAAAATTAGCAATATGCGCTACTCGCTTCAATTTGCTTAGGTAAACTTCGAGCCTAGCTACCCCAGTAACTCAGATATTATTAGGGCGTAGTTTGAATGTATCGTTATCAGCGATTAAAAATCCGCGTCATCAAAGCTGGCAATATGTTCGCTACTTGCTTCAATTTGCTTACGTAAGCTTCGAGTCTGACTGCCCCAGTAGCTCATATAAAACTGAGCGGTTTTAAGTTTGCCTTTATAGAACTCCGTTTCTTCAGTACCTGCTTCAATAGCTGCAAACGAGGTGGCGGCAATACGGGTCCACATCCACGCCAGTGTGGTGATGCCAAATAGCTGCATGTAGGCCATAGAAGCTGCGCCAATAATATCTGGATTAGTGCTGGCAGATTTGACGATAAAGCCAGTGGCTTTTTCTAAATCGCCTGCCGCATCCATTAAGCCGGCAATGTAAGGCTGCATGTTTGCATTGGCGCTGTTTTCTTGGATGAGTTGTTTAACCATCCCTGACCACAATGTCAGTGCAGCGCCTTTATCTGAGAGTAATTTACGGCCAACTAAATCCAATGCTTGTACGCCATTGGTGCCTTCATAAATCATCGCAATGCGAATATCGCGGACAAATTGTTCCATGCCCCATTCGTTAATATATCCGTGGCCGCCATAAACTTGCTGCGCATCAACACAGGCTTTAAAGCCTTGGTCGGTGACAAAGCCTTTTACTATTGGGGTAAATAGCGCTGCCAGCATTGAAGCTTGTTTTGCTTGTGCGGGATCAGTATGGCGCTCAGCAGAGTCTAGCCAAAGCGCTTGCTGGCCCATTAAGGCGCGGGTGCCTTCATTAAATGCTTTTTGCGACAACAGCATTCTGCGCACATCGCCATGAACTAAAATAGAGTCAGCGGCTTGCTCTGGTTGTTTAGCACCAGATAACGCGCGGCCTTGAATGCGATCTTTAGCATATTCCAATGCGTTTTGATAAGCGATATCAGACACGCCTAAACCCTGAATGCCGACGCCTAAGCGGGCTTGATTCATCATGGTGAACATTGCCTTTAAACCTTGATGAGGTGCGCCGACTAATTCACCTAGAGCATTATCAAAATGCATCACACAGGTGGAGTTACCATGAATACCCATTTTATGTTCAAGACCGGTGGCAGATAAACTATTAGCTTCACCCAAACTGCCGTCATCGTTAACCATAAACTTAGGTACCGCAAACAATGAGATCCCTTTAACGCCTTCTGGAGCGTCAGGTAGTTTAGCTAATACCAAGTGAATGATATTTTCCGCTAAATCATGATCACCAGATGAGATAAATATTTTTTCACCGCTAATGGCAAATTGGCCATCTGCAGCTGGGGTTGCCTTAGTGCGCAGTAAAGCTAAATCAGTGCCAGCATGAGACTCAGTTAAGTTCATGGTGCCAGTCCACTCACCACTGACCAGCTTGGCAAGGTATTTTTGTTTCAGTGCATCACTACCATGAACGTGGATAGCTGAGTAAGCACCATGGGTTAACCCTGGGTACATGGCAAAGGCCATATTGGTGGCGGTTTTCATTTCGGTGGCAAAGGTGCCAATAACTTCGGGTAAGCCTTGACCGCCATATTCAGGATCACAGGTTAATGTGGCCCAACCATCATCAACGTATTGTTTATACGCCTGTTTAAATCCTTTTGGGGTAATCACTTTGCCATCCACAAGCTGACAACCTTCAAGATCACCTGAAGCATTAAGCGGCAACATAATCTCGGTAGTGAAATCGGCCACGCCTTGCAAAATAGCATCAGCAAGCTCAGGGTCGATTTCATCAAAACCTGATAAGTTAGGTTGCTGATAAATATTAAGTAATTCAGATAATATGAATTGATAATCTCTAAGGGGGGCTTGATAAATCGGCATAATAGGATCCTTTCTTATGATATTTCTGTGCTTACTCGCATAGTGACAGAATTGATGTTCAAGAATTAAACAGGTGTTTAACCATAACTAACTTTGAGCAAAAACTCAGTAATTATTTATCGGCGGTTTGTTAACTTCACATCGGCAATTATAGCGTCAGGTGTCGTTATTGAATGTGGATGGCTATTGAAAAGTGAGATTGATGTGCTTCTATTATGCTAATAGGTAATATAGTCAATGGGTTGTATTGAGCTAGTTTTGAATTAAAGCTGATTTGAGTGATTGATTTGAGTGATTGATTTGAGTGATTGATTTGAAACTAGCACTCACATCCCTGTGAATGCTACATCGATTCAGTATTGTGGCAATGGCTGCTAAAGTTTAACTCAAAACCACGTTTATCGCCCTAGTTATAGCATTTAGTTAGTGCACGTAAGTACTGATTCAGTTAATTCGCGGTCTTGCTGTTGTGATAACGGCAACTCCCTTGCTTGCTCGCGCAGATAGTCCATTCCCGCTAAGAAACCGGAGAACATTTTCAGCGCAATAAATTGCCCTTCAGTGGTAGTGCGGTAGTTACTGCCTTGTTTCTTTATTGCCCCAGCTGCATGCAAGTAACTCATTTCTAAGGGGAATGCCTGCCACAATGTTTTACCGGTATGGGCTTTAAATTGTTGATTATCTAATACACCATGACCCATCATCATCATTAAGTGATGTTGTATTAGCGCTTTTTGCTCAAGAGGTTTGGTATAACAGGTACCACTATGGCCGGCATTGATACGCTCAATATAGGTTGGGATATCAAAGCTGGAAATGTTGAATTGCTCGCCAAAGCGGCCAAAGGCACCAGAGCCAACCCCAAAGCAATCTTCACCGTCGAGCACATATTTGTTTTCAACTGGTTGGCCAAAATTACGGCTAAATGTCCATGGGAACTCCATTATGTACTTGTCACCTAACGCTTGTTTAACAGCTAGAAATTGCGGCCAAAGCTCATTAGGCTCACCTGCAAGGCTACCTGCTTTTTTACGGTTTTTACCAATGCCGATAGTCAGTGGATAAGTAGTAATTTGATCAGGGCTTAAGCGAATCGTTTGCTCAAGATCCCAAGCAATTGACTCAGGCGTTTGCACCTTAAAGCCATACATCATATCGAGGTTTACAGTGGGGATGACCTCAATGGCGCGGCTAACGTATTCAGCTTGCTGTAATCCCGAGCCAAACTTTTCAAAACGGCCACTGGCTTTTAAAATCTTATCGTCAAAGCTTTGCACCCCAATGGACATTCTATCCACTAAGCCTTTAAGTAAATGTGGATTGCCTTCTTTAAAGTAGATTGGATCGCTTTCGCAAGAGACCTCGCGTACCGTGGTGATCGATTTAATCATCTCGATGGTTTTAATCAACTCATCTTCTAAAATGGTCGTAGTACCACCGCCAATATAAACCCGGTTAAAGGTATAGCCTTTGGCAATAACTTCTCTAATTTCTTTTCTCAGGGCTTTGAAATACTCTCTGGCAATGCCTTCAACAAATTTGATTTTATGGAATGAGCAAAAACGGCATAAAGTATGGCAAAAAGGAATGTGAATATAGAGGGTTTCGATGGGTTTTTCAGGGATATAGTCTTTGGCGTCAACATCAACTTCAACCGCATTTTTCAAGCTTAAAGAGCGTTTAATCGTTTGACCCATAACCCAGTCGAGGCTATTGGTTGCAAGGTCTAACCTTGTGGTTGAGAGAGTGGATTTCATTAAAGCCCTCATTGATATCATTATGTCTAATATAACCAGACTAATGGACTCCAGTGGTGATAAATGTCGGCTGAAGCATGAAAATACAAATATCTACAAATTAGAGGGTAATTTGTTACTAAAGTTTGATGGTTATCACTTTCTTGTAGCAGTTGCAGACTGCAAGATTTTGATTATTTGTTGTTTTTTTGTACGAAGCCGTTAACCGTTCCTAATTTTCATTCTGGTTAATAGTTTATTTTGAATCACTAATATTGAATATAGCGCTAACGCTGTGGTTGCGGCAGGTGGGCAATTAATTAAAACAAGTGTGTGATCACTTTTACTCAGGCTGCAAATAGCGTACATTATGCGCAATTGTATTTTTTAAAGAACTCTTCATTTTATTTTATAAACTATGTGCAAGGGAAAACTATGAAACATCGTTGGCAGATAGCCATTTCAGCAGGGCTTTTGGCGGGATTATGGGCTGGTGTGGCCGATGTATTTCAGTTAGTTACTTGGATTGGCTTTTTAAGTTGTAGTACTTTTTTTGCTCAGGCTGAATCAGGCATAAAAGGTATGTTCATGGCCATGAGCACTAATTTATCAGGTGTATTTTGGGGCTGGTTAATTATTGCTGGCAGTAGCTTGTTTGTGTCACCGACATTTGGTTACCTCTTTACAGCTATCGCAACCTCAGCAATGTGTTTACAGGCAAGCTATCAAAAGCTGGCATTCATTCCTGGGGCATTTATTGGCTGTTGTGTCACTTTTGCCATGGGAGGCGATATTGCTGCAATATTACCGCCATTGTTAATTGGCGCTATGCTGGGTTACAGCATGAGTTTATTGACGGGGCAGTTGATTAATTTGACTGAAAAGTTTCAAGGTTTATCGGTAAATAAATCAGTTGATGCCGCTAATAATAATGCAGCGAAAGAGTTATAAGCCTGTTAGTAAACCCATTGTAAAAGCAGCATTTTTTGTTTTTGATACTTTTAAGACATAGTGTTTTTTGTCATTGAGTTAGCACAAATTGATTTACTCCCTTGTGCTAACTCGCTAGGATGTTGCCCCATTTAGCATCTAGCAAGGTATCACATGAGATCCGTAACACTGGCTTTAACCCTCATCGCTTTATTCAGTCTTTTTAGCAGTTCATCAGTTAACGCCGCGCCACAAGTGGGTTTAATGGTGGGTAGTGATTCAGGTATCAATGTCAAAATTGATGATTACAAGATTGGTGTTGGATTTGACGAGTTATCTTTTACTATGGATAGAACCTTTAATTTCCAAGATAACCCAAATTTTTATTGGGGCCTTGGGGGTAAAATTGCTGACTCACATAAAGATGATATTCAGTTAGGTGCTAGAGCGGTGTTTGGTGCTCACGCTAAAGTGGAGCGTTTTACCTTTTTTGCTGAAGCACAACCGACCTTGTATATACTTGATGATGTTAAAGTGAAATTAGAAGCCATTGCTGGGGTGAGATATCACTTCTAGGTTTTCAATCTGCCGATTGAATGGCTAAGTTGAGATTTGTTGCCATCGTTTTGGTTAAAGTTGTAATCAAAGCTTTAGCTAGTGAGTTAGTGAAGTAGGGAATACCAAGGTATTCCCTTTTTTGTGGCTGATTTTTGATGGTTTGATGGTTTGTTTGATGGTTTGTTTGATTGGATGTAACTTGATAGCTGGTGATTGGTGATTGGTGATTGGTGATTGAGAGTTAGTGGCAGGATTACAAGCTGTCGGTTGCTAAAGTCAACGTCGTGGGTTATCCACCCACACCCGATGAAGAGGGGAAACAACAGCAATCCGCCTCTTACTTTTCTAAGAACCATTTTTCTTGATCCCACTTATTTAACAATGGCGGTCATTACCCCAGTGACAATGAAGATAGGCTAAAAACGTTTGGCAGTATCTAAGCATGTTTACAACAGCATTTAGCGATGAAAAACGCTGCAAAATACTGACTATGAGTTATTTTTAGCATCTGAATTGAGTCAATTTGCTGTTATCATAGCGACATTATTTTATAGAAAAGGCATTCGTATGACCTCCCTTGCAGAACTTAATATTACCGACATCACGGTTGGTGAAGGCAAAGCCGCAGAAAAAGGTGCATTAATCACCTGTAAATATACCGGTAAATTAGCCGATGGCAGCGTATTTGATAGCTCAGTAGCATTTCAAGTGGTGATCACCGCTAAACGGGTTATCCAAGGTTGGTATCAAGGTATTATTGGCGACAACCCAATGAAGGTCGGCGGAACACGTAAACTGTCAGTCCCTGCTCACCTTGGTTATGGCGAGCGCAAAATTGGCGATAAAATCCCGCCTAATTCTGATTTATTCTTTGAAATTGAATTATTAGAAGTGCTAACCCGTGATGATTAATATTAGTACTTTATAACTGCTGAGATTAATCATCAGCATTGTAGTGAATGATGAATGGCAACAGTAATGTTGCCATTGTTGTTTATGGCTAACCTATCAGGGCGAATAAAGCCTTAGCTGCAAACTCACGTTCTTCTTTCAATATCAATTCTTCAACAACATCAGCAATTTCCAATGTAGATTGTTGAATTTATAGGTTCTATTGGAGTGTTTGGATTCGTTTACTTTGATTTGATTACAACCTAACGGTTGCTAAAGTCGTGGCGTTTCGCCACATTAAATCAACGTCGTGGGTTATCCATCCACACCCGACCAAGAGGGGAAACAACAGCAATCCCCCTCTTACTTTTTCTAAGAACCATCCCATGCCATTCCGGCGAAGTTGTCACCTTCGGTCTTATTCGAAAATAGCTGACGCTTTCGATAGGCCATCCATGGCCAAACGAAAGCTAGCCAGACATCCATGTCTGGCTCACGCTATTTTCTTCAACGCCCTCAGCAACTTCCAACGGAGAATATTGAATCAACAGGTTCAATTGTTGGTTGGATAAAGAAAGTTTACTCTGACCCCATTTATTTATAAAGTGGGGTTAAGTACTTCTTCAAAGTGAGCAAAATGGCTACCAATAAAGTTAAATGGAATGGAAGAAAAAGGACAGTTAAATTATCCATATTTTTAGTTATCATTATTGCTTTAAATGTTCTGACTTACTTGTATAGAGATTTAATACTTTACGGTTATATTTTTTATAGCAGCGATTATAAAGAAGATAATAAGGTTGTATTACTTTCAGATGAAAGTGGTGGTAATCAGTCATTTGAACTGAGTGATTACTATGTAATAGCTAGAGGGGAGCCCAGCATAAAGTATTTCGTTTATACTAGTTTATTAGTATATGAGGGTGGCATTATTAGAATTGATAAGCTATCTGTTGACAAAAAAGAGCTAATAGAAAAGTTATATTCTGACCATTATATTGAAGATATTTATGTTACTGGTCACTGCTCTGTATTTAGGTTTATTAAACCTTTTAAAGGTGTTGAACATGAGTATTTTGCGCTTCTCGGCGGTGTTCAAGCTGTATTGTCATTTGATAGTAGCGATGGCGAGGGAAGTAGCTCCTCTGAAATATGTAATATTTTTAAGAATGCGGATAGTTTGTCATAGTTTAAGAATCTTGCTGTTTCTATATCGTCTACTTTTCAAATATTACCTACAGTGACTAAGATTTAAAGTCGTGGTGCTTCGCCCACACCAGACGAAAGGGAAACAACAGCATTTCCCTTTTCGCTGATTCATATATAAAGATTCTTGCCGCTCCGGCGAAGTGTTGATCCTCATGCTTAATTAAGCGAATTCACTACCGCCTTAGATTCGCCATCCATGGCTCAACTAAGGCTATGTCGGCGTCCTGCCTCCATCACGTAAATTAGCTTAACGCATTCGGACACTTCCAACGGAGTGAATTGAGCCCGCAGGTTTCATTGTTATCTTGGCTAAAACATGCTCCTTTGAGTCTATATATAGTGTTATTTGTGTAAGTTTTTACTACATGCTGTGTTGTTTGGTTATTTTGTTACTATATAAAGGCATTTCACAACAGAGGTTTATATGCCAAGAAAAAATCAACATGCAGTTCCACATCCTGAAGGTGGATGGGGAGTTAAAGGTGCTGGAAACGAAAGGTTCACTAGTCGACACACAACTCAATCTTCTGCAATAGAAGTTGCAAGAGAGATTGAAAAAAATCAGAAATCAGAATTATTTATTCATAGGCAAGATGGTCGAATTCGCAAACGGGATTCTCACGGAAATGATCCATTTCCACCTAAGGGGTGATTGATTTTAAATTAACTATCAGAAGCAAGAATTCTGATTATTAAACTCTATTATCCATTGTATAAATAGGAACCATTATGAATTTAGATGAAAAATTAGCACTGACAGGTTTTAAAAACTTAGCACATCTAGCTGATGTTATTGAAGCACCAAAGTTGAACCTTGAAGAATATAAAATAGAACACCCAAAACTTTTTAACGCATTGATTGATGGAGTAGCATCTCAAGTTAGATTGAATAAAATGTTAAACCAACATTTCCAATTCAGGATTGTTTTTGAATATTTAAATGGGCATTATAAATCTGGTCAGAATTTGCCCTCAGAAAATGACTTAGCTCTCGAAATCGGTTCAGTGAAAAGCGTGATAAGGGAGCAATTAGCTAGATTAGAATCACTAGGTTATATAGATATTATTGAACATGGAAAAAGAAATGTTTGGCGTTCAAACTTATCATTTGACAGTTGAGGTCTATATTTTTTTGATTAGTATAATGAATGTTAAATATCCTCTGTAACCCTCTCTTAAAATATGATCGATATAAGGGAGGGTTACATGTGGATATATGAATGTCTCGAAGACAGGGATATCAGAGTGACCATGACTCAACTGAGGTAATATCAGTTTCGATAGACTGGATGCTTGAATGTCATGAAGTGCATGGATGCAAGAGAATGAACTGCCTCCATCACTAAAATTAGCTTAACGGATTCAGACACTTCCAACGGAGATCATCGAACCCGCAGATTAATTTTGCTGTACGATAAAGAAAGTTTGATCTGTTCCCACTTATTATATGAAATCGGGAGTAACTTTTGATAAAGGCGCAACCCCAAGGGACAGAATTTAAAACACCTATATTGTTTTTTAGTACCATATCTTTTGTTGGGGGGCTGAATAAATATAGCAAGCCAGTGTTATCCGCTAACGAATAAGTGGGAACCCTCAGATTTTGAGTAATGATTTGTAGGCCAGAATTTAGATAATAACCAAAGGGAATGATATAAATGGAAAATCCGTATGAAGGCTGTGAGCGTCAAGATACCTATTCTTTTATACAGTCGTCGATAATTCCAATTATGTTTATGCAAGGAAGTCTATTTTTCACTTTTTTGGGAAATTATGCAGTCGGAGTTGTAAGTGGAATTATATTTTTAGTCGCGCTTTTTACACAGGAAGAAATAAAACTGTTTAAATGTAGTAGCTCAGACTTGATCTGACAGTTACCCATTTTTTATGGTGTCTGTCAGCTTAGATTTGAGCTAGATTTTTATCTGCCCAAATCTGTTTCCCATCCAATAATGTTTCAAGTGGCGTTCGACCACAGCACATTTTGCCTTGATGAGTTCGATCATTGTTGTAGTAATTTATCCATGCGTCTAGATCTTTTTGCAACATTTCTAAATTATCGTATAGCTTTTTTCGGAAAGTAACCTGATAAAAATCATTCAAAATTGTCTTATGGAACCGTTCACAAATACCATTCGTTTGCGGTGACATTGCCTTAGTTTTTGTATGATCGATATCATTTATTGCTAGGTATAACTGGTAGTCATGCTGCTCAACTCGCCCGCAGTATTCTGTTCCCCTATCAGTCAATATTCGTAGCATAGGAAGCTCGTGTTGTTCGAAATAAGGCAGAACTTTATCGTTGAGCATATCTGCTGCGGTGATTGGTGTTTTTGTCGTATAGAGCTTGGCAAACGCTACCTTGCTATAAGTATCGACGAAAGTCTGTTGGTAGATCCTACCCACACCTTTTAGGTTACCGACATAGAACGTATCTTGTGAGCCGAGGTAGCCTGGATGATGAGTTTCTATCTCGCCACATGCTTCATCATCATGTTTTTTCTTTTCAAGAGCAGCAACTTGGGCATCGGTTAGTATAATTCCGTCATTGGCGACCTTGTCCTCTAATGCTTTAAGCCGTTTCTTAAAGTTTTCTAGGTTATGGCGAAGCCAAATAGAGCGAACACCACTACCTGACACAAATATCCCCAGCTTACGCAGTTCATTACTGGTTCTATGTTGGCCATGAGCCGGAAAGTCGATAGCATATTTAATTACTGACTGTTCGGTCGCTTCGTCAACTCGATTCTTCAGATTAGGTGTTCTGCGTGTCTTTTCAATTAAGGCTTCAATACCACCATCTTCAACAAGTTCTTGATAGCGATAAAATGTATCTCTAGAGACACCCATTACTTTACATGCTCGAGATACGTTACCCAGCTCTTCAGCTAAATTGAGTAAACCTGCTTTGTGTTTAATGATTGGATTGTTAGTATGCAACATGAGAGTTACCTTTGGTTTTGATTAAAAGATTCGACACCTTTATCAAAACGGGTAACTCTCACTTTTTCAAGTTGAATGTCAGATCAAGTCGAAACTAATACAGTTTAAATATGATGCAGATTTCAAACTTATTTTCTTATGTGTTTATGCTTCCACTGGATTGTATTCAGCAATCTTAGGTTTCTTTGATAAATTTTCACCAATGTTGATTCTTATAGTGATTGATACCTGTTGGATTATGTATATTTATTATGTATATGAACGAGTTTATTTAGAAGGCAATAAGTGAAGAAAATAAGTTTAGGTAAAGTAAATTGAATATCTAATTAAAAACAAACCTGCCGATTCAACAATCTCCATTTGAAGTGTCCGATGACGTTAAGCTAATTGACGTGATGGAGGCAGGACGCCGACATAGCCTTAGTTGAGCCATGGATGGCGAATCTAAGGCGGTAGTCAATTGGCTTAGTAAGTCAGAGGAATAACACTTCGTTGGAGCGGGTGGGTGTTCCAAGAGGGAGTTGCCGTTCACTCCCTTTTGGTCTGGTGTGGGCGAAGCGCCACGACGTTAATCTTTCAAAAACTAAATAATTCAACCGAAGTTGGCAGCCAACAAAAAAACGAACTCCAATGAGTCCGCTTTTGATCTTAAAAAGGCCAACACATTAACTTTTGGCTAGAAGTTAAAATACCATTTCTGGTACATGCTCTGGCACAACCAACTTACCTGCAGTTTTAGATTGAATCTCTTCAACACTCACACCTGGAGCACGTTCTAATAAGTGGAATGCGCCGTCTTTGATTTCCATAAAGGCCAAGTCAGTCATGACACGTTTAATGCAGCCATAACCGGTTAATGGCAGCTCGCATAAAGGTAATAACTTAGAGTTACCTTTTTTGTCAGCATGCATCATGGTGACAATAATATTGTCAGCGCCTGCCACTAAATCCATGGCGCCGCCCATGCCTTTAATCAATTTACCTGGGATCATCCAAGAGGCGATTGAGCCGTTTACATCAACTTCAAAAGCGCCGAGCACGGTTAAATCGACATGGCCGCCACGGATCATGGCAAAGCTTTCAGCCGATGAGAAAAATGATGCGCCATCAACTGCGGTGACTGTTTGCTTACCTGCGTTGATGAGGTCGGCGTCAATGGTGTCTTCAGTTGGGAACTCGCCCATACCTAATAGGCCGTTTTCAGATTGCAGCATCACGCTCATGCCTGCAGGAATGTAGTTAGCCACTAAGGTCGGAATACCGATACCTAAGTTAACGTAAAAGCCGTCTTGCATTTCTTGGGCTACACGTTGAGCAAGTTGTTCTCTTGATAAAGCCATGATCTTGCTCCTTATGCTTGGTTGTCAGGTTGAGGTTTAACGGTGCGCTGCTCAATACGTTTCTCAAAACTTGCTTGAATCACCCGATCAACATAAATACCAGGGGTATGAATATGGTTTGGGTCTAGCTCGCCCGGCTGGACAATTTCTTCCGCTTCTACCACGGTGATTTTGCCTGCGGTAGCCATCATAGGATTAAAGTTAGCCGCTGTTTTACGAAAGATTAAGTTACCCATGGTATCGGCTTTCCATGCACGAACTAAGGCGAAATCGGCGGTTAGTGACTCTTCAAGCACATAATTACGGCCTTTAATTTCACGGGTTTCTTTACCATCAGCGATTGGCGTGCCGTAACCAGTTGCAGTGAAAAAGGCTGGGATACCCGCTCCGCCAGCACGAATTTTTTCAGCCAAGGTGCCTTGTGGGGTTAAGATGACATTTAACTCACCTGATAGCATTTGCTGTTCAAAAGTGGCGTTTTCACCCACGTATGAGGCAATCATGGTGGCAATTTGGCGCTGCTTTAACAATAAGCCCAAACCAAAATCATCAACCCCAGCGTTGTTTGAAATTGCGGTAAGCCCAGTTACGCCTGTGGTCACCATATGATTAATCAGGCCTTCAGGGATACCACACAGGCCAAAGCCACCGACCATAATTGTCATGTCGTTATTGAGGCCGTTTAGGGCTTCTTGGTAACTGTGAACGACTTTGTTGAGTCCTGCCATAATCTTGTCCTTTTCAGTTTGCGGTTTGCAAATTTATATCGTTTTAATGTGCGCTATTAAGCACTGACTTTAAACAATGGCCTATACCGTTAGCGCTTGGGCGACTTTTGAACCTGTGGTGCGGCCCAATACTTGGCTGATTTGATTGCCTGCTTGGGCAAGTTTGTGTAAATCAATGCCAGTTTCTATGCCCATGCCATGGAGCATATAAACTAAATCTTCAGTGGCGAGATTACCCGATGCGCCTTTGGCATAAGGGCAGCCGCCAAGGCCTGCGACCGATGAGTCAATTACGCTTACGCCTGTGGTTAAACAGGCTTGAATGTTGGCTAATGCTTGGCCGTAGGTGTCATGAAAGTGTAGCGCCAGTTTATCGACAGGCACTAAATTAGCGACGGTTTCAACCATCTTACGGGCTTTTAGTGGCGTGCCAACACCAATGGTGTCTCCGAGGGAGATCTCGTAACAGCCCATTTTGTAAAGTATTTCAGACACGCGGGCCACTTCTGTGCTCTTTATCTCGCCTTCATAGGGGCAGCCCAGTACACAGGAAACATAACCGCGTACCTTAATGTTTCGCGCTTTAGCGAGCGCCATGACTGGCTCAAAGCGGGCGATTGACTCGTCAATCGAGCAGTTAATATTGCGTTGGCTGAAGCTTTCTGATGCGGCGCCAAAGATGGCCACTTCATCTGCGCCAGCGTCAAGGGCAAGTTCCAGCCCTTTTAAATTTGGGGTGAGGGCAGAGTAGACCACGCCTTGTTTACGCTTAATTTGCCGTAAAATATCACCTGAGTCGGCCATTTGTGGCACCCACTTAGGTGAAACAAAGCTGGCCGCTTCAATACGATTAACACCGGCAGCGGCTAACTGCTCAATAAGAGTAATTTTGTTTTCAATAGAGACCGTGGTTTCATTTTGCAGTCCGTCACGGGCACCAACTTCAAAAATACTGACCTGAGTCGGGAGATTGCTCGGTAACATTTATGCCTCCGAGTCAGCAGATTCAGGCGCTGTGACATCAAGTGTTGTTGGCTCGACATTTAGCAGTTGGGCACCATCGGTGACGAGCTCGCCGCTTTGAAAGTAAAATTCACTGACCACACCATCAAATGGCGCTTCAATGGTGTATTCCATTTTCATCGCTTCCATCACTAATAAGCCTTGGCCTTCAGTGACGCTATCGCCCACCTCAACTAAGTGAGTGACCACAGTGCCATTCATTGGCGCTTTTAATTTGTCGGCGCTATCAATGGTGTCTTCAGCTATTTGGGCTAATATCGCTTTAAAGTGATAGCTGCCGCTCGGTAAGAACAAGGTAAAGTCATCACCTTGATGGCTGACGGGAATGTTGCTTTTATGGCCATTAATTTCAGCCTGCAGCATGTCATCTTTAATGGTGCCTGCAAGCGATAATGCTTGGCCGTTAAGGTTAAGATGCAGTGCATCGCCTAAATCGGTGATGACGAGATTGTGCAATTGCTGCTCGTCACTGCTGTCGCTGAGTAGGGCAACATGATGCACGCTGGCGCTATTGAGTCTAAAGCCACTAACTTGTCCCCACGGTGAGTAAGGGTCGTGGCTGTTGGTGGCGGTGGATTTTGCCGCTTGCTGGCGAGCTAATACTTGATAAAGCCCCGCTAATGCCAGTGCGTTGTCTGACTCATCAGTAACATTGCCAATTAAACTGTCGGAATAGCGCTCGATAAAGTCGGTACAAAAATTGGCGTCTGCAAAGGCTTTATGCTCAGCAATATTAGCGAGGAACTCGATATTGTGTTTAAGGCCGCTGATTTGATACGAGCTTAATGCGTGGGTTAAGCGCTGCAGTGCGCGGGGGCGAGATTCGTCCCAGACAATCAGTTTTGAAATCATTGGGTCGTAAAAGTTACTAATGACATCATTTTCGCGAATGCCTGAATCAATGCGTACATGACGGTTTTGATCCGGCTCGCGCAAGAAGGTTAACTTGCCTGACGCGGGTAAAAATTCATTGCGGGGATCTTCAGCATAAATACGAGCTTCAAAGGCGTGGCCATGAATACGCACTTCAGCTTGGGTAAGGGGCAACTCACTGCCACTAGCG
The DNA here is from genome assembly GCF_002874355.2 of Shewanella sp. 10N.286.48.B5. Taxonomy (NCBI): domain Bacteria; kingdom Pseudomonadati; phylum Pseudomonadota; class Gammaproteobacteria; order Alteromonadales; family Shewanellaceae; genus Shewanella; species Shewanella sp. 10N.286.48.B5. Next base: position 580,377 of record NZ_MCVG02000001.1, read on the forward strand.
ACCATTAGTTGCCATTTTACTAAGTCTTGCCCGGTGACCATTTCTGTAACTGGGTGCTCAACCTGTAGACGGGTGTTCATTTCCATGAAGTAGAAACTGCCATCAGTATCTAATAGAAACTCAACCGTGCCTGCGCCCACATAATCAATGGCTTTAGCTGCGGCTACTGCCGCTTCACCCATTTGCTTACGCAGTGCATCTGACAGCCCTGGGGCTGGCGCTTCTTCGACCACTTTTTGATGGCGACGCTGGATGGAGCAATCACGATCTGATAAATAGATGGTATTACCGAAAGTATCGGCAAACACTTGTAGCTCCACATGACGTGGCTGGCGTAAGTAGCGTTCCATTAATAATTTGTCATTACCAAACGATGATGCCGCTTCTCGACGAGCTGAGTTAATCGCTGCTAGCACTTCAGCTTGGCTTTCAACAATCTTCATGCCTTTGCCACCACCGCCATAGGCCGCTTTAATCAGCATGGGGTAACCAACATTTTCAGCTTCAGCCAGTAGGGTTTCATCTGATTGGTCATCACCATGATAACCGGGCACTAATGGAACATTGGCTGCGCCCATAATCATTTTGGCGGCGCTTTTACTGCCCATAGCATCAATGGCATCACTGCCTGGGCCGATAAATACAATGCCGTTTTGCTCACAGTTGCGAGCAAAGTCAGCGTTTTCAGACAAGAAACCATAACCGGGGTGAATCGCTTCAGCGGCTGACTTTTTCGCAATTTCAATGATCAAATCAGCTTTTAGGTATGAATCAGCCGGAGCGCTGCCACCAATGTGGAAAGATTCATCGGCCATGGTGACATGGCGGGCATCTTTATCGGCATCAGAATAAAGCGCTACAGTACGAACGCCCATGGCGCGGGCGGTGTTGATGATGCGACAGGCAATTTCACCACGATTGGCAATTAAAATCTTAGTAAACATTATTGGGCTCCTTGTGCATCAGTCTTAGCGCTGCTTTTAGTCGATTGAGCACGCCATGATGGTGAACGTTTTTCAAAGAATGCATTGAGGCCTTCTTGGCCTTCGTCTGATACACGTATGCGGGCAATCTGCTCGCTAGTATGGGCAAGGGTGGCGTCATTTATCACGCCATCTTCAAGGTGGGACACTAAGGTTTTAACCCATGCCATGCCTTGGGGACTGTTAGCGTTAAAGGCCTCGATAAACGGCTGGGCTGCTGCGTCTAAATCATCATTAACTTCATGAATTATTTGATGAGTTAAGGCTACAGTGGCACTGAAGCGCTCGGCGGTGAGCATATAACGTCGTGCTTGGCGGTTGCCCATGGCTCGCACCACATAAGGGCTGATAACCGCAGGGATTAAACCGAGTTTGACTTCACTGAGGCAAAAGCTTGCGCGCTCATTGGCAATGGCAATATCGCAGCAGCAAATTAATCCCAGTGCGCCGCCAAAGGCTGCGCCATTGACTAAGGCGATAGTCGGCTTAGGAAACTTATCTAGCACGTGCATTAATTTAGCCAGTTCATGGGCGTCATTGAGGTTTTGCTCAAAGTCCATTTTGGCTTGCTTGCGCATCCAGTTAAGGTCAGCGCCAGCACTGAAGTTTTTACCGTTGGCGCGCAATATTAATTGCTGGCATTGGTCGTTTTCGGCAAAGGCTTCGATGGCGGTGATCATTTCATTAATCATCACTTCATCAAAGGCATTATGTTTTTCAACGCGGTCTAAAATTAATTCACCAACGCCTTGGTTAAGCTGGCATTGAATGTATTGATATGGGTTGGCTATTGCCATGTTTGCATGCTCCTATTGATATTGAATGAATAACCGCAATTACATGCGGAACACACCAAACTTGGTATCTTCAATAGGCGCATTTAACGCCGCCGATAACGCTAAACCCACTACATCACGCGTTTGAGCAGGGTCGATAATGCCGTCATCCCACAGGCGTGCACTGGCATGGTAGGGATGACCTTCTTTGTCATATTGCTCAACAATCGGTTTTCTAAAGGCTTGCTCGTCTTCATCAGACCAGTCTTGGCCTTTACGGGCTAAACCGTCACGGCGAACTGTGGCCAATACACCAGCAGCTTGTTCGCCGCCCATGACTGAAATGCGAGCATTGGGCCACATCCACATCATGGTGGGCTCAAATGCACGGCCACACATGCCGTAGTTACCCGCGCCATAACTGCCACCAATGATGACGGTAAATTTAGGCACATTGGCACAAGATACTGCGGTAACCATTTTAGCGCCGTGCTTAGCAATACCCTCATGTTCGTACTTTTTACCTACCATAAAACCAGTGATGTTTTGCAGGAACAGTAATGGGATTTTGCGTTGGCAACACAATTCAATAAAGTGCGCGCCTTTTTGGGCAGATTCAGAAAATAAAATGCCGTTGTTAGCCACAATGCCGACAGGGTAGCCATGAATGCGGGCAAAGCCGCAAACCAGCGTGTTACCGTAATTGGCTTTAAATTCATCAAAATCTGAGTCATCAACAACCCGGGCAATAACCTCTTTAACATCAAAGGGTTTTTTAAGGTCGGTACCGACAATGCCGTACAATTCACTGATATCGAATTTAGGTGGCTTTGATGGACTTAGCTGGGCTGTAATTTGCTTTTGATGGTTTAAGCGTGAAATGGCTTTACGGGCAAGCTCAAGTGCGTGGTCATCATTTTGGGCTAAATGGTCGGCAACACCAGAAATCTTAGTATGTACTTCAGCGCCGCCTAATTCTTCGGCGGTTACTTCTTCGCCGGTAGCGGCTTTAACTAATGGCGGGCCGGCTAAAAAAATAGTGCCTTGCTCTTTTACGATAATCGACTCATCTGCCATGGCGGGAACATAGGCGCCACCTGCTGTACACAAACCCATGACCACAGCCACTTGCGGAATGCCTTTAGCTGACATTTGCGCTTGGTTGTAAAAAATACGCCCGAAATGATCGCGATCGGGAAACACTTCATCTTGCCTTGGTAAGTTTGCCCCGCCTGAATCCACTAGGTAGATACAAGGTAAATGACAGCGACTGGCAATGTCTTGGGCCCGTAAATGCTTTTTCACCGTAATAGGGTAGTAAGTACCGCCTTTAACGGTGGCGTCATTGGCGATAATCATACATTCAACACCGCTTACACGACCAATACCGGCAATCACACCGGCTGCGGGCACAGCTTCATCATAAACTTCATAGGCGGCGAATTGGGATATTTCTAAAAAGGGTGAGCCGGGATCGAGCAGTTTTTCGACTCGATGACGGGGCAGTAATTTACCTCGTGACAGGTGGCGTTCAAGGGCGACGGGACCGCCACCTTGTTCAATTTGGGTGAGTTTGATTTTTAGATCATCAACTAATGCCACCATGTCATCATGCTTGGCTTTAAACTCGTCACTACGGGCGTTAATACGGCTGCTCAATTGCGTCACAATTCATATCCTTAATGAGTCAAGTGAGGCGTTAGCATGGCTGAGTCTAAAGGGGGATGGGGCCTCAACCACGCTACGCACTAAACACTTTGCTATTGACGTTAACTTTTGAATAATTTGGTGTTGATTGTATTTTTTAGTGTGCTGCTAACTAGCTAAATTCTAGAAGTTATTTGGATTAGCTATCCAAATTTAACAGCTATTTGGATTCATTAAACAGCTCACGTCCAATCAACATGCGGCGAATTTCTGAGGTTCCCGCACCAATTTCATATAACTTGGCATCACGTAATAAACGCCCTGTGGCATATTCATTGACGTAACCATTGCCACCTAGTAACTGAATCGCATCCAGTGACATTTTTGTGGCAAGCTCGGCGCTATATAAAATTGCGCCAGCAGCATCTTTACGGGTGGTTTCGCCGCGGTCACAAGATTTGGCCACGTTATAGATGTAGGATTTAGCAGCGTTCATGCCGGTGTACATATCGGCAAGCTTGCCTTGGACTAATTGGAATTGACCAATGGATTTACCAAATTGTTCCCGCTCGTGAATATAAGGCATGACAATATCCATACAGGCATTCATGATGCCTAACGGCCCACCTGATAACACCACGCGTTCGTAATCAAGGCCGCTCATCAGTACTTTTACGCCATTGTTAAGGCCGCCTAAGATATTTTCTTCAGGGACTTCACAATTCTCAAATACCAATTCACAGGTATTGGAGCCGCGCATGCCTAATTTATCGAGTTTTTGTGCGGTGCTGAATCCTTTAAAGGTTTTTTCAACAATAAATGCAGTGATGCCATGTGGGCCTTTGTCTGCATCAGTTTTGGCATAAATCACTAAGGTGTCAGCATCAGGACCATTGGTGATCCACATTTTGTTACCATTAAGAATGTAACTGTCGCCTTGTTTACGGGCGCTTAACTTCATTGACACCACGTCTGAGCCCGCATTAGGTTCACTCATGGCCAGTGCGCCGATATGTTCACCGCTAACTAATTTGGGTAAGTACTTGGCTTTTTGCTCAGCGCTGCCATTACGGTTAATTTGATTAACGCAAAGGTTTGAGTGGGCGCCGTAACTTAAGCCAATAGAAGCAGAGGCGCGGGAGATTTCTTCCATGGCGACGACATGGGCAAGGTAGCCCATATTCGCGCCGCCATACTCTTCAGGCACGGTGACGCCAAGGAGTCCCATCTCTCCTAGAACTGGCCACATGTGGTTAGGAAAAGCATTATCTTGATCAACTTGCGCCGCGATGGGCGCAATCTCGTTGCTGGCAAAATCATGTACGGCATCGCGAAGCATGTCCACGTCTTCGCCCAGGCCGAAATTAAGGCTTGTATAGAGTGATGTCATTGTCTTGTGTCCTGTTGAATATTAGCTATTTGCGCCGTGAAACTATCTTGTTCCTTAGGCTTATAATTTTTATATTGTTGCTGTTATTATTCAGTTAAACGGATCTTTTGCTGTCGATGATGAGTCGCTATTTAACACTTTCCTCTAGGGCTGACTTACATTGCTGCTCAGCAGAGTTCAGTTCCATAAGTACCACCTTGATATCGTCCATTTGCTGCTGCAAAGAAGCTTTTTTCTCTTCTACTAAATCGAGCATTGTTTGTAGTTGAGAAGTACTGCTTTTATCTGCATCGTAAAGCTCAAACAAACGACGGGTTTCCGCTAACGAAAAACCTAAACGTTTACCTCGTAATATCAGTTTTAAGCGCACACGATCTTTTAAACTATAGATACGTGTTTGACCGCGGCGCTTAGGTTTTATTAAGCCTTGGTCTTCATAAAACCGAATACTACGTGTGGTGATATCAAATTCCTTTGATAAATCACTAATTGAATAAGTGGATTGTGGGTTTAAATTTGCGCTCATCGTTTCACCAAAAGTACGTCTTTTGATGCAAGATATATGAAGTTTACGTAAAGGTAAAGTTTGTCGCCAGTTGCCAAGGCTGTTTTTGTTAAAAAACAATGTAAATACAGCTTGCCAAGGCCTAGGGATTACCGCGCGCAAGAATGGCGCAGTGACAGAATAGTGAATTCAATATTGTAGCAAAGACGCCATTAATTAGGTTGATAATTAATGGTGATTTTTAGTGCTAACTTATAATTATCATTAAGTTAGCATCATAACACTGAAGTTTTTATTTAAGTGTTATTGCTGAGATTTCTATATCCCTTGGTCTAATGGGGAAACTTTTTTAACCACGCCATAATGAAGTTAATTCAATATTACTCACGGTAAGTTATTTAAAGGTATGACTTAGCGTGAAAGGTCAATCGTTCAGTGGGGAGTAGCTTATGGCTGGTTTAGGGATTGAAATGCATCAAGATTCTTTACAGGATAAACAAGGGTTTTGGGGAAAGGCTGCCAAGGCCATTACCTGGGATAAGCTGTTTGATAGTGTGTTAGATGAGGCTAATGCGCCATTTTATCAATGGTTTGCTGGTGGCGAAATGAATACCTGCTATAACGCTGTTGACCGTCATGTGTTAGCTGGCCACGGTGATCGCATTGCCATTGAATACATAAGTCCTGTAACCCAAAATCAGTACAGTATTAGTTATCAAGAATTACTATCCCAAGTGAGCCGGTTAGCCGGTTACATGCAATCCATTGGCATTGAAAAGGGCGATAGAGTGGTCATTTATATGCCGATGGTGCCAGAAACCGCCTATGCCATGCTGGCCTGTGCCCGCATAGGCGCCATTCACTCTGTGGTGTTTGGCGGCTTTGCAGCCAATGAATTAGCCACCCGGATTAATGATGCTAAACCGAAACTTATTTTATCGGCATCTTGTGGTATTGAGCCGTCAGGCGTGGTGAAGTACAAACCGCTATTAGATGATGCCTTAGCTCAAGCGTCTCACCAAGTTGACCATTGCGTTATTCTCAATCGACCTCAATATACTGCAGACTTACAAAGCCCAAGGGACGTTGACTGGCAAAGTGCTGTGAGCCATGCATCGTCAGTGGATTGCGTCGCCGTTGAAGCGACCCATCCGCTGTATGTGCTTTATACCTCAGGTACAACAGGCCAACCCAAAGGCGTGGTGAGAGATAATGGTGGCCATGGGGTGGCGCTAATCTGGTCTATGAAGCACATATATAATATCGGCGCTGGCGATGTGTTTTGGGCAGCATCAGATGTGGGCTGGGTTGTGGGTCATTCTTATATTGTTTACGGGCCATTATTAGTTGGCGCAACAACATTGATGTATGAAGGTAAGCCCATTGGTACCCCCGATGCGGGGGCTTTTTGGCGGATCATCGAACAATATAATGTAAAAAGCTTTTTTACCGCGCCGACGGCCATTCGAGCCATTAAACGCGAAGATCCTGACGGAGCATTAGTTAAAGGTGTTGATTTATCGTGTTTAGGGCAAGTATTTCTTGCGGGTGAACGCTGCGATCCCGACACGCTCAATTGGGCCCAAGATAAATTGGCCAAACCTGTTATCGATCACTGGTGGCAAACTGAAACCGGTTGGCCAGTTGCGGCGAATTTGATGGGGATAGATCCTATCGAGATTAAAGCGGGATCGCCCGCAAGACCAGTACCCGGTTATCAGGTCGAAGTACTCGATGCCATGGGCGAGCAAGTTAGCGCCAATGAAAGTGGTAATGTGGTGATTAAACTGCCGTTGCCACCGGGTAACTTAACCACCTTATGGAACAACGATAAACGCTATGTGGAGAGCTATTTATCTATGTATCAAGGTTATTATTTAACGGGCGATGCGGGCTATATTGATGAAGATGGCTACCTGTATATTATGAGCCGCATAGATGACATTATTAACGTTGCTGGGCACCGATTATCTACTGGGCGCTTTGAAGAGGTATTGTGCCAACATTCAGCGGTTGCAGAAGCGGCGGTTATTGGGGTGCAAGATAAACTCAAAGGTCAGGTACCGTTAGGGCTAGTGGTACTTAAAAATGGCGTCGAGTTATCTGATGAAGTTTTATATCAAGAGTTACTAGCATTGGTGAGACATGAAATTGGCCCAGTGGCGTCTTTTCGATTAGTCAGCGCGGTGCAAAAACTGCCTAAAACCCGCTCGGGTAAAATCTTGCGCGCCACCATGCGTAAGATTGCTGACAATAACGAATATACTATGCCTGCCACTATTGAAGATCCGATGACGCTAGATATTATTCGCACGGCATTAACTAAGATGGGCTATGCTGATGCGTTGGCCAAGGAACTCACGGTTTAGTTTGTGTGTCATGTTAACAAACGAGCTTTATAGAGTATATAGTAGAAAGTATGTTTATTCTCGTTTTTTTATGGATAACGCCTTTTTATCGAATATAAAGATATTAAGGACTAAATTTGGTCTAAACTGAGAGTTAAGTGCTGATTTATAGTGTTATTTAATCAAACTGAGATGTTTTTTATTTTATAATCGGCAAGGGTATTCTATCTATCGTTAAACTAGATGTATTCTCGAATTCAGTTACTCGTGGCTGAAATTGAGAAAGATGACTGTTAACCAGTAAATATGACAAAGGTTTGATCAAGTTTTATGAACAACATTAAAGAACTGCCAGAAAAGATTAATACTAAAACCAGCAGACTATTTTGGTTAACCATTTTTACTGGTGGTATTTACCCGATAATTTGGTTATTTGCTAAGTATCCCAAAATGGATGCAATTACATCAATTCGCACCGCTGATGACGACTTTATTATCGCTATTGCGGTTTGCTTTGGCTTTGGTGGTGTGCTGTCACACAGTGCAATGGGGTTATTGAGTGGAGTAGGTAGTTTGTTACTTTTTGGCGCTTTCTTCTTGTACGTGTTTTGGTCATTTAGGGCCCGTTCTGCATTACAAGACTATGCCCATGTGAATTTTGGAATTGATTTGAAAATGAATAAAATTCTCACAGTCGTGTTTAACATTTTTTATATCAATTACTGCATTAATCAACTGCCTGAAGAACAACAAAAAGGTCATCCAACTTACGGTAAAGGTTCAATCAATATTACTGAACTTAAGTAAGCGACTTTGTCGCCCTATACTCATTAGACGGGCGCGAGACGAGCACAAAAAAGAGAAGCTTAATGCTTCTCTTTTTTATGCAGAGCCGTAATTTAAGATGATACGGTATCAAAATATTTATTGAACAATTTTACTGTCTTTTGGTTTGATGCTTGTTCGATTTGTTGTTTTTTAACTCATTTTGCGCAGAATTTTATCTGGCAGTACTCTTAAAATAAGTTGGATAAATGCCCATGGGTAACTCGGCACATAACAGTTAGCCGGCTCTTTATTGATAGCTTTGACCATAGCTCGACAACCGGTTTCTGCATCAACCATAAATGGCGCGCCATCAGCGTGATCGTTAATCTCAGTTTTAATGTATCCTGGATGCACACAAGTAACCGCTATTGGTGTATTTATAACATCGAGTCGGATCCCTTCGGTTAACGAAGTCAGTCCAGCTTTAGTCGCGGCGTAAACCGTCATCGCGCGCCTGAAACCGCGCAGAGCACTAATTGATGAAACGGTGACCAGATGCCCTGCATTTTGTTGTCTGAAAATTTTCATTGCTGCTTCACACTGAGCTAATGCGGCAACAAAATTGGTTTGGGCAGTCTGTTTATTGGCTTCAAATAGCCCTGTGCCGATAGAGCCACCTTTACCCATGCCTGCATTAACAATAACCCTGTCGACATTGCCCATTAACTCTTTGAATTGGTCAAACACGTCAAATACTTGTTGATGATCGTTAACGTCTAAGGCTAGTAACCAGACTTTGACATTGGGATAAGTGTCGTTGATTTGGGCTTTTAATGCTTCTAAACGATCGGTCCGCCTTGCGCACAAACCTAAGTTTGCGCCTTGCGCACAAACCTAAGTTTGCGCCTTGTTTCGCGAACTCAAGTGCCATGCCTTGGCCTAGCCCAGAACTGGCGCCAGTAATAATAATATTTTGTCTAAACATCTTGATTCCATTCTTCGCAATCTAGTGATAAAAGCCTGTTTTAGGAGGGTTTTAGTCTTTTTTAGTTTGTTGATTATCTTGCGGGGAACAGCGCTATGTGTCAAATAGGCGGATTTAAGGCAATAAAAACGCCAACTAAGTTAGCCTAGTTGGCGTGGTATAACTGGGTGCATGCGTTATGAATTTATTGTGATTAACGCGATAATTGGCAAGCTTTAATACAGCCATTGGCACCCGTAGAAATCAGCTCTGCTATCTTATTTTTAACGCAGTTTGATAACTTGCGCTCAGTTTTACGAGTTTGCATATACAGCGTCATATTAGGCTTGTTGCGCATTAATTCAGCGCGCTCTGTTTGCGGCACGATTTGCGCGCGTAAAGCATCGTCATTAGTTAAATAATCAACCGCACCTTGAGAAACCACTAGCGTGATGGCATCTGTGCCAGTTAAAAAGTCGTAAATCTCATTTAAATTATTGGTTTTTGCTGCGACTTTTAATTCTCGCATTCTGCCGTCAGCAAACTGCTTTAACGGCGTGGCTTCAAGCTCGCTGTTGAAGTGCATTACTTCCGTTAAAATGACAGGGTAGTTTAATACGCGATCTAAAAGGGGTTTATAGATTTCATCCCAAATGGGGTGATCATGTTTAGCGACGACAAAAGTGTCTGTTACTTCACAAATCTTTTGGCTTTGAATACCAACATGGATAGACGGATTACAGCTAATAACCATATCGCACTGGCTATTTAACAGCATTTCTTCATCATTTGAGCCATTGTCTTGCAGTACTGCAGACTTGACACATGCACTGCCGCAATGGTTCTCACATTGGCAGTTATAAAGCTTTCTTAATACGCCATTGGTAAAACCTGATGGAGCTTTAATAATAATGTCACTGTCTAAGCTTTCAACGCTTTTATTAATCTCTTGGGCAAGGTCGATGTGGTTTATTTCAATTTTTTTTAATATTGGATATAAGCGCTGTGACTTATCGGTAATTTCTAATCCTGACACTCTTTTTACAAACAAAGGATCATCAAAAGCTTCTCTGAGCCTTGATAAACAGCGGCTGATTTTTGATTGAGGGACGCTAAATGACTCAGCTGTTAATTTTCCGCTTTGGAATTCATATAGCCTTAAAAAAACTAATAAGGTCATGTAGTCGAGGTTTAGTAACCTTTCTTGTGTTGTTGTAGGGTTCATTATGCACGCTTATTATGGATTAACCTTGTTAGTAATGTACCAATTTAGAGGTAACTGAGCAGAGAGCGTTGTAATAATTTATACCTTAATCACGCTTTTGAATGATTTATACTATCGAACTGTTAACTCACGATAATTAAAAGGAAAATCATCCTAAAGTTTATTTTGTATACTGAGTGAAATAGTGAATTTCAATATGTTATATGAGTAACAGAGAATCTTGCCTTAAACTGGCTTTTGAAATTTAACTTTTAAACTCATTCTTGAACCTGATGATAACGTTGCAGGTAAAAGAAAATGCCAATCTTTCGATTGGCATTGTTAATTTTTATCCTTCAACTCATTAATGAATAATGAGTTTACGCTGACCATTCAAAAGGATCATGATCCGCTAGCACTTTGGCATAGGTTGTTGTCATGGTTTTGATAGAAAAAAAGTAACCCTCACTTTTAGTTTCATAGGATTGAGCATCCAGCTGAAAATGAATATCTTCACATCCTGCTGTTTGATCAAACCTCTCAATCAAGCCTACTAACGCTGAATGCTCAAGGTTATAGGGTGGATGGGTGAAATTTGATGCCGCGACTAATTCACCCATTGAAGAGTAACGGCGTATATAATCAGCCATAGTTTCAATTAACTTACCGTCTTTAACACCCACCCACTGAGTAGCATAGCTGCGGACAATGAACTTTTTAGAATAAAAGTAATGTTCAGTTTCTGCAGCAATGATGGCGATATCTTGATATTGACTATCTTCAATCAGGGCTTGATGTGCGACTTCTACATCTTCAATTTCAAGATCAAGTCCAGCAACGGCAATGACCTGTTCGGCCGTCACAAGACGACCGTCCTTACTGAGTAAACGAATATAATCGACTAGTTCAATCATGAAATAACCACCTTTCTTTATTACTAACTAATCAATGCTTAAGCTGGTAGCAAGGCTAAACTTTCTAGTTTATCTGCGACATAGCCCAGTTTGAACTTCTCTAAGGTGGCACGTGTAGGCACGCCTGTGTCTTTATCCCAACCCATTTCGGCATAGAACATGTCTAAACCTATTTGGATATCGTCGCGATCCATTTTAATCGTGCCTTCATCGCCGAAGTTCATGTCATGATCTAAATCGTAAACCCATTCAGATAACACATCATGTTTTTCGCGTTGATTTGGCTCATTCATTTGCAGCACTGTTAATGCTCGGTGCAGTTGCAGTACCGTTTCAGCTTTTGCATCAAGCTCTGCTTCAGAGGTCTCAATCCCTGTGACGAGACTGAACATTTGCGATTCAATTGAGCTATCACCAATGTAATCACGATTTACGTCAGGTGAAACCAATAACGGGAACATCCAGTTACATAAAGTCAGTGAATCATGAAGTACATTTTTCACTAAACACCATTTAGCAAACTTGGCTTTAGAGGTGTTCATTGGCTTGTAATGTTTTACAGGGTCAAATGCTCCTTCCCCCCACATTGATGCCGCCACTTCGGCAACTTTGGCGTAAGGCAAGCCACAATCGATTAGGTTAATGTGCGAGTGACATTGAGGGTCACGGTTAAATACGGTATTCAGTAGCGCGCCAACTTGACCTGCTGATTCACTGGCATGGTGGACGCCACCGACCATCGAGCGATTAAACACTTTCATGCTTTTATCGAGATAAACACTGTAGGTTTTTCCTATCAGGCCGTAACCAGCGTCTCCATCAAGCTCAAACGTCAACTCTGCCATCCGCGGTGTTTCAACGTCATTGAGAATATCTTCGATGTTATACAATTCACCATCGTCATTGATAAATTCATGTAAGCCTCGACCTAGACAACGGCCTAAGATATTTGAACCTTGGTAAGTTTCACCGTAAGCAATACGTGTGTAAAAGTCTTGCATAAAGTGTGCATCTTGGGAGTTGTATTGCGTCCAATTAATTGTCGCAAATTCCTCAGGAGGTAGCAGTATCTCCCAAAACCCACGTTTATTGAATTCGCGCATCATATGGGACAGTTGTCCATATGCGCTCCAAATACCCAAGTTATCCATATAATATGCGCCAACGGTTTGAATATCGGTGCGCTTTTCACCATTTGCTGGTAGCCCCATTACAAACCAAGGATCAAGAAAACCTAAACAGACGTTGGTGATGTTTTCGGTTGGTAGCTTGTACTCAGTTTTCATTTTAGGGTTTTTGATTTCACAAAAACAGCGAATAGGGCATGAGTGACAACCACCAGGGCGTTTAAATATTTTATTCGCTTCTTCACGGCCAAAATACATTTCAGCCATCGAGGTACGCATGCCGACTTTTTGATGATCGTCCCATGGTGTTTCGCCTACATCTACGGGATTATCTGCTGCGCCCCATGTTACCCCCGGGCCACCACGCCAGCGACTTGTGGTGCTGCTGTATTCTGCCCAAGATTGTGGCTGATTAGGAACCACACCTTGGTTGTTTGCGCCAATGATGCCAAGGATATGATCATCTAATGCTCGCAGTTGCTCATTAGATGTCGTCGCGGCAATCTCAACGGTGCCAGTACCGATAATGCCAATCGCTTTCAGTTTTTTGGAACCTAGAACAGCGCCATGCCCGCCAGCTGAATGACCACCTTGGGTTTGAATGGTTGATTGGGCGATGAGGTGCTCACCACCTGGGCCAATAGCGGCAACTTGTGCTTCTTGCCCCATCATTTTACTGACCGCGGCGAAGGTGTCGAACATACCTAAACCCCAAATCGAACTTGCAGACTCTAAGGTCACTTTATCATCGACAATTTTAAGCCAAACTGGCGTATCTGACATACCTTCGACAATAATCGCATCGTAGCCTGCAAACTTTAATTCAGGAGAAAAGTGACCACCAAAGTGACCATCTGTAATTAAATGATTGCGGATGACAGGGTTGCGAGAAGTAATTGTTGTTCTTGCTGAACAAATTGCGCCAGAACCACTCAATGGCCCTGCAGAAATAACTAAACGGTTTTCTTCATCCGTTGCTTTAATATTATCAACATGGTCATCCCATAAAACTTTATAACCAATACCCATGCCACCAATATAATCGTGATAAGTTTCGGTGGTTTCTTTGGTTATTATTTTAGTGGTTAAATTAACTCGTAAAACATTTCCGGCCCAGCCGCCATATTGATTCGTCATAATTGTTCCTTTAGCTTTTAATTAAACTAATTTTAAATATTTTTCGTGATGCTCTACTTCGGCAACAGCTTCTTCCCATGTATAAAATTTAATTGCTGCTGTTGGGCAAACTTGGGCGCAATTAGGGTTACCTTCACATAGGTCACATTTGAGAGATTTTCGAGTGGATTTATCTATGGTAATCACTTGCTGAGGACATTTATCTGCGCAATAACCACAACCAACACAGAGTTCGTCGTTAACGATTCTTGCTCCGGTTTTTTCATGAACAAAGATTGCATTTTGAGGGCAAACTGTCATGCAAACATCACATTGACGACAAGTTGAGGGGACAATAGTGCTGTCACCTTCTTCGCCACGTTGTTCTTGGTAATTTGCTTGAACGCCATGGGGGCCAAAGTTAAGATTTTTAGCGACTTTAATTCTTGAAGTACTTGGACTAACTGCTGATTTGCCATGGCTCCAACTGCAGGCTATTTCGCATCGTCTACATCCGACACAAAGTACAGGGTCGACGACCATCAGTCCGCCAGGAAGAACCTCGACGATAGGGCCATCTTTGTCATCACTACTACAGCCAGTCAGAAAACCGACTAATGTTCCACCGTATATAGTACCGACAGCAACTTTAGCGCCATTAGCAAGAAGTGCTCTCCTTGTAATCATATTTGTTTTCCTCTTAATTAATAAATATTACTTTGTTTATTTATATTTATTGTTTGAGTATTGTGGAGGGGGAATTAAAATAAATTGATTCCGATCACGTTTATTAATTCATTTTGTTTTTCATTGTTATTATTCTTCCTTTGTCACAGTTTATAATTTCATTAATGGTTGTTTATAGGTAAATGCTATTTATTTCTTTGGGTTTCTTATTGTTGAAATTTCATTTTTTGAAACATACAAAAATAAATAATGATTGAGGTTGGTTTTAATTTATTTTTAGGGTGCTTTTATCGATATTTGTAATTTTATAAATTGATATCAACTAGCCATTTAAAGGAGGGAGTCGCATGTTACCACTGGAGAGTTTACTGAAAACTAGTATCGTGGATTAGGTGTGAAAAATGCCAATCAATGACTGGCATTCGAGCACTAGGTTGAAGTGTTTTACAGTTTACAAGTATCTGTTGCAATATTATTAAGCAGACCACTCAAATGGATCATGCTCAGCTAATACTTTTGCGTATGTATTGGTCATCGTTTTGATAGAGAAATAGTACCCTTCACTGTCAGTTTCATTCGTATTAGCATCGAGTTGGAAATGAATATCTTCGCACCCATCCGTACTATTAAATCTTTTCATCAATTCAGCTAATTCAGACCGTTCAAGTTTATAAGGCGGATGGGTAAAGTTTGTTGCTGCCACGAGCTCACCCATTGCAGAATAACGGCGTATATAATCAGCCATAGTCTCAATGAGCTTTCCATTCTTAACACCAATCCACTGCGCGGCAAAACTGCTGACTATGTACCTTTTAGAATAAAAGTAATGTTCAGTTTCTGCAGCAATGATGGCGATATCTTGATATTGACTATCTTCAATCAGGGCTTGATGTGCGACTTTTACATCTTCAATTTCAAGATCAAGCCCTGCAACTGCAATGACCTGCTCGGCCGTCACGAGACGGCCGTCCTTACTGAGTAAACGAATATAATCGACTAGTTCAATCATGAAATAATCACCTTTCTTTATTACGAACTAATCAATGCTTAAGCTGGTAGCAAGGCTAAACTTTCTAGTTTATCTGCGACATAGCCCAGTTTGAACTTCTCTAAGGTGGCACGTGTAGGCACGCCTGTGTCTTTATCCCAACCCATTTCGGCATAGAACATGTCTAAACCTATTTGGATATCGTCGCGATCCATTTTAATCGTGCCTTCATCGCCGAAGTTCATGTCATGATCTAAATCGTAAACCCATTCAGATAACACATCATGTTTTTCGCGTTGATTTGGCTCATTCATTTGCAGCACTGTTAATGCTCGGTGCAGTTGCAGTACCGTTTCAGCTTTTGCATCAAGCTCTGCTTCAGAGGTCTCAATCCCTGTGACGAGACTGAACATTTGCGATTCAATTGAGCTATCACCAATGTAATCACGATTTACGTCAGGTGAAACCAATAACGGGAACATCCAGTTACATAAAGTCAGTGAATCATGCAGTACGTTTTTCACTAAACACCATTTAGCAAACTTAGCTTTAGACGTGTTCATTTCAGTGTAATGTTTGACTGGGTCAAATGCACCGGGGCCCCACATTGATTCTGCGACTTCTGCAATTTTCGCCCAAGGAAGGCCACAATTGATTAAATTAATGTGTGAATGACATTGTGGATCGCGGTTAAATACCGTATTTAACAGTGCGCCAACTTGACCTGCAGACTCACTGGCATGATGTACACCACCAACCATTGAGCGATTGAATACTTTTACATGGGAATCTAAGAATACGCTATAGGTCTCACCGTAGAATTCATAACCTTCATCACTTTCAAGTGCAAATGTCAGTCCTGCCATTCTTGGTGATTCGACTTCGTTTAGAATATCTTCAATGTTATAAAGTTCACCATCATCGTTGATAAAATTATGTAAACCTTGACCAAGCATACGGCCAAAAATGTTTGAGCCATTATAAGATGCACCATGAGCAATTCGAGTATAGTAATCTTGCATGAAGTGAGCATCTTGGTCAGCGTACTGGGTCCAATTAATCGCTGCATATTCTTCTGCAGGTAGAATGATTTTCCAAAAGTCGCGTGCGGTAAATTCACGCATGACATGAGAAAGCTGGCCATAGGCGCTCCAAATGCCATTATAATCCATATAATAAGCACCAACGGTTTGAATATCGGTGCGTTTTTCACCACTGCTTGGTTTACCCATTGAATACCATGGATCAAGGAATCCTAAACATACATTAGTGATGTTTTCAGTTGGTAGTTTGTATTCGGTTTTCATTTTTGGGTTCTTGATTTCGCAGAAACAGCGAATAGGACAAGAATGACAACCACCAGGACGCTTGAAGATTTTATTGGCTTCGTCGCGGCCAAAATACATTTCCGCCATTGAGCTGCGCATGCCCACTTTTTGGCGATCGTCCCATGGGGTTTCTTCTAAATCAACAGGGGTGTCAGCTGCGCCCCATTTTACGCCTGGCCCACCGCGCCAGCGGCTGCCAGAAGAGCTATATTCTGCCCAAGATTGCGGTTGGTTAGGCACAACGCCGTTATTATTCGCGCCAATGATACCAAGAATATGATCATCTAATGCTCGCAGTTGCTCATTGGTTGTGGATTCAGCGATATCAACTGTGCCGGTACCAATAATACCAATTGCTTTTAATCTCTTAGAACCTAGAACTGAACCATGTCCACCAGCAGAGTGACCACCTTGGGTTTGGATTGTTGATTGGGCAACGAGGTTTTCACCGGCTGGACCAATTGCAGCCACTTGGGCTTGTTGTCCCATCATTTTGCTAACAGCAGCAAAAGTATCGAAAATTCCCACTCCCCATAAAGATTCTGCGGGTTCTAATGTTACCGTGTCATCGACAATCTTTAACCAAACAGGCGTGTCTGATTTGCCTTCAACGATAATTGCATCGTAGCCTGCAAATTTAAGTTCGGGTGAGAAGTGCCCGCCAAAATGGCCGTCAGTAATTAAGTGGTTACGAATAACAGGGTTGCGTGAAGTAATAGTTGTTCTTGCTGAACAAATAGCACCAGAGCTACTTAATGGTCCTGCTGAAATAACTAGTCTATTTTCTTCATCTGTTGCTTTAATACCATCAACATGATTATCCCATAATACTTTATAACCAATCCCCATGCCGCCAATATAATCGTGGTAAGTTTCGGTGGTTTCTTTAGTTATTATTTTTGTTGTTAAATTAACTCTTAAAATATAACCGGCCCAGCCGCCATATGTAGTAGTCATAATTATTCCTTTTAGTTTTTATTTAAACTAATTCTAAATATTTTTCATGAAGCTCAACTTCAGCAACTGCTTCTTCCCAGGTGTAAAACTTAATGGCACCTGTAGGACAAACTTGAGCGCAATTAGGATTACCTTCGCAAAGATCGCATTTAAGAGATTTTCTGGTTGTTTTATCAATGGTAATGACTTGTTGGGGACACTTGTCGGCGCAATAACCACAGCCAACACAAAGTGAATCATTGACCACTCTTGCGCCTGTGGTTTCGTTTATCGAAATGGCTTCTTGTGGGCAGACTGTCATGCAGACATCACACTGACGACAGGTAGATGGAACAATGGTGCTATCACCTTGTTCGCCACGCTGGTCTTCATAATTGGCTTGTACGCCATGAGGGCCAAAGTTTAAGTTTTTAGCGACTTTAATTCTTGAGGTGCTTGGGCTGACAGCTGATTTCCCGTGGCTCCAACTGCAAGCAATTTCGCAGCGACGACAACCGACACATAGCATTGGATTAACCACCATAAGGCCGCCGGGAAGAACTTCTACAATAGGGGTGTCAGCGTCATCACTGCTACCACACCCTGTTAGAAAACCAACTAATGTACCGCCGTATACTGTACCAACAGCAACTTTAGCGCCATTAGCAAGTAGTGCTCTCCTTGTGATCATATTTGTTTCCTCTTAATTATAAATATTGCTTTTATGTTTATATTTATAATTTGAGTATTGTTTAATTAATGTGGAAAGATTTTGATAATGATCACATTTGTTTTTCTGATGTTTTTTAAATCATTAATATTAACTTGTGTCACACTTTTTGGGGCTGTATTTCATTGTTTGAAAATAACTATTTCATTTGCTGGTTTATATTGGTTGTTAATATCATTGGTTGGAATTTTGATTTTTAAAATATGTATTCTATTAATTGAAACTTGAAGTATTTTAATTAATATTTTTATGTTTTAAATGGTTTTATGATTTTTATCACAATAAGATTTTTATAAATAAATAATGATTAATAAAAATAAAATCCCATGGATTAATAAAAGGAATAACAATGATGAGCAAATTGTTAACTAGGAAATATAAGAAGTGGATAACCCCGCTTGTTTTAGTTCCATTGGTAGCACTTACAGCATGTTCCGGTGATGACGGACATGATGGCGAAGATGGTGAGCCGGGTGACATCAATATTTCAATATCTTCAGCTCAGTCTTTAAAAGCTGAAATCGAAAAAGTGACTATTGATGATGCATTACAAGTTTCTTTTGAGTTTTACTTAAGTAATGTCAATGGCGTTGCTGTAAGTGGTCTAGCTGACTTAGATTCGATTCAAACATTAGGTGCGGGTATTGCCAAACTTGGCGATCAACAAAGACGTATTAGACCGTTAAATGAAGCTGACAGTGCCAGCGTGCAAAGTACGGCTGAAACGGATTTATCTCCACAATGGACCAGTTATATTAATAACGTGGTTGAGCCTGGAGAGGTTGCTGATAATGATTTAGAACCGGGCTGGGATAAAAATAAAGGCACGCAGTGGCAAGCAAGCATAGAGTCTACTTGTAAAGAAGCCTGTATTGAAGTCATAGGTAATGGTTTATATCGTTACACATTCTCGCAATCTTTAGACAGCTATTCGAATATTGATGGCATCAATACTGAGTACGTTGCTGAAAACATTCACCGTGTTTATTTAGAGTTGTTGCCTTATTCTGGGGCTACAATTGATACGATGTTGGTTAATACGACATTTGATTTTGATCCACAAACGGGCACAGCCGCTGCAGAAGCAGATAGCCGAGTGTTATTGGCTTCTGAGCAAAGCTGTTATCGCTGTCACACAGCCGATTTGTCTGCAGAGAATAGCTTACTTATGCATGGTAGCAAGCGCTTCGATTATGAAGGCTGTGTAATGTGTCATACCAGTTATTCAGGTGACCCTGAAACAGGTGTAAGCATTGGTATGGCGAGCGTAGTGCATAAAATCCATAAGAGTGATTACTTAGTGATTGGCTATAAGGGCTCAGTTCATGACTACAGTGATTTATCTTACCCAGGTGATATGCATCAGTGTCAGCAATGTCATATTGAAGATGCTGCGCCTCAAGCGGATTTTTATCAATACCCAGGTCAAGAAACCTGTTTAAGTTGTCATGAGAAATATGCGCCAGAAGGCTGGAATGGCACCGCTGTTGGTTTATTCCATGATCGTGATGCATTTCCTGATGCGTGGGCAATGAGTTGTAGTGGTTGTCATCCTGATAGCAATAACCCATTAGGTTCAGCAATATTTCATAATGCCGCGGTCAGTGTGACGGATGCGTTAGCTGAGCAATATCAATTTGCTATTACTGATAGTGTGATTGATGAATTGCAAGATACCTTAACGGCGACCTTAACCTTTAATCAATTAAGTGCTAATCCAGATGTCGATCCTGCAATTGATAACTTATGGATTGTGGCTTCAGGTAATGCGCAGCAAACAGTGATGCCTGAGAATAACGGCCAGCGAAAAGTGTGGGATATTGTATCTGGCGCTGATGATATTACGATGACTAGAGATGGCTCAGTGGTCACTATTATTGTTAAAAATGCTGGTGTTGCTGACTTTGATTTAGATTCAGTAGGCACTCTGTACGCTAAAGTGATGGCGTGTGGCGATAAGTCTACTGGCCTTGTGGCTTCTTGTGACGCGCAAGGTACTGATTCAAATATTGTGGTTGCAGAAGTTCCAGCTGATAGTGCTGTTGCATTAACGGCGAATGTGTCGGCTTATGCAGAGTTGGTGAACAACCAAAAATGTGCCGCTTGTCATGATGACCAGTTCCAGCAACGTGTGAACGATGCCCACAGTAAAATTTCGACTCCTGGTAATGGTGCTACCTGCGGCGCATGTCACTCACCACAAGTGGCAACCACACTTGCTGATGGTAGTTGTCAAAGCTGTCACACCAATGACATGGTCAAGTATATGAATGCAACGCGCAAGCATACACCGGGTGATGCCAGTGTGAAGGCGTTCAGAACCATCAGTAACAGCTTAGGTTATCGTGAATTAGTGCATTCTTTACATGCTAATACTCGTACAACCGTAGGTTACAGTGGTAGCGAGCGAGAGGATATGACTTATCCTGCTGCAGCGAATGACTGTCAGGCTTGTCATGATGAAGGCCAGCTGACTATGGATACTCTGTCTGCGCAAAGTTCAGTTATTGTCGCGACACCGAATGCGACAATGACGGGTGAAGTGGCTGAGTATTCTCCAACTGTCGCAGTTTGTGCTGCATGTCATAACAATGAAGCTAGTTGGGCTGCCCATGCTCAAAGTTATGGTGGGGTGTTCCAACAAGATGCGAGTTCAGGTGCGATATATCAACCTGGAGATGAATCTTGTCATACTTGTCATGGCGAAGGTAAAGGCTTTGGCATTGATGTGATGCACGGCTTTAATTAACCTAAAGCCCTAGCGTTATATTGATAGAAGGTTGTTTGAGTAAAGTCAGTCTGATTTACTTGAACAACCTTTTTTATTAAGACATTTTATCAGTGCCCTTATTGAGCATTGTTAATGCTCGTCTGATTTATCCGCACTTCTGTTTGTATCTAACATCTATTTGTATTCAATATCTGTTTGTATTCAAAATCTGTTTGTATTCAAAATCTATTTTTATCTAACATCAATTTGTATTCAACACATATGAATATCCAAAATCTTGTATTTAAACGGCTTAGTCATAATTTACATTAAGAAGGGTATGTCATAACTGATTGTGTTTATTAGTTAAAACTTGTTTATTTCTCTGCCTTCCAATTTATGCAATAGAGTGTGCACATTTTGCGACTGTAATTTTGTTACATAAATCCGTATAATCCCCCTTCAAATGGATTCGCTACGCGCGATTAATCTCTGTGACCTTTGGAAAATAATAATGAATACCCAACCATTCCGTTCAGACATCGGCGTTATCGGCCTCGGTGTGATGGGCAAGAATCTCGCGTTAAACATAGCTGATAATGGCTACCAGGTAGCCGCTTTCGATCTTGACAGTGAAAAAGTTAATGCTGCTATTAATCAAGAAACAGCAGAAAGAAAAGCCAATTCAGCCCCCCGAATGCTGGCTTGTAATAATCTTACTGAAATGCTCGCATCATTAGTAAAACCTCGTGTCATCGTGTTATCTGTTCCTGCTGGTGGCCCAGTTGATGGTGTGTGTAATGCACTGATTGATGCTGGTATTGAAACTGACGACATCATTGTCGATACAGGTAACAGTTTATGGACTGATACTGTAGAACGTGAAGCACGTTTTAAAGGCAAATTTGTGTTCTTTAGTTCAGCGGTTTCAGGTGGTGAAGTTGGGGCGCGCTTTGGCCCGTCATTGATGCCAAGTGGTAATAAAGATGCATGGCAATACGTTGCACCTGTCTGGAAAGCGATGGCAGCGAAAGTCGATCCAGAAACAGGGTTACCAATAGAGCGCTTTGAGCCAGGAAACCCAGTTATTGAAGGCGAGCCATGTACCACTTACATTGGCCCTGCGGGTTCTGGTCATTATGTGAAAATGGTACATAACGGTATTGAATACGCCGATATGCAATTAATCTGCGAAGCTTACCAATTACTTCATGATGGCTTAGGGTTATCGGCTCATGAAATTGGTGATATTTTCAATGGCTGGAATAATGGCAGTTTGAATAGCTATCTGATGGGGATAAGTGCAGAAGTATTGCAGCAAGACGATCCACTAACAGGCAAGCCATTAGTTGAGATGATCCTTGATAAAGCGGGTCAAAAAGGCACAGGCCTTTGGACTGCGGTAAGCAGTTTACAAATTGGTTGCCCTGCGCCTACGATTGCTGAAGCCGTGTATGCGCGAGCTGTCAGTACTCAAAAAGTCTTGCGAGTTGACTTAAGCACTAAGCTTGCAGGCCCAGCTAAGGTTACGTTAACTGATGCAGAGAAAGCCGAGTTTATTGCTAACCTTGAGGATGCATTATATTGCGCCAAAGTGTGCTGCTATGCACAAGGGTTCCAGCTAATGGCAATGGCCGCGAAAGAGCAAAACTGGACTTTAGATTTTGCTGAAATAGCCAAAATTTGGCGTGCAGGCTGTATTATTCGTGCCACTTTCTTGCAAGAAATTACCAAGGCTTACCAAGATAATGCTGAGCTGCCGAACTTATTAATGGCTGATACCTTCAGTGCTAGCTTATCGGCTAAACATATGAATTGGCGTAAAACGGTTGCCGCATCAGTGATGCAAGGCACGCCAGCGCCATGTATTAGCTCGGCAATTGCTTATTATGATAGTTACCGATGTGAAACTTTGCCTGCTAACTTACTTCAAGGTCAGCGCGATTTCTTTGGTGCTCATACGTTTGAACGCACTGACAAGCCAGCGGGTGAAAAGTATCATTTAGATTGGAGTGCTAAAGCGCGCACCTTATCTAAAGTTTAAATTGCAAAAGCAGTTTAAGACTTATTGTAAATCAATAGATTAAAAAAGGGCTTCTACTAAATAGTAGAAGCCCTTTTTATTGGTGATATTTTATTATTGCGGCAAACTAAACACTAAACCTATGCTAAATAACAAGCTAAAAATCATTGTGAGTTTTGCGGTTCTGCCTAGAATTGGATTGAGTGCTTCACCACTGGTGTTACTGAACTCGCCACTTAACTGACGGGCATAAACGATGGAAAGCCCGGCGAGTAAAACCGGTAAACCAGCAAGGTAGCCCATCAGAAAACCGCCAATGATGAGCCCAAAGGGTAAATACACTAAGGCTTGATAAAGCACTCTTGCCTGAGCTTGGCCGATACGAACCGCTAAGGTGTTTTTGCCAGCTTTGGTATCAGTTTGGATATCACGGGTATTATTGACGAGCATAATCGCGGCATTGAACATACCAATGGCGCTGCCAAGTAACCAAGCGCTGATACTGGTTTCCCCAGCCTGTAAGTAATAACTACCTACTACGGCCACTAGTCCAAAAAAAACAAATGCGGCGATTTCACCTAAACCGTGAGAAGCTAATGGATACGGGCCGCCACTGTAACAGACGGCACCTAATAATGAGGCTACAGCTAAAATAGCGATAGGCCAACCACCGTGTAAAATCAGTGCTGAGCCGACGATAAGTGCGAGAATAAGACACAAAATCATCGCATTTCGAACACTGTTGGGAGATATCATGCCACTTTGGGTAACTCGAACTGGACCAACACGCTCATCGGTATCAATACCGTTTTTGTAGTCAAAATAATCGTTGGCTAGGTTTACGGCTATTTGCAATAAAATAGCACACAGCATCGAGATACAAGCAATTGTAAAACTAAAAAGTTCTAAATGTAGTGCTAAAATATTACCAATTAATAATGGACCAATCGCAGCCGGTAAAGTACGTGGTCTAATAGCTAAAATCCAAGATTGCATATAATTAAGGCTTCAGGGTGTTGATTTAAATTAGAATGGACTAATAGCATAGCAATTTTTTGAGATTTTGTACGGGGTTATGATCTCGCAAATGATGAAAAAGTTATGCTATTTTTTCTTCTAGGTAGATTTAATTTTATATGCGACTCAATTTACGATTAAATTTTCCAGTAACCAAGGTTATTAAGTTAACCTATGATATTAGTGATAAGTAAATAAACTGCTAGGAATATTATGAGCCAAGTATTAAATGACCTTTTGTCTTTGTTGTCTCTAGAGCGAATTGAATTAGGGCTGTTTCGCGGTCAAAGCCAAGACTTGGGTTTTGGTCATGTTTTTGGTGGCCAGGTGATGGGGCAAGCGCTGAGCGCTGCTAAGCAAACCGTCAGTGAAGATCGCCATGTGCACTCTTTACATTCTTACTTTTTACGAGCCGGTGATGAAAAGTTACCGATTGTCTATGATGTTGAAAATATGCGTGATGGCGGCAGCTTCAGTGCAAGACGCGTAAAAGCGATTCAGAAGGGTAGGCCAATTTTTTATATGACCTGTTCTTTTCAAGCTCCAGAGGAAGGCTTTGAACATCAAGCTGAAATGCCTAATGTCCCCGGGCCTGAAGGCATACTTAATCAGCAAGAACTTGCTGTGAGTATGCGAGATAAGATCCCAGCAAGAATACTTGAAAAGTTTATGACTGACTCACCGATTGAGATGCGTTTAGTTAACCCTTCGCACCCCATCGCGCCTGATTCCACTGAGCCCAAACGATATATCTGGATGCGTGCCAATGGTAAAATCCCAACGGATCATAATGTACAAGAATATTTATTGGCTTATGCCTCTGATTTTAATTTTTTAGTCACCGCAGCTCAGCCTCATGGGGTTTCATTTTTAACGCCTGGCGTTAGGATGGCGACTATTGATCATGCGATGTGGTTCCATAGACCGTTTAACTTTTCTGATTGGTTGCTTTACAGTGTTGAAAGCAGCAATGCTAGCGGTGGTCGCGGTTTTGTAAAGGGGCAGTTTTTTGATCAACAAGGCCGTTTAGTTGCATCAGCAACCCAAGAAGGCCTACTTAGAATGACAAAAGGATAATTTATGAAATTTTCATTTAAAATGGCGATATTTTCGTTATTAACATTAATGCTAAGTGCTTGTGTCACCGTTCAACCTGAGCCGCCAGTGGTTATTAATGGCTATGCGGGCTACTTAGAAAAAATAGCCTTGCCTCAAGGCTGTAAAATCAATATTGCCATTATTGACTTTAATACCCCAGGTTCAATCATTTCACAAAAGACCTTCGATATTGCCAGAGCTCCAGTGCCGTTTAAGTTTACTTTACCTGCTGAAGGTATTGATGATGCGGTGGATTATGGGGTGGTGGCAATGATTACCTACAATGAGCAGGTAATTTTTCAAACCTATGAAAAGTTTCAAGTCATCCACAACGACAAGTTCACCACTGAAGTTGTGATGAAAAAAGTCCCTCATTAGTTTTCGTTAGGTTTAACTCACTCAACCTATAAATATAATGCCCTAAGAATCATTTTAGGGCATAAGTCACATCTTAATATTTCCGCCATTGCTTATGTTGGTTTTCGGGTAATAATCAAATTCTTCATCAATTTTTATTTAAGGCTTAAGTTGTGCCTGAATTGTCTGCATCTACAAGGACTAAAACCTGTCGGCCAAAATCTGAAATACGCTTAATTTGGGCTTTGTGCTTAGCATCTGTCGTGGTTTATATAAACCTATATGCCATGCAGGGGATGTTGCCATCCATTGCTGAACACTTTGAGGTTTCAGGTGCTAGAGCTACATTGATTCTATCTTTTACCAGTTTTTCACTGGCATTTTCATTACTGTTGTATGCGGTTATTTCCGATAGGGTCGGGCGGTTAATGCCGATCATGGTGAGTATGTGGTTACTCGCAGCCTCTAATATCTTACTGATTTTTGTACAAGACTTTGACTCTTTGTTGATGGTGAGGTTACTGCAAGGGGTTTTGTTAGCTGCCGTACCAGCCATTGCGATGGCTTATTTTAAAGAGCAACTGCCAGCGAGCTTTATGCTAAAAGCTGCAGGTATTTACATTATGTCCAATAGTCTTGGTGGTATTGGCGGACGCCTGATGGGTGGGTTATTGTCACAATACTTTGATTGGCAGTCAGCAATGATGGTGAATTTTTTGGTGACCTTAACGGGTATCGCCTTGGTGACTTATCTATTACCTCGATGTGAGCAAAAAAATGCCCCACAATTAGATAAGCAAAGTACCTTTTTGAAGATAAAACAAGATATTGGCGGCTTTGTTTATCACTTAACGGATCATCAAATGCGCTTAGTGTATGTCATTGGTGGCATAGCGTTTATGATGATGGTAAACCAGTTTAGTTTTATTCAATTACACCTCATGGCTGAGCCGTATGGGTTTAGTCGTTTCGGTGCGACATTAATTTTCTTATGCTATCTCAGTGGCACTTTTACTTCGTACTTATCTGCAAAGTGGGTGGTTAAATTTGGGGTGGAATTTTTATATCGCGGCGCATTAGTTGTGATGTTCTTGGGTACTTTACTGACCTTAGTTGATAATTTATTTGCTATCGTTATAGGCTTTTTATTAACAGCAAGTGGATTCTTTTTAACCCATAGCTGTTGTAACTCATTTGTGGCCATCAGGGCGTCCTCTCACAGGGCTAAAGCAACATCACTATACCTTTGTAGTTATTATCTCGGCGCAGCTCTTGGAGGGCCTTACTTGATGATGTTTTGGGTTCAAGCTGAATGGCAAGGTGTTGTTGTGGGTTCAGTTGGCTTATTGGTATTACTGTCGCTGGCTATATTCAGGTTGTCGCATTATCAAAGCCTAAGTAAAGCTGCTGTATAATGTCAGTCCTCTTGGGAAAATAATTTCGTCATTGTTTATAGAAGAAGCCTTAATGGCTTCTTTTTTTGTCTCAAATTTACAGTTAAATAAGACTTTATAAGCACAGAGTTGAATAGCGATTTAGTTAATGAATTTAATAAAGTCACTAATTGATGAATTGAATAGCAGGTTGTGAGTAGGCAGTGCTTAGTATTGGTTTGAATCGTTCTAGTTAGAAAGCTCTCTAAGGCGGATTTGAAGTTATCAATTGGAGGATTTTATAGTGTTTTCGCTTGGTTGCTGTAATTGGTGTGATCGAGTATATCCGTAATAGGATCTATGATGGATAAGAGCTGTTTGAATTAGGTTACAGATATCGATGAGATATTAGCGATGAGTTCTTTTGGGAAATTTACTCATATTCGTCATTGGAGCTTTTTTAACACGCTACCAACTCGCCTAATTTTAGGCACAAAAAAACCACATTTAAGTGGTTTATGTTCTTTTAGAAAAAAGAAGGTGGTATCCCCTAGGGGATTCGAACCCCTGTTACCGCCGTGAAAGGGCGGTGTCCTAGGCCTCTAGACGAAGGGGACCCGGACTGGCGTTATACTCTACCAAAGAGTGAATAACTCATTAAGTTCTGTAGGCTAAAACTTAACGCTTGTTTTAAACTATCGAAATAAACCAATAATTTTAAAATTGTGGTATCCCCTAGGGGATTCGAACCCCTGTTACCGCCGTGAAAGGGCGGTGTCCTAGGCCTCTAGACGAAGGGGACCCGGACTGGCGTTATACTCTACCAAAGAGTGAATACTCATTAAATCCTGTAGGCTAAGATTTAACGCTAAAATTCAAACTACCAATTACTCAGTAATTTTTCTTCTTTTCGAAAAAAGAAGGTGGTATCCCCTAGGGGATTCGAACCCCTGTTACCGCCGTGAAAGGGCGGTGTCCTAGGCCTCTAGACGAAGGGGACCCGGACTGGCGTTATACTCTACCAAAGAGTGAATACTCATTAAGTTCTGTAGGCTAAAACTTAACGCTTGTTCAAACTATCGAAATAAATCAATAATTTTAAAATTGTGGTATCCCCTAGGGGATTCGAACCCCTGTTACCGCCGTGAAAGGGCGGTGTCCTAGGCCTCTAGACGAAGGGGACCCGGACTGGCGTTATACTCTACCAAAGAGTGAATACTCATTAAATCCTGTAGGCTAAGATTTAACGCTTGTTTTAAACTATCGAAATAAACCAATAATTTTAAAATTGTGGTATCCCCTAGGGGATTCGAACCCCTGTTACCGCCGTGAAAGGGCGGTGTCCTAGGCCTCTAGACGAAGGGGACCCGGACATATTGTTTCACTTCTAATATAACGAAGACCTATAAGTAACACTTTAGAAGGCTATTAAAGTGAAACCGCCGTGCTCTTAATAAAAATAGCGCGGTGTCCTAGGCATCTCTTCTTTAATCGAAGGAGACCCGGACTGGCGTTATACTCTACCAAAGAGTGAATACTCATTAAATCCTGTAGGCTAAGATTTAACGCTAAAATTCAAACTACCAATTACTCAGTGATTTTTCTTCTTTTCGAAAAAAGAAGGTGGTATCCCCTAGGGGATTCGAACCCCTGTTACCGCCGTGAAAGGGCGGTGTCCTAGGCCTCTAGACGAAGGGGACCCGGACTGGCGTTATACTCTACCAAAGAGTGAATAACTCATTAAGTTCTGTAGGCTAAAACTTAACGCTTGTTTTAAACTATCGAAATAAATCAATAATTTTAAAATTGTGGTATCCCCTAGGGGATTCGAACCCCTGTTACCGCCGTGAAAGGGCGGTGTCCTAGGCCTCTAGACGAAGGGGACCCGGACTGGCGTTATACTCTACCAAAGAGTGAATAACTCATTAAGTTCTGTAGGCTAAAACTTAACGCTTGTTTTAAACTATCGAAACAAATCAATAATTTTAAAATTGTGGTATCCCCTAGGGGATTCGAACCCCTGTTACCGCCGTGAAAGGGCGGTGTCCTAGGCCTCTAGACGAAGGGGACCCGGACATATTGTTTTACTTCTAATATAACGAAGACCTATAAGTAACACTTTAGAAGGCTATTAAAGTGAAACCGCCGTGCTCTTAATAAAAATAACGCGGTGTCCTAGGCATCTCTTCTTTAATCGAAGGGGACCCGGACTGCATTAACTCTGCAAAGAGTGAATAACTCATTAAGTTCTGTAGGCTAAAACTTAACGCTTGAATTGTTGTAAAATTGGTGGAGCTACACGGGATCGAACCGTGGACCTCTTCGCTGCCAGCGAAGCGCTCTCCCAGCTGAGCTATAGCCCCTCAACTTTACAAATTGCATTTGGACATGCTGCGATAAATAATCACATCGTGTCTCAAGTACGGGGCGCATTCTATGCAGCCTGCCCAAAAGTGTCAACTCGTTTTTTAAGAATTTATTCTAGCTGCTACAAAATCAATCGCTTTGGATATTCTTTGTTCGCAACGAGCCTTTCCAATGAGAAATAAGGTTAAATCTACAGCAGGTGACATTCCGGCGCCTGTAACAGCGACACGTAAAGGCATTCCAACTTTACCCATTCCTACTTCAAGTTCTGCTGCGGTGTCTTCAATTGCTTGATGAATTGCTTCAACAGACCAATCAGATAGAGCAGAAATTTTTTGTTGGATTAACTTAAGTGGTTCCATTGCAACACCACGCAAGTGCTTTTTCGCTGCATTTTCATCAAAAGCGTCGAAATCTTCATAGAAGTAGCGACTAGATGCGGCTAACTCTTTTAAGGTTTTCGCTCTTTCTGCAAGTGCTGTGACAACTTCAGCTAAAGCAGGGCCGTTTGTGGTATCAATTTTTTGGTCATCCATATGCCATTGAAGGTGGCCTGCAACATATTCTGGTGCCGACTCTTTAATGTAATGCTGGTTTAGCCAATTTAATTTGTCAGTATTGAATGCAGAAGCTGCTTTGTTGATGTCATCTAATTTAAATAATGAAATCATTTCATCAATTGAGAATACTTCTTGATCGCCATGTGACCAACCTAAACGAACTAAGTAGTTCAATAGGGCTTCAGGTAAATAGCCATCATCACGGTATTGCATTACGCCAACTGCGCCATGACGTTTTGATAATTTAGCGCCATCGTCGCCTAAAATCATTGATACGTGCGCATATTCAGGAACAGGTGCACCTAATGCTTTTAAAATATTAATTTGGCGAGGGGTGTTATTGATGTGATCTTCACCGCGTACAACACAAGTGATCCCCATGTCCCAGTCATCAACAACTACACAGAAGTTATAAGTTGGCGTGCCTTCAGTTCGGGCAATGATCAAATCATCTAAAGTATCGTTAGCAAATTCGATGCGACCACGAACATGATCATCAAATACCACACTACCTTCTGTAGGGTTTTTGAAACGAATAACAAACGGCTCGTCAGTTTCACGTGGCGCTAAGTTACGACAATGGCCATCATATTTTTGAGACTCACCATTAGCAGCTTGTTCTTCACGCATTGCTTCAATACGCTCACGTGAGCAGTAACACTTATATGCACTGCCTTGTTCTAGCATTTGAGCAATGATTTCATTGTAACGATCAAAGCGCTTGGTTTGGTAATACGGGCCTTCATCCCAAGTTAAGCCTAACCACTCCATACCTTCTAAGATCGCAGCGCAAGCTTCAGGTGTTGAACGTTCAATATCTGTATCTTCCACACGTAAAACAAACTCACCTTGGTTCGCACGAGCATATAGCCAAGAATAAAGTGCTGTACGAGCACCACCTACATGTAAAAAGCCTGTTGGGCTTGGAGCAAAACGCGTCTTAGTTGTCATAATGGGACACTGACCTATTTCTGAAAACGTCTATATAAAGACAGATATAATAAAGTGGCAGATATTCTATACCCAAACCACCACATTATGCGAGTTCCACTCTTGTTATTTTCATTCTTGTGGAGCAGGCATTCACTATAGTCAACGTCATCTAATATTGCGCAATCAATTTAAGTTTGAATATAAAGGTTAGTAGTAGTCTACTAACTAACAGGTATTAGTGGAGGCAGAAAGAATATAATAGGGGGCTTATCAATAGTGAGATGTTATTTATTCGCCAAAATCTGGTTGAAGTCAGCAAAAGGCGGTCTAATGCGTCTAACAATCAACCAAGACGGCTGTTTTTAGCGCGCCTGAACTTTTTTAATCAAAAAGTCGTTGACAGTATTTCGTTGCTCCCTATAATACGGCCCCACACAGCGAGGTCGATTAGCTCAGCTGGGAGAGCACCTCCCTTACAAGGAGGGGGTCACTGGTTCGAGCCCAGTATCGACCACCATTCTTTTTTATAAAGAATTAAATCATTGTGTAAATCCCAGGTCGATTAGCTCAGCTGGGAGAGCACCTCCCTTACAAGGAGGGGGTCACTGGTTCGAGCCCAGTATCGACCACCATTCTTTTTATAAAGAATTAAAACATTATAAAATCCCAGGTCGATTAGCTCAGCTGGGAGAGCACCTCCCTTACAAGGAGGGGGTCACTGGTTCGAGCCCAGTATCGACCACCATTCTTTTTATAAAGAATTAAAACATTATAAATTCCCAGGTCGATTAGCTCAGCTGGGAGAGCACCTCCCTTACAAGGAGGGGGTCACTGGTTCGAGCCCAGTATCGACCACCATTCTTTTTATAAAGAATTAAAACATTATAAATCCCCAGGTCGATTAGCTCAGCTGGGAGAGCACCTCCCTTACAAGGAGGGGGTCACTGGTTCGAGCCCAGTATCGACCACCATTCTTTTTATAAAGAATTAAAACATTATAAAATCCCAGGTCGATTAGCTCAGCTGGGAGAGCACCTCCCTTACAAGGAGGGGGTCACTGGTTCGAGCCCAGTATCGACCACCATTCTTTTTATAAAGAATTAAAACATTATAAATTCCCAGGTCGATTAGCTCAGCTGGGAGAGCACCTCCCTTACAAGGAGGGGGTCACTGGTTCGAGCCCAGTATCGACCACCATTTTCTTCGATTTATCCTCTTCAAGTCATAATATTTTACTTTCAATGAACACCCATTCATCAGTTATAAATTTATTTAATATTTCTTGTGTTTTCTTAGCTTAACCGCTGCAGATAAAGTAACTCTTGCCGCTTAATGACATAAAAAACGCCCAGTTTCGATAGAAGTCAAAAGTGAGCGTCATAAAAGTGTGTTATTTATTGTGGAATGTTAATCAACGCCTAAAAAGCCGCCAGTTTGATGGGACCAAAGTTGGGCATAAATACCCTCAGACTTGATCAACTCTTGGTGAGTTCCTTGCTCAACGATCTGGCCTTTATCAATGACAATTAGTCTGTCCATAGCCGCGATGGTTGATAGTCGGTGAGCAATGGCAATCACGGTTTTACCTTCCATTAATTCATATAAACTTTCCTGAATTGCCGCCTCAACTTCGGAATCTAATGCTGAAGTGGCTTCATCTAGTAGTAAAATCGGGGCATTTTTCAATAATACTCGGGCAATTGCAATACGTTGGCGTTGACCGCCAGAGAGTTTTACCCCACGTTCACCCACTTGTGCATCTAAGCCTGTATTACCAAAGGGATCTGATAAATCATCAATAAACTCGGCTGCTTGAGCCTGCGCAATGGCTGCTTGAAGCTGTTGCTCCGAAGCATTAGGATCGCCATAGAGGATGTTTTCTCGAATTGAGCGATGCAGTAGTGAGGTATCTTGAGTTACCATGCCGATTTTAGCCCGCAGCGAATCTTGGGTAACATCGGTAATCGGTTGATCGTCAATACTCACTTGACCTTTTTCAACATCGTGAAAGCGCATTAGCAAGTTAACGAGCGTTGATTTACCAGCGCCAGAGCGACCTACTAAACCGACCTTTTCACCGGCTTTAATGTTTAAATTCAGATTGCTAATCACCCCTGATTTTTCGCCGTAATGAAAACTAACATCGTTAAAGTCAATTTTACCTTTGCTAACAACAATATCTTTAGCGCCAGGTTTATCTTCAATTTCAATGGGTTTTGATAAGGTATTCATCCCATCAGTGACAGTACCGATATTTTCAAACAGTGAGCTTATTTCCCACATGATCCATTGAGACATGCCGTTTAAACGCAGTGCTAAGCTAACAGCAATAGCAATCGCACCCACAGTAATCGCATTATCTGCCCAAAGCCAAATTGAAACCGCCGCAATGGTAAATGCTAAAAGGTAATTTATGATCTGCACTAAAACGTTAATGATGGTCACAAGGCGCATTTGGCCGTAGACGGTTTTAAGAAAGCCCATCATGCTGTCTTGGGCGTATTCAGCCTCTTGCTTGGTATGAGAAAACAGCTTCACGGTGGAAATATTGGTATAACTATCAACGATCCTGCCAGTCATGGTCGAGCGGGCATCTGCTTGCTTGGCTGAAATGGCTTTTAGCTTTGGCACTAACTTCCACTGAATAGCAATATACGCAAATAGCCACACCAGCATTGGCAGCATTAAGCGCACGTCAGCACTGGCGATCATCACCAGCATTGAAGTGAAATAGATGATGATATACATCAATACATCTAACAGTTTCATGACGGTTTCACGCACTGCTAATGAGGTTTGCATTACTTTAGTGGCAATGCGGCCGGCAAAGTCATCCTGATAAAATGAAACGCTTTGTTTTAGTAAGTATCGATGTGCTTGCCACCTGATGGCCATAGGGTAATTACCCAGCAAGGTTTGATGCACGATAGCCGCATGCAAAGCCACTAATAACGGAATAATCACCAGTACTACCACAGACATCAATATTAAGGTGCTACCTTCATCTTGCATTAAGGTCTGTGGGTTTTTAGTGACTAACCAGTCAACTAATTTGCCCATAAAGCCAAATAATGACACTTCTAAAATCGCCAAAGTCGCTGTCAAAATTGACATGATGATTAAGTGTTTTTCAAAACCGCGGGTGTAATGACGGCAAAAGGCATAAACGCCTTTTGGGGCTTGGCTGGGTTCTTCTGAAGGTAATGGGTTGGTAAGGGATTCAAAGAATTTAAACATCTATTTCTCAATATTTGAAACGGGAACAGCAATATATACAGAGGATACCTTAACTTGGTGCTGACTTGTTAGCTAAGTGTTAGTTAGATTGTTTCGATACTTGTAGGCTAGCATTAAATGGGGTCAGTGGTTGAGTTCCGTTTTCCGCTAGTGACTAGCGTCATTATTCGCTAAAGTGACGCTAATAATCTTCAAGCTGCTATTAACCAGCTTACATAAACGGGTAACGATAACATGTCTCCTAAAGCAGTGCTAAACAGCGAGAAGTCTTTAGCACCTATAGCCAGCAGTCAGGCGTGCAGTTTAGCTGCTAATGTTTGCCGTCAAGCAAGGCTAAGCCGTGATGCGCGTTTTGATGGGCATTTTTTTACTGGGGTTTTAACCACAGGGATTTATTGCCGCTCAATTTGCCCTGCGACGGCACCTAAAGAGCAAAACGTGCGTTACTTTGACTCTGCGATTAAAGCTGCTCAGGCGGGGCTTAGGCCTTGTTTACGTTGCCGCCCTGATAGTGCGCCACAATCCAATGCATGGAAGGGCACTCAAACCAGTTTGCAGCGAGCGATAGCCCTGATTGATGGCGGTTGTTTAAGTGGCGAACAGGGTCAAACACTTGCATCATTATCACAACGGCTGGGTATTAGTAGCCGCTATTTAAGCCAACTCTTTAATAAGCAGCTAGGCACCTCGCCAAAAAAATATGCTATTTATCGACAACTGATGTTTGCTAAACAGCTGTTACATCAAACCAGCTTGCCAATAACGGACGTGGCATTAGCTGCAGGTTTTAATAGTATCAGACGCTTTAATGAAGTTTTTAAGGAGCAGTTGCAATTGACCCCATCCCAATTAAGGCGTGATAGCGCCAAGGCAAATGTTGCTACCAAAGCTGACGGTATTAGCCTGTTATTAGATTACCGCCCGCCGTTTAATTGGTCGAAACAGTGGTCGTTTTACCAGTTAAGAAGCGTTGAAAACATGGAGTGGCTTGATGAGGCATCAAAGGCTTATGGCCGCAGTTTTTGTTTAAATGTTAATCATCGGCAGGTTAGCGGCACCATTGATGTATTACCGCTAAAAGATAAACACCAATTGTCACTTACGGTGAAATTTGAACGTGCTGACGACTTAGACTATTTACATCATGTGGTGCTGTTTGTGCGTAAGTTATTGGATTTAGATGCGGATATGGCGGTTATCCATCAATCATTTAAGTCACTTGTCGACATGGGGTTAACCCCTACAGAGGGTTTACGGATCCCTGCCACAGCCTCGGTGTTTGAAGCCGGATGCCGGGCAGTATTAGGTCAGCAAGTGAGTGTGGTACAGGCAAGTAAGCTACTGAATATCTTGGTGAGGAGTTATGGTAAAAAGCTTGTAATTTCAGATCGTGAGCTTATCTTATTTCCAACCCCGCAAGCGATAGCAGCGGCAAGTTTAACTGAATTTAACATGCCAGCATCACGCAAAGCCGCGCTTAATTTGTTAGGTCAGTTTGTCGCTGAGCACCCAGACGCAAGCCCTGATGATTGGCTCAGCGTTAAAGGTATTGGCCCATGGACTATTGCCTATGCCAAAATGCGCGGTCAAGGCGATCCGGATATCTTTTTAAGTGGCGATTTAGTGATAAAAAACCGCTTGAAAGTTCTGCGCTGCCAGCATGGGAAGGTTGATGGGCAGACAGAAGCGCTTACCGGTAAAGCCTATCGACAATTTTGCGACAAGATTGCCAAGGATGTCAGCCCATGGGGCAGCTATGTCACTTTTCAATTATGGAATAGTAATGAAAGTTAATAATCAACCGCCGATTTACCTGCAAATTGAGCTAAGCCCTGTGGGTTACTTGAAGCTGCGAGCCTCAGAATTAGGCCTTACCCATTTGCAAGTGGTCAGTGAGGCTGACGCTGTCGATAGTGGCGATATTATCGATGCAAGTGCTGACTCAATTGAGCAAGCTCAAAAACATGTGCAGCAAGCCATCACAGAACTTAATGAATATTTTGCCGGTAAGCGCAGTGAATTTGACGTCACGCTTGCAGCCACTGGTACTGTGTTTCAGCATGAGGTTTGGCAAGCGCTGCGAGAGCTGCCGTTTGGGCAGGTATGCAGTTATGGCGATATCGCCAATAAAATTAATCGACCTAAAGCAGTTAGGGCGGTGGGCGCTGCCAATGGTGCTAATCCCATAGCGATAATCGTGCCGTGTCATCGAGTGATTGGTAAAAATGGTACCTTAACCGGTTATGCCTATGGCCTTAAAATGAAACAAGCTTTGTTGTCATTAGAATCAGCTGATTAATCGAATGCGGCTTGTTTCATCATCTATGAGCAGTAATTCATCATTGCTTGATCTATTTCGCTAACTTAAGCGGCATAAATACGCTAAAATAGCTGGCTATACCTTATTTTGAGCACTTGAAATTAATGACCTCTGCTACTGATCGCAAAGATGATACCCAAACGAGCCTAAATGCTGACACCCTTTTAGCGACGCAATCTGAAACTAATACCGTTAGTTTCACCGAAATGGGCTTAATCTCGCCATTATTAGCGCGGTTAACTGAACTTGAGTACCTCACTCCAACGCCGATCCAAGCGCAGGCCATTCCTCACGTATTAGCGGGTAAAGATTTACTGGCTGGTGCAAATACTGGCTCTGGTAAAACCGCAGCATTCGCTTTACCGATTTTGCAGCAGTTAAGTCAGTCTGCTGGGGCGTCAAAAAATAAAGGTAACTTTGTTTCAGCGTTGATTTTAGTGCCGACCCGCGAGCTTGCAAAGCAAGTCGCCGATAGCGTTAAATCCTATGCGGTGCATTTTAATGGCGCCATTAAAACCGTTGCCGTGTTTGGCGGCGTGTCAGTGAATACTCAAATGCTGGCCCTTCGCGGCGGCGCAGATGTACTTGTGGCAACTCCTGGGCGATTATTAGATTTAATCTCAAGTAACGCCATTAAGCTTGATAAGGTAAAAACCTTAGTGCTTGATGAAGCCGATCGTATGTTAAGCCTTGGTTTTACTGACGAGCTGGCTTCAATATTAAAATTAATGCCTGAGAAAAAGCAAAAACTGTTGTTTTCAGCAACTTTCCCAGAGGAAGTTCGCACCCTTACGGCGAGTTTACTGGTTGAGCCAGTAGACCTTCAGTTGCAAAGCGCCGAAGAAAGCACCTTAGTGCAACGGGCATTTACCGTAAACCGTGAAAGTAAAACCGCATTATTAGCCCATTTGATCAAAGAGCATAAATGGCGCCAAGCATTGATTTTCGTTAATGCTAAAAATAGCTGTAAGCACTTGGCTGAAAAACTATCAAAACGGGGTATTAGCGCTGAAGTTTTCCATGGCGACAAAGCCCAAGGCGCCCGTAATCGTGTGCTAGATGGATTTAAGTCAGGTGAGATTGAGGTATTAATTGCCACCGATATCGCCGCACGTGGTTTAGACATTGATAAGCTCCCAGTGGTTATCAATTTCGATTTACCAAGAAGTCCTGCTGATTACATGCATCGTATTGGCAGAAGTGGTCGTGCCGGTGAAGTTGGTTTAGCGATATCATTATTAGCCCATGCGGATTACCATCATTTTAAAGTGATTGAGAAAAAAAATGCCCTGCGTTTAGAGCGTGAGCAAGTTGCTGGCTTTGAAGCCGATGAGCAAATGCCTGATGACTTGTTAGAGCTTGATAAGCCAATGGCAAAACCTGAAGGCACAGGTAAGAAAAAGCGTAAAAAGAAAGCCGAAGTCAATGTCGATTTTTGGGCTCATATTAAAAAACCTGAACAAGACTAATTCAGCCTTAGTCCCGAGAGAACGCCCCATTTCATAGTTAACAAGAGTATTAACGTTTTTATGAAGCAGTTATTTTGGTTAGTAGAGGGGGTCATTGCAGGTCGCAGTGGCCCTAATAAACACCCTTGGGATTTAGCGGAATTAAAAGCGGCAGGTATTGGCGCTATTTTATCGGTCAATGATGGTGACGAGGTCGCTGCTGCCGCCATAGAAGCGTTAGGGCTAAAATATTGCTGCACTCCTTTTTCAAATAATATCCCACCGCAAGAGGGTGATGAGGCTATTTGCGTTGCGCAAATGCCAACAGCGTTGGCCTTTATCAGAGAGTGTGAAGCGCAAAATATTGCGGTACTTATCCATTGCCGCTCCGGTAAAGACCGCACGGGCATCATGATGGCGTATTACTTAATGGATAATGGCGCAGCGCCAGTCCATGCTGTGAGTCAAGTGCGCAGTGTAAGAGACATTGCTTTTAGCGCTGAAGGTTGGGATCAATTTGTATTTGATGTCTTGTATGCGCTGCAAGATTAAACCATAGTTATACAGCGCATCTGTGACGGCTTATGATAGCGGTCATGTTAGCAATACGCTTAAACCATAGTGTAAAAGGCTGCCTGATAATAGAGCCCCAGTAAAACCTGAGTCAAATTGAAAGGAAGCCATCAATGCCCAAAAACAATTCTGTCATATTCGTTTGTTGTGTATTGTGTTTAACTCTCATTGGCTGCGCCAATCGCGCTGAATTCAAGCCTCTTTCTCAGCAGTATAAACTCGCGCCTGTCACTGACTCTCCTTTAGCACAATACATTCAATCTCAACTGCAGCAGTCCTCACCTCAGTACTCTTCACTTCAGTACTCTCAAACTAGCAGCCAAAGCAATGATGATACTCAAGCAGAGTTAAGTTTAACGGGAGTTAACCCCCTTAGTGATGGCATTGATGCTTTTATTGCTCGTTTAGCCATGATTGAAGCAGCCACTGAAAGCATCGACTTGCAATACTACATTTATCGCAATGATGAAACCGGGAAAATCCTCAGTTTATTTCTCTATAAAGCCGCTCAGCGCGGGGTGCGAGTTAGGGTGTTGCTGGATGATTTAACCACAGCAAATGGCGACGATGGCTTAATGGCCATTGCAACTCACCCTAATATTTCAGTGCGTTTGTTTAATCCATCCTATGAACGTCAGTATCGTGGACTGGCATTTTTATGGAACTTTAGCCGCCTCAATCATCGTATGCATAACAAATCACTGACCATTGATAATTTAGTGACAGTGGTTGGGGGGAGAAATATTGGCGCTGAATACTTTTCAGCAGATGAGAATGTCGATTTTGGTGATTTTGATTTACTGGCCATTGGCGACGCTGTTGATAAGGTATCAACCCAATTTGATACTTATTGGAACTCGGCCCAAGTTAATAGCATTGAGCAATTGGTAAAGGCCGCTGAGCCATATCAAGGCAATAATACAAATCCTGAGCAAGATAACGTGCTAGCGAAACTGGATGCCAGAGCAAGCATTCTTGAGAAGAGCTTAATGACCGATGAATATGTTACTCGTTTAGAAAAAAATACCTTATTAGATCGCCTGCAAAATCAAGGGTTACAGTGGTATTGGGGCGAAGCCCAAGTGGTGTATGATCCGCCAAATAAACTTGAAAGAAACCCTAATGACAGCATTTTATTAGATGACTTAAGTTATTTTTTTGAGCAAGCGCAGCATCAATTACTGATTGTCTCGCCTTACTTTGTCCCAGGCGATGCGGCAACCCATGCATTAATCAATGAAGTAAAACGGGGTAAAGAGGTCACCATAGTGACTAACAGTTTAGCTGCAACGGATGTATTAGCGGTTCATGCAGGGTATCAGCAGTACCGCCAAAAACTCATTGAAGGCGGGGTTAAGATTTATGAAGTAAAAGGCAATGCCAAGGGCCAAAAATCTAAAAAAACCAGTTGGAAAGGTAGCAGTCGCACGAGTTTACATGCCAAAACCTTTATTATTGATGAGCAAACACTCTTTGTTGGTTCGTTTAATTTTGATCCCCGCTCAGCACTGATCAACACCGAAATGGGCTTAATTATTGATAATGAGATGCTGGCTAAAAAGATCCTTGCAGGGCTTGCGCTGTCAGCAAATGATAAAGCTTATGAAGTGGTGTTAAAAAATGGCGAGCTGGTGTGGCTTGACCATCAGCATCATAAAATTATTTATGCAGAGCCCGGTGCTGGCTTTTGGCGTAAGTTTTTAGCTGATTTTTTAGCATTGTTGCCAATAGAGTCCCAGCTGTAGTTTTCTAATTGATAAAGCAAATTAGCGACTTAACCCCCGAAATTCAGATTTGAATTTGATATGACGAAAAGGCTGTGGTTAACTTTAAATAATCAGTTTTAATCGGCAATATTATGAAAAGTAAAGCAAGCCAGTCACAAGGATTGTTACTGTTTCACCTTTCCCATACTCAGCAGTTTGCTTTGGGCACCTTAAAAGTTCGCGAAATTGTCCCGTACACGCGTTTGTCGGTTATTCCGAAATCCCATCCGTCAATATTAGGTGCAGCAACCATACGCAGTAAAACCATTGCGGTGATTGATATGGCTGCATCGATTGGTTTTAAGCCGATAGGTCCAAGCGACTATGATAAATGCAATATTATCATCACTGATTGCCAGCGAATGGTGATAGGCTTTTTGGTTAGAGGAATTGACAAAATAATTGAGTGTAACTGGCGAGATATTGAGGCGCCTGCAGCGAACTTAGGCCATCAGGTTTTTCTTACTGGGGTTGCTCGCCTTGATGGCAAATTAGTGCAATTGTTGGATGTCGAGTTATTAATGGCAAAATTATTCCCCTATGATCCCGACGCTAATCGAGCTATTTTGACAGATATTCAACGAGAGAAATTAAAGCCACTGAATATCTTATTAGTGGATGATTCTAAAGTCGCTCGAAAGCAACTTTCAGATGCACTCGATTCTATCAATATCCCTTATTCTGTCACCGCAGATGGCCATGATGCACTACAGATCATGCAGCGGGCTGCAGATAACCAAAAACCTATAGATTTGTTAGTGAGTGATATTGAAATGCCAGGACTTGATGGTTATGAGCTTGCATTTGAAGTCAAAAATAACCCGCAACTTGCCAATGCCTATATTATTTTACATACCTCTTTATCCAGTGAAATTAGTGTCAGCCAGGCTAAACAAGTTGGCGCCGATGAAGCGTTAACAAAATTTGATGCCCATGAATTAATTGATGCTATTCTCCGAGGGGCAAAATAACAATTTTCATCTAATACAATAATTTGCCAATAATGAAACGCGCTAAATTTCATCACATGTTGGCTAAATGTGGTTTGTTTGGGAACGTACGGTAATATTAGTGCATCATTTTGCAGCGAAACTAGACTTTAGCCATCCCATCCGATATATACCTATCAGAGCTTATTAAAATCCCGTTATTCGATTTTTAAAAAGTCACAAATATTAGAGCTTAATAAAAGCCATAAATATAAAAATATAGGTCAAGCAATGAATCAAAATCCATCACTGTTAGCGCGATTAGCTAATGGCAGTTTAGTGTTACAAATTCTCGCCGGTATTGTACTGGGTGTTCTTCTCGCCACATTTTCAACTTCAGCAGCAGGGCAGGTTTCCTTCCTTGGTGATTTATTTGTTGGAGCATTAAAAGCAGTCGCACCGATCTTAGTGTTTGTACTGGTGGCATCATCAATTGCAAATCAAAAGAAAAATGCCCATACCAATATGCGTCCTATTATTGGTTTGTATTTAGCGGGCACATTTGCTGCCGCGTTAACTGCAGTACTGTTTAGTTTTGCCTTTCCGACAACATTAGTACTTGTTGGCGGCGTTGAGGGGACTAATCCTCCTCAAGGTATCGCAGAAGTGTTAAATACCTTGTTATTTAAAATTGTTGATAATCCAGTGAATGCACTGCTTACCGGTAACTATATTGGTATTTTAGCCTGGAGTATTGGTTTAGGTATTGCTTTACACCACGCCAATGAGTCGACAAAGAAAGTTATTTCAGACTTAAGCGATGGCGTAACCGCAATCGTACGCTTTGTGATCCGCTTTGCGCCTATTGGTATCTTTGGCTTAGTGTCGGGCACCATTGCGGCAACAGGCTTTGATGCATTAGCAGGCTATGCGCAATTACTTGCAGTATTGGTAGGCGCTATGGCCTTTATTGCTTTAGTGGTTAACCCGATTATGGTTTACGTAAAAATCAAACGTAACCCTTATCCATTAGTGTTTAAGTGTTTACGTGAAAGTGGCGTAACGGCGTTTTTCACCCGTTCAAGTGCTGCCAACATTCCAGTGAATATGGCTTTATGTGAAGAGTTAAAGCTGCATAAAGATACTTACTCAGTGTCAATCCCATTAGGCGCAACCATTAATATGGGCGGCGCGGCAATTACTATTACCGTACTGACTCTTGCAGCTGCTCATACCTTAGGTATTCAAGTTGACTTCTTAACAGCAGTGTTATTAAGTGTGGTTGCTGCAGTATCGGCATGTGGCGCTTCAGGCGTTGCTGGTGGCTCATTACTGCTTATTCCGCTTGCGTGTAGCTTGTTTGGGATCTCTAATGATGTGGCGATGCAAGTTGTTGCTGTAGGCTTTATTATTGGCGTTATTCAAGATTCTGCGGAAACTGCGCTAAATAGCTCAACGGATGTGGTATTCACCGCTGCAGCTTGTGAAGCGGCTGAGAATAAAGCAAACGGTTAAGGGTTAAGCTTAAAAAGCTTCAACCTCTAATGTGAGATAATAAAAAACCGACAACTTGTCGGTTTTTTTGTATCTGCATACTTATTTTAGCGCCAGTTAAATTGTTTTTAGCAAAAAGGGTGTTTGCTAAAAAAAGTGCGTTGCTTTTGAGTGTACGGGTGAATAATTGTCAGCATTTGCGCATGCAAGCTAAGGCGCTTTTTGGCTTTAGCTGTAATGTCATCACCGTAAAAGTTATCACCAAGTATCACATGGTTAAGTGCTAGCATATGAACACGTAACTGATGAGTACGACCTGTTTCTGGCATCAACTTAACCAAGGTATGATTTGCAAAACGCTCGATGACTTCATAGTGAGTAATCGCTGATTTACCTTGATCTGATACCACTTGAAATGGTGGGTTTTCTTTGTCGCCAGCTAACGATAAATCAATCGTGCCACTGTCAGCGCCCATAACACCATCTACTTCAGCGATATAAACTTTCTTGGTTTTTCTATCTTGAAACTGAGTTTTAAGATGAGACTCGGCTTTTTTATTGCGGGCAAATACCATGATGCCAGAGGTGTCGCAGTCTAAGCGATGTACCAAAATGGCTTCAGGGTAGAGTTTTTGTAAACGAGTAATAGCACAATCATGGGTATTGGCAGCTTTGCCAGGATTTGCTAATAAGCCGGCAGGTTTATTAATAACAATGATATCTCGGTCTTTATAACGGATATCAAGCCATGGAATACTAGGTGGTTGGTAGTCAAAAATTTGCATTTAGTCGCATCGGTTTACAAAAATAGGTGACTATTTTAGCAAATAAACGGCGCTGCAGTAATGGATATCAACCGCTAAAGTAAAATAGCCTCAATTAATCGGCTATTTGATTGCGGCAAATCAGTTATGGCAGGTATTGTTCAGGTGTCTTACGGCTATAGATACGGCTATAGGCCATTAACTGTGGATAGAAAGTACGAAAAGCAATCTCAATTTCAACATATAACTTGTCAACGTCGCTGATGGCCGTCTTAAAAAGCTCAGGTTTTGAAATACGTTGACTCACACCTTCAATTGCTTTGTTTAGCCCAGCTCTTGTTTGGTAGCTCATTAACCAATCTTGTTCGATGACTTTTGGGATGATCAATTGCAGCTTTTCCGGCAGTTCGGCGGTATGTTGCAGGCTATGGTATGCCTTTTGAGTAAACTCAGATAACGATTGCTGATGATACTCATCCCAGTAGAAAGCAAGGTAATGATCAAACACTAAATCAATTAAAATTGGCGCCACACGGCGTGAACTTTTTGGAAATAATTTGATTAAATCGGTGATTAATTCATGGCTGTCAGTAATTTGATCGATTTGTCGATGTAGCCATAAACCTTGTTGCAAATGCTTTGGGAAGTGTTTTATATCGCCCTTGGCAAAGTCTCCAGCAAGATTGGCTGCTAAGTGGCTGTCGCTAATATCAGCTAAATGTAGGTGCGCTAGAAAGTTCATATTTTGTACTTTTATTTTTGAAAATTTACAGTATGATACTAAACAACAAAATTGGAAATATAGTAACAACTGACTGTAAGATTCATCATATAGATTTCTCTTTAAAAGTCATGGCTATTATTTACAATTTGTACTTATGGAAGATATTTTATGCCTGTTGAAATTTGGGCTGTAGGGATCATGGATGATGAAAAACTGGATAAAATCAGTATTAAGGCAGCAGTCTGCTAAAAAACGTAAAAAAGTTGACATAGACCTCAAGATTGAAAGCCATTCTTTTAAACCTGACAGTTTATGTAATTCTGCCGATAAAAATTTGTTTTCATCAGTATCTGAAGTTGATGATAATTTAGCAAATGTACAATCAACGAATTCA
Organism: Shewanella sp. 10N.286.48.B5; assembly: GCF_002874355.2. Taxonomy (NCBI): domain Bacteria; kingdom Pseudomonadati; phylum Pseudomonadota; class Gammaproteobacteria; order Alteromonadales; family Shewanellaceae; genus Shewanella; species Shewanella sp. 10N.286.48.B5. Next base: position 624,875 of record NZ_MCVG02000001.1, read on the forward strand.
AAATAACCCTATCTTCGTGGTTTTTTAAACGCCGCGCTTAAGCCAGATCCCCAACTGATTTTAATGTTGGCGTTAGCCATTAGCCGCTGGCGTGCATTAATCGATCACTATTTCATACCCTTTGCTTGATATTAGCAGTTACTAGTCCTAGACTAGCGCGGTTTTTATTGTCTATAAAAGAGTATCGAAAATGCGCGTAGCAGACTTTTCTTTTGAATTACCAGATGAGCTTATTGCTCGATATCCAATGGCTGAGCGAAATGCTTCGCGTTTATTGACCTTAGATGGCAATTCAGGTGAGTTGGCCGATAAGCAATTTACCGATGTCCTGTCGAAAGTGAATAGCGGTGACTTGATGGTATTTAATAATACCCGTGTTATTCCAGCACGTTTGTTTGGTCAAAAAGCAAGCGGTGGTAAATTGGAAATGTTGGTGGAGAGAATGCTTGATGATAAGCGTATTCTTGCCCATGTTCGTTGCTCTAAGTCTCCTAAAGTTGACTCTATGATTATTGTTGACGGTGGCTACAAAATGAAAATGCTAGCCCGTCATGACGCTTTATTTGAGTTAGCCCTTGAAGATGATAAAACCATTTTAGAAGTACTTGAAGAAGTTGGTCATATGCCTTTGCCGCCGTATATCGATCGTCCCGATGAGGATGCTGATAAAGAGCGCTATCAAACGGTTTATAACCAAACCCCCGGCGCTGTGGCAGCACCTACAGCAGGTTTGCACTTTGATGATGCCATGCTTGAGGCGCTAAAAAACAAAGGCGTTAATATCGCTTTTGTAACCTTGCATGTAGGCGCGGGTACTTTTCAGCCAGTGCGAGTGGATACCATCGATGAACATGTGATGCATTCTGAGTGGGCTGAAGTTAGCCAAGAGGTTGTCGACTTAATTGCTCAAACTAAAGCGGCGGGCAAACGCGTTGTTGCTGTAGGCACTACATCAGTGCGTTCATTAGAAAGCGCTGCGAAAGCCTGTGGTGATGACCCGTTGACGGAATTTAAAGGCGATACCGATATTTTTATTTATCCAGGATATCAGTTCAAAGTTATTGATGCCATGGTGACTAATTTTCATTTACCAGAGTCAACCTTGATTATGTTAATCAGCGCATTTTCGGGTTATGAAAATGTGATGCAGGCTTATCAGCATGCGATTGAGCACAAATACCGCTTTTTTAGCTATGGCGATGCCATGTTTTTAACGAAAAAAGCCCCGTAACGATTGATTTTGATCTAAAATACCCGCCCACAGAGGTGGGTATTTTTTTGGGTTTATTTTGTAGCCTCACTTGAAGTTGCAACATTTGCCCTCATGTCTTAATGAAACAACAGCGAGTCAGACTGTTTATCTGGCAAGGTGATTTATGAAATTTGAATTAGATACAACTGATGGTCGCGCACGTCGTGGTCGTCTGATTTTTGAGCGCGGCACCGTTGAAACTCCAGCATTTATGCCAGTAGGTACTTACGGTACTGTGAAAGGGATGACGCCTGAAGAAGTTAGAGCCACAGGCGCTGATATTCTGTTAGGTAACACCTTCCATTTATGGCTTCGCCCAGGTGAAGAAATCATGCGTAAGCATGGCGATCTTCATGATTTTATGAATTGGCAGCGTCCAATTTTGACTGACTCTGGCGGGTTCCAGGTATTTAGCTTGGGTGATATTCGTAAAATCACTGAAGAAGGGGTGCATTTCCGTTCGCCTATCAATGGTGAGAAGATTTTCTTAGACCCTGAAAAGTCGATGCAAATTCAAGACTCATTAGGCAGCGATGTGGTGATGATTTTTGACGAATGTACGCCATATCCTGCAACACATGATGAAGCGCGTAAGTCGATGCAAATGTCATTACGTTGGGCACAGCGTTCACGTGACGAATTTAACCGTTTAGAAAATCCGAACTCGTTATTCGGTATTATCCAAGGCGGTGTGTACGAAGATTTGCGTGATGAAAGTATTAAGGGCTTAACTGAAATCGGATTTGATGGCTACGCCGTAGGTGGTTTAGCTGTTGGAGAGCCTAAAGAAGATATGCACCGTATTTTAGAGCATGTTTGTCCTCAGATCCCTGAAGATAAGCCTCGCTACTTAATGGGCGTTGGTAAGCCAGAAGATTTAGTTGAAGGCGTCCGTCGTGGTGTGGATATGTTTGATTGTGTTATGCCAACCCGTAACGCACGTAATGGTCACTTATTTACTTCTGAAGGCGTGATTAAAATTCGTAATGCTCGTCATCGCGATGATACTTCTACCCTTGATGAAAATTGTGATTGTTATACCTGTAAAAACTACACCCGCGCGTATTTATATCACTTAGATCGCTGCAATGAGATCTTAGGTGCGCGTTTAAACACCATTCACAACCTACGTTACTATCAAATGTTGATGGAAGGTTTGCGTGGCGCAATTCAGACAGGTACATTAGACGCCTTCGTGACAGAGTTTTACACCAAACTGGGTCGTGAAGTACCAGAACTATAGTTGACTGATTTTTTTTTAGAAAATAAGAAGAGAGTAATATGTTAATTTCAAATGCATACGCAAACGCAGCAGGCGCTCCTCAAGGTGGCGGCACCATGGAACTGATTTTCATGCTAGTTATTTTTGGCTTGATCTTCTACTTCATGATCTTCCGTCCGCAGTCTAAGCGTGTAAAAGAGCACAAAAACTTAATGTCTGCATTAAGTAAAGGTGATGAAGTGCTTACAAGCGGTGGCATTTTAGGCAAGATTGCTAAAATCAGCGATGATAGTGATTATGTTTTATTAAGCATTAATGAAACCAGTCAGATCACCATTAAAAAGGACTATATTGCAGCGGTATTGCCAAAAGGCTCTATCCAGTCGTTGTAAGCCAAGAGGGCTCAGGTGTGTTAAATAAATACCCAATGTGGAAGAACATCATGGTGATGCTAGTCATCGCCATTGGTGCTTTTTACGCAACTCCAAACCTATTTGGTGAGGATCATGCAGTACAAGTCGTAGCGACTCGTGGTGCAGAAGTGACAACTTCAACTCTATCGACAGTAAACGGATTACTTGAAAGTAAAGGCATTGCGGTAAAGCGCTCTGAGCTCGAAGATGGGCAATTACTTGTCCGTGTTCAAAATTCTGAGCAGCAATTGCTTGCTAAAGAAGCCATTGCTGATTCATTAGGTGATAAATATACCGTTGCATTAAACCTAGCTCCGGCGACACCTGAGTGGCTTGAAGCTCTTGGTGGATCACCAATGAAGTTTGGTTTGGATTTACGCGGCGGTGTTCACTTCTTAATGGAAGTGGATATGGGCGAAGCTATTCGTAAGATGGAAGAAGCCAAAATTGCTGATTTTAGAAGCCAATTGCGTGAAGAGAAAATTCGTTACGCAGGTGTTCGTAAAACTGCAAAAGGCCTTGAGATTAAATTCCGTGATGCTGAAAACTTAGCCAAAGCAGAACGCTTCTTAAAGTCTCGCAATAATAATGAAATGGTATTTAATGATGGTAGCAGCGGTGAAAACTTTGCCCTGTATGCCACCATGAGTGATAGCTACCTTAGTCAAATTAAGGAAGAAGCACTACAGCAAAACATGACGACTATTCGTAATCGTGTTAACGAACTGGGTGTTGCTGAGCCGGTAGTACAGCGTCAAGGCGCTGAACGTATTATTGTTGAACTGCCAGGTGTACAAGACACTGCGCGTGCAAAAGAAATTTTAGGTGCTACAGCATCAATTGAATTTCGCATGGTTGATCAAAACACTGATCAAAGCGCAGCAGCAAATGGCCGCGTACCTGCGACCTCAGAGGTATTTCCTCGTCGTTCAGGTGGCATTGCGGTGCTGAAAAAAGAAGTGATGTTAACTGGTGATCATATTACCGGTGCCCAACCTTCTTTTGATGAATATAGTCGCCCACAAGTATCGATTAACTTAGATGCTAAAGGTGGCAACATCTTCTCTAACGTCACTAAAGACAACATTGGTAACCCAATGGCGACTTTATTTATTGAGTATAAGGATAGCGGTATTCGCAATCCTGATGGCTCAGTGAAAATGACTAAAATTGAAGAAGTTATTTCAGTTGCTACCATTCAAGCTCGTCTAGGCCGAAATTTCGTTATTAACGGTCTTGATCATTCTGAAGCACAAAGCTTAGCGTTATTACTTCGTGCAGGTGCGCTTATTGCGCCAGTGACGATTGTAGAAGAACGTACTATTGGTCCAAGCCTTGGTGCACAAAATGTTGAAAATGGTATCCAAGCAATGATTTGGGGCTTGGCAGTTGTTTTAGTCTTTATGCTTATCTATTACCGTGCATTTGGTGTTATCGCAAACTTAGCACTTACCGCTAACTTAGTGATGGTTGTTGGCGTGATGTCAATGATCCCAGGTGCCGTATTAACCCTGCCTGGTATTGCCGGTATGGTATTGACCGTTGGTATGGCAGTAGATGGTAACGTGCTGATTTACGAACGTATCCGTGAAGAGTTACTTGCTGGACGCAGTGTTCAACAAGCGATTCATGAAGGTTACGCCAATGCATTTTCAACCATTGCTGATGCAAACATTACCACCTTTATGACGGCATTAATTTTATTTGCTGTGGGTACGGGCGCGGTTAAAGGTTTCGCAATTACTCTGATGATTGGTATTGCAACGTCAATGTTTACTTCTATCGTGGGAACGCGCGTTATCGTGAATCTCATGTGGGGTGGTAAACGCGTTAAGAAACTATCAATTTAAGGAGTTGACCATGTTACAAATATTTTCAGTAAAGAAAACGATCAACTTTCTAAAACATGCAATGCCAATCAGTGTTTTATCAATGATTTTGGTGGTAGCTTCTTTTGTGTCATTAGGCACAAAAGGCATCAACTGGGGTCTTGATTTTACTGGTGGTACGGTTGTTGAGTTAGAGTTTTCAAAACCAGTAGACTTATTAGAGCTACGTGCTGAATACAGTACTGATGGCGCTGACGGAGCAGTAGTGCAAAATTTCGGTTCAAGCCGAGATATCTTAGTACGTTTACCTGTTCGTGATGATCTAAAAAGTGATGATCAAGTCGCTGCGATTGTGCACGGTGCTCAAGTTATTGATGCCAACGTTATTCAAAAGCGTGTTGAATTTGTTGGCCCTCAAGTGGGGAAAGAGTTAGCAGAGCAAGGCGGCTTAGCCGTGATTGTGGCGTTAATTTGTATTCTCATTTACGTATCATTCCGCTTCGAATGGCGTTTAGCAATGGGCTCTGTTGCCGCACTTGCTCACGATGTCATCGTCACCTTAGGCATTTTCTCTATTTTACAATTAGAGTTTGATTTAACGGTATTAGCAGGTTTGCTTACGGTAGTGGGTTACTCGTTGAACGATACCATCGTAGTCTATGACCGTATCCGCGAGAACTTCTTGAAGATGCGTAAAGGCGGTCCTGATGAAGTGGTTAATACGTCTATCACGCAGACAATGAGCCGTACTATTATTACTACAGGTACTACCTTAGTGGTGGTGATTGCGCTATTCCTTAAGGGCGGTAGTATGATCCATGGTTTCGCAACGGCGCTACTGTGTGGTATTTTTGTTGGTACTTACTCATCTATTTACGTGGCAAGTTACTTAGCCATTAAATTGGGTATTTGTCGCGAGCATATGATGCCAGTTGAGATTGAGAAAGAAGGTGCTGATCAACCTTCAATGATGCCTTAATCTTAAGCCGCAACACAAAAAAGCCACTCAATCGAGTGGCTTTATTATTGGAATGTATTTCTTAAATTTAATTACTGATGTTTAAGCTGCTTGCAGGGATAACTTGCAGGGATAACTTGCTGGGATAACAAGTGCCTATAAACTTCAGCTTTAATGGATGCAATGAACTGGCTGTTAGTCGGGTGATGAATATCCAATGCAACCCAGCCATCAGTGGACATTTGTTCTAACTGAGTAAATTTAGTGCCTGAAATAGTGTCAGCATCCCACTGCCCAGTAGCTTTAATTATGCCAACCGAAGAGTGTAAGCGGCTAATAGAAAACCCCATCATATTTGGCTTAATTCCATTTGGTACTCAGCTTGGCCTTTTTCACCAGAAGTAAATGCGCCTTTACCAGCAATGTTAATCAACTCGCCTTGGCCAGAATTTGGCACGATAATGAAGTCACTGCTGGCGACACCACTTTCAAACTTACCATTGTGTTGCAATACAAAGCTGCCGGACTTGCCATTAATGCTGACTTCCACGTTTTCAAAACCACAAAACACTGCTTTGCCATCTGCGGTATAACACATGATATATTTGGGCTGGCTGACACCTTCAAGATCGCCTGAGTACATTTGGCTAATACTTGCTGAGGTTTGCTTAGCACCATCAGGGTGTTCTATATCTGTGGCTTCATCCCAATTTGTAATTTGAAATACACCGGATATTTGCAGATTCATATGATTCTCCTTTAAAGGCTATCAAGAGCATATAATGAGTATAAAGTTTAATCAATGCTCGACAGCAAGAACCATTTACAAGTACGATGATTAAAAATTTGCCATCAGAGCAATGCAGTAGGAATAATAATGGACAATAGAAAAGTACTCTTAACGGGCGGTAATTTACTCCAAGCGCATACTTGGAAAGGGCTGCTTGAAACAAATGGCATATTGGTAGAATTGACCGGTGAAGCTTTACTCGGTGGTGTTGGTGAGTTACCCACTGAAATGCAAACTGTGGATATCTGGGTTTGTCAAAATCAACTCGAGCAAGCTAAAACGCTGTTAGAGTCTCATAATATGGACTGTCCGCAATGGCAATGCCTTCAATGTCATGAGATGAATGAAGGCAGTTTTGAACTGTGCTGGCAATGCAGCTCGCCACAAAGTACCACCCACAACTAACATTGACCTTTTACCGCTGTAAAAGTCTTAAGATTGAATCATTATTATTGATACTAAATAAGACGATGACAATGGCACTATTAACTGGTTATAGTTGATTATCTTAATTATTTTGCGAGTGCTCGATGCAGTATTTTCCATTATTTGTGGATACCAATAATTTACAGGTATTAATTATCGGTGCAGGGGAAGTGGCCACTAGAAAGCTTGATTTGCTGTCACGCACCGAAGCTGACATTACTGTTATTGCCCCGGATATCGCTCAAGAAATTCAAAGCTATCATCAAAAAGGGCGAATTCGATTACATAGGCGCGTTATTGAAGCAGCTGATATTGCTGATTATGATGTGATCTACATGGCCACAGCCAATGAACAACTCAATAAAGACTATGCCGTTTTAGCCACCCAAAAAGGCATTTGGGTCAATGTGGTTGATAATCCCAGTTTTTGCCGCTTTATAACACCTTCCATCGTCGACAGAGGTCGCTTAGTCGTTGCCATCAGTACCGCTGGCGCCGCGCCAGTGTTTGCTCGCACTATTCGTTCCCGACTTGAAACGCTATTGCCCCAGTCATTGAGCCCTCTATTTGATTTTGTTGCGTCAAAGCGCACTGAAGTGCAGCAAAAAATCAGTTCTGGTAAAGATAGACGTTTATTTTGGGAGCGATTCTTTAAACTAAACAGTGATCGTTTTGATAGTGTGACAGAAGCTCATTATCAAGATGCATTTAGCAGTTTAGCTGCCGATGGCGAAATATTATTGTTAGATGAAAACGATAACGCGGCCTTATTGCCTATTGCCGCTATGCCATTATTGCAGAAAATTGAAGTAATTTATCGGGACAGTCCGCTGACTGAAAATGGCGTTAGTACCGATATTAATGAACTTATAAGACGTGATGCTAGCCGCGAAGCTGTCCCTAATTTCAGTGAAATTGCAGCAAAATATCACCATGGCGAGCGCATGCTATTGGTGCTAGACACTGAAAAGTTAAAAAAATTTAAAGCACATTTCCCCATGGCGAAGCATCTTCAACCTGGGGCTTTATAGTCATTTTTGTGGGGATATTTACTGCCTAGCTTAATGGTAAATTGACTGAGCTAAAAACATATTCTAAACCGAGTTTCATACTTGTGCTAAACAGGTTAGACTCGGTTTTTTTATTTGTATGGAACTCCCATGGCGCCTAAAGCTACCGTCTATAAAGCAACAATTCAAATCGCTGATATGGATAGACATTACTATGCCGATCATCAACTTACCATTGCCCAGCATCCTTCAGAAACGGATAGCCGCATGATGGTGAGAATTTTAGCGTTTATTATGAATGCGTCGGACTCGCTGCAATTTAGCAAAGGGCTTTGTGTTGAAGATGAACCTGAGCTATGGGAAAAAAGCTTATCTGATGAAATCAATTTATGGATTGAATTTGGCCAAGCTGATGAGAAGTGGCTGCGTAAAGCTTGTGGTCGGTCAAAGCAGGTTCAGTTAATCACCTACAGTGGTCGCAGTGTGCCTATTTGGTGGAAGCAAAATGAACAAGCACTGCAACGCTATAAAAACTTAAGTGTATTTAATATAGCTGAAGAAAGTGTTGCAGCAATGGAAGTGTTTGTTAACCGCAACATGAAATTGCAGGTGAGTATTACTGATGGCGAAATTTGGTTGTCTGATGAAGCCAATAGCCTGATGGTTCAACCTGAGCGTTTAAAGTAAGGTCAACCAAAGAGCTTATAATTGTTTTAAACCTTTAAATTATACATTTTGCACTATAATTTACAGGTTAACCTGTCTAAATTAAGCCGTCGTATACCACTATCAAGTTTGCCTATGCCAAAACCTGATAGTGGCAAATTAAACTATGAAGTCATTGCAAGTGATTATAATTTAGAAGCTTTAATTGTAATAAGCTTGATAACTTCCCTCAGTTAGACTCGATAACACCCAGAAATATCGGTTGTTTTGTCAAAAAAGGAAGTTTTTAATGAAAACACTAAATTTATATTCAGTTGACAAAGTCGATGAGCTTGCCCGCCCTGAAGTGTCTGAGCATATCAATATTTATTCAGCCGCCGCTGCGGTGTTTACTGATTTTAGCCAGCTAAAACCTTTTGTAATTGAAATGAATACCGCTGCGGTAGACGTTGAACATTTAATGAAACAATCCCATGTCAGGTTAAAAATTGTCATTGATCAACAAGGGCATTTTATGGGGCTGGTGAGTTTACAAATGCTTCATAGCCAAGAAATGCTTAAGCAGGTCGCCGCAGGTTTTTCGCGAGATCAACTTTTATTGAGTGACTTTATGTTGCCAAAAAATAAGCTAAAAGCCATTGATTATGTGGAACTGGTTAAAGCGCGAATTATTGATGTCATTGAAACGCTGAAGCATTCCCAGCATCAGCACTGCTTAGTGGTTGACGAACGAGCCCACGTTATTCGTGGCTTAATTTCGGCTAATGATATTGTGCGAACCTTAAAACTCCCCATTGATGTGAATTTAAATCCCAGCTTTATGGAGATTGCCGATAATGTCGAAAAACTGAAAGCCGCGAGTTAACCGCACTCAACGTCGATTAATCAAGGTCAATTAATCAAGGTCAATTTATCAAGGTCAATTTATCAAGCTTGATGTGTTGTTTTTATATCAGTAAAACAATAATGTGTAATGATTAAGCATGATATTTACACGGAGCAAGGATGCAGATCAGAAAAGCACAGCGGCATGATGCCACAGTGGCATTTGATATTCGAAACCAAGCAATACTAAGCCAATGCAAAGGGCATTATGATGACGCAATGCTGGTAGCTTGGACGGATGGTGAGCTGCCAATAACATTTGTCGATGCATTTTCGGAGCATGGCTATGTTGCTGTGGTCAATGATGCAGTGGTAGGTGTTGGCATGATTGACGTTAACCATGATGCCGGCAAAAGTTTCGCTGTTGCTACTGGCATGGTCGATGGGATGTTTGTGCACCCCAGTGCTTTTGGTCAAGGTGTTGGCAGGGCGATGTTACAACAACTCGAAACCGTCGCAATTGAAGCAGGCTGTAAAAAATTAATATTGGATGCTTCTTTAAATGCAGCTGATTTTTATCGCGCTTGTGGTTTTAAAGGTGACAAGCATTCAATTTACCATTCCCCAAGAGGCCTTGAACTTGCTTGTATACCAATGGAAAAGTTAATCATTAAATGAGCTAATTAATCATCAGTTGGCAGATTTTACCCATTAAAAAAGGGCTTCAATAGAAGCCCTTTTAATTGGGTGACTAACGATTAATCTACGATACGCAGTAATTCGTTAATACCCACTTTTCCGCGCGTTTTCGCATCAACCTTTTTAACGATAATAGCAGCATATAAGCTGTAAGTGCCGCACTTAGAAGGTAAGTTACCAGAAACAACAACAGAGCCTGCAGGTACACGCCCGTAATGTACTTCACCTGTTTCACGGTCAAAAATACGTGTGCTTTGGCCTATGTATACGCCCATTGAAATAACACTGCCTTCTTCAACAACTACGCCTTCAACGATTTCGCTGCGCGCGCCAATGAAACAGTTATCTTCAATGATAGTAGGACCTGCTTGTAGTGGCTCTAGAACGCCACCAATGCCCACTCCGCCAGATAAATGTACGTTCTTACCAATTTGTGCACAAGAACCCACAGTCGCCCATGTATCGACCATAGTACCTTCGTCAACGAATGCACCTAGGTTGACATAAGAAGGCATTAATACGGTATTTTTACCGATAAATGAGCCTTTACGAACCGTTGCAGGTGGTACAACACGAATTGCTTCTTCTTTGAAACGTTCAGCTGTGTAGTCAGCAAACTTCTGCGGCACTTTATCAAAGTACTTGGTATCACCACCGTCGATAACTTGATTATCAAAGATACGGAAAGAAAGCAGTACCGCTTTCTTTAACCACTGGTGTACATGCCATTCGCCATCAATCTTTTCTGCTACGCGAGCCTGACCTTTGTCTAGCATGCTAATAACAGTTTCGATATCTGCACGAACACTTGGCTCTACCGTGCTAGGTGTGATGTCCTGACGAGCCTCAAATGCAGCTTCTATGCGTTGGCGTAATGCCTCCATTACTTTCTCCCGATTAGTTTATTGTGGTAAAGGTGTTGAAAGCGCTCCTAAGAGGGCTTCAGATAGTTGCGCTTGTTGCGTTTCATTGAGCTCGCTGCCGGCATTATTTTGTAAGATAAAGAAATCTTCGGCGCGCTCTCCAATGGTGGTAATTTTAGCTGATAATAAGGTGATATCGCAGCGATGCAGCACTTCTCCGACGCTGGCTAATAAGCCCGGGAAGTCTAATGCGATTAGTTCCATCATACTTGTATCATGGTTAGTCCCAGGTAGGAAACTTACTTGGGTACGAACATTAAAAGGTTTCATGATCCGTGACAGCTTTCTAAATTTTGACGGTTTAGGTTTTTGTGCTGCTAACGCCTTCTCAAGTGACTTTTTAATCGACTGAATGCGAGAAAGTTGGCTGATTGGTTCGCCATCTTGCTCTAGGATAACGAATGTATCTAAGGCGTAATCATCATTTGATGTCATAACGTTAGCATCATGAACATTAATGTTTTTATTGTCTAACACCGCCATAACAGTGGCAAATAACTTGGGTTTATCTTTGGCGTAAACAAACAGCTCGCTGCCACCACGGGTCGTATGCTTTGAAATAAGCACCAATGGTTTTTGCTTGTCGTGTTTCAACAAGGCTTCTGTATGCCATGAAACCTGATTAGGTTGATGACGTAAAAAGTAATCGTCTTTAAACCTTAGCCATAACGCATCAATATTTTTTTGTTTTACGCCACGTCGTAGCAGCTCTTTTTGCGCTTTTTGTTTGGTTTCTTGGACTCGCTCAGCCACATCAATAGGCTTTTCTTTGCCTCTGGCTAACACGCGCTGAGTTGAAAAATATAAATCCCGCAGTAACGAGCCTTTCCAATTATTCCATGCTTTGTGGTTTGTCGCGCAAATATCGGCCACAGTTAAGCAATATAAATAACTTAAATGCACCGCATCTTGGACTCTATCTGCAAAAAAGGCCACCACATCAGGATCTGAAATATCACGGCGCTGTGCGGTGACTGACATCACTAAATGGTTTTCAACCAACCAAGCCACTAAACGGCCGTCATGATCGTTTAATCCATGAAGCTTACAAAAATCCAGCGCGTCTTTAGAGCCTAACTTACTATGATCGCCGCCTCGTCCTTTAGCAATGTCATGGAATATAGCGCCTAAAACTAATAAGCCTTTTTTAGGCAACTGATTAATTAAAATCGCGCCTAAGGGGAATTCATCTATCTGCTCAGTTTGCGAAAAGCGGTCAATGTTGAGCAGTAAGCGGTGAGTGTGCTCATCAACCGTGTACGCATGAAATAAATCAAACTGCATTTGACCTTCGATGTTACGCCATGCGGGTAAGTATGAAGATAATATGCCGTGTTTATGCATCAAGGATAAAGCTGTTATGCCACGAGGGTGCTTTAAAATACTCATTAAGCATTTTCTGCACTCTGGGTTATCTTGTAGTGGCCCCTTAAGGCCACGTCGTGCTTTACGTAAAAGCCGCAGCGTTGGGGCATAAATGCGTTGGATATTAGAATTTTTGGCCACTAACAAAAATAAATTAATAATTTGTTCAGGTTGTTGCTCAAACAGTTGATTATCGAGCACTTCAATGAAGTGACCACGGCGCTGATAGTTTTCATTGATTGGCTGAATGGTTAACGGTGCAGTTTGATGCAAGGTTGCACGCTTAAATAACTGAAGCAACATCTCATTTAATTCCATTACCCGTCTTACTGTGCGGTAATAGCGTTTCATCATTTGCTCGACCGCGAGCTGAGTCCCATCCTCATAACCCATTGCTGCGGCAACTTGTCTTTGTAAGTCAAACAGCAGCCTATTTTCATCTCTGCCAGCAATCATGTGCAGTGAAAAACGCAGTTGCCAGAGAAAATCCTGACATTCCAGTAACTCGGTTAATTCAATGGGCTCAAGAAAGTCGTAGCCGACTAATTCTTGTAATGACGCGGCGTCAAAGTGGCGCATAGCCACCCATGCTATAGTTTGAATATCGCGTAAGCCACCGGGACATGACTTGATATTGGGTTCTAAATCAAAGGCATTGGCTTTAGCATGTCGATATTGCTGTTCTTGTTTTTTTGCAAGAAAGAATGTGTCAGAAGGCCAAAAATCATGTTCACGAATCGCGTCATATAATTGATCAAATAAGCTTTCGTCACCTGATAACAATCTAGCTTCAAGCAGGTTAGTAGCAGTGCTGATATCGCTAAGGCCAAGCTCAAGGGTTTGCTCAATGGTGCGCACACTGTGACCGATCTCTAAGCCAGAATCCCAAAGGTAAGTGATAAATTGGCTGATAAGCTCTTGGGCTTGCAGGTTCTTGGCTTCGGTTTGGGTCAGGATCAGTAAATCAATATCAGAGTGGGGGTGTAATTCACCGCGGCCGTATCCACCCACCGCAATGAGCGCAATCGTCTGATCATTAGTATAAAACGATTGCCAAGCTTGTTTTAATAGCTCATCAACAAATACACATCGCTCTTTGACGAGTTCAGTTATTGGCTGCTTTTGAGCAAATTGCGCCAATAAGCGCTGGTTTAGATCGACTAGGGTGTTTTTAGCTACCAGCGCAGTGTTCATTGACGTCCTTTTTACCTAAAAATTAAAGCGTTCTTGGGAATTCTTCTTCATTACGTAGTGTGAGTACTTCGACTCCGGTTTTAGTCACTAGCAATGTGTGTTCCCATTGTGCTGATTTTTTACCATCTGAAGTGGTCACTGTCCAGTTATCTTCTTTATCTAAAACCGTTGTGTAGCGTCCAGCATTAATCATTGGCTCGATTGTGAAACACATGCCTTCTTTTAAAACCGTTTTGTCGTTGTTTTTATAATGGACCACTTGTGGCTCTTCGTGAAAGCCTTCACCGATGCCGTGACCACAATAATCTTGCACGATTGAGTATTTGTCTAAACCAGATTTACTGGCTTTAATGAACTTTTCGATAGCAGTGCCAATTTCACCTAACTTAGCACCCGGCTTGACTTTCTTAATGGCTAAATAAAGGCTTTCTTGAGCAATACGAACTAGACGTTTGTCTTTAGGGCTAACATCACCAATTAAAAACATTTTAGAGGTGTCGCCATGAAAGCCATCTTTGATCACTGTGATATCGATATTGAGCACGTCACCGTCTTTTAATATGTAAGGGCCAGGAATACCATGACACACGACTTCATTTACCGAAGTACAGATTGATTTTGGAAAGCCGTGATAGTTCAGCGGTGCAGAGATAGCTCCATGTTCTTCAGTGTATTTAGCACAGATTTCATTCAACTCATCTGTCGTTACTCCCACTTTTACATGTGGGGCTATCATTTCTAACACGTCAGCGGCTAATTTACCTGCTACACGCATTTTTTCGATTTGTTCTGCTGTCTTGATAACTATGCTCATGAATTTTCTCTTACCGTTGTCGCTGTCAAAAAAGCGCATTTAAAATGTGGCAAAATTTGTACTTTTTACCCAGTTATGATATAAAGCGCGCCGTTATGTATAAGTCTTAACGAAACATAAAAGTGAACTAAGCATCAAAGCTTTCTTCACTTATTGCTTCACTAAGAGTAAAATATGGCGGCCATTATACATGTTATAGATGGCAATTTAACTAAATACTAAATCACACACGTATCGACACATTCTTCGGGGTGCTCTTAGTCTATTTTAGGCAAGGGTCGAAGGTATGGGATCCGTGGAGGTCTAACCCCCAAATTAAGGTATATAAAATGACTACTGTTTCAATGCGCGACATGCTTCAAGCTGGTGTTCACTTCGGTCACCAAACTCGTTACTGGAATCCTAAGATGAAGCCTTTCATCTTCGGTGCACGTAATGGTGTTCATATCATCAACCTTGAGCACACTGTACCAATGTTCAACGAAGCTTTAGCTTTCATTAGCAATGTTGCTTCTAAGAAAGGTAAAGTTCTTTTTGTTGGTACTAAGCGCGCTGCTGGCGAAGCTATCAAAGAAGCTGCAATCTCTTGTGACCAGTACTACGTTGATCACCGCTGGTTAGGCGGTATGTTGACTAACTGGAAAACTGTTCGTCAGTCAATCAAACGTCTTAAAGAGCTAGAAAGCCAGTCTGTTGACGGTACTTTCGACAAGCTTACTAAGAAAGAAGCGTTAATGCGTACTCGCGAGCTAGAGAAGTTAGAAAAATCTCTTGGTGGTATCAAAAACATGGGCGGCTTACCTGACGTATTATTCGTTATCGGTGCTGACCACGAGCATATCGCTATTAAAGAAGCTAACAACTTAGGTATCCCAGTTGTTGCTGTTGTTGATACTAACTCTGCTCCAGATGGCGTTAACTACATCGTTCCTGGTAACGATGATGCTATGCGTTCTATCCGTTTGTACACTTCTTCTGTTGCTGCAGCTGCTAACTCAGGCCGTGGTCAAGATTTAGCTGTTCAAGCTGAGCAAGACGGTTTCGTAGAAACTGTTTAATAAGGTTGATGGTTACCATCTCCCTTATTTGCCAATAATTAATTGGTGAACAGGGGCCTTTAGGCCCCTGTTTTATAGATGAAATATTAAACGAATCAAATTTGAGGACTTAACAATGGCAATTACTGCTGCCCAAGTTAAAGAACTTCGTGACCGCACTGGCGCTGGCATGATGGACTGTAAAAAAGCATTGACTGAAACTAACGGTGATATCGAGCTAGCGATTGATAACATGCGTAAGAGCGGTGCTGCAAAAGCTGCTAAAAAAGCAGGTAACATTGCTGCTGAAGGTACAATTCTAATCAAGCAAGCTGAAGGCTACACAGCATTATTAGAAGTTAACTGCCAAACAGATTTCGTTGCTAAAGACGGTAACTTCTTAGCATTTGCTAACGAAGTACTTGAAGTTGCTGCTGCATCTAAAGTAACAATCGAAGAGCTAAAAGCACAGTTTGAAGAAACTCGTGTTGCTTTAGTAGCTAAAATCGGTGAAAACATCAACGTTCGTCGTATCGAGTACATCGATGGCGCTACTCAAGCGACTTACCGTCACGGCGACCGTATCGGTGTTGTTGTAACGGGTGAAGCTGACGCTGAAACACTTAAGCACATCGCAATGCATGTTGCTGCTTCTAAGCCTGAATTCGTTAATCCAACTGACGTACCTGCTGATGTTGTTGCTCGTGAGCAAGCGCTTCAAGTAGAAATCGCGATGAACGAAGGTAAGCCTCAAGAAATCGCTGAGAAGATGGTTATTGGCCGTATGAAGAAGTTTACTGGTGAGATCTCTCTTACTGGTCAAGCTTACATCATGGAGCCTAAGAAAACTGTTGGCGATATTCTTAAAGAGAAAGGCGCAACAGTATCTAACTTCATTCGTTTAGAAGTGGGTGAAGGTATCGAGAAGAAAGAAGAAGATTTCGCTGCAGAAGTTGCTGCACAAATCGCCGCTACTAAAAAAGCGTAATTCAACATCTCTTCATACCCTAAAGCCGCAGCAACCGCTGCGGTTTTGTTATAATTAGGAAAAAGTTATGAGCACCAATCCAAAACCTGCATTTAGACGCGTTCTTTTAAAATTAAGTGGTGAAGCCTTGATGGGCGAAGAAGGCTTCGGTATTGACCCTAAAGTACTTGATCGTATGGCTCAAGAAGTCAAAGAACTGGTTGAGTTAGGTATTCAAGTTGGGGTTGTAATTGGTGGTGGTAATCTATTCCGTGGTGAAGGCTTAGCGCAAGCTGGTATGAATCGTGTTGTTGGCGATCATATGGGCATGTTAGCAACCGTAATGAACGGCCTTGCAATGCGTGATGCACTGCACCGTGCCTATGTAAATGCACGTTTGATGTCAGCCATTCCTTTAAAAGGTGTGTGTGATGACTACAACTGGGCTGAAGCAATCAGTTTATTAAAATCGGGTCGTGTTGTGATTTTTGCAGCGGGTACCGGTAATCCATTCTGTACAACCGATTCAGCAGCCTGCTTACGCGGCATTGAAATTGAAGCTGAAGTTGTACTTAAAGGCACTAAAGTTGATGGTGTTTATTCAGCTGATCCAATGAAGGATCCAGAAGCGGTTAAATACGACACCCTGTGCTTCAACGAAGTGTTAGAAAACGAATTTAAGGTAATGGACTTAGCAGCATTTACGCTAGCCCGTGACCACAACATGCCAATATTAGTATTCAACATGAATAAGCCAGGTGCATTGCGCCGTGTTATCATGGGTGAAGAAGAAGGCACGTATATTAGCGCTAAAAAATCAAGCTAAATCAGGCTTAGAAATTTAACTTGAACGGGTATCGACATAGGGCAACCCGTGTACCATTATCAAGGTGCCGTTCAGGTATTAAGTGTTTGTGACCAAAAGGATATTTAACGTGATTAATACAATTAAAGAAGATGCTCAAGAACGTATGAGCAAATGTGTTGAAGCAACTAAAAACCAAATGGCCAAAGTGCGTACCGGCCGTGCTCACCCAAGTTTACTTGATTCAATTCAGGTTTCTTACTACGGTTCTATGACACCACTTAAGCAAGTTGCTAATATTGGTATCGAAGACTCACGTACGCTAAATGTAACTGTATTTGATGCTACTATGGTGCAAGCTGTAGAAAAAGCGATTATGAGCTCTGATTTAGGCTTAAATCCAATGACTGCCGGCAACTCAATGCGTATTCCATTACCAGCATTGACTGAAGAGCGTCGTAAAGATTTCATCAAAGTGGTTCGTGGTGAAGCTGAAAATGGCCGTGTTGCAGTCCGTAACGTTCGCCGTGATGCTATCAGCGAAATTAAAAAGCTTGAGAAAGCAAAAGAGTGTACTGAAGATGATGTTCGCCGTAGCGAAGATGAAATTCAGAAGTTCACCGATGCTAGCATCAAGAATATTGATGGAATTTTAGCTGTTAAAGAAAAAGAATTGATGGAAGTCTAATTCTCCTCATAGCAAAGCTAGAGTTGAAGCGCCGTGTAAGGTTATACTACACGGCGTTTGTCTATTTGAAAGGGTTGTAATAGATGTCATCCACTGTTGGATTTGAGCCAGAAACACAATTAGATACCGATATTGATTCATCAGAGCAATTGCCTGGGCAATTATCTGATGTGGTTAAACAGTCGTTGCCTAAACATGTTGCCATCATTATGGATGGCAATGGCCGCTGGGCTCAGCAACAAGGTAAACCAAGAGTGTTCGGCCACAAGGCCGGTGTAAAGGCCGTGCGTCGGGCTGTCAGTGTGGCGAGCCAGTTACAAATCGAGTCGTTAACCTTGTTTGCTTTTTCCAGTGAAAATTGGCGTCGTCCTGATAAAGAAGTCAGTTTGCTGATGGAATTGTTTTTCACTGTATTACAGCGCGAAATCAAACTACTGCATAATAATCAAGTGCGTTTAAATATTATCGGTGATATCAGCCGCTTTTCTGCACGTTTACAAAAACAGATACATGAAGCACAACAAAAAACGGCAGGCAATACTGGTTTAGTGCTTAATGTTGCTGCTAACTATGGTGGCCGCTGGGATATTTTACAAGCGACACAAAAGTTAGCGGATAAAGTCGCCCAAGGTGATTTAGCATCCGATGAGTTAACTGAAGATTTATTAAATCAACAACTGTGCATGCACGGACAAAATGAAGTTGATTTGATGATCCGGACAGGCGGTGATTACCGCATCAGTAATTTTATTTTATGGCAGGCTGCATATGCGGAGTTAGTCTTTACTGACACCTTATGGCCAGATTTCAATGAGCAAGCGTTTAAAGATGCCCTTGCTGTATTTGCCAGTAGACAGCGCCGCTTTGGTTTGACAGGCAGTCAAATCGAAGAAATTCGCGCTATATAAAGAATTAAGAGGCTAAACTTTTGTTAAAACAAAGAATTATAACAGTATTATGGTTACTTCCTCTCGTTATAGGGGCCATTTTCTTTCTGCCTGCAGAGTATTTTGCTTGGGTTTTGGTGCCGGTATTCATGATCGGCGCAAAAGAGTGGGGCAGCTTTATTGACCCTGAGTGTAAAGTGACCCAGTGGACATTTACCGTCACAGTCACCGTTATTTTATTAGCGTTAAACTTTATCGTACCTGTGGATGCAATGTGGCTTAAAGGCCAATTACACCCTATTTTTGTCTCTATTATTGCTATTGGTGCTTTTTGGTGGTTTTTAAGCGCACTTTTAGTTATTTCATTTCCTAAAACTGACAGCATATGGAAAAACAGCCCAATGCTGAAGTCGATGTTTGGTCAGCTAACACTTATTCCCTGTTTTGTTGCCCTCATTACGCTCAAATCAATCAGCAGTAATGTTGACCCTTATTTTGGCGGCACCTTAGTCTTTTTAGTCATGTTAGTTGTTTGGGCCGCTGATACAGGTGCTTATTTTGCTGGTCGCGCATTTGGTAAGCATAAATTGATGCCCAATGTTAGCCCTAATAAAACCCTTGAAGGTTTGATTGGTGGCTTATTAGCAACCTTGGTCGTCGCATGTGGGGTGATGTATTACTCACCAGAACAAGAATTAGCTTTAGTGATTACCGTTACGCTGATAACCGCTTTAGCTTCAGCCTTTGGTGATTTATCTGAAAGCATGTTTAAACGTGCTGCTGATATAAAAGATTCAGGTACTATTTTACCAGGCCATGGTGGAGTACTCGATAGAATGGACAGTTTAACGGCTGCACTACCGATCTTCACTCTTATCTACATCGCATTCTGGATTTAATACAATGCAAAATATGGTCATTTTAGGCGCTACTGGCTCCATTGGGTCAAGTACGTTAAGTGTTATTAGCCAAAACCCACAGCAATATGCGGTTTATGGTCTCGTTGCCAATGCCAGCGTCGATAAAATGTTGTCATTATGTATCGAGCATAAACCAGTATATGCACATATGGTCGATGAATCTGCAGCTAAGGCGTTGCAGCAGCGTATACCTGCTAATATTGCCACTAAGGTGACAACAGGTGAGGATGCGTTATTAGGTCTTGTCACGGCTTCTGAAGTTGATACGGTTATGGCCGCGATTGTCGGCGCAGCAGGTCTTGTTTCAACCTTTGCCGCAGTTAAAGCGGGCAAACGGGTATTGCTGGCAAATAAAGAAGCCTTAGTCATGTCTGGCGAATTGTTTATGCAGGCTACAGTGCAAAGTGGCGCGACCCTACTGCCGGTCGATAGTGAGCATAATGCTATTTTTCAGTGCTTACCTGCCGATATTCAAGCCAACCTTGGGCACTGTGATTTAACCGCATCTGGTATTTCGCATATTTTACTGACAGGCTCTGGTGGCCCATTTTTAACCGCCGATTTAGCCGCGCTTCAATCCATGACGCCAGCACAAGCGTGTAATCACCCTAATTGGTCAATGGGACCTAAAATTTCAGTCGATTCAGCCACCATGATGAACAAGGGTCTTGAGTTTATTGAAGCGCGCTGGTTATTCAATACTAAGGCTGAGCAATTGAAAGTGGTTATTCACCCGCAAAGTGTGATTCACTCTATGGTGCAATATCGAGATGGTTCAGTGCTCGCACAAATGGGTAACCCAGATATGCGTACACCTATTGCCCATTGTATGTCTTTTCCTGAAAGAATTAACGCTGGAGTTGAACCTTTGGACTTTTTCAAAGTCCGAGAATTGAGCTTCTGTGAACCTGACTTCAATCGTTTCCCATGTTTAGGCTTAGCAATGCAGGCTTGTGAGCAAGGGCAAGAGGCGACAACAGTACTTAACGCCGCTAACGAAATTGCCGTAGCAGCCTTTTTAGCTGAACAAATCAAGTTCACTGACATCGCTAAAGTTAATGAAGCGTGTTTATTAAAAGTGCCGCAGTCGTCGTTATCGACGATTGAAGATATTGTACAGTTAGATGCACAAGCACGTGCTATTGCTCATGAAGCAATTAAATCAATTAACTAGTTCTTAGGAGAACAATGTTAGATTTTTTATGGAACCTAGGGTCATTTATTGTCGCATTAGGTATTTTGATTACAGTTCATGAATACGGACATTTTTGGGTTGCACGCCGTTGCGGCATAAAAGTCGAACGTTTTTCTATTGGCTTTGGTAAAGCCATTTGGCGCAAGGTTGGTAAAGACGGCACTGAGTACGTTGTGGCGATGATCCCGCTTGGCGGTTATGTCAAAATGCTTGATGAGCGAGTAGAAGAAGTCCCAGAGGAATTACTCGACCAAGCTTTTAATCGAAAAACCGTTTGGCAGCGTATTGCGGTTGTGGCAGCCGGGCCCATGGCCAACTTTTTGTTCGCCATTGTTGCCTTATACCTTATGTACATCATTGGCGTACCTTCTTTAAAGCCTGTTATTGATACCACCAAAGCCAATACTCCTGCGGCGCAGATAAGCATTAAAGAGCCAATGCAAATTTTATCGGTATCTGGTCAAAAAGTCAGAAACTGGGAAGAAGTTAATTTAGCGTTAGTGAGTCATATTGGCGGCGATTCGTTAGAGATCAGTCTTACACCGCTTAATGCGGCCGTCACAGATGCCCAGATTGGTCAATCCCATACGCTTGATATTAGCCAATGGACATTTGACCCCGATAAAGAATCGCCAATTAGTGCAATTGGTTTAGGTATTTATCGCCCAGCCATTGAACCTATAATAGCCTTGATCACCAAAGGTAGCGCGGCAGAATATGCTGGTATGCAGGTTGGCGATGAAATTACTGCCATCAATGGTAAACCATACCGCGATTGGAATGCGTTTGTAGATGTGATACAAAAGTCTGCCGATAAAACGGTGCAGTTAAAAATATTACGTGATAATCAAGCATTAACCCTTAATGTCACCCCGCAAGCACAAACCAATGCTGCAGGCCAAGTGATTGGCATGGTCGGGGTAAGTCCTACTCAAATTGATTGGCCGGAAAGTATGCGCTTCCAGCTTGAGTATGGCATAGTAGATTCCTTCACAGCAGCCGCTGATAAAACATGGCAACTGGTGGTTGTCAGCTTTAAGATGATTGGAAAACTGTTTACCGGCGATGTGTCGGTGAAAAACTTAAGTGGTCCTATTTCTATAGCTCAAGGTGCTGGTACCAGTGCAGACTATGGATTTGTGTACTTTCTTGGGTTTATCGCACTCATCAGTGTGAACTTAGGCATCATTAATTTAATGCCTTTGCCAGTGCTCGATGGGGGACACTTGCTGTATTACTTTATCGAAGTGATTACGGGTAAGCCTGTACCGGAGAAGGTACAGGACATAGGATTCAGGTTTGGCGCAGCGATGCTGTTATTGTTGATGAGTGTTGCACTCTTTAATGATTTTTCCAGACTCTGAGCAGGGAACACAAATAATTAGAAGTGCTCTATGAGATTGAATAAACTTTTTGCCTCGATGATTTTAGTCGGCGCGTCATTTTCAGGCAATGGTATGGCGGAAACTTTCCAACCATTTGAAGTGACCGACATCCAGATTGATGGTTTACAGCGAGTCGCACTTGGTGCTGCCTTGCTAAACCTGCCCGTTAAAGTGGGCGATACGGTAGACCAAGTAAAATTACAGCAAGCCATTAAAAGCTTGTATGCCTCAACCAACTTCGAAACCATCAGTGTTAGCCATGAAGATGGCGTATTGCTTGTTTCCGTTAAAGAGCGTGCCACTATCAGTGCTGTTACCTTTGAAGGTAACAAAGATATTAAAGATGAGCAGTTACAAGAAAGCTTAGACGGCTCAGGTATTAAAATCGGTGAGTCACTTGATAGAACCATGTTGTCAGGCATCGAAAAAGGCCTGCAAGATTTCTATTACGGTGTGGGTAAATACGGCGCGAAAGTTGAAGCAGAAGTCATTAACTTACCTCGTAACCGTGTTGAACTTAAATTTAACTTCACTGAAGGCTTAGCGGCTGAAATTCGCCAAATTAACGTAGTGGGTAATACCGTTTTTTCAGATTCTGAATTAATTGGTTTACTTGAGCTTAAAGATTACGTTGCTTGGTGGGACTTATTTGGTGAGCGCCGTTATCAAAAGCAAAAGCTTGAAGCTGATTTAGAAACGGTAAAAACCTACTATCACAACCAAGGTTATATTCGCTTTGCGGTAACATCAACCCAAGTGGCAATGACCCCTGATAGAAAAGGCTTGTACATCACCATCAATGTTGATGAAGGTGATAAGTACGAGGTCTCTGAAGTTAACTTAACCGGTGATTTAATGGGCCGTGAAGAGTTGATGAAGGCTATCTTGCCGATCAAAGAAGGCGATATGTACAACGGTGGTGATGTTACCTTCACCGAAGAAATGTACAGCAAGTATTTAGGCCGTTTTGGTTATGCTTATCCTGAAGTAAAAACCTATCCAGAAATTAATGACGAAACCAAAGAGGTTGCATTAAACATTAATGTTAACCCTGGTAAACGTGTTTACGTGCGCTCAATTAACTTCAGCGGTAACACAGTTACTAAAGATGAAGTAATGCGTCGTGAACTACGTCAAATGGAAGGTGCGTGGTTAAACTCAGCTCAAGTTGAGCAGTCAAAAGTATTGTTAAACCGTTTAGGTTACTTTGAAACAGTTGATACTGAAACCGTACAAGTACCTGGCAGTGATGACTTAGTGGATGTGGCTTTCAATGTGAAAGAACAGCCATCTGGTTCATTTAACGCCGGTGTGGGTTATGGTACTGAATCAGGCTTAAGTCTGCAGTTTGGTGTACAGCAAAGTAACTTCTTAGGTACGGGTAACCAAGCGGGTATTAACTTAAATACCAATAAGTATTCTAAGAACGTTAACTTCTCTTACACTGACCCGTACTTTACTAAAGATGGTGTGAGCTTAGGCGGCAGTATCTTCTGGAACGAGTTTGATGCAAACGAGGCTAACCTTGAGCGTTATAAGAATAAATCTTATGGCATCGCGGTAAACTCAGGCTTCCCGATAAACGAAAATAACCGTTTAAATGGTGGTATCGGCTATCGTCATAACGCGATTTCAGAAATCTCTGCTTACGAACAAGCATTACGTTTCTATAATGTTTACCGTGAGTCTGATGACCCGAATTCTGATTTAGCCTTTGATAACTTTGAGATAAATGGTGGTTGGTATCGCAGTACATTAAACCGCGGCACCTTCCCAACAGATGGTTCATCGCAGCGCCTAAGTGCGAAAGCAACCATTCCAGGGTCGGATCTGCAGTATTTTAAAACTGACTTTGATACCAACTTTTACTTACCATTAACCCGTAACCACAGCTTTGTGTTACTAACGCGAGCGCGCTTAGGTTATGCCAATGGTTATGGTAAGTTTAATGATAATGATCAAATTTTGCCTTTCTGGGAAAACTATTACTCAGGTGGTAGTAGCTCATTACGTGGCTTTAAGTCTAATTCTGTCGGCCCTCGTTCGTTCTATTTATATCGTGGTAGTGAGCCATGTGCGCCAGATCCATCAGGTGACGGCTGTACACTGCCAGGTGATCCTAACCGAATTCAAGTGAGTTCTGGTCGTTCTATTGGTGGTAATGCCATTGCGACTGCCAGTGTGGAAATGATTGTTCCAACGCCTTTCTTGGATGAGGCTTATTCTAATTCAGTACGTACTAGTTTCTTTGTTGATGCTGGTAACGTATGGGATACCGAGTTTGATTATGACTCGTATAGATACCTTCCAGCGGATGAGTTTGACAAACTGGAAGATTATAGCGACCCAGGTCGGATCCGTGCCTCTTGGGGTATGAGCGTCCAATGGTTATCACCAATGGGACCTATGGTGTTTAGCTTGGCTTGGCCGATTAAAGAGTACGAAGATGATGAAACAGAGATATTTTCGTTCAACATTGGCAAAACGTTCTAAAACAAATACACTCAGCAAGTTTTGCTGATAATAACAAGGAGTCTATTTTGAAAAAGATGTTAAATCGCGCGTTAGTAACAATGGCATTTTTAAGTGCACCTATGATGGCACATGCTGAAAAAATTGCTGTGGTTGATATGGGCGAAGTATTTGAGCAACTGCCTCAACGTGAACAAATTTCACAGTCACTAAAAACTGAGTTTGGTGATCGAGTTGCTGACGTACAAAAAATGCAAGAACAAATGCGTACATTAGTTGAAAAGCAACAACGTGATGGCGCGTTAATGAGCGAAAGTCAAAAAACTGAGCTTGGACGTGAAATGGAATCACTAAAGTCTGATTTCCAATTAAAAGGCAAAGCACTTGATGAAGATATGCGTCGTCGTCAAGGTGAAGAGCAAAACAAGCTTTTAGTTAAAGTACAAGAAGCGATTAATACTATTGCTGCAAAAGAGTCTTATGACATCGTATTGCAACGTGGTGCAGTTATCTACGTTAAGCCAGATGCTGATATCAGTGATAAAGTTGTTCAAGCGTTAAGTAAAGGCAACTAATGAAAACCGTGACTTTAAAAGAGCTTGGTCAGCTATTAGGCGCATCTGTTAAAGGCGACGACACTTTGGTGATCACCAGTGTTGCGACCCTAGAAGATGCCGCCTCAGATCAACTTTCTTTTTTAGCCAATAGTAAATATCGTGCCCAGCTTGAGACCTCTCAAGCGGGTGCGGTGTTATTGAGTGAAAAAGATGCCGAAGATTACAGCGGCAATGCTTTAGTGTTAAAAGACCCATACGTGGGCTTTGCACGGGTAGCACAACTTTTAGATACCACCCCAAAAGTTACCAAAGGTATCCACCCCTCGGCACAAATCGATGCCTCAGCGCAACTGGGCGAGAATGTCGCTATAGGGGCTAATGTTGTCATCGATGCCAATGTCATTATTGGTAATGACGTACAAATTGCTGCAGGTAGTGTTATTGGCGAGCAATCTATCATAGGTTCTGGCTGTATTTTAAAAGCCAATGTGACTTTTTATCATGATGTGATTGTTGGTCAGCAATGTATTTTTCATTCTGGTTGCGTGATTGGTTCTGATGGCTTTGGCTATGCGAACGAGCGCGGTAACTGGATCAAAATCCCACAAACTGGTGGTGTAAGAATTGGCGATAATGTAGAAATTGGCGCCAATACCACAGTAGATCGTGGTGCTTTATCTCATACAGAAATTCATGATGGCGTTATCATCGATAACCAAGTTCAAATTGCCCATAATTGTGTTGTCGGCCAAAATACCGCTATTGCAGGAACCTCATTCCTAGCCGGTAGTGCGACTCTTGGTAAGTACTGTATTATTGGTGGCGGTAGCGGTATCGCAGGCCATTTGAAGGTTGCAGACGGCACCCATGTCTCTGGCAGCACCAATGTGACAAGCGAAATTCGTAAACCAGGTTTGTATTCATCTGCTACAATTGCAATGGATAACAAATCATGGCGTCGCAATACTGTTCGTTTCCGTCATTTAGATGAATTATTTAATCGCGTCAAAGTGATTGAAAA
The DNA here is from genome assembly GCF_002874355.2 of Shewanella sp. 10N.286.48.B5. Classification (NCBI taxonomy): domain Bacteria; kingdom Pseudomonadati; phylum Pseudomonadota; class Gammaproteobacteria; order Alteromonadales; family Shewanellaceae; genus Shewanella; species Shewanella sp. 10N.286.48.B5. Next base: position 651,195 of record NZ_MCVG02000001.1, read on the forward strand.
GAAAATACAAGATTAGAAGTCATGGCATGATTGCCATTGCGAGGAATTAGCGTGTCAAACCAATTAAATACCATGGATATTGAAGAGATCCTTCAGTATCTTCCTCATAGATACCCTTTTTTGTTAGTTGACCGTGTTCTAGATTACACCGTAGGTGAGTCTTTACATGCGATTAAAAATGTCACCTTTAATGAGCCTTTTTTCCAAGGTCACTTCCCAGTTAAACCAGTAATGCCTGGTGTATTAATCATTGAAGCGATGGCCCAAGCAACAGGTTTGCTTGCATTTAAAACCATGAGTCCAGATCCATCACCAGATGTCTTATATTTACTTGCTGGTATTGATAAAGCACGTTTTAAGCGGGTGGTATCTCCAGGTGATCAGATTCATTTCCACGTTAAAATGATTAAAGAGCGCCGAGGAATTGGTGTATTTGAAGGACAAGCATTCGTCGATGGCGAGCTAGCCTGTTCAGCCGAAATCATGTGTGCACGCAGAGAGATCAACAAGTGATTGATAAGTTAGCATTCGTTCACCCAGACGCAAAAATTGGTAACAATGTCACGATTGGCCCTTGGAGTTATATTGGCGCTGACGTTGAAATTGGCGACGATACTTGGGTTAGTTCACATGTCGTTATCAAAGGCCCAAGTGTCATTGGTAAAGGCAATCGTTTCTTCCAGTTTTCTTCAATTGGCGAAGAATGCCAAGATAAGAAATATGCTGGTGAGCCAACAACTTTAATCATGGGTGATAATAATATCATTCGTGAAAACGTGACTATTCACCGCGGTACCATTCAAGATAATAGTGAAACCCGTATAGGTTCAAATAACCTACTTATGGCTTATGTGCATATCGCTCATGACTGTGTGTTAGGTGACAATATTATCATGGCAAATAATGCTTCTATTGCAGGCCATGTACATGTTGGTGATTGGGCTATTTTAGGTGGCATGACTGGTGTACATCAGTTTGTACATATTGGTGCCCATGCGTTTACTGCAGGCTCTTCAACCATCTTTCAAGATGTGCCGCCATTTGTGATGGCAGCCGGTAGCCCAGCTATCCCAAGAGGTCTGAACGTTGAAGGTTTGAAGCGCCGAGGTTTCACTAAAGAAACCCAACATGCTATTCGTCGTACCTATAAATCGCTATATCGTAAAAATTTAACGATTGAAGAAGCATTAGCTGAAATTACTGAAGACGCTGAAGCCGATGAATACGTTAAAGGCATGGTTGAATTCATTAATGGTTCATCTCGCGGGATCATTCGATAGTATTGATAATGACAAATAATACCCCTCGTATATTTGCTATGGTCGCCGGAGAAATCTCCGGCGATATTTTAGGCGCAGGCTTAATTAAGTCGCTACAAAATCACTACCCAGATGCGCGCTTTATTGGCATTGGTGGTCCTCAAATGGAGGCTCTTGGTTTCGAGAGCTTTTTTTCGTTTGAAGAGCTTGCCGTTATGGGGATTGTTGAAGTGTTAGCAAGGCTGCCGCGTTTACTTAAAGTGCGCGCCAGTTTGATTGAGCAAATTTGTGCAGCAAAACCTGATTGCTTTATTGGTATTGATGCGCCAGATTTTAACCTTGGGGTTGAACTCAAGTTAAAAAATAAAGGCATAAAAACGGTCCATTATGTGAGTCCGTCGGTCTGGGCTTGGCGTCCAAAACGTATTTTCAAAATCGAAAAAGCCACCAATATGGTGTTGTCGTTATTACCTTTTGAAAAAGCGTTTTATGACAAACATCAGGTGCCATGTACCTTTGTCGGTCATACTTTAGCGGATGATATTCCGCTTGAAAGCGATAAGTTAGCTGCCCGTAAACTGCTGGGTTTAGACCCTAATGCAGAATATTTAGCCATTTTGCCTGGATCTCGCGGTGGTGAGCTAAAACAGTTAGCTGAACCTTTTATTAAAGCGGCGCTGATTGTTAAGCAAGCTTATCCAGATATTAAGTTTGTCACGCCACTGGTTAATAAGGCCCGTAAGGAGCAGTTTATTGCCGCCCTTGAGCTGTATGCACCAGATTTGGTTATCGATTTAATTGAAGGGCAATCAAGGGAAGTCATGGCCGCAGCTGACGCTATTTTACTAGCATCAGGCACTGCAGCACTTGAAGCCATGCTGGTTAAAAGGCCTATAGTGATGTCTTATCGGGTTAATGCGCTGACTTACAAAATTGCTAAACGCATGATGTTAGTTGAGCATTACTCTTTGCCAAACTTGCTCGCGGGCAAAAAGCTTATTCCTGAAATTGTTCAAGATGAGTGTAATCCTGAGAATATTTCAGCTGCAGTGATTGAGCAGTTAAATGCAGATTTTACGCCGCTTAAGCAAGAGTTTGAGCAAATTCATCGCAGTTTACGCTGCAATGCCAGCGATAGAGCTGCTGACGCGGTAATTAACTTACTCGATTAATATCAGTAATTTTTAAAGCCTGATTGAGTGATGTTATTCGCTCAAGCAGGTTTTTTTATGGCAATTTTAGAGGTGATTTGTGAGTCGTATTCCTGCAGTAATAAAGGGTATTACCCCCGAACAAGTTGAATACATTAGCCGCGGCGTGGTCGCGGGTGTTGATGAAGTTGGCCGAGGCCCATTAGTGGGTGATGTGGTTACCGCAGCAGTTATTTTAGACCCTAATAATCCGATATCAGGCTTAAATGACTCAAAAAAATTAACTGAAAAACGCCGTGAATTGCTATTTACTGAAATCAGTGAAAAAGCCTTATGCATTAGTGTCGGCCGTGCATCCCCATTAGAGATTGATGAACTTAACATTCTCCATGCCACCATGCTGGCTATGCAGCGGGCAGTGCAAGGCTTAACTATTACCCCAGAGCGAGTGTTGGTGGATGGGAATCGTAGTCCAGAGTTTGGAATCGTTAGTCATGCCATTATCAAAGGTGATGGCTTGGTGGCAGCAATAAGCGCCGCATCGATTATTGCCAAGGTAACCCGCGACAGGGAAATGGCTGAGCTTGATGCCAGATATCCACAATATGGGTTTGGCAATCATAAAGGTTACCCAACTAAAGCCCATTTTGAAGCATTAGCACAACATGGGGTATTAGCTGAACACCGCAAAAGTTTTAAACCAGTCATGGCAGTACTGGCAAAATCTGAATCTTAAACCGCTTTGGTTATAACAATATAGCATTAGACAGCATCGCCAAGTATTGCCTACGGCATTGGCGCTGTTTAATCGGCTTATTTAGCGATGATAGCCCTAATCTGTTCTATTAAATTTGGGGTTAGTTTGTTAATCTGGCTAGCAGTTTTTTCCTTTTAATCACGCATTTCAAAGATACTATAATCTATGTCCGATCCTCGTTTTGTTCATCTTCGCGTTCACAGTGATTTTTCCATGTCAGATGGCGTGGCAAAAGTTAAACCTATTATTGCCAAAGCCGAAGAGCTTGGAATGGGGGCGCTAGCGATAACAGATCAAAATAACTTTTGTGGTCTGGTAAAGTTTTATGGTGGCTGTCATGGGGCAGGGATCAAGCCGATTGTTGGCGCTGATTTTTGGATGAAAGTCCCAGGTTTTGAAAAAGAGTTTTGCGCCTTAACTATCATCGCCTTAGATAACGACGGTTATCAAAATTTAACCCAGCTCATCAGTGAGGCCTATTTACGTGGCCAAATAGATGGGCGAGTGGTTATCGATCAAGAGTGGCTGATTAAGTTTAATAAAGGCATTTTGATTATTTCTGGGGCGAAAGAAGGCGATGTTGGTAAGGCATTATTAAAAGGTAACCAAACCCAAGTTGATCAGCTGATAAATTTCTATCAAACCCATTTTGAAGATCGTTACTTTTTAGAGCTTTTGCGAACTGGCAGAGCTGATGAAGAACGCTATCTGCACATGGCGGTAAAATTAGCTTCTGATCGCAATCTACCTGTTGTGGCGACCAATCAGGTGGTCTTTTTAAAGGCCGATGATTTTGAATCCCATGAAATACGGGTGGCGATCCATGACGGTTTTACTTTAGCTGATCCTCGCAGACCGAAAAAATACAGTAAAGAACAATACTTACGCACAGAAGAAGAAATGTGTGAGTTATTTGCTGATATTCCATCAGCACTGGCAAACAGTGTGGAAATCGCCAAACGCTGTAATGTGACTATACGTTTACACGAATATTTCTTGCCTAACTTCCCAACGGGCGATTTGACCATTGAAGACTTTCTCGTCGAAGTGTCGGAAAAAGGCCTAGAAGAGCGGCTGGAATTTTTATTCCCTGATGAACAGGTACGTTTAGAAAAGCGTCCCGAGTATGATGAACGCCTAGATATTGAGCTAAAAGTGATTAACCAAATGGGCTTCCCTGGTTACTTCCTTATTGTAATGGAGTTTATTCAATGGGGTAAGGATAACGATATTCCTGTTGGACCGGGTCGTGGATCTGGTGCGGGCTCATTAGTGGCATATGCACTAAAAATTACCGATCTTGACCCACTAGAGTACGACTTACTGTTTGAACGTTTCTTAAACCCAGAACGTGTCTCTATGCCTGATTTCGATGTCGATTTCTGTATGGATAGACGTGATGAAGTTATCGATCACGTTGCTGAATTGTATGGCCGAGATGCGGTATCACAAATTATTACCTTTGGTACCATGGCGGCAAAAGCTGTGGTACGGGACGTTGGCCGTGCACTCGGTCACCCCTATGGTTTTGTTGAACGGTTAACAAAAATGATCCCTGCAGAGCCCGGGATGACTCTGACCAAAGCCTTTGAAGTGGAGCCATCATTACCAGAAGCGTATAACGCTGATGAAGATGTCCGTGAGCTGATTGACATGTGTCGACGACTTGAAGGTGTTACTCGTAATGCCGGTAAGCATGCTGGTGGCGTGGTTATCTCACCGACAGTTATCACTGATTTCTCGCCCCTTTATTGTGATGCTGAAGGCTTAAACCCAGTAACGCAATTCGATAAAAATGATGTAGAAACCGCAGGGCTAGTTAAGTTTGATTTCTTAGGCTTAAGAACCCTGACCATCATTGATTGGGCGCTGCAAATGATTAACCCGCGCCTAGCAAAGCAGGGCAAAGAGCCCGTCAGGATTGAGGCCATTGACTTAACCGATCCTAAGTCGTTTAGATTACTTCAGCGCTATGAAACCACAGCGGTATTCCAGTTAGAATCCCGTGGTATGAAAGATTTGATTAAACGTCTGCAACCCGATTGTTTTGAAGACATGATTGCACTTGTGGCACTGTTTCGCCCAGGCCCATTGCAATCAGGCATGGTAGATAACTTTATTGAGCGTAAGCATGGCCGTGAAGCGGTCTCTTACCCTGATGCAGAATATCAACATGAGTCATTAAAAGAGCTGTTAGAGCCAACCTACGGCATTATTTTGTATCAAGAACAAGTGATGCAGATTGCGCAGGTGCTAGCAGGCTACACCCTAGGTGGCGCGGATATGTTACGCCGTGCAATGGGTAAGAAAAAACCAGAAGAAATGGCAAAGCAGCGCGGCACCTTTAAAGAGGGGGCTATCAATAACGGTGTTGATGGCGACCTGTCGATGAAAATCTTCGATTTGGTTGAAAAATTCGCCGGTTATGGTTTTAACAAATCTCACTCAGCAGCCTATGCACTGGTTTCTTATCAAACCCTATGGCTAAAAACCCATTATCCTGCCGAGTTTATGGCTGCGGTAATGTCAGCGGATATGGATAACACAGACAAAATCGTTATCTTAGTCGATGAGTGCGAACGCATGGGCTTGCCGCTTATTCCACCGGATGTGAATAAAGGGTTATTCAAATTTACCGTTGATGACGATCTTAATATTGTCTACGGTATTGGTGCGATAAAAGGGGTTGGTGACGGCCCGGTTGAATCGATTTTGAATGCCCGCAAAGATGGGCCTTTTATTGATTTATTTGATTTCTGTGCCCGAATCGATCTTAAAAAACTCAATAAACGGGTGATTGAGAAGTTAATTTGTGCAGGGGCATTAGACAGTTTAGGCCCGCACCGCGCGGCGATGATTGCCACATTACCAGAAGCGATTTTAGCTGCGGCGCAGCATAATAAAGCTGAAGCCATTGGCCAAAACGATATGTTTGGCCTACTTAACTCTGAACCAGAAGACAATAAACAAAACTTTGTTGAATGTACTCCTTGGCCTGATAAAGTTTGGCTTGAAGGTGAGCGTGATACTTTAGGTTTATACCTTACAGGTCATCCGATAAATCAATACTTAAAAGAGCTGAAGCAGTACACTTCAGGGCGTTTAAAAGACGTCCATCCGACTGACCGCGGTAAAACCATGAAGGCCGCGGGGCTAGTTATTGCCACTCGAGTGATGGTAACCAAACGTGGCTCAAAAATGGGGCTGGTGACGTTAGATGATAAAAGCTCACGCTTAGAAGTGATGCTATTTACTGAAGCGTTTGAAAAGTTTAATCACTTGCTTGAAAAAGATAAAATTTTGATCTGTGAAGGTGAGGTCAGCTTTGATGATTTTGCTGGTGGCAATCGCATGACTGCCCGCAACATCATTGAAATTGGCGAGGCTCGTAGCCACTTTGCCAATGCAGTGGAAATAAACATTACTGCTGATGACATCAATCAAACTTGGCTTGAGCAATTTGAGCAAGCATTAACGCCATGGAAAAACGGCAGTGTGCCGGTTATCATTAATTATCAGCAGCAACAAGCAGCAGGCCAATTACGCCTTGGTGATGAATGGCGGGTGAATCCAACCGATGAACTGATGCTGGCAATTGAAAGTCTAGTGGGCTCTAAAAACGTCAAAATCGTGTTTAATTAATTTAGCAAACTGGCTTTGGTTTCGGGCTCACATTGCTGAGCCATTTGGGCAATAGAGGCATCCATTGAGCGTAGATATTTGCAAAGCGATACAAGCGCATGCGCTAGTGCTATTAAACGCACAGCCTCAGGTTAAGTTAGTATTAGCTTACAGCGGCGGGGTTGATTCTGAATGCCTTGCCTATGGTTTAAGCCAGTTTGCCCAGCAGCACCCTAATATCCCTTGCTTATTAGTCCATGTTCATCATGGACTTAGTGACAATGCAGAGCATTGGGTCAATCATTGTCTCACTCAGGCTAAGCACTATCAGTTACCCATTCAGATAGAACGTGTAGCGATTAATAAAGCTGCGCGGCAAAGTTTAGAGGCGCTCGCCAGAGATGCCCGCTATAACGTCTTCAAAAAATACCTTAACCAAGGCGATATATTACTCACCGCCCATCATCAAGATGATCAACTGGAAACCTTACTGTTAGCCCTCAAACGTGGTCAAGGGCCCAAGGGCTTAGCGGCCATGGGCGCCATGCAGCCATTTAATCATCAAAGTTGGATTGTTAGGCCGTTACTTGATGTTACTCGCCAGCAAATTGAAGCTTTTGCCAGTGATAACCAACTTAAGCACATTGAAGATGAAAGTAATCAAGATGAGCAATTTGACCGTAACTTTCTGCGCCATGACATCATTCCGAGATTAAAAGCTCGCTGGCCAAGTATTGCCACCACCGCATCACGCAGTGCTAAATTATGCGCTGAGCAGCAGCAAGTGATTGAAGATGAAGTTGATACGCGCTTACCGGCATGGCTTGATACAGCAACACCATTTGAGTTGCCCGCTTTTAAATTACAGCAATTGTCAGACCAAACACCTCAATGGCAAGCCCTGTTGCTGCGGGGCTTTATTCAATCTTTAGGGTTTAATTTGCCGTCTCAATCGCAGCTGGAACAAATTTTACAGCAGCTGATCTATGCCGCTGATGATGCCAAGGTAGATATTTTTTGTGGTGATTACTCAATAAAGCGTTTTGCTGGCAAGGCATTTGTGGTGCCTGTTAGTAATGAAAAGCCAGATGATGTTGAGTTGATTGGCAATATTCAGTCATTGTGTACTGGCAAGCAATTGAGTTTAACCGTGCAGATGAATCAGCTAGCTGACTGCGCTATTGGTTTAACGCAAACGGGAGTAAGACTAAGGTTAGCGACAACGGAGCAAGTGACTATCTCATTTGGCGCCAAAGGCAGTATTCGCTGTCAGCCGCATTTTCGTGATAAAGGCCGTGAGCTTAAAAAAGTTTGGCAGGAGCTAGCCGTGCCACCTTGGCAAAGGCATAAAATACCGCTTATTTTTTACAATGACACCTTAGTTGCCGCCATTGGTTTTTGGGTTGATAAACGCTATCTTGCCAGCCATAACGAGTTAGGCGTTTGTTTGCATACTTAATTTAAAGCCGTTTTTACCCGCGGCTTTTGCTGCATACAACGCCATATCTGCAGTTTCATAAAGTTTGTCTTGGGTTTGTGGTGGTAAAAACTCAGCCACCCCAATACTGCATTGCACCTTAAATGCACTGGTTAATGGGTGGCTATTTATTGCCGCAATAATACGTTCACACAAAGGTGTCATCGTATGTTCTTTTCCTTGGGCTATAATTATAAATTCATCACCACCAATTCGAAATGCTTGGTCAGTATTGCGGATAGCATCATTTAATAAATCAGCAAACTCTTTTAATACCGTATCCCCCAGTTTATGACCATGTTGATCATTGAGGTTTTTAAAGTTATCTAAGTCCAGCACAATCAGAGAAATATCAGCTTGTTTTCAGTTAGCTCTTGCCAGTGCACTCTTAATACTTTGCCGATAATAATAGCGATTACCTAGCCCAGTCAGGGCATCAAACATCGCTTGGTTCGACATCTGCGCATATTGGTAGGCATTATGTAATGGCTGATTGAACAGTTCTTCTAAGGTGTTTAACAATCTTGTTTGACTTGGTGTCAGTGGCGTAGATAAGTAATATTTAATGCTATAGGGCTCACCAAAACCGGTGATCACTCGCTGAATACTGAGTCCCTGGCAACGACCCCAATTCAGTTTTAATTGGTGATTAAGCTGGATGCCGCGGATCGGCAAAACTTGTCCGATGCTTTTGCCATAGCGGGCAAAAACGCTTTCAGGGTCTAAATTTGAGTGTAATTGCTGTAACACTGCCAGTAAATTAAGCCTAGGTTCTTCATCGGTTATTTTATAATAAGCTTCTGATTTACTTATAGTTAACTTCGGGTATGGTTGTGACGTTACTGCGTAGTCCATAGCTATTATCCCAATGATGATTTCAAGTTTCTAATTGTTATTCGTTTGATAAATTTATTAAGCAATAACTATGCCTGTTATTTTTTGTTTACCATTTTCATAAGGTTATTGTTAATTTGCCACTTTGTTAATAGACTGTTTATCTAATCGTTATTTTATTGACTCGGAGAACATGCCTTTATGGAGCACAGTATTTTCATCCATATTCTCTCAATGCTAGTCATTGCGATTGTGGCAATTTCTTTGTTACGCCGAGTTGGGTTACCGCCAATCTTAGCTTATCTGCTAACCGGGGTTTTCAGCGGGCCTAGTGGCTTTCATTGGTTTACTCAAGCGCAAATGCATTCAGTGGCAGAATTGGGTGTGGTGCTGCTGATGTTTAGCCTAGGGTTAGAGTTTTCGGTTCCTAAGCTCTGGTCTATGCGCCGCACAGTATTCGGTTTAGGCAGTGCTCAGGTGACATTCACCGCATTAATTGCCGGTTTAGTCGCCTACTTATTCGGTCAAAATATGGTTGCTGCGGTGGTGATTGGCTCTGCTGTGGCGCTATCATCAACGGCGATTGTGCTAAAACTGGTTAATGATCAAGGCTGGATGCGTCGCCGACATGGCGAGCTCTCTGTCAGTGTGCTGTTATTTCAAGATATTGCCGTGGTACCGCTACTGATTGTATTACCTTTGTTATCTCCTAGCAGTGAAGCCATGGGCGCTGTTGAAATCGCTTGGGGGCTGTTCACTGGTATTTTGGCCTTTTTAGCATTGATGTCATTTGGTAAATGGATTTTACCGCGTATTTTTGATGAAGTAGCCCGCTCTCGCTCTAACGAATTGTTTGTATTATCAACCTTAGTGGTGGTGTTAGTTACTGGGGCGTTTACCCAGTGGCTGGGATTATCCATGGCGTTAGGTGCCTTTATAGCGGGGATGCTGTTAGGGGAAAGTCAGTATCGACGTCAGTTAGAAGCGGATATTAGACCATTTAGAGATTTACTGATGGGACTGTTTTTTATCTCCATCGGTATGCTATTAAATTTTGCTATTGTTGTTGAGTTTTGGTGGCAAATTTTATTAATCCTCATTGCAGTGTTAATGACCAAAATCTTAGTGGTGTTTGGTTTATTAAAGCTTGGGGGCGAGCAATTTAAAGTGGCATTAAGTACGGCTATCAGTTTGGCTCAAGTGGGCGAATTCAGTTTTGTGGTATTAGCCTTGGCGGTTAATTATCAGCTATTAGAAACTCAAATGAGTACCATTTTAGTGATGGTGGCGGTGTTATCCATGTCCATCGCACCTTGGTTAGTCAGGCATTGTGTTGATATTGCGGCAAAAATTGAGGGTAAAACCAATAGTAAAGATCAAATGGATGAAGAATTCATTTTACCCAGCCCTGATGATGGCGACTTGGTATTAATATTAGGTTATGGCCGTGTAGGGCAAACCATTGCGCGTTTTTTAAAAACCGAAGCGGTGCCATTTGTGGTGCTGGACTTAGATCCCAAACGTGTTTCTGAAGCCCGCGCTGCAGGCGAGCCGGTCTATTTTGGTGATGCCTGTAAAATGGGCTTGTTAAAGCAAATTGGTATTCGCCGAGCCAGCATGGTGGTGATCACCTTTGGTGAGTCAAGGCAAGTTGAAGACTGCTTAGCATTATCACGTAAATTAGCCCCTGAAACTAAAATTATTGTTCGCACTACAGATGATGCTGAATTAGAAAATTTAACAGAAGCTGGCGCCACTCAAGTTATTCCAGAAAAGCTCGAAGGCAGTTTAATGCTGGTGTCGCAAGTGCTGTATAAATGTGGCGTGCCGCTACCAAGAATTATTAAACGTTTAGAGTCTGAGCGCCGTAATCACTACCAATATTTACATGGTTTTTTCACTGGCGCCGAAACCGACTTTACCTTGGAACTGCTGCATGCTGTGGCGTTAGATACAGGTGCAGATGCTATCGGCAAGAAACTCACCGATATTGACTGGTCGCAGTTTAGTGTTGAAGCACGAGCTGTTAGACGTAAAGGTGAGGAGATAAGTCCACCGCCGGATGATTGGGTGTTTGAGCGCCGTGACATTGTGATGGTGGTAGGAAAACCCCGTGCAATTGAAGCCATTGAAGAGCACTTATTACAAGGCTAGTTGCAAGGCTAGCATCAATTAGCTTACGCACTCTATGATATTAGCCTTAAAAAAAATAATTAAAGCGCATGTCACGGTAGAATTTTACAGGCATCTTCCATAGAATGGATGGTTACGCTCGTTGTTGTGTAGCCATCTTTTGCTACTGCTCGTATGGAATAATGCATGTCTGCCAAATTGTTTAATCTTCCAATAAAAATTACCTTAGAACTTGTTGCTAAGCTATTTTCATCTACTCAACTGCAAAAGGCGCAGAATTATTTGATTGAAGGGCGGGTACTCGACGTTCACGCCAGTCAAGATAACCACAATGTTGAATCCTATGTGGTAGGAACCGCCACCGAGCCTTATCGTCAAGACATCAGCTTGGTCAATGTCAATCATAAAATCGTGATGAAATCTCATTGTACTTGCCCTGTTGCTAGCAATTGTAAGCACGTTGCCGCAGCGTTACTGGCGTTAGTGGATAAAAAGCCAGTTGAAGAGCAGCGTCTTAGCCAATGGATTTTACAATTAGATAAGCAAGATACCCTCACACAGACCGAAGATGATGAAGATAAAGAACGGATAATCTTTGTGTTATCAAGCGATCATCATGGTATTTTTGTTGAGTTTAAACGCAGTAAATTAAACAAAAAACTGCAGTACAACAAAGGCAGTAAAGTTGCGTTAAATGATGTGAAGTATCATCTGCCATGGTGGATTAACGCTGAAGATAGCCAAATCATCAGCTTATTATTATCGTCTTCAAAAAGTGCCTCAAAAATCTATCTTGAAGGTGAAATTTGCGCACTGGCATTAAATAAGATGATCCAACTTGGCAGTTGCTTTTGGGAAGAAAGCCGCACCCCAATTCAGATGACCCGCGCATTAACCCCAGACTTTATTTGGCAAGAAACTGATACCCGTCATACGCAAATCAGTATGACCATGCCTGAGCTTGAAAACTGGGAGTTTATTGCCACCAATCCACCGATGTTTATGGATTTAGACTATCTAAAGATTGGTCATTTGGATACTGACTTAAGCGTTGAAAAATTAAAGCTATTGCAACAAATGCCGCCAGTGCCATTAGATAAAGTCGACGATATCAGCGATAAAATGTTGCGTCACTTTTCCCCTAAAAGTGTCCCTGTACCCAGTGAAATTGAATTTTATGAAATTGAGCAGCCATTAGTCGCAAAGCTGACTTTTACCATGGTGCAATTAAGCGACAGCGCAGTTATGCAGCCGGTATTACAGCTGCAGTTTGGCTATGGCGATATGCTGTTGTCAGGCAAATTAGCTCGCGAAAAAATCACCTTGATTAAGCAAGGTAAAGTCCAGTATCAAATTCATCGTGATCCTGAGCAAGAAGCGCAAGTGGTGCAGATACTACAAAGCTTGCAATTGCAACTTATTGATAACAGCCTGCTGACTTATAATCATGCCAGTAGCTTTTACAGTTTAGGCTTAATGCCTGATATGGTGAATGAGTGGGCCCAGCTCACCACCTTTGGGGTGATGACCTTAGAAGACTTAGGCTATAACGTAGAGTTTGCCCCAGAGTTTGACCTTAATATTGTTGAAGCCGACATTGAAGTTGACCTTGACGATGATGAAGACAGCGGCTGGTTCTCACTGTCACTTAATGCTGATATTGATGGCCAAAGTGTACCTTTATTAAGTTTAGTTGCCCGTTGGCTGCAGCAAAATGGCGAGCCAGATGACGAGCAGGAGCTCATTCTGCCAGGGCCTAATGGCCGCTTTGTGAAGATTAAAGCCAAAACCATTAAACCGCTTATTTCGGTTATCCAAGAGTTATTCCAGCGTGGTGGTGGCGACCAACTAGAAGTCCCTCGCAATCGGGCTGACTTATTGAATGAGTTATCAGAAAGCGATATTCGGTTACTTAATGGTGAGCGCGTTAGACAGTTAGCCAATAAACTTACCGAGTTTAAAGGCATAGAGTCAGCGCCGCTGCCAGAAGGGCTTAATGCCACCTTACGTGACTATCAAAAGCAAGGTTATGACTGGCTGTGTTTCTTAAAAGAATACCAATTAGGCGGTATTCTTGCAGATGATATGGGGCTAGGTAAAACCCTGCAAACGCTCGCTTTTTTACTTAAAGCGAAACAATCAAAGCAACAAAGCAGCGCAGTTAATCCACGGGCATTTAGGCCCAGTTTAATTGTTTGTCCCACCAGTTTAGTGGGCAACTGGTTTAAAGAAGCACAAAAGTTTACCCCAAGTTTAAAAGTGCTGGTGGTACACGGCAGTAAACGTCAGGCATTACTTGAGCAGATTGCAGATTACGATGTGATTGTGACCACTTATCCTTTGATCTTGCGTGATGAATTGTTCTATAGCGAATACAGCTTTGAGCATATTATTTTAGATGAAGCACAGCAGATTAAAAATGCCCAAGCAAAAGTCACTCAAGCGCTTAAAACCTTCAAAGGCCAATTTAGATTATGCTTATCAGGTACGCCACTTGAAAACCATTTAGGCGAGTTAAAATCACTAATGGATTTTTGTTTACCGGGATTATTAGGTCAGCATAATTACTTTAATAAAGAATTTAGAGGCCCGATTGAAAAGCAAGCTGATACTGAAAAATCGGCGATATTGCTCAATCGTATTGCGCCGTTTTTACTGCGCCGCACCAAAAGCGAAGTAATGTCGGAGCTACCAGAAAAAACCATAATCATTCAAACCTTAGAGTTAGAAAAAGATCAGCGTAATTTATATGAAAGTATCCGTTTAGTGATGGAGAAAAAATTACGTGAATTGTTTGCTAAACAAGGTGTATCAAGCAGTCACATTGAGTTTTTAGATGCATTGCTTAAACTACGCCAAGCCTGTTGTGATCCACGCTTAGTGAAGCTAGAGCAAGCGCAGTACGTCAAAGATAACGCCAAACTCACTTGGTTGACTGAAAATGTACCCGAGATGGTTGAAGAGGGCCGTAAAATCCTTATTTTCAGCCAGTTTACCGGTATGTTGGCGCTAATTGAGCAAGAGTTGATTGATTTAGGCATAAGCTATAGCAAGCTTACAGGGCAAACCCGTAACCGTCAGGTTGAAATTGACGCCTTCCAAGAAGGTGAAATTCCGGTGTTTTTGATTAGCCTAAAAGCGGGCGGCACAGGGCTTAATTTAACCGCCGCCGATACAGTGATCCATTTTGACCCATGGTGGAACCCGGCTGCCGAAAAGCAAGCCACAGATAGGGCGCACCGTATCGGTCAGCTCAACCCTGTATTTGTGTATAAACTGATTGCCCAAGGGACGGTAGAAGAAAAAATTCAAGAGATGCAGCAGCACAAACAAAGCCTAGCTGATAGCATTCTTGCAGGCAGCGCTAAAAGCCAGTGGACAGGTAATGCAGATGATTTACTGTCACTGCTTCGCTAGTCGCTAGTCGCTTGTTAGTAAGTCATTGATGGGGTTTTATTTAGCCTTAACAAATTCATCCAAACAATCAAACACATTGATATGTTGATATTGCCAATAGAGCTGAGATAACTCAGCTCTATTTTTTTTATGCTCAGCTTGCTGACTAGCATCGTTTTTATCCAACGACGTAGCAAGGTAAGCCATAAGTTGGCTAAATTCAGTTATCACCCTACCCGCAGCAGGAATAGACGCTGCATAGTCATAGCATTGGCGGCTGTCAGTACTATATTGCTGCTGATCAAATTGATAAAACACAATATCCGCTTGGCTTTGCAGCATATCGATATACAAAGACGAATAATCGGTAATTAATAGATCAACCTCATTAATAATTTCATAGGTATCTTGCCAATCACTGATATTAATAATGTTAGGGTAATTGGATATATCATTGCCAAGTTGGGCTTCATTAGGGTGAAGCCGTAATAAAAATAGCTGCTTATTAGCAACTAAATAAGCCGATAACAACTCAAAATCAAATGCTTGCAAATAAGGATTCGATTGTTTTTCAGCAAGGGCAGAGGCGTCACGCCATGACGGGGCATAAAGAATAATACTGTCAGCGTGATTAATTTGCTTAAGTTCATCAGCTAAGGAATTTGATTCGGGGTAGTGGCTGTAATAATCAGTGCGCGGATTACCGCAATTGAGCATTTGGTTAAGGTTGATGTTAAAGGCGCTGGCAAAAAGGTTGGCCACTAAATCACTGGGGGCAATCATATGATCAGGCTTTACTTTTTGCTGGTGGTATAAACTTGCAGAGTTAAGCTTTTCGCTCAGGCTTTTAGGGTTATAAATCGTTAATAACGGGCCGTTGTTAATATCATACTCAATACGTTTTAGCGGCGAGCCATGCCATAAATTAACCTTGGTGGCACCTTTAGCAAAATACTGATTAATATCACCAATATAACTAGTATAGAAATAAAACTCAGCGGTTAACGCATGATAAATCCCTTTGGCGCTCCAGCGGTGATACGCCTCATAGCCTTGTTGGTTTAATGCGCTGATAACATCGCCATCGCCACTTATCCAAATCGCGCGGATCGTTTTTGTGCGCTGCCAATGTAAAAACAGGTATTTGCTATTATCGGCAAATTTATTTTTATAACCCCCCATCACTGCTTTGCGCGTTCTTGGCGTTAAGCCAGATAAAAAATATACGCTTTGAGTCATGACATATTTGATGCTATTGGCAATAAATTGGCTCATGCAATGTCTCCTTGACTGTAAATTCCTTTAAATACAAAGTTTAGCACTAAACTGCTAATAAGCTTAGGCCGCATTAACAGATTTAACCGCGAGGTTATTTTTAATCTCAGTGGTTGAAATATCGTCGGTACGGGTGAGGTACATGACTTCGCACTGGCTTTTTAAGAAATCAAATTCACCTTGCCAATCATCGCCGATGGCAAAAATATCAACATCAAAACGGCTAACATCAGCTGATTTTTGCTGCCAGTTATGCTCAGGAATGACCTTTGATACATATTTACAAGCCGCCACAATTTCTACCCGTTGCTGGTAGCTAAAGAAAGCTGCCTTGCCTTTTAGGGCATTAAATTCATCGGTAGAAACCCCAACAATCAGTTGATCGCACATTTTGCTTAGGCGCTGAAATAATCTCACATGGCCAAAGTGGAATAAATCAAATGTACCGTATGTAATGATGGTTTTCATAATGAATATCCTTTTTAATCAGTAATTAGCTGCAATCTCTAATTTAAAATCAATTTAGCTTTTAATGATGATGTCAGCTTGTTTGCTGTGAAACTTTTGCTGCAATATGTTTGCTAGGTAAAGTGGCTTTTGCGCTTGGGCAAATTCCATTTCAACCATTTGTATTTCTTCATCAGGGGTGTGCTGGTCAAAGTTCAATTGCACCGGACCATAGACGCCATAAGTGGTGTTGCTGTCATGCAAATGCTTATGTTTACTGGATGCGCCAAATAGGGCTAAATCGCCTTTGGCTGCTAACCAAAGTTGTGGCAGTAGTGAAAAAAACTTGTTGTTAAAATTAAACTTGTGCGCTTTAACGGCTTTATTGTGGTTGTTAATCACGGTTTCAGTCAGCAGTGGTTTATTGGGCTTGATGATCAATGCGCCCACAAATAAGGTCAGTAATAGTGGTGACAGTAAGATATAAAACATCATCATTAGTCCACGCTGCATTAGCGTGTGGTAATTACTGGCGCTTTGGGTCGATGTGGCGATTAAACTTTGATCTTCAATTTTGCTCCAACTGCTGGTTTGTGGGTCTATCATCAAGTCTTGGGAAATGATTTTATTGTTAACCGATAATTGCGGCCCAACATAGGTATTAGGCAAAATAATACTGTTTTGGATCTGGCTATCTTCAATAAAGCAGTATTTTCCCACCACCACCGCATCAGTTAATTGAGCTTTATGGGACACTTTGGTGTATTCACCAATTGCGCCATACACCTCGGCGCTATCTAATTGCGGCAGCTCGCATTGGGCTTCAACCATAAGGCTTTGGTTGCTTGAGCCTGTTTGGTGTTTGCGACCTTTACTGCTAAATATTTTGCTACAAATCACAAATTCAGTGGCTGCCACATAGCCTGATAAGCTGTCTAAATAAAAGCACTGACCATGAAGCACTTGGGCGATACTATCATCATGATCTACCGCTGTGGTTTGCAGTGGCCAGTTAAGCAATTGATTGTGTTTCCAGCCAGCGGGTAGCATCATCATTCCAGGGTTACGCTGCTCCATTGTTGCGTGAACAAATTTGGTGGGTACCATGCTGGAAAATGCCACAAAACGCTCTAGGCAAGGGCTTCTTAATATATCGCCTCGAACCACTAATGCCTGGGTGGTGTTATCGATATGCATTCTGGCAAGCACGCTATTAACTGCTTCTTGTGGCTTACTTAAAAAATACTCAATATTCAAACCCCATTGCTGGCCATTACCAATTTGGGCTTCCAGTTGTTCTGCATCAGCGCAAATCACCATTTTGACTTGGCTTATGCCTGCATCCGCTAAATCTTCTAGGGTGTACTCCACTAGAGGCTTGTTTGCTAGCGGTAATAGCGCTGGGCAATATTGCTGGTTTAGCGGCGCTAATTCATTTCCATTGCGGTTGGCAAATACGATAGCTTGCATAAGGTCTCCTAGTAGGCGCCACGCGCCAAAAGTACAGCTGGAATAGTTTTTAATAACAGTGTGATATCTTCTTTAAGCGATTGTTTGTAGATGTAATCAATGTCCAGTTCTACTTGCTTATCAAAAGGAATATCTGAGCGTCCGCTAACTTGCCAAATGCAGGTGATGCCAGGTTTTACCCCTAATCTGCGACGGTCGCTTAACTGATATTGGCTTACTTCATTAGGTAGTGCAGGTCTTGGGCCAACTAGTGACATATCACCAATTAACACGTTCCAAAGTTGTGGTAACTCATCGATTGAAGCTTTGCGGATAAGTTTTCCTATGGTGGTAATACGCGGATCTTGCTTCATTTTGAAAATGACGCCACCTTGCATTTCATTGTTTTGTTTGATTTTTTCTAACCTTTGCTCGGCATCAATATACATTGAGCGAAACTTCCACATGGTGAATGCTTGGTTATTTTTGCCACTGCGTGTTTGTGAAAAAAAGATCGCCCCTTTCGACTCAATTCGGATACTTAATGCGGTTAACGCAAATAATGGCGCTAATAAAATTAGCAAAATGCTAGCAGCAACAATATCGAATGTGCGTTTTGCAAATTGGCCACATTTGATTTTAAAGAAGTACCAATGACGGTTGTGATTTGAAATAGCTGATAGCGGCTGAGCCTTAGCTTGGCTGGTGGCTGAGGCCAAATTTAGCTGTTGTTTTTGCTTTAACACTCGCGCTAAAAATAGCGGGTTACCCACCACGTAGCGTTTCCACATGCGTTGTGGCTCTTGTGCTAAGCGCCATATCCATTCCATTCCTACTTGTCTGACAGCAATAGGTGCACGAGAAACATTATTGGCGAAGTAATCAAACAGTCCACCAACCCCAACGGCTGCGCCCACCTTTAATTGATATTTATGTTGCTCAATCCAATGTTCTTGCTTTGACGCCCCCATGCCGACGAGTAGTAGCTGCGCCCCTGATTGATTGATTTGCTCAATCACCTCTTGTTGGTTGCTTTCATTTAAATAACCATGATGACAGCCCACTATCTGTAAATCAGGGTACTGCTGTTTAAGGTTGGTTGCCGCCTCTTCAGTGGTGCCAGCAGTTGCCCCCAGGAAAAACAGTTTTATCCCTTGCTCACTGGCGCGTTGACACAGTAACGGCAGCATATCAGTACCATTCACATTGTCTTTAAGGCCGATACCGTGTAGCTGGCAAGCAATACGAATACCGCTACCATCAGCAAAAACTTGCTGGCATTGATTGAGAATATTTTTATAAGAGCTGTCTGTTGAGGCAATGTTCAAGCAGTCTGCATTTACAAAGGCAAAATGTTGGGTTTCATCGCCCACAGAGTGCTGCGCTACTTTAACCAGTTTTTCAACACTGTCAGCCATTTTATTATTATCAATATTGACCCCAAGTAAGTTGAATTGCTCAGGGTAATTCAGCTCAGTAGAGACAACAATTAAACGGCAAATTAGGCACTTACTTAGGTTAATTAGGTAATGAAATAAGCTGCTAAATTCAGGGGCTGCATTATTGATATGTTCAATCCCCATATTGCGCTGCATTTTTTCAATGGAAAAAACACCAGGGCGGCTATTGGTTGAACTTGGCTCAAACACGCAATACTCAAAGGCACTGCCTAAAAAACCAATATCGCCTTTAATGATCCCCAATAAAAACGGCAGTCTTGAAAAGCGCCCTTGGCTAAATTGATACAGCGCAACTTGGCGATCGTTTACATGAATGTAGATAGCATCAAAAATAGCTTGCTTAGAGCAGGCAAGTATTAAGGTTTTAAACACCATTATTGGTAGCATTAAAACCAGTAATATTATCGCCATAAAGCAATCAAAAGCGCGGACTGACAATAAGGTTGAGCCTGATGCCTGCGACTGGGTTTGAGTGTTTACTGATTGATGAGCGTCCATACCGTACCTCATAAAATGCAATGATTAATCGTTCGATACCTTGTTAAAGCACGAACTATTCCATATTTGTTAAGTATCTAATTAATAGTGTGTTATTGTGTTTTTAACTGTTTTTTTTGGTGGGTTTTTAGCAAGGGGCTTGCAATAAAAAGCTGACTTTGCAGAATGCGAATCGCACTGCAAAGCCAGAACAGGGAAGATGAGATAAGAGCTGCGGGTTACAATTTACTTTGTTGCATAAATTCACTTGAAACGCCGTCACGTGAAATACGTAGTTTTTGTAAAATGCCGATAAATTTTTGCCCAACAGCTTCGATAGCGATATAACCCCAAGCAGGTATTATCCACTGCGCATATGCGGCAATCATGGTGGTGACGGTTTTAAAGGTTTCACTTCTTATAATGCTAGGTGATGCTTTCATCGCGCGGTTAAACAGCTTTACAGCAGCGCTGCCATCACCAATGCGAATAGCTTGTCTTGATAAGTACCGTAATTGGAACCCGCGAGCAGACTCTTCATGTTGCTTTAATAATTTAGGAGCAAAACCACGGGCTTTTTCAATCATTTTCTCCCATGAGGCATATTGCTTCTCAAGGTTTGCTGATAAGCCACCATGATTAAGGCGGTAGTAAGTTAATGGCTCTGGTAGCCCTTCAATTTCCCAAGAGGTGGTTGCAGCAATACGTAACCAACATTCAATATCTTCTGATTGGCGGAAGTTCTCATCAAAGTAGCAGCTGTGGCGATTTTTACTGCTTGCTGGCTGAAAGCGTATGTCGTTTAAGGTGCTGCGGCGAATAACCGGCGCTGAGCCATTTCCTACAGGGTTACGGCATAATAAATGGGCTGCATCAATGTCAAAAAGTTTTGGCATTTGATAAAAATCGATAAACTTACCTTGATAATCAATAAAGCTTGAGCGTGAAAAACTTAATCCAACGTTGGGGTTCTTATCTAAATGCACCACATGGCGCTGTAGTTTTTCAGGGTGCCATAAATCATCAGAATCAATAAAGGCCACAAACTCACCTAATGAATGACGGATGCCGGTATTTCTTGCCGCTGCTAAACCTTTGTTGGTTTGATGACGGATGATATGTACTCTTGGATCGCCGATAAATTGTTTACATATTTGCATGCTATTATCATCACCGCGATCATCAACAATCAATAGCTCGAAGTTGTCATAGGTTTGCTTTAATACTGATTCAATAGCCGATTTAACAAACTGTTCAACGTTATAAACTGGCATTACTACTGAGATTCTAGGAGACATAATGTTTTCCTTAACTGTTTGTAACAGTTGGTTGATTAAATGAGATACGGCTGCTGTACCAGCAAAGCCAAGGCATAATAATTAAGTAAGTCACCATCACACTCAGTGCGACTGTGCTTAAGCTGAACTGACTTGCAACACTGATCACCAGGGTTAACAAAGCGGTGATAGCTAAATTGAGTTTGAAATTTAAACGGCTATGGCCGTGGGCAAGTAATAACTGACTGGCGGCTTCTGCCATTGGGCGAACAAGGCCGCTTAAACATAAGAAGATGAACACTGAAATGGCATCGGTTGTTAACCATTGCTCACCGTATACAAATGGCACGTAAAGGGGCGCAAGTGTTGTTTGTAAGATGATGATAGGGGCGGTAATCGCGCTAATGGCCATCACACTGTGACGAAACTTCTGCTTAGCAACTTGTTGGCTATTTGCTACATTGCTCGCGATTTTATCGTCGCTACAAAGGTGCGAGTAAAACGCGGTACCAAAGCTTTGAACTAGCCCTAAACTGATCCCCAAGCTGACGTTGTAAGCAAAGAAGTAAACCCCCAGTGCCTCAACCCCCATGAAGTAACCAATGACCAGATAATCAATGCTTTGTCTTAGGGTGTTAATCAAATCGCTTGAGCTCACCGGAATGCTAAAGCTAAGGATTGATTTAACATTTTTAACGGATGCTTTTTGGGTAAAAGTCGGTAACGGATTGCCATTTTTATGCAGGTAAATCCAGACCAATACCATCACCACTTTAGGGATAATAATGGCCCACAAGCCAAAGCCGCTCAGTGCAAGTATTGCAGTTAAGATGCCATCGCCCACGGTTTGCCAAAGGTTGGCGCTAGCCACTTTACGCATATTGTTGTTACGTAAGTTCACCGTGGCGTACAACATGCCAAATGGCAGTAATAAATAACTACTGGCAACAAACAAGATAGGCAGAACAAGTTGGCTGTCTTGGTAGTAATAAGCCAGTGGTAAGCTGATTAAACTCATTAGTGCAAAGGCAATAAGGCAGGCGCCGAAGTTAATCACATTGGCGCTGGCTAAGTTGTCTTTAAACTCGGTATCATTCATGCGAATAAGTGCTGCTGAAGTAATGCGGCGAGTAGGAGTACAAATTAATTCAAATAGGGTTAAGGTAATGGCCACTTGACCGAAGATTTCTGGTGTCAGTAATCTCGCTGTTATCACGCTAGCTGCTAATCTCACAATACGGCCACTAAACTGAGCACTCGCCAACCACATTAGGTTTTTACCCAATGTACGAATGCCTTGATTCAGCATTTGATTGACGGTCGTTTTAGGACCTAGTGAGTTAGTGGTTGTTTGCATTATTTGTACCCTTGATCTTGTTAGCTAATTTGATCTTGTTTGCAAATTCAAATTAGGACTAGCTGACTGCATACAAGGGGAGTTACACTTATCGTGCCAACTTTTATATGTATGTTTTAATTGGGTTTTATTATTTTACGGGGTAAGTGCTGCTGAGGTGTTTTAGCAAATTGAGATAGGGCCGTTGCAGTTTGCAATACTTTAACTGAGAGCATCAAAGCGCTTTTCATTGGTTTGCTTTGATGTATGGCGTTAACCCGTTTAGGATTGATTTAGCTATTCACTTTAGCTATTTACTTTAGCTATTCACTCTAGCTAATAGTGGTGCCAGCGTGTATTGGCAAGTGAGTGAAAGGCAAAACTAACAGGATGGACAAATGAACAAATCGACCTCTTTATTGATGAGCATGGGTTTGCTGCCAGCGAGCTTAACCTTGTTAGCTGGATTAACTTTATCAGGCTGTAGCCAAGATGTGCCAAAGCAGCAAACTGAGCAATCGACTATGCAATCAAGTGCGCAATCAAGTGCACAATCAACTGCAGCAGTTGAAAGTAGCTTGTGTACTCAAGCTTGGTTTAAGCAAGTAGATCAACAACTGATTTCAGGCGATGGTCAAGGTCATGGGCCTGACTTAGGCTCAGATGAATGGCAGTCGGTGATTGAATTTAAGTTAGGTGTAAGGGGCGACACTGATGTGCCAAATCGACACTCTAAGGCTTGGTGCGCGTATGTGCAGCAGAAGTTATCTCAGTAACCAGCTGCCATTATCTATGTGAGTGTTATCCATTTTTATCAGCTCTTATCAAGGGCTGACTTCTGCGTCACTTTAGCGGTTAGCGCTTAAAGAGGGGTGATAGCTGTGCATGCTATGGGGTTTAATCATCTATTACCAAAAAATTGTTGATAATGTAACAACTATTAGCCCCTTTAAGCATAGGGACCTAGCGACTATTATCAACGTTCTTATGTCGTTAGGAAGTTATTTTAATTCTGTTTGCTATGGCGGGGTTAAATAAGCTTATAACCATATAAAGTGCTTAATTAATAATAGTTTTTTACATAAAAAGTTAAAAGTAACTTATTAAATAAGCATTTGTTTTGAGTTTATTTAGCTTAGCTAAGCAAAGTAATGATTTTATTGAATACTTTATAACTTATGGCATTCGGCAGTTGCATTTCCCGTGGATGAAAGCCGGGAATATTAATGAAAGTGGAGACAGTAAATATGACACATCCAATTATTGAAGACTTAAACAATCGCTATACAGCAAAGCGTTATGATCCTTCAAAGCGTGTTTCAAAAGAAGATTTAGCGGTGATCTGTGAGGCGATGCGACTTTCAGCATCTTCAATTAATTCACAGCCTTGGAAGTTTATTGTGCTTGAAAGTGATGCAGCAAAACAAAGAATGCACGACACTTTCGCCAATAAATATCAGTTCAATCAGCCCCATGCTAAAGCCTGTTCTCATATTATTTTATTTGCCCATAACCCTCACTATACCCGTGACGATTATGCCAAAGTGGTTGATAAGGGCATTGAAGATGGTCGCACAAAACCTGAAAATCGCGAGCAAGCTTTTGGTGGTTACTCTTTTGCTGAATTAAATACCGATGCACAGGGCAATAACGAGGCGTGGACACGCTCTCAAGCTTATCTTGCACTGGGTAACACCTTGCATACTTTAGCCCGTTTAGGTATCGACTCGACCACAATGGAAGGGGTTGATAGTAAACTTATCGGTGATATTTTTGCCGAAGAATTAGATGGTTATGAATGCTATGTTGGTTTAGCTATCGGTTACCATCATAGTGATGAAGATTACAATGCCAGCTTACCTAAGTCGCGTCTTGCATTTGATCAAGTGATAAAAATTATTTAATGGCGTAAGCCATAGCCGCTGTGATGACAGTGTTTTGTTACCACTTAGGTAACAAAACACAATGATTAGTCCTTCAAGGCAGCGGCTTTTTTGAGTACGGCTTCTGGCTCTTCAGCTCGCAGCGTCATACCTAATACAATTAATCCCGGCCAAAATAAATAGGCTAGAATTTCTAAATTCTCGCCGAAGGTATATAAACTTAACATCAGTAAAATTGCCATGCCGACTCTGGCCATAGGCTGACTAAATAATCGGATCAATAATATCAAGAAGGTGACTAACATCGGAATTGCTAACGCTACAGCGCCGACAACGCCTTTAACAAACAATAATCCATACCAAGTATGATGCGAGCCTATGGGCATGTATTCCACCATGTGCGGCCCTCGCTCAACGATACCATGGCCAAAGATCACCGCTTCATTCATCCACCTTTCAACGGCAATATCAGCCAAAGCTTGACGAACGCGAGTTGAATCGGCGCGGGCAGCTTTTATGGCGGCAATACTGATTTGTATTTTGTTGATAGTGGCTTCACCGACAACCCCAATAAGTAACATTAACGGGCTAAGTAAAAAGTACAGTAAAGGTGAGCGCACAAGTTTAAATAGGGTGAAAAAGCCGATTAAGGCGAAATAACACACCAAGCCAAGACGGGATTGCGACATTAATACCATCAGTAAGCTGCCTGCAATGCCCCACTTTTTCCAACGTGAATCCTTTTCTTGTACGGCAAAAATAAAATATAAGTTACCTAGCATGCCTAATGCCGGTGCCCATGGGGTAAACAGACGCCAGCGGGGAACGCCGCTGCCAGGGTCGATTTCATATAAACTGACGCTGAAAAACTCAGGCCCTGGGCCACCAATAATGCTCAGTGGCGACACATATAAGGTGCTGGGCAAGCCAACTTTCCAAGCAATTAAAAACAGCGGGAACAGCAAAATAGTATGTTTGCAGACTCTGCAGCAGGCGCGATAAATAATTTCAGGCCGAATAGATAAGCAGCCAATAAGCGGAAATATTGCCAGTAAGGCCCAGCCTTTGGCCCAGCCAATAGATGATTTAATTAATTTGCCAATACCTAAGCCAAAATCGAGGTGGCCGACCACTAAGGCAATAAGCATGAACAACATGCCAAACACCCATACATAATGGCTGATGCTAATTCTACATGTTTGCTGACCTGAAATTTTTTTATAAAGTAAGCGTGCAAATAGCACCCATGCAATCACAGGTGCAATGACATATAAAGCACCAAACAGCCAAAATAAATAACTATAAACAATGCTGTTGTATATTATTTTTTCGTCAACATTTTGCGCAACAATGGTTTGCGGATCCATAAAATGCTCAACCCTAGCAGTAACATGAAAGAAGCGCTTAACCCACCAAAGATAATTAGTATGCTGGCTAATTTATTGGGAGAATGAGCTAAACTCGGCGGCGAAAATAATTGCAACATGGGGTAAGCCGAGTAGATATCTGATTTACCCACATCCAATTTTGCCATCGCAGAGGTTAATACCGTAGTGGCTAACTGGTGTTCACGTTGTAAATCTGCAAGCTTGGCGGCATCATCGTTACTGTGCTGCAAGCGTAGCTCCCACTGATCAATTTGCGCGATCAGTGAATCTACTTCTGATTGCGTCGCTTGTCGTTTTGAGGCTATGGTAATGAACTCTTGCATCATCACTGCGCGGCCATCAACATCATCCACCGTTAGCATCATTAAAATTTTCTCATCTTGAAATCCAATAATGGTATTAAAGCGCTGCTTCATACTATCGAAGATACTGTCTAACTCTGCTTTTAGGGTGACTAATGTCGGGTGACGACGACCCAAGCGCCCAGCATTTTCTATGTAAGTGGTATTGGCGGTGTTGTGTTTTTCAAGTAACTGCTGAAACAGCTTATCATTGTTGAGTTTGAGTAAAATCGCAGCTTGTGAGTCATTAATGCCAAGGTGTTTTTCATAGAGTTCATAGCTGGCATTTAAACCTTGCAGTGACGCTGAAAGGGTCACTTTACTATGGCGTAAGCGCTCAATGGTGATGGCTAACTCTTTAAACTGATCAAGGGTTATTAGGCCTCGCTCAGATTGAAAATCCAGTAATTGCTTTTGTGTTTGCTTTACTCGGGCGTTATAGCTTTTCAGGCTACGTTGAATACCTCGCTCGCGCAGGCTATTTTCATCAAAACGCAGATCATCAAGAATGTCTTGTAAAGAACGATACATAGCCCAGCCACGTTTTTGAGCTTGCTCTGGCGATGCGCCATTAATACTAAACTCCATTAAGCCCGTTTGACTGGGGAGTTTAAGTTTGGGTTTTGGTATTTCATTGCTAGGCACTTTTAAATAAAACGCAGCGGTTTGCATCAGCAAGCTGCTCATGGAAATCGCTTTAAAATTCTCTCTTGGATCAATGGCCGAGCTCATATAAGGCGAGCTATTGGAGCTACTTGCTTGACCAAGGCTGTCAAGGCTTAGGGAAGACCCCGCTGCGACCCCAGGTAATATGACCACCCATTTACTTTCGTATTTGGTGGGGGTTAGCGCGATAAAAACAGCCACCAACAGCCAGACAATGAGCAGTGATATCAAGGCTGTTTTGATGTACAGGCGTTTACGGGCTTTAGGGGTTAAGTGGCTGCCTTCTAATGTGGCGCGTTTAATCCAATATAAATAGGCAAGTTCTGAAAAGCTGGCGTAATCTTGCTCTGTTTCGATGTCAGTGTTTTGTGCGCTTTGGGTTTCATTTTCAAGCTTAACGTCAGTATCAGCACTGAAGCTTGTGTGCGCCCCTGCCCCAGAGTCTGCTTGTTTCTGGCTCTGTTCGCCTTTGCCGCTTTTGCAGTTTCCTTGGCTCATTATTGTCTCCTTACAACCATCCGATAAGGGTTGTTGGCACGACCAATTCAGTTACTGTTCTGGCTATTTCACGGATATTAGTTACGCGAGAGTCATAACAGGCAAGTCCATCACCGGGGAGTAATACTGGGTTTGATTCATTATTCCAGGCCGTTTGAATTAAGCCATCAATTGAGCGTTCGACAATATCTATTTGATTAGATAATGGATTTTTAGTCACTAGGATAACGTAACGACTGGCATTGGTGGTTTGGGCACCACCGACACAGTTGGCCGCAATGGCGCCATTTAGCAAGCGGGTGCCGTAAGGAAAGCGTGTTGCTTCACGGTCTACTGCTGACTGACTATTTGAACTTGCAGGTTGCGTTAAGTTTGACATAAATACCCTGATCCCTGGTGTTGTCAACTGAGAAGGTCTGGCTAATTGATCATTAAATGAATGCGTCGAAGGAACATGTACATGATCGCCAGCCATTAAAGTCATGTTTGGTACTTTCTCTCCCGTTAGCATACCACGTAAATCCATATTGAAAACCTGACCATTACGGATGACCTTAATTGCTGAAATATCAGCATCTGGGCGCACCCCACCAGAAGACTTCACCGCGGCGGCTACATTACGCTGAATGGCTTGGTCACCAGCAAAGTTACTGCCATCATCTTTAAGTTCAATGGGGAGTTTTTTGTTGATCATGTGCTGACCTGGCTCAAATACTGCGCCAGAGGTGGTGATTTCAATAGGTGCCCAGCTAATAGGTAATATACTGATACGCACCGCATGGGCCAACATCAGATTTTCATCGATTAATATGTTTCTGATTTGATTGTTTAATTGATTAAGAGTCAGTCCTGTAACTGAAATTGGCGGTAAATAAGGCAGATAGATATTGCCGTCGGCATCTACTTCCACATCTTTACTAAATTCATCACCATTGAGTATTTTTACCGAAATTTTATCCCCTACAGATAATGACAACGCTTGTTGGGTATCAACCACCATCGACTTATTACCGAAAATTGGCGCAGTAGGGAAAGTCGTATGGTTTGAGGTCACAGCGCTGACCTTTCTGTTATAAGGCGTTTTTTGGCCAAAGTAATGGCAGCTAGTGAGTTGCTGCTCTAAATCACAAACATCTTGCTCAGCTGGTTGCATAGGGGTCACGCAAGCGGTTAAGCCTGCGATAATAGCGATAGAAAGTAGTGATTTGAATATGTTCATTTCTGTTCCCCTTTACGTCCGTGATTTAGTGGTTCCTGCTTAGCTTGCTAACTCTGAGATGATTTGTTCATCAAAGTCAGAGGGTTCAACAATGCTGCTATGACGCAAAAAATCTAACGCTAACGCCTCAGTTTCAAAAATCTCAAAAATATGGTGTAGGCGCGTTAATTCAATTAATGAACGTACCGCAGGACTAGGTGACAGTAATACGATGTTGCCTTGATAATTAAGCGCTTGATTACGGGCGGAGATAAGCACAGATAAGCCACTTGAATCGATGTACTCTAAATGCTGCATGTCGATAACTAAGCGGGTATGGCCTCTATCAATATAATCAACCAGTGCCGCTCGGTAAGTTGGGGTATGAGCCATAAACATTCTGATAGGTAATGTTACTACACTTGCATGTTGGGCTACTTTGATTTCAAATTTCATAACCTGCTCCTAAACATCTATTGATGCGCTAACTTTGATTAACTAAATCGTGATGAGATAAATGACGTCTAAAATTGAATGGGTGGATTAATCATTTATCCTCTGCTTAATCTATAGTTAGCAGGATGCGTGCCAATTATTTAGTTGTTGTTAATCAGTGGTTTGAGTTTTTATTTTGCTGTCGTCTGGCTGTGTGTTGCTTATTGCTAAGCTTTAATTGCGGTTTAAAACTATGTCGTTGCAGAATGCAAAAGCACTGATTACAACTTCACGACCTAGTATTTGCAATTCGCAGTATTGATTTAGTTTATATTGCAGGGAAGGGGCAGCCTAAGTACAGATAATATGAATTTTCGATAAAATGGCTTTGGTTTGATATAGATTGTTTGATATGGATTGTTTGATATAGAGTGTTTGCTAACTTGTATTTGGGCAAAGACGTATTTCAAGTTGGTTTATGAATGTCTGGACATAACTTTAGCAACTAAATATCTACTAGGTTCTTTCCTAGTAGTGATAAAATATCCGCATTAGAATAACCGAGAAAATCTATGTTTATCCATCATGTTAACGGCATCGACTGGCTGGTGATTACAGCTTTTGAAGAACTTAAAACTTTATTTATTGAAGAAGCTGGTGCGATCCCCTTTTGCTTCTCAACCGCCAGCGAATTGAACCTGATTGATCAAGCCAAGCGCACTTATGGATATTTGCCTGCACTCAGCGGCGTAATCACAGATACTGGCACTTTTCAACGTCAGGATAACGAAGAAGATTTGAACCCACAACTTGCCTGCATAGTTGAGGGGCGTGGTCGGGTATTTATCTATCACGGCGGCTTTGTGGCTTTTGTGGATGACGAGCAAACCTTTATTACCCGAATGGACTGAACATTATTCAGTAAGTTGAAATCGGCGAATTGGCATCCTTAGCCATGCAAAGCTGGATTAACTATGTTGTTATCGCTAATGCTTATCAAAGGTGTGTCGCTATTGGTTTACATTCCGCCCAAAGCATTAGCCCAAGTTTATACTTAATCTCAAGTGAGTGCCTAATACCGTTGCCTGTTGCTGCACCTGATCCATCCATTGATGCATTATCCATAAGCCGCGGCCGTTGGCTTTGTGTTTGTTAGGACAAGTGCTAGGGGGGGCTAGTGGGGTAAAGTTTGAGTTATCTAATATATCAATAATCAACTTGTTATCGTTTTTCTGTAATAACAGCTTAATATCTTCAGCGTCATCAGCGCTGTGCTGTTGCACATTATTGGTGGCTTCGAGTGCACAACTGATGAGTTTGAAGCGTTGTAATGGCTCAACCTTATTGCTGATCAAAAACTGTTCTAGTTCGTCATAAACTTGATCTGCTGTCATTGAATTGATGCTTATGTTCAATTGAGTGTTATTCATATTAACTCCTTAAGCTGTGGGTCACTGTGGGTTAATTCAAAAATATAAGCTGTTAATTTAAGTGCTTATCTTCGTTCTAAATCTAACTCTATAATCAGCAATAATTGGCATACAGTTATCATCACAATGATTGCTATAACTTTTTAATCGGGTGCGGTAAATAGTAGCAGTGACATATCATCTTGGGGTTGCGACTGCTGCCAAAGGTTGAGTAAGTAACTTAAGTGACTCAATAAATTCGCCGCTGGCATGGCTTTAGCTGATAAGCAGCGCTGTTTTAAGCGCTCTAAGCCAAACATGCCAAACTTTGGATGATTAACTTCATACACGCCATCTGAAAACAGCAGTAGTTGCTCACCCGGGTAAAGTTGGTATTGACCACTTTGGTATTGGCAGTGTTTATCAATACCAATTGGCATACCTGTGGGCACATCGATGCTTTGCACATCGAGTTTAGAAATGATTAATGGTAATGGGTGACCTGCATTACACAGTTGTAATTCATGGGTGTTTATATTGATTTTACCTATCATTACAGTGGCAAACTGGCCCAAATTACCAGGATCATCAAAGAGATTGTTTAAGGCATTCATGACCTTTTCTGGCGATTGCTGCCAGTTCATCCTTTGGGGTGATAAGCCTTGGGCGAGGGTAAAACTGAGCATAGCAGCACTGGCACCGTGACCCGATACATCGATAACATAGAAGCCTATCCACTGTTCATCAATTTCAAAGCATTGCAAAATATCGCCTGCAAGTTCCTCTGCGGGTTCAAAATAATGTCGGATAGTCCAATTATTGAAGGCTAAATTATTTTTTGGCAGTAAGGATTGCTGCAAAATCGCAGCTTGGGTCAGTTCAGACTGTTTTTGAGAAAGTAAACTTTGCAGCTGTTGCTTACTTTCAAGTACCGACTTTTTTGCTTGAATGAGCCTTACTGCAGCTTGAATTTTGACTTTTAATACTGAGGCCAAAAAAGGTTTGGTAATGTAATCATCAGCACCTGAGTCCATAGCATAAATCATGTCTTGAGTTTGATCGTTACCGGTTAAAAGCAAGAAGTAACCGGGATCTGTTTTGGTCTTTAGTCTTTTACACAGCTCAACACCGTTCATCCTAGGCATGCGCCAGTCGCTGACAATTAAGTCAAACTGCTGGGTACGGCACTTCTCCAGTGCCGTTAAGCCATCTTCACATTGCACCATCTCAAACTGTACATTTTCCGGCTGAAAACTTTGAATTAAACTGGCAATGTAATAGCGTTCACTGAATGTGTCTTCCACTAACAGGATGGAGATAGTCGACGTTGACGCATTAGCATTTTGCATGGCGATTCTCTATTAAGTTTGTTTAATAACTTATTAAAGCAAAAGCTGTTCCATAATTTTTAAATAATAAAATCAGGTGGTTAAGCAGCTTTCTAGTAAGATTTACTATTTGCATTTTCAGATTGGGAATAATTTTTTGCAAAATGCGAACAGGTAATTCATAGTGAGTAATAATGTAGTAAACATTTGCTTTGGAATAGATTTTTGACAGGGTTAAACAGCGCTGTTTGCAAAATGCATCAGGAGAAGGAATTTGTCATTTAGATTAAAAGCGATAATTGCCATTGGATTAATGCAAGTCGTACTATTACTGATGCTAATTGTTAATAGTTTAGCTGTTATCAAAGAGACCAATCAGCAAGAAGCAAGGCAGCAAGCTCAACTTGCAGCGCAGCTGGTGGCTAATAGTATTAACCCTGATAAGGCCCGCGAGTCCATCTTACTGCTTAAACAATCTTTAGAAGCCCACCACATTAGCCATATTGATTCAATCGAAGTATCCAAAGCAGATAAGCTATTGTATTCGGCTCAGCGTAATGGGCAAGGCATGTTTGAGATCATTAAAGCTGTGACCCCAAAAGAGCATACGGTTGAGGTGGTGGCAGTATCTAATAATGGCACTGGCATTCAAATAAGCGTACTTGTTAATACCGATGAATTTGATAATAGCGTTGAAGCAGTGGCGTTGAAATATAGCGCATTAATGATTTTAGTGATCATTTTGATTTCATTTTTATCTTGGTATCAGGGCCTTAAGCTCATCAGACATATTTTTAATATTCAGCATGCCTCAAAGCGGGTGCTTGAAGGGGAATCAGGGGTGCAAGTGGTTGAGCCCGGCACCCAAGATATCACCGATACGACTAACGCCTTTAATGCCATGCTTAAAAACTTGGATGAAAAACGCAGTGATTTACAAGGTGCCAATGTTCGCTTAAATACCATATTAGATTCAGCGGCTGATGGCTTTGTCATTATTGATGTTAACGGCGTGATTAATGAAGTGAATAATGCCGTCAGTAAGTTATTTGGCTATGAAAAAGCACAGCTTATTGATGAAAATGTGTCTATTTTAATGCCGATGGCAGATCGCTTTATGCATGATGGCTATATCAAGCATTATCTTACAACGGGTGATGCAAAAATTATTGGTAACAGTCGTGAGTTAAAAGCGCAGCATAAAGATGGCAGCTTATTTCCTATCGAGCTAACCATTTCAAAAATGCAAATTGATGGTGAGATTCTATTTTTAGGCTTTATCAAAGATTTAACCGAACTTAAAAAAGAGCAACAAACCGCTGCCAGAACTCAATCTATTTTGGTGGCAACCATTGAAGCCACCCATGATGCGTTAATCTCTATTGATATTAGCGGCAGAGTGGTTGAGTTTAATGCTGCAGCGGTCAAACTGTTTGGCTATGAGCGCGAAGAGGCATTAGGTGAAAGGCTGGAAGATTTAATTATTCCCGCAGGTTTCCATAGTGCCCATAAAAATGGCATGGAGCATCACCGCCGCACTGGTGAAGGGCCTGTGCTGAATAATCGCATCGAAGTTCCTGCCCATAATAAAGCTGGCGAGGAGTTTCCGGTTGAATTGCGGGTGATCCCCATTCAATTAGGTGATGAAATGTTCTTCACCGCTTTTTTACGCAATATTTCAGAGCAAAAATCCAGAGAAGAAGAATTAAGATTAGCCAAAGAGCAAGCAGAGGCGGGCAGTGAAGCTAAGTCACGATTTTTAGCCACTATGAGCCATGAAATTCGCTCACCACTGAATGCCGTACTTGGCAGTGTTGATTTGCTTTTAGACTCTCAACTTGAAAAGGGCCAGCGCATGTATGCTCGCGCGGCTAAAGAAGCGGGCTCAGTCTTGTTAAGTACCATTAATGATATTTTGGACTTCTCGAAGATTGAAGCTGGGCAAATGCAACTGGAAGCTAAAGAGTTTCAACCTGATAAGTTAGTCGCGCAAGTGTTACAGATTTTGTCCCATAAAGCCCATGATAAAGGAGTGCATCTTGGCAGTGTTATTGACCGAGATGTACCGCAAATTTTAATCGGAGATGCGCAGCGTATTAGGCAAGTGCTGCAAAACCTGGTGGATAATGCGATTAAGTTTTCAACCGATGGGTGTATTGCTGTTGAGATTGAGATTATCAACCGCGATAACGGCAAGGTGCAACTGAGCTGTAAGGTAAAAGATCAAGGCATTGGGATCAGTGAAATATCACAACAGAAGTTATTTAGAGAGTTTTCTCAGGTTCATGACACGCATACCACCAGTTATGCAGGTACAGGCTTAGGCTTAGCCATATGTTCTGAACTGGCTAAAATGATGGGGGGCAACCTCAGCGTTCAAAGCCAACTAGGCCAAGGAAGTGAGTTTACATTAACTGTGGTACTTGATGAACCTGCTGAAATAACAACTGTTGATATTGCTTTATCAACAGCGCCTCGGGTGTTAGTGATTCACCCCGATATGACCCTTTGTGAGTTAATTGAAAAGCAATACCGCCAATATGGCGTCGAGACATGCTTTGCGCATCAGCTCAGCGAGCTTGATAGTCAATCAAGCAACAACGGCCAATTTGATGTCATCATGCTCGATGAAAGCTGTATTTTAGACTGTGAACATCAAAGCGTAGAGGGCTTATCAAATCGCTATTTGACTAAGATAGGCTATATCACGGCTTTGTTATCTGGGGTGAATACACAAGTGCAGGCGCGCAGTACTGACTTAGGCATAGTCGAGTCTGTCAGCAAGCCATTAAGCCGAGAGATATTACTAAGCTTAATCAGTAATGCCAGTAATGCCAGTAATGTAGAAAAGAGTGATAAGCAGATCATTGAAAGTAAATTAACCCTGCCTGATGGCTGTAAATTATTACTCGCAGAAGATAGCCCTGTAAACCAAATGGTCGCAGGTACGATATTGACCAATAGCGGCGCAGTCATGACCTATGCTAATAACGGTGTCGAAGCGGTAGAGATAGGGTTAAAGCAAGAGTTTGATTTAATTTTGATGGATATTCGTATGCCTGAAATGGATGGCCTTGAAGCGTGCCGTAAAATTTTAGCCAGTAAGCCTGATCAAATTATCTTGGCCATGTCAGCCAACGTATTCAGTGAAGAGGTTGCAGCATGTAAAGACGCCGGCATGCTTGGGTTTATTGGTAAGCCGGTTAAAAAGCAGGATTTGATCTCTGGGATAAATTACTGGTTAACTCAGGTGAAGGGCAATGCTAATGACGCGATGGAAATAACTCATGAGGTTAGTGACGAGGTTAGTGATATTGCTGCAGAGAAAGAAACTCACATTAAGCCAACAGCTGAGGTAAATGAAATCCTATTAGCTGACACCTCAAATGGCTTAATAGCTGAAACCACACATGAAACTATAACTGAAACCATAAATGAAACAATAGCTGATGATGTGTTGTTGGATCAGCAGGTGTTTGATGAGTTACTAAAAGCGGTAGGTGAAGCAAGCTTAGTTAAAATGATGAAGGTATTTCATAATGAAACTAAGATGCGTATCGATATTTTAAAAACCATCACTGCCAATGGAAGCCGAGCAGAGATTGAAGATCAAGTTCATACCATTAAAAGTAGTGCAGGCAGTTTTGGGGCGCAAAAGTTATCTGAAGTAGCCATTTTACTTGAGGCCGCAGCCAGAACCGAAGATGAACCTTTAGCCGCATTATTTGAGCAGATATTTGTGGTTGCTGAGCAAAGCTTGACGTTAATTGAGCAACGATTTGATATCGGTCATAAATAATTAAATAAGGAAGTTACCCATGGGATTTAGTGCCGTTCTTGTAGAAGATAGTATGTCATTAGGCGCATTGTACAGCGAATACCTTTGTGCCGAAGGCGCCGAAGTCACCTTGGTTAATTTTGGTGAAGATGCATTAAAAGAACTTGCCCGTAAACAACCAGACTTATTAGTGTTAGATATTAAATTGCCGGATATGTCGGGAATGGATATTTTGACCAAAGTGCAGCAAGACTACCCGCAGATCACCGTCATTATGATCACTGCTTATGGCACCATTGATTTAGCCGTAGATGCCATGCGCGCCGGTGCGTTTGATTTTCTAGTTAAGCCTTTTGATAGTAAAAGGTTGGCGATTACTGTGCGTAATGCTCTGAAGCAAAAAGACTTATTGGCACTTGTGACCAATTATGAAAATAGCCTCCCAAAAACCAATTTTCATGGCTTTATTGGTGACTCCTTAGCCATGCAAACCGTATATAACACCATTGATTGCGTGGCCAACAGTAAAGCGTCAGTGTTTGTGATGGGCGAAAGTGGCACAGGTAAAGAGGTTTGCGCCCAAGCGATCCATCAAGCAGGAACACGAGCACAAGAAGCTTTTATTGCTTTAAACTGCGCCTCAATTCCGAAAGATTTAATTGAAAGCGAAATTTTTGGTCACACCAAAGGTGCGTTTACTGGCGCTGTGAGTAATCGTGATGGCGCAGCAACTCGTGCTGATGGTGGCACTTTGTTTCTTGATGAACTGTGTGAAATGGATTTAGAGTTGCAAAGTAAATTGCTACGCTTTATTCAAACTGGGGTATTTCAGCGTGTAGGCGGCACTAAAGAAGAAAAAGTTGATGTGCGTTTTATTAGTGCCACCAACCGAGACCCATGGAAAGAAGTGCAAGTAGGACGCTTTCGGGAAGATTTATATTATCGCTTACATGTTATCCCTATAGAACTGCCGCCTTTAAGACAAAGGGGCAAAGACGTGATGTCTATTGCTAAAAA
Source organism: Shewanella sp. 10N.286.48.B5 (assembly GCF_002874355.2). NCBI lineage: Bacteria > Pseudomonadati > Pseudomonadota > Gammaproteobacteria > Alteromonadales > Shewanellaceae > Shewanella > Shewanella sp. 10N.286.48.B5. Next base: position 687,485 of record NZ_MCVG02000001.1, read on the forward strand.
GCTGTTGAAGCAATACAGCAAAGAAGAGGGCAAATCTTTTAAACGTTTCTCTACCAAAGTTGAACGTTGCTTTGTCAATTACCCATGGCCAGGTAACGTGCGTCAACTGCAGAATGTGATCAGGCAAATTGTAGTGCTTAACACAGCCGAAGAAGTGTCTTTGGCCATGTTACCTGCGCAAATGACTGCGCAAATGACTGCGCAAATGAGCACCGCAGTGTCATTGTCGATGACAGATTTAAACACCTCAGCCGCACCAGTAGAGGCAAAGGCGCATTATGCAAGCGAGTCAGGCTTTGAAAATGCGGCTCAACAGGCCCTACAAAAAACAACAGAAACAGCTCCTAATCAACAAACTCAGGTCGTTGATGATGATATACAGCCATTGTGGTTAATCGAAAAAATGACCATTGAAACCGCTATTGAGCAATGTGACGGTAATATTCCAAAAGCCGCGGGTTTATTAGATGTAAGCCCTTCGACTATCTATCGTAAAAAGCAGCAATGGGAAGATAAAGGTTTGTAGTTTAAAGAGTCTGGTTTAGCTTTAGTTACATAGGAAATACAGAAAAGCCCATCAAATGATGGGCTTTATTATATTTCAGTGTGTTAATTTGCTATTGTGGTTAGCAATTAAAAATCACGTTCCCAGCCAGCGTAAACGGTGGTTTCCCAATCGCTGCTGGTATCAACTTCAGGATACTCACTGTAGCCAACAGTGCCGCCAAGTTTTAACTTACCTTCATAAAATGGTCGGTGGTAACTGGCATCAAGCTGCAACAAACGCTCATAACGGCCAGGGGATACCGGATTTCCACCAGTTGGGTTACCAGTGTCTACCCCATCAAAGTTAAGTTTGGCATAACGAAACTTAGTCGATAAGCTTTGGCCATGTTGTAGTTGAGTAATACCACCTAACACCACAACGCGAGAATCATTATCATAGGTGCTGCCTAAGCTGCGGCCATAGTAACGATAACCACTTTTATAAAAGCCGTGTTCATACATGCAGTTGTAGACGTTAGAGTCTTCGCCACAGGCAGCTGCAGTATCTGAGTATTCAGCAAAAAAACGGGTGTTAAGTGAGGCAATAAAAACATCAACCCCACCCATGTTTGAGGCGTTAATCAGCTTATGTTTGCCATTGTGATAGTCTTCGTGGATGCGCTCGTAGTAAATACCATAAGGTACGCCCCAAGCGGTATCAGACCATCTAAAATCGTAACCTGCGAGCATGTTTTCTTGACCGTTTTCAAGCTCACCTTCAGACATCCCGCCATTAAATAAGCCATCCCACCAATCAGACAAGCTGTTGCCGTAGCCTTCACCGCCCCATTGCATGGTCCAAGAAAAGCCAATTTCTAATTTTGAAATGGGTCTTAGGGTACCACGAGCACCCCAATGCTGGGTGTCAGGCACATAGCGATCACTTTCCATTTGGCTAAAGCTGGTGGTAAAGGTCCACGGACCAACCCAGTTTAACCAAGGGGTTTCAAAGGCATTACTGTCATTACGAGAAAAGGTAATGCCTGGCATAGGTCTGGCATTGGTGGTTTGGATTAAACCTGAGTCCCAACTTGGGCCCCAATATTTTTGCACTGCGCCGCCAGTGACAATCCAGTTACCCAGTTTGACTGCTGCAAAGCTATTATCTAGGCGAGTTTCATTGCCATCGATAGCATCATAATGATAACTGGCAGCTAAGCGGCCACTAAACCAGTCTTGGGTGACTTCTGCTGTAAATTCAACTTCAGCTTTGTCGCGATAGTCATTACCGTAACCAATAAAGCGAGCTTTTTCATTGGCGCCACTTAAGCTTGCACCTAAAGTCACAGCTTGGTGATCTTTATTGTAAGCGCGCATCACACGATGATAAGCATCTTTTTGATGCACCGACATTGGGCTGTCAGCAGCATTATCTAAATCTTTTTTTATCCCAGACCACATCAAAGGAAAGGTAGTCACAGGCTGAATAATAACGCCAGTATCAGAAAGTAATTGTATATCTGCTCTAAGCGGCAAGTCTGTAGGTTCCACCCACCAAGCGGCTTGGGTAGAAAAGCTAGTAAATAGTGCTATCCCTGCTAGTATTTTTAACTTCATTGAATGCTCTTTGGGGTGAAATGACTCACCAAATGATAAAAATTAGTTGTTAGCGCTATGATAACAGCCAATTGTGTAATTAACGTATTGAGAAAAGCAATTTTTACTGAATGTTACAAAACACTCAAGCCTCGCGGCACAAAGGTAGCCAGTTAGTTACAAAAATTATTGATGCAGCCTGAGGATTAATTTTTTGTATTAATTGATAATTAGTCAATGATTAGCGCAAGCAGCGAATGGCTGCAGAGCAGTAGGCCTGCAATATGCAATCCTGTAAGCTAGTAAAATTAAGCTGCCAGAACTGTTTGGCAGATATTCGATATTTTGAAAACTGTGAAACCTTATATATGAAAATAGTGTTATTAACCCATGAGCGAGAGCTAACCAGAGCAACCAATACTGGCCAGTGGGTTACGCAAGTCTTGGCTGATGCTGCGCCGGTGATCACTTGGCAACGTAAATCCCCAAGTGATGAGTTATTGCAAATGATCGCCTCAGGAAATGTGGCTTTAGTGTTCCCATCTGAAGAGGAGACAAACCCGTTAAAGGTTGATGATGAGGCTTTTTCAGAAAAGTCGTCTAAGGCTGCAGTTATCCCTTCATCTACTACTTCTAAACCGTCAGCTTTAGCTCAGTTTGATGCGCTAGTGATCATCGATGCCACCTGGCAAGAAGCGCGCAAAATGTATAACCGCAGCCCTTATTTACAGGCGCTTGAAAAAGTCAGCTTAACGCCGAAACATGCATCTTTATATCAATTAAGGCGCAATCAAGTAGAAGGGGGGTTATGCACTGCAGAGTGCGCGATTGAAATACTCAATGAGATTGGAGAAAACGAGCTGGCCGCTGAAATTACCGCGCTATTATTGCAGCAGTTGAATCTCAAGGCGTAAACTCAACAATATAATAAAAGGGTGAGCTAAGCAGGAGTATACAGTAAAAACCATGTTCATTTGCGCGTGAGTGAGTGACAAGCCTTTACTGGCAATGCTTCTTGTGACATTTAAAGCGTACACACTATGTATATTGGTGTGTACGCTTTTTATCCCTGAAGGCTTAGCAAGGCGATGGCATCACTGCGTGAAAACCATCACCCTGCCAAAAGGGTATTTAAGGGACATGATGGTAAAGTAAAATAATAAAGCCACTCCTTACGCTCGCACAGCTCACTACTCGCTAGGCATTTATGATTTTTCTTGACCACCCGCTGAAACACGTTTCTGGACAATTCCGAGTTACGATGAACAAATGAAACTAAACGTTCTGATAACTTATTCTATGCCAAACACACCTTTTGACTACAAAGTAGTGGCCAGTTTTACTGAACCACTACGAAATTAGCTGGCGATGCTAAGGGAACGATGCGGCTAGTAAAAAATGTAACTGCTCAGCACACACCTAAAAAGCGTAAGATCTTACGCTGATATTTACACTATAAAGGTATCACTCGGGCTTGTTCAACACTTGGGATAAGGACGCGGCTACGCGCGGCCTATCCTTATCTGTTATGGTGCTTTTTCAAAAAGTATCATTGATAAACTTTCCAATAGTCCCCTTAAAGGAATCCATGTTTTTTTGGCTATATTTTTGAAATGCGATCCAACGCTGAAGTTTTTCTTTATGTTTTAGGCGACACGATGAGTTAACGTCGTTCCATTCATCAATGTTATCTTTCGTTATTGTACTTGATACTTTTAGGTTAGCTTCGCTATTACAATCACTATTTATTGCTCTGACTTCTTCATAGCCAGACAACTTTTGCTCTAAGTTAGATTTATAATATGATTTGGCCTCAATGGAATAGGTTTTACTTAAATCATATATAGCAAGTGTAATAAGCACAGAGATAATAATAGTAATGTATTTAAAGGCGATTGATTTCATTTATGATCCAATTAAACTCCGGTGTAGTTGGTGATTTCTGTAGCACCATAACGCCGCGTTAAGCGGACAAAAATTGTGGGTTATAATGTGTAGCGAAGCGAAACGTAACCCACTGTTTTTTGTTCCGTTTAAACGCCTTATTATGCGTATTTCCCGTTACCTGCGCATTCCTGAATAATCTCAAGCTTTCCAATTTGGCTTTCAAATTCACCAAGGAATTTTAGCCCCTCAATTAAAGCTGTAGCAGCCAATGCAACAGCTTGATTTTCTAGGTTATTAACCTCTTGAACATTTGGCTTATGCCCAATTGAAATATTCTCGCCAACCGAGTGGAAGTTGATAAGCATTTCCAAGTTGCCATGAGAGCTACGGCATAAATAAGCGTAAAAGCCATTGTAAGTTTCAGCCTCACCAGCCAATTTAAATTTCTTTGAAATAGGCATCAACTCTCTAAAGTTTACTTTATCGCCCTTCACCTTTGCTTTATGAAAATCAAATGACTTATTCATTTCATCGACATAATTAATGTCATTAATTATGCACATAAGATCCACGTATGATTCTAAAGAACTTCTAAGAACAATGGGAGCAGAAGCAATTCGCCCTTCTTTAAGTAGTAAAAGGGTGTCATGGCATAGCTCTGAGACTCTAGTCATTAACAATGCAACATACTTTTCTTGCTTATTTCCATGAAAAATATTAGAAAAAGCATCAAGTCTAATTGTGTTTAAATCATCCCAAACTCGATTATTCAAATGAACCTCTGAGGTACGCATAACGCCGTGCTTTTGGGCCGGAGCGAAGCGTAGGTCCAAAACAGCACCTTGTTAAGCTATTTGCGCCCATAATGCCTCCGCAAGATGTTTTGTTTGGGTAATGAGTTGGGGTAGCTCTTTGTTGAAATAAGCTAACCCTTTTACATGATTATCGGTGCAAAAGAAGTCCTCATCAATGTAATAGCCAAAGATTACCTCTGGCTTTTCTAAATCTTCTCCTAGGCTTGCGCTAGCTACCCACCTACGAAAGTTCTCACATTCCGCTTTTGAGGTCATATCTAATGCGCTTGCCCTAAGTGCGAATCTTTCCGAATAGGTTAGTGATTTTGGTAGCGGGAATTCATGAGAAGGCTTAGCCAAACAATATTTAGGGCCTTTTAGAGATAACATATAATAGAAATCAAAAGGCTCCGCTTCAGCCATAATCTTTTTGTCAGCCCAAGAAACAACTTCTTCGTCTTTCAAGAAGCCTTCTTGATATATTGCCATAATGGCTGGGATTAATTCGTTTTCCATGAGCTTAACAGCTTATTCATTAGCAGCTCAATAATGTTCCAGGCTGCTCAATTCAAACCTCAAAGATACCATCGCTAAGTCATTGTTGTAAATCGAATGTTTTTCATAAATACGTAAGTAATGCTCAAAATATTGCCGGAAAAAGAATGCGTCTTTGTTTACGAGGTCTATACAACACTTTAAAAAATTTCGCAGTAGATTGATATGTATGGGTTTTCTCGAATGTTACAAAATTATCGATGCGTAAAAAGCTCATTTTACGCATCCTTTGGCGCCAGAATTACCTCAATTTGGAGAAAATCAGTTATACCTGTATAGGCAACCAGTCATTTGGACGACAAGTAAGGCGGTCATAATCGATTAGAAAAAGTGTAGTGGTATAGCGAATTTGGCCACTCTATTGAAGGTGATATTAGATTATTGAGGGTAAATACAAATGACTAAACCTCGAGAGATATCCATTTCAAACACGTTTTGGGGCATAAACGAGTTTGAAATTGCTAACTCAATAGTTCTTTTAGGTAACTATTCCGCTTATGAGAGTGACTAGGTGCCTCGGTGATCTGCTTCATGTCATCACTACTACCAACGATATGGATTTCACTTTCAGCTCTCGTGATTGCCGTATAGAGCCATGCTCTATCTACTATTCTTCCGTTTTGCAGAGCGATGATGATGCGTGGAAACTGTGACCCTTGAGCTTTATGTAGGGTGATTGCGTAACCCAACTCCATGCAGTCGAGAACGGATTGTGTTATCTCAACCTTTTCACCTGTATCTAGCGTCACTTCACCGTAACTATCCCCAGAAGGTTTGGCGTTAGTTAGTGTGCCAAGTGAGCCGTTCTGAATGCCTTTGCCATAATGGTTCTGAGTGAATAACACCGCATCATTCATGCGAATTGGCAAAAAGAACTTATCACCATTGATTTCGAACTCAAGGCTAGTGCTATCTGGGTTAACGGCTTGTTGAGTGAGCTTATTGATTTCTGATACGAGTGCCTTGGTTGGAGCCATGACGCGACTGTTTTCAGGACACTGTTGGTAAAGCTCACAACAGACTTTGGCAATGTCTGTTTTACTGGTTTCGTGAAAGTGTATTGCACCTGTACTTAATTGCTCAGGCGTCACACCTTGATTAATGAGCTTTGAGTATTCGGGGATACCCGTTGAACCTTCCTGTCTCTTAACGATATCTAGCATCGTATTCGCCACCGTTTTTGCTTCAACGATGTCTGCCAACACCTTGCCGCAGCCGATGGGTGGAAGTTGATCGGGGTCGCCAGTGAATATCAATCGTACAGAGGGGTGAATGTGATTCACAAGACGATACATGGTTGGCAAGTCAATCATACTTGCCTCATCAATCACCAGTAGGTGATTTGTTTTCTCGACACTGGGTTCTATGGGGTCTTCACGCAGCAATTTGGCAATAGTTGAGGTAACAAAACCGATGGACTCATGAAGTCTCATTGCAGCACGACCGCTGAGCGCAACGGCGTGTATTTCAAATCCAAGTTGATGGTAAGCCCTGAGAGCCGTTCTGAGTACCGTTGTCTTGCCTGTTCCTGCACCGCCCGTAATACAGCTTACCGAATTATCCAGACACGTTGTTACGGCTTCGATTTGTTTAGGGGTTAATTCGTAGGGAAGCTCCGCAACCGCAGAGCAATACGCAGCATTGGCGTTTTCATCAAACAAGTCATTCCGCTTAATCAGTATATTTAGCCGTTTGGCAACGACACTTTCCATCAGAAGTTGCGCCGTTGGATGGTAGGTTCCTGTGTCGGGGTTTAAAATGTACTGAGCTTTATCATGACCTGATTGGAACGCCTGAGTGACCAGTGCTTTGTCTTTCAATAGTTTGTTGAGGTAAGGGCGCACATTGGCATGAGTGGTATAGGTGTGACCTTTTTCAATCTCCTTGCGAATCGCCATTTCCAGAGCAGCGCTGAGCCTTCTTGGGTCATCCTTCGCAACATCGCTCTTAAAATCCGTTAACTTGATAATGTCTTCAATGGCACTGAACGAAAGACCAAAGCCCATTAAAGCATAAGGATTATCCTTGATAACATCGATGGAGGCTTCACCGTGATGCTTGAGTAGTCGTTGCTGCACACTGGCAGGGATGTTGTACTCGCTCATCCAGTTGCAATGAGCCAGATTTTTATATTTGGCGTACCCCTTAAAGAGTGCTTCCACTGAATCTTCACTCAAAATCGATGTCAGACGCTTTCTGGACTCTGGGGTGTCATTTCTCAGTGTGGCATGGAAATCTTTACCCAAGAGCTGCCAGAGCGCTCTAGCTTTGCTTTCGCCAATACCCTTGAAGTCACTTTCTCTGGCGATAAATCGTATCAGTTGCTCACCTGTTTCGGGTAAAGTGCATTCAATATGCTTGGGTGATTCATACGTGTGCTGCTGCATTACATAATCACCCATCTCCATATTTTCTATCTGTCGAGCACCTCTGACTGACCAATGCTGACCCAGCGTTGGAAGTACAGGGATGCTATCGGGGTCGGCTTTGATGGTGACGTAATACTTCCCACTATTGGTTTTGTAAGAGTCTTTCGCCAGCGGCACACCGCTGAATATCACCATCTTGGTCGAGTGATAAGGGATACTGGTGACACGCATTTGGTCTTCATGCAAAGCGGTATTCATCGTGGCATCAACCCCATTTCGGATAAGGTTTCAGATAGCTCACCAAAGCGTTCAAGTTGCTTTTCAAGCTCCTTGACCTTGGCTTTCAATTCAATATTCTCAGCTTCTAATGATGACACCCGCTTTGAATCGAGAAGCTTTCGATTTGCTGTGTTGTCGTAGGCTTGAGGTTTGCCCTCATTCTTCTTGGCAGCGTCGGTCAACGGTGGCAGGACACCTTTACCGCGCAGCTCATCTTCTAAGGCTTTGAGTGCTTTCTTGAGGGCTGGATTTTGGTTTAACGCCGATTTGCCACAACCAATACCCTTTGCCACTTCAATGCGATTAAGCTGACCTCTGAACACGATTTGTTTAAAGTCATCGTCCATCTGTGTGGCTTTCCAGACCTCAAATGCCTCAAGGTTTTGTTGCGCTTTCTGCTGCCCACTTGCCATTAGTCATCTACCTCACCCAATAGCTTACGAAGCCCTGTGACAAAGCCTCTAGGGAATACTTCGCTATTGTATTCCATGTCTTTTACCTGACCCGCCTGAGTAGTTTGCCAGTCGTTCTTTTCCATACATTCATCAGAAATTGCATACGCTAAGGCTTTTTTCTCTGATTCGGTGAGTACGCCTGATAGGGATGGCAGCACTTCAACACTTGGCTCTGCGGTGGTGTCAAACTGGCGCACAGGGCGTTTGTCGATGGTAATATTGGCGTGTTGCTTGAGCAAATTAACCTCTTTGCGGTAACGGTTACGCTCCGCAATAATTTGACCAAACAAGGCGCGTACCGCAGGGTCTGGGATGCGCTCTAACAGTTTATTATCCGCAGGGATGGATTTAGACCGTGAGGTGTTGGATAACGGTTTTTTGGTATTGGTATTGTACTTTGCCGCCCATGCTTCGATGAGTGTTCGGTAGTGCTTGTTACGGGTAGCACGCAACGCCTCATACGCCACCCCGCCATTTTCGACAGACACCCGCCCAATTTGCGTAATGGAGAAGTCACGCTGACCTGATTCTGCATAGGCTTTCAGCGTGTCGTTGAGCTTATCGAGGTTTTGCTGGGTGCGAGGTACTTTGCCTTCTTTTAAGTCAGCCAGAATGACATCAATATCGAGTTCCATTAGTCCTCCAATAAGTTCGGTAGTGCAATGCCATTTAGATTAATGGCTTTATCAGTCAGTGCATGAATACCCTGAGAGAACAGTTTGTTATCAGTCAGGTATTCACCTGCTTCAATATAGTTAGCCACTTTGCGGTAACCTTCGAGCTTGTCGTCAGGGTCAGCAATTTTCGCCATTTGGCGCAGCATAGCATTGGCGGCGATGAGCTGTTGTTTGTCGTCCATTTCCATAAAAATCGGCTCAAAGCCTTTTTTCATCAGCACACGACTGAGTTGCATCGAGCGCTTTTGAATAACAGGGGTTTTACGCAGTTCGTCCTGTAAATCAGGGTAAAACTCCGCGTCATCACAAAGCAGCGATAAGTGCAGTAATTCAGAGTCGGTTTCGATAAATTTCAAGGCATGGCTGACATCTTGTTCAGAGCCAACCGCAATCAGCTTATCTTTGGCGTCATCCTCATTCCTGGCTTCTTCGACGCGAATGATTTTCTGAATCAGCTCAAAACACGCTACCCAGTCTTCGGCATATTCACTTGCCTCGACTTGTTGCTTTTCCCAGCGGCGCTGTAGAGTTTGCAGCTCATCGTGCTTGATAAACGGCTTGCCTTGCTCTTCACAGAAGAATTGTTCGTCTTTTAGGGCTTCCAGCTCACCTTCAATTTCCACCGATAGGTTAGCGGCCTGATGTGCTTTGTAGCTCAGTTGATTGAAGTGGGCATTAAGCGCAGGCAGGTAACGAGCCTCGGTAATAAACCAACGGCAGCGGATACAGTTTTCAGAGCCGTGCGGCACACTGGCGTAGACGCGACGTTGAGCGACTTTTGCATCTCTAATCACCTCACCACCGTTCCAGCAGCCACCAAGGGTACTGACTTCATCCGATTTCACGGTGTTGCCACCAACCAGACACATCCCACACGAGCGTTCTTCCCAGCCTATCGGATTACGGTTAACCAATGCCGCCTGAACGCTATCTTCGTTGTTATACACCATCTTGCATTGAATTTGCTCCATCGAGGCATCTTTGAGGAAGTTCCGTACAGATTGTTTGGATTTTGCATCCAGCGCATCATGTGCTTCATCCATTTTTTCTGCCATGACGGATGGAGTGATTTTGTTGTAATAGATGGTCATCAACAGGCGCGTATGACCCGCCAATAGCTTAGAAATGACAGGCAATGGTAGTTGCGTATCCATTGTATACGCCGTGATGAGTGAGACTCGTAAGCTGTGTAGGGGAAAAAGTGTGGCAAATTTAGAACCTTCTAGAGTACCTTCAGGGTAATCCACAACCAGTTTCAAACGCTCACCGTTATCCAAGGTATTGCCTTGCTCTGCGAGTTGGTTTTCCAGCGCCAATAAGAGTTGATACCAAAAAGAATCTGTTGCGGTGTAATTAATTGGCTTGTGTTTATCTTCACCCTTTGCTGAAGCATCACGAAACAGAAAGGCAATCTCGGCCATGCTTTCTAGCTGTTTGTTCGACTTTTTATTACCCGTGTGTTTTCTCAGCAGTGTGGTGCAATCGGTAGGTTTTGTAATCGGGTTGTATTTTTCTTGCCAGTTACGCAGTTTCTCAAGCCAGTACAGCACTTCCTCGTTTTGCCAAGGGATGATATAACCACGCTCTAGCTCATCTTTGTTTTGATCCGCAGTCTTATTGGTGTTGATATACAAGCCTGTAGAATACAGCCCAGTCATGGTGTCGTGAATACGGCGGAAGATGCCTTTGCCGAACGGGCGCTTTTCGCTGCCAAGTGCGAAGTCATGTTGGGTGTTCACTACCCATTGACCGTTTTCATAACGCCACGTATCGGCTTCGCCACTATCGAGTATTCGCACCTGATAGGTACGAAGCGGCAGGTGGAGTTTCATGAAAATCACCATCGCTTTGACAGGCGACCAGATTTGATGGACGGTGATTTTCTTCTTCCCCTCTCCTTTAGTATGGCGAGTCACCTCTTTGGTGCGCCACACACAATCAGGGTCGGACCCATCAATCAGCTCTGGCTCGACTTCAAACCAGTCACCGCCAGAAGTTCCTTGTCCTGTTCGCTGCTGCGCCCATGTCCAGTGCTTGAAGTGGCGATAGTGAAAAGCTGGAAGCAAGGATTCATCGTCTTTGAGATTTTGCTCAATGACGGTGAGTTCAGTTTTATCAGGCAACGGACAAAGGATTTGGCGTAAGTCCTGAATGTAACGATACGGCAAAGGATTACGGACGGTTTCACTATGTAAAACTTGTCTTTTAATTTTACTGAGTGGGTTTTGAAACGCAGGTACTAGGTTGCCATTATCATCCTCGACAGAACAATGATGTTCAATAACAAAATCGATGAAGTCAGCAGGAATATTTACACTCGCTTGGATTTTATTTGGGTCATTGAGCGTATTTTTACCCAGTCTCTCCAGCTCTTCACTAGAACATAAATGTCCTTCATAACCATTGAAAAATAAATCTAGATTACTAATTGCATAAGGTGCACATTTAGCAATATAAGACTCAAAAAAGCGTGTCAGCGACCATAGTTTAGGGTCAATCGATGTGGTTTGTGCGGCCATCCACTCGGCTGCCAACTCCTGCCATTGTTGCCACTCAGCACCAAGTGTGGTGAGCATCCAAGAGAAGGATGAATCCGATGAACGTCCGTCATATTTTTTGCCTTTTGTCGCCATTACTTACCTCTCAATTTTGGATGTTTTCCTGTGAAGTACCCCTGCGGGTCGACGTCATCAAACCCATGCTCAACGAGTGCTTTCCAGTCGAGCGCTTTGACTTTGGATTCAGGGTTTGCCAGTTGCAACGTCGCTTGGGTCAGTTCATCAGAGATTTCCTGCTGGCCTTTGCCTGTGTAGGGGATTTGTGAGTCTAGGGACTTATGGTGCATACAGCGTCGAATTACCAACGGGTTCAATCCTGAACGTTCTAATCGTCTGCCGTAATTATGTCGATGCCCATGTGGATCTAAGCCTTCTGCCTTGCTCGGCTCTAAACCAATGCGCTTCAAGCCGTTGGCGTAGTTATCATGGAAGGCGTTGATGGTGTAAGGGTTGCCGATAGCGCTATGATGAAACGAAATAAACGCATAAGGGTGATGACAGTCGATGCTGGCTCGGTACTTTTGGTAGTTTTTCCAAAGTGACATAAACACTTTGCCATAGTCAGTTGGAAACCATTGAACCTGTATGTAGTTGTCTTTGTGGTCAACCACACGGTTCTTCCAACCAAGATGAGCTGTGCCTTTCATGCGCTGGCGAGGGATGCGAGCATATTGCTCCTTTAGATATGCTTCTCTGTTTGGTGTACCAGAACGACTTCGCCAACCATCAGGGGCTTTGCCATCTATTTCGTTGTAAATTCGAACGATAGCACTATCTGGCTCATAGGGATCTTCAAACACGTCTGTCACCCAAAGCGCTAAAACTTCACTTTCGCGTAACCCGCCACCGTGCATGAGAAGGAGTATTAACTTGTCCCTGAGTGCCACTCGTGGGTCGCTCGCGCCACCGATGCCATTTATATAAAAATCTTCCCAATGCTTTTCAGGAAAGGCGATGGCGTCATCTTCGGTTTTGGTGAGCGGCGTGCGTCCTTTAATGGTTCGCGCCTTACGGATGGTTTTGTTCACAGTCTTATCTTCGATATGACCAAGGAAATCGTTTTGGTTTTTGCGATACCATGCAGCGTAATTCAATCGCTGCTCATGCGGGGTAGCATTACGCAAGGGATTCATGGACGCAGTGCCGTGCTTGTTTGCCAACCAATCTGTAAATGCCGTCAATCGATGAATATGCTTATTCACGTTACTGGTTGAACTTGGCACCCAATACAAACCTGATGGGTCAAGTCCATCCTCACCAATCGTTCCTGTATACAACCGCTTAGAAAAGGTCTGAAAGAGCAACTTCGGATCGTCAAACAATCCTCTATTTGCTTCCATATAATCCAGCAACAAGGACACCGCTTGAATAAACCCATTCATGACGGAGTTACTCACACCGTCTGCCTCTAGCTTGAGTAGGTAGTCTGTGACCGTACTTAACTCTCCTTGCTCAGTTAGCAAGATAGGCAGTTGGCTTTTGATGCCCGTATTGTCCTCTACAATCGTTGCTCTAACTTTTACTGATGACAAACTAACCTTCCGTGTACATATTAAACATATAATACACTATAGTCCTATGCTGTGTATCGAGCAAGAAAAAGGCAGATTTTCTGCCTTAATACACAATATACACTCTTTAAGTTACTATATATAACTATTTGCTCACCCTTTATATCTATCAGTTGTCGTTATTTAATTCAGCTTGCTACTGCGTGTAGGTAAACTTTTTACGCAACTTTATATCAGCGACAGACGCGCCAATCATCACTTCAAATTCACCGGTTTCAGCGAGCCAATCATTGGATTTTACATCCCAAAAAGATAAGTCTCGTGTGGTTAAGTTGAAACTCACTTGTTTGCTTTCACCGGCTTTGAGCCACACTTTATTAAAGCCTTTTAACTCTTTGGCAGGTCGCGGGACACTGGCGTTAAGATCATGCAAATATAACTGAGTCACTTCAGCGCCAGCGATGTTACTGCTATTGGTTATTGTTGCAGTAACAGTAATCGTGTCATCAGCTTTGATATTATCAGTTGAAAGTTGAATGTCTGAGTAGGTGAAATCGCTATAGGATAGACCGTGGCCAAAAGGAAATTGTGGGGTGATATTTTGTTGCTCGAACCAGCGATAACCAATAAATACACCTTCGCTATAACGTGATTCCTTTTCGTTATAATCATTTAGGGCAATTGGCGCAGTATCAGCGAGTTTTTTCGGTAATGTTATCGGCATCTTTCCACTTGGGTTTTCATCACCAAATAGGATATCAGCGTAAGCATGTCCAGCTTCCATACCGCCATACCAGCCCCATAACACAGCATTGGCATCATCTGTCCATGGCATTTCTACCGCTGAGCCACCAATTATAAATACCACGGTATTTGGGTTAGCTGTTAATAGCTTAGCGATAATTTCATCCTGTTGACCTGGCAGCTTCATATCAGGGCGATCAATAGATTCACGATCATCTGCATGGCTCAAACCACCAAAATAAACTACTGCATCAGCGTTTTTCGCTGCGGCGAGATATTCTTTTTCTGTGTTATATAAGTTGTTAGGTGTTTCCCAGCCTAAAGTGACGGTTTCATCACCTTGATAAGTTAGGCTAAATGCATAGGTTTCATCTGCGGTTAGCTTGATATCTTGGCTTAACACTTTTGCATCAGTGACCTGAGTACTGCTGACTAAGCGGTTATCATTAATGGTTAACGATACTGTGCCGCTACCTTTAATCTTTAAGGTATGGTTGCCCGTTTCCATTGGCTTAATGTTAGCTTTGATTTCGATGATTTGCGCTTTGCCCTTGGAATCAAACTGTGGGTCTGCAATCCATGATTCACTGCTTAATTGCTCCATCTTGGTATCGGTAAAGTAATTAATCTGCCATGACGGCGTGCCAGTCCAATGTCGTGTGGTGAGGTAATCATTGGGAATGGGCATAAATTGACTACTGGTAGGGCGCATATGTTCAATCTTTACCTTGCTTCCTGCTTGCTCAAACTTAGCTTTAAGACCATCAAGTGGGCTTATTTCATATAGGGCTTTGACTTCTGATGAGCCGCCACCGAAACCATGACGCTTATCGGCATTAGGGCCTAAAACCAGAATGTTTGTTACCTTGTTGCTATCCAGTGGCAATACGCGATTATCATTCTTTAATAGGACAACACCGTTGGTGGCAATGGTTCTTGCATCATCACGATGGGCCTGGGTATTGCGCTCGCCTGATAAACGTTGTTTATCCATCATACCGATACTGAGCTGAACTCTTAGAATACGGCGAACCTTATCGTCTAATTCAGCCTCAGGCACTTTGCCCGCTTTGATCATCTCTAATAGCGGCTTTGCTAAAAAGTATTCATCGTAACTGGCTACGTCAGTACCCATTTCGATATCAAGGCCATTCATGGCGGCGTCATAGGTATTGATATCAACATTCCAATCGGTGAGAAGCACGCCTTCGTAGCCCCATTCACCTTTTAAAATGGTTTTAATGAGATGCTTACTTTGATTAGCATTAGTACCACGAAATTCATTATATGCGCCCATAATCGCGTGCACATTAGCGAGCTTTACTGCGGCTTCAAATGCCGGTAAATACACTTCTCGTAAGGTACGCTCATCGGGTATGGCGTTAACGCCTGTGCGGTTTAACTCTTGGGTGTTTAACGCATAATGCTTAACAGTTGCACCGACATCATTAGCTTGAATGGCTTTAACGGTTGGCACGACTAATGTAGCAGCCAAGTATGGGTCTTCACCCATGTACTCAAAGTTGCGACCATACAATGGCAGGCGTGCAAGGTTAACGCCTGGGCCGAGAATAAGGTCTTTATTACGGTGGCGCGCCTCAGCACCTAGTACATTCCCATGCAAACTGGCCATTTTAAGATCCCAACTTGCGGCTACTGCAGTGAGTGGCGGCAAATAAGTTGAGTAGTCATTGGTCCAGCCGGCAGGCGCCCATGAGTTTCTGTCAATCTCGTAACGAACGCCATGGGGGCCATCTGACATCCACATTTCATGAATATTTAATCGCTCAATAGCAGGGATATGAAATTTACCGCCAGCGTGCACCAGTGAAACTTTTTCTTCTAAAGTAAGCTGCGGTAAAAGGCGCTCAATTTCAGCTTCTACATTGGACAAACGATGTTGTAAGCGACGTTGTTCACTTATTGATAAAACCGATAAGGCATGAGTTTGTGATGAAGCTTGAGACTGTGATGAGGCATTCACCGAAGATGCAACAACATTTGTTGAAACACTGATAAGGCTTGTTGCAGCCGCAGTAAGTGTTAACGCTAGCTGAACCTTTTTTGTAAGCCCTTTCATAGCTGTTGGTGTTTTCGGTGTCATCACAGGCTCCTTGCTGGATTGGCTTTTGCTATTAATGTTTTAGTCATGTACTCGTTTGTACAATGTTAGTTTGTTAGGTATTAAGGCATACGGCTTGTTCAATCACTGACTTGGCGGATAATTACTGTAGATATTATTCAATATTGATAAAAATATTGGCGGTTAGCCGACCAGTATCAGGATTACTGTCAATGTCAGTATCAAGGTTTACCAAGGTCGAGTGTAATAGGTTACCGGGGTAAATCACCAAACGGTGTTGCTTGTATTCAATTTGATGATGTTGCTGATAATAGGCGTTACTTTCAACAAAATACTTGGCAGGTTTAGGGGCTATTTGCTGTAAATAGGGCTCGGCAGCATTAAAATATTGCTGCATGTTTTGCTGAGTAATACGTTCAAAACCACTGGGTTTATGTTTAAAAAACGCTGTGGCGCCGTGGGGCTGGTCGTTCAAATATTGTAAAATGGCAAAATAGTAGGGCGCAGGGGTATCAAAGTGGGGGATCCGCTGCAAGGTGGTTAAGCTTTCTGGCTGACGGTTAATTAACGAAAAATAGGTCGCTTGAGGCTTAATTCGTAAATTGGTTGGCACCTTGTACACATCATAAATTAGCTGGAATATATGATTAAGCACTTCAATAACATAGTCTTTAGGTAATTTTGCCCGCACACCAGGGTAGTAAGACCCCATATCGAGATTGAAATCGATTTGACTGGCACAGGCCTGAAGCTCAGATACATCAGCAGTAAAGTCATCAATCACAATCACCGGTGTTTTTAACTCACCGATATAAACCACTTGCGGCTTGATGGGCTTTTTGACCAGCACCATAGCATTTAAGTTATTGCTGCCAGCCGGCTTATGTTTATCTGGCATATGTTTATCTGACTTAGGTGCTGCTGATGTTACATCGACCATAATATGCGGATCCGTTATCTATACCTATCAAGCGATTAGAATGAGTTAAAGCATTTTTGATTTGCAGTAATGCTGCACAAACTCATAATGATCAGGCAAATTAGCCACTTTGTGTTTCACTTTTGCTTTGATATTGCCTAAGAAGCTTTCAAGTTCTGCATCTTCCATCATATCCACAATCGGGTGATATTGTTTCGGCGCTAGACCTTGGCCCATCATTACTTGTATCCAAGAGCTTTCACCAAATAACTCATTACCGTGTTTGTAGACTTTACCTGAAGCATCAAACATATCGATACGATGTTGCAATGAGGCAGGTACGTCCATGCTCTTACAATGACGCCAAAAACGTGTATCGACTCTGTCAGTGACTTTATAATGCAAGATAATGAAGTCACGAATATTCTCGGTTTCTGTGCGAGTCTGTTGGTTAAACTCATTGATATCTTCTTCAACAATGCCTTGTGAGGGGAACATTTGCAGTAAACGTACAATACCGCGCTGAATTAAATGAATGCTGGTGGACTCTAGAGGCTCTAAAAAGCCAGAAGAAAGACCAATAGCGACACAGTTTTTATCCCAGGTTTTACGGCGACTACCGGTGCGGAACTTTATCACTCGTGGTTCAGTTAATGGTTCACCTTCAATGTTTTCCATTAAGGTGGCTTTAGCTTCATCATCACTGATGTATTTACTGCAAAACACAATACCGTTGCCAGTGCGGCTTTGTAGCGGGATGCGCCACTGCCAGCCGGATTCTCGGGCAATTGAACGAGTATAGGGAATGGGCTTGCTGGTGGTTTTTGTTTGCACCGCAATGGCGCTATCACAAGGTAACCAATGGCTCCAGTCATCAAAACCTGCATTAAGGGTTTGCTCGATTAATAAGGCCTTAAAGCCGGTACAATCAATAAATAAGTCACCTTCAATCACTTCACCTGACATCAGTGTTAACGCGCTGATATGGCCATTATCATGGTGCTGCTGTACCGCTGATATTTTGCCTTCAATACGCTTAATACCGTGCTGCTCTGCAATAACCCGCAAGAACTTGGCGTATAAGCTGGCATCCATATGATAGGCATGGTTGTAATCTTGATTAGGTAACACGGCAAATCGACCTTCGCGGGCGGCCAAATGTTCGGTGCAATAATCACCAATTTCACTGACTAGCCCACGTTGCTGACCCTTAAGCCAAAAATGTTGAAAGCCACAAGCCCAGCAATCTTTGCCTAAAAAACCAAATGAGTGAATATAATCTTTGCCGACGTCATGCCAGTTTTCAAAAGAAATGCCCAGTTTAAAGGTAGCATTGGTGGCCGCCATGACATCTTGTTCTTTAATGCCTAATAAGCGATGAAAAATATGCAGTGTTGGGATGGTTGCTTCACCGACACCCACAGTACCGATTTCATCAGACTCAACTAATACTACTTCAAGGTTTTTACCTAATAACTTAGTTAATGCCGCAGCTGTCATCCAACCTGCGGTGCCGCCACCGGCGATGACGACCTTTTTAATGGGTTTATTTGGTATGTTCATTGGCATTCCTTAAACTGTATTTGCTTGTAATATAATGATATTAAAGACGTATTTGCTAAAATAAGTTGCTTGGCAAAAGCGGTTAGCGTTTTAATTTATTGATTAAATCAGCTCTTAATTTACGTGCATTGAGCTCATCTAGCGGTTTGGTTTGCATCCCTTGAGCCTCTTTAGGGATGTGCGCTACATCGTCGTCATCATGGTCAAAAACATAATGCTCAAACATGGCTTTCCATGCTTGGCGCTGCGCTTTTGGTAATGAGCGTAAACTCAGCATCGCCAAGGCTAGGGCATTATTGGGTCTACCTAAATAACCTGGACTGTCACGCCACCAGTGGGTAATAAGCACATTAAAGGCTTCATTACCTGCCACATGGTGCCACCACATACTTGGGACATAGAGTACGTCACCAGCTTCTAATTCAGCTGTTTGGGAGGCCGCTAATGCGTGGGTAAATTTAGGGAAACGCTCAAAGTCAGGATTATCGAAGTCCACCATGCTAATTTCTTGTCCGCCGGGGGCAAACTCCATCGGGCCAATATATAAATTGGCCACTTGTTCTGGCGGGAAAAGAGTAAAGGTGCGTTTTCCGACAACATTACAAGCGAGGTTTTGTGGAAAATCAAAGTGGGCAGCGATGCGAGATTGATTACCGAGCCAGACACTGGTGAGTGGTTTTATGGGGTCGATATTAACGCTATTTTCAGCCGCAAGTCCGGGCAAAAAATGGTTTATCTCGGTGGAGCCCATATAAATACTTGGCGGCAATTGATCATCTTGGTGGGCAAATAACTTATCAATCACTTGTCTTAAGTTGAGTTGGCTGGCTTGGTAATTAAAGCCATTAACCTGCTCATTATAAAAAACTCTGCCTTTATGTTCAGGCACAACATAATAGGCAGTAACCGGCGTTTCTTGATAAAAAGACAACAGGTAGTCAGCGGCTGATTTAGCAGAATCTAAACCTGCCTGAACCAGCGGCCAATGGCGGCAAGCACCTTTAAAGATAACGGGCTGAACGGTGTTTTCAATATTCATTGCCTCAATCACAGCTTGAATATCTTCTAATGGACAATCATCTATGACTTTTACCGTCTGCTTTGCTGTCTGATTTAGTGCCATGCTCATTACCTTACATCCTATCAAGAACTTAATTTTTGTTGTAAATCCAATTTAATGAGATTTAGCTGTTTTGGGCATTTTTGAAATTAAGTAATTGTCTGATATTAGATTGTGATGCCAGCGCCATATAGATGGCATTGAGATAGCCATGTTGATGCAACTCGCCAAGCACTTCTGCTGATAACCCCGCTAAGGTGTCTTCATTAATGGTATAAAAACCAATCATTTGATGTTTTTCACCATTATCTAATTGCACATCTAGGGTGAAAGACTCCAGTAATTCTAATTTGATTAAGGTATCGATGAACTGTTTACTGTCACTTAAACCATGGTGAATCGCCTCAAGCATATCGCCTACTTCATCTAAATAGGGGGTATTACCACCATAAGGGAAAAATAAGGCTTCGCCTTCAGTTTCATTGATCCGAGGGTGGTTAGGGTCGAGGTGGATCACTCGTTGCACCTGCTCAACGCCATCTTCAGTCACTTTTTGTTGACCAATTAGAAATGGCTGACGACGCACGGTTAGTGGGATATATGATGCATTCCATTTACCATCTTGTAAGAACAGGTTTTCTTTGTGTTGGAAGCCAAATAACGCCACCGAATAGAATTGACCCGTTTGGCTGTCTTTTTGAAAAAAGATCGGATAATTAGCCTGCACACTGCGAAATTCTAACGGGAAAGTCACCGTGTACCATAAATTATCACCGTACTTTGCTGAGCGCTCAGTGATGATTTTCAAATCTTTGTGGTCGACGCTATTGAGTAATACTGGTTTGTTCATGCTGACATCCTAATCAAGTACAGTCATTGCTGTTTATGTTGTCGTTATAATTTATCAATGGGTTGGGTGCTAAATACGAGATAACCCATATTGTTGGATTTTATTAAGTAATTCTCGATTACTCGGTAATACTTGCTTTAAACCTTGGGTACGTTTGATATTGTCGGCAAATAATTGCTGAGCTCTATTTTGTAAAGAAGGTTTTAATTGGTTTGGCATTTGTGTTTCAAAGCCCATTCCGTAAAGCACAAATTGAAAGCTCGCAGCCGGAAACAGCACATCAGTATGTTGAATGTCATGACGGCTTGGAGGCTGGGTCTGCCATAGTTGTAACTGCTCTTGCAAGCTATCAGGAATGGTGGATGATTCACGATGATCATGCCAATAGTCACTGTCACTGCGTTTACTCAGCACATAATGCAATTTCAAAAACTCGATAATTTGTTGCCAATGTTGCTGAAAACGCTTATTCACTCTAGCCGATACAATATCCATCACATGACGGTTAGCAGGGAGTTGCTGCGCAAGGGTATTAGCGCTCCATTCAACTAAGGCTAATGCCGATGCCTCTAAGGGCTCAATAAAGCCTGAAGCCATACCAATAGCCATACAGTTGTTTTTCCAGCACACCTGCCTATGACCTGGGGCGATGGAAAGCGCTCTAATGTTTAGATTATCAACATCTAACCCCGCGGTCGGTTTTAGATAATCGATCAGTTGTTGCTCCGCCTCAGCTTGCGTTGTATGACTCGACGAGTACACATGTCCAACACCGCGGCGTGTGGGTAAGCCGATATCCCAAATCCAGCCATTAGTTTGCGCGGTTGAATGGGTACATGAAGCGATATCTGTTTCAGGCTCAGGGTAGGGGACTTGTACCGCTAGGGCTGAGTCATTAAATAACACTGCCTTTTGGCAAATGAATGGCACTTCAAGTTGCTCGCCCAAAAGTAATGATTTCACCCCAGTGCAATCAACAAATAAGTCAGCTGCAATTTCACCTGAGTGTTTAGTGGCTAAATAGCCAATGTCGCCGTTGTCTTTTTTATGAATAGCCGTGACGTGATCGCGTAAATGGCTGACGCCGAGTTTTTCAGTGCAATGCTTTTGTAGCAGTTGACTAAATTTACCGGCGTTTAAATGGTAACCGTAATTATTTTGAAATTGATACTCAGCAGTGGTGATTTGCTTAGGCGCTAAAAATAGCTGACTCAGTTGGTTTTGCTGACCGATAGCATCAGCAAAGCTGACTTGGTCACGGTGGGGTAACCAATAGGGGCATAAATCAATTTCGTTAGTGCCCATCGGCAGGCTAAACGGGTGTAGGTAATGATCGCTGCTTTTATTGCTTGGACTATTGCTTGGACTATTGCTTGGGTTATTGCTGTGGTTTTCAGTCAGCGAATGGGTCCAATTAATAAACCGTGAACCTTGCTTGAAGCTGGCATCGCAACTGATTAAAAATTCTGTTTCACTGATACCGATTTTTTTTAAGGTGGTGCGCATTGAAGGCCAAGTGCCTTCGCCAACGCCAATCGTGGCAACATCAGGGGATTCTACAAGGGTAATGTTGAGCTTGGGAGAGGGCGATAGTTTGCCATTATCAGCATTATGTTCAGCAGCCAGAATACCTGCTGTAATCCAACCTGCAGTGCCGCCACCGACAATGACTATATGATTTATCGCTTGTTCCATAAAAGGGCCTATTGTTTTTATTAATATCTTTAAGGCTTAGTTGTTAACTTAAACAGCATCGAATAATTTTCAGTCACTTACAAGGGATAGTTAGTGAAATCTGTATTCAGTAGTTTGATAAAAAAGTGCAACGTCCTTGTTGCTAATGGATGTAGCTTAAAAAAAGAGGTGACCATGGGGTCACCTCAAACGACCTTACTTTTTGATAGATTTACATACACATTAGAATGTGTAACGCGCACCTAAGCTATAACGTGCCCCAGTTTGGGTGTAGTTAAGTACTTCTGTGTACGAACGACCATGGGTACGGGTGTTTTCGTTGGTAATATTAAGACCTTCGAAGAACACGGTTAAGCCTTCTACTGCCGCAATGTCATAACCGATATTAAAATCAAGTTGTGAGTATTCTTCAGTATAAGTGGGGTTAGCACCAGTATCATTGCCGATAGAGTTTAAGAACTCATCACGCCAGTTCCACGCTAAACGCGCTGAGAAACCATAGTCTTCATACATAGCAACAATGTTGGCAGTATCACTGATATTAGTTAATACCTTTTGTGGCGCATCAGCTGCACGAGAGACACTGTCAGGGCGACCTAAGTTAGTATTATCATAATCATCACCGGCATTAACTAAGGTGTAGTTAGCTTGTAAACCAAAGCCTGACTCACCAAAGAAGTGCTGTACTGCAAATTCCCAACCATCAATCACAGAGCTTTCATTGGTGTTTGTTGGCGCGGTGATAATGAAGTTTATACTTGGGTCACCAGGATTACCGGTAATTTCAATATTGCCATTATCAGGATTTATCGTAACGTTTGGATCTGTTGCACCGTAAGTGTCATAAATCCACTGACGTTGTTCATTCGCTGTTGTTGCCCCTGCAGCAATGGCTTCTTGAACGTATACCCCATTTGATGGATCTGGAATCTCATAAATGTCAGAGTTATAAGCGTTATTATCAATAAAGTTAGTCACATCTTTTCTGAAATAACCTACTGAAACATAACTGGCATTGTCATAGTACCACTCAGCTGAAAAGTCAATATTTTCAGACTCTAGCGGCAACAAGCTTGGATTACCTGCTGAGCCACTACCACCGCCACGGTTTGCAAGTGTGCCAACTGTGGTACCACCTTGTATCGAGATATAATCAGGGCGACCAATTGTTTCACTGTACGCAGCACGTAACATGACATCTTCTACCACTTCAATATTGAAGTTAAAGCTGGGTAAGAAGTAATCATATTCACCCGTTTGGTTTTGAGTCACTCGATTGTCATTCCCAGAACCACTGCTTCCAAGGGCAATCTCAGTTTCCGCAATCCAAGTTGCTTCATCATATGATGAAACAGCAGAGTTTGATTCAACATCTGTTTGCTCATAACGGACACCAAAGTGAACGTCAAACGGCATGTCACCTATGTCGCCTTCGTAGTTATATTGGATATAAGCTGATTGAGACTCTTCTTGTGTAAAGCGGCTAGTATCGCTGGCGTAATCTGTTGATGGGCAGAAACCATTACCACAATCACCAATTGCAGTTGAACCATATAATTCAGCAGCGCGGGCACGAACTGCTTCAAAGTCCCATAAGAAAATCACATCTTGTGGGTCAATAGATGCTGAACCTTGATAATCTGAGAAGTCACCTTGTGAACCATCAAATTTATCTTGCACGCTGCCTGCTGGGAACCAAGCTGGGTCAAAGTCCCCTTCAGCGCCAACGCCGCCCCAGTCATTACGTTGTACGTTTACGGATTGCGAAAGGTTGTTTACGTCAGTTGCTGCAATACCAAAGTCAATGCTACCGGCTTCTTCAAAGATGTAAGTACCATTAATTTGTAATTGGTCAATTTCTGATTTATTACGAGCATTACCAAATACCGAACCGGTTACGCGCATATCTTCTGGGCGAACTTGATTACCGCCGCCGACAGCAAGTACAGGTACATCACCAGTAAAGTCAGTTGCCGCACTAGTACGAATAAACGCTGCAGTACTTAAGTTACTACTACTACCGTTTTTATTGTTCGGTGAGCGTTCTGCCACAGAGCTATGGTAATCCAATGATAAGAATAAGTTATCAGTTGCATCCCACTCTAAGTTAAAGCCAATTGAACCACTTTCATCACGAGTACCATAATCGCCTGCCGCCATAGATAAATCGGCGCCGCCATCAGGATAGATTTCAGAGTAAACTAATGGCGAAGATACTGGCCCATCAGACCAAGTACTTTCTTGCGTTGGAACAAAGTTAAACCATGCCGATACATCATGTGATTGAGTATCGATGTCGTTTTGCATGTAAGTGTAATCTAACGTAGCACGAAGAGAATCGATTGGTTCGTACTGCAATACTAACTGACCGTTGGTACGGGCACGTTGTTGCTCTTCAAAACGGTAGACTGTGGTTTGCGGTACCGAGTAAACATCGCCTTCACCTGGACGGTTAATTTGATTGTCATCTTTTGGTACGCCGCCCCACTCAGCATTGCTGCCACCCCAATCTTGGTCAACAATACCAGGGAAACTGCGCCAGCCGGTACCCACTTGGGCTTGCTGATTACCGCTTTCACGTTCTTGATAACTGGCTGAAATTGAGATACCGAATTTACCATCGGCGAAAGTATTTGAGTAAATACCTGAAAGTTCTGGCGTGATAGAACCTTCATCAGTAGAAGTATCATCAACAGCTTTCACGCCGAAACTGGCTTTTAAACCAGGAGAGCTTAACGGGCGATGAGTTAGAACATTGATTGTTGCGCCCATACCACCAGTTGAGTTTTTAGCTTGGCTAGTTTTTTCAACTTCAACAGCGCTAATGGCTTCTGAGGCAATGTTGGCAAAATCAAATGAACGAGAACCGGTTGTCACAGGCATTTGACGGCCATTGAGCATCACTAAGTTTTGGTCTGGACCAAAACCACGCACAGAAACGCGGCTACCTTCACCGTTTTGTCTGTCAATTGATACACCAGTAATACGTTGTAAAGACTCTGCTAAGTTACTGTCCGGGAACTTACCAATATCTTCTGCGTTAATTGCATCAACAACACCGTTAGAGCTGCGTTTTAAATCCATTGATTTAATTAAGCTTCCGCGAATACCCGTGACTTGAAGTACTTCGATGTTTTCATCGGCAACAACTTCATCTGCTGCAAATGCTGGCATCATGGTACTTGCGCTCAGTACTACCGACAAGCTAGTGGCAATTCTGGTTTTTCTAAATGTTCTAGGTTTCATCTAAGTCTCCCCTCGACTTCGAATTCAGGCTACTACTCTCTGATTTTTTATTCGGGTTACGATTAATTCGTAACGTTCTTTATTCATCATTTTGTTAGCGCTTGGTTAAGGCTTTGTGTAAAACACTATGTAAGCGCTTACATAAAACTAGATTAATTTGTTAACAGCGTCAACATTATTTAGCATAAAGATTACATCTCATTAACCGTGTTTTTTGTGAAAATGTTAGGGGTTTCCAGTAAGTTATTGTTATTAATCTGGTAAATTGTGTTTCTATTGCTTTTTTAAAATAGTTAGATAAAAATATTTTTTGTGATAGCGCTTACATAAATTTGTAAAAATATGTGCTTGGGGAGCTGTTTATTGCCATAAATGGAAGCTGATTCTTAAAAACGTACAATTGCAGCTTTAGCGAACAGTGTTTAGCTTGGCTTTAGGGGGGGGGTTATCAGTTAATTAGGCTGTTAGAGAGTAAAAAGAGTAATCTAGATTGATAATTAAAAAGCTCAAAAAATGCCGCAATTGCAGCGATAAAAACGGTATTTGGCAGGCAGCATTAGCGATAGGGCTGACGATTAATGAGCTTACTATTGAGGATTGCTGACTTATAGGTTTAAAAGATTAGCGTGTGCGGGTACTAGGAGGGTTATAACCCAGTTGTATCAGTGGCTATATCACCACTGATAACAATTAATATGCTGTGCTTTAGTTATCATCTATTTGATTGGCGCTGTCGCAGAGTTTCTAACCACCAGCTGAGGAGTAAAGGTATTTTCTACATTGGCGCTGGTATTATTATAAACATGTTTTAATACCCAAAATGCCGCCATTTTACCCATTTCGTGGATTGGGTTATTAACCGTGGTGAGCTTCGGGGAGATATATTGCGGGAAAGGAATATTATCGTAACCCACAAAAGATAAGTCTTGGGGGATCTTCATGCCGCGTTCAAGACAAACAGCAATAGCACCAGAGGCCATTTGGTCATTGGCACATACCACAGCAGTAAAGGGTTTATTGACGCTAAGTAAGTGTTCCATCGCCAAACTGCCACTGTGCTCTTTAAAGTCACCCTCAAAGCACAATTGCTCATCAAACTTGAGATCAAATTCTGTTAATGCCCGTTGATGGCCACGCAAGCGGTCCTTGGCATCGAGTTTAAATTTAGGGCCTGAGATATAAGCAATAGCTTTATGTCCATGGCTGAGAATGTGTTTAGTGGCTAAATAGCCACCCAGTTCATTATCTAAGTAAACGCAGGCATCACTGATTTCTTCAATGTAGCGGTTAATTAATACAATGGGCGTTGGGCCTTGGCAAAGCTTTATAAGGTAGTCATCGTCTACAGCTTCAACATCAAGAATTAACGCATCACAACCGCGACTCATTAAAAACTCAACGCCTTCTTTTTCTTGGGATTCGACACTATGACCAGCGGCAATAATAACGTGTTTATTGGCCGTTCTGAGGGCTGTTTCAATTTCGGTCATCATAGGGCCGTAATAGGGGCCATCTAATTGAGACACTAACACCCCAATACTGTTTGAGCGGTTAGATGCTAATGACTGCGCGATAGAGTTAGGTCGATAACCCAATTGCTCCATTGCGCTTAATACTTTTTGTTTGGTCTTGTCGCTGACTTTGGTGTTGTTATTCATCACTCGCGACACAGTCGCAAGTGAAACACCCGCCAAGACAGATACATCATATATTGTTGCCATATATCCCTATTTAAGCTTTCCGTATTAGATAATCATTTAAGCGGCGATTAGCCTACCATGAACTATTTAGCATAATCACTAAAAAAACCTTCACTTAGTGCTTAATTCTTTATTTTATGTGGCAATAAAGCCTTAAACCTTCAGCAATACGGATTTTATATTGATATTTGTATTCATCATTATCGAGAAGCAGTTAACGATATTCAATATCTCGAAGTAGCTAATTAGTTAACTACTTCTTATTTAGCTATTTAGTGATGGCTAAATGCACTCTTTCAACTTCCTGATTATCAAGAGTGTACCAGCGCATAACCACAGCCACGATAATTGAGCCAATAGCAGGGTATAAGGTAAATGAAATTAAAATGCCCTGTTTAGTGGTTTCAGTTAACTCAGTATCAGCTTGATAGCCATACATTGCCAGTAACCAACCCGCAGCAGCACCGCCAATTGCCACCCCTAATTTGATGAAGAAAATAACCGATGAATAAATCATCCCGGTAATTCTTACCCCAGTTTTGAATTGGCCATAATCAACCGCATCAGCCATTTTGGCCCATAGTAGCGGGGTACCCATATTAAAGGTAAAGCCCCATAGAATATAAAGCGCAAAGGCGAGTTCCACTTGCTCACTTGAGACAAAATACGCGGCGACGCATAAAATGGCGGCAATGAGTTGAATGGTGATATAGGCTTTTACTTTACACACTCTTTTAGCGAGTGGTTGCGCCAATATACAGCCGAAAATATTTCCAATCATGCCTAAAGTAATAAACCAGGTGATCATGTCTGGTAAGTTGAGGTAATACTTGACGTAATAAATCGCTAAACTGGTTTTTAAAACCATGCCAGATAATAAGCAAATTGCTGCCACAGAAAGCACGCGCCATTGGTCATTTTTTAATAGGTTTTTGAAATCTGCTTTAAACGTCGAATTTTGATCTTGCGGAGGATGTAAGCGCTCTTTGGTGCCGACAAAACACAGTAAGAACATGATCACGCCAAGAAAACTCATGGCGGCAATGGTCAGCTGATAACCTTTGGCTTGATCGCCTTGGCCGAAAAACTCAACTAATGGTAGCGTCAATCCTGACACCATTAATCCGCCTAGCATGGCAAAAACAAAACGATAAGATTGTACTGACACACGCTCTTTAGGATCGGCAGTTAACACTCCGCCCAAAGCGCAATAGGGAATGTTAATGGCGGTGTAGACCATCATTAACGCAGTGTAAGTGACGAAGGCATAGATCATTTTGCCTTCTTCAGCTAAATCAGGTGTCGTAAAAGCCAGCACACTGATTAATCCAAAGGGTAGCGCAAACCACAGTAAGTAAGGCCTAAACTTACCCCAGCGGGTATTGGTTCTGTCGGTTAAGGCGCCCATCAAAGGATCGGTAATCGCATCAATTACCCTAACTGCTAGGAACATGGTGCCGACAAAGGCCGGTGAAATGCCAAAAATATCAGTATAGAAAAAAGTTAAAAATAGCATTACGGTCTGAAACACAATATTGCTGGCGGTATCACCTAATCCATAGGCTATTTTTTCTTTAACGCTAATCATGCGAACCTCTTTCGGGTCATTATTATGGTTGTGCTGTTTTTAGTTATCGGCTTTAAATATTGTTCTAGTTAACTTAGATGTGGTGCAAAGTTAACCCACAGTCTTTATTGACGTTGACTGATAAAGTCGCGATAAGCTAAGCCACTTCTTTTAATGGTGCGCTGCTGAGTTTGATAATCTACATACACGATTCCAAAACGTTTTAAATAGCCTTCAGCCCATTCAAAGTTATCCATTAAACTCCAAGCGAAATAACCGACGACATTAACGCCTTGGTTAATGGCATCATTTACAGCGTTTAAGTGAGCTTGGTAATACTCAAGACGATCTAAATCATCAACTTGGTTATTAACAATTTTATCGTCCATGGCGGCACCATTTTCAGTGATATAAACAGGCGGTAATGTATATGTACTATTTAAACTAGTCAGTAAGTCAGTAAATGCACTTGGGTAGATTTCCCAACCTATATCGGTTTTAGGGGCATCTTTCATATCAACTTGAACAAATTCATTTTTATCACAAGTGCTATAAACTGCGCGGGTATAAAAGTTAATCCCTAAGAAGTCCAGTGGCTGCTTAATAATCTCCATGTCACCTGCTTGAATGTCAGGTTTATCTGCATCATCAAAATCATGAATAATTGCAGGGTATTCACCGTCCATTATTGGCTTCATATACCACTGGTTAAAATAATCATCGGCGGTTTGAGCGGCTTTTATATCGGCATCAGTGTCAGTTAATGGATAGCAAGGGGTGAAATTAAGCACGATACCGTTTAATGCATTAGGACAATTTTGTTGAATGACCTTTAAAGCCAAGCCATGGGCCAGTAATAAGTGATGGGCTGATTGACGGCCAAATGCTTTGCTGGCAAGCCCTGGGGCATGAACACCCACTTCATAACCTAAGTATGAACTGCAAAAAGGTTCATTTAAGGTGGCGTAAGAATAGACTTTGTCACCTAAAGCTTGGGTGATTTTATCTGCGTAGTCTGCAAATAAGTATGCGGTTTGACGATTGAGCCAGCCACCTTGATCTTCAATATGCTGCGGTAAGTCCCAATGATACAAGGTGGCGTAAACCTTTATACCGCGGCTATTTAACTCATCAATTAAGTTGATATAAAAGTCGACACCTTGTTGATTGAGGCTACCATCTTGCTTAATGACTCGTGGCCAAGAAATTGATAATCGGTAGGCATCAACGCCTAAAGATTCGATTAATTGCACATCATCTTTGAATAATGCCACATGCTCACAAGCGTGTTTCCCGTCTGAACCATCACGAATTTTACCGGCAGTTGCACAGAAGGTATCCCATATGCAAGGGAGGCGGGTATCGGCGGCGCCTTCAATTTGAAAAGAAGCAGTTGCCACCCCAAAAGTGAACTCTTTTGTGTGCATTTTTGAATTTGATGGTAAAGATATTTTCATATTTTTCATTCGCTTAATAAGTTTTTCGCGTGTTTAGGTCAGAGTGACTTAAAAGTGCGAGTCTCAGTGTGCTTAGCAGTTTAAAATCCGATTTTTACTGCGAAAAATCGTTGACATTCGTTATCGGTATGTTAAAAATGAAAGCGCTTACATCGAGGTTAGTGATTAATTAACAAAAGGTCAATAATTGATTTACACAATCTTTGGTGTGCCTATCAATGAAAATGTTAATTTAATTGATAGTCATTTACCCAAAATAAATAACAATAAATGAGGAAATGTTATGGCTAGTGCACCTTCAAATGGGGTTGCTGAACCAATCAATAGTGATATTGGCAATGTTCATCAAACAGGAAGTTTTCGTTTTGCGCTGGTGGCATTAACGTCATTATTTTTTATGTGGGGCTTTTTAACTTGCCTCAATGATATTCTTATTCCTTACCTGAAAGATATGTTCGAACTTAACTACACCCAAGCAATGTTGGTGCAGTTTTGTTTCTTCGGCGCCTATTTTATTGTCTCAATTCCCGCAGGGCATTTGGTGGGAAAAATTGGTTATCAAAAAGGGATTGTTACCGGCTTAGCTATTGCTTGTGTTGGTTGTTTAATGTTCTACCCTTCAGCAAGTTATGCATCTTACTGGATGTTTTTAAGCGCATTTTTTGTGTTAGCGTCAGGCATTACCATTTTACAGGTTGCAGCCAATCCTTATGTCAGTGCTTTAGGTCCTGCTGAAACCGCATCATCACGTTTAACCATGACTCAAGCTTTTAATTCTCTTGGTACCACAGTGGCGCCATTTTTTGGCAGTTGGTTAATTTTAAGTAGCTTAACTCACAATAGCGATCCTGCCATTGAAGCAGTACATCATGCCAGCACCGTTCAGGTGCCTTACTTGATGTTAGCGGGCGCCTTATGTGTGTTAGCGGTTGTCTTTATGATTTTAAAATTACCAGTGTTAGGGATTAAACCAACAAATACCCCAGGGACAAGTAGCGGCAGTGCTTGGAAGTATCCTCATTTAGTCTTAGGGGCTGTGGGTATTTTTGTTTATGTCGGCGCAGAAGTGGGTATTGGCAGCTTTTTAATTAATTTTTTAACTCAGCCAGATATTGGCGGCTTTACTGAAGCTGAAGCGGCTAACTACATTGCCTATTATTTTGGCGGCGCAATGGTGGGGCGCTTTATTGGCGCACTGGTAATGCAAAAAATCTCAGCCGGCAAAGTGCTGGCCTTTAATGCCACTTGTGCCGTGATATTAGTCGCTGTTGCCATGTTTGCAGAAGGCACCACGGCGATGTGGGCCTTATTATTAGTGGGCTTATGTAACTCGATTATGTTCCCAACCATCTTTAGTTTAGCGCTACAAGATTTAAAGCAATATACCAGCCAAGGTTCAGGGGTGTTGTGCCTGGCTATTGTCGGCGGCGCGATAGTGCCATTACTGCAGGGCATTATGGCTGACAGCTTAGGCATTCAATTAGCATTTGCATTGCCGTTAATTTGTTATGCATTTATTGCTTATTACGGCTTAGTGGGTAGCAAGGCTACACGACCACAAAGCGTTTGATTTTAGAACTGTATGATTTGTATCAAAAAACTTACATAAACAAATTACATAAAAAACGATTTTAAAAGGCGTGATTATGAGAACAGTAAACTCAATGAATACATTTAAGCGATTAACGCTGCCCGCGCAGGTTTTGACGGTGTTGGTTGGCTTAAGTGCGTGTGGTCAAGATGAAGTCAAACCCGTAACGACAGAGTCTAGTAGCGAAGTTACTAGCGCAGCGGAAACTGTGGCACAAGCTTCTATCATAAAAGCAACAGCGGCAACCAATATTGATATTTGGCCAACACTTGCTATTCCATTTGCTAAAGATGTTGTCCTTGAAACGCGTATCGATAAGCTGATGGCGACCATGACCTTAGAGCAAAAAGTCGCGCAAATGATCCAGCCTGAAATTCGCGACATTACTGTGGAAGATATGCGTAAATACGGTTTCGGCTCTTATTTAAATGGCGGCGGTGCTTATCCAAATGATGATAAACATGCCACGCCATCAGACTGGATTGAACTTGCTGAAAAAATGTATCAAGCCTCGATGGATGACAGTGTAGATGGTATTGCGATACCTACTATGTGGGGCACAGATGCAGTCCATGGCCATAACAATGTGATTGGCGCGACTTTATTCCCGCACAATATCGGTTTAGGCGCAGCCAATAATCCTCAGTTAATTAAGCAAATTGCTGCTATTACCGCTAAAGAAGTCATGGTAACGGGCATTGATTGGGTATTTGCGCCGACAGTCGCGGTTGTCAGGGATGACCGCTGGGGCCGAACTTATGAAGGTTATTCTGAAGACCCACAAATCGTGAAGTCATACTCTCATTCAATTGTTGAAGGCCTGCAGGGCGCCGTTGGCGAAGACTTTTTATCAGACCAGCATGTTATTTCAACCGTAAAGCATTTCCTTGGCGATGGCGGCACTGAAAAAGGTATCGATCAAGGCGATAACCTAGCGACTGAGCAGGAATTATTTGATATTCATGCCCAAGGTTATGTGGGCGGCTTAACTGCAGGTGCACAAACGGTTATGGCATCTTTTAATAGCTGGCATGGCAGTAAAATTCATGGCGATAAATATCTATTAAACGATGTATTAAAAGACAAAATGGGCTTTGATGGTTTTGTGGTTGGTGACTGGAATGGTCACGGACAAGTGGCAGGTTGCACCAATGAGTCTTGCGCACAGGCCGTCAATGCTGGTTTAGATGTGTACATGGTGCCAACCAGTGCTTGGAAGCCTTTGTATGAAAATACCATTGCCCAAGTCAAAAACGGTGTGATTGCGCAATCTCGTATCGATGATGCGGTGCGCCGTATTTTACGGGTAAAAATCCGCGCTGGGTTATTTGAAAAACCAAGCCCTGCTAATCGTGCCATTTCAGGTAAAACTGAGTTAATTGGTGCCAAAGAGCATCGCGACGTTGCCAGACAAGCTGTACGAGAATCGTTAGTGTTGCTGAAAAACAATAATAACATTTTACCTATTTCGCCTAGTGCCAAAATCTTAGTGGCAGGTGATGCTGCAGATAACATCGGTAAGCAATCGGGTGGCTGGAGTATTACTTGGCAGGGTACTGATAACTTAAATGAAGACTTTCCTGGTGCAACTTCAATTTATGCTGGTATTGAGCAAACGGTTAAAGCTGCAGGTGGTCAAACTTGGTTAAGCGTTGATGGTGCATTTGAGGCTGCGAATAAGCCCGATGTAGCGATTGTGGTATTTGGTGAAGAGCCTTATGCCGAAGGCAATGGTGATATTGATAACCTTGAATATCAGCGTGGTGATAAACGTGATTTAGCTTTACTAAAGTCGCTTAAAGCCCAAGGTATTCCTGTGGTAGCAGTGTTTATCAGTGGCCGTCCTATGTGGGTCAATGCTGAGTTAAATGCATCTGATGCATTTGTGGCTGCTTGGCTTCCTGGTACTGAAGGTGACGGGGTGGCTCAAGTGTTATTGAGCCAAGCTAATGGCGAGGTTAATGAAAACTTTGCAGGTAAATTGTCTTTCTCTTGGCCGACTCGCCCGCAACAAACCAAAGTGAATGTGTTTGATAAAGACTACGCGCCTTTATTTGGCTATGGCTATGGCTTGCATTATGGCGCTGACATCAACACTGAGGTTCCGAGTAATGTGGTCGCTAACACCTTATCTGAAGATAACTTTGCTACCGATGATAAGCTTGAAGCATTACCATTATTTGAACGTGCTGTAAAAGCACCTTGGCGCTTGATGATAGGCACAGAAACGTCAATGGATACAGTCAGTAGTAGTATTCAGTCTAATGATGTGGTTACGCTGCGCACCTTTGATAAGCAAGTTCAAGAAGATGCCCGCTTAATTAGCTTTAACGGCTCAGGATTAGGCTTTGTGGGGTTAATTAGTAACTTCCCGCGGGACTTACGAGCTTACTCGAATAGCAATGCCGCCCTGAGCGTAATGATTAAAACTGCTAAAAAACTTGAGCAGCCATTATTACTGGGTATGGCATGCGATAGAGATTGCCGCGCTGATGTTGATATTACCGAGCAGCTTAATAGCGTCGCCATTGATACATGGCAAACCATCAGTGTTGATTTGCAATGTTTTAAAGAGCAGCAACTGGACTTTGGCAAAATCAATACGCCGTTTTACCTTTCAACGGTAGGCGCAGCAGAAGTGAGTTTTAGTGATTTAGTTATAGTGCCAAATGGCGCTGAACAAGCCACTATTTCATGTGCCACTAACGAGCAGTAATCGTTAGCGGCACTAGGCATTCTGGTTTAAGTATTTATCAAACCTGAATGAGTTGCCCGCTAAGATCCTCTTAGCGGGCATGTTAATCCACCAATGACGTTGAGCTTACAATTGAGTTTGTAGGGCATTTTGCTGGAATTTTTTAGATATTTTGCGATTGGGGAATCAAGAATGTTCAATAGAAAATTACCGTTAAATTTGGCTCTAAGCCAGGCTTTTTCATCCGCTAAAGTCATTAGCGCGGTGAGTTTAACTGCGCTGCTGCTAATAGGATGTGGCTCAGATAATGAGACTGAAACTGAGCCTGAAGTTGAATCAGAGCAAGCGCCAGTAGACTCTGGCTCAGACTCTGATTCAGACACGGGTTCAGGGCAAGAAAACGCAAGCTGGTCATTGGTGTGGAGTGACGAATTTGACGGCGCTGAGATTGATGCCACTAAATGGAATTTAGCCCATAACTGTTATGGCGGCGGCAACGAAGAATTACAATGTTATACCCAGCGCGCTGATAACAGCCAAGTGGTTGATGGTAAGTTAGTGATTACCGCTCTGCGGGAAGATTTTAATGGCCCTGCAGTAGCATTGGGCGATCCTAATTACGATGCCAATGACACTTCAAAACAGCAGCCTTACACTTCGGCGCGTTTAGATTCGACCCATAAAGGCGATTGGAAATATGGCCGCTTTGAAATTAAAGCCAAAATGCCACAAGGTCAGGGCACTTGGCCGGCCATTTGGATGTTGCCCACTGACTGGGTTTATGGTCCTTGGGCAGGCTCTGGCGAAATCGATATTATGGAAGCGGTTAATCTGAAAGTGATCACCAATGGCGATGAGTCCCAGACACCTGAAAGCCGGGTTCATGGCACTTTGCATTATGGTAAAGCTTGGCCTGGCAATGTCTATTCTGGCGCAGAGTACAGTTTGCCACACGGCGCAAATCCTGCCGATGATTTTCATGTTTATGCCCTTGAATGGGAGCAAGATGAAATTCGCTGGTATGTAGATGATGTGCATTTTGCCACTCAGCGCTCAACGGGTTGGTACAGTCAATACACTGATGCTGAGGGGATTTTACAACAAGCCCCTGAAGATGCACCTTACAATCAAGCGTTTCACATGATCCTCAATTTTGCCGTTGGCGGTACTTGGGCGGGTAATGTCAACAACACTGGGGTGGATGAGTCGGTATTTCCACAAACCATGGAGGTGGATTATGTGCGCGTGTATGAATGCAGTGTCGCGCCAACAACAGGCAGTGGTTGTGCCACTATTGATGAGGCCGCAGCAGTGGTAGAAGGCCATCAGCCGCCAGCGATCACGACCCCCAGCACTGACATTGGCGCAGGACCAGAATTTATCATGTTTGACGATGCACTAGCCCAAGGGTTAGCGCTTGATGGCTATAACCCCGATGGCAGTATTACCTTGCAGACGCTGACAGTAGAAGGTCGCGGTGAGGTGCTGCAAATGGATAAAGTGGGCGCGACGGGTAATGCTTATTTCTCTTACCCTCCCACAGCCGATTTGTCTCACTGGGCCAATAATGGCTATTTAGTCTTTGATATTAACCTGTTATCTATCGACGATAATGTCGAGCTGCTGGTTAAAATTGACAGTGGTTGGCCTAATGTCAGTGATATTAACGTCACTCTGCCCGAGCTTAATACTTGGACTGAAGTAAAAATATCTATCGCAGAATTAGTCGCCAATGGCAATCGGTTTTCGCCAGGTAGCGTGGCTGACTTAGCTGCGGTAGTGAATCCGTTTGTGATTGAAGCATTAGGTAACATCAGCCTGCAAATTGATAATGTGCGCTATGAATACCAACTTACTGAAGTTGATGAACTGGTTGTTTATGATGATGAAGTAAAACCGCCATATAGCATAGGACATTACGCCGCTAATGGTTTAGTCGATATCGCTCAAGTTGATGCTGGTGGTGATTATGGCGCTGTAACTCAATTTAGTTTTAATACCGATGAAGCCGTGGTTTATTACCAAAGCACCGGATTAGGTCAAGATGTTAGCCAATTTAGTTTTGTTGAGTTTGATGTCAATGTGCTGACAGATCCTCGAAGCCAGCGCGACTTTAATATCAAGGTCGATTGTGGCCATCCCTGTAGCTCTGGTGACTTTGCCATTACTACGCCCGATATTGCCACTTGGACCCATTATAAGTTAGCGCTTGCAGACCTTGTTAGCCATGCTGGCTCAAGTTTAGATTTAACCCAAGTTGATACCCCATTAGTGATTTTTCCGGCTTGGGGCAATCAAAATGGGGTGGTTATGCAAGTAGATAATGTGCAGCTAACTAAATAACATTGTTTTAAATCAGTTTGAATACGAATGCAGCTAAGCCATTGTGCCTTTTATGCAAGGGGCACTTGGCTTACTATCTGTAAACGATGTTGCATATTAGTAGCAAAAATTAACTCAGAGGCGTGGCAGAGCTACCTTGATATTTATGCTAGTGAAAAGTTAACTAACATTGTTATTTCTAAGACAAACTAAATAGTTATAAATCATCTTGCGAGCAACTGGCATAATAGCGCTAAGTGATTTGAGTTAACCACAGGTTAACGTATTCATAAGGATGAACCTTGAAGGTATTTAGTTTTTCAGAGCAAGATGATGCGCAGCAGCCATTTACGAAACCGCTGTTTACCCAGCAGCATCTCACTAAAGTGGTTGAGATTGCCAAATTGGCTGGTGATGCAATTATGCAAGTGTATTCAGACACCGACTTGCAAGTAACGCAAAAACAAGATGATAGCCCAGTGACCGCTGCGGATATTGCCAGTCATAATGTGATTGTTAACGCATTAGCTCAGCAATTTGCTGACATTAAGATCATGAGCGAAGAAGCCGCTGATATCCCTTGGTCAGAACGTAAAGAATGGCAAACTTATTGGTTAATTGACCCACTAGATGGCACCAAAGAGTTTATTAAGCGCAACGGTGAGTTTACCGTCAATATTGCCTTAGTTCATCAAGGCCGCGCTATGGTAGGAGTGGTATACGCGCCGGTATTACACAAATGTTATTCTGCCATTGTGGGTCAAGGCGCATGGCTTGAGTATCAAGGGCAGCAGCAACAGTTAGATATTAGCCAACAAACAGTCAGCCCTGTACCTGTGGTGGTGGGCAGTCGCTCCCATATCAGCCCTGGGCTTGAAGAGTTCCTTAAGGATGTGGGCGAGCACCAAATGCAAAGTGTTGGTAGCTCATTAAAGTTTTGTATGGTGGCAGAAGGCATTGCTGATGTGTATCCAAGACTGGGGCTAACCAGTGAGTGGGATACCGCTGCAGCGCAAGCTGTCGTTGAAGGCGCTGGTGGTCAGGTAGTGCGTTATCCTGAATTAACGTCCCTTGATTACAACCAAAAAGAAAATATTTTAAATCCGTATTTTATTGCGGCGTCACCAGCATGGTTTGCAAGGTAGCTATATAAACGAGTCATTGCAAAAGTGTCTAACTTGAAACCGTTAGCCTTTTATCAGCTCAATAATAGCTATTGCGGCACACTCATTTTGGTGAATAACAGATTCTAACGATATGGAGAGAGTTACTATGATGCGCATGGGTATTGACCTTGGCGGGACAAAGATTGAAGTGGTGGCGCTAGCCGAAGATAGTTCAGAGCTATTTCGTAAACGTATTCCAACACCTAAAAACTACCCTGAAACCCTTGATGCCATAGTAGGCTTAGTTAATGATGCTGAAGCCGAAACTCAGCAAACTGGCAGTGTGGGTGTGGGGATCCCAGGGGTGGTATCACCGTTAACGGGTTTGGTTAAAAATTCGAATTCAACTTGGATTAATGGTCACCCACTTGATAAAGATTTAAGCGCTCGTCTTGATAGAGAAGTGCGGGTAGCAAACGATGCTAACTGTTTTGCGGTATCTGAAGCTGTTGATGGCGCAGCCGCAGGCAAAGATGTGGTCTTTGGGGTGATTATTGGTACAGGCTGCGGTGGCGGTTTAGCGATAAATGGTAAAGTTCATGGCGGCGGTAATGGCATTGGTGGTGAATGGGGTCATAATCCTTTGCCGTGGATGACTTCGGACGAATTTAATTCTACATCGTGTTTTTGTGGCAACAAAGATTGCATCGAGACCTTTATTTCAGGCACTGGCTTTGTTCGTGATTTCCGCCGTGCTGGTGGTGAAGCTGACAGTGGCATTCAAATTTCGCAAATGATGGCTGATGGTCATCCGTTAGCGACCCAAGCATTTGTGCGCTTTATCGATCGTTTAGCACGCTCATTGGCACACCTGATTAATATGCTCGACCCTGATGTGATTGTATTAGGTGGCGGCGTATCTAATATTGATGCGATATACACTGAATTGCCAAAAGTATTACCTAAGTATGTGGTTGGCCGCGAGTGCGACACCTTAGTGGTTAAAAACGAATATGGCGCATCATCTGGGGTGCGTGGTGCAGCATGGCTGTGGGGTAAAAACGACCACTAGGTCGATGAGTTAACTCTTGAGTATTAAAACGGCGCTATCAGCGCCGTTTTTATTTACAGTCGAAATTAAGTGTGAGGGCGTTAAAGCTCTTCAGGCTCACTAATGCGTTCGCGGCGCTCTAGTTCTTCTTCAAAGGCTGCTTGAATTTCTTCTAGCACTGAATTGACATCAGCAGCGCTGGTATCCTCTTCAAATTCACCGCTAAGCTTGGTATCAGGCAGTAAGTCGCCTTTCTCATATAAGCTCCACATTTCCTTGGCATACTTTGTTAAAGCAAGCTCAGGTGCAAACTGCGAGTAATAGCGGGTCATATTGTTAACGTCACGTTCTAGCATGACCTTGGCATTATTATTGGCTGAAGCATCGACGGCTTGGGGCAGATCGATAATCACAGGTCCATGGTCATCTTGCAGTACGTTAAATTCCGATAAGTCACCATGGACGATGCCGGCACACAACATACGAGTGACATACCCCATCATGGTGGCGTGATCTTGTAACGCTTGTTCTGCGCTTAACACAATATCATTTAAACGCGGGGCCACATCACCTTGACCATCAGTGATCAGTTCCATTATCAGCACACCTTCAAAGCAGCCATAGGGGACAGGCACTCGAATATTGGCGTCAGCACATTTATACAAGGCATCTACTTCGGCATTTTGCCAGGCATTTTCTTGCTGCTCACGGCCGTAGCTGGAACCTTTTTCCATTGCACGGCTGCGACGGCTATTGCGACTTTTTCTACCTTCTTGATATTGCGCTGCTTTTTTGAAGCTCCGTTTAATGGCTTCTTTATACACTTTGGCGCAGCGGATTTCATTTCCACAGCGAACCATATAAACGGTGGCTTCTTTACCGCTCATTAATTGGCTTACGACTTCGTCAATAAGGCCATCATCAACCAGTGGTTGTATACGTTTAGGAGTTTTCATGGCGCCGTTATACCTTACTTAGGCTGAGGATGGTAGTGATTGGCTGAGTTAATGCCATATTATTGCAGCTTAATGATGGCTAGATGTCACTTTGGTACTAACCAAAGCAAATTTTAATAGCGCTAAATGATAAGATAGCCTGCAGTTACTCCGTATTATTAATGGGGTTTGCTTTGTTAATGGCCATAAATAGGAGCCATCAGGTGAAGATAAATTTGCAAACAGCGAGGCTGCTAATAAGGGAAATATCTTCTGATATGACATCGTCAGAGTCTGCATCAGAGTTAACATCGCAGTTATCCGCACTCTTGATACAGCTTATGGCGTTGTTGACACCTGCAGTGGTTAATCATCTTCCTGCTAATTTTCAGCAGCTAAACTCACTACCAGCCGCCGAGTACTGGCTTGATGAAATGCTAGCACAAAGCCGTTTATGTCGGGTTGATGCGACTGATACAGGCTTAATGATGGGATTAGTCTTTATGTATCTTGCTGATGAAGAAACAGCCCATATCGGTTATTTACTGGGTGAGCATTATTGGAAAAAAGGCTATGGAAGCGAGTTACTCACAGGAGTGATTGAATTTTCCCGGGATCAACTTCAATGGCGTAAATTAATCGCTGGGGTAGACAAAAGTAACCAAGCATCAGCTAAATTACTTTTAAAGCTGGGCTTTACCCAGCAAGCCATTACAGAGCAGAGCGTGATTTTTTATGAGTATATACTAGACTGCTAAGCGAAATTTAACTGCACTAGCTCTCTCTTGAAAAGCGCAAAATATGGCCTTTGAATTGTTGTGTTAAATAATCAGTGTGAATGGGTTTGATATGATTATGGCTAAAGCCGTATTCATCCATCTTGGTGGTGAGTTTGTTTTTTCGGCCACGACCGGGATCGACAATAACAATTTCACATTGGCGTTTGGCATGGGCTTGAATGAAGTAAGCCAGCAAGGCAATATGCTCATCTTCGTACAATAAATCACTGCCGATGATTAAATCGAACTGACCTAAATCACTGTTGTCATCAGCCCAATCGACTCGTTCAAAGTTTATCGATTTGTCGTTATTGAGTTGGGTATTTCTTAATAGAAAACCTTCAACCTCAGGGTGATAATCGGTGGCGGTAATATCATCGGCTCTTTGGTTTAACAGTAAGCTTGAAAGGCCGATACCACAACCAATCTCTAAAATGCGTTTACCTTGAGTTTGATAATCAAGCATGTGATTTGCCAGTACCATACTGGAAGGCCAGACTACCCCAAAAATGGGCCATAGCGCCGAAGAAATACCTAAGTCTTTAGCTGTGTTGTTATCGTCACTAAATTGCTGTTTATCTCGAAGGGTACATAAGTGAATATCGTTGTCACCAATTTCAATGGTGTGATAGCGAACGCGTACAGGGGTCGTCATTATTTGTCCTAGTTGGGTAGCTAAAGCTAAGCCAAATATCTAGAAAAATATAAATGACGAAACAATTGAATAACCACACTATAGTAATTTTCGATTAGCGCAAAGGATATAATCAACTAATTCGAATAAAACCTTGCTGTGCAGTGGCTACAATGGCTATCGTATAATTGATTTAATTATATTGGAGTTAATATGAAAGGACTCATCACTGCCGCGTTACTCTTTTTAGCGTCGTCTGATTGCGTTATTGCGCCGCAGGATTCATTAGCTATTCCCCTTGTGCAGCGGCAACAACTTAACAATATGGTATTAAGTAACGAGTACTTATCTGGCTGTGTTACTGAGCAATTAGCTGATATCACTGAAAAGGTGTGCCCAAAGGGTGACGCTTACTGTTGTGACAGTGAAGCGAGTATTGAGCTCACTTACCTGCAATGGGAGAACATTTACCAACATTGTATGGTGAAGTAGAGACACAGCGGATAAACCCTTACTAAGGCACTTATTTGCTTAAGCGCGCTTGGTGTTATTCATTTTCCTGTCGATGTACATTAAAGTCTGAAACTAGACAATAAAGATTGAAACTAAGACAACAAAGTTCGAAACGTCATGAGTTGTTTAAGTTGGCAGAACTCACCACGGCAAACTTCTCTAACGATTTAGTGACCCAAATCTAGTTTGCCAGTTTGAACAAAAAAGTCGTGGTGCTTCACTTATACGAGTTATAAATCGCAAGTTTTCTTTAAGTCTTTCCAAACTTTGTTTGGATTAACGTCGTGGCGCTTCGCCCCTTCTTTTGCAAAGAGCAGAGTCAAGGGGGAAAGCGCTCACATTTTACAAAATAAGCCCTTAACAAACCCTCAGGCCCCAACGAAAAATGCTGAAAATCGCATGTTTTCAACGGGGATTGATCCAGCTTTTGACTTCGCTTGTAGTGTTCTTCGGTCATATTTGAAAATGCTAACGCCTCAGATGCGCCATCCATGGCTTAACTGAGGCTATATTGGCATCCATGCCAATCTCACGCTATTTTCTTCAAAGTCCTCAATTCAAATTGAGTCGGAGGCAAATAGATTTTCTGCTTTTTAGCCTTTTTATTCCCACTAATAAAGTCAAATCGAAGAGATAATAATCCCGGTGTAGATGCAGCAGCGAGCTTCCAAAACATGGATGTTTTGGCAGAGCTTACATGGACCTTTTGATTTATATAAAGAGTGCAGCGTCTCGCAGTTGTATCTGCACAAAAGGTCGCTCTTTCACATCTGACCCATAGGGATTTGGGAAATGTCATGATGATGTCGGGAACATCATTGACCATGTGATCGCGACATTTGTATATCCTATACATCACCTGCGGCAGGCAATGGATTAGATTGAAGTGATGATCTAGCATAACTGAGCCAATTAAAATGAAGTATAAATTTGGTGCCCGTAACACGTTCATGCCTCAAAACGAGTTGGTGCTAGCAATGGGATAATCAGCATAACCTTACTTTTTCTAATCGATTATGACCGCCTTACTTGTCGTCCAAATGACTGGTTGCCTATACAGGTATAACTGATTTTCTCCA
This sequence comes from Shewanella sp. 10N.286.48.B5, assembly GCF_002874355.2. Taxonomy (NCBI): domain Bacteria; kingdom Pseudomonadati; phylum Pseudomonadota; class Gammaproteobacteria; order Alteromonadales; family Shewanellaceae; genus Shewanella; species Shewanella sp. 10N.286.48.B5. The sequence goes on from NZ_MCVG02000001.1 coordinate 730,241, forward strand.
AATTGAGATAATTTTGGCGCCAAAGGATGCGTAAAATGAGCTTTTTACGCATCGATAATTTTGTAACATTCGAGAAAACCCATACATATCAATCTACTGCGAAATTTTTTAAAGTGTTGTATAGACCTCGTAAACAAAGACGCATTCTTTTTCCGGCAGCATTTTGAGCATTACTTACCTATTCGCGAAAATATTCGATTTACAACAAGGACTTAGCGATGGTATCTTTGAAGTTTGAATTGAGCAGCCTGGAACATTATTGAGCTGCTATTGAATAAGCTGTTCTTGACCTGCGGTAGACGATTTTTAGCAAAAAAGAAGTGATATTTAAGTCTAACCGAAGGAATAGATAGAGCCAAACGTGATGGAAGAAACGCCTAATTTATGTATGATAGCTTGAAGGCACTTGCTAAGGCTCGTAAAGCAAAGCTTTTAAAGAGACCTGCAATTGACTTCAAGTAAAGCAGCGATGCTTCCCTCACGCCGCAGGGGGCATCAATTAAGCCCCAAGGGCATGGAATATGAACTCACGGATTGAGTAGCGATAACCCTCTCTCTCCGAAAGTAAAGAACAAGCCGTTACACGAGACCTTCGGCTCGTGAACTAAATCGTTAGGCTCAAAGGAGTAATCAGTGAGCAATCAATCATATTTTTTTAGAGCCGTTAAGGACTCTAGGTTTACACTTCTTGCGGGGTGGTTGTTGGGTGCTTTAACAAATATATTCCCGTTATATGCGGTTATCTCATTTGCTGTGCTTGCTGCAGGAATCTTCATCTTTGTTTATATGGACAACAGGAAAGAGCTAAGAAGTATTAGTATTACTGATGAAGAGGCAAAAAGCCTGGCAATGCCGGTTAATGGTGCTATCAATGCGGCATCTAAGACAAATATGAATTTATTGGTTTCTGACAAGGCAATTGAAATAGTGTGCCACCCAAATTTAAATGCTGCTGTAAGGCCTGATAAGGTTGGTTGGGACCCGATAGATATTGAGATAGAGCAAACGGACCTGGAGTTTGACGCTGAAGACTTAATCAATCGAGCCGGTGGATTAATTGATGCGGAACCACCAAATGGTAGAAAGTTTTGCCTTGTTAATACACCTTTTATAACTTCAGAATCGAGTCACCTAAAACTCACATTAAAAGAGACAGATTTTTTTACTATTGAAACAGTTAAAAGTTGGTTGGAAAGAAATAAAAATCTTTCAGATAGATACGGGCACGTATCTCCAGAGAAAAGCCTTATACCGTCAAGTCTTTGCCTGCATTTTACGATTAGGTTGAGTGATGGAGAAATCCTCTTGATGAAGCGGACAAAAGGAATGAGCTATTATGAAAATAAATGGAGCGCTTCAGGTGAAGAGCAAATTTCTGAAAGCGACCTTAATACTGAGTATCCTATTGATACCTTGTTTAAAAGAGCTCTCGGGGAAGAAATACTCCATTTAGGTGATATCGAGAATTTCCCTGAACATATTCAGTTCATTGATAATCATATTAAGTACATGAGGCTTTATTCTATTGGCACTGAATGGCCACTATATAATCCGGCCTTGTTCGGTGTAATTCAATTAAAAAACGATAGAAATAGTCTTCGAGAAGCATTAATCGCTAGAAAGTTCGGCTCTGAGTATTCAGGTCAAGAGGATAAGGAAGGAATCTTCTATACAATCAACAATGATCAAGCATATGAACTACTATCGACAGGAAGAGCCATTGCAAAAGCGCTCTTCAACAATACTGAAGAAGTTGTTGAGTCGCACTCTCTCCACCCGACAACTAGATATAGGTTATTTAGGTTGTTAAGGACGCTTAAGCGAAATAAGTTGGTCAAGCATAACAAGAAAATCCAGCGGACAGCATAAAGCTGCCGCTGATTTATGCGTTACCGCATCGTAGATTTGCATACTTCGCTAATCCAATAATCATTTTCAGAGCTTAAGCTCTAACGCATTTTTGTCCAAAAGTGAGTTTCGGTCTTTATTGTCTTTATTGTTCGCTGTGGCGTCATGCGGTAAAGCAAAAATTTCAATCTTTATTGTGTTTTGCGGCCTTACTGATTACAAGTTAATGCAGTTTTAAGTCGATAAACGTTTCAAACTTTAATGTAAGGCGACATTCCCTTAAGCCAACACGCAGGCTTAATTGCAGTTTGCTAACTCTTCAAATAGTAATCTTGGCTGTGACAAGTTAAAATATCGTTTCATTAAAAACTGGGTATCTCGATGTTTTGGCTTAAAAAAATCTTATCTCAATTGGTTATGCCTATTCCGCTGACATTATTACTGCTGTTATTGGCGATATTTGTGTTCCGCAGCCAATCCCAGCGATTGAAAACCATAGGGCAAAGCGCCTTAATTGCGGCTTTTGCTATTTTACTGTTACTGAGTAATTCGCAATTTAGTGCAGGACTGGCAGCCAGTTTAGAGTCCCAATATCCAGTGAATAACTCCCCGTTAACCCTCGTTTATCAATCGGGTACTGTCGCTAATGCGCAGCAAGCCTGTTATGTGATGGTGCTGGGTTCAGGTCACACTGAAAATGCTAATCGAGCTGCGGTGCAGCAGTTATCATCGACAGCATTAGCAAGATTATCAGAAGGCGTAAGGCAGCTAAAACTTGCAGATAATCGTTGCCAGTTGGTGGTCAGTGGTTGGAGTGGCGGCTTAACGCCAACCCCCCATGCTGAAATTATGCAGCAAGCGGCGATTGAGCTGGGCGTGCAAGCAAGCCAAATAGTGACGTTTGCTGATGCGCTAGATACCATTGAAGAAGCAAAATCTATGGCTGAGTTAATTGCCAATAAGCCTTTTATATTGGTTACCTCTGCGACCCATATGCCGCGCTCAATGAAGATTTTTACCACACTTGATTTAAATCCCATCGCCGCGCCGACTAATTTTATCAGCTCACCGGGTTATTGGTGGCGCTTTAGTGCTGAAAATCTGTATATATCCCAGCGTGCAATTCACGAGTATGTGGGCATGTTATGGCTAACCATAAAAGGATTATTAACTGATGTCTGATCCCAGCCAACATGAGCGCTCAGAGCCATTGTTTATCGCGCCGCATAATAAGCGCAACGGCATTAGTTTAACCATTGCTGGTGGCATTGCGGTATTTATCAGCTTGATATTATTTATCAACAACAAAAGCCTATTTGGTGTCGGTATGGTGTTTTTTGCCGTTGGCAGTGTAGGGCTGGTACTAGGTGTTGCCAAAATAAATCAGCCGAAAGCCAGTTTTAAATTATCTGCAGCAGGATTTGATTATTATCATGGCCGCGGCACAGTGCACGTAGCTTGGGATAATGTGCAGCGTATTGACGTGTCACGGGTGACCCAAAATCTTGAGTTAATTGAACTGCCGTATATTGGCATTAAACTCAAACACATCAATCCGATTTTAGATTGTATCTCCCCAAGGTTAGCCACCGGGTTATTGACTGAGCAGCGGCCGTTACTCATGACAGCAGCGACTCAAGATGAAGACTTACAAAGCCTTGAAACCTATGTCGGCGCTGAATTTACCCCATTAGTGGTTAATGGTGAGCGTTATCGTGGCGTATTAGCCATGTTTGGCCATCGCTGCCAAACCTTAGATGCTCAACTCGGGTTTCACCTTTATTTATCTATTGATAGCCTAGATAGAGCGCCAGCGGAGTTTGTCAGCTTACTGCGGCAATGGCAGCAGCAATCTATTAAGCCCTAAAGCGATTATTTGTAGATATTGCTAACTTATAGCCAAAGCGCTAATTAAAAGTGCTTACAAAAAGAGATGTGTTTAATTATTAAATAATAACTTATTGAACGAATGCCAAACGTCGATGTTTGGCATTCGTTTTAAATATTCATGAAGGATAAGCCAAACGCTGAAATTGACTATGCCGATACAGCTGCAGTGAGTTGAGGCTTTTCTTTTTCAGTTTCAACAGTGGAAACCAATTTTTCATTATTTTCTAATGCTTTGCTTTGTTTATCGTAAGCTTTTCGATAACCAAGGAACTGACCGTTATCTAAAATTTCCATACGCTTACTGTACACTTCACCATCAAAAGTTCCGGTATTGGTAATGGTGAGTTTTTCGCAATTAATATTACCTGTCATTAAGCCAGAAACCGTCGCTTCCACACAAACAACACCACCGGTGACAACCCCAGTAGCTTCAACCGTTATGTTACCAGAAGCGCGAATTTCGCCATCAACTTTCCCTGCAATAAGTACGTCGCCGTTAACTTTGATATTACCGCTTAATTCACAATCATTGGCAATAAAACTCAGGTTACTTGTGGGACTTTTTTTACTAAACATATTCGCTCTCTTTATGCATTTTTGACCGCAATGACCAGGATAATTATGCGGTTAAATTTATTTTGTTGTTAGTATTTAACATTTAATATAGCGACAATTAATCGCAAAAAAAACAATTAAATTTTGACTATTAAGACTTTTTTGACTACCAAGACTTATTGACACAGTTTATTGATACAGCTTAGCTAAAACAGCATTAACTCGTAACGTTAAGCTCAATGACACTGATAGAAGCTGATGGGCAGGGGGCAACACAAGCGCCGCAGCCTGTACAAGCCTCAAGATCAATCATAGGTTTGGGTACTTGGCCAATGGCCATCTTAAAGCTTATTGCTGCGGGATCGCAGGCATCTTTACAGCTTTGACACCATACGCCTTGATAGGTTAAACAGCTGTCATTGACGCCGGCTTTTATGTTCCAAGGCGTGAGTTGAGAAAGATCAAAAATGGGCTCTTTGCATACTGTGGCGCATTGCTGACAGAATGTGCACTCGTCGTTTGTGAATGATATTTCAGGAAAACCACCATCACCTTTAATGATTACCTTAGTTTCGCAGGCATCGATGCAGGCATTACAGCGAGTACATTCGTCAGTGAACTCAATATCAGACTTAACCCAAGGCGGTCTTTGGGCATCAATTTTACGTCTGCGAAATAGGTTTCTGCGGCTGTGATTGACTGACTGACTCATACTTCTTCCACTATTTTTGGCTAACAATAACAAGGCTAACATTAATGAGACTAAAGTTAGCTAGTAAATATCTACAGGGCTTAAATAAATAGGCTCAAAAAACTATGTCAACTAACCCCTTAACTTCGGTAGCCGTCAGGATTTTTAGATTGCCAATGCCAGCTAGATTCAACCATGGTTTCAAGGGACAGCTCAGCGTGCCAATCTAATGCCGTTTTCGCCTGAGACACGTCAGCAAAGTATGCCGCAAGATCGCCCTCTCTACGAGCACTAAAGCAATAGGGTATCGCTTTACCGGTTATTTGCTCAAAGGTATTAATAATTTCGATAACGCTGTACCCACGGCCTGTGCCTAAATTGTAGGTGGCAATGCCTGAATTACTGTTGAGCTTAGCTAATGCTTTTAGGTGGCCTTGGGCTAAATCAACCACATGGATGTAATCTCGTACACCTGTGCCGTCAGGGGTAAGATAATCATTACCAAACACCTGTAATTCTTTTAGCTTGCCCACAGCCACTTGGCATATATAAGGCATAAGATTATTCGGAATATCGCTAGGATCTTCACCGATCAGTCCGCTTGGGTGAGCACCAACTGGGTTGAAGTAGCGTAAAATAGTGATATCCCATTGATTATCAGCAGTATGTAAGTCAGCCAGTAGTTGTTCCACCATCAGCTTTGACTGACCATAAGGGTTCGTGGCTCCGGTTGAATCGGTTTCTTTAATAGGCAAGCCATCAGGGATGCCGTATACCGTAGCTGAAGAGCTAAAAACTAACTTTTTCACCTGATGTTCCGCCATGACTTGGCACAAAATTATTGTGCCGGTGACATTAGTTTCATAATACTGCAATGGCTTACACACTGAATCAGCCTCCGCTTTTAAACCAGCAAAATGAATTACTGATTCAATGACATGATCAGTAAATATTTTATGTAATAGCGCTTTATTTAGCACACTGCCTTGATAAAAAATGCAGCTTTTACCGGTAATTTGTTCAATGCGAGATAAGGCGATGACATTGGCGTTGGATAAATTATCGACAATGATAACCTGTTGATTAGCATTTAACAGTTCAACTACAGTGTGGCTTCCTATATATCCGGCTCCGCCAGTGACTAAAATTGCCATGAAATGTCCTTAACTGTGGATGACATAAAATTGAATGCAAAAATGACAGTCTACTTAAAAGTTTAACTATAGCGCCAAAGTAAAGCGAGTTAATTGCTTGGATTTTATTCTACTTAAGTTATCAAGCTCACTAAAAAAGGTATCAAGCTTTAACCTGTTTAAAGCTTAAAAGTTTTATCCATTGACTTAAGACAGAATCGGGAGATGAGTTGTTGGCCACTTTGTAATTTAAAGGTGGCAGTTTATATGACTAATTTTATTAAGTTAAGTTTAGTAGAAATTGCTAATGTAGCGTTTTGTTTACGAATTGTACTGTCAAATCACTGAAGAATAAAACCCCAAGCAGTTAACAAAATGTGATCCTTAGCACACTATGAAGGGAGTGAAGTTTACGTAAAGTGGCACTTATGAGCAAAGTAACAAATTACACCGCGAAGATCCCTGATAGTCAGGGTTACATCCAATATACTGATGAAGAACATGACATTTGGCATCAGTTATATCAGCGCCAAGTGAACAATATGCCAGGCAGAGCTTGCGAGGCATATATGCATGGCCTTGATGCTTTAGCTATGCCCACGAATCGGGTACCGCAATTAAAAGAAATCGATAAGGTGTTACTTGCATCTACAGGCTGGCAAACTTCAGGAGTGCCGGCACTTATTTCATTCGGTAAATTTTTTGAATTGTTGGCCAATAAGCAGTTTCCTGTGGCGACCTTTATTCGCTCAAAAGAAGAGTTCGACTACCTACAAGAACCTGATATTTTTCATGAAATATTTGGTCATTGCCCGTTATTAACCAATCCGTCATTTGCACATTTTTCGCATATTTATGGCCAATTAGGTTTGGCGGCATCTAAAGAAGAACGGGTGTTTTTAGCGAGATTATATTGGTTTACGGTCGAGTTTGGTTTAATGAAAGCCAAAGATGATCAACTTAATATCTATGGTGGCGGTATATTAAGCTCGCCAGGTGAAACCTTATACGCATTAAGTGATAAACCGGAGCGTAAGCCTTTTGAGCTACTGGATGTGCTGAGAACCCCATATCGAATAGATATTATGCAGCCGATTTATTACGTTATCGACAATATCGACTTTTTAGATGAAATCACTCGAATGGATATTATGGCTGAAGTCGCTAAAGCACGGCAGCTAGGTTTGTTTGCGGCTAAATTTGCCCCAAAACCCAACCCAATAGCCGTTTAGGGACTCGTTAAAACTAGTCATTCATTTATACATTAATAATATAAACACTAGATTAAACTAGTGTGATAATACAGGAGCTGTTATGTCAGATTTATCCGAACTAAAATGTGAGGCTTGCCAAATAGATGCCCCAAAAGTAACCGAGCAAGAGCTGGTTGAATTTAGTCAAATGGTACCCCAGTGGACCGTTGAAAACCGTGATGGTATTAATCAATTAGAGCGAGTTTTTAAGTTTAAAAACTTCAAACTGGCGATGGAATTCACCAATAAACTCGCTGATGTTGCTGAAGCTGATTTTCACCATCCGGGGATCTTAACTGAATGGGGCAAAGTGACAGTGACTTGGTGGTCACATTCCATTAAAGGTCTTCATAAGAATGATTTCATTATGGCGGCGAAAACCGACCAGTTAATTAACTAAAATCTTAGTTAATTATATCAGCAGGTTACGTTAACGTAACCTGTTTTAGCACGTCCTCTGTTACAATTATGCTGTAAACAACACTTGCCACGCGCCCGATAACCTTTTAACGTATCGCTCACAAATTAAGAAGGGCACCCTGACATGGTCAGAATCGAGTCCTCGGATATTCCAGAAAACAATATAATAGGGAATAGTTGTTTATGCGTTTGGAAGTCAGTTGTTTAGATCGTATCGGCCTTGCGAAAGATATTCTAGAAGTGCTAGAAAACTATGGCATTAACTTAATTGCAATTGATGCCAGCAATAGAGGCTTTTTGTACCTACAGTTTGCCGAAATTGGCTTTGAAACCTTAAGTGAATTAATGCCTTTAATTCGCAAAGTAGAAAGCGTCCATGATGTTCGTACCGTATCGTTTATGCCCTCCGAGCAAGAACATTACGCGCTCAAAACCTTATTACAAACCCTGCCAGACTCCGTTTTTTCAATTAATGCTAAAGGCCGTATTCGTATTGTTAATGAATCCGCATTATTAACCCTTAATATGCAAGAGCATGAAGTGATTGATGAATCGCTTAATCATTGGGTGCAAGGATTTAACTTTTCTCGCTGGTTAACTGAAGCCCCTGTATTAGCGCAAGCCACTCGGGTGCAAATTGGTAATAATGAATATTTAGCCGAAATGCTGCCTATCTATTTACCTGATGAAAACAATGCCAGTATTTTAGCGGGCGCGGTGGTGTCGCTAAAATCACCAGCCCGTGTCGGTAAGCAATTTAATGCGCTGCAAAATCAAACCACAGGCTTTGATAATGTGTTGGCCGTTAGCGATAAAATGAAAGATGTGCTTAAACAAGCCAAACGTATGGCCCAACTGGATGCACCGTTATTAATAACTGGTGAAACGGGTACTGGTAAAGAGTTGATGGCCAAAGCGAGCCATGATGCCAGTATGCGCCGAGAGCACGCCTTTATTGCTATTAACTGCGCTGCATTACCAGATAGCGTGGCAGAAGAAGAATTGTTTGGCTTTGTGTCAAATGGCCAAGTGGTAAAACGTGGCTTATTTGAAGAGGCGAAAGGTGGCACTGTTTTCTTAGATGAAATTGCCGAAATGTCAAAAGCTGCTCAAGTAAAACTATTGCGTTTACTACAAGATGGCACTTTTAGACGCATTGGCGGCGATGAAGAAGTGCGCGCTGATGTACGTATAATTTGTTCTACCCAAAAGAACTTGGCAGAACTGTGCCAATCAGGTGAATTCAGAGAAGATCTTTATTATCGCATTCATGTACTTAGTTATCACATGCCGTCGCTCCGTGAACGTAAAGTGGATGTTATTCCGCTCACTGAAATGTTTTTAGAGCATTACAGCCAGCAGTTATCGAGTCCATTACGACGTATTTCAGCATCATGTCGGGACTACTTGTTCACCTATGCCTGGCCAGGTAATGTGCGTCAGCTTAAAAACGCTATTTTTAGAGCGGTATCGATGTGGGATGGCTCGGCAGAACTAACCGTTGAGCAACTTAAGTTACCTTCTTATGCTGAAGGCTTTGGCTACTTTGATGAAGAGTTTGAAGGCAGCTTAGATCAAGCCATGAAAGAATATGAGGCAAGCTTATTAAGGCGCTTATATCCAGCTTATCCAAGTACCCGTCAATTAGCTAAAAAGCTGGGGGTTTCTCATACCGCTATTGCTAACAAGCTGCGCGACTACAAAATATCTAAAAAACGTTAATTAATCGTAGCGGTTATTTTTAGTGTAACGATTTCATGCCATCAAAATGTCAGTAAGCCACTGGCATTTTGAGGTTTACCAGCCTGAGATCCGCATTCTGATACTGGGATCTCATTCTGTATTGAAACCTTTACAATTTAACTCTCAAGCAAACAAAGTGTGATTTATCTCACGCTATATTAATTCGGTTAAGCTTAGGGTATTTGTATCGTTAACAACGCTATTTTAGTTGTTATTACTCAGCATAGGCGCTTTACAGGTAGCATATTTGATTTAATCGAATTGCCAAGCCAGTTAGCACGTCTTGTAATCACATTGTCTTGAGTAGTAGCAACATTATTTGTACCCATCTAGGAGTCAAAATGAAACTTGCAAGTTATAACAACGGTCGCCGTGATGGCCAACTGATGTTGGTCAGTAAAGATTTAACCAAAGCCGTTGCCGTACCTGCTATTGCGCATACTATGCAGCAATTATTAGATGCTTGGGATTTATTAAACCCGCAATTACAAGAATTATATGAAGCATTAAATGCCGGTATGATGGACAACGTCGTTGATTTTGATGAAGCTAAATGTTTATCGCCATTGCCTCGTGCATATCAATGGGCTGATGGCAGTGCATACGTCAACCACGTTGAATTGGTTCGTAAAGCGCGCGGCGCAGAAATGCCAGCAACGTTTTGGACTGATCCATTAGTATATCAAGGTGGCTCAGATTGCTTTATCGCGCCAAAAGCCGATATTGAAATGGCCAGTGAAGAGTACGGTATTGATTTCGAGTCAGAAATCGCAGTGGTCACTGACGACGTTAAAATGGGCGTAGATGCAGATAACGCTGCCCAGCACATCAAATTATTGATGCTAGTGAATGACGTATCGTTACGTAATCTTATACCTGGGGAGTTAGCGAAAGGGTTTGGCTTTTTCCAATCAAAGCCTTCAAGTGCGTTTTCGCCAGTGGCGATTACCCCTGATGAATTAGGTGACAGATGGCAAGATAGCAAAGTGCACTTACCATTGGTAACTCATTTAAATGGTGATTTATTTGGTCGTCCTAATGCGGGCGTAGATATGACGTTTAACTTTAGTCAATTGGTCGCTCATGTTGCTAAGACCCGTCCATTGGCAGCGGGAGCTGTGATTGGTTCTGGTACTATTTCAAATTATGATCGCAGTGCCGGTTCTAGCTGTTTAGCTGAAAAACGCATGCTAGAAATCATTGCAGACGGTAAAGCTTCAACGCCATTTATGCGTTTTGGCGATACAGTAAGAATTGAAATGTTTGATGATCAAGATAACTCAATCTTTGGTTCTATCGATCAAAAAGTGGTTGAATACAAAGCTTAAATAAGTGTTTGCTGTGATAAAAAGCAATAGCGTCTAACGTTATTGCTTTTTTTATATCATCAATGCTAACTCAGTTAATTTGATAAGGATATACTATGAAATTATATGGTTATTGGCGCTCCAGTGCGGCATATCGGGTGCGTATCGCGCTTAATCTTAAGCAGCTGGATGCAGAGCAAATTTCAGTGCATTTAGTCAAAAATGGCGGTGAGCAGCATAGTGATATGTTTGCCCAATTGAACCCACAGCATTTGGTTCCGGCATTGGTTGATGAAGATGACCATGGAGAGTTTAATTTAACCCAGTCATTGGCAATTATTGAGTATTTAGAAGAGCAATATCCGCAATATAGTTTATTGCCACAAGGCGCTAAAAATAGAGCCGTAGTGCGTGCCATGGCGCAATTGATCGCTTGTGAAGTTCACCCACTGGACAACTTACGGGTATTACAGTATCTCGTTAAAGACATGGGCGTATCTGAAGAAGACAAAATGAACTGGTATCATCATTGGATCCATTTAGGTTTTGCGGCGCTAGAAAAGCAATTAGCTGTTCACTCTGGTAAATTTAGTTTTGGCGACAGTCCAAGCTTGGCAGATATTTGTCTTATCCCTCAGGTTTACAATGCCTATCGCTTCAACGTAGATTTATCTGCATACCCTAATATTGTGCGGATTTGGCACACATGTCAGGCTCACCCAGCCTTTGCTGCAGCTGCGCCTGAGCAGCAAGATGATGCCAGTTAACCCAGCATTTTATAGATAAGCTCGAGTAAAATATGGACTATGAAGCTCAGTTAAAAAATTGGATTGTAGCAGACAAGATGCGCATTAGTGCCTTGCAGCAAGTTGCAGCGCTTTTTACTGAGCTTAATATTACAGATTGGTACATTGCTGCAGGGTTTGTGCGTAATTTAGTGTGGGATAAACAGCATCAAATAGCGCCCAGTGCGTTAACTGATATTGATGTGATTTATTATTGCAGCAAACAAACCTGTGCCTATCGTGATAAGTTAATCGAAAAAGCATTATCTGAGCGGATAAAACTGCCTTGGTCGGTGAAAAACCAAGCCAGAATGCATAAAAGGAATCATCACCCAGCCTATACATCAACCCTTGATGCGATGTGTTATTGGCCTGAGCAACAAACAGCGGTAGCGGTAAAACTGGATAATGATGGCAAGTTAGTGCTAAAGGCATTATTTGGTTATGAAAACCTATTTAGCCTATCGGTGAGCTATAACCCCAATGCCGATAAACATGTGTTTATGGAGCGTGTTGCCAGTAAACCTTGGTTTAAGCAATATCCTAAGCTTTCACTTGAGCTCTAACCCCCCCGTAACCCCTTGTCATTTATCACTAGTCAATTAGCTCTTGCGTTTAAGTTATAGCCTTTAGCTGCACCTTTTATGTCATTTTTATGTCATTTTTTTATGTCAGCTTTAACACTTGTGAATGTTTTGCAGTGGCATTTTCATGGAAAATATCATCAAGATAACCTGCAAGCTCTGTTTCTTTAAGCTCAGGTGGAATGATGACCTCATGGATGCGCGATCTAAGCCCGGTGCCTGAATCACGAAACAGTAGCCATTGGGGCTGATCACTTTGTCTATCTTGGCGCTTAATTGACAAGGACTTACCAAACACATCAAATTTTATAAATTTTTCATTCATCATCTTGTCCTCTTGGCGGTGGTTTAGCTAATCGGCATAGAGTTAAATATTTTGAAATAAAAACTCTATGGTAAAGGTTAGCACCACTTGATTGATGCGCACTTCATCATCTTCTTTAGTCCAAGTATATTCAGGCGTGATGGCAAAAAACAACCAATCTCGGACAAAGTTTTGTCGGTAAGTTAAGCCAATTTTTGCACTATCAATATATTTATAGGGCTGGTCGACGCCGTGTATGTGGGCTTGATAACTAATGGCTTGTTTATCACTGATATATTGATATAACTGCAGACCTGAGCCTAGCTCCCAACCATTATCGTTAGTTTCATATTGGAACGCAGCACTCCAGCGCAATAAAAAATCATCGTTAAAAGAGTGTTCAATATCGAATTCAGTAGACTCACCAGTGAGATTTTTCTCTTGATACAGCTTTTGGGTGATGCGGCTGATGGTATTTTCTGAAATAGAATAGGTATAGCGATAACGAGCTTCGATTTTAGGCTTAAAACTGAGCTTTATATTAAAACTACTTCTATTTCGAGCTAGCCAGTCATAGCGTAAGCTAAATTCCCTGTCGTTGTTATCGTCAGGGCTGCGTATAAATGAAAATGGATCATCTTCTCCAGTTGAATCAAAAATGAGTTTTAGCTTTTTAGTGACTCCAGGTAAATTTACCCGCGCATTGACGTTAGCATGATATTTAAAACCTTCTTTTTCATAATAGGAAAAATCATTATACCAACGGACAATCGTGCCAGCTCTGGCATCATCTTCAATGCGATCATCGACAAAGAAGCTGTCAAACCAAATGGCCGGTTGGCAGAATTTGGTGTTGAGATAATCAAAAGCCTTATCAATTTTCTCATCAGTTTGTGAACGGCTATAACAAGCTGATGGCTCGACTTCATCATCTGACTGGGTTTCATTCAAAGGTGATTTTTTGTCGGTGATGGTCTTTTCAGAGGTAGGCTCATTATCAAAGATAGCATTAGCGATGTCCTTGGGCTGTGATGCAGCTAAATCAGCTGCAATAAACAGCGTGAGGCTAAACAGTGATGTTATCCATATTTGTGTCATTGAAAGATAATTACAGCCTATAAACAAAGGTAAAGGTATTTTGTTCAAGGGTAGCACCTTTGTAACAACAATTGAGGGGGTTTATCTTTTAATCATTGGCAGCGGCGTTTATTTTATGAGTCTTTTTATAGACAGGCTTTAATAGGCAGAATTTTTATAGGATTGATTAACAAGCAATACCGCTATTAAATGTTACAAAAAGGTAAATAGTTATTGCTTAGTTAATATCAGGCTCATGCTTTGCTCATGAAAGTGCCTGGTTAAAAAATCAACGTTTTCATCAGTTAAACTGGCATTTTAAAAGCTTCTTAGTAGGCAAAGTTCAAGCTAAATGTGATCTAAGTCAATAAAGCGTTATACCTAGTTTGATGTAAATAGCTTTGTTGATCTGGATCAAGATTGTTAAAGGTTTTATCTGGCAGTGTAGCGGCAATTGTTAAAGGTGTTTATCGAAAGCGCTAATTATGTTGTACACATGGAGTTGTCATAATGAATAAAAAAATAGCCCTTAGTCTAGTTGCTGCCAGTTTATTATCTGCAGGTGTTTCTTCAGCTGCGGTTGCTCATCAAGCTGGTGATTTTATCTTTCGTGTTGGTGCGGTAGCGGTTGTGCCAAATGAGTCTAGTCCAGTTGTTGCTAATGTTGCAGAGTTTACAGTCGATGATAATACCCAAGTCGGCTTAAACTTTGGTTACATGCTAACTGATAATTGGGGTTTAGAATTATTGGCAGCAACTCCTTTTAGTCATGATGTTTCTCTTGGTGAGTTAGGTAAAATTGCTGAAACTAAGCATTTACCACCAACCTTAGTGGCGCAGTATTACTTTGGTAATGGCCAATCTAAATTACGTCCTTACATTGGTGTTGGTGTTAACTTTACTAACTTTTTTGATAACGAGTTTACCAATGACTTAGACGGCGCATTAACTGATTTAAGCATGAGTAACTCTTGGGGCTTAGCGGCACAAGTTGGGCTTGATTATCAATTTAATGATAACTGGTTAGTAAATGCATCGGTTTGGTACGCTGATATCTCAACGGATGTTAAATTCAATTTAGGTGAAGATGCTATTTCAGTTGAAACTGATATTGACCCATGGGTATACATGGTCAGCATTGGTTACACCTTCTAATATTTGAAAAATATTTAGAGCATAAAAAACAGGAGCTAGGCTCCTGTTTTTTATGTGGGTAAATAACTGAATAAGCTATTTTTTCTTTTTAGCCTTCCAATGGCGAGTATTATAAATAAACTCAGGTAAAAGTAAGGTTAACCAAGCCACTAAGCGCCAGCGTTTAGTGACATAGACTTTGCGCTTGCCTTTTTGCATCGCGCTGACAATTTGTTTAGCCACTTTTGGCAATGGCGGCAACCACAGTTTACTTTTCTGCATTGCAGCTTTATCCAATAGGCCTAGCTGAATATCGGTAATAGTGATTGGTAACTTTAATCGCTGCGCATGCATGCTTAAGCCTTCAAGGTAATTTTCTGCAAAGGCTTTTGATGCATGATAAGCCACACTTGGGCCACCACGTAAACCGGCAATAGAGTTGATTGCAGCAATTTGACCATAGCCTTGCTCGCGCATTAATCGAAAGGTGGTATTACAAATTGCGGCAAAACCACGCACATTGACGTCAATGATATCTTGTTCGATTTCCCAAGGCAGTGCTTCACTGTAGGCATTAAGTCCAGTATTCACTAACACTAAATGCGCGCCTTCAAGGCTTAACCATACTTTTTCAAGCTGGCTGATAATGGCTGTTGGATTTTCAATATCTAACGGTAGCACATCAACTTTTGTCGGTAAGCTTGCGGCAAACTCGGCCATGGCATCGGGATCTTGTACAAATAGCACTAGAGAAACTTTCTGCTCGGCTAATTGACGGGCGATTTCTTTACTAAGGTGTGAGCTAGCGCCCACTATTATTGCGTTTGCTGTAGTCATGTGCTTTTAGACGACGAAATGATGGCCTATGATAAAAACAACTGCGAGGGATAACAAGCAAGAATATTATTCAATATGAGACGTATAGACTTCTAGAAGTCTTAATGTATTATAAGGACAGGATATATGAACATCATTAAAGCATTTATCAGCAAAGCATGTATTTCTTTAATGCTGCTAGGCGGATTATTCGGCTGCAGCTCTGTAGATCATTTAGTGTCTATAAGTGGTGATGTGAGTTATCGCGAGCGCATGGCATTGCCAGACAACGCAATACTCACCGTGCAAGTGAAGGATGTGTCTTTGCAAGATACCAAAGCGATTGTTATCGCTGAAAAAGTGTACCAACAAGTGAGCGCGCCGCAAGCATTTGAGTTTCAAATAGCTGCAGACCAATTTATTGTTGGTCATAGTTACTCAATTGGGGCGCGAATAGAAGTAAATGGCAAGCTGTGGTTTATCAATACGCAAGCGTATAGCATTGATGTCAATGAGACACAGCCCATAAATGTGATTGTTAATAAAGTTGGTGGTTAGGCTTATCATGCCTATGCACCGATTTATTTTGTATTAAAAAGGTGCTCCTATGCCGGTTAGAATTCCAGATGATTTACCTGCAGCTGAAATCTTAGAGTCTGAAAATATCTTTGTGATGTCGGAAACTCGCGCTGCAAATCAAGATATTCGACCTATGCGGGTATTAATTCTAAATTTAATGCCCAATAAAATTGAAACCGAAACCCAGCTATTGCGCTTATTAGGTAATACCCCGCTGCAAGTGGATGTTGACCTATTGCGTATTCATGACAAAGCATCTAAGCATACTTCTGTCGATCATATGAATGCTTTTTATCGGGATTTTGAAGCGGTTAAAACGAACAATTATGATGGGTTAATTATTACCGGTGCGCCACTTGGGCAGCTGGATTTTGAAGATGTGGTGTATTGGGATCACATTAAACAAATTATTGATTGGTCTCAAGAACATGTCACTTCAGTATTGTTTCTATGCTGGGCGGCGCATGCAGGTTTGTTTCATTTATATGGTATTAATCGCAGTTTACTTGAGCAAAAGCGTTCGGGGGTGTTTAACCATAGTCGTACCAACGAGCCGCATCCATTACTACGCGGTTTTGATGATGAGTTTTTTGCGCCGCATTCACGTTATGCTGAAGTGAATATTAACGATTTACACCAACATTCTGATGTTGAAGTGCTAGCTGAATCTGCTGAAGCTGGGGCCTATATTGTGCTTAGCCGCAATAATCGTAACCTGTTTGTGATGGGGCATCCTGAGTATCAAAAACCTACTTTAAATGATGAATATCAGCGAGATGTTGGCTTAGGTATCAACCCTAATATACCGAGCAACTACTATCGTGATAATGATCCAAGCCAAGAGCCCATTGCTCGCTGGCACAGTCATGGCAGTTTGTTAGTGAGCAACTGGCTTAACTACTATGTTTACCAGCTTACGCCTTATGATTTATCAGATATGAGCGCAAGAACGCCGTGGGAATTGAAAAGCTAATCACAGATTGATTAAGGTGTTTAAACAAAATATGGCGTAAATTCGGCCAAACATCATGCTACAAGTATTAATAAAAAGGGCGATATCGTTTTCGATATCGCCCTTTTTTATGGCAAATCCCCTCAAAAACACCTTGATAATTTAACGCTGGCTATGACTTTTTTAGTGGGATTTATTACATTTTAGCTATTTTAAATCAGGGCTTTACGCTTGATGTAAATCTTCAGTGACACTCATAAAATATTCACTATTGATAATCACATTCAAACCACTTGCTTTACGTTAGCGTAAACGTCAGAGTGTAACTATTATTTTATAGTTGAACTAGATCACATTTTTGCTGATTTTGTCCGCTTACTTACCAGCAGTTTAGACCGGAGAAGTTATGAGTACAGACCAATCACCCCAAGATATTGTCATTGTTGCAGCTAAACGCACCCCAATGGGGGGCTTTCAAGGCGCACTATCAGCCGTACCAGCGCCAACCTTAGCGGCCAATGCAATTAAAGGCTTAGTCAATCAAACTCAAATCAATACTGATTTAATTGATGAAGTGTTTATGGGTTGTGTATTACCGGCAGGCTTAGGTCAAGCGCCAGCAAGACAAGCGACATTGGGCGCTGACCTACCTTTGAGTGTTGGCGCAACAACCGTGAATAAGGTTTGTGGTTCTGGCATGAAAACCGTGATGTTAGCTCATGATGCAATTAAGTCTGGCAGCAGCGAAGTGGTTATTGCTGGTGGTATGGAAAGTATGAGTCAAGCGCCATATTTACTTGATAAAGCGCGCGGCGGTATGCGTATGGGGCATGGCAAAGTGTTAGACCATATGTTTCTTGATGGATTAGAAGATGCCTACACTGGCGGCGCTATGGGCACATTCGCGCAAAAAACTGCAGATGATTTCGGCCTCACCCGAGAGCAAATGGATAACTTTGCCTTAAGCTCACTTGAAAAAGCCAATAAAGCGATTGATTCAGGTGCATTTAAAGCTGAAATTGTGCCAATTACCATTGCTAATCGCCGTGGTGATGTGACCGTTGATACCGATGAACAACCGGGCAATGCCCGCCCTGAAAAAATCCCGACATTACGTCCAGCATTTACTAAAGACGGCACCATTACCGCGGCCAACTCAAGCTCGATTTCTGATGGCGCCGCAGCAGTAATGCTAATGACCCGAGAAAAGGCAGCGTCATTAGGCTTGGAAGTGATGGCCACGATTAAAGGCCATAGCACTCACTCACAAGAGCCATCAATGTTTACCACAGCGCCAGTGGGCGCGATGAACAAATTATTCGACAAGGTTAACTGGGCAAAAACAGATGTTGATTTATTTGAAATCAACGAAGCCTTTGCCATGGTGACCATGTTAGCAATCCAAGAGCTACAACTTGATGCCAATAAAGTGAACATCTATGGCGGAGCGTGTGCATTAGGTCATCCAATTGGTTGTTCTGGCGCCCGTGTATTAGTGACCCTCATCCATGCGCTACAAGCTAAAGGTTTGGCTAAAGGCACCGCTAAAGGTGTGGCGTCATTATGTATTGGCGGCGGCGAAGCAACTGCTATGGCGATTGAAGTTTAACCTCGTTGTAATTGATTAAGATTTAACAAGACTCGTTGTTAATTGCGTCACTTTTGATGTTGGCGTTATTAACAACAAATAAGCACCAGTAAAGGCTATGGCAAATAATCATCATAGAGTGATGCTAACAATAACAGCTTGGTTGGTGCTTATTATTACTCAAGAGCTTTGGGGCTCAACAATAATCTGTAACAGGATTTAGGAAGCAAGATGACCATACAAGTTAAACATTATATTGCCGGTGAATTCACCGAAGGTACAGGTAGTCAAAACATTGATGTTACTAACCCAGCTAACAACAGCGTTATTGCCAATATTAACGCTGCTACGGTTGCAGAAGTTAATCAAGCCATAGACAGTGCAAAACAAGCATTCACTACGTGGAAAGAAGTACCTGTGTCAGAGCGTGCTCGCGTAATGCTCCGTTATCAACACCTTTTAAAAGAGCATCACGATGAAATCGCCACTATTCTGGCCCAAGAAACCGGTAAAACCTTTGAAGATGCAAAAGGTGATGTTTGGCGTGGTATTGAAGTGGCAGAGCATGCTTGTAATATCGCCTCAATGTTAATGGGCGAAACCGTTGAGAATGTGGCGCGTAATATTGATACTTATAGCTACACCCAGCCATTAGGGGTGTGTGCGGGTATTACCCCGTTTAACTTCCCGGCGATGATCCCGTTATGGATGTTCCCGTTAGCGATTGCTTGCGGTAATACCTTTATTTTAAAGCCTTCAGAACAAGATCCAATGACGCCGCAGCGTTTAGTTGAATTGTTTGTTGAAGCGGGCGCGCCCAAAGGCGTGCTGCAGCTTATTCATGGTGATAAAACCGCGGTGGATATTTTGTTGGCAGATCCTGACATTAAAGCGATTTCATTTGTTGGTTCTGTGGCTGTAGGGCAATACATTTACAAAACGGGTACTGATAACTTAAAGCGTGTTCAAGCCTTTGCTGGCGCGAAAAACCACTGCGTGATCATGCCTGATGCTAATAAGCAGCAAGTGATCAATAACATGGTTGGCGCATCAGTTGGCGCTGCTGGTCAACGTTGTATGGCGATTTCAGTGGCAGTATTTGTTGGCGCTGCTAAAGAGTGGATCCCAGAGCTTAAAGAAGCACTAGCAAAAGTACGCCCAGGTTTATGGAATGATGACAATGCCGCCTATGGCCCAGTTATTAGCCCCGCTGCCAAAGAGCGTGTACTTAAGCTTATTGCCCAAGGTAAAGCTGAAGGCGCGGACTGTTTACTCGATGGTAGCGACTTTACGGTTGAGGGCTATGAGTCAGGTAACTGGATTGGTCCAACCATGTTCGACAAAGTCACTACCGATATGAGCATTTATAAAGAAGAGATCTTCGGTCCTGTTTTGTGCTGCATGGAAGCTGACAACCTTGATGACGCCATTGAGTTAGTCAATAACAGTCCATATGGTAACGGCACTTCAATTTTTACCGCATCCGGCGGCGCAGCGCGTAAGTATCAACACCACATCGAAGTGGGCCAAGTGGGCATTAACGTGCCAATTCCTGTGCCATTACCATTCTTCTCATTTACCGGTTGGAAAGGCAGTTTCTATGGCGATCAGCACGCTTACGGTAAACAAGCGGTGCGTTTTTACACTGAAACTAAAACCATCACTTCACGATGGTTTGATGACGAAGTGGTGAGTGGCCCGAATATGAGCATCAATCTTAAGTAAATGTACTGGTCTTCTGATGGGAGAAGACCAGTTAATTATTCAGACAAGCAAACCACAAGACTCACTTAATGATCACTGTGCGTGTAACCAAATAGCGTGTAACTAAAATGCGGTTAGCTATAAGCATTTAGTAAAAATCAGTTTGCAAAAGTCACTCAGTTTTTGCAAACACGCTCACATAAAAGCACAGGATTGTTTAGCCATAAAATGACCTAAAGAGTCATAGTAAAAGGATTAACACCATGGACTTTAATTTAACCGAAGACCAACGCCAATTCGCAGAATTAGCCCGTCAATTTGCCGCAGATGAGCTGGCACCCTTTGCCGCAAAATGGGATGAAGAGCATCACTTTCCAAAGGATGTAATTCACAAGGCTGGCGAGCTAGGTTTTTGCTCTTTGTATTCGCCTGAGTCAGAAGGTGGAATGGGGCTAAGCCGATTAGATTCGTCGATTATTTTTGAAGAGTTATCACAAGGCTGCACAGCAACTACCGCCATGTTGACTATTCATAATATGGCCACATGGATGGTCACCACTTGGGGTAGTGAAACATTGCGCCAGCAGTGGTCTGAAGGTCTAACCACAGGTCGATTACTCGCATCATATTGCCTAACAGAGCCGGGTGCAGGCAGTGACGCTGCATCACTTGCGACTAAAGCGGTTCGTGATGGTGATGATTACATCATTAATGGCTCAAAAGTGTTTATTTCTGGTGCGGGTGAAACTGAGCTATTAGTAGTGATGTGCCGTACAGGCGAAGCGGGCGCAAAAGGTATTTCAGCTATAGCTATTCCAGCAGATACTGCTGGTGTAAGCTATGGTAAAGCCGAAGACAAAATGGGCTGGAATGCCCAGCCAACACGTTCAATAACCTTTGAAAATGTCCGCGTGCCAGTGGCTAATTTACTCGGTGAAGAAGGCCAAGGTTTCACTTTTGCCATGAAGGGCCTCGATGGCGGTCGTATTAATATCGCCACTTGTTCTATCGGTACAGCGCAAGCTGCGCTGACCCGTGCCACAGAATACATGAATGAACGTAAGCAGTTTGGTAAGCCCATTGCGGCATTTCAAGGATTACAGTTTAAGTTAGCTGATATGGCGACAGAGTTAGTCGCTGCAAGGCAGTTAGTGCGCTTAGCTGCTTTCAAATTAGATTCAAAAGATCCAGAAGCCACAGCTTACTGCGCAATGGCAAAACGATTTGCTACCGACATTGGTTTTCAAGTGTGTGATAACGCCCTGCAACTTCACGGCGGTTATGGCTATATTCGTGAGTACCCATTAGAGCGTCATTTTAGAGATGTGCGGGTACATCAAATTCTTGAAGGCACTAATGAAATCATGCGCTTAATTATTGCTCGTCGTTTGCTAGATGAAAATGCGCACGCTATTTTGTAACAGTTACTAGCCAAGCGCTTTATGTTGGCTAATGAAATTAGCCAACATGGGTATTTACCCTAGTCGCAATGATAGCTTGGATTACCGGAAAATAAGCCTTAATAAGCTGTAAAACAATATACTGAATTGGAATAATAGCTAATGACTCAAGATGTAATATTTCAAACTCTAGGGACCCTGTCTGGTAAATCAATTGGGGTGGTAACCCTTAATATTGAAAAGGCCTTAAATGCCTTGAATTTAGACATGGTCAATGCCATGACCAAGCAGCTGCTTGCTTGGCAGCAAAATGATGATATTGCTTTTGTTGTGCTTGATGGCGCAGGGGATAAAGCCTTTTGCGCTGGCGGTGATGTCAGGGCGATTTACCATGCATCGATTGCTAATCCTAATACCATGACTGCAGAAGCATGCGATTTTTTCACCCAAGAGTATCAATTAGATTATTTACTACATCAGTTTGGTAAACCAGTGCTGGTGTGGGGCGATGGCATTGTTATGGGCGGCGGTTTAGGGCTAATGGCGGGTGGCAGTCACCGAGTGGTGACAGAGCGAAGCCGCATTGCCATGCCTGAAATATCCATAGGTTTGTACCCTGATGTAGGCGGCAGTTATTTCTTAAATCGTATGCCGGGTAAATTAGGCTTATTTTTAGGCTTAACCGCTTATAACATGAACGCCGCCGATGCTTTGCATGTTGGACTGGGCAATCACTTTTTAGCAAGCGATGATAAACAGCCGTTATTTGATGCCCTTGCTGATGTCAGTTGGAGCGATGATGCTGAGTTAAATCATCAGCAGCTAAGTATGGTGTTAAATACCCAGCAACAAAATACCACAGCTAAAATAGGCCAAAGCCCACTTGAGCAATTTCAAACTGAGATTGATCAATTAATGTTGGGTGAAATTGAAGAGGTGCATCATCAACTCACCAGTTTAGACACTGAATTAGATTGGCTTAAACGGGCTCAAAAAACGGCTTTAAAAGGTAGCCCATTAAGTTGGTTTTTAATTTTTGCTCAAGCCAACTTAGGTACGAATAAAACATTAGCAGAGTGCTTTAAGTGGGAGCTAGGTATTAGCGTCAATTGCTGCTCCTATGGCGATTTTTGTGAAGGGGTAAGGGCATTACTCATTGATAAAGATCGCAATCCACAATGGCGATTTAGTCATGCAAGTGAAGTGACCGCAGAAGCAGTGACCCAATTGCTGACATCACCTTGGCAAGCCGATGACCATCCGTTAAAAGGCATCTAAGTAAAAGGCATCTAAGTAAAAGGCATCTAAGTAAAAGGCATCTAGCTAAAAGACATCTAAAAGGAACTTATCATGGCAACAGTAGCATTTATTGGTTTAGGTAATATGGGCGGCCCAATGGCAGCCAATTTAATTAAAGCAGGCATGACAGTCACGGTATTTGATTTAGTACCAGCGGCGGTTGAGGCATTAACTAAACAGGGCGCGTTAAGCGCAAAAACCGCTTGCGGCGCAGCGGCAGCAGCAGATTATATCATTACCATGTTGCCTGCAGGTAAGCATGTACACAGTTTATATATTGGCGATGATGACAACAAAGGCTTACTGGATGTGGTCGCTAAAGATGCCATATTAATTGATTGCTCCACCATAGATGCAGGCACGGCGCAAACGGTTGGGGCACAAGCTGCAGCCAAAGGCATTGAGTTTATGGATGCGCCAGTGTCAGGCGGCACAGCGGGCGCAGCCGCTGGCACACTAACATTCATTTGTGGTGGCAGTGATAACGCCTATGATAAAGCGCAAACAGTATTAACGGTTATGGGGGCTAATATTTTTCATGCAGGCGCGGCAGGCGCAGGCCAAATTGCCAAAATCTGTAATAATATGCTGTTATCAGTATTAATGGTCGGCACCAGTGAATCTTTGCAGCTAGGTATTGATAATGGTTTAGACCCTAAAGTGTTATCTGATATCATGAAAGTCAGTAGCGGCGGCAACTGGACCCTCGAAAAATACAACCCGTGCCCTGATGTAATGGACAATGTGCCTTCTTCAAATGATTATCAGGGCGGCTTTATGGTTGATTTGATGGTGAAAGATTTAGGCTTGTCACAGCAAGCATCGCTGGCATCGAATTCCAGCACTCCTATGGGGGCATTGGCGCGCAGTTTATATGTTAACCATGCCCGTCAAGGCAATGGTCGCCGTGATTTTTCAAGTATTTTTGAACAGTTTGCTAAAGCAGATGAAGATAAATAACAGCTGCTTGAAGGCTGGTTGAGCCATTCAACCGCGCCGGAATGTGAGTATGCAAAACACTAAATAAATAGAGAAAGGATCCAGTTAATGGAAATTAAAGATAAAGTTGTTGTCATTACTGGCGGTGCAGGTGGGTTAGGTCTGGCTATGGCGCAAGAGTTTGCCGCCCAAGGCGCAAGATTAGCACTTATCGATGTTGATCAAGAAAAGCTAGAACGTGCTTGTGCTGATTTAGGTGCAAGTACTGAAGTGCAAGGCTATGCGTTAGATATCACCGATGAAGAAGATGTGGTGGCGGGGTTTAATTTCATCCGTGAAGATTTTGGTCAGGTTAATATTCTTATCAACAACGCTGGGATCTTGCGTGATGGCTTAATGGTTAAGGCAAAAGATGGCAAGGTTACTGACCGTATGTCATATGAGCAATTCCAGTCAGTTATCAATGTCAACTTAACCGGTACTTTCCTGTGTGGCCGTGAAGCTGCGGCTGTGATGATTGAAACCGCGCAGCCTGGGGTGATTATTAATATCTCAAGTGTCGCTAAAGCAGGCAACATGGGTCAGTCTAACTACTCAGCTTCTAAAGCGGGTGTGGCTGCCATGAGCGTAGGTTGGGCGAAAGAACTAGCCCGTTATAATATCCGTAGCGCAGCGGTAGCACCTGGTGTGATTGCCACTGAAATGACCGCAGCAATGAAACCAGAAGCCCTAGAGCGAATGGAGAAAATGGTGCCAGTTGGGCGTTTAGGTCAAGCTGAAGAAATCGCATCAACGGTTAAATTTATCGTTGAGAATGATTACGTTAATGGCCGTGTGTTTGAAATTGATGGCGGTATTCGCCTTTAAGTCGCATTAGCGATAACAATATTAGTCGCAGTAGCGATAATAATATTGGCTCATTAATAGTATTAATCCCTGCCGGTTTTCTGGTAGGGATTTTTTGTTTTTGAACCGCAAGTATGCGCACACAAGATTATAAGCGTTTATTTATATTGGTTAATTTAGGTGGCGGGTTACAGCTTAGGCGAGCACAAAAGCAAAGAGATAAGTTTTTCTGGGTTTCTAAAAATGTTACCCTGTGGTTATATTTTTTGCCTTAGTTTATTTCAATCGAAATAAAGCTGCATCTCGGCAGTGCTCAATGACAGTAAGGATAGTTGTGAATATTGTACGCTTAGAAAGTTTGATGAAAAAAGTCATGTTAGTGGTGGGCATTATTGGGGTTATCGTCATGTATGGCGGCTTTTTGTATTTCTTTTTTAGTGGCGTACCAACAGCAGCATTACCTTGGTTTTTATTAATTTGCCCATGGGTTTGTATTTACTTTGGCCTAACGAAAACACAGCAAATTGCCAGTCTTAGTTGGCTTAAAAACAAATTTACCTTTACCAATAAATAACTCCTCGCGTTATAACCGCAACAGGTAGATAGCTTATTTTATTGGCGGCAATGGGTATTTAGCCCTAATGGCAGTTTTTTGTTACTGGCGTTTGTGGTTATCATTTACCTAGCTGCGAACACCCTGTTATCCGAAAATGAACCACCACTTAAATAGAAATTGTGCTGACATTGCGATAGGATTCAAAGCAATGAATAAGAGAAAGACAGCAAATAAGGTATTTTTTATGTCAAGTTTCCCCATTGGCACCCCAGGCAAACCTTGGAATGCACAAGAAAAGGCCCAGTGGCTTGCCCAAGTAACCATTAAACGTAGCTATCAACAAGAAGTGCTAACAAAATTAGCGCCTTTAGCCTCACGCTTTGAACAAGTGCAGTATGGTGCTCTAGCTTATGATGCCGACAAATATCCGCTATTTGCATTTAAATCTAAACATTGGGATAGCAGCAAAAAAACTATCTTAGTAACTGGCGGTGTTCATGGTTATGAAACCAGTGGCGTACATGGCGCGATTCAGTTTTTAGCGACTCAGGCTGAGCATTACAGCCAATACTTTAATATTGCGGTAGCGCCGTGTGTGAGCCCATGGGGTTATGAAACAATTAATCGCTGGAACCCATACGCAGTGGACCCAAACCGTTCTTTTTATGCTGACAGCCCAGCCAATGAATCGGCAGATTTAATGGCATTTGTAGCTAGCCTTGGTGACGTTTATGCCCATATTGATTTGCATGAAACCACAGATACTGACGAGCTAGAATTTCGCCCCGCATTATCAGATCGTGATGGCAAAGACTATGAAAAAGGCGTTATTCCAGATGGTTTTTATTTGGTTGGTGACTCAGAAAATCCAACTCCTGACTTTCAACAGGCGATTATTGAGTCGGTAGCCAAAGTAACCCATATTGCCCCAGATGATAATGGTCAGTTAATTGGTGTTGATATTGAGCAGTTTGGGGTCATTAACTACCCAACTAAAAAGCTTGGCTTATGTGCGGGGATGACAAACAATCACTATAATACCACCACTGAAGTGTATCCTGATAGCCCATTGGTCAATAACCAAGAATGTAATGATGCCCAAGTGGCAGCAATTACTGGTGGTTTGGATTATATTTTAACCCAGTTAAACTTAATCTAAGTCAGTGATTTATATCTAAGCCTCGAACGAAACTTCGAGGCTTTTTGTTGATTTGGCATTACAGTTAGCGTCATTGCCCTTACTACTCAAGCGAAAAGAAATGATTATTAGCCAAGAAGATATGCGCACAGCATTAAATGAATTAGATTGCCGTACCAATTTCACCATTAGTAATGTTACCGAATACATGCTGCCTAAGCTTAAAGAGCCGGTGTATTTACATATTGACAGCAACACTCCGGTACTCATTATTCGCCCGGCTTTTGAAGTGTTCTCTGGTGAGTTAGCCACATTAGACGGGGTACATGCACAATATGACTATCACCATAATGCGCAGATGACCCGTTTCCCGACTCGTCGCCATAAAAGCTTAAAAGAAAGCCACTATGGTTTAGCTTTTAAGTTTGAAACGGCTGAATCAGTTAAGTTGTTTATTACAAGATTAATCGAAATTGTGAAAGGCTAACGTTAGCTCAGTTTAGATTACATCTTGAGTTAATCATGAGTATAGCTACTGCAACAATCTGACAAATAGGCAAAAATAAATCAATCAATATTCTGGCTGTAAAGCTTGAGTCGAATAATGTATAATCGCGACAATTTTTCGTCCAAAAACTAATGGAATCTCCTACGTGATATACAGCAACAACATCACCATGCAGTTCGGCAGCAAGCCGTTATTTGAAAATATCTCTGTCAAATTCGGTGGCGGTAATCGCTACGGTCTAATTGGTGCAAACGGTTGTGGTAAGTCAACCTTCATGAAGATCCTTACTGGCGATCTTGAGCCAACAAGCGGTAATGTATCAATCGATCCTGGTGAACGTTTTGGTAAATTGAATCAAGATCAATTTGCTTATGAAGAGTTCTCAGTGGTTGATACCGTTATCATGGGCCACAAAGAGTTGTGGGAAGTGAAGCAAGAGCGTGACCGCATTTATTCACTCGCAGAAATGAGTGAAGAAGACGGCATTAAAGTCGCTGAGCTTGAAATGGAATTTGCTGAGATGGACGGTTATACCGCTGAATCTCGTGCTGGTGATTTATTAATGGGCGTAGGTATTGGTGTAGACCAGCACTTTGGCCTAATGAGTGAAATCGCACCAGGTTTTAAACTGCGTGTACTTTTGGCTCAAGCCTTGTTCTCTGATCCAGATATTTTGCTACTTGACGAACCAACCAACAACTTGGACATCGACACCATTCGCTGGTTACAAGAAATGCTTAACCAACGTAACAGTACCATGGTGATTATTTCCCATGACCGTTACTTCTTGAACTCAGTTTGTACCCATATGGCTGACATCGATTACGGTGAACTACGTGTTTACCCAGGTAACTACGATGAATACATGATGGCAGCCCAGCAAGCTCGTGAGCGTTTACAATCTGACAATGCTAAGAAAAAAGCCCAAATTGCTGAGCTACAAGGTTTCGTAGCACGATTCTCTGCTAACGCTTCAAAAGCTAAGCAAGCAACATCTCGTGCTAAGCAAATTGACAAGATTAAGCTTGAGGATATCAAGGCTTCAAGCCGTGTGAATCCGTTCATTCGTTTTGAGCAAGAAAAGAAATTATTCCGTAATGCTTTAGTGGTTGAGCAATTAGCGAAAGGCTTTGATAAGCCATTATTCAGCAAACTTGACCTGATGGTTGAAGTTGGCGAGCGTGTTGCTATCTTAGGTGATAACGGTGTGGGTAAAACCACCTTATTACGTACTTTAGTGCATGACATCCCGCAAGATGCAGGTACGGTTCAATGGTCTGAAAACAGTAACATTGGTTATTACGCGCAGGATCATGAAGCTGATTTTGCTAATGATATGACCTTATTTGACTGGATGAGCCAATGGCGTAAACCTGAAGATGACGACCAATCAGTACGTGGCATCTTAGGCCGCATGTTATTTGGCTCAGACGACATTAAAAAATCAGTTAAAGTGTTATCTGGTGGTGAAAAGGGTCGTATGTACTTTGGTAAGCTCATCATGCAAAAGCCAAATATCTTATTACTTGATGAACCAACTAACCACATGGACATGGAATCAATCGAGTCATTAAACAATGCATTAGAATTGTATGAAGGTACATTAATGTTTGTGTCTCATGACCGTGCATTTGTATCGTCACTAGCAACACGCATCATTGAAATTACTGCTGATGGCATCAATGACTTTAAAGGTACTTATGATGAGTTCCTTGCCAGTAAAGGCGTTGAAGGATAATTAATTAAAGTTTTTTACATTAAGCCGAAAACCTGTAAAGCAATTTACAGGTTTTTTTTTGCCTAAAAAAGATAATTATAAATTTTAGAATTTTAGAATACATATTTTAGAAAATCCTGTCGCTGTAGTTACATTAATGAATGTAATTTCAATTAGAAACATAACACACTTCTTAAGGGTCACAGCTGTCATGAAATGGATTATCGATCTCAATACTCGACTCAAACTTTCACTATTAATTATTCCTCCACTGTTAATCTGTTTAATTTATGGTGGCATGTTTGTGCACAATAAATATGAAATACAAACAGAGCTTAATACGGTACTTTCGTTAAGTGAACTGGCCGTTATCAACAGCGCCCTAGTACATGAATTACAAAAGGAGCGTGGCATGAGTGCAGGTTTTCTGGGCTCTAAAGGTCAATCATTTGCTCAGGATTTACCTCAGCAACGCTCAATGACAGACCAACAAGTGTCTAACTTTTCGAGTATTCCAGCTGCAGATCACTTTCCTGCAAAAATCAGTTCAACATTAAGACAAATAGACTCGCAATTACAACAACTTCAAAGTATCCGCCGCTCAGTAGATAATCTAAGCATCTCAGTGGCTGAAGAAGTGAAATATTATTCAGATTTAAATAAAACCCTATTATCCGTGGTTGATGAAACCGCTATGCAAAGTACCATCAGTGAGTTGTCTTTGAAACTCGCTTCATTCGGGGCGTTTTTACAACTAAAAGAACGTGCGGGTATTGAGCGAGCGGTATTAAGTTCGACCTTTGGACAGCAAGGTTTTAAAGCGGGTGGTTATGTAAAGTTTGTGACCTTAGTGGCTGAGCAAAATACCTATGCTGAACGCTTTAGCACTATGGCGACAGATTTGGCATTAAAGCAGTTTGAACAAGATAACCGTTCAAAAGAAGTTAATGCTGTTAATGCCATACGACAAATTGCATTTTCACAAAATGCTGAAGAGATTAAAAATCAACATCCTGAAGTTTGGTTTAAAACATCCACTAACCGAATTAATCTATTGGCTAAATTTGAACAATACCTCGCCACCGAACTCGTAACACTTACCCAGCACAAATTGAGCACGGCTAGTCAACAAATGTGGAGCTCGCTCATTGCATTAACGGTATCGGTATTATTACTAGTTTGGCTAAGTTTATCGGTCTCTAGATATTTAAGTCGCAGTTTAAATCAATTATTTAATAAGGTTAGCCATGCTGGTAATAACTTTGATTTGAGCACGAGAATTGATCACGACTCAACCGATGAGTTTGGTGAGCTAGCGAAAGCCTTCAATGGGATGATGGCAGATTTTGAAACTGTGATTACTCAAGTGAGACACAATGCCAGCCAGCTGGTTAATGTGGTTGAGCAAGTTAATAGCTATGCAAGCAGCATGAGACAATATATTGAACAAGGCCACTTAGAAGCTGAACAGGTGGCGTCAGCGATGACTGAAATGAGCGCAACCGTTACCCAAATTGCCGCTAATGCTGTACAAGCATCCGATGCATCAAGCTCCGCCAATAAAGAAGCCAATATCGGTAATATTGGCGTATCAAAAACGGCGGTGTCTATTAAGCATCTTGCTGGTGAAATTAATGACGCTTCAACGGCGATAAAGACTTTAGATCAAGATGTGCAATCCATTGTTAGCATTTTAGAAGTGATTAGTGCGATTTCAGAGCAAACTAATTTGCTAGCGTTAAATGCCGCTATTGAAGCGGCAAGGGCGGGTGAGCAAGGCCGAGGTTTTGCGGTGGTAGCCGATGAAGTGAGAACCCTCGCCCAAAGAACACAGTCTTCAACAGACGATATTAAACGCATGACTGAACGTTTAAAATCTGGCGCTCAATTAGCGGTGCAAACCATGGAACGTGGTATGGTTAGTGCTGATGAGAGTGTTATTGAAGTTGAACAAGCGGGTAATGAATTACAGCAAATAGTGGCAGAGATAGATACCATTGACAGTATGAATCAGCAAATTGCATCAGCAACACATGAACAAGCGGCAGTGGCCGAAGAGGTAAATCGCAATGCCATGCAAATTAGTGAAATATACAGTCAAACTCAAAACGTTGCGACTGCTTTAAGTCAGCTCAATGAAACCTTATTAGAAGACGCAGCGGCAATGTCTGAGCAAGTACAAAAGTTTACCTTAAGCTAGAAATACGCAGATATTCCCTCGAGCCGACAATTTTTATTGTCGGCTTTTTTTTATATCCGTAAGATACATTTTTCGGCATAATGTTTATCATTTGTTTGCTAACTGTGTCCTATTTGGTCGCAGGTTAAGCAGGCGCTAATTATAAAATTGTATATTTATAAAATACACAATATTAATAATGACTTACAAGGCTTTGATGATGGATTATGTTTCAGTTAATAAGCATGCTTGGAATGAAAGAGCAAAAGTGCATTTTGATTCATCATTTTATGATGTGGCTGGTTTTTTGAAGGGAAAATCTTCATTAACCGAAATTGAAACAGCTGAACTTACTGATGTTAATGGAAAATCTTTATTACACCTGCAATGCCATTTTGGTCTTGATAGCTTATCTTGGGTTCGTAAAGGTGCAATTGTCACTGCAGTTGATTTATCGGATGTTGCCATTGCTAAAGCTAATGAGCTGGCATTGCAATGTGAGCTAAAAGCCGAGTTTATTTGCGCCGATGTGTATCAATTTGGCGATCAAAGTTTGCCCCAATTTACCGATAAGCAAGTCACTGATTTTGACATTGTATTTACCTCATACGGCACCATTTGTTGGCTGCCTTGTCTTGATCGTTGGGCAAATATCATTGCCAAGAGTTTAAAGCAGGGTGGCTGTTTTTATATGGCTGAGTTTCATCCACTACAGGATGTTTTAGAAGGTTATAGTTATTTTCATAAAACTGAGGCTGATGTGGTGGTTGAGGGTAGTTATACCGAATCACATGGTAATTTCGAGTCTGCATCTTCACCGCAATCAACAGCTTCGACACCACAAACTATGCTGACTTGGCCGCATTCATTAAGTGATGTTATTAATGCGCTAATCAAAGCAGGGATCAGAATTGATAGTCTTAACGAGTATCCATTTAGCCCCTATAACTGCTTTGAAAATTTGATAGAGCAAGCGCCTAATCAGTTTCATTCTATTGTTAAAGGTAACTCAGTGCCTTTAGTGTTTACAGTGAAAGGAACCAAAGTCTAAATGGTTTTTGCAAAGGGTAATAAACTTAAGGTCGTGACTGGCTGGAGGGCACTATTTGCCAAAGTGTCGATATTATTATGCGGGCTTATTTTATTAATATATTGGTCGTACTTATATCTCAGTCCCAGTTTGACCATCAGTAATCAATCAGCTCAAGGTGTTGAATCCGCGGTGGTAAAACTTCCCCATAGCCGCTTAGACTTTGGTGACATCGCCGCGATGCATACTAACACCCTGTATTATGATTTAGCGCAGTTAGATGGCGCATATCGTTATCACATAGAGCTTGATAGTGGCGAGATCATCGCAGGTGAGTGCGGTTATATTACTAATTTTGAAATTCATAAAAGAGTGGTAATTACGATTTCAGAGGCTGCGACAATGAGTTGCAGCGTTAATTAATAACCATTTCTAACAATCGCGTCTCAACAAGGTTATTAGGTTTGTTATAGATTTGTTTGTTTTTATATTCAAAAACATTATGACTGTAAACCTGATGGAGAAATTGCGTATTAAGTGCTTATCTTTAAATGAATTTATTTTTATATTGAGGGCTTTTAATATAAATTCAGCTTCCGTCTCTACTATGCGCAGCTTGGTATTTTTTGTACGAAATATCAACGCTTTATTGTCAGTACGCTATAATAGCTAAAGTTGAATTTATTCAGTTTATAGCCTATTACTGAATCATGGTTATTCAAGGATATCCCTACATGATGTTAAGAGTTTTATCAGGTATTTTTTTAGGTTTTACTGCTTTTGCCACTCAAGCAAACGTGAATGCAAACGTGAATGCGTCCGTTAACGAGTCGGTTACAGAAGCTGCGGATGAAGCTATCGAAGTTCAGCCTAAATATGACCGAGTTTTTCCTATTTGGGCACAAGATGCCATTGATTTAGGCTATGAGTTACCTAAGCCGTATGGCATAGGGGTGACCTATATGAATATGGATCAGCCATTGGTGGTAGAAAATGTCAGTTTCTCGGGATTAGGTCTGCTTGATGAAATTGTCTCAATTAAAGGCAGTGAAGCGATTCAAGAGTCAGAAACAATTACCTTTCGTGCTGATATGTGGGTGCTGCCTTTTTTAAATTTATACGGCATTATTGGTAAAACCTCAGGTAGTAGTATTGCAAATGTCACGGTCAACTTAGATCTTCCTCCTCCATTTAAGCCGGTAGAAACCGCTCCTTTTGACTTTGCCTTAAATTTTGAAGGCTTAACCTATGGCGCCGGTGGCACCATTGTTGGCGGTATTGGTAACTGGTTTGCCTTGCTCGATGTTAATTATACCAATACAGATTTAGATATTTTAGAAGGTGAAATCAGTTCAATTGTTGTTTCACCAAGAGTTGGCTACCGTTTTGATATCCGTGGTCACGATACCCAAATTTGGATTGGCGGAATGTACCAAAATGTTGAGCAAACCTTCAGTGGTTTTTTACAGGATATTGGCGTGCCTATTCCTGGTGCTAAATTCGAAGTTAACCAACATTTAGCCGATAAATGGAATGGTTTAATTGGTGGCCAAATTGAGTTGGGTAAAGGGTTTGATTTACTGCTTGAGGGCGGTATTGGTACTCGTACTAGTTTTATGGCAGGTATTGGATATAGGTTTTAATATTGATGAGACTCATAATCCTTAGTTTTTTTGCGCTATTGCTTAGTGGCTGCAGCATTGTTGCCATGGTTGATGATCACCAACAAAACAATTTACTCAAAAACGGTTTTGAGCGTCATCAAATGTCATTGACTGAGGGAGGCGAGTTACATTACTGGCAAGGGGGCGATAGCGCTAAACCCACTTTATTATTACTACACGGTTTTGGTGGTAATGGCATGACCAGCTGGTATGAAATGATGCTCGACTTGAGTGAGGATTATCAAGTGATAGTGCCGGATTTACTGTGGTTTGGTGAGTCCTATAGCGCTGCACCTGCCACTATCAGTAGTGAAACCCAAGCTATGCAACAGTTGATAAGCCAATTAGCGTTAAGCAGCGTTAACCTGGTGGGTATTTCTTTTGGTGGTTTTGTCACTTTTGATTTAATGATCCACGAGCCCAAAGTGGATAAGGTGGTGATGCTAGCAAGTCCTGGACTGATATTTTCAGATGAGGATATGCTAGCAATGACTAAGCGTTTTGGTGCCGATGTGCCTGAAGCGGTGTTTGTGCCTAAAAATGGCCCTGAAGTAAGACGTTTACTTGAAAAAACTTTCGTTGATTATCCATGGATGCCAGCGTTCATCGACCAGCAGGTTTATGAATATTACTTTGCCGACTCTCTGCCACAAAAAGAATCTCTTATTACCACCTTGCCGGCTTATCGGGATCAATTAAACCCCGACGAATTTGCCGACTCTTTACCGTCAACCATCTTAATCTGGGGGGAAAAGGATGTGGTGTTCCCATTAGATAACGGTCGTCGTTTTGCTGAGTTTTTAAATGCACCTATCATAGTTATACCTGACGGTGTTCACGGATTGAGTAATGACTTTCCTAAACAAATTAATAAAGAAATCAGGGCTTTTATTCAATGAAAATCATAAAAATTCCCGTAGCGATATCATTTTTAGGCTTAGTTATGACCTTAGGCGCTTGCTCTAGTAATGAGTGGCAAGTGCGCGCATTACCCACAGATATTGCGGTCAGTGCCGCTTTAGATGATATACCTGATAATGCCTTAGTCAGAGATATTACCCTTCCTGAAAATGCAGCTCTTTCAATGCCCGCCAGTGTCAGACCTTGTTGTGCTTTTGGTTTTGACCAAAAAGTCGCTATGGGGTTATTACCGATCCCTTTTTATCGTCACGCTAACACAGTAGCGCTTGAGGATATTGGCGCACATGCATTTGATGCCGGTACATTTAGTTATGAAAAAGGCTCACCTGATAGCGGTAAGAGCATGGAAAACAATGGCATGCTTTATACCCGTAAAGGCGGCTTTATTGATTTAGCCCATGTGCGTGATACCGCTGATAATGCTATTGCCCTGTTTTATCTTATTCAGCCTAAACTGGGTCAGGCACAGTCAATTGAATTACCATTAGAAATTGGCCATAGAACCTTTGAACTTGCCGCTTTTGATGTGAGTTATTTATCGGCAGATGACCGTTGGGAGTTAGCGGCGGCCATGGCGGTACGCTTAGCCTTTACTATGGCTGAAGCCCATGAAATATCCCAGTGGCATGGTTATCGCAGTTTTGCCTTATGGACAGAAGCGGTATCGGCTTATTCGTTAGAAGATTTATATTCAAACATGCTGGGAGCCAAAATTGCGTTAGCAATCCTGACCAACAATTTAGCCATGACCAAGCAGCAATATGATTATCATATGACGGGTTGGTTAGCGGCCACATTGGCTTGGTTGGAGCCTTTATCTAAAGAGCAAACCAATGCGCTCTTTAGGGCAATCGATGGTGACTGGTGGGACTCAAACGAGCCACTACCAAATAAATTCGTATTACTTAAACGTCATTACCTACTCGGCGACAAACAATCACCTTATTTGGTCAGTAAAGAGCAAGCTCAGGCGAGTGATCAATGGGACAAGGTAGCAGCAGTTTACGACGCGCCTGCATCACCACAACACTTATCATTAGCCGTTGAGCTTTTTGGGATTAACTTTGATGAAGTGGCTGTGCAGCACATTAGTGTAGATAAAAAGTTTGCAGGTTCATTTAGCCACGTACCAGAAGAATTATGGCTTGATGGCTTTACCCATTTGCAGTTTGTAGAGATTGCTAAATATGATGAACGTGAGGATTATAAGTTGTTAAAGCAGCATTTAGCTGAAAACCCTCATTTGACCCATCAACAAACGCCGCTAGATGACTTGCCAGACACTCGCGAACAAACAGAGCCTCAAAATGCTGCAGACACTGGTGCAGCTATTAATGACGCTGCCACAATTGAACCAGCAATAGGTGCGCTGTTAAATGAAAATAATTAGTCCGTTTGTTACTCGCCTACTGATTGTAAATTGTGCCAGCTTTTTTGCCATCAATGCCGCTATTGCTGCCCCATTAACGGAGGCGAATGCGGCTATTTCTGCCAACGCAGAAATAAATTCACAAGTAAATTCAACAATAAAGCCAGAAACGTCAGCGCCAATAACAACAAGCGAAGGAGAGGCGGTATTGGTTGGCGCTGATCAGCTTGAAACCATAACCGATGAAGCTGAAGATCAAGGCTGGTTTGAAAACCTACTGACTAACCTCGGTGCCGATGGTGAGTTTGATCCAGATAAGGGCATTGATTTTAGCTATTTACCTGGGCCATTTTATAACCCTGAAATGAGTTTAGGTGTTGGGATATCTGTGGTTGGGCTATATCAAGTCGACCCAGAGGATACTGTAAGTGATTTATCTTCTTTGGTTATTAATGGTTTAGCCTCAATCAATGGCGCGCTAGGGGTCGGGATTGAAAATAAAACCTTTTTTAATGGTGATAACCAACGTCTTTATTTAAATGCCAATGTGTATGACATACCGGATGTGTACTACGGCGTAGGTTATGAATTTAACCAGCAAGACTTAAATCGGGTTGAATTTAATAGTCAAACATTTCAAGTTAACCCTATGTTCCTGCAGCGCATATCCGCCCATAGTTTTGTGGGAGCAGGTTTTGATTTTACCTATGCAAAGGCCACGGATGTTGATGTGGTCTCAATTGATGTGGATGTTGACCCTTTACAAGAAGTTTCTCGTAATGTTGGGGTCAATTTATTAATTAACTATGATACCCGCGATCATGTGCTTAACCCGCAGCAGGGGAGCATTAGCCAGTTTGAGATTGGCGTGTATCGCGAAGATTTTGGCGGCAAGCACGACTTTGAAGTCTATAACGCTTTATACAGTGCCTATTATCCAATCCTTGATGATGACACCATAGCATGGCAAGTACGCGGACGCTTCACCCACGGCGATGTACCTTGGGATCAGCTATCTAAAATCGGTGGAGGTAATTCATTACGGGGCTACACCACGGGTCGCTATCGTGACAAACAAATGCTGCTGGCTCAGGTGGAGTATCGACAACATTTAACAGGCAGGCACGGCATGGTTTATTGGGTTGGTGCAGGCAGTATTGCAGACAAAGTGGGCGAACTGTCCTTTGATGAGTTACTGCCTAATATTGGTATCGGTTATCGTTTAGAGGTTAAGCCTAAAGTCAATTTGCGCCTAGATTTAGCGTTTGGTGATGGTGACAGCGGCTTTTACTTTAACGTCAATGAAGCCTTCTAGCGGCCCTTAGCAGTGCTAACTCTGTTTGCACTGCTTTAATAACGCTTCAAAAAAGTCGCTGCCTTTTCTTTCTGCAAAAGCAATATTACGCTCTGGTATGGTTTCAGGTTCGTTATATTCGGCTAAGGCGGCTTCCATACTGGCTTCGCGAATAATATGGATGGTTGGATAAGGCGCACGATTGGTATAGTTTGCTGCGCTGTCTTGGGGCTCTCCCTCAAAACAATAGTCAGGGTGAAAACTTGCTAACTGATATACCCCTTCATAGTCATGCTCAAGTAACTTGTCATTGGCCAAGTCAACAATATCAAGATAGCTGTAAAACCCTTCAAAGCCACGAGGCAAGATAAACAGTGTGGTTTCTGCTTGTGGATTTTCATCCAAATACTGACATTCAGTTAAAAAATCCTTCATTACCTGCTTTACTTTGGTTTGTTCACAAGTGAAATAGCGAATGCTATTGCGTTCGATTTCACGGCGGGCAAAAGGACAAATATTGTATTTCATAATCACTTTAGAAACCCAGTTGGCAGTTTCTAATTCGACTTGACTAATTTCAGACATATAAACCTATTGTTACTACTTGGGTTAACTATTGGGTAGGATCATCGGAATGATCGACAGCACTAATAACACTGCCATCGAAACATTGAAAATGCGTTGCTGTCGTTGATTTTTTAATAACTTTTTCAGCCCAACCCCAAAACTTAGCCACACAGAGCCACAGGGCAGTGCGATACATAAAAAGACCATGGCAATAGTGAGCACTTGAGGTGTTAACGGTTGCTCAATGTTCGTGAAAGTCGCAATGGTACCAATTGCAATTATCCAGCCTTTAGGATTGACCCATTGAAAGGCTGCAGCTTGTATAAAGCTAAAGGGTTTACTGGTTTGTTTACCTTCTAAATTACTGTTGTTGTTAGCAATTAGCCAAGAAAGGTAAAGTAAGTAAGTGATCCCAACGACTTTTATAATTTGATGCATGATGGGGTAGGTTTGAAATAAGCTACTTAACCCCAGACCAATGGCCAGTATCATGGTCGGAAAGCCCAAAGAAATACCCATCAAGTGGGGAATACTACGTTTAACACCAAAGTTCACTCCTGAGGTCATCAACATAATATTGTTTGGCCCAGGGGTTATACCGGCTGAAAAGGCGAATAATGCAATAGTAAAAATTAATTCCATATAAGGTTTTGTTTTGGGGGTTAGGATAAAAGATTTTTGAACTGCATATTAGCCTTAATTTAAACAGTAACCTAGTGAAAATTAATCCCTGAATGATGCGAATGACACTGCCAGCATTTTTTGTGAGTTACATTGGTTTGCTAAATGATGGGTTTGAGTGGCGCTGGTGTTACGCCTGTGTTTTGTTTTATAAGTGCTTGGATGGTGAATACTGGCTATTAAGTTTGTGATCTCGTTGAATTTCAGTCAGGTTAGGTTATGGTTTATATGGTAGATTTATATTAATAAGAGGTTTTGTAACCTTCTAAACTACCAATCTGGTTGAAATAGATAGTTGAGGCGTAAATGATAAAGAAACAACATTTTTTATGGGTGAGTTTATTATTGATTTTCTTAACTGGCTGCACCAGTAAAGAGGCCACAGAAGTCCATGTGCCAACAAGTGTTACTATGGTTACCACTGGTGATTTAGGCGCAATATCGCCTTATGGCAAAACCTTTGCTTGGCATCCAACGATGTTTAGTGTTCATACTGCTAATAAGCTTGATGATGAAGAGCTTATTAAACATATGCGCCAATCTATTACTAAAATTATGGATAAAAAAGACTATTCATTGGTGAGTGAAGCGCAGTCGCCAAGTATGGTCATAGGTTTTGGCATGGCGTTAGAGTCTGAAATGAGCGATAAAGAAATTATGGACAAGGCTGGCTTAGTCGCTGGACTATCAACAGCAGGGATAGATGACGAGTTTGAAAAGGGTTCTGTACTTGTAGCGATATTTATTCCTAATAGTCAACAACCTATTTGGCGTGTACTTGCTCAAGGTTTCACTGAAACAGATAAACCGGTTCAAAATCGAGAACAACGCTTTGATAAATTAACCACCATGATGCTAAGAGCTATCCCACATAATGACAGCTACTGAATTATTTAATAATTAACAAGGCTTTAATTAAGCAATTGCGTCCAAAAACTAAAAACCGCCGACAGTGATGTCGGCGGCTTTTTTGTTAAAGCAAGCTGTTAGTATTAATCTAAACAATCACATTTATATGAAGAATTAACGCAAGGTGACTGGCTATTGCGCGATTTCTACTTCGTAAGATGAAAACTTTCTGATGTTAATCACCCCAGTGTCAAAGATTAAGTACTGGCCTTTGATACCTTGTAAAACCCCGGTGACCTCAGGTGTTTTATCAAAGTTATGCGACTTAACTTTTTTAGGAAATTCAGTGATAGGGAAATGAATGCTTTGTATCGAATTATCGAGCCTTTCGATAACAAAATCAGGGTTTTCTTGCTGCAGTTCAACGAGTCTCTGCTCTACTTCAGGCATTAATTGCTGAGCCATTTCTACTAAATCAACATCATCAGCATTGCCCTTTAACATGGCTTGCCAATTAGTTTTATCATTGATGAGTTTAGCAAACTCAACTTCCACTAAACCTGACAATTGGCGAGTTGAGACCTTGAAAATAGGTAGCCCTTGGGTGGCACCTTGGTCAATCCAACGCGTGGGGATTTGGGTGTAACGGGTAATGCCGACTTTGATGCCTGAAGTATTTGATAGGTAAACAAAGTGAGGCACAAAACAATGAGTTTGCGCCCATTCTGGCTCACGGCAAGTACCTTGATCAAAATGGCAGGTTTCAGGTTTCATGATGCATAAATCACAGCTTGCCAGCTTTTGCATGCACACATAGCAGTGGCCCTGAGAGTAGCTCTTCTTGGTTTTTTTACCGCAATTACAACAGAAAATATTGCCTGTATGGCTAAGGGTTAGGGTTTTACCAATTAATGGGTTTAGCGCAACGCTATTATCGCCAACCGGCAGTTCGTACTGCACTTCATCTTGTTCATTAAGGTGAGTGCGCATTTTTGATAAGGTGCCTAACATCGGTATTCTCTTATATTGTGGTGTTATTGTTGATTATGTCATGCAGTCTACCAGATGAATGCCCGTTAGATTAACCGCTTTTTTAGATTGGCTTTAGGGAGAAATACTCCTTAAATACGCTCAAGTAGGGGATAAAAAGTCATGGACTTGGCCATGACTGATTATTTTGCATCTCAAGCTTTCAATACTTCTGAATATGCTGTTCAAGTGCCTTGAAAAATATTGACTATTAAGCACTTTTACTGAGCTTATCTAATACCACATCATCACCTAACTCATACAAAGAGTCAGTAAGTTGCTCTTCTTGGCATGGATCTGATAACCCCAAGCCCATTGTAGCCCTGAACAAGGCGATGCCTGTGTGGCCAGCAGTTTCTTGTTTGCTACTAAATTGCTCGATGTTGATCCCAAGGGCATTGATCTTATTTGAGATTTCCAGCACTAAGCCTTCACGGTCATAAGCGACTAAATTGAAGCTGAGACGTTTTATTGGTACAGGGGTTTGGCTGGTTTTATTAAAGCTGCAGGTTAGGCCGTCAATGCACTCTAAAGCATCTAATAATGCGTCCCATTTAAGGGCTGATACTTCTAACTGTAATATTGCCGCAAAAATGCCATCAATATGACGCATTTCTGAGTCCAGCCAGTTACCGTTATGACGACTTATTACATTGGCGATTTGTTCAACTAATCCTTTTCTATCAGGTGCTTGAAGGGTTATCAGGTAATGAAGCATAAAATAAACTCCCAAAATTTTAACAAATAAATCTGCTGTAACACTACTGTCATAAAGACGTCATATAATTCAGCTCAATAAAATATGGCATTTATAGTCTGCCATAAACACAAGCTAAATAGCTGTTTTAAAACTGGCAATTTGCTTAAAGAAAAAACAGTTCGCTTAAGTAAAAAGCACCGTTTAGTTAGTAACACAGCGAATCAAACAATCATAGCGAAATATCGTTAACGATTAATTATAGAGGTTCTTAATGGAAAGTCAGGTAAGTCAGCCTGGTTCTGCGGCGAAGAGTTTGTTAGTAAACAGACAAACCAGCCGTAGAGCGTTTATGGATAAGGCAGCTGAAGTGGGTGTCACTGTGGGTGGCACCATGGTATTTGTCGCTTTGTTGCTGATTTTCTTTTATTTATTGTATGTGATTAAACCTATATTTGATGGCGCCGATGTTGAGCCTATTTCAACCATCAGCTATCAACAAACTGAGGTCGCGACCTTAATGGTCGGCAGTGATGAGCAAAATGAAATTGCTTATCGGGTATTAGTCGATGGCCAAGTTGATTTTTATTCAGTTGCAGGGCGTCAGTTAATCACCAGCTTCAAACCTAAGCTTCCTAAGGGCGCAACGGTTGTTAGTAGCGCTAAAGCTAAACCTAACGAGCAACGTTTTGCCTTAGGCTTAAGCACTGGTGAAGCATTAATCGTCGGGGTGGATTTTGGAGTAACTTACCCAGATAACAAGCGCACCATTATCCCAAGATTACGTTATCCACTGGGTGAAACACCGATTATGGTGGATGAAGGCCAAGCCCTTAACAATCTGGTTTTTGATTATATCGATAATCGTGTTGGTTTTGCTTATCAAGATGACAATGGCTCGTGGAAGCTAAGTCGCCTTGAAGGCGAAGAAAACATGATGACTGAAGAAATCGAATGGTATTCAGATTTAACCTATATCAAAGATGCACCCAATAATGCCTTTACGGCCTTAATGACACCGGATCATCGTCAATTGATCCTGCCAACATCGAATAAACTGTTTATTTATGATATTCGCAATAGTGACGAACCTAGCTTGTTGCAAGTTATCGATGTGAAAAATGGTAAGTCAGTGGTGTCGAAAGTGATGCTGCTAGCAGGTGCTAGTTCAATTTTAGTCAGTTATGATAATGGCTTAATTGACCAGTATTTCCAAGTCAGTGGTCGCAGTGGTCGTTTGTATCAAAAAATAAGACACTTTGACAATGACGCTAAAGTCGGAGCCATGACGACAGAGTTTTACCGTAAAAGTTTTGCGGTAGTCAGCCCTGAAGGTGAGCTATCACTGCTTTATACCACCAGTCAGCGCAACTTATTCACTGAAACATTTGATATCGCCAACCCGGGCGCGATGGCATTTAGCCCTCGTTCAAACGCCTTAGTGGTTGAAGCTAATAATAAGCTCAACATTTTCGCGGTTGATAATGCTCACCCTGAAGTGTCTTGGAGTGCTTTGTGGGAAAAGGTCTGGTACGAAGGTTACCCAGAGCCACAATATGTATGGCAGTCAACCTCGGGCTCAGATGATTTTGAAGCAAAATTAAGCTTAATGCCGTTAGCTTTTGGCACCATGAAAGCGGCATTTTATGCAATGTTATT
Source organism: Shewanella sp. 10N.286.48.B5 (assembly GCF_002874355.2). NCBI lineage: Bacteria > Pseudomonadati > Pseudomonadota > Gammaproteobacteria > Alteromonadales > Shewanellaceae > Shewanella > Shewanella sp. 10N.286.48.B5. The sequence continues at coordinate 772,946 of NZ_MCVG02000001.1, forward strand.
TGCCGTGCCACTGGCCATTGCAGGGGCGATTTATACCGCCTACTTTATGTCGCCAAAAGTGCGCGGCGTGGTTAAGCCGACCATTGAAATCATGGAAGCACTGCCGACAGTAATTTTAGGCTTCTTAGCTGGCCTTTGGTTAGCGCCATTGATTGAAGATCACTTACCGGGCATTTTAGTGTTACTCACATTACTGCCCACCAGTATTTTAGTCAGTGCATTTACCTGGAGTAAATTGCCAGCGAAATGGAAGCAACGCCTACCTGAAACCTATCAAGAGATCATGTTAATTCCAGTGATTTTGTTTGTGGGGTGGTTCTCATTTGAGATTAGCCCTGTAATCGAAATCGCCTTCTTTGATGGTAATACCCGTCAGTTCATTACCAATGATTTAGGCATTACATTCGATCAACGCAACGCCTTTGTTGTGGGTATTGCGATGGGTTTTGCGGTTATTCCAACAATTTTCTCCATTGCTGAAGATGCGATTTTCTCAGTGCCACGTCATTTATCAAATGGTTCACTGGCACTGGGCGCGACTAACTGGCAGACCTTAACCCGCGTGGTGCTGCTTACGGCAAGCCCAGGTATTTTCTCTGCCATCATGATGGGTTTAGGCCGCGCAGTGGGGGAGACCATGATTGTATTAATGGCAACAGGTAACACCGCAATCCTTGAGTGGAGTGTGTTTGAAGGGATGCGTACTCTAGCGGCAAATATCGCCGTCGAGATGCCAGAGTCTGCCATTGGTAGTTCCCATTACCGTGTGCTATTCCTTGCGGCATTTGTGTTGTTTGTATTCACCTTTGTCTTTAACACCATTGCTGAAGTGGTACGCCAACGTCTACGTGAACGTTATAGCTCACTTTAAGGAATGAAGATGAACAGAGTTTTTAATATTTCGCCAATCGCCTTGAGAGGTTTGTGCAATGGGTAAGTGGTTTAAATCAGGTTCTCCATGGATTTGGATGACTGGCGGTGCGGTGAGCATTTGTTTGATTGCAGTACTGGGTTTGTTGTTATTGATTGCGTGGCGCGGCTTAAGTTACTTCTGGCCTGCCGATATTTATCAGTGGCAGCTAGAAGACAATAATGGCGTTAAAACAACCCTAATTGGTGAAATCTACGACCGTGAAGAAGTGCCCACTGAACGTTTAATTGCAGCGGGTCATCAGTTTGATGAACATCCTGGCGAGTTTGTGACTCGTTACTTAGTTAAAACCGGTAACCGTGAATTCGTTGGCTTAGATTTTCGCTGGATCCTCGGCACCGATATCGTCAGCCGTGAAAAGCCAGCTGATGTGGCCATGCTCGAAAGGGCTAAAAATGGTAACTTTTACGGTTATCCAATTGCGGTCATTGAAGACGGTAAGCGCTTAAATATTACCGGCGAGGCCATTGAAACTTCGTTAGTAGCACATATCAAGCGTGCAGTTGATATTGCTGATGAGGCGCTGGCACTGCAAAAGTCTGAAATTGGTTCAGTGAACTATGCCTTAGAGCGTTTGCGCCTAAAAGAGCGTAAATATGAACTGGATGGCAAACTCACTCCAGCGATTAAAGCTGAGATGGACGCCCAAGCAGAGCAGTTAAACCAAGACTACTTAGTCATGGAAAAAGACTTATTTGCCCTGCGCGACAAAGCGGCGCGAGATTCAGTGGTTGTGCGTGATATGCGTGGTGAAGAGGTCACCTTAAAACTTGATAGCGTGCTTGATGTTAGCTATGTCAATCACATGAACATCGTCGATAAACTCGGTCATTGGTTTGTGGGCATGGGGCGTTTTATTAGCCAAGACCCACGTGAAGCTAACACCGAAGGCGGCGTGTTTCCTGCTATTTTTGGTACGGTATTTATGGTGATGCTCATGGCGGTTATCGTGACCCCATTTGGCGTAATCGCGGCAATTTATTTACATGAGTACGCCAAAAAAGGGCCAATTACTAAGATGATCCGTATTGCGGTGATTAACTTAGCCGGTGTGCCATCAATCGTTTATGGTGTATTTGGTTTGGGCTTCTTTGTGTATATGCTTGGTGGTTCGTTAGATCAGCTGTTTTACCCTGAAGCATTGCCTGCGCCAACGTTTGGTTCTCCAGGGGTGATTTGGTCAGCCTTAACCTTGGCTATCTTAACTTTACCTGTGGTGATTGTATCTACGGAAGAGGGCTTAAGCCGTATTCCAAGTGCCGTGCGTCAAGGCAGCTTAGCCTTAGGGGCAACCAAATTTGAAACCTTATGGCGCATTGTTATTCCAATGGCAAGCCCTGCGATTATGACCGGACTTATTCTTGCGGTCGCCCGAGCAGCAGGTGAGGTAGCACCACTGATGTTAGTGGGCGTGGTAAAACTGGCGCCGACATTACCGATTGATATGAACTTCCCGTTTGTGCATTTAGAACGTAAGTTTATGCATCTTGGGTTCCATATTTATGACGTTGGCTTTCAAAGCCCTAACGTTGAAGCGGCGAGACCATTGGTTTACGCGACTTCATTCTTATTAGTATCTGTGATTGTGACACTTAACTTAACAGCAATTAGTGTACGTAATCACTTACGTGAAAAATTCCGTTCGCTAGAACATTAATTAGCGATATCCTGAGGAAAATACAAAAATGATTTCAATTGATCAACGCGCAACTAAATCTAACATTATTGATTTAGCAAACTTACCCGCACAGGATACTGCCCTAGAAATTCGTAACCTTGATTTACGTTATGGTGATAAGCAGGCGTTATATAACGTTGGAATGAAAATTCCTAAAAAACAAGTCACCGCCTTTATTGGCCCAAGTGGTTGTGGTAAATCAACCTTACTGCGTTGTATTAACCGCATGAATGACTTGGTTGAAACCTGTAAAATCAGTGGTGAAATCTTACTGAACGGGCAAAATATTTATGACAAAAATGTTGATGTCGCTCAGTTGCGTCGAAATGTCGGTATGGTTTTCCAGCGCCCAAACCCATTTCCTAAATCAATTTATGAGAATGTGGTTTATGGCTTACGCCTACAAGGGGTGAGTAATCGCCGCGAACTAGACGAAGCTGCTGAAATGTCATTACGTGGCGCTGCGATTTGGGATGAAGTGAAAGATCGCTTACACGATAATGCTTTTGGCCTATCGGGTGGTCAGCAACAACGTTTGGTTATTGCTCGCGCTATTGCTATTGAGCCTGAAGTGTTATTGCTTGATGAGCCCACATCAGCACTGGATCCTATTTCAACCTTAACCATCGAAGAGCTGATCACTGAGCTTAAATCGAAATACACAGTAGTGATAGTGACCCATAACATGCAACAAGCGGCGCGGGTTTCTGATCAAACCGCCTTTATGTACATGGGCGAGTTGATTGAATATGCGGATACCAATACCATTTTCACCACGCCGCAAAAGCGTAAAACCGAAGATTACATCACAGGTCGTTACGGTTAATAATAACGAAGTGAGTAAGCTGGCGCTTATGGCAAGTCATTGGTGAGAAAGTCAGAGATAATTAAGGTAATAAAGTAATGGAAAACAAAAGTTTAAATAAGCATATTTCTGGACAGTTTAATGCTGAATTAGAAGATATTCGTAACCGTGTTTTGGCCATGGGCGGTTTAGTTGAGCGCCAACTTGAACAAGCCCTTGATGCTCTTGGTAGCTTAGATGCCGAGCTTGCCCAAAAAGTGATTAATGGCGATCACCGCGTAAATGGCATGGAAGTGTCAATTGATGAAGAATGCACCCGCATTATTGCTAAGCGCCAACCAGCGGCAAGTGACTTACGTTTAATTATCACCATAACTAAAACTATTACTGATTTAGAGCGTATTGGTGATGCTTGTGTACGTATCGCAAAAGCAGCATTAGATAAACGTTTAAACAATCAACAGCCATTATTGGTGAGTATTGAAAACATGGGTCGCCATGCAACCCGTACCTTGCATTCGACACTGGACGCGCTTGCACGTATGGATGCTGATAATGCCTTAGAGTTACACAAAGAAGATGCCAAACTAGACAAAGAATATGAAGGGATTATTCGTCAGTTAATGACCTATATGATGGAAGATCCTCGCTCAATTCCTGGTGTGTTAGATGTACTTTGGGCTGCGCGGGCGGTTGAGCGTGTGGGGGACCGCTGTAAAAACATTTGTGAGTACATTATCTATTTCGTTAAAGGTAAAGATGTTCGCCATACTTCCTATGAAGAGATGGAAAAAGATCTAAATATGTAAGCTATGTTTGCCTGCAAGCAAAAAATAACAGTCTCATTATGGTTAATGGGACTTTTTTATTGCTGTCACTTTTATGCTGGTAGTGCTAATGCTGTGAGCCAACTCACAAAAGTTAATTAGCCTTTGCTCTACAAGGGGGCTAAATAGGCTGGAGCATTAGCAAACTGTGTTAAAATTTCTGTAATTCCTCGTTCGTTTTGTAGGCTCAATGAAAAACACCCTTTCTCGTGGTTTAACTAACTTACTGCCAATGGCACTGAGTCTGTGGTTATTCTGGTCATTATTTATTTCTTTAGATGGTTTAGGCCATTTACTGCTAGATATTGTTAATTTAGAAAACAGCTTTGTCGGCGCCGGGTTTATTTTGGTGGCAGTGTTAGTGTTTATTTCAGGGCTGTTATTTTCATTTAGCCCATTTGCTTGGTTATACGCTTGGCTTGAGCGTCAATTAATGAAGTTCCCGCTGTTTAAATCTGTCTATGGCAGTATTCGTGATATTGCGAACTTAATGAAACGAGACGGTAAGCCAAAGAATCAAAAAACCGTATTGATCAAGCAAGCCAATGGCGGTTATGTGGTTGGCTTTATCATGAATCAACAGGCGCCTAAACCGCTTACTGAAGCCCTACCTGAAGGTGATTGGGTGCCAGTATTGTTTCAGCTTAGCTACCAAATGGCTGGGGTGACGAGTTTAGTCAAGCGTGAAGATTTAATTGAAGTCGATTGGTCATTTGAAGATGCCATGCGCTTTAACTTAACTGCGGGGATCTCGATTGCTAATGCCAATACTAATACAAACGCTAATGCCAATAGTGATATAAACGCTAATGCCAATAGTGATATAAACGCTAATGCCAATAGTGATATAAACGCTAATGCCAATAGTGATATAAACGCTAATGCCAATAGTGATATAAACGCTAATGCCAATAGTGATACAAACGCTAATGCCAATAGTGATATAAACGCTAATGCCAATAGTGATATAAACGCTAATGCCAATACTAATACAAACGCTAATGCCAATAGTGATATAAACGCTAATGCCAATAGTGATATAAACGCAAATGCTAGCGGCAATGCAACTAGCGATGAAGCGTCAGCTAATGAAACTTTGGCGTCAGATAATAGCACTTCAGCAACTAAGAAATAGTGCTTTTTAATCCCAATGCGCGCGAGTACAAATTTACCCCTCAATGATTACGTTAAACGCAATCCAATAGAACCAGCCTATACTTATGCAATTGTCAGCGCAATTGTTACCTATGTAGCTGTGTTCATTATCCTATTTACAGGTCTCAATCATGTTTAAGAAAGCGAGTGTTAACCCTCCGGTTTTCTTCCCTTCAGTATTGCTTATTTTTGTCATGGTATTTATTTGTGCCGTTTGGCCAAATGAAGCTAGCCAATTTTTTAAAGCCATTCAAAGTTGGTTAGAAGTTAAAGCGGGCTGGTTGTATATTGTTGGGGTGGCTATTTTTCTCATCTTTATTATTTTTGTCATGATGAGCCGTTTTGGTGACATCAAACTAGGCCCAGATCATTCCGTGCCTGACTACAGCTTTAAAAGCTGGGTATCTATGCTGTTTTCTGCAGGGATGGGTATTGGATTAATGTTCTTTGGCGTGGCAGAGCCAGTGATGCATTATTTAGCCCCACCTGATGCAACGCCTGAGTCACTGGAGGCTGCAAAAGATGCCATGAAGATTACTTTTTACCATTATGGCATCCATATTTGGTCAATCTATGCCGTAGTGGCTTTAAGCTTAGCGTATTTCTCATATCGTCATAAACTGCCTTTACTGCCACGTTCTGCCTTATATCCACTCATTGGCGAGCGTATCTATGGCCCTATAGGGCACGCGGTTGATACGTTTGCGGTGATCGGCACCATGTTTGGCGTAGCAACCTCATTGGGCTTTGGGGTGCTACAGGTCAATTCAGGCTTAAGTTATTTAATTGATGGTTTGCCAAATAACATCACTGTGCAAATTATTATCATTATGGCGATTACCGCGATAGCAACGGTTTCTGTTTTTGCAGGCTTAGATAGAGGCGTTAAACGTTTAAGTGAGCTTAACCTTGCGTTAGCACTGCTATTGCTTGTGGCAGTTTTAGTTCTTGGACCAACAGTGCTGTTACTGCAAGCATTTGTTCAAAATACCGGTGGTTATTTAAGTGATATTGTGGGTAAAACCTTTAACTTATACGCCTACGAGCAAAAAGATGATTGGCTTGGTGGCTGGACATTATTGTATTGGGGCTGGTGGATCTCATGGTCGCCATTTGTAGGTACTTTTATTGCTCGTGTCAGTCGTGGGCGCACTATTCGAGAATTCTTAGTCGGGGTGTTATTTTTCCCAACTGGCATCACTTTCCTATGGATGACAGTATTTGGTAATAGCGCCATTGATATGATTAGAAACCATGGGGCGAGTTATCTATCGGATGCGGTTTCTAATGATGTATCGGTGGCCTTGTTTCGATTTTTTGAGCATCTACCATTTTCATCAGTATTGTCCATCATTGCCATATTCTTAGTGGTAACATTTTTTGTTACTTCATCAGATTCCGGCTCGTTAGTGATTGATAACTTGACCTCAGGCGGTAATGAACAAGCGCCAGTAGGCCAGCGAGTTTTTTGGGCGATACTGCAAGGTGTTGTCGCGAGCGTATTATTACTCGCTGGTGGCTTACAAGCGTTACAAACAGCAGCGATTGCCAGTGCAATGCCAATCATGATTGTGATGCTATTGATGTGCCTTGGCTTGTATAAAGCCTTACAAGATGATCGCTTGAAATTAGAAAGTGTGCAGCAACACAATACCAGTGTGCAATTTGCTAAAGCCAACATGAGCTGGGAAGATCGTATTGATGTACTGGTCTCTCACCCCAGTCAAGAAGATGCGCAGCGATTTTTAGATAACATCGCCAAACCGGGACTTGAACAAGTCAGACAAATATTTTTAGCTAAAAATATGCCTGCTGTCATCACCCAAGATGATGAAAGGGTACGTTTATTGATCGGTAACAACGAAACCCTGCAGTTTGCTTATGGGCTGCGTATTCGAGCATTTACCATGAATGGTGCCGATGTCGAAGGCTTTGCTAGTGAGCAAGACTATTATCGGGTGGAAGTGTTCTTAGAGCACGGCGGTCAGCATTACGATGTGATGGGTTATACTCAAGAGCAAATTATTGCAGATATCGTTAATCAATATGAACGCTATTTACACTACCAGCATTTGTCTAATTCAGAGTTAGTGACTTACTAGCGGCTGCTTGTTTTAAGCGGTGCTTGTTTTAAGTGGTGCTTGTTTTAAGTGATGTTAGTATTACTCGAGCAGTGCAATTGTGATAGAAAACATTGCCCCAACCGATAACAGCGCTTATCCTTGGGGTAATTTTGTAATGAAAGTAAATTGGAAAGTCGATGTCAGCTACTCAAAGTAAATTAGATAAAGTATTAGCAGAAGCCAGAGATTACAAAGCCACTCGTGAAAAAGGCTACCGTGAACAAGCCTTAAAACTCTATCCTTGGATATGTGGCCGTTGTACACGTGAGTTTACTCATAAGAATTTATCTGAGCTGACGGTACACCATGTTGATCATAACCATGATAACAACCCGTCAGATGGCTCGAACTGGGAATTGTTATGCTTGTATTGCCACGATAATGAACATTCTCGATTTGAAGAGTTGATCCGTTATGGCAATACCACTGAAACCAAGCAAGAAGCCGCTACCTATAATCCATTTGCAGATTTAAAAGCAATGATGAAAAAGTAGCTTTGTTTACTGATACTCAGATGAAAAGCCCATATTTATGGGCTTTTTTGTGCTTGGCTGAAAGCTTTATTGCTCAGCTTTACAATTCAAGGCTGTTCAATTTCCGCTTGGGCTTTTAACCACTTCTCACGGCTGATTATCTGGCTATTATTACCGCCTTTCATTCGTTCTTTTCGTTGTGGCAGTTGTTGCCATACCGCTTGTTTTTTCTCTTCACTGGCTTGTCCCCAGCCAACAATTTCATTGATGTGGCGAAAACAGCCCATGCAGTAATCTGCTTCATTTAAGCCGCATTTGGCGACGCAAGGTGAGTGCATTGTTAATCCTTTACCGTTCTAAAGTCTTGGCATTTATTGATTAAACCATATGGACAAATTAAATAAATAAAACTAGGCTGCGACTAGCTATAGTTTATTGAATTAATTAAGTTATTTGCAAGTTTAATTGGTTGTAACTATGGCTTTGTTGTCAGTGTTTCGTTGGTTTTTTGCTATAATAAATAGCCAACTTGCTGCTTTATTGTGTCGCTATTGCGTGGAGAGTACCATGAAATCATGGTTTAATTTAGCTGTAAAAAATCTTGCTAGCCTGAGTAGTCGTTGCTGGTTTGCTCAGTTTCACCCCCTTATTATCACCTGTAAAAAACTGCTTAGCCTTATGAGTATCGGCTTGTTATCTTTAAGTTTAACGGCTTGTTCACTGCTAGAAGTTAAGCTTGAAAGTGGCGTTGAACCCTTACCTAAAGAGCAGATAAACATGCGTATGTTTAGCCGTGAATTTAGTTATAGCTTTTATGCTGAAATTGAAGCCACCGCAGACCGCATTGCAGCTAATAGCGATGATGACAACGTTAGAGCTAACACCTTAATGTGGAAAATTTACGCTGAGCAAAGCCTGCAGCGGGCTATATTCCAAGCCTCTCCAGTAGCGGCAATGCTCGATACTTGGGTGTTGACCGAGCAAATGAAGCAGTTTTATGAAACTGGTGCTGGCAGTGAGTTATTCGGTGAACAACAGCAGCTCGCGATAGATAGCAGTGAAAAATTAGCGGATCAATTCGTCTCGACAGTAAAAGGCTTTATTAGCAACCAAAAGTTCAAAAATAATCAAGCGTTTGTGAGCCAATATGTGGCTGAAAATCCGCTTGAGGATATTACCTTTACCCGCACTACTGCCTTTAATGCTTGGTTGGCTTTTAGCAATATTTCAGAGTTTGAAGCCATTACCACTTTTGGTTCAATGCCTGAGGTGATGAGTGATATGTCTGATCGTATGGCGATGACCACTGAGCAGATGCCAAAAATTCTTGGCTGGAAAGCCGAGTTATATGCACTTCATGCTGATGTTAGCGCCGCTGATATAGAATTAGCCCTTAAAAATATCAGTGAAACCACCAAAAAATTTCAGCAGTTAATGCAGCAAACCCCTGAAATGATGACCATGCTTGCCGGTGATATGCGAGTGGAGCTGGCGCCATTATTAGATCAACTGAGTGATGTCACAGATGATAAACTGCAGCAGTTATCAAAAGAGCGTGAATCACTAGCCTTAATTATTGTTCACGAGCGAGAAGCGTTAGCGCAAATGATTGCTGATGAACGCAGCGCTGCTATTCAAGATTTAGATGCACTAACCCAAAAAACCGTTGAATTAGTGTTTGCCCAAGTGATTGAGTTAATTAAAAGTGTGATTGTGTATTTCATTTTATTCTTAATTGCGATATTTTTTGCGCCTCTAGCTATGGGGGTTTGGTTAGGTAAACGCATGGCGGTTCGAAAGTCTGAACCCAAATCTAACCCTAAATCAGCTATCAAAGTCGCAGGTAGTGAGAGTGCTTAATGATGGTGTAAACCATCAATCACACCAATAAACCATAGGATGCCAATGAGCACACAGATTGCCATGAACTGCGCGACAGACGCTAACAATTGTAGCGACAATAGCGCCAAGCTAGGCCAGCTTAGCGAGTGCTTACTAAAGCTAAATAGTTTGTGGCAAGTGAAAGCCTTTGATTGTCAGCAATTACCTTGGTCTGAGCAGTTTCCTTGCTTAGCCGCAAAGGTTTGGGCCATTGCTGATACTGACATAGAGGCACTAGATGTAGCTCAAGGGGCATTGGTATCGGCGTTACTGCCGTCATTGATGCAAGATATGCAGCAGTTGGGGATGAAAATTGATGGCTTAGCCGCGATGTTAAGCACATCGACAAATGGTGATGTATCGTTAACGAGACCAGAACCCAAACCGTTCGAACCACACGCTGTAGAAATAGGCCTGTCTGACACTGAGCTTAGCCATTTCGGCGCCCATATCAAAGGCCGAAAGTGGCAGCAAATTACTGCTTTTTCAGCGCATATTCCTAAAGGAAACCCGATTGTTGAATGGTGTGCAGGTAAAGGCCATTTAGGGCGTTATATTGCTAAAACCCATCAAGTTAAGGTTAGCAGTTTAGAGTGGCAACAAAGCTTGTGTGAGCAAGGCCAGCAGTTTGCAGACAAGTGGCAATTGCCGCAGCAGTTTCATTGTGTTGATGTGTTTAACTTAGCCAATAGTACATTAGGGGCCAACCCGCTAAGTTCAGAGCAACATGCCATTGCGTTACATGCCTGTGGTGATTTACATGTTAGGCTGCTGGAGTTAGCCGCTCAAGCAAACACCAAACAAATCTCGTTTTCACCTTGTTGTTATCATCTTATTCAAGCTAATTACTATCAGCCGCTATCCCATGCTGCAAAAAACAGTGGCCTTAAGCTATCGCGACATGATTTACAGTTGCCGCTGCAGCAAAGTGTGATTGCCAATGACAAGCAGCAAGCATTACGACATCAAGAAATTGCTTGGCGCTTAGGCTTTGATAGCTTGCAGCGAGATATTAGCGGTAATGATCGCTATCTGCCGATCCCCAGTGTTAAACGAAGCCAGTTATCGGCATCATTTAGTGATTTTTGTTATTGGGCTGGGGCGCAAAAACAAGTCAATATCGGCGCTGTAACCGACTTTGATGCCTATCTTGCTCAAGGGGTAGCTAGGCAAAGGCTAACTCAGCGTATCGATCTAGTCGCGCACCTGTTTAGGCACGCTTTAGAGCAGTGGTTATTACTGGATAGAATGTGCTTTTTACAACAGCAGGGTTATCAAGTTACCATGGTTGAATTTTGTGCAAACGAAATCACACCAAGGAATTGGTTAATTCAAGCTGAAAAATTAACCTAATTAAATAATTCTGTTCGAATAGTTTTCTAAGGTACTGTTTAATAGTTTTTATTTTAAATCCTCTTGATTAACCCCTTTAGTGATACAGTTAATACCCCAGCGATAAACTGCGGCTTTGGTAGATTTATATATTACTAATTGTGGTTTTGTATTGAATATTGAAGCTTTTCTTGTTCAAATGGCGGGTTAGTAGCAAATACCAATAAATTCGGTTGCCTAAGGCGGCCTTAAAGTGAGCGATTGATACGGTTTCATGAAATATTCCCGCGTTTTTATTAATAGTATGGCCTATGAGTTAGCACCCCAAGTGGTGTCTAGTCTAGACCTAGAATCTCGTCTTGCGCCGCTTTATCAAAAGTTTCGTATTCCAATGGGGCAATTAGCCGCTTTAACCGGTATTAAGGAACGTCGCTGGTGGCCAAAAGGTTATCGTTTATCTGACGGCGCTATCAGTGCTGCCCGTAAAGCGGTTGCTGAAACAGGTATCAATGTCAGTGATTTAGGGGCAGTTGTTTACACAGGCGTGTGCCGTGACCAACATGAGCCCGCAACCGCGTGCCGCGTGGCTGCAGAGCTTGGTGTGTCTAAAGATACCGCGATTTACGATATCAGTAACGCTTGTTTAGGTGTGCTTTCTGGCATTTTAGATATCGCTAACCGTATTGAGCTTGGACAAATTAAAGCCGGTATGGTGGTATCTTGTGAATCGGCGCGCGATATTGTTGAAGTCACTATCGACAATATGCTCAATGAGCCGACAATGCAGAATTTTGCCCAATCGCTAGCGACCTTAACCGGTGGCTCTGGTGCGATTGCGGTTATCTTAACTGACGGTAGCTTACCGCTTAAAAATACTCGTAATCATCAGCTATTAGGTGCCAGCCACTTATCGGCGCCTGAGCATCACGAGTTATGTCAGTGGGGCCTACAAGAAACCAGTCAAAAGTTATATCGTGAGTTTATGCGTACCGATGCCGTCACCTTACTTAAAGAAGGGGTTGATCTGGCTAAGCATACTTGGGAACACTTCTTAACTCAGCGTGAGTGGTTAGTGGATCAAGTTGATAAAGTGATTTGTCATCAAGTGGGCGCATCAAACCGCAAACAAGTGTTAAATGCTCTCAATATTCCTCATGAAAAAGAATTTCCAACTTATGAAACCTTGGGCAATATGGGCACGGTTTCGCTGCCAGTAACAGCGGCGATGGCCCACGACCAAGGCTTTTTAAAATTAGGCGATCAAGTGAGCTTTCTAGGCATAGGCAGCGGGTTGAACTGTATGATGCTAGGCATCAAGTGGTAATCATTTCGCTGGTTATAGAATAAGTATTATAAAATTGTAGGAAGCATCATGTTAGAAAATCTGTTGCCTTTTGATAGCCATTATTTAGACCGCAGTGGTAACAAACTGCATTATGTTAATGAAGGCCAGGGTGAGCCAGTGGTTATGGTTCATGGAAATCCAAGCTGGAGTTATTACTACCGTAACTTAGTCAGTGCATTAAGCACCAATTATCAGTGTATTGTGCCTGATCATATTGGTTGTGGTTTATCGGATAAACCTGATGACCCACAATACGATTACACATTAGAAAATCGTATTGATGATTTAGAAGCGCTGTTAGATCATTTAGATGTCAAAGAAAACATCACCTTAGTGGTTCATGACTGGGGCGGAATGATTGGTATGGGCTATGCTGCCCGTTATCCTGAGCGCATTAAGCGCTTAGTATTTTTAAACACAGCAGCATTTCACTTACCTGAATCTAAGCCTTTTCCTTGGGCATTATGGGTTTGCCGCGAAACTATTTTAGGGACGTTTTTGGTCAGAGGCTTTAATGCCTTTTCATCCATTGCATCCTATGTGGGTGTTAAACGTCAGCCAATGGCCAAAGCAGTGCGCGAAGCCTACGTTGCGCCATTTAATAGCTGGAAAAACCGTATTTCAACCTTACGTTTTGTGCAGGATATTCCGTTAAAGCCTGAAGATCGTAACTATGAGTTAGTTTCAAATATTGCTGATAGTTTATCTAAATTCTCTGAAGTGCCAACACTGATTTGTTGGGGACTACAGGATTTTGTATTTGATAAGCACTTTTTAGCAAAGTGGCGTCAATATATGCCCCATGCGCAAGTAAGAGAGTTTGATGACTGTGGTCATTATATTCTTGAAGATGCTAGCGAAGATGTCATCGGGCTTATTCAGAACTTTATGGCTAACAACCAGCAAAGCTAAACAGCGACCTTGGGCGTGATGAAATACTCATTATTCACGCCCAAGTTATAAACCAATGACATCAGGCTTATGACATTAAAAACGGCTAACATCTGTCGGCATTTACAAGATGCGGCAAATAACTTTCCTTCTCAATTAGCTGTCGCGGTGCAAACAGCGACATCTGCCAATCAAGCCTCTCACGCTTTAACTTATCAAGACGTCGATTTTGGCTCCCTAAACCAACAATCTGATTATATTGCCTATCGTTTAAATGCCTTTGGCCTTCAAGCTGGCATGAAAGCTGTGTTGATGGTGACCCCAAGCATTGATTTTTTCGTGCTAACGTTTGCGTTATTTAAAGCGGGCGTAATTCCTATTCTGGTCGATCCCGGTATGGGGGTTAAAAACTTAAAACAATGTTTTGAAGAGTCACAACCCGATGTGTTTATTGGTATCCCTAAAGCCCATATTGCCAGAAGAATATTAGGTTGGGGTAAATCTTCGGTTAAGCTTTGCTTAAATGTGGGCGGCAGTAGTATTCAGCGTTGGTTATCAGGCGCAGTGAGTATTGACGCCTTGCCACAGGTTAGTGGATCATTTGCCAAAGCTTACCCCATGGTCACACTGTGTGATGATCAAATGGCGGCAATTTTATTTACCAGTGGCAGTACAGGCACCCCAAAAGGTGTGGTGTATTCCCATGGCATGTTTGAAGCGCAAATTAGCGCCCTTAAACATGATTACGGCATTAAGCCCGGTGAGCGCGACTTAGCGACTTTTCCATTATTTTCATTATTTGGCCCTGCACTGGGTATGGCATCTATTGTGCCAGCGATGGACGCCAGTAAACCCATAACCGCTAATCCTGAGTATTTATTCGCAGCGATTGAGAAATATCAATGTACTAATATGTTTGTTAATCCGGCATTGCTGGAGCGCTTAGGCGCCGCTGCTGAAACTAAAACCGCAGCCCAAAACCAAGCATTTACATTACCAAGCGTGCAAAGAGTTATTTCAGCAGGGGCGCCAGCAACCATCTCATCAATAAAGCGTTTTAGCAAAATGTTAGCAACAGGAGTTGAGGTGCTCAACTCTTATGGGGCGACAGAGTCTTTGCCGATTAGCATGATGCCAAGCAGCGAGCTGTTTGATACCACCGCCGCAACTGATGCTGGTAAAGGTATTTGTGTGGGTAAAGCCATTGATGGTGTTGAGATTAGCATTATCGATATTACTGAGTCAGTTATCAGCCATTGGGATGAAGCCGATATTTTACCTGTAGGAAAGATTGGTGAAATCGTCGTAAAAGGGCCGATGGTAAGTCGTGAGTATTATCATCGCGATAGTGCAACTAAGCTGGCCAAAATTACTGATGCTGACGGTATTCGACACCGCATGGGTGATGTCGGTTACTTGGATGAATTAGGGCAATTATGGATGTGTGGCCGCAAGGCCCATCGAGTTGATCAAACTCTAAAAGGTAGCCTTAGTAAACGTTATTTTTCAATTCCCTGTGAGCGGGTATTTAACACCCATAAACAAGTAAAACGTTCAGCACTGGTGAATATTGTCATTAATGGCAATATTGAACCACTGTTATGTGTCGAACTTGATAAAGCCATGACTTGCTCAAACAGTAAAGCGCTATACCAAGAGTTAGTTGATATCGCTGAAAAACATACACATACAATGGGTATTTCACGTTTTTTAATTCATCCAGATTTTCCTGTGGATGTCAGACACAACGCGAAAATATTCAGAGAAAAATTAGCTGTTTGGGCTCAAAAACAGTGGAAAGAATAGTGCAAATCGTTGCTGAAATGTTTGCCAACAATCAATTTTTATTAGCGTTCTCAATTAGGTAAATACATGCTTGAACTCGAAATGTTATTAAAGCCAGAACAGGCAGCCTTAGCTGCGCTTAAAAGTCGGGTTAACAAAGTATTTGTCACCGGGGCAGGTGGTTTTTTAGGTAAAGCGATTTGTACTCGTCTGCGAGCAGCAGGCATTGAAGTTAATGGTTTTGCTCGTGGTGAATATCCTGCATTAACGGCGATGGGCGTTAACATGTATCAAGGTGATATTAGCGATTCAGATGCGCTAGCAGCGGCGATGCAAGATTGTGATTTAGTGTTTCATGTGGCGTCAAAAGCGGGTGTTTGGGGCGATAGAGATAGCTATTTTGCCCCTAACGTTAATGGAACCGCTAATATCCTGCGTGCGTGTAAAGCATTAAAGATCAATCATGTGGTTTACACCAGTACTCCAAGTGTCACCTTTGCGGGTGAAGATGAAGCCGGTATTGATGAATCTTCCCCTTATGCCGCTAGCTTTTTAAACTTTTATGGTCACTCTAAAGCCATTGCCGAAAAAATGGTGCTAGAAGCCAATGGGCCGCAGTTGAAAACCACCGCATTAAGACCGCATTTAATTTGGGGACCTGAAGATCCACACTTGGTGCCTAGAGTGATAGCGCGGGCGAAAATCGGCAAGCTAAAGTTGGTGGGTAAACAAGATAAACTGGTTGATACCATTTATGTTGATAATGCCGCTTATGCGCATATTCTTGCGGCAGTAGACTTAACGCAACAAGCTAAGAGTGCAGGTAAGGCATATTTTTTAAGTAACGATGAACCTATCACTATGGCGGCCATGCTCAATAACATTTTAGCCTGTGTTGATATTGCTCCAGTGACGAAACGAGTTCCTGCTGGTGTGGCGTATAGCGCGGGTGTGGTATTAGAAACCATCTATAAAATACTTGGTAAACAGCAAGAGCCGATTATGACAAGGTTTGTCGCAAGACAATTATCCACCTGTCATTATTTTGATATTAGCGCCGCTAAAAACGATTTAGGTTATGAAGCGCTGATCAGTATTGACGAAGGTATGTTGCGCTTAAAAGCATCACTAAATTAAGCCGATAATTTAAATCGCTAATTTAAGTTGAAATTTAAATTATCAGCAAGGGATTACCAGTATACATGTTGTTGCTGGTGATCTTGTTTCATCACATCAGTTGTATGTTATCTGTCATTATTATTAAAGCGCTGTGCAAATCACTAATCACTAATCACTATAACCACTAGAATCCTCGTTGACTCATTGTTTATAACCGCAGTCACAATCTAAAACTTTAAATATGTAAAAACAACATCTTGCGCGCCATTCTTGGTTGTGATGTAACATTGTGTTTACAATGTGTTCAATATGAATAATCGCTAAACTATTGGTTAAAATTTTCAGCGCGCTATCTTAAATTCCTGTCCACACACATAGTAAAATAATTTAAATTCATATGTGGGCCTGGGAGAGCGAGATGCCAGATCAATGGAAACCAGCCACAGTAGCGATTCATGGTGGTCATATAAAGGAAGCGTTTGGCGCATTAGTCACGCCACTTTATCAAAGTGCCACCTTCGTGTTTGACAATGCCCAGCAGGGCGGAGCCAGGTTTGCCGGTGACGAACAAGGCTACATTTATACGCGTCTTGGTAACCCTACTACCGCAGAGTTAGAACGTAAAATGGCCTTACTTGAAGGGGCAGAATCTGCCGCTGCATGTGCCTCAGGCATGGCTGCTGTTTCAGCGGCGTTAATGACTCATCTGGAGGCTGGCGATCATTTAATTTCATCAAATGCGGTGTATGGTTGCACTTTTGCTTTGTTGAGTAGCCAACTAAAACGGTATGGCGTGGATACAACATTTGTAGACTTTTCTGATCCCTTAGCAATTGAAGCGGCAATTCAGCCTAATACTAAATTGGTATTTTGTGAGAGCCCTGTCAATCCGCATTTACAAGTATTTGATTTAACCGCAATAGCAGCTATTGCAAAGCGCAATAATTTGATAAGTATTGTTGATAACACCTTTATGACGCCTTTATTGCAACAGCCGCTGACTTTGGGTATTGATATGGTGATCCACAGTGCAACCAAATACTTAAATGGTCATGGGGATGTCATTGCAGGCATTGTTTGTGGAAGTGAAGCGCATATTCATCAATTAAAATACCAAATTCTTAAAGACTTTGGCGGTGTTATTTCGCCCCATGATGCATGGCTAATTTTAAGAGGATTAAAAACCTTAGATGTCAGGTTAAGCCGTCATTGTGACAATGCTGAAAAGTTGGCTGTTTACCTTAATCAACATACAAAAGTAAGCAGTGTTTTTTATCCCGGGCTTGAAAATCATCAAGGCTTTAAATATGTCGGCAAACAAATGCGTCGAGCGGGTGGGGTAATCGCCTTTGAATTAATAGGGTCCGAACAAGATGCGATTAACTTTGTAAATAAATTAAAACTGTTCACGATAGCCGTGAGTTTGGGCGATGCGGAGTCACTTATTCAGCATCCTGCATCAATGACTCATTCACCCTACACCCCCGAAGCGAGAGCAGAAGCGGGGATAACCGATAATTTATTACGGATTTCAGTTGGGTTAGAAAACGTAGAAGATTTGATTATCGATATTGAACAAGCACTTTAGGTAATAAAACTTTTGAAAGCGATTTAAATACGGCTTTAGCAAGTAAAATTATTAGAAGTTTTTTGAAATTTAATGAGGATATTTGGAAGTTTAAGAAGAGTATTAATAATTTATAATGATTTAAATTGGTTGCGGGAGCTGGATTTGAACCGACGACCTTTGCAGATTTATTAGGGTTGAGCCCGAACTGAGGATCTAAAAATCGACGCAATACACTTGAGCTTGAAAAGTGATGAAGAATATTTTGAAATTAAGAAGGGTATTTTTAAATTTAAGAAGAGTATTACTATTTGAAAGTGATTTAAATTGGTTGCGGGAGCTGGATTTGAACCAACGACCTTTGCAGATTTATAAGAGTTGAGCCCGAACTGAGGATCTAAAAATCGGTGCAATACACTTGAGCTTGAAAAGTGATGAAGAATATTTTGAAATTAAGAAGGGTATTTTTAAATTTAAGAAGAGTATTAATAATTTAAAATGATTTAAATTGGTTGCGGGAGCTGGATTTGAACCAACGACCTTCGGGTTATGAGCCCGACGAGCTACCAAACTGCTCCATCCCGCGTCCGATTAAAAACTTACCTGTTACACTGCATTAAAAAGAATTGGTTGCGGGAGCTGGATTTGAACCAACGACCTTCGGGTTATGAGCCCGACGAGCTACCAAACTGCTCCATCCCGCGTCCGATTTTAATGACTTTTTACAATAATACTTTAACTATAATACTTTAACTATAATACTTTAACTATAATACTAATTGGTTGCGGGAGCTGGATTTGAACCAACGACCTTCGGGTTATGAGCCCGACGAGCTACCAAACTGCTCCATCCCGCGTCCGATTATATAGTTCTATTAAGTTAAGAGGTTGCATTAGTTATATTATAACCAATGAACTTTGCCGATTTATATAAGTTAAGCTCGACGAATTGTCTGCTCAATTAAATAAATTGGTTGCGGGAGCTGGATTTGAACCAACGACCTTCGGGTTATGAGCCCGACGAGCTACCAAACTGCTCCATCCCGCGTCCGTACTTAATAGTTTGTTGTTTTTATTGGTTGTGATTAATGATTTGAATCAATAATACACATTAATAAAATTAACCAATTGAATTAATATTCAACTTGAAAATTTTATTGGTTGCGGGAGCTGGATTTGAACCAACGACCTTCGGGTTATGAGCCCGACGAGCTACCAAACTGCTCCATCCCGCGTCCGAATAAAAACTAACTTGCTTAAACTTCTCTTTAGCAACCATGATTAAATGATTGTAGGAGCTGGGTTTGAACCAACGACCTTTGCCAGTTTATATTAGCTGAGCCCGACTATTTATATGCTAACTAATTGTCTGCTTACTAAGGTTAAATGGTTGCGGGAGCTGGATTTGAACCAACGACCTTCGGGTTATGAGCCCGACGAGCTACCAAACTGCTCCATCCCGCGTCCGTTTAAGCGGGGCAGACTATAACGGCCAATCTTGTTCTTGGCAAGTCATAATGACAACTTTATTACTGCTTGCTGACTTACTGAGCACCAATAGCAAAAAATAGCGGCTTTATAAGGCAGATAGCCCTGTTATAGCCGTAGTTTTGAAACAGAAATGAAAGTTTACTCACCAATACAGGGCTATATCGGTAATGTATTGTATAAAATGTGGCAATTAACAGACATTTTCACACCTAATATCGGTTTAGGTATATAATGCATGCTTAATTATATCTGTGAGTTGATGACTGTCTATCCATGTTGAATTTTTTTGCTGCTGCCCCAAAGGGGTTTGAATATAGCTTATCCAATGAGCTTAAAGAGTTTGGTGCTACTGATGTTAAGGAAAGCGTCGCTGGTGTGTATTTTTCTGCGCCGTTAGAACTTGCCTATCGAATTACATTGTGGACTCGACTTGCTAGCCGAATTGTTGTGGTTATCTATAAAGGTGCTTGTGAATCTGCTGAGCAACTTTATAACGCAGCTTACAGTATTGATTGGCCGTCTCACTTCTCAAACGATAGTACCTTCAGTATCGATTTTCACGGTACTGGCGGCTTTATTAATAATACCCAGTTTGGCGCTTTAAAAACCAAAGATGCGGTTGTGGATCGTTTTCGCGATGATGGTTTAGATAGACCTGATGTTGGACGCGTCAATGCTGAATTTAGAATTGATGCCCATTATCGTAATAATCAATTAACGCTTTCAGTTAATTTCTCTGGCGCTTCTTTACACCAACGTGGCTACCGATCAATAACCGGTGAAGCACCTCTGAAAGAAAACTTAGCCGCTAACATGCTTATAAGAAGTGGTTGGCAAGCAAATCCAATTACATTATTAGATCCCTTTTGTGGCAGTGGTACCGTTGTTATCGAAGCGGCATTAATGGCTGCAGATATTGCTCCAGCGCTTAAACGCGCCCGTTTTGGTTTTGAGCATTGGCATCAACATGACGATACCCTATGGCAAGGGATTTTAAATGAAGCAAAAGCCCGAGCCAGTCTTGGTAAAACTCGCTGCGCATTAAAGTTTTTTGCCTCTGATATTGACGGTCACCTTGTAGCGCTTGCAAAACAAAACGCAGAAAACGCCGGTGTTGCTGATTTAATTGAATTTAGTGTTTCAGATGCACTTGATGTTACTCCACCAGTAGAAGCGGGTTTCTTAATCTCAAACCCACCATATGGTGAGCGTTTAGGTAGCATTACGGAATTATTGAAGCTGTATTACAAGCTTGGCGATAAGTTTAAGAAAGACTTTGGCGGTTGGAAAATTGCCATGTTGTGTAGTGATATTGAATTACTCTCAGCATTAAAGCTAAAAGCCGATAAGCAAATGAAGATGTTTAACGGTGCACTAGAGTGTGGCTTTAACTTATTTACTTTGCATGCTAAAAGCACTCGCCGTGAAATGCCGGTGTTGCCTGAAGGTGTTGATATTGCAGATATCTCGCCTGCTTTTGCTAATCGTATTAAAAAGAATATGAAGCAACTAACCAAGTGGGCTAAAAAAGAAGGTATTGATAGTTACCGCATTTATGATGCTGACTTACCTGAATACAATGTGGCAGTTGATAAATATGTCGATTATGTGGTTATTCAAGAATACTCTGCGCCTGCGACTATTCCTGAAGCGGTGACAAAGCGTCGTTTAACCGATGTATTACTTTCATTGCCTGCAGCATTAAATATGGACCCTGATCGCGTTACCTTAAAGACCCGTGAAAAGCAAAAGGGCACCAACCAGTATCAAAAGCTTGATCAACAAAAGCTGGAGATCATTACCCAAGAGTATGGCGCTAAGTTTAAGTTAAATTTAACTGGCTACCTTGATACCGGTTTATTCTTAGATCATCGTTTGACCCGTAAATTAGTTGGTGAAAAATCAGCGGGTAAAAATGTGCTGAATTTATTTTCTTACACAGGCTCTGCATCGGTACATGCGGCATTAGGTGGGGCTAAATCTGTCACTACAGTCGATATGTCAAATACTTACCTTGCTTGGGCAAAAGAGAATTTTGATTTAAATAATTTATCAGGTAAGCAATATCAATTCATCCAAGCTAACTGTATTCAGTGGGTGAAAGATTGTGAAGAGAAATTCGATCTGATATTTATCGATCCGCCAACTTTTTCTAATTCAAAAAGAATGGAAGATAGCTGGGACGTTCAACGAGACCATGCGGCAATGCTGGTTGATTTGATTAAAGTATTAAGCCCTAATGGCGAAATTATTTTTTCGAATAATAAGCGTAAATTTAAAATGGATATCGAGCTTTTAAGCCAATATAAAATGGACATTAAAAATATCGATAGTCAAACATTACCATTGGATTATAAGCGTAATCCGCACATCCATAATACTTGGTTAATTACCCATGCTAAGTCTCCTTACGCTAAATAAGCTTTAAGGTTAAAAGTATGAGTTCTAACCCAACAACAGACAGTGCAGGCCTAATTTTATATCACACAGATGGCTGTCATCTGTGTGAAATTGCTCAAGCGTTAGTTGAGCAATTAGGCATTGACTATCAACATATTGATATTTGCGATAATGACACACTGGCAAGCCGTTATGGCATCTCTATACCAGTGTTAGTTATGGATGAAAAAGAATTGTTTTGGCCCTTTGATGCCCAGCAGTTAACAGAATTTATTAGGAGCGTCGCTTGAGTTTAGTTCGTATTAATAATGGCTCTTTAGCCTATGGCTATACCCCGTTATTGAAAAATGCTGATTTCACTATTTTACCTGGTGAGCGAGTGTGTATCGTAGGCCGAAATGGGGCGGGTAAATCAAGTTTAATGAAAGTGCTGTCAGGTGATGTATTACTTGATGACGGTGAATTTAATATTGCCTCTGATGTGAATGTCAGTCGACTACAGCAAGATCCGCCTAAAGCTGAAACCGGCACGGTTTATAAATATATCTCTTTAGCATTAAAAGAAATTGGTGAAATGCTAGAGCGTTATCATAAGCTTTCACATGACGTTGCTACCGCTGAACCTGATGAAATGAACAAGATGCTCAATCAAATGCAGCGCTTGCAAGAGTCATTAGATCATAATAACGGCTGGCATTTAGATTCTCGTATTATTCAAAATTGTGAATTGTTAGGCTTAGATCCCGATAAACCCCTTAGTGAGTTATCAGGTGGCTGGCAGCGTAAAGTGGCATTAGCAAGAGCCCTAGTTAGCGAACCGGACTTATTATTGCTTGATGAACCGACCAACCACCTTGATATTGATACCATTGAATGGCTTGAAGAGTTTTTATTAAACTTTAAAGGCGCTATCGTGTTTGTCAGTCATGACCGTGGCTTTATTCATCGTATGGCAACACGCATTGTTGATTTAGATCGCGGCGTAGTGACATCGTGGCCGGGTAATTACCATGCTTATTTAGAAGGTAAGCAAGAGTGGTTGCGTGTTGAAGCGGAACAAAATGCCCATTTTGACAAAAAATTAGCAGAAGAAGAAACTTGGATCCGTCAAGGGGTAAAAGCCAGACGTACCCGTAATGAAGGCCGAGTGCGCGCCCTTAAAGCATTAAGAAATGAACGCAGTGAGCGCCTGAATCGTCAAGGCAATGCCAAGATGAACGTCAGTGATACTGAGCGTTCTGGTAAGTTAGTATTTGATATTAATAATCTTAATTACAATTTACCTGATAAAGATTTAGTTAAAAACTTCAGTTCAACGGTTATACGTGGTGACAGAATTGCCTTAATCGGGCCAAACGGTTGTGGTAAATCAACATTAATTAAGCTATTAATTGAGCAGCTTTCGCCGCAATCAGGTGAAGTTAAAGTCGGTACCAAACTCGAAGTTGCCTATTTTGACCAATATCGCGAAGCGTTAGATCCTGAAAAAACCGTTGAAGAAAACGTCGGTGATGGTAAAAAGACTGTCACAATTAACGGTCAAGATCGTCATATATTAAGTTACTTACAAGATTTCTTATTTTCACCTATGCGTGCTCGTACGCCAGTTAAGGCATTATCAGGTGGTGAAAAGAACCGATTATTATTAGCTCGTTTGCTATTAAGACCTGCAAACTTAATTATTCTCGATGAACCTACCAATGACCTTGATATTGAGACCTTAGAATTGTTAGAGTCTTTACTGACTGATTTTACTGGTACATTATTGATCGTCAGTCATGATAGAGAGTTTATTGATAATACTGTAACCAGTAGTTGGTGGTTTGCCGGTAATGGTAACTGGCATGAGTATGTTGGCGGATACAATGATGCCGTCTCTCAGGGCGCTAAATTTTATTCTGAGGAACAAGCAGCAACATCTGTTGTCCAAACTCCTGCGCCAGTAGAAACTAAGCCTGTAAAGCAGACTAAAGCTGCCAGTACAGCACCTAAAAAATTATCGTTCAAACTTCAACGTGAACTCGAACAACTACCGAGTAAAATGGAAAAGTTAGAACAAGAAGTAGAAGAAATACAAAATACTGTGGCTTCAGCTGATTTTTATAGCCAACCACAAGATACCGTCAACTCAGTGCTTAAAGCATTGGCGACAAAAGAACAGGAATTGGACACTTGCTTCGAGCGTTGGGAAGAACTCGAATCACTGAAGTAAGCGTATAATAATAATAGGAATTATAATGAAGTCGAAGTTTGATAAGGCATTATCTGTCGTTGCCTTGAGTGTGCTTGGCGCTATCGGAAGTGTACATGCCGCTCCAGTATATGAAATTGTAAACATTGAAGATTTTGATCTTAAAGGCACAGTAGACGGTACCCGAAGTGGTTACGCCATGGCTGTTAATGCCAACAATGAACTTGTAGGTGTTTCTAAAGGTAAGAAAAAACTATCTGTCGATGATGACGAAGATGACAATGACGTTATTGATGTAGAAGATGGTATCGCACCTGAAGAAACCATTATTTATTCAGTATTTTTGCCTCTGGTGGCAAATAACTTTACTTTCACAGCGGAAGAAAACGATGCTGAGTCAGCTTGGTATCCAAACTTCTATAGCGTTAATGGCACTACAGCACCAACCGATGTTGATGATGAAGGCGAGTTAATTATCAACTCGGTTGATACCTTTTTCTATGGCATGAATGACAACAATTACAAAGTTGGTTCATATACTGCGCCTGAAAAAACTATCGACTATGTTGGTAGTGATGAAGACCAAGAGTTTTGGTACTATCGCGATTTTGAGCTTCGTGGTGTCGCTGTCACGCCTGACGGAGAAGAACTTGAATTAGTACCATCTTACGAAACTTATATTCGTGAAGATGATGGTTTTGAAGTTGAGTTAGGTGGCTGGTCAGCGGCTGCGGCAATTAACGATAATAATTTGGTGGCAGGTTATGCCAGTACTGACATTATTGAATTCAGCTCAGATCGTATCGATAGTTGTATTGACGCAGATTTAGACGCAGATGAAGACTCTCCTGCGCCAGTTGAAATTTGCGTACAGGCCGATCAGTTCCCTGCAAATGGTCGTCGTAACATTCAGTATCAAACCCGTGCCCATGTATGGCAAATTGCTGATGATAATACGATTCCTGCAGAAAACGTCATTGAGTTGGAGTTAGGTTTAACCCCTGATGAAGATTCAACCTTGGTGTATACCGCTCAAGCTTTAGGTGTTAACAACAATGATGTCGTCGTAGGGCGCTCACACGTTTACCGTAATGGTAAAACGGATGATCTTTATCAAGATGCCGCCTACTGGGTGAAAAATGCCGCAGGTGAATATGAGTATCAGTGGATTGATACTGATATTTTCAGTGACGATGTTTATAACTCAATAGCACGTGATATTAATGATAATGGTATTGTCATTGGTACTTTTTATAAATATGTCAGTGGAATTTTACGAGATAAGTTCTTCTATTACGATATTAACAACCCATCTGCTGAAATCGTAGTACCTAGTGACTTTCAAGATTCAGGTATTTCAGAGCTAAGTAGTTACCCAAAAGCCATTAATAATGCAGGTCAAGTGGTTGGTAATATTGAGGTCACTTATGATAAAGATAAGCCGCGACCAAAAGCAGGTTTTCTTTATAACATCGGTGATGATGAATTTGTGAACCTTAATGCGACTTTAACGTGTGAGTCAAAAGGCTATGAGCAAGATGCTGATGGCAAATGGACTCGTTATCCGGTTGAGGTTATTGATGGTGACGGCTCAATTTTAAGCTATGACAGTGAAATATATGTGGTTGAGGCCAATGACATCAATGAAGACGGCACCATTGTAGGTACAGCATTTATTCGTAAACCTTTATACCAATTTGATACCGATGGTAATTTGATTCTTGATGAAGACACTAACCTACCGTTATTTGAAATAAATGGTAATGGCGACCCTGTAACGTCTTATTTACCGCGTATGGTGGTAATGAAACCGGTATCAGGTAACGAACAAGCCTGTACTGAAAGTGATGACGTAGAAGATGAGCCCTATGTAAGAAAAGGGGCGGCTAGCTTTGCTTGGTTATTCGCTCTGCCGTTACTTTGGTTACGTCGTCGCAAGCTTAAGTAGAGAGCATTTTTTGAACTAAAAGTCGAGGATTATTCCTCGATTTTTTTTTGCTTTTTATCTCAATACTTTAATTAAAAACACATAATTTTGTCATATTTTTGCATTGATCTTGTGTGAAATTTCACCTATTTCTAATGCTGAAGCGAACGCTTCTTGATTAACAAAATGAGGATGTGTTAATGAAAAGACAAAAAAGAGATAAGTTAGATAGAGCTTTTTCTAAGGGATTCCAAGCAGGTATTGCAGGGCGCTCTAAGGAGCTTTGCCCTTACGGAACTTTAGATTCTAAATCTCAATGGTTAGGTGGTTGGAGAGAAGGCGTAGATGGACGTATGAGTGGTTTGTTTAATAAATAAATGAAAAGGCATCATATTAATATCTTTGCCCTCTGGGGGTTGATTGAGGGCAAAATAATGCCGTTTAGCTAAGTTAACCTAAAGCAACATTAGCTAACAGTGATTACTATTCATATTCAGTGAAATGCTTAAAAGGTCGAGGTATCCTTAAAAATACCGACTTTCAAATCAGTAGCCGAGTAAATCTCACGGCCATCCACTTCCATAGTGGCATCAGCAATCCCCATAACCAGCTTACGGTGAATCTTTCGTTTTAAAGTGAGCTTATAGGTGACTTTTTTCGCTTCAGGTAATACTTGCCCGGTGAACTTTACTTCGCCAACCCCAAGTGCGCGCCCTTTACCTTCTGCGCCTTCCCAGCCTAAATAAAAGCCAACCAATTGCCACATGGCATCTAAACCTAAGCAACCTGGCATCACAGGATCGCCATTAAAGTGGCAGTCAAAAAACCATAAATCAGGGGTGATATCGAGTTCAGCGACTATTTCGCCTTTACCATATTCACCACCGTCAGCATTAATGGTTGTGATCCTATCTATCATCAACATATTATCGACAGGCAGACGTGGTGAGTTAGGCTCAAAAAGGTTGCCATTACCACATGCGATCAGCTCTTCTTTAGTGAAACTGTTAGCTCTTTTCATTTAAATATTTACCACTTTATTACGAATAGGCTGACAAGATAGCGAACACGTGTAAGCTAAACAACTCCGATCACTATAATATCTTTAATTTCATTAATATTTTTTGTAAAAAGCTTAATTCGAGCTCTTCATCATCGTGGCCAGCCATTTTTTCTAAACGTGTTTGGACCTGGCCATAAATTGATTCAGCAGGAAAATCATTGTCTTCGTTTCTTACCCCTGCTGGAGCTTTCATTAATAAATCGATAGCTTGATCCATATGCTCAATTGCATGAATATGAAACAAGCCTTTTTCAACGGCCTCAATAACTTCGGTTTCAAGGTTTAGTTGTAGCACATTCGATTTAGGAATAATAACGCTGTGCTCACCTGTTAAGCCACGTCGCTTACATAAATGATAGAAGCCTTCGATCTTTTCATTCACACCACCAATGGCTTGCACCGCGCCGAATTGATCTAGTGCGCCCGTAATGGCAAATGCTTGGTTAATCGGCTGCTCGGCAATGGCAGACATTAAGCAACAGTACTCAGCTAAAGAGGCACTATCGCCATCAATCTCTTGATAAGACTGCTCAAACACTATATTGGCATTTAAATGCAAAGGTACATCGCGACCAAAAATACGGTACAAGGAAGCTGAAAGGATCATCATACCTTTAGTATGAATATTACCGCCCAACTCTGATTTCCTCTCAATATCAATCACTTCACCGTCACCATAATGGACAGAGGTAGTGATCCTTGCCGGCTCGCCATAACTTGAATCATCAGTGTCAATCACAGTTAAGCCATTAATCTGGCCGATTATTTCACCGCTCGTTTGCAGATTAATGAAATTATCATCAAAGTTTTGTGCTGAATAAACCTCAGAACTGTCATGGCGTGACTTTGACTGTCTAAGAGCTTTTGCTATGGCAGTTGAATTGAGCGAAGCACTATTAGAGTATGCTTTAGCTTGAGTCAGTACCTGAACTATTTGCAGCATTGATAAACTTAAGCGTTGCTGATGCTCAGTAAGTTTGGCGCTGTAATTAAATAGCGGTATCAAGCTTGATGGCTCTAATTGAATGTTATAGGCATCAGCTAAACTATTTAGCCATTGCAGGTACTGAGTTTCATTATATTTAGTTAAATCAATTTCTGAGTTAACCTCGCCAAGCAGTGGAAAGTTTTTATAAAAAACTCTGTCTTCAGTTCTTAAATGAGTAAACAAGTTAGCTGAGCCCATTAGCACAATTTTACAATTGAGTGGGATTGGCGCGATATCGTTGCTAATTTTATATTGTTTATGCTCGAGGATCTGCATGACAAAATCCCACAGGCCTTCACGTTTCCATAAAGAGTTAGCATCAATAAAAACGAAATGGTTGGAGGCTAAAATGCCAGCTTTATACTGGCTAGACTTATCAGTCTTATGCATTTTACCGACTAGATCAGCGCGGCGAATAGAGCCACTAACATAGCTGTAAAGGGTATTTTGATGCGCAACAGTGCCAACATTCTCTGCCGGTAACTCAGCCTGCCAGCGGAAATTAAAATTGTGATTTTCATCTTGGCTTTTAGTCGCAACCAAAAAGGAATCTGATGGCGTATTAGCCTGACTCACAAGGGCTTTAATAAACAGTTCACGCTCAATACCCGCAAAATCAGCGACAAATAAATGTTGGTGTGCAAGTTTAGTCATTAAATTAAATGCATCTAAACAACGCTCTTGTCCCAACAATAAATGGCTTAGATAAGCAGTAGAAGGTAAAGATTGAGGTAACGTAAACTGAGGAGCAAGTTTGGGTATAGAAATTAAAGTTGTGGTCATAGCTTTAAGTATCAGAAATAGTTAAAGCGATTTTAGCATATATTATCGTCATATCATTGAAATGTTCGATGCTTTGCGGATTATCTATGGGCTTGCTGGAAAAATATGACACTGGATTGCTATATTCAAGGCCATTGCTGCTTCTTATTTGGGGGTTAGCGTAATTCTTTAAACAAAATGTAATCGCTAAAAGCGTGTTTGTTGATAGAAAAGGTGAGGGAATCCAGTGGTGTAGAAGGTGATTTTTACTCACCTGATTAGCAAATGAGCCAACAAAGGTGGAAAAATGTCTTAAAAGCTTATTTGATGAGCATTTGAATGTTTTTTTATAAATTCCGGTTTACAACGAGGTCTGATACTTATATTATTCTCGGCGTTCGGAGAGATGGCAGAGTGGTCGAATGCACCGGTCTTGAAAACCGGCATGGGTTTGTAGCCCATCTAGGGTTCAAATCCCTATCTCTCCGCCATATTAAATACGAGAAAAGCCGTTGATTATCAACGGCTTTTTTTGTTTCTGGCATTTGAGGGGCTTTCTGAGAGGATTGACTCAGACAATGTACCTTTATAGAGCTCCCAATAGTGTGTACTTCACACGTATCTGTTTAGCCAAATCGTTACGCGATAAAGGCTTTCCTTTTGATATTAAAGTTTCTTTGTTGACTCGTGACAGAGCACAAGCGGTTATTCGTAATATCGATGTCGCAGGCACACTGAAAAAAATCATCAATACCATAGACCATCAAACCTGTATTAATGACTTTATTCGTTATGTTGATGAAGTGATTAACAGTCTTCGCAGTGAATTTGAGAAAAACAAGTCAACCATCAGTACAAAGCCAGCAAGTTATAGCATCCCCATCAGAGACACTAAGCTGTCACAACACCGTGAAACCACGGCTGTCGCTCAAGCAATGTCCGTGGTGACGTTACATGATGCTCTAGCAGGTTTTGTTACTTCAAAAGAGAAGTCAGGCATTAGACCACTCTCTATTAAACAACTTGAACAGCGAACCTGTCACTTAATTAAGTTACTGCCAACAATCGGTAACCGGTCACCAAAAAGCACTCAAGCTATTTGCGTTAACGATATCACCTCGGCTGATGCGATGAAGTACCGTGATGAGCTACTCACACAGGGCAGAAGCTATAAAAGTAATAAAGAATACTTAGCGGCCGTATTTCAGTTTTTTAAGTGGTGCAAGTTAATGAACTACTGCAGCCATAACCCTTTTGAAAACGTGACAGTAGGGCAAAAGCCCAAAGTTAAAGCCAACCAAGAAAGAGACCGTTGGGATACGAGTGAACTAAAAAGGCTGATACATTCCGCCGAATTTAAAGCTTCAACAGCGGACTTTAAGTGGGTCACCCGATTGATGCTTTATGGCGGCCTAAGGCCATCAGAGGCGTGTCAGTTAAAGCCCAGTGACATCGTCGTAATCGAAGGTATTCATTGCATTAACGTTGATGACAGCGGCAAAGGGCAACGTATTAAGAATGCCAATGCAAGACGCAGTATTCCAATCCACCAAAGCTTGATAAAGCAGGGCTTTATTGAATTTGTAAAAACACGTAAAAAACATCCCCAGTTGTTTAATTATAAACCAGTGGGGTTAGTGGAAGATTGGTCAAAAACCTATTGTAAGCACCTATCGATATTACAAACCTGCATTGGCATGAAAGCGAGTCAACGACCAACGGCTTATAGTCTACGACACACTTTTATCGATGAGTTTAAGCGTTTGGATATCAGCGAGCATATTGTGGCGCAGATAGTTGGCCACGCAAACCCAAACATCACCTACGGCCGCTATGGGAAGGATATGCAGGCTAGGGCATTACTCAAATACATTGAGCGACTTGAATATAATATTTGATGATCGGGTGTTTTTATTCGAAAGTGATAGAGGAGTGTGTAGCTCATTTCTGCCTCAAAACGAGTTGGTGCTAGCAATGGGATAATCAGCATAACCTTACTTTTTCTAATCGATTATGACCGCCTTACTTGTCGTCCAAATGACTGGTTGCCTATACAGGTATAACTGATTTTCTCCAAATTGAGATAATTCTGGCGCCAAAGGATGCGTAAAATGAGCTTTTTACGCATCGATAATTTTGTAACATTCGAGAAAACCCATACATATCAATCTCCTGCGAAATTTTTTAAAGTGTTGTATAGACCGCGTAAACAAAGATGCATTCTTTTTTCGGCAGTATTTTGAGCATTATTTACGTATTCGCGAAAATATTCGTTTTACAACAATAACTTAGCGATGGTATCTTTGAAGTTTGAATTGAGCAGCCTGGAACATTATTGTGCTGCTATTGAATAAGCTGTTAGGTTTTTCTTAACTTGAGTCGAAGTATGAGTTACAAATGGATTATTGTATTAATAGCTCTTTTATTAACCTCTTGTGGGTATAAAGGTGATGGTGAATATATAAAAGATGGAACATGGCCATTCGTTAATTATAAATTAGATTTTCCTTCTTTCAGCTTTACTTCAAATTATGAAAATACCTTTAAAGTAAACGGTTATGGCTCGCATGGTTCATCCTATTTAATAGTAAAACTTATAAGTGAAGCACCTTTAAGTTTCGAAGAATTAAATACAATTCTAGAGGTACGTGTAAGTAATGGAGATGAGGTTTACTTTTATAGAAATACTCCATTAAACAGCCACTACTTGCGTATGGTAAGTTTAGCCGACGGTTCATGGGCAACAGAATTAGAATGGAATGGACGTTATAATTACTCGGCACAAGAAATTAAAAATAGAGCAGTTCCTTTTTCTCCAACAATGAAGCCTGAGCAATCAACTGAAATGGTTTATATGCAATCATTACCGACAGAGGCTTCTGAGTTTAAAGTATTTGTTAAAGTAGGTAGTGTTCCAAGTAAATTTAATAATATAAAAGTGCGTATAAGTTTAGTGTCTGGCTGGAAGTAACTTCTAGCACCAAAACCTAATCGGGTAGCCGGAGGTATCTAGCCTCCAGCCCCCACACCACCCTGCATGCGGCTCCGCACAGGGCGGTTCCCAAAGACTTTCAGAACAGGTTGGCCGATTAGCTCCGACATATCCCAATGCTGGCTTCTGTATTATCAACGCCAACACTCCTAAACCCGGTCGGGCATGAAATATTGAGTTGCACAGGCTCCTCACTGATCTTTAGGTTCAGGCCTTCACCATGTCCCAACCATTACGATGGGCGTTCGGCTACTATGCCGTCTGCTGACTTCTGCTTAATCACATCCCGAGTTACCCCGTTATGCGCTATCGGTTTTCATCTGGTTCGCTCTTTTCAGTCGATGACGCTGAAAAGCCAAGGCACTTATAAACCAGAGCCTCACTGGTTAATGACCGATCGCGTGTTAAGTAGATCTCCCCAGATAAGAACATGAACTTTCTTTGCACTGCTGCATCATTTACGGTGGCCATTAGATCACGTGGTTTCGTCGTCTTGTGCCAACTCACCTCTAGCCTACGCCTCATATGATGTTCTTGTTCATCAGCTCGCAAATTTGCTAGCGGCTTCCTCCAGACCAATCCTCGCGGATAAGCCCTTGCCATTCGCTAGTAGTTAACGTTTAATAACAGCATGTTAATAAACGGTGACCTTCCTACAGAGGACTTTCACCTCATTAGTTCATGCCCATGCTGGGCGTACACAAGGCGTTCAAACGGACAAATAACAGCTGGCTGTTGTTCGTGCCTCACACATTTTAGCCAGCTATTATTTGCCGCTTAACGTGGCGTTATGTGCCACTGAAAGATGGAGTACGCATTGAATTTTAGTTTTAAATCTAAGTTGCTAATCAGCGCAGGAGTCATTGCTTCAGCTTCTGCAGTTTGGCATCTACTTTGTATTTTTGGTGGGCCTAGCTGGTTTGCTTTTGCTCGTGCCCCTCAACAGATCATAGATTCCTCAGTTCAAGGAACTTTACTGGCTCCAATTGGAACTATAATCGTGGCAAGTTTAATGTTTGCTTGTACTGTCTTTGCTTTTTCAGCGGCTGGATTAATACGTAAAGTTCCTCTGCTCAAATCAGCTTTAATTACCATTGCAGTGCTATGTACTCTACGTGGTCTAATTGCTATTCCTACATTTGTAACTTCTTCAGGTCTAGATATTTGGCAAATTGTAGCAAGCACCGTTTGGTTTTATGTTGGCATTTGTTTTATCACTGGTAGCATAGAACAATTTAGGTTGGGTAAATCAGGCACATAACAAGCCACTCAAGCAGGACAAATAACAGTTGGCTTTGTTCGCTTCGCTCTCTATTATAACCAACTATTATTTGCCTCTTAGTGGGGCGTTATGTTTTTTCTTAGCAAATGTAGTTATCGCAAGTTTTAGAAAAGGAAGTCAAAGTTATGAAGCAACTTAAATTGCTATTGCTAGCAGTAGTCGTTGTAATGGTAGTTTTAGTACTCTCATATGAAAAAATAATTTCCAATATACTATTGCCTCAGTATATCTCCTGGGCTCATGAAACCGATGCAAAAGGCTTAGAGATCGGAACTCCGCTAGAAGAGCAGCAGTTGTTATTGGCAACAGAAATTGGAATTCAGAATCCAGAAAAAGTAAGAATTGTCTATGTTGATGCAGTTCCTTTCCCTTATGAAAACTTTGCATTAAGAGTTCTTGGAGAAGCACTTGGCTTTGTCGGTGAGGGAATAGTTAACAATGCTCAAGTGTTTGGTTATTCCATTTATACCAGAACAGGTTACGAATTAGATAAACCCAAACTGGCTCACGAGTTGGTGCATGTGTTACAAATTGAAAGGTCTAGTTTGGAAGCAGTAATTACTCAACACTTCTCTGATCTTGCAAAGTACGGTTATGAGAATGCACCTTTGGAAGTTGAGGCATTTAAAGCTAACCAGAAGTATAGCGGCGAATATTAAATAGGCATTAGCAATAGGATGTTCAAAACATAACAAACTGTTAAATATGGACAAATTTTGCTGTATCGCTTTTTGCTTTTCCGCTTCGCGGGCAAAAATCAACCCAGCAAAATTCGCCCATTAACAGAGCGTTATAAGCCTCAAAGGGGTTCCGATGAAATTTACTATTTTAATAACTTTAAGTCTCTTATTGTTAGGGTGTGCAACACCGGTAAGTCACACAAATATATCTTTATCTACATACGATAAAGATACTGAGTATGGTGTAGAAAAACGAGACGATGGCTTTGGAATTACAGTTTATTATTCTAGATATCAATTTATTCCAGAAAGCGATGCGGTGGCTACAGCTTGTAAAAGTCAGCTAACTGCTATTGCTTGGGAGCACTCAGATAAAACAGGTAAAGAAATTCAACCTGTGAATGAGCAACGTATACGAATTTCTATGGGACGTAATGGTTTTTCTGGTATCACATCATGCCAAGCAAATGCTGTTGTAAAGTGGAAATAGGCTTATAACAAGTCACTCAAAAGGACAAATAACAGTTGGCTATTTGCTCCTTCGTCGCCCATTTTAGCCAATTATTATTTGCCTCTTAGTGAGGCGTTACCACATATCAGGACGCTATACTTTACCTAATGGAAGACGTTGCTTTCAGAGTTTTAGCTCTAAATGATTTCTGTCCAGGTACGTGTCAGAGGGGGACTACTGACACGTTTATGTCCAGGGCAGTTAAGCCGTTTTTCCTTGCTTGTGTTAACTGTTGATATTATTAACTCAAAAAATCTCATAAACGCGAACAAGTTGCTCGCTTGATGACACCCTAGTGTTAGGTTTTCTATTAAATACTCAGTTCTGACAAGTTTGTTAGGCTAATCGTTTGATGATAAATAATACAATATGGAAAACAAAACACACAATAATCCAATACTTGCCAAAATCAAACCCAAGTCTATATGCTCCATGCTGCCTCTTAACACTCCTTGTTAATTGTTCTAAAACTATAGTGCCTGATTAATGTTTATGACAATTCTCACAAAATTATTTTTGAACTCTCTGTCCAAAAGTCGCTAGACAAGTCAATGCTGTGGCCTGTGTTCATTGGTCACTAAAATAGAATTCAACGACATAATGACTTCTAAATCAGTTGCCTTTTTTTGACTTCATTAATCAACTCATTCACCGCATTGAGTTCAATGCTTTTTTTATACAGTTCGGCATCTAACTTCTTGAGCTTGGGATTAATGATTGCGCGACATGACTCAAACTTATCACTAAGCGATTTAAATGCATCGAATTGATGCTTTAACTGCTTGATATGTTTCTGTAGTGCATTATAGTGACTTGTGAGCGTACTCGTGTTGTTTATGTGCTTATTTGAAGTACCTTCAGGTCTTTTGGTGAGCACTTTAGTTGTGCTTTCTTGACTGAAAAGCTTTTCAAATTGGCCATTAGGGCTGCCTTTTGGAGAAAGCCGCTTTATAAGCTGTTTTTGTTCTAATCGGTATAAGTGGTTATGCATGCATTTTCGCAGAACGGCGACACTCTCAGATGAGTTAGAGTCCCACTTAAGTGCTTTTAATAACTGTTCTGTTTGAAAGATATCGGAACAATATCTGTTAAGTATTCTAATAAATTCAGCTTGTTTCATCGGTGATAGATTCGAGTTGTGATTAAGTTAACCCACTGATGCAAGCACCAGTGGGCGGGAGTTTAGCTAATAAGGCAGCGGCAAACTGATATTAGCTAAGTGAATAATTATCACAAAACACACTATAGTGTGTTTTTGTTCTGGTCTTCAAGATAAGAATGAAAAAAAAGATTGCGACTGAGTTTGGAAAAAAACTAGCAGAAAAAAGAAAAGAAAAGGGACTACTTCAAAAAGACCTGTCTCAACAGTGTGGCTTTAGCCTTAATTACATCGGTATCGTAGAGCGCGGAGAGAAGAGCATTAGCCTTGAAAAAGTATTTATTATTGCCAGCGTTCTATCGTGCTCGGTGCATGATTTAATGCCTGATGAGAAAGCATTAGCTATCGATACTGAATAAGCTTAAAGCATAAGGTGACTTATGAGGCAGCGATATATTTTGCATTAGGCTTAACTCACTTTAACGATACAGATATGATTCCTATAAACTTGTCAAAATCAAAAGTCAGCAATATACTTATTTAAAATCAGATGCTTACATTTAAATAAGAGTTGATTGTATAACTGTAAAGTGTATTATTGTTCCCAAGAATAAAGCTGGCTAAATAAAAGCAGCAGAAT
This sequence comes from Shewanella sp. 10N.286.48.B5, assembly GCF_002874355.2. NCBI lineage: Bacteria > Pseudomonadati > Pseudomonadota > Gammaproteobacteria > Alteromonadales > Shewanellaceae > Shewanella > Shewanella sp. 10N.286.48.B5. The sequence continues at coordinate 808,884 of NZ_MCVG02000001.1, forward strand.
TGGGGATAATGACTCAAACAGTTAATCAATTTATAGAAAAATACCTCTCATTTAGAAAAATCAAAGCAGCGCCTTCTACATTGCGCTCTGAACGCAGTAAAGCCACTAAACTATCTAGGTTGATTGGTCATCGTTCAATTTGCTCCGTCAGTCACAGTGACGTTCTGCAGCTCATCCAGACGCTTGATACACATTACGCGAACAAAACCATCAATGAGTTCTTAATCATTTTGCGTGCTGTATTTAATTGTGCAGAACGTGATGGTGCGATTGCTCATAACCCTATGGCAGGGATTGCCAATTTAAAGGTCATTCACAGCGAGCCTGAGCCTTTTACGCTCAATGAGTTAAGCTTGATGAACCAGGTGGCCGTTGAGTGTGAAAGCGGTAAAAACCTCTTTCAGCTTGGGGTGTTAACTGGGCTGCGCATTTGTGAGTTGCTGGCGTTAACCTGGGAGGTCGTGGATGTAGACAAAGCGCAGCTGCATGTAAAAATCGCGCTGGTTGATAACATTTATAAGACCCCAAAGACCGCTGGTTCAGTCCGAATAGTTGAATTATGCGATTCAGCGGTTGAGATATTACAACAGCAACACTTGATAACCGGTCATAAAAAAACCGTTAACTTAACGGTCTTGCAAGCAGATAATAAAACCAAAAAAATTGAACGGCTTTCACCTGTTTTTTACAATAGCAAAACCCACAAGCCGTTTATTCACGCCAAACAATTCAACAAAACCTATTTTTCACCATTACTGAAAGCTGCAGGTATCAGCCATCGTGGAGCGGGGCAGTTACGCCACACGTTTGCGAGCCAAGCATTAACCGCAGGCATATCAAAAGAGTGGATTGCAAGGCAAATGGGGCATACCTCGACGGCGATGATTGACATTCACTATGGTCGCTGGATGTCACAAGATGCACCGAACAATGTCGCTCAGGTATCAAAGCAGTTTTCTAGCGTATTTGGTCGGTTTAACCCTCAAAACAAACAGATTCAATCGCCACCTTCCGCACCAGACAATGATATTTCGCTAACTTCTGAGCAGTTAAAAAGCCTGCTACACCAGCATCCTGAATTGCTAATGCAGTGCATTGGTCAGCTATTCGGACAGACTGATGTGGAGGGGGCGTAATGCGTATTATTAGAGCCTTTTATTCATGTATAAATTTTGCTTATAACAAAAAAGGTCGGCGCACAGGCATGGCATCGCTGATACATTCACTGCGTCTTACTTGCCCCAGTGTCGCCGGGTTAACCCATTTAGGAAAAATGCAAAAATACCTGCGTACGAAAGAGGAAATTCAAGTCGAATGGGATGAGTCACTATCGGATTCAAATCTGATAGATACACCAGATGGTATTATTCCTCTTAATTCTATTTCGCCAGAACAGCGTGAAGCTATTTTATTTGATGTCATGGGTGAAACCACTCAGAGTGCGGCTTCTTATGCGCAAAAAGGCAAAGCCAAATCGAAAGCAAAATCCAAATTGAAGTCGTGGATTGCAGATGACAAACTTCCTCAGCAAGTTGCTAAATTAGTGACGAGCTGCATCGAGTCCACCGTCTTTATCAACGTCAATGAGATTAGCGCTGAATTTAATCAGTTTGAACTGCCGAGAAAAAATCAAAAACTCAAACAACTTATCAAATATATCAATTCACATAATGCGCTCATTGATAAACCCAAAACCCTAAACTCGACTAATTTCCAAGAGATACTCTTTAAAATCCCTATCAAACATGGCGTTGGCGCGGATGTGATTAGTCATAGAAGCATGATGGAATCGATGAAGTTATACCTGCAAACCTACTTCCCTGAATACCCCATTAAACTCATGACATTGCACCATGATGAGCGTCTACCCACGGAAAACACTGGCGGTCATGTTCACGTGTTTATTTCTGGTCAAAACAGTTTAACAGGCGAGCATGATTTACGTCTGTCTCAAATTAAACGTGTCAATGAGTTTTTGATAAAACGCGGTGATGGCGCAGATTGCCTCGCAGAGTCTGGACGACTGTATTATATCGAGAGCAGTGAGGTTTATAGTTATCTGCAGCAGATGTTTTATGAATTTATCAATGAAAACCTGTTTAACGAAAAAGACCTCAATGCTGAATTCTCACCAGAATCTGAGCGTCAGTCTGCAAAGCGAAAAGCGATGAATAAAGAGGCTAAATTACCAAAACATCAGCGCCCATTTAATTTCTACACGCGCAAAATAGAATGGCTACAGCAACAGATAAGCGTGCTGAATAAGCAGTACCAGTCGATAACTTATAACATCTCACATGGCGAGCAAACCCTCGCGAAATTGCAGACTGAAAACAGTGAGATACAAAAACAAAATCTTGATTGGCAACAAAAAACATCTGGATTACACAAGGAGTACAAACAATTGCTCGTTAAACGCGACGATATCTGTACTGACATTGAGAAAGGGCAGGAGTTTATTCACGAGCAGGCGTCTATAAGTGAGCAATTAGGTGTTGAAGTCGAAAACAAACATGCTGAAGTGAATAAGCTAAATCAAGCGGCTACAGCCAAGCATAAGCAGGTCATTAAGCTCGATGATGATATTAGCAAAAAACAGGCGTTATTAGCGCGTCTAAAAGAGATAACCGCGCAGGCTCTTCAGCCGTTAGAGCAAATGATATCGAAAATCTATATGCGCTTCCAGACTGCGGACAGCAGCAAAGGTAAATATTATTTCAACATGGTTTTGGAAGCATTTAACGACAAGCTTTCACCTTTAATTCGAGACATCTCGATAGATATTGCCAAACAGACTCAAGACAACGCTCTCGAATCGGCATTAAAACGAAAAAACCAAAAACTGGCTGAAAACAAGTCTGATAGTGGCTTGTAGGCAAAGCATAGCTCATAAGCTAAATGGACCTATGCGACTAAAACGCAGTGTGACGTTAATGATTACCTATATGGCCTTAATCAAGCCTGTAGCAGCCTTTAAGGCAGGCTGGAGGCTTAAGTAAAAACATAATAGATCAACCATTTCTCAAAAGAGGCTTATAGCGCACATGGGTGCCTATAAGCCTTTTGCATTCAACCCACTCATTATTTCCCCAAACTTGGTAAAACCACATGTCTCGATGTTGAGCATTAACCTTGCAGCCATTACGAGGGTGCTGATAGCTTGACGCGCTCGAGCATGAAGATTTACCTCCCTTTGATGAATGGCGGCATTACGGGCCCTCAAGTGCTTGTGACTACTTTTGGCATATACACAGCTCATTAAACCTTTCAAGCGGTCACAACCTGTTGCAATCAATTCTCGAATTATATGGTGTCACCATAGTTAGGTGAGGGTGTGTTACTGCCAGTGATGGCAATGCTACTGTCACAACTGGCAGTGATAGTGTCAAATGTGGCAGTACGGATGCCATGAAGACTGCAATGGTCGCGAAACATAGGTAATCAATATCAGACAATGAGGTTAAGAAGAAATATCGCTGAATTTGGGACTTATTTCCAGTCGTATTAACGCGATATCATTCCTATAAAACGCTCTGAGAGATGGCGCTGCAGTGTCAAATCTCGACTTTCTCACAAGCCTTTTATCGATCCCTTTGAGCCAAAAAAGACAAAAATATCGCAATGAGAAAGACCGATTTCTTGGGGCATTTCACCTGCAAGACTGGATTTGGTTAAAAAAACTATTTCTACATGTCATTTCAACAAAAAGCGGTAAATACAACGAGTGAGGTACGAACAACTGTCAATATTTCGCTACAGCAGAGAGCAACCCGTTTTGAAACTCGTTTGCTCTTGCTCTCAGCGAGAGCAAAAGTTTTTTAAATGTATTTGCACTCGCTCTCAGTGAGAGCAATATTTTTAATTTATTGGCAACTAGATAAGCTCAAGAGCGGTATGTGGTCGTTTTGACGTGTTTATAGGGCTGTATTTGAGATTGTTAATACCATAGCGCAGAATTCGAAACTTTAGGCGCTAGAGGCATGGCTCAATTGCTTGTAAAACAGCACTCAGCGAGTGCGAAAAACGCAGGCCATCGCAGTCTAGACTGCGAAAAAGATTAGCCCACTTAAAAAGTGGGACAACATAGTAACCCGGTACGTACCTATCCCACTTTTTGTTCCAAAAAGGTCGGATAGGTACTCGGGCAAGGGGAGTACCCCTTAACCCCAAAAGCCACAAGCAAAAGCAAAAGCAAAAGCATGTGAAGAACTAGTCGGCCACGCAAACCCAAACATCACCTACGGCCGCTATGGCAAGAATGTTCAGGCTAGGGCATGACTCAAATACATTGAGCGACTTGAATATAATATTTGATGATCGGGTGTGTTTATTCGAAAGTGATAGGGGCGTGTGTAGATCATTTCTGCCCCAAAACGTGTTTGAAATGGATATCTCTCGAGGTTTAGTCATTTGTATTTACCCTCAATAATCTAATATCACCTTCAATAGAGTGGCCAAATTCGCTATACCACTACACTTTTTATAATCGATTATGACCGCCTTACTTGTCGTCCAAATGACTGGTTGCCTATACAGGTATAACTGATTTTCTCCAAATTGAGATAATTCTGGCGCCAAAGGATGCGTAAAATGAGCTTTTTACGCATCGATAATTTTGTAACATTCGAGAAAACCCATACATATCAATCTACTGCGAATTTTTTTAAAGTGTTGTATAGACCGCGTAAACAAAGACGCATTCTTTCTCCGGCAATATTTTGAGCATTACTTACGTATTCGCGAAAATATTCGATTTACAACAGGGACTTAGCGGTGGTACCTTTGAAGTTTGAATTGAGCAGCCTGGAACATTATTGTGCTGCTATTGAATAAGCTGTTAACTTACTTAATCATGGAGGATTAATGGATATCAAAAAGTGGGCTTGGAAAATAGCGACAATCTTAGTCATGGGGGGCTATTGCTTAACCCTGAGCTAATGTCTTTAGTTTTGTTTATTGACGCTATTGGAATTGATTTATTTCTCTTACTTGTCGAAGTACAGATAGTAGCCATAAGTGGATATTACTTTCATACATGGATTAAGCCGATACTTATGCCCCTATATAAGGCTTTGCTTAGAGCGGACCCTTACTTTTTCATCCCGACTAGGGACTCTGTAGCAAAACACCCATTGATCTTATGTCATGCAGTTCCTTTTTTGATGCTGTTTATTATTGGTGGCATCGTGGTTAAGCCGGTGATTGAGTCAGTGTGACGTAAGTTAACAAGCAGCTAAATTCAGATTCACCAAGGCTGTCATGCCATTTGCTGAGCAAATCGCCCGCCAGCACTCGGTTCACTTATTAGCAGGGCGTTAGGTGCACAAGGAGGTTCCATGCAATCTGCTGACAATCAAACTTTAAAGGTAATATCTTCAATTATTCTAGTTCAAGGAGGAATTTTACTTTACTGGATTATTACGTCTGATAATTTCTTCGGCTCCATTGGTTTCGCGACATTATCAAATGTAGGCATAGTGTCATGGGGCATAGCCGCTTTGGTTGTTATCTCATATGTTTGGGGGGCGGCAAGTATCTCTAATGTACGCGAACACATGTTTAAGTTTAATAAACTAAAATATTTAGCTCTACTAGGTGCTTTAGTTTCTGGATTTTTTGAAGAAATATTATTTCGAAAAATATTGATGGATTACCTTCAAGAAGAAGGTTTCAGTGATTTCATTCAAATAATTATTTCTGGTATAGCATTTGGAACCGCACACTTAGTATGGGGTGGTAAGGCTTTATCAGCGGCTATAAATGCTACTTTTTATACTTTTTTCCTAGGTTCTGGTCTTGCGCTTATCTACATAATGAGCGATAGAAATTTAGCTCTTTGCATTATCGCACACACAATAGTTACTGGTTTAATCGAACCAGGCTTAATAAAGTCAGCAGTATTAAATAAGTTGGGCTATTTGAAAGAGCGCACCTAACAAGGGTTTTCAAGTCGGACAAATTACAGTTGGCTTTTTGTTCGTGCCTCACTTATTTTAGCCAACTGCAATTTGCCGCTTAAAACGGCGTTAGGAGATTTCGAAGTTGGCAGTAATTTTTGACACAGTAGAACTTCTAGCAGTCTTTCTATTGGCCGTAGAGGCAATCAAGGTAGAAAATCTTAGCGTTCTGGTAGGTGGCTATTTAAGGCCATTGATATCTCGGCTAAATCCAAGAATTACATTTGTAGATGATGATTCTCACTTAAGCTTCTTTGAAAGAAATATGGTAAATTTTTTCTTACTTGGCTTCTATGTTCTTGGTTTCGCTATTATTTTCTCCGCTTTTAACGTCTACAATATTGATGTTATTGGATTTTTGAGAGAAAGCGCTCCTGTTTATTGGGTACTTTCGATTCTGGGCTTATTGATAGTGCCGTTTATTGCCGGATTTTTTCCATACCAACTAATCGTCTGGTTTTTAGAGTATTCGGTTAAATTTTTAACATGGGTGCAGCTAAGAACCCATACTGGCGCTGTCGGTATTCTAGGGTTTGCACTTTTTGCGTTGCAGTTTTTGGGGCGCCGGATATGGATCTCCTAACAAGTTGCTGCACGCGGATAAATTACTCGCTTCACTCGCAATTTACCGGCGAGCAAGGCGTTAGCATTCAAAAATAATTTCGGAGAAGTTTGTAATCATGGAAGTTAAGACAGAGCCAGCAGGTCGCCTTTTTGACATTTTAAGTGAAGCAAAGAAAAAGCCACCTAATACAAAAGTTAGAAAGGTGTGGGCTGATATATTTGGTATCGAAGTGACAGATACAGGTACTATCCTTCGAATGCTAGCAGACCTAATACAGCTTACGTATAAAACTAAGTCTCAAATTCAAAATATAGAAAACATTGATCATGAGATCTATTTAAAGCCTTTTATCAAAATTGAAGCAATGCTGTCTCAAATCAACCTAGATGCTAATTGGCAAAGCTGGCAACAACAAATTGATGAACCCACTATCTATGGACTTCAATTCTGTTCCGATAGACTAAATCGTGAAGCTAATTTTACTTCTCTAAAAGCCACAGAAATAGATCAAATTAAAAAAGCTCTTGAAGAGCTAACTGATAGTGTAAGTAACTCACATCTAGAAACATCTTTAAAACTTCTCTTAATTAGAAATTTAGAAAGTTTAAGACAAGCTTTAATTGCTTATAAAATAAAAGGCATTGATGGAATTGAAACAGAGCTTGAATTAAACCTTGGTTCTCTTTTTCTAAATAAAGAAAAAATCAAAGGTTCTGCTGATAAAGAAGAATCAAAGACATTCATTCAGAAGTACTTTAAGTTTCTAGATGGCATCAACAAAACTGTATCTACGGCAAAGCAAGTTGATCAACTAACAGGTAATAGTTTATCTAAACTGATTGGCGTCGAATGAATGCTAACAAGCTAATTAATAAGGACAAAAAACAGTTGGCGGTTTTCGTTCCTCAACATTTTAGCCAACAATTTTTTGCCCATTATTAGGGCGTTAGCTTTCTTATCACGTTAAGGAGAACTCATTGAGCAGTGTTGTTAAGCTTCTAGAAAGGGCTGTTATAAAGTGCCATGAAATCCATGAACACAGAATGTCTGAGTATTTTCCAGGGAAAGGCAATGGCGGCATTCATGAATTTAATCATGTTTTGACTTTTATTGAAGCTCTGCAAAATTTATCTGGTTATGACAATGTTGTTGCTTGGACTGAGGTACAATGCCTTCATAAAAAGCGAAAGCGGTCAGCTAGGCTCGATGCTGCAATCAAGTTAAAAAATGAAAATATAATTATTCTTTTAGAAGCAAAGCGGATAAGACAAGGAAAGACACGAGGGTCTTTTAACTCAAGTATTGCAATTAAATCGATACGAAATGACACAAAAAGACTGATAGAGATAGATGAGTCAGAACCAGTTGTCTCAGCAAGCAAAACCAACGCTATTTATAGGGTGATGCTGGCATCAATGTGGCTAAGTGATGATAGAAATATGCAAGATGCGTATGAAAAATGGAAGAGCCATGACGCTTTTGATATAAACTGGAAAGGGTGTGTGGTGAGCGAATCTGTCAGCAAGAGCACCGAAAAGCATTTAAAATTACTTCTGGCAGTAAAAATCCCACACATCAAAAGCTAACAAACAAAGGCAATCTGACGCACTAACGTGCGGCCGTTGCTTTGGTCGTTACCACATATCAGGTCACCATACTTTACCTAATGGAAGTCGTTGCTTTCAGAGTTTTAGCTCTAAATGATTTCTGTCCATAAATGAGTTAGTAGTTTAACTATTTTTAAGAATTCTATGCATGGAATTACCATGTTTAATCATTAAGAATGTTGACTTTTTTGCCATTCAGAAATATAGTCAATCATAGTTAGCAATTGCAGCTTCTATTTACACTATTTAATTGCAAGTAATTGAAACTAAGCGACTAATTTTGAATTTAATACGGAAGCCTTGGGTTCAAATCCCTATCTCTCCGCCATATTCAAGACGAAAGGCTCATCAGAAATGATGAGCCTTTTTTCGTTTAACTTACTAAAAATATTGAAGATTAATACTATCAATTCAAAACTACTTTATTGTCTAGTGTTTGAAGTGCCTGTTTTATAGTCACTTATCTTCCTTGAGAGGATTGACTCAGTCAATATCCCTGCTTTTCGCATCAGCAGAGCTCCTATTAACGTGTACTTCACTCGTATCTGTTTAGCTGTAGTAGCTCAGACTTGATCTGACAGTTACCCATTTTTTATGGTGTCTGTCAGCTTAGATTTGAGCTAGATTTTTATCTGCCCAAATCTGTTTCCCATCCAATAATGTTTCAAGTGGCGTTCGACCACAGCACATTTTGCCTTGATGAGTTCGATCATTGTTGTAGTAATTTATCCATGCGTCTAGATCTTTTTGCAACATTTCTAAATTATCGTATAGCTTTTTTCGGAAAGTAACCTGATAAAAATCATTCAAAATTGTCTTATGGAACCGTTCTCAAATACCATTCGTTTGCGGTGACATTGCCTTAGTTTTTGTATGATCGATATCATTTATTGCTAGGTATAACTGGTAGTCATGCTGCTCAACTCGCCCGCAGTATTCTGTTCCCCTATCAGTCAATATTCGTAGCATAGGAAGCTCGTGTTGTTCGAAATAAGGCAGAACTTTATCGTTGAGCATATCTGCTGCGGTGATTGGTGTTTTTGTCGTATAGAGCTTGGCAAACGCTACCTTGCTATAAGTATCGACGAAAGTCTGTTGGTAGATCCTACCCACACCTTTTAGGTTACCGACATAGAACGTATCTTGTGAGCCGAGGTAGCCTGGATGATGAGTTTCTATCTCGCCACATGCTTCATCATCATGTTTTTTCTTTTCAAGAGCAGCAACTTGGGCATCGGTTAGTATAATTCCGTCATTGGCGACCTTGTCCTCTAATGCTTTAAGCCGTTTCTTAAAGTTTTCTAGGTTATGGCGAAGCCAAATAGAGCGAACACCACTACCTGACACAAATATCCCCAGCTTACGCAGTTCATTACTGGTTCTATGTTGGCCATGAGCCGGAAAGTCGATAGCATATTTAATTACTGACTGTTCAGTCGCTTCGTCAACTCGATTCTTCAGATTAGGTGTTCTGCGTGTCTTTTCAATTAAGGCTTCAATACCACCATCTTCAACAAGTTCTTGATAGCGATAAAATTTATCTCTAGAGACACCCATTACTTTACATGCTCGAGATACGTTACCCAGCTCTTCAGCTAAATTGAGTAAACCTGCTTTGTGTTTAATGATTGGATTGTTAGTATGCAACATGAGAGTTACCTTTGGTTTTGATTAAAAGATTCGACACCTTTATCAAAACGGGTAACTCTCACTTTTTCAAGTTGAATGTCAGATCAAGTCGAAACTAATACAAATTAGTGCGGTTTAACTTAATGTAATTACCGTTTTTAGTTTTGTAAATTCACTATGTGTCAATGACTCAGGCATGTGTCCAAAATTAAATGTGATTGGCTCACTAATTTCAACATCACTTTTAGTAATTCGTTCAAGTAACGCTTCACCATTTTGCATTAATGCATGCCAATCTTGTTTATCACCAAAATCATGTAACGCGCCAAGGGCTATTTCGTGGTAAGAAATAGTGCGAGTAAATGGCGGGTCAATGGGTTTAGCAATACGATCTTGAATGCAGACAATATGTCCATTCGCTCTTAACAGTGGCACTAAATGGGCGGCATTTTCGCCACTCACGGCATCAAAAATGGCGAAGTATTTCATGTCGATTTGAGATTGCTCTCGATAAACTTGGCGAATACCTAGCTTTTGGGCTCGATCTTCGCTCAGACTCGCTGAGACAACATCAACGATATAACCCGCATCGAGAAGGAACTGGGATAACAAATTATTCACCGCGCCAAAACCAACGACAAGCACTTCTCTTTGTCGGGTTAATGGAATTTTTTCAAATGCTTGCCATGCGGTAAGCATCGGGCAAGGTAGCGCTGCTGCAAGTTCAAATGATAGGCTCTCAGGCAGCGTCATCACTCGCTCAGCATTCAAAACGGTATATTCAGCATAGCTACCATGGCGATTTAGTGAGCCATGATACGCCACTCGACGCCCAATGAGACTGGTGTCAACTTTAGAGCCTACGTGTACGATGACGCCTGCACCATCAACACCAGGAACATGACCATTCGGCCAATTTAGAGGATTGGCTTTAATAAATTTCCAATCGACAGGGTTTATACCAATCGCTTTGTTTTGTACTAAGATTTCATTGTCATCTAAAGCTGGTATTTTAGCGTTACCTAAAATGATACTGTGTGTCTCTGTTTGATATTGCCAAATTTGATAGGGTTCCATCGCATTCTCGTTTGCTTAAAGAAAGGAGAAGGCACCAAGGAGTGGTTAGTCCTTGATGCCTAGTTTTGCTATGCCTGATAAGTAGGGTAATCGATGTAGCCTTCGGCTCCGCCATCATACAAGGTGAGTCTTGCGTCAGCATCAAACTCGGCCAGTGGGTTATCATTGGCCAAACGGGCGACTAAATCAGGGTTCGTTACAAAAGGGGTACCAAAGGCAACGAAATCAGCATACTGCTTGTCGAGTAACTGTTGCGCTGACTCCTTAGTCAACTTACCCGCTATCATAATTGGGTTTGAGTATATTCGACGAACTTGTTGGCGAAACTCTTCAGGTACCTCTACATAGCGTGATATGTTTTCTGAAAAATGCACATACGCAAGGTTCATCGGTTGTAGTTTTTCCAGCAATGCTAACGTTAGCGGAACAATTTCAACATCATCCCCAGCAAAACCCTCTCCGATATGAGGAGACAGACGAACCGCAACTCTTTCCCCACCAATTTCGTCAGTAAGTGCTTGTAAGGTATCAACCAGAAAGCGCATACGATTCTCTTGGCAGCCACCATATTGATCACTTCTTTGGTTGCTTTCCAAGCGTAAAAAGGTATCAAACAAGTAACCATGCGCAGCATGAATTTCCACGCCATCAAAACCAGCTTCAATGGCGTTTTTGCCCGCTTGTACAAAATCCGCAATCGTGCTCTTAATGTCTTGCAGCGTCATCTCCCGTGGCGTTTCAGTTTCAATCATCCCAAAGCCACCTTCAGCTAGTGGGCCAAATACTTGATCTGGGATTTTAATCGCTGATGGGGCTAACGGCTTAGTACCTGAAATATCAGAATGACTGCGTCGCCCCACATGCCAAAGTTGAGTAAATATTTTCCCGCCTTCTTGATGCACAGCTTGGGTGGTTTTTTTCCAGCCTTCGATGTGCTCTGGGGTATAAATGCCCGGAGTCATCGAATAACCTCGTGCAGCCGCTGAGATCGGGGTGCCCTCTGATACAATGAGTCCAGCACTGGCACGCTGACGGTAGTAGGTTGCCATCATCTCGTTTGGTACATCACCAGGTTGAGACGTGCGTGAACGAGTCATCGGCGCCATCGCGATACGGTTTCTAGTCTCAAGTCCGTGACCTTTAAATACCTTAAACATACTTACCCCCTTAAGCTTTATACGTTGGATAATCAATCAGACCTTTCTCACCACCACCAAACAAGGTGTTTGGATCATGCTCTGCCAATGGGTAGCCGTGAAGTAGACGTTCAGGAAGATCGGGATTCGCCACAAAAGGTCGACCAAAGCCGATCATATCAGCCAGTCCGTCATCAATAGCTTGCTTTGCTTTTTCCGCATTATAACGACCTGCGTAGATCAGCACGCCTTGAAAAGCATTGCGCATTGCACGTTTGAATGAGACGGGTGTATCTGGTGCATCATCCCAATCGACTTCAGCAATATGTAGGTACACGATATGATGTTTATTGAGTAACGCTGCGGCAGCGGTATAAGTCTCAATAGGGGTAGCATCAACAGTACCATTGAGGGTTGTTAAAGGTGCCAAGCGCACACCAACGCGATCAGCGCCAATGGCATCGACCATTGCAGTTACAACTTCATCAAGAAAACGAAGACGGTTTTCAAGACATCCACCGTACTCATCAGTGCGATCATTCGCCTCTGAATCAATAAATTGGTTAATTAAATAACCATTAGCGGCATGCAGTTCAATGCCATCAAAGCCTGCCTCAATGGCATTCAATGCGGCTTGACGGTAATCTTCGATCACTTGCTGAATATCGGCTTTTGTCATCGCTCTAGGCTGAACGACGTCAACAAAACCAGGTTCATCACTGCCATTATCAACGAATACTTTGACGTTTTCCGCTTTTAATGCGGAGGAAGAAATCGGTTGCTTACCACCGATGTTATCTGGGTGAGTGACTCTTCCCACATGCCAAAGCTGCGCGAAAATAGCGCCTTGTTTGGCATGCACAGCGTCTGTCACTTTACGCCAACCAGCAATCTGCTCAGGTGTGTAAATACCTGGGGTCCATGCATAGCCTTTTGCCGTCGCTGAAATTTGCGTACCTTCAGACACAATCAATCCTGCACTGGCACGCTGAGCGTAATAGGTTGCCATCATGTCATTTGCGACATCACCAGGCTGACTGGCTCTTGAACGCGTCATCGGTGGCATGACAATGCGGTTTTTGAGTGTGAGTCCACCCAATGTGAATGGTTTAAATAGTGATAGTGACATAGTTGAGCCCTCTTCATTTGATAGGGGCATACTAGCAAATGAGTCACCAATCATTTATAGCAATAAAGGCAAATAATATTTGTATAAATTGCAACAATCAGCTTGTTTAAGCGGGTTACAGGGTTAGCTTTGGCTTAATAAAATCAATAAAAGCGGAGATCCGCTTGGCCACAGAAGAAGTCTTATAATACACAGCGTTGACTTGTTCTCTTCGTGGATGACTGATTTTTTCGCTCTCCAACAGCGAGATTAAACGTCCTTCGGCAATATCTTTATTCACCATAAACCCTGATAGACATGCAATGCCATTTCCTGCCAACACAATTTGTCGAATGGTTTCGCCATTACTTGATGACATCAAAGCGTCTAGTTGGGTAAAACCTTTTAAAGGCCAGTCATTCAAAATTTTGGGGGCGACAAATCCAATGAGATTATGCTGAGCAAGATCGCTGCTTTTAGTGGGGAGCCCGCGTTTTGAGATATATTCTGGTGAAGCCACAATATACAAGGGGCTTCGACCCAGCGACCGAGCATGTAGCGTTGAATCGCTCAAGGTACCAATACGGATTGCTAAATCGGTTTTCTTTTCTAGTAAATCCACAATGCCTTCATTGGAAGTTATTTCTAGCTCAATATCGGGATAGGCTTGATTAAATGACTGCACCAATGGCACCAGTTGATGAAACACAAACGGACTAGCCGCGTCGACACGTAAACGGCCTTTGGGCAATTCCCCACGGGAAATAATATCTTCTTCCGCCTGCTGTAATTGCATTAATCCCACCCGCACAGAGTCAATGAACTGGCGTCCTTCATCGGTTAATTCAATACGTCTAGTGGTTCGGTTTAGAATAGTGACCCCAAGTTGACTCTCCACTTTACTGACCGCTCTGGATACTCGCGCGACTTGGATATCTAGGCTCTCTGCTGCCGCTGAAAAACCTCCGGTATCGACTACAGCTAGTAAAATGGCTAAATCATCAGATTTTGTTCGCATGCTATTTCCCTCAACTTTATCCAATCGCTCATCAGCTTTATTGCATTTATAACAAATATCATTTGTAAAAACCTCTGTTTTTCACAAAACATCTTTAATGCAAAATGCCCCCCATCAATTAACAACGCGACGGCATAGCGACCAATACATCGGCTATTGCTGGTCATTTTCAAACAACAGAGAGTAAATATTATGCCTTTAGCACTTCTTGCATTGACGCTCAGCGCCTTTGCTATTGGAACAACGGAGTTTGTGATCGTGGGGCTACTCCCGACCATGGCTTCCGACCTAAATATATCACTGCCTTCAGCAGGCTTGCTGGTTAGCCTTTATGCACTTGGTGTTGCCATTGGCGCCCCGGTTTTAACGGCTTTAACAGGAAAGTGGAATCGTAAACACGTATTGATTACCGTCATGTCACTGTTTGTTGTCGGTAACTTAGTTGCATGGCAAGCACCTGGATATAACACCCTGATTATCGCTCGTATTTTGACAGGTTTAGCCCATGGTGTATTTTTCTCCATTGGTTCAACCATTGCTACCGGTCTGGTACCAAAAGAAAAAGCCGCCAGCGCCATTGCGATTATGTTCACTGGTTTAACCGTGGCGTTAGTCACAGGCGTGCCGCTTGGGACATACATAGGTCAAACCTTTGGCTGGCAATCAACCTTCTTAGTTGTTGCGCTATTAGGTTTAATCGCATTAATTGGTAGTGCTTTCTTAGTACCAAATAACTTAAAACAACCTGCTGCAGCTAAGCTTTCATCGCAGCTTAAGGTATTAACTCAACCTAGATTATTACTGGTTTATGCGATTACTGCACTGGGTTATGGCGGCACTTTTACTGCATTCACTTTCCTTGCTCCTATTTTGCAGCAAGAAACTGGCTTTAGTGCGAATGCAATTAGTTTAATTATGTTGGTTTATGGAGTCTCAGTTGCGATTGGTAATATTTGGGGCGGAAAAATGGCCGATAAAATGGGCCCAATAAAAGCCCTTAGCATTATTTTTACTGGTCTTGCAGCTGTGCTTATCGTGTTCAATTTTACCGCCGTTAACCCTATTGCCGCGGTAGCCACGATTTTAGTTTGGGGGGCATTTGCATTCGGTAATGTTCCAGGTTTACAAGTATATGTAGTGAAACTTGCTGAAAAATATACACCAGATGCAGTGGATGTTGCTTCCGGTTTAAACATTGCCGCCTTTAACGTTGGTATTGCACTTGGTTCATGGGGCGGCGGGATGGTTGTCGCTGAAGCAGGCTTAATGCATACACCTTGGGTAGGTGCAGTAGTTGTACTGATAGCGCTTGCTTTGACCCGCTTTAGTGGTCGTCTTGATAAGCGTGCAGAAAGTTAATGGTAAAAATGTATTAATGAAATAAACACGACTCTTACCCTTAGAGCTGGTCAATGCAGCAGCATTGGCCAGCTTTTCGCAACTTATATTGATTGGTATTAGACAAGATTGAAACTGATAAGAGGCACTCAATGAAAACCGTTTTTATTACTGGAGCTAATCGTGGCTTAGGATTAGAGCTTGCAAAGCAATATGCACAGCGACATTACAAGGTCATCGCTTGCTGTCGCGATATTGATTCAGCGCATGAGTTAACCCTGTTAGCACAACAGTATTCAAGCATTCGCCCTTATGCTCTAGATGTTAGTCATGAAACAGATATTCTCGCTTTAACTGAGGTGTTTAAAGAGCAACCTATTGATGTACTTATTCATAATGCTGGGGTGAGTGGTGAAGGATGTGACAACTTAGGCAATATGGATCAGCAAAGATGGCTAGAGGTGTTAAAGGTCAATACCATCGCACCCATGTTAATCACGCAGGCCTTGCTCAATAATATTCTAGCCGGCCAAGATAAAACCATAATCGGGATGACCTCAATACTGGCCAGTATTGATGATAACCGCTCAGGGGGACGATACAGCTATCGAGCATCAAAAGCGGCCCTCAACCAAATAATTAAATCTCTAGCCTGTGAATTATCCGAAGCGGGAGTGAAGACCATGGCAATTCATCCAGGTTGGGTAAAAACCGATATGGGTGGCAAGGAAGGCAAGGTAACAGTAGAAGAGAGTGTTAAAGGCATGCTTAATGTCATCGACAATTTAAAACTTAAACATTCAGGTTCATTTTTTGTCTACGATGGCACTCAATTGCCATGGTAAGCCCTGTAGTTACGTCACATGAAAGCTCTAAGGGGATGATATGCTTTTTACCTTTATAATCCTTTGTATTATCGCTTTGCTCGGATGGTATTTATACAAAGTCTCCCGTGATATTTCCCAAATTGACTGGGATTGGAATGGCGATGAGATCCTATAAATTGATATCGCCTGCATCTATGGCTGGTCACATTATATTCTAATGAAAAACTGTGAGCTTGCTCTGGTGCTGAGTAAATACTTTAACGCGAAATGGGGCGTGCGACGTGAAGTCGTATGAAGCGCTGTTCACCGCTTAATGTGTGAACCATCTGTATCACCAGATGAACCTATGAGCCTGAATAAAGTAGCGGCTCTGACAATGTAACGAAGAATGGTCATGGACTATTCGGGATCTAAATCGCGAGAGGACGATCCTCCTGATAACCACAAATCGGGTGAGTGCTAGGTAGTCAGTAAGATGAACATAAGTGAATCCGCGTAAGGTGCGTTATACGTTGAAGCAGCGGAAGTTGTAACCCTCCCTTATATCGATCATATTTTAAGAGAGTTTTCTTTATTTAACCGCTCATATAGCTTGGGCGGTAGCAAAGAATGTCGTAGCAAGAAAGGGGATTAGGTTGGATGTATTCCACAAAGGGTTCACCGTTAAACACTTATAGGCCTTGAAAGGATTGACTCAGACAATGTACCTGCTTTGTACATGAGCAGAACCGCCCAAACGTGAAGTTCACACCTATTTGTTTAGCAAACTCCTTATGCAATAAAGGTTTTCATTTCTTATCTGTGGCTGAACAAATACCCGTGGATCAGTCTAAAATAATCGACAACAGCGTGATTTTGTACCTCAGAAATGTCTAAATTCAAATTAGCACCGCCAGTCTTTAGACTGGGCTGGCAGTGCTTTTTACGACTCAATATTTAATCAACTAACATTAATCAACTAACATTAATCAACTAACGCCACACCTGATCAAATACTCGGTACATATTACCACCCAAGAATTTGCCACAATCCTCTTGGCTATATCCATTTTGTAGCATTTTATCAATCAGTGCCGCTACAATTTGGTAAGGTGCTGGAGTAGGGAAGCCCTTTGCACCTGCTGCTGCACTATAGCCGCCATCAGGGAAAACAGCAGCGCCCATTGGGGTTTGCATGATTGAGGCAGTAAAATTAATATTGGGAATATAGTCTGAACCAAAACCCACGTGATCAATACCAACTAGGTTCACCATGTAATCGACATGACGGAATAGCGCGTCTGTGGTAACAATATCTGGGTTAGACGTGTCCATAAATGCGCCAACCATATTGATTGAGCATACACCACCACTCTCTGCGATGGCTTTGATTACTTCGTCAGATAAACTACGTTGATAATTGGCCATGGCTTTTGCACCTGAGTGCGAAGAAATAACAGGTTGACTACTGCGCTCTATAGCATCAAGCGAGGTACGTTCGCCTGTATGGCTAACATCTACCACCATGCCGTAACGGTTATAGCTATCAATCAGCTTTTTACCAAAGGCGGTCAAACCGCGATTTTCAGGTTCAAAGCAACCATCTCCTACTTCATTGCGATTGTTGTAAGCTAAAAGACAGTAGCCATAACCTAACTCACGCCACAAAGCGACACGGTCCACATCGCCACCAAATATCTGGGTGCCTTGGTGAGTAAAAAATAGCCCAAGCTTGTCCTCTTTTACCGCATCATCAATGTCTTTTGTTGTACGGATAATTTTGTAGCTGTCTGGGCGTTCTCTCATTTTATTAAGATAAAAATCTGTGCCTTTCATGATGCCATCGACAGAGGCGTCTAACGAGTCCGCAGATGGACATGCTGCAAGTACTTTAAAACCAGCAGCCTTACAACGGTCCATTTCATCGTGAAATTCTGGCGCTTCAGGTGAAGACCACTGACTGGGATATAGTGCAGAAAATAGGGTATCAATGGTCATAGAATCACGGACAATATTGACAGCTTTTTCTGATGCGGGATAAAACTGTTTACGCTGTGGGATATTGGAATAATCTTTGATTTCAAATTCAGGTAGCTCAAGGGTTTTGTTATTAGTCATAATTCGATTCCTATAGTGTTTGCGCCTTTCAACATGTTCAATAAACGCTGAACTTGTTTAAGATCTAACTATAGTAGTCTCATTATCGTTGGAGTATTAATCGTTTATGTATGATCAAATCCTCAACTACTAGGATCCTGTTAACATCACCTTAAGGACTGACATGGTTTAGTCATACCACCAGACGCCGCATGGCTAGATGATATTCACTTTCAATATCTCGATAATAGGTTGTTAGGTTTTTTTCATTAGGTGAGTCCCGCAGGTTCATCGTTAGCTGCAACAATACCTAAAGCTAGCTAAGGAGGTTTTCTTAGCAATGTGGTCATTGCTCAAAGATGATTTGTGCCAAAACGAGGTTGTTTATTACAAAAAAAATCAGCAACAAACCTTGGTTAGTTGCTGATTTTTTGGCTATTTAATTTCTATTCATATTCAGAAGAATAAGTTTCTGAATAAGAATGAGAATATAGCTCAAATAAGTTTCCAAATGGGTCTTCTAAATACACCATTTTGTAAGGCTTATTATCATCTTCTGGATGGTAGCGCATGATGTCCATTCTGACTTTGCCACCGAATTTTTCAACTCGCTCGATAACGCCTTCAAAATCATCTGTTTCTAACGAGTAATGGAAGATACCGATTTTAGTGAAGTCGACAGTATGTTTTTGTTCACGGTCTTTCATTTCAAATAATTCAAAACCGATGCCATCTGACGTGACGAGGTGAGCAATGTTGAAGCCTTTAAAACCTTCACCAAATACCGCAATACACATTCTACCAATGGCAGTTTGTTTTTCTTCTATGACCTCAGACTTACCCATAACCGTTTCAAGACCTAATGCCTGGGTATAAAACTCGACGGCTTTATCCATGTCACCAACCATAATACCTACATGACTCATTTTCATAATATTTTCGCCTTATACGTTAATTGCTAAGCTGTTGCTTGTTCGTTTTGATAGCAGAAGTATATGGCGAGCCGATGATCTAATAAAATTATCAAAATTTATAAAGTTAATAAAATTATGTTATGAAGTTGACTGGACTGCAATGTAGTTAGCATTAGGAATGTTTGGGCTGGCATAAAAGCAAAAAAGCTAAGCAGACGCTTTTATGCCGAGCCTGCTTAGCTTAGTTATTTAAACAATGAGCTAGCAGGTTGCTGTTAACATTGCGTAACCTAGTTCAATGTATGCATTAGCATCTTCAACCCCTTTGGTTTTTAGATGATGAGCAAAACCCAGTCTGGCACTCATTACTATCCAAAACGTGGCACTGATAAAGCCTATAATGCGCCATATATTTGATTTTGCCCATTTAAGCGCAAACGTAATTGAGAGTACATACAGCACAAACCCCGCTAGTTTTGATGATGCCCAACCATTAACGAAGGGGTATAAATTCAGTGGATTTACAATAACAAGGTAAAGGAATGTCGCGATAAACAACGTATATAAGATGTGTGGCCCTGTCTTAAGTAGCTTTATATTGACCTTGTCAGAGCCTTTCATAGTTAATAGTAAGTTAATGATAAAAAAGATAAAGGTGAGCGCGATTATTGTTAGGTGGGTATGCTTAACTATCATGTACATACTGGTGTTCCTTTTAGTATTTTTGATTTTACTAATATAGCTTGCTTGTTATTTGAATTGATATATTTATTGTTAATTATAATTGCCCATTGGTATTTCTAATTAGTAACTTGATTTAAGGTAAAGTTTACCATCGGAGAATACGTAAAAAGAGATAATTAAGATCAGTCAGTGATAGGAATTCAAATCGAGATGTGTAGAGAATCGAATAGATGACCAAAAATAAATTAAGCGCATCATTTGTTTTTTTCTATATAAACAATAGCTTGCCTAGCATTGTAAAGCTCTAATTTGGCAGTTAAGGCTTTATCAATATCCGTCGCCCCCCGTGAACAGAGCAAAGCGAAAGTCGCGGGGTCGTTCGTTGGCTAAGCCCCCCCGATCTCTACGCCGTATTCAATACGAAAGGCTCATCAGTAATGATGAGCCTTTTTCTTAAGTTCGCTTTGTTAAATAACCTGGCTCAATTCTAATAGAAGTTTATCAAGTTAAATTAAGATTAATGTTAGCCTATCCTTATGATTTTAAATTGGTTTAATTGTATTTTTTATTGTAATTAGTATGCAGGGGTAAAGACTTGGATATTAGCTGATGTGGCATTGTCCTTTTGTATTTATAATGCTGCTCCATATAACTATTTGTCACGCTTTTATCATTAAGGATGAGAATCTTGTTGGTTCGTAGCTTAAAAATAATGATGCTATTGATTTTGTCGTTGAGTGCATACTCAGTAACGGCAGATGAGCAGTCGGTTATTTTTAATCACAAGATGGAAGTCCAAAAAGTTCAGCTCGACGTTAATATTGATATAGCAATGACAGATTTAGCTTTAGAGCTAGATGACGGTGTCAGTGCAACAATGGCTTCACCTGCTACAGAGCAGCCTTTAGTTGATAATATAGATAATTTTAACTTCCTAAATGAGCTAAGAAGGGTTGTTAGCAGTGATAATCGTGCAGGCTTAGGCAAGATCCCTAACTATTACTTACTGGTTGCTTTTATGGAGCCAGTGTTATTAGATTCTGCCTCCACAGCCATTGCTACTCCAAAATTTGTTGAGCACTGGACAAGTAAAATTACCCGCTCCACTTCTCGAGTTTCAGGCTGGAAAGACGGCAATAGCCTTTACAGCCATTACCATATCCGTTTCGCATAAATTTCTGATTTTCGCTTAGTCCAACATTTGTTGGATATTTTTAGTGTCTACAATTTGCTCCTTTAATCTAACTGATAATTAAATCTCGTTAGTGATAGCTGGGTAATTGTAGCTACTGTAATTTGTGATTACAGAGATATTTATATGAAAAAATCACCCAATAAAACACCGATAAACCGTTATGCTACATGGAAATATGTGGTGTTAATTATCACCCTAATGATCATGAGCCTCAGCGCAATACCGTCTTTGTATGGCGAGAATGCAGCGCTACATATTAATCATAGTGACACTCAAACAATTGATGCAACCGACGTTGCTCGTTTATTACATACTGCAGATATTTCGACCTTAGCTATTTCACAAGAGGACACTAATCTTGTGGTTGTACTTGATGATGACAGCCAACAATCAGCAGCGAAATCAATCGTTGAACAATCACTTGCAAGCGATTCAACCGTTGCATTAGCCATGGAGCCTGCAGCACCTGATTGGTTAACCAGTATGGGATTTAAGCCTATTAAACTCGGTTTGGACTTACGCGGCGGGGTGCAGTTTCTGTTAGATGTCGACATGGCGCCAGTTTATGCTGCTCACCGTCAAATGATTATTGATGATGTTGGTCAGGAAGTCAGAGGTGCCCGTGGTAGACAGGTTGATCAACGGGTTGAAATTAGTTTTCGAGACAGCCAAGATTTACCCAAAGCCGAGGCGTTCATTAAAGCCAGTTTCCCCGACTGGCAGATGAGCAAAAAGGCCAACATACTAGTGCTTAATCAGCGTGCTGATGCGCTCGAATTACTTCGAAGCACCACGGTTCAGCAAAATTTACAAATCATGCGCAGCCGAATAGAGCACTTGGGTATCACCGAGGCGTCAGTGCAAAGGCAAGGCGAAAACCGTATTCGAATCGAACTTCCCGGTGTACAAGATCCTGCTGCGGCCAAGCATGTTATTGGGGCGACGGCTTCTTTATCTTTCCACGCGCTAGTTGAGCCGCGTTCTGCAGTATCACTTTCTATTGCTGATGATAATGGCATGCCAATATCCATCGATAGAAAAGCGATTCTGGGTGGTGAACATATCATTGATGCCAGAGCCAGCTTAGGTGAAATGGGGATAGCTGAAGTGAATTTGTCATTAGATTCAGTTGGTGGCCAAAAGATGTCGCAATTTTCTAGGGCAAATATTGGTCAGCCGATGGCGACAGTTTATAACGAATTTATTCAAAATCATGATGGGGCTAGCATTCAAGAAAGTAAGGTCATTAGTGTAGCGACCATACAAGCGCAATTAGGTAGCCGTTTTCGTATTACTGGGGCTGGGAATTTGGCTGAAGCTCAGCAACTTGCGCTGTTGTTAAGTGCAGGCTCATTGACGGCGCCAGTAACGATTGTAGAGGAACGTACTATTGGGCCATCACTTGGGGCTGAAAATGTTAAAAATGGATTTGCAGCTCTGGCATTAGGCCTTGCATTAACCTTAAGTTTTATTGCGTTATGGTATCGGCGCTTAGGTTGGGTGGCTAATGCGGCATTATGTTTTAACTTGGTGATGTTGCTCGGGTTAATCGCGTTGATCCCTAGGGCGGTATTAACGATGCCGGGTATTGCAGGTTTAGTACTAACAGTCGGCATGGCGGTGGATACCAATGTACTTATTTTTGAGCGAGTTAAAGATAAGATGAAACAGGGATACAGTTTTGCACAGTCAATCAATAGTGGTTTTGACAGTGCTTTTGCATCTATTTGGGATGCAAACCTCACCACTATGATTGTCGCCATTGCGCTTTATTCCATTGGTAATGGCCCGATACAAGGCTTTGCTTTGACCTTAGGTTTAGGGTTACTCACCAGTATGTTTACCGGCATTTTTCTTTCAAGAGCCATCATTAATCTAATTTGGGGACGTGATAAGCGTCGTATGGTGAAAATATAATGAAGTATTTATTAAATGAGAAGTTTACTCAATTTCGCTTAGCGCTATCCGGATTATCAATTTTACTCTTGCTGGTGTCAGCATTGTTTATTGGATTTAAAGGTTTTAATTGGGGTTTAGATTTCACTGGTGGCGTGGTTGCTGAGGTGCAATTAGATCAACAGTTGCAAGCAAATGATATTAAGGCGTATTTAGATCAAACCTTAGGGCAAGATGTGCAATTGATTAAATCAATGGAAAGCGGTCAATGGACAATTCGATATAACCATGAAGGCGTGAGTGACACCAGTATTGCTGAGTATTTATCACCAATCAGTGAAACCATAAATATTTTGAGTAGCAGTATTGTTGGTCCACAGGTAGGGCAAGAAATGGTCGAGCAGGGTGGTTTAGCTGTGCTTGTATGTATGCTGTTGATTATGTGCTACTTGAGTATTCGCTTTGATTGGCGTTTAGCCTCAGGAGCTTTATTGGCATTGATTACTGACATCATTATTGTGTTGGGTGTGTTTGCGGTATTTCAGTTGGAGTTCAATTTAACTGTTTTAGCTGCTTTATTAGCAATTTTAGGTTACTCGCTTAATGACTCAATCATTATCGCTGATAGAGTGCGAGAGGTGATGCGGTTAAAACCAAACGGGGAAACCGATACCATCATCAATGATGCTGTTAAAGCAACTTTTTCTCGCACCATGGTGACCTCGGGCACAACACTGGTTACCGTGTCGAGTTTATGGCTTGTTGGCGGTGCGAGTTTACAAGGATTTTCTATCGCATTATTTGTCGGAATTATCTGTGGAACTTGTTCATCAGTCGCTTTGGCGGTGACGTTACCCCAGCTATTTGGTTTATCTCCTAAAGATTATATTGTTATCCCTATTGATATCGAGGACAGCTACTCATGATCAAATAATCAAGCATGAGTGGTTGTTCGCAACTGGACCTTAATTAAATTGCCCATATAAATAAGCCCACTTTATTGTGGGCTTATTTTTGAGTGTCGAAGAGTTAAACTAGATTAATCAATAAGCTTTAGCTATTGATAACAACTGCGGTAAAAATTCATTATCCAGTTTGGCAATTTTGGCTTGTTCGGTTAATACATCATGTAAAATTTCATGGGTAGTAAGCGGATTCGCTAATACGACCCTAAATACGGTGACGATTTCACGGTGGTATTTAGCCGGTTTTATTCTCGTACGTGAGACAAATGATTTACCTTGTTCACGTTGGTGCTTTTGAATAAAGCGGGTTAAGCGGTCAAGCAGGTAATTACAGCGCTCTACAGTATTTATATCATCATTAGCTAATGCTTTATCAATTGTTAGTTGAACAGTCTTAGGCACGTAACGGTAGGTTAAAATACATAATTCAGGCTCTGTGATGAGCTCAAAATTTTCATCTGCAGCAATGTGCGATGCGAAATAACGGGCCATTTCTAGACCGTTGTTGATTAAAATCTCATAACCGTCACCACCGATGATCTGTAAACAAGCATGCACTAGCATTGCCATGCCAGGTCGTGAGCCTTCGAGGGTTTGACTACCTAAATCTTTAGAGCCTACTCGCAAAATATACTCGGCATGATGAGCAATGGCATGTGCAAGCTCTGGGTCTTTAAATAACACCATGCCCGCACCCATAGGCACGTACATTTGTTTATGGGCATCAATAGTGACCGAGTCGGCTAATTCAATGCCATCGAGTAAATAGCGGTATTTGTTCGACAGTAAACTGGCCCCGCCCCAAGCTGCATCAACATGAAAGTGGCATTGGAGTTCAGTGGCGAGTTTTGACAGTTCAACTAGTGGGTCGATATTACCGGTTTCGGTGGTGCCAGCAACACCGACAATGGCCATTACCTTAATATTGTCATCGGCGAGCTTTAATGCGGTTTGACGCATGGCCGCTACATCGACTTTATTGTCCGCAGTGGTGGGGATACTGATGATGTTGTCTCGACCAATACCCAGTAAGTCAGCGGTTTTACCAATTGAGTAATGGCCGCGCTCAGACACTAAGATGGCTAAATCGTCATATCCATAGTGTTTCAGTGCTTTAGGTAATCCTTCACGGTTAATGCCTTTAAAATTACCATCAGCTTTTAGTAACTGGTTTCGTGCTATCCATAATGCGGTGATATTGGCCACCGTGCCACCAGAGCAAAATGCGCCAAGGGAGTAGTTAGCGCTGTGCATCCATTGCTCATAAAAGTCAGTGTCTTGGCTGTAAATTAAGTGGTGCATCATCCCCAGCACTTGGCGCTCTAATGGAGTGAATGCTTTGGATGTTTCTATTTTGACTAAGTTCTGATTCAAGCCCACCATCATTTTAGATAAGGGTAAAACAAAGTAGGGCAGCGCTGATGTCATATGACCGATGAAGCTCGGCGCCGAGGTATGCACCGAGTGTGCTACCAGATTTTGCATTATTTCGTCAGTATAATCAGATACAAAACGAGGCGAATCAGGAATTTGAAACGCTTTAAAGTCAGTTTCAATAAGTGATAATGGCTTTTCTAATGCAGCAATACTCTTACCTAAAAAGCCCGCTAAGTCTTCAGAAAGTTTCTGCTCGATAATGCTTAAGGTTGAGTCGGCGTCTTCAGGTACGGTAAAAATACGCAGAAGACTTGCCTCTGATGCTTGTGCTATGCGGTCGTGTTTGGTCATTAACTGGTGCCATCATTTTTATTCTTGGGCCAATAATGTGCTAAATATATTGATATAAGCGCTTTCATGGCCATTATGAGGGCTAACTTTACTGCAAGGATTATTTCGCAGCAAGTTTTTAACTCAAACTGACTATTTACTCAGCGACAACTGATAAATTGCGGCGATATTCTGCGCAGTATTCGCCAGGTTGTCATGGGCGTTAGCCAGAATATCATCCAGTGGTGCTAATGACGGAATAATAGGAAATATCGCTGTCATGCCTTGAGCTAAAATTAGCTCGGCGCCATCACCAAAGCAGCCAGCAATGCCAATGACAGGTACGTCTTGATGTATACCTTGTTGCAGCACACCCATTGGGGTTTTACCGCCTAATGTCTGGCTGTCCATGCGTCCTTCACCTGTGATGACGAGATCGGCGTCAGCGATAGCATCTGCAAGCTTCACAGTGTCAATGACGATATCGACCCCCGGCTTTAGCTTGGCATTGAGTAGTGTCATCACCCCATAGCCCATACCGCCGGCCGCGCCTGCGCCAGGAAACTCTGCGAGCTCAGTTGTCGTTGTAAGTGAATGAGTTGCACAAACCACCTTGGCAAAGTGAGCTAATGCAGCATCAAGTTCTGTAACCATCTGCTCATCTGCGCCTTTTTGAGGACCAAAAACAGCGGATGCGCCATTAGGGCCGCATAGCGGATTATCTACATCACAGGCCACCTCAATTTTACATCGCGCCAGTAACGGGTGAGCTGATGTGTTATCAATTTTTGCAAGCTCGGTTAACCCCAAGGCGCCATAACAAATAGGCTTATTTTGTGCTGTAAGTAAGGTAAAACCTAACGCCTGGGCCATGCCTGCACCGGCATCGTTTGTCGCACTGCCACCTAAACCTAAAATAATATGTTTTATACCTCGGTCTAAAGCGTCTTTTATTAGTTCACCCGTGCCATAACTTGTCATTAGCATAGGGTTACGGTTAGCACGTTCCACGTAATCTAGGCCAGATGCTGCGGCCATCTCAATCACAGCGGTCGCAGTTTGAGCATCTTGATTAATGATGCCGTAATGAGCGTTTACAGGAGTGCCTTCGGGGCCTGTGACTTGCAAGCTGATAATTTCCCCTTGGGTTGCATCAACCATAGCCTGCACCGTACCTTCGCCACCATCGGCCATCGGCACTTTACAATACTGAGCATCAGGAAATACTCGCTTAAAACCTGCTTCAATGGCATTAGCAACACCTAAGGCGCTGAGGCTTTCTTTGAAGGAGTCTGGCGCAATGACAATTTTCATAGGTGTCCTACCTGTAGTAACTTAGTGATTGGCGTTTAAACCTGAGCTTATGAATAAATTAGCAGTAAATGCATGTTTGATAAATGCTTAAAACGAAGCAGCTATTGAAAAATTTTATTATTGCTATTGGATAAGTGGATATTAGCCATAAAGCTGGCTTTGATAGGGGCAGGACTTGGGGATAGGACTTAGGCCAGGAGTAAAAATGAAAATGGGCACTCATTTCATGATAAATGCCCACAAATATATAATTCAGCTGAAAACCACCAAAGTGTAAGTGATGGTTAGGCGACGGAAATTTGGTTAAACAACTGGAATAGCCAATAGCCAAATAAACCGTAGCTGGTTAACAGTGTCAATATGGTCGAAAACTTTGCCACTGGCGCAATAGGCGTTTGTTTTAAGGCTAAGTGGCACAATACAATAGAAAACAGGCTGATTGGGGCAACAATAATGCTTAAAGGCAAAATAATAATCGCCCCTGTTAGTAGTATTAACGCTGATTGCATGCATGGTACTTTTTTATTGGTTAACAACAGTGGCACTAACGCCGCACCAAAGCCCAATAACACAGCGCCCAAATATAAAATAAACTGTGCTAAAGACTGATACTCGGCAATAAAGCCAATGAGTGCAATTAACGGAAACACTAAGCTCAGTGTGACATGCTTTTGGCTAACGCTTTTTTGCACGTATAAACCTGCAAAATAGCAGCTAGCTTGCGCGATAGCATTAACGCAAGTAAAGGCCATTAAAGCAATGAAGATAAGAATGCTGTTATTGGTCATAACGGTCGAACTGGCGGCAAATGCCGGAAATGCAACCATTGAGCTAAGCAGAACAATTGATGTTTTTTGCATAATAATTTGGCTATTTCTACTGTATGAAATCAAAGATAGTGGCACTAGCAGTAAATTTTAATCGACTATTAGTGTAATAGCTTTTGTTAATTTAGTAATTGCAGGTTATTTGTAGTTTATTGATAGCTACTGCACAAAACGTTAAATTTCTGGCAAAAAAAAGCCTGCTATATTGCGATAGCAGGCTGGTATTTTTTACTTAGTTTTATAATTTGTAATTTACACTTAACATAATCATATGTGCTGTGTAGTCATGGCTATTACTGCCAAAACTCATTACATTCCAAATGGTATCTGGTTGGATATCATTGGCTGCATCATTATCTAAGTACTTTTCAATTTTGTAGTCTAAACGGACAGCCATTTTGTCAGTGGCTTGGTATTGACCATATAAATTGACGTTGTGCACTTTAGCAAAGTAGTCGCCGTAGTTGCCAGTAACATTTTGGCGAACTTGAGTCGTACTGTCAGATTCTGAATAGGTGTAATCTAAACCTAAACGTAAACGGCTATCCATTAAGTTGTTGTAACTTAAATTTGCACCGACAACATCGATAGTATCTTCGATATCCGCTTCCCAAGTTGGACCTGAGAATGTGCTACTACCCGCTTGTTGTGACTCAATGATTTGATAATTATAAAATGCATTTAGCATCACATCTTTATTAAACATGTAGTTGAAATTGATATCGTAACTGGTGTCTTTCGACTCAGTTAGGCCAATTTCAGTGTCTGTATAATCATCAAGTGCGTAACGCGCGCCAAAATCGATGGCTAATGCTTCGAGAGGGCTATAGCTCACTCGCGCTTCAACCATACTACGGTCACGATCAGCAATGTAGTACTTACGTAATAAGTCGTTATTTTCTGAAGAGGTCCACTCAGACGCTTGGTAATCAGAACCATCACGGCTGCCAAAGCTACCTTTAATCCACATGTCCCATTTATCAAAACTGTTTAAACGGTAACGGGCCCAAACTGTGCTTTCTTCAGTGACTTCACGCTCTGAATAACTACGCTCATCACGGTTATAATCAACTCCTGCATCAAGCTTCATTCCGCGAGTAATGCGGTAATCTGCAGCAATCTTAGCGCGATGAGTCGTTTGATCGTATGGCGTGTTATAAGCCACTTGACCGTTGACATCATTGATGCTGATTTGAGTCCACTCTTCGATGTTGGTGTTGTTGTCGCGATCTGAGTAGTCGTAGCTACCAGTAACACGAACTTCACGGTTGATACGCTTAGCTGCTTTTAACGTTAAGCCGGTGATATCAACTTTGGCATCAATTGATTCCGTTGGTACGCTGTAACCATAGCCTGAGGTGACTAAATCTTGATCTTGAGTCATTTGACCAAACATCAAACGGCCACTGATAGCTGCGCCATTTTCATTGTATTGACCTAATAACGACACAATATGTGATTCGTTGTCAGGGTCTAATGACATATAACCACGGGTTTGGCCACCAAACGTTGGGTTAAAGGCATTGTCATAGCTTAACTGGGCATTATCATTTTTAAAGATAGAACCGTCATAGTTAAGGCTAGTGAACCAGTTAGCGCCTCTAAATTTAATACCCGCATTGATGGTATCAGTGGTGTAATCAACAGGCTCTGCAATCATCATAGATTGATTGAAAAAGCTACCCGATGCCGTTTTGGTGCCGGTTTTTTCTTCACGTTGATAATTCACATAAGTAGTGAATAGTGACTCAGTTTGATATTCAAACCCTAAACCTGCACGTTCACGTTTAAGTGATAATTCAAACGGGTTTAAGCTGTTACCAAGCTCAGTCATACCGTCAGTCGTACCTGCTGTCACCCAGCCGTCAGGCAAGGTTAAATCGTTACCACCAATACCACTGTATGGAGACATCACGGTATTAGAGCTATAAGTAGCAATTGAGCGATAATTAAGGTTGAAGTTATATTGGCCTAATTTGCCAACATTCACATCTAAACGGCCATTGTCTAACCCTAAATCGGTGGCTTCAACTTTAGCGCGGTAGCCCGATTTACCAATATAGTTAATATCAGCATCAACTTTGGGAGCAAACTCGTTGCTGCTGCCAAATGCATTGGCAGAGTGAATATCATCTTCGCTGTTATACGCAACGCCTACACCCACACTACCGGTTACGCCAGTTTCTACAGCACAACCTTTACAAACCCATTTATCATATTTGACTTTGTCTGTGTTGGCATTACCGACACCGTAGCCATCAGCGGCCATTGCAAAACCTGCATTGGCTACTAGCGCTAAGGTGATTAAGTTCAGTTTAAATTTCATAGTCGTACATCCTTAACGCTGAAGTAATTTGCCAGAAGGGTGGTTTGAACCATGTACTTGGCTATGACAATTTAAACAACTGCGGCCACCAGTAAAGGCATTATCACCAACATTAGAACCCATTCCTGTGTTGCCTAAGTAAGCATTGCTAGCATGACCATCGCTGGCATGACATTGCTGACATAGCTGAGGAGCACGAGTTTTTAGCATTCCTTCGTTAACTGAACCATGTGGGTTATGACAACTTACACAGTTTTCTGTCACTGGTGCGTGTTCCCAAAGTTTTGGACCACGTTTTTCAGCATGACATGAGTAACATGTTTCATTGACACTTGGTTTAACAAGATCTGAATCAGCCATGCTGCCATGTGGGTTGTGACAATCACTACAGGTCATTTGGTCAAACTTCATTGGATGACTTGAGCGTTTGTTCATGTCGGTTTTAACTTTAACATGACAACTAGTACAGACTTCCATTTCAGTCTTTTTAGACAAAATAGGGTCATTTGCAGTATGAACATTATGACAAGATGCACAAGCAACATCAGCATTATCATGATGGCTAGTGTTCCAAGACATACGCTTGTCGTCTAAGTGACAGCCCATACAGACACTGTTTTGTTTTTCTGGTGCCAAAGTTGAATCTGGTCCAAAAGCGATTACAGGTTCATTACCACCACGGTTATGTTTACCCATAGGGCCATGACACGCTTCACATTGAAGGCCAGCCATTGGGCTTTTTGATGAGTCAATTGCGCCATGAACACCTTTAAAGATATCCATTACTTTTTCTGAACGCTTATGACACATTAAGCATGAGTCAGCGCCTTTAGGTGAATAACTACCTTCTTCGAACTTTTTATCAAGTACGGCTTCAACTTCGTCAGGTGTCATTTTTGCATCCCACTTCGACGCATAAGCCGAGTGAGACATCCCAAGAGATAGCAAAACAACTGCCATCAATGTCGGGATTAAAGTGTTTAATTTCATTTTGATTTTCATAGTGAGGCTTCCCAATCTATCCATGATGTTGATGTGATTTATGTAATCTAAGGGAGAAGCAAGCTTCTCCCTTAAGGGTAAATTACATCTTCACCGCGGTGTGATCGAAAATAGTAGGTTTATGACAACCCATACAGAACTCAAGAGGAGCTGAGTCAGTTGCTTCTTCGTAAGACCCATTAACTACACCACCTTGACCTTCAGCATGTGCCTTGATTTCATCAAAACCATGACAAGAAGCACAAGTTGCTGTGATTGGAGTAGAATATAAGCTACCTGAGTAATTAGGATTATCAGTTGCTAATGCACCTTTCAGCTTGAATGCATCTAGATTGAAGTCGTTATGACACTGAGTACAATCACTGATGATACCTTCAGCGCCATGAACGCTGTGAAGTTTCATTTCAAGTGCGCCTTGGTTTTGGCCAGAAGCATAAGTACCGTCAGGAGTGTGACAAGTTACACAACCATCTACACCAATAACCACTTCACCGTCAGCGTTCTCACGACCTAATTGCTCAGTCATAACAAAACCTGCATGGTGTCCTTTATGAATCTCAAAAGTTTCACCGTGACAGTTTTGACAAGTTGAGAATTCTACAGAATCAGTATGACGCATGCTTGGTGCTTCACCTGAGAAGGTACCAAATGTCATATCTGCTTTCATACTGGTTGTCATGACATCGTCGCCACAATCAACAGTAGCAACACCATCGTTACACATTTCAAGGCCAATAAAGCTGAACGCTGTATCAGTGTCTTGTATGCCTGCAGGTGAATCAACACCAAATGGTAGAGAAGGGATAGTGTATTCTAAGTTTCCAGCAACAACCGATACCATATCTTGCAACTCGCCACCGCTTACTAAATCAACAGCAACTTTTGCTAAACCCGTTCCAGGACTTGCGTTGTACCCCATTACAGGGAAGTTTGGTCCAACGTTTGTGATTGTTTCTAAACGTTGAATTTGGCTAACAAAATCAGATGCATTAAGTGCATTACCTGTTGCATCAGTAATCGTTACTGAAAGCGTAGCTGATTTATCTTCATTAACAGTCAGCGTTGAATTCATGCCATACATATCGATAAAGGCTTTCTTCTCTACAAAATCGCCAGTATGAATTTCTTCAGTCCAAGATGCATTATGACAAGCGATACAGTTTGAGTTATCTAACTGCTGAGAGTGACCTTGACCGGCTTTAAAGTCGATGTTGGTATGACAACTTGTACAGGTTTCCATTGTTGGAATACGTGTCCAGTTACCCCATTCAGTTAACTCTTCTGATTCAACGTGACAAGTTTGACAGTTGTCTTGCACGATAGCGTGAGCTGTTTCAGCTGGGTTATCACTTCTGCCCCAAGCTTTGTTGGAGTTATGCACGTTATGCACTAAGTGTGCAAAAGCAACTTCAGGTTTACCACGACCGTCAGCCCACTCTTGGGTATGACAAGTAATACAGGTTTCTGCTGTCGTTGCTTGATGGTAAATAGTTTCACCTTCAGCATGACAAGCTGTACAGACTTCATGTGAAACAATATTTTTAGTATATTTAGCTTCATAGCCTTCGCCATCAAAATCAGCAACGATTTCACTTACCGGAACGGGCGTTACGCCGTCAAGTAGGGTAGAGGCTTTTGATACAACGTTGAAACGTTGGGTTAAATCAGCATTAAATGTGTCAGTGTCAAAGCTGTCGAAGGTAAATTCGTAACTACCATTTTTGTTATCCACAAAAGTCGATGTAGAACCTAGCTTCTGCCAATTAGCACTATTACCGGCGCCAGTGGCTCCGGCTGGGATTAACTGTGCAGAATTTTTAATTGAAATATCTTTTAAACCAACAACAACTAAATCTTCTTCGTTGGTTGCGAATACTTCAACGATAGGCATACCATCTTCATAAGTCACCTTAGTGACATCAAGATTAAGTTGTGCAATCGTTTCAGCTGGTTCACCGCCAGGAAGGCCAGGGATACCAGGCTTGCCATCATCTCCGTCACTGCCACAGCCGCTTAAGGCCACGCTTACTGCACTTGCTACGAGCATTAGTGCTAATTTGGAATTTTTCTTGTTCATCATTTGTCCCTGCATCAATAAGACATTGCTAATTTTGACTTAGCTTTTGCGCTACATAGATACTTAGTCTATTGAGTCAATTTAGCTTTTTTGGATTTTAAATTCATCAATATAAGATTAATCCACAATTAGAGAAAAATCTTTATATGTCGACTGAGACTGTGAAGCGGATCAGTCTATTTATAAATAGGTACATATTTTGTGAAAAATCAATTTTAATATTTTTTAAATAAAAAGAGCCGCACAGGTGCGACTCTTTTTTATTTTAGCAAATATTAATTACCACCCCAGTTAGAGTGAGCTTCTAAGATTGCGTTATCGGTATGACATGTGGAACAAGCTTCTGACACATTAAGTGCATCATAATCTGCTTCTGGAACACCTAAACTATCGATTGTGCCGACAACACCACCGTTAGTTTCAATGTGCTGGATAGTTGACTCGTTCAAACCATAAGGTGGAACGTGGCAACTTAAACAAGCTGCTGATTGTGGTGACACAACTAGATTACCAACGTCGTCTTTACCAAACGCTACAGGAGCAGCATCAGTAGCGATACCTTGGATAGAGAAACCATCATCGCCGTGACAAGCTTGACACTCAGTTTTCTTAAAGAATAAAGAACCACTAGAGTCATAGACATAATGCTTATCATGAACTTTAGTTGCTAGGTTCGATGCTTCACCACCAGATGTTGCACGTGTGCCGTTATGACAAGATGCACAACCATCAAGGTCATTCGAATAACGATGTGTTATCTCAGTAGTATGACATTGCTGACAATCAGTCATTTCAGCGTGTTGAATACGTGGAGACTCTTCAACAACAGAACCATCTTGATTGAAGTAGAAAGTATCAGATGTCACGTAAGGAGCATCTTGGTCGCCTGCATCGAGTTCTTCTGCGTCACAATATTCAATAACACCTTTACCTGAGCAAACGTGTAATTGACTGCTTAATGCGATAGTAGAACCAGCATCAATTAAGGTAGTGATTTCAAAGTCGGCAGCACTGATGATCGAAGTGATTGAACCATCAGCTTCTTCAGTGAAGGTGTCGTAACCGACTTTTTGATAATTGACTAAGAAGTCATCAGCAACCACACCGTTAACGACGATAGCACTATTAAAACCGCCATATTTATATGGACGTGGGTCAATTTGATTAATTGCGACTAACTCATCACCATTTTTAACAGTGAAATTAACTTTGATTTCAGTTGCGTCATCAGCGACTACCATAGAGTTAAACTCTACTTTTAGGGTTGTTGCTAAGAAATTGCTGTTTAGACCATAATGAGCCTCTTCAGCACCGCGACCTCGACCTTCACCACCGTGACAACCGAAACAATTAGCACCTTGTTGATGAGATACTGGCACACCTGCGGCTTCAGCTGCTGGGCCAGGGCTGTGACAGCTCCAACATGCAGTCGTATCAATGTCAGCTTTCCAGCTATCAGTTAAGTTGAAATCTTCATTTGGATTATGACAAGTCAAACAGTTTGACGTCATTTGAGGGTACACACCATCATCCGAGAAGTTAGCTGTAGTATGAATGCTATGAGCCATACCTTTTATAGAGCCATCAAACTCGTACGCTTCACCAATTACATTGCCGTCAGCATCTTTGTCTTCTTTAATGTAACTGTTGTAATCGGTATGACAGAAAGAACAAGCTTCTTCCGTTACGTGCTTACTGCCATGCATAGAAAGCTCACCATCTTGGCCGGCTCTATGACATGTTTGACAATCAGAGTTTGCCAAAATTTGTAACGGTTTTTCAGCAGCAACATCAGTTGCTGGAACCCAATAAAAGAAGCTGTTATTGACGAGAGTCATTGACTGGTTGTTACTTGTCTTAATAGACATGTAAACACCATTAGTTGTATCAGCAACATAATCATATTTATCTAGGGTATCGATGGCTTTATCGAGAGTGACAGAATAGCTACCATCTTTGTTATCGATAAAACAGTCAGTACAATCAACGTTTCCAGAATAAGAACTAGAACCTGTGAAATAACCGTCACCTTTGTCTTTATTGAAGTAGCTTAACCAAATTTGTCTATCTGGGCTTGGATTAACAATTTCATCCTCACCAATTTCATCAGCTGTTCCCACACGACCAAAAGTGATGGTTGCTACGTCAGCTATTGTCAAACCAGTTACGGCTACACCATTCGGATCTGATAATTTGAAGTCTACAGATAAGAAGTTGTTTTCATCAACGCTAGCTGAAGTAATAGTGCTTGTTAGCGATGAAACAGAACCAATCGGTTTGCCGACTACTCCATCTTCACCATCTTCACCGTCTTTGCCATCACTGCCACAGCCAGTCAATGCAAAAGCTAATAGCCCTGCACTGAATACCGCTTTAGCAGTCGTATTTAAATTAAATTTATTCATCATTTTTCCCTGCAAGAGATTTATTTTCACTCGACTTTTCATCATAAAATCGTGCGTATGGATAATATCCAAACTTATTCGAAATAAGCTGTACTATTTTAACCACTTGTAAACTCTACCGCCGTGATTAAGATCTTACTATTCCGAAAGGAGTACTTCTAAATTCTGCAATTTACAACTCGTTGTTTTTAAGTTGTTAAACTGTCGATAATCAGTAGTTGCTCTCTGTGGGTGTTTTTTGTTGATTGACGCTAAAAACCCAGTTTGGTATCCAATTTCAGTAAGCCCTAATGTCTGCAATGATTTTGGTAATGTTCTACTCACTACTAAATAGATTGCTAAAATTGCCATTACTAATAATAAGTGATTTATGTGAAAGATGGGTTAAAACCTGAGCAAATTGTGTGTTTTTTGATGATTAAAGACTGATTTTGGTTAAAAGTGTGATCGTGATCTTATTGTGGTTGATGTGCATTATCACTTGGTCAAATAATTTTGCTGAGTGCGAGGTTTTGGCAGTTAATTTTAGCTGACAAGTTGCTGTATATTGTGTTTTGTATTGGTAAGCTCGAATTGAATTGGCACTTTGCAGGTGCTGTATACTTAAATCAGTTAAATAATGAGCTAATTTAACCGGGATCGAGTAAAGCTTGTGCAGTCGAGCGCTTTGTTGATAAAAGTGAGCGAATTTAACTTGAACATGGTCAGTGCTTAGTGGATAATCCTGTTGTTCTCGTTAAGCAGGACTAATTTTAGATGTTTAAGATAATTAGATATTTAACCTTATTTGCTTAATTAGAAATCAATGGTGACCTTAGGGTCCCCCCGCAATGATAACTTGTGAACTCGGCCAGGCCTGGAAGGGAGCAACCGCAGCAAGTGACTCGTGTGCCGGGGTGTGGCTCTAGGGGAACCTCCAATACTCCTAGTATTTCATTCAAAAACTCTCTAAACTCTCTAAACTCCTTACTTTACTTAAAATAACGTTTTTTATCAGCGTTTATGTTGAGTGTTTCTTTAGTAAACCAACCTAGCCATTTAAAATTTTTGCGCATTAGATGTTTGGCATTTTCTTGATAGCAGGCTCTTTAGCTGCGCTTTCTGCATCTTCCACTAACTTTTTATGAAGGTTGGCTTTTAAAAACTGTCGTGACTTTTCAAGTGCGCTATGGATCTCGTTTTTCATCTGTTGCAGTTCTGCATAATCTTCAAAAAAATAAGTATCAACGAGGTGTCTTATGTAGCGAACTGGAAGTTGATTTAAGGTAACGCAGCATAAATCAGCTAAATACTCCTCTGGTAGCTCTTCGAGTAAGCCTTCGTCTCTTAATATTTCCATTAAAAGCACTTCATAGTAATTACGAATATCAACTTGCATCCTTGACTCCCTATAGAATGAAATTTAACTTGTTTATCTGATTATCATTAGTGTGCTACCAGATTGCCTTGGCTGCAATAAAAAGTTGGCTATGTCTTTGAGTTAGTGCTTGCTCGTTGCGGCTGTAACCGCCTCCGATCACCGCTGCAATCGGGATTTCTGCCTGCTTAGCTTGCTGTAAAATAAATGTATCTCGGGCCAATATGCCTTTGGTTGATATGTCTAAATAGCCTAAATCATCATCTTGGTGAATATCAACGCCGGCATCGTAAAGGATAAGATCTGGCTGATGGATGCTTATAAGGTATGGGATCACTTGTTTGATAACCGATAAGTATTCATCGTCGAGAGTGTGTTTATCAAATTCTATATCGTGATGGGAGCGTTGCTTTCTAAATGGGAAGTTTTTTTGGCAATGAAGCGAGCAAGTTATTATGTTGTCTTGGGTTTGAGACAATGCCGCAGTGCCATCGCCTTGATGTACGTCACAATCGATAATAAGCACTTTCGTGGCTTTTTGCTTAATAAGCATTTGCTTGGCTGCAATCATTAAATCGTTAAAGACACAGAAACCACTGCCAAAGTCATAATGAGCATGATGATAGCCACCACTTAAATGTAGGGCAATACCATGGTCAATTGCCAAATTAGCGCTTAGCACTGTGCCATTGACCGCGTGAAGGGTGCGGTTAACCAGTGATTCGCTCCAAGGAAAACCGATACGGCGCAGCACTTTATTAGTAAGGGTGTTATTGATAAAGCCATCAACATAGTCACTTTGATGGGTTTGTTTTAACACTTTAATATCGATGGGGCTTGGCTGATGAAAATCTTGCGGGATAGCGAGACCTTGTTCAAGTAAATATTGCTGTAAACGTTGATATTTACTGGTAGGAAACCGATGCTTTTTAGGTAACGCCAGCTTGGAGTAGCTGGCGTGATAAACGAGTGGAATAGTCATTAAAGCTGTTTAATAGCCCAACTCATGAACTCTTTGCGTGTTTGCTCATCAGCTTGTAACCACCAATATTGCAGCATTTGCTCAGGATGAGTTGCCGCTTTATCTGTTACAGCCGATGTCGTTGCGGAAGCTGTCGCAGTTTGAGTCACAGGTGTGCTAGCAACTACTGCGGTCGAGGTCACGGCCGCTGTTGTGGCAGTTGCAGTGTTTACTGCGGCTGGAGCGACATTGCTACTGGTTGCAGAAGCTGCTAATGCGTCAATATCATCACCTTTATTACTGCCAAATAACCCGCCTAAAAATGAACCTTCTTCAAAATCGGTTTGGGTAATTGTGTAATCGACTTTGCCATTATCTTGGCGTGAGATAATCACTTGGGGATCTTTAGCAAAGCTTTTAGGGCGTTTTACAAATTCTCCGTCTGCGGGCTTAAGAAAATACTCATGATCGCCATCGACTATAATAGTGACAATAAAAGGCGCTGATTTTATAAAGCTTTGGCTATCGCTGAACTCATCTTCAATCATATCGTGGTAACGGATGGCTATTTTATGGGAGCCATTACTAAGGTCTAGATCTGATTTATGGGTAAACTTATTGGTATCAATTTCTTTGCCATCCAATGCTAAATACTCAAACGACATTGGAATGGTTAAATTTGCCGCTAAAGCTGATGTTGATGTAGCTAAAGCAAGTAAAGTGGCACTTAGCGTTCGGGTAAAATTCATTGTTGCTCCTTAACGATTTAAATTTCTATTAGGTCGTTCAAACATCTGGATTCTTTCCTCTATATAACTAATTGCTTGACGACATTTTCCTAAGCGTCGATGTAGAGAGAGAATTTCATTTTGTAATCTGATTTTGTCAGTACTATGACAGTTTGCAAGTGCAGATTCCATTTCTGCTATTTTTTGTTCAAAGGTTGTAGCCCAATTCAAATGTTTGTTCAGCTCTTGATAAATTTGGTGGCTGTTTTTCATTACATTACTGGCTATCCAGCCAAAGCCACTGTCTGAATGTTGTTGCTGTTGTTTTTTTGCATAGCGTGCACGGCTATTGTCACGTTTTTGCTTTTCAGTATTCACATTCAGGTTGGTGGTCACTAAGGCTCGTCTTAATGCGGTAAAGCGATCTTGAATGCGCTGGCAGCTAAGCTCAATGATTCTGACATCAAGTTTGAAAGAAAGTTGCTTTTCTAATTGCTGAATGTCTTTTTTTAATTGGGCAATACAAGGGCTTAATTGGGCACCTTGTTGAATAAATAATTGTGAATTAAATCGTTCAATATCTTGCAGCATTTTCTTTTGTTGCGCAGGTAATTGCTGATCGTGATGTAAGGCATCTTGTTCTAATGAACTGAGCTGCTGTTTTAATTGGTAAATGAGTTGGTTGGTGTTTCTCATAGCCAAGCCGTCCAAGCTAAATGTGCTGCAATGGATAATACAGTAATGATAAATAGCGGTTTAATAAAGGGAATACCAAATCTTATAGCAGATTTAGCCCCAATAAATGATCCCGCCATCATACAAACACCGATCCACAAACCTAATATCCAATCCACTTCGCCTAATAAGGCAAAAATGACTAATGCGGTAACATTACTCACTGAGGTCATTAGCCTTGCTAAGGCGCAGCTGTTTAATAATGGCAGCTTATGCAGCCTGATGCTGGATACTGTCCAAAATGCGCCAATACCGGGGCCTGCAAAACCATCATAAGCACCTAAGGTCATTCCTTGCACTATTTGTTTGTTTTGAGATGGCAACCCGGTGGGTTGATTGATGATAGTTTCGCCCATCGCTTTGGGACTTATAAGGGTGTAGATTGCAATCCCGATAATGATCAGCGGTAAGATTTTTTCGAGCCAAGCAGCATCAATAAAATAAACTAAAAAACTGCCGATGATGGCACCTATAAAGGTCGTCAAAAATGCAGCCCGCCAGAAGGAAGGTTTAATGAGTTGTTGTTTGTAGTAGGTATAACCTGCAGTAATAGAGCCGAAACAGGCTGCGAGCTTATTGGTACCCAATGCTAAATGGGGTGGAACTCCCATTGTTAGCAGTGCAGGGATAGAAAGCAAACCGCCACCGCCAACAACGGCATCTATAAAACCTGCAACAACACCAATTATCGCCAGAATGACCCAATGACTAGGGTCTAACAAAAATTCCAAAAAAATACCTATTCAATAACTTTACGAAATGGCGGTAGGGCATCGAGTAACGATTTACCGTAACGCTTGGTAATTAGGCGGCGGTCTAAAATAGTCACTCGGCCATAATCGTCTTCTTTGCGCAGTAATCTACCACAACTTTGGATTAATTTACGTGACGCATCTGGAATGGTTAATTGTAGGAAAGGGTTGCCACCTTTGCTTTTTATATATTCCGCATGTGCTTGTTCAACTGGTGATGTCGGCACTGCAAAGGGCAGTTTGGTGACAATCAGGTTGGTAAGGTAATCCCCAGGTAAATCTAATCCTTCTGAAAAACTGCCTGTGCCAAAGATAATACTGGCTTTTCCGGCATCACAACGGGCTTTATGTTGAGTTAGCACCTGTTGTCTTGGCATAGTTCCTTGAACAAATAACTGCTCTTTAGGCATTTTACCAATAATTTGATCTGTCACCTTTTCCATTTGCCAATAAGAGGCAAACAGCACCAATGTTGCCATTTCATCTTCAACTAATGCCAATATCTGCTCTGCAAGCTCATCGGTAAAGGCTTCATCTGTAGGCTCATTCTTCATTTGAGGAATAAATAATGTGGCATTATTTTGATAATCAAATGGCGATAGTAACGCCAAAAAGCGGCTGCCATCATTTAATGATAACCCGACTTGATGGGCAAAATGATTAAAATTATTCAGCGCCCGCAGTGTTGCGCTGCACAATACAACACCTGCGGCTTTTTGCCACAGCATAGATTCGAGCATGAAACCCACTTCAATAGGAGACGCACAAAATAAATAATCCTGTTGTTTACCTGTGATCAGTTCAGCCCAGCGCGCCATGGGCGCACCTTTTTTTGAGTCTTCTTTAGCGAGCATTTTCCATAATTTATGCAAGTTTTCTAAACGCTGGGAAATAAAGCCTGCTTCTGAAAGCACTGTTTCTGATTGATGTTTAGGTAACTCACCATCTTTTATCGCTTCACTTAAAACGGTTTGAATTTTATTAAATTGCTTTAATGCAGAATTCGATGCTGAAGCTAAGTTTTCGGCCTGTATGAGTAATGACTCTGGTAATTTGCCATTTTCAAATCTTAAACGGGTTTCTGGGTTGGCAAAGAGCTGCGGCTGGGTATCACAAAAATGTGCCACTTGATTAAGCTGGCTAACCAGCTCATTAATGTGATCTAGCATCGCTTGCACTGGTGCAATAATATGAGTGGTTTTTAATTGGTTTTGTAATTTAGAGCAGGTTTTACCTGCCTTTTCTAGCCAATCAGCTGTGCCGCGAAGACTTGCTTGGGCGCTGGAGAAATCTCTGGCAACTGTTGGCAGATGATGCGCCTCATCGATGACATAAAACATCTCTTCAGGCTCTGGTAAAATAACGCCGCCGCCCAGTTCTAAGTCGGCAAATAACAAACTGTGGTTAACAATGAGTACGTCCCAGGTTTCGACATCTTCACGGGCTTTATGAAAAGGGCAGTTATGATGATTGGATAACTGACGATGGCAGCTGTGTTTATCACAGCATATTTGCTGCCATAAAAAGTCAGGAACAGGTTGCTCTAAAGTGTCGATTTCACCGTTCCACTTTTTATCTTGGTAATCTTTATGGATTTTTTTGAGTTGGTCAATCTGGCTTTGATCAGGCTTTGTCTGCCACATCGCCATTTGTGAGGTGTCTTCGGGGCCAATCATGGCTTCAAGCTTTGCTAAGCAAACATAGCGCTGACGGCCTTTGACTAAACCAAATTTAAAGTCTACCCCAGACTGTTGCAAAAAGAAGGGTAAATCTTTATGCAGTAATTGCTCTTGTAATGCTACGGTTGCCGTTGCTATACAGACTTTTTTCTTGCTGGCAATGGCTAACGGAATCGTGCCAAGAATATAGGATAAGGATTTACCAATACCGGTGCCGGCTTCACAAACCATAATGCGACGGTGTTTGTCATATTCACCGGCCAGTGTTTTAGATATTTCAGCCACCATATAGTTTTGCTCACGGCGAGAGCGAAAATTTGGCATTGCCGCCGCGATATCTTTATAGATAGTGCGGATCTGACTTTTGACTTTATCCGTTAACATGAGTGACCTATTCGCATTCTTTGCTTACTGTTTATGTGTTCGCTGTTATATGCTGTACATAATAACAGTGAATTGAACTGCACGAAATATTTAATCGAGCCAAAAACTATGACAGTAAGCGTAAATAAGGTGACTTCTATCAAAGGGCGAGTGTTGACGCGGCATTCAGCTTTTCGTGATGGTCGACTTATATTGCAATATTATTTAAAAACGAGATCTGGCCCTGTGCTGATAGAAGTGGACGGGGCTGAAGTAGTGTGTTTTTGCCGTCAAATAGATATACCAAAACTCGCAGGACATATTCATCAAGGTTGCAGAATCGAAACTATCGCGCTTAAAAACTTTAATCACCAAGCTATCGCCTGTATTTATTTAAAGTCAGCCAGTGTACAAAGGCTGTTATTGCGGATTGCCAATGATATGGGGATTGAGATTTATGAGGCAGATATTAGGGCAGAGCAGCGATATTTG
The DNA here is from genome assembly GCF_002874355.2 of Shewanella sp. 10N.286.48.B5. Lineage (NCBI taxonomy): Bacteria > Pseudomonadati > Pseudomonadota > Gammaproteobacteria > Alteromonadales > Shewanellaceae > Shewanella > Shewanella sp. 10N.286.48.B5. The sequence goes on from NZ_MCVG02000001.1 coordinate 851,601, forward strand.
ATAGAACGCTTTATTGCCTTTGATGTTGAGTTTATCGGGCAATCTAGTTTAGAGGCTGATTTATGTAACAGTCAGAATACCAGCTTAAGTCAATTGCCGGTGTACCAAGCTGTAAAAGCAAGAAAAAGCGATAATGACATCTCGCTTTCTATGATTTCGTTGGATTTCGAATGTAGCCCTAGCGGCGAGTTATATTCAGTTGGCTTATATGGGCAAGATTATCAATTAGTCATTATGGTGGGACAGCCTCAAGAGTCAGAGCACTATATTCAGTGGGTGGTTACCGAAGTTGAGCTTATTAAGCGATTAATTGTTTGGTTTGCCGAATATGATCCTGATGTCATTATTGGCTGGGCGGTCGTCACTTTTGATTTGTCACTATTGTATAAACGTTGTCAGTTACATTCGATACCGTTAACCATTGGTCGTGGGGCGACGGTATTAAGCTGGAAGGTTGAAGATAAGCATCGCCCTGAAACCTTATCTTTACCGGGGCGAGTGGTGCTAGATGGCATCGATTGGATTAAAGCGGCATTCTATCATTTTGAACGCTATTCATTAGAGCACGTATCGCAACAATTACTAAATGAAGGCAAGGCTATTGACCATGTTGATAATCGCAGCCAAGAAATCTGTCATTTGTTTGCCCATGATAAAGTCGCATTGGCGTTTTATAATATTACCGATTGCCGCCTAGTATGGGATATTTTTGATAAAACCCAGTTGCTGGCTTTTGCCATTGAACGGGCCAAACTAACCGGCTTAGAATTTGGCCGCGTTGGCGCATCTGTTGCTGCTTTTAATAATTTATACCTACCGCACTTACATCGAAGCGGTTTTGTTGCCCCTGCTCACCCAGCTAGTGATGGACTTGAATCTCCTGGTGGCTATGTGATGGATTCTATCCCGGGTTTTTACAAAGATGTTTTAGTGTTGGACTTTAAAAGCCTTTATCCATCAATTATTAGAACGTTTTTGATTGATCCCAAAGGCTTGGTGGTGGGCGAACAGCAGCCTGACGAAGTGACTGTGCCGGGTTTTCTCAATGCAAGATTTAGCAGAGACAACCCCATATTGCCAGAGCTAATAGCAACACTCGCGCAGCAGCGTGAGCAAGCCAAACAACTTAACAACCAACCTCTGTCCCAAGCCATTAAAATAATCATGAACTCTTTATATGGCGTATTGGGCTCTAGAGGCTGTGTGTTCCATGATGCCAAGCTTGCAAGCTCGATTACCATGCGTGGCCATCAAATCATGAAGCAAACCAAAGCTTGGATTGAAGAGTTGGGTTATAAGGTGATTTATGGTGATACCGACTCTACCTTTGTGTGGTTAGGAGAAAAGCATCAAATAGACGATATTAGTCAGTTAGGTCATATGCTGGCACAGGAAATTACCCAAAAATGGGCCGATTTTTGTGCTACCAAGTTTCAGTTAAAAAGTTATTTGGAACTTGAATTTGAAAGTCACTTTAATCAATTTGTCATGCCGACATTAAGAGGCTCAGATGCTGGCAGTAAAAAACGCTATGTAGGGGCAACCACTGACAAGGAGGGACAATTAGCACTGACCTTTAAAGGCATGGAGCAAGTCAGAAGTGATTGGAGCCCTTTAGCCAGAAGAATGCAATATCATTTATACTTGTTATTATTTACCCAAGGGGACGTTAGAGGCTATTTGTTAAAGCAAATTAAGGAGCTTCAAAATGGCTCATTTGATGATGAACTAATTTTTAGAAAACGCCTAAAGCGTAACATTGAAGATTATACGGCTAAATCTTCACCACATGTGAAAGCCGCAACGCGTCTATGTCAAATAACAGGTAATTCGGAGCTTGGTAAAAGAGGCACCATGATCGCTTACAGGATGACTCTGAATGGTGCGCAACCTATAGAAGCAACCAATGAATCAATTGATTACCAATATTACCTTGATAAACAAATCGAGCCCATTGCAGAACCAGTATTAGGGCTCAAAGGTGACAGTTTTGATAGTCTTGTGAGTAATCAGATGTTGTTACTTTAATGTTGCTGACTGTGTAATTTATGGTGATACGTTATCATTTTTATGTCTTTTGGTAGTGGTTTGTGCTTTGCAATGTGCTTATTTAGTTTATTATGATATTTAATCGATTTATCTCTTTGTTTCATGCTAATTCATCATGCTAGCCTTCAGTTAATGGAAAAATTCTATGCAAATAGATTATTTAAAATAATTAATGATGAAAATGAAATGGGAAGGTTTAGCTCGATGAAAAAGACTTTAATCGCATCAACACTTGCAGCAGTTATGTTTGTACCAACAGCTTCTGCTATCGAAATCTATAAAGATGAGAAAAACTCTGTTGCTATTGGTGGTTTCATCGATGCACGTATTTATAGTGGCCAAGGTGAAACTGAAATCGTCAATGGCGCATCACGTATTAACTTCGCCTTTGATCGTCAAATGAATGATGGTTGGGCAACCTTTGCTAAATTCGAGTGGGGTGTTAACCCATTCGGTAACAGTGAAATCGTTTATAGTGCTGGTAGTCAATTTGAATCACAAAGCGATGACTTTCTAAATAACCGTTTAGGTTACGTTGGCGTATCAAATGATACTTACGGCTCAATCAGCCTAGGTAAGCAATGGGGTGTTTGGTACGACGTTGTTGCCGGAACAAACTACCCTATCGTATGGGATGGTAATGCTGCAGGTGTATACACATACAATAAAGCTGATGGCGCTATTAACGGTGTAGGCCGTGGTGATAAAACCATTCAATACCGTAACTCGTTTGATAAATTCAGTTTTGGTGCGCAAGTACAGTTAAAGCAAAATGAATTCGTTATTTACGAAGATGAGAACGTAGATGGTTTTTCTGATGCACCAAGTATTAATGATGAAGAGTCACTAGGTACTGTAGAATACGGTAATACCTTCGGTTTATCGGCTATGTATCAATTCACTGATGAATTATCTGTTGGTATTGGTTACAACACGGGTAAATTTGAAGGTGAATTAGAGAACGGCACCCGCATTGAAGAGCGTGATGAAATTTACGGCTTAAGCGTAACTTATGGTAACTGGGATGCAGAAGGTATTTATTTCTCTGCGAACTACAATGAAAATAAATTTCATGACACAGATAACATTGGCCGTATGATTGAAAGTGCGAAAGGTGTAGAGTCATTAGTATCATATCGTTTTGACAACAACATCCGTGTTTTCTTAGCATATAACATGTTAGATGCTGATAGCGTATTAGGCGCTGATGAAGGTGAAGTATTTAAGCGTCAGTTCACTACAGCAGGTATTCATTATATCTGGGATACAAACACTATCCTTTATTTTGAAGGTCGTATCGACAGCAGTGATTTCCGCGGAACAAACGAAGACAAAATGAAGATCAGTGAAGATGATGGCATTGGCTTCGGTATTCGTTACATTTTATAAAATTAAAATTTAACAACTACCCATTAAAACACTCCGAAAGGGGTGTTTTTTTTGCTTTAAAATTCATAGCGACCGTCTGCTTGTTAATTAATTGTAAGTCTCGAAGGTCATTTGACCACATATCTATTTATTGTTATGGGTATAAAATAGCCGACTGGAACAATTCTGCAACATTTTAAATTGTTATTTGTTATTTTTAAATGCTATTAAATACAGAGGCTTAAGGTGGTTGTGTAGTTTAATTCTCTATTTTTGTATGTTTTTGTGGACGAAATAACCATTCTAAACATGTTAACTTACCCGATATTAATGAAACATATGTTGAATTAATGTTTTATTTGTGATTTTATTGCATACGAAATGTGGTTGAACGATGTTCAACTTCGTTAACCAACCTAAATTAATAAGGTTGGAACAATAAGAAAGACACAAGTCCAGGGAGATTGACAATGCATAAGAATTTATTAGCTAAATCAGTGCGTCTAGCAATGATTAGCGGTGCAGCTGCGGCAGCATTCAGTTCACCAGTAGCATTCGCTGCTGAAGAAGGCGAAAAAGTAGAACGTATCGAAGTAACTGGTTCGCGTATTAAGCGTACTGATATGGAAGGTGTAAACCCAGTAACTGTTATTGATGCTGCTGCAATTGAAAAAATGAGCGTTAATAATGTGGGTGACTTGCTACAAAATTTGACGTCTTCTGCAGGTGCAGCAACTAACACTCAAACGAATAACGGCGGTGACTCAAGTACTCGTTTTTCACTTAGGGGTATTGGTTCTGATAGAACCTTAGTTTTGATTAATGGACGTCGAGTTGTAGCTGGTGGTGGCGGTGCAAACTCATCTGTTGATTTAAATACTATTCCAACTGCTATCGTTAAGCGTGTAGAAGTATTAAAAGATGGTGCTTCTGCTACATATGGTTCCGATGCTATTGCAGGTGTTGTAAATATTATTACCAAAAATGATTTCGAAGGTTTTGAAATTAAGGCTAATTACTCTTCTAGTGACAAAGGTGACGCAGAAACAACTGGCGTCGACGTAACTTTTGGTGCACAAAGTGAAAGAGGTAACGTTGTTGTTTCTTTAGGTTATAGTGATCAGGAAGACGCCTTTATGGGCGATCGCTCTTTCTCTGAGTTTGAGTTACGTGCTTACGAAGATGGTACAACACAAGAAGGGGGCTCTTCAGCACCACCTTGGGTAAATGCAAACACTGCCGATGGTCGGGTTACTCGAGGTCCTGAATATGGAGATTGGAGAGCTTATGATGGCTCAACTGATTCATATAACTACAACCCAGTGAATTACCTTCAAACACCTAGTAAACGTCGTCACGCATCAGTTTTTGCTAATTACTCATTAGGTGATTTTGGTTTCCTTGGTGAAGTTAACTCATTCGCAGAAGCAAACTACGTGCAGACAGTTGGTAATCGATTGATCGCACCTGAACCGCTTGCACCATTAGTGTTCTTTGGTTCACCAGCACCTTATTCAGCAAATAACTATTACAATCAGAAAATGGGGCCCAAAGATAGCAATGGCAACTCTTATGTCATTGATGATTGGCGTCGAAGAATGCTGGAAACTGGAGGTCGTGCTAACGAGCGTGATTACAAGACATTTAGAACTGTTGTTGGGTTTAATGGTTACTTTTCAAATGGCTGGGATTGGGAAGTCTCACATACATGGGGGCAAAGTGACTCTGTGGAGAAAGCTGCTGGCTACTTTAACCTAGATCGTGTAGCGGAAGCTGTTGGGCCTACTGGCTGGCTAGATGCTAATGGAGATTTAATGGTTGATAACAATGGTAATGCTATTGTTGATGCTGCAGGTTCAGAATTAGTTTGTCTTGATGCCGATGGTGGTGTTATTGGTGGATGTACTCCATTGAATATCTTTGGCACTCCAGGCTCTGCTGATGAAATATCACCAGAAATGCTTCAATATATTTCAGGTGACTACAACACTACAGAAACAGGTCAAAATAAACAGGAAGTATTGCAAGCTATCGTCTCAGGTGACTTATTCGATTTGCCAGCGGGTTCTGTAGGTTTTGCTTTAGGTTGGGAAGATCGTAAAGAATCTGGTTCTTACACTCCAGATTCACTGATTCTTCAAGGAACTACTACTGCGGGTTCAGCTGTTGGAACTCAAGGCGGTTATGATGTTCAAGAGTTCTTTGGTGAACTAATTGTTCCAGTCCTTTCCGATCTACCGTTCGCTCATAAGCTAGATATTGAAGCGGCAGTTCGTTATTCTGATTACAGTACATTTGGCGATAACACTAGTGCAAAAGTTGGTGTTAAATGGATGCCAATTGATACCTTGATGGTTCGTGCGACGTTATCTGATGCTTTCCGTGCACCAACAACATCAGACCTATATGGCGGCGCTGCTACAGGCTTCCCAGAAGCAATTGATCCATGTGACGGAAACTTTTACACAGACGCAGAATATGCAGCTATTAAAGCGAGTCCAAATTGGGCTAACTGTGTGGCAACTGGCGTGCCGCAGAATGGTTATGATTCAGGTGGCGTAGAGCAGATACCAACTAAAGGTGGTGGAGCAGACAACTGGAATGGTGCTGTTACTGTAACTCCTGAAACTGCAGATGTATTTACTGTAGGTTTCGTTTATAACCCTGAGTTTATTGATAATTTATCAATGACAGTGGATTATTGGAAAATTGAACTTGAAAATGCTATCTCTACAGTTGGTACTCAAACTCGTTTAGATGGTTGTTTTAATAATGCTGAATACTGTGAAACCATTAATCGATTCACATCAGGTGCCGCTGAAGGTGGTATTATTGATGTTCAAAATTACACAGTGAATGTTGGTGGCATTAACACGGCTGGTATTGATTATGATTTTCGTTATACGTTCGAAACTGGGTTTGGTGATTGGGGACTTGGTTTAGATGGTACGTATTTACTTGAATATGACAAATTCCTTGCAGATGGCAGTGTAGTTGATCATGTAGGTCGCTTTGAAGGTAATCATGATGGTATGTTTGCTGAATTAAAGACTAACTTTACTGTTTCATGGGCAGTTGCTGATTTCAATTCTTCATTAATTACTCGTTATATTAGTGGAGTTAAAGAAGTTGAAGCTGGTTGGTGGACTGCTCCTTTTGAAAGGGATGTAGATTCTAATATAGTAGTAGATTTCCAAACCAACTATATGCTTAATGACCATGTAACATTAACAGCTGGTGTTGATAATGTATTTGATGAAGAGCCTCCATTTGTTTATTCGGCATTTGGTGCTAACACAGACGTGTCAACTTATGATGTTATTGGCCGCAGTATATATGTACGTGCAGGTATAAAGTTCTAAGTTTTATATTAAGGAAAGGGCGCTATTAGCGCCCTTTTTTATAGGGAAATTATGAAAAAAGTTCTGTTTATAGGAATATTACTGTCTCTAATAAGTGCTTGTGAATCATCTCAAGATATTTATAAAAATAGGGAATCAAAAAGTGATATGGCCGAGAATAGCGTCAGTTGTGAAATGCTTTCTAGAACGGGTTCGAATAGGAAAACTAAAGTGTGTAGAACAGCTAAACAAAAACTTGAAGATGAAAAAAATGCAGAAGACTCTCTAACTAGGTTACAAAAAAATGGTGCAACTGTTGGAAATTAGGTTAACAAAGCATAATTAAAGGGCTGATTTTTATCAGCCCTTTAATTTTTATAAGATTAAGTGGATTATTTAAGTTCTGACTATTTGAATACGAACTTGTTATTCAATTAAATTTTTGTTTGGTGTATGTATAGTATGAAAAAAGAGCATTTGAGTTCAGTATGGTAAAGGAAGCTAGATTTATACTAGTTTTTGATGTCCTCAATTGTTGACACAGGTCAACATTTTGTGAAATGATGCGAGCGGGTCTATGCCTTAGCGGGTATAGAATAGGGAAGAAAAAACTAACAATCACAAGAGAAAGATACACTTAGTGAGTGCAACATCGGTTAACAATAAAATCGCAGTTGTTACTTTCGAGTTAAAGCTTTCTAATTCACTATAAATTGGTTGGGAACTATGTCCAAGGTAAGCAATAGAACAAAAATCGCTACTGCACTTGTTGGCGCGCTTGCATTAGCTAGCAGCAACTTCGTGATTGCAGATCCTCTAAGTGACGTACAAAAAGCAGACGGCAAAATTCATGCTGATGCTGCTGCGTCGCAAAACAAAGTTGATAAGTATTTTGATCAAGCACAAGACATGCTTTTTGAGTATGGCTCAGTTGCTGACGAACGCGAATCTTTAAAATCATACAATGACTATGTTGCCGGATTGGTTGCAGACCAACAGGCGACAATGAAACTTATCCAAGACGATATCGACGGTGTTGATGCTCTTAGACAAGGTGTTGTTCCTTTAATGTTTAAAATGGTAGACGCTTTAGAGCAATTTATCGCTTTAGACTTACCATTTAACAAAGACGCTCGTGAAGCTCGTGTTCAACGCTTAAAAGATACATTAAATAGCGCTGAAGTAACACTTGCTGAAAAGTACCGCTTGATCTTAGATGCGTATAACATTGAACGTGAATATGGTTCTAAGTTAATTGCAGAAACTGGTCAATTACAAATTGATGGTAAAGAAATTCTAGTTGATTTCTTAAACTTCGGTCGTGTAAGCCTATACGCTCAAAGCCAAGACCAAAAGTCAGCTTGGATGTATAACGCAGAAACTAAAGGTTGGGATGTGTTAGAAGATAGCTATCTTCGTAACTTAAGCAAAGCTATTAAACAGGCTCGTGGTCAAGGTGCTCCTGATCTATTCGCCTTACCAATCCCTGCTGCGGAGGCTGCACAATAATGAAAAAGTTTATTACTACAACAATCGTTGCTGCAACTCTGTCACTAACATCAGGTATGGTTAGCGCTGCAGATGCACCAAAAACGATTGAACAACTATTAAAGCAAGTTCAAACAGACCGTGCTAATGCGACTAAAACCAATAAGAAGCGTGAAGCAGAGTTCTTAAATGAGCGTGGCGATAAAGCTGCTCTTCTTAAACGTGAAAAATCAGCGCTTGCAGCTGAAAGACAACGTGGTAAAGATCTAGCGCAAGCATTTACTGATAACGAACGTAAAATCGCACAATTAGAAGAAGATCGTAAGATTGCTTCTGGTGACTTAGGCGAAATGTTCGGTGTTGTTAAAGGTGAAGCAGGTGACTTTGCTGGTAAGTTAGTTGGTTCTAACATTACTGCACAGTTCCCTGGCCGTGATGCATTTATTGCAGAACTTGGTGCTCGTAAAGAACTTCCAAAAATTAATGAGCTAGAACAATTCTGGGAAGCTCAACTTTTTGAAATGGTCGAATCTGGTAAAGTTGTTACTTTCGATGCTGATGTAACAGGTTTAGATGGCGGTGTTACTAATACTACAGTTACTCGTGTTGGTGCATATAACTTACTTGCTGATGGCAAATACGTTGTTTACAACGCTGACCTTGGTCTAATCCAAGAGCTTTCACAGCAACCAGGTAGTGCACAAGTATCAAGTGTTAAGTCATTTACAAGTGCGACTTCTGGCTATGAAAAGCTGTTTGTTGACCCTGCACGTGGTGTGTTACTAAGTGTATTCACTCAAAAAGCGACAATCGAAGAGCGTATTGAAGCGGGTGGACCAATTGGTTACATCATCATCGGTTTACTTGTTCTTGGTGCGCTAATTTCAATTGAGCGTTTAGTTACTCTTTATATTGTTGGTGCTAAAGTTAAAGCTCAACGTAAAGATACTGCAAACCCAGGTAATAACGCATTAGGTCGTGTACTTAAAGTTTATCAAGAAAACAAAGACGTTGATGTTGAAACGCTTGAACTTAAACTTGATGAAGCTATTTTGAAAGAAACGCCAGCTCTAGAAGCACGTATTTCAATCATTAAAGTTCTAGCAGCTATCGCGCCTATGATGGGTCTACTTGGTACAGTAACCGGTATGATTGCAACCTTCCAAACAATTCAATTGTTCGGTACTGGTGATCCACGTCTAATGGCAGGTGGTATCTCTATGGCATTGATGACAACGGTACAAGGTCTTGTTGCTGCACTTCCTCTAATGCTTATGCACGCAGTTGTTATCGCTCGTAGCAAGTCAGTAGTTCAAGTTCTTGAAGAACAAAGCGCTGGTATCATTGCAGAGCACGCTGAGAAGAGGGCTGACTAATGATGCTAATCCTGATGGATGTTTGGGACTCTGTCAGGGGCTTCATGGCCACCGGAGGAGATATCCTCTGGTTGGTAGCGGCAGTGCTATTTCTAATGTGGGTGTTAATGCTTGAGCGTTTTTGGTATATCAATTTAACTGCACCAAAAGAGCATAAAGCGATTATCAACGCATGGAATAATAGAGAGGATTCAACCTCTTGGTATGCACACCGTATCCGTGAAGCTTGGGTGTCCCAAGCTAAGCAAGATATGAATGCTCGTATGCTGCTTATCAAAACATTAGTAGCCATTTGTCCAATGATTGGTCTACTAGGTACCGTAACCGGAATGATAGCAGTGTTCGATGTGATGGCAGTTCATGGTACGAGTAACGCTCGTATGATGGCGGCTGGTATTTCAATGGCAACCATGCCGACAATGGCAGGAATGGTAGCAGCACTATCAGGTGTATTTTTTAGCACTCGATTAGATGCAAAATTGAAAATTAGTCTCGAAAAGCTAAAAGATAGCTTGCCACACCACTAGAGAGAGTATTGAAAATGGCACGTAAAAAGCATTTTAGTGTAGAAGAAGAAGCACAAGTAGATATGACTCCGATGCTCGACATCGTGTTTATCATGTTGATCTTCTTTATTGTGACGACTTCGTTCATTAAGCCATCAGGTCTTGATTATAAGAAACCTGAAGCTTCTACAGCGACACAACAAAAATCTGCAAACATCTTTATTGGTGTGAGTAAGACAGGCGTAATTAAGATGGAAAACCGTCAGGTTGACATCGAGCGTGTAACAGCGAACGTAGAGCGTATGTTAGCTGAAGCACCAGAAGCGGCTGTATTAATCGAAGCAGACCAAGAAGCAGAACATGGCCTTGTAGTTAAGGTTATGGACAACGTAAAGAAAGCGGGTATCGACAAAATCTCGATTTCAGCGGGGAAAGACTAATATGCTGAGAGCAATAGTATCACTCATAGTTGGTGCTGCTGTTACTTTCGCCCTGTTTGTCTTCATGGCCTTCTTGGTCGGTGGCGGCGCTAAACGCGCCGACACTTCAACTGATTCTCCTATTATTGAGATCAGTATGGATAAGCAGGATACGAAAGTGCAGGATAAGCCTAGGGTTAAACCTAAGCCACCAGCACCACCTGAGCAACCACCGAAACCGGATACTACTCCGCCAGATACGTCATCAGATATTGATACGAATATGGCATTTAACATGAGTGGTGTTGTCGCTGGCGGTGCTAGCACAGGTTTTAAACTTGGTAACATGATGACACGTGACGGTGATGCAACACCAATTGTACGTATTGACCCTCAATACCCAATTGCTGCAGCACGTGATGGTAAAGAAGGTTATGTACAACTTTCATTTACCATCAACGAATTAGGTGGCATCGAAGACGTTAAAGTTATTAAAGCAGAACCTAAACGTATTTTTGACCGCGAAGCAGTTCGTGCGTTAAAGAAATGGAAATACAAGCCTAAAATCATTGATGGTAAGGCTATGAAGGTTCCTGGTATGACTGTACAACTTGATTTCACATTGGATAAAGGAGGTAGATAATGCGTAAAGTAAATAAAATCGCTAGTGCGTTGCTACTAACTTTGTGTGGTAGTTCGCTACTCACAGTTTCAACTGCTCAAGCAGCTGAAAAATGTCCAATTGATGAGCGTCAATCTCGTGCAGTTGGTGCTAGTGCTGGTAAGAAAGTTCAAAAAGCTTTCGAAGAATACACAGAAGGACGTTTGGACCAAGCAATTGAAATTTTGCTTGAAGTGAATACCAAAAATGATTTTGATGCAGCGTATATAGGACGAATGATCGGTTCTTTCTATGCTGAAAAAGGTCAAATGGCAACGTCAATCAAGTATTTAAAAACAGCTGTAGATGCTGACATTCTTGGTGGTACAGATCACGCAGCAACATTACGTTTGTATGCTGACTTATTACTACAAGAAAAGAAGTTTAAAGACGCTATTCCTTACTACTACAAGTGGATGGACTTTACTTGTAAAGTCGACCCTGTTGTATACCGTCGTATCGGTATTGCATACAGCGAACTTAAGCAGTGGGATAAAGTACTTGAAGTTGCCGATAAAGGACTTTCTCTAGTAGAGAAGCCTGATAAAGGCCTTTATCAAATGAAATTAACTGCATACTTCAATCAAAAGAAGTATAAAGAAGCGGTAAAGGTACTCGAAATTATGGTACCGCTGTTCCAAGATGATAAACGTCTTTGGGTACAGTTAGCGCAATTTTATTTGATGACTGAAGATTATACCAAGTCATTAGCCACTTATGATTTAGCTTATAAAAATGGTTTTCTAGAGTCTGATGGTAACATTACTCGTCTAGCACAACTTATGTCGCAAAATGGTGCGCCGTATAACGCTGCTAAGCTTTATGAAAAACACATGAAATCGGGAATGATTAAAGAGACTGAAAAGTCGATTAAAATCTTAGCGGGTTTCTACCATAATGCTAAAAACTTCAAGCAAGCAGCCAAATTATATGGTCAAGCTGCTGAGTTATCTGGTGATGCTGAGTTATACCTTAAACAAGGTAAAATTCTTGCTATCGCTGAAGAGCCTAAAGCTGCAATTCCTGTGTTTGAAAAAGCACTTGCAGCAGGTTTGGATGAGCCAGGTGAAGCTGAACTTGAGTTAACTTTAGCCCATTTAAGTTTGAAGCAATATAAGTCTGCTTATAAGCGCGCAAATCGTGCTGCTAAACACAGCAAAACGAAGCGCAGCGCTAACAGCTATATTTCTTATATCAAAGAAAAAGCGCGAATTAACAATATTACTTTGTAATCTGGTTAATTTGAAAAAAGCCCCTTTCAAGGGGCTTTTTTTTTGAGTCGCATTTTTAGGTATAAAGAGAATAGATTGTTATTCTCAGTTACAATTATTTGCTAACTAATAACAACTAATTGCGATACATTGTAAATAATAACTAAAAAGATAAATCATATTTTAAGGCCGCTAAATTTGTGGCTCTGACAGGGATCTGATGATGAAAAAAACATTACTGACCGTTGCTATTGCTTCTTTATTATCGCTTCAAGCATGCAGCGAGCAAACAAGTCCAAACAACTCAAGCACCGCAAGTCTACAAAGCGCGCAACAAAGTAGCCAGACAGCAGCACAAGCATATAATGCTTTAGCGGATGATTACTTTAAAGCACTGTTAGCATTAGAACCTATCTATGCAACCTATGTAGGGGTTAATGATTACAACGCTGAGTTTGGTGGTTCATTAACTGAGGCTTACCTAAAACAACGACATGAACTAAATAGTCAGTTTCTAAAACGAGCAAAATCAATTAATGCAAATGAACTTCCTGCAGATTTACAATTAAGCTTTGATATGTTCATGTATGACCGTCATATGGATCTTGTTGCCGAGTCGTATCCTGAGCATTTTATGCCAATGAATCAGTTTTACAGTACGGTTATCAGCATGATCCAATTGGGCAGTGGTGAAAGTGCCCAGCCTTTTAACACCGTTGAAGATTATAACAACTGGTTAGGTCGTCTTGCAGGTTTTATCAATTGGATAGGCCTGGCTCAAGCAAGAATGGATGAGGGGATCGCCAGTAAAGTTGTGTTACCTAAAGTCTTGGTTGAACGTATTATCCCGCAGTTAGATGCTCAATTGGTTAAAGAGGCTAAGCAAAGCTTATTTTATGCACCAATTAATATCATGCCTGAAGACTTTAGTGAGCAAGATAAGACTCAATTAACAGCAGAGTACAGTAAGCTTATTCAATCTCAGTTAATTCCAGCTTTAACAGATTTAAGAAATTATTTTAAAGATAGTTATCTTTCCTACGCAAGAGCTTCTGATGGTTGGTGGGGATTACCTAATGGTAAAGAGTGGTATCAAACGCTAGCAAATAGTCATACCACCACTAAAATGCCGGTTGATGAAATTCATCAAATTGGTCTTTCAGAAGTAAAACGCATTTTAACTGAAATGGATACAGTACGTGAACAAGTTGGCTTTGAAGGTGATTTAAGCGCTTTCTTCGCATCACTTTCAAGTGATCCAGAATATTTCTTTAGTGAGCGCCAAGGCTTAATTGATGGCTATATGGCACTAAAAGATGACATCAATAAAGAGTTACCTAAATACTTTAACGTGATGCCAAAAGCTGATTATGTTGTTAAACCTGTTGAAAGCTTTAGAGAAAAATCAGCAGCAGGGGCTTCTTATCAATCTCCTGCGGTAGATGGCTCACGTCCTGGTGTGTTTTATATTAATACCTTTAATTTAAAAGCACAGCCTAAGTGGGGCATGACAACGCTTTCTTTACATGAAGCCGCGCCTGGGCATCACTTTCAAATTGCCATTAAACAAGAGTTAACCGGTATTCCTGAGTTCCAACGTTTCCAAGGTTATACTGCATTTGAAGAAGGCTGGGCATTATATGCTGAGTACTTAGGCATCGAAATGGGCTTATTCAGCGATCCTTATCAGTACTTTGGTAAGCTATCTGATGAAATGCTCCGTGCAATGCGGTTGGTGGTTGATACTGGCTTACATGCTAAAGGCTGGAGCCGTGAGCAAGCTATTCAGTATATGAAGGACAACTCGCCAATGGCAGAGTCTGACATTATTGCAGAAGTAGAACGTTATATGGCTATCCCTGGTCAGGCGTTATCTTACAAAATTGGTCAGCTGACTATTTTAAGATTACGTGCTGATGCTGAAGCCCAGCTTAGTGATAAATTTGATCTTAAGGGCTTTCATGATCAAATTTTAACAACCGGTTCGTTACCTATGGCAGTCATGGAGAAAAAAATTGCCCGCTGGATTGAATCCGAATTGGCAAAATAACCAATAACTGATAGTTTAGTAAATGTAATCTGAGTAACAAGGGAGCAATTTATGCTCCCTTTTATTTTTTATAAAAAAATGACTAATTAATGGCATCAATTGCCAAAGGAGCTATAAATGGTACAGGCAACAGCTAGGCATCTTCTTGTGAGTTCTGAAGAACAATGTGAAACGCTTAAGCAGCAAATCATAGCAGGTGCAGACTTCGCTGAAATTGCTAAAGCCCATTCATCATGTCCATCAGGTGCACAAGGTGGAGAACTTGGCTCTTTCGGTCCAGGTATGATGGTTCGTGAGTTTGATGAAGTCGTATTTAGCGCGCCTTTAAATGAAGTACAAGGCCCAGTTAAAACTCAATTTGGTTACCATTTATTAGAAGTAACCAGCAGAGGCTAAACGCCTTATGTTGATTAAGGCAGCTTAGGCTGCCTTTTTTATTGGAGGTCACCACTTAATGATTGCGTTATATACTGACAGATTAAAAATTAGAACCTTAATCAAGGAGGATTGGGACAGTTTTAACCGCCTGTATCAAAATCCTGATGTCATCCAATATATCTGTGAGCCAATGACTGAGTTAGCCATTAAACAGAAATTTAATTCAAGACTTGCACCGTGGGAGTTTGATTTAGGAGAGTGGTTAACGTTAGTGATTGAAGATATTCACACCGGTGCTTTTATTGGTTTTACAGGTTTTCATTGTGATGATGCCTTGCTAAGGCGTGCTGAGGTAGGTTATATCATAGCACCTGAGATGTCCGGTCAAGGTTACGCTACTGAAAGCTTAAACGCAGTTATTGATTGGGGGATCCATCAATTTGGGGTCCACAAGTATATTGGTATCTGTTCAACTAACAATCTCGCTTCAGCCAAGGTAATGACGGCTTGTGGTTTTATTACTGAAGGCTGCTTAAGACAAAATTATAAAATAGGCCCCGATTGGCATGATGAATTTACTTTTGGCCTACTTACTCAAGACACTCGTTAACATTTAAGTAAACAAACACCTCATATAAGCAGCCAATTTAGCCGTTATCAAAATATAATACTCAAAGCACTATTTTCTTTTGGGCTTTTATCACATAATTGACAATACAATTGAAAACCATTCTCGTTTGCACTCGTAAAACATGATCTAGGTAAAGGTTTTGCTTAGTTAGCTCATATAAAATTAGTGTAATTCATATTTATAATCCCAAGGTAACTGCTTTATGAAGCTTAGTGAACTCAATCCCGGCGATAGCGCTAAGATTGCAGAGGTTGGCCAACTCTCTTTACCTCAAACAGTAAAGCGTAAATTACTCTCTATGGGCATCACTCCTCATACGTCATTTAAAATGTTACGCAGAGCGCCGATGGGTTCAGGAGTTGAATTAGATTTACGTGGTAGCCGTTTATGTATGCGCCGTGATTTAGCGGATGTTATTGAGGTAGTAAAAACAAATGACTAAAGAATTTCATTGCGTCACCGTAGGTAATCCTAATGCAGGCAAGTCAACGCTGTTTAATGCATTAACGGGCTCTAATCAGCAGGTGGGTAATTGGTCTGGCGTAACGGTAGAAAAGAAAACCGGTTATTTCACTCTTGATAACACCAATATCCATTTGACGGATTTACCAGGTATTTATGATTTATTACCGGCAGGAAATAGCTGTGACTGTTCTTTAGATGAACAAATCGCCCAGCAATATCTCGCCGAACAAAGAATTGATGGCATCATCAATCTTGTGGACGCAACCAATATCGAACGACATCTTTACCTCACAGTTCAATTAAGAGAGCTGGGTATTCCAATGGTTGTGGTGTTGAATAAAATTGATGCGGCTAAAAAATTAGGTATCGAAGTCAACCTTAAGAAAATGTCTGCAGAGCTTGGTTGCCCTGTTATTGCCGTTTGTTCACGAGAACTAAACGATGTTAAACAGGTTCAAGATCAAGTCTTAAAGTTACTCAAAGGCGAAATTTCAGAGTCTGCTTTAATTCTTAATTATGATGAAAGTATTGAAGCGGGCGTACAAACCCTGCAACAACATGCAAGTGATTTAAGTCGCGGACGCGCACTAGCCATGTTAGGTAACGGCAATGGTTGCGGGCAGTGTAATAACACCAGTTTAAAAGACGTAGTTAATGATTGCACTAAAATTGCTGAACAATCAGGTACAGACGTTGAAGTACTTGTTGCGACTACGCGTTTTGACTTTGTTGAAAAAGTATTTAGCCATTCTGTCGAAGTGGGTGAGTTTGAAAGCACCAGTGACAAGCTCGATAAATTGATTTTACATCCAGCACTCGGTGTTCCGGTGTTTTTGTTAGTGATGTATTTAATGTTCATGTTCAGTATCAATGTTGGTAGCTCGTTTATTGACTTTTTTGATATTACAGCTGGGGCTATTTTTGTCGATCATTTAGGTGCATTGTTAACCACAATTGGTGCTCCAGTATGGTTAGTGACAATTATTGCTGGCGGTATAGGTCAGGGCATTCAAACCGTGGCCACCTTTATACCGGTTATTGCAGCACTATTTCTTGCTTTATCAGTACTTGAAGCATCGGGTTACATGTCTCGTGCTGCATTTGTCGTTGATGGATTAATGAGACGCATTGGTCTACCCGGCAAAGCGTTTGTACCAATGATTGTCGGTTTTGGTTGTTCTGTACCTGCCATTATGGCAACACGCACTTTAGGTAGTGAGCGCGAAAGAATCGTTACCGGCATGATGGCACCCTTTATGTCATGTGGTGCTCGTCTTCCTGTTTATGCTCTATTTGCTGCGGCGTTCTTTCCTGATTCAGGTCAAAACTTAGTATTTTTACTGTATATCATTGGTATTTTTGCTGCTATTGGTACCGGTTTATTACTTCGCAGCACAGTATTGCCAGGTTCAAGCAGCGCGGTAGTGATGGAACTGCCTAGTTATGAAATGCCAAAAGCGAAAGCAGTTTTCTCTCGCACAGTTAAACGTACTAAAAGTTTTATTTTAGGTGCCGGTAAAACCATTGTTATCGTGGTGACGCTACTGAATTTTGTCAATGCAATTGGTACCGATGGTAGTTTCGGCCATGAAGACAGTAACGAGTCAGTACTAAGTGTATTAAGCCAAAAAGTAACACCATTTTTCTCACCAATGGGTGTAGAGCAAGATAACTGGCCTGCAACAGTAGGTATTATCACTGGTATTTTTGCAAAAGAGGCGGTTGTTGGCACATTAAACAGCTTATATGCCACGCCAGCAGGCGAAGATGAAGAGTTAGCGAGTCTGTCTGAAAGTTTTTCTGAGGCATTAAGTACTATCCCTGAAAACTTATTGGGTATTGCCCCTGAAGATCCTTTATCAATTGATGTTGGAAATGTCGAAAATTTAGAAGAAGCCGCTGCAGAGCTTGAAGTTGATAGTTCAACATTCAGTGCACTGCAAGCTGGTTTCACAACCAAAATTGCAGCATTCTCATATTTGCTCTTCATCTTGCTATACACGCCTTGTGTTGCGGCAATGGGCGCATTAGTGAATGAGTTTGGTGCTAAGTGGGCTCGATTTGCTGCGCTATGGACCTTTGCATTAGCTTATGGCAGTGCAACGGTAGTATATCAAGGTGCCAATATTGCTAAGCATCCAGTGCAATCTATCGGGTGGATTTCATTCTTTTCTATTGCGCTAGTGGGCTTTTATTTCTGGCTTAAAAAGCAAGGTAAAAAGAGTCAACAGATTATCCCAGGAATTAAAATCATCACTGAATAAGAGATTTTGTGTTCAAATTAAAACCAGCATTTTACGAAATGCTGGTTTTTTGTTTTTTGAGGGTTATTTTTAGCAAACAGGCATTGTAACTCGCGTAAATCTGTAGGATCATCAAAGGTCATAAATTTCACCATCGTGCACCAAGAGGAACTCCATGAGCCAAGTGGACAACGAAGTACGTCCAAGTAACTTCATTCGTAATATTATTGATGAAGACTTAAAAAGTGGTAAACACACCAGTGTGCAAACCCGTTTTCCGCCAGAGCCAAATGGTTTTTTACACATTGGCCATGCAAAGTCTATTTGTTTAAATTTTGGCATAGCACAAGATTATCAAGGTCAATGTAACTTACGTTTTGATGATACTAACCCTGAAAAGGAAGACATCGATTATGTTCATTCTATTCAGGATGATGTACGTTGGTTAGGTTTTAAATGGTCAGGTGAAGTTCGTTATTCTTCGAATTACTTCGATCAATTACATCAATATGCGGTTGAGCTAATCTCAAAAGGTTTAGCTTATGTGTGCTTCTTAAATGCTGAAGAAACACGCGAGTACCGTGGCACATTAAAAGCACCTGGTAAAAATAGCCCTTACCGTGATACCTCAGTTGAAGAAAACTTGAACCTATTTGAAAAAATGCGTGCAGGTGAATTCAAAGAGGGTGAGTGTGCACTGCGGGCTAAAATCGATATGGCTTCACCATTCATGTGTATGCGTGATCCGGTTATTTACCGTATTCGTTTTGCTCACCATCATCAAACAGGCGATAAGTGGTGCATTTACCCAATGTACGACTTTACTCACTGTATTTCAGATGCGATTGAAAACATCACTCATTCGTTATGTACTTTAGAGTTCCAAGACAACCGTCGTTTGTATGATTGGGTGTTAGATCATTTAGATGATTTTAATCAACCAAACCGTACACGTCAGTATGAATTTTCAAGACTTAACCTTGAATACACCATGATGTCGAAACGTAAATTGAACGATTTAGTAACGCGTGAAATCGTGTCTGGTTGGGATGATCCTCGTATGCCAACTATCGCAGGTTTACGCCGTCGCGGTTATACTCCGGCGTCTATTCGTGAATTCTGCCAACGTATCGGTGTTACAAAGCAAGAAAACCTTATTGAAGGTGGCGTGCTTGATGCGTGTATTCGTGAAGAGCTCAACGAAAATGCACCTCGTGCCATGGCTGTGTTAAGACCGATTAAAGTGGTAATTGAAAACTACCCGTCGGATACACCTGAAATAATTAATGCCCCAATGCATCCGAATAAACCTGAAATGGGTACCCGCGAAATTGCATTTGGTAAAGAGTTATTCATCGATGCCGAAGACTTTAAAGAGTCTGCTAATAAGCATTTTAAGCGTTTAGTACTTGGTAAAGAAGTTCGTTTACGTAATGCTTATGTGATTAAAGCTGAACGTTTTGATCAAGATGAAGACGGTAATGTCACCACTGTTTATTGTACTTACGACAATGAAACATTGGGTAAGAACCCAAGTGATGGCCGCAAAGTTAAAGGTGTTATTCATTGGGTTGAAGCGACAACGGCCAAACCAGCTGAATTTCGTTTATACCACCGTTTATTTACTGAAGCGTCTCCAGCAGCTTTTGAAACCTTAGACGAAGTGTTAAGCGATGACTCTTTAACTGTGCTTAAGGGTGTCGCTGAAGCAAGCTTAGCCAATGCAGTGGCAGAAAAAGCGTACCAGTTTGAACGTGAAGGTTACTTCTGCGCTGATAACAAGGATTCATCAAAAGAGGCTTTAGTGTTTAACTTAACTGTGGCACTACGTGATTCTTTTGCTTAAAGTTTACCTGTAGCTTTTACTGGGGGTAGTTTATCCCTAAGTCAGTTAATAAAAATGCCAGAACAATATTGTTCTGGCATTTTTTTGGTTAATCATCAGTAGAACTTGCTTGGTTATTTGCGGAAATTAAGTGTATTGGCGCACCATCACTTAAATAGGCGGCGTCCACTTGATCAAGTTTGTTGTAACGGATCATCTGCTGGATACTATCAATATAGGCTTGGCCACGTTCGGAATATTTATCTAATGTGGTGACTAATTTAAGGCCTGTAATCGGTTTTTTCTCATAACGTAATTGCTGTCTCATTTGTCTCAGTTTAAGGTAGGCTGCATGGGTATTGATATTTAGCATATAGCCCTCAACGGATGCTTGCGGAGTATTAAATCGTGCTAAACCGTAATTGCCTAACTCTGTTCTTTGCTTTTTAGGAGCCATGCCGTTGCCACTGAAATCCCACTGGCCAAAAAAGGCGTTACCTTCAACGGTAAATCGCGATGTCGCCCAGCCGCTTTCTTCAGCCGCTTGGGCTAGCACTAATGACGGCGGCATGATGTCTACGCGCTTAAGCAGTTGTTTTCGCAAATCTTGAGTTAATGGTGTTTGCTTATCGGGGATGACCTTGTATTTTGTTGCGATATCAATAAGCTTGTTATCGGTTAGCTCAGCCTGTTTCACCCATTTTCGCTCTAAAATAATATTTTCATTACTGAGTAATATTAATGGCGCCATTAATCTGAAAAAAACCATTTTCTTAACCTGTACAGGGATCTCATTTGAGGTTTTTTGCCAATTCTCACTCACGCTATCAAAGGTTAATCGAGGTACTTCCCTTACACCGGCATCCCAGCTTTGTTTGTTGTAATTTAACGAGTCGAATAATTCAATTAATTGATCGAGCGAGTTTAAAATAATCTCTGTTGAGGCCTTGGTTTGCGGTTTTTTAGTTGTGAGTTTGTTGTTTGCGGCATCTATATATTGATGATTAACATCTGGCTCAATTGTTGCTGTTGGAGATTTAGTCGCGTTTGTACCAGTAGTATCAGTCTCATTTTCTGTAGTGGATGACTTAACCCAGTAGTTGATGGCAAATAAACCCGCTAGAAGCAGCAATACAAAAAGGATTTTTTGATAGGTATTTTGGGTCATATATCACCTTAGTTCAAACTCACTTTATGGGCCGAGCCATAACAAAAAAGGCGCGAAAGCGCCTTTTAAATATAGTACAAAAACATTTACTGCATCATAGGTCCTAAGCCTAAGCTCCATAATATAACGCTAGTGCCCATTAATCCGACCAATAGCACTAAACCTGCAGTAACGACTGAACTTGCGTAAATAAAGCCTTTTTCTTCAGGGATATTCATAATGATGGGGACACCAGCATAAAGTAGATATACTGAGTAGGCTAAGCCTGCAAGGCCCACTAACATCATAAACCATAACACAGGGTATAGCGCTGATATGCCAACCATAAATAATGGTGTAGCGGTATAGGCGGCTAACTCAAGTGCTTGAGTGAAGGTTGGTGCGGCATCAAAGGTTTTTGCCATCCAATAAGATAAATATGCCAGTGCAAATACGCCAGCAATGAGGCCAAAGTACATACCCACTGACATGAACATGGCGCTTTGTGGAGTGAGAAATAGTAGCTCGCCGTTAGCAGGATGCCAGCCTATATAAGCGGTTGCTACAAAACTGCACACAGCAGGGATTAAGGCGATAAGTAAGATATGACTAAGGCTGCTTTTAACTGCCTCGTGATTACGTTCAATTGTTTGCCACTCTTGTTTCGGATGAGTGTATAGCCCCATTAGGTGATTCAATATCATTGTTATTATCCTTGTTTAGCATTTCATACATAGCTCGCCAAACTTCAGACGAACTGATCATAGCCCCATATATCAATCGCCTTAATCAGTCCTACACATACTTAATGCACTCGTTACTAGTGAGCCGTTTAAGTAATAACTTCATCCCTATCGAAGCTTATCCATTAAAGGTGATTGAAATACAACTTAAGCAACTATTGTTACGCAGATGTATAGACTATTTATTGAACATTAGCGGCCATTCGTCAAGTGCTATTGTTGTTTTATCAGTATAAAAAGCTAATAAGCTCATCAGAAGTTAGCTCATGCAGTATTTTTCTCTTTAGATTGTCGATTTATATGTAAATATTCGACGTTAATGTAACTTAGTTGATGATTGTTAAATATCTATTTGCTGCTTAATGCAATCTTAGAATATGCAGATGGGTTGTCGTATCTGTTTCATTTTTTTAATACAATGGCGGCACATAAAATATTTAGTGGTACTTCAATGATGTATGAGCAGGGTTTACTTGAGCCGATTTACTCTTTTTTGAATTGTGAAACACCTGATAAGTGGATTGAAATGGCCAGCAAGCCTGAAAACTTATCCATCATTCTTCGTGATCATATGATTTGTGAGTTAAAAGCCGCCCAAAGCGCGATGTTTTTAATTAGGAAATACGCGGTTGATAAACCCAGTGCTGAGCAGTTATCCCAATGGATAAAGCCATACGAAGAGTTTGCCTATAAAAAGGTCGGCGATTTAGCCTCTCTTAAAGGAAAAAGTAACGTCAGCAAACAAATCACAGTGCGTGAAGGCTGTGTTTATGGTCAAGAGTTAGTTGATAAAATGGTATTGCTGATCAAAGAAGAATTACATCATTTCTATCAAGTAATGGAGTTGATGGAAAAAAAACAGGTACAGTATGAGCTAATAGAGGCCGGACGTTATGCCAAAGGCTTACTGAAACATGTTAAAACCTTCGAGCCAGATGCATTAGTCGATAAGTTAATTATTGGTGCACTAATTGAGGCCAGATCTTGTGAACGTTTTGCCAAACTTGCCCCGCATCTGGATGAAGAATTAAGTAAATTCTACGTATCGCTACTTCGCTCTGAAGCTCGTCACTACCAAGATTACCTGACGTTGGCCGAGGTAGTATCGGATAAAGATATTAGTGACAGAGTAAGGTTTTTGACCGAGGTTGAAGCTGAGCTTATTTTAACCCCTGATACCGATTTTAAATTCCACAGTGGTTTACCCAATTAACACTATATCCTTGCGGTATTTGAAGTCCTCAAGTTAGCAAGGGCAGTTGTTCAAGATTGGCAGTGTATTGGTCGACAATCAGTATGCTGCCTTGCTCGTACCAGTCACCAACCACAATGCGCTGCTTGTTATCGGCTAATTGATGTATTGCCGGACGATGGGTATGGCCATGGATCATTCTTTGGCAGTTGGTTTTTAGCAGTAGGCTGTCAACGGCTGATTGCTCAACATCCATAATGGTATAGCTTTTTTGTTGATTGCTTTTTTGACTTTTTTTGCGAATATCAGCAGCGATGTTCTGTCGCGTTGATTTAGGCAAGTTACGGTAAATCCATTTCACGAATGATGAATTTCTGAAGCTTCTAAATCTTTGATAAGCCTTATCGAGCGTGCAAAGGCTATCACCATGCAAGACTACTGTTTTTATCCCATACAAATCTAACTCGACAACTTCTGGGAGTATGATCATTCCAGCTTTACGAGCAAATGATTTGCCAATCATAAAATCTCGATTACCGTGGATAAAATAAATAGGGATGCTTGTGGCGACACGTTTTAGATGGGTGGCTATTTCGTCAGTAAAGGGCTCGGCAATATCATCACTGGTCCAGACTTCAAACAAGTCACCGATGATATAAATCGCTTCAACATCAGAAAGATCTGAGTTGAGGTAGCGAATAAAAGCTTGGCTAATATCTGGGCGGTCTGCACTTAAGTGCAAATCGCCCATAAAAACAGTCTGCATTAATGATTATTCAGCAATGCTTGCACTGTTAATGATAACAGCTTCTAGTGGTACGTCTTGATGCATGCCACGGTTACCTGTGCTAACAGTTTTGATTTTCTCTACAATATCAAAACCTTCAACAACTTCAGCGAATACACAATAGCCCCAGCCTTGAGATGTTTCGGCTTTAAAGTCTAAGAAAGTGTTGTCATTCACATTGATAAAAAACTGTGATGTTGCTGAATGCGGATCAGATGTACGCGCCATCGCTAAGGTACCGACTTTGTTTGATAAGCCGTTGTTCGCTTCATTTTTAACTGCAGCATGAGGGGTTTTCTGAACCATATCTTCAGTAAAGCCACCACCTTGTACCATGAAACCATCAATCACACGGTGAAAAATAGTACCGTCGTAGAAACCTTCTTTTACGTACTTAATGAAGCTTTCAACAGTTAAAGGTGCTTTTTCAGCATTTAAAGCGATTTTGATGTCGCCCATATTTGTGTGCAAAGTGATCATATTTAATTACCTAGATAAAAATTGTTGCGCGATTCTAACTTATCTTACGTGAGGCTTAAAGTGCAGTGTTCAAAACAGTGTTGCTCATGGTAGACTTTGTGGCAATTAAATTGAGTTTTATTAAGAGTAAAAGAGAACCATCGATGTTGAAAATTTACAATAGTATGAGTCGTGAAAAGCAAGAGTTTAAACCGATTAACCCTGGCAAGATTGACATGTATGTATGTGGGATCACCATATATGATTTATGTCACATTGGTCATGGTCGTACTTTTGTGTCTTTCGATATGATAGTTCGCTACTTACGTTATAGTGGCTATGCGGTGAACTACTTACGTAACATCACCGATGTCGACGATAAAATCATTAAACGCGCCGCTGAAAATAACGAAAGTTGTGACTCACTCACTGAGCGTTTGATTGGTGAGATGCACAATGATTTTGATTCATTAAATATGCTACGCCCAGATTTCGAACCAAGAGCGACCCTGCATATTGATGAGATCATCGAAATGGTGCAGACACTCATCGCTAAAGAGCATGCTTATGTTGCTGACAATGGCGATGTGCTCTTTAGTGTGGCTTCATTTGCGGAATATGGCCGCTTATCAGGACAAAACCTTGAACAGCTTCAAGCTGGCGCGCGCGTTGAAGTGGAAGCTGCTAAACGTAATCCTATGGATTTTGTTTTGTGGAAAATGTCAAAACCTGGCGAACCAACGTGGGAGTCTCCATGGGGGCCTGGTCGTCCTGGCTGGCACATTGAATGTTCTGCAATGAATGGCAAACACTTAGGTGAAAACTTTGATATTCATGGCGGCGGTAGCGATTTACAGTTCCCACATCATGAAAACGAAATTGCGCAGTCTTGCTGTGCTCATGGCTCAAAGTATGTCAACTACTGGATGCATACTGGCATGGTGATGGTTGATAAAGAAAAAATGTCTAAATCACTGGGCAACTTCTTCACAATCAGAGATGTGTTAGAACATTACGATCCAGAAACAGTACGTTACTTCTTATTATCGGGTCACTATCGTAGCCAGCTAAATTATTCTGAAGATAATTTAAAGCAAGCTAAGTCGGCTTTAGAACGTATTTATACTTCGCTAAAAGGCTTAGATTTATCAGTTTCTCCAGCAGCTGCACCTGAGTATGTCGGTAAATTTAAACTGGCGATGGATGATGATTTTAATACACCAGAAGCCTACTCGGTTATCTTTGATATGGTACGTGAGATTAACCGTCTTAAATCAGTTGATATGGCGCAAGCCAGCGCCTTAGGTGTTAGCCTTAAGCAATTAACAGACGTGCTAGGCATTATCAGCAACGATGTTGATGTTTATTTCCAAGGCGAGGGCAGTGATGATGAAGTCGCTGAAATTGAGGCCTTGATCGTTGAACGTAATCGCGCCCGCGCTGAAAAAGATTGGCCTGCTGCAGATATCGCTAGAGATAGACTAAATGCCCTTGGGGTTATTCTGGAAGATGGCGAAAATGGTGTAACAACTTGGCGTAAAAAGTAACGTCTAAGTTTAATCCGCCATAAAAAAGCCTGCATTAGCAGGCTTTTTTAGTTAATACAATTATTAACTCTGATTAAACAAAGGTTTAGTCGTGGTAAGTCTCAGCAGCATATAAGGTATTTTCTAGTAAGCTGGCAATTGTCATCGGACCTACACCACCGGGTACTGGGGTAATGAATGCCGCTTTCTCAGCAGCAAGGTCAAATTCTACATCACCCACTAAGCGGCCATTGTCTAAGCGGTTAATGCCCACATCGATAACAATCGCACCAGGTTTAATCCAATCACCAGCAATAAAACCAGGTTTACCTACTGCAACAATCAACAAGTCAGCTTGGCGTACCTTTTGTTCAAGGTTTTTAGTAAAGCGATGACAGGTGGTCGTAGTACAGCCTGCAAGTAGTAGCTCCAATGTCATTGGTCTACCGACAATATTAGACGCGCCAACAATCGTTGCATCAAGACCATATGTATCTACACCCGTTGAGTTGATCAAGGTCATAATGCCTTTTGGCGTACATGAACGCAGCACTGGGATGCGCTGAGCAAGTCGGCCGACATTATAAGGGTGGAAACCATCAACATCTTTATCAGGGCGAATTTGCTCAATGACTTTAGATTCTTCAATGTGTGCAGGTAATGGCAGTTGCACTAAAATGCCATCAATTTTAGGGTCATCATTGCATTGATCAATTAAGGCTAACAATTCTGCTTCAGTGGCCGTGGTCTCTAAATCATATGAATAAGATTGAAAGCCGACTTCTTCACACGCGCGGCGCTTACTTCCTACATAGACTTGTGACGCAGCATCTGCACCAACTAAGATGACCGCTAAGCCAGGAATTCTTTTACCTGCTTCTTTACGGGCAAGTACTTTTTCTTTTAAAGTGATTCGAATAGATTGAGCGATCGCTTTGCCATCAATATTTTGGGCAGTCATGGGGGTATAGTTTCCTTTATGGCGCGATAATAAGACGAAATTAACGAAGCGTATTCTATCAGTCAGCTAAAGTCATGTCATGAATATTGCCTTAGTGATTTTTTAAAAACAGAATTTTTTGTTTGTTAAAACAGCAGCTGAACAAGTTTGTCAAAAAAATCGTTGACGATAGGAAAGTGACTCGTTAATATGCGCTCCGTTCTCACAGCGAAGGTGTTTAAAGAAAATAAACATTGTAGCATTGAACATCTCGGTGATTAGCGCAGCCCGGTAGCGCATCTCGTTTGGGACGAGAGGGTCAGAGGTTCGAATCCTCTATCACCGACCAAATTTATTTATTTGTAAAGCTTCGGTTTTATGAATAAGCTGTAAAAAGATAAGTTGTTAACCAAAGCAACTTATCACGTTAGTAGGATATACAGATTTATCTGTAAACCATGCGCCCGTAGCTCAGTTGGATAGAGCACCCGCCTTCTAAGCGGGTGGTCGCAGGTTCGAATCCTGCCGGGCGTACCAAATTATGGTGATTGTAGCTCAGTTGGTAGAGCCCCGGATTGTGATTCCGGTTGTCGTGGGTTCGAGCCCCATCAGTCACCCCAAATTTTGCATTGATAATGCACAGTTGTAGAAAAAGCGACCTAAGGTCGCTTTTTTTATGTCTAAAATCCCCATTTAACCGCGTTTTCAGACTCGACTCGGCAGTAAACGGTCGCTATAATGTCGCGTCTTGATAAATATCTAATACGGATTACTACGGGTAACAGCGCTTAAACGCTGCTGTATCACTACTTTTATTAGTAAACATTAATCATCAAGAAATGAATATTTAATAGTTGAGTTTTCGACTATTACAAAGGACGTCAGACATATTTCGAGGTAAAACAATGCAAGTTTCTGTTGAAACAACTCAAGGCCTAGAACGTCGCCTAACAATTTCTGTACCTGCTGAGCAAATTGAGAAATTAGTTAAAGACAATTTATTACGTGAAGCGAAGCGTGCAAAGATCTCTGGTTTCCGTCCAGGTAAAGTACCAGTATCAGTAATCAACCAACGTTACGGTAAAGCTATCCGTCAAGATGTGACCGGTGAAGTTATGCAACGCAACTTCATTGAAGCTATCATGGCAGAAAAACTAAACCCAGCTGGCGCACCAGTATTTGCTCCTAGTAAAGCAGAAGGCGAGAACTTCGAGTTCGTTGCTACTTTTGAAATCTACCCAGAAGTTGAATTAACTGGTTTAGATGCAATCGCTGTTGAACAACCACAAGCTGAAGTTAATGACGCTGACGTTGACACCATGATTGAAACGCTTCGCAAGCAACACGCTACTTTCGCTGTAGTTGAAACTGCTGCTGAAGAAGGCAACAAAGTTAAAATGAACTTTGTTGGTTCAGTTGAAGGTGAAGAATTTGAAGGTGGCAAAGCTGACGATTTCGAACTTGAGCTTGGTAGCAACCGTATGATTCCAGGTTTTGAAACTGGCATCATTGGTCATAAAGCCGGTGAAGAATTTGAAGTTGAAGTCACTTTCCCTGAAGATTACCACGCTGAAAACTTAAAAGGTAAAGCGGCTAATTTCGTTATTACTCTTACCGAAGTTCAAGCTGCAGAATTACCAGAAGTGAATGACGAGTTCGCTTCATTATTCGGTATTGCTGAAGGTGGCCTAGAAGCCCTTAAAGCTGAAATCCGTAAAAACATGACTCGTGAACTTGATCAAGCGCTTAAAGCGAATGTTAAAGAGCAAGTTATCGAAGGCTTATTAGCTGCTAACGACATCACTATCCCTAAAGCACTTGTAGACGGTGAAGTGAATGTTCTTCGTCAACAAGCTATGCAACGTTTTGGTGGTCAAGCTGAAAACATGCCTGAGCTTCCAGCTGATCTATTCACTGAGCAAGCTGAGCGTCGCGTTAAAGTTGGTCTATTATTAGGCGAAGTAATCAAAACGAATGAACTTCAAGCTGAAGATGAGCGCGTTCAAGGTTTAATCGCTTCAATGGCTTCTGCTTACGAAGATCCAACTGAAGTTGTTGAATACTACAATGGCAACAAAGAGCTTATGCAGAACATGCGTAACGTAGCTCTTGAAGAGCAAGCTGTTGAAGTGCTATTAAAATCAGCAAAAGTAACTCTAAAAGAAGTTGCTTTTGAAGAATTTATGAACAAGGCAACAGGTAAAGCGTAACCTTCGCTTGACTTGATTGGCGGTTCGCCATTTATAATGGCTCGTATGAGGTTCTCATACGAGCCATTTTTATTTTAGGGAAAGTATAAAATGCATAAAGCGCCAGAATCTGTACTCAATGCTCTCGTACCTATGGTTGTTGAACAAACAGCAAAAGGTGAGCGTTCATATGATATTTACTCTCGTTTATTAAAAGAGCGTGTAATTTTCTTGGTTGGCCAGGTTGAAGAACACATGGCTAATTTGATCGTGGCGCAATTATTGTTCCTAGAATCAGAAAGCCCAGACAAAGATATTTCAATTTACATTAACTCGCCAGGAGGCTCAGTAACAGCCGGCATGGCGATTTATGACACCATGCAGTTTATCAAGCCAAATGTCAGTACAGTATGTATTGGTCAAGCAGCAAGCATGGGCGCTTTTTTACTTGCTGGTGGCGCAAAAGGCAAACGTCATTGTTTACCTAATTCTCGCGTGATGATCCACCAACCATTAGGCGGTTTCCAAGGTCAGGCTTCAGATATTGCAATTCATGCTCAAGAAATTCTTGGCATTAAGAACAAATTGAACCAAATGTTGGCGGAACATACCGGTCAACCAATGGAAATCATTGAACGTGATACTGACCGTGATAACTTCATGAGTGCTCAAGAAGCAGCCGATTATGGTTTAGTTGATTCAGTTTTTGAAAAGCGTAGCTGATCTTTACGCCTGAGTGCGCTATTCTTTGAAGAATAGAGTATTAAAATATAAGACTGTGTTTGTGCATTTAAACAGTACAGATGGTTTTCTACAGACAGTGTCTAGGCTGTAACAGAGGTAGAGTTAATGGGCGATAACAAAAATTCCGGTGACAGCGGTAAGCTGCTGTACTGCTCTTTTTGCGGGAAAAGCCAACATGAAGTTAGAAAGCTAATTGCTGGACCTTCAGTATATGTTTGTGACGAATGTGTCGAGTTATGTAATGACATAATTCGTGAAGAGATAAAAGAAATTTCGCCTAAACGCGATCAAGACCAATTACCAACGCCACACGAATTACGTAATCACCTCGATGATTACGTCATTGGTCAGAATCAGGCAAAAAAGGTGCTATCGGTAGCGGTTTATAATCACTATAAGCGCTTACGTAATGGTACGCCGATTGAAGGTGTTGAGCTTGGTAAAAGTAATATCTTACTTATTGGGCCTACAGGTAGTGGTAAAACATTACTGGCTGAAACCTTAGCGCGTTCACTTGATGTGCCGTTTACTATGGCTGATGCAACCACATTAACTGAAGCAGGTTATGTGGGTGAAGACGTTGAAAACATTATTCAGAAACTTCTGCAAAAATGTGATTACGACGTTGAAAAAGCGGAACGTGGTATTGTTTACATCGATGAAATCGACAAGATTAGTCGTAAATCTGACAATCCTTCTATAACTCGTGATGTATCGGGTGAAGGTGTTCAGCAGGCGCTACTAAAACTAATTGAAGGTACTGTTGCTTCTGTGCCACCTCAAGGTGGTCGTAAGCATCCACAACAAGAGTTTTTGCAAGTTGATACTTCAAAGATCTTATTTATTTGTGGTGGTGCGTTTGCTGGGCTTGAAAAAGTTATTGAGCAACGTGGCTTAACAGGTACTGGTATCGGTTTTGGCGCTGAAGTTAAAGGTGATGCAGATAAAGCGACTATCTCGCAAACATTAGGTAAGGTTGAACCAGAAGATTTAATTAAATTTGGTTTGATCCCAGAGTTTATCGGTCGTTTACCTGTTGTTGCGACGCTAACTGAATTAGATGAATCTGCATTGGTTCAAATCTTATCTCAACCTAAAAATGCACTTACTAAGCAATATGGTGCCTTATTTGAGATGGAAGATGTTGAGTTAGAGTTCCGCGAAGATGCGCTTAAAGCCATTGCTCATAAAGCAATGACCCGTAAAACCGGTGCTCGTGGACTTCGTTCAATTATCGAAGATATTTTACTCGATACCATGTATGACATCCCTTCAGTGGAAGGCGTGATTAAGGCCGTTGTTGATGAGTCTGTAGTAAAAGGCGAATCCGCACCAATCCTAATTTACGAAAATGCCGAAAGCCAAGTTGCTGGTGGTGAACAATAAATAGACGATTTAGTCTTTTATTAAAAATAAGGAGTCCATTGGGCTCCTTTTTTCGTATTAACCATTGAAAGTTTGAGAAACATCCCAATATACTGACTTATAAAATCCATTCATCAAACGGAATCGAACTATGACCCAAGAGCGTGAAGCGCATATCGAACTCCCCGTGCTGCCACTGCGAGATGTAGTGGTTTATCCCCATATGGTAATTCCGTTGTTCGTCGGACGAGAGAAATCTATTCGTTGTCTCGAATCGGCAATGGAACAAGACAAGCAAATTTTATTGGTCGCACAGCGAGAAGCTGATTTAGACGAGCCAACAAAAGAAGATATTTTCGACGTCGGTACCGTAGCCTCAATTTTGCAGTTATTAAAACTACCTGACGGGACTGTTAAAGTCTTAGTTGAAGGTGGTCAGCGTGCAAAAGTAACCGCTTACACCCAAGAAGATGAATTCTTTGTCGCGACAGCTGAATACTTAGCTTCTGAAGACTTAGCTGACAAAGAAGAAGAAGTCTTAGTCCGCAGTGCAATCAGTCAATTTGAAGGTTACATCAAGCTTAACAAGAAAATACCGCCTGAAGTGCTCACTTCATTAACCGGTATTGAAGAAGCAGCGCGCCTTGCTGACACCATGGCGGCGCATATGCCACTTAAGCTAGAAGACAAACAGTCTGTGCTTGAGATGATTAATGTTGGTGAGCGCCTTGAATACTTAATGGCGATGATGGAAGGCGAGATTGACTTATTACAAGTTGAAAAACGCATCCGTGGCCGCGTTAAGAAACAAATGGAAAAGAGTCAACGCGAATACTATTTGAATGAGCAAATGAAAGCCATTCAAAAAGAATTAGGCGATCTTGATGAAGGCCAAGATGAGTTTGAAGTATTAGCTCGGAAGATCACTGAGGCTAAAATGCCAGCAGAAGCCAAAGAAAAAGCCGAAGCTGAGTTAAACAAACTGAAGATGATGTCTCCAATGTCTGCAGAAGCGACTGTTGTCAGAAGCTATGTCGATTGGATGACCTCGGTACCTTGGAGTCAGCGTTCTAAAATTAAGCGTGATTTATCAAAAGCTGAAGCCATTCTTGATACCGATCACCATGGGCTTGAGAAGGTTAAAGAGCGCATTTTAGAGTATCTTGCGGTACAAAGCCGTGTTAAACAGCTTAAAGGGCCAATTCTTTGTCTAGTGGGCCCACCAGGTGTCGGTAAAACGTCACTCGGTCAGTCAATTGCAAAGGCGACAGGTCGTAAGTATGTGCGTGTTGCATTAGGTGGTGTGCGTGATGAAGCCGAGATCCGTGGTCATCGTCGTACTTATATTGGTTCTATGCCAGGTAAAGTCATTCAAAAAATGGCTAAAGTGGGCGTTAAAAACCCATTATTCCTATTAGATGAAATTGATAAAATGAGTTCTGATATGCGCGGCGATCCATCGTCAGCATTATTAGAAGTATTAGATCCTGAACAAAACTCAGCATTTAACGATCATTACCTTGAAGTGGATTACGACTTATCAGACGTAATGTTTGTCGCTACCTCAAACTCAATGGATATCCCTGGACCATTACTTGACCGTATGGAAGTGATCCGTTTATCGGGTTACACCGAAGATGAAAAGCTTAATATTGCTAAGAAGCATTTATTAACCAAACAGATTGAGCGTAATGGCTTAAAAGCGAGTGAGATAACCATAGAAGACAGTGCCATTATTGGCATGATCCGTTATTACACCCGTGAAGCTGGCGTGCGTTCATTAGAGCGTGAGCTGTCTAAAGTTTGTCGTAAAGTCGTAAAAATGATTTTGCTTGATAAGTCAGTGAAAACCGTTGTTGTGGATCAAGATAACCTGAAGTCTTTCTTAGGTGTGCAGCGCTTTGATTACGGTAAAGCTGAATCTAACAATCAAATTGGTCAAGTTACTGGCCTTGCATGGACTCAAGTTGGTGGTGATTTACTGACCATTGAAGCCACTTCGGTGCCAGGTAAAGGCAAACTTGCTTATACCGGTTCGCTAGGTGACGTGATGCAAGAGTCAATTCAAGCTGCAATGACCGTTGTTAGAGGCCGCGCAGAGCAGTTGGGGATCAATAACGACTTTTATGAAAAGCGTGATATCCATGTTCATGTACCAGAAGGTGCAACGCCAAAAGATGGTCCTTCAGCAGGTGCGGCAATGTGTACTGCTTTAGTATCAAGTTTAACCGGCAACCCGGTTAAAAGTGACGTAGCGATGACGGGTGAAATTACCCTTCGTGGTGAAGTGTTACCAATTGGTGGCCTGAAAGAGAAACTGCTTGCGGCGCATCGCGGTGGGATAAAAGTTGTGCTTATTCCTAAAGAAAATGAGCGTGATTTAGAAGAAATTCCAGCAAATGTGATTGCTGATTTAAAGATCCACCCTGTAAGGTGGGTCGAGGAAGTCCTTGAATTGGCCTTAGAAAGACCTGTTAAAGGCTTCGAAGTGGTCAAAAAGTAACTAATCAGTAAGAAAACTTGCTAGTAACCCAAAAAAAATGAAAAAAGGGGCTTAACAAACACGAAAGCTGTGGTAGCCTAGATAAGTGGAGAGTCAGTTAGCACCAAACCCTTGGCGCATCTGACTTTGAGCTGTATCCAAGTACATTTTTTTTGGTTTTCCAACTAAGTTTGGTGTGGTATCAAACTTACGATAAAAAGCCTCCGTAGACCGTTCCAAAGACGGATTTGGTTGCGGCGCAAAAATAACATTCAAGGGGATGACATGAACAAATCTGAACTAATCGAGAAAATCGCTTCTGGTGCTGACATTTCTAAAGCAGGCGCTGGCCGTGCACTAGATTCTTTTATTGCTGCTGTTACTGAAGCGCTTAAAGAAGGCGATAAGATTTCTCTAGTTGGTTTTGGTACTTTTGAAGTACGTCAACGTGCAGAACGTACTGGCCGTAACCCACAAACGGGTGCAGAAATCAAAATTGCAGCAGCAAACATTCCTGCCTTCAAAGCTGGTAAAGCACTAAAAGACGCTGTTAACTAAATAGTTGGTATCGTTGCCTTTTGTAAGGCATTTGTAGAAAGCACTGTTTTAACAGTGCTTTTTGCGAAATAAAGTATCAGAATTAACTTTGTTTTTTTGATATTAGGAGAGATAAGGCATACCTCGGTAGCGTCTGAATACTCCGTCTAAATTACAAGAAGGCGCATCCGCAAAAGGTGCGCCTTTTTATTTTATTATGTCGCAACAAGCGAGAATTCAGATGTTAGAAAAAATTCGCGAAGGTTCACAGGGCGTTATAGCTAAAAGTATTTTAGTACTGGTGATCCTTTCGTTCGCATTTGCTGGTGTCAGTAGTTACCTAGGAACCTCGACAGATGTTCCAGCCGCAGTAGTTAATGGTGACGAAATCACAGCCAATGAATTAGAACAAGCATTCCAAAATGAACGTGGCCGTTTAGAACAACAACTAGGCGAAATGTTTGATGCCTTAGCTGCTGATGATAACTATATGAATGGTATCAAGCAGAATGTATTAGATCGTTTGATTTCAGATAAGCTAATTAGCCAAGCGGCTGAAGATTTGGGACTACGTGTTTCAGATGAGCAAATTAAACAAGCGATTCTGAATGAGCAAGCATTCCAAACCGATGGTGTATTTGATAATGACCGCTACTTAGCTGTACTACGTCAATTAGGTTATCAAACCACTAGCTTTAGAAATATGATGCGTGTTGATATGACTCGTCGTCAACTTTTAACCGCGCTAGTGGGAAGTGAGTTTGTTCTTGATGGTGAAGCAAAGCAATTAGCTGAAGTTCAAGGTCAAACCCGTGATATTCGTTATTTAGTTGTGGACTCTACACCTTTCTTAGCTTCTTCAACAGTTTCTGCTGAAGAGATTAAAGCCTATTACGAAAGTAACTTAATTCAGTTCATGAGCCAAGAAAAAGTTAGCTTAGAATATGTCGAGTTGGACGTTGCAGATCTGGCTAAAGGTATCGAAACGTCAGTTGATGATGCGCGTGCTTTTTATGAAGACAACCAACAACAATATCAAACGCCAGAAAAACGTTTAGCTGCACATATTTTATTTGCATCTGGCGATGATAGCGCCGATGAAGCAAAGGCCGAAGCTGCTTTAGCTAAATTACAAGCTGGTGAAGACTTTGCTGCCGTTGCTAAATCAGATTCAGATGACCAATTTAGCGCAGAGCAGGGCGGTCAACTCGATTGGTTCGAACAAGGTGTAATGGATCCTGCATTTGACTCAGCTTTATTTGCACTTTCAACTGGTGAGTACTCACAAATTGTGAAGAGTGAATTTGGTTATCACATTATCAAGTTACTCGATGTGGAATCTGGTGCTGCAGCGCCGTTTGATGACGTGCAAGATAAAATCATCGCTGATCTTCAAAACAAAAAAGCGGTTGATGAATTTTATAGCTTACAAAGTGTTTTAGCCGATACCAGCTACGAAATACCTGACACTTTAGATGAAACAGCTAAAGCATTAGGCGTTGAGGTTCAATCAACAGCGTTATTTTCTCGTGATAATGCGCCTGTTAATTTAAATACTCCAGCTTTAATCAAAGCTGCATTTTCTGATGACGTTATTGGTAGCGGCATGAACAGTGAAGTGATTGAGTTAGCACCTAACCATGTGGTTGTGATTCGTTTACTGCAACATAAAGATGCTGGTACATTGCCATTAACTGAAGTATCTAGCAGCATTGAAGCACGTTTATTGCAAGATAAAGCGAACTTTGCCGCAAGTGAAAAAGCCAATGAATATTTAGCGCAATTAAAAGCAGGCACTGAAATCACTGAAGTTGCAGTAGCAACGAAAGAGAAGCTAGCACGATTTAATCAAGATATTGATCAAGCTATCTCGACTAAGGCATTTAAAATTGCAGCTCCAGATGCTGGTGCAAGCTCATTTGATACCGCTGCATTAGCTAATGGCTATGCGGTTATTGCTTTGGATAAAGTTAATGATGCAGAAGGTATTGATGCAAATATTGTTGAAAGTATTAAGCAACGTTTAGTACCTCAATACAGCGAAGCTGATTACCGTTCAGTTGTCGCAGCTTTAAAAGCAAAAGCAACAGTTGAATACCCAGTAGCTGAATAAGCTGATTGGAATTCACAAAAGCCAAGGTTCGCCTTGGCTTTTTTATGTCAAAATTTTGAGGTTCTTATAAGGATATTTATGAACTTAGCATTGTTTGATTTTGATGGAACTATTACAAGTAAAGATACTTACACGCCATTTATTTACTCAAGTGTACCTAAGTGGCGTTTAATCGTTTGTTATCCGATATTAATCCCTGTGATAGCCGCTTATAAATGGCAGCTCATTGGTGGGTCAAGAACGCGTAGCATCATTTCTAAGTTTGCTTTTTGGCAACAAGATGAGCAACACATTAAGGCCATCGGCGAAGATTATGCTACAAGTTTTGATCTACAAATCAAACCTCAAGCGCTAGCGCGTCTGCAATGGCATCAGATGCAAGGTGACACCATTGTTGTGGTTTCGGCATCACTTAATGTTTATTTAGCGCCATGGTGTCGCCAGCATGGATTTAAACTGATATGTGCAGAGCTAGAAAGTAAAAAGGGTAAACTGACCGGACGGTATATTAATGGTGACTGTAGCGGCGCTGCAAAATCAAATCGAGTTTTAGCTCAGTTTGACCTACAAGATTTTGATAAAGTGTATGCCTATGGTGATACAGAAGAAGATAAACCCATGCTAGAACTTGCTGATGTCAGTTATTACCGATGGCAAAAACTGACAGGCTAACGCCGTTATATAGTAAAAAACTAAGGTATGGCTTTACTGTTTACTAGTAAATCTAGCGGTTTATAAGCCAAACAACTTGTTGCAGTCATGGGACTAAAAATCGGACTTGTAAGTTGTGTTTATATGAAAGATAAGTCAGTTTTAAACTAAGAGGTCTAGTCAAAAATTGAAAGATTTACATGCTCAATTTGAAGTGCTGTTAAGCTATATCGATAATAATCTACCTGCAATTTCTGCGTTTGATGACAATCTCAACAGCCGCTTAGCGGCGATTGCAGGGGTTGCTGAAGTGCATTTTGGTGCGTTATTTTACAGTCTGTTTCATACTAAAGTGCAGGATTATATTCGTTTGCTAAAAAACCTTGAAGCGGCGCAGTTACTGGGTTTTGATAAAACTATTAGCTTAGATACTGTCGCGTTAAAAATGGGCTACCCGTCAACTGCGGCATTTATTACCGCGTTTACCGACAGCATTGGTCAAAGTCCGCAAAGCTTTCAAGCCTCACCTGATTGGGGGAATTTTTTTGCCAAGCAGCAACCACTGAGTACCCTAGCAGAAGGGCATGAGCAGTTTTCTGCTGCTGAGGTTAATATTCAGGCATCGGATCTAACGGCGACAGAGTTAGTGGTTATTAAGCATCG
The DNA here is from genome assembly GCF_002874355.2 of Shewanella sp. 10N.286.48.B5. Lineage (NCBI taxonomy): Bacteria > Pseudomonadati > Pseudomonadota > Gammaproteobacteria > Alteromonadales > Shewanellaceae > Shewanella > Shewanella sp. 10N.286.48.B5. The sequence continues at coordinate 889,150 of NZ_MCVG02000001.1, forward strand.
TGGACCCGCTTGTTATTTATCTCAATCGAAAAATGCCTTAAACGCATTTAGGCAAAAATATCACTTATCGCCAAGTACTAGTCGCACCTTTAATTTCGTTTATGATATGCCTTATCCGCAAATTAATGCCTTAGCTGATGAGCAATCCATGTTATCGCTGGATATTGGTGTGAGTGTTAATCAAGCGCAGCTTACTGAATTAGCGCCTGTTATTGCTGAGTCTGGTTATTTTTCGAATAAGTCTGTGGCTAAGGGGCGTTATGCTCAGTTTTATCATTTGGGTTCTGAAAAAGAGCTCAATAGCAAAATAAAATATCTTTATAGTCATTGGCTTGCTGCCAGTGATTGGACTTTAACGACCCAGCCGCTGATAATTGAACGCTTGGATGTGATTAAGAGTGAGGCTGTTGAAGCTGCTATTGCCGATGACAACCAAGAGCTTGTAGAGGTTAGAGTCTATTTAAAATTACAGTAACAGGTATCCGTATATGTTCACTGTAAGAAATTAACTCATCGTTTTATTGCGATACGAGCCGCATCATCTCGGCGCATAGCCAAGCCATGTAAGTTGCCCAAGCATAACCAAATACTGAGAACATGATCGCGATAGGTACCAGTGAGCGGTGAAATGCAATTGCCACCACAGGGGATGATGCCGCGCCGCCAATACAGCATTGACTTGCTAATGCCATATAAGCCACAGGTGCTTTCATCACTAGCCCAGCAATAATCACGAACAGGCTATGAATTGCTAACCATACAAAGCCGATGGCAAAGTAGATTGGAAAGTCATCAATCATGGTCAAGTCCATTCTAAGGCCCATACTAGCAATCAAAATATACAGCATGACAGTGGAGACCTTTGATGCCCCTAATTGCTCAAGTTCACGCACTTTGGTATTTGAAAGTGCAATACTGATAGTGGTCACTATGATGACAATCCAAAAGAAATTTGAAGTCAGACTAAACTTTTCTGTTGCAGGGTAGTGGGCGGCAAAATATGGCGCCAGAATATCAGCCCCCATATGTGCTAATCCCGTCACGCCAAATGCCACACTGAATATTAATATGTAATCAGTTATGGTGATATTCTTGACCGTGTGAGCTTGCTGATATTCGCTTGTAGCGATTAACCGCTGATAATTGCTTGAGTCGGCACCCGTTTTTTTATCTATCGCAGCAGCATTATTGGCGCAGATTAATAAAAATGACATCCAAATCGCTGAGTAGACTACATTGACCGAAATCATAATCGCAAATAAGTTTTCTTTTACCTGATAGATTTCTTTCATGGCAAGTTGATTCGCTGTGCCACCAACCCAATTCCCTGCTAAGGTCGCCATTCCGCGCCAGGCAGCATCTTCACCTAGCCAATTAATAGATTCAGGCGCTATTTTCGCAAAAAGTATCAGAGTTAACGGGCCGCCAATAATAATGCCTAAGCTGGCAATTAAAAACAGCATGACAATTTTAGGGCCCAATAATAGAATGGATTTTATGTCTACACTGATAATTAGTAATGTTAAACAAGCGGGCATTAAATACTTTGAGGATATGTGGGGTAATTGACTTTGGGAAGCATCGACAATGTTTAAGGTATTTAAAAATGATGGCAACACATAAATCATGACCATAATGGGCACAAAACGGTAAAGTTGTTTCCAAAAGCTTTGTTTTAGCTTGCTAGTATAAAATACCAAACCAATAATCGCGGCCAACAAGCCAAAAATGACCGGATCTGCAGTAATCATAATTTATATTGGCAACCTTATTAGTTTATCGCTTTGTTATTGATTGCAGAATTGGATGAACTCTTCAAGTAACGGACTTAATGCTTCTTCATTACGCCAAATAGACCAGTAGTTTCGCTCGAAATCCCACTCTGGTAAATCTATTTCAATAAGTTGACCGCTGGCTATTTCTTCTTTTACAGCAAGGTAGGGCAGTACACTAACGCCAATGCCAGTACCAATAGCACGTTTTATCGCGCCCATAGTATTCATTGATAATTCTTGATGAATATTGATACTGGCACTTTTTAATAGCTGGGTATTACGTAGCCTCGACACCGAAATGGTTTCATCCATAACCCATAATTGTTGCGACAGCAATTCAGGGGTAATGGTTTCGCTTGCTATTGGATTGTTACTGCCGATGACGATACACAATCTATCTTTAAGCCACTGCTGATATTGTAAATTATTTAACCCAGGCTTGGCATCGACAAAACCTAAATCCAGTTCTTTTTCAGACACCATTTTCTCGATGGCTAAACTGTTGTTAATCACTAGTTTAATATCAACACAGGGGTGTTGTTGTTTAAATAATGGGATGATTCTTGAAAGAATATAGTTACCCGCAGTTTTACTACTGCCAACTTTGATGGTGCCACCGATGGCTGTTCGCTCAGTAAACATCTGCTCTAATTGATTACTTTTAGAAAGCATCTCATTGGCGTAAGGCAAAATAACTTCACCATTATCATTAATGGTTAAGCCGTTACTGCTTCTCTCAAACAGACGGGTGCCTAATGAACCTTCTAAATCCTTTAACGCCATACTGACAGCGGGGACTGACATATGTAATGTTTTGGCTGCTTTAGAGATCTGGCCATTAATATGGATGGCTTTAAATATTGACAGTTGCTTGAGTGTGATTTTCATGGGCAAATTATTCTATGAATTCATCAATAGTATAACGAGTTGACAATATTACTCTGTAAACTTTTGGTATTATTTTTAGGAATTGCTAACGAGTTCAAGTTATTTGAAAAAGTCTTACCTTGTTAGCATAAACCCATCATTTATGATGGGTTTATCATATTTTATCAGCGAGACCTAGATCGATATAAGTGCAGATATTAACGCGAAATAAAAATTGGACTTAGAAATCGTAGCGCACGCCTAGGGTAAATACATTATCATCTTCTAATTCAATCGTCGGGCCTGTGTTAGCAACCCGATATTCACCTTCATAGGTGGCGTAGTGGCCAAACACCATCGTTGATTTTGATAGACGGTAATCGGCACCGACTGTGAAGGAGTTAATATCGACATCGGTCGCTTCATTATATTGGGCTGAAGAGACGTCATTATTTTTAAAATATTTACCAAAACCGGCCTTGTCCTTGCCGTATTCAGCTTTAAAGTTGATGCCACTCCAGTTATATATTGCGCTAATAAAGTAAGAATTACCTTCTTTATCACTGTAAGTTTGGCTTTGGGTATTTTGTAATAAACCGCCTAGTTTAAGACTACCTATTTTGATTTGACCAACCCCGCGGTATGCGTCGACACCACCAATGGTGTTATATGCTGCTGCAACATAATAACGTTGTTTTTTGAGCTTTTTATCACCAGCGGTGACGCTTAATGCGTACTGACTTTCGCCAGAGTCATAATTGTTATCCACTAAATAGGTCGCATTTACACTGACTAAATCGGCAATTTTAGGTGAATAGTATGTGATTCCATCGGCTTTCCTGTCTTGCCCAGCAATCATTCTATTGTAGGCGGCATTGGTTAATGCAAATGCTTCAGCAGTACCTTTTGAGGTTTTCATTACCGTATCATTACGACCGACAATGACGGTACCAAAGTCACTTTTTAGCCCTAAGTAGGTGTTTCTTGGTTTAAATAAATCATCATCAGCTTCGTTGGTGGCAGCGTTAACCTGTACTTCAACATTGTAAATGATTTCAATATTTTCAGATATTTTCTCACTGCCTTTTACCCCTAGGCGAGAAAAGTTATTTTCCAGCACAGTACCCGATTTTTGATTTTGTGTTGTTAAACCGTTATCAGACTCTGTTAGTGCCATTTCTAAGCGGCCATAGAACTGCGGTGACTCAGCGAATGCGGCAAAAGAGCTCGCTGATAGGATTGATACAACAGTGAGTGAAACTAGTGATTTTTTCATCTTCTTACTCATCTCTATTTTAAAGTAATATTATCAATTGGTTATATTGCTTTAGCTAATGAATAGATTCATTAATAAACCTCAATATCATCAATTTTGAGGAGGTTGCAGCGTATGTAAACCTGATATACATAATAGGATTGAATCATGGAGATAAATTCTAACTGGGTCACAAATGTTGTGGCTTTGTAGCGATTTAAGTTAATTTTAATTTGGTTTCATTAAAACTTAACCAAGTGCCAATGTTGACCAATGTCTAAGTTTTACTATCTCTTTATGAGTATTCTATCGTCCAACAAAGCAAGTTGTGAAAATGATAATTAGAGGTATGAACCAATGAAACTTAAATATTTAGCTTCGGCAGTGGCAGTGATGATGCTTACTTCTGGCAGCGTAATGGCAAAAAATGACTTAGCGTCTTTCCATACTGAAATGGGTGACTGTCAAAGCTGTCACGTTGCAGAAAAAATGAAAGACATCAAGAAAAGCATGACTGATAGCCAAACTCATGAGAACGCCCAGTGTCAGGACTGTCATGGTGGTTATGCTGATTTAGTTAACGATGAACTTGCGTTTGACCCTCATGCATCTCATTTAGGAGATATCAACTGTACTTCTTGTCATACCGCCCATGCTAAACCTGAGTTGACTTGTAATAACTGTCATAACTTTGAAATGGAAATGCCATTTGCTGATTCAAAAGCGAAGAAGAAGTGGGATGGTGATTGGAATCAAGACAAAATCCAACAAGCGATTGATAAAGGCCCTGTAGAAACGGTTGATGTGATTGTTGTTGGTGGCGGTAGTGCCGGTTTCAATGCAGCGATTTCAGCTAAATTGGCAGGTGCCAACGTTGTTTTATTTGAAAAAGCCCCTTATACCGGTGGTAACTCAATGCTTGCTGCAGGCGGTATTAATGCTGTCGGCACACCACAACAAAAAGCCAAAGGCATTGAAGACACTGTTGATTGGTATGCTGAAGATGCCATGAAAGGCGGTCGTTATCAAAATGACCCTAAACTTGTGCAAACTATGGCTGAAGAGTCTGCTGGCGCTGTAGCATGGCTTGAGTCTTTAGGTGCTGATATGTCAGAGCTTAAACGTTCAGGCGGCGCAAGAGCAGAGCGTACTCACGCACCTTCTGGTGGCGCGTCAATTGGTCCACACTTAATTGATACCTTGCGTAAAGCCGCAGTAGAACGTGATATTCCAGTTCGCGTTAACTCAAGAGTTGAAAAAATCGTCTTAAATGATGATCAATCAGTTGCTGGCGTGGTGGTTCACGGCCGTCATTCAGGCTACAACATGGTCGCTGCTGATTCTATTGTATTAGCGACAGGTGGTTATGGTATGAATAAGCAAATGGTTGCTTACTACCGCCCAACAATGAAAGACATGTCTAGTTCAAATAACGTTACAGCCACTGGTGATGGTGTGCTACTTGCTAAAGAAATTGGCGCTTCAATGACTGATATTGATTGGGTTCAAGCGCATCCTACAGTAGGTAAAGATAGCCGTATTTTGATTTCTGAAACCGTTCGCGGTGTTGGTGCAATTATGGTCAATACTGATGGCAACCGTTTCATTAATGAACTAACGACTCGTGACCGTGCATCAGATGCAATCTTAAAGCAAAAAGATCAATATGCTTGGTTAGTGTTCGATGAGCAATTGGTTGAGAAAAAGAAAATGGTACGTGGTTACGAACATTTAGGTATGTTAAGTAAAGCCAACACCATTGAAGAACTGGCAAAAATCACCGGAATGGCTGATTTACCGAAAACTGCAGCGGATTACAACAAGTATAAAGCAGCAGGTAAAGATGATGCATTCGGCCGCGCCAATATGCCATTAAGCTTAAGCACGCCGCCATACTACGCTGTAAAAGTAGCACCTGGTATTCACCATACTATGGGCGGGATCGCAATTGATACCGATACGAATATCTTGAACCTACAAAGCTGGAAAATGCCTGGTTTGTTTGCGGCTGGTGAGGTCACTGGTGGTGTTCATGGTTATAACCGTCTAGGCGGTAACGCAATCGCTGATACGGTAGTATTTGGTCGTAAAGCTGGTGAAAACGCCGCTAAGCATGCGCTAAAAACTAAATAACTCTTAGTTAAATTTCATCATTCCCTTATAAAGGCCAAGTCTCATCAACTTGGCCTTTTTTTATTAATAACGCCGCATTAATAAAATAAAGAGTCACTGTGCAGTTAACCAGATATAAAAAAGCCAAGTTATAATAACTTGGCTTTTCTTATTACCTTAGGGGATTAAAGGCTGATAACATCAAAAGTCACGTTTGGATTAACGTCAGCTTCATAGTCGATGCCAGCAATACCAAAACCAAACAGTTTTAAAAACTCTTCTTTGTATTCATTGTAATCAGTCAGTTCAGCAAGGTTTTCAGTGGTGACATCCGGCCATAAGTCACGGCAATGTTTTTGAATTTCTTCGCGTAACTCCCAATCATCTAAACGAAGACGATTTTCATCATCTGTTGGTGCCGCTTGACCATCAGCGCGATATAAACGCTCGCTGAACATACGGTAAATTTGGTCCATACAGCCTTCATGAACGCCTTCTTCACGCATTTTCTTAAATACCATCGCGATGTATAAAGGCATTACCGGGATAGCAGAGCTTGCTTGAGTGACAACACTCTTAAGCACAGCCACATTGGCAGAGCCGCCTGTTTTGGCTAACTTTTCATTAAGGCTATGAGCCGCACGGTCTAAATCCATTTTGGCTTTACCTAATGCGCCATGCCAGTAGATAGGCCAAGTGATCTCGGTGCCAATATAGCTGTAGGCCACGGTTTTACAATTATCCGCTAATACACCCGCATCACTTAAGGCGCTCATCCATAATTCCCAATCTTGACCGCCCATCACTGTCACGGTATCAGCAATTTCTTGCTCTGTTGCTGGCTCTACCGAGGTTTCGATGATGGTGTTTTTGTTGGTGTCTACCGCAGTTGCGGTATAAGTTTCACCGATAGGCTTAAGGCTTGAGCGGATCACTTCACCGGTATCAGGCAATTTACGCACTGGAGAAGCTAAAGAGTAAACCACCATATCAATTTGACCTAAGTCTTGTTTGATAAGCTCAATGACTTTTTGTTTAGCTTCATGGCTAAATGCATCACAGTTAATGCTTTTTGAATATAAACCTTCAGCTTTAGCGAATTTATCAAAGTAGGCAGAGTTGTACCAACCGGCCGTACCTGGTTTGGTTTCTGTGCTTGGTTTTTCAAAGAAAACACCAATGGTGGCCGCATCACTACCGAACGCTGATGCAATACGAGAAGATAAGCCGTAGCCACTTGAAGAGCCAACCACTAAGACTTTTTTAGGGCCATTGGCAATTTTGCCTTTTGCTTTGGTTAATTCGATTTGTTCTTTGACGTTAGCTTCACAACCGATAGGATGAGTGGTTGTACAAATAAAGCCACGTGTTTTAGGTTTAATAATCATAATTTGGTTTCTTCCTTTAACAATCGCACTAGGATAAATAGTTAGGCGACGAATTGGCACTAGTTTTTATGTTTTTTGGCTAAATTACTCAGTGGTTGGAGCAGTTTAGCGTTTGGCTGTGAGTTGTGTTTGCTGCGATATTAAGCGGCGAGAGTATTCTTGTTGTGGGTGATTGAATAATTCTTCTGTGCTCGCTAGTTCAACTACGCTGCCATTTTTGAGCACCAGTACCTTGTCACTAAAATGACGTACAATGTTCAAATTGTGGGTCACAAAAATATACGATAGCCCCATTTCTTTTTGTAATTTTATCAGCAGATTAAGTATTTGAGAACGCACTGATAAATCTAATGAGGCAAGTGCTTCATCAGCGATAATGATTTTAGGGTTTAACATTAAAGCTCTAGCAACGGCTACACGTTGTTTTTGACCTTCAGAGACCATATGAGGATAGAAATTGGCATGTTCAGGTAGTAAGCCCACTTTTCTGAGTCTATCTGCCACCCGCACTTTTCGTTCCGCTGAATTCAATGTGGTGTTAAATCGTAATGGTTCTTCTAGTAGGCTACCAATGGTTAACCTCGGGTTTAATGAGGTGTTAGGGTCTTGAAAAATCATTCTAATTAAGCGGCTGCGCTGTTTGAGATTTCGCGCCTCCAATGCTTCCCCTTCAAACAATATTTCTCCACCGCTGCGAGGCTCTGCGCCAACCAGTATTCGCGCTAAGGTACTTTTACCTGAGCTTACTTCACCGACAATAGCCAAGGTTTGTCCACGCTCAAGTTTAAATGATAGTGGTGACAGGGCTTGATTATATTGCGCTTTGAACCTTTTATAACCCGTAAAATAGCGTTTGCTTAGCTGGTTTACTTTAAGTAATGGAGTTGTCATCTTCTATCTCACTGTTATACGGGAAATGGCAGGCAAAATAGCGATCTTTTTCGTGGGCCAAACTGGGTTGGATAACACATGCTCTTTGGGCGTCAGGGCAGCGAGGACCCAGCCTGCACCCTGCAGGCAAATGCTGCAATGACGGCGAGGAACCTTGCAATGTTGGTAAATAGGCTTTGTGGCGTATTTGGCCTGCAAAGTCTGGCAGATTTTTGAATAATGCTTTGGTATAGGGGTGATAGGGTTGTTTGATTAATTCGTTAACGGGCCCCGACTCCATGATTTGTCCGCTGTATAAAATACTGATGCGATCGCACCATTTTGCTAAAGTTTCTAGTTCATGGCTGACTAGAAGTATAGAGACATTTTGAAGTTGGTTTAATTGAGCTAACAAACGAAATATTTGCGCTTGAGTACTTAATTCCATCGCATTCGTTGGTTCGTCGGCGATTAATAACTTAGGGTGGTTAGCTACTGCCATAGCAATCATTACCTTTTGGCAGGCACCTTCAGAAAGTTCCCAAGGGTAGCGCTTCATAATGGCTTTGGGCTTTTTAATTCCAACTTTATGAAGCCATTTTTGCGCGGTTAAATGAGTGTCTTTTGCTCTGCGCCAAAAAGGCACGGCTTTGTTTGGCGTGAGCGATTCAATTAACTGACTGCCGATAGTTTTTACCGGGTCTAAACTGCCAGAAGGGTCTTGGAAAATCATGGTCATATCACTGCCCATTAAGCTGCGACGTTGCTTTTTAGTCATTTCCAATAAATTTTTGCCATCCCACATCATGCGATCGGCAATGATGCGCCAGTTTGGGCCTAAAACGCCTAGTACCGCTTTGGCTAATAAGCTACGCCCAGAACCTGATTCACCAACTAAGCCATGAATTTCACCCGGATTAATGGTTAAACTGACTTTCTCAAGTACCTTCACTGTGCCTTGTGGGGTATCGAGTTCGATAGTGAGATTTCTGACATCAAGTAACGGCATGGGCTAGTTTCTTATCGGCGCGAGCGCCGAGCGTAATCCGTCACCCACCAAATTAATGGATAACACGGTAAATAGGATCGCCAAACCTGGAATGGTAATCGACCAAGGCGCAATTAATTGGCTGTTTAACCCTTGAAAAATCATCGCTCCCCACTCTGAGCTAGGGGCTTGTGCTCCAAGATTGAGAAAGCCTAAGGCGGCAATGTCTAATATCGCCACCGATATGGCAATGGTCGTTTGAATAATAACCACTTCCCAGACGTTTGGCATGATGACATACCAAAAGATTTGTATTTGACTGGCGCCATCAAGTTTAGCGGCAATAACGTATTCTTTTTGTAGCTCTTCATGTACTGCTTGGTGAATTGCCCGCACAAATTGCGGCGTTAAGGCTAAGCCTACTGCCCAAAATACATTTATTAACCCCGGACCGGTCACTGCGACAACCAAAATGGCGAGCAATAATGACGGAATTGATAATAAGGCATCGAGCAAATGACCTAAAATACTTGATTTTAACCCACGCATCATTCCTGAAAGGGAGCCAATAATAAAGCCGACGATTAAGGCGCAAAGCACCACAATTAATGACATGCCGAACGTTAATCTAACCCCATGCAATAAGCGGCTGAATAAGTCTCGGCCTAAATCATCGGTACCTAAAAAATGCGAAACATGTCCAAGGGCGTCCCATGATGGCGGTAATAATATGGCATCAGGATTTTGCATTTCTGGTGGGTAAGGAGCGAGTAGCGGCCCCAATACAACCAGTAGTAATAAAAATATTACCGCCCAAAGGCCTGCGACAGCAAATGGGTTACTAGCAAATGCTTTCCACAATTGCATCATAGGTGAAGCTATGTGTTCATCCTGATATATTTTAATTGCTGGCATACAGTTCTTTCCTATTAATAGGGTTAATAGTGGTATGCACTAAATCAATCATAATGCTTAAAAAGATAATCAGCAAAGAGACTGAAAGGATCCCTGCTTGAATCACGGTGTAATCTCGCTGATATATTCCTGCAATAAGCCATGATCCCACCCCTGGCCATGCAAAAATTACCTCGACAATAATGCCGTAACTGGCAAACGAGCCAAGCATTAAGCCAAAGGCTTTAAGAACTGGGATAAGCGCGTTAGGTAAGGCGTGTTTCATTAAAATACTATAGGTATTAAGGCCACGGGCTTCAGCAGCGCGAATATAGGTTTGGGTCATAACCGTCATCATTGCTTGACGTGTGATACGTATAACGACAGTAAAAGGTAATACCGCTAAGGTTACCGCAGGTAAAATGATGTGTAATAAGGCATCTTTAAATGCTGAGATCCGATAGGCTTCATGTGATAGCAAAGTATCGATCAGCATAAAACCTGTGACGGGTTCAATTTCATATAATAAATTGATTTGTCCAGAGATCGGCAACCACTCTAGCTTTACCCCAAACCATAATGACAAGGTTAATCCGAGCCAGAATACAGGTATAGAGTAACCGGTTAAGGTTAGGGCTAAAATACTGCACTGGACTGACTTGCTTTCACTTAATGAGGACAATACGCCAAGTGGCACTCCAAAAAATATTGCTATCGTCCCAGCAAATAATGACAATTCAAAAGAGGCGGGTAACACGTTACTGAGCTCTGTGGCGACACTTTGTTGTGAGTTAACCGAAATCCCTAAATTGCCTGATAATCGCTCGGTTAAATAAGCGATAAATTGACTAAGCTGGTTACTATCAAGCTTAAAGTCTGCAACGGTTTGTGCTTGTTGCTCACTGCTAGGGAACTGTATCCCAGTTAAGGCGTAGCTTTTTTCAACTGGAAACATACCTGTGGCAAAAAACAGTACCGCAATCATAACCAATGAAGTGGCAAAAAATAAATTAATTCGTCTTAGAAAATAACGCCACATTAAGGTTTTTTCTCCGCAGTTTTTAGTTCGATATTAGAGAAAGCCATTCCACCATAGGGGTTAACATCTTTAGTTGATACTGAAATGTTTTTTAGGATCAATTTTTGTCCATGGGCAATATTAACCAAGGGAACTTGCTGATGAATGAGCTGTTCAGCTTGCTGATATAGCGCCTTTCTTGTGGTTTTTATTGGCGTAGCTTTAGCTTGTGCAAGTATTGCGTCCAATTCAGCTGAACACCATTTAGAACGGTTATTATTTGATTCTAGGGCTGAGCAACTGAGTAGTGGGGTAAAGAAATTATCAGGATCGGTATTGTCAGCATTCCAACCAATTAATACTGAATCATAATCTTGGCTAATTAATTTTTGCGTAAACACGCTCCAGTCATAACTGACAATATTCACTTTAACCCCAATGTTGGCTAAGTCGGCCTGAATCAGCTCTGCGGTCTTGAGGGCGTTTGGATTATAAATTCGCACCACTGGCATCGCCCAAATATCAAAGGTTAAGTTATTAACCCCTGATTCTTCTAACAGCCTTTTAGCTTTCTCAGGATCAAAATCATTAGGGTCGGATGAGTCTGAATAAGCCCATGATCCTGGCGGCAGCATTCCGGTCGCTTCTACAGCGGTGTCATGGTAAACCACATTAAGGATATTTTTCTTATCAATGGCATGGGCAAGGGCAAGTCGAACTCGCACATCGTCTAGAGGAGGCTTTTGAGTGTTAAATGCCCAAAAACCGACGTTTAACCCCGGTTTAGTGTTAACTTTTAAGTGTTTATGCTGTTTAATTACTGCAAGTTCATTTGCCTTTGGCAGGGCAGACACATGGCAATCTTTAGTGATGATTTTAGCCAGTCTAGACTCACTTTTAGGTGTGATATCAAAAACTAACAGGTCAATTTTAGCCGCTTTACCCCAATATGCGGTATTGCGTTTATAGCGAATAAAATCATTTTTGACATAATCTGCGAGGTAAAAAGGCCCTGTGCCGATGGCGAAGTAATCGATATTTTCAGGGGTACCTGCCTGCCATTGTTGCTCGCCATATTCGGCAGAAAGAATAACGGCAAAATCAGTGGCCAAATTAGCTAAAAATGATGCATCAGGTTGGGTTAAGTGGAATACCACTTCATAATCGTTTACTTTTTCGACTCGACTCACTAAGTTGGAAAAATCAATACTTTGGAAAAATGGATAGCCAGTTCTGCTCACTGAGTGAAAAGGATGCGCGGGATTAATGATGCGATTAAATGAGAATAGGACATCATCGGCATTAAAATTTCTTGAAGGTTTGAACAAATTATTGTGCTGGAACTGTACGCCTTTACGCAACACAAAGTGATAACGTAAGCCATCATCGGATATGCGCCACTGGGTTGCCAGCGCAGCCATAAAATCAGATGAGTCATTGTTATAGTCAATTAGGCGGTTGTATAACTGATTAGAACTGGCATCAATAGTGGTACCAGAAGTGACCAATTGCGGATTAAAGGTTTCAGGATTGCCCTCAGAGCAATACACAATACCTGATGGGACATTGAGTTCACCACAACCTGTTACTAAAAAACTTAGCAAGCAGAGTAATGCAGCAGGTTTAAAGCGTTTTAATGTCTCACGCATTTTTTCATCATATTATTTAGGTACTGAATAAGTATTTTAGCAGTGTTAATAACTTAGGAGCAAATATCCTATTAAGACTTTTCAAGTAAATTATACTTTTTCAAAATGCCCCGCAGTTGGTGGTAGCTTAAACCTAATATTTCAGCGGTTTTCTTTTGATTATATTGGCTTTGGGCTAAGGCACTTTTTAGCAGGTTAATCTCATAGTTTTCAGTATGCTCTTTAAAGTCTAATGGGAAGCGAATATCTCTGTCTGTTGCACTGGTGCTAACTGATGATGCTTCATTTTCAGTGGAGTCATCGGTTACTGGAACCGCGACTGAAGTATCGGGAGCTTGATGCTCTGTTTGCTGCCTTTCACGAGTTTTGATTCTTGATGTTGGTCGATAAGGAGAGGCAAAAGGATCGACAATAATGTGGTCAATTTCTTCACCTTCAGATCCTCGACGATAGACGCTGCGTTCGACCACGTTTTTAAGTTCGCGGATATTACCTGGCCAGCGATATGACATGAGTTGCTCTATAGCTACTGGACTAAAACCGCCAAAATAATCTAAATTCAGTTGCCTTGCCATGCTCACGGCAAAATGCTCTGCTAAAGGCATAATGTCTTCTGTGCGGCTACGAAGGGGCGGTAGGGTGATAACATCAAAGGCTAACCTATCCAGTAAATCAGCCCTAAATTCACCATTTTCAGCTAATGAAGGTAAGTCCTCATTGGCAGCACAAATTAACCTTACATTGGTATTAACTGTTTTACTGCCACCCACTCGTTCGAATTCACCGTATTCGATGACACGTAACAGTTTCTCTTGAATTAATCCTGAGGTATTGGCCAGCTCATCTAAAAATAAGGTGCCTTCATCGGCGCGTTCGAAGCGACCTTCATGTTTGCCTTTCGCGCCCGTAAACGCACCAGACTCGTGGCCAAACAGTTCGCTTTCAAGTAATGATTCACTTAATGAAGAGCAGTTTAATTTAATAAACTCTTTATCCCAACGGCCTGATAAATAGTGTAACCGCTCGGCGATTAATTCTTTACCTGTGCCGCGTTCACCAATAATTAATACCGGCTTAGAAAGTGGGGCAACTTTAGAAACATGTTCTAATACCTCTAACAAAGCATTAGATTGTCCGATAAGATTGTCTTGCTCAAATTGTTTAGTCACTGTAATTTTTAGTCTATTACGCTAACAAGTGGTGAAAATCATAATAGTGGGCTGCGGCATTAAAAGAAAGAAAAAGTTAATATTTTGGTTATGATGTTGAATTGTCTGGTTTTTTAAAAGTTGGCACAACTCGTGAATAGTAAACTTCGACATTAACAATATTTTTGAGGGACACATTATGGGAATCTTCTCACGCTTTGCAGATATCATTAATTCGAACATCAGTGCTTTACTTGATAAAGCTGAAGATCCAGAAAAAATGGTACGCCTGATCATTCAGGAAATGGAAGACACGTTAGTTGAAGTACGCTCTACTTCTGCAAAAGTATTAGCAGAAAAGAAAGAATTACTAAGACGCATTAGCCGAGTTCAAGAGCAAGTGATTGATTGGCAAGCTAAAGCTGAATTAGCTTTATCGAAAGATAGAGAAGACTTAGCAAAAGCTGCGCTAATTGAAAAACAAAAAACGGTTTCATTATTAGAAACCCTTGAGATGGAACTTCAAGTAGTAGAAGAGCACATTGCTCGTCTTAAACATGAAGTTGAACAGTTACAAGAAAAACTGAATGATGCCAGAGCACGCCAAAAAACCATTATTATGCGCAAGCAAACTGCCACTTCACGTTTAGAAGTTAAAAAGCAGCTTGATTCAAGTAAAATTGATGATGCGATGGTGAAGTTTGAGCAATATGAGCGTCGCGTTGAAGGTTTAGAGTCACAAGTTGAAGCTTATGATATTGGTAAAAAGGGTAGCCTTGCTGATGAGTTTGCGGCACTTGAAGCTGAAGATTCAGTCAATGACGAACTTGAAGCATTAAAAGCGAAAGTGAAAGCTAAATCGCAACCTAAATCAAAAACTAAATCAGACAAGTAAACTTTTTCAGAGGTGAGTTATGGATATGGATCTTCTTATTGCCCCAATCATTATATTTTTAGTTATTGTGGCACCTATTTGGTTGATTCTTCATTATCGCAGTAAGCGACAAGTGAGTCAGGGGCTCACTGAAGAAGAGTTTACACAATTGAATGAATTAATTGCCCAAGCTGAGAAAATGGGCCGACGTATTGAAACATTGGAAGCTATTTTAGATACGGAAGCGCCAGAGTGGAGGGGGAAAGATGAGCACAGCTAACGGTCGCACATTATACCGCATCCCATCATCAGGCAAAATTTCTGGGGTATGTGCAGGGATTGCAGACTTTTTTAATCTTGAAACCTGGTTAGTCAGAGTGGTCGTAGTCTCAATATTTTTATTGGGTGGTTCTGGGCCTGTGTTTATTATCTATGTCGCCTTATGGATGATATTAGATATTAAGCCTGAAGATACAACACATGCCAAAGGCCACAAAGATATTGAAGTGAAGAAAAAGGTTTGGCAGGCAGGAGAGCCGGCAAAACGTGCCTTACATGATGTAAATAGTCAGTTTTATGCACTTGAAATTAGACTGCAACGACTTGAGCGCCATGTCACTTCCGATAATTTTGATTTGAAAAGAGAAATTAATAATCTTTAACTCGATTCAGACGACTATCTTCATATAATTCCAATGGGCGGTTTACCGCCCTTGTGTTTTTTTAGCAAAGACTTGATTATCAGTACTTGAAAATATTTTTCATCCCTATTTTGCTTATTCCTTAATTTGAGATTAACTATGAGCTTTATTGATCGTTCAATTAATAAAATTTCCCAAAAAACTCATCAATTAGTTCATCGCTCAACCGATCGGCATGTTCGTTTAGCCGTGACCGGTTTATCAGGGGCGGGTAAAACTGCCTTTATAACAGGGCTGGTTAATCAAATGCTCCATGCTGGGCTGCAATCAGAAAAAAGCCAAACTCAAAACCCATTGCCTTTGTGGCAAGTGTGCCGTGAAAATCGTTTGATAGGCATTAAACGCGCCATGCAACCTGATTTAGCCATTGCCAGTTTTGACTATAAAGGAGCGATGACATCATTAACCCAGTCGCCTGCAACTTGGCCTGCATCAACCCGTAATATCTCTGAGTTAAGGCTAGCGATTAAATATCGTCCTCAAAAGGGCATATTGGCAAAACTTGCTGATACTGCCACCTTGTATGTGGATATTGTTGATTACCCAGGTGAGTGGTTATTGGATTTACCAATGATGAAGCAAAACTTCATCCAGTGGTGTGAGTCACAAATTGACGTTAAGCACCGATTAGCTGCCTCAAGCTATTATCCGCAGTTTGTTAGTGTATTAGCTAACATCAATTTATCAGAAACTGCTGATGAGCATAAGTTAAAGCAGATTGCAGACTTGTACCAAACATTACTGGTCGACTTGGTTAACAACCAAGGCTTTTATCTTGCACAGCCTGGTCGAATGCTATTACCTGGAGAGTTTGCCGATACCCCTTTATTGGCCTTTTTCCCACTCATAAATCTCAGTAATGATGAATTAGCCAATTTAGAAAACGCTGCGGACTCTAGCTATTACCAAGTGCTAAAGCGTCGCTATGAAGAGTATGTTTCAGTGGTGGTTAAGCCGTTTTATCGGGATTATTTTGCTAGTTTTGATCGTCAATTGGTGCTGGTGGATTGCTTTAATGGCCTAAACAGCGGTAAAGCACAATTTGAGGATATGGGTAATGCACTCAATAGTATTGTCGAAAGCTTTCATTTTGGACAATCGAGTTTATTAAGGCGTTTGTTCTCACCTAAAATTGATAAGTTACTGTTTGCCGCCAGTAAGGTTGACAGGGTTACTCGTGATCAGCAGAGCCATGTATTAAGTTTATTGACCGATATGCTAAAACACAGTCAGCACTTTGCTAACTATGAAGGCTGCGAAGTCGAAACGATGGCCATTAGCGCCATCAAAGCCACACAGCATGGCATGGTATCAACAACCAGTGGCGAGCAAGAAGTGGTCAGAGGCATAGATAAAAATCAGCAAATGCTCACCATATTTCCAGGCGAAGTGCCTCAGCGGTTACCCCAAGATAGCTTTTGGGACAAGCAAGGCTTTAATTTCGTGTCTTTTAACCCGCCTCGATTACCACAATCATCGATGTCCGACCCTCGTTTTGAGCATATTCGCTTAGATCATCTTTTACAGTTTTTGCTGGGGGATAAGTTGCAATAATATGAGTAACAATAATAGCAAGAGAACAGAGTTTGAAGACGCTCAACTTAAGCAGCAGCAAGTGTTTGATACTGAAACGCTTGATTCGGGTAAGGATCAAGACGTTAAAGGGTCACAATCATTTACCGATGTCGAGTTTATTTGTGAAACTAATTTAGCAAAACTCCCTGAAACCATCGATGAACTCGAGTCCATCGATAAGCTCGGCGCTAAGCCTAAAAAAATCTCAATGCTTGCCAAGTTATCATTGTTAGCTTTGATACTGGTGGTTATCGTTCAAACCATACAAGGGCTGCAAACTGCCTACCTTCAAAGCCCGTGGCTATTTGGTTTTTACGTGACAATGGCGGGGTTCATCATGGCGTGGGCTGGGGCAATAACCCTGTCAGAGTGGAAAAAACTGATAAAGCTTAAACATGTGGCCGATACCCAAGCCACAGGCGAGCGTTTAGCGTTAAGTATGCAGCGCGGTGAAGCCAGTAAGTTCATCAGCCCCTTATTGCAAAAATACCCAGATACCGAAGGTAAAAAGCAATATTTAGCCATTAATAGCGTTGAACATAATGACGCTGAAATGGTGATGCTATTTGATGAATTAGTCTTGTCTGAACGCGATGAAAAAGCCAAAAAAATTGTAAGTCGCTTTGCGGCGGAGTCGGCACTACTGTTAGCGGCGAGTCCTTTAGCAGTATTAGATATGGCGATTATTTTATGGCGTAATCAGCGCATGGTTAATGTTATTGCAGATGTATATGGCATTGAATTAGGCTATTGGAGCAGGATTAAACTGATAAAAAGTATCGTACTAAATATTGTTTATGCTGGCACCACTGAAGTGGTAACAGATTTAGGCACCCAGTTATTATCGGTTGAAATGACCGGAAAGTTATCAGCACGTTTAGCCCAAGGTTTAGGCGGAGGTTTATTAACTGCGCGACTTGGTTATCAAGCCATGAGCTTATGTCGGCCGCTAAGTTTTAAAGCGCAAAATCGCCCTAAATTGAGCCAAGTGCATCAGCAGTTGTTAGGCGAACTAAAAAGCTTTTCTGCGAGTGTAATGAAAATAAATAAAAATAAGCAAAAACAAACAGTAGAAAAATAATCTTACTTATTTTTTGCAAAAAATAAATTGTTTACTACAGTTTTATTTTAGCGATAAATGCCCTGTTTTTAATAGATCATTTTCTTGTTGAATAGGGTGTAACGCTGACAAATACCGACCATGGATAGGGAAGTTGGTCGGGTTATTAAATAGGACTTTAAGGAGTTAACAATGAAACATCCATTACTCATGGGCGTCATGCTCACCTGCGCGTTATCAGCAGCAAGTATCAGTTTGGCTGTCGCCAAAGACACCACTAAACCAGCAGCACTCACTTCAGCTGAAATGTCTAAAACCACAGCCGTGAAAAGTAGCAATACAAAGATGGCTAAGGTGAATATTAATAAAGCGACAGCAGAGCAGTTACAAGCCCTCAATGGTGTTGGTGAAGCCAAGGCAAAAGCCATTGTGGAATATCGAAATAAATATGGTAAGTTCAAAAATGTCCAGCAATTAACCCAAGTTGCCGGTATAGGTGAAAAGCTGGTTGAGAAAAATGCTAAAGCGATAAGTTTGTAATTTATCAATTGACGACTTGGTATTAAAAAAGGGAGCTTTCGCTCCCTTTTTCAGTTTACAGATTCAATGGATGGTTACTGAGCGGTAAGTTGCTGACCGTTGACTTCAAAAGAATCTTCACCCATTAAATATAAGTAGGTTGGCATGATATCTTGTGCGGTTTTTAATGTTTGTGGATCTTCACCTGGGTAAGCTTTTGCGCGCATTTCAGTGCGGGTTGCACCAGGGTTAATACTATTTACACGCAGGCTAGTGCCTTCACATTCATGGGCAAGTACTTGCATCATGCCCTCAGTCGCAAATTTAGAGAACGCATAAGGTCCCCAATAAGCTCGTCCTTGACGACCAACACCGCTAGAAGTGAAGACAATAGATGCTGATGGTGCGCTGCGCATTATCGGTAATAAGGCTTTAGTTAAGATTACTTGGGCGGTGACGTTCACTTTCATTACATCTTCAAGTGATTCAAGGTCGATATGTTCAAACGGCCCTAATGCGCCAAGTAAACTGGCATTATGCAGTAATCCATCTAAATGACCGAATTGCTCAGCGATAGTTTCGGCCATATCTTGATAGTTTTGCTCTGTGGCACCTTTTAAATCTAATGGCACAATAGCAGGTTTGGGATAACCAGCTTGTACTATTTCATCATAAACCGTTTCAAGTTTTTTAACTGTTTTACCTAGCAAAATAACGGTCGCGCCGTGTTTTGCGTAGTTTATCGCCGCAGTGCGACCAATACCTGCGCCAGCGCCGGTAACCAGGATTGTTTTATTTTTTAGTAAATCTTTTTTAGCTTGGTATTCCAACATGATTCAATTTTTCCTTGGACTGTAAAAGCATGTCAAATCTCGTTTCGAACAAAAAGTAAACGAACGTTTTAAACAATTGACTTATATTTGTTAGTGAATAGTATGTTTCTTTGTAACAAATTTGTGGCTAACTCTATAATTTTACGTTAACTTGAGATGAGTTAAGGGCAAAAATATGTCCTTATGGTCATGCGTTTACGCTATTGTGACCAATTTTTGGGGAAATTAAAATTATTACAACAAGATTTGGGGAAAAAAGATGAAAAGACTCATATTGGGTGTTGCTATTGCATCTGCTCTTGGGCTTAGCGGCTGTAGTGAAGATAGTTCTAACGAAGCAAAAGATAATGTAGAAACGCTAATTCCATTCTCTCAAGTGGTATTTGACCCTGCTGCAGGTGATGTGCCATTACCAAATGACCTTTTATTTAACGGAACACTTGATGGAACGCTAGCTATACCAGGTGAAGACGGTATTGATTATGTTGATCCATCGCTTGCTTTGGGGGCATTAGATGGCTGGTCAACTTCATCACCAATTTCGCTTAGTGTTGATTTAGCAACAGACTCTGATGGTGCAATGCTCACCCTTGATGAAGCCTCTGTTTCTCAACCTGGTGCAGTAAGATTATTTGAAGCCACTGTTGGCGGCGCTTTATCATCTGATCCTGAATGTAGCGATGCGCCCTCTGTATCAGCATGTAAAGTGGGTGATGAACTGCAATTTGGTGTTGATTTTGTGGCATTAGCTTCAGGTAATAAAATTGCAATCGTGCCTTTAAAACCGCTTAAAGCTAATCAATCTTATATTTACGCTACCACCACATTAGTTCAAGACTCTGCAGGCCGCGCCGTTGAACCATCGAGCACATATAATTTATTAAAACTAGATATCGACACTAAGCCTCTTGAAACACCTGATCAATTATTCCTTCAAGGTTTAGTTAATAGTTATGAAAAGGGCTTAGCAGCAGAGCATGGTGTTGATGCTGAAACTATTTCATATTCTGGTTTGTTTACCACCCAATCGGTTGCAGATGTATATGAAACCAGCAAATTATTGATGGCTGGAGATCCTAATTATCAGCCATCATTTGTACAATTACCGACTCCAGCAGGTTACACTGTTGCACAAGCTGCAGGTCTCACACCTGAAGATGGTGCTGCTTTTGTGGTATCTGATTTAGCAGATGTTTATACCGCTACAATTCAACTACCTTTTTACGGGAACTGTTCATCGGTTACTTGTGACTTTCCAATAGTTGATGGTGTGCCTAGTGCACCAAATGGTCGTTGGTTTGCGAAAGGTGATAGCCCTGTATCAGTTTTATTAGCGCTCCAATCTGGGACAATGAGCCAAGCTAACTTTGGCCAACAAGCGGTTGCACAAGGTGTTGACCCTGTGGCGGCATTGCAAAATCCAGCATTAATGGCAGGTAAAACCTGGTTGTTAGATGCTGATGCAGACGGTAATAGGGCTGATGCTGATCCAACGAAGCATTTAACCAAATTTAATCCTATACCCGAATTAATGAGAATGGAAACTGTACCTGTATTAATTGCATTACCAAATGCCGCTAAAGTTGCTGCTTTTCAAGCATCTCAAGGTTCAACCTTTACACCTCCGTCAAACGGGTGGCCAACGAATATTGCCTTACATGGTTTAGGTGGAGGTAAAGAAATGGCACTAGCTTATGCCGGTTCTTATGCAGCTTTAGGTATTGCGACAATTGCTATTGATATGCCTCTACATGGTGCACGTTCTTATGGGGATGACGGAACTGGTTCATATATTATTTCAGCATCTGATCCTTCTTACGGGAAAGTAATTGGACAACCTGACGCTTTCAAATACGGAAATCCATTAGTATTCGTTAACATCGCAAGCACGCTAACGGTTAGAGATAATTTCCGCCAAGCAACTATGGATCATTTGGCGCTACGTTTATTATTGACTGGTTTATATACGACTATCGCAGGTGCAGAGGGTCAATTAGGACCACAAGTATTTGATATCAGCAAGATCAGTGCTCAAGGCTTAAGCCTAGGTGGCATTGTTGGTACTACTGTTTCAACTTACGCATCAACAGGTTTAGTCAACCCTACTGACGGCAGTGCATTGCCAAATGCTTATGCTATTAATGCCGCATCTTTGGTTGCTCCTTCTGGTGGCTTAGCCGGTTCATTTGCCGGTTCTGCGACTTTTGGTCCTGTATTATTTGATACTGTTACAGCAACTGATGATTTTATGGATTTGGTTGATGAAGCTAATGTGGGTGATTTTGAACCTGGAACACCTGAGTACGCTGCGTTAGTGCAAGCTGTATATGCTGAGTTTATTCCAACATTTGCCTTTGCTGTGCAAACGGCGGTTGATTCAGCTGACCCAATTAACCATGCGTCAATGTTAGCTGATACACAACTACCGGTTCATTTAATTGAAGTTGTAGGTGATGGTGCGGGTAACTTATCTGACCGAGTATTACCTAATCAGGTTGAAGGCTTCCCATTATCAGGAACAGAGCCGTTAATTGCAGCGATGGGCTTAGATTGTGTAAGTTCAAATAATGCAGGTTCTGGTGCAGTTCGCTTTAGTAAAGGTCATCACAGTTCAATTGTGAGCCCTGCTGAAATTGATGGTGTGACTGATGGTATGGCTGGCGCAGCGACAGTGGAAATGCAAACTCAAGTTGCCGGATTTGCTAAGTCAGCAGGTCAAGGTGAGGCTTATATTTTGGTTAATAACGACGAAGTGCTTCAAGAATGTAACTAAGCTGAATTAATTTATTCTTTCGGTTAAAAACCCAGCAACTGCTGGGTTTTTTATTGTCTACAGTGCTTAACTTCCTGCTAAGATAACCCTAATTATCTTTTTCCATCTGGAGTGAATTTTGGAGTTTTTATCAGAGTACGGCATGTTTCTAGCGAAAGCCGTCACGATTGTTGTAGCAATTCTTGCCGTTGTTATTGTTGTTCTAGCAAGCAGTATTAAACATAAAACTGAAAAGGGTGAGTTAAAGCTTACAGATGTTACTGATGAGCTTAAGGAACTTGAGAAAGAATTAAAGCAAGAGCTGCTGTCTAAAAAGCAATTTAAAGCTTATGAGAAAAAACTAAAAGCTGATGAAAAAGCAGATGAAAAAGAAGACACGCCAAAATCAAAAGTGTTTGTTATCGATTTTAAAGGCAGTATTGATGCAGGTGAAGTCGCCTCATTAAGAGAAGAAATTACTGCGGTATTAACCGTTGCTGATGAAAACGATCAAGTGTTAGTGAATGTTGAAAGCGGCGGCGGAATGGTGCACGGCTATGGTTTAGCCTCTAGCCAGTTAGACCGCTTGAAGCAAGCCAATATCCCACTGACTATCTGTATTGATAAAGTGGCAGCCAGTGGCGGTTATATGATGGCCTGTGTTGCGAACAAAATTGTTGCCGCGCCATTTGCGATTGTGGGTTCAATTGGTGTTGTAGCCCAGTTACCTAATTTCAGTCGTTTATTGAAAAAGCATGATATTGATTATGAGCAACACACAGCAGGTAACTTCAAACGTACATTAACGGTATTTGGTGAAAACACAGACGAAGGTCGTGAAAAGTTCCAGGAAGAACTTGAAGAAACCCATGTGTTATTTAAAGAGTTTGTCAGTAAGTATCGTCCTGATATGGATATTGAAAAAGTCGCTACCGGTGAGCATTGGTACGGTCAACAAGCCATCGAGTTAGGCTTAGTTGATGCTATTTCTACCAGTGATGATGTGGTGCTTGAGTTAGCCAAAAAACACCAAGTCATTAAAATTAAATATCAAATGAAAAAGAAACTGGCTGATAAAATTGCCCATGGCGCTTCTTTATCGGTTGATAGTGTATTAAACCGTTTGATGGAGCGTGATAACGCTGTTAAATAAGCCATTTAGAATAGGGTATCGATGCAAAGAGAATTAGGCTACAAGGCAAATATGATGGTAGGGGATCAATGTTACCCTGCCTTTGAACTACGGAATTTGCTTAACTTTATTGAACTGCATCTTGGCGACGTTGTCGCTACTGATATCTATTTAAAAATTGGCTTAGGGCCGCAAGAACTCAACGCCATGCAGTTTGTTTATGTATGGCAGGTTGAGTATGCCATGGAAGTGTTAAGAACGACCTCGCCAGATCCTGAAATTGGCGCTCGATTGGGCGCCAGTTATCAAATTGCCAGTCTTGATGTGTTACTGCCTTTCTTTGATAAATTTACCACCTTAAATCAATGCCTACTGTTTGTGATCAAAAACCCTGATTTAGCAGGCAGCTTTGCCGATACCGTTATTCGTTTTGATGAGACGACATTATGGGTAAGGTGGCTTAATACTGGTAAAGTTGAAGCCCAAAAGTTTGCTTTTCAATTTCAGCACAGTGTTTGCGCGTTATTAGGCGCCGCAAGGCAGTTAGTAGCTTCACCTGTGGTTATTGATGAAATTCATCTGGCAGAGCCTCAATGTAATACTGAGTTTTTAAGTGAAGAAACTGGCGCAACAATTGTGTTTGATTGTGATTTTTATGAGTGGGGCATTGATATCGCTTTACTCAACACACCGTTAAGTTATCAATTTGACCAAGTGGCATTAGCTGCAGCAACGCCCAATAATGTGTCATTTATCGATCTGCTGCTAACTGACATTCGCTTAGATATGCCTAAACCGCCTAAGCTTGAACAATTGGCAGAAAAACACCATATGAGCGCCCGAAGTTTACGCCGAAAATTATCTGCAGCGGGTACCAGTTACCAAAAGCTTGTTGATCAAGTGCGCTGCCAAGCGGCGATTAATTTAATTCTAGCTAATGAATTGGGAGCAGAAGACATTGCTGAATCGCTCGGTTATGGCGATGTTAGCCATTTCAGACAGAGCTTTAAGCATTGGCTTGGCTATCCACCCGGTCACTTCTTAAAGCTTAATCTTGTCAGTTAACAGTCTTTAGTTTTCCTATTTCATTGCTTAATCATTCATTATTTAACGGTGCACTCTGCTACAGCTAATTTAACTGCACGTTGCAATGGTGATAGCCATGTCATCAATCCAGCGTTTAATTAAATCAGCGCCTTCAATGTGGGTCATTTCTCGGCCAATGGGCGGCATTCTATCTTTAGGGCTTAACAGTGTTTGTCGATAATGCACAATAGAGCGCTCGCCATTGCCAGGAACAATGTCATAAGCAAGCCCATTAGGGCCGCCATCCCAACCTGGTGGCTGCTTACAAACGCCATACTCAAATGAAGTATGATCAATATGATACTCAAGTCTGAGGCCTGAAATGCTGGCAAAGCCCTCTGCGCTATGACAATGGGCGCAATTCACATCGAGGTAGCCTTTAGCGCGGCTGGTTAATTCTGCTGTTTCATCATTAATGGCAAAAGATTGTGCAACGCTGTTAAACGCGGGTAAGTTTATTAACTGGCCTTGCTGTGCCCACTGAGTCAGTTGATTAATGGGGGTGTTGTTACTGTCTGTTATTTGGCGGTTTAATAAATGGGCTTTAAGTCCAATAGGCTTTATGTTGCTGCTTCCTTGCTCATTAACTTGATGGCAAATTTTACATTCAGCTTTGCTGGGAATGTGATAATCAAAACTAATCGATTCGCCCTGATTATTCATGGTGTGGGCCACATTCGCGCCAGCGATAACAAGTTTAGCTTGGCCTTGAAGCCATTGGTAGGCTAATGCTGTCCAGCCCGTTTCTCGATGGATTAATAGCCGTGTTTCGATTAATTTCTCATTATCTGCGCCACTATTTTGGGTATCAAAAGGTAACGCAAAGCTTTTAACTAATACACTACCAACGGGTAATTCGAATTGGCTTTGGGCTTGAAAGCTGATTGCTTGATTATCAGGTAAAAAAACAAACCGATATTTACTGGCGTAATTGGAAAATAACTCAGTAGATAGTTGGTAAAGCATACCTGGGCTTCGTGGTGATTCAGTTGGTTTGCTTGGGTCGATAAACAAGCTGTAATCCGCTAGATTGTCACAATCTGCGCTCATTAATGCGGGCCAATTCACTTCGCTATTGTTTTGTAAACATAGCTCATCTGGCGCTGTCTCGGGATCCTCTGGTACTGCTACAGGTGGCGTTGGCGTATCAAGGATATTGTTATCGTTATTATTCTCTTTTGAGTCAGAGCCGCCGCAGGCTATTAGCGACAAACATAAACTAATAACAAGTATTTGATGGGCTTTAAAAACAAACATTGATGACATCCTTGTATGAATAGAATGTACGATGAAAAAGCCGAGTTTCCCCAGCTTATTTGGTTTGATATAACCCGTGTTTACATTACATGGGTTAAAGCTTACTTAGGAGCATGATGCTGCAGGTAATCGCTTAATCCACTCGTTGATGAGTGCAACACCTTCATCATGGGACAAGCTACGGCCAATTTCAGGCATACGATCGCCAGGTTCATTGGTTTCCATACGGAAATGTAAGATTGACTCTTCAGGATTACCCGGAACCACATCAAAACCTAAGCTGCCGCCGCCATAAGCAACAGGTGACTTACAAGTACCATGAGAAAATCCTGCATCTTCATCATAACTGCGCCAGTACTCAAGCTTTAAGCCTGTGTTAGAGGCATTACCTTCAGGTCGATGACAATGGGCACAGTTAATATCTAAGTAGCCTTTAGCAACGGCCATAAGCTCAGTATCCGACATAGAATCAATATTTGCTTCATCGCCATCTTGGAATTTTGGCACCATAGGGACAGTGTCTAATTCTGGCACGCCTTGTAAAATACCTGCCGCTTGCCATTTCGCGAGTTGATTCATTGCTCCATCAGCATATGGGTAAGTTTTATTAAGGTGACGAGCTTTAGGTCCAATGGGCATAAATACCGCATTACTGTCTTCATCGGCTTTAAATTGATGACATTGCTTACATTGATTCATGCTGGGTACGACGTAATCAAATGCCAATTCAGCGCCTTTGTGAGTAATGGTTTTTCCTTGAATCGCGCCCGCTTTAGCAATAACAGCATCGGATTTATCGGCTTTCCAAACATAAGGCAGCGCTGTCCAGCCAGTGTCACGATGGATCAGTAATCGTGTTTCAATTAAATCCTCGTTTGCAAATCCACGATTATTAGTGTTTGTTGGTAAAGAGAAGGTTTTACTGATCACTGTGCCTACAGGGAAGTCGAATGATTCATTTTCGCTGTAGTCGGCGATAGTGCCATCAGGTAAATACACAAAGCGATATTTACTGGCATGATCGGTAAATAATGGCGTATTAAGATCATAAGGTAAGCCACCCGAGTTTGGCCCATCGGTTGGATTAGCCATATCTGCAAATAGATTATAATCAGACAGGTTAGGGCAGTTAGCTTTTAGTAGTGCATCCCAGCTGACATTATCACCACTGGCTTCACATAAGGCTAAATCACCATCGCCTTCAAGGCCGCCTTCACCTTCACCAATAGAGCCACCGCCACCGATTAAAGTGCCGCCATCACAACCTGCGGTATCATCATCAACACCACAGCCAAATATCTCATCACCAAAGGTAACGGTATGAACAGGTAGGCTCACTTGGGCGCAGTTCATTAAGTCCATTTGCGTTTTTTCATAAAGCACATCGGCAATACTGGCATCGGTATTATTATTGGCATATAAACGGCCAATACTTACCTCACCATTATTTTGCGCACACACGTTATCACTGCCATCGGCGGCAAAAGGTAACTCCTGTAAACCTAAATAGGCCGCGGTGCCGTTGTTAGAGAACATCTCACCTAAACCATCATATAAAATCCCCGGTAATGCGCCGTGGGTTAATACATAAGCGGTGATGATATCTTTAATTAAATAGCCTTTTGGCTTAGTGCCATAATCGCTTATCACGTTGTCATGAATGGAGATATTACGCGGTGTTGGACGCCAGCCATCATCAATAGCTTGGCCTGGTTGACCATAATTACCCACAAAAGTACTGATATCGGGCTCAGCAATAAAGAAGCTCGAAATAGTTAAGCCAACCGTGTCGTGGTTTGTAATTTCATTATTAAAAATTTCTACATCGTCAGTGGATAACACAATCACCCCAGTTCCGGGTGGCACAATATGTACCCCTGCTGGGTTTGATGATGCGTTAGCAAAGTTCAAGGTATTATTATCGTAAACTTTGTTATTAAAAATACGTACGCTTGAACCATATCTATGGTTATTAATCGGTAAATCGAAGACTAAAATACCGCCGGTATTACCCATGGCCTCGTTATCGTAAACGTCGGCATATTTAGAGTTTTCAATTTCAATGCCGGCGACGTTTTCTTTAGCGATATTGCGGCGCACTACAATATATTGGGATTGGCCAACGTAAATACCGGCATCAGCACTACCGCGAACATAGGTATCTTCAATAAGAATGTTTTCACACTCTACAGGATACAAACCATAAGCACCGTTGCCTTCATCAAGTTCGCCTTCCCAAATGGTTGCCAATCTTCTTAAAATAATGCCATTGGTATTTTTGAGTTTAATACCGTTATTTTTGGCTTCGTTAACGGATAAGTCTTGAATAATAATGTTCATGGCATTTTGAACAAAAATACCATCACCCGAATTGGCCTCAGAAAAATCCAACACGGTTTCATCTTGGCCGTAACCCATAATGGTAATATTTTTGGCAAAACTGCCGTCGCCGTCTACATCACCATCAAACAGTAAGGTTGATTCTATTTTGAAGTTACCTTTGGGTAATACGATAACGTCATTACTTTGGGCGTTGATTAATGCTTCTTGAATACTGATAGTGAGGTTATCACCCGCTTCGACCATGATGGCACCTTCAGGGAAGGTGGGACCGGTTTCTGCTGGTGGTTGAACAACGGGTGGGGTTTCGGTGATCTGTGAATCGTTATCATCTGAGCCGCAGCCCGCTAAACTGATTGTGACAGCTGTTGCTACAAGTGTAGGTACCAGCCAAGGCTTTGTCTTGTTGAACATAGCATCTCCTGCTTTTTATTATTTATGTCCTACTCCAGCGTTATACGCCCCAAAGGAGTGGATACGATTTATTCGTATGTTGTTCAACATGCCTTGGAGGACACTTGTTAATCAATGTGAAATCTGGCCACATTTATTTAACAAGTTTTTTTGATGTATCTTGCACAAGGAAGGATGATAAAAAAGGAGCAATAAAAAACGGCAGCTAGGCTGCCGTTTATGGGGAGAATAGAGTTAATTATGCTTTATAGCTAAGGTGTTGATGGAAGCCTACAGTTAAATCGATGTGCTCTTTATCAAAGTCGATGTCACTGATAAACTTACGCATCGCATCTTCAACTTGGTTCATAAAGCGGCCATAACCACCATCAGCAATATCACTATCACCCGCAACAATGACAAAGCGTATTGCTTCAGTAATGACATTTCCATCCCAATGACAGATAGGCTCAGCATCTGTGGCACTAGGGTCAAAACCGATCATTTGAAATTCAGCGGTACTTTGTAAATCTTCAAACTTACTATTACGTACTAAAGGTACTTTACCATTAGCAACCACGGCTAATTTATTCAGTTGTTTTGAGCGAGCAGCGTCAATAAATTTTTGGCAAACCTTTTGGTAACTATCGCTAAAATCATTGCGGTTTTCTGCAAGTAGCTGATTTTTAATTCGGCGACCAACAGGCATAGTGATCTGAACGTAAGAAAGTGCACTGACATCTTCTGGTAATGGGCAGTCACGATGCTGGTAGCGGCTATTAAGCGCTCTTAGCTTATAACCGTAGGTTTCTTTATGACCTTTATTTTTGGCAAATAGATCATAAGAAATATGCTGGTGATCGCGTATTTTGGTTGCCAGCTTCTGAGTGGGTAACTGTGGCATTAATGCCTCAGTAAACTCACGAATACGAGCATGAAAGTTTGCTGCTTTGCTGCGAATTTCATCACCCGTTGCTAAAAAGACCACTTTAAGTTTTTTAGCGCGATAATCAGGAATCATGTGTAAACGGTTTGCTTCATGATGCACCGGGTTATAGAAAAATCGTAACTGCTCTTGGGTTGAAAAACAGTAAACCTCATTATGAAAACGGACAACAGGGAGTTTATCTGTCGCAACAACATGGACATTATAAAGTTCAAATTTATCCGCGGTTTGAAAAACTAACTTAGAAAACTCTTGGTAGCAGTTTTCTAACGTTTCATAATGAGCGATAAACTCATCGGTAAGTGGGAAACCAACGGTAATATATTGATTTTTTCTGGTCGTAGTAGGTAGGTAAACTTTCTTTTGCCGACTGATAGCCATGAGATTTCCTTGTAGTCATAAACAAAATACCAAACCTTATTGCTCAAAAACTGTCATTAAGGATTAGTATTTTAGAACGTTTGAACAAAGTTATTTGTGTATCATTCTAAATCCTAAACCTTAAAATAAAATTACTATTTTAGGCTTTTGTTCTCATTTTTGACTAAATGTTTTAACCTCTGTTACTTTTTTACTGCATCGATGATCCATGGACTCATCCATTGCGTAATTTTAGGCTGGGCATCCTCATTAGGGTGAATGCCATCTCGTTGCATTAAGTCAGGGTTAGGAGCGATTTCCAGCATAAAAAATGGGATCAGTTCAATATCATAATCACTGGCCAATTGATGATAAACATCATTAAACATTTTAGTATATCGAGGACCATAATTTGGCGGCACCATGATTTCAGTAAGTAACACATCGGCGCCACTTTGTTGAGATAACTCAATCATTTTTGTAAGATTTGATTTCAGCTGTTTTGGGGGGAACCCACGTAGACCATCATTACCACCAAGCTCAATAACAACAAGGTCAACAGGGCTCGAAGCCAGTAGATCTGGTAGTCTACGTAATCCGCCAGCTGTGGTTTCACCGCTGACAGAGCCATTAATAATTTGGTATTCGGGCAGGTCATTACGTAACAATTGTACCCAACCTTGCTCTTCCGACATGCCATAACCTGCACTTAGACTATCGCCAAGGATTAAAACCGTGGCAGCATAGCTAGGTGTCGATGTTAACAACGCGGATGTGACCAGTGTTGAAAACGACACTGCAGATACCACAACTAAGATGAAAGCCGCATTAAGCAGGCGTTTCGCCGGTAATAATAAGAAGGATCGTATGTCTACTAATTTTGCAAATAATTCCAGTGCCATTAATGTAACTAACCTCAATAAAACAGTGGTGACCCAAGAGGGGGAGCTCACTATCCTCAACGGCATTAATATGGATGTCAAGCAGGGAGACAGTATTGCTATTCTTGGGCCTTCTGGATCTGGCAAGTCAACCTTACTGGGTTTACTGGCTGCGCTTGATACGCCAACATCGGGTGAGATCTATCTTGATGGCCAAGCATTATCGGGCCTGAATGAAGAGCAAAAAGCCGCCTTGAGAAAACAAAAGGTCAGTTTTATTTTCCAATCTTTTATGTTGGTCGATACCCTTACCGCACTTGAAAATGTCATGCTGCCAGCGGAGCTTGCTGGTGTCAGCAATGCTAAAGAAAAGGCCCAAAGCATGCTGGGCAGAGTGGGGCTTTCCCATCGTTTGACCCATCTTCCTAAGCAATTATCGGGCGGCGAACAACAACGTGTGGCTATTGCTAGAGCCTTCATTTGCGAGCCTAAAGTGTTATTTGCTGATGAACCTACCGGAAATTTAGACAGTGTAAACGGCGATAAAATTGCT
This sequence comes from Shewanella sp. 10N.286.48.B5, assembly GCF_002874355.2. Classification (NCBI taxonomy): domain Bacteria; kingdom Pseudomonadati; phylum Pseudomonadota; class Gammaproteobacteria; order Alteromonadales; family Shewanellaceae; genus Shewanella; species Shewanella sp. 10N.286.48.B5. The sequence continues at coordinate 920,376 of NZ_MCVG02000001.1, forward strand.
GATATGTTGTTTGCCTTAAACCAAGAAAGTGATACCACGCTGGTGTTAGTGACCCATGATCTTGAATTGGCTAAACGCTGCAAACGTCAACTGGTGATGGAAAATGGTCATTTGTCTGAACCTGCGATAACGGCTGCAAACACTAACTCGACGCTTGAAAACGTCACCGAGGAGGCCAGCTAATGGAGTTACAATTAGCGTGGCGTCTGTTTAAAAGAGAATTAATGCAAGGCCAGCTAGTACTAATTGTATTGGCGATAACCTTGGCTGTGTTATCGGTCAGTGGTCTTGCTCGAGTGAGTGAGCGATTACAAGTTGCCATTAATGGTGAGGCGGCTAATTTTATCGCCGCTGATCGCATTATTGATTCACCTGTTAAAATTGATGACAAGGTATTGGCGATAGCAGAGTCATTATCGGTTAACTATGTCACCAATATGAAGTTTAACTCCATGGTTTACTCGGGTGACAAATTTCAACTGGTGACCATAAAAGCTGTTGCTGATGGTTATCCACTGCGGGGCGAAATAGAGCTATCATCAGGCGCGACTCAAGCACTGCCCGCTAAAGGTGAGGCGTGGTATGAAAATCGCTTAGGGGGGTTACTGAATTACCCCAAAACCCTTGAACTGGGTAATATAGAGCTTAATTTAAGCGCTGAGATTAGTCGTTTACCCGATGCAGGCTTTAATCCTTTTGCATCATCACCAGTACTTTTAATGCGTCTTGATGATGTTGACTCAACAGGCATTATCCAACCAGGTAGTCGAGTCAGTTATATTTATCAATTTGCTGGCGATGCAGCGCAATTAACCAAGTTTGAAAACCAAGTTAAACCGCTATTAAATAATAGTCAGCGCTGGGTAGACGTTCAAAGTGGTGATTCACCGATTGCCTCTGCGGTAAAACGTGCCGAACGCTTTTTATTGCTGGCAAGCTTGTTAGGTATTGCCCTTGCGTGTGCAGCCATTGGTATTGCCGCTCAGCGCTATTGTCAGCGTCATTATGATGTGGTGGCGATGCTTAAAACCTTTGGCGCTTCAGCTAAGCAAATCCGCAGCTTGTTTGGGTTGCACCTCATGTTGGTAACGGCATTAGGTATTGTCTTAGGTTTAATCGGTGGTGTGCTACTGGATATTGGTATTACCCAGTTTTTACCTGCTGAAATAGCGGCTTATTCTCCGCCTTATAGCCGACCAATTCTTCTGGGTGTCAGTACCGGGCTCATCAGTGCATTTATGTTTTCTGCCTATCCATTGATGCGCTTGTTAGCTATTCCACCATTACGGGTATTACAGCGTCAATTAGAAGGCTTACAGCTGGGCATGTGGCTGCATTTGTTGCTGAGTTTAGGGGCGATGGCGCTACTGGGCTACTTATATTCACGCAGTATTGAACTTACCATGACTGTGGTGTTGGCTGTATTGTTATTGGGAGTGCTGCTTAGCGTGCTGGGCTTTGTGATGATCCGCCTTGGTCACAGCGTTGGCATGAAAACCACCAACCCATTTCAGTTAGCATTAGCGGGTCTGCGCCGCAGAGCTAGACAAAATGCAGTGCAGTTGGTTGGGTTTAGCAGCGCATTAGTGCTTTTACTGACCATTTTGGCGTTACGACAAGACTTACTCAATGAATGGCAAAAACAATTACCTGAAAATGCGCCTAACTATTTTCTGGTCAATATCGCCCCAGAAGATGCTAAGCCATTAGATGACTTCTTAGATACTAACAAAATTATCGCGACCGATATTTACCCTGTGATCCGTGGTCGCTTAACTCATATTAATGATGAAGAGTTGATCTCGCGAGATGAAGAAAAGTCTGGCATAGAAGGGCGAGTCGGTATTTCAAGAGAGTTAAATCTGACTTATCGTGACGCCTTGCCGCCTAACAACGACATCACTGAAGGCACATTTAATCAAGCAGATGATGAGGTGTCGGTCGAGTCAGGTGTAGCAGAGCGCTTAGGCTTAGCCCTTAACGATACCATGACCTTTACTATGGATAATCGGGCGGTTACCGTTAAAGTGACCAGCTTTAGACAAGTACAGTGGGAAACCTTGCAACCTAATTTCTTTATGATATTTAGGCCTAAAGCCTTAGAAGGTTTTTCGTATACTTCTATGGCGAGCTTTCATTTAAATGATGAAGACTTGAAACAAGCGGGCAGTTCGCTAACTGCAAATGCCGTGGTATTGCAGTTAATTCAGCAGTTTCCGACCATATCAGTTATTGATGTTGGCGCTATGGTGCAACAACTTAGACAAATTATTGACCAAGTGTCATTGTCATTAACTTTAGTATTAGCACTCGTTTTACTGGCAAGTGCACTAGTGTTGATTGCGCAAACTGAAGCAGGAATGGCTACTCGCCAACGAGAACTTGCGGTGCTGCGTACATTTGGTGCTTCTGGCTGGTTGCTGCGTTCAGCAACTGGGCTCGAGTTTGCCATTTTAGGGGCTATTGCAGGTATTTTAGCGGTAATCGTTGCTGAATTTGCCTTGTATATGCTTAAAACACAAGTGTTTGAACTGGTGGTGTATATGCATTGGCCGTGGTGGGCAATCGCCCCTGTAGCAGGCGCTGCAGTGGTATCCTTCTTAGGCATGTGGCGCTGCAGACAGTTACTTAATCGCTCCTGCGGTGAGTTACTTAAAGCAGGTTAATAACGCTTGATGAGCAATTAATAGCACTTATATAAATAGGTATTAGTTTAAATAGGGAGTTTAACTCCCTATTTTTATGCCTTATTACTAATCAAAAGGAGTTTGAAGCATGTTTGCGGTGATATTTAAAGCAACGGTTGGACAACAAGATAAGCATTATTCAGATACTGTTGCCGTGATGAGGGACCTAGCGTTTAACCATTATAATTGCATCGATTTTATTGCAGTATCAGAAGGGGATAAGGAAATCGCGATTTCATATTGGCATTCAGAGGCTGATATTCAAGCTTGGCATCAAGATTCAAAACATGCCGTGGCGCAAAAGTTAGGTCAAGATAAGTGGTACCGCGCTTACAGCGTTGAAGTTGTCGAAATTAAAAGGCAATATTCCTTCGATAATCAATAGTTGTTAACTTACTTTCTCCAGCTTCTTACTGCTAATAGTTAAATCATTTAATTATCAAAGTGAGTAAATTTTATAACCTGCTGTTATTTAAAATTTGCTATGCTATCAAAACTAAAGATTAGCAGAGCGCGCCATCTGCACTTGCTGCTTGAATAACAAAGGTAACACTTTGATGATTAATCAAAAATGGTTAACGACCTTCTTAAAATTGGCTGAAGTAGGCCACTTTACTCAAACTGCTGAGCAGTTGTTTATGACTCAACCGGGTGTGAGTCAGCATGTGCAGAAATTAGAAAAGCAGTTGAACGTAAAGTTAATCGAACGCTTTGGTAAGCGCTTTGAATTAACGTCGGCCGGTATGCAGTTACAGCAATATGGCCAATCTCTAGTTAAGGAACAGCAGCAATTATTAACCGATTTACAGCTTGATTCAGAACATGTGGGTGAGTGCCGCTTTGCTTGTTCAGGTTCATTAGCCTCATTGTTATATCCGCACTTTATTGATTATCAAATCAAACATCAGCAGCTGAATGTTTCAATCGAAGCTGGACCCAATAGAAGGATAATAGAGTTATTAACCAATAACGATATTGATATTGGCATTGTGACCCAGCTTGTTTCCGACCCTGAACTTGAAGTGTTAGCCATAGGCTATGAGCACCTTTGTCTTGTGGTGCCGAAAAGTGAATCAAAAACGGTAATAAATTATGATGAGTTAATGGCGTTGGGCATGGTTGCTCACCCAGATGCGATGCATAATTGGCAGCAAGTGGTGGCTAATAACTATAAAGATAAACAAGCAATAGAGGTTCGGGTTGTCAGTTATGTTAATCAACTTAACCAAATTTTGTTGCCAGTTTCAAAAGGCCTAGGTTTTACTGTGTTACCTGAGTTTGCAGTAAAAAGCTTTAGTGATGTAGCGGCAATATCGATTGCTAAACTTGATAAGCAGGTAAAAGAGCCCTTGTACATGATTTATAAAAAACATCGACCTTTACCAAAACGTTACCAGTGGTTTATGGATAAAACCACTGAGCTGGTTAACAGTAAATAGTGTTCTTGAAGACCACAATAATCAGAACTGCACATATCCAAGTGATTAGGCATTAAAAATTGAATCTAACGCTGGGTCAATATGGGTATATTTAAAGTTAAAGCCTGACGCCAATGTACGTTTGGGCAATACAAATTGCCCTTCAACAATTAAGTCTGCCATTTCGCCCATGGCTAACCGTAATGCTAATACAGGTGTCGGGATTTTAGCTGGGCGCTTTAAGGTAAAGCCTAATGATTGAGCAAATTGCTTGTGATTAACAGGATTCGGTGCCGTAGCATTGAAAATACCCTTAGCATCGTTAGAGTTAATTAAGTGTTCAATCAAATGGGTTAGGTCATCAATGTGGATCCAGCTAAGCCCATGGGTGCCTTTACCAATCGGGCCGCCCAAGCCTAATTTAAACGGTGGCAACATTTTTGCTAATGCACCGCCATTTTTACCTAATACAATGCCAATTCTGAGCACACAGACTCGGGTGTTTTCTGACTGGGCTTTTAAGGCTAAGTGTTCCCACTCACTACAAACCTGATGGCTAAACTCATCATGGGCTTGGCTATGCTCATCAACAGGCTCTTGGCCTTGGCGACCATAAAAGCCGATGGCAGAGGCGCTAATAAAACTTGCTGGTGGGGTAGTGCTTTGTTGGATCAGCTGGGCCAGTCTGGCGGTTATATTCCAGCGACTGTCGCAAATACGTTGCTTTTGTTGTTGGCTCCAGCGTTTGCCGACAATGGGCTCTCCAGCTAGATTTATCACGCTATCAAATTCATTGAGATTGTCTAAGGTATCAAGGCCTGATAAGTAATGATGTTTATTACCCAGCACGGCTTCAGCATGCTCAATATTACGGCTAACAATAGTAAGCTTATGTTCTTCTTGCAGTAAATGTACTAATTGTTGGCCAACAAATCCTGTTGCCCCAGTTATTAAAATCTTCATAAAGTCTCACCATTCATTTTGCCAACATAAGTAATAATACGTGCTAGCTTAGCGTTTCGATCAGTGTTTAGTGACTTGCTTTAGTTTCAAATTAATTAATTTTACTCGCTTAATTCACCCTTGGGGCGCTTTAAACATTTATACACAAAATATAACAGGTATAATCAATAACTTTGCAGTTAGTTGTTTTGTTTTTTCAATTAATTACGCATATAGTTTCAACTTAACAAATCTTAGTTTAATTCACGTTTAAGTATAAAAAGGTTTTCATTATGAATGGAGGTAACTCTTCGTCGATTGCGTTACGTGGTTTTGCCATCATGGCTTGCTTAGTGGTGATCCTTGCCGGTATCAAAACAGCAAGTCCAATTGTGGTCCCGTTTGTATTATCTGCATTTTTAGCGGTTGTTTGTAATCCCGCCATTGTATTTATGAGCCGTTTTAGGGTACCTAAATGGCTATCAATTATACTGTTGATGCTATTGATCGTGCTAATGGGCTTATGGCTGGCGAGTTTAGTGGGCAGCTCTATTAATGAGTTTTCTAAACAAATACCGGTTTACCGCCAACAATTAATTGAGCAGTTTTCATGGATATTAGAAAAGCTAACCGCGTTAAATATTAATATCTCTAAAGAAAAAGCCTTAGAATACTTTGACCCCGGTATGGCCTTAAGCATGACCACTAATATGTTGTCAGGCCTTGGTAATGTGATGGCAAATCTGTTTCTAATCATCTTGACCATTATCTTTATGTTGTTTGAAGCCCAATCATTACCTAAAAAGTTTCATTTTGCCTTAGACGATCCAGACATGCGCTTGAAGCAAATTGATAAATTTTTGCATTCAGTTAATCAATATATGGTGATAAAAACCCTCGTCAGTATTGGCACCGGTATTATTGTCGGTATTGGCTTGAGTATTATTGGGGTTGACTACGCATTATTGTGGGCAGTGTTAGCCTTCCTGTTTAACTATATTCCCAACATTGGTTCTATAATTGCTGCTATTCCAGCGGTACTATTGGCATTCATTCAAATGGGGCCCGGGGCTGCAGGTGTTACGGCTTTATTATTTTTAGGCACAAATACTGTCATGGGCAATGTGGTTGAACCTAAATTTATGGGCCGCGGTTTAGGCTTATCAACCTTAGTGGTGTTCTTGTCATTAATTTTTTGGGGCTGGTTACTTGGCTCAGTAGGGATGCTGTTATCTGTACCACTGACTATGATTGTCAAAATTGCATTAGAGTCCAGTGACAGTGGTAAGTGGTTGGCTATCTTGTTATCTGATGAAATCCATGATGAAGATGACAAAAATGGGGAATTAGTTGCCCGAGTAGAAGAAGCCGAACAAACAACAGATGAAACCCCATCTGAAAAGTCCGAAAATGGTCATGTTTAATTTACATAAATGAGCGTTATAAATGAATTCAAATGATTCAAATTTTCCTGCGGTTAACGCATTAGCCCAAGCACAATTAGGTGATGACCTTTGTCGCTTATTTCATGGTCGCGGGGGGCTCTTTAGCGGTTATGAGCATATTTGCTTAGACTGGTTTAACCCTGTGTTACTGCTTACCAGCTTTAAAGAGCTGCCAGAATCAGAAAGACAGTCAATGGTTGCTGATATAGAAGCAGTTTGGCAGCAGTGTCATGGCGATAAACCGTTTAATTTAGTATTTCAGTACCGTAATGCAGGGCAAACTATAACCGATGTTGTTGCCGGTGAAGTACCTGAAAAACACATAGTGACAGAAAATGGCGCCCATTTTTTAGTCCACCTGTTACGCGGGCAAAATCACGGTATTTTCCTTGATATGGCCAATGGTCGAAAGTGGGTTAAAGCACACGCAAAGGATAAAAAAGTGCTTAACCTATTTGCTTATACCTGCGCCTTTTCTGTTGTCGCTTTACAGGGCGAAGCGACTGAAGTGGTTAATATGGATATGAGCAAGGGCGCATTAGCCATAGGCAAACAAAACCATTTGCTCAATGATTTTGCTTCAGGCGCACGCTTTCTCGGTCATGACATCTTTAGATCATGGGGCAAACTAACCAAACTTGGGCCTTATGACTTAATTGTTGCCGATCCACCAAGTAATCAAAAAGGAAGTTTTGTTGCCACCAAAGATTATGTAAGGCTGCTGAGACGTTTACCAGAGTTACTGGCTGATAACGGTGAAGTGTTGTTGTGTTTAAATGCGCCTGAGCTTGGCTGTGATTTTTTAATGAAGCAAGTTGAAGAAACTGCAGAAAGCTTAACCTTTGTTGAGCGTATTGATAATCCCCCCGAGTTTACTGATATTGATGAGCAAAAATCCTTGAAGGTCTTACGCTATAAGTTATAAGTATTTAACCGTGTAGTGACACATCTATATTTCTTTAAAAAGCACAATTGAATAACAATTCAGTTGTGCTTTTTTATTTGAGGATAATTTAAAGGTGGAGAAGTGATCGAGGTAACTCGCATGGTTATCGGCTAAGCCTGTTTGAAATCACTAGAATGTTCTGTAAGTGTTTGATTGACGATTAACAAGTTGATAACTTTTGTGTTAGAGACTATATATACTTATGCATGAGTATTTCTCTCCAGTGGTTCTGGTTTAAATCGAATCAATTAACATGAATGAGATTTTTATTTTTGGCTGGATTTACTATTGAAGCGCTTTATTGTTCATATGCCATTTCTAGTTGTAATAATTGTTGGTTTTTTTATGATCTAGATCAACATTTATTCGTTTTACCAATTTGTGAGTATATAGTTTAGTCATTGATAAAAGATAGAATTCACAAGAATATCAATCAGTAACAATTATGCTACATCCCTTTCCTTAGAAACCTCTGCCGGAGGCTCCATGAATATAGATTCTAAAACTGAGAAAAGCCTAGAACTTAAAATTTTTATATTTTTAACGGTTTTCTTAGCACCCATTTTGTCAGCGATACTCGTTAGTGCATTAGGGTTCACCATTTGGTTTAGTCAAATTCTTTCTGGCCCTCCTGGCGCTGGATAATCATAGAAATTAAAACAAAAATTAATAGAGAAGTAATCTTGATGAGCAAAAAAGAAATCCACGTAACTAGCCTGATAGTGCAAGTAAAACCAGAGCAAATGGCTGAAGTTCGCCAACAAATTATGGCCATGGACAATGCAGATTTATCAGTTAACAACGAGATGAAGATAGTCGTAGTGATTGAAGGACCAAGCCAGCGTTCCTTAATGGATGACATTTCAACTATTAACGCAATACCTGGTGTGCTTACTGCCACTATGGTTTATCACCAAAGCGAAGAGCTAGAAGAGGGTGAAGAATGAGTATGAACAGACGTGAGTTTATGAAGGCTAATGCTGCTATGGCAGCTGCCAGCGTGGCAGGCATGGCTTTACCGGCATCAGCAAGTAACTTAATTACTAGCTCTGAGCAGACCAAATTAGAGTGGAACAAAGCACCATGTCGTTTTTGTGGTACAGGTTGTTCCGTTATCGTTGCGACGCGTGACGGTAAAGTGGTTGCAACCCATGGTGACGCAAAAAGTGAAGTCAACAAAGGCCTTAACTGTATTAAAGGCTACTTCTTATCAAAAATTATGTACGGTCGCGATCGCCTTCAAACTCCAATGTTAAGAATGACCGACGGAAAATATGATAAGAATGGCGAGTTCAGCCCCATTAGTTGGGATACTGCGTTTGATACCATGGCTGAAAAATGGAAAAAAACCATTAAAGCTAAAGGGCCTACTGCAGTCGGCATGTTTGGTTCTGGCCAATGGACTGTGTGGGAAGGCTATGCAGCGGTTAAATTAATGAAAGCAGGCTTTGGTTCTAACAATATTGATCCCAATGCACGTCATTGTATGGCTTCTGCTGTTGGTGGATTCATGCGTACCTTTGGTATTGATGAACCCATGGGTTGTTATGATGATATGGAAGCGGCGGATGCTTTCGTATTATGGGGCTCTAATATGGCAGAAATGCACCCGATCCTTTGGACTCGCGTGACTGACCGCCGTTTAAGTGCACCACATGTGAAAGTTGCTGTGTTATCGACGTTCCAACATCGTTCATTTGATTTGGCGGATTTAGGCATAGTATTTACGCCGCAAACCGATTTAGCCATGCTTAACTTTATCGCCAATTACATTATTCAAAACGATAAAGTAGACAAAGATTTTGTCGCTAAGCATGTTAATTTCCGTAAAGGTGAAACGGATATTGGTTATGGTTTACGAGCCACTCATCCATTACAGAAAAAAGCCAAGAACGTTGAGACTGCGGGTGATTCAACCCCAATCGATTTTGAGCAGTTTAAGGCGTTTGTAGCTGACTACGATGTTAAATCAGTAAGCGAGCTTTCTGGTGTACCTGAGCACAAGTTGATTGAACTTGCAGAGTTGTACGCTGACCCTAAAAAGAAAGTCACCTCTTTCTGGACTATGGGTTTCAACCAACATACTCGTGGTGTGTGGTGTAATAACCTTATTTATAACATTCACTTGCTAGTCGGTAAAATTTCTACTCCTGGCAACAGCCCATTCTCATTAACGGGTCAACCATCAGCTTGTGGTACCGCGCGTGAAGTCGGTACATTCTCGCATCGTTTACCTGCTGATATGGTGGTTACTAACCCTGAGCATCGTAAACATGCTGAAGAAATTTGGAATATTCCAAGTGGCATAATCCCACCAAAGCCTGGCTACCATGCCGTTGAACAAAATCGCCGTCTTAAAGATGGTGATTTAAATTGTTATTGGGTTCAAGTGAACAACAACATGCAAGCTGCGGCTAACATGAACGAAGAAGGATTACCGGGTTACCGTAATCCAGAAAACTTCATTGTTGTTTCTGATGCTTATCCAACGGTAACAACACAAGCAGCTGATTTGATTTTACCTACCGCAATGTGGGTTGAGAAAGAAGGGGCTTATGGTAATGCAGAGCGTCGTACTCAATTCTGGCATCAAATGGTTAAAGCGCCAGGCGAGTCAATGTCTGACTTATGGCAGTTGATGGAATTCTCAAAACGTTTCACCACTGATGAAGTTTGGCCGCAAGATGTTTTAGATGCCAATCCTAAGTTTAAAGGTAAAACGTTATTCGAAGTACTTTACCAAAACGGTAATGTTGAGAAGTTCCCATTAAGTGATGCTGATCCTAAGTTCTTGAATGATGAAGCTAAACATTTTGGTTTTTACGTTCAAAAAGGCTTATTTGAAGAATATGCAACCTTTGGTCGTGGACATGGTCATGATTTAGCTGACTTTGACCGTTACCATGAAGAGCACGGTTTACGTTGGCCTGTTGTTGACGGTAAAGAAACCAAATGGCGTTTCCGTGAAGGGTCTGACCCTTATGTTAAAGCCGGTAAAGGTTTTGAGTTCTATGGTAAGCCAGATGGTAAAGCGGTTATTTTTGCACTGCCTTATGAACCAGCGCCAGAGATGCCAGATGAAGAATACGATATTTGGTTATCAACCGGTCGCGTACTAGAACATTGGCATTCGGGTTCAATGACCCAGCGTGTGCCAGAGCTTTATAAAGCCTTCCCTGATGCAGTGTGTTTTATGCATCCAGATGATGCTAAAAAACGTGGTTTACGTCGTGGTGATGAAGTGAAGGTTATTTCTCGTCGTGGTGAAATTAAAACCCGTATAGAAACCCGAGGTCGTAATAAGCCGCCTGTTGGCTTGGTATTTGTTCCTTGGTTTGATGCTAGCCAGCTCATTAACAAAGTCACGTTAGATGCGACAGATCCATTGTCAAAACAAACAGACTTTAAAAAGTGCGCGGTTAAAATCGTTAAAGCCTAAGGAGAGACACCATGAAAGCACGTAAAATATTGTCAATCATTGCGTTAGTTGGATTCTCTTTTGGTTTGACGGCAGCAACTGTGCCTGATGAGAAAGTTGCTACATTACGCCTTGCACCATTAAACGTTGAACCAACACCGCCTGTTATGCAGAAAGTGATTAATTCAGATGTTAAGCAAGTGCGTAATTACCCGATGCAGCCGCCAATTATTCCTCATAAAATTGATGGTTATCAAATTGATTTGAAAGTGAATAAATGTATGCAATGTCATGCGCGTAGTAGCACTGGGCATTCTCAAGCTCCTATGGTAAGTGTGACGCATTATATGGACAGAGATAATAATTTCTTGGCATCGTTGTCGCCACGTCGTTATTACTGTACTCAATGCCATGTATCTCAGTTAGATGCCAAGTTATTGGTTGAAAATGATTTTGTGGATGTTAAAGAACTCATGAAAAAATCTTCAACGACTGAGCATTAGGAGCATTTATGATTTCAAAAATACTAGAAAAATTGAAGTTAGTTTGGCAGGTAGTAAACAGGCCAAGTGTTCATTACAGCCTGGGTTTTTTGACATTAGGTGGCTTTGTAGCAGGGGTGATTTTTTGGGGTGGGTTTAATACCGCTCTTGAATTAGCAAGCACCGAGGAGTTCTGTACCAGTTGCCATGAAATGGAAAGTAATGTTTATCAAGAGCTGCAAAGCACCATTCACTTTACTAACCGAAGTGGTGTGCGCGCAACGTGTTCAGATTGCCATGTACCACATGAATGGACCAATAAAATTGCTCGTAAAATGCAGGCTTCGAAAGAAGTTTGGGGCAAGGTATTTGGCACCATCAATACTCGTGAAAAGTTTGAAGGTAAACGCCGTGAGTTGGCAGAGCATGAGTGGGCACGCCTTAAAGCTAATGACTCATTAGAATGCCGTAACTGCCATAATTTCGATTATATGGACTTTACGCGTCAATCGACTCGCGCTTCGCAAATGCACTCAACCTCATTAGCGAGCGGTGATAAAACCTGTATCGACTGTCATAAAGGGATAGCCCATCAATTACCTGATATGGCTGGTGTGGAAGGCTTTTAGTAAAAGCCAATAGCAATAAATAAGGTCAGCGAAAGCTGGCCTTTTTTGGGGTTGCATTTAATACTATTTGAGGCCTATGTCAGAGCAGGTATTCTTTGTGGCTGGCTTGTAAAAATATTTGAAGTTTATAGCTGGGAATAATCATTAAGAAGTTAAATTTGAAGTAACGAAAATGGCTTATTGAAGTAACTAAACAAAGCTTACAGTACATCCATGTACATAAGCGGTTAGAGTACGATTAAATTAAATATTATTTTTCTGATAGCTATAGTTTGATTGTCCGTAATCAGCCATTAACTTAGAATGACTTTTAAGTTTTTTAGCTGGAATTAAGGAAATATTGTTACTATCACTAATGATCAGTAATGTTTTAAGTTTTCCTTTTAAAAAACCATGTTCTTTAATTGGGGAAAATAAAATACTATTTGACTTCGTTGTGTGCTCCCATTCACCATAAGAAAACCCCTCTATTCCAATGGTTCCATTTAGTTGAGACTCGTAACCCCCATCTTCATTTAAAACGATATTAATACGGTTTCCAAAACCATCATCATTAGTATAAATGCCAACTAGGGAGTTTGAATTAAGGTTTGAATCATTGAAATGAGGAGTTTGACTACAGCCAGATATGAGCATAAAACTGACTATGCATAAAACAATTTTTGACATTATTCCTTTCCGATTAAGTTATGAGGAACAACATAGAAGTAATACTATATATAACATTAAGCTGTTAGGTTAATGTTGCAATACTGTTCTAGTAAACGGATAAAATCAAGTTGTAAGTCATTTTGTTGACACTGGTTAAAAAGTTGACATCTTAATATGTTTTTATTTGACTGTGTTTGTTTTATTCTAATTCTTTATATTTCAATGGGTAGTGTGTGATTTCTTGGTGTTAAACTACCGTTTTTTCATTTGATGAATAATGTTTGGCCAGATGAGTTTGTTAAACTATTGTGCTGAAAATCGTAAAGTGCACTAAACTATTAGTTAGATTTAGTTGTAGTTTTTTTGATTTAAATACGAGGGCAATCAAATGGTGAGTTCAAAAGATTTTGCGAATTGGCTAATGATTCAATTTGAACAATTAGAGAATGGAGTAAGCTTAACGCGAGGAGACATTAATCAGTTAACAGGCAGGCAGAATTTTTCTTTGGTATTTGTACATGATATTCATTATGAATTAATGCAACATGGGATTGCATTCGTCACTGATACCTACCGTGAGCGTTTCTATATGGTCAGGGTTCAAGACAACCCTTGGCGCAAACAATTGGAAGATGCTGGCCATCAGCAAACATATTCCAATATTGTTTCAATCAATATGACGCGATAGCTATTTTGTCGTTAATCGTCGTATCAAGTTGGTATATGTGTTTAGATTTATAATTGGCTTTTGATGTTTTCAACCAAGTAATCAGTAAAGTTTTCGCCGTGATTTTGTAGCATTTTCGGAAACATTGAAATTGGTGTAGAGCCAGGGAAGGTATTAATCTCGTTTAGTAAAATTTCATTCTCTTCGGTTAGAAAGAAATCAATTCTTGATAAGTGTCTTAACTTCATCCCTTTAAATGCTTTTATCGCATAGCTGCGAATCGCTTCACACACATCCTCAGATAAATTCTTTGCGACTACATTGGTGGTCGCCTTACTTGAAGCATTATATTTTTCTTCAAAAGTATAAAAAGTGTTACTGGCACAAATGATCTCACCTGGCAGTGTTGCTATTACTTCACCTTGATATTGATAAACTGCGACTTCTAACTCTCGGGCGATAATGGTCTTTTCAACCACCACAGAAGGCGCAAAACTAAAGGCATCAGCTAATACTTGTTGTATTTGCGTTGCGTCATCAACTTTATAGCAGCCCACTGATGAACCTTGAGAGGCGGCTTTAACAAATACTGAGCCCCATTCTGATAAGGCTGCTGCCGTTTGTTGTATAGCGTCATCATTTAGTTCATTAAGAAAAATATAAGGCGTATTAGGGATGCCTAAGGCGCTAAACCACATTTTGGCGGTGATTTTGTTAAAACAGTTTCTTGAGGCTTCTGACTCACAACCAAAGTAAGGCAATTGGATTAAATTGAAATAAGATTGAATGTCACCGGTCTCACCGGGAAATCCATGAATACAAGGAATGACATAGTCTACAGGCCAAGGTGCTTTTTGCTGATCTTCAAAACGAATTTCGCGCTTATTGGTTAGCTCACAAACATTACCATCTTGATCGTGATAATGGCCATTTTTATCAAGTTCAACTCGCAGTAAATTAATCTCGTTACTATTTGCGAGAGATGATTCAAAAAAATCAGCTGATAACAAAGACACATCATGCTCTGCACTGCCGCCGCCACAGATTAAAAGTAAGTTGATAGTTGTCATTGTTGCTCCGCAAAATTGCTGATGGATATCACTGAATGTGCATTAAATTAACTTATGATAATGAACTGACAAGCCACTAGGCAAGAGCAGGGCTGAGTAAATGGTGAACTAAGCAACAAATAGTCATGAACACCGCTTAATTGCGCGTTTTATGGGCAATAAAGTTGTGCCATAGCCATATTATTTACTTGGGATATTTAAAACGGCTTAGGTGTACTCCCTAAGCTTGCTTGGCTGTTATACATTTATTCATTGCCCAATGTATGGGGCTTATGGGTGAGTTTATTCATCCGCTCCGTCACGATTTATCCATTTATCCATTTATCCATTTATCCATTTATCTGTCTATCTATCTGTCTATTTATAAATAAGGGAGGCGTTAACCGAGCATGGGTGTTTTCTGTGTTAGTTCTCTGTGTTAGTTCTCTGTGTTATTTCTCTGAGTCATATCGCGAGCTTATATCGGTAAACATACTTTGCCCTGCTTATGCTTTAGCCACAACTTAGCAGCGTTGATTTATCACTGGCGTTTTATACTTTTGTCGACAATCTAGCTTGTTTATGTTGACCACTTGTTATTATTGGCTTATATTGTCGACAATTATTCTTTGGTCAGACAGCCTACTTAAAATGACATTTTTTACTGAACAGCCCATTACAGCAGCCGATAAAACCTTTTTTGAGTTAAGAAAGGACATCGTTGAAGGCGATATTACGGCAGGCTCAAAACTGAGTGAAACAGAACTGTCGACAAAGTACGCCGTTAGCCGCGCAGTTATCCGCGAGGCAATAAACCGTTTAGAGTCATGCCATTTGGTTGAACGTAAAGCCAATATAGGTGCCCGAGTGGTGGCATTAACGCCTGAAGGGCTCATAGAGTTGTATCAAGTGCGCGAATCTCTTGAGGGCATGGCGGCTAGGCTTGCCGCTAAAAACATGACTGATGAAGAGATTGCAGATTTATTAACGCTTCTGAGCAAACACTCTAATGAAGTGAAATCTGGCGAGTCTTATTATCAAGAAGCAGGTGATGTGGATTTTCATTACCGCATTATTCTAGGGAGCAAAAACAAACACCTTATTTCAGTGCTGATAGATGGTATGTATCACCTTATTCGTATGTACCGAGTGCAATTAGGCATGGCAGGACCTCGGGTGACAACTGCCTTTGAAGAACATACCCATATAGTTAAAGCCATTTCAAATCGTGATGAAGAGTTAGCAGAGATGCTAATGCGTCGTCACATCATGTACTCCAAAAATAATATCGAAACTAAATTAAACCGTTGATTAAGCTTCGGCAGTTAAGCGTAAACAACTGCCGCATAGCAATAACAAATAGAGAGAGGGATATCATGAGCGCAGGCAAAAAATTCCGTCAGGCATTAGTCGACAACAAGCCACTACAAATCGTTGGAACTATTAATGCGTATTCAGCAATGATGGCGAAACAAATTGGTCATCAAGCGATATATTTATCGGGTGGCGGTGTGGCGAACGCATCTTATGGTTTACCTGATTTAGGTATGACGTCACTCAATGATGTGATTGTTGACGTTCAGCGTATTACTTCAGCCTGTGACTTACCACTATTAGTGGATATCGATACCGGTTGGGGTGGTGCATTTAACATCGCTAAAACCGTTCGTGATATGGAAAAAGCCGGCGCTGCAGCTGTGCACATGGAAGATCAAGTTGCGCAGAAGCGTTGTGGTCACCGCCCGAACAAAGAGATTGTGTCTACTGAAGAAATGGTTGATCGCATTAAAGCGGCTGTCGATGCCCGTATTGATCCTGATTTTTTCATCATGGCAAGAACCGACTCATTTGCTCAAGAAGGTTTAGAGGCGGCGATCGCCCGTGCTAAAGCCTATGTTGCCGCCGGTGCAGACGGTATTTTTGCCGAAGCGGTAAAAACTGAAGAGCATTATCGCGCCTTTGCCGATGCACTTGATGTCCCGATTTTGGCTAACATCACCGAGTTTGGTCAAACAGAGTTATGGAACAAAGAGCAACTCGGTCAGTGGGGCGCAGCCATGGTGCTGTATCCGTTAAGTGCATTTCGTGCGATGAATAAAGCCGCTGAAAATGTCTACAGCGCAATCTTAAAAGATGGCGACCAAAAAGCGGTTGTCGACACCATGCAAACCCGTATGGATTTATACGATTACCTCGGTTACCACGATTATGAGCAAAAGCTTGATAGCTTATTTGCTGAAGGTAAAAACAAGTAATTACTGGCAAGACATAAAAGCAGTTTTCTGTTGATAGAAAGTGTTGATAAACAGTGTTTATAAGCTTTGTCGTTGTAGCAATAGCGATTTATTGCGATTGGATGATTAATGCACAAATATTGTTCTTGAACAAAGATTGTCGACAAGCAAACCGATAATTTAAAAGACAACCAAATAGTACTCGAAACACATAAAAGAATAGGAAATCATTATGGTAGACAAGAAACTAAGTGGTGCAGGCCTTCGTGGTCAAAGCGCAGGTGATACAGCATTATGTACCGTAGGTAAATCAGGCTCAGGTTTAACCTATTGCGGTTACGATGTTGCCGATTTATCTGAAAATGCTACTTTTGAGGAAGTCGCCTATCTATTATTTAATGGTGAATTGCCAACGCAAGATCAGCTAGATACTTATAAATCAGTATTGACGACTCAGCGTGATTTACCACAAGCATTAAAAGAAGTATTACAACGTATTCCTGCCGATGCGCATCCAATGGATGTGATGCGCACTGGTTGCTCATTTTTAGGTAATCTTGAGCCAGAAGCTGATTTTGCTGAGCAACATAAAGCAGCAAACCGCTTACTCGCCGCTTTTCCTGCCATCATGTGTTACTGGTATCGTTTCAGCCATGAAGGTGTTGAAATTGACTGCGTTACAGATGAAGAAACCATCGGCGGCCACTTCTTAAAACTATTGAATGGTAAAACGCCTTCAGAGCAACATCGTAAAGTGATGGATGTATCGTTAATACTTTATGCAGAGCATGAGTTTAACGCTTCTACCTTTACTGCGCGCGTATGTGCTTCAACCTTATCTGACATGTTCTCGTGTATTACCGGTGCTATCGGTACTCTTCGTGGCCCACTTCATGGCGGTGCTAATGAAGCAGCAATGGACATGATCCAAAAGTTTACTTCGCCAAGCGATGCTAAAGCGCAAATGGCAGGCATGCTAGAGCGTAAAGAAAAAATCATGGGCTTTGGTCATGCGATTTACCGCACTTCAGATCCACGTAATGTGATCATTAAAGCCTGGTCAGAAAAACTGGCTCAGGAAAATGGTGATACTAGCTTGTACGACATCTCAGTGGCTTGTGAAGAGTTTATGTGGGATACAAAAAAACTATTCTGTAATGCTGATTTCTTCCATGCATCGGCTTATCATTTTATGGGTATTCCAACCAAGCTATTTACGCCTATCTTTGTGTGTTCACGTCTTACTGGCTGGGCTGCTCACGTCATGGAGCAGCGCTCAAACAATCGTATTATCAGACCAAGTGCTGATTACATCGGATCTGAGCCACGCACTGTAACGCCAATTAGCGAAAGATAAACAGTCAAAGGCTGGCCAATGGGTCAGCCTTTTGTTTTTCAGACCTTGTTGAACATGCAAATTGCAAACTAGCTAACAATTACCAAACTTGATGGATTGGGTTATGAATTCAAATTATAGAAAACCGTTACCAGGTACAGAGCTGGATTACTTTGATACCAAAGCTGCTGTTGATGATATCCAAGCAGGCGCATTCGACAAACTGCCATACAGTTCTCGTGTTTATGCCGAGAACCTTGTGCGTCGTTGCCCACCTGAGACGCTAACAGATTGCTTAAAACAAATTATTGAACGTAAGCGAGATCTCGATTTCCCTTGGTTTCCAGCCCGTGTTGTTTGTCACGACATTCTTGGTCAAACCGCATTAGTTGATTTAGCGGGTTTACGTGATGCTATCGCTGAAAAAGGCGGCGACCCATCAAAAGTGAACCCAGTAGTGCCAACGCAGTTGATTGTCGATCACTCTCTGGCTGTCGAACATGCAGGTTTCGAAAAAGATGCCTTTGAAAAAAACCGCGCCATTGAAGACAGACGTAATGAAGACAGATTTCATTTTATTAACTGGACTAAAACGGCCTTTAAAAATATTGATGTGATCCAGCCCGGTAACGGCATCATGCATCAAATTAATTTAGAGAAAATGTCGCCAGTGGTGCAAGCCCGTGAAGGCGTGGCATTTCCTGATACCTTAGT
Source organism: Shewanella sp. 10N.286.48.B5 (assembly GCF_002874355.2). Taxonomy (NCBI): domain Bacteria; kingdom Pseudomonadati; phylum Pseudomonadota; class Gammaproteobacteria; order Alteromonadales; family Shewanellaceae; genus Shewanella; species Shewanella sp. 10N.286.48.B5. The sequence continues at coordinate 938,994 of NZ_MCVG02000001.1, forward strand.
GGGCACAGATAGCCATACGCCCCATGTGGATGCTTTAGGTGTTATCGCTATTGGTGTTGGTGGGCTTGAAGCTGAAAGCGTGATGCTAGGTCGCCCATCTTATATGCGTCTACCTGATATAGTCGGTGTTGAGCTGGTCGGCGAGCGTCAATCAGGCATTACTGCGACAGATATTGTGTTAGCGATTACCGAGTTTTTACGCGAGCAAAAAGTAGTATCAACTTACCTTGAGTTTTATGGTGAAGGCGCCGCTAATCTGACATTAGGCGATCGCGCTACGATTTCAAATATGACGCCAGAATTTGGCGCCACAGCAGCGATGTTTTATATCGATGATAAAACCATTGATTACTTAAAACTGACTGGCCGTGATGATAAACAAGTTGAGTTAGTTGAGACTTACGCCAAACAAAATGGCCTATGGGCTGACACGCTAGTTAATGCAGAATATGAACGCGTGCTGCGTTTTGACTTATCCAGTGTTGGACGTAACATTGCAGGTCCTTCAAACCCACATCGCCGCGTATCGACAAGTGATTTAGCCGCTAAAGACATTAGCGGTATTGTTGAGAATGAAGAGGGCTTAATGCCTGATGGCGCTTGTATTATTGCCGCCATTACCAGTTGTACTAACACCTCTAACCCACGCAATGTGATTGCTGCAGGCTTAATCGCCCGTAACGCCAATGCCAAGGGGCTTACACGTAAACCTTGGGTTAAAACCTCATTAGCACCAGGCTCAAAAGCGGTGCAGTTGTATCTTGAAGATGCCAATTTATTAACCGAACTTGAAGCCTTGGGCTTTGGTATTGTCGGTTTTGCCTGTACTACCTGTAATGGCATGAGTGGCGCGCTCGATCCTGTGATTCAACAAGAAGTGATTGAACGTGATTTATATGCCACCGCGGTGTTATCAGGTAACCGAAATTTTGATGGTCGTATTCATCCTTATGCGAAACAAGCGTTCTTAGCCTCGCCGCCACTGGTGGTTGCCTACGCTATTGCTGGCACCATTCGTTTTGATATTGAAAAAGATGTTTTAGGTAAAGATCAACAAGGTAACGATATAAGGCTTAAAGATATCTGGCCATCAGATGCTGAAATTGATGCGGTTATCGCTGCTAGCGTTAAGCCTGAGCAATTCCGCAAAGTGTATGAGCCAATGTTTGATATCAAAGTTGAATACGGCAGCGATTCTTCAGCTAAGATTGATCCACAGTATGATTGGCGCCCTCAAAGTACCTATATCCGTCGTCCTCCTTATTGGGAAGGCGCATTAGCGGGTGAGCGCGCCATGAAAGGCATGCGCCCATTAGCGGTATTAGGTGACAACATCACTACCGATCATTTATCACCATCAAACGCTATTATGCTTGATAGTGCAGCAGGTGCTTACCTTGATAAAATGGGCTTGCCTGAAGTTGATTTCAACTCATATGCCACCCATCGCGGCGATCACTTAACCGCACAACGTGCCACATTTGCTAACCCTAAACTGTTTAATGAAATGGTGACCACCTTAGGTAAAGATGGCAAGCAAGTGATTAAGCAAGGTTCTTACGCCCGAATCGAGCCAGAAGGGCAAGAGTCGCGCATGTGGGAAGCCATTGAAACCTATATGGAGCGTAAGCAGCCACTTATCATCATCGCAGGTGCTGATTATGGTCAAGGTTCAAGCCGTGACTGGGCAGCCAAAGGGGTCCGCTTAGCGGGCGTTGAAGTGATTGTTGCTGAAGGCTTTGAGCGTATCCATCGTACCAACCTTGTGGGAATGGGTGTTTTACCGCTTGAATTTACCAATGGCGAGAACCGTCATACCTATCAAATTGATGGTACTGAAACCTACGATGTTATCGGTGAGCGTACTCCAGGTGCGGCGCTATCAGTAATCATTACTCGCACTAATGGTGAGCATTTAACTGTGCCAGTTAAATGTCGATTAGACACCGCTGAAGAGGTGTCTATCTATGAAGCGGGCGGTATTTTACAACGCTTTGCCCAAGACTTTTTAGAGGCCAGCCATTAGTGACTAGTGATGAGTCATAAGTAGTTATAGCTGCGTTAAATTTAACAAACATCAGCACAATGAATGCCTCTCACTCATTGTGCTGATTGATTTTAGGAAACATGATGTCTCATATTCCACAAATAAAAATTCCAGCAACCTATATGCGTGGTGGCACCAGTAAAGGGGTGTTTTTCAATCTAACTGATTTACCTAAAGCGGCTCAAGTTGCGGGCGATGCCCGTGATGCCATGCTACTTAGAGTCATTGGCAGTCCAGATCCCTATGGCAAACAAACTGATGGCATGGGCGGCGCAACCTCAAGTACCAGCAAAACGGTAATACTGTCTAAAAGCCGCCACGCCGATCATGATGTGGATTACCTTTTTGGCCAAGTGGCCATAGACAAACCCTTCGTTGATTGGAGTGGTAATTGCGGTAATTTAACGGCGGCTGTGGGTTCGTTTGCCATATCCAATGGCTTAATTGACAGTAGCCGCGTACCTGAAAATGGTATTGCGGTAGTGCGTATATGGCAGGCCAATATCAGCAAAACCATAATTGCGCACGTGCCAATGGCTAACGGCGCAGTGCAAGAAACCGGTGATTTTGAATTAGACGGGGTGACCTTTCCTGCAGCCGAAGTACTGGTAGAGTTTTTAGCGCCAGCAGACGCTGATGCAGCGATGTTCCCAACTGGCAATGTGGTGGATGATTTAGTTGTGCCAGAGCTTAGCGCAAAAGGGATCCCATCCATTAAAGCCACTATGATCAATGCTGGTATTCCAACGATATTTGTTAATGCTGCCGACATTGGTTATGTGGGTAATGAGCTTCAAGATGACATAAACAATGATGATAGCGCATTAGCATTTTTCGAAAGCTTACGTGCCCATGGTGCAGTGCAAATGGGGTTAATTAAACACATTGATGAAGCCGCAGCGCGCCAACACACGCCAAAGATTGCCTTTGTGTCGCCGCCAAGTGCATACAACTCATCAAGTGGTAAAGCGGTATTAGCCACTGATATTGACTTACAAGTGCGGGCATTATCAATGGGTAAACTGCACCATGCCATGATGGGTACAGCAGCGGTAGCAATAGGCACGGCTGCTGCCGTTGAAGGCTCGCTAGTCAATCTTGCCGCTGGTGGACAAGCACGTACTTCAGTGGTGTTTGGTCATCCATCGGGCACTCTAAAAGTGGGCGCAGAAGCGACATTATCCAATGGTAGCTGGCAGGTGAATAAAGCCAGCATGAGCCGCAGTGCAAGAGTGCTTATGGAAGGTTGGGTAAGAATACCTGGGGATAGTTTTTAGGTTGTTTTTAGTGTTTGATTTGGCAGTTATCTTAACGGGATAACTGCCAGTTTAAGTTTTTAAAGATTATCCGTTCGATGATACTAGCCTGTTCGCTTTAAAAATACGACGCATTCAAACGAATCCTTTCCAGCTGAAGAACTTAAAACAGGCTTAGAGGTTTTGCCCGTTGAGGGGGTAGTTTTTGAGTCACAAGCTAGATCATTGAACGCGACTGAAACACTTATAATTTCACCGTTATAATCAATCACAGTGGATATTTTATCATTAGTGATATGGGTTACAATAAATGCAGCGTTTTCAAAGCCTTCCTTATGTAGCGGCGCAATTTTAAATTCATGCCCCGGGCTGAATCGATTGATAGCTAGGTTATAGTTTTCTTTACCTATCTTTTGCCATCTAGGCGGGTTAGGGTCATTTATTGTCTTATCTGCTTGGTCTAAACTATTTTCTAGATCCATAATACTTCCTTGTTTCTATGAATTAACTCATAGGAACTAACTTAGCTGCTTTATGGAAAAACATCAAAAAGTTACATTTCTAGCTCTATCTATATCTATTTGATCAATTGCTTGGCGGCAGTATCCGTAGTTGTGATACCAACTACTCGTTATCCTCTCCCCATAACCTCAGCGCTAAACCTGATGCGCGTGAGGTTACCTGTTTGCTGGCACGCTCAAATACATACGGTGTGCCTAAGCAAATAAAATGCTCTTTAGCGCGGGTGATAGCGGTATAAACCAACTCTTTAGTCAGCAGCTGCCATTGGGCGTTACTGGGTTTTTGTGGTAACACAAAGGCGACTTTTTCAAACTCGCTGCCTTGGCTTTTATGTACGGTCATCGCAAAGCAACTGTCGTGATTGGGCAGCCTTGCAGGTTGTACTTTTAACAAGCTGCCATCGGCTTTAACGAAGTAGGCCATTAATTTTTCAGGCTTTTGCTCATCTTGCAAAATCAAACCAATATCGCCGTTGAATAAGCCTAAATTGTAATCATTACTTTGAATGATAATCGGTCTGCCAAGGTAAAATTCTTGAGTGGGTTTTATCCAATGATTCTGTTTGAGCACATTAGTGATGGCGAGGTTCATGCCATCAACGCCAAATTCACCTGAGCGCATGGCACATAGAATGCGGAATTTATTGAAGGTATCAATAATTTCTTCAGCGCCATAAACCTTGCTTAATTGTTGCGAGTAAGCATGCTGATTATCGAACACTTTTTGCAAATACTCGGCATAAGCTGCCACTGCCGATTGCAATAACGGCAGACTTTGGGCATCGGGCTGATGCTCTATCCAAGTTAACTCTTGATGGCCGCACTGCCACTCACGGCGAATGCCGTTGATGTTGACATAGTTTACCGCATTGGCCAGCAAGCCAATGCCGCCATCGCCTTTAAAGCGGTGGCTGTGCATCAGCATGCATAAATTGTCGCCGAGCATAGGTTTAGGATGAATAAACTGACTGGTATTTTGCTGAGTTAACTGCTGCAATAAGTTGGCCTGCTGTTCTGAATAGCGCATTCGCCATGGTGATGCATTAGCACTAAGATCGGCAGTCACTTTTAACCCTGCACAAATATCAGCCAATACTGCGCCTGCTTCAACGGATGCCAGCTGGTCTTGATCGCCCAATAATATTAGGCGGGCATTTTTAGGCAGGGCGCTTAATAGCTTATGCATCATAGGCAAATCCACCATTGATGCTTCATCGACCACCAATAAATCTAACCTAAGAGGGTTATCTTTATGGTGTCTAAATAAGTGTGAGTTAGGGATCACTCCCAACAAACGGTGCAGCGTAGCAGCCTCTTCAGGAATTTTGCTTAGGGCATCAATTAGCTCTGGCTTACCGGTTTGCTCAACTTGACTTACTAGCCGCGCTTTAGAGGCTTTAATGGACTCACTTAATCGCGCAGCGGCTTTACCGGTTGGCGCCACCAGTCGAATGGTTAAGGCTTTTTGAGTTAGCAGTAACAAGAGCAACTTAGTGACAGTGGTAGTTTTACCAGTTCCTGGGCCGCCAGTAATCACCGCTAAGGCTTTAGTTAGCGCCGTTGCAGTGGCCACTTTTTGCCAGTTGATGTTAGTGCTATTTACATCTGGTTTTTCATCGAATAAGTCATTCAAATATTGCGCTAGCGTTGCGGTATCAACAGTTAAGTTAACTTGTGCCAACTGGTTGAATCGGGCTGCCACTTGGGTTTCAAAGTGATAATACTTGTTTAAGTACAATCGGTTATGCTCAACAATTAATGGCTGGTTATCATCAGGTTGGCCGACACAGGCTAATGCTTCGATAGCGTCACTGAGTTGCTGGTGGGTTATTGTTAACTTGCAATGGGACTCTTGCTCGCAAAACGGATTATCAAGATCGATATTATCGATAACTAAGCAGCTGTGCTGACTTGATAATTGCTGGCTTAATAGCGCACAGATTAATAATAAAAACTCATCAGCAGTGTCATTTTTGGCATCAACTTGAGCGAGCTGAGAGTTGGCCATTTCAAGGGCAAAGTGACGATCAAGTGGGGTAATTAACCCTTGTTGTTGCCAATTTTTAAGTAACTGAGTCATTGGGGCGCTAAGGGTAATCATTATTTTTGCTCCAATGCATTGTTGTTTGAAAATAGTGCATCTAAATCAGTGATTAAGGCCAATGGCGGTTTATCAAAAAATATTCCTGCGCCTGAAGCTTCTGGGCTCATACCACGTAAGAAAAGGTAAAAACTGCCGCCTATATGACGCTGGTAATCATAACTTGGCATTCGCAAAGATAAGTAACGATGCAGTGCCAAGGTATAAAGAATATATTGCAAATTATAACGGTGGCTACTGATGGCTGTCGCCATCGCATTATGGTCATAACATGTTAAATCGTCACCCAAATGGTTAGATTTATAATCGGCAATAAAATACTGGCCTTTATACTCAAAGGTTAAATCGATAAAGCCTTTTAACATGCCTTGTAGCTCGTCAAATTCAAGCCCTGCATCATAACCATATTGTTGTAACAACTGATTTAACTGCTGAGATTTTAATTGGCTAATGGGCAGATAAAACTCCATCTCAACTAATTTTTGCTCTGGGGCTAACTGGGCTAATGTCAGTGGCAAACCATGATCATTTAATAGCTGATTATCTTGCGCTGCATTATTGGTAATGAGCGGGCTATGAAGGATTTGCTGGTACCACTGGATTAAGGTATCTGTCCATATCTCTTGGTCAAAACCATATTGCTCCATGGCTTTGGGTAAGGCTTGTGGCAATTCAACCTCAGCATTGGTGAAATCAAATAGCTCTAACACCAAATGCATGAAGCTACCGGCATTGGCGCCGCGCTCGAAGGTAAAACGATTAATGGCGTTGTTTTCAACATCAGTGTCAAAAGGGTTGATGTCAGCTGCGGATTCAAATTGCGGCAGGGTTTCTTGGCTAAAATCTTCATCGTCGGCACCCGGAGAGACTTTTTCATGGGCAAGGTGTTTCACCAAACCTGAGTAACTGCCAACTCGCCATGGGGTGTGGTAATCACGCTGCAAAGTTTTTGCCGCCAATTGTTGCGACTGGCCATTAAGTTCAGTGAGTACTGAGTCATCAATCGCCTCTAGCTGAACCACGCTAATGGCATCGGGCACTGGCGCGCTGGTTTTTATGGCCAGTGCTTGTTGTGATAACAACTCAAAATCACAATCTTTAGTGGTGATCCCCAATAAATAACCAATGGCGGTTTCGTATAAGTGACTACTTACCCCTGCTTTAAGCATGCGGCTATGGTTGGCAATGTATAAGTAACACACATAAACCGGACGGGTGAGCGCCACGTATAACAGACGTAAATCTTCAGCGAGGTTTTCTTGTTTGTATTGCTCCCAGCCTTCTTTCGTGCCCTCAACATCCCAAACTAATTGGTCATTTTTATGGTAAAGCATAGGCGCAGGCTTTTTGCGATTATCCCGCGCGAGACTGATAAATGGCACCATACAAACGGGATATTCAAGCCCCTTACTTTTATGAATGGTAACGATTTGCACCAGATTTTGTTCGCTTTCAAGGCGCAATTGCTGCTCATCATTGCCTTGAGCATCAATCAGTTGTTGCTCAAACCAATTCATTATCGCGCTGCTACCATCAAGTTCGGTGGCTTTTTGCTGCAGTAGTTCGCACAAATGGCGGAAATCGGTGAGTCGGCGCTCGCCACTTTCAGCATTACTATTAGCACTACTATCAACACTACTATCAGCCATACTATCTGAGTTGCTGTCGACGCTTGGGCTAAGCTGTTTACTTAAATAGCGCTTAATCAGCTGGGTTTGGTTAGCCAAACTTAACAGCGCAGGCATGATGCCGCGCTTAAGCCAGGTTTGATGCCAATCAGCAAATTGGTCCAGTAAGCTTTGTCGCTGCTCTTCATCTTGATTAAACAGATGAATTTGCTGGGCGCTGTAACCCATAAGCTCAGTGGCAAGTGCTGCGCGAAGGCAGCGCTCATCTTTCGGGTTAGCAATAGCCCGTAAAATTATCGCCAGTTCAAAGGCCTCTTGGGTGTTAAATACGCTATCTCGGCTTAAAAATACTGCGCCAATATTACGCTCGCTTAAGGCTTGCTTCATCACCGAGGCTTCATTTTTATCGCGCACTAACACGGCAATATCTTTGGCGATGAGCGCTTTGCCATTCATATGGCATTGCTCAGTTTGCGCTTCAGTTAATAAACGTTTTATTTCACTGGCAGCATCATTCGCCAGTAGATGACGGGCAGTAGTTTTATTTAAGCCGCTTTCACCTTCGCCAAGCAGTTTAATTCGCAGCGCTGATTTGTCTTCAGTGGCTTCAGTGAGCTTTTTATTGTCAGCGCTGGCTGGGGTATCAACCACATCATAAGGGATCGCATCACTGATAAATGGATCCTGATGTTGGCTAAAGAGCTGGTTAACCCCATTGACCAGTGCCGTGGATGAGCGGTAATTGGTTTCGAGGTTATAGTGCGCTTTAGTTTGCTTACGGGCATGGATATAGGTATGAATATCGGCGCCGCGAAAGGCATAAATGGCTTGTTTGGGATCGCCAATCATTAATAAACTTAAACTATCAAGCTGGGTTTGCTGCTGATAAATGGTTGAGAAAATAGTAAATTGCAGCGGATCAGTATCTTGGAATTCATCAATTAATGCCACCGGAAAGCGTGTTGCAATGGCTTTGGCTAAATGGTGTGCGCTGGATTCAGTAGCAGTTGATTCAGTATCAGTTGATTTAGTAGCAGTTGATAAGGCATCAGCCAAGGTGATCAAGAGATCATCTGGGGTCATTAAGTTGCGCTGGGCTTTTTGCAGCATAAATCGCAGCCGAATACCGTCACGGGCGCGAATTAAAAATGATGGCTTTATTTGCTGGATAAGTGCAAATAATCGCTCGATATGATCGAGCAGCGGCGCATCATTTGCGCTGGGGATAGTGCCACCTTTATTGAGTTTTAACTCAGATAGCGCCAGCATTTCTAAATCTTTAACTGGCGGCAGGCCATTGCCGAAGCTAACCCAATTGGTTAAGCGATCATACATGGCCGCAAGCTTTGGATAATCATCGGCTTTTTTGCCGAATCTCGCGCCATTGAGCGGTAAGCTGTGTAGCAGTTCCAGTTCTTTTTCACTGTCTGTTGGCCAGCGCTTTTTAAAGCGAGCAAGGCTTTGAACTAATTCATCAGCTAACTGGTTAAACTCTTTCGCCACAAACGGGATATTGGCTTGGCTCGCGCCGAGTAACGGTTTAAGTTGCCAAGCCAAGCTATCAGGGTCGCCAAACTCGTTATCAATCACTTGGGCTAATACTTGTGGCAGTGGGTAACAGGTCTCACGCCAAAAATCACGCACGGCATGATGTAAAAACTCACTGTCATCGAGAGTAAATTCTGACTCGAATAATAGCGATGACTCAAACGCCATGTCAGATAAAATGCGCTGACAAAAACCGTGAATGGTAAAAATCGCCGCTTCATCTAGTGACTTTATTGCTAAATCTAACCGTCTTAGGGCAATTGCCCGCTCAGACTCTGGTACTTGTTGGTACAGCGCCTCTACAAATTCATCATTGGTGTCTAAGCCAATAAAGCACTTAAAGGCCACTTGAATACGTTTACGAATTCGATCCCGCAGCTCTTCGGTTGCGGCATTAGTAAAGGTCACCACTAAAATTTGTTCACAGGTGAGCGGCGCTTTATCTTTATCGCCCAGTAATAGCCGTAAATACAGCCCTGAAATGGTGTAGGTTTTACCTGTGCCAGCACTGGCTTCAATTAAGCTTGAACCTGCAAAAGGCAGTGTTAGCGGATTAAGCTTACTGACTTTTGAGTGAGTTTCTTTGCCATTAGCGATTTCAGAGTCAGTCATTTCGGTGTTAGCGGCCTCTAACTTGCTAGCATTGTCATTAATTTGAGTCATTAGGCTTTGCCCCCTTTAATTACAGAGAGCTTAGGTGGTTGGATAGCATATTCGTCAAGCTCGGCGAGGGTGCCTTTGTGATAAATACTCAACATAGGTTGCAGTAACATGGTGGCTGTTTTGCCAAATTCAGCTTCAGTAAAGTCTTCAGGAAAACTAAATAAACGGCGATTATGGGGATCGTTCCCTTCACCAAAGCCTGATTGTTCATCAAGCCATAATGGCTCGGCAGCTTGCAGTTTTTCCATATGATCACCATCGGCTTCAACATAGGCTAACGCGGTGCGCGGCATAAAGCATAACGGCTGGGCTTGGCCATTGAGATAAGCTTGAATAAATTGCTGTAATAATTGCTGAGCGGACTCTGGCGTAATTGCGCTAAAGGCATGAAAATGGCCAATATCCAGCAGGTAACTGTTTTTCTCAACCCCTGCGGCATTAAGGCATAAATGGCGCAAATACACCCTGACAAAATCACGGCCATGGGCAGTGCCAGGGCGATAATTTATTTGCCCTTTAGCGTAAATATCATCGATGCGGCCAATAAGGTTAACGTTAATGCTTGATTGAGTGCTGTCTAAAGCCTCGCTGTTTAGCGGCGTTAGCCCTTCAAACTGTAAATCAATATCCACTTCCTGACTGTGGCTCTTATCGCCTGTGAGATAGAGCACCCGACCAATGACGTATTTAATGTCGTTTTGATAGCGATTAAGCAGCACATCATCAAAGGGCGCCATGGGTAAACTGCCACTGGCTTTTAGCTGGTTGATAAACTCAATGTCAGCGTGTTCAAGTTGGTGATGCACTGCACTGTCAATCATTGCTGATTGCAATTTATAGCGCTCTAATGCATCTAAGTTAAATGGCTCGTCGTTATCGTCAGCTTGAATTCGTAAATTAAAATCAATTTTTAAACTGCGATTGAAAAAGAATTGCGCTGGGCTTCTGAAAAAGCGTAATAATGCCGACAATTCAAGTTGCACAATGGCGCTGCCATCGTCGGCAACAGCATCAAATGGGTTGTCATCGTTGGCTAAATCTAACGGCTTAAGGCGGTTAAAGAAGCGGGCATTATTAAGTAAGTGGTTCGCATCTGCGATACTTGGCGGGCACCACTGATGATTATAACTTTGCTGCAATTTAGTTTGCTGAGTTGCAGTAAACAATTTGGCATCAAAGGGTTGCAGCGGTTGCTGCTGGATTAAATGGCTTAATATTGCTTTATCGGCGTTATTAACTTCAACGCTTTCACGTAAGCCTTGGCCGATTTCGAGTTGAGGCTCATTATTTGTAGTGAAATAATAGTCAGCAAAATAACACAGCTGGCAATACTCGGTTAGCTCTGACACCAACATTGAGGGAATTCGTTCAGCGTTATCACGCTCAGAGTGGCCAATGTAGCTGATATAAAATTGCTCTCTGGCAGACAATAAAGCTTCTAAAAACAGGTAACGATCGTCTAATCGGCGGGAACGGTCACCTTTAATAGCGCCATTGTGGGCCATTAAGTCAAATCCAACAGGGTGTTGTACTCGTGGATACACCCCATCATTCATACCCAGTAAACATACCACTTTAAAAGGAATTGAGCGCATCGGCATCAAGGTACAAAAGTTCACACTCCCTGCAAGGTAGCGCTGACCAACTCGAGATTCATTAAGGTTTTGATTAAACCATTGCTTGAGCACTTCAACATCGAGTTCACCTTGATGACCGGCGTCTTCAAGCTCGGTACTTAAGGTGACTAAGGCTTCGCGAATGGTTTGAACTTGCTCGCGCTCGTCATCATCAGCATCAAAGAAAACCTCTAATAAAGCTTGTAGCTGCGCGATACGTTCAAGGGTTGGACATTGGCTAGCCAGTTGCAGTTGATATTCGTCAATGGCCTCTAAGAAATTGAGTAAATAGCCAAGAATTTGCGCAGACTGGCCTTCAACACCTTGTACTAGCAGTGAATCGTTATAAAGCGCTGATTCATCATTAAAAGCATAACCTTGAATTAAGCGGCTAATACCAAATGCCCAAGAGTTCTGCTTAAACGCTGGTACTCCTTGTTGCAATCGGGTTTTTTCATCACGGCCCCAACGCACGTTGGCATCATCTAGCCAACGTCTAATAAGCTGCAGAGCATCATCATCGAGCTGAAATTTTCGTAAAATTGCTGGGACTTCGAGAATACTGATAATGTCAGTGAGGCCAAAACGGCTTTGATTAATATTGAGTAAATTCAAAAAGCTGTTAATTAGCGGTGACTCTTGAGCTGCGCCTCTATCGGCAATGGCATAGGGAATATAGTAGTTGGCTGTTTTGCCTGAGTCTTGATTACTTCGATGTAAACCGCTATTGCTGGTGCCAAATACTGCATCAATATAAGGCGCATAAGCTGCCACGTCGGGCATCATCACCACGATATCTTTGGGTTTTAGTGATGCTTTACCGTTGTCATTCGCATTGCTTGACAGTAACTCGAGTAAATGATCGTGCAGGGTTTCGACTTCTCGTAGCTGGCTATGGCAACTGCGCAGGGTAATTGATTGGTCTTGCTGGCTTAACGAGCGTCTATTGGCGACATTTTGATAAAGTGCTGCATCAGGGCCAAGGGCTTGGCCTAGGGTTTCCATTTGCAGAATATCGTATTGCACCCCTTGGAGTAGATTTAAACTGTCAGGGGATTGTTCGGGCTCGATATAGCAGTCGTAACTAAAGTCAGTGTGTTCTGGCGGTAGTTCGAGCATTAAATCCAGTAATTCACGGCCCATTTTGCCATTGTTAGCCAGGATCGGATTACCCACTTCGAGCTTTTCTTCCCATTGCTCGCCTAACTGCTTTTTATCAACATATTGCAGCGCCATTCTTGCGCGAGCTTTAGGGTCAACAATATCGCCCCAGTAATGCTGACAAGGGCTTAAGGAAAACATAATCACTTCAATGCGTTCAGCCAAGTGATACAGCACTTGCAAGGTTTGTGGCGGCATAGAAGAAATACCAAACACAAATAATCGCTCAGGTAGCGACTTAATTACAGTGTCAGGGTTTTGCAGTGCAGCAATTAAGTGTTGATGTAAGTTGGCGCGATGATAAGTGCTGGCATGAAGGTGGTGCTGGTTATATTCAATCAGTGCCCGCCAGAGCTTAGGTTGCCAACGCTGGTTTTCTTCCAGCTTCAGCGGATGCTCGTTTTGCTCCCAAGCTTGAATCCACTCAGGGCGATACACTAAGTATTGGTCAAAAATATCGGCAATACGGCCACATAATTGATACAGCTTAATGGCATCAAAACTGCCAGCTTGGACATAAGGCAGCGCTTCATCTGTATGGTTGGCGTGCTGATTTTCAACCGGAGCTAAATAGGCTTGTAGCGGCGCAAAATCAGGGTCATCAAGTAATGGCGGCAGTAAATCCATTAACTTCCACGTCATCGCCGCTTTAGTAAAGGCATTATCTTTAGGCACATCTGGCAGCAGTTCATGGCATAACTGCCAGGTAAAACTCGACGGCAGCGGAAAGGACAGGGCGGCAGCAATACCATTATATTTAGCCACTTCTAGGCGCAGCCAAGTCGACATCCCCGGGCTTTGCACCAAGATATGTTCATTTGCGAGTAAATTAGCGTTATCAAGGGGGATAGCGAGCATTTTAGACAGTTGTTCTGACAGAACTTCCATCTGATTTGATTGAATTAATCTAAGCATTAATCGACTCTACAAATGATGATAAAAGCCATTCTAAGAGGTTGTTATTAGGTTTGAAAGGCTTTTATCACATCTAGGGTTTAAGCGCTAAATAAGCAACCAAATTACATGGAGTTTGGTTGGCAAAACTCCTGTTTTTTTCTATAGGATTTATTGATTGAAGCTAAATTTTAATTCAATAATTTACTTGATTATTAATTGAGATCCACTCCCAAAAAAACAACAAGTAGCCTGTTTACTCATGTTTATAGGCAAACAAGCTAGAGAGTATATTAATGAGACTGAGTCAGTTTATAAAGCCAATGAATAGGTAGCTGGCTAGAATCACTGCTACCCAAAGCACCATGTTGCCAGATGGATAGTCGCTCGAGATAAGGCTCCCCCCCCCTTTGTATTGGCGCGCTAAAAACTGCTGACATTGGTCTAACTTCCCACGAATTGATTGACGAATTTCGCCATCCACTTTCCAAATGACTGCAAATATGCGCTGTAGTGCATTAGGCACTAAGCGCCTGTATACCCAATCTACATCAAGGTGAGTAGAGCGAAGCTCTGGTGGATATTTACCTTTGAGATTGAGCCAAACGAACGCTAATGCTGAAAACAGTAGTAACTGAGTCTGAGCGAGTACATGGGTCGCATCATATGGGTTGTAACCCGTATCGTATGGCAGCAGAGAATAAAGCGCTGCAGGATAAATACCAATACCAATACATAGACAGGCAGCGATAAACATTGCTGTTAACATATTGAGCGGTGGATCGTTGGCTCGAATACCCGAGTCATGGGCAAAGAAGGCAAAGTAAGGGATTTTGATCCCCGCGTGATGAAAAACACCTGCTGACGCAAACAGTAGCATTAACCAGACCCAGTCATGGCCAGTTTCCATTGCGGCAGACATCACCATGGATTTACTGACAAAACCGCTAAACAGAGGGAATGCAGAAATGGAGGCCGCACCAACAATACACAGTATCGTGGTTTTTGGCATGGTCTTATAAAGGCCGCCGAGATCGGAGCCATTTATACGCCTTGTCATATGCAGTACGGCGCCCATACTCATAAACAACAAGCCTTTAAAAATGACATCGTTAAAAGCATGAGACACTGCACCATTTAATGCCAGCGAAGTCCCGATCCCGATGCCGACGACCATAAAGCCTACTTGGTTAATCAAACTATAGGCAAGCACTCGGCGAAGATCGTTTTCAATCACCGCAAAGAAGATTGGGAAACAGGTCATTGTAGCGCCAATGTATATCAGCAACTCAGTGCCAGGGTAAGCCCGAGCAAGTGCATAAACCGCCACTTTAGTGGTAAATGCGCTGAGTAACACTGTACCGGTCGGCGTCGCTTCAGGGTAAGCGTCGGTAAGCCAAGTGTGAGCAAAAGGAAAAGCACACTTAATACCGAAGGCAATAAAGATAAGCCATCCTGCAATGCTATCTAGGCCGATATAGTCAAAGGCTAGGCTACCGGTTTCAGAGATATAAAACAGCGCACCTATCAGCAAAATAACCCCAGAGAGAACCTGCATGATGAGGTAGCGCATTCCCGCGCTATATGCTGCTGGAGTACGACGAGCCCAAACTAGAAATACTGAGGTAAATGCCAACAGCTCCCAGAACACAAACAAGGTAAGTAAATCACCCGCAAACACCGCACCAATAGCGCTACCTGCGTACAGCATAGCGGCAACTTGTTGCACTGTATCTTTAACGTGCAATGAGTAGACGATGCCAATAAATGCGGCAATATGGAAAATATAGCCAAACATCAGGCTTAATTTATCTGCGCGATAAGGGATTAATTCATAGTCTAAAAACATCAATTGCAAATGGACGCCTTCTGGCACAGTCCACAAATGCAATCCGCTGATCACTGGAATCGCTATCATCAAGGCACCGCGCAGCTTTCCACGAGTTGTAGCAGCAATCAATCCGCCAATGATAAACAGCACAAACGGCGGTAACTCAAGCATCCACATTGCGATCACCTTTATTGTTAGCTTCTTTGGCGTGGCCATCGCTGACGTCGACTATTTCAATTTTGCTATTATCAAGCTCTTCAACGGGTCCATAATAATCTTCTGGGCGCATCAAAAAGGTACGCATCCAGCTGGCGACTATGACCAAGATGACGCAGCCGACAAAGCCATAGATAGGATAAAACGCTGGCAGGTTTTCCCAGCTATGATAAACATGGCGATGAATAACAAAATCAAGTGCCACAAGCAATGCACAACAGGTATATAACAGGTATAAAACCCGCTGAATGTTTTTCGGTTTATCAAAGAGATATTGCTTCTCATTGTCCATGGCTAACTCCAGATACAGTCAAGATAGCTTTCGCCAACTCATAAACGGGCTGTGGATGGATGAACATAATCAAGCAGCCTAGGGATGTGATAATTAATGCGATTAATGAAGCCATTGGTGCTTCTTTAATATCTGTACTTGATGACTTATACCCTTTACCGGGGAAAAACGCATGGTAAGGAATAGGTAGTAGGTAGGCGATGTTGAGTAATGAACTGAGCATTAAAGCAACCATGACAACCCAATAGCCGGTTTCAATAGTGCCCATCAATAGGAACCATTTACTCCATGTCCCTCCGGCTGGTGGAACGCCGATAATGCTAAGGCTGGCAATAAAAAAAGCGCCCATGGTGATTGGCATGGCAAAACCTAAGCCGCGCATTTCGCTTACCTTAGATTTATGGCTAGCCACCAAAATGGCGCCAGCACAAAAGAATAGGGTAATTTTGCCAAAGGCATGGGAGGCAATATGCATTGAACTACCAATCACACCCGATGAAGTAGCTAGCAGTGCCCCAATAGTGATATAGCCGAGTTGGCTCACTGTTGAGTAGGCCAATCTGGCTTTTAAGTTGTCTTGTCGCATCGCCACGATTGAAGCTAAGAGCACTGAAAGGGTAGCTAAATAAAGTAAAAATTCAGTAGTTGGTAATTGGGGGAGTAGGTCGAGTCCAAAAATGAAAATACACACCTTCAATACCGTAAATACCCCTGCTTTTACTACCGCTACAGCATGAAGCAGGGCGCTGACCGGTGTTGGTGCCACCATCGCTGCGGGTAGCCAGCGATGAAATGGCATAATGGCAGCCTTACCAATGCCAAATATAAATAGCATTAGGATTATGCCTGCAATGGTGGTATCCACATCGGCATCAAATACGCCGCCTGCTGTAAATTCAAGGGTGCCAGTCACAAACCAAGTTAAGATGATGGCCAGTAAGAAAAAGGCGATAGAGGTAGTGAGCAAGATACCGAGGTAGACACGGCCACCTTGTTTGGCCTTGTCTGTACCTGAGTGAGTCACCAGCGGATAGGTTGATAGAGTGAGCACTTCGTAAAAGATAAACAGAGTAAACAGGTTGGCTGAAAAGGCGAGCCCCATCACTGCACTAATCGCCAAAGCGAAACAGATATAAAAGCGAGTTTGGTTATCCTCATTATGGTCACGCATATAGCCGATGGCGTAAATGGTGGTGATTAGCCAAAGAAAACTGGCAATGAGAGCAAACAGCATACCGAGCGGTTCTACGACAAAACTCACCTCTAAATCAGGCATCAGCTCCCACCATGAGACCTCAATACTGGCACCAGCCATGAGGGCTTGGTAGATATTGATTACGCAGTAAAGCACCATAAGGCTGATACTGATGGTGATAGCCTCACGCAGGTTAGGTTTCTTTCCTGTTGCTGCAATTGCAAAGGTTGCCAGTAAAGGCAATAAGATAGTTAGCTGTAACATCAGCGGCAAAGATGGATTCATGGGGTTATTCCAAACAAACTTTGAGAAGCCGCCTGTGCAACTTGCACGCTTAGGCGAGTATCTATACCGAAATAAATATTAGCGAAAATGAGCGCCCAAATAGGGGCGAGGAAGGTCCAAGGCGCCTCTTTGACAGTTTCACACCCATTAAGTGGCGGCTTGAAGTAAGCCATTTCTACAATACGCCAGATATAGATAATCGCCAGCAGTGATCCCAATAGAATAAGAACGGCCACTGGCCACATACCAGCCTCAACACTGGCGATAAGCAGATACCATTTACTGACAAAACCGACGGTCAATGGCACACCAATCAAACTGAGCCCACCAATAACGATGGCTGACATGGTCAATGGCATTTGTTTACCTAGGCCTTGGAACTGTTTGAGCTGGACGCTGCCAATGCGGTACATTACAGCGCCTAATGCTAAAAACAGCGCGCCTTTCATTAAGGCATGGTTAAACAAATGTAGTAAGGTGGCCATAATGCCGGTACTGGTATTAATCGAGTAGCCAATGATCATATATCCCACCTGAGCGATACTTGAGTAAGCTAAGATGTGTTTCACATTTTGCTGATAAATAGCCGTGATAGATGCGGCAAAAACACCTATAAGACCAAGCACCATTAAAATACTTTGCAGGGGCAGGGTGGTGAATGAGAAAGAGATGCCAAGTACGGTAAAAGTAAAACGAATGAGCAGATACACAGCAACCTTAGTTGAGGTTGCTGCTAAAAATGCTGTCACAATTGAAGGTGCATAGGCATAAGCATTAGGTAGCCACAGGTGCAGTGGAAATAACGCCAGCTTTAAGCAGATCCCGACAATTAAAAAGGCGAATGCTGCAAATACTGTACGGGTGTGGCCAACATCAACTAACCTAACAGCTAAATCGCTCATGTTTAGCGTGCCCGTCATTTGATAGAGCATGCCAATACCAATCAAAATAAAGGTGGCACCAATGGTACCCATTATCAGGTATTGGTAGGCAGCCCACAGTGCTCGTCTATCTTTACCCAAGGCAATTAAGGCATAGGAGGACAGTGAGGAAATCTCTAAAAATACAAATACATTAAAGGCATCACCGGTTGCCACAATGCCGAACATGCCGGTTAAAGACAGCAGGTATAAGCTGTAAAATAAGGTGTGGCGGTCTTCGTCTAACTCTTTTTGTATGCTGGTGTTAGCGGCAAACAACACCACAGTACCTATGGTGGAGATGATTAGCAGTAAAAAGGCGTTCAGCTTATCGATGCGATATTCAATGCCCCAAGGTGCTTCCCAACCCCCAAGTTCATAGGTAATGGTGCCAGACTTCATGACCTCAATTAGTAATATTATGCTGTTGATACAGGTAGCACTGCACACCAATAAGGCAAATATCCACACAAGTTTGGAGCGATTTAGGAACCAGCATAGCGGGGCTGCCATTAGCGGCACCACAACTTGTAAAACAGGCAGGTGAGCTAACACTATGATTCGTCCTCGTTGAGCTGATCTTGTTTTTGGATCTCATCTTCTTCTATACAGCCATAGGCTTCTTTGATTCTGATCACCAGTGCTAGACCAAGCGCTGTGGTCGCAATACCCACCACAATGGCAGTTAGAATTAACACATGGGGCAGCGGGTTAGAGTAATCACTGATCCCTTCAGCCAATATCGGTGCGCTACCACGCTCGACCATGCCGACACTGATATAAAAAATAAACACTGAGGTTTGAAAAATGGTGAGTCCAACTAACTTCTTAACCAAGTTTCCATGGGCGATAACGATATAAAAGCCAATCATCATCAACAATACGACGATCCAATAGTTATAGAGTCCGAGAAACATCCTGCTCCCCTTTTTTATCTGAGCTGTTTTTCTCAGCTTGAATTTGAGCCTGAGCTTGTCTGCGGCCATCAAAGTTGAAAAAGATGCTTAACATCACCGAAGCGACAGTGATGCCCACGCCTAATTCAATCAGCAGTATGCCTAAGTGCTGGCCATCAATCGGATTTTCAGCCAGTACGTTGTAATCTAAGAAGTTAGCCCCATTAATCATGGAAACAACTCCGACACTGGCATAGAGCAAAAGCCCAACAGCAGCAAGT
Source organism: Shewanella sp. 10N.286.48.B5 (assembly GCF_002874355.2). Taxonomy (NCBI): domain Bacteria; kingdom Pseudomonadati; phylum Pseudomonadota; class Gammaproteobacteria; order Alteromonadales; family Shewanellaceae; genus Shewanella; species Shewanella sp. 10N.286.48.B5. The sequence goes on from NZ_MCVG02000001.1 coordinate 958,345, forward strand.
AATTGAATTAGCGCCGGATTAAATACCTTTTTAGCGGTATCTAAACCAAATAGCATGGTATAAAGAATAATCGCAGCAGCGAAGATAACACCTGCTTGAAATCCGCCACCAGGCCCAAAGTCACCATGGAATTGTACATACAGTGCAAATAACAAGATTAAAGGAATAAGTGTTTTACTGACGATGCGCACCACCATGTGGCGCTCATGCATTTGTTCTTCTGTTGGCTCTTCAGATTGAATTTTTTTACGGCGACGAGGCAGTGATAACAGCGAAAGCACGCCAATACCTGCGGTAAAGATAACGGCTACTTCACCTAAAGTATCAAAGGCTCGGTAGCTCCCTAATACTGACGTCACAATATTAGGCACACCTACCTCGTCCATCGAGTCATGAATATAGCGCGGGGCAACATGTTGATGCACTGGCGCATCAACAGTGCCAAAATAAGGCATATCTAGGGTACCGTAGATCAGCATGCTACCAGTGACGAGTACAACAAACAGTGCAAGAAAGGGTTTATGCCGCTTTGGCGCCTCTTTTCGGCCAGTCATGGTAATGGCGGCTAGCATGAGTAAGCCTGATATTCCTGCACCTACAGACGCTTCGGTAAAGGCAACATCTACAGCGTCGAGCACCACAAAGAAACAGGCTGATAATAAGCCATAAATTCCGGTTAACATGACGACCGCTAATAGATCTCTCATGCGAACGATAGCGATGGCGATGACCACTAAAAAGATTAATAGTATTACATCTACTAAGGCTTCGATGGCTTGTTTCCTCCCTGAGGATCAGGCTTATCTTTTTGCGGTAATAGGCCATTATGTAATGCCGCTTTTGCTAAGGCATGACTAGCAGAAGGGTTGATAAAGAGTGTGAATACTAAAATCAATACCAACTTAATGAGTACTAAACCATTTGGGCTTTGCAGCATTAACCCTATCAGGATTGAGCTTGCACCTAAGGTATCGGTTACGCTTGCAGCGTGCATTCGGGTGTAAAAATCAGGGAAACGAATAATCCCTATACCACCAGAAAAACAAAGGAAGCTACCAATTAGTAGGCATAAACCACTGCTTATTTCGAGTAAGAGGTTCATTTCTTCCTCTTCTTGGTTAAATGAGATTTATAGGGGGTCACTTTGAACTCGGCTGAGTCTGAATAGCGTAAAACGCCGATGACGCTGATAAAGTTAATGAGGGCATAAACAAGGGCGATATCGAGAAACTCTGGGCGTCCCATTAAAAAGCCCAATAGCGAAATAAGCAGTATGGCTTTAGTACCAAAAGAGTTGAAAGCTAATATTCGATCATAAAGCGTCGGGCCGGCAATACAGCGAATGATTGCCAGTAGCATAACAACGAGAATAGCGATGGTGGCAGTAGCTAACATTAGTCTTCAAGCTCCCTTACCCGGCGGTCCATCTCTCCGGCTTTTAGTGCGTCGATACCATCTTTATGTAAAGCATGAACAGTAAGCTTGTCATCAATTAAGTCTATCGCTACTGTGCCAGGGGTTAGGGTAATGGAGTTGGCGTAAATGACTTTATTAATATCTGAGCATTGGCGAGTGTCTATGGTAGTGAGTGTTGAAGAGATACTGCTGTTACCCAGCCAGATATGTTTAACCACACTAATATTAGATAAAATAACTTCTTTCACTAACCATATCGTATAGCCTGGCATATTGGCATTTAGACGGATTGGGTGCGTTTCTTGGTCGATAACATCCATTTTTTGGGCAATATAAAGCACCAGCATGATTGAGCCTGCACCCAGTGATAATAAAAGCGGGTTAGTGTAATTTGAGTTAATCCACCAAAATAGGGCTAAGGTTAATAACAGGCTAAGCCTATGGCTTGGAACAACGCCGCTTTTATTTTTTTGTGTCATATTATTTAATGCTTCGTGTTAGTTAACTCCAGTACAAAACCTGGCGAGTTTTAAGATTATTATGGTTAGCTTTTTACTCGTTAATCATTTTGCTCGCATGACGATTCATCAGCTAATGCTTGATATACTTGCCTGTGAAGGTCATTAAAAGAATCTGTAGATGGAGACAGTTGGTTAATTGTTCGATCGACTATCTGCTGAACCAGTTGTTCTCGAGTTACATCTGAGGGTATACATACGATTGTAGGTAGCTTTTTGGATGTCTGTGTACCAACTCGAGTACGGTAAGCTCTGTCAGCAAATCCTTCGGTATTGTTTCTAAGTTCGTATTGCTGACTCGTATTTAATGCACCAGCAAGAAAGCCCTGAATATAGTAAGTACATGGCATAGCCGAAATGGTGGCTGATTCGTTATTTAGCGACTTACAAGATGATAGAACAAGTTTTTCTTCATTTTTAGCGTTATTTGAGGATGCGGAAAGCGAAAAAGTAACACTGAATGTAAATAGTACTAAGAGCTTTATGAGCGACATATAACCTCCTTTTATAATTCTATTAATTTTAATATCACCTAGTGAAATATTTCAGTGCAGTACTCTTTAGGCGACTTTGTTTAGCTTCGTATCATGCATTTCTTGCTTGCAATGATATTTCAAGATTATTACGTTGCGCAAAGCTGTTGCTAGCAACATGCTGTTTACTTTTTGCTAACCAATACTCTTTATTTATAACATGAATTATCCAAATTTAAATGCTTAGTAAGTGTAAACTGTATATTTTTTTGATTTTGAGCAGGTTACACCAGCTATAGAAAGGCTCTAGCAAGGGCTACGCACTTGGTTATTGCTAATTTTACTCAGTTAAGGTTTTATATGACTTGTGGCTTTAGTGAGTATGTAAGTTTGAAAATAGAGTGAGGTTATTAGCTTGGTGAAGCTAACTTCTAGATCTAGTACTGGCTGACTGCTAATGGGTTTTTAACCGCTTTAAATTGCAACCTTTTCAAGCGCTTAGTCCCATCAATGAGTTTGAGGATAGGCTTCGGTGTTTAACTGACTTAGCTTGATAATACCTATGGTAAAAAGGCGTTAAAGCTACATTGCTGACCCATAAATTTGTTAAAGGTGAAGTGCTTAATGAATTTGAGTTAAAGACGGCTCATGAATGTATCATTCAATACCGCCAACGTTTGACTGACATTAGCTGGTTTATGGGTTCCTTGAGTGAACCCATTACTAGAATGGCCAATAAAGAAGATAAGTGAACAGGCCGTTTTTGGGAAGGGCGGTTTAAATCTCAAGCCTTGTTAGATGATGCGGCCGTACTCGCCTGTATGGCGTATGTTGATTTGAATCCTATTCGCGCACAAATGGCTGCAACACCTGAAACTTCAGATTACACCAGTATTCAACGACGCATAAATTCAGCGATTAAAGGTGAGCAACCAAAAGAGTTACTACCATTTGTAGGAAATGAACGTTTAGATATGCCTAATGGACTGATGTTTAGTGTTAAAGTCTACATTGTGCTGGTTGAAGATACAGGGTGAATTATTCGAGAAGATAAACGCGGCGTCATTAGCTCGAGTAGTCAGAATATCCTCAATAGGCTGAACATTCCCGCAGAGAATTGGCTTAAAATCACCACTGAGTTTGGCGCTTTATTCAAAGGTGCGGTGGGGGCGTTGCCTGCATTAACAGATTATTGTGAGCATTTAGACCTAAAACGACGACAGGGCGCAGCTAACTGTCAGCGCTGGTTGTGCGCTTAATACACCATTTATTAATTTCAAATAAAAGCATTTTCCACTTGATAGATATCAAGCTTTTTTGCTGTGTTGAATTTAGTTTATGAGTTATTTTTGGTGATTAATGATGAAATATTCAGTCCTTTGGCAGGAATAATCCCATCAGTTAATGGATGTAAGTGTTAGCAACTTAAAACGAATGGCGTTATGTTATAACTTCTAAATAATGGGTGGCTTTGTAATACTCCCCCAAGGCTGCACCGAGGGCTGGCGGGTAAAGACAGATGAGATGCTTTAAAGGATAAAAGGATAAAAGGATAAAAGGATAAAAGGATAAAGGGGGGCGGAGCCCATTAGCTTGTCGCTCGGTCTCGGCTTAATTTGTTTTTTATCGGTCTTAAACAGTCATGCCGCTGACATCATTATTAAAGCAACGCACAAGCTCCCTTTGTTGCGCAACCTGAGGGTATGGACTAATGAGTGATAATATTTATTATTCGGTGCACTGGCAGTTAACGCCAGCGCAGATTGCACAATTACGGAAAAAACACATAAGGGAGTAACAAATGCTAGCCACGGCAGAACAACAACAGATAGTGCTCAATGGATGTGGGGCGCCGTTACTGCAAGCGGCCATCGATATCAACTTTGCTGCACGCTACGAGGCGCTACTCAGTGAGTTCCCTAAAGTTGAGGATTATATTTGGCCTGAGCATTACGTAAGCCTCACTCGGCAACAAGAGATGGTGACCGAGGTTAGCACGGCGGCGGGGATGCCCATGCGCTACTACAAAGCCACCGGTGGCTGGTGGGAAAGAACCAAAAAATACCCGCGCCAAGATATACGTGCAAAAATTGAGATGCGCCAATGGGTCACTTTTGGCATGCGCGTCATCCCGCCTGCGAGCCACCTTGGCGGCGGCGGTGGTTTCAAAGATATCTGGAATGCACTGCGGCTGCATAGGGGAGGGAGAGGTTCTTGATTACGATGCCGATATTCAAACCCCACATTCGCCGGGGTGTTACACAGAGAAAGAATATTACACCGGGCTAACGGAGGGGTTTCAACGGCGGGAAAATTAAGAACTGCTATTACCCCAAGGCAGCACCGAGGGCTGGCGGGTAAAGACAGATGAGATGCTTTAAAGGATAAAAGGATAAAGGGGGGCGGAGCCCTTTAGCCCTAATAATGCAGTACATCATTATTAAAGCAACGCACAAGCTCCCTTTGTTGCGCAACCTGAGGGTATGGACTAGTGAGTGATAATATTTATTATTCGGTGCACTGGCAGTTAACGCCAGCGCAGATTGCACAATTACGGAAAAAACACATAAGGGAGTAACAAATGCTAGCCACGGCAGAACAACAACAGATAGTGCTCAATGGATGTGGGGCGCCGTTACTGCAAGCGGCCATCGATATCAACTTTGCTGCACGCTACGAGGCGCTACTCAGTGAGTTCCCTAAAGTTGAGGATTATATTTGGCCTAAGCATTACGTAAGCCTCACTCGGCAACAAGAGATGGTGACCGAGGTTAGCACGGCGGCGGGGATGCCCATGCGCTACTACAAAGCCACCGGTGGCTGGTGGGAAAGAACCAAAAAATACCCGCGCCAAGATATACGTGCAAAAATTGAGATGCGCCAATGGGTCACTTTTGGCATGCGCGTCATCCCGCCAGCGAGCCACTACGGCGGCGGCGGTAGTTTTGATGATATCTGGAATGCACTGCGGCTGCATAGGGGAGAGGTTCTTGATTACGATGCCGATATTCAAACCCCACATTCGCCTTGGTGTTACACCGAGCAAGCATATTACACCGTGCTAACCGAGGGGTTTCAACTGCTGCAAGATTTAGAGTTGCTATTACCCCAAGGCTGCACCGAGGGCTGGCGGGTAAAGACAGATGAGATGCTTTAAAGGATAAAAGGATAAAAGGATTAAAGGATAAAGGGGGGCGGAGCCCATTAGCCCTAATAATGCAGTACATCATTATTAAAGCAACGCACAAGCTCCCTTTGTTGCGTAACCTGAGGGTATGAACCAATGAGTGATAATATTTATTTTTCGGTGCACTGGCAGTTAACGCCAGCGCAGATTGCACAATTAGCACAATTACGGCAAAAGTTTGAACAAACTGAATGCTTTCGGTATCTCGACGATAACTTTGGCATGGAGTCGCTTTATTTTATGGAGCGTGACAGCGATGAAGTTGACGAGCGCCTGAGCGAGTACGGTAAAACCTGCTATTGGGGTGGGGTTAAGTACCCCAATGTCAATCATTTAGTGGATCAAATCGATTTTGAAGGCTTGGTATTAGCTTGGTTGAGTGAGGTTAGGCGCACCTTAGGTGGTCGAGGTTGGGAAGTGTTACGCAATGAGAATGAGCCAGTTGCTTGGATAGAAGCAGAGCAAGCTTACTTTCATAGCGATTGGTAGCAGAACTGGGTGATAAGTGTATGAAAAGGAATTTCAGTTGATGAGTAAAGGGCAGATATTGTTGGCGTGTGTGCTGTTGGTATTCACCAGCGGCTGTCAGTTGCGCTATGTAGCCGCAACGGATAACGGCCCAGGGTATAGTGATAGCCCCATTGGTGAAAGCTGCATTGCAATCAGCTATAAAAATGGCGCTGGAGGCGGCGGATGGGGGAGTCTTGACAAATAACATGGCCACCCATGATTAATATAACATGGCCACCCATGATTAATGGCTATATATCAAACACTCTACTAGGCTTTGGTTACTGCTTAATATTCGGTGATAATAATAACATGGCCACCCATTCTAAGTGGCTAAATATTGTACTCCTTACTAGGCTTGAGTTATTGCTCATTACTTGGTGACTAAAGATGGCCAGACCTAGAAAAACACTCGTGAGTTTAGAAGATACGCCTTACTACCACTGTTGTTCGCGTGTGGTACGTAAGGCATTTTTGTGTGGGTTTGATAAGTCGACAGGCGAAAACTTTGAACATCGCCGTGAGTGGATTGATAGCCGCATTATTGAATTAGCGACGATTTTTGCCATTGATATCTGTGCTTATGCCGTTATGAGTAATCACTTACATGTCGTGCTTAAAGTCGATGTAGATAAAGCCAAAGAATGGTCTGATATTGGGGTGTTAACTCAATGGCATAAAGGCTTTAAAGGTACATTGCTGACCCATAAATTTGTTAAAGGTGAAGCGCTTAATGAGTTTGAATTAAAGACGGTTAATGATTGTATTGCGCTATATCGAGAACGTTTAACTGATATCAGTTGGTTTATGCGTTCCTTGAGTGAACCGATTGCTAGAATGGCCAATAAAGAAGACAAGTGTACAGGCCGTTTTTGGGAAGGGCGGTTTAAATCTCAAGCCTTGTTAGATGATGCGGCCGTACTCGCCTGTATGGCGTATGTTGATTTGAATCCAATTCGCGCGCAAATGGCTGCAACACCTGAAACTTCAGATTACACCAGTATTCAACGACGCATAAATTCAGCGATTAAAGGTGAGCAACCAAAAGAGTTAATACCATTTGTAGGAAATGAACGTTTAAATATGCCTAATGGACTGATGTTTAGTGTTAAAGACTACATTGTGCTGGTTGAAGATACAGGGCGGATTATTCGAGAAGATAAACGCGGCGTCATTAGCGCGAGTAGTCAGGATATCCTCAATAGGCTGAACATTCCCGCAGAGAATTGGCTTAAAATCACCACTGAGTTTGACGCTTTATTCAAAGGTGCGGTGGGGGCGTTGCCTGCATTAACAGATTATTGTGAGCATTTAGACCTAAAACGACGACAAGGCGCAGCTAACTGTCAGCGCTGGTTGTGCGCTTAATAAATCATTTCTTAATCTCAAATAAAAGCATTTCCCACTTGATTGATATCAAGCTTTTCAGCTGGATTGAATTTAGTTTATGAGTTAATTTTGGTGATTAATGATGAAATATTCAGTCCTTTGGCAGGAATAATCCCATCAGTTAATGGATGTAGGTGTTAGCAACTTAAAACGAATGGCGTTATGTTATAACTTCTAAATAATGGGTGGCTTTATATTTATGTCAAACTCTGTATTGGCCCAAAATGAATTAGGTTTTTTAGTGTGGGTGATCAAAGTAAGAATAAGTAAAGAAAACCCAACAACTTTCAAAACAAATGTCAAAATCCGCACAAAAAGCTATTACGTCATCGATACATAAAACCATATAACTTAACGAATATCTAGTTGATAATTGGAGGTGACAGTAAGGTAAACCATAATTATTTCATTGATATAGAATTATCATATAATGCTTTGAGGATAAATTTTTCAAATTAAAAATAGAGATTAATATGCCTTTTAAGCAGTATCATATTCACAATATTAGTATGTTTTTTCGTGCATGTATTACAGCTCAAACTAACACTTCAATAACGCCTTCAATCGCACAAAGAAAATCAACTGAGACTCTAGCTGTTAATTCATTACTGGCTTTATACCTTGGACTATTTACGTTATTTATGTGGTTCGAGCAATTCAGAATGCCTTATATTCACATGGAAAACTTAGAATTTTATTGGGAATTATTAAAATTAGGTCCTTTTTCTGATGCAGAAATGAACTATAGAGCAGTTGCTAAGCGTGAAATTGCTGACCTTTATATCTTGCAGTGGGCCCTCTTTGTATTAATACCTTTGTTCGCTTTAATCATTTTTGTCATTGCTCGGTCTAAACTTAAACAAATGCCAATGCATGAAGCTTCTCAAGGCGGAAAACTGCCCACATTCGGCAGAGTATTGGCATTATTTATTGAAGGTAAAGCGCAGTTTATAATGTTATTTGTGATTGGTTATAGTTTTTTTGCCACGTCAGCGTTTTCCCAATGGATGATAGATGCTGCCAAGGGCCATGCGGACTTCAACATTTATAGCTTGTTTTTTCCGTTAGCATCGTTACTGCTTGTCTGGCAGTTCATTCGACCTTTTGCCACTTACTATGTAATTACAATTAACAAAAACCGTAATCATGGCCTATCGTGATTAAACAGTCCTTATCCCCAAATCGTTGTCCAGCTCGCAAATTTCAAAGCTCGTGCGGGGTTAGGCCTCGGTATTCAACCTTCTTTGAAAATAATATTTCAAAGAAGGTTGTAGTTCATTAATTAGCTCACCCACTCTAGCTTTATGTTATAACTTCAAAATAATGGATGGCTATATATTATTCAGCTCTTAAGCTCTATAAGATGCAATTAAAAAACAAATCAACCCAACTAATTCATCTTAACCTTCCTAAAATACCGCTTAACCAATCGTTGGTGAAACATAAGGTGTTTCATCGGCAAAGGTTGGTATAACAGCGTAATAAAATGTTCACTAAAAGCCTGAAAGTTATCAGCCAATCCCCAGTAGATTTACTTCTTTATTTAATAAGCGTTAGTCCACATTTTGGCATTAATGTCAAAATGCTACCGTTGTCACTTTAAATACAATTATGGAACCGAGATTTAACTTATTGGTTACAGCTTGGTTGTTTTTTCCAAACCCTATTGCAACCCTCGTTTTGGAATTCATTCCAGTTCTATGATCACATCATTGATTACACATAGTTTCTCTGTGAGGCACCTTCTTTAAAGCTTAATTATTAGAGAAGGTTTTTTTAACAATAAAAATAATGGTGATGTGATGAAAAAACGTTTATTTCGAAACAATAAAAACTCGGCAAATAGTCAATTTAATCATACCAAAATAGGATTGAATTTAATTGGCGTATTGATTGGGAGTGCGCTTTCTGTGACTGGTGCAAACGCGGCAGTTATTGAAAATACCGATGTACAATTTGGTGGTTACATTAAAGTCGACAGCATGTTCAGTGATTATAGCCATGGTGCACCAGATTCAGGGTCTATTTCTAGGCAGTTTTATGTACCTGGGACAATATATGGCGTAGAGGGTAACGGAAATCAGGTGGTCGATTTTCAGGCGAGAGAAACACGATTTAACTTTAAAACGATTACAGATATTGATGACCATAAGTTAACCGGCTTTATCGAACTGGATTTTATGACTCATGCTGACGGTAACGAACGAGTGTCCAACAGTTATTCGCCACGTATTCGTCATGCATTTGTGAGTTTTGATAATTGGACTGTTGGTCAATCATGGACCACTTTTCAAAATCCAGCCGCTTTACCTGAGAACCTCGATTTTGTTGGCGCTGCAGAAGGCACCCCATTTGTACGCCAAACTCAAATACGCTATACCAATGGCGGCTTTCAATTATCTGTAGAAAACCCTGAAACCACCTTAAATGGTTACCAAAGCCCTAGCCGAATTCTGAGCGGTAGTGGCATGGTACCTGATGTTGTTGCACGCTATAACTTCAAAACAGAGGCTGGTGCTAAATTGTCTGTTGCTGGTATTGCAAGGCAACTCAATATTGAAACTCGCATTAGCGATACTCAATTTGATGCAACGGCTTTGGGTTACGGCGTTAGTTTTAGCGGTATTTTACCCGTAGGTGCAGATGATATTAAATATACTGCGACTTATGGTGAAGGTCTTGGCCGATATATGGCGCTCAATTATGTCAATGCGGGAGTTATCGATGCCGATGGCGATATTGAGGCGATTACCTCTTATGGTGGTTTTATTGCTTATCGCCATTGGTGGAATGACCAATGGCGTACCAGTGTGACAGCGTCAGCGTTTAGCGCGGATAATGATGTCAGCTTGATGGGCGAAAATGTTAATAAAGACTCATATTCTGGCTATGTGAATTTACTTTATTCACCAGTGAAACCATTAACTGTGGGTGTTGAATATATGTACGCTAAAAACAGTAAAGAAAACGGTATTGAAGGCGAACTTAATCGGGTGATGTTTTCTGCTAAATACGTGCTTTAGTTTACTTATAATTAGTGAGAATAGATATATAGCGAGAACAGAGACATAGCATGAGCCTGACAGCAGTCAGGCTCGATTTTAAGTACGTTTACAGGCCGATAGTAAGTGCTAGCCTTGTTATATACTATGTTAAAAATAATCAAATGGCCTTTGATTACCACATTAATTCATTAAATTCCTTTTCAGCTTACTAAAGTAGCGTTTAAACAACCTTTGGTGCAAAACAACTTGTTTAGCGCTCAAAGGTTGATATTGCAAGGCTATAAAGTGTTCAGTCATTTTGTCAAAATTAGCCACCAGTTGTGGTTGCTGCTCACTAAATGCTTGATGAATAAACTGGGCATAAGCTTGTGGTGGCATCGCATCACGTTGAAATCCTTTATTCGCAAGCTTTGCGCAAATAAGGTTATAGCGTTTGATGCAAGGATCTTGTTTGGGCTGCAGTTTAAACACGCCAGCAAAATAGGCAATGATAAGGGCAATGATGATAAAGCAGATGATCATCATAATAGCCACTTTACTGCTGCTGACATTGCCAAGGAGTTTGGCTAATACTTGTTGCTGGCGTTGCTCATCAAAACCCAGTACCCACACACTCCAGTAAAAATCGATGCTCGCCAGTTGCAGGCGAATATTGTTTAACCACGGAATATTTTTGACCTGTAAACTGGTAAATAGGCTGTCTTGTAAGTAACTGTCTTGGCCTGTAAATGTGGCATCAAAGCCGTCTAATACTCGCTCTGGGGCAATCATGGCGGTGGGGTCAAACCTTACCCAGCCTTGGCCTTCAAGCCAAACTTCAGTCCATGCATGGGCCATGTATTGATAGATGCTGTAATAACCGGCTTTGGGGTTATATTCGCCGCCTTGGTAACCGGTGACCATTCTGGCAGGTATGCCACTTGAACGGGCGAGAAATACTAGCGCTGAAGCGTAGTGGGAGCAAAAGCCTGCTTGGTTAGTAAATAAAAAGTCATCTACTTGCTGTTGGCCAAGCTTTGGCGGGCTTAAGGTGTAGTAAAAAGCCTGCTCAGCAAAGTAACCCATCATGGCATTGATGCGGGCTGCTGGCTGTGGGTAATCCTTAGCAAATTGGGCTGCCAACTGGCGACTTTGTGGATTGTTATTATTAGGAATGGCCAAATTTATCTTGCTGATGTCTGGCGCGAGTTTGGCATCAAGAGCGCTACTTGGATAAGAGCTCACTTGGTAACTTAAGCGTTGATCAATGTTGCGCAGTGAGAATAGCCTAAAGTCGGATAACTCGACAATGTGCTCAGATTGACTAAAAGCCTGATCTAAACCAAACAACCATTTTTGATAGGTCGGCTCGGTGATCACTTGATAAATTAATGGCGCAGTAAGACCTGCTGAATTGGGCTTAGCGCGCTTAGGTTTATTGCCATAGGCGCTACGTTGTTCATTTTTACGATAAGGCGACTGACTCCAGCGTTGACCATCGTAGTTTTCCATGACCAGTGTGCGCCAGTACAGTTGCTCATTGCTAATGAGTTGCTGCTTATCGGTGTTATTGAGTTCATTTTCAAAACCGACTCTAAATGCCAAATTCGGCGAGCGGGTTAACTTACTAATATCCCCTAATGCAATTTCATCTGACAGGCCGGTAGTAGCATTTTTCATGCTGGGGGCTAACCACAATGGTGGCAGCCTTGGAAACACCACAAAAAGCAGTATGGCTAAGGGTAGGCTTTGGGCAAATAATTTCACCCCGAAGCGAAAGTTTACCTTGCGACTTGAATGCTGATAAATGCTGATCAGCACACAGGTATTAATGATGGCGACAAAGCTCAGTTGTAGAGTGTCGAGGATGGATTGGCGATCTAATAACGCAAAGCCTATTAAGAAAAAGCCCACCAAAACCACGACTTTAACATCGCGCACTTGGCGCATTTCGATGTATTTAAGGGCATAGCCTAGCAGGAGCAAATTGACTAATGCGTTAAGTAAACCAATTTCCTGTGACACTAAAGCCAAGGTGACAGCGGCGCCAATGGCTAGCCCTGTGACTAATACTTTAGGCGGCGCCGCTACCTTGCCAAGGTAAATTCCCACACGCCACACAAAGCAAATGGCGCAAATGCCGATGCTCCATAAGGTGGCATGCTGGTATAACGGTGATAGCACCAATACATTGGTAATTAATAACCAAAATAGGGTATTACGACCAATGTTCTCATTAAATGGATCATTTAACTGATGTTTTAACGCCTCTGAGCCTTGGGTCATTTTCTGTTCCCCACTGGGTGTTTATCAGTAAATGCTGACGTTGACTCAGGTGTAACTCTTGGTTCTGTTGTAATTGCTGGCTTAGCTACTGAACCATAAAGCGCAATCATTTGCTGACATTGTTTTCTGTGTGACTCGCCACTGTCTTGTTCGATAATTTGTTGGTTTAATGCCAAGCCAAAAACTTGCTGCGATTGAGATAAGGCGTTGACTTGCCACGCCAGCTTACTGAGTTTTTGTTCAAGACTATCACCGAGGGTGCCGTCTAAACTTAGCCACACCGGTTTGCCTTCAGGTTGGGCAAATTCTTTTGTTAGCATTCCGCGCCCTTGTGCCCATTGCTTCCACGCCACTTGTTTAAGTGACTCACCTTCAACGAAGGTTTTAAGGCCTTTATAGTCATCAACCCCTGGTTGTAATTTACCGTGTTCAAATTCGGTTTGATTGTCATTATCTAAACTGGTTAACGATACATGGGTGGCCAGCGGCGCGGCATAAATAATATGCTGGATATTTAAATCCACATAGGACCAAGTGTTAAATAACCCCAGTGGGAAACTGGATGAGACGCGAATTCTACCGGGGTTAACTAGGCCTCTGGATTGCGCGGTACAGCTGACGCTGGTATCGACGCCTTCAGCGACATCGGTAATGCGGCTATGGCGCTCATTAGGTAGATTCAAGCAAATTTGCTGGTGGCTGGTTTGGCTGTTGTCTTTGTTGATTTTACTGGATAATACAATCGGAAAGGCCAAGTTTTGGTTGGCATAAGTCTCAGGCGGGGTTAATGCTGTTAAGGTTAAACCTGCAAGATTTTTATAGCTGTAAATAATGCAACTATGGAACACACTGGCCAGCAATAAACTTAAGCCGATCACCAAATTGTTTTGATAGTTGGTGCCAAATAAATACAGCACCACTATCAGCACAAACCAAGCGACGCCAAAGCCACTGGGTAAAATAAAAATACTTTTATGGCTTAAGGTAATTTGTTTGTTCGCCGGTATTCGCTTATCTAGCCACTTTGACCAGCGCTGCTTAATCGCGGCGGGGATCAAGCGTGAATACCATTTTTTTGCTGCCTTGGAATTATTCATCTGCAATTAATTTCTGCTTAGCTTATTGGGTTAACGCGTGCGAGAATTTGATCTGACAGCGCTTGCCCCTGCAGTTGGCTATTGGTTCTTATGCGGTGCTCTGCTACGCAATGAAATACGGCCTGAATATCTTCTGGTACCACATAATTACGATGATTTAATAGCGCCCAGGCTTTAGCTGCGTCTAGCAGTGCAATACTGGCCCGAGGCGATAGCCCATTGCCATCGATTTGCTGACGAGAGTATTGGGCAAGATTGATCAAATACTTAAGCACAGCATCAGAGGCACTGACTTTTTGTACTTGTTGTTGCAAGCTCATTAGCTCGGTTGGGCTTAAGCATTGTGTGAGCGGCGGGGCATCGCTGCGCTGATGTAGTCCTTTTAGCATGGCTAACTCAGCATGTTCATCTGGGTAGCCAATAGAAATGCGCATCATAAAGCGGTCAAGTTGCGATTCAGGCAGCGGGAACGTCCCTGATTGCTCAATGGGGTTTTGGGTAGCGATAACAAAAAAAGGCTGTGGCAATGTGTGTGTTTCACCATCAATGGTGATTTGTCTTTCTGCCATGGCTTCAAGTAAGGCACTTTGGGTTTTAGGGCTGGCGCGGTTGATTTCATCGGCTAATAACATTTGATTAAAAATCGGCCCTGGGTGAAATTCAAACACTTGATTTTGTTGCTGGTAAATGGATACCCCTAGAATATCAGCGGGTAACATGTCACTGGTAAATTGAATACGTTGATAGCTCATGCCCAGTGAGGTGGCTAAGGCCTGAGAAAGACTGGTTTTACCCATGCCAGGTAAATCTTCAATCAGTAAATGACCTTTAGCGAGAATGCAGGCTAGCGCCAGTTTGATTTGCTCAGGCTTACCTAATAATACCGTTTCTAATTGGCTTAACAGCGATTGTAGTTTTGTTGCTGACACTAAACACTCCGTTAGTTAACAAAAAGGGCCTAATTAAGCTATTTTGCTAACAAGTACATCGAATGGCTTACGTTAACCTGCCAAAGATAATAAAGGAAGATATTCAGTGATAAAAAATGATAGCTAAACTCTGTGATGAGTTTAACTATCGTGGCAGTGAGTTATCGGTTTCGAACACTACTCACGACAGCCTTAGTAAGTCTTAAGCGGCGTTAAAGTGGCTAAGCTATTAAGCTAAGGCTAATGGCTAATGGCTATTGGTTAATGACAAAGTGACCAATAAACACATTGCCGCCGTCAAATCTATCAGTAAGCAAACTTGCGTTCGGCTTCGCTGAACATAGGGGCATCGCGACCCTCTTGTTGCTGATAGATCATTCTATAGCTCAGTACGGCTTGCACATATTCCCGGGTTTCCTTAAAGGGAATGGTTTCGATAAAGCTCATGACATCCAGTTTTCCGTCAGACTCTTTTAACCAACGGGTGACCCTGTGGGGGCCGGCATTATAGGCTGCTGTGGCGAGCACGCGATTTTGATCAAACTGTTTGAGCAATTGGCCGTAATAAGCGCTACCAAGTTGAACATTATAATTTACCTTATATAGGTCATTTTTATTGTTAAATTTGAGCTTATTTTTTCGGGCGGTTTCTTTTGCTGTTGCGGGCATGAGTTGCATTAATCCGCGCGCACCCACACCCGAGGTGGCATAAGGGTAAAACGCACTTTCGCGGCGGGCGATTGCGCGTATTTCATCTATCTCAACCTGATATTTTTTACTGGCTTGTTCAAATTCGTTTTGGGCGGCGTTAGGAAAGCGCAATTGCAAACTATTCCATTGTCTGGCTTGTATGCTGGCTTCGACGCTATAATCAAACCAGCCATTTTTAAGGGCGAGTAGGCCATATTCAGCCTTCATCGCGGTATCATGGCGGCGCAGCAAATGAACCCATTCACTGCGAGCATCGCGGGTTTTATCGATGGCAATCAATTCGATAATTCTGGCAAGCCCTGGGTCATCATGAAGTTTTTTGGCAAGCAGTGGCGATGACTGTAACTTGTCATTATTTAACGCCAGCGGGGCCTTTATGGATTGGGCGGCGTAAAAACCATAAAAATTACGTGCTTGGCTAAGTTGCTTCGTTATCTTGTCTGCTTGGGTTTTATCTGTGGTTTTATTTATGCGTGCGCTCCAATACTGCCAGCGAGAGTCATCAATGACATCATCACTGAGTAAGGTTAGATAGTGTTTGATTGCTTTTGTATCTTGCGCTGCGATTGCCCAGCGCAAACGAATTTGAAATAAGTCATCAGAGTCTAAAATCGGTAAGCTTGCATCAATGTGTTCCAGTAAATCAGCTTCTTTTCTGATTAATGCTCGGCGGACAATATAACGATTAAGTTGTTGGCCTTTGATGGCATTAAAACGGTTAGCTTTATCATATTTCTTATATAATTTTACCGCTTGTTTTAAGTCTTTTCTGGCAAGTTTTCTGAGCCCAACATTAACAATATCCGCCACAATGGGCGTTTTAGAAGAAAACTTTTTGGTATTACGTAGGCTGTTGGGATCGCGATAAACTGAAATTAGTAAATCGGCCTCAGCTTTATTTTTGGTGATTTTTCTGGATAGGTATTGGGTTAAGCCATATTGGTTTTCATTAAAACTAAGTAACATTCTTGACCAAATTAATGCTTGGGTTCTTTTACCGGCCTTGGTCCATTGACTAAATAACACATCACAAGCCTTGGGGCGTGAGCGACCATAAAGCCACAGTTTTTCAGCGCCGTCATAAGCGATGTTGTTATTGCCTTGAGATAATTGAGCGCGGTAATAGTAACACTGCAAGGTGACATCATTAGGGGCGTTAGGTGAGATGGCTAAAAAGTTTTGCCACTGCTTTTTCTCGCCAGCATTTTTCAAATAGCGATAACGTAAGCCGTTATAAAGCGGAGTGGTATTAAACTGCTCGATGGCTTTATGGGCCTGAGTTCCACTCATTTTTATAATGTCGGCTACTTGCTCATGGTAATCAAGGTAGACAGTTAATGGGTAATCACCCAACTGCTTACGTAGCTTTTGGTATTGGTTGAGCTGTTGTTTATCTAGCGCTTTGCGGGCATCAAGATACAATTGTTGCTGGGGGCTTAAACTTGATTCTTCAGCATGGGCGAGATTAACGCTAGCTGACAGCCACAATAACCCTTGAAAAAATACAAAACTAACCAATATGTTGCGCATAATAATGAGAATCTCCGCCTCAGTATGACATCTTTTGCGAACCAAACTGTTTGAATCTAATTAATAAATAGTATCTATTAAGCTGCATTATCAATATTAGCCAAGTGTCTATTTTTGCTTAAGGTGTTGCCACCTCAAGCCAAAGAATAGTGCAATTAGCTATAATTGCTCATAAAAATTGCTCATAAAAACTGAATTAAAACCGCTTATGACTCTTTAGAGTCATCTAAGGCTTTATTTATTAATTGAGGATCAAGGTTTTTACTGGTTTCAACGCCCAACTTTTGCATAACATGGGCTTGCCTTATTAAATTACCTTTACCTTGGGACAGTTTATTCATTGCTTGCTGGTAGGCTTTATCGGCAGTGTCTAAAGCGCGGCCAAGTTTATCCATGTCGTCAACATAGCTGCATAATTTATCGTAAATTTTACCTGCTTGGGCTGCGATACTTTGGGCATTTTGGTTTTGGTACTCATAGCGCCAAATATTGTTAATGGTGCGCAGTGCTACTAATAAGTTGGTTGGACTGACTAACATAATATTATGATCGAGGGCGAAGTTCACTAAGCTAGGATCTGACTCCAGAGCCAGTAAAAATGCAGGTTCTATTGGAATAAACATTAATACATAGTCGAGACTTTTTAGGCCGTGTAGCTTGTGATAGTCCTTATGGCTTAGGCCTTTAATGTGTTGACGAATAGATAAAGCCAGCTCTTTTATCGCTTGTTGCTGTACTAGCTCGTCTTCACTATTAAAGAAGCGCTCGTAGGCAATTAATGACATTTTGGCATCAATCACCACATCTTTTTGTTCAGGAAGGTGAACGATGACATCAGGTTTAAAGCGCTTACCTTGATCGTCTTTTAAATCTTGCTGAGTATGGTATTCATGGCCTTCACGTAGACCACTTTCTTGTAGGACCCGCTCAAGGATGACTTCACCCCAATTACCTTGCTGCTTGTTATCGCCTTTGAGCGCCTTAGTAAGATTGACTGCATCTTGACTCATTCGCAAATTAAGTTCTTTGAGTGCATCAAGTTGATGTTTAAGGGCGCTGCGTTCAGTTTGCTCCTGGCTATAGGATTCTCTAACTTGTTGTCTAAAGCCTTCTAGCTGCTGTTTTAATGGCCCAAGCACGCCATCCATTTGGCTGACATTTTGCTTTTTAAAGTTTTCTGACTTCTCCTCGAAAATACGATTCGCCAGATTTTCAAATTGCAGTTTTAGTCTTTCTTCGGCTGATTCTAGTAAGGCGATTTTGTCATTTAAAGCGGTTTTTTCGATATTAGCCTGCGCTTGAATGCTTTGTTGAATCGCATTAGATTTAGACAGTGCTAGCTGGGTTTCCATGAATTTACGCTGGCCATCGTTTAACTGTTGTTCTAGTAATGGCACTCTTTCGGCAAAGGCTTCCATTTTAGCTAATTGACCAATCAATGACTCGAGCTTATTTTGAGTGAGCATTAACGCATCTTGTTTGTCATCAATTTGCTCTGTAAGTGATTGCTGTTTAATTTCAAATTCAGCAGTTAATTGGCTCATTTCTTCAGCAATGCGTTGTCTGTGTTGCTCCCAGCGCTGACGGGTTAATCGCTGATTAAGTAGTGCGCCAATTAGAAGAGATAAAAAAGCGACGGCGGCTAAAACGATAATTTCGGGGATAGTTAAACTTGTAGGAAATGTCATGCAAAAAACCTGCAAAAAATGATGCTTAAGATTCTCATGCAGGGCAGTACACTGCAAGGCTCAAAAGGACTAATTAATACTTAAGCGCTTAATTATTAAACTCAAAACATCAAAATAGTAAACTTTTTGAAATTTTAACGCGTATTAGACTGTCTACTATTTATATCAAATGATAATAATTGAATGAGGTGACCTATGGTGTCAAAAAAAGGTTTTTTCAAAGGCATTGCCAACCCACCATCATGGGCATTAAAAGAAAATCAAGTCACTCCAGAAACGGTGTTTCGGGATCGACGCAATATCGTTAAAGCCTTGGGGCTAGGCTCGCTCGGGGCTAGCTTGCCGGGGCAAGTGCAGGCGGGTTTGTTCGATTTATTTGGCAGCGACGATAAATCTGCGTTTGCGGTGCAAGGTATTGATTATACAAAGCCTAGCCGCTTTCAAATCAATGATAAATTAACCCCAGAAGATAAAATTACCCGTCACAATAATTTCTATGAATTTGGCACTAATAAACAAGACCCGTTTGAAAATGCGCAATCATTTCAAGTTAATCCCTGGGAGCTTAAAATTGAAGGCTTAGTGGATAAACCGTTAACCTTAGATTTGAACGACTTAACCAGTAAATTCGCCCTTGAAGAACGTATTTATCGCTTAAGATGTGTAGAGGCGTGGTCAATGGTGGTGCCTTGGGTAGGGTTTTCATTGGCTGAGTTATTGAAAATGGCAGGGGTATCTAATAAGGCAACTCATGTGGCCTTTGAGACCTTGTTTGACCCTGACCAAATGCCAGGGCAGCGAAATCGTTTAATGGGCGGCGGGATACATTACCCTTATGTAGAAGGGGTAACCATTGCTGAAGCCATGAATGAATTGCCATTTCTTGCCGTAGGCTTATATGGTAAAACCTTGCCGCCGCAAAATGGTGCGCCAGTGAGGTTAGTTTTACCTTGGAAGTATGGCTTTAAGAGTATTAAGTCCATCGTTAAAATTCGCGTTACCGATAAACAGCCACCTACCAGTTGGAATCAATTAGCGCCAAGCGAATATGGTTTTTATGCCAATGTGAATCCGCAGGTTGATCATCCTCGTTGGTCGCAGGCCTCTGAGCGCAGTATTGGTGAAGGAGGCTTGTTTTCAGCCAAACGAATTCCAACACAAATGTTTAATGGTTATGGTGAGTCTGTGGCTGGTTTATATAACAATCTCGATTTGAGGAAGTATTATTAATGCGCTTAACCCCGGGTGGTTTATTGTGGTTAAAAGGGCTTTTACACCTTAGTTTTATCTTACCGGTTGTTTATTTAATTATGCTGGTATTGACCGATAATGCTGGTGGCGATCCGGTGCAATATATTATTCATTTTACCGGTATGGGCGCGATAAATGCTTTGGTGGTGACCTTAATGATCTCACCACTGGCTAAGCTGACTAAACAAGGCTTGTTATTGCAAACAAGGCGGCTAGTGGGTTTATATGTATTTGCCTATGCTTGTCTACATATTAGCGCCTTTATCAGTTTAGATTTGCTGTTTGCGTGGGGCTTTTTAGTTGAAGAAGTCATTAAACGGCCTTACATTTTAGTCGGATTTAGCGGTTTTATTATTGCACTATTGCTAGCGGTGACCTCTTTTAAAGCATTAAGGCGCAATATGGGCAGGCGCTGGCAATCATTACATAATTGGATTTATGTGTTAGCGATATTGGCACCCATTCATTTTTACTGGTCGGTCAAATCTGAGATTATTGAACCGAGTATTTATATTGCTGTGATAGCGTGCTTGTTATGGCTAAGAAGACGCCAAATTAGTCACTGGTTAATGCCGAAATCAAAATTGAGACCGAAAATTAATACGAATGCTAAAAGCCAAACCTGAATATTTAAGGTTTTTGAGTAGTTGAATTTTGAACGCTTAAGCTTAAAGGCTATAAGCTTGAAGATTTAGCTGATGACATAAAAATACCGGCAAAGTGTCGGTATTTTTATGGCTAGCATTTATTGAAAATCATTTATCTAAATAAGCTTTGTTTGCTTCTAGCTTGTTTTACTAAGCCATTGACCGAGTAACTGGCAAATAGACTAAATAACATTACCCCAGTCATAATCGCAGCAAGGCGCAGCCAAGGTTGCTCCATGGCTATTCGTAGATCAATATATTGAACAGTGCTTACGCCCCATACCCCGATAGTGCCTAATACCAAGCCGATTTGGATTATTCGGTTTAAAAAGTTGTTTTTAAAAGCCAAAAGTAATGGCATCACTGCACAAATTATTGCTAATGGCATTTGAGCGTAACGCAAAAAGTGTGCGCCAAGTAACATGTACGCTAAGGTGATTAATAGTACGCGCCACCGCATAGGGATTCTCCGAAAAGCTGACAATTGCTTAATGAGCTTCTTAAGCAAGGGTGTTGAAAGATGACGCAATATAACCGATTTGCTAATGCAAATTTCTAATCTCTATCACATATTCAATAGAGAATAGTTCTTTAGGTGACAAAGCTTGCTGAAAGCGCTGAAAGTGAGATTTAAGGATTAAATCTAGGCTTGGGATTATGTGGTGATATTGTCATTGTATGGCAAGCACAGATGAAGTTATTAAGGTAATTTAAGCCTCTGAGCTTAATAATGAGTATTGATTTTATGTGTTATTTAGGCAAACGAGAAACTTAAAGAAGGGGTAACGCTAAAGCAGAAGAATTGGTCGGGATAACAGGATTTGAACCTGTGATCTCTTGTCCCCCAGACAAGCGCCTTACCGGACTAGGCCATATCCCGAACGTCATTCTTTAGCTAGATTACCTAGAAGGTATTTGCGCCGCAACAATAAAATGCAAAATTGAATTTAAATGATTAATAAACAGGCATTTGCTTTGTGGCTTTTACATCTTTAGTTATCTTTTGCTTGGAAAATAGGCAATATTTTCTGACGATTAAACCGAGATTGAGTTAAATAGCATCAACCACGGTTCAATGGTTATTTATTGTAAAGCCTTCGACCTTCGCGCATGACCTGAATTAGCTCAGGAGCACTGAGTTTTCGCTTAAGACGTTTTTTGTAGTCGATATCATAAATTCGATATTTTCCATGTCTGCCTAGAACCGTAATCTCATCTTGTTGGTATATTGCAAAGGTGCTGCTATCACCGATATAGACCCAGCTCTTCTCACTGGGTTGTAATAGGTTGTATCCAGAGCTGTAATCGGTGATCGGGTTATTACAATGCAGTGCTTGCCCCATGATTGTCGGTACTACGCCATAGTGGCTAGTACGATAATTTACGGTATCAGAGGTTGTTTTAGGCCAATGCATGACAAAGGGCACTTTGACATTAGCAGGTGAAAGATCCTGATTAACTTCACGAGGATTACTACTGAAAATTTGCCCATGGGTACCGGTGACAATGACTAAGGTTTGATCATCAAGGTTAGTAAGCAATTGTTGTATTTGCTGATCGATAAAGAATAGCGACTGCCTGTATTGGTTATATAGCACTTTTTCAGCAGGTTTTAAGCTTAGATGGGGCTTAACAGTTTCAATGCCTAAAAAGCCAATTGGGGTGTCATAGTGCTTAGTGGCAGATAAGTTTACCAATGAAAACCACGGTGAGGCTTGCTGAGCTTGCCATTGAATAAATAGCTCAGTATTTTTGATGTCGGTTTGCGCGCTGCCAATATCGCTATGGCTTAGGTGCATATCCATACCGTCAAAAATGGCATGGTTGGCTAATTCGTCGGCATTGTCTTGGGGCATAAATACCGCTTGATGATAGCCTTGTTCTGACAATACTTGGGTTAATACTGGCGCAGTATGCTCGAACGCTTTTTTATCACTATAGCTCCCTTGTAAGCCATAAAGTAAGGCAAACATACCGGTATTAAATTGGTTGCCACCACTAAAGTGTTCAGTGAATTGTTTATTCTGTTGCTGGTACTGGCTGAAAAACGGCATAGTTGCCGGGTTCACCATGTCAGCTCTTAAACCATCAACTGAGACGATAAGGATATTTTGTTGTTTTTGCGCTTTGCATTGCAGCGCAGCTATTGGGTAGTTCAGTTGTTTTGATTTTGTTTGATAGGTCTTATCTGGCGCAGTCGTGCCATCAATACCATGACTTTCCATAAATGATCGTGCCGTTGCTGGGTAAGACAATGGCATGGTGTCATCAAAACGGGTAATTTGGGTGACATCGTTTGCATCGGCCCAAATATGGATGACATGACTGGTGATGAAACAAATGCCGATAAAGGCAATGACTTTATTACCTAGCTGCTTTTTCTCTATTTTTTCAATTCGTTTCCACAGAAAATTCGCGGCTGTGAGCTCAATTAAAATAATGCCGATAGGAGTAGCAATATAAGAGGTGTTACCTAATAGGGCATTGAGATCTGACCAGGCTAAGTCAAAAGCGAATGGACTTAAGTGAATACCATAATCATCAAATATTACGGTGTCATAAAGTAAAATACATAAGCCGAGGGTTGCGATTAAGGCAGCATAACCCCGTAGGATTTTTGAATAAGGTAGTAATAATGTGGCAGGAAAAAGAAAAACGACGTAAACAATAAAAGCCAAAAAGCTAAAATGACCAATACTGCTAATGGCTAAGTAACCCCAACCTATGAGGGTTTCAGGGTAACCCACACTACTGAGGTATCGCGTTCCCACAATAATGGCTAACAAGCCATTAAAGAAGGCAAACCAGTGGCCCCAGTTAACAAGACGCGACACTTTGTCACGGGTCATTTGTTTTTTGCGCTCAACCATGCGGTATCGTTTTCCTAATTCGTATTAATCAAAAATAACAGGATAATTGATTAATTTAAATGCCTTTTAATGATACTTAACTGGTTTTTACAGATTGAGCCAAGGCTTTAGCGAATTGCTCTGCTACTGCTTGACGAGATTCACTGGGTACCTTGTTTTCCAATAAGTGAGAAACGCAGTTACCTAGCACCATCAAGCTTAAATCTGTAGGCGCTTGATGCTTATTCAGCACTGCTAATAGCTCAGAAATTAATGCTTCAACTTGGGTGTTGGTGTATTTAGATTGGATAGCCATATTCGAAATCGTTCAAAAAGTAATGAATTAGCACGTGATTATATCGGATTTTAAGCTGATACGCTGCAAGTTTCTGTTGCTGGGTGTTAGTGATTATGGGGTTTATAGCTGGTGTTTTCTAAAGCGGACAGAACATCAGTTTAACCCTTGGATCTCAGGAGATGCATTTGACGTAATTTGACGGTTTTATTTTTAGATTTTTGAACACGGTCTGTTATGATATCTACCGCTATTTCGCTTCCATCACAAAGATCAGTTAGGGCTTATGAGCATTAATATCGAACAAGCAATTATCCATGAAATTTCTCAAGATAGTCAGGGGCAACTAAGTTGTCGTTTAAGACCTCAGCCACTATTAAATAGCAGCGCCGTAGAAGCGATGTTAGAAGAATTACACCAAACCTATACCGGTAAAGCGGGTAAAGGTTTTGGCTTTTTTGGAACCCACGGCGAAGATGGCGAAGCAAACCCCGCTTTTTCTGATGCATTAAGTGAATACCGCAGTGGTGAATTAGGCTTTGTTGAGTTTAGCAGTGCTGCCAGTAAGCTTTTACAAGAAGAACTCGCTAAATATGATTTTAGCCAAGGCGGTTTTTTATTAATGTCTTGCTATACCAACATGACTAGCGATTATTTGTTTGTCGCCTTGCTTAATGCCAAGCCTTCAATGACGGTACTTGATGATATGGAGTTGTCGCAAAATAATCATCTTGATTTAACTAATGTCCAACTTGCCGCCAGAATTGATTTAACCGAATGGCAAGCAGACAAAGCTTCACGTAAATATATTTCATTTGTCAGAGGCCGCGCGGGCCGAAAAGTGGCAGACTTCTTCCTTGATTTTATGGGCTGTGTTGAAGGGGTAAATACGAAAGCGCAAAATAAAACCCTTATGCATGCAGTTGAAGATTTCGTAGCTAGCAGCGAATTAACCAAAGATGAACGTCAACAGTGCCGCGACAAGGTATTCGAGTATTGTTCAGAAAGAGCTGATGAAGGCGCTGATATTGAAGTCAAAGATTTAGCGGATGAACTTGCCGACTCTGGTATGGATTCGTTTTATGACTTTGCCTGCGGTGGATCTTATGAACTTGATGAAGAGTTTCCAGCAGATAAGGCCAGTTTACGTACCTTGAAGAAGTTTTCAGGTACCGGTGGCGG
Organism: Shewanella sp. 10N.286.48.B5; assembly: GCF_002874355.2. NCBI lineage: Bacteria > Pseudomonadati > Pseudomonadota > Gammaproteobacteria > Alteromonadales > Shewanellaceae > Shewanella > Shewanella sp. 10N.286.48.B5. The sequence continues at coordinate 983,287 of NZ_MCVG02000001.1, forward strand.
GGTAACATTAAGTTTTGATGGCGGCCATTTAGGTGAGCGAGTTATCTATGATCCTATTTCGGACACGATTTTGATTAAAGGCGTGCCTGCAAATTTAAAAGATCAATTAGACCGTCGCCTAAAAGGTGAATAAAGCAACGATTTACAATTAAAGTGTCCAAATGGGCACTTTTTTTTGCACTTAATTTAAAGATTTAACGATTTCAGCACATTATTTAGGGGATTTGGCTATTTTTACATTTTTATCATGGCAATGTGTGTTCTTTTTAGTACACTAGCCAGCAAACTTAACCTATTGTCAGTGGACGAGAAATCGACCACATTGGGGGATACATGATTACTGCCTATGTTTATGAAAATCGCAAGTTAACTGTTCACGAATTAAATGTTCGAGACAGTATTCCCGATCGAACATTGTGGTTAGATATGTTTAAACCCAATGATGATGAAAGGGAATGGCTAAGTCGGTTTTCGGTAGAAGAAGTACCCGAAGAAGAAGACATCAATGAGATTGAAGCATCAGCTCGTTTTTTCCAAAGTAAAGATGGCTTACACATCAATTCATTATTCCCCCAACGTGTAGGATCAGACGTTAGAGGCATTAACGTTTCTTTCAATTTACGTAAGGATTTTTTGCTGACGATACGTGAAGAGGATATCGGTTTAATTCGCTTGCTGCGTAACTACTTACGCTTAGGTCGCTTAGATGTCAGCTCTCCTCAGGGGTTAATGCTGGAACTTTTCACCCTTAAAGTCGATTACCTGTCTGATTTAATTGAAGATGTATATTCAGTGCTTGAAAGTGTCGGCGAGCAAGTGTTCGAAGACCAAGAATTAGATGATGTGTTTAAACTCATTACCTTACAAGAAGATTCAAATGGTAAAATTCGCTTAAGTTTGCTCGATACTCAGCGGTCTTTACGTTATATCCAACGTTATTATCGCGAACATTTATCTGAAGAAAATATTAAAGATTTGCGTGAAATGCTATCTGATATTGAGTCATTGATGCCCCACAGCCAATTTATTTTTGATAAGTTAAACTTTTTGCTGGATGCGGCGATGGGCTTTAGTGGTATACAACAGACTAAAATTATTAAGATATTTTCGGTTGCAGCAGTAGTGTTTTTACCGCCAACGGTTATTGCCAGTAGTTATGGAATGAACTTTACCAATATGCCTGAACTAGATTGGCGTTTTGGTTATCCCATGGCCATAGGAATGATGCTCGCGAGCGCCGCAGGTACGTATTTCTTCTTTAAACGTAAAGGCTGGCTATAGCGCTTTTATAAAGCTGATGACTTTAAAGCCATTAACGCAACCGTTAATGGCTTTTTTTGTTGGGTCGATGCTGATGTTAAAACGCAAACTTAGCTATTCGATTATGCATTGCCAATGGCATAACTTATGTTTTCTCTTGGGCTTAGGTACTTGAAGATTTTTTCGGGTAATGCAGAAGCTGGCAAACAGCGCACAATGCTGATGTCTTCTTTTTCTAAATCAATAATTGGTGCTTGCTCTTTTGGTACGATAGGGTCGTAGAGCATAATTTGCGGAAATAATATCTTGTTTAAATTTACTGACATTACCATGCCAAATTGACCACTTGAAAGCTCGATGAGGCTGCCCGGTGGATAAACACCGATAGTTTTGATGAGCTTACCAACGTACTCAGGGTTAAGTTTACTTTTATAATTTTTGTAAAGTAGCCCCAAAGAAGCATAAGGGGTTTTAGGTTTTGATAACTTAGTACCGTTACACAAGTTATCGTACTCATTAATAACACTTATTAGTTGCGAGTATTTGTCTAACTGATCGCCTTTTAGGCCTTTGGGGTAGCCAGAGCCGTCAAGGTACTCATGATGATTAGTAATCATGGGTTTAGCCTGCTCAGGAAAGCTGTCAGCTAATTTTAAAAAGTTGAGGCTCATCAAAGAATGCTGTTTTAATAAGTTCTTTTCCGGCGTCGTTAGCGGCAATTGTTTGCTCAAAATATTACTGGGGATTTTTAGTTTCCCCAGATCATGAAATAACGCACCAAGGCCTATAAGTTCAATTTCATCACGAGGCCAGTTTAAGTTTTTAGCCAGCATCATACACATTGTCGACACATTGAGTGAATGATGGAAAATGACATCATTGGGCTTTGCATCAGTCATTAAATGCAGCACCAAATCATCAGAACTCAATAGCATATTGGTCATGTCTGTGATCATTTCTTTTGCATCACTGACCGAATTTAAAGGGCGACTGCCAAGCTTTGATACGCTTGAGCGCATCATGGCGATAGAACGCTCAAATTGCTGTTCGGTTTTTTTCAAATTGCGGCGTAACTTTTTTTGGGCATCGATTTGAATCTGTTTGTAAGATTCCATTTTAGCTTTAATCTGTTTTAGCTCCTCAGGATCAACCACTGTACTAGCGTTTTTATTCGCTGAGGGTTTTAAGTCAATTAACCCTAAATCACTGCGCTCGGCGTCATAATAAATATCGTTAATATTGAGGCTTTTAAGTAATTCAATTTGTGACTGGGATTTTAGTTTGAAATTACTAAATAAAAATGGGTGATCTTTCCATGAAATAGGTAGTCGAATGAAATGACCTACCTGAAGCTGATTAATTGAAATTTTTATGTTTTTGTTCATAGATTAAAAGAGTATCACCTGATTTATTGTTTTATTTATAGCGGTTATGTGGATGCACTTTGCAGTGCAAAACATTCCGTGGCAGCATAATATCATTACAATATTAAAAAGTGCCTATAGATTATGGATTTTATTGACGTTATACCCAATGCTATTAGTGATGATTTGTGCGACAGGTTACGAAATGCTTTTGATAATCACTCTGGAGTGACTGAAGGAAAGACAGGACAGGGTGTCGATAGGAATAAAAAACGCAGTTTAGATTTAACCTTAGACTTGCACAATAACTTAACCCAGCTTAAAAATGAGTTATTACAGTTAACATTAACCCATGCGGCAAACTATTTCAGCCAGTACCCTATGGCACTCATGGGTGCGGTATCTGTCACCATCGCCAATGATAAAGGTGAAGCTGTTACGCTAAATCCTGATAACTTTTCTGACCTAGGGGCGAATAAAGCCAAAGCGATAACGCAATATTTATACCGCAGTGGTACGGTTAATGTGCAAAAATATCAGCAAAGTTTAGGTGGTTACCCTCATTGGCATTCAGAACACTTTCCGCAGTCTGGTTCCCATGAAGCCTTGCATAGGGTATTACTTTATATGTATTACCTTAATGATGTTGAGCAAGGCGGTGAAACTGAGTTTTATTATCAAAATAAAGCCATTAAGCCTACAAAAGGTACTATGGTGATTGCCCCCGCAGGCTTTACCCACACCCATAGGGGCAATATCCCTATCAGTGATGATAAATATATTGCCACCTCATGGATAATGTTCAATCGCGCTGAGCAACTTTATACCGCGCAAGCGAAGTGATGCTCATTGATTGGGGATCTTAATAGTGAATTTTGCCCCTTGTAACTGACTTTCTGTAATTGATAAGGTGCCGTGATAACTGCTGACAATTTCATGACACACAGCAAGTCCAATGCCTTGACCGGGGGATTGGGTGTCAGCGCGCACACCACGCTGAATGATGCGCGTTTTGAGTGCATCTTCAACGCCAGGGCCATCATCTTCTACGATTAACACAGTGCTGCCATCGTCATCAATAAAGGCTGTAACCTTGACCTGACTGATACACAATCTAAAGGCATTTTCCATTAAATTACCGCACAGTTCCATCAAATCACCTTTATTGACTGGAAAGCTAATATCAGAATTAATATCACTACTAAACTGCACTGACTTTTCATGATAAATCTTGAATAACATTTGTGATAACTGCTCAACCATGGGTAACACGGGCGTTTGCTCCTGTATTAGTCCTTGTCGGCCCACTAAGGCTCTTTTGAGTTGATATTTTACGAGTTGATCCATTTGTCCTACTTGCTGCATGATTTTTTCGCTCGCATCAGCCTTACTTAACTGCTGGTCGTCAGTAATGGCGTGAACCGCAGCTAAGCGGGTTTTTAGACTGTGGGCTAAATCATTCATGGCATTTTGATAGCGAGTTTGCTGTTCGCTAGATTGGACTAATAATTGATTTAACGCTTGAGTAACGCCTTTTAATTCTTGTGGGTAATCACTTGATAGTGTTTGTTTTTTTCCCTTAGTGATTGCTTGTAGTTCTTGTTTAAGGGTTATCATTGGGTGCATGCCCCAATAGGCTGCACTGATCAGTAGTATGAAGGCTAAACCTAGTACAACGGCCAGTCGCAGATAAGTTAACCGTTTAAAGCGTTTGAAGTCTCTTTCAACGGTTTTTGCATCTTTGAGCACTATCATGTTGTATTGCTGTTGATTCAATTCAACCGGTAATTGATAGGCAAAATAAGACTTATTATTTGCCGTGGTCAGATAATAGGGCGGGGATGTATCGGCAATGGTTTTAAATCGGCTACAAATGTCATTGATGCCGTTTTCTTTTGCCAGTGTAGAGGTCCAAATTTGGCGATAATTATCCCCACAACTGGCCATAATATAGCGTTTCTGCCTATTATTTTCTTGTAGCCAATTGTTATTTTTCGGAATTAAGTCGTGCTCTCTTAATTCGGCTGCAATTTGAGGCATTTCAGCGATTAGTTGCGAAGTTTCGACATTGTAGCTATTTTGGGCGTGTAAAATGGTCAATGACCAAGCTAGGCCAAAACCAACAAGTGCAATAATCGCTAAGGATGTGATTAACATCCTCGTGAGCAGACGCTTTTTGGGTTTAAATCTTAGCTGCATGGTAAGTTAAATTTATATCCTTGACCGCGTATTGTTGCGATGGGGTTTTCAATAGCGCCTTTAGTCAATTTTTTTCTGATACGGCTTACCATTACCTCGATAGTATTAGGGTCACCTTCTTTATCACCATAAATCACATCAAGTAAGCGTTGCTTGGCAACGACTTCATGGCAATGACGCATTAAATATTCCAAAATTAAATATTCAAAGGCGGTGACTTCCATTGGCTCATCATTTAATGAGACTTGTTTAGCGGCTAAATCAAGCTGCAGAGCACCTGAGCTGATGGTCGATTTAACAAAGCCTGCACTACGGCGCACAAGAGCGTCGAGGCGAGCGACTAACTCTTCTTTTTGAAATGGTTTTACCAGGTAGTCATCTGCACCGGCATTAAGGCCTTCTACTTTATCTTGCCAGTTAACTCTCGCGGTTAAGATGAGAATAGGAGCTTTGACGCCTGCATTTCGAATTTCAGAAATCAATGTCATGCCATCTTTATCGGGCAGGCCAAGATCAACGATGGCAATATCAATAGGGTAGTTAGTTGCTTGATAAAAGCCTTCTTTAGCCGTCAAAGCCACTTGGACTTGATTGCCTAATTCAGATAACTGCACATTTAGATGGTGCGATAAAATCGGATCGTCTTCGATTACCAAAATTCTCATAGGAAATACTCTTACATTGTTAATCGTTAGATATTATCAGCCTAATACTTAACTGTAGCTGACACAGAGGCATTTTATTTTGAATTGTTAACCTCTAGTTCAACAGGTGCGTGGATATTAATGACATTGCAATGGTAATAGCGACGCCAAGGAAAATAATACCGGTAATGATATTAATTATATTATTGCCTTTAGCCATTTTGTGTTGAATGTTGGGGTTGGTTAATATGATGGCGAGAAAGCAAAACCAAATGATAGATAAGCCAAATAATAAGCTAGCTGACGCAAATTTCGTTTCTATAGTGACCTGTGGTGTCACCAGTACGGTAAAAATGGTGATAAAGAATATTAACGCTTTAGGGTTAAGCAAATTAGTATAAAGGCCAATTTGAAAGCCTTTTAAAGCAGACATAGTGCCTTGGTGAGGGAGACGGCCATTGATTTCAGTTTCATCAGATGATGCTTGAGTTTGTGTATATGCCCGATATGAGGCCGCTAAAGCGCCATAACCCATCCATGCCAAGTAACTCACCCCAATAATTTGCACCACTATGTAAGCCATTGCAGATTGCTGGATCATGATGCTTATCCCTAAAAGTGATAGCAAACTGTGCACCAATATCGCGGCACTTATTCCTACCGCGCACATGATTGCAGTGCTGCGAGTTTGTTGTGTGGCTGTTTTTACAATAATAGCGAAATCAGGCCCTGGGCTAATTAATGCTAAAGAGTGAATAACGGCAAGGGTTGAAAGCAGGGTAAAATCCATTTTAATCTCATGAGTTAAGCATCTGATTAGTTAGGTTATAACACAAATAAAAAAGGCGCCATAATATGGCGCCTAAATATTTAATGCTAATGTATTTTACGCTTTGACGTTTTTAACTTGATCTTCAAAGCTCGCACTTACTTTACCCGCTTGTGAATCATTGAATACAGCTTCATTGAACTCACCTTCAGATTTGGCAATGACGATAGTTGCGACTGAGTCACCCGTTACGTTAACCGCGGTACGGATCATATCAAGTAGACGATCAACACCGATAATCAATGCAATACCTTCTACAGGAAGGCCGACTTGGTTGAGCACCATGGCGAGCATGATTAAGCCAACGCCAGGAACGCCAGCAGTACCAATGGATGCCAATGTCGCAGTAACAACCACTGTTACATAATCCATTAGGCTCAGTTCAATACCAAATACTTGGGCAATAAATACCGTTGCCACACCTTGCATAATAGCGGTGCCATCCATATTGATGGTAGCGCCTAGGGGTAAGGTGAATGAAGCGACTTTATTATCAGCACCTAAACGGTGTTCACACGTCTCGATGGTAACAGGTAAGGTTGCATTTGAACTTGCAGTACTGAAAGCAAATAATTGCACATCACGGATTTTACGTAAGAACATTAATGGGCTTAAACCTGAGAATGCCTTGAGTAACGTAGGGTAAACAACCAGTGCTTGCAGAAGTAATACAAAAATTACTAAGAAGAAGTATTGAACTACGCTACCGAATGTTTCTAAACCTAGGGTTAAGCTTAGTTTTGCCATCAGCGCAAATACACCATAAGGCGCAAGTTGCATGATTAAAGTAACCACGCGCATGATGACTTCATTTAAATCATTAAATAATGCCGATACACGTGCGCCGCGCTCGCCAATGTGTGAAATTGCAAAACCAAAGATGACTGCAAAAATAATGATTTGCAGCATGTTGCCTTGGCTCATGGCTTCAATTGGGTTTGTTGGTACGATATTAATCACGACTTCAGCAAGGCTAGGGGCATCTTTAGCGCTGAACTCCATCGCAGAGGTTGCCAGTGATGCGTTACCAGGGTGAACGAGAATGGCCATTGAAATTGCGACCGTTAAAGCAATCGCGGTGGTGAACATGTAAAACGCAATGGTTTTACCACCAAGTCGGCCTAATTTGGACGGGTCACTCAATGAACAGGTACCACAAACCAGTGATACGAACACTAGCGGAACCACTAACATTTTTAAACTTGAAATGAAGATGGTTCCAACAACGTGCAAGATACCTTCAGTAATATAATCTTTTACGAATAAACTATCGGGGAACACATTTCTTAGAATTAATCCAAGAATAATACCCGCTGCCATACCTATTAGTATTTTGCTTGTTAAACCAAGCTTACTTTTATTAATCAAAACTACATCCTTCCCATCATTTTTATAAGTATATTTTTTACATTTTTAAGCCTATCAGGAAACGAAATCTTATGAAACGGGGTAAAAGTTAAAGTTTTTGAGGATAAATGTGGAAAAAAACAGTAGAGTAAAGAGAAAGTTGCAATATTTTTGTTTGATATCGCTTACTAAGTAACTATTATAATTCATAAGTACGAGTTTAATGTAACAGGGAGACTGACAATGAGGTCAGCACAAAGACTATTTTTAGCGCTTTTAAGTTCAATATTTCTATTTGCTTGTAGTGGTGGTGGAAGCATTTCCGATGATGGTAATGGAGGGACGGATCCTGATCCTGTCACAATAGATGTCGGATTAACTATTTCCACACAAGATGTAGATGCAACTGCCGGTGCTGAATTAACAGCAACTGTGATTAACTCGTCCACTGGTGCCGTTTCAGGTACTTTGGTTACTTTTGCATTAAATAATGCCGAGCTTGGAACTTTCAATAACGAAACTGCTACAGCAGTGACTAATTCTGAAGGTGTGGCAACAATCACGCTTTTCTCTGCTGATATTGCCGGTTCTGGAACTGTGACAGCATCTATTGATAGTGGTGAAAGTGATTCTGTTGCTTTTACTATGGTCGGTGATGGCAACGGCGGCGGCGGAGTTGATATTACCACTGTAGAGTTAGCTTTATCGAACCAAGTTATATCGGCAATTGATGGCTCAACTCTTACAGCGTTAGTTTCAAATTCCATTGATGGTGTACTTGCTGGTGAATTGGTTACTTTTGCACTAAATGATTCAAATCTAGGTACGTTTGATAACGCGACTGCATCAGCAGTGACAGATTCTGATGGTATCGCAACCATAACACTTTATTCAGCTGAGATAGCAGGCTCTGGTTCAGTATCTGCATCAATAGAGTCAGGTGAAACAGACAGTAAAGCTTTTACAATGCTTGGTGATGGTGGCGAAGCAGGTGGTGGTGCTCAGGTAACCTTACAATTATTTGATTCTGCCGGTGAAGCTGTTGATACTATAAGTACTTTATCTCCAGGCGTCTTAGTTGCAACAATTACTGGCATTAATAAACCTACTATCGTTTCTTTTTCATCTGAAATTGGTGATTTACCGATTACTTCGGCTGTTACTAATGATGAAGGGAAAGCATCAGTAGATATTTATGCAGGAAGCTCTCTGGGTGCAGGATTGGTGACGGCTTCATTATCAAGTGGTGAAAAAGGTGAAACCATCGTTGTGGTTGGTGCAACCAATGTTGAAATGGGTAGCGGTACACCTTTTGAAAAAGGTGTGGCACAAGTCAGTACTGCAGAATTAACTGCAGGTGGCACGGCAACAGTAACTGTTCTTATTCAAGATGAAGATGGTAATCCATTTACCCAACCTATTGATGTTAACTTCTCTTCAACCTGTGCGACAAAATCTCCAGCTCAAGCCGAACTTAGCTCACCAGTGTCCTCGTCAAATGGGGTTGCTACATCAACCTATCTTGCTCAAGGTTGTGTGGGTGAAGATCAAATTAATGTCACTGCAAACGCGGGTGGCATTAGCTTATCTGCGGTGGCAACTTTAAACATTTTACAAGCAGATATCGGTAGTATTGTATTTGTTGAAGCACAGCCTGAAAATATAGGTATATTGGGTACTGGTGGAATCGAATCATCAGTAGTTAAATTCCGCGTGTTAGATAAAAACAGTAATGTTGTTGCTAACCAAGCAGTAGATTTTTCATTGAATACCATAGCGGGTGGTATTTCAATCGACCCGATTACTGCAACGACTAACAATGAAGGTATTGTGCAAACTGTTGTTACTACAGGTACAGTAGCGACATCTGTGCGTGTGACCGGAACTGTGCAAGGCTCTAGCCCTGTCATTTCAAGTCAATCAAGTCAGCTTATCGTATCTACGGGTATTCCAGATCAAGATAGTTTCTCGCTTTCTGCTGAATTATATAATGCAGAAGGTTGGGATCAAGAAGGAACCGAAGTTGTTGTTACTGCACGCATGGCAGATGCATTTAATAACCCAGTTCCTGATGGGACGACAGTATCTTTTACCACTGAAGGCGGTGCGATTGAAGATGCATGTCAAACATTGAATGGCGTATGTTCAGTCATATGGACGTCGCAACTTCCTCGACCAGAAGGTAATACATTTACCGATGCTTTAGGGAATCAAACTATCAGTCCTCAAGCATCACTTAAATGTTATAAATTAGCTGATAAAACAGAAGATCCTACTTGTGCAGAAGCAAACATCGTTTATGGTAATTATTATGGTCAGCCATATGGTGGACGTGCAACGATTACAGCAACGGCAATTGGTGAAGAGTCTTTCCCAGACTTAAATGGTAATGGCCGTTTTGATGCAGATGAATACAATGAGTTTTTAAATGGTAAAGATGTTACAGGTCAAAAGTTTGATTTAGACGATGCCTTTAATGACTACAATGAGGATACTGTTTTTAACCCTCAAGCAGAGGATGCTTTAAAAGGACTTGATGGTGGCTCTCTTGAAGAGTTAATCGACTTCAATGTTAATACTGTTTTTGACAAAGCTGATGGCTTATACAATGGCGTACTTTGTTCTGAACCGGCTCATGATGGTTGTGCTGACGGTATCAATGAAGAAAAATCATTATTTGTTCGCCGCAGTATTGTAATGGTGATGTCGGGTAGCACTGCAGTGGCAACACTACCGACTGAGATTGTTGTTGAGGATGAAGTGATTGGTGTTGATGATGCGGGTGATCCTGCAGTATTAGGCAGAAGACACTTTGCTGCTTATTATGATTTAACTGGGGATTTAGTTAGTTTCCCAATTCAAATTATTGGCAAAGGCTCTGCAGCAGTCTATTTCACACTTTCTGATTTACATAATCAGCAGTTACCCGCTGGTAGTATTGTGACATTTGCGGCATCTGCAGGTTCAGTAACTAGTACCTCTCAATATATTTGGCCAAGTTCTAATCATAATGGTGGCCGTTCATTTGCAGTGTTATTGAAAGGTGAAGATGAGCCGAATAATGGAGTGTTCTCTGTTAAAGTAGAAACTCCAGGTGGAACAGTTACAGAAGTTATTACTATCCCAATTAGTATTCTATAAATAAATAGAGTTAATAATTGAAAAAGGGCGCTCAGGCGCCCTTTTGTTTTTAATATTATTTCAAAGCTACTTCTGAAATTGATAAACACTGCCAAGCTTTAATATCTGAGTTAACTCATCCAATGCAGTGCGCGATTCTATAATTAACTGCGGATCGGCTAAATCAGCCACAACTAAGCTGTCACGGTAATGCTTGTCTACCCATAGATTTAAGCGGCTAAATAAAGCGTCATTCATCAAGGTGTTTTGATTGACTGCGGAGATTTCTAATTCACTCATGGCAACACGTAAACGCAAACAAGCAGGGCCGCCGCCATTTTGCATACTTTGTTTTACATCAAAATATTTAACGTGTTTTATCGGCGTTCCTAAAGTCACAAGCTCATTTAAATAAGCATGGACTGCCGGGTTTTCTTGGCAATTTGTTGGGGCGATTATCGCCATTTCACCGTTTGGCAAGGTGATAATTTGCGTGTTAAACAAATAGCTTTTAACGGCGTCATTGATGGACACTTGCGAGGTGGCAACTTTGATAAAGTGCACTTCTGTATTCATCTTATGGCGAATTTCTTCGAATTTTGCATCAGTATTTAAAAATGCTTGTTCATGATAGAACAACACATTTTGGTTACCGACAGAAATAACATCATTATGGAAAACCCCCTGGTCAATCACATCAGGGTTTTGCTGTATGAAAACGCAGCTTTCGTCATCGATTTGATGTAACCGCGCTACCGCTTGCGATGCCTCTAATGTTTGCCTTGCTGGATATTTAGTCGGTTTAACTGCATTTGGGTTAGTCGCTTCTTGACCGTAGACAAATAACTCAACCCCAGCATGACCATAATCACCACACAAACGGGTGTGATTAGCTGCGCCTTCATCGCCAAAGCTTGCATGTTCTGGTAAATGTTGATGATGTTTAAAAAAACGTTCGTCTTTAAATGTGGCCTTTAAAATATTCGCCGTAGTTATCGGTTCTATACTACGGTGTAACTTATCTACCAAATTTGCTGGCGTAAAATGAACCTTGCCATCTCGACTGTCAGCACTGGGTGACACAGTTGCAGCATTAGCGGTCCACATAGATGAAGCACTACAGCAGGCATTGAGTAATGCAGGAGCTTGCTTGGCGGCTTGTGTTAACACTTCAGCGTCAGAGCCAGCAAAACCCATACGGCGTAGCGAATAAAGGTCTGGACGCTCTTGAGGGGCTAATACACCTTGAATCATGCCAAGATCTGCGAGTGACTTTGCTTTTTGAAGCCCTTGCTTAGCGGCAGCCTTAGGGTTTGATGCTTGGGCCGCGTTACTGTATGAAGCAACGTTACCAAAAGATAGCCCTGCATAGTTGTGCGTTGGCCCGACTAGACCATCGAAGTTCGCTTCAAAGTGCTTCATTTATTTTCCTTAATAGTCATTCTTATTGTTATTTAAATAGGTTTTTTACGATTTAATTTTGTGAAATTACCGTCAGTATACTGATGATATAAGGGTTAACAAGCGGTGACTCGGGTCGCAAATATTGAAAAAGTGACTAAACATGCACAAGTTTTACTTGCTAGACCCTAAATAATGAAATATTACTTTTTATTAACGCAATATTATTTTTTCTCCTTTTTTATAATTGATTAAAAAATGGCTCGCTGGACACATATTAGAGGTATTTACTTGAAACATTCGTCTCAACACTCTATATATGGAACCAATTTATATCTGTTAGAGACTTTTTGGCGCAAATTAAACTATGGGTAAATCACTAGTTATTGTCGAATCGCCGGCCAAAGCCAAGACTATTAATAAGTACCTTGGTAAAGAATTCATCGTTAAATCGAGTGTAGGTCACATCCGTGATTTGCCTACATCATCATCGCCAGACAGCACGGTAGCGACTAAAACGCCGGCTGAAGTTAGAAAAATGGCGCCTGAAGAAAAAGCTAAATACAAACTCGCGCGGGATAAACGTGCTTTAGTTGCCCGTATGGGGATTAACCCAGAAAAAGGCTGGGCGGCTAAGTATCAAATCCTACCAGGTAAAGAAAAAGTCGTTAAAGAGCTGCAAGCATTAGCTGAAACTGCTGACCACATCTATCTCGCAACCGATTTGGATAGAGAGGGTGAGGCAATTGCATGGCATTTGCAGGAAATTATTGGTGGTGACGAATCTCGTTATCAGCGCGTTGTGTTCAACGAAATTACCAAAACAGCCATTCAAGATGCATTTAGCAAACCATCTGTACTTGATACCAACATGGTTAACGCACAACAAGCGCGTCGCTTTTTAGACCGAGTTGTGGGTTTCATGGTGTCGCCATTACTTTGGAAAAAAGTAGCTCGCGGTTTATCTGCAGGCCGTGTTCAATCGGTAGCCGTTAGACTGGTAGTTGAGCGTGAAGGTGAGATTAAGGCATTTGTCCCTGAAGAATTTTGGGATGTGCATGCTGATTTAGCAACTTCGCAAGCTCAAAAGCTAAAAATGCAAGTGGCAAAATATCAGTCGGCGGCCTTTAGTCCAATTAATGAAGCTCAAGCTCAAGTAGCGTTAGATGCGTTAAAAGATTCAAAGTTTGTGGTTACCGGTCGTGATGATAAAGCGACATCAAGTAAACCATCAGCGCCTTATATCACCTCAACATTACAACAAGCAGCGAGTACTCGTCTTGGTTTTGGTGTTAAAAAGACCATGATGATGGCGCAGCGTCTTTATGAAGCAGGGCATATTACCTATATGCGTACCGACTCGACTAATTTAAGTCAAGAAGCGGTAGATGGTGTACGGGAAATGATCGCTTCTGAGTACGGCAACGACTATTTACCAGAAAGCCCAATTCGATATGGTAGTAAAGAGGGCGCTCAAGAGGCGCATGAGGCTATCAGACCGTCTAACGTTAAAATCCTATCAGCTACAATGACTGATATGGAAAGAGACGCTCAGCGCCTTTATGAGCTTATTTGGCGCCAATTCGTTGCATGTCAAATGAATCCAGCTAAATATGATGCGACTCGTTTGACTGTGACTGCAGGTGATTACGAACTTAAAGCCAGTGGTCGTACACTGCGCTTTGACGGTTGGACTAAAGTGCAACCGCCAATGGGTAAGAAGAACGAAGAAGACAAGACTTTGCCAGTGGTTAATAAAGGCGATGTGTTAGATCTAAATGAATTGTTACCTAAACAACATTTTACTAAGCCGCCTGCACGTTTTAGTGAAGCGTCATTAGTTAAAGAGCTTGAAAAGCGCGGTATCGGTCGTCCATCAACCTATGCAACGATTATTTCAACTATTCAAGACCGCGGTTATGTAAAAGTAGAAAACCGTCGATTCTTCGCTGAAAAGATGGGTGAAATTGTTAGTGACCGTTTAGTTGAAAGCTTCAGTGACATTATGAACTTTGACTTTACAGCTAGCATGGAGCAAACCCTTGATGATGTCGCTCAAGGTAAACTTGAGTGGAAAAAAGTCCTTGATGGTTTCTATGGCGATTTAACTAAGCAACTTAAACATGCAGAGTTAGATCCGGAAGAAGGCGGCATGCGTCTTAATGAGATGGTGCTGGCTGAAGACATTAAGTGTCCAACCTGTGGTCGCCCAATGGGTATTCGTACCGGCACCACCGGTGTGTTCTTAGGCTGTTCTGGTTATGCTTTACCGCCAAAAGAGCGCTGTAAAACCACCATGAACTTAACACCAGGTGAAGAAGCTGTCAGCGACAATGAAGATGCTGAAACTGATGCACTGCGTGCTAAACATCGTTGTGGTAAATGTGGCACCGCAATGGACAGTTATCTCATCGATGAAGAACGTAAATTACATGTTTGTGGTAATAACCCAACCTGTGAAGGTTACGAAATCGAAGCTGGTCAATTTAAGATTAAAGGTTATGAAGGACCAATCATTGAATGCGATAAGTGCGGCAATGATATGGAACTTAAAAATGGCCGCTTTGGTAAATACTTTGGTTGTACCAACACCGAATGTAAAAATACCCGCAAGTTACTAAAAAGCGGCGAAGCGGCGCCACCTAAAGAAGATCCTATCTTCTTACCTGATTTGAAATGTACTAAGTCTGATGCACATTTTGTATTGCGTGACGGCGCGGCAGGTATTTTCCTTGCAGCAAGTACGTTCCCTAAATCTCGTGAAACACGAGCGCCTTTGGTTGAAGAACTGGTTCATTATCGTGAGCAACTTTGGCCAAAATATCAGTACCTTGCCGATGCGCCAGTTACCGATGATGATGGTAATAAAGCCGCAGTTAAATTTAGTCGTAAAACCAAAGAGCAATATGTTGCTACTGAAGTTGACGGAAAAGCCACTGGTTGGTCATCAAAATTCATTGGTGGCAAATGGGTGAGCGAATCAACTAAGAAAAAGCCAGCTAAGAAAGCGGCGGCCAAAAAGCCAGCAGCGAAAAAAACAGTAAAGAAAAAGGAAGATTAATCTTCTTTCTCTAACAAATTAGCGATTGAAAAAAATGGGACCATAGGGTCCCATTTTTATTGCTCAATTTTCATGTTTTTAATCATCTAAATAAACAGCTATAGGATAATTAGCATTGCTGTTTTGATTATTAGGGGGCGATTATATTTCACTCAATAAAAAACCTCCGAAGAGGCTTTAAAATCTGTAAATTAAATAAGTTAACCCGTTACCACTTCTTTTTAGGTTGAAACAACATATCAATATCATCACCTTCATTTTTATTCGGTTTTACTGCATCTGGGATCACTTGTTTTTGCTGTGAGTTAATCTCACTGAGTAACTCCTTTGCTTCGTCAACTTTGCGGGAAATAAATGGGTCATCCGGGGTTTTCGCTTTAATCGCTTGCAGTGTGGCTAGCGCCTTCGACACCATTTGCTTAGAAGAGCCAAATTGTTTTAGCGAATTAGACGCTCTTGCTCTTGAAAGCATGGATTCAACATTGATGCGTAACTGGTAACTGTCGATACGACTTTCTGCTTCAGCAAACACCTGCGGCTCTATTTTACCTTTATTATTTTCTGCCCGAACAATGGCTTTTATTTTTTTAAGCATTTGTACTAATTCTAGAATTTGCTTGTCATTGTCAGGTAAACGAAAGTTTTCTATGGCTAAGGCTTGCATTGCATTGTTATTTAAATTGGTTATTTGCGCTTGAATATCAATTTGTCTGCGTTGGTAATCCGCCTGCTGAGGCTGATTTACTAAATAGGACACCGACACCTGTAGGGCTTCATTGATGCGTTTATATAACACCAAAATAATACTGCTAGGAAAAGAAGCTAAGCCGGTGCTGGAAAGTACTGACTCAGTTTCATCTATGATGGCTCGCTGACGTTTTAATTCCATTCGGCGTTCGGCTTCAGCACGCTCTTTTTGTTGTTGTATCAGACTGATACCAATGATGAGGAGAAAAAGTGCACCTATAAGGATCAGTACCAAAGTAAAGGTCATGTGGTTTCCATTCAATAATAAAATTGGACAGTGGCTTAACTGCCACTTTTATAAATATCTAAGCTGGTATTCTAGCTTATGAAAAAGTGTGTGTCGTAAAAAAGTCTTACATTGTGACGAAAAATTGTGGAAATAGTGACACAGTGGTCAAGATTAGCATTACAGAGCAATAACATGCAAAACTCTCAATGTTGTTATTACTGTTTGCATTAATATTTTAGATGTTCTATAACATTTAGCTATAAGGTTAAAATAATATGTGATTGGCAAGGGTGAAGGTCGTAACATGAAATTACAGCAACTAAGATATATTGCCGAAGTGGTAAAACATAATTTAAATGTCTCGGCTACCGCTGAAGACCTTTATACTTCTCAGCCGGGGATCAGCAAACAAGTACGGATGCTAGAAGATGAGTTAGGGATCCAAATCTTTGGTCGCAGTGGTAAACATCTTACACATGTGACCCCAGCAGGCCAAATGGTCATTGATATTTCTAATGACATTTTGGGTAAAGTTGAAAGCATTAAAAAAGTATCAGAAGAATATACCCAGCCTAACCAAGGCGAGCTGAATATCGCAACAACAGATACTCAGGCCCGTTACGCTTTACCGCAAGTGATTAAGCCTTTTATTAAGCGCTATCCGAAAGTTAACTTACATATGCACCAAGGTACGCCATCGCAAATTAGTGAACAAGCTGCTCGCGGTGATGCCGATTTTGCCATTGCAACTGAAGCTATGCATCTGTATTCAGACTTAATTATGTTGCCTTGTTACCATTGGAACCGTTCTGTGGTGGTGACCAAAGATCATCCGTTGGCCAATCGTAAAACATTAACCATTGAAGATTTAGCTGAATTTCCGTTAGTGACTTATGTGTTTGGCTTTGATAAAGCCTCAGAAATAGAAAAATCATTTAATAAAGCCGAACTTGAGCCCAGAGTGGTATTTAGTGCCACGAGCGCTGACGTGCTAAAAACCTATGTCAGATTAGGCCTAGGTGTGGGTGTTATTGCTTCTATGGCCATTGACCCAATTATTGATAAAGACTTGGTTGCCATTGACGCAAGTCATTTATTTGCCCACAGCACCACTAAAATAGGCTTTAGACGTGGCAGCTTTTTAAGAAGTTACATGTATGACTTTATGTATAACTTCGCCCCGCATCTCACCCGTGATGTGGTAGAAAAAGCGGTTGCGTTACGTGATCAGCAATTGATTGATGAAATGTTTGCAGGCATGACGTTACCTGTTCGCTAGTTTGAACTTGAAGGGGGCATAAGCTGTGTTCAAACAAAAAAATCTCGCGAATGCGAGATTTTTTATTTGAAGCTGATAGCAAGTTAACGTGATTTAGTCTGGTGCGTAACCATGCACGCCAATCGCTTTATCATCTAAATAGGCGATGTTATCCACCATTTTTAAACGCTGTAAGCTGAACCACTTAACGACCAGTGGGTAAATAGCATGCTCTTGTTCATGTACACGTGCTGCAAGCGTATCAACATCATCTTCTTCATAAACCGGTACTTTAGCCTGCAAAATCACAGGCCCAGCGTCAAGCTGCGGAATAACAAAGTGCACACTGGCGCCATGTTCAGCATCTTTGGCATCTATGGCTCTTTGATGGGTATTTAATCCAGTGTATTTAGGCAATAAAGAAGGATGGATGTTGATCATCTTTCCCAGATATTGGCTAACAAATTCATCAGATAAAATCCGCATAAAGCCAGCAAGTACAATTAAGTCAGGTTGATATTTCTCGATGGCTTGCTTCAGGCGTTGATCATATTGGACTCGAGTTTCATCTTTGCGTGCAATAACGCAGCTAGTATCAATTTCACTCTGATGCGCACGGATTAATCCATAGGCATCAGGCTTGTTACTAATTACGCCGACTACCTCAGCACTGACATTGTCATCGCAACCATCAATAATGGCTTGTAAATTACT
This sequence comes from Shewanella sp. 10N.286.48.B5, assembly GCF_002874355.2. Taxonomy (NCBI): domain Bacteria; kingdom Pseudomonadati; phylum Pseudomonadota; class Gammaproteobacteria; order Alteromonadales; family Shewanellaceae; genus Shewanella; species Shewanella sp. 10N.286.48.B5. The sequence goes on from NZ_MCVG02000001.1 coordinate 1,001,460, forward strand.
ACCATTACCAGAGATGAGTACTAGAACACGACAGCAATCAGTCATCTAGTTAATCTCCACTTGCTCTTCGTCACCTTGGCGAGTAGCAATTTCACCGATTAACCAAGCGTTTTCACCTTCAGCTTGTAGCAAGGTTAATGCGGCATCAACTTGCTCTGCTGGTAAGGCGATTATCATGCCTACACCGCAGTTAAAGGTGCGGTACATTTCAAATTGTTCAATGTTGCCGTTTTCCATTAACCAATCGAAAACCACAGGCCACTGCCAAGAATCACCTTTGACAACGGCTTTGCAATCGTTTGGCAGTACACGAGGAATATTTTCCCAGAAGCCACCGCCAGTGATATGAGCCATGGCATGCACTTCTGTTTGTTCAAGCAGCTTTAAAAGCGGCTTAACATAAATTCTTGTTGGTTCTAACAGATGATCGATTAGCGGCTTACCGGCTAAATCTTGCTTAGGATCCGCTTTGCTTACTTCAAGTACTTTACGAATTAAAGAATAACCATTTGAATGAGGACCAGTAGAACCTAGTGCAATTAACGCATCGCCAGATTTTACTTTAGTACCATCGATAAGGTTTTCTTTTTCAGCAACACCTACACAAAAGCCTGCTAAGTCGTAATCTTCACCTTCGTACATGCCTGGCATCTCAGCGGTTTCGCCGCCAATTAAGGCACAACCAGACTGAAAACAGCCTTCTGCAATGCCATTAACAACTGAAGTTGCTGTTTCGACATCAAGCTTGCCTGTTGCGTAGTAATCAAGGAAGAATAAAGGCTCTGCACCAGATACGATTAGGTCATTAACACACATAGCAACTAAATCAACACCGACAGTGTCATGCTTTTTGTAATCAATGGCTAAACGCAGTTTTGTACCAACACCGTCAGTACCAGAAACTAATACAGGGTGTTTATATTTAGTTGGTAGCTCGCATAGCGCGCCAAAACCACCTAAATTGCCCATAACTTCAGGACGATGAGTGCGTTTTACTGCAGTTTTAATGTTATCTACTAATGCATTACCAGCATCGATATCAACGCCAGCGTCTTTGTAACTAAGTGGTGTAGGAGTAGTCACGGAGGATCCTCTAGGGTACATCGTTTTATGGGATTTTATGCGGCGATATTCTAACAGCTTGTGATCGTCGTCGAAAGCCATCATTTGGATTTATGCGCCCATGAAAACAGTTTTCTGTAATAGTTTTATTGTTTTAGCGTGAGATTGTTTGCAAATATGAAACTTTATGTTTTCTAATGAGGATAAATAAACTAAGATTTGAAGAATTTGCGAAAAATATCTCATCAATAGGAGTGCAAAAATGAAAGTCGTTGAAGTTAAACACCCGCTAATCCGCCATAAAGTGGGTTTAATGCGTGAAGCTGATATTAGTACTAAAAGATTTCGTGAGCTTGCTACTGAAGTCGGTAGTTTATTAACTTATGAAGCCACTTCTGATTTTGAAACTGAAAAAGTAACCATCCCTGGCTGGAACGGCCCTGTTGAAATTGAGCAAATAAAAGGTAAAAAGGTGACAGTGGTACCTATTCTGCGTGCTGGTCTTGGCATGATGGATGGTGTCTTAGAGCATATGCCTAGCGCTAAAATTTCAGTTGTGGGTATTTACCGTGATGAAGAAACACTCGAGCCAGTGCCATATTTTGACAAGTTAGTCAGTAATGTTGATGAGCGTGTTGCCATTGTGGTTGATCCAATGCTTGCTACTGGTGGCTCAATGATTGCGACTATAGATTTACTAAAAAGCCGTGGCTGTGTGTCTATTAAAGCATTAGTGCTTGTGGCGGCCCCTGAAGGTATTAAAGCACTAGAAGCTGCCCATCCTGATATTGAATTATACACTGCCGCTATTGATGACTGCCTAAATGAGCAAGGTTATATTTTACCTGGTTTAGGTGATGCTGGTGATAAGATATTTGGTACTAAGTAACTAACCTCTGTTACTAACATTGTTAAGCAATAAAAAGGGAGCCAATTGGCTCCCTTTTTATTGCTTATTTTATTAACTACAAAACCATCGCAGCAATCCAACCAAATGCGATTAACGGAATGTTGTAATGAATAAAGGTTGGGATAACACTGTCACGAATATGATCGTGCTGGCCATCAGCATTCAAGCCTGCTGTTGGGCCTAAGGTTGAGTCCGATGCAGGAGAGCCCGCATCACCTAATGCAGCGGCTGTGCCCACCAAGGCGATTGTAGCCGCCACTGAAAAGCCAAATGTCATTGCTAATGGAACATAAATCGTAGCAATAATTGGGATGGTAGAGAAAGAAGAGCCAATCCCCATGGTAATTAATAAGCCGACAACAAGCATCAATAGTGCGGCAAGCGCTTTATTATCGCCAATGATGTCGCCTAATGAAGTCACTAGGGTGCTGACTTCACCTGTTGATTTTACCACAGCAGCAAAACCTGCAGCTGCAATCATGATGAAGCCGATATTGGCCATCATTAGCACGCCTTGGTTAAACATATCTTGCCTCACATCCGCTTTGATAATGCCTGAGAAGCGGAAAATGAGAAAGCCCGTCAAGGCGCCAAAAATCATTGAATCAGTTTGTAGCTGCACCACTAAGGTTGCAAAAATGGCGAATAAAGAAATCACGATAGTTTTCTTGTTGATACTCACTATTTTTTCTGTGGACTCGACATCTTTAATTTCATACTGGCGTGGTTTACGGTAAGTGATAAATACCGCTATTAATAAGCCAGTGATCATTCCAAGAGCGGGTAGCATCATTGCCATTGGAATTTGCTCTTTAACAGCGCCAAGGCCGTTATTGTTTAAATTAGCTAACAAGATGTCATTTAAGAAAATACCACCAAAACCAATGGGTAAAATCATGTAGGTGGTAACTAAGCCAAAAGTGATGATACAAGCCACTAAGCGGCGATCAATGTTGAGCTTACTTAATACATGTAATAGTGGCGGAATTAAAATGGGAATAAAGGCGATATGAATAGGCAAAATATTTTGCGAGCTAATGGCCATGATTAATATTGACGCTAAGATCAACCAACGAACCACTAAGGTATTGGTGCTGTTTGGTTCTTTTCCCACTTTTTTAATGATGTTGTGGGAAATGAGCGTGGTTAAACCTGAGTGTGATAGCGCAGCAGCAAAGGCACCTAAAAGTGCATAACTTAACGCAATTTGTGCTCCGCCACCGAGACCATTATTAAAAGCGGTGATGGTTTGATGTATATCTAATCCACCAAATAGGCCAGCCGCGAGGGCACTAATGGTGAGCGCGATGACAACATTCACACGCATAAGACTTAATGCGAGCATTAAGGTGACAGCAATTACGACGGCATTCATATTAATTAATTCTTATTGAGTTGTGTTTTAGATAATTATTCTGAGCTTATTCTTATCTGTATAGGTATACATGTCCAGTTTATCTCTAACGAGTTTAAATGTTTTGCCTGCTTGTGATTGGGGTTTATGATTCTTGTAACAAGGCTTGTGAGGATGTTATTTTTATTCTTCATGTCACAGAATCTTTTTAATATGGAGCATTTATCAGCAGCTGAAATACTTTTCAGCATAAAGGGCTTATCTCTTTTATCAATAACGGGTAAGGTATAGCTCAAATATGAGAACAATATATCTATTTAGGTATGCATTAATGCGAGCTATCTCGCATATTGCTGCAGTTCGGGTATAATGCCATCCAGATTAACAGGCATTGTTTTAAATTTTTTTCAATCCATAGATGGAGATATAAAATGAGCGTATTAGTAGGCCGTCCGGCCCCAGATTTTACTGCCGCTGCGGTTCTTGGTACTGGTGAAATCGTTGATAGCTTCAACCTAGCGACTGCTATTAAAGGTAAGCAAGCTGTTGTTTTCTTTTACCCACTTGATTTCACTTTCGTGTGTCCTTCTGAGTTGATCGCATTTGATCACCGTATTGAAGAATTCACTAAACGCGGTGTTGAAGTTATTGGTGTTTCAATTGACTCTCAGTTCTCACACAACGCTTGGAGAAATACTTCAGTAGATAAAGGCGGTATTGGTGAAGTTAACTACACGTTAGTTGCTGACGTTAAGCATGAAATCTGTAAAGCTTACGATGTTGAGCATCCAGAAGCTGGTGTTGCTTTCCGTGCGTCTTTCTTAATCGACAAAGAAGGTCAAGTCCGCCATCAAGTTGTTAACGATCTGCCACTAGGTCGTAACGTTGATGAAATGCTACGTATGATCGATGCATTACAATTCCACGAAGAGCACGGTGAAGTTTGTCCTGCTGGTTGGGAAAAAGGCGACAAGGGTATGACTGCAACCACTGAAGGTGTTGCTTCTTACTTAAAAGATAATTCTGACCAGCTTTAAGTTATTAGCTAGTTAGATCTAAAAAAGCTGCCAATGGCAGCTTTTTTGTTATTGGGACTTAATTAGTCCACAGTTTCTCTTTTTTAAAGCTGTTATATTTTTGCAAACAGCTAACATGCATGACTACTGAGCTGTAGGTGTTATCGCAGTCACAGCACTGGTATCAAGCTCTGCAGAAGAATCTTCAGTGTCTTCTGCAACTGGCATAGGCCAGCCACCTAACGCTTTCCATCGATTGACGATATAGCAAAAAAGTTCAGCAGTACGTTCAGTATCATATAAGGCGGAATGCGCTTCTTTATTATCAAAATCAATGCCGGCCATTTTACAGGCTTTGGCTAATACCGTATGACCAATAGCAAGACCTGCAAGAGTTGCGGTGTCAAAGGTCGCAAAAGGGTGGAATGGCGACCGTTTTAAATCATTTCGCTCAATGGCTTTATTTACAAAGCCAATATCAAATGCTGCATTATGGGCAACGATAATACAGCGATGACAGTCAGCAGCTTTTTGCGCTTTTTTAACCATCTTGAATATTTCTAGAAATGCTTGTTTTTCGTCAATAGCACCACGTAATGGATTGGTTGGATCAATCCCATTAAATGCTAAGGCTTCTGGTTCAAGATTGGCACCTTCAAAAGGCTCGATATGAAAGTGAATGGTTTTATCCAATTCGATTACGCCATCATCATTCATTTTAAGGGTGGTGACAGCTATTTCTAGCAACGCATCAGTTGCAGCATTAAATCCCGCAGTCTCGACATCGATAACTACAGGGAAGTAACCTCTAAAGCGGTGTTTGAATTTGTTTGCGTCGCAGATATCGCTCATTAAAAACCTCATTCTTCATTCTGGCGGCTATTATGCTAAAACTGCGCCTCGGTGTCATGTTTGATCGGCGAATAATTCTGCTAAAGGAAAATTAAATACTGCCGATAAAAAATATGTGATCAGCAATCGGGATGTTTTTATGTGGCGTAAATTACTTTTAGTAAGCAGTTTTTGTTTTGTATCTTCAGCACAAGCTGATTTACAACAATATGTTGCGTCTCTTGATGACTCTATGTGGCGCCTAAGCGAAAATAGCCCGATAGAGTGTCGGCTTGAACATGACATCCCTGCATACGGCAAAGCTATTTTCACTAGTCGTGCTGGTAAAGACTTAAATTTGAACTTTAGTCTTGATATGTGGAATAAACCCGATCAAATCACCGAGGCGCAACTGATAAGTAAAGCGCCCCAATGGCGCCCAGGCGTTAATGCAAAAGAGATCACCACCTTAACTTACCATAAGCAGTTTAACGGTGAAGTGCCACGTAAAGCAGCTTGGTCGATGCTGACTGAATTAAGTAAAGGCATGCAGCCGACTTTTTATTATGCTGATTGGTATAACCGCACTGATAAAGTCGCGGTAGGGTTATCAGCAGCTAATTTTGGTGGTGAATATCGTCAATTCCGTTCTTGTTTGGCTACGCTATTACCTTATAGTTTTGACGATATCGCATTTACTGTACTTAACTATGAAGCAGGCGGCACCGCATTAACCCGTTTCTCTAAGCTTCAATTAAACCGAGTGCAGGAATACTTATCTTATGACTCTGATGTTGAGCTAGTGTTTGTTGACGCTTATACCGATAGTTATGGTGGGCGTTCGGTTAACCAAAGGGTATCGGATAGACGGGCCGATTCTGTGGCTGATTTATTAGTTGCCAGTGGCATTGAGCAAAGCAGAATCCATAAAACCGGTCACGGTGAAAGACGCCATGTTGCATCGAATCAACTCTCTGAAGAAAGAGATCGTAACCGTCGAGTAGTGATTAAAATTTCTAAAACGATTTAACCTACAGATGATAAATTTTCTAATTGGCTTAGTCGGGTGATTAGGCCTTTTTTGTCTCTACTATTTCTGTATTATTCTCGAAAAATAGGCAAAAAAATACCCGCTTAAAGTAAGCGGGCAAACAATTTGTATTCACAAATTCAAGGAAGGAAGTCAAGCATAAGAACCAGGGATAAGTTGAGGTATTGGGATACATCAACTAGAAGTTCTTGGTTTTCTATAACTCAGTAAGCTATGTCAACTTAATAAGCTATGTCCTGAAAACAAGGCGTATATTAGAGACTTTGCTCTAAGCTGACAAACTAGAAAAATTTCGACTTCGCATTAAAAAAACTAATGTGACTTTAGGTTGAGCTTTAGCGTTTAAGCACCCATTTATGAAGTAATAGCGCTATAAGTAAATGAATAATCATCTGGCGTGCATATTTAGTCGAAAGTGTGCGGTATTGGATGATAATCAATTGTTAAGTTATTCAATTAAAGTACCTGGCTAATTATTTTTATTCGAAATTATCTTGTGATAAGCCTATGAAATAGTCTTGTAATCCCTAAATAAATACAGATTTTCGCAATAATTATATTTTGAGGTATATTACTTTCAGGCATGAAGCCACAATGCAAAAGAAGGTTGCTTAAAATGATAATAAAAATGCCCTTATTACAGGGTTCACTACTCTCCATTGTCCTTGGAACTGCACTTACTGCTTGTCAACACGCACCAGACTCTACGGTAGAACAAGTCACAAGTACCACTAAATATTCTTATCCAAATACAGTCGAACAAGATTTGGTTGAAACACTACACGGTGTGAGTGTTGCCGATCCTTTCAGACATTTAGAGCAAAATACACCAGAAACTGAACAGTGGGTTAAACAACAACAAGATTTTGGTAGCCAGTATTTAAATAACATTAACAACAAGCAAGCTGTGGTTGATCGCATTACAGCATTATGGAATTTTGAGAAAGTGTCAGCGCCATTTGAAAATGGCTCAAATACTTTTTTCTATCAAAATGACGGGTTGCAGTCACAGTCTGTGTTGTATGTAACTGATAAAGCTGGCAATACCAAAGAATTACTTAACCCCAATACACTTTCTGAAAACGGTACCGTTGCGCTATCTGGTGTTTCGGTCAGTAATGACGGTAAAACACTGGCCTACGGCGTTTCAAAATCTGGATCTGACTGGCAGCAGTGGCAGTTCATTGATATTGCCTCAGGCGCAGCGCTGGCCGATAAACTGCAGTGGATTAAGTTTTCAACCGCCACGTGGGACGCCAATAACCAAGGTGTTTATTATTCTCGCTATGATGCACCAGCCGGTGGCGATGCACTTGCTGATGTCAATTTTAATCAAAAAGTGTATTACCACAAAATTGGTACCCAGCAAGCTGAAGATATACTTATTTATGAGCGCCCACAAAACAAAGATTGGGGCTTTGGGGCTGAAATAACCGAAAAGGGCGACTACTTATTAATAACTGTCTCTCAAGGCACTGATAGCCGCAATCGGTTCTTCTATAAGTCACTGCAATCTGCTGATGCTGAAGTGGTTGAGTTAATCACCGATTTAGAAGCTCAATATGTTTTCCTTGGTAATGATGAAGAGCATTTCTATTTTAAGACAGATTTAGATGCGCCAAATGGAAAAGTTATTGAGATAAATATTAATCGTCCAGAAAAAGCCCATTGGCAAACCATTATCCCTGAGTCTAGCGATCCCATTAACGATATTGCGATTGTCCATGATCATTTTGTAGTGAGTTACCTACATGATGTATTAGGTAAAGTATCGATATACGGTTTAAATGGCACCAAAAGGCAAGATGTTGCGCTTCCAGGTAAAGGCCGTGTTTTAGGACCATACGGAAAACGCAGTAAAGATTATTTCTATTTTGCCTTCAATAGCTATGTGCAACCGCAAACGATTTATAAATTTGATTTTAGAAGCGGTGAAACCAGTTTATATAATCAGCCTAAAGTTTCGTTTAATCCCGATGACTACGTTTCTGAGCAAGTGTTTTATACCAGTAAAGATGGCACCCGTATTCCAATGATGGTGTCTTATAAAAAAGGGGTAACCCTTAATGGCAACAACCCAACACTGCTCTATGCCTATGGTGGCTTTTCGATTTCGATGACACCACGTTTTAGCCCTGCAAATATTGCTTGGCTCGATATGGGCGGAATATATGCCGTTCCCAATATCCGCGGCGGGGCAGAATATGGCGAAAGTTGGCATCAAGCAGGCATGTTCGATAAAAAGCAGAATGTGTTTGATGACTATTATGCTGCTGCGGAATACCTGATTGATAATGGTTACACCAACAAATCAAAGTTAGGCGCTTATGGTCGCAGTAATGGTGGTTTATTGATGGGCGCGGTATTAACACAGCGACCTGATTTATTTGCCGCAGTACTGCCAGCGGTCGGTGTGCTAGATATGCTACGGTTTCAGAAGTTCACCATAGGTTAGGCCTGGGTCAGTGAATATGGCAGCGCGGATGTGGCTGAGCAATTCCCTGCATTATTAGCTTACTCTCCGTATCATAATGTCAAACCTGGGAATTATCCTGCCACTATGGTGATGACAGCAGATCATGATGACCGCGTTGTGCCACTGCATAGCTTTAAATTTGCAGCTATGATGCAAAAACATCAACAAGCAAACAAGCCGGTGATTATGCGTATTGAGTCCAATGCTGGTCATGGCTCTGGTAAACCTACTGCCATGAAAATTGATGAAGCTGCAGATATATACAGTTTCTTGTGGCACAGTTTTGGTTTAGCCATTCCCGCTAAAATTCATTAGTGATAATTTATGTTGAGATTACTATCTTGAAAGGCCTAGATTTACAGCCTATTCGTGATGTTAATCTCAATTTTTATGTTACCTAAATGTAACTGCAAAAGGCGCTAACATTAAACTTTATTCATTTGCCGCTAATATCTCTGCAAAAGCCATATTTTAATGCCAAATTAAGTCTTAAACCCTAAAATAATCCCCGTTTTGCTAGGTCGCTTTGTTCACAAGCGTGGTGGTACTCGGTATAGTAAGCCATCTTTTATTACGCAAAATTCACAATCGCTAATTATGTTTACATGGCCTATTTCTATTTATTATGAAGACACCGATGCTGGTGGTGTTGTTTATCATTCGAATTATTTAAACTTTTTCGAACGTGCTCGCACAGAGTGGTTAAAAGCTATGGGAATAAAGCAAACTGAATTGTTAGCTAATGACATTGCTTTTGTGGTGAAACATGCTGAGCTAGACTTTAAAGTTGCAGCAAGATTCGAGCAGAACTTAATTGTTGAATCTGAGCTGACAGAATTAAAAAAAGCTTCGCTGATATTTAAACAGCGATTGCTAGATGATAATGGTGTTAGCTATTGTGAAGCCACTATTGTTGTCGCTTGTATTGCTTTATCTCGAATGAGACCTAGGGCTATTCCATCCAATATTGTGCAGGAGTTTAATCGTGCAAGCTGAAATTTCTTTTATCGGTCTTTTTTTAGAGGCAAGTCTTCTCGTTAAGTTAGTGATGCTAACCTTATTATGTTTATCTATTGTCTCGTGGGCGGTAATCATTCAGCGCCGTAAATTGCTCAATTCAGCCCGCGCTAAATCAATAAAATTTGAAGATACTTTTTGGTCTGGTGTGGATTTGAATAAACTTTACAAAGAGTTGTCAATTCGTGGTGAATCATTGACAGGCCTTGAAGCATTATTTGTCGCAGGCTTTAAAGAGTACTCTCGCTTGAGTTCAGCAAACAGTAAGTCTCCTGAAGCTGTTATGGACGGCACATCAAGGGCTATGCGAGTCAGTTTATCCCGTGAAGTTGAAAAGCTTGATACTCATTTACCTTTATTAGCCACAATCGGTTCAACCAGCCCTTATATCGGCCTGTTCGGTACAGTATGGGGCATTATGAATTCATTTATTGCATTGGGCACAGTAGAAAATGCCACTTTAACTATGGTAGCGCCGGGTATTGCTGAAGCTTTGATCGCGACAGCTATGGGGTTATTTGCTGCTATTCCAGCTGTTATTGCCTATAACCGTTTCTCGACACAAGTAGAAAAACTTGAAATGGCCCACGTTAACTTTATGGAAGAATTTTCTAACATATTACAACGCCAAGCCTACAGCGAGAAGGAATCGGTGTAATGTATCAACGCAAGCGCCGCCGTCCAGTTGCCGAAATTAATGTTGTACCCTATATCGACGTAATGTTGGTGCTGCTTATTATTTTTATGGTGACAGCGCCAATTGTTTCACAAGGCGTAAAGGTGGAACTACCTCAAGGTAAAGCTGAACCATTATCGGCAGAAAGCAAACCGCCTATCGTTGCCTCAATTGATGAGTTTGGTGAATACTTTCTGAATGTGGGCAGCGGATCAAATAACGATCCACTCTCATTGGATGAAATTTCAGTGCAAGTGGGTGCAATGATCCAGCTTGAGCCAGAAAGACCTGTAGTTGTAAAAGCCGATCGTCGCATAGCATATGAAAACGTGATTCAACTCATGGTCAGCTTACAAGGTGCGGGTGTGCCTGCGGTGGGCTTAATGACTGATTCGCCTGAGGAGTAGTTTGGTGGCTGTTAAATCTGAATTAACTTTACCCGTTGTTATTTCTGCCGGCATTCATATTGGGGTAATCGTGGTGCTTGCTTTAGGCATTAGTTTTGAAGATAAACCTAAACATTTACCACAAACTCAATCTGAACCCATCGTTCAGGCCGTTGTGGTTGATCAGCAGCGTATTAATGACCATGCTGAAAAACTTAAACAACAACGAAGCGATGCCGAGCGAAAAGAAAAACAACGTCAAGCTGAAATCGATAGGCAAGCGCGCAAAGCTAGAGAAGAAGTGCGAAAAGAACAAGAACGTATTAAGCAGCTTGAAATTCAACGTAAGCAAAAAGAGCAAGAAACCATAAAAGCCAATAATGCCGCTAAGGCTGCGCAGCAAAAAGAAGCTGCAGAAAAAGCCAAAGCAGAAAAGGCCGCTGAACTTCGTAAACAGCAAGAAGCGCAGCGTATAGCTGCAGAGAAAAAAGCTGAAGAAAAGCGCCAGCGTGAAGAAGCTGCAGCTGCTAAAAAGCGTGAAGAAGACAGAAAACGTAAAGAAGAAGCTGAACGTAAACGTAAAGCCGAAGAGGCTGAGCGTGCTCGCCAGGAAAAAGAAATGGCAGATGCAATGGCTGCTGAGCAAGTTGCCTTATCTGCAACCCGTAATAAACAGGTTGTATCTGAGGTAAACAAGTATACCGCGATGATTAAATCAACTATCCAACGTAATTTGGTTGTTGATGAGTCAATGCGTGGTAAAAGTTGCCGCGTGTTAATTCGATTAGCGCCAGATGGCTTTGTTACCGCGAGTCAAACATTAAGTGGCGATCAAGTTGTTTGTCGTGCAGCGAAAGCTGCGATAAATAAAGCAGGGCGGTTACCGGTTTCTTCTGAAGCTGATGTGTATAACAAAATGAAAGAAATTAATTTAACCGTATCACCGGAATTTAATTAAAGGGGTCACATGAAGATTTTGGCAAAATGGTTAACACTATTTGTAGTTCTTGTAAGTAGCAGTGCGAATGCCGCATTAGATATCGTTATTACTGAAGGTGTTGATGCTGCAAGACCTATCGCGGTTATGCCGTTTTTATGGCAAGGTACAGGGCCAGCACCTGAGCGTATCAGTGATGTGGTGACCAGTGACTTAGCTCGCAGTGGCACATTTAGTCCGCTTGATGCGCGCAGTTTACCGCAAGCAAATATCAGCACTGTGAAAGAATTTACCTCTCAAGTGTGGAATTCAACGGCATCTGAAGCGTTATTAGTGGGCTCAATTAAGCCTTATGGCAATAATCAATATTTGGTGAGTTTTGATCTGATTGATTTAGTCAAAGCCCAGCTACAAACTGATAAAGGCCCAATGAAAAACAGTGAACTACTGCTTGAGAGCCGTGAAACTGTTATCAGTGAAGCACAGTTTAGACAATATGGTCACCGCATTAGTGACATTGTTTATGAAAAACTAACCGGTATTCGTGGGGCGTTTTTAAGTCGAGTCGCTTATGTTGTCGTTAAACAAGGTGAAAAATCTCCTTACCATTTGATGATTGCCGACTATGATGGTTATAACGAGCAAATGTTACTTCGCTCGCCAGAGCCGTTAATGTCACCAAGTTGGTCACCAGATGGCAGACGTTTAGCTTATGTGAGCTTTGAAAACCGTAAAGCGGAAATCTTTGTGCAAGATATTTATACCCAAGAGCGTACTAAAGTCAGTTCTCATCAGGGTATTAATGGCGCACCGAGTTTCTCACCAGATGGTAAAAAGCTTGCTGTGACACTATCTAAGGATGGTCAGCCTGAAATTTACGTAATCGATATTGCCAGTAAAGCGATAAAGCGCATTACTAATCATTATGCTATCGATACTGAAGCATCGTGGATGCCAGATGGAGAATCACTTATTTTTACCTCTGAGCGCGGCGGAAAACCGCAAATTTACCAAGTGAAACTCAGCACAGGCAAAATTTCACGTATGACCTTTGAAGGCGAGTGGAACTTAGGTGGCACGATCACTCCAGATGGTCGCAGTATGATTTTTGTAAACCGTACTAACGGAAAATACAATATTGCACGAATGGACTTGCAAACCCGTTTTATGCAAGTGCTGACATCAACGACCCTTGACGAGTCGCCAAGTATTGCACCAAATGGCACCATGGTTATTTATGGTACTACACACCAAGGCAAGCAAGTGCTCGCTGCGGTGTCTATGGATGGACGATTTAAAGCAAGATTACCCGCAGGTCAAGGTGAAGTTAAATCACCAGCCTGGTCACCATTTTTATAATATTAATAAGGATTTCCAATGAATCTGAATAAGTTGTTTAAAGCTATGTTAGTTGTTGTACCTGTTATGGCATTAGGTGCATGTAGCACAACTTCAGAATCTGAAACCGATGCAAGTGGTTCTACAAGTGGCTCAACCACAACTACTGGCGGTGAATACGGTTCTGGTGGTGTTGAAACAGGAGGCGTTGCACCAATCTTAACGCCTGAAGAGCAACAACGCGTAGAGCAAGAAGAATTACGCGCTCAAAATATCATTTATTTTGATTTTGACCGCAGTGAAGTACAAAGCGAAAACGCTGCCATTATTCAAGCTCATGGCAATTACTTAGTTGAGCATCCAAATGTTCGTGTATTAATTGAAGGTCATGCTGATGAGCGTGGTACACCTGAATACAATATTGCTTTAGGTGAAAGACGCGCTAAAGCTATTGCGAAATACCTTCAAAGTATGGGTGTACAACCAAGTCAAATGAGTGTTGTTAGTTATGGTGAAGAAAAGCCATTAGATTTCTCTCGAAGCGAGAGTGGTTTTGCTAAAAACCGTCGTGGTGTTTTAGTTTACTAATCATCGCGGTTGAACTTTCGTAATAGGAAGGCCAGCACTTGTTGGCCAGTTTAGGAGTTTATTGATGAAACATGCTGTTTTATTTGCTGCAATGTTTTTTGCTGCTGGTGCCACTGCTGCGCCAGCGCCGGTGCAAGATCTTGCTGGTGGTTCAAATGACGATCGTATATCTCGTCTCGAGCGTATCATTAAAGCAAAACAACAAACGGAATTTGAAGCGCAGCAGCGTTTAGATACTTTGCAACGTGAAGTGTTAGATTTGCGAGGCATTACTGAGCAGCAAGACTATCAAATTAGTCAAATGTTACAGCGTCAACGTCAGTTGTATGAAGAAATTGCTAATTTATCAGCTAGTGCCGCGGCGACTACGGTTACCGTTGCTGAAAATAATGCCGCTTCAGCAGGCCCATCTAGCTTAGGTGAAACTGCAAGTTACGAGCAAGCGGTGAATTTAGTGCTTAAAGAGCGTAAGTACGATGAGGCTATTCCTGCTTTTAGTGATTTTATTAAGCAATACCCTGATTCCACTTATGCAGCAAATGCAAATTATTGGTTAGGGCAACTGTTGTTTAATAAAGGTACCTTTACTGAAGCGAAGCAAGCTTTTGATGCAGTGGTCACTAAATATCCTAATTCTAATAAGCGTGGTGATAGTTTAGTTAAGTTAGGCATGATTGCTGAAAAAGAAGGTGATAAAGCTACCGCAACTGCTTTTTACAATCGAGTGCTTAAAGAATACACAAATAGTGCATCGGCACGTTTAGCACAGCAACAATTGTCTGCGTTGTAACCCTAATTTAACCTAAAAACAGCCTCTTAGTTTGTTTTTAGTGCAAACGGCAAAAAAACGCTAAATTGCGCTTGCATGAGCAAATGAAAAAGGTATTATAGGCGCCCTCAGAACGGAGCGACGTTCTGGGGTCATTTGAATGAGTTAGATTAACTTATTTTGATGGCAGATTGATTGAATACTATTTATAGGCTTCAATTATTCTGAAAGCTTTAAGATGGGGCGTTAGCTCAGTTGCTTGTTCAAAACAGACAGTTGGCTTTTGTTCCAATCAAGACTTTAGTGTTGATAAAACCAAGATGGGTCGTTAGCTCAGTTGGTAGAGCAGTTGGCTTTTAACCAATTGGTCGAAGGTTCGAATCCTTCACGACCCACCACTTCTCTGAAAGTGAGATTGCCTGTTAGGCTTTAATTCAGACGTAACCCATCGTTACGTAAAACCCAGATGGGCCGTTAGCTCAGTTGGTAGAGCAGTTGGCTTTTAACCAATTGGTCGAAGGTTCGAATCCTTCACGGCCCACCACTTTTCTGAAAGTGAGATTGCCTGTTAGGCTTTAATTCAGACGTAATGCCTCGTTACGTAAAACCCAGATGGGCCGTTAGCTCAGTTGGTAGAGCAGTTGGCTTTTAACCAATTGGTCGAAGGTTCGAATCCTTCACGGCCCACCACTTTTCTGAAAGTGAGATTGCCTGTTAGGCTTTAATTCAGACGTAATGCATCGTTACGTAAAACCCAGATGGGCCGTTAGCTCAGTTGGTAGAGCAGTTGGCTTTTAACCAATTGGTCGAAGGTTCGAATCCTTCACGGCCCACCACTTTTCTGAAAGTGAGATTGCCTGTTAGGCTTTAATTCAGACGTAACCTATCGTTACGTAAAACCCAGATGGGCCGTTAGCTCAGTTGCTTGTTCACACAGACAGTTGGCTTTTGTTCCAGTTAGTACAATTAGTATTAATAAAACCAAGATGGGCCGTTAGCTCAGTTGGTAGAGCAGTTGGCTTTTAACCAATTGGTCGAAGGTTCGAATCCTTCACGGCCCACCACTTTTCTGAAAGTGAGATTGCCTGTTAGGCTTTAATTCAGACGTAATGCCTCGTTACGTAAAACCCAGATGGGCCGTTAGCTCAGTTGGTAGAGCAGTTGGCTTTTAACCAATTGGTCGAAGGTTCGAATCCTTCACGGCCCACCACTTTTCTGAAAGTGAGATTGCCTGTTAGGCTTTAATTCAGACGTAACCCATCGTTACGTAAAACCCAGATGGGCCGTTAGCTCAGTTGGTAGAGCAGTTGGCTTTTAACCAATTGGTCGAAGGTTCGAATCCTTCACGGCCCACCACTTTTCTGAAAGTGAGATTGCCTGTTAGGCTTTAATTCAGACGTAATGCCTCGTTACGTAAAATTAGATTGGTCGTTAGCTCAGTTGCTTGTTCACACAGACAGTTGGCTTTTGTTCCAAGTTAGTACAATAAGTATTAATAAAACCAAGATGGGCCGTTAGCTCAGTTGGTAGAGCAGTTGGCTTTTAACCAATTGGTCGAAGGTTCGAATCCTTCACGGCCCACCACTTTTTTGAAAGTGAGATTGCCTGTTAGGCTTTAATTCAGAATATCCCCTTAGCTACTCCTCTGTTATTATTCGTTATAATTACTATCTCAATTACTATCTAAATTACTATCTCAATTACTATCTCAATTACTATCTTAATAACTTTGATATTTTGCCTTAATATTCCCTTAGTTCTAATTCAGACTTAAACGCTACATTCCCTTTGTTCATATTTGGCTGCTTATCATTCTTTAGTCTTAACTTTTGTTGCTACCTGCCTACTTTTGTCTAATAGACCTATTGCTAATGTTGCTTGCTTGTTAAGTGGGTCATATTGCTATGGATGATAAGAATAGGGAGAGAATGATGAAACAAACACAAATTAGTTTAGCTATAGGTTGTTCATTACTGTTATTGAGTAGTACTAGCTACGCAGATACAGAAATGGAGTTTGGTGGCTATGTCAAAGCTGATGTGATGTTCAGCAGTTATAGCAATGGGGCACCTGACTCAGGAAACTTATCTCGTCAATTTTATGTACCAGGTACCATTTATGGTGAAGCTGGTAATGGTAAGGAAGTCGTCGACTTTCAAGCCCGCGAAACGCGTTTTAATTTTAAAACTGTATCAGATTTCGATGGCCATAAATTATCAGGTTTTATCGAACTTGATTTTATGACTCATACTGATGGTAATGAGCGAGTATCAAACAGTTATTCCCCGCGTATTCGACAAGCCTTTGTCAGTTATGACAATTGGACTGTTGGTCAAACATGGACTACCTTCCAAAATCCAGGTGCATTACCTGAAAATTTAGACTTTGTGGGCGCAGCTGATGGTACGCCGTTTGTGCGTCAAGCGATGATCCGCTACACCAATGGCGGCTTTCAAATTGCGGTAGAAAACCCAGAAACAACCGTAAACCAATATGGTACAGCGTCAAGAGTGACCAGTGGTAGCGGTATGGTTCCTGATGTCGTTGCTCGTTATAACTTTAAGTCTGAAGGTGGTTCAGCAATTTCACTTGCTGCAATGGTTCGACAGTTAAATGTAGAGCAAAATGTGGGTACTGAAGCTATTGACTCCACTGAAGTCGGCTACGGCGCAAGTATTGCTGGTGTTATCCCTGTAGGTAACGATGACTTCAAGTTTTCTGTCACTTATGGTGAAGGCCTAGGTCGTTATATGGCGCTTAACTATGCCAATGCTGGTAACTTAGATGCATCAGGTGATATCCAAACTATTAGCTCTTATGGTGGCTTTGCTGCTTACCGTCATTGGTGGAATGATAAATGGCGTAGTAGTTTAACCTTTGCTGCACTAGAAATTGATAACGATACTTCATTATCAAGTGATGGTGTCAATGCGAGTTCATACTCTGGTTATATCAACTTACTCTACTCACCAACAAAACCGTTAACGTTTGGTGTTGAGTATATGTATGCTATGAACGAAAAAGAAAGTGGTGTAGATGGCGATTTAAGCCGAGTGTTATTCTCTGCTAAATACGTTCTATAAAAATATTTTTCTTAAATACAAAAAAGGGTTAATTCAATGAATTAACCCTTTTCATTGTCTGCGAAATGCGCTCAACGCAGCTTAGTTGTAATCATTGGTGATTAAGCAACTAATTTATTGTCGCGAACGTATTTATCATATTCTGTGTAACCGCCAACATGAACTTCATCAACGAAGATTTGCGGTACTGTTTCAACTGGCTTACCAACAGTTTTTTCTAAGTCTGCTTTAGAAATGCCTTCAGCGTGAATATCGACATATTTGAATTTAAAATCGTCACGTTGCGCGGTTAATTTTTCTGATAATTCAACAGCACGAACACAATATGGGCAGCCTGGACGGCCAAAAATAACAACAAACATAGTGACTCCTTTTTTTGATTTGACGATTTATACCATAAGTTTTATCGAATTGATATTGTATAAGCCCAGCGACTAAAAACTACTATCCGTGATCGTTTTATAACGGCCTTTATAGTCAAAAAACTTTTCGACTAAATCCCATTTATGTTTCTGTTTTTTCAAAAGTAATAAGTCCGGCTTTTTAAAGTGCTCACTATGGGCGATTAAATCGGCGGGCTTTTTATATTGTGGGTGCTTCATGCCGGGAGTTCGACAATGAGGAGAGATAAATATAGCAAACAAAGCGCGGCGTTGCGCTGGTGTGTCCATATTAAAGTATTCTTTAAAGTCATTCGATTCAATATCAAAGTATTGCACCACAAGCTTGCCATTTTCTTCGATAAGCTGCATCTCTTGGCATTTAAACAAATGATGATGTTGAGACGACAATACCTGCTTTAAACGCTTGTCAGGATCAATGAGGGTAGATTGACAGATATGACAAATGCGCGCCGCGATATCATTTTCAGCGCCACAATCAGGGCAAGCTTTAGAACGAAATCTAAAGTCACACTGTTGAATGTTTGATGACGAGTCCTCTATTAGCCCCTGACAGCGTCTACCAAAGTGTTCAACAATATCACCGTCATTATCCACCAAGCCCCAAAAAGTATTGGCAAATTGGCATACAGGGCAATGCACTTGCACTGGCACAGATTTACTATTGGGTTTTACTTGACCCACTTCAGGAAAATATAAGTCATAACCGTTAGCGGCATAATCAATGACTAAGCAATCTTGTTTATCAGGCGCTAAGCGTAAACCTCGGCCAATCATTTGTTGAAATAAGCTTACTGATGCTGTGGGCCTTAAAATAACAATTAAATCGACATGAGGGGCGTCAAAGCCGGTGGTTAATACAGCAACATTGACGATGAATTTAATTTTCTGTTGTTTGAACTGACTAATAATTTCGTCGCGTTCTGCATGTGGTGTATCTGCTGTAATGAGTGCAGCATCGTCATTTAATAATTTAAGTACTTCTTTTGCATGACGAACTGTCGCCGCAAAAATTAATACGCCTTTACGAGAGTCTGCTAATTGTTGTACTTGTTTTATGATGGCAGTGGTTGCGCGGCCTTGATGGTTGAGTAAATCATCAACTTCCTTTTGCGGAAATTCACCTGTATTACTTGGCTCTAACTGACTAAAGTCATATTGGGCACTTAGTCCATCAAATATTTTGGGTGCGGTTAAGTAGCCTTTTTTTATGAGCGGCCGCATAGGTAATTCAAAAATGCACTTTTCAAATACTGGCTTGTCAGCATTGCCTATTTTTCCATGGTAATGATGTCGATATATCCAACCTAAACCCAATCGATAGGGCGTGGCAGTTAGCCCTAACAGTTTTATTTGTGGATTAATCTTTTTGAGGTGAGTTAATAACTGTTGGTATTGGCTATCTTTATCATTACTGACTCGGTGACATTCATCAATTATTACCAATGAGAATGATTGGCAGAATTGCTCGGGCTTTCGCGCTGCTGATTGCACACTGGCGACCACGGTTTTACCATGGGCTTTTTTTTGCTTTAAACCCGCAGAATAAATATTGGCATCTTCAGTGAGTAAACCCACTTTTTCTGCATTTTGTGCCACGAGTTCTTTCACATGGGTCAAAACTAAAACGTTACCACGGGCAATTCGAGCTAGTTCGGCTATCACAATACTTTTGCCTGCTCCTGTAGGAAGTATCAGCACAGCAGAGTCATTAGATTGCTTAAAATGGGTTATAGCAGCGTTAACAGAGTCTTGTTGGTAATCGCGAAGTGAAATGGTTGCAGACATAAGTGAGTATGAAATGGCTTATTATTTAATATTGATCATGCAGGGTACTGTAGCATGAATACAAGCTAGCGCGGCGCAGTCTATTCAATAAAAGTCGCTGAATACATATCGTTTCAGCATGAGTTGATAGAGTTTTAAGCCAGAATAAATATAAAAAAGCCCCCTCAGTGAGAGGGCAACGAGAATCTGGTTAGGAGTTCTCAGGTTGGTAAGAGGGTGGGGAGTACTTAATAACCTCTTATTTTAAGCTACTGTTATTGAGTTTTGTTTAAACGAGACTCTATCAAGGTATCAATCACCGCTGGATCTGCAAGGGTAGAAGAATCGCCTAAGTTGGTTACTTCATTTGCGGCAATTTTACGTAAGAAGCGGCGCATGATTTTACCTGAACGTGTTTTAGGTAAACCGCCAGCCCATTGAATTAAATCTGGGGTGGCTAGTGCGCCAATCTCTTTACGCACCCATTGACGTAGCCCTTGACGTAACTCTTCAGTTTCTTCAACGCCGTTAATTAAGGTTACATAGGCATAAATGCCTTGGCCTTTAATATCATGGGGGTAACCTACAACTGCGGCTTCAGCGACAAGATCGTGTGATACAAGCGCGCTTTCAACTTCAGCAGTACCGAGGCGGTGGCCCGATACGTTAATTACGTCATCAACACGGCCAGTGATCCAGTAATAACCATCCTCATCACGACGAGCGCCGTCACCAGTAAAGTACATACCTCTAAAGGTTTTAAAGTAAGTGAGAGCAAAACGATCATGGTCGCCAAATACGGTGCGCATTTGTCCCGGCCAAGAGTCGAGAATAACAAGGTTGCCGTCTACAGCGCCTTCAAGAATATTACCCATGTTATCAACTAATGCCGGCTGAACCCCAAAAAATGGACGCGTAGCAGAGCCCGGTTTTGCATCTGTGGCGCCAGGTAATGGGCTAATCAAAATACCACCGGTTTCAGTCTGCCACCATGTATCCACAATTGGGCAGGATTCATGGCCAATCACTTCATGGTACCAGCGCCAAGCTTCAGGGTTAATGGGTTCACCCACCGAGCCCATTACCCGTAATGAGCTACCATCAAAACCATCAAACTGTTCTTTACCTTCTGCCATTAAAGCGCGAATTAACGTTGGTGCAGTATATAAAATATTAACTTTATGACGGTCGACCATTTCACCAAGACGAGCTGGATTTGGAGAGTTTGGTACTCCCTCATGAATAAGGATAGTTGCGCCATTGGCTAATGGACCATATACCATGTAGGAGTGACCGGTGATCCAACCCACATCAGCAGTACACCAATATACTTCACCTTCTTTGTAATCAAAAACATACTCGTGAGTCATTGAGGCGTAAACCATATAACCACCAGTGGTATGCAACACACCTTTTGGGTTACCGGTTGAGCCTGAAGTGTATAAAAGAAATAGCGGGTCTTCAGCGCCCATTTCTTCAGCTTGGCAATGCTCTGATGCCGTTGCAACGACATCGCTCCACCATATATCTCGGCCTTCAACCCAGTCGATATCACCACCAGTTCGATTAAGTACAATGACTTTTTCGACACAATCTACATCTGGGTTATTAAGCGCTTCATCAATGCTACGTTTAAGCGGAATTTTACGGCCACCACGCACGCCTTCATCAGCGGTGATCAAGACTTTTGATTTGCCATCAATTACGCGTGATGCAATTGAATCAGGTGAGAAACCGCCAAATACCACCGAATGGATCGCGCCAATGCGGGCACAAGCAAGCATAGCAACGGCCGCTTCAGGCACCATAGGCATATAAATTGTGACTACATCACCTTTACAAACCCCCTGGCTACGTAGGGCATTGGCAAATTTACACACATCAGTATGCAGTTCACGATAAGTGATTTTACGCTGTTCATTGGCATCGTCACCTTCCCAGATGATCGCTACGCGGTCGCCATTATCTTCTAAATGGCGATCTAAACAGTTTGAAGATGCGTTCAATGTGCCATCATAAAACCACTCAATAGACAGGTTATGATCATCAAAAGAGGTTTGTTTAATTTTGGTATAAGGCTTGATCCAATCGATGCGCTTACCGTGTTCTCTCCAAAAACCTTCAGGATTAACCACAGATTCTTGGTACATTTTTTTATACTTATCATTATCGACCAGTGCATTTTTAGCGAAATCGGCTGGTACTTTGTAGAGAGACTGCGAGCTCATATGGCTTCCCTTTGTCAAAATTTGCGTTATGAAAGTATCCTCTGCATGATGATGTTAACTCCATTAGACCTTGGTCTAGTTTTAAAATATCCTTAATATTTAGCTTGTTGCGCGTGTTAACATCTCATGCAAATAACGCAAAATTATTGCATAATTAATAAGCGAATATAATAAAAAGAGAAAGCTATGAATTTAACCTTAGTCGTTGCTGTGATTGCAATTTGCTATGTGTCATTACTGTTTATACTGGCCTGGGGCGCTGAACGTTGGTTTAGTAAAATCACTAATAAAGTTCAAGTATGGATATACGGCTTAAGTCTAGCTGTTTACTGTTCTTCATGGAGCTTCCTTGGCACAGTAGGTCAATCAGCGAACGATTTATGGTCTTTCTTGCCGATTTATCTTGGCCCAATCTTAATTTTTACCCTGGGTTTTGGGGTATTACGCAAAATGGTTTTAGTCTCTAAAGCGCAAAATATAACCTCGGTAGCCGATTTTATTGCCGCGCGCTATGGAAAATCCCAAGCCCTTGCTGCCATAGTGACCCTAATAGCACTATGCGGCATCATGCCCTATATTGCGCTGCAACTTAAAGCCATGGTATTTAGCCTTAATTTATTTCAACCTGATAATTTACCTTTAAATGGCGTCAGTATCCCTTTGGTGATTACTTTCATTTTGGCTATATTTGCGATTTTATTTGGCACTCGTAAATTGGATGCCACCGAACATAATCCTGGGATGATGGTAGCGATCGCTTTTGAGTCACTGATTAAATTAGTCGCCTTTTTGATTGTCGGTGTGGTGATTACTTATGGTTTTTTTGATGGTTTTGATGATATCTGGCAACAAGCGAAAGACAAAGAACTCATCAACCATGGCACTTTAAATATCGCTTCAATTTTACCGGAAATGCTGGTGGGGATTGCCGCCTTTATGTGTATGCCAAGGCAATTTCATGTGATGGTAGTTGAGTGTGCAGAAGAAGGGGTGTTAAAAAAAGCCCGCTGGATCTTTCCCTTGTATTTGGCCATGTTTGGCTTATTTGTGGCGCCATTAGCCCTTGCTGGTAAATTATTACTTGGTGATACCGTGGCGGCAGACACTTATGTGATTAACCTGCCTTTAGCATTAGATCAGCCTGTTCTCGCCGTTATTGCCTTATTAGGCACGCTTTCAGCAGCGACGGGTATGGTGATTGTTGCTGTTGTGACCATTAGTGTCATGATCAGTAACGAATGGTTAGTTCCAGTTATGCTACGTACTGGTAAAATCACTGGCACTAATTTCAATCAATTTGCGCGTTTTTTATTAAATGCGCGCCGTTTAGCCATCATCATTATTTTGGCCTTGGGTTATTTTAGTTACTTAATATTTGGTAGTAATGAATCGTTATCTCACCTTGGGCAGCTATCATTCGGTGCTTTTGCGCAGCTAGCACCCGCACTCATAGGTGGCTTGTATTGGAAGTATGGTAACCGTGCTGGGGTGTTTTTAGGTTTAGCAGTAGGCTTTTCATTGTGGTGTTATATTTTATTTGAGCGCAGCGTAGGCTTAGTGGGCGATACTGGGATCTTAGCGTCTATTAGCCCGGAAGTGGATGACACTTTAGTGGCGCTATTAGCCAATATTGCCTTTTATATTTTAGGCTCGTTGTGGTTTCGAGCTGGGGTAGCTGAGCGCATTCAAGCCAGCCATTTTATTAATCCAGGCATTATTAAAAAGGACAGTAACCGAAAACATGGGGCGATATCTCAACAAGATTTATTAATTCTTGCCAGTCGTTTTGTTAGTCCAACCCGCGCTTATGAAAGCTTTAGTCAATACTCGCCAGCTGCGGTAAGAAGTGATTCTTGGCATAAAGTGGCTGATGAAGCGTTAATCTCACACACAGAGCATATGCTTGCAGGTGTGCTAGGAGCATCGAGCGCCTCACTGGTGATGGACTCGGTGTTACAAGGTCGCGATTTAGCCCTTGATGAAGTCTTTAGTTTAGTGGATGAAGCGTCAACCAAGGTGATGTTAAGCCAAGACATGTTACGCGGCGCCATTGAACATGCTTATGAAGGCATGAGTGTGGTGGACAAAGATTTAAACTTGGTCGCATGGAATTATAAATATGCCGAGCTATATGATTATCCTGACGGTTTTTTAAAGCAAGGCATGCCAATTAGTGAAGTGGTACGTTTTAACGCTGCCAGAGGCTATTGTGGAGAGGGTGAAATTGATGCTCAAGTAGAAATGCGAGTGCAGCATATGCGCGCGGGCACAGAGCATACCTCAGAGCGACAACGCCGAGACGGTAAAGTGATAAAAATTCAAGGTAATCCAATGCCAGATGGCGGCTTTGTGATGACCTTTACCGATATCACCCAATACCGTGAGCAAGAGAAAGCCTTACTAGAAGCCAATGAAACCCTTGAAAGTCGAGTAAAAGAACGTACCTATGAACTGGCAATGCTTAACAGCGAACTACTAGAAGCAAAAGCCCAAGAAGAAATGGCTAATGCGTCAAAAAGTCGTTTTCTTGCGGCCGTTGGGCATGATCTTATGCAGCCGCTTAATGCTGCAAGATTGTTTACTGCTTCACTAGCGCAATACCCGAATCTTGATTTAGAAGGGCAAACCACTTTATCCCATATCAACAACTCCTTGCGAACAGCGGGGGAGTTATTAACTGATTTATTGGATATATCAAAGCTTGATTCAGGCATGGTGGAGGTTAACCGCCGAGATTTTGCTATTGCTGACTTACTCACAGGTCTTGCTGTTGAGTTTGAGGCTATGTCAAAAGACACTCAAATTCGCTTCAATATGATCCCCTGTAATGCCACTGTCAACTCAGACTTATCCTTACTGAGGCGTATATTACAAAACTTTTTAACCAATGCTTACCGCTATGCTAGAGGCGGTAAAGTGCTGTTGGGTTGTCGCCGCCGAGGAAAGTATCTCGAAATTCAGGTGTTAGATACAGGTTGTGGCATTGATGAGCATGAAACAGAAGAGATATTTAAAGAGTTTAAACGCTTAAATCATCCCAGTAGCCAAAATGTCAGCGGCTTAGGCTTAGGGCTCGCTATTGCTGATCGAATAAGCAAGGTGTTAGATCATCAAATTCAGGTTTCATCAAAACTTGGTCAAGGTTCAGTGTTCTCAATTATCGTGCCTTTAGGCGAAACCATCAGTGAAAAATCGGCTAAACCAGTGCCAAGCTTAACTCAGCCATTAGCTGGGGTAAAAGTGCTTTGTATTGATAATGAAGAGGCGATATTGGCAGGGCTTGAAAGCTTATTAACTCGCTGGAAGTGCGAGGTGATTTGTGCAACCGATTTAGCTGATGCTCGTATTAAACTTGGCCTTAAAGGGGTTGCTCCTGATATCGTTTTAGCTGATTACCATTTAGATAACAATCAAAATGGCGTCGATGCTATGGATGGTATTCGTTCGCGCTACGGTGAACATTTACCCGGGATCTTGATAACGGCTAATACGAATAAGGATTTGGTTGAGGATGTACAAAAGCGTGGTTATCACTATATGGCTAAAATGATTAAACCAGCGGCATTACGGGCGTTAATATCAAGTTTAGTGAAGTAGGCCAATGAAGGGTTAATAAACGAAATCAAGCGCGTTAACGGCAAAAGGAAGAGCAATGATAACTGTCTATGGCGATGAAAAATCAGGTAACTGTTACAAAATAAAGCTCACTTTGGCGCTACTTAAAATTGATTATCAATGGTTTGACATAGATATCATGGCCGGTGGCACCCAAACCAAGGCTTTTTTAGCTAAAAACCCAAACGGTAAGTTACCGGTTATTGAGCTAGATGATGGTCGAGTGTTAGCCGAGTCTAATGCCATCATTGGTTATTTGGCTGCTGGGTCGGCGTTAATTCCTGGCGATGAATTTAATAAAGCCTTAATGTATCAATGGCTGTTCTTTGAGCAATACAGCCACGAACCTTGTATTGCTGTAGCAAGGTTTATTAAGCTTTACCAAGGTATGCCACTAGAGCGACAAGCTGAGTTTGAACGTCTGCAAATTCAGGGGGATAAGGTGTTAAAGTTACTTGATAACCAGTTAGTTGGGCAGGCATTTATGATCGGCGAACAGTTTAGCCTTGCTGATATTGCGCTTTATGCATACACCCATGTAGCCCATGAAGGTGGCTTTGATTTATCGCTTTATCCCAATATTCAACAATGGTTAGCTAATATTGAGTCACAAGCGGGTTTTGTTTCCATGCTCGATTAATCAATCGCGATCTTATATCTGACCAGCTAAATCATTGTCAACATTACCCATTACCCATTACCCATTACCCATTACCCATCACTTAAGCGCGTTGCAGCAAATCGGTTAAGTAAAGTGTGCATGATGTAACACAGTAATAAAGTCGCTACTATGGCAACCAAAATACTGCTAATACGGTAAAGTGCGCTATATATCAGATCGCTCCCTGGGCTTAGGTATTGGCCAAATAAAATACCCAGCGTGGTCATCGCTCCAAAACCAACGCCTGCGCCGACTTTTTCTTTAACATGAACTTGGCTAAATAGCATTAATCCGAACCATAAAACCGGCACTACTAAGATAAGCAGCCCCGACCAATCATAGAGAAACAACTGGGCTAACACACCGAATGTCACTCCAAGAAAGGTACCTATCGCACGTTTAAGGGCATAATTTAATACCCCAGTAAAATGCATCGGATAAAGTAATAAAATTGTGGCAGCTTGCGCCGACATAGAGTCTTGCAGATTAAATATCTGGAACACGATAAAAGATGCTGTGGCGATAGTTGCCCCCAGTAATACTTCATGTCGCATTCGATTTACTGATTTTGCTGGTGGTTTTTGCAATTTTCTGGGTTCAACATCAGGGATTAACGAGACCATGATATAGGCGATAATGATTGCTAGTATTGTGGCGCCGAGATTAGCGCCGATGAGACCGTTTAGATCAGTATCAGGGTAACTGGCAAAATTAAGCATGATGCTCAGATTAAGTAAACTATTGGCACCATAAAGAAAAAAACTACCGCGGGTCATGGCGGTAAAAAAGCCAACAAACACCCCAAAAATAATCAGGGTCATTAAGACTGGGTGGCCACCAAATAAACCACCGATAACGCCTACCACTAATCCAGCTGTGACAGAAGACGCCAACACCTGCCGCGCGACATGGGCGGTGAACACAGGTGCTAGACCTAGCAATACCATAGGGGTAACAGTATAAAACACCCCGTTACTAAAGCCGAACAGTTTACACAAAGTAAAGCCAATCGTGCCAGCAGTGGCAATACGTAGACATTGACGTAAATCATTGGCTGTCATGGGATTAAATCTTAGTAACATGATTGTTGCCTTTTGTCGCTGTAATATATTTAAAATAGCGCATCTATCAAATGTATGATGTTAATAGATATAGTGCAGCATACTGATGGCTTTAATCTGCCCATGAGCTAATAAGTTCAGCAAACTATTTTCTGGCATTATCTGCACCGTCGCCCGTGCCCCCGTTGGCAATGTTCTCATGACTTCGTCATTATCTAATTGTAAATGCAATCTCATTCTTTGGGCGTCACGGACCCAGCGATCTGATTGTTGCGGAGTCGCTAAACTGCCATTGGCATCGAACTGTCCGGCGCTAACCCCAGCATCAATACTGCTGACGTGGGCGCGATATAAACGGCCTGGTTCACCGTCAAACGCAACAAGGGCTTTAGATGAAATTGAGACATCTCGTAATGCCTTTTCTCTAAAATCAGCAATAATATCCACATCATCAGAAACAAGAGCCAGTAGTGGCTGGCCAATGGCCGCAAAGCCGCCGACCATGATTTGCAAGTTAGTAACTGTGCCGTCTTGATCCGCATGAACTTGGGTATAAGACAGGTTTAATTTGGCTTGGGTTAAGCGATTTTCGGCCTGACGTACTTTTAAGTTATTGTTACCGTAAACACCGCGGCTCACTTCTAATTGCTTTAAACGGGCTTGGGTTGCCAGCAAATTTGCTTCAGCCGCAGCGGCATCGCTGTCAGCTTGATCGCGTTGCTGTTGGGATACGCCATTAGTTTTGTACAGTGCATCAAGACGCTTTGCTTCGCTGCGCTTTTGTTGTGATGTGGTTTGGCTGGCATTGACATCAGCTTGCGCCGCTAACAAAGAGGCATCTAGCTCAGCGTTATCTTGCTGGACTTGCTCTAAAGCCAACTGCGCTTCATCTACCGCTAACTTATACGGTCTAGGATCTACTTCAAACAGTAATTCACCCTTGCTAACAACTTGGTTATTAGTGACAGCAATAGTTTTAATGCGGCCATTAACTTGTGGGGTAACCTTAGTCACAACCCGAGTTGCCATAGCCTGCGGCGTTAATGGCATAGCGGCATCAGCAAACATAAAGTAACCAAATACTAGCATAAAGCCTGCTAAGGCAATTTTTGTTAGCCGCGAAAATTGTTGATCTGGTGTCATATTTGTATTCACTTACTTGTCTGTCATTTTAGCTAATTTGGTTAACGCATTATTACCAATCAGATTAATTACTCTTTCAAACTCAGTAAGTTCTTCAGCATTTATGCCTAAGAGCAATTGGCTACGGATATTGATAATTGTTACTTCGACTTTCGTTATTAAATCTAGTCCAGCAGGAGTCAAATTGACAAGTCTGGCGCGTTTATCATGGGGGCAACAGTGGCGTTCAATGAGCCCTTGCTGTTCTAATTGGGCTAAGGTGCGCATTAAAGAGGCCAGTTCAATTTCTAAGGCATTGGCTAATACTTTTTGACTGAGGTTGTCGCCTAATCGCCACAGTTTCCATAAGGCTGTCCAGCGTGGGTAAGTTAACTCTAAAGGGGCAAGTTCAATGTCAACAGCGGTGCGCCATAAGCGATGCAGACGCCCCAATTGTTCTGCCAGTGATAGCTCTTTCATATGGTCGAATTCTTTTTGCATCATGGTTCCCATTTACTTAGCGTGCTAACTATTATACTTGGTTAGCACGCTAAGTAAATTGATTTTTTATCGCAGTGATATCCCTAGTGTTATATATAACGCTAAGGCAATGATAGAAAAGAGAATAAATTTCAAACAAATAGATGTATCATTTTATGTTAATACTTAAGTCGTAATAGTCAGCAACAAGAATGGATAATTCAATAGGTAAAAGTTGAAATCTAAACACCAATGAAAAAGAATTAAAAGTATTTAGCAAGGATATCCAAGACTAGGTTTATACTGAATTAACTGACTAGAGACTGTAACTAATTTTGTGTAACTGCTTATCAACACGTACTCTATAGAGAGTCAAGGATAGGCAGATACTCATGAACAAAAAAGATATTGAAGCTTTTGCTAAAGAAGCTGCTAAAAGCATTAAAACACCAGAAGACTTAAACCAATTCAGTCAGATGCTCAAAAAGATAACGGTCGAAGCCGCTCTTAATGCCGAAATGGATGACCACCTGGGCTATGAGAAACACCATAAATCGACTTCTGCTAATAGCCGTAACGGTAAAACCAGCAAGCGCATTCAAACTGAAGATGGTCAATTTGAGCTTGATACGCCGCGAGACCGTGAAGGCAGTTTCGAACCTCAGTTAGTTAAAAAACACCAGTCCAGATTTACCTCTATGGACGATAAAATATTGTGGCTCTACGCTCAAGGCATGAGTACTCGTGATATCGTTCAAGCCTTTGATGAATGGTACGGCGCAGAGATATCACCCACGTTAGTTTCTCGCGTTACCAACGCCGTTCTAGAGCAAGTTATTGAATGGCAAAGTCGACCTTTAGATGCCATTTACCCAATCGTTTACCTTGATTGTATCGTCGTAAAAATCCGTCAGGATAAGCGCGTTATTAACAAATCTATTTTCTTAGCGTTAGGCATTAACCTTGAAGGTCACAAAGAGCTAATGGGGCTTTGGATAGCTGAAAATGAAGGGGCTAAATTTTGGTTAGGTGTCCTCACTGAACTACAGCAACGAGGCGTTGAGGATATTCTCATCGCTTGTGTTGATGGCTTAAAAGGCTTCCCTGATGCTATCAATACCGTTTATCCAGATACTCATGTACAGCTCTGTATCGTACATATGGTCAGAAATTCATTAAAGTACGTATCGTGGAAAGACTACAAGGCAGTCACTGCGGACCTTAAAAGCATCTACCAATCAACAACGGAGGAGGAAGCTTTACTTGAATTAGACCGTTTCAGCGATACCTGGGATGAGCAATACCCCCAAATCAGCAAGTCATGGCATAATCATTGGCACAACTTAAATACGTTTTTCAATTATCCTCAGGATATTCGTAAGGCCATTTACACAACCAATGCTATAGAGTCGTTAAATAGCGTGATTAGACGAGCGTTGAAAAAACGTAAGGTATTTCCTAATGATGACTCGGCCAAGAAAATGATTTACCTTGCGATAAAAGAAGCCAGTAAAAAATGGACCATGCCCATCCGAAACTGGCGTACTGCGATGAGCCGATTTATTATTGAGTTCGAAGACAGAATTGTGAAGCATATTAACTAAATTGCAGTTACACAGAATCTGTTACACCCTCCCATGAAGTATTGGCAGCCAAGCGGGATCGATATTCTATCGCTGGTTGGTTTAGGGTTAATACTTCTATCGCTGCTAAAGTCGATCCGCCGAGGTAAGTTATCCGTCTAGATGCGCTTAACCAACAGCTGGGCGATAAGCTGTTTATTTTACTAGCTCTGATAATGAAGCATCATTTTTTATTGAATTTTGACAGGAGAGAGCCGTTGAAATTAGCAGCTGCAATAAAACATTTTTGGTCCTTTGGTATTATCAGCGGACTAATAGTCTCGGTATTGGTAACACTCTTTATTGTCATATGGGAATGGCTCGAAAATCCTGGCGGCATATTTCACGGCGCTGAAGGTACAAATTGGCAATTTGTTTATGACACTGGCATCAGTTGGTTTATGCCTACTTTTATCTATGTCGCTATCATTGCCGCAGTGAGCCACCTCATATATTCAGCGATAAAATGGCTCAGTGATTCAGCTGATAACTCAAAATGAGAGTATTTAATGGGTAAGAGAATAGAATCAGTAACGTAGGTTTTGTGTAGCCAAAGTGATAGCCGCTATGATCTTACTAGCTGACAACAATATAAATGGGCTTTTTATTAAGTGTATCTGCAACAAAAAACTGCCTCAGCAACTAAAGTTTAATGGGTTAAGGTAATGACTTGCATAAGTGTACTTTCATGTCGTGTTAGTGACGTTGATTTATTGCTCAAACAATTTAATTAATGAACACTTTGGTTTTTTTATCAACACTTAAACATTTTTATGTCATTTAGGGATTTACAGCGACCGCAGCTTGTCATATTATTCGCGGCGTTCGGAGAGATGGCAGAGTGGTCGAATGCACCGGTCTTGAAAACCGGCATGGGTTTGTAGCCCATCTAGGGTTCAAATCCCTATCTCTCCGCCATATTCAAGACGAAAGGCTCATCAGGAATGATGAGCCTTTTTTCGTTTAAATCACTAAAAATATTGAAGATTAATACTATTAATTCAAAATTGCTTTATTGCCTAGTATTTAAATTGCCTGTTTTATAGTCACTTATTTGCCTTGAGAAGATTGACTCAGTCAATGTCACTGCTTTTCATATGAGCAAGCCCCCAGTAATGTTTGCTCAATATGTTTATCCTCGTTTCTTCTAGCATTTTATGCGCTGATAAGAATATTTACTTTTAATTATGTGTATTGGGGGCGTTTTAGATTATGTGCATCATGCTAAGACTCACCGTATAATGCCAACCTATACAGTTTTTACGATTAAAAGCCATTTTATGCCAACTACTAACCAAACGGGTTTGCTAGCGCCTGCTGATAAGAGCGAAATTCATCAGCATTTTAAAATATTTAAACCGTATGGTTTTTTAAGCCAGTTTGTACCTGAAACCCGTAAGAAGAAACATCTACTGGGTGAGCTATTTAATTTCCCCGATAAAACCATGGCTATTGGTCGGTTAGATCATGACTCAGAAGGACTGTTATTACTCACCACTGATGGCATGATGAGTCATAAGATCAGAAGTAAAGGTATAGAGAAAGAATACTATGTACAGCTGGATGGTGATATTACTCCTGAGGCGATGTCATTACTGCAAAATGGGGTTGAAATTGGCATTAATGGTAGTAAATATTTAACCTTGCCTTGTAAGGCGTTCAAATTAGATGAAGAACCTTCGCTTCCCTCTCGGGGTCGTAAAATTCGCGACCCAAGACATGGGCCAACAAGTTGGGTTTCTATTACGCTTTGTGAAGGTAAGAATCGTCAGATCAGAAAAATGACCGCTGCTGTCGGCTTTGCCACATTAAGGTTGGTAAGAGTGAGAATTGGCGATATTCATATTGATAATATGGCTGCTGGTGATGTTGTTAGGCTAACTCATTTATAATGCCGTACTTAATTGCTACCACTTTGTCAGTAACCTAGCCGATATTCTTACTGTCCGATCAATTGACCTCGCATAATAATCCTTAAGCAAGAGTTCAACCTATTACGAAGGGGTGTAGCGGAAAGGCTAAAGCTGTTAATGATTAAAGAGTCACAGCTTAAATAACTTGATAGAGGGATATTATAAGTTCCATTTTACCCCTCTACTTTATCAATTGGCTATATTCTTAAACCATTGTGATGGTTATTCTGCAGGTAATTCAGTGCTTTTATAAATGGGATCGACCTCAAGTACTGGCGCTGCATCGAGTTCGTTGGCATCCATCATAGAGCCAATACGTTGCATTGATGATAAAAGCTGAGACTGTTCCCATTCTTCTAATGCGCAGAAATTTTGAATAAAATGCTCCTGCAATGGCTTTGGCGCTTCAAGTAAACAAGCCTTGCCCTCATTAGATAAATATAAACTAACCCGTCTTTTATCTTGCTCACTTCGGACTCTTTGAATTAAATTTCTGCTTTCTAAGCGGTCTAAAATGTTAGTCACAGTTGCAGCGCTCAAGTTGATATTTTTAGCCACTTGACTCGCTGTAACACCATTAATACCGGCGATTTCTTGCATGATCATTAATTGAGGCCCGGTTATACCAGACTTTTTATTCAACTGTTTTGAGTGCAAATCAATTGCTCGAATCACTTTACGTATCGATATTAATAGTTCTTCGTATTTTTCCATTGCTTCTTCTAGTTATTAGCCATGAGTGTAGGATAACACTAACCTTATTTTTTATCAGTCCATATTGTCTATTAGCAATAAGTCTTAGCTGCTTTCGAGTCGAATACTAACCATTTTCGCTTTTAAACAATAACCACTTTTCAAAAATGGGATTAACTCAAATGATTTATTTTCATGTCGTAAGAATTAGCGGTCATTAAGCTACTGTAAAATATCAGCTTGGAATTTGCTCGGTTGATCTTAGTGTAATAAGTCTATAACATAATAGTTAGAGTACTAATTATTAGAGGTAGAATTAAATGCAAGGCGAAACCAGTTCATGTGACAGTCCCAGTTATCTGCAACAATTAACAACACGTTCATTTGAAATAGCGAAACATACAGTGGGATTAATATGTTTATGGTTAATTCTTAGTACTTATATTTTTTATCCGCTAACTAAAATAAATAAGGCTGGTAAATAATGGAATATACCTATATTTCATTAGGGGTTTATTTTGTACTCATGTTAGCTATCGGTATCTACGCCGCAAAAACATCCACAGCTAATCTTTCTGAATATATGCTTGGCGGCCGCCAAGTTAGCCCTCAAGTGACCGCATTATCTGCTGGTGCATCTGATATGAGTGGTTGGATGCTAATGGGATTACCCGGTGCCATTTTTGTTTCAGGGTTTGATACTATTTGGGTTGCACTAGGCTTAGTGATTGGCGCATGGGCTAACTATAAACTTGTGGCGCCTAAGCTGCGTTTGTACACCGAAAAAACCAATGACTCGTTAACCTTGCCAGATTTTTTTGGTAAACGATTTGATAAAGAAAATGGCATAATCCGTCTTATTTCTGCAGTTGTGATCATTATCTTTTTTACCTTATACACTTCAGCAGGTCTTGTTGGCGGTGGTAAGTTATTTGAAACCGCGTTTGCAATGAACTATCAAACTGGCGTTGTTATTACCATGCTAGTGGTGGTGGCTTATACCTTGATGGGCGGCTTTTTAGCCGTAAGCATGACAGACTTTGTCCAAGGTGTGATTATGTTTATTGCCCTTATTTTAGTGCCTGTTGTGGCGTTCACGCATTTTGATAGTCCATCAAGTATGATGAATTATTCACTTGAGATGATTCCTTCTTTTAGTGAAAGCTTATCTGGTTTAACTCTGGTATCGCTGCTATCTAGCTTGGCATGGGGACTGGGCTATTTTGGTCAACCGCATATTATTGTTCGATTTATGGCGATAGACTCTGCTAAAAATATCAAAACAGCTCGCCGGATTGGTATGAGCTGGATGACAGTGACCATTATTGGCGCTTTAGCGACGGGTTTAACGGGGGTGGCTTATACGCGTAAATTTGAAGTCACGCTTGCCGATCCTGAAACTATCTTTATTTTCTTTTCTGAAGTGTTATTTCACCCTTTAATTGGCGGTTTTTTATTAGCGGCAATTCTAGCGGCGGTAATGAGTACCATTTCTTCACAATTGCTAGTGTCTTCAAGTTCACTGACAGAAGATATCTATCGTGCTTACAGCAAAAAAGCAGTATCTGATAAAACAGCGGTGAATATTGGCCGACTTTGCGTATTTGGTGTAGCTGTTGTGGCATCTTTTATCGCAATGAACCCATCGAGTAGTATTTTATCTATTGTCAGTAATGCTTGGGCAGGCTTTGGCGCGGCATTTGGTCCGCTGATTTTATTTAGTTTGTTATGGCAAAAGGTGACTTATGAAGGGGCCTTAGCCGGCATAATTACTGGTACTGTGACGGTATTATTTTGGATTTTTGCACCTGTATTAGCTAATGGTGAAACCTTAAGCAGTTTAGTGTATGAAATGCTGCCGGGCTTTTTCATCAGTGCAGTATCGATTTGGTTAGTGAGTTTAATAACCAAAGCGCCATCTGCTGAGATCCAAAAAACATTTAAAGATGTTAATCATCAATTAATTCAACAATTATCATAAGGTCTACTCATGTCTATTAAATCCAATCAACGATTGGTGATAAAGGTGGGTAGTGCGTTAATTGCCCCTGAAAACAACGGTTGTAGTTCGCATCACCTGCTGAGTATTGCGCAATTTATACTTCGTTGTCGTAAGCAGGGAAAGCAAGTTATTTTGGTTTCTTCGGGTTCAGTTGCTGCTGGTCGTCAATGGATTGATATTAAATCACCGTCAATTGCCCTAAAAAAGGCCATGGCAGCAGCCGGACAAACCAATATGATGGCAGTTTGGGATAAGTTATTTGACTTTCCCACTGCGCAAATTCTTCTGACCCATGCTGATTTATGTAATAAAGAACGCTATGCCAGTATTAAAGAAACCATAGAATCCTTATTGGAGCATGGGGTATTACCTATCGTAAATGAAAACGATACGGTGACCTCTGAAGAGTTAAAAGTTGGCGATAACGATAATCTCGCCGCTATGGTTGCGGCATCAACAGGGGCAGATGGCTTAATCCTTTGTACTGACGTTGATGGATTGTTTGATAAAAACCCCCAGCAACATGCTGATGCTAAATTGATTAAAACCATTGATGTTATTGACGAGTCTATTTATCAAATGGCAGGCGGTGCAACCAGCTCAATGGGCACTGGCGGCATGCAAACCAAAATAG
The DNA here is from genome assembly GCF_002874355.2 of Shewanella sp. 10N.286.48.B5. Taxonomy (NCBI): domain Bacteria; kingdom Pseudomonadati; phylum Pseudomonadota; class Gammaproteobacteria; order Alteromonadales; family Shewanellaceae; genus Shewanella; species Shewanella sp. 10N.286.48.B5. The sequence goes on from NZ_MCVG02000001.1 coordinate 1,037,153, forward strand.
AGGCGGCTGAAAAAGCTGTGGCTCATGGCATTGATACTTATGTAGTTAATGGCTTTAATCATCAAACTTTTAGCGCCTTGCTGCAAGATGAAAACCCAGGCTCGCATTTTGTGTCTTGTAAAACCCCGATGTCACCAGAGCAGCATTGGATGACTCATACTGTCCGCGAGCGAGGTGAGGTGGTGATTGAAGATCAACATGCAGCGATTAGTCAGCATGATGATGTGATCACCAGTGCTAGTATTCTTTCGGTAAAAGGCGAGTTTGCAGTGGGTGATACTATTTTAATCCGCACTGATGATGGCTCACAAGTGGCAAAGGCCACATCTAATTACAGCAGTTGTTTGCTTAACTATCTCACTCAACAAGCTAACACGAGTGAAAATGTAGCTAGCCAACCACAAAACAACTCAATCATTTCACCGATAAATCTCGCCGTTTTGCAGAGAACATGAGTTTAATCTTAATATTATCAGCCAATGTATATCACGCCGCTAGGGCACTATTGTAATTGATGCAGTTAATGCAACTAAGTAACTGACTTAAATTACAAAAATAGCCTTTCTCGTTTGATTGTTGTAATAGATCCTATCGGGTTAAAGGGCTATTAATCACTTACTTTAAGTGGGTTGTTGCCTGTGTGTTTTTAACTTATTGACTCTTTCTCCATACTCACTTTCTTAGCACTTCTCTATCTGTTAATTATATGCACTTACCAATGGCTTATTCGCATCTAATTTATTGTCATAGTCTATGATTAAGGAACGACTCAAGGGAAAACCGAGGAGGTTACCATGGAAATGACACTGCGTTTTTTAGGGGCAACTCAAGAGGTAACAGGTTCCTGTCATTTATTAACTATCGACGGTAAACAAGTGTTGTTAGATTGCGGTTTAATTCAAGGTGGTAGAGCCGTTGAACTTCGGAATCATGAGCCGTTTGCTTTTCAGGTAAGCACTATCGATGCGGTGGTCTTAAGTCATGCCCATATTGATCATTCCGGCCGTTTGCCTTTATTAGCAAAGTTAGGTTTTGATGGCCCTATTTATACCAATAAAGCCACTGCTGAACTGTGCACTGTAATGCTAAAAGATGCCGCCATGCTGCAGCAGCGCGATAATGAACGGCTGAATAAGAAGCGTAAGAAACAACAGCTCGAACCAATCTCCGCTTTATTTGATCAACAAGATGTTGATAAGGCGATATCGCAGTTCGTGCCGCTCGATTACCAAGTCGAAAACCCAATCGTGCCCCATGTTAGTGTAAGACTGTTTGATGCTGGGCATATTTTAGGCTCGGCTATTGTTTCGTTACAACTAGGTGAGGGCAGTCAGCAGAAAGCCATAGTCTTTAGTGGTGATCTTGGCCGTGCAGGCATGCCGATTCTACGAGACCCTACCTTAATTGATAATGCTGATTTAGTCTTAATGGAAAGTACTTATGGTAACCGTTTACACCGTAGTTGGGATGAAACCATTGCTGAGTTAAAACAAATTTTTGCCAAAGCGATAACCGAAAGTCGCGGCAATATATTGCTACCAGCATTTTCGGTGGGGCGAGCACAAGAATTGCTGTATTTATTTCATTTGTATGCCAAAGAGTGGGATTTGTCTCGTTGGAAAATTTGCTTAGATAGCCCGATGGCTATTGAGGCGACCCGAGTGTATATCAATAATTACCCGCTAATGGATGAAGACTTTAAACGCTTTACCCGCATGCATCCAGGTGAACATCCACTGTTATCTAATGTTGAGTTTACCCAAAGCACCGATGAGTCGATGTTATTAAACGAGGTTCATCAGGGGCTGATTATCATTGCTGGTAGTGGAATGTGTAACGGCGGGCGAATTCGTTGTCATTTCGAACATAATTTATGGCGCCCAGAATGTGATGTCATTATCTGTGGTTATCAAGCAGAAGGCACGCCGGGCAGAGCGCTGGTAGATGGTCAGCCTGAACTGACAATTCGCGGAAAATCGGTAAAAGTTGCTGCTAAGTTGCATACCATAGGCGGCTTGTCTGCCCATGCCGATCAAGCTGAATTACTGCGCTGGTATCGTCATTTTAATCATCAACCACCATTGATATTAGTCCACGGTGAAACCACGGCGCAGCAAGGGTTAGTGGATGCAATACAGCAAGATAAATCATCTGCCCCCCAAGCGCTTGCGATAGCAGCCCATGGCGATAAACTGGATTTAAATGGCCTACCACAACTGGTTTGGTGTTGAATGGCGTTATCCAGCGGTGCTGTAATTGAGCAATGCTGTCATTGAGCAATAGTGTTTTGTGCTGACGTTGACTGCGAATGCACATTAATACATATGTTCATTACAGCCTTTCCCAATGACAAATTATCATTGTTGTTGCTTATGTCATTGCCACATGGGTGATTATCAAGACTATAATGTCGCTATCCACTTTATCTGCGAAGCTCACTTGTGAAACATTGGTTTTTTTCAAAACAAACATTGCCGTTTATATTGTCATTGCTCTTTATTGGGCTAATGACCACCATTGCTATTATCTACAGTAAAAATAATTTCGTGGTTGACTCCAACCTAGATCGTCTCGTTCAACAAAATGCCCCATGGAAGGACAACTTAACTAAGACGGTAAATGAATTTGGCGACTCTGAAAATGGTCTGGTCATTGTGGTTTCTGGTGACAATCATCAGCAAGTACAAACTATGACTGAAGCGCTACAAGCAGACTTTTCTGCACAGCCCTTATTTAACGACGTATTTGCGCCAGCAACCTTGCCATGGCTTAAGCAGCAAGCCTTGTGGTTATTACCCGAGCAAGACTTTATTGATTTTAATGCCAATGTTGCCAGCATAATGCCAAAACTTCAGGCGGTCATGTCAGTTGAAGCTAATGGCACTACTGGGCAAAATGATGCTGGGATACAATTATTAGCACAATTAAATCATGCTATTGAAACTGATGACATTAAAGCCGCGAAGCTGTTAATTAACGTATTAAACCAACTGGCGGCAAAGCAGGGCAGTGTTGACTGGTTTGAGGTATTGATGCCACCAAGTCGTGGTACTATTTATCAAATTATCACCTTAAATGCACAGCCTCAAAACGATCAAAAACAGCCGAATAAATATATCATCGAAACCGCACAAAATATTATCCATCAATACAGTGATAATGACGCAGTGCAAATTCGCATTACTGGTCAGACGGCGTTGGACTATGATGAAATCAGTGACGCCAATAATAGCGTAACCTTAGCGGGGACCATGTCGCTGATAGGCTTGATTGTAGTATTGGGATTTGGTATTCGCTCTTTGCGCATAATCGTTGCCAGCTATGTGGCCGTGATTATTGGGTTGGTGTGGACGCTCGCACTTGGATTATTTTTGGTTGGTTCATACAACACCATTTCCATTGTATTTTTGGTGATGTTTATTGGTTTAGGTGTCGATTTTGCGATTCATTTTTGTCTGCGATTACGAGAAGAGCAAGCACTACAGCCTACCAATTATGCCAGCTTGATTGCGGCAATTCGTGGCACTTTTACGCCACTTAGTTTGTGCGCATTAACCTCTGCCATAGGGTTTCTTGGCTTTTATCCTACAGCTTATACCGGGCTTGCTGAATTAGGGGTTATTTCAGCGGCGGGGATGGCAATGGGGTTGCTGGCAACCTTTATCGTTATTCCGACTTTTTTCTTTATTTGTGGCTATCCTCGAGCGCATGGTTTTAAGGCTAACATAGCGACTGAAGAGGGTGATACTCAGTTCCAATATGCCAGCGACGATGATTTCTGGTTGCCTAAACATCACAAAATGGTAGTTTTTTTGGCCGTGATAGCCTTAGCTATTTCTGGCTATGGTGCCAGTAAAATGGAATTTGATTTCTCGACTTTGGTATTAAAATCGGTGAAGTCTGAATCGGTTAGAACCCTTGAAGAAATTCAACAACAAGGCTTAACCTCAAGCTATCAAATGATGATGCTAGCGACATCACGACAACAAGCGGCCAAGTGGCAATCACAATTGTCTGGTTTAGCTGAAGTGAGCAATGTGATTTCAATTAATTCTTTTTTAGCTACAGATAGAGCGCCAAAACAGGCGGCATTACAGCAAACATTATCAGCCGCGAATGCGCCGATAGCTTCATTAGATAGCCTTGCAAGCTTGCAGCAAAACTTGGCTGATGCTGGTTTTGTTCAAGACTTGATTGAGCCGCGCACCTTAACTTGGCTAAATAACAATGATGAATTCACCCTTGTGAGTCAAATTAATCAACATGCATTGGCGCCATTACAAGTTATGCAGCAAAGTTTAACTCAGTTATTGCAAGCCCCAATTCCAAGCTATGATGATATTCCTACGGTGTTAGCTCAGCGATATAAAAACGAGCAATATTTATTAGTGGTGGCTTACCCTGCTGGCGATATGCGTGATGTGAAACAGCTGGATAGATTTATTAAGCTTGTACAAGACGTAGCGCCCAATGCAACCGGAAGACCTGTAGCCGAGCAGCAAGTGGGTAATATTATTATTAACGCATTTTTGCAGGCAATCACTTATTCACTATTACTGATAGCCGTCATTTTGTTGCTAGCGCTAAAACATAAGCGCGATGTTATTTTGACTTTTATACCGCTGTTATTAACCACCTTATCAACTATGGCTGTTGCCCATTGGAGTGGACAGGCGCTAAATATGGCCAACATCATTGTCATTCCATTGATATTTGGCTTGGGGGTCGATAATGGTATTCACATCGTTGAGCGCTTTCGGGCGGTGGGATCTGCGAGGGCCTTTTATCAATCATCAACCCCAAGAGCGGCAGTACTAAGTTCACTAACCACAATGGCGACCTTTGGTTCTTTGTTACTGGCCGATCACCGAGGTATGTATAGCATTGGTTTTTTACTCACCATCGCCATCGGCTTTCTACTTTTCTACAGTTTAACGGTATTACCCGCTTTATTGTTTAGTGTGAAAAAGATGCAGCCCGGCTATTCGTTAAAATAAGCTTATTATGGTCTTTGCTTAAATTTTTATTATTTAAAAATGCTGATAGGGACATTGGCTTGTTTAATCCTGATGCAAATCTTAAGCGATACTCAATTATAACTAACACTTAAGCTAAAAACATAAGCAAGCCATTTTCATCGCCAATATTTTACTGTCGAATTTCTACATATCACCAGCGTGTTTTTTACATGTCACTTTTGCGCTTTATAAATAACCTCTGTGCCTAAAATTGTGAATTTGTAATACAAAAGGCTACTATTCCTAACAGTGCTGATAATAGGTTGGTAACAACTTGTGGCACCTTTGCTTACATCTCAAGGGGTTTACGCTCTAATGCCGAACGAATGCGTAACATTTGCAAGCAAATAGACGGTAAATTAGCGAGTTTTTGCTGTGGTTTATATCATTTTGATCTAGATCTCAATTTACAAACCTGTACTATTTTACAATATTGTATTACTTATTAAGGCTGTTAATTGAATTTATACTGGGTACATGAGTGGCTTTTTAATTCGATGTATCATAGCTATGATGTGAGGGTTTATTGTAATGACTGCTAAAAATCTGCTTTTGTGTGGCTGTGTCGCTCTGTTTACTTGCTCTACCGTTTCTGCTGCATCATTTAACGTTCGTCAAGAATTTCGAGCTGAGTCTGGTGAGTCGACTCGGGTCAAAATAGGTAGCAGTATTGGTAATTTTAATTATAGTGGCGAGTTAAAATTTAAGCCTGTAGATGGTTCTGATAGGAAGTCTAGCCAAAATAATGGTTGGGAGTTAGGTTTAGATTATCGCTTTAAAATTAACGATAACTGGACCATAGTGCCAGGGATGCCCATTGAGGCCCGTGAAAAAGGAATGACCTATAAACCGCAAATTCGAGTAAACTATGCCGTTGACAGCATTCAAGGTTTAACCATTACAGCTCGTTATCGTCATGACTTTTATAGAAATAATTCCGATGTTGATAAGCAGCGTCATCGATTGACCACAGGTTTTGGTTATACCACTCACGATTGGAAATTTGGTTTTGAAGCTGATTTATATAAGGCCGTTGATTACAATATTTATGACAATGGTGATACCAATTATGAGTTGAATCTAACCGTAGCTCGTAAGATAGGCCAGTGGACACCTTATGTTGAATTTGGTGATATTAATGTCAGTAATGATAGCCCTGATCGTGAGCTACGTACTCGAATAGGGTTAACTTATAGTTATTAAGATATAATAATTTCATCCAGCGTTAGTGGTCATTTAGTTTTATCAATATATTCACTAAGCTTAGGAATGAAGGTTTATCTGCAAAGGTAAGCTTTCTGCAAACTGATATCGCTTTAGATAGTTATTGAAAAGTTAATTCCTATCACGACAGATAATTATTCTGATTAACCTTTAAAACTGAATCAGTTAAAAAGGGCGGTTAATGCTACTGGTGTTGATGACGTATCAGGTTGTGAAAATCGAGCTTCAAATTTATCGATAGTTTCAGGTTTGCCACACAAATATCCTTGATAGTGACTGCAGCCTTCTTTTGATAAAATCTGTCGCTGTGATTCATCTTCTACCCCCTCAGCTATCACGGTTAAACCCAAATTATGTGCCATTGCTATGATGGTGCGGACAATTTCTTGATCGCACTTATCTTCAACCAAACCATCGACAAAAGATTTATCTATTTTAAGTTGGAAAAGAGGTAATTTTTTCAAATATTGTAAAGATGAGTAGCCGGTTCCAAAGTCATCCAGTGAAAACTGAATGCCTAATGCAGCAATTTGGTTCATTTTTACTATGGTTTTATCGATATCATTTAATAGAATTGATTCGGTTAATTCTAGCTTCAGTAATTCAGGGCGAACCTTATGGTATGTTAATGCGGATTTTATTGTTGCGACAAAATTGTCTTGGAGAAATTGTCTCGCACTGACATTGATCGCTAAGGTGAGTGATTCAGTTGAGCTATTTTGCTGCCATAATTGCAGTTGTGCACAGGCGGCGTCTAATACCCAATGACCAATTGAAATAATCGAACCATTTTGCTCTGCAACGGGAATAAACTCTACCGGAGGAACAAGACTCCTGTTGGGGTGATTCCAGCGCAATAGCGCTTCAGCACCTAATGGATTGTTATGCTTGTCTACTTGAACTTGGTAATAAAGTTCAAATTGTTTATTTTCAATAGCATGATTTAATTCTGCTTCTAGCGCGACGCGATTAGAGATATTGGCTTGCATTTGGGGGTCAAAAAATCGCATTGAATTGCGGCCATCGTCTTTAGCTTTATACAAGGCGATATCGGCTTGTTTCAGTAATTCATCAACGGAGGTATTTTTGTTTTTAACTAAAGTAATACCAATACTGGTGCTAATGGAATAATCATGGCCATTTAGTTGATAGGGTAAATTAATTGAGGCGAGTATTTTTTTGGCAATATCTTTGCTTTGCGTGGCAGCTATAGTGGATTTACCACTTAATGCTTCAATTAAAATTACGAATTCATCGCCGCCAAAACGAGATACTGTATCGCTTTCTCTAATGCACTGTACCAGCCGTTTTGCCACTTTTTTTAGGAGTATGTCTCCCATATCATGGCCTAAGGTATCATTGAGGGTTTTGAAATTATCAAGGTCTAAAAACAGTAATGCCCCTTTTTGGTTATGACGGCTGTTTGTTAATAAAGAATGATTGAGGCGGTCCATAAGTAAACGACGGTTTGGCAGTCGAGTTAATGGGTCAAAATAAGCTAAATCGGCAATTTTTTTCTCAGCTTGTTTATTAAGGGTGATATCACAGATGGTGCCGACATAATTGGTAATGACAGAATTATTATCAGTGACCGCAGTGATAGTGAGCTTTTGTGGGTAGATATCGCCATTTTTTTTCTTATCCCAAACTTCACCCTCCCAATAACCGTGCTCTTTGATTATTTTCCACATCTGTAGGTAAAACGGCTTTTTGTGTTTGCCGGAAGATAAAATACTCGGATTTTGACCAAGGACCTCATCGGCATCATATCCGGTAATCCTAGAAAAGGCGCGATTTACGCGTAATATTTTGTTATTGGTATCAGTGACCAGCATGCCTTCTTGGGTTTCAAAAGCGGTTGCAGCAATCCGCAAATCTTCATGCGTTTTTCTCAGGCTACTATCACGGTTAAATAAGTTTCTTAGGACCATTGTGGCTGTAATGCAGCCTGACAAAATCGTAAATAGTGAAAATGCAGTAAATAGGATCCACAATGTAGTTTGTGACTTTTCACTTCTTTGTTGAGCCTGTATTACTAAATTAGCCGCTTTGTTTGAAGAGTAGTCAACGATATAGTCCATTCTATTCATTAAAGCTTGATACAAGGGGGTAGCCTGATTTTTTATCAGTTTTTCAGCATTTGTGATGTCATGGTTTATAAGCAATTCAATAATATCTTGTTGAATGCGCTGAAGCTGTAAAGTAAATGAAATTGCCTCAGTGACTTTGGTCATATCACCTAAAAAATTTGTTTGGATGATGTTTAAATTATCAGCCAATGTAGTTTGTATTTTGTCGGTCTCAACAACAAAGGTGTCACGCCTAATATTACTTTGCTCAATGAGGCCATAGAGTAGCTGGTTTCTTAGGGTTGTAATTGATTGTCGTGAAATACGCGCAGCGGCGTTGACTTGAAAAGGGTGTTGGTAGATTTTATTGGTTTGAGAAGTAAAGTCATGTATCTCATTGTTTAATTGAAATGCGAATGACAGCAAACCGGCAAAAACAAAGGTATATCCTGACAATGTAATCAATAAAAGTTTGGCATAAGGCCTTAAAAATTGTCCTAATGACATAAAGCATCCCGAATCCATTCATAAGCTTATAATAAACTATAGTCGCAACTACCTCATTATGCGGGTAATTCACCAATAATATTTAAAAAACTCGAGCTAGCGCTCATTTGCATTTCAAAATCGCTTATATTTTCCTAAACCAGTGATGAAAAACTTAATCTAAATGAGCTTTATGCCATTAGTTATACTTTCTTATGTCCAACTATTCTGTTAAATCACAAATAATAACCACTAGGAAATATTGTTTATTTCTATGCTGGCGACTTGGTTTCTTCCATTCGATTTAGCAAGATACAGTTGCTTATCAGCAAGTTCCAATAACATACCTTGCTGCATATCCTTATGAGGTACAACGGTAGCTACGCCTGCACTGATGGTGATGTAGTCTGATACATTTGAAAAGCCGTGTTCGATTTTTAGGGCGTTGATGTTATCGACAATTGATTTGGCTTTATGTTCAGCGCCACAAAAATCAGTTTGTGGCAAAATACACACAAATTCTTCACCGCCGTAACGTGCCACTAAATCACAAGGACGTTTCAGTGTCTGTTGTATTGTTTTGGCAACCTGGGCTAGGCAGTTATCTCCTTGCTGGTGGCCATAGTTATCGTTGTATTGCTTAAAGACATCAATATCTAACAGGATGATGGAAATAGGCTCTTTTTCACGAACACAATGGCGCCAATTTGCGGCAAAACGCTGGTCAAACTGGCGTCTGTTAGCGACACCCGTTAACGCATCGTACATGGCAAAAGAGCGCAATAAATCCGATTGCTGTTTGAGCCTCAATTGATTTTTAACTCGGGTTTTGGTGATGATGGGGTTAATAGGTTTATGAATAAAATCTACTGCGCCAAGTTGAAGTCCTTTTACCTCAGTGGCTTCTTCAAAATGAGCTGTAATAAATATAACGGCGATATTGGCCGTGAGTGGATTCGCTTTGAGTTGTTTGCATACTTCAAAACCATTTACTGTCGGCATTTCTATATCAAGTAATACCATATCTGGTTGTAAACCCATGCATACGTCGATGACTTGATCGCCATCGGTCGCCATGAAAATATCATAGTCTTCTTGCAATAATTTTTTAATTATTTTGACATTAACAATTTGGTCATCGACCACCAAAATTTTGCCTTTAACGTCATGTTGGGACACAATGAGGTCTGAAATTTCCATTTATAACCCTTCTATAATCCCATTTACGCGAACTAATTAGGGCTGCTAACACAGCGCTACTGTTAGTCGAGTAAATGCTGATTTTCTATTAGTTTAATAAGCTCAATCCTTGCTCTACTAAATTAATATTAGCAAACATCCTTTAAAAAGCATCAGCGTTAGTTATGTTTCGGCGAAATAGCGGTTTTAACTAATCCCATAGGAAGCGTGATGGTTTAGTTTTACCGAGTGGTTAGACTGTTGTTAGCTCTTTATTGATTAGTTCAACTGTGGTGACTTCACATTAGGTATCTCGAGATAGCGGTAATATCAGTAGCGATACTTTTTAGAACTTAAAGTGAGATAAAAATCCTATTTTTGAAATTATATGGGGTATTAAAAGCTTAATCCAATGGAGGAAATGCTTATCAATCAGTGAACGTTTTTGTACAGCTCAATAGACAGAAAAACATCTAAATCACCTTTAACTAGCAGGCAAAGTAGCAGAAAGTGGAAGATCAATTTGTCAGTGGCATTATTGCTTGGTAACAGTGGCAGTAATTGTGGTTATTGCTCTATTAAATGAACCTAATGATGGTTAAATGAATAGGTTCATTTCGCATATTTTCTATTTAGTTTTTATTTATGAGCATTTAAGTACTTAATTTAGCTAGAAATTAATTTAACCTGTTTAAGCATTTAGTCATGGTTTTCAAAATGAGTCGCTTGCAAAAAATGACGCTCTACCGCAGCTTGGTAGGGCGCATCTATGCCTACGTAAGCGGGACCAAAAGCCTGTAAGCCTTTTTCGGTGACAAACTCTTTTGGTGCTGGCAGTACTATAACGGCAACATTGACGCCATAACTGACATTGGGGTTAGTGATAGGGCTATTGCTATCCATGTCTAGGCAGCAAATTAAATCAGGAATAGTGACATCAACAACGCCATTTAAGCGACTGACTAAATTCTCATTTTTTACTTCAATATGGTAACGGTCATTGAGATGTTGGCCTGTGCCGTCAATAAATATGTCTCCAAGAGTGAAACCGTCTTGGGTTTTAAATTGATATTTGGCAATCGAGCCTCTAAAGGCCACATAGCCACCACCATGGCTGGCAATGGCATCGGCGATATCTTGGTTGTTTTCTTTGGCTAACCGGTAGGCTTTACCTATTTCAAGTGACTTAGATATGGTGCCTTTAATCACCGCATCTTTAACCTGCTCTATGGGCATCGCATGATCGATAGCAGCAATGTCGTTACGGCTTATCATCGATAAGGCTCTTACCACGTTTTCGGCGCGTAAATCATCAATAACATTTTCACAAATAAAGCATTCGCCAAACTCGTTGGCGGTGACAATGGGCGCAGCAGGGATGTTATTGAAATAGTAGGTTGAATGGGTTATTTCAGGTACCGCACGACCTGCCACATCGGCGTCAATAATATAGCCATTAGCCATGGCGGCCACGTAAAACGAAATAGCGGTATTTGAGCCGCCTAATTCACAGCAAATGGTGCCATAAAACTCATCGCCAGTGTATTTTTCTAACCGTCTAAATGCGGTCATAATCGATGAGCTGCTGCTTTTAGGTAAGCGGGTATATTGCTGTTCTTCTTCAGGTGTCATTGGTGATAATGCCCCTAGCATATAGGGGGTGCAAATCTTTTTGCCCTGGGGCACATCATCAACACTAACAAGCTTAAATGTCTTACCTTCAGCCAGTGCTTTATCAATATAGTAAAAGCCTTCATCTAGCTCACCGCCACCGCCTGTGCCTAATATAGCGCAGCCGTGCAAGATATCTGATAGGTCAACTCTTGTTAGTGTTTTCATAAATAATAGCTCTTAAACTTAAACTTTTTATGGTGTTGATCTTATGCCAACGCTGCAAAATTTGTGTTCCATTTGTGCCGCGAAGCAAAAACATTCCTATGTATTTACTGGCTTAAGCAATGGATTTTTTTGCAAAAGCTTGCATCAATAAATAGTAGGTTGGCGCGGTGACTAAAATGGCGTCGCATACTTCAATACCTGTGATGGTGATTAGGCCATGATTGGTCAGCATTGAGGTTGCAATTCCCACAGCCCAGGCGATAACGGCAAGGTAATTAACCGCCGCAACTTGGCTTAATTCACTTAACAGGTAAGATTGTTTATTACGTACGATGAAAAAATCCACCACATAAATCGCCGCAACAGGGGTGAAGATAATCGATAGGCTAAATAAGAAGTCAGTAAAATTAGCCAGTAAATTAAATGAAGCGATAATCGTGCCTAATACGCCTGAAACCACGATGATTTTCCATTCTTTCCAGCTAATATTTATGGCGTTAAAACCCAGCGCGGCGCTGTATAAATTGACCACGTTGGTGACCCAGCTCGACATGATGAGCAAGATAAACGCTAAAGTGCCAATGCCTAATGTGAGCATGACAGCCAGAATATCACTTTGTTGCACCGCAATACCTGCCATGGCTGCAGCGATATAAACAAAGCTGTTGAGTACTAAAAATGGCAGAAATGAAGCGATAATGGTGTCATTGGTGGTTTTTGCAAACCGGCTAAAGTCAGGCATTAATACCACGCTGACAATAAAACTGCCGACAACGGCTGATACCGCTTCACCAAAGGTGAGTTCAATGCTGTTAAACTGAGTAACTGCATCTGGGGCGATGACATAACCGACACTTTTATAGAGCATATAAGCCACTAACATAAATAGAATCGGCACGAATAAACTGGACAGCTTTTCAATCAGCTTAAAGCCCCAAATAGTGGTGAGGGTAATTAACATTCCGGCTGATACTTCTAATAGCCACAATGGCACTGTCACAGTAAATAACTGTTGAAACAGGGCTTGAGAGACTTCGCTAAACAGATTGATGTTAACCCCATACCAACCCAGTAAAGATAATACAAACGCAAGGCTGAGCAGGTTTGCTCCTTTGCGGCCAAAGACAAATTTCATGGTCATGCATGAGGTTAGGCGGTTGTGCATGCCAACTAAGCCAGTGACAGTGCCAAGTACTGACAAAATAATGCCGCCAATAATAAAGGCGTAAATACTTTGGCTAAGGCCTAACGCGCCGCCAAGCTCAAGCCCGGTGATTAGACCCGGCACGGCAAATGCCAATCCACCGTTTATCATGCCAATGCGCACGCCGCCGACGGTTTTATCTTGCGGCACGGGGCGAGTGGCATAATCATCAAATAGATCATTGTTTGCACTATTTTTAGAGCTATATTCAGAGCTATATTCAGAGCTTGGCTTAGGGCTGTGTTCTTGGTTGTTTCTTGTGCAGTATTCAGCGCTAGGTGTCAGACGGTTAGGCATAAGTTCTACTTGTAAAAATAGGCCCCTAATCTAGAGGCCTGTATGGGAGTGACGATGTCTTGCCTTAGAAATTATAAATCGCTTCGATACCATATGTTCTCGGTTTATTAGGCATGCGGGCTAAATCGGTTACGCCATCACCATAAAAGAAGATATCTTCAATGGTGCGCTCGTCAGTTAAGTTATTGACATATAGCTGCACTGTCCAATCGTCAGACTTCAAACCGACCCCAGCATTAATTGAGGTGAAGGTTGACGAAGTAACATGTGGGATTTCAATATCAAAATATTGTGGCCCTTGCACCTGAATATCAGCTCGAGATACCAGTGACCAGTTTGAGCTAATAGGGAAATAATGATCTGCAGATAAACTATAAGTATATTCTGGCACCCATACTTGTGATTCACCTTCAAGCTCAGGTCTATCTGTAAACTCTTTTATTTCTGAGTCAATATAACCTGCATTAAAACGTACATTGAGGTTTTCTGTCGCAGCCCAGCCTAATTCGATTTCAGCGCCTTTAGTGAGCACGTCATCAATGGCGAGGTTTTCAAGGGTAAAGCTGTCGACATTAAATTGGGTAATTTGTGCATCAGATTGGGAGATGACAAATAACGCACCGTTTAAGGTCAGTTTATTTGAGAATAGGGTGGTTTTAAAACCCGCTTCGTAGCTGTCAGACACTTCCTGATTGTAAACACGGTTTATACCTTCTGCGGGCTCGTTAAAGCCTCCACTTCTAAAACCTTTTGAGTAGCCAGTATAAAGCAGCAACTCCTCATTCATTTGATAAGCTAAAGTCACCTTAGGTTGCCATTGGCTAAAGGTATCCTCTGCAAACGTATCAACAGGGAAGTTAGGGTCGTAAGACTCACGTTTGTCGCTATCAAAACGTAGCGCTGCCGTTAATTCTAACTTGTCAGTAATGTCGTAGTTAATTTGACCTGATAATGCCCAGGCTTTGCTGCTGTTTTTATCGGCGATGGTTAGATACATCATCTCATCGGTAAAATCGTCTCTGTCTAGCGGCACATCGCCTAAGAAGTCGTCAAAGAAGTTAATGGTGTTGTCACGTTTCTTGTCTTGATAGAAAGCTGACACTGCCCATCTTAAATCCTGATCACTTTGAGAAGTAAAGCGTGATTCAACCGTCAGTGATTTCACATCAAATAAGCCTTCAGTGCCAAAAGGGGCACGGAAAAAATCATCTTCATCAATAAAGGTCGGGTCGGCGGAGTAATCGCCATCGTAAAAGTGTTTGTTTTCAGAGCTACTGTAAGCAGTGATAAAGTCAAAGGTACCTAAGTCATAATGCTGGGTAAGTTTGGCGCTGACTTCATATACATCACGTTGGTCGTTATTACGGATGTTTTGCGAGGTGCCAATATCAAAGTCTTCCGCGCTGTCTTCAGTGACGCCTTGATAATAAGCAAAGCCGGCATCGCTGGTGGTGTAACGGCCGCGCAGGTTTAAACTGGTGTCGTCTGTGAGATCAAATTCAAGCTGGGCAAACACTGAGTCTTCTGAAAAGTAATCTGCTGGCTCATCTAAAAACACATTATCAATTAAGCCATCAGAGTTTTTGGTATAACCGCCAACACGGAAAAATGCGCTGCTGTCATCATTAAGCGCGCCCGATACCACGCCATTTAAATTATAGGTATTGCCGTTACCGTATGAGCCTTTAATGGTGCCTTCTAACTCTTCGGTTGGTTTTTTGGTGGTGACAATCACTGCGCCGCCAATGGCGCCTTTACCGTAAAGTGCACCCTGTGCACCGCGCATGACTTCAATACGCTCAATGTCGACTAAATCTTGGTTAATAAATTCTAAATCGGGTGCGGTGACCCCATCAACCACAAAAGCCAGCGGCGCATCGCCCACTTGCGGGGTAATTAAGCCGCGGATAGTGATACGGGCAAGGCCTGGTCTGAAGTTGTCCAACTGGCTTAAATTAGGCGTGAGATCGGCAACATCTCTGAAATTTTCAATACGCTGGTTTTGGATCATATCAGCACTAAACGCGGTTACCGAGTCTGGTACATTCTGTAAGGTTTCTACACGGCCACGAGCACTAATCTCGATGCGCTCTATTCCGCTAGTGGCTTCAACAGTTTGTGGCTCATTGTTCTCAGCGTGGGCTGAACTAACAAGCGATAAACCCACCGCAGTGGCTAATATTGATTTTGCGAAAAAACGACGATTAGTATGACTCATATTTTGGCCCTTATAGGCTTCCTTGCATAAATATGTAGTTATTATGCATTTGTGTGATCCGTTATAACCATTGTGGGACTTTGGTGAAAAATAATATTTTGTAATGCAGCAAAAATGCAGTAAAAATTTGTCGCTTTGAGAGGAAACACGGGACATTTTGCAAATTAATCATGGATAATCCACTATAGGTAGCGAAAACCATAGATAAAATAACACTAGGTTTCTGAAAATGAAAAAGAAAGTAAAGATTGATAGTTACAACAAAAAAATATTGGCGACCCTACATCTTGAGGGGGATTTGACCAATATTGAATTAGCTGAAAAAGTAAACCTTTCACCTAGTGCTTGTTTTCAGCGAGTTAAATCGTTAAAAGAAGCCGGCTATTTCAGAACCTTTCATGCGGATGTGAATTTAGAGCAGATTTGTGAGCACGTGATGGCCTATGTGGAGTTTACCTTAACCGATAACACAGCACCGTCGCGGCGACGCTTTGTTAGTGCTATTCAAGATATTCCAGAATTTATGGATTGCATGCAGCTTGCTGGTGATGTGGATTATATGTCGTTAAGTTGCTTTCCCAATATCAAAAAACTCAATGAGATCTGTACCGAGCTTTCAGACAGATCAGAGCTAAGTATCAAAAATATTAAGACCCGTATCGTACTTGAACGCAGTAAGTGGTTTTTAGGCTATCCGTTATCAAGTTTGAAGTGGTTAGATGATAATGGTCAAGATGTAGACCGTGGCGCTGAGTAAGCTTAATAGCTATGCAGTGTTTTTTGTTTGCTATATAAAACAGTGATAAAAGTATCATGGTTTTAATAAAGAAAAGGCCTGTATCGACAGGCCTTTTCGCTAATGAGGTTTTGGGCTTAGTTTACTTATCAAATCGATTTTGCAGGTAATCAAATACCGCACGAATACCAAAGGCTTCACCACCCACAGGACGACCCGGTAATTTACGGTTATTCCATGCCATCACATCGAAGTGACTCCAGCTAATATCTTTATCAACAAAGGCCTCAAGATAAAGTGCTGCGGTAATTGCGCCGCCAAATGGAGTTTTGCCGCAGTTGGCTAAGTCAGCAATATCACTACAGGTTAAGTCATAATAAGGTTTATGCAGTGGCATGCGCCAAACTGGGTCGTCTACAGATAAACCCGATGCGGTAATATCGGCGGCCACTTGGTCATCGTTACTAAAGAACCCCGGCAGCTCGGTGCCTAAAGCAACTCGCATAGCCCCTGTTAAGGTGGCAAAATCAATCATTAGCTCAGGTTTGTCGTTATTGGCTTCAGCAAGGGCATCACACAATACTAAGCGGCCTTCGGCGTCAGTATTATCAATTTCAACGGTCAGCCCTTTGCGGGTAGTAATCACATCACCGGGCCTAAAGGCATTGGCTGAAACGGCATTTTCAACCGCAGGAACCAATACCCGCAGACGAATAGGTAAGTTGCTCGCCATAATCAATTGCGCTAAACCAATAACATGCGCTGCGCCGCCCATGTCTTTTTTCATAAAGCGCATGCCGGCGCCGGGTTTTAAATCAAGGCCACCAGAGTCAAAACACACACCTTTACCTACTAGGGTCACTTTAGGAGCCGATTCATCACCCCAAGTTAAGTCGATTAAGCGCGGAACATTTGCGCTGGCGCGGCCAACCATATGAATGGTCGGGTAGTTTTGCTCAAGTAGTTCATCACCGACAATTTGGTTGAGCTTAGCGCCAAATTCTGTCGCCATGGCGCTCATGGTCTCAGCTAAGTGTTGCGGCATCATATCGGCGGCGGGTGTGTTAACCAAGTCACGGACTAATGACACTGAGCGGATGAACTTATTAGCTTCATCAGCTTGCGCACTAGTCGGCACAATAAGCTGTGGAATTTGCTTGTCGTTTTTTTTGTAGCGATCGAACTGATACGCCCCTAAACCCCAACTAAATGCGGCGGTTTTTATCTGCTTGTCATCCGCGTTTAATTGGTATTGACCTGCAGGCAGTTGATTAACCAGATCGCCACACAGCCAATAAGAGTCATCTTGGTTACTCACAAAAATAACTTCAGCTAACTCACCTTCGGTATTAGGAATTAAGCTCATGCCTTTACCTGAAAACTGGGTGGTGGTGAGCCAGTTAGTAACATTTTTAGACTGCTTATCGCGCCACTGTGCAAATGTTTCGCTATTGAAAATAGACAGGGGAATGCCTGAAACACCTGAAATAATGATATTGCTCATAGTAGGACTCGTTGATTGCGATGAGTTTAAGGATATCCCTAAGAGTATCAGGCTGATTTGATTCTAGAAAGCATAGAGATGGTTTTAGTGTGCTTGTTTGCTGCAATAGATGACTATAGTGGAATGGCGCGACTGAAATAGGCGGTTATGAGCTGAGGTTACGACTACTTTTTGGCAAAGTTATTAGGATTGCTAAAAAATAACCGTGGTAGTTGCTTATTAGTTTAGCTACTGGCTATTGTCACTTATCAGTTAGGCTGTGGCTATTTGGGTTAACTGGTTTTGTTAATGGCGTTTTTTCGAGCATTGGCTTTGCGTTCGGACATATTATTGAATGAGCTTGGCAGCACGTCAACGCCTACCATTTTGCCGAGTTTTAATACCAAAGGAATAGTAATAGGGGCAAAAGGTAACACCGCGAAAACCCCTAAGCCCAAACCTTTGAGTAAGTCGGCAAATTGTTTATTGGCTTCGGCTAATTCATCCTTGTTGGCTTGCTTGCAGGTATAGCGTTTATAAGTCACCAGCATGGCTTTGGTTTCTTGCTTTTCTTGGGCTAAGGCCTGTTTTACCACCAACATATCCAGTTTTACACGTAGCCAAATGCGCCGTCTTCCAATACGGATAACGCGGATAGGGGCCTTGTGTAATAGCTGGTAGATACTCATGGGCGCGATTGTCGCATAGTGGCTGTAGTTAACCTATTTATTAAAGTGAATAGTTACATTTAGCTGATCTCGATGAGATCAGTGTAGTTGTTTTTAAGCATAATCTAATAATATAGACTGACTTTTTTAAAGATTATGCAAAAGTAGGCCAATTTAGCTGGCTTGACTTATCTTGTTTAAATGCGAGCTTATATTTAGCAGCCGCGGTTTTAACAGGACTAAAGCTGCGCATTTTAACTTTAGCGGGCTAATTTATGCTAAAGTAAGGCGCTTATCTTTTTTATCTTCTTCGGTAAATAGACAACCTCATCTTGTGCTATATGAGTTTTCAAAAGCGTTAGCAATGATTAATTCATTAAGTGCTCACACTGCTAGTTATATGAACTTCCCATAATTCTGTAGCTAAAACCTTCGTAGTGGATAAATGAGTATGCAATAAATTTCCCCTTCAAATATTGACACTTTATCGTCTGCGACGCTTTTTTAAGCTCGGTCACCGTAAAGTTCTTCCATTTATAAAACTCTATGTTAATTAGGCCGCGTTGTTTACGACTGTCGCATTAACCAGAGCAGATCCTACCTCTAATCATTAGAGCAACTGGCCATTGGCGAAAATAAACATTCGTGTATGCAGTCACATAGATCCATTGATATAACAAGGAACGATGACATGAACACGTTAAAAGTAGGAGTCATAGGGACTTCAAGAAAAGTAGACGAAAAACGCTTTCCCATTCACCCAGGACATTTACTGCGCATTCCGCAAGCGCTTCGAAAGCAACTCATATTTGAGCAAGGTTATGGCGAACCCTTTGGGATCTCAGATGCTGAAATTGCTGCATTAACTGGCGGTATTGCCACGCGTCATGAGTTACTGGCAAATATTGGTACGGTAATTATTGCCAAGCCGGTGTTAGAAGATTTACAAGAGCTGCGTGAAGGCGGCACTTTATGGGGTTATGTACATTGTGTGCAGCAGCAAGATATTACTCAAGCAGCGCTAGATCGCAAACAAACCCTAATTGCTTTTGAAGATATGTTTATTTGGTCGGCAACGGGGCAAATGGGTCGTCATACTTTTTATAAAAATAATGAAATGGCTGGTTATTGTGCGGTGCTACACTCATTACAACTTAAAGGCATTGATGGCCACTATGGCGATCAACGTAAGACGATTATTTTTGGCTTTGGCGCCGTGAGTCGCGGCGCGATTTACGCCCTTAAAGCCCATGGTTTTAAAGACATTACCATTTGTATTCAGCGACCTGAAGAGCAAGTGCGTGAAGAAGTATTAGATTGTAACTATGTCCGTATTCGCGCAGGCGAGACGGGCGAAGCCCGAATGATGGTGGTTGAGCATGATGGCAGTAGCAGGCCATTAACAGAGCTCATCAGTGAAGCCGATATTATGGTTAACGGCACTTTTCAAAACACTGCCAAGCCAACTAATTTCGTGATCGAATCTGAAGCAGAGTGCCTAAAACCCCATAGTTTGATCATTGATGTCAGTTGCGATGAAAAAATGGGCTTCTTTTTTGCTAAGCCGACCACATTTAAACAGCCAATGTTTAACTATAAAACGGTGGATTATTATGCGGTGGATCATACCCCGACTTACCTTTGGGAAAGTGCTACTCGGTCGATTTCAGCAGCGCTGATTGTGTATTTACCTGCAGTGCTAGCAGGGCAGAGCGCTTGGCAGCAAAATGAAACCATTCGCCAAGCGATAAACATTGAAGAGGGCGTTGTTTTAAATGAGGCGATTTTATCGTTTCAGCACCGTGAGGCAGAGTACCCTTACAAGATTAAAGATATTGAATTAAGCCTCGCCGTTTAACTATAGTCATTTAACTATGGCAGATGTCATAAATAAATCTATATGTCGACTTAATCAGCAATAACTTAGCTGGTCATGTGCAAGCATGGCCAATGCTAAGCCTTTGATTATTGTTTAATGCAGGGGAAATTTTTCAGCTAATTAAGCAATAGTGACAATTAACCCAAGACTATTGCGCTAAAAACACCGATAATTCACCTCATTAGATATACCCGCCAATTTACAGCGCACGACTCTGGAACTATTCAATGGAAATCAAAGTTAATTTTCTCGACAACTTAAGACTTGAAGCCAAGTTTGACGACTTTACTGTTACTGCCGATCAGCCTATTCGCTACAAAGGTGATGGGTCAGCGCCAAGTCCGTTTGATTACTTCTTAGCGTCGTCAGCGCTGTGTGCGGCTTACTTTATCAAGGTGTATTGTAAAGCCCGTGATATTCCTACGGAAAATATCAAGCTATCACAAAACAACATTGTTGATCCTGAAGATCGTTATAACCAGATTTTTCAGATCCAAGTTGAATTACCAGATGATATTTCTGAAAAAGATCGTACCGGTATTTTACGTTCTATCGACCGCTGCACGGTTAAAAAAGTGGTGCAAACCGGCCCTGAATTTAAAATCGAAACCGTTGATGATTTAGCCGCTGACGCCAATGCCATGTTGATGGGTCAACCTGAAGGCGATACCAGCACCTACATCATAGGTAAAGACTTACCCCTTGAAGAAACCATCACCAACATGACTGCCATGCTAGCAGAGCTGGGGATGAAGATTGAAATTTCTTCATGGCGTAACATTGTGCCGAATGTGTGGTCACTGCATATTCGTGATGCAGCATCACCAGCCTGTTTTACTAATGGTAAAGGCGCGACGAAAGAGAGTGCGCTGTGCTCTGCATTAGGTGAATTCATTGAACGTTTAAACTGTAACTTCTTTTATAACGACCAGTTCTTTGGCGAAGAGATAGCTAATAGCGAGTTTGTGCATTATCCCAATGAAACATGGTTTGAGTTAGAAGAAGATGACTCGCTGCCAAGCGGCATTTTAGATGACTACTGTTTAGAGATTTATAATCCAGATGGTGAGTTAGCGGGTTCAAACCTGATTGATACCAACTCAGGTAACTTTGAGCGCGGTATTTGTACCATTCCTTATACTCGTCACTCTGATGGCGAAGTGGTTAATATCCCGTCTAACTTAATCGAGAACTTATTTTTAAGTAACGGCATGAGCGCGGGTAATAACCTAGCTGAAGCCAAGGTGCAGTGTTTATCTGAAATCTTTGAACGCGCGGTTAAACGCCAAATCATCGAGCAAGAAATTGTCCTGCCAGATGTGCCAATGGCTGTACTTGAAAAGTACCCAAGCATATTAGCGGGTATTAAAGGTTTAGAAGAACAAGGCTTCCCTGTTGTGGTTAAAGATGCCTCACTCGGTGGTCAATTTCCTGTAATGTGTGTCACCTTGATGAACCCTAAAACTGGCGGCGTATTTGCTTCATTTGGCGCCCATCCGAGTCTTGAAGTGGCGCTTGAGCGCAGCCTGACAGAATTATTGCAAGGTCGAAGCTTTGAAGGCTTGAACGATGTGCCAAAGCCGACGTTCAATAGCATGACAGTGACAGAGCCTGAAAACTTTGTTGAGCACTTTATTGACTCTACAGGTGTTATCTCGTGGCGTTTCTTTAGCAGCAATCATGATTATGATTTCTGCGAATGGGATTTCTCTGGTACTACGGAAGAAGAAACTGAAAGCTTATTTGGCATCTTAGCGGATATTGGCAAAGAAGCTTATATTGCTGAGTTTGACCAATTAGGCGCAGCGGTTTGCCGTATCTTGGTGCCTGATTACTCAGAAGTGTATCCAGTTGAAGATCTTATTTGGGACAACACCAATAAAGCGCTGGATTACCGTGAAGAGATTTTAAATCTGCATGTGTTAACCCATGAGCAGTTAACTGATTTAGTTGAGCGCTTAGAAGAAAGCCAATTGGATAATCAAACCGATATACCAACCTTAATTGGTATCGTGTTTGACGAAAACACCCCTTGGGGACAGTTAACCATCATCGAGCTTAAAATCTTAATCTACCTTGCGATAGGCAGGCTTGAAGATGCGATGGATTATGTTGGTGAGTTTTTACAATACAACGACAATACAGTCGAGCGCGGCTTGTTCTATCAAGCGGTTAATGCGGTATTAGAAGTCACCTTGGATGACGGTTTAGCGCTTGAGCACTTTATTAATAACTTCAACCGTATGTTTGGTGAAGACAATATGAAAAACGTTGTTGGCAGTGTCACTGGTGAGGTGAAGTTCTTTGGTTTGACTCAAACCAGCATGAAGCTTGAAGGTATCGAGCCGCACCTTAGATTGATTGAAAGCTATAAAAAACTGCATCAAGCACGGGCGAATGCCGCTAAATAACGAATACAGTTAAAACCAATTTAACAAAGCCCATTTCATGATGGGCTTTGTTGTTTTTGTCATTTGTATAAAGGTAATAGCATTTATCAATAACACTATATGAGCTCATTCTGTTAACTTATGGCTGAAATATGATTGAGATAAATCGTATCAGTCAGTTAAAAGTGAAGGCTAAAGGAACTTAGATGGCAACATTATTTAGGCTATTAATGATTATCACCGCAGCGTTAGCTATAACCACGTTGGTGATTTTTGTGATGTCTACTTTAGTGGGTTTGGGCGTTCCAGAGCATGCAAATAATACCTTTGGCTATCTCATTTCAACTTGCTAGTTAATGTATTCGCATAATCGTTATTTTATTTAAATGTTATAACGTTCCGCTTCAACTTCTGTTTTATTGATTCTCATACGGCTAGCCAATATTAGCATCTCCTGCTAGGTTGAATACTGTACTCAATAATTCATCGCTACTTTTTGAATTATCTCGTTTAAGTTCTCGGACATAATAAGGATATTTTCATGCTTAAAACCCTCATCACAACTGCTATCACAACAGCCATAATGGCGGTTGCACTAGGTGGTTGCTCGAATTCCAGTAACTCCAATGATGTTAAACCACAAGCTGATCCAATTGATTTAGTTGCCAGTAATTCAGTGGCATTTGAAACTTACAATGCTGAAGAGTTTTATAAAACCACCAGTGTATTTGGCTCTTCAATTAACCATTTAGGCAATGCTGTTTTAGTCAGTAATGATAAAAGCGGTATTTTCAATGCTTATCGTGTGCCTGTTGATGGCAGCCCGTCAAAACAACTGACGTTTTCAACTAAAGAATCAGTATTTGTTGAGTCGTGGTTTCCAAAAGACGAGCGTTTTTTATATAGCGCGGATAAAGGTGGTGATGAACTTAATCATCTTTATGTCCAAGAGTTAGATGGCACTGACGTGGATTTAACCCCAGGCGAAGGCTTAAAAGCGTCAGTAATGTCATGGCATGAAGATGAGCAATCTTTCTTTGTGGTAACCAATGAACGAGATGCTAAGTATTTTGATGTTTATCAATATAATACTGAAGATTACAGTCGCCAATTAGTGTTTAAAAATGACTCTGGTTTTAGTGTAGAAAGTGTGAGTCCAAATGGCCGTTTTATCGCGCTGAGTAAAAGCCATTCAAACAGTAACTCAGATCTTTATTTAATCGACCTTAGATTGAAAATGGCAAAACCACGCTTGCTCACTGAACATAGTGGTGATGTGTCTTATTCGGTTGATACTTTTTCTAAAGACAATAAACGCTTGTTGTATGCCACCGATGAATTTGGTGAGTTCAATCAATCATGGGCATATGATTTAGCAACAGGTGAGAGCACCTTAAGCTATAAGGCAGATTGGGATGTCAGTTTTAGCTACTTTTCAAAAGATGGTCGTTTTCAAATTACCGGTGTCAATGCCGATGCGCAAACACAGTTGATTATTACTGATTTAACCACTAATTCTGAACTGCAATTACCGACCTTACCCAGTGGTGATTTACGCGGGGTAAATTTCTCTGATGATTCAAGTTCAATGGTGTTTTACATTAACTCAGATACTTCACCATCAAACTTATATACCCACAAATTAGGTACAGACTCGATACTTCGATTAACCAATTCTGGTAATCCAAACATAAAAGAACAGAATCTTGTTACCGGTGAAGTGGTGCGTTTTAAAAGCTTTGATGGTTTAGATATTCCTGCGATTTTATATAAGCCTAAACAAGCTAATATGAAAAAAGTGCCCGCATTGATTTATATCCATGGTGGTCCTGGCGGGCAATCTCGCAAAGGGTACTCTGCAACAGTTCAACATCTGGTGAATAACGGCTATGCCATCATTAAGATTAACAATCGTGGTTCAAGTGGATATGGTAAAACGTTTTTTCACTTAGATGATAAACGTCATGGTGAAGATGATTTACAAGATGTGGTGTATAACAAAAAATACCTTCAAACCTTAGATTGGGTTGATGCCGATAAGATTGGTGTTATGGGTGGCAGTTATGGCGGTTACTTAACAATGGCTGCGATGGCATTTACTGATGAGTTCAAAGTCGGAATTAATATCTTTGGCGTTACTAACTGGGTGAGAACCCTTGAAAGCATACCGCCTTACTGGGAAGCATTTCGTAAAAGTCTTTATGACGAGTTAGGGGACCCAACGACAGATAAAGAGCGCTTACACAATATTTCACCAGTGTTTTTTGGTGAACAAGTGAAAAGCCCGGTGTTGGTGGTGCAAGGGGCAAATGATCCCCGAGTACTAAAAATTGAGAGTGATGAAATGGTCGAGTCAATCCGCTCGGGCGGCACTTATGTTGATTACCTTGTGTTTGATGATGAAGGCCATGGCTTTAGTAAAAAAGCTAACCGCATTAGTGCTTCTAATAAATACCTCGAATTTTTAAATACCTATTTATAAGTTCCAAAGGTTGGCATAGCGTAAAAACAAAAAAGCCATTTGAATATTCAAATGGCTTTTTTATGACTGCGATATTACGAATAATCTTCGTTAATAAGGCTTATTTTTTTATCAGCGCTGCTGCTTCAGCTTGGCTTGCCATGTACTCGTTAAAGGTACCGTGGAAGCTTAATAACTTTTGGTCTCTCACATCAATGATGTGAGTTGCAAGCGATGATACAAATTCTCTATCGTGGCTAACGAAAATCAAGGTGCCTTCAAATTCTTTAAGGGCATTGTTCAGCGCTTCAATGGCTTCCATGTCCATGTGGTTGGTTGGCTCGTCCATGATGAGTACATTTACATCCATCATCATTAACTTACCAAATAATAGACGGTTCTTTTCACCACCTGAACAGTTACGGGCTTTCTTGTTGGCATCATCTTCAGTAAATAGAAGACGGCCTAACATACCACGGACCATTAAATCGTTATGTCTTGGGCTGCGCCATTGCGACATCCAATCAAATAAACTTAGATCATTATCAAAGTCTTTGCTGCTGTCTTGCGGGCAGTAACCGATAGCGGCATTTTCAGACCACTTAACCACACCTTCGTTATTGGTCAGATCGTTAACTAAACAGCGTAGCAGGGTAGTTTTACCGACACCGTTTTCACCAATAACAGCAAGCTTTGCGCCTGCTTCAAGGATAATGTTACCGCCTTGGAATAAGGTATTATCTTCAAAACCATGGCCAACGTCTTCCATGATAAGCGCTTGACGATGCATTTTTTTGCTTTCGTCAAAACGTAATGAAGGCGTCATGCGACTAGATGATTTAACTTCATCTAGCGAAATTTTATCAAGCTTTTTAGCACGAGAACTGGCTTGCTTCGCTTTAGATGCGTTAGCACCAAAACGGTTAACAAAGTCTTGAAGTTCAGCCATTTCAGCCACTTTCTTAGCGTTACCTGCTAATAACTGCTCTTGGATTAAGCCTGCAGCTTCAAGGAAGTATTCGTAATTACCAGGGTAAATACGCAGTTCACCGTAATCGATATCAGCCATATGAGTACAGACAGTGTTCAAGAAATGTCTATCATGGGAGATGATGATCATGGTGCATTTACGTTTGTTTAACTCATCTGCTAACCAACTAATGGTATGTATGTCCAAGTTGTTGGTCGGTTCATCAAGCAGCAAGATATCAGGGTTTGAGAATAAAGCCTGTGCCAGTAATACACGTAGCTTTTTACCGGGAGCGACTTGGCTCATTAAACCAAAGTGATATTCTTCATCGATACCGGCTTCAAGTAAGATTTCACCAGCGCGGCTTTCTGCACTGTAACCGTCCATTTCAGCAAACTCACTTTCAAGTTCACCGACTCTCATTCCGTCTTCTTCAGTCATTTCAGGCAAAGAATAAATGCGTTCACGCTCTTGCTTAACTTCCCACAGTTTTGGGTCACCCTGAATGACAGCATCGACTACGCTGTACTGTTCAAAAGCAAACTGATCTTGACTTAAGGTACCGACTTTTTGGCCCGGAGTAATAGACACGTTGCCAGAAGTCGGTGCAAGTTCACCACTTAGAATTTTCATGAAGGTTGATTTACCACAACCGTTGGCACCAATTAAACCATAACGGTTTCCGTGGCCAAATTTAGCTGAGATGTTTTCAAACAATGGCTCTGGGCCAAACTGCATGGTGATATTTGCGGTAGAAATCAAAGGAATATCCTGAATGGTTAAGTATGCAAAACAAAGCTCGATGTACAATAAAAAGGTACTTTGAGTTCAGCCAAGCTAAGCAGATAAACGCTGACCTTAAAAAGGCAGAGCATTTACGTAGGTAAAACAGCCGCGGATTATACAGACATAACTGCTCATATGTCGAGCAGCCAATGCAGTTAAAGTATATTTTTGGCCTGTTTAGTGCAATTTAACGGGCAAATGCTCAATAGTGAATGTTTTAAGAGGGGGAAATTACTGTTTTGCCTGTAAGTTTTTAACTAGTGGTTCACAGGAAAGCGGTTTTTGTTTTAAAGGCTTTGGCGCCGCTGCCGTTTTAGGTTGTTTAGCTTGTTGCTGGCTTGCCGCTGCACGCTTAAGTTGCTGGGTCCACCAAGTTAATTCTTCACAGCCATGACCTGATTTAATGGGCTGCTGCGCTTTACATAAGCTATCAGTTTCAGGGCAATGCAAGCGCACATGCATGTGAGAGGTATGGCCCCACCAAGGACGAATTTTTTGTAGCCAAGTATCCTTGTCGCTTCGTTCATTACACAGGTGCTGCTTGATGATTGGATTAACAAAAATCCGAGCGACCTGATTATTCTCTGCAGCGACTTTGAGCATGGTTTTATGTTGTTTTGACCATGCTTGATTAACGGTTAATTTATCAATATCAACCACAGACAAATGACGTGGATTTTGTAATTCTTGGGGCTTGAGTGGCGCCTCGGTTAGTTTTAGCCAAATATCCACATCTAAGCCTATTTGATGGCTGCTGTGGCCAAAATCAAATTGACCGCCGCGGGGCATCGACATATCACCGATGAAAATATTATTGATCCCTTGCTGAGTTAGCTGCTTTGAATAGTGACTGACAAAATTCACGAGATTAGGGTGGCCATAAAAACGCTGCCGCTGACTACGAATAACTTGGTAGCCGTCACCCGTTAACGGCAGTGGCTGTGCGCCTGATAAACAACCATTAGCATAGCCGCCAATAGCTGCAACTTGCCCTTGATAGATGCTAGTGGCGAGCTCCCAAGGATTGGTTCTGGCCTGCAGTGGATAAATGCTTAACAAACTTAATAGCAGTAATATGGTGCTTAATCGTGTCATTGATAAAATTACTCCTACAAGACTGTGAATTAAAGGTATAGGACATGAGCGAGTTAATTAGCGAATGCTTGATAATCAAATCACTTATGAGCTCAACAAAAGTATAGAAGGCGATAGGAATTAGGCGAGTGAATAGCGCGGATTAGTTTGAATGCTTAAATTCTTTTAAGTCGTAGCATTATGACACTAGAGCATCAGGCCTGCGAAGGGGGGGGAGCTCGCAGGCCTGATGTTGTTCTAACTTAATATTATCTCACTTAAAGGGAATGAGGATGACCGTTAACGCTTACGGATCATGCTGGTGTTAATATCCTTAAGGCTTTGACAGCCTGCCAAGGCCATAGTACGGACCAATTCTGTTTTGAGTATATTGATGGCTTTTTCTGCGCCCGCTTGCCCGCCCGCAGCTAGGCCATAGGCGTATGCTCTGCCAAGTGATACCGCATTAGCGCCTAAGGCTATCGCTTTAAAAATATCGCTGCCGCGTCTGATGCCGCCATCGACGATGAGCTCGATGTCTGGACCGACTGCCGCTCGAATGTCAGCCACCATTTCAATTGGCGCAGGGGTGCAGTCCAGCTGTCTGCCGCCATGATTTGAAATCATAATGGCCGATGCGCCAATGTGTTTAGCTTTAACTGCATCATCTACCGACATAATGCCTTTGATGGCAAAAGGGCCGCCCCATTGTTTAATCATCTTGGCGGCGTGATCCCAAGTGAGATTTCGCTCCAATAGATTACCCATATACTTAAGGAAGCTTTCGGTATCGCCTGTTGAGGGGGCTGCATTTAGATTAACTAAATCTTTGCCACCTGACATAAAGTAGTTTTTTACCCACAAAGGATGTTTAGCAAATTCCAATAGGCTTTTTAAGCTGAGGTTCATGGGTATGGTTAAGCCATTTTTTATGTCTCGCTCACGATTGCCGCCCACCACGGTATCAACGGTTAAACACATGGCTTGATATTTTGCCGCTTTTGCCCGCTGCATAATTTCTTCATTTAATTGCGGATCCGTCACGACATATACCTGAAACATTTTATTGCCATAACTACTGCTGGCGACCTCTTCAATGGTTTTGGAAGAGAAAGTGGATAAGGTAAACAAAATATCCTGTTTTTCAGCGGCTTTAGCGCCAGCGATATCTGCATCAGCATGAAACATGCGCTGCTGACCCACAGGTGAAATAAAAAATGGTGCCGACATGTCACAGCCCAGTATATGGCTGTGGGTATTGATGTCGGTGACATTAGTGAGACACTTAGGAATAATCTGATATTGATCAAAGGCATTAACATTGTGACTCAAAGACACTTCATCGTCAGCACCGCCTGCCATGTAGTCATACACAGGTAGGGGGAGGTTTTTATGTGCTTGCTGATGTAACTGCTCAATGTTAAAGCATTTTTCTAAAGACTTAGTTAATAACATAGTGGCTGCTCTATACAGGAGTTGATAACGGTTTGCCTTCAAGCATCGCAATAACATTTTGTAAGGCTTTGCCTGCCATAGCTTGACGGCATTCAGCCGTTGCGCTGCCAATATGCGGAGTTAAGGTGACATTTTCAAAATCAAGATAGCCAGAATGGAAATCAGGCTCGCCATCAAATACATCTAATCCAGCTGCAGCAATTTTACCGTTTTTTAGTGCATCGATGAGGGCGTTGTCATCAATTAATCCGCCGCGGCCGGTATTGATCAAAATGGCGCCATCGTTGCAATTGGCTAAGCTATCAGCATTGATTATCTGTTGTGATTCAGGGGTGAGTGGGCAATGTAAACTAATGATATCTACAGACGATAACAAGCTCGCCAGACTGTCACAATAATGAGCTTGATAGTTTGCTTCGGCTTCGAGAGATCGTGAGCGATTATAATAATAAATATCCATATTAAAGGCTTTGGCGCGGCGCGCAACGGCTTGGCCTATGCTACCCATTCCCACAATGCCTAACTTTTTACCGTGGACTTGATTTCCCATCATGGCCATTGGGGATTGTTTAGACCATTTACCGCTGCGTAAAAAGCGCTCATTTGCGCCAAGTCGGCGGCAAGTGGCTAGCAATAACCCAAAGGCTAAGTCGGCAGTATCTTCAGTGACCACCGGGGTGTTAGTTACCGAAATGGAGCGCGCTTTAGCGGCGTTAAGGTCAATATTATCAACGCCAATACCAATATTGGCGATTAATGTAATGGATGTCGGCAAGGTATTAATAAAATCAGAACTAACGGCATCTAATGCCGTTGTTAAGTACACCTTTGCACCTGTAAAAACAGCGTAATCACCTTCAAATACCCGCACTTCGATTGCGGAGCCATTAGCGCTAATTTGCGGTAGAGGTAATGGGCGAGAAAGTACAATAATATCAGTCATTATCTTGTCCTTATTATTATTTTTATGGGCAATCAATTGGTTTTAGGTCTCGCTATTTCTGTCATGATTTTTGAAGCTAGTGATTGTTTAGAGTGCCAGTAGCGATGGTTTGTTTCCGCAACAAATGTTGCATTTGAGATGCTTTATGGTCGATATCGATATAAAATTTATAAGCTTAATTGGCTTGCTTTTGTGAACGATAATAACGTGTCTACTATAAATATCACTATTAATCGGTAGAAGAATAGTGTTGTAAAGTGGATAAAACCCTAGGCAGTATTTGTTGCTAGCGTGTGGTTTTTTTAGCCTTTGCCTTTGTAGGGACTATCACTTAATCTAGCCATGATTGACCAATAATAATAAGTTCGAATGAACAAGGACTCTCTGCACTATGTTAACAATTCAACATCTACATAATTGGCGCGCTGAATTACCCAGCGAAATACAGCAGCAAATATCCCACAGGCTTAGCTTTAAAAAATTTCGTAAAGATGAATTTATTTACAACTCTGGTGAAACCTCAAATTGTGGCTTTCAAGTGGTGTCAGGTAAAGTCAAGATTTGTAATTACAATAAAGAAGGTCGAGAGTTAATTGTGGCCATTTTGCATGCAGGTGATTGCTTTGGGGATATCGGATTAATCACCCGCTATAATCGACCTAACTATGCTGTGGCATGCACTGATGTTGAAGTTAATGTATTGTCACATAAAGACTATTTACATTTAAGTCAGCACTTTCCTGAAATGTCGATAGCACTAAACCGCTTTCTATGTACCCGCATTCAATACACTTTTGCCAGTTTAAATGAAGCATTATTACTGCCACTTTATGAAAGATTAGGTGCAGCAATTGTCAGGCTTGCCCTAAGCCGCGGCGCTAAAGAACTTGAAGCCGTCTCTTTACCTGATATATCACAAGAAATGCTCGGGCAAATGGTGGGGGCAACACGGCAAAGCGTCGGGCGTGAATTGAAAAAAATGCAGCAAGAAAACCTGATTCAAATTGAGTACGGTAAAATTTTTATTAATGATATTGATAACATGATCAAATTGTTTGATTTGAATTTGTCACATCAAGCCATAGTGCCGCTTTATTCGACAATGGTAGATACCGCCTAGATATTTGATTTTATTATATTTTATTTTATCATCTATTGTGTTAACAGTGCCTCGCAAGGTCTTATGGCTGATATTTGCTACACCTGTCATTGCAATTGAGTTTCGAACCAAACTCAGTGCTTCGCCTTAATTGTCACAAATGTGACAGAAATTAACAAATCATCTATGACAAAGTAGTTAACACTAATAATAAAAACGAGAGTTAACATGCCTAAATTAAGATCATCAAAAGTTGTCGACGGTAAAGGTGCAGCTGCAGCACGTGCACTTTGGTTAGCAGGGGGATTACAGCAAACAGATTTTGGCAAGCCCATGATTGCCGTGGTTAATTCATTTACCGAGTTTGTCCCAGGCCATGTACATTTACAAGACGTCGGCCGCCTAGTGTGTGAGGCTATTTTTGAAGCGGGCGGCATTGCCCGTGAGTTCAATACCATTGCTATCGATGACGGCATTGCCATGGGTCATGACGGTATGCTTTATAGCTTACCGAGCCGTGAAATTATTGCTGACAGCATCGAATATATGATTAATGCTCATTGCGTTGATGCAATGATCTGTATTTCAAACTGCGACAAAATCACCCCTGGCATGTTAATGGCGGGATTAAGGTTAAATATTCCAGTGATATTTGTCTCAGGCGGGCCTATGGAAGCAGGCCGCGTAGTTGAAAAAGATAAAGTTCAGCGTTTTGACCCCATTGATACCTATATTGCCGCTTTCAGTAGTCAGGAACTTGATGGTAAAAGTGCTGAGTTTTTAGAAAATCATGCCTGTCCTACCTGCGGCTCTTGTTCTGGCATGTTTACCGCCAACTCAATGAATTGCTTGGCTGAAGTGTTAGGGCTCGCACTACCGGGCAATGGCTCATTATTGGCGACTCATTCCGATCGTAAAGACTTGTTCACCCGTGCAGCTAAGCAAATCGTAACCAACACCAAAAAGTTCTATTTTGAAGATGACGACTCGGTGTTACCGCGCTCGATTGCCACTCGCGAAGCGTTTTTCAATGCGATGAAAGTGGATATTACGATGGGAGGTTCTACCAACACCATTCTACACTTGCTGGCTATGGCCCAAGAAGGCGAGGTGGATTTCAATCTCAGTGATATTGATGGCTTATCCAGAAAAGTGCCGCACCTTTGCAAGGTGTCACCAGCCACCAAAGATTACTATATGGAAGATGTTCACCGTGCTGGCGGCATGATGGCAATCATTGGCGAACTAGAACGCGCCGGATTAATTGACACCAGTGTTAAATCGGTTGGCGGCGGGACATTAGCGGAAATGCTAGCCTATTGGGATGTATTACGTACAGATAACCCAGAAGTGCATGAGTACTTTAAAGCTGCGCCTGGTGGCAAACGCACCATTAAGGCCTATGGCCAGTCACAGCGCTGGAAAGAGTTAGATTTAGATCGTGAAAAAGGCTGTATCCGTAATATTGATAACCCTTATAGCACCGAAGGTGGCTTGGCAGTTTTGTACGGTAATATTTCTGAAAATGGTTGCATAGTGAAAACCGCTGCAGTGTATGAACATATGCTGGATTTTACCGGAACGGCAAGAGTATTCAATCAGCAAGAAACGGCATTAACCGCCATTGATAATGGTGAAATTCAACCTAACACCATCATCATTATTCGCTACGAAGGCCCCAAGGGCGGACCTGGCATGCAAGAGATGCTTAAACCAACCATGAGCTTAAAAGCTCAAGGGTTAGATGCTAGCTGTGCACTGGTGACAGATGGTCGATACTCTGGTGCATCTGCGGGTCTGTCAGTGGGCCATGTTTCACCTGAGGCGGCTAATCAAGGTGCTATCGGGTTAATTGAAGATGGCGATCAAATACGCATCGATATTCCTAATCGTTCGATTAATTTACTGATCTCTGATACGGCATTGCAGCAACGTCGTGATGCCATGAATGCGTTGCCAAAGGATCAAGCTTGGCAGCCCAATGAACCAAGAACCCGTGTGATCACCCGCGCGTTAAAATCCTATGCAGCGTTTGCTACCAGTGCCGATCGCGGTGGATATCGTGAGCTATAAATGGAGTTATTGATATGGCTTTAGGAATTATTGCGGCATTAGCTGTATTTATATGGATGGCAATGCGCGGCTATAGCATTGTGCTGGCCTCGCTAGTGTGTTCCACCATAGTGATTATCACTAGCGGCATGGCATTTGATAAAGCCATGCTGGAATATTTTCCAACCGGGGCACTGGGGGCATTTACATTTGCGGGACGGTTCTTTTTACTCTTTGCCGCAGGTGCGATGTTTGGTCGTTTATTGGCGGCAACAGGAGCGGCCAATAGTATTGCGAATAAGTTAGTCGACACCTTAGGCGCTGAACGTGTGCTAATTATTACGGTATTATTTTCAGCTTTGCTCACCTATGGTGGCGTGGTGTTGTTTGTGGTTATTTTCACTATGTATCCGCTTGGGGTGCAGCTATTGCAACAAGCGAATGTGCCTAAGCGGTTATTTACTGGTGCCATTGCCTTAGGTATTGGTACGTTCACCATGACCGCTATGCCAGGCTCACCGTCAATACATAATGTGATATCTTCGGTATCGCTAAAAACCGACTTATTTGCCGCAGCGGGTTATGGCCTATTCAGTAGCGCCATTATGTTGTCTTTGGGGCTGTGGTATCTTGAAAAGCAGCGTCACATAGCCAAGGCCAATGGTGAGGGTTTTATCCCTTCCGAAAAAGATAAACTGATTTTAGCCAACAATAAGCAAATGGCGATGCCATCTTGGTTTCGTTCAGTCATTCCCATTGCCGCTGTGGTAATTTGTATTGTCTCTCCAAGGATTATCAGTGCTTTAGGCGTTAACGGCATTGAGGTTGTTGACTATGCCAACAGTCAGCCGATAATTTGGCCTTGTATGGCACTCTTGATTGGTATTATTACCACCATAGTGTTGTTTCCACGTATTCTACCCCGCAGTATTACCGAGCTTGGTCAAGGCGCTGAAGAGTCTATATCGCCGTTAATCGCGACTTCAGTTGTCATCGGTTTTGGTGGCGTAGTGAGCCATACCGAAACGTTTTCGCAGTTTTCCCAGTGGATCACCACCTTAGATGTCCCTGTGCTGCTGTCAATTTTTATTGCCGCAAGTTCAGTGTCTGCAATTGTGGGTTCGTCATCAGGTGGCTTGCAAATCTTTTTAGGGACTATGGCGCCTGTTTATTTAGATAAAGGCGTCGATCCAGAGATCTTACATCGGGTTGCTGCTATGGCCAGCGGCGGGTTTGATAGTCTGCCTCATTGCGGCGCGGTAGTAGCGATATTGGCAATAACAGGGCAAACCCATAAAACGGCTTATAAAGATGTCGGAGTCGTGACTGTGGTGTTCCCCGTCATTGCCTGTTTAACCACAATTGGGAGTTATTGGCTGCTTAACACGATATAAGCAGTGGCCTCATAAGGTATGTTTATATGTTATGAGGCTAGGTTTTATGGCTTAATCTGTCTTTTGGACATATTGAGCCGAACAATGCCATTATCTTGAATTCATGACAGCCAAAGCTTGCAAAATCTTTTTAGCAACCCATTTTAATAAACAAATCCTCGCTATAAATTAGTTGATATTTTATCCCACAGATATCCCAACCGAACAAATGTGGCAGTTTATTGTACAGCGCTAGCGTTACCCTCAAATTAACCCGTATTTCTTTACAAATAATTAACATGGGTTGAAAAATAATAATAGTCAATTTGGGGATTAACTATGTCAAATGTTCAAGCAAACGGAAATTTTAAAAAGTCGTTAATTGCGACAGTGCTGCTATCAATAATTCATGCGCCAGTAATGGCAAATGAGCCACAACAAGAACAAACTCAGTCAGAAAAAAAACAATTTGAAGTGATTGAAGTGACCGCGCAAAAACGCAGCCAGTCTATTAATGAAGTGCCTATGTCGATTTCGGCCTTTAATGCCGAGACATTAGATGAAATAGGTATCGATGACACCACTGATTTAGCCAATATTGTACCTGGGTTTAATTTCAGTGATAGCGCATTTGGGGCACCGGTTTATACCTTACGTGGGGTGGGTTTCAATGAGTCAAGCGCTCAAGCGACATCAACGGTTGGAGTGTATGTTGATGAAATTGCAGTACCATTTCCTATTATGACCAAAGGCACTAACCTTGACGTCGAACGGGTGGAGATTTTAAAAGGGCCACAAGGCACGCTTTATGGCCGTAACTCAACGGCTGGCGCGGTCAATTATATTGCGGCGAAACCCTCTAAGGATTTTGAAGCCGCCATCAAAGCGGGTGTTGCTTCTTATGAAACCATTTCTGCTGAAGGTTACGTGACAGGCGGAATTAGCGACATGGTAAGTGGTCGTCTGGCACTTAAAACGATTCAGTCAGACGAGGGCTGGCAGGAAAGCATTAGCCGTGATGAAACCTTAGGTCGACAAGATAGACTGGCTGTGCGTGGTAGCTTAAACTTTGACTTCAGTGAGGCAACTCAAGCATTGCTGACTATCGGTTATGCTAGCGATAATTCAGAAACAATTGCGCCGCAAAATATTGATTATATTCCCGGTAAAGCAGGAGGCGCGCCGTTTACTGTTTCGATATATCAAACCCAGTTAGATATGGCACAAAATCCACAGAATTTTACCGGCTTAATGGATGATAATGCCAAAGCAGATTGGACTGCTGGGCGCACACCGAGCCTTGAACACACCAGCACGAATGTGTCATTGAAAGTTGAGCACGACATTAATGATCAAACCTTATTTACCTCGCTGACTGGCTACTCAAAATTTGAAGATGATGGTTCAGAATACGAGCGAGCTGGTTTTGCAGGGGAAACCATTGCTAATATTAAAAATAACCCACTGAGTGCCGCTACTGAACAAGCCTTTGGAGCAGGATTTGACGGCTACTTATTAGGTCGTTATCAAAATGCCGCCGATTCCGAATACGTTACCATGGACTATGTTTATCAAAATGGTGAAATTGATTCCATATCCCAAGAGTTTCGAGTTAGCCAACAACTTGATAGCCTGGTGTGGATTGCAGGGCTTTATTACAGTAAAAGCGAAGTCGATTACCAAACCCAGCAGGATTGGGGCATAAGTAGTAACGTAAATATTCTGCCAATCCCTGGCTTTGGCTTTAATATTGCTGAAAATGATATTAATCAACAAACCACAACCGCCTCAGTGTTTGCCAGTGCTGACTGGTTTATTACAGATCAATTCACGCTTACCACCGGCTTGCGTTATTCAAAAGATGAAGCGGATTTTACTGGCTGCTCAAGAGATGTTGATGGCGGTTTAGCTGATACTTTTTTTAATTTCTTTTTCGGAACAACGCCCACTAGTGACGTCATCAAAGGTGATGGTTACAACGCAGGCAGTTGCGTTACGGTATTAGATTTTGGAACGCCAGAGGCGAGTGTTGGGGAGGTTAGTGACACATTAAGCGAAGACTCACTTTCATGGCGCCTAGCTGCTAATTATGAGTTTAATGATGATTTGTCAGTCTATGCATCTTATAGCCGTGGTTTTAAAGCGGGTAGCTTTCCTTCTTTAGCGGCAGTGACTGATCAACAGTTAGTTCCCGTTGTTCAAGAGCAACTTGACGCTTATGAAATAGGT
Organism: Shewanella sp. 10N.286.48.B5; assembly: GCF_002874355.2. Taxonomy (NCBI): domain Bacteria; kingdom Pseudomonadati; phylum Pseudomonadota; class Gammaproteobacteria; order Alteromonadales; family Shewanellaceae; genus Shewanella; species Shewanella sp. 10N.286.48.B5. The sequence continues at coordinate 1,074,285 of NZ_MCVG02000001.1, forward strand.
TTTAAATCAAGCCTAGCCGAGCGTACTCTGCAGTTAAATGGCGCGGCTTTTTATTATGATTACCAAGATAAGCAACTGCTTACCAAAAAAATCGCCCCAGTATTTAACACCGTATTTACCCTGGGTAATATGCCTAAATCTTCGATCACAGGGGTTGAACTTGATGGGCGCTGGTTAGCGACAGATAACTTGACCTTAGGCGCTGCCTACGGCTGGTTAGATTCACAGATTAAACAAGGTGTCGGCTATAACCAACCAGGGCAATATTTAGACTTTAAAGGTTCGCCACTGCCTTTTACGCCAGAGCATCAGTTTAATTTATTTGCCCGTTTTGACTTTGAAATTTCAGCCGGGCTGCAAGGCTTTGTTGGCGCAGATGTAGCATATTCAAGTGAGTCACATGCCGATTTTGAAGGCTCAGTTGATCAAACTCTTGCCGTGTCAGATTTTGTTGGTGAGCCTTATGCCGTTGAAATACCAGCAACCGATTATGAGTTTGATGAGCGTTTTATTAACCCGTCTTATACCCTAGTGAATTTACGTTTTGGGGTTGAAGCTGATAGTTGGAAAGCCTTTGCATGGGGTAAAAATATCACTGACGAGTACTACACCAATACCACAGTTAAAAATAATGAAATGTATGCCAAATACCCAGCAATGGGCGCCCAATACGGGGTGACATTTGAATACACATGGTTTTAGTTAAGTATGAGTTAATTGTTAATCAGGCTTAATGCCGAACTAAAGTCATCTCAACAATTACTGCGTTTTGGGATTTTGTTGGGGTGATTTTTAACTTTTAGCAGCGCTAATTTTTACATCACAGTTTTAGGGCGGGGTATAACAAGTAAGTATCGCGAGGGAAATGTTGGTAGCTATTCAGGCCACCGAAGGAACTCGATGGCCACATCTTGCTTAATGCTCTAGAAAACCTTTGTTAGCTTTCTTGGCAGTCTTTGCTGCTTTCTTTTCTTTTGCAGTTAAAAGTGGTTGCTTTTTAGTGTTTTTCTTACTGTCTTGTCCTTTGCTCATGATACTTTCCATTTGTTGTCATGTAACACACCTGAGGCTAGTTTTAATCAACCGGAGGACCCTGTTACTAGTACATTAGACTCAATTGTCGAATATATAAGTAACCATCTTAGTATGGCCCTATAGCAGGGCAATTGATAGTAATAGTTGATATACACTCAGTATATTAACCCCTTTATGTGTTGCTAGGGGGTAGATAAAGCTGTTTGCGTTAAAGTTGGGCCGTAGATATTTTAGTAAACGATGGATCTAACAATTTGATAACCAAGCTTAATGTGTAAAAATATTGAAGACTGCTATAAACAAGGACATGGAGTGAGTCAGTTGCAAAAATGAGTTAAGTAATTACAGGTGTATGGCTTTAAGGCGAGTTTCAGTGGCAATAAAATTCACATTAAATTCGAAGGCTAAGCTAATTTAGTTTGAATAACCCAAGATATTGGCTTGGAGGCCAGCAAATGATGTTAGAAGTAAACCATCAAGAAGATAGCGTTATTTTTGACACCCTGGTCGCAGGTGTTAGAGAGCACAAATATGAACATATGGGGCCAGAAGATACCAAGCCCTTATCTGTGGTTTGCCGTGATGAACAAGGCACTATTATAGGTGGGATAGCAGGGCGAACCATATATAGAAATTTTCTTATTGAAGTACTGTGGGTCGACAAAGCAAGCCGAGGCTCAGGTCTTGGCCGTCAATTAATGGCATCGGCAGAACTGGAAGCCAAGAAAAGGGGTTGTGTTGTTGCCCAACTGGATACCTTAGATTACCAAGCGCCAGAGTTTTATAAAAAGCTGGGTTTTAAAGTTGTCGGCAGTGTGGCAGCTTTTCCTGGTAGCCCTGAAAGGATTTTCCTCACCAAAGAATACTAATGCTCACTGAATATTATGGGATTCATTTACAAGGATGTTTGAATGAGATCAAAGGCATTGTTGAATTTATTGTAGAAATAGAAAAGTTAAAGTCGGTAACACCTAATACTAAACCTGTAGGTTTAGAACGCTATGAGAATTCAGCTGAACACAGCTGGCATGTGTGCATTAGTGCGCTGATGTTAAAAGAGTTTGCTAATGAACCCGTTGATATCAATCGGGTGATTAAAATGCTACTACTGCATGATTTTGGTGAAATCGATGCAGGCGATACCATAGTTTATGCCAGCAGCAATACGCATTCGATTGCGGAGCAGCAAGGAGTAGAGCGGTTATTCAAAACCTTGCCAGAATATTTAGCTGACGAATATTTACAGCTTTGGCTTGAGTTCGAAGCAGGTAAAACTGCCGATGCTATATTCGCTAAAGCCATTGATAGAGTGCCGCCGTTACTGCATAACATTCATGGCGGTGGTCATAGTTGGAAAAAGCATAATATTTCAAAGCAGCAAGTCATGTCATTGAATGGTGATCGAATCGCTAAAGGTAGTCATAGTCTATGGACTGAGCTTGAAAAACAGTTAATCAGGAGGGTGTAACAGATTCTGTGTAACTGCAATTTAGTTAATATGCTTCACAATTCTGTCTTCGAACTCAATAATAAATCGGCTCATCGCAGTACGCCAGTTTCGGATGGGCATGGTCCATTTTTTACTGGCTTCTTTTATCGCAAGGTAAATCATTTTCTTGGCCGAGTCATCATTAGGAAATACCTTACGTTTTTTCAACGCTCGTCTAATCACGCTATTTAACGACTCTATAGCATTGGTTGTGTAAATGGCCTTACGAATATCCTGAGGATAATTGAAAAACGTATTTAAGTTGTGCCAATGATTATGCCATGACTTGCTGATTTGGGGGTATTGCTCATCCCAGGTATCGCTGAAACGGTCTAATTCAAGTAAAGCTTCCTCCTCCGTTGTTGATTGGTAGATGCTTTTAAGGTCCGCAGTGACTGCCTTGTAGTCTTTCCACGATACGTACTTTAATGAATTTCTGACCATATGTACGATACAGAGCTGTACATGAGTATCTGGATAAACGGTATTGATAGCATCAGGGAAGCCTTTTAAGCCATCAACACAAGCGATGAGAATATCCTCAACGCCTCGTTGCTGTAGTTCAGTGAGGACACCTAACCAAAATTTAGCCCCTTCATTTTCAGCTATCCAAAGCCCCATTAGCTCTTTGTGACCTTCAAGGTTAATGCCTAACGCTAAGAAAATAGATTTGTTAATAACGCGCTTATCCTGACGGATTTTTACGACGATACAATCAAGGTAAACGATTGGGTAAATGGCATCTAAAGGTCGACTTTGCCATTCAATAACTTGCTCTAGAACGGCGTTGGTAACGCGAGAAACTAACGTGGGTGATATCTCTGCGCCGTACCATTCATCAAAGGCTTGAACGATATCACGAGTACTCATGCCTTGAGCGTAGAGCCACAATATTTTATCGTCCATAGAGGTAAATCTGGACTGGTGTTTTTTAACTAACTGAGGTTCGAAACTGCCTTCACGGTCTCGCGGCGTATCAAGCTCAAATTGACCATCTTCAGTTTGAATGCGCTTGCTGGTTTTACCGTTACGGCTATTAGCAGAAGTCGATTTATGGTGTTTCTCATAGCCCAGGTGGTCATCCATTTCGGCATTAAGAGCGGCTTCGACCGTTATCTTTTTGAGCATCTGACTGAATTGGTTTAAGTCTTCTGGTGTTTTAATGCTTTTAGCAGCTTCTTTAGCAAAAGCTTCAATATCTTTTTTGTTCATGAGTATCTGCCTATCCTTGACTCTCTATAGAGTACGTGTTGATAAGCAGTTACACAAAATTAGTTACAGTCTCTTAATCAGCGCCGCTGAGCAAGGTTTACTTAAATAGCGCTGGCTCGCTTTAGGTAACAACCGATAATTCTTTCTCATTACTCTTATTACTCTTATTACTCTTATTACTCTTATTACTCTTATTCTCATCGCTCTTCTCACGACTTTTATTGAATAAAAAATAAAAACAATTTCTTGTGTATCTTTATAGTTGCGAAAAATTAGCTACATTTATAAAGAGGCGAAAAATTAGTCACAGAGAAGGATTTCGCCAAAATGACTACAAATGGGAGTGTCATTGAGATGATGAAAAAATTATTAGGGGCTTGCTTACTGGTAACCGTGTTACCGCTAGAGGCAGTTGAAGTTTATAAGTCTGATCTATTAAATTTAGACGTCGGTGGCAATATTCAATTAGGTGTTATCAATAGTGACACTAACGATGGTGACAATACCACCACTGTGTTTGATAACGGCTCTCGATTACATTTTGATTTTAGCAGTTCGGTAAATTCAGACCTAAAATTTAGAGGTTTTTTTGAGTGGTATATTAATGCGGTAGCCCGCAATAGCATTGATAGTTACAACGTTGGTCATAATGCAATCTCGCTAAGTGATGGCAGGAATGAGTTTATGTCACTCAGGCAAGGTTTCTTTGCTGCTCAGCACACTAAATGGGGAGAGCTGTCTATTGGTAAAAGAATGGGAGCTTATTCGGCAGTCACCTCGGTAACCGATAGGTTTAATGTTTATTCGGCGCTGGCATCATCAACTTATGTATACGGTGATGGTGGCTTAAGTGGCACGGGTCGAGTCGATAACGGTATTTTTTGGAATAAGCCGTTCGATTTCGATAATCATAGTTTAACGGTTAACCTTCAAGGGCAGTTTATCGACGACACCACAGTGCTTAAAGACGATGAAGATATGCCAGTATTAGATGATGACGGTAATGAAGTCACTCTAACAGCTAAAGGCGGTGAAGCGGCCAGTGTTATTTATGCTTATGATGTAGACAAATTCACCTTTGGCTTAGCGTATGTTAATGACGAGGCTGAAGGGAAAGGTATTAGGATCAGTAACCCTAGGGCCATAGCAGCTTCTTTTAGTTCAACCATGGGTGACTGGTATTTATCTGCGGTAGCCGCACATTCAGAAGGCATGTATCAAGACAACAGTAATCAAATTTTTGAAGGTAAAGGCTACGAAATAGCACTGAGCCGAGACATAGGAAATTGGACTCCAATGATCGGTTGGAACCATATCGAGCCAGATAATTATGATATTGCAGAGCAGAGTCAAGCTAGCCAATATGAGCTTGATTTATTGATCCTTACCCTTAATTACAATGTGCCATCGTTGGGTTTTTTTGCCTTTATTGAGGGAGTGGTCGATAACGGTAAAAATGCCGACGGCAGCAATAGTAACGACGACTATATTTCAGTGGGTATGTATTACCCTTTTTAAGACAAAGAGGATACTCGCTTTACTCTACCATTGATGCTTTGAGCGTGGTAATGCACAGGCTCAAAGCATTGTTAGTTTGCCTTCAAATACCTTTAATAACGCCTAAATTCTACCGATTATTACCTGTAATCATTTCCCCTTGTCATCGTTTAGCGTGTGGGTTTTAGTCACAGTTTTACCTTTATCGTTCAGCTTAATTGTTCTATTAGAACAACAGCTAATACTGCCAACCAGGTAAATGTAAAAAAATGTAGGTGAAACTTTGCAGTTTTGTTGTTAGCGCGTACAATTTACCTAGTAGCTCAATAAAAATGACTTTATGCATCAATTAGGTAGCGCTTATATGGATACTAATAAAAGATCGTTAAACGGAATAACGTTTAATTATGTTCTAGCAAAGGTGGGATTTTTCAGACTTAACAAGGTAATAAAAGTTTCAAGTTTAGTTGTGAGTTCATTGTTACTAAGTAATGTGGCTTTTAGTGAAGAAATTGCTAGTGAAGATATCAATAATTTAGAGTTTATTAGCGTCCCTAAGGGGGTGAGTGTATTTGAAAAGTATGGTCTTTCTGATGACCTCCCAAAATTTGGAATGAGTTCATTATCCCAAGGTGAAAACCTGGTTGAACATGCATCTCGAGTCACCGAATATGAAGGGAAACAAACAACGTCGGACATATTTTTAGTCCAAAGTACTGACACTAAAGGCAATATTGATTTAAGAATTAAATATGACCCAATTAAGTTAGATAAAGACGAAGATGTCATTGCACGTATCGAAAGTATGACTAAAACCGAGTACCTTTTGCGCCAATACGCTAAAAGCTATGATCAATCATCACTCAAGGTGGCAGAAAAGGCTAATGGAGAAGTGGTGATTCGTTTTAACTACTCCAAATACCAACTTCCGCAAAACATTGCTTATTTTCGTTTTATGCAGGTATCCATAACGGCTAAAGACGGCAAGCCAATTAAAATGGAGATTACCAATTCAAAAGACTTCGATTACGAAGGCGTAAAAGTTAAAGACTATTCGCAAACGATTTATTTTACTGAATTGGAAAACGGTAAGCCTTATATCAAAAAGAAAATTGAAATTGCCAAGGGCACTAAAAAAGACAAACCGATCACCTTAACTACAACGGTTACCACAATTGCTTTATATGATAATCAAGATGCCGTGGTGGTGATTGATGCTGACTTACTCGCAACGGTTTCAGATCCGCGCATGCGAGAAGAAAAAGTAGAGCTACAAGCGATGTTCCCAATACTTGCTGACTTGGTGCGTCAACAAGGGATTGATGTGCCATTACCTTACGGTATTTCAGTCGCCTATCGAGATCAAAGTATGGATGTAGGTTTCACTTCATTTGATATTATGGGGTTGGAGTTAGACGAGTTTTTTGACCCAGAAACCACCTTCGGAACCGTAGACGCTAAAAGTGTGTCCCTAAGGGCCGATTTAAATATTTTTCCATTTTGGAATGTGTATGCATTAGTCGGTAAAATTAAAGTCGATGCGGTTATCGATGCCCAGTATACCGGTAATATTCGTGATGTGTTTGTCGATAAATTAGGCTCAGAGTTTAAAGCTGATATTGCTTGTGCCTTTGCTGCTGAAGTCGGAGTACCACTTTGTGAGCCAACCCGTTTTGATGTTCCTTTGGAACTTAATTATGATTTAGTGGGCGCAGGTACCACACTTTCGGTGGGTTATAGGGAGTTTTTTGCTTCAGTTACAGGTACCTATTCGTTCACTAAATTAAGTGGCCAGGATTGGGGCGACGGTATTCTCACCGTGCAACCTATGTTGGGTTACCAGTTACTGGATTACCGTGCTCAGTTTTTTGTTGGTGCAGAATATCAAGCATTAAAAGCTAACATGGAAGGTAATTTAGGCTTTGTTGAAGAGTTGAACCGTGAGTTTACTTTCGATGTAGGTGTTAAGTTGAACCAATGGGCTTATCTAGTCGGCTTTAATAAGCAAATTGGTAAACATTACAATTTAAGTGTGCTGTATAACAAAGGTGAAACCCGTGATGCATATACAGTAAGCTTTAATTATCGCTTCTAAATTAGATAAGTAAGTATTCGGTATCAAGGTAACCGATAGTGAGTAAGTTTTTTACTTAACCACTATCGGTTTTTTTTGCTTATTTTTAGTGAGGCCGTAGCAATCAGTGGGGTCTTAATAATATTTTTGCGCTATTTTCTCTGTTATCAGGGCAAGTGTTATAAAATACGCCTCAAGTTTGAATAATCGAGCATGGGGTTTTAATGAGTCAGATCGTCACACATGAGCAGTACTTTGATAAAAGCTTCAATAAACAACCCATAGACTCAACTGAGGGCTGTGAATTTGAAGAGTGTGAATTTAATGATTGCGACTTTACTGAAGCAGTATTAAAAAATACTAAGTTTTTAAGTTGTACGTTTAATCGCTGTAATTTGAGCTTAATTAAGGTGCCCCATAGCCGTTTTTATGAGGTAGATTTTAATGACTGCAAAATGGTGGGTATTGATTGGACTAAAGCGGATTGGCCGTCATTTCATCGTGATGCACAATTAAGCTTTAGCCGTTGTATTCTTAATGACAATTCATTTTTTGGCTTAGTACTAAATGAGTTAAAGCTGATTGAATGCAAGCTGCATGATGTGGATTTTCGTAATGGTGACTTTGCCAATTCCACCATGACTTTTTGTGATTTTACGAATAGTATTTTTATGAAAACCAATCTACAAGCTGTCGACTTTAGTGATTCAACTGACTTTACTATCGATGTGCTACAAAACCGCATTGCCCAAGCTAAGTTCTCACGTTTTGAAGCGCTAAACTTACTTGAGAGTTTAGCTATCGAGCTGGTGGATTAATACAGAATATAAAAAGCGCTATGAGTACACTCTCACTGTCATAGCGCTATCAGTTTTACACTGCTTTTACGTCAATCAACCAGCTTATTTACACCCCAACTAACCATTACTAAAGCTATCTGCAGCGGCTTGCTCTTGAGTAATATTTGCGGCAATAGTTTTCATGGCTTGGGTTAGTGTCGTCAGTTGCTCTTTGGTAATAGTATAAGGCGGAGTAATGTATATCACGTTGGCAAAAGGTCTTATCCACACACCTAACTCAATAAAGTCTTGCTGCAATTTAGCCGTGTTAACCACGCTATCCATTTCAATTACGCCTACTGCGCCTAATACTCTGACATCCACCACATGCTGATAATCAATAGCTTCAGCAAGTTCAGTCTTCATTTGCAACTCAACATCGCTGACCTGTTGTTGCCATGCGCCAGTTTGTAAAATACTCATACTGGCACTGGCTGCAGCGCATGCTAGCGGATTGCCCATAAAGGTTGGTCCGTGCATAAACACACCAGCAGGGGAGTCACTGACGCCTTTGGCGACTTCATCACTACATAGTGTGGCGGCTAAGCTGATGTAACCGCCGGTTAAGGCTTTACCTAAACACAAAATATCGGCTTCGATATTGGCATATTCATAAGCAAATAACTTGCCGATACGGCCAAATCCCGTAGCGATTTCATCAAGAATGAGCAGGACATGATACTGGTCACATAAGGTTCTAATGGCAGATAAATACTCGGCTGAATAAAAATGCATCCCGCCAGCCGCTTGCATGACGGGTTCAATAATAATGGCGGCAATATCTTGATGATGCTCTGCTAAAATCGCCTCAAGCGCATCAGTATCACCTTGCTTTAAAGCTTCACCGAAAACAGATAGTGGCGCTGGGGCAAAAAGGTGTTCAGTAACCGCTGCGCTAAACATGGTATGCATGCCATTATCAGGATCGCAGACGCTCATCGCGGCAAAGGTATCACCATGATAACCACGCTTAACGGTTAATAAACGCTGCTTTTGTGGTAGCTGTTTACCTTGCCAGTATTGCATGGCCATTTTAATGGCCACTTCAACGGCAATAGAGCCAGAGTCGGCTAAAAAGACTTTGGTTAAATTGGGGCTGGTCATCGCCACTAATTGCTTGCAGAGGTTAACTGCAGGGGCGTGGGTAATACCGCCAAACATTACATGGCTTAGGGTCGTGAGCTGCTGCTGCATCGCTTCAATAATTTCTGGGCGGTTATAGCCATGAATACAGGCCCACCAAGAGCTGGTGCCATCAATGACCTTTTGACCGCTGCTTAAGGTCAGTTCACACCCATCGGCACTATGGACTCCAGTTACGCTGGCAGCTTGACTCATCGAAGTATAGGGATGCCAAATATGCTGTTTATCAAACTCAAAGTCTATAGCTTGAGAGTCTATAGCTTGAGAATCGATTGTCTGGGATGCTTGCTGATAAAATGAGTTGTTCATATTTTAACCGTTAGTCAAGGTGTAATGCGCGATAGCATTGACAGTTTACGTGCTGAAGGTATCCTAACCCAATATAAAGTGAATATAAAACGAATAACAAAGGATTAATCAATGTCATCATTAGCCATCCGTCATGACTGGACCAAAGCTGAAATAGAAGCGTTATTTGCTTTACCAATGAACGATTTACTGTTTAAAGCCCACAGTATTCATCGTGAGACGTTTGATCCTAATGAAGTACAAATTAGTCGTTTATTATCAATTAAAACCGGTGCTTGTCCTGAAGATTGTAAGTATTGCCCTCAAAGTGCCCGTTACGATACCGGTCTTGAAAAAGAGCGTTTATTGGAAATCGAAAAAGTCATCACCGAAGCCAAAAGCGCGAAAGCAGCGGGAGCATCACGTTTTTGTATGGGCGCTGCATGGCGTAACCCTCGCGAGCGCGATATGCCATATTTAACCCAAATGGTTAAAGATGTAAGAGCATTAGGCATGGAAACCTGTATGACACTGGGTATGCTGTCAAAAGAACAGTCTGACGAACTTGCCAAAGCAGGTCTTGATTACTATAACCACAACCTTGATACCTCACCTGAATATTATGGCGATGTGATCACCACCCGTACTTATCAAAACCGTATTGATACTTTAACCAACGTGCGTCAGTCAGGCATGAAAGTGTGTTCTGGCGGTATTGTCGGTATGGGCGAAAAAGCGACAGACAGAGCAGGTTTATTACAACAGCTAGCTAATTTAGAGCAGCATCCTGATTCAGTACCGATTAATATGTTGGTTAAAGTTGCAGGTACGCCATTTGAAAAGATAGATGACTTAGATCCCTTTGAATTTGTGCGCACCATTGCCGTTGCACGTATTATTATGCCTAAATCTCGAGTGCGTTTATCAGCTGGGCGTGAAAGCATGACTGATGAATTACAATCTATGTGTTTCTTTGCTGGTGCTAACTCTATTTTCTACGGTTGTAAGTTACTGACGACACCCAACCCTGAAGAAAACGATGATATGAGCCTATTTAGACGTTTAGGGCTACATCCTGAGCAAGGACCATCAGCTGACATTGAATCTGACACTGCGTTATTGGCTAAAGCCAATGCAAAAAAAGATAAAGCAACGCAACAATTCTTTGATGCCGCGGCGTTATAAAGCGATACACATTTGTCAGTAGAAGGCAGTATTCATGGCAAATCACCCAATATCATCACGAATAAGTCATCGTTTGCAGCAACTGCAAACCGATGGCTTGCTGAGGCAAAGAAAGTTAGCTGAGTTAGACAAGGCATCGGCTAACAACTTAGCTCGAACAATTCCCAATATTATTGATTTCAGTCACAACGATTACCTTGGGCTGGCCAATGATCCTGAGATGATTGCCGCTATTCATGCTGGCGCGATAAAATATGGTGTTGGCAGTAAAGCATCGCCATTAGTATCTGGATACAGTGAAGCCCACCTAAAGCTTGAACAAGGTTTATGTGAGCTGACCGGTCATGAAGGAGGGCTATTATTTTGCTCTGGATTTAGTGCCAATCAAGCGTTAATCAAAACCTTATTTGAAGCAGGCGATGTGATTATTGCTGATAAGCTTATTCATGCATCAGTGATAGACGGTGTAAAAGACAGCGGCGCTGCACTTAAGCGCTATAAACACAATGATATAACCCATGCAGAGCAGTTACTTAATCGATTTCCTAATAGCGCCTTATTTACCGAAAGCGTTTTTAGTATGGATGGCGATCGTGCGCCATTAGATGCGTTATCGAACTTGTGTAAGCAGCATAATAGTTGGTTAGTGGTTGATGATGCCCATGGTTTTGGAATCAATTATGAAGAGCTTGCTAGCAATCGCTTTAACGTCAGCAGAGCGGCAGTTACACCACAATGCGATATTCAAGTCATTACCTTTGGTAAAGCCCTCGGCTGCCAAGGCGCCTGCGTTTTAGCGTCACAGCAAATTATTGATTATATGGTGGCGCAATCACGGCATTACATTTATTCAACCGCACTGTCACCTGCCAGTGCTCATTTAGCGTTAACAGCGGTTAATTTAACTCAGTCGCAACCTGATAAAGCATCAACATTGTTTGCCAATATTGCCTTCTTTAGGTCGCTTTGTAATGCTAAAAACATTGCGCTAACAGAGTCAATAACCGCCATTCAGCCTGTAATTATCGGTGACAGTGAACGAACTTTAGCAATAGCAAAGGCATTAAAGCAACAAGGTTTACAGGTCGGGGCAATCAGGCCGCCAACAGTGCCTAAAGGGCAGGCAAGGCTGAGAGTGACCATTAATGCCAGCCATAATGCCGAGCAAATAACCCAATTAGTTGATGCACTAGCAGTGCAGTTACCAAGAGAATATTAATGAATCTAGATAACCCCGTAGCGGTTAAATTCTCCCAAGCTGCAGCTACCTATAAACAACACGATGTATTACAGCGCATCACGGCTAGCAGGTTAATAAAACTTGCTAATACTGAGTATAATGCCGATAAAAAAGCAGGTTTAACCGGGCATTTATTGGATTTAGGCTGTGGCCCAGGTACTGACTTTGAATCAAATCACTGCCAGCTAACTAAGGTCACGGCAGTTGATTTATCGCCTCAAATGCTAAATGTGGTGCAGCAGTCTTTTCCGCAATATCACACTGTTTGCGCCGATGCGGCAAACTTACCTATAACTGCAAATAGCATGGACAGTATTTATTCAAACTTAGTTCTGCAGTGGTGTGATGAATTAACCCAAGTATTTAATGAACTTAATAGAGTCATAAAACCTCAAGGCCAAGCCTTTATTAGCGTGGTGAGTGATGGCAGTCTTTCACAGCTTGAAACCCTAGGGCTAGGCCATAATAGTTTTCGTCATTTAGATGACATTATCGCCGCGATAGATACCGAAAAATGGCAAATACTCTCTGCTGAGACCACTACCGAGCAAGTACATTTTGCCGATTTAAAGGCATTACTGTATTCAATTAAAGGGGTCGGGGCGTCAGTGAATGAATACCAAGATAAAAGCTTAACGGATAAAAAAACTAATCGTTTGCGCGGTCGTAAAGATTGGCTCGCGTTAATGGATAAAGCGGAAAGCTTACGTGAAGCAAACGGCTTACCATTGAGCTATAACATCAGCTATTTACAACTTGGTAAGCGTTAAATTTTTAGACAATTGGATATAAACAGTGAAGGGGTTATTTCGATGATTTATTTTGTTACTGGCACTGATACTGACAGCGGAAAAACCCTGATTTCATCGGCGCTACTTAATCTTGCAACAAGAAAAACGGCTCTAGCTAAAATAACTGTCGCTAAAACCACAGAAGCTAAAACCACAGAAGCTAAAACCCTCGGCGTCAAACCTATTGCCTCAGGTTGTATTGAAACAGACGCAGGGCTTAGAAATAGCGATGCGCTAAGCCTAATTGAACAATCAACTATCACGCTCGATTACAATCAAATTAACCCTATCGCATTTAAACCCGCCATTGCACCGCATATTGCCGCAAAGCAACAAGGGGTGAGTTTAACTGCCAGTGGCATTGTTGATTTATTGCCACTTGAAGCACTAAACAGTGCCGAGTTTGCATTAATTGAAGGTGCTGGTGGCTGGAGATTACCTTTAAGTAAAGGCCAATATTTATCGCAATCAGTACAGCAGCTGGCTCAGCAAAATGATGTTGGGGTTATTTTAGTGGTGGGCATGAAGCTTGGTTGTCTTAACCATGCATTATTAACCCAAGAGGCCATTGAAGCTGACGGGCTTAATATTGCAGCTTGGGTCGCTAACCAAGTTGACCCTGAAATGAGTGAAATAGAAGAGAACTTATCAAGTTTAAAAGAGTTAATGACGGCGCCATTCTTAGGTTATGTGCCGTACTTAAGTGAGCCAACAGCTATAAATGCCGCTGTGCATATTGATAACTCGACCTTATAGAGACTTAAGTTTTGATTTTTAGCCTTTGTCTTTTTGCTTACAAGTAGTTGTTTTAGCATTTGATATTTTCAAGGAGAGAAATCATCGAATTTGCACCAGAGTTTACCAAGGCAGAAAAAATACGCAGGGTGGTATTGTATGCCTTGCTGGGCCTTTTCATTTATATCACCCATCAAAAGTGGCTATTTCCTTTTATTTCTTGGTATACGACTACCGCTCACTGTCACACGCCTTTTGGCTTTTCTGGCATCAGGTCAACTCATACCCACCAATGTATAGCGTTCAGTTCGCATGGGAGTATTTATATTATACGATTTTAGATTAGTCGTTTCATCAAGGTAAACTTACCCTTTAAACATGTATTTTGGCTTTTACTGTTCACTCCCCCGCATATTTTTAACATCGCTATGATCTTCTCTTTAAAACCTTATGGAAACCCTACGGCATTGGCCAACCGCTTTGGGTGTTGGGATCTTGAGTTGTTAATGATGCTCAACTGTTAATTATTGTTAGCTTTATTTTGCAGCTAATTAAATATCCGTGACCGCTAACAATGTAAAAATAAGAAAACCCTTAAGTTTGAATATCAACAATGAATATTGAGATCATGATCGCTATGTGAAAATTTGTTCATGCTAGAATCCTGCGCCATTAAAGATGAGATTAATTCCTATTAAGGTTTTTTTAAGGATAGTGTTGATGAAGCAACTTTCGATCAAGTTAATTAGTGCCGCGATTGCCGCGGCATTGTCCCCTCACGTTATTGCGGATACTGGTGAAATTGTATCGCAAGAAGAAATCAAACAATCTATTTCAAATTTTCATGATGTAATTGTGATTTCTGGTTCTCGTATGGAGCAAACACTTGATCAAGTTGCCGGTTCGGTTGTGGTTATTGATGAAGAATCGATAGCGCGTAATATGAGCACCGACTTTGCTTCATTATTTAGAACAGAAGCTGCCGTTGATGTTAAAGGCGGCGCAGGTAAGCCAAGCTCGGTGACTATTCGTGGTATTGGCGGCAACCGCGTGATGATGGTTAAAGATGGCGTTCGGGTTAATAACCAGTATGCATCACCATTAGGCCCAGGCGCTGAAGGCACAGGCCGCGGATTAACTGAAGTTGAAGGCTTAAAGCAAGTTGAAGTGTTAAAAACTGCAGCATCGACTATGTATGGCTCCGATGCGTTAGGTGGCGTGATGGTCATGACCACTAAAGATGCGGATGATTACTTACGTGGCAGTGATTATTATTTCTCTGCAAATGGCGGCTACACAGGTATGAACGATGAGTTCAGCGGTGGCTTTACTAGCGCATTTGCAGCAGGTGATTTTGATAACCTAGTCAGTTATCAACGTCGTAGTGGTGAAGAACAGCAAAACTACTACAACACATTACCAGATAGTGACTTAGTCACTGACAGCTTATTACTAAAAAGTAAGTATCACTTTAATGATGATACTAATCTGCAGTTAACCGTTGATTACATGAACCAGCAGCTTGACCGCTGGGAAAAATATGCTGATAAAGATGAGTCAATTGATTATGACCGCCAAACTCAAGCGTTAAATACCTCATTACGTTTACGCTCAACGAAAGACCGTATCATTCATGACAATGTTGATTTCGTACTCTATTACGGTAAAACCGACCAAAGTGAAAAACGTGACTACTTTAATGGTATCAGTGGCGCAGACCGAGCAATAACGCAGCACCGTGATTACCAGTTTGATGAATACCGTTTTGGTTTTGCCAGTACTTTTAGTAAGGCATTGTCACTACCCGGTCATGACCACAATATTATTTATGGCGTGGATGTAGAGCAGTCTGAAATGAGCCGCCCACGCAGCTATCAAGATATCGATGAAAATGGCAATTCAACGCCATCTGAAACCGATACCTTCTCATTTGCTGATACGAAAAGTTTACGCGCTGGCATATTTGTTCAAGATGATATGACCTTTTTAGACGGCAAACTAAACGGTATTGTGGGGCTGCGTTACGATTACTTCAAAAACACCCCTGATCAACAGCAAGCTGAAGATGCTGGCCGTGATCCTGAAGATTTTGCCGCGATGAGTGATGGTTTTTGGTCACCTAAGCTTGGCCTTGTATACCACATGACTGAAAACGTGAATGTGTATGCCCAATATGCTTACGGCTACAAAATGCCAACCCCAGATCAAAAGTGGGGTGAGTTAGAAGTCAAAGATGGCGCGATGCCATTCCCTGTTATCATTGAGGCAAACTACGACTTAGAGTCAGAATCAAGTAACACCATTGAAGTGGGTGTTCGTGGTGATCATGGCGACACACGATATGAATTTACCACTTTCTATACCCAAGCTGATAATTACATCGATTGGGAATTTGTAGGGATGGACTTCAGTTTAGTCCCCTGCTTTCCATTGATGTGCCCGAAGCCAGAGTCACTAAATTATCGTTATATCAATTATGATAAAGTAACTCTTTATGGCGCTGAAATGTCTATGAGTCATTGGTTCACTAATGAATTTGAACTGTGGGGGAATATTGCTTACACCCATGGTGAAGATCAAAATGGTGATTACCTTAATTCTGTTAGTCCGTTAAAAGGTAATTTAGGGGCAAATTATTATACTTACCTTGGTAATACCGAAGCTGACTTTGGCTTAACCATGCGTTTTGCTGATCAGATGGACCGTACGACCAATTTAGATATTTTTCCAGGTATGGATACATTTAATCAGGTCTATAACACAGCAGGTTACGCAGTGTTTGATTTGACGGCTAATTTCCATGTGAATGATAACTGGACGGTACGCGCTGGCGTATTTAACCTGTTTGACAAAGAATATATCGAATATTCTGATGTAGCGGGTCAGTCAAAATTCTTAATGGACATCATGGATGTTACCGAAGAGACTTATTCTCAACCAGGTCGCTACTTTAACGTTAAACTGAGCTACACTTTTTAATGAATTAGAGTCAGTTTACTGAATGAGTTCACTGGATTGAGTGATAAAGAAAGCGTTAAATCCTTATAGGATTTAACGCTTTTTTATTGGCTGATACTCTTATGTAGACATGAGTGCTCCACTCACTTAAATGGGTATTTATAAGTTGACGGCATGCTGATTAATGTCAATGACCGGGAAGCCCCATTATGAATGAATAGCCATTAGCTAAACTTAACAGTTAACTCACTCGCAGCGTTCAAGGTAAGGTTATGAATAAAAGGGATACTGGGCTGAATGAGGGTTATAAATTGCTAACTAATTAAATTAGTTATTGTTCTGCTCCTTAGTGACGATATTAACAAAGATTAATCGCCATCTATCCGCTAAACACTAGGCTTTCTAGCAAATGCTGGTTAGATTTAAGTTTCGATTAATACAAGCTGCCTAGACTCTGCCCGCTACTAAGTTAAGCATTCAGCTGAGGTTAGGCTTAGTGTGGTATTTTTAACTAATCTGTCATTTTATGTCAGTTTTTTCCATTAGACGCTTGAAATATCTTTTTTAGGACATATTATGTCATTAAGTGTTTAATAATATTTTTGCGTTCAAGTCAGCTTGAGCATTGAGCTCAGGCGTTGAGTTTATGTCGGCATGAATGCCAGTTAGGAGTTGTAATGTTACGTATCGGTTTACTAATCGCCACCAACTTAGCCATTTTGCTAGTTGCTTCGATTGTGATGTCTCTGCTTGGTGTAAGCACATCAAGCATGAGTGGTTTATTAATTTTTGCTGCTATGTTTGGTTTTGGCGGCGCATTTATCAGTTTAGCTATCTCTAAGTGGATGGCGAAGAAAACCATGGGTTGTGAAGTTATTACAAACCCTCGTGATAATACTGAACGTTGGTTAGTTGACACTGTTGCTCGTCAAGCGCAGCAAGCTGGGATTAAAATGCCAGAAGTGGCAATTTACCAATCTGAAGAGATGAACGCATTTGCAACGGGCCCAAGTAAAGATAACGCGCTAGTTGCTGTGAGTTCAGGCTTACTTTACGGTATGACCCAAGATGAAATCGAAGGCGTACTGGCTCACGAAGTTAGCCACGTGGCTAACGGTGACATGGTCACCTTGACCCTTATTCAAGGTGTCGTGAATACCTTCGTTATTTTTGCCGCTCGTGTTGTTGCAGGTATTGTGAATAACTTCGTTGCGAGTAATGATGAAGAGGGTGAAGGTCTTGGTATGTTTGCATACATGGCTGTGGTTTTCGTACTTGACATGTTATTTGGTATTTTAGCGTCTATGGTTGTGGCTTACTTCTCTCGTATTCGTGAGTTTAAAGCCGATGAAGGTGCGGCCAAGCTTGCTGGCAAAGATAAGATGATTGCGGCATTAGAGCGTTTAAAAACTGGCCCAGAAACGGGTGCAATGCCAGCGCAAATGTCAGCATTAGGTATTAACGGTAAACGTTCAATGACTGACTTTTTAATGAGCCATCCACCACTAGAAAAACGTATTAGCGCCCTTAGAAATAGTTAATAATGTGATCTTGGTTATAAAAGGAGCTTAATAGCTCCTTTTTTATTGCTTCCCTTTTTATTTTAACTCGTTAATATAACCTTCTTTTCAAGGTGATACATTATGTAACGCTTTTTAGGTGTCAGAGATGATGATTGAATTTTGCCGCTGACTATTTAGTGTTGCTAAATTAACCAGTGTTAGCTAAGTTTATAACTGAGCCTAAAAAAGTCGTTCTGAAAATTGATATCGATTAAAGGTCTCTCTATTAGAGCCTTTTTGACTATCGTAACTGGAGGGTATAATAGTGAGCAATAAAATACTTGTAGCAATGTTTGCAGCAGCTTTAGCTGTAGTAACTTTGTCATCAAATGCATTCGCTGCAGATGAAGTTTTAGCTGATTTCCACGCTGAAATGGGTGGCTGTGAAAGTTGTCATGCTGATGGCGAGCCATCTGCTGACGGTGAGCATGAGTTCGCGCAGTGTCAAGACTGTCACGGAACACTTGCGGAAATGGATGAAAACCATGCGCCACATGATGGCATGTTAATGTGTCAAGACTGTCACGCACCACATGACATGAATGTTGGTGAAAAACCGACTTGTGATAGCTGCCATGATGATGGCCGCGTTGCTAAATAACTGATGATTATTTAGCTTTAAGCAAAGTTTAAAAGCGCTGAAATTCAGCGCTTTTTTATTGCCCCAGTTTTGCTGTTTATAAATAACTTTTATATTTCCGCCGACATTAGCTCAAAGAATAATTCCACATGAATATTCAATTCATGGCTTAGCATTTATCACACTACCTATACGGTATACCTCTAAAGTGGTATTAATTTTCTTTTGTTTTCAACGACATGTGCGTTATTGGTGCGGCTTGGTGCACTTTTGTTGAACAAAAGTAGCGATTTTAAATTTGCCTTATTTGTAAACGGTTTGTAAATCATTAAGTTAGCAATTGGCACGAGATTTGCGACGTTATTGTCATTGAATTTGAGTCAGTGAAGGGAAGTTGCATGTCTAATATCCAATCTAGTTGTGCTTATTGCGGCGTCGGCTGCGGAATAAGTGTAACCCCTAGCAGTCTTAACGACATTGGATTTGAGCTTGAAGGTGATCGTACTCACCCAGCCAATAAAGGTCAGTTATGTGCCAAAGGTGAGCGTTTATTAGAAAGCTTAGTCCAGCCAAATAGTTTACGTTATCCCAAATATAAGTCTGGTAAGTCAGTTGCTTGGCCTGAAGCTATCACGACAATTGCTGACACCTTTAAACAAACTATTGCGCAATATGGACCAGACTCAGTTGCATTTTATTTATCAGGGCAACTTTTAACTGAAGATTACTATGTGGCTAATAAATTGGCCAAAGGCTTTATTGGCACGGCGAATGTTGATACCAATTCACGCCTTTGTATGTCTTCTGCTGTAAGTGCGCACATGCGCGCATATGGAGAGGATGTTGTAGCGGGTTGTTATGACGATTTTGAACAGGCACAAGTAATAGTATTAGTGGGTTCAAACGCAGCGTGGACCCATCCGGTTTTATTTCAGCGGATGATTAAAGCCCGCCAGCGTTATGGCACTAAAATTGTCGTAATTGACCCAGCTAAAACTGCTACGGCAAGCCAAGCAGACTTACATCTTCAAATCGCGCCGGGGACAGATACGTTATTATTTAATGGCTTACTGAATTTCATTGCCAAAAATGAAGCGTTAAATCAGCCATATATTGATGCGCACACTGAAAACTTCACTCAAACCTTAGCACACGTTGCCAGTCAAGCCACTGATGTTGAAACACTTGCCCAAGCGTTATTAGTGCCTATTGCTCAGTTGCAGGATTTCTATCAGTTATTTATCTCTCACGCAAAAGTCATGACAGCTAGCTGCCAAGGGGTAAACCAATCTATTGCAGGCACTGACACTAGCAATGCGATAATCAATTGTCACTTAGCTCTTGGTCAGGTTGGTAAGGAAGGTTGTGGTTTCTTTTCACTTACAGGCCAACCGAATGCCATGGGTGGGCGTGAAGTGGGCGGTTTAGCGACACAACTTGCTTGTCATATGGGGTTTTCTGAGCCGGAGCGTCAAGTGTTAGGAGATTTTTGGCAGTCTGAGGTGATCGCGACTGATAAGGGTCTCACAGCCGTTGAATTATTTGATGCTATGGCAGATGGAACAATTAAAGCGGTGTGGATTATGGGCACTAATCCAGTGGTGTCATTGCCTAATACTGCAAAAATAACTGCGGCATTAGAAACCTGTCCTTTTGTGGTGGTGTCTGAGATAACACAAGACTCTGCGACTGCGCAATTAGCCGATGTGTTATTACCTGCACAGGGTTGGTCTGAAAAATGTGGCACTGTCACTAACAGTGAGCGAGTGATTAGCCGCCAACGTGGCTTTATACAAGCTAAAGGCACTGCAAAAGCTGATTGGTGGGCCTTGGCAGAAGTCGCAAAAGCGATGGGTTTTGAACAAAGTTTTAGCTTTAAAAACAGTGCTGCCGTTTTTAAAGAATTTGCCCAGTTATCTAAGCTTGTAAAGCAATCTTTTCCAGGCAAGCAGTTTGATTTAAGCGGTTTGGCTGATTTAACGGATGAGCAATATGATGAGTTACTACCGACGCAGTGGCCTGCTGCTAACCATGGTGCCATAGGGGGCAATAAGCAAAGATTGTTTGCCGATGGCATATTCGCCACCGCATCATCAAAAGCGCAATTTATTGAAACCACTGCAGATTGCCAAATAGCCCCTTTGCCAGCTGGGCAAGTACGCTTAAACAGTGGTCGCAGCCGAGATCAATGGCACACCATGACCCGCACAGGTCATATTGCGGCGCTTAGAGCCAGTATCCCAGAGCCTGTTATTGCTGTTCATCCTTCGACTTTAGCGCAATTAAAATTAATTGAAGACGACTTGGTAACTTTTGCTGCCCCCAATTTATCAATAACCAATTTTGCCGTGGCAAGAGTGGTTGCAGATGACTCCCAAGCGCCAGACTTGGGGTTTATGTCAATGCATTGGTCTGAGCAGTTCTCGTTAGGTAAGGGCGTTAATACCCCACTTGATAGTCAGTTTGACCCTTACTCAAAACAGCCAGCGTTTAAATGCCAACCCGTGTCGTTAACTAAAGTTGCTGTGACATTGCAAGGGATCGTTTTTGGTCTGCATGATCCACACATGCAAGGCCTGAACTGGAATGTTCAGCAAACATTAACCACTGGCAGTTGTTATCACATCGGTTTTGAAAATACAGATGCAGCATTTGCTTATCAGTCAACGGTACACGCTTTAAAATGGACAATTTCCCTTGCTAGTCAGCAAATTATCCATGTGCATTGCAATATCAGTAACGGCTTGTTGGTATCACTGAAACTGTTAAGTCGCACAAAGGTCGCTGTTTCCCTTGAAGCGATGAATTTGCTTATTAGTCAAACAGTAGATGTTGCATTAATGCGTCAATTACATCAGCTGATTAAAGCTGGTAACAGCCCACTAATTTGCGCCTGTACCGGTGTCACACAAGCCAATATTGAATATGCCATGCTGCAAAAACTTGATAATGCAGTATTCAGTAAACGTGCTTTAGCATCTGATTTTACTAGCGCCACAGCGATTAACACTGATATCACACAAGCAGATTTTGATAAGGCGTTAGATGAAACCCAAACAGAGCTAGGCTGCGGCAGACAATGTGGTAGCTGCCACAGTGAAGTGGGTCAATGTGCCAATGATATTTGGCATATTGCTTTAGCTGAGATAACGACTGAGTTGTCAGAGCAAGAACGTAAATCAGCCCAAGAGGAGGTGGCGTAATGAGTCATACATTGAATAAGCTAATTAACTTTAATAGCGCAGCCGCTAATAATGATTTGATTTCGGGTGATGTCGAAATTGTCGGTGCAGGTTGCGGGCAATTAGATTTAATGACCATTAAAGCCGCCAGAATAGTGTCTCAAGCTGAGGCGCTGGTTTATGACAGCTTGGTCAGCAGCGATATTCTTTCATTAGTCTCTGCAGATTGTCAGCGCCACTTTGTGGGTAAACGTTGTGGTCAGCCAAGTTATAAGCAAGATGATATAAACGCTTTACTAGCAAAGCTTGCCACACAAGGACTCAAAGTTGTACGTTTAAAAGGTGGCGATCCGCATATTTTTGGGCGCGGGGCAGAAGAGTCTCTGTATCTTGCTAAATTAGGGATCGCTAGCCGATTTACCCCTGGTATTACAGCAGCTTTAGGCTGCGCCTCAACCACAGGTATTCCGCTAACGTACCGCGGCATGGCTCGTTCAGTCACGTTAGTCACTGGTACCCGCATTACAAATGATGGGCTAGATCAGGCTCCAACTCATTGGAAAGGCTTATTAGAAGCACAATCTACCTTAGTTTTTTACATGGGCAAGGAGCAAGCAGCAGCAATTTCAGCAGGACTTATGTCTGTTAAAGCTGAGGCAAACTTACCCGTGGCACTTGTCACCAATGGCGGCAGACCTAATCAGTTAATCACTTATGCCAATGTTAGCAATATGGCCAAGCAAGCGACATTAATTAAAGACAGTGGCCCAACCTTAATCATCATTGGTGAAGTGGTTGCAGTGGGTCAAGAATTAGCTGGCTTATTGTCTGATATAAAAGCCAAGCCAACAGATTTTGTGGAGGTGGCTTATGGTTGAGCAACAAACGCAAGATATGCTTAATGCCGCTGATTTTGATAGCCGTAAGCTCATCAAAGCAATGGGCAAAGGGGTTAAAGGTAGCCGCAGTTTGAATTTTGCTGAAGCCGCTTACTTGATTAAAGGTTTTGCAAGTGGTGACATTTCTACTGCGCAAATGGCGGCAGCGATGATGCTTATGCGAGTGCGAGGTGAGTCAGTTGAAGAACTTGCTGGTGTAGCGTCTGGGCTAAAGCAGTTGGTTTCTTCTCAGTGGAAAACTATTAAAGCAGATATTGATTGGCCGGTATATGCCGGTAAGCGCGAGCAGTTACCTTGGTTATTATTAGCGGCAAAAATGCTGGCTAAACAAGGTAAAACCATTGTATTACATGGAGATAGTCAATCATTACCTCATCGTCGTCATGTTGAATCATATATTGCGGCTTTAGATATTCCTAAATGTGACAACGCCGAAACCGCCGCAGAAATGTTAGCGAAAACAGGGCTGATTTACCTTAACAGCGCAGATGTTATTCCAGTATTAAATGATTGCCGCGCTTTACATCAAGAGTTGGGTTTACGAAGTTTTATTCAAATGTCTGTTCGCTGCGTTAACCCGTGTAATGCAGCATTTAGCCTACGCAGTTATTTTCATCCTGGATTAGATAAATTGCATCATCAAGTGGCAGCGCTTTTGGCAAAGGATAGCTGCCAAAGAGAAGCGGCAGATATTGCTATTTTTAAAGGTCTGCAGGGGGAGACGGAAATCAACCCTCGTGTCAGTACTCGGGTAGGTTTACTGCGTTTTAATGGCCAACATGAAGCTAACTTTGCAGAGATTGATCTGCCTACCCAACTTGAGGCATTTGTGGGGGCAAAGCTTGGTCAAGCTGATTTGTCTGCTGCTGTACTGGCGCAACTTTGGCGGGCTGAAGACATTGCTGAGGCCGATTTATCAACGGCACAATTACAGCAAGCGATAGCCAGTGTCACCGCCACGATAGCGCTGGTAAATGTGCTATGTAATAAAGGATTAGCTATTAATGATGCCTTAGAACATGCCAAAAAAGTCTGGTTTGAGCGAAATAAATATGTCATTCAAGACTCAAATGTCATGGGGTCGTCCCTTTGGCAACATATTGAAAATAACGTTATTCCGTCAACTCGTCATGCAGTAAGGAGTTAAGCATATGGTTAATTATATCTATTGTGACCCATCATTTAATAACAATGCATTGCTGACAGATTATAAAATCCAACTAAATCAGTTTCAGGCATGTGTAGAAGTAACAAGCCTCAGCCAACTAGAACAAAATGTGCTTAAAGGGAACGGATCATGTTTAATATTTCTAACCAATGAGTTACAACCCTTGCAGCAAGCATTTATTGAGCGTTTGTTATCGAATACGGCTTTACCCATTATTGTGAATGCTCAGCATTGGGATGAAAATCATCTAGCCAGTTTGTTACTTTGTGGCAGGGTGACTTTCGTACCCGAGCAGCTGTCAGCAAAACGCTTAAGCTCTTTAGTTAACCTAGCAAAAATTCGCTTTGATAATGCTTCTAATATGCTCGAAAAAGTGAAGCAATTAGATGAGAAATGTGTCGCGATGAAGCTGGTGTCAAAAGCCAAGTCGTTACTGCAATTGCAGGGTATTAGCGAAAAAGTAGCGCATGAATTGATCCAAAAACAGGCTATGAGCAAGGGGGTAACCGTAGCTGAAATGGCAAAAAGTATCATTGCAGCGGCAAAACAAATTGAAGCAAATCAAAGAGGGACGAACCGAATGCAACAATTTGGTGCGAGTGCGCCTGTGGTGACCAGTATAGCCTAGTATCTTTTTAGGCTAATATATTATTTTGTATATTTACAATGACTTACGATTTTATGTTTGTTGGCATAGTCAATGCTTAGTATTTGCTAGATCGTGTGAGCAAT
Organism: Shewanella sp. 10N.286.48.B5; assembly: GCF_002874355.2. Classification (NCBI taxonomy): domain Bacteria; kingdom Pseudomonadati; phylum Pseudomonadota; class Gammaproteobacteria; order Alteromonadales; family Shewanellaceae; genus Shewanella; species Shewanella sp. 10N.286.48.B5. Next base: position 1,098,894 of record NZ_MCVG02000001.1, read on the forward strand.
TAAGTTGTGTGAAGCATTAGCTGGCATTAATAAATCGCTGTGTAAATAAATAACCGTGGAAATAAAGAGTTTAGGTCAAGCGTTATCATCATGACAAACTGTAGCTTGAATCTCTAACTTCTAAATGCAATGGCGCGTGCACGTAATCGTCGTTAATCGAGACGCTATAACAGTGTAGTTTAAACAGTTTATAGTTAAAATTTGAAGGCTTTTGGCAATGGCGTCAGCTCTGTTAACCCAGAGGCTGGCGCTTTTTTGTTTTTAGGGCTTTAACAAAAATTCAAGGAGCCTTCTATGGCAAATGCAAAATCCAAGCTGGTAGTAATAGGTAATGGCATGGTGGGTCATCACTTTATCGAGCAATTATGTAGTCAAGGGTTGCAGCAGCAATTTGATATTGAAGTGTTTGGTGAAGAGCCCCGACCTGCATACGATAGGGTGCAACTGTCAAAATATTTTGAAACCGGTAGTGCCGATGAATTGATGCTAACTAGCGCTGAGGATTATCAAGATTGGGGGGTAAAGTTGCACCTTGATAGCCGAATTACCGTGCTAGATACCGCCAATAAAACCGTGACCACAGAAGCGGGCATAACGACAGCCTATGACAGTTTAGTCCTTGCAACAGGATCTTATCCATTTGTCCCACCTATTGCTGGTAACGATAGAGAAAGCTGTGTGGTGTACCGCACCATAGAAGATTTACAAGACATTGAAGCTGCGGCGAAAAAATCTAAAGTTGGCGTGGTAGTCGGTGGCGGCTTATTAGGCCTTGAAGCGGCAAATGCATTAATGGCCCTTGGCGTAACAACTCATGTTGTTGAATTTGCACCACAGTTAATGCCAGTACAATTAAATGATAAAGCGGGTGACTTACTTAAAAGTAAAATTAATGACTTAGGTGTATCAGTACATACCTCTAAAGCCACCACCGCCATTATCGATGGTGAGAGCGCACAGCACCGCATGACATTCAACGATGATAGTTTTCTTGAAACTGACATGATTGTGTTTTCTGCCGGTATTCGACCTCAAGATGCATTAGCGAGAAGCAGCGGTATGCAAATGGGTGATCGCGGCGGCATTGCAATTGATGATAACTGCTTAACCTCAGCTCCCGATGTTTATGCCATCGGTGAATGTGCATTATGGCAAAACCGCATTTTTGGCCTAGTTGCCCCAGGTTATCAAATGGCGCGAGTCGCTGTGTCGCATTTAGCGGCAGGAGTTGCTAAGGCGCCTGCGCCATCATTGGCATTTACTGGTGCGGATATGAGCACCAAACTCAAGCTATTAGGTGTTGATGTTGCCGCTATTGGTGAAAGCCGCGGTTTCGACAATGCGCAATTTGTGGAGTTATCTGACAATCAATCAGGCATATATAAAAAGCTGTGGTTAGATGAGTCGGGTCAATATCTTAAAGGCGCAGTATTAGTGGGCGATAACAGTGATTATGCCCGTTTACTGGATTTGTATTTATCGCAAGATGCAATTGAAGGCAATGCGGTTGAATTATTAATGACGGGTGATGAAACGGCGCTTGAATTAAAAGACAGCTCAATAGTTTGTTCTTGTCATCAAGTGACTAAGGCTGATATCGCCACTTCAGTGACCAAAGGCAATCATACCATTGCTGAAATCAAGACCTGCACCCGAGCCGCATCTGGCTGTGGTGGTTGCGCGCCATTGGTGAAGAAAATCATGGATGAAGCGCTCGTAGCAGAAGGGGTTGAGTGCAATACTGGCATTTGTGAGCATTTTGAACAGGATAGACAGTCTTTGTATCACTTGTGCCAAGTTGAAAACATTACTGACTTTGAGACGTTAATTACTCGCCATGGTAAACACGCTGGTACCAATGCTGGGTCGACGTTTGGTTGTGACATTTGTAAGCCCGCAGCAGGGTCAATTTTTGCTTCATTGCAGAATAAATATGTTTTAAACCAAGAGAGCAGTCATGTTCAGTTGCAAGATACTAACGATGCCTATCTTGGCAATATACAAAAAGATGGTACTTACTCTGTGGTGCCGCGAATTGCAGGTGGTGAAATTACCCCTGATGGTTTAATTGCCATTGGCGCCGTAGCCAAAGAATATGACTTGTACACCAAAATCACTGGTGGTCAGCGAATCGACTTATTTGGCGCAAAATTATCAGAGTTACCGAGTATTTGGGGCAAATTAATTGCTGCCGGGTTTGAAACCGGTCATGCCTACGGTAAATCGCTGCGTACGGTTAAATCTTGTGTGGGTAGTACTTGGTGTCGTTATGGTGTTCAAGACTCTGTGTCTACAGCCATTGATTTAGAGAACCGCTATAAAGGCTTACGTGCGCCCCATAAAATTAAGTTTGCTGTCTCGGGTTGTACTCGAGAATGCGCAGAAGCCCAAAGCAAAGATATTGGTGTTATCGCAACCGATAAAGGTTGGAACTTATATGTTGCTGGGAATGGCGGTATGCGTCCACGTCATGGTGATTTATTTGCTACCGATTTAGATACCGATACCTTAGTCAAATATATCGACAGAGTTCTGATGTTTTATATTAAAACCGCTGATAAATTACAACGCACTTCAGTGTGGATGGAGTCGCTTGAAGGTGGTTTAGCATATCTACAGTCGGTGGTGATACAAGATAGTTTAGGCCTTGCTGCAGAGCTTGATAGTCAAATGGCCAAAGTGGTCGCGGCTTATCAATGTGAGTGGAAAACCAGTCTTGAAAAACCTGAATATCTTGCCCGTTTTAATGAGTTTGTTAACCCTGATGCTCAGCCTGAAGGTGAAACACACCTGTATCATCGCGCCCGTCAGCAGCGTTTTCCTGCTATGTCGTCTACCGGTGCAGGAAACATTGCGATTAAAGAAATTGAATCAGAATTAGAATCAGAATCAGAAATTGCGGAGGAGTTGGTATGAGTTGGGTGAATGTATGTAATGAGTCAAGCTTACCTCAAGGCACGGGGATTGCGGCGTGGGTTGCAGGTAAAGCCGTCGCCATTTTTGATTTAGGTAAACACGGTTTGTTTGCCATTGATAATATCGATCCGGCGACAGGGGTAAGTTTGCTTGCTCGCGGCTTGATTTGTGACGTTGAAGGTCAGTTATGTGTGGCTTCTCCATTATATAAGCAACATTACAACTTAGTGACTGGCGTGTGTATTGAAAATGAAGCGATGGTGGCTTCACCCTATGAAATTAAAAAGGAAGCTGGCCAAGTATTGGTTTTAGCTAAATAAAAGGACGTGCAGTATGAGTTCTCAGAAATTTAATCTATTTTCGTTTTCGGGCAAGATGAAAGTCTTGCATCTGAGTTGGGTGGCATTTTTTATCACTTTTGTGGTGTGGTTTAACGCTGCACCTTTACTCAGTGTTATTGCAGACAGCTTAGGACTAACAAAGTCATAAATCAAAACCTTACTTATTTTGAATGTGGCGTTAACGATTCCTACTCGGGTTATTATCGGCATGGTGACCGACAAATACGGCCCGAGACTGACTTATTCAGTATTAATGGGGGTCTGTTCCATACCTTGTTTTATGTTTGCAGTTGCCGACTCGTTCGAGCAATTAGCCATGGCTCGGTTCCTGATTGGCTTTATTGGTGCGGGTTTTGTTATTGGTATTCGTATTGTCAGTGAATGGTTTCCTGCAAAAGAGTTAGGCACGGCCGAAGGTATTTATGGCGGTTGGGGCAACTTTGGTAGCGCAGCTGCAGCGTTTACTTTACCTGCGGTGGCCATTTACTTTGGCGGCGAAGATGGCTGGCGTTATGCCATTGGTCTTACGGGAGTTATGAGCTTCTTATTTGCTTTTGTCTATTATTTTAACGTCACAGATACTCCAAAGGACTCGACTTACTTTAAACCGAAAAAAGCGGGTGGCTTAGAGGTAACCAGTAAAGGTGATTTCGCACTGCTAATTTTCATGAAGATCCCGATGTATGCAACACTTGCTCTACTGGCATGGAAGTTATCTCCAGCAGGCGTGAGTATGCTTGAGCAACAAATGACCTATATCATTTATGCTTCATTAGTCGTCATTTTCATTTTTGATGTTTATAAAACCTATGAAGTGAATAAAGATATTTTTGTTAAAGAAGTGCCTGAGTTTGAACGTTATAAGTTTAAACAGGTGGCTGTACTTAATGTGCTTTATTTTACGACTTTTGGATCAGAACTCGCCGTAGTGTCAATGTTGCCACTGTTTTTTGCTGAGACATTTGATTTAGGGATGGCACAAGCGGGTATGGTTGCCTCTAGCTATGCCTTTATGAACTTAATGTCTCGTCCGGGCGGTGGTTGGTTAAGTGATAAGTTTGGCCGTAAGACAACATTGATGATTTTAACTGCCGGTCTAGCTGTTGGTTACTTTGCCGTCAGTCACATTGATGGTACTTGGTCATTACCTTTAGCTATTGTGGTGGTAATGGCGTGTTCATTCTTCGTTCAAGGCGGTGAAGGTGCTGTGTTTGCTGCAGTGCCACTGATTAAACGTCGATTAACAGGGCAAATAGCAGGCATGACAGGTGCTTATGGTAATGTCGGCGCGGTGTTCTTTTTAACGGTCTACTCTATGGTACCGACACCCGTGTTCTTTAATGTTATTGCTGTCAGTGCGGTGCTAGGGTTTATTACTTTATTCTTCATGACTGAACCCAAAGGCCATATCGCTGAGGTGAATGAAGAAGGTGAAGTTACCTTGATTAGCGTTAACTAGTTTATATTATTGGCTATGACTTAATATAAATAATGCTAAACGCTATTGTTACTAACCCTGAAAACACCGCTAATGAATTTAGCGGTGTTGTCGTTTTTATTAAAAGGTGGACATTGGGTGATTAATGCTAATTTTGAGTCTAAATCAGGGTCTGAACTTAAGACTGAATCTAATGTAAAGCTGCATGAAGAAAATAGAACCCAAGATCAACTGCCTATATCGGGCGTGTTGGAAGTAAAGGCGGGTCAAGTCTCAGATAAAGGCAGAAAAGCGGATAATGAAGATGCTATAGGCATTAAAATTCCTTCAGGTTTAATGTTAACCACCAAAGGTATTGTGAGTGTTATCAGCGATGGGGTTAGCGCAGCTGAAGGTGGTGCAAAAGCCTCTGCCATCAGTGTGAGTAACTTTATCGCTGATTACTATTCAACGCCTGAATCCTGGAGCGTTCAAACATCCAGTACCCGTGTTCTTACGGCGTTAAATCGGTGGTTGTATGGCTTAGGGCAAGATTATCGCGATGCCAGAAAAGGCTATGTGTGTACGTTTAGTGCATTGGTTTTCAAGTCTTGCTCGGCGCATATGCTGCATGTTGGTGACTCACGAATCTATCGTTTTCGCGATGGTGAGTTAATGAAGGTAAGTCGTGATCACAGCACTTCAGTAAATCAATTTTCCAGTTATCTTACCCGCGCTATTGGCATGGATGTAAAGTTAGATGTTGATTATAAGCAGGTTAACCTTGCTTTAGATGACATGTATTTACTGACGACGGATGGTATTCATGATGTGGTGACCGATCATGAATTGTCGAAAATGTTGATTCATCTACAGCAAAGCCACGCTGAAATTACTGACGAATTATGTGAAGCATTTTGTCAAAAAATGGTCGATAAAGCCTATCTGTTAGACAGCCAAGATAACCTCAGTGCGCAGTTAATTTCAATCTCACAGCTGCCAACTCAAGCTATTGACGATGTTTATCATAAACTCGCCAGCCGACCTTTTCCGCCGCCACTATCAGTAGGGATGAAGTTAGATGGCTATGAAGTGACGGGGATTATTCATCAAAGTCAGCGCAGCCAAGTTTATGTGGTAAAAGACAAGCAAGGTATTGAAAAGTGCATGAAAACGCCGTCGGTAAATTACATTGATGACGGGGCTTATATTGAACGTTTTATGCTTGAAAGTTGGATAGGGCACCGTATTAATAGCATTCATGTGGTTAACGTTGTCGATCATCATATGCCTAAATCAGCGCTGTACTATCTCACTGATTATTTACAAGGGTTGAGCTTAGCTGATTGGATGACGCAACATAAACGCGGCCCGGTTGAAGATGTGCTGCAGCTTTTAAAACAAGTTGAGGCGGGTATTCGCGCTTTTCATCGTAAAGAAACCCTGCATCAAGATTTAAAGCCGGACAATATTTTCATCACTCGAGAGGGGATTGTTAAAATTATCGATTTTGGTGCCTGTTACATTAAAGGTATTGCTGAAATCACCACCCCGCTTAAACGCGATACCATTCTGGGCACTGCAGATTATACTGCGCCTGAGGTCATACTGGGTTATCAATCTGATGGCCGTGCCGATTTATTCTCTTTTGCTGTTATCGCTTATGAGATGTTGGCCGGTGAACAACCCTTTAAAGGCCAATTAGGTAAATGCTTAAGCCGAAAAGATTTTGAAAAACTGGTTTATATACCTGTTTATGCAACCAATCCTATGGTGCCTGAGTGGATGGATAAAGCATTAGAAAAAGCATTATCCATAGAACCCGCTACACGTTTTGCTGATAGTAGTGAATTTTTACATGCGTTAACGACTCCTGCCTCAACCACTTCAAAAACGTCTATTCCGTTTATTCAGCGTAATCCCATTAAGTTTTGGCAAACGCTGAGCGTGACATTATTTCTTTGGTCGATGTATTTATTATTTAAATAAATGACTCAGCCAGCATTGTTTCTCATCTTTTTATCGTCCTAAAGTTTTGATTTTAACTCCTGGTAAGATTTTAATACTAGAGGATGATTCGAACAAGAAATAGTCAGCCCATACTCTTATGGTGAAGGTATTGAAAGAATAACGTCTTTCATTCTAATAAGGATATGAAGCATGGATATGCAACCGCCAATAATAACAACTCATCGAAAAAACCGCCCCAGAGCACATTCTACAATATTCGCCGCGTTACTATTTTTGGTCATGAACCTCGTGAGCCTACCGAGCTATAGTCAGCCAGATTTGAGTCACTTTAATGAGCTTTCTAGCTTCGAAAATACGACTCAAGTGAGCCAAGATGGTTTTGATCATGATTTAACACTGGATCAATCAGGTGTTGGCCACCAACTTTATGCTCAACAATTGGGCCACACTAATTCCATTCAAGTTAACCAACAAGGGTCGCAACAATATTCTGCTGTTTATCAGTCTGGTGCCAATATCGAAGCTGAAATTTTGCAGATGGGGGCCGGTAATGTGCTGGTGTCATATCAAGATGGTGACAACCTTTATGTGGATATTATGCAAACAGGCACTGCAAACGTGGCGTTGATAAAACAAAGCGGATTCGATAATTCAATTGGCATAAAACAGTATGGTTCTGGCCTTGCCGTAGGCGTGCTGCAATGGGGTAATGGGCAACATGTTGCAATAACCCAAGGGAAGTAACAAACAAAGCGTAAAAGGAAATACCACGATGAAACAAACATATATAGCGATATTGATTACAGCAACATTAGGTTTAACTAGCGCATTTGCCAGTGACAGTAATACGGCAATTGTGGATCAATGGGGCCAGGATAATGCCGTTACAGTGACCCAGCAGCTTAATAGCGAAGGTAATACAGCGATCATTGATCAAGATGGCTCATTAAATACCGCAGACATTGTCCAACAAGATACCTCGGACTCTTCAGCAACTATCATTCAAAAGGGTGATGAAAACCACGCTGAAATTTATCAGCATCATTCAACAGAAACTGCATCGGCAGTAATAAACTCCGAAGGTAACGGTAATAGCGCTGAAATCGAGCAGCAATATTATAATGGCTTTAATGCGACCGCGACGGTGAATCAACTGGGTGATAGCAATAGTGCTAAAGTCATGCAAAATAATGCCGATGGCGCGCTATCTACCATTAATCAAACGGGTAATGGCGATAATGCCGAAATAAGAAACTACGTGTCAGACTTTGCCGATGCCACCATTAATCAATCGATTGGCAGCGGTAATGATGCTTATATTAATCAAGATAATTCCGATGGCGCATCAGCCACCATAACCCAAGCGGGGATGGACAATTCAGCAGATATTTTCCAACAAACGGGTGATTTAAGTGATTCTGTCGTTGATGATACGTCTGCGATAATAACCCAAACGGGTGAGTCTAATAGTGCATATATCAGCCAAGGTGAGTTTATTGACCCAAATGCTGCGGGTAACCAAGTGGTAGGTTATCAAAGGGGTAATTCGGCAGTAATTGATCAAGATGGTTTTTTAAATCACGCTGATATTTCTCAGCAAGACGCCTCAAATACATCCGCGGTTATCACTCAACATGGCGATGAAAATAAAGCCCAAATAATACAATATCCCGCTGCAATGAATATGATTTCTGAAGTCACTCAAATGGATCAAAGTAATGACACCTGGATTTATCAAGTGGGTGAGACTAATTCGATAAAGGTCAATCAAAGTGGCTCAAGCTTAGGCATGGGTAATCGCGTTAGGGTGGAACAAGATGGTGGTAGGGACAACAATATTACTATTGAGCAAATTGGTAACTTAAACTCGGTCAGTAGTTACCAAGCTGATGGTATATCGACCACTGTGAATATTAATCAAGTGGGTGATGGTAATCAGGCTGGTACTTTACCATATGGTGGTAGTTCTGGACTTAGTGTCTTCACTATTGATCAGTATGGAAACAATAATAACGCAGGTATACACAGCTTTCAGGGCGGGGCAGAAGGAATAATTGTTCAGCAGGGCGATGACAATCACGCATTAGCATTTATATCGTCGGATCAAACCAGTATCGACATAAATCAAATAGGGGATTTGAATATCGCTGATGTTGAGTCATGGCAAGGCTCGAGCAATGATATTGATATCGCTCAAATTGGCGCAGCTCATCAAGCATATGTAGTTATTGACACCGGAGCTGGCAGTAACCATGTTGCGATTACGCAAACCGATTCAAACAATTATTCATCAGTGGTTGTAAATGGTGCCAATAACTCTGTAATCATCAACCAGGGCTCGGGATTGTAGTGTGATGGTTTATTAATGGGGCAACTCTTTTAAAGGAAGCCTCATAAATGATAAGAGAGAACTTAACACGAAAATAATGGAAAACGAGTATGAAAAAATCACCAGTAGCATTATTTATCTCAACCATATTACTGACTTTAACAAATGCACATGCCAGCGACACTAATACCGTGATAGTTGAACAAGAAGGAGGAGGCCATCTGGTTAACCTTACTCAAGAAGGCAGCGATAACCAAATAAACTTAAGTCAAAGTGGCTATTATAATACTTCGATGGTTATTCAACAGGATTATAGTAATAAGGTTGATCTGCATCAGCATAATGATGACAACGTCATTGTTATTAACCAGAAGGGGTCTAATCAAGGCTCGGGGAATAGCGCCAGAGTGCATCAATGGGGTTTGAACAACACACTATCTATTGAGCAAGATGGTAATGAGAACAAGGCCTACGTAGAATTTGATACTTTTAACAGTCTTATTACCATTTCTCAAACGGGTAACAATAATGCCGCTACTGCATTTGCCGATTATTTTGAAAAAAATACCGCAATAGTCACTCAAGAAGGGGATAACAACATAGCAATTAGCCATAGTGATTGGGGCGACAGTATCGCAGCGGTTGTACAAGAAGGTAACAGTAACTACGCGTGGGCATATGCAAATGATATATCAAACAATGTTCATATCAATCAAACTGGCGATTTTAATACTGCAAGAGGTGTGGCTGATTTAGGCGAAGAAAACGATATTGATATCGAACAAGTTGGTAATCAGCACACGGCTAATATTTATGCCGAGCAAGGTTTTTGGCATGGCATTGGCAATAATATTTTAGCCGTTTCACAAACGGATCAAGCCAATAGCGCGATGGTTAGAACTCTGGGTCATGGTAATTCAGTCAGCATTAACCAAGGAACTAGTTTGTAATTTTATTAATTATTTTAAATAAGGCGTTTCTAATATTAATAAGGATAGGGTTGTAATAATTAATCAATAATTTTTATTTTAAAATTTTGTGTTAATTGACTGTGTGAAATAATTTTTGTAAATTATAAGGTAACCATTTTACCCCCCCTTCCTTATATTATTTATCATATCCACCATAAAAAGTGCTAATAAATATCTATGCAATTCACTCCTTCGTATTTTTATCGAATTTATTAAAATCAAAACTAATAATTCTCACATTGTTTATGTCAGTATCCATATTTTTTGAATTTTAATTGCGATTTTAGCTCATACAACCTCCAAAGAAAGCACAAGATTTTCAATGTGGAGTTGGATTTAACTACATGTAATTATTAATTAATTCAATTATAAATATTGATATTTCGATTTGAGGAATAGTACTAAAGTAGGGGGGTGATGATTTTTTACCTATTAGTCTATGCAGTTTTAATACTCGAGGAGGATTCAGAATAAATATTAATCATCAATACTTTACACACTGAAAATGTGAAAGGAAATCTCCTTTCAGTATGTTAAAGGCAGAAAGCATGGACGTATTAAAAAGTAAGTATTTACATCGCTTAACTAAGATACTAGCAATTTCATTTGCCTCTGTCGTCTGTCTAGCTTCTTTTCCTACTTTCAGTCAGCCCGATTTAAGTGATTATGATGAACTTGCCAGTGGGGCTAATTTAGCTCGAGTTTCACAAGATGGCAGTGATAGTTCATTAAACTTATTTCAGTCTGGTAGCGCTAATCGTTTTCAATCTCATCAATTCGGTTTTAATAATTCAATAAATGTTAATCAGCAAGGCTCGCATCATATTGCAGGCCTTAGGCAGTCTGGCGCCAATATTGAGGCTGAAATCTTACAGGTGGGCTTTGGAAATGCAGTTGTTTCGTTGCAACACGGAGAAAATTTATACCTCGATGTGATGCAAACAGGAACTGGGAACCTAGCTTTAATTAAACAAAGTGGTTATGACAATTCGATTGAGATCCAGCAGCACGGGTCTGGTAACGCTGTAGGTGTACTTCAATGGGGAAACTCACAAGATGTTGTGATCACCCAAAGTAATTTATCAAACTAAACGTAAAGGGAAAGACAACAATGAAACATCCAAAATTAGCTTTATTAATTTCAGCGGTATTATTTGCTTCAACTAGTGCCCATGCCAGCGATGATAATAAGGCAACCGTCGACCAAGTTGGTAATGATAATTCAGTCAAGATTACGCAACAAGTTAATAGCGAGTCAAACGAAGCGACAGTTTCTCAAACTGGTAACTTGAATAAAGCAGAAGTAACTCAAGCTGACACTTCAAATACTAAAGCTTTTATTACTCAAGTCGGTAATGAAAATGAAGGGGCAATCTCTCAGCATAATTCAACTGCGACTGCATTAGCGACTATCGTTACAGAAGGTAGTTCGAATAAAGCGAATATAGTGCAGAAATATTATAATGCTCAATCTGCTGCTGCAGCTGTAAACCAAGTGGGTGACAGCAATACAGCCACCATCACTCAAGAAAATGCCGATGGCGCATCATCGACTATCAATCAGTTAGGCGATGGCGATACTGCAGAAATTAACAATTATGTTTCTGACTTTGCTGATGCCACCATTAATCAGTCTGTTGGTGCCGGTAATAATGCCTATATCGAGCAGGATAATTCAGATGGTGCTGAAGCGACCATATCGCAGGCTGGAGCAGGCAATACAGGTAGCATATTTCAGCAAACTGATACACTGACTGATGATGCTAGTGAAGATACTGTCGCGGTGATTGATCAATCTGGCGATAATAACTCAGCAGATATTGTACAAACAGGCTTATCGAATGATGCTGCAGTGATGCAAATGGGCAATGGTAACGAGGCATTTGTTACTCAATCTAATTTGAATAATATGGCAGATGTTGACCAGACCGGTGATAGTGGTTGGGCTACTGTGATGCAAAGTGGCGTTAATGCTGGTGCGACTATAGCGCAATCAGACTTTAACCAAACAGCAACCGTAACTCAGTCTGGTGACGGTCAAATGGCATTTGTTACGCAAAGTAATGCCAATAATACTGCCACGGTTACCCAAAGTGATATGAGTAACTTAGCGACAGTAAATCAAGCTGGTAACGGTGATATGGCTACTGTTGTTCAAACAGGTATTTCAAACGAAGCTGTTGTTGAACAAACGGAATATAGCGGATCAAATACAGTATCAAATACAGTATCTGTATACCAAACTGGTAATGAAAACTATGCTGGTGCAAAAACTGGATATAACGCTAATAGCACTATTACTATTACTCAAACCGGTAATAACAATACTGTGACTGATAACATTAATGCCATTAATTTTTATGGAACCGGTTTTGGCGCTGGAGTCTGGGGAAGTGATAACACAGTTAATGTGACGCAAACGGGTAATGACAATACCGCTTATGCCGAAGGTGCAACTAATGGCTCTATGGTTGATATTGTTCAGATTGGCAGCTTGAACGAAGCAATTGGAGAGTCTTGGGATGGTTCAACGAATGATCTTGATATCAGCCAAACGGGCACAGAGCACTTTGCTGATGTCTTTATCAGTGGCAGTACAAATGTTATTGCAGTAACACAAACTGATATGGGTAATAATTCGTCAGTAAACACCTTTGGTAATGGTAACTCTGTGACCATTAATCAAGGCGCAGTGATGATGCCTTAATAGTACAAAAGTATATTTAAAATAATTTAAACACTCTTTTGGCTAATAGTATAAGTCAGGTTGGCTTGCTAACCTGACTTTATTATTTTAGGACTGTTTGTTTTTCATTAACATGGAGTGATAGTGATGTTTAAAGTTATCAATTGGATGATCGTTTCTCGTTCGCAATTGCTTGTTGACCTACTTGATTGTCGTTGGCCCCAAGAGTTTTTGGTCAAGCTAGCTAAAGCAACTCCAGCAACTATGAGTACTAAATTAAATTCACATGAAATCTCTTTAGTGGTGTTTGATTTAGCTACCATAGATTTACAACAAGCTTATCAATTACAGCGTTTAATCGAACGCGAACACAGCTCGGTGAAAACGGTATTTATTAATTTCCCCAAACAAGTTGATGCAAAATTTTTGATCCACCCAGCTACAACGTTTGGTGTATTTTACAGTGATGCTGAACTTACCGCTATTAGCAGTGGATTTAACGAAATACTTAAAGGTCGCAGCATTATACCCCATGATTTACATAAATCAGTCACTGGTGATGAAGCTGACGATGATAGTGAGCATTTAACCATACGTGAAAGAGAAGTACTTCAAGCGTTACTGGCTGGCAGTACAAATTTGGATATCGCCAATCAATTGTTTGTCAGCGAGAGTACAATTAAAACTCATTTATATCGCGCTTTCAGAAAAATTGGGGTATCCAGTCGCGGTCAAGCAATAGCTTGGGCACAGACTCACATGCATGAGGTTAGAGTATGAAAAGCATCTTATTGATGTTTTTTCTGTTCATCTTTTCAAGTCATGTCATTGCCGCTGGTAATTCAGTAACAAAACCTTTAGTTACTGAATCAAGGTTATCTACAGAGTCAACACTAGATATTAAATCAACTTTAGTGACTGAACCTTCTTTAAAGCAAATCAGCACTAAAAATAAACCGCCAATAGATCAAAGCCACGCAGAAAAGCTTAAGAATGCCAAAGAGCCAACAACGTCAGCGACAGATAAGAATATTCAAAAAGCTCCCAAAACTAAGCCTATTAATATTAATGATGCCGTCCCTAAGGATGAAGCTGATTTAATTGATGGGTTAATCTTAAACCGTGCGATGACCCGACTCGGCCATCGCTTTTACCGTGAATTTGTCGCGGCATACAGAGATATTGGTGGCGAGTCTAAACATACCGGGCTCACCGTTATTGAACAAGCTACAGCAAGAAGTGGTAGCAAAATATTAATACAACAAAACAGAAAAACCGTTTTTGTGACTTTTGTGTCGCCTATTAGTCGGAATATAGATGACCAAGCCAATTATGCCGCTAAACGCGTTAACTCTGCGGTAGTTAAGCAAAATGAACAAGCCGTTTTAGGAGCGTTGTTTGACCCAGATCTCGCACCTGACGAATTCTAAGCATGGAAAGCCAAAATGAAAAAAATAACATTTACTTCAATATTGCTCATTCTTTCAGTTGATTGCTTTGCCACTCAACTTATTTATCAACCAGTAAACCCAGCCTTTGGTGGCAGCTATTTAAATGGCTCATATCTACTGGCTAATGCAGCTGCGCAAAATGACCATGAAAGTAGTGGTGGCTCAGGTTATGTGGCCCCAACAGCATTAGAACGTCTCTCAAGTTCGTTACAGTCTCGGTTGATGAGCCAACTTTTTAATGATGCCGCCAATGGGGGGGAAGGTTATCTATTAACTGATGATTTTGAAATTAATGTCGTTAATGAAGACGGCTCATTGATTGTTCATATTACCGACGTATTAACCGGTGAAACCACCATTATTGAAGTTGGCGGTATTGTTGATGACAGTGTCGGGGGTTAATAATGAAAAAATTAATTATTAGCTTGTGCCTACTATCTTTAACAGCTTGCTCATCAATTGATGAAGAATTTGAAAATATAGATGCCACTTCAAGTTTAATGCCTAAAGGTGAAACTTATTACGATCTAACCAGTTTACCTTTTCCACAAGGTGCGATGGTTGCTGCAGTATATGATTTTCGCGATCAAACAGGACAATACAAGCCCATTCCATCAAGTAACTTTTCAACGGCAGTGCCACAATCCGGTACGGCATTTTTAGCCCAGTCACTTAATGATTCAGCATGGTTTATACCCGTTGAGCGTGAAGGACTGCAAAACCTATTAACAGAACGTAAAATTTTACGGGCAGGACTTAAAGGTGATGCCAGTAAATTACCGCAACTTAATAGTGCGCAGGTATTAATGGAAGGTGGCATTGTTGCCTATGATACAAATATTAAAACGGGCGGTGCTGGAGCACGGTATTTAGGCATTGGCGCTTCAGGTCAATACCGAGTCGATAGCATTACCGTTAATTTACGCGCTGTGGATATTCGAACTGGCCGATTACTCAGTAGTGTTACCACCACCAAATCGGTGATATCAAAAGAAATTACCGCGGGTGTATTTAAGTTTATTGATGCACAAGATTTGTTAGAGGCTGAAGCGGGTTATACTTCCAATGAGCCTGTGAGTTTATGCGTAGTCGCAGCCATTGAGAGCGCTGTTGTGCATCTTATTGCCGATGGCATTTGGAAAGGGGCTTGGAGGCTAGGGGATGCCACTACAGGTTTGCAAAATACTACCTTGCAAAAGTATTGGTTAGAAGCCCATAAAGAAGCGCAAGTCAGTGCCAGAATTAAGCGTGGCTAATTATCCGTCCTGAATAAATAGCCCCTAATTAACAGTCCCTTATGTTTCAATCACGATAAAGGTGCCAATGGCGCCTTTTATGTTTTCTGGGGGTAAACTTCTAGATACACAGAAGCAGCCCTTAAGGCGATAACCACATAAGCAGCTTAGCTTTCATTATGGTTAAATTAATCCAAGCTTTCATTATGTGGTGATCAAAAAGATGCCAAAGAAGTCTAATTGCATAAGGTTTAAAGGTAACCACCAAGAAATATAGCGCTTTTTTTAGCGACTTCAATGTTAATTGCTGGGGATACTTCAAATAAATCCCCTTTAGCATTGATAACAATGATGTGATAATGCCTAGATAAACTCTAAGTAAGTGAGCGTTGCTATAGTTAATCGAGCTGTCAAAATTGGCTTGATAGAGCCAACAACATTCAACAGTGATTAATAGCAAAGTGTTAAACTTGCTTGGCTTAAGTGACAAATGCAGCAGTAGCTATTATATAGTTAAGCAAGCGCTTAGTTGGCTGCTTGATTAGCGCATTCAACAATGATTTTCACTACTTCGATTATAATAACCAAAAGGATGATCAATCATGGCTGAAGAAACCATTTTCAGTAAAATTATACGCCGAGAAATTCCTGCCGACATTTTGTTTCAGGATGAGCTCGTCACCGCTTTTCGCGATATAAACCCACAGGCACCAACACATATTCTGATTATTCCAAACCATTTGATCCCCACAGCCAATGATGTAAAAGCATCTGACGAACTGGCATTAGGGCGAATGATGACAGTTGCGGCAAAGCTGGCTGATGAAGCGGGTATTGCACAAGATGGTTACCGCTTAATCATGAACTGTAATAAACACGGTGGCCAAGAGGTTTACCATATCCATATGCATCTACTTGGCGGTAAGTCACTTGGGCCAATGCTAAGTCGGTTGGATTAATACTAATAACATGAAAATAAACAGTGATTTTTTTCCGTTAACCGGCGTAGCAAGCCGATTTGTTAATCAGCTTGCCCATTGCCGTCGATTGAATATTAGTGCGTTAGAAGCCAGTGAACATCACGTATTACTGGAGTTGCCTTATAGCCAAGATATCATTGGTGACCCAGATACTGGGGTGATACACGGCGGTGTGGTGACTACGATCATTGATACCGCATCCGGCACTTCTGTTGTATGCGCTATTTTAGAGAAGTATAAATCCTTAGAAATATCGCCAACCTTAGATTTACGGGTTGACTACATGAAACCGGCTGAGCCAAACAAACCGCTGTATGCATTTGCAGAATGTTATCGTTTGTCGGCCAATGTGGCGTTTACCCGTGCGATTGCTTATCAAGACAGTATTGATGATCCTATTGCGCATGCTGTTGGCTCATTTATGCGTATTAGTCCAGAAATGGTGGGTGAAGAGTTTAGACAAGCTTTGATGGGCTGCGCTGATGAAGCAAGTGCAGTCAATTCAGCTGCTAATAACCAGCCTGATACTCAAAGTGTTGAAGTTATGCAGGCAGGCAATGCCAGTTTAACTGTGGGCGATATTAATGTTCATGATGTGGTTAAGCGGGCCATTGATTTAAATGACTATAGTTATTTATTAGAGAAAGTCCCTTATACCCAATTTATCGGGATGAGTGTTGATCGCTTTGGTGATGAAATGGTATTTAAGCTGCCAACTAAAGATGACAACATTGGTAATCCTATTCTGCCAGCCATACATGGCGGGGTTATTGCTGGCTTTATGGAAATGTCGGCGATTGTGCAGTTAATGGTATTTATGCAAGCTAAGAAAGTGCCAAAAATTATCGATTTTTCAATTGATTATTTACGTGCGGGTTTACATCAAGATACGTTTGCTGAATGTAAAATTACTCGTCAAGGACGCCGAGTTGCTAATGTTAGCATTAATTGCTGGCAGAAAAATCGTAAGCAGCTAATTGCTACTGCGAGAGCGCATTTCTTGCTTGATCAGTAGAAGTAACACACAGTTGATGCATAGATGAGCAAGCTGTTTGACACTGAGCCGACCATTTATTTTTAATACTTAAAAAAAGGAATTAATGATGACATTAAGAGTAATAATGATATCGCTAGCGTTAATGCTATCAGCCTGTGCTAATCATACCGCGGGAGTCATGGTTAGCTCTAATAGCGAAGTGAGAGTTGATAATAATTCTTTTGCGAGTAAAGTCGCTGTTGAGCAAGTCAATGTCAGAACGCAAGCGGATTTATTGCAAGGTTCTGCATTAATCATTAGCAAGGTGTCAACGGATTTAAGGCTGCAATATAAGTTTACTTGGTTTGATGTTGGTGGCTTTACCATTGAAGATGAAGCAAGCAGCTGGAAGTCATTAAAGCTACATGGCAAACAACAAATGCAGGTTAGCGCCGTTGCCCCTAATGCCAATGCAAGCCGTTTTGAAGTATATGTAAGAGAAGCATTCTCTAACTAAGTGTATCTTTTAAAATATAAAACACGCTTAATTGCGTGTTTTTTGTTTTATAGGCTTAGCTAATCATAAAAATATCTATGTGATAATTTTTTGTACTTAAATAGTTAATAAAAAGTGCCTGTTAGTGCTGTTGCACAGATGAAGGATAGTTTATAATCCGCCGCGCCAAGGGGTGTTTATCGTGTTGATAAACTGAGATGTCTAAAGACAAACCCTTAGAACCTGATCCGGCTCATACCGGCGTAGGAATAGGCTGCATGCTTTGCCGTAAATGTTAGTCATTAACTCAGTCATAAACCAAGTCGTAAACGAAAAACGACACCAATTTAATAACTGATAATTGTAATGACAGTCATGGATGCACATAACTAATTCACTATGCTTGCCGGATCTCAAAATTATAATTTGAGGTCCTATGTCTGTAATAAAATCTAAATCGCCACTAGCGATTGCCATTCTTGCCGTTTTATCCACTTCCGTTGTCGCTCAAACAGAAAATGTTGAACGCGTGGCGCCCGCTGCTGAAAAAATGGAAGTCATAGTGGTTAACGCTGACTTTAGTAATATAGCGCTAGAAAAAGTGCCATCCAGTGTTACCGTCATCGATAGCCAACAATTGCAAGATGAAGGCGCTCAACATTTTGAAGATGTATTAAACTCTATTGCTAATTTTAACTGGTCTGGCGGCAGCTCTCGGCCAAAGTATTTCCAAATTCGTGGTGTGGGTGAGCAAGAAGAATATCAAGGCGCGCCAAATTCTTCTGTTGGCTTCATTGTTGATTATATCGATTTATCTGGGATCGGCATGGTGTCGAGCATGTACGATATACAACAGGTTGAAGTTCTTCGTGGCCCACAAGGTACACAATATGGTGCCAATGCGTTAGCGGGTCTTATATACCTTAAAAGTAACGATCCCACCGATGTGTTTGAACATGGTGCACAAGTCTCCCTTGGTGACGATGACTTACAAACCTTCTCAGGTTTTAGCTCAGGCCCAATTACCGATTCTGGTAAATTACTTTACCGGGTGTCCTTAGAGCAGCACTCACAAAATGGTTACCGCGACAATACTTACCTTGAACGTGAAGATACCAATGCCCGTGACGAATTCACCGCCCGAGCTAAATTGCGTTGGTATGCAGCAGATGATGTGCAATTGGATTTAACCTTGCTTCATGCCAATTTTGATAATGGCTATGATGCCTGGACGTTAGATAATAATGGCTTTGAAACTATTACCGATAAGCCTGGTGTTGATGCGCAAAAGACCACTGGTGCTGGCTTAAAAGCCATCTTCAGCAGTTTTGAAAAGTTCGAACTCACCTCGTTAACTTCATTTGCACAAACCGATCATCACCATAATTATGATGGCGATTGGGCCAACCCTGATTACTGGGCTTCAAAACAGTGTACCGCGTATGATGACAACTGGAATGAAGTAGGAACAGAACCTTGTGTTTATGATTACACCTGGGATAAACAGGGTGAACGTAAAACCGTGTCACAGGAACTTCGTATCAGCTCAAACGAAGCTGGCCGAATTTTTAACGATTCGACTGATTGGTTAATGGGCTTATATGGCATGAACCTTCAAGAGGATAATGACTTATATTCTGAATACAATGGCTGGCCAGATGAAGTGCTGCAATCGGAATATGAAGCGACCAACTATGCTATTTTTGCTCAAACCGATACCCAGTTTAGTAATGGTTATGTATTTTCAGCTGGGGTTCGTTTAGAGCGCCGAGAAAGTGAATATTCAGACAGTAATGGTGATAAATTCTCACCTAGCGAAAACATGTGGGGTGGTCATTTAGCGCTATTTAAACCCATAAACCAAGACCATAATACCTATCTGCGTATTGCTCGCGGTTACAAAGCGGGTGGCTTTAACATGAGTTTGCCAGCTGAATTAGCCGATAAAAAAGAGTTTGATACTGAAATCTTATATAACTACGAGTTAGGGCTCAAATCTTCGTGGTTACAAGGTCAATTAGATACCAACTTGGCATTCTTCTATATGGATCGACGCGATCAGCAAGTGGCGGCATCACAACAAGACCCTGATGATCAGCAGCGCTTCATTCTATTTACCGAAAATGCAGGTAGTGCTGAAAACTACGGCGCCGAAATCGACTTTACCTACTATGCCACCGATAACATTCAATTCTACGGTAGTGCAGGTTGGTTAGAAGCCACCTATGGTGATTATCAATACAAGGATAAATATGGCAATGTCGTAGATTTAACAGGTCGAGAGCAAGCCCATGCGCCAAAATTTACTTATAGCGCAGGCATGAGCTATGTCAGTGATTCTGGCTGGTTTATCAATTTAAATGCTAGCGGTAAAAGTGATTTTTACTACTCTGATAGTAACGAATCAAAGTCAGACGCTTATACTATTTTCAATGCTCGAGTGGGTTATGAAACACAAATGTGGTCAGCGTATTTATGGGGCCGCAACTTATTTGACGAGCAATATGGCACCAGAGGCTTCTATTTTGGTAATGAACCAGACTTAGATTGGGCCGATAAGCAATATGTACGTTTCGGCGATCCACGTCAGCTAGGTATTACCTTAAACGTCAAGTTTATGTAGCTTGACTGCAAACTATGTTAATTAAAGGGGGCTGTTAACCTGTTGGGTTACAGTTGATTTATTTAATAATAACAATACTTAACACTAAATTGCCGTCATGTTTTGAAAAGTTTTTTACCTTAAACTTTGATAGACTATGACGGTATTTTTATCACGATTAAGGAATTTCCATGAAATTGACTGCCGAAATCAGCATGTATCCATTTAATGAAAACTATTTAGACCCGATAAAGTGGTTTATTGGCCGAGTAGATAGCTACCCTAATATTGAACGTAAAACCAATGCGATGGCGACTCAGGTGTGCGGTGAATACGCAGATGTGATGGCCATGCTAGCAACCGAAATGGAAGCGGCCCATCAAAAATGGGGCAAAGCAGTATTTGTATGTAAATTTATTGGTGGCGAGCTTGATTTAAGCCACACCGAATAACCTGTAAATTCATCATAGTAATGAAATAGTAGCCAACGTTATGTTATCTGAGATCGTTCAATCAATACAAATTGCCATTACTGAAGTGTCTGTAATGACAGGCTGGGAAGCTGTTGCAGTGATTCTGGCAATTGCGTATTTGATATTAGCCATGAAAACCAATATTTGGTGTTGGGCGGCAGCCTTTGCCAGTACTGCCATATACACAGTGCTGTTTTGGAATGTGTCATTGTTGATGGAATCAGTGCTAAATGTATATTACATGGCGATGGCGATTTATGGCTTTTGGCTGTGGCGCTATGGTGCTGACAGTCGTCATCAAACTGAACTGCCAATTATTAGTTGGTCTCTAAACAAACACTTAGTGATTATTGCCGTTACTAGTGGTGTATCCTTGATTGTGGGCTACTTAATGGCCACAAATACAAGTGCTTCGTTTCCATATCTTGATGCATTAACAACCTGTTTTGCGGTGATGACTACTTATCTAGTGGCGAAAAAGGTAATAGAAAATTGGTATTACTGGATGGTGATTAATTCGCTATCAATTTACTTATACCTTCAAAAAGGTTTAATGCTAACTTCTGGTTTACTTATCCTGTATTTATTTATGGCTGTCAGCGGTTACTTTATGTGGCGTAAAAAAATGCTGCAAAATCATGCACCAGATGATGCAGCCTTAGCAAGCTAATGGCTATTTAGATAATGAGTCACTTTAACCCATGGCAATGGCTACCTGCGGATATTAAACGCCAATTACCGAATATATTAGCCGATAAGATTGAAGCAGATTGTCATGGGGTTAAAGTGTTATCTGATGGATTAAGTAACCAAAACTTCCATATAGCCTTAAGTGATAGCGATTGGGTATTACGGGTTAATCAAGATAATGCCCCGTGGTGTGAACGAGACAACGAAGTGAGCAGTTGGCGCTTGGTTGAAGCCATTAATCGGGCGCCTAAATTAATTTGGCTTAGTGATGATAAACGCTTTTACCTAAGTCAGTTTATACCTGAAAATAATCACTTATGGTCAAATTATGTCGCCGAGTTTAGTTTTTATGATAACAAGCGCCCACAGCAGTCGGTGTTTGCGGCGCTAGACCCTGTTGCTCACCTACTGGGGTTATTAACCCCGCTATCAAAATTACCTTTGCCGACGAAACAAATTACCATGACTCAGCAATGGCAAGTTTATGTAAACTCATTATCTGACTTAGGCAACTCAATTGCTGATGCAAGCGTCGCAAACAAAGGCGATGCTGATGAAACTCAGGCGTTAGTGACATGGCAGCAGCTTTATCGAAAATTAACCAGTAAATATGCCCAAATGGCTATTTGGCTTGAACAACTAGAAACCTGCGTGATTTCGCCGCAGTTCTGTCACCGAGATTTGTCGCCGTATAATTTACTGTTTGATGGTAAACAACTTAAGTGTATTGATTTTGAATATTGCGCTGCCAGTCATCCGCTGTTTGATTTAGTCGCCGTGGTGGTGACGCATCAATTAACTCAAGAGCAAGTAAAACAACTGACGGAAAAATATCTACAACATCAGCTGAATTTGACTCATGATTGTACTGACTACCTCGCTGAAATGGCTCATTGCTTTTGGCTATTTGCCGCAGCTTGGGCTTTAATGATGGCAGCTAACCAGCAATTATCTCCTCAGCAATATTTTAACTTATTCAACAAATACCTATCTTTAGTGCCATAAGGCTATTATTCTTAACTTATGCTGTTTGTAGGGGAGAATGACCGTTGAAAAAGCCATTAATTCCAATATTACTTGTTATCTTTTTAGCAGGATGTTCCACCAAATTTAGTTACTTCTTTCTCGACTGGGCCATTGAGTGGCGCGTTGATGAATATGTAGAATTAGATAAATCTCAACAAGCTCAATTTGATAAGCTGCTAGATAAGTTTTTGCTTTGGCATCAACAGCAAGAATTGGCTCGCTATAGCGAGCAGCTGCAGCAACTTTCCGACAATATTAATAAACACACGCTCACCATTGAAATTTGGGAGCAACAAGTTACTGCAGCTAAAGCCCATTGGTTTCGTGTTTTTGAATTTTTACTACCCGATTTACTACCTATTATTACTAGCTTAAGCGATCAACAAGTTAAATCTATTATTACTCAGCTTAAACTTGATAATGATGAATTAAATGCCAAGTATGCAGGAAAAAACCAACTAGAATTAGTCGCCGATGCCAACAAAAGAACCATCAATCGGGTTGATGATTGGTTAGGAAGCACCACAGCAGAACAAGAAGTGTTAATTAAAGCGTTTAATCAACAGCGTTTAGCAACCCTTGATATGTGGCTAGAGTATCGACTTGAATGGTTACGTCAGTTTGAAACTGCGCTGAGTCAACGAGATGATACAGCCTTACTTGAGCAGAGAATGCGGTTATTAATGACCCAGCCAGATGAATTAAAATCGGCAATATATCAGCAAAATGCAGATAGAAATACTCGATTATTTGGTCAGTTAATGATTGAAATTAATCACAGTTTATCCAGCAAGCAGCGCCGTCATTTAAACAAAAAAATAGTCACGTTAATTGAGGATTTACAAGATCTGTCTGACGATGTGAAGCGTTAATTTATAGCTGATGTACATAGATGAAATAAAACTTGTTATTCCAAGGTCTAATGATGTAATTATCGCAGCAAGATTAAGGAATTATCATGGTGAACCTATATCAGCAATTTTTAAGTTTATTAAGGCACATTGAAGGCATAGCACCACTGGCTTTGCGACTTTATTTAGCCCCAGTATTAATGCAAGCAGGTTATAACAAGTTATCTAATTTTAGTGACACAGCGGCTTGGTTTGGTAATCCTGATTGGGGTTTAGGTATACCTATGCCTGAAGTCATGACCGCATTAGCTGCCGGCACCGAATTATTTGGCGGAGCGCTACTGCTGATAGGCTTAGCTACACGTATAGTGGCCATCCCTATGATGGTAACCATGTTAGTTGCGGCGTTTGCGGTGCACATTAATAATGGCTGGTTGGCCATTGCTGATGCCAGTTCCTGGCTTGCTAACGATAATGTCGCCGCTTCTGCTGAAAAGCTTGCTGCGGCTAAAGCACTTTTACAGCAACATGGTAATTACGAATGGCTCACAAGCTCAGGCAACTTTGTTATTTTAAATAATGGTATTGAGTTTGCCATAACCTATTTCATCATGTTGCTTGCGCTGTTATTTATGGGCGGAGGCCGATATACCAGCGTGGATCACTTTATTGCCAAGCGTGCTAGCTAGCGATTAATAACCTCATCTAACAATTTATCATGACATGTAAAAATCCCACTTTAATGTGGGATTTTTGTTAATATTCTTGAGAGATTAATTATCGGCGTGGACATGTGTCTGCGCAATGAAAAGACAGGGATTTTGCAATTGGACGCTTCAGAATTATTACTTACTCGCCAGTCAACACCTCGTTTAACAACGCCTGCGCCGAATGAACAACAATTGGACTTCATTCTTAATGCTGCTGCCAGAGTGCCAGATCACGGGGCTTTAACGCCTTGGGAATTTATTATCGCCACTGATGCAGGGTTAGAGACCTTAGCAGAGATATTTGTTACGGCGGCTAAGTCTAAAGGGGCGGATGAAACCTTTTTAACCAAAGTGAAAGGGATGCCACACCGAGCGCCAATGGTCATTACTGTCGTCGCCAAAAGTCAGTCACATCCTAAAGTGCCATTATTAGAGCAGCAGTTAGCCGCGGGCTGCGCCACCATGGCAATGCAACAAGCAGCGTTTTCTTTAGGATTGGGCGCAGTTTGGCGTACTGGTGACTTTGCTTTTAACGCGATGGTTAATCAAGGTTTGGGTATTGCCGCTGAAGATCAAATCGTGGGCTTTTTGTATATCGGCACCCCTGCGGTTAAAGCGCCGCTTAAACCGTTAAAACCAGGCCGACAATTCGCTCGATATTTATAACCTGTTTCTATGAAGTGGGCTTATCAACTTAATTGCTGAGCTCGAGAACAGTGCTAATTATAAAGGCGATCAAAAGCGTTAATAAAAATATAGTGACTCCAGTTGTGGAATCACTATATTTAATATTTTTAAATAAAAATGTTTGAGTTACCTAGGTCGGTGACTTTGCTCGTTATAATTAAATGTCTTAGTCGCTTGGGTCTAATGCATCTAACGGCAGCAAGTTCTGATATAAGTAATAGCCTAACGGGCCTAAAAATAGGCTTATTGTTCCCCATAGATAACGTTTAACGTTATCTATCTTTGCTGCTGTGTTAATCGCGCGGTAGCAAAACATAATATGCAATACGATTAACAGTGGTATGAGCACAAGCACCAAATCCATTTGTTCCATGTCTACATCCTTGGTCACTGCATGAGAGGATTACCTAAGCTTAATCCTATTTTGGAGATTAGCTGCTTAATCACTATAAAATCCATCTTATAGTTGACTTAACATAGCGCATTTACAGTACTTTTATCAATCATATATATGAATAACTATACAAAAGATTGATCTGTTGTTGCTAATATAAGCAGTTAGTAATATATCGACGCTATTTGAGGTAATGTTGCTGGGTTAAATCATCTAACCAGAGAGAGTGTTTTTTCATAACCATTTTAAATAAATCACTTTCTAGATGGATTTTGAGCCATTGTTTTACATTTTTATATGGGCTTTGCTGGAACCAGAGCTTATTAACATGTGCAAATTGTCTTACAAACGGAAAAATAGCGTAGTCAGCCATCGAGGGTGAGTCTGACAGCAGTTGTTTATTATCAGACAGCTTTTCTTCTAAAATTTCAATGAATTCACAGGCTTTAATGCGGTAATACTCTTCAGGATACTCAAGGTGTCTATCAGCATACTTGTATTTGTCTAGCCAAGGTTTAAATTGAAAATCATTCAATTCAATCAGATCAATTGCTGCTTTATCGGTTATAGAGCAGACTAAGCTTACATAAGCACTGTTGCATAAATATTCAGTATCAGCACAAGAATAATGACTTAATACATACTTGAAGATATCAATGCTTTCGTCTAATACTTTAGGACGATTAATTTGCGGATCATTCAGTACTAATACTGGTACTGTGCCTTTTGGCGACAGCTTTAGCATTTCTGCAGGTTTATTACGTAACTCAATTTCTCTTAATTCAGGATTTAACGAACTTAAATGCAAGCCTATACGCGCTCTCATCGCATAAGGGCAGCGCCTGAAGGTATAAAGAATAGCGGAAGACATATATAACTAGACCTTGTTATCGTGAAGTAAACAATGAGTGAGCTTATTCTATGTTTTTTATCTGTGGGTGTGTGAACTTTTTGCTTAGGTTGTCGGTTGGTTTTGCGGGTTTGTTGAAACATATGTGTTTACTGACACGAACTGAAGACGCTGCATTACGCCTAGCTATGGTTGTGTGATTAAGTTACAATTTCGCGCCATAATTTGAGGTTGATCACTCTTTTGTGCTTATTTGTCCTTAATCGTTATTAATTGCACTGGAAATTAAGTTCCAGCTAGCGGAGATATTCATGTCACAAGTTGTCGTTTGCGCGTTATATAAGTTTGTTGCTTTACCGCATTTTGAATCAATAAAAGCGCCATTATTAGCCCATATGGAGCAACAAGAAATTAAAGGCACTTTATTACTGGCCAGTGAAGGTATTAACGGCACAGTAGCAGGCTCGCAACAAAGTATTGATAGCCTGTTAGCCTGGTTGGCGTCACAAGATGGCTTAAATGAAATTGTGTATAAATTATCCTTTGACGACAACATGCCATTTTACCGCACCAAAGTGAAACTCAAGAAAGAAATTGTCACTATGGGGGTTGAAGGGATTGATCCAAGGGAAGTGGTAGGGACATACGTTAAACCAAAAGATTGGAACAAACTGATCTCAGATCCTGAGGTGTTATTAGTCGATACCCGTAACGATTATGAAGTACAAATCGGCACCTTCAAAAATGCAGTTAACCCTGTAACTGAAACCTTCAGAGAGTTTCCTCAATACGTCAAAGAAAACCTCGATCCAACTAAGCACAAAAAAGTCGCCATGTTCTGTACCGGTGGCATTCGCTGTGAAAAATCCACCGCTTACCTTAAAGAGCAGGGTTTTGATGAGGTGTATCACCTTGAAGGCGGGATTTTAAAATACCTTGAAGAAGTGAACCAAGAGCAAAGCCTGTGGCAAGGTGAGTGTTTTGTATTTGATAATCGGGTGGCGGTAAATCATGATTTAGATAAAGGTATTTACGATCAATGTAATGCTTGCCGCATGCCAATCACACAAGAAGAAATGCAGACCCCAGCTTTTGTTCAAGGCGTCAGTTGTCCACACTGTATCGATAAAATTTCAGATGAGCAGCGTCAACGTTTTATTGAACGTGAAAGACAGGTTCAACTGGCTAAACAGCGTGGCGAAGCCCATATAGGTAGTGACGTTAAACAAGTTATTCAGCAAAGACGTCAACATAAAGAAAGCGTGAAGCTAGCCCAAAATGAAGCTAAATAATTAGAGTCACTAAAGGTCGATTAAGCCAGTTTGATGAAAGCATCCATTGTCATGTGGGTGCTTTTTTGTATTGATTTTAGCTTTTTGAGGCCGATGTTATTTTTACTGTGCCTAAACAAGTCATTATTATAAATGAAACAGGTTGCTGGATTTAGCAGCGAAAGATTTGTTATTGCTAAAGTGAATAACAAATCTTAATCAGCTTATGTTATTTTTAGCATTGATCTAGAAATATAAAGTTGGAAGTTAATGTTTATTGGTTTTGATTACGGCAGTGCAAACTGCTCAGTGGGTATCGAGCAAGATGGTCAGGTGACACTTATTCCGATTAATGGTGATAGTTGTTTCTTATCTTCAACCTTATATGCCATGGATAGAGAACTTATCGCTGAAGCTGTTTATCACCGCATTGCGGATGAGTTAAAACCACAATATGGTCACTTGCGTTCATCGCAATTAAGCCGCGCCAGACAAGTCCGCCATGAGTTGGATATTTACCCAGACGAGCAAGTGGTATTTGTTGGTCCAGAAGCAATTGAAGCCTATTTGGAATTACCCGATGAAGGTTTTTACGTCCGGTCACCAAAATCATTTTTAGGCGCTAGTGGTTTAAGGGTCGATCAAGTGGCGTTATTTGAAGATATTGTCACCTTAATGATGCTTGAAGTGATGTCTCGGGCTAAAGCAGTAATTAAAGAGCCGATCACCAAAGCTGTCATTGGCCGACCTGTTAACTTTCAAGGTGTTGGCGGTGAGGAAAGTAATCAGCAAGCACAAGCTATTTTAGAAACAGCGGCTAAAAGAGCAGGCTTTGAACAAGTAAGCTTTTTATTTGAACCTATGGCTGCTGCGATGGATTATGAAGCGTCAATGACGTCCCACAAAACCGTACTAGTGGTTGATGTTGGCGGCGGCACCACCGATTGCTCTATGGTAAAAATGGGCCCAGAGTTACAACATAAAACCGATCGTAGTGATGATGTGCTTGGCCATAGTGGTCAGCGTGTTGGCGGTAACGATCTTGATATTGCCGTTGCCATGAACTGTTTTATGCCGCATTTAGGCCTAGGCTCTACATTAAAAAATAACCTTACAGTACCGCGACAACCATTTTGGAATGGCGTTGCTGT
Organism: Shewanella sp. 10N.286.48.B5; assembly: GCF_002874355.2. NCBI lineage: Bacteria > Pseudomonadati > Pseudomonadota > Gammaproteobacteria > Alteromonadales > Shewanellaceae > Shewanella > Shewanella sp. 10N.286.48.B5. The sequence continues at coordinate 1,127,368 of NZ_MCVG02000001.1, forward strand.
TAATGACATTAGTGCTCAGCGAGAATTTGGCTCTATTGCGACGGCTAAATTAATTGACGAACTCATTAAAGATGCCGAGCAACCAGCGCTTCTTAAACGACTTAAATCATTACGCTTGCATCAAATGAGCTATCAATTTGTTCGTCAAGCAGAGCAGTGCAAAATTGGCCTGTCACAGCAGACAGATTTTGATACAGATTTATCCTTTATTGAAGCGAACTTTGAGATTAATGTCTTACAGGATGCCTTTGAAGCTGCAGTTCAGCAACCTGTTAGCAAATTAATCACTATTATGAAGCAAGCTGTTGAGTCAGCAAGCGCCGAGCCTGATGTGGTTTATGTCACTGGCGGCACCGCAAAAAGTCCGGTGATCCACCAATGTATTTCAAGCCAATTTAGTGAAGCAGAAATTATTGTCGGCGACCATTTTGGCAGTGTAACCAGTGGTTTAGTGCGTTGGGCGGGTAAAGTTTTTCAGCACTAATTTTTTTAGCTGTGATTTAACTGTAAGCATTTAAGCATAAGCCAGTTACAACAGGTGTTATTAATCGTGTTGTAGCCAGTAAGGATAAACATCAATATGGTTCGAGCAATGATTCAAAACACGCCGGTAAATAAAATAACTGCAATGGCATTAGTGCTAGGGACTAGCTTATTAACCATGAGTTGCAGTGACGATGTTGGCAAGGTGAGTTTAGGGATGTTTACCACCAAAGACATTAAACTTAATAAGATGGTTGACCCACTAGTACCTGGGGTAACTTGTCATGTTGCCAGTATCGAAGCGGATTTAAGCTTTTCAGATCCATCCGATTCATCTATTTCATGTCGTCAAACCGGTGAAATTACCTCGCAAATGATCGACGCTATTGATAAGTCGGCATCAGGTGAGATTGTATTTAAAAAGTCTAAAAGTATTTTCTTTAAAACCATGAAAATCAGACGTATTTTAGATGCAGAAAATCAAACTCTGATGTATGTGTCTTATTCGACCAAGGAAACATCGGGTAGTTACAAACACAGCTTATCGACGGTGCCATTATGGGGCACTAAAGCTTATCAACAGCCACAAGCGGCGTACTAGTTTTTAAGCTAACTCACACGATTATTAGCATGAGGAGGGTAAATGGATTGTCCTTATTGTAAACAACAGCTTCATGTTGACGCACTAAAGTGTTGCCATTGCTTAGAATATCTATCTGATCATATTTGTCCAGATTGCCACAGTAGCTTGCCTAAAGATGCTGTGGTGTGCCGCCATTGTCATTATCGATTCAGCCAAATTTCAATCAGTGCGACTGAATTAACCATGGCATTTAAAGCCGAATTATTGGCATCGGTTTTATTTCGATTTAGATTGTTACCCCAAGAAATCGAAACTGATGTGGATAAAATTTGCATCAATGCACCGGGGCTATTTCGTTTGTGGAATAACACCGATGAAGTCCCGTGGAATAAAGTTGCCGGATTTAATTATCGCAGCGGCATTATTTGGGACCGCATCGAAATTGAAACCCGCGGTCAAAAGCCCAGTGTCATTTTGGGCTTGTCAAAGCACAATAGTGAGCAGTTACGAAAATTACTGCAATCTATTGTTAATGCTAATTAATTTTCTACTCGTCACATTATTATTAAGCGTGTTCAGATAATAATGTGACGGGGTTAAAGTGAAAATTGACAAGCCTCTCCATCCATAAGCAATGTTTTAAATTGCCGCTAAAAATGCATCCTTTAAACTGTCGTCTCTACTTCAGGGTGATTTACAGCATCATGTTGCTCTGCTCTACGTAGCATTAGCGCAATCACTTTAGAACATACTAAAGCCACTGCGACCATCACTACGGCCATGATAGTTAACATTTGAAAATAGTCACCATACATGTTTTGGGCGATGTCTTGGGTCAAGACTTGTCCTTTTTCAAGGGCAATATGAGTTGATAGCACTGCGCCCACAATCCCACTTAAAGCGATTGCCACTGAAAATAGGCTAACAGAAAAGTTTTCAATATGTGCGGGGGCAACAGACAAAATAAATGCCACTACCATTGAGCCGACAATCACTTCAGCAAGCGCTTGAAAAAAGTGCACTGCAAAAAAGACTTCAGGTCTAATGGTGACATCTGGGCCGATGTTTGAGATGAAATAGGTTAATATCCCAAATGCGATAGCTGTCATCACAAACGCCACCGACACCTTGGTTGCAGTCGACAGGTTAATGCCTTTTTTCTCTAAGGCAGAAAAAGCCATGGCGACCACAGGACCGCCAACCATACACCAGAGTGGGTTCATCGCCATTGCCGCTTCTGGTTGCAGTGGAATAAAGCCAAACAAATTGCCGCTCAGGGTATTAATGGCAACAATGTTCATTGATGTCATCATTTGTCCGTAATACACGAAAAAGCAGGTCGTTAAAAAAGTGGCAATTAAAATGGTGCCCATTCTAAGTTTTTCTGCGTGACCTACCTGAAACATCAAAGCAATGAAGTAACCAATTGCCATTAAGCCAATGGCATAAACGATATTTTGTCCAATTTCCATATTTGAGAACATGAAAAACACTAGGCCAACCATGGCGAAAGAAATAACAGCAAAGCCAAACCAGGCTTTAATTGATAGTGATTTTTGATCGATAGGTTTTCCTAAAGCTGAAAAAGGCTTTTTGAGCACCACAAGAACGACTAGGGCAACAGCTGCCAATATGGCAGAAAGCATGAAACCGCCAGTAAAACCAATATAAAGAATTAACATCGGGAACAAATACTGCCCAGCAAAGGCGCCAATATTATTGACCGAGTAATTGATTGGGAAACCTTGTTCAAACTCTTTTTGAGAGTTAAATGTTCTTCTATAAAGGCTTGGGTAAGATGGCGACATTAACCCGCGGCCATAACTAGCGAGTGCTATACCAGCCATTGCGGTAGGGACATGTAATGAGGATGCGCCCACGACCAGTAGAATATAACCGGTAACAAATGCAGCATAACTAATGGTGAGTGAGCGATAAGCACCGAGTAATTTATCGGCTATAAAACCGCCTGCAATAGCAAATAATGGCCCGATAGCGGCGAATGCGCCGACAACCATCATGGTCTCGGATTCACCGTAATTGAGTTCTTCTAGAAAAAAGCGCGTAAGGCTGACGAGCACGCCATAAAAAGATAAGCCAAAAAGCATTTGGCAGACCATCATCGACTTGTTGAGTTTATTCCACATTTTTTAGGCCCTGATATTTGTATGTCGCTAACGAAAATTGCCCACGAGCACTGTGACTCATGAGAGAAAGGTCGTTGTTCACACCTTGATTGCAGCAAGGGAATTGAGGGAAATTAGCAATTGTTTGATGAACTTCTGAATCGCTTATGTAGGACGCGATCCTACAAAAAGGGCTAAGGATTTTGATGCTGACGATCCAAAGTGATTGGCTTAAAATAGCGTATAGGTTGATTAATTCAGCAGTGACGCCATGGGGGCATTATAAAACAGTCACATAAGCTATTTTCATTGAGATATTTACTGACGATAAATCAGCTTGATGCCATAAAGCCGCACAGCACAGAGCACCTAGGGTATTGAAGCAAGCTTAGATATTTGTTTGATTAAATTATTAGGCTTTACACGTCTGGATGATTTTTCAGCGCATTTTGAACCAGTAAGTAGGCGCGCCAGTAATTAAATATGCCGCCTAATAAAAATAGGATACTGCCCAGCATATATTGCCAAGCAAGAAAGTTGAGAATAAGCAGGTGATCATTTGGCGATTCAAAAGCCCACAGATAAGGGATAGAGGCCATACCATAGAGAACTGAGCCGACAATAAAGGTGATTGCTGTTAGGTTCATCAATTGCAGTAATTGCACCGATTCAGCCTTGATAATCAGTAACACATTGGCTGCAGCGCCAAGCACAAACAATGTGCTGCCAATGATAAACAACCAAGTGCCGAGGATCAGATCATCAACCGCAGGGAAATAAGATATTCGGCCAAAAACAAAACATAGGGTACCCAGCAGATAACTGATACCTGCAAAATATTCTAATTTTAAATCAATCCCGTGGGATAGCTGGCTTTTCCAATGTCGCCTGATCTCAGCCATATCGTGAACATTAACCGCTAAGTAAATCAGTGAAGCGGCAAGAAAAAACCAACCGCCAATATGGGCATATTCAGCCCGACTTGGGAAAAAAAAGAAACTGCCAATAACAAAAAGAATACCGCCGACTTTATAAGCAATTGCGTTGATGGTTTCCCAGCGAAATTGTGCTCTAAGTTCTTTCTTATTTGCAGTTAAATTAAGAATACGTCGACGATTTGAAAATATATGCGGCATGTAAGTTTTGTCTCGGTTCTGGGGGGAAGAGGTTTCTTAAGTTAGTTTTGCTCATAATCTACAAGTACATCAATAAATGTGTTTTACTGACGTTTGTTTAACCTAGGTGCCTAAGCGTCTAAATTAACACTTCGATTTAAAAATTCTGCTACAACTGCCAAAGGATGATAAACCACAGCTGTGAATAAGTGAAATATTCAACTCCACATCAGCCTAATTATAATCGCTAGTTACATTTATTGTTAAAACGAGTTGTCGCGACAAGAGTTGGCGGTTTGGATACAAGAAACCCTTGATAAATGGATAAAACTGGATTGATGTTCGTATTATGCACAATCAAGGTGTCCTAGCAGAGGATGATTGGCACTTAATCGCTTGGAGTAATGCCTTAACTTATAGTCCAATATTTTCAGAAAATATAGTAGATAAATTTTCGCAAATTAGTAGTGAAACCTTTCTAATCATCGGCACTAGGGATAGAACAGGCCCTGGCCGAGGTTGGTTAAAAAAAGGTGTTAATAGAAAACTTGGAGATGACCAAAACCTTGGCAAACAAGCTCAGGTAATGATTAAAGGTTCAAGCCTTTTTGAGTTGGAAGGTTTAGGTCACATGCCACAATATGAAGATTATGATGCTTTTCATGCGGCATTTACTCAGGTGATTGATGAATAGTTTACTTTGTTAATTAGGGTGACTTATCTATTTTAGCCATTCAAAACATTAAAAAGGCCGAACATATTACACTGTTCGGCCTTTTTATTATCGATTATTTGTGTTGTTGATAAGCTCTAAATCAGGGCTTAGCGCTTAGATTCAACCTCGTTATAACGCTCAAATGCTGCGGTTAAGTCGGCTATAAGATCATCGGGATCTTCAAGGCCAATATGTAGGCGAATAAGCGGCTTGCTGGTGTCCCATGTGGTGGCAGTTCTAATTTTATCAATGCCAAAGACACCGAGAATTAAACTTTCATAACCACCCCAAGAAAAGCCCATTTTGAAGTGACGCATGTTTTCTACAAAAGCGGTCACAGAGGCTAAGTTGCCTTGTTTGAGTACGAATGAGAATAAGCCATTACCGCCACTGAAATCTCGCTGGTAAAACTCATGGCCCGGACAAGTTTCAAACCCAGGGTGGCGCAGGTGGTCTACTTCAGGTCTGGAGGCTAACCAATTAGCGACCTTTAAGGCATTTTTGTCATGTTGGGCCATTCTGACGCCTAAGGTGCGTAAACCTCTTGCGGCAAGATAAACATCATCTGGTGAAGTAGTTTGACCCATGATGTAACTGTTTTCACGCAGTTGTTCCCAGCAGGCTTCATTAGCGGTTGCTGTGCCCATCATCACATCAGAGTGACCAACAATGTATTTAGTGGCAGCTTGAATTGAAATATCAACGCCCATCTCAAATGGACGACAATTGATAGGCGAAGCCCAAGTGTTATCGAGCATGACGACCATATCATGTTCGTGTGCGATACGACTTAAAGTGGGAACATCTTGAATTTCCATGGTGATAGAGCCTGGTGATTCAAGGAATAACACCTTAGTGTTGGGTTTAATCAGCGCTTTAATCCCTTCACCAATTAACGGATCGTAATAGGTGGTTTCAATGCCAAAGCCAGCTAACAGCTTATTACATAAATCGCGGGTGGGTTCGTAAGCATTATCAACCATTAATAAATGGTCACCACTTTTTAAAAATGACAGTAACGCGCTGCTTATTGCTCCCGCACCTGACGGATACAAGGCGGTACCTACGCCACCTTCAAGTTCACTGATGGCTTGCTGAAATGAAAAATGCGTTGGGGTGCCACGGCGACCATAAAACATTTCGCCATTGGTTTTATTTTTAATGGCAAAACGCATGTCATCCATGGTGTCAAACACTACGGTTGAGGCGCGAAACACCGGTGGGTTAATAATCCCTTTGGTGTATTTTTTGTCTCTGCCGACACTGACGATTTGCGTGGCTAATTTGTCTTGCTGATTGCTCATAGATTCATTCCCAACTGGCACAACGGATGTTATGAATTATTGTTTTAGCCATCCTAACATCTATACGGCTAAAATAAAGGTTATTTTGAGTCTGCTAAGGGGAATATCAGCACGAACTTAACCCCACTGCCATCGGCTAGATTCTCAGCCTTAATGCTGCCTTGGTGAAACTCAGTCACTAATCTTGCAATGTACAAACCTAGCCCTAGATGCGGCTTGGCTTGCACGCCTTGTGGACGTATTGACACCATAGATTCAAAGATTTGCGCTGTCATGTCTGCAGGCAATAATGGCCCTTGGTTAGCCAGTTCGATAATCGCAGTTTTAGCGGTGCGTTTAAGTGTCAGCCTAATAGGATCATCAGTACTGAACTCAATGGCGTTATTAATCAGTTTATCCATCAGCTGCGCTATGTATTCAGGTACACCGAACATGATCATTGGGCCATCATCAATGTCTAGGGTAAATTGAGTTTCAGGGTAGGTATATTGATAACCTTGCATGCAGCCGCTAATGACTTCTGTTAAAGAAAACTGGCTTTGCTCTGCATGGGATAAACTGGCTTCTAAGCGGGTTGCTTCACTTAAGTTGTTTAAGATTAAATGCAAACGGCTGACACCTTCTTGAGCGCGAGCGACGTATTTTTCACTGCCAGGCTCAAGTTGTTGCAAGCTTAAATGCTCAAGGGATGAACGCACTACGGCAACTGGGGTACGTAGTTCGTGTGACAGCCTCGATGACATGTTCTCTAAGTAGTGGGTGTATTGACCTAAACGGCCAACAATATTGGCAAAGCTGCGAGATAAATCGCCAATTTCATCACGGGTTTTAGAGGGGACAATTTGTTGTCTCACTCGGCCTTGGCTATCGATAGCTTGTTCAGATTGATCTCTGAGTTTGCGAATGCGGCTTGAAATGCTGGATGCAAAGATAAACAGCGCCAAGGTGCCCATACTCATGATGGTTAAAATCACATTAAACAGTTTTTCTAGCGCGCGGTTACGCAGGGTACGAATTCCGTGGGTGGTTTCTTCAGCAATGACGGCGCCCATAACTTTATCATCAATCCAGATAGGACTGGCCGCGGCTAATACCACAGCTTTACTGTCAGGGGTTAAGCGCCAGGTTGAGCCTTGTTTTCCATTAAGGGCTTGTTGAATATGGCTGCCACTTAACTCGGTTGAGTCTTGCAATGAATCGACAAAATCCTGCGGCGGTTTAGTGAGGATTTTATAATATAGCGGCAATAGGTAATCAGTTTTAAATTGCCCCCAAATGCTAGGCTCACGGGTGTCATCTAAGCTTGATGACCAAAGATTATTGCTGGCGCGAATGTCACCCGATTTAGCTAATACCCGGCCATGATTATCAACCACCCAAATACGCGAGCTGTTATGACTCATACCTTTGATGATGTTTTCAATTTCAGGTGATGGCACTAACACTGTGCCTAAATGCGCCACAGAATCAATAGCTGAGGTACCGATAATAGTATTCACTGTACGGGTTTGGCTGTCATCAACATTGTAAATGGCGAACCCGAGTTTACTGCCTAGCATATTTAGCGGCATTCTAAATTCAATGTTATAACCTCTATCGGTGGCAAGCCATTGTCCTTGAATGCGAATTTCTGGTGTTACGGGCATTGATTGAGTTGGATCTTGTGGCAGCTCAAAGGCACTTAACCAACCGTCTTGAGTGTTGGCGACAATATAACGCTTAAATTGGCCATCAGGTGTTTGAGTGGCAATCACTAAATGATCGTTTTTATCTACCCGTAAGCTATTTTTACTACGATAGACCAGATGCTTATCGGCAACCTCAAAAAATCCATATAAATAGCCGGCGTATTTACCCACCATGTGACTAAAGTGAATATCAACGACTTGGTTTTCATTACGATTAAAAATCACGTGATCAGTGCCATAATTGATCACTCTATGCTGATATTGCTGCCAATCAGTCAGTTTACCATCAAGTTGAATTGGCCCCGAAAGTGGATAGGCGTATAAGTCGCGGCCTTTTTCAACCTGACTTAAAAAACTGGCTTGGTGATTAAACAGTTTCGGGCGTTCATGCAATGCGGTGGCTAAGGCTTGAGTGGTGCCCACCAAGGTTTTTTCTTGGCCATGGCGCAGGTATTTTTCCATTTCCCACACGTATTCATAGCCAAGCCAAGGTAAGCACAGCAAAAATAGCGATAAGATAACGACTTTAGCGCGAAGCCCTATGGGAATATTAAACATTAACTGACACTGTCCCAGCGGTAACCCATGCCATACACGGTATCGATGCAATTAAAGTCTTTATCTGCGCTTAAAAACTTTTTACGAATACGTTTAACGTGGGAGGTAATGGTACTGTCATCGACAAATATTTTAGCTTCTTGCATTAAGTCTTGGCGACTTCGCACATGACCTGGATGTTTTGCCATCGCGTGCACCATCCAAAACTCTGTCACGGTCAACTCTATAGGTTGCTGCTGCCAGTACACCTGAATACGGTTGCCATCAATGGTGAGCTTGCCGTGTTCAATCAGGTTATCTTCAACGATGGCTGCGCCAATCAGTTCTGAGCGTCTAAATAAAGCGGCAATACGAGCAATTAAGTGCGGAAAGCTGACATCTTTTGATAGGTAATCATCAGCGCCTAATCTAAGGCCGCAAACGGTATCAAAGTCACTGTCTCGGGCGGTTAAAAAGATAATCGGTAAACTGCTAGACATAGATCGCAGCGACTGACATAAGGTAAAGCCGCCATCTATTTCGGTCTCAAGGCCAATATCAATAATGGCTAGGTCAGGTAAACGGGCATTAAAAGCCAACATGGCAGCAGGGCGGTTGGCATAACCCTGCACGCTATAGCCTTGTTGTTGCAGTAACTCTTTATAGTTTTCTCTAATGGCTACTTCATCTTCTACAATCGCAATTCTTTTCATATCACCATCTTTGTTTTGTCTTATATGGCTGACTATACATTATTTTTATGGCCAAAAAAGCGCTCCCTAGCAATTGCCATATTGTTGCCACATTTCATCGCTACATTGCCACTTTTACGCCCCTTAATTGCCATTTCAATGCTGTTTAATAGTTTCATCGAATGAGCAAACGCACTTCATTCAAATTTAATTATTAATCTGAAATAAAGGACAACACCATGAAAAAGCAATTAATCGCCATCGCAATCATCAGCAGTTTATCGATCGCCAACATCACTCACTTACACGCAGAAGAAATGAAACCAGCGATTGATTCAACCATTGATTCAAGTGATGTTTTAGCACAAACACCAGAAAGAGAGCACACAGAAGAGTTAGTCGGCTTGTCATCTGGGGCCATATTAGGCGCTGTGGTAGGCGGACCTGTTGGCGCCATCGTTGGCAGCTTTGTTGGGGTACTTATTGGTAAGACTGTGGGTGATGATTCTGAGATTGAAACTCAAAATGAGTTACTCGCCAAGCAACAACAGGCACTCGAGCTGCAAACTTATGAACTTACGGCGCTACATGAAAAGCAACAGTCTTTGGCGGAGGTCAATGATGAATATATACAAGTGCAGACGCAATTAGCCGATTTGCGCCATGCTCAAGAGCAAAAAATGCAAGAGCTGGCCATCGGGCTAAATGTGCAATTCAAAACCGGCTCAGCGACTATCGAGCCTCATTTTGAACAACAACTCGATGATGTTGCTTATGTGATGGCATTATCACCAGATTTGATGTTGGATTTAACCGGTTACGCTGACCGCCGCGGTGACAGTAAATTTAACCAAGCACTATCAGAGCAGCGTTTAATAGCAGTGACCAAGTATTTGGCTAATCAAGGCATAGCTGATGAACGCTTACATGCCAAAGCCTATGGCGCGACAGCGCCTTTACATGAGCAACAAAATTTTGAAAACGACTTTTTTGATCGCCGCGTGACTTTAAAAATTATCCCTGTGGGTGAAGCTTTAGCCGCTAATTAATATGACGAAAATTCAGTGTAAACCTTGGACTGGTGAGAATGCTGGTTTTGAGGTTTACGCTAATTTCATGGAGAGAAAACAATGAATATTAGTGTTAATCGTCATAGGGTGCATTACCTTTGCTCGAGCTTAATTTTACTGGGTTTAGTGATTTTGAATGTGCTATTTCCAGTATATGCAATGCCAACAAGTAAAGCAGATGGGCGCTCTGCTGAGATAACCCTGGGCGTGCTTGAATATATACAAGAGGGTGAAATCCACTATAGCTTGCCTTTATCCACCGATGTGTCAATGAAAGTATCTGGCTGGGTTAATCGCGTTAAGGTTAAGCAAACCTTTACCAATAACACCCAAGGCTTTATAAACGGTAAGTATCATTTTCCGTTATCCCACAATGGAGCGGTGGATCAAATGCGGTTAGTCATTGGCGAGCGTATTATTGAAGGCGAAGTACAACCAAAATTACAAGCCAAAGCCACCTTTGAAAAAGCCAAAGCTGCAGGTAAACGTGCCAGTTTAGTGAGTCAGCAAAGGGTGAATATTTTTACCACAGAAGTGGCGAATTTAGCCCCTAACGAGACTTTAACTGTTGAGATAAGTTATCAAGAAAAACTTAATTATAAAGAGGGTCAGTTTAGTTTACGGTTTCCAATGACCATTACGCCGCGTTATTCGCCAACAGCTTTATCAGAGCAAGTTTTAGTCGGTAATAGTGCTAGCAGTCAGAGTTCTAGTGAAAGTCCTAGTCGGCAACAGCGCCATAACCATTTGGGCATATTTGATTCTATTGCTGAAATGCTACCTGAGATGCTAACCGGCTTTAATTTGAATAACTTTGCAGAAGGGGCTGTAACTGATGATGCCTCTTCGGATTCTGCTGGTAATATCATGGTTAATATTAATGTCGAATTAAATACAGGTTTTGAACTTGGTGCGGTAACCAGTCCGTATCATAAAATTAAAGCAGCGCCAGTGGTTGGCAAGCAACAATGGATGGTAGAACTTGATCGCGCTGTGGTCGCCAATCAAGATTTTGTTTTGAATTGGAAGCCTGTTGATGCAGCTAAATCGCATGCTGCAAATCATGCTGAAGTTGCGTTGCCGCTGCCATCAATGTTCATTCAACAAGGATTAACTCATCAATCAGCTGAACTTAGGTCAGCTAAAAATAGTATCAACAATCAAGATTATTACGGCTTAGTGATGTTAACGCCGCCACAAGTTAAAACGTATAACGGGGTCACTCCTCGGGAGTTAATCTTGGTTATTGATACCTCTGGCTCTATGGAAGGGGACTCTATAGTGCAGGCCAAACAGGCTTTACTGTCTGCGCTTGCAGGTTTAAGAACGAAAGATAAGTTTAATATTATTGGATTTAATCATCAGTTAACAAAACTATCTGCATCATCTTTGAAAGTTAACAGCCGTAATATTGCTAAAGCCAATCAATTTGTCCAAGGATTACAAGCCAATGGCGGCACTGAAATTAGCATGGCGCTTTCTGCCTCTTTGCTAATTCAAGATCAAAGCAATCAAATCGGGAGTGAAAACGCGCTACGTCAGGTGATATTTATTACAGACGGCGCGGTGGCTAACGAGCAAGGTTTATTTAAGCAAATAGAAGCCGGCTTAGGTCAAAGTCGATTATTCACTGTCGGGATAGGCTCGGCCCCGAATACGCACTTTATGGCGCGCGCAGCCATGTTTGGCCGTGGCATTTACACCTACATTGGTAAAACGGCTGAGGTAAAACAAAAAATCGAAGGGTTACTGCAAAAGATTGAGCAACCAGTGGCAACAGATGTAAAAGTCACTTATCAAGACGGCACAATTCCTGATCATTGGCCTGCAAGAATCCCTGATTTATATACTGATGAACCAATCTTAGTCAGCTTTAAATCTCCGGCATACAATCAGCAAGATATTGTTATATCAGGCGAGACTCAGGGCGAATATTGGCAACTACAGATACCTAATCCACACCAGACTCGTCATTTAGATAATTCAGACATTGAGGCCCCAGGGTTAGATCTTATCTGGGCTAATGCGCAAATCAATGCCATTGAAGCCACCCAAACTAGGGCGAACAGTGAAAGAATAAAACAGCAAGTTAAAGCATTAGGAATGAAGTATCACCTGGTGACCTCACAAACAAGTCTAGTGGCGGTCGATAAAACCCCAGTTAATTTTACCCCTGAATTTAACGCTGATTATCAAGTTAAGCCACATTTACCAAAGGGATTACAAAAAACCGGTGTCTTACCGCAAACAGCAACATCGAGCCGTTTGAATATACTCATTGGATTAAGCTTTTTATTGATTGCGCTTTTGCATGGACTTTGGCTTAAGCAGTGTCTTCCTGGTCAGCGGTTAACCATACCTAAGCATAAATAAGGAGCGCTGCGTTGATAAGTTTAAAAATGCTCATCCCTGGTTGTTTAGCCGTCTTAGGAGTCAGTTTTTTATCACATGGAGCCTATATGCAAGTTAAAGCGAATTTTGCGCAATATTTAATTGAGCAAGCATGGAATAAAACCTTGCAAGACCAAACACCCTATAAGCCTTGGAGCTGGGCTGATACGCATCCAGTTGGCAAGTTAATGCTTTATGCAGATAAAGAAACAGATGTTTATCCTGTAGGGGATCCTATGTTTGTGCTAGCGGGGGCTTCGGGCCGAAATTTGGCGTTTGGCCCAAGCTTGATGCTTAAAGGTGCAGGGGTTGGAGAGGTTGGTAATACAATCATTGCTGGCCACAGAGACACCCATTTTTCACACTTAAAAAATGTTAAAAAAGGCGACATCGTAGAATTAGAAACCGCAATTGGGCAAATACAAAGTTACTTAATAACCGGCATCGATATAGTACATGAAACGCAAACAGAGATACTCGATATGACGGCGGATAATCAGCTAACATTGATAACCTGTTACCCGTTTGAAGACTTGTCTGCAAGCAGTGATTACCGTTACGTGGTAACGGCAAAACAAGTAAATCACAGTTAGTTGTTTTAATTGGACGGTTTAATTTAACTCGCTACTTAATCGCTTTAACTATATAGGCATGACTCTATTACGCCCTAATCTTTTTGCTTGATATAACAACTGGTCAGCAGCCTCAATTAGCTGACTAGTTGTTTGATTTTCTTGCCACTGCACCACACCAAATGACGCATTGACATTATCAATTCGAGTGTCACTGCGCCTGTCTTTGACCCTGAGTTTTTCAATGGAGCGTCTCATGGCTTCGGCTAATTGTCTGGCGATCCTTAATTGGCTATTTGGGACGATAATGGCAAACTCTTCACCGCCAAAACGGTATAACTTTACCCCTTCTCGACAAGATTCCTGTAGCCGTTTGGCTACCACTCTAAGTACTAAGTCCCCAAGCTGGTGGCCATAAGTATCATTAAATAGTTTAAAGTTATCAATGTCAGCCATAATCAAGCAGCAGCCTTGGGGCGATTGTGCAATAACCGCATTAATATCGTCATTAAAGGCGCGACGATTTAACGTTTCGGTGAGTGCATCATACAAAACATCTTTTTCTGTTTTAGCCAGCTTTTGTTTTAAAATATTAATCTCGGACTGCGCTTTATTGAGTTGTTCAGTAAAACTCTTGCTACTTGATTGAATACGCGAAGATTCTTTAACCATACTGCGCACCACAGTGACCAATTGTTCCAGTGAAAAATCTTGGTTTTCAAACTCAGTTAATTTACGGACATTTTTTTGTATTTGAGATTGAAAAGTACGGGTGTCATGATGGGTATCTTTGATTGATTGAGATAACTCGCACACCATAGCATCAAGATTTTGACGCATAGTTCTGACATCTAACTCAACAGGATCGGCGATATGTTCTCGATACAGTAACTCACTTGAAACGGGTGAATATTGTTGATTTAGCTTAATATTTTCATCAAGTGCCAGATTTAGCTTAGGATTGGTTTCGCTAACATAGGCATACCAAAGTGCATAATTGGTTGGTGTTGTTGGAATGCTGTGTTTTAGCATTAAAGGTACGGCTTTTTTTAGATGAAGCGCGGCCGTTTTCAATAAATCGTTAGACATTCAATCCCTCAACAAAATAGGTAATAAAGCGAATGAACCAATTAGGTTTATCAATGATAATATAACAATTAATTAATGTGATAGATATTTTGTTAGTAAGTTTTTTGATAAACAGGCAAACCTTAAATAAAGTTTGCCCGTTTATTGATTGAAGATAAGATATTTTGCCGTGATTAAAAATGTAGTTGTTTAAAAGCGGTAGGACACTGCAAACATAGGGCCGGTGAAACCATAGTTTATGTTGTAATCTAGGGTACGATATTCTTCATCTAAAATACTTCTAGATTGTTCAATATCAACATCGACATCATAATAGTTATACGCCAGTGCTAATTGCCAGTTATCGCTAATTTTTGCCTGCACGCCAGCCCTGATGTCGACTAACGAACCTTTAAAATTATCATATTTGATCGCAAAATATTGAACATGGGCGCCAAATGTCCAACCAGGATAAAATTCATAGTTACCATATAAGCCGATATTAGGCAGAGGCGCAGTGATTGCGTTATCAACAACTTTTGGAGTAAAGGTCGTCGTATCACACAAACTATTGGGGTTACTGTGACCTTCACATAAACTAATATTGCCTTCGAAAATGGTTTCAACAAACATGGTGTGAATACCAATCGATGCGCCGACAAAATATTGTTCACCTTGCCAAATATCATAACCATAACCTAAACGGAGGATATCGATATTTAACGTGGTGGAAATAGTGGCACTACCATCAATAAGGTAATTCTGATCATTATCGCCAAATTCAGGGATTTCAATATCAAACCCCAGTTGTGGGGTTTCAGCATCTCGATGTAGAGATTTCCAATCAAGGTAAATATTATGACGGTCTTTGAAGTGATAGCGGAATTCGAAAAAAGGTAGAAATTGATCTTCTGTTAAAAGTAAGTCGTCTTCAAAATCAAGCAAATAGTAATTACCTGTATCTCTGGCACTTTTAACTAACATGGTGGAATCTGTATTGGCATAAAAAGCCCCGAGAGTAAATTTATACTCGTCAGCAGACACACTGTTAGATATACATAGGGCTGTCAATAGACCGATAGGGACTCGCTTTAACATTATTTCTCCGCACTCTATGGGGCTCATTTGGGGTAATAAATGAGGGTCGTGCATTATTATTTTTTTAGTTTTACTAGGCTAATATCTTAGCGCTGAAATATATTAGCATTATGTAAGCAAATGTGAAGTTTTTGTTGCTAAAGCGGTGGTTTTTTTGATCTAGTACAGGTTAACAAGCGTATTGGGCTAAAAACAAACGAAAGTCGCATTAAACCAGCTTGTTTAATGCGCATTTATAACCATACCTGATAATAACTACATCGTAGAGGGGCGCAGAATTGCTGTGGCTGATTGACAAGATTAAAAAGTAAAAGAGACTAATTCAGCACATAGGCATTAATCAAAATACATGCCCAAGTGATCCCACATAAGGCTAGGCTCATAAATACTGCTGCAGAGGCAGTATCTTTGGCTTGGCCACTTAAGGGATGAATTTCATCACTAATGCGATCCACTACAGCTTCAATTGCAGAGTTAACTAATTCGGTGATCAGAACAATAAATAAAGTCATGATTAACAGCAACTTTTCAATAAGGCTGACATCGACCATAATAGCCACTGGCAGTAAAATCCCCGCTAAAATCAGTTCTTGTCTGAATGCTGCTTCGTTAACCCATGCACTTTTAAGCCCTTTAAATGAAAAACCTGTCGCACGTAAGACACGTTTTAATCCATGATTGTTTTCAGGTTTCATATTGGCTGACTTAGTCCCTAAATGGTTTGGTGGATGATGGTCCAATTGATGACAAAAGTAGCCAAACATTGGCTAACTTATGGCAGTTTATTGATCATGCACTAAAATTGCTAATCAATTTGTTTAATTATTAGTTTACTTTTACGGCAACAGGATGTTGTTCCAAATACCAGCAAGGATGCAGCTATGTCTATTTTTTTATCAAAAACTATTGCTACGCCAGTGTCAGCTCTGTCGTTGATAGTAATTATATTGGCTGATTTTATAAGGCGTAATATATCAATCATCATGACAGTATTGAGTCTCTTTGTGCCCCCCATATTGGTTGCTGCAGATAAGCCAGCAATCCAACTTGCTACCAAAATCACTGAAGGAATTGATATTAATCAATATTATGTCAGTGAAAAGTTAGATGGTGTACGTGGTTATTGGACTGGGGACAAAATGCTTTCACGTTCAGGTCGAGAGTTCATTTTACCGCAATGGTTCGTGGCAGATTTTCCCAAGCAGGTTTTAGAAGGGGAGTTATGGCTAGGAAGAGCAAGCTTTGAAGCCATGTCAGGGCTTGCACGAAAAAATATCCCAGACAGTGAAATGTGGCGGCAAGTGAAGTTTATGCTGTTTGACTTACCTGAACATGGGGGCATGTTTCGTGACAGATACATAGCACTGCAACAGCTGGCCAAGCAGTCTAAATATCTGCAAGTCATACCCCAAGAAACGATAACCTCTGACACCATGCTGTATAAAAAACTGGATTTAGTCGTGAGTGCCCAAGGTGAAGGGCTAATGCTTCATCGCAAGCAAGCTTTTTATAAAGTAGGTCGCAGCCAAGATATTATGAAATTAAAACCCAAATATGATGCTGAAGCCATTGTTATTAAGCATATTGAAGGCAAGGGGAAATATACCGGTATGCTAGGGGCAATAGTTGTCAGCATGCCCGATGGGCTTGAGTTTAAAATCGGTAGCGGCTTTAGCGATGAACAAAGGCGTAAGCCGCCCCAAATAGGCGCAACGATAACTTATCAGTACTTAGGTCTAACCAAAAATGGTGTGCCACGATTCGCTCAT
Organism: Shewanella sp. 10N.286.48.B5; assembly: GCF_002874355.2. Lineage (NCBI taxonomy): Bacteria > Pseudomonadati > Pseudomonadota > Gammaproteobacteria > Alteromonadales > Shewanellaceae > Shewanella > Shewanella sp. 10N.286.48.B5. The sequence goes on from NZ_MCVG02000001.1 coordinate 1,144,579, forward strand.
TTTTTAAGAGAAAGACCTAAAATGTGATAGACATAAAAACAATTTTTAATACGCTGAAAAAGGAACTTATGTGAATACAATTAACTCGGTACTATTCGTATGCCTAGGTAACATCTGCCGCTCACCTAGCGCTGAAGCTGTGTTTCGTAGTAAAGCGGCTGAATATGGCTTAGTCATCGAGATTGCCTCTGCTGGCACCTTAGCTTACCACCAAGGTAATGCGCCCGATTCGCGCGCGATTAAAGCGGGCAATGCCAGAGGCTTAGACTTTTCAGGCATGTATGCAAGGCAAATCGCTCAGGCTGATTTTGAAAAATTTGATTTAATACTGGCTGCAGATATTTTTAACTTAAAGGACTTGCAGGCAATATGCCCGCAAGAACATCAACATAAGCTTAAATTAATGCTTAGTTATATGAGTGACGATATAGCTGATTTTGATGAACTGAGTATGGATAAGTTTTCCCTTGAGCAAGTGAATCATGCCAAGGAAGTTCCTGACCCTTACTATGGCGGCGCTAATGGTTTTGAAACGGTTTTGGACTTACTGGAGTCTAGCCTTGATAATTTAGCAAAGCAGATAGCGAAAAACCGTTAATATTATCTATACATATTCGCTCTTTAACGGGTAAAAACAATAAAGGCTTAGCATTGCTGCTAAGCCTTTATTTTAAATATGTCGTTTATCAAACACATTGCAGATAAGCTGGATGTTTTTGTTAAAGCCTTATTCGCCTTGGTGACGTTTACCTGATCGTTTCAGATTTTCTTGCTCTAATTTCTGCTGCTTAATAGCTTCTTTTTCAGCCAACACTCTAGCGACTTCTTCTTTCTCGATTTCGGCCATTTCAGGGGTTTCAAGGGTAAGTAGCCCTGTTTTGCCAGAGCGGAATTCATGTAACAGTAATTCTGATGCTTTATGTAAATCGATACGGCCACCAGGTCTTAGTGCTCCGCGCTTACGGCCAATTTCTTCAAGTAATTCAATGTCGGTTTCTGGCAATGATTTAAGCTTATAACGCTCACAAATTTCTTGTGGGTAAGCTTTTAAGAAATATTCAGCAGCAAACATGGCAACGTCTTCATATTCCATTGCGGTGTCTTTAATTGCACCAGTAACAGCAAGGCGGTAGCTACTGGCTTCGTTATCTACTTTAGGCCATAAAATACCCGGCGTATCTGATAGTACGATGCCATTTCGTAAATTAATTCGTTGTTGACGTTTAGTTACAGCTGGCTCATTACCGGTTTTAGCAATGGTTCTACCTGCAAGTGTATTAATGATGGTAGATTTACCAACGTTAGGGATCCCCATGATCATGGTACGAATATCTTTTTCGATTTTGTCTCTGGCAGGTACCAGTTTGCGGCAGATATCAGGAATGTTTTTGACCTGACCAGGTTGTAGTGTGGTGATAGCAGTGGCTTTTACGCCTTGTTCCTGCTCAAGGTACTCAATCCAACGCGCCGTGACTTTTGGATCTGCTAAGTCAGACTTGTTCAGTAGTTTGATACATGGCTTATCGCCCCTTAGCTTAGAAACCATTGGGTTTTCACTACTGTAAGGAATACGGGCATCAAGCACCTCAATAACAAGATCGACTTGAGGCATTGCCTCTTCAATCTCTTTACGAGCTTTATGCATGTGACCTGGATACCATTGAATTGCCATGATTTTGCCTTTTATAAATCTACTACTAACAAAGGGGGCATATTCTACCTTGTTATGAGTAAAAATGATAAAAAAAAGCGCCTATTGGCGCTTTAATATCATTAACGATGTCACTAAATAAGCAGTAGGGTTAAATAACCCCAAGCTCACGCAGTCTTTCCATTAAGTAGCTGTCAGCGGTGTGACGCTCTGACAATACTACTTCTGGATTTGGGTGTAAGAATAGTGGTAATGAAATTCTTGATTTAGTTTTATCACTGCCTTGAGGGTTAATCACCCGATGTGACGTTGAAGGGTAGTAACCTGCTGATGCCTCTTGTAGCATATCACCGATATTGATAATGATATTACCAAAGTCACTGGGTACATCAACCCAGTTACCTTCTTTGGTTTTAACTTGTAGTCCTGGCTCATTGGCAGCAGGTAGTACAGTAATAAGGTTTATGTCCTCATGTGCAGCAGCTCTGATAGCGCCTAACTCTTCATCGCCAAGCATTGGCGGGTAGTGCAGTACTCTTAATAATGTCTTCTGACTATTTTCAATCATTTGTGGTAATGGCATTGAGAATTTGTCAGCAATATCCTTAGGTGCGTACTCTTCAATCCAGCCGAGTAACTCTGCTGCTAGCGCGTTGGCATGTGCATAATAGGCTAAGATATTTTGTTTTAACGATTCAGGAATACGGCCCCAAGGATAAACGTGAAAATATTCTTTGATATCTTTTACGCTATGGCCTTTAGCGGTTTCTGAAATTGAAGCAGGGAAAAATCCATCTTGGGTTTCTGGTTTAAATAGATAATCATTTTTTTGTTCAGATTGAAAAAAGGCATACCACTCTTGATAAATTTTTTCGACCAGTTCTTGACTGACTGGGTGGTTAGAAAGAACGCCAAACCCGGTTTCTCTTAATGAAGCGACAAACTGTTGTGGACAATCTTTTGCGCGGTAATCAATTGTTTCTAGTTTCATATTTTTCTTCTATTGTTTTTATTTGACCCAGCGCGATTCTAACCTTGGTCACACTTTGTCGCAATTTTTTGATGCGAAATATGTCTTGGTCAGTCGAAATAGTGATCTTTATTGTGCATACTGCCATAGTTGTAATACTTGCAGTACAGTAAGCCTAACCAAATAGAAGTAGAGATGGAACTCATGAAGCAGTTAACGGAATTTGAAAAGTATGTCATTGAGCAAAAAGGGACTGAACAACCTTTTAGCGGTGAGTATGTAAATCATGATACCCCAGGTTTGTATTTATGTAAAAAATGCTTAGCACCTTTGTATAAAAGTGAACATAAATTCAATGCTCATTGTGGTTGGCCTGCTTTTGATGATGAAATTCCAGGTGCTGTGGATCGAACCCCTGATGAAGATGGTCATAGAATCGAAATCACCTGCCGAAAATGTGACGGCCACCTAGGGCATATATTTGAAGGCGAAATGTTAACCGCTAAAAATATCCGTCACTGTGTCAATTCTGTTTCGATGATATTTCAAACGGCAGATGAATTACAAAAAGTAAATAGTAATCAGTTTGCTACTTTTGGCGCGGGCTGTTTTTGGTGCATTGAAGCGGTATTTAATGAGTTAAAGGGAGTGATTGAGGTAACGCCAGGCTACAGTGGCGGTAGTGGTAGCGATGCAAATTATATGGCGGTATGTTCTGGTGATACTGGACATGCTGAAGTTATATTGGTGGAATTTGATCCTAGTATCATTAGTTACCAAAGCTTACTGGCGGTTTTCTTTGCCATTCACAATCCCACCACCTTAAATCAGCAGGGTAATGATAAAGGTCCGCAATACCGTTCAGTTATTTTTACTCATTCAACAGAGCAGGTTGATCAAGCGACCATCGCTATTAGTAAACTAATTCAGCAAGCCATTTGGCCTAAACCTATAGTGACCGAAGTTGCCATGTTCGAAGCTTTTTATCCTGCAGAAAGTGTTCACGAAAATTATTATGCTAATAATGCTGAGCAGCCATATTGTGAGTTAATTATTAAACCAAAATTTGAAATGGCGATGAAACGATTTGAGCAGTTGTTAAAGGACACTGATAAATAATGACTAGCTAAGGTTAGTTTACATCGGCAACAAAAAAGGCGAACTGAGTTCGCCTTTTTTAATGTGTAAACCTAACGATTAAGAGTCTAATGCGTCGTCAGCCACTTTGTAATGGGGATCTTCAATCACATTGACCTCGACTAACGCTCTAGCTTTATGGAGTAAATCTTTACAATCACCGCTCAAATGGCGCAAGTGTAACTTCTTACCGGCAGCAAGATAACGCTCTGCTAAGGTGTCAATTGCATCGAGGGCAGAATGATCTGCAACCCGTGAGTTTTGGAAGTCTACGATAATGTCTTCAGGATCATTCTCTGCGTCAAACAGCTCTAAGAAATTAGATACCGAACCAAAAAATAACGGTCCATTTAATTTGTAAACTTTCCAACCGTTGGCATCAATATTGGTTTCAACATTAATATGTTTGGCATGCTCCCAAGCAAAGACTAATGCAGACACAATAACGCCGACAAATACTGCGAAGGCTAAATCTGTGAACACGGTTACCGTTGTTACTAACACAATGACAAACGCATCATGCTTAGGCACTTTGCCCATGACTTTGAAACTGGCCCATTCAAAGGTACCTAAAACGACAATGAACATAACCCCAACTAATGCAGCTAACGGAATTATTTCAATAAAGGCTGCACCAAATAAGATAAATGCCAATAAAGCGAGTGCTGCAGTGATCCCTGATAATCGTCCACGACCGCCAGAGTTGATGTTAATCATCGATTGTCCAATCATCGCACAGCCACCCATAGCGCCGAAAAAGCCACTGGTAATATTACCAACACCTTGACCAACACATTCTTTGTTACCTTTACCACGGCTGTTAGTCATTTCATCAATAACGGTTAGCGTCAGCAATGATTCAATCAAGCCTACAGCAGCAAGAATACAGGCATAAGGCAGAATGATATAAAGCGTTTCTAGCGTGAATGGGACACTTGGGATAGCAAAGCTTGGCAGGCTACCAGCAATTGTTGCTTGTTCATCGCCGCTCATGGTTTTTAAGAAATCGAGTACATTGCGAGTATCTAAATCTAAGCCTACAACCAATGCCGTTACCGTTAAAATAGCCACCAATGAAGAAGGGATAGCAGTGGTTATTTTGGGTAAGAAGTGAATGATCGCCATAGTTAGTGCCACTAAAGCTAACATAATCATTAGGGGCTCTTGTGCAAGCCATACCATGTTGCCAGCAGCATCTTTTACTTTAAATTGGCCTAATTGTGCAAGGAAAATCACAATGGCTAAGCCATTCACAAAACCTATCATCACAGGATAAGGAACAATACGGATAAATTTACCCAGTTTAAAAATACCGGCAGAAATTTGTATTATCCCTGCCAGTACTACTGCGGCAAATAGGTATTGAACACCATGTTCAACCACCAGTGATACCATAACAACAGCCATCGCGCCGGTAGCGCCAGAAATCATCCCAGGACGGCCACCAATAACAGCAGTAATTAGCCCCATGATGAAGGCTGCGTAAAGTCCTACCATAGGCTCAACTTGTGCGACAAAAGCAAAAGCAACGGCTTCAGGAATAAGCGCGAGTGCAACGGTTAAACCAGATAATATATCTGCTTTGCCGCTACTGGTTTTATGACGTAGTAGATCGAACATTTAACCTCTGAAATCTATTGATGTGTTTGATAATAAAAGTGTGAGCATGTTAACAAAAATGACAAACCTTCTAAACCTGAAATTAAACTTAATTTGTGCTAATTCGTATCGTTAGGGTTTTAGAGAGAATTTTTAAGAGGATAAGCTAAGCTAGAAAATTTCGTTGGTAACACAAAAACTACATCATAACTGAGGTTTTATTATCGGGATTAATATCAAGGCTTGGTAATGGCTGGTAGTTTGGACAGAAAGCTAAGCTTTTTAGTAAAAGTGAAGCAAAAAAAACCACGCTAAGAAGCGTGGTTTTTTTACTCTCAAAGGTGAGTGCTAGTGATTATGCTTTAGACATATCAGCTGAAGCACTATTGGCCACTTTTGACTTAACGCTATTGGCTTCAGTTTGCGAAGCTTGATACTCGCGGCCTTTTGGCACAGCTTGCTGAGTACGAACCTCTGTTACTGGCTTAGTCGTATCTGACATGACCATAGAGCCGAAGCGGCTAGCGACAGGTGCTTTTTTAACAGCTGGTTCAGCTTTAACTTCGGTTGGTGCGACAGTTGTTGGTGCGACTGCGGCTTTACGTTGTATTGCAACAGGCTTAGTCATAGGTGCAGATGCAACCGTTTTAACTTCAACTTTAGCTGTTTCAGGTTTAACTTCAACCGCTGGCGTTTCAGTTTTCACTTCAACCGCTGGCGTTTCAGTTTTCACTTCAACCGCTGGCGTTTCAGTTTTTACTTCAACTGCTGGCGTTTCAGTTTTAACTTCAACCGCTGGCGTTTCAGTTTTCACTTCAACTGCTGGCGTTTCAGTTTTTACTTCAACTGCTGGCGTTTCAGTTTTTACTTCAACTGCTGGCGTTTCAGTTTTCACTTCAACTGCTGGGGTTTCAGTTTTAACTTCAACCGCTGGGGTTTCAGTTTTAACTTCAACCGCTGGCGTTTCAATTTTAACTTCTACTGCAGGTGTTTCGGCTTTAACTTCGACAGCTGGCGTTTCTACAGTAGGTGCAGCTTTAGCTTCGTTAGCTTGCTCTGCATCAAGTTGTTTTTCTAGCTCATCAACAGATGTAAATACAGCAGGGCTTGACGAGGTATCATCTTCATCACGACGACGACGTTGACCCGCTGCACGAAGGTGGCGAGGGCTACGACGGCTACGGCGCTGTCCTTCACGCTTGTCATCAGCATCTTCATTTACGGTTTCAGAAGCATCTTGAGTTGCAGTGATTTCTTCTGCAGATGTTGTGTTAGCAACAGCGGTTTCAGTAACAGGCGCCTGAACCGGTGCTTGCGCTTCAACTGGCGTTTCAGCTTCTACTTTAATGTCAGTTTCAGTGCTAACGTCTTTAGTCACTGGAACAGTAGCCTTAGCTTCAGATTTAGCTGAATCATTTTTAGTGATAACTTCAGCGTCTTTTCTTGGGCGGCGAGTACGGGCAGGTTTTGAATCCTGTTTGGTCTCTGGCTTAGCTTTAGGTTCAACTGCAACTTCAACCTGTGAAGTGGTGGTTTCCGCTAATTTAGCTTCGTTTTGCTCATTTTCAATTCGCACTTTACGACGCATGTTACGACGTTGACGACGCTCTCTCGCTGCTTCTTGCTTAGGCGATTTCTCAGCATCTTGACGTGGCTTTTCTGTCTTCGCTTTTGGCTCTGCTTTAGTTGGACGCTTATCAAGTTGTTCTTTATTAGCTACATCTCTGTCCGACTTTTTATTGCGCGCTTTATTATCACGACCTTTATTATCAGCGTCGTTGCGAGTATTACGGCGGTTGTCATTTCGAGAATCGTTACGACGACTGTCATTACGAGAGTCGTTACGACGATTACGACGGTTGTTTTGTGCTTCTTTACGGTTCTTATCAGCAGATTTAGTTTCAGTTTTAACTGGCTCTGGTGAGGCGAATAAACCACTAATAGCAGCAACAATTTTTGAGAAGAACCCAGGCTCTGCAGGCGCAGCCGGTTTGGCTACTGCAGCAGGTTTAGCTGCAGTTGTAGCTGCTGGCGCCGCTTTAGGGGTACCGAAGCCTTTAATTGCTGGCTGTTGTGCTTCCGCGCGCTCTAATTTGCGAGGCTCGTAAAGTTTTGCAGCAGGCTTTTCAACACGCTTGTAGCTTGACTCAACCACTTCATCATCGCTTCTGAGGCGTGATACGCGGTAATCTGGTGTGGTCATATGTGCATCTGGGATGACATAAACTTCAACTTTATGGCGCTCTTCAGTAATACGAATTGCTTTACGCTTTTCATTTAACAAGAAGGCCGCTACATCGACAGGCACTACTGCTTCTATTTGAGTGGTGTTTTCTTTAATTGCTTCTTCTTCCATTAAGCGAAGAATAGAAAGCGCTAAAGACTCAGTGCTACGAATCGTACCTTGACCGTGACAGCGAGGACATAAATGGCCAGCTGATTCACCAAGAGAAGGACGAAGACGTTGACGAGACATTTCCATCAGGCCGAAGCGTGAGATGCGACCGAGTTGAACACGGGCACGATCTAAATGAACCGCATCACGCATTCTATTTTCAACTTCACGTTGGTGTCTAACAGGGGTCATATCGATGAAATCGATAACCACTAAACCGCCTAAGTCACGAAGACGTAATTGACGGGCAATTTCATCAGCAGCTTCTAGGTTAGTGTTTAATGCTGTTTCTTCGATATCACCGCCTTTGGTTGCGCGTGCAGAGTTAATATCGATAGAGGTCAACGCTTCAGTTGGGTCAATAACGATTGAACCACCTGAAGGCAAACGTACTTCACGTTGGAAAGCCGACTCGATTTGAGATTCAATTTGGAAGTGAGTAAATAACGGCACTTCTGATTCATAACGCTTAACGCGCTCAACAAAATCTGGTCGAACTAAACCTATGTGCTGTTTAGCTTCTTCAAAAATGCGCGGGTGGTCGATTAGAATTTCACCGACATCACGGCGTAAGTAGTCACGTATTGCGCGAACAATAACGTTACTCTCTTGGTGAATTAAGAAAGGTGCAGGTTTGGTTTGCGCGGCCTCTTGAATTGCATCCCAGTGATGTTGTAAAACTTTCAAGTCCCACTTTAATTCAGCAGCATCTTTACCAACACCTGCAGTTCGAACGATTAAGCCCATACCGTTTGGCACTGATAACTCAGACATTGCCGCTTTAAGTTCAGTACGCTCATCACCTTCAATGCGACGAGAAATACCGCCAGCACGTGGGTTATTAGGCATAAGTACTAAGTAAGAACCTGCAAGACTGATAAAGGTTGTTAGCGCAGCGCCTTTATTACCGCGTTCTTCTTTATCAATTTGAACGATAACTTCTTGACCTTCAGATACCACTTCTTTGATATTTGGACGGCCTTGGAAAGAGTAACCTTTAGGGAAGTATTCGCGAGCAATTTCTTTTAGCGGTAAGAAACCATGGCGATCAGCACCATAGTCAACAAAAGCAGCTTCTAAAGAAGGTTCTACGCGGGTGATAGTACCTTTATAGATATTTGATTTTTTTTGTTCATGGCCTGGGCTTTCGATGTCCAGATCATACAATTGTTGCCCATCAACTAGGGCAACACGCAACTCTTCAGACTGAGTTGCATTAATTAACATACGTTTCATGATGACTTAATTCTTCTAATAAGGTCATCAAACAAAGTAAATTCGCTGCATTACGGGCCTAAAATGGTTATGCACAAAGCCTCGCGGCTGGTTTTTAGGCAAGTTAGGTGCGCATTACTGTAAGACGCATCGCTGCGTGTCGCATCCTATTTATGGCTTATTTTTTAATAATTACAAAAACAAGGAATTGGTTGTTCATTATCAACCAACCCCATAAATTTAATATTTCTTCCGATAATGCCCAAGTCGAATTGGTTTGTTTGATAACAAGCTAAAATTTGTTCGAATTTGGGATGGTATTTTTCAGGAAAACTTTTAAAATAAAGATGACACCGACGGTTTAATTGTAAAAACGAATTATTTCGTTTTGTGATGTTTACAATTTGCAAATCAATGACTTGCTACCAGTCTTGTTCATGAATTCTACTGAAAAAACACCGTAATAAATTGAGTTTGTGAACATTTTATCCACTGTTTATCCTCAATCACAGCGCAAATATAGCAATAATCAATTTAGACAGCAATCAAAACTCTCATTCTTATTGTCCCATCAGGTAGAAACTTAGGTTACAATACGCGCCGTAATAACTTAAGGCGCATCATGAATACAGAAACTCCCACAAAAGTTCAATTGGTCACTATTGATGAAGACCATTTCGAACAACGCATTGACAATTTTCTTCTCACCAAATTGAAAGGTGTACCTAAAAGCATGATTTACCGAATCGTGCGTAAAGGTGAGGTGAGGGTTAATAAAAAAAGAGTGAAGCCAGAATACAAGCTTCAACTTGAAGATGTTGTTCGTATTCCGCCAGTTAGAATTGCGGAAAAAGACAACCGCACAGCGCCGTCTGCAAAACTGTCTAAAGTAAGCCAGTTAGAAAGCAGAATCATTCATGAAGATAATCATCTTATCGTGCTGAACAAACCTGCAGGTATCGCAGTTCATGGTGGTAGCGGTGTCGATTACGGTGTGATTGAAGGATTACGTTCTTTAAGGCCACAGCAAAAATTTTTAGAGCTAGTACATCGTTTAGATAAAGACACCTCTGGCGTGTTGCTTATTGCCAAAAAGCGCAGTGCACTTAAGCATTTGCATGAGCAACTTAGAAACAAAACGATGCAAAAGGATTACCTTGCATTAGTTAGAGGTGATTGGCTGGCAAAAGACAAAGTGGTTAAAGTGCCTTTGCTAAAAATTACCTTAAAATCCGGCGAACGTATTGTTCGTGCCAATCAAGAAGGTAAACCTTCTGAAACACGTTACAAAATTATGCAGCGTTACCAAGGATGTACCTTAGTCAAAGCCAGTCCAGTGACAGGTCGAACTCACCAAATTCGCGTGCATTGTCAATATGCCGGCCATGCTATTGCGTGTGACGACAAATACAGTGAGCAAAAATTTGACGATTCTATGCGGGCTAAAGGTTTAAATCGTTTGTTCTTGCATGCTGCAGAGCTTAAATTTAAACATCCTGACAATGATGAAGTCACCACAGTCAAAGCGCCACTTGATGATGTTTTGTTAGCCACTTTAGATAAATTGACTCGTGCATGAAGCTAAATAATATAAAGCAGTACCAATTAGTGATTTTTGATTGGGATGGCACCTTAATGGATTCAGTCGGTAAAATTGTCGATTGTATGCAAAGCGTGGCGCAATCATTAGCACTTGATATTCCCTCTGAGCAAGCGGTTAGGGATATCATTGGCTTGTCTTTATTACCTGCGTTAGAAAAATTATTTCCTCATCATGGGAATAAGTACGATGAATTAATCGCAGGTTATAAACACTATTACCTTAATGTTAATCTAACACCATCGCCTTTGTTTGACGGCATAGAGCATTTACTTGCACAACTCAAAACCGCTGGTTACACCTTGGCAATTGCCACTGGTAAAAGGCGGGCGGGCTTAGACCGAATGTTGGCTGAAACTGGTTTAGGGCAATATTTTGTCGCAACTCGCTCAGCCGATGAAGCGCATTCGAAACCGCATCCATCGATGATTTTATCTTTGCTCGAAGAGTTAAATATTAACGCGGATCAAGCGGTGATGATCGGTGATTCAAAACTTGATATTGCGATGGCGAACAATGCTAAGGTAAACAGTATTGCGGTCACCTATGGCGCCCATAGCCTAGAGGATCTGTTAACTGAAGGGCCCACAGCCACAGTTAATCAGCCGAAAGATATTTTATTACATATATAAGCAGAGCCATAATACGCTTTGCTTACTTTTGTAATTCATAAAGCCGATGTTAACCGCATCGGCTTTTTTGTGAGCCAATTACCAGTTGAACTGACAGCTAGCCAAAGCGGCATTGTGCAAGCTAAAGACGGTCTTGTTGAAAATTTAGCATTGTGTAAATATTTTTTAGCATCAAAAAGTTTATAGCACGTTTATATTATGGCGCTTTAATAGCTCGATTAAGCGGATTAATGGCAGACCAATGAGGGTATTAGGGTCATCTCCCTCAAGGCGTTCAAATAAAGCAATACCCAGTCCTTCAGATTTAAAACTACCTGCGCAATATAAAGGCTGCTCTAAATCAACATAACGCTCAATTTCTGCAGTCGTTAATTTTTTAAAGTGCACAGTGAAGGGTTCTACAATGCTATAAGCTTGCTGTGTGACATTATGGATAACACTTAAGCCAGTATAAAAGGTAATAGATTGACCTGAGGCTTGCTTAAGTTGTTTAACTGCGTTTTGTTTGTTTAGTGGTTTACCAATGATTTGCCCATTAATGACGGCCACTTGATCAGAGCCGATGATCACAGCAGGAATATGCGCTTGCTGACAGCTCGTTTGATTAAATAACTCAACACCAGCTTGTGCTTTTAATTGCGCTAAACGCAAAACTAATTGCTGCGCTGTTTCATCTTTAAGCGGCGTTTCATTGGTTTTTGGGCTGACACATTCAAACGGCAGTTGTAATTTTTCTAATAACGCTTTGCGATAAATAGAGGTGGAAGCTAGGATGATTTTAGTGTTCATGGCTCACTATTCGGGGAATTAGACAATTACTTCTATAATACGATAAAAAAGCGACTGAATGGAGTAATTTTAGTCGGATCGCGCTTGTGATCGCGGGCTGTGACAGGTAAAATTTCGCTTCGATCCATTTTAATGTTGGTGTTTAAGTAATGAGTCTATTTTGTTTGGTTAAGTCATTAACCACAATTTGGATAAATTTTCTTTGACTCTAGCGTTTTCAAACTATAATATGCGCGCCTTATGCAAACAGTAAAGATACCAGTATCAATTGATCCTATTCGAACTGCAGCCAGTGGTCTTCGTTATGAAGGCATAGTGCCTGGGGTTCAAAATAAGCGATTAAATGAATTATGTGCTGGCGATTGTTCCGATGTGACAGTGTCGTTAGAATGTGGCGTCGATATTCAGGGGATAGTCTACCTTCGCGGGAAGGCTGTGACGGAGCTCACTCTGCTATGTCAACGTTGTATGACACCATATACCACAAAGGTTACGGTCGACTTCAGCTTTGGTCTTTGTAAGACCCAAGATGAAATCGATGAGCTCCCGGATGCGTATGAGCCGATTGAGTGCAATGAAATTGGTGAGGTTCGTCTACATCAATTGGTTGAAGATGAATTGATAATCGCTATGCCAATTATTCCTATGCATCAGAATGATGATTGCAATTTAGGAACGAGCGACGTAGTTGTAGGCGAGATTGACCCCTCTCATGAGGAGCGTCCAAATCCGTTTGCAGTGTTAGAAAAACTGAAGAGCAAGTAATCTAGGAGACAGGTCAAATGGCTGTACAACAGAATAAAAAATCACGTTCAAAGCGCGGCATGCGCCGTTCACACGATGCATTGAGCACAGCTCAATTATCTGTAGACGCTACTAGCGGTGAATTACATCTACGTCACAATGTGACTGCTGATGGTTTTTACCGCGGTAAAAAAGGTTATCAACAAGTAATTGTTGCTAATCTTATGACGAATCTGACGCTCGCGTTAGATGTGATGGGGGGCGATCATGGCCCCCTCGTCACAGTGCCTGCAGCCTTGCAGGCACTGAAATTTAACCCTCAATTATCAATTTATCTAGTCGGTAATCAAGCCGAAATAGACCCATATCTAATTGATATTGAAACGGCTATTCAAGCAAGAATTCAAATTATCCATACCACTGAAGTCATCACTATGTGTGATCGACCAATTCATGCTATCCGTTCTAAAAAACAAAGTTCAATGCGCTTAGCATTAGAATTAGTTAAAGATGGTAAGGCTCAGGCCTGTGTGAGTGCGGGTAATACTGGCGCGTTAATGGCGCTATCAAAGATCTTATTAAAAACCTTGCCCGGTGTAGATAGACCTGCATTAGTCAGTTGTTTACCTGCTATGACAGGTAAACCAGTCTATTTACTCGATCTGGGTGCTAACGTTTCTTGCGATTCTGAAACCTTGTTTCAGTTTGCTGTCATGGGCTCGGTGTTATGTGAAGTTGTGCATAAACGCTCTAGACCAAAAATTGCGTTACTTAACGTCGGTATTGAAGACGTTAAAGGTAACGATCAAGTCCAACAAGCAGCTCAGCACCTGATACACACTTCTCAAGTCAATTACGATGGCTTTATTGAAGGTGATGAGATATTTACCGGCAAAGTCGATGTTATCGTCTGTGACGGCTTTGTTGGCAACATTACATTAAAAACATCTGAAGGTATTGCTAAGTTATTAGTTCATCAATTAAAACATGGATTAACTCAAGGCTTTTTCGTTCGTTTGTTATCAAAATTCCTCGCTCCACGTATCCAAGCTGTACTGAGTAAGATGAACCCCGACCACTACAATGGTGCAAGTCTGATAGGATTGCGCGGAATAGTAGTAAAAAGTCACGGAAATGCTGATGAAGCCGCTTATTTACAAGCAATCAATTTAGCTGCAACGGAAGCAAAACGTCGTTTACCGGAAATGATTAAAGATCGTCTGGAGACGATTCTTTTAGACATCAATAGCTGATCTCATAATATGTATACAAAAATTCTCGGAACTGGTAGTTATCTGCCGGTGCAAGTTCGTAGTAACCACGATCTAGAAAAAATGGTCGACACCTCTGACCAATGGATTGTGGAACGTACGGGTATTTCAGAGCGACGCATCGCTGCTGAATATGAATCTGTGACTACCATGGGTTATCAAGCTGCGCTGAAAGCCTTAGAAATGGCAGGTGTTGAAGCAAGCGAATTAGATATGATTGTCTGTGGTACAACCAGTGCCAATAATGCATTTCCAGCTGCGGCTTGCGAAATACAAAAATTATTAGGCATTCATACTATTCCTGCATTTGATATTGCTGCCGCATGTTCAGGCTTTGTTTATGCATTGTCGGTTGCAGATCAATTTATTAAAACCGGTGCCGCTAAGAAAATATTGGTGGTGGGCGCTGACGTGTTGTCACGCCTGTGCGATCCTGAAGATCGCAGTACCATCATATTATTTGGTGATGGTGCTGGCGCTGCGGTTATTGGCGCCAGTGAGCAACCGGGTATTATTTCAACCCATATTTATGCCGATGGCCGCCAGGGGGATTTGCTAAAGTGCACATTCCCGCCTCGGGCCAGCGAAACATCAGAAGCTGTGAGCTTTATGACCATGAAGGGCAATGATGTCTTTAAGTTTGCGGTGACGCAATTATCCCATGTGGTGACAGAAACCCTGCGAATTAATAATATCGACAAGTCTGAAATTGATTGGTTAGTACCACATCAAGCCAACTTTAGAATTATTAAAGCGACCGCCAAAAAGTTAGATATGAGTTTAGATAAAGTGGTATTAACGCTGGCAAAGCACGGTAATACTTCAGCAGCTTCTGTGCCTATCGCGTTAGATGAGGCAGTAAGAGATGGCCGTATTAAACGCGGACAGCTTATTTTACTTGAAGCATTTGGCGGTGGATTTGCTTGGGGCAGTGCGCTAGTTAGATTCTAGATATCATTGATAAATAGCAGTAGGATATAACGCGATTAATTTATATTTTACAGCTAGCAAAAAATAAAAAGTTGTTTTTCAAAAACGAATAAAGGTAATAATTATAATGGAAAATATAGCGTTTGTTTTTCCAGGTCAAGGCTCGCAATCAGTTGGTATGCTTGCTGATTTAGCAGCTGATTACCCTGTAGTAACTGAGACATTTGCTCAGGCGAGTGCCGTATTAGGTTACGACTTATGGGCATTGGTGCAAGATGGACCTGCTGAAACTCTAAATGAAACAGATAAAACTCAGCCTGCATTATTAACCGCAAGTGTGGCTATCTGGCGCGTTATCGAAGCAAGTGGCACGATTAAACCTGCTGTTTTAGCAGGCCATAGTTTAGGTGAGTATTCAGCATTAGTGTGTGCTGGCATTATTGCCTTTGAAGATGCGGTAAAATTAGTTGAATTGCGCGGTCAATTAATGCAGCAAGCAGTACCAGCAGGTACCGGTGCTATGTACGCCATTATTGGTTTAGATAATGATGCAATTGCTAAGGCATGTGAAGAGTCAGCAAATGGCGCTGTTGTTAGCCCTGTGAATTTTAATAGTCCTGGCCAAGTAGTTATTGCGGGTGAAAAAGAAGCCACAGAAAGAGCCGCTGGCGCATGTAAAGCTGCTGGCGCTAAAATGGCAGTTGCTTTACCTGTGAGTGTGCCGTCACATTGTGCATTAATGAAACCTGCAGCTGATAAACTGGCACTTGCATTAGAGAATATCAAGTTTAACTCGCCGGTTATTTCTGTGATTAATAACGTTGATGTAGCAAGCCCTAATGATGCAGCTGCAATTAAAGATGCGCTAGTTCGCCAATTATATTGCCCGGTACGTTGGAGTGAGACAGTTGAGTTAATGGCAAGTCAGGGGATTACTGATTTAGCTGAAATTGGCCCTGGTAAAGTATTAACTGGGTTATCAAAAAGAATTAATAAGTCATTAAAAGGGCAAGCAATTAATAATGCAGCCACTTTATCAGCTTTAATCCAATAAGGAATATTCATGAGCATTAGCTTTGATTTAACAGGTAAAGTCGCGTTAGTTACTGGCGCAAGTCGTGGTATTGGCCGTGCCATCAGTGAAACACTGGTTGAAGCAGGCGCTACCGTGATCGGCACTGCAACCAGTGAAAAAGGTGCCGCTGCAATTCAAGATTACCTTGGTGATAACGGCTTTGGTTTAGTATTAAATGTGACTGATAGTGAATCAGTTACACAATTATTCAGCCAGATAAAAGAAAAAGCCGGTGATGTTGATATCTTAGTAAACAATGCTGGTATCACACGTGATAATTTATTAATGCGCATGAAAGATGATGAGTGGCATGATATTCTTGACACTAATTTGACATCACTGTTTAGATTATCCAAGCCGGTTATGCGGTCTATGATGAAAAAGCGCAGCGGCCGTATTATTAATATTGGCTCTGTGGTCGGAACCATGGGTAATGCCGGGCAAGTAAACTACTCAGCAGCTAAAGCTGGTTTGATTGGATTTACAAAATCTCTTGCAAGAGAGGTTGCATCTCGTCAAATTACCGTTAATGCTGTTGCCCCTGGATTTATCCAAACAGACATGACAGATGAGCTTAATGAAGAGCAGCAAAAAGCTTTCATGGTGCAAGTTCCAATGGCTCGACTCGGTCAGGCGCAAGAGATTGCCAATGCGGTATTGTTTCTAGCTTCTGACTCTGCAGCTTACATCACTGGTGAAACTTTGCATGTAAACGGCGGAATGTACATGGTCTAAGGACCATAATTGATAACGACTTTTATTGAATCTCGTTTGATATCAAAGTATGATAATTTTCGTGGTTAGACCACGAAAACTAAGCTTGCAATGTCAGCTGGATCGAATAAACTACTCTCAATCTTACGCAAGTGTGTAATTTGAATAGGAAAGAAAACTAATGAGCAACATCGAAGAACGTGTAAAGAAAATCATTATTGAGCAACTTGGCGTTAAGGAAGAAGACGTTAAATCAGCTGCATCATTCGTAGACGATTTAGGTGCAGATTCTCTGGACACTGTTGAATTGGTTATGGCTCTAGAAGAAGAGTTTGACACTGAGATCCCTGATGAAGAAGCTGAAAAGATCACTACTGTTCAAGCAGCGATCGATTACGTTTCAAAAAATCAGTAATCCCTGATTCACTAAAACAGGTGGCATTTATGCCGCCTGTTTTTGTTTGTGGCGTCGAATAAATGTCGACTTAACTCTCTATAAAAGTGAGTTAACCCATCATTTCTTATCATCCGTTTGATCTTTTTCCTTTGATTGGTGGTGGGTTAACAGAATATCTCTTGGCGAATGCCTAATAAAATACAAAGGTGAATGCTGTGTCTAAACGTCGTGTGGTAATTACAGGTTTAGGACTAGTTACTCCAGTGGGTAACGATGTCGAATCTTCTTGGCAATCTTTATTAGCTGGTAAAAGTGGTATTGCACCTATTACCAAATTTGATGCAACTGAATTTAGTACTCGTTTCAGTGGCTCGGTAAAAGACTTCGATGTTGAGCAATATATGTCTCGCAAAGATGCCCGTAAAATGGATTTATTTATCCAATACGGCATGGCTGCAGGTATACAAGCAATGACAGACTCAGGTCTTGATATGGAACAAGAAAATCCAGCGCGAGTTGGCACAGCGATTGGTGCTGGTATGGGCGGAATGCCATTAATTGAGCAAAATCATGCAGCATTGCTTAAAGGTGGCCCTCGAAAAGTGTCGCCATTTTTTGTTCCTAGCACCATTATTAATATGATTTCTGGTCATTTATCTATTAAGTATGGCATGACTGGGCCAAACTTTGCAGTGACAACAGCTTGTACAACGGGTGTGCATAATATTGGTTTTGCAGCGCGTACGATTGCCTACGGTGACGCCGACGTTATGGTTGCTGGCGGCGCTGAAGATGTTACTTGTCCGTTAGCTGTTGCTGGTTTTGGCAGCGCCAAAGCCTTGTCAACTCGTAATGACGATCCAACCGCTGCAAGCCGCCCATGGGATAAAGACCGTGATGGTTTTGTTATCGGTGATGGCGCAGGTGTGTTGGTGATGGAAGAGTATGAGCATGCTAAGGCGCGCGGCGCTAAAATTTATGCAGAGCTTGTTGGCTTTGGTATGAGTGGCGATGCTTTTCATATGACATCACCACCAAGTGATGGTGCGGGCGCTGCTGCAGCAATGGTTAATGCCATTAATGATGCGCAAATTGCCAATGAAGAGGTTGGTTATATCAATGCCCATGGCACTTCGACTCCAGCAGGTGATAAAGCTGAAGCGGCTGCGGTTAAGTCGGTGTTTGGCGACCATGCTTATGATTTACTTGTAAGTTCTACTAAATCTATGACCGGACATTTATTAGGTGCAGCGGGCTCAGTTGAAGCAATTATTACAATCTTAGCGTTGCGGGATCAAATTGTACCGCCTACCATTAATTTGGATAACCCAGATGAAGGTTGTGACTTAGATTTTGTACCGCACGTAGCCAAACCCCATAGTTTTGATTATGCATTGTGTAACTCATTTGGCTTTGGTGGCACTAATGGTTCACTTTTATTTAAAAAGTAACGTGATTAAAATGTAATAAAAAGGCAGTCACTTTAAAAGTGACTGCCTTTTTATTTAAATTAATTAAAGCTTACAGTTTTATTAGTCGCTGCTGTACTCGCTCAATGTCGTTACTCTTACCCACTAATTGAATATGATCGCCTTCTTCAGTTATCAGATCAGGAGTAATCAACATATCAAATTTATTTCTGGCAAGTGCTGTAATACATACTGAACTGTCGGTATTGGCATTCAGCATTTTTTTAATCGCTTTTAGTGACAGACCAACTAAGTGGTTAGGCTTAATCACGTATTCAAATGTCGTTTCAATAATGTTGCTATCATCAATAGCGATTTCAGTACCAATGATATTATCATCATAATAATAAAGTGCATTATTAGGTCCGGTAATGGTCACAATATCACCTGCTGCAATCATATCAGGCTGTTGTTTATCAAGGTTTTGGCTTAAGGTTAATTCAAAACTCACATCAATTGCTGCCTCATTAAGTTGTAACAAGGTTTTATCGACGACCGTACTATCGTTATTTACTTCAAATGAGCGAGAAACAATATTTTTAGTGGTATTGATATTTTTTGGCTTAAATGGATCCATTAACAAGAGTTTACTCTCTGTATATTTAGAGCCAGATAAAAAACCAATGATATAGATAAATATACCCAATAGCAGTACACCAAGTTCTGGCTCTAAATGGAGATGAAGCAGTGTGATGGTGATGCAACCACCGATAAAACTAGCCAGAATACCAAACACAACTCTGTGCATGCTAATTAAGCCGATTAAAAAACCTATTACTAATGTTAAAACAAAAGTGATGTATGGGTTGGAATGAAATAAATTTTCAATTGTTTCCATAATTATGACTACTTTATTTTGGAGCGATTTATGCCAACAATACTCATTACTGTATATATTAATTACATAGTAGGGATATTCACCCTTGGTAAAATATCACCAACGATAATCAATACAGTGTGGTGTTATGCAGTCATAATAAAGTGCAGTCAGTTTTATAGACAATCTCATTTGAAGGATGAAACCCTGCATTGAAGTTGCTGAAGATAACTAAAGGGATGAAAGCCTCTTAATGCAGAGGCTACTAATACAAATATGATGCTATTATTTGGATCTAACTCTATTTATATAGTTAGCTATGGCTGATGTGATAGACTTTTTGGCCGGCATAACTTGTTTTGAGTGTGGGTTCCATAGTGATATAGGTACTTGTAATGCGTCTTGTATTTGTTCTATTTCTATCGGTATAAGATCGTGTGCAGTATATTCCATGGAATTGATTAACAATGGGAAAATGCTCCACCCAAGACCTTCTTCAACCATTTTAATGATGAGAGTCAGTTGATCTACCACTTCATAATTGGAGGAGACAATGATTTTTTTACTCATATCATCATCAAGCATGGATTTTAAGATAAACTGACGGCTAGTCTTCATTTTAGCCAAGGTTGCTTCAGAGTTTAGTGTTGCTAGGTCAGCGTCTTTGTTGGTGAAAGCGGCAAATGACATGTTACATAAAAAAGTATGATCGATGCTGTTTAGCACTTTGCTTTCGTATACATTCACAATTCCAAAATGAATACTGCCGTCTTGTATTCCCACTTTAATATCATTTTTGGTTCTGACGAGGAAGTTAACTTTTAATGATGGGCTGTCAATTAGCAGTTGTTTTCTAATCTCAGATATCACTTGTTGCGGTATAAAACTGCAATACCCAATTGTAATTGAATTAAGCTCACCAAATGCCAAGCTCATGGCCACTTGGTCAAAGGTTTTGGATTGCTCAATAGCCTGTTTGGCATAGTTATAAAGTAGTACTGCATCTTCAGTCGGTTCAACGGTTCTACCGATCCGTTCAAACAGGGTAATGGCTAATTGATCTTCAAGGTTATTAATGACTTGGCCAATAGTTGTACGATGTTTGTCCAGTTTCACCGCTGCTTTACTGAAAGCTTTCTGCTCATAGACAGTTACAAAGGCAAGAAGTTGTTCCAAACTAAAGTTCATAGTTGTCTCTTCAAATAATAAAAAATGCGATGTGGTATGCATTTGGGGTTATACCGTCACTTAAATCACAATTTATCACACATAAAAACAATTGTTTATAGATTTCGATGGGTGAGATCCATCATAGATGATTACAAGATTTTCTCTGCCGCCATTAAAATATATGCATAAATGAGTAAGAAGACATTAAGTCAATGTTTTTTAAATAGTTAATATTATTTAGGTGATAGGCGTATGAGCATAATGCCCCATGAAGTGGTAATCGGTGATGTGTATTTTCCGCCATTATTACTGGTTGCCGCTATGGCATATATATTAACCGGCGTAGTTACCGCTATTGGTACTAAAATTGGTTTACATAAATATGTCGCAGCTCCGGCCATAGTTGAATTGTCTATGGTTATTCTTTTTATCGGCTTAATTAGCCAATTTATTTCCATATTTTAAGTAGGTAACGCCAATGTTTAAACGTTATTTTATTACCCTGTTGCTGATGGCGGCGGCAATAGGTGTTTTGTATAGTCAGTATCAAACTTACACTGATAATCCTTGGACAAGAGACGGTCAAGTCAGAGCCTATGTTATCCAAGTAACCCCACGAGTGACAGGTCAAATTGTAAAAGTTAATGTCATTGATAATAGTCATGTACAAAAAGGTGATGTGCTTTTTGAGATTGACGCTAGCCTATACCAAACCAGTTTACAAAAAGCGGTAGCAACTGAAAAGCAATCACAAGCATTAGTTCGTAAGGCTCAGAACGAGTCTAGTCGTGCTATTGAATTAGAAAAGCTAACCCCTGGTGCTCAGTCAGTGTTAACCCTTAATAATCTACAAAATGCAGTTGAAACCGCACAAGCGAACTTGTTAATGGCAAAAGCCCAAGTGGCAGAAGCTAAATTAAATCTAGCTTACACTAAAATTACTGCACCAACAGATGGCTATATTACTAATTTGAATTATCGAGTAGGCTCACAAGTCGTTGCTAATTCGCCTGTTGTTGCTTTGATTGATGAAAACAGCTTTTGGATTGACGGTTTTTTTAAAGAAACTGATTTAAAAGATGTGGCTATTGATAATAAAGCCCAAGTTACATTAATGATGCATGACCAAGTCACTTTAGAAGGTAAAGTACAAAGTATTGGTTACGGCATTTCGAAAACTGATGGCAGTACCGGCAATTCGTTACTACCTAATGTGAACCCGAATTTCGAGTGGATCCGCTTAGCGCAACGCATTCCAGTTAAGATAAAACTTGATAAGTTACCTGAAGATATTCAGCTGCGAGTTGGTATGACGGCATCGGTAAAAATTCTGAAGCATTAAATTTTATAGAGTGAGAATGTGTATGCTCAGTTTACCCGTAAAGGAAGCGATAAAAGTTTCTGTCTCTGTCGGTATAGCAATTGCCTTAGCATTGTTTTTTCAATGGGAAAAACCGTATTGGGCTGCTATTACCGTTATTGCCATTGCTTCAAATGAAACTCTTGGGCATGGCTTACACAAAGGTAAAAACCGCCTTATAGGTACAGTTTGCGGCATTAGTGTGGCGTTATTTCTGGTGAGCTTTTTTGCCCAGACTCCGATGTTATTCATTGGTTGTTTACTGTTGCTTTTGGCTGTTAGCGTGTGGTTTGCTGATAATTTGCGTTATGGTTATGCATTTACCATGGGCTTTACTGTGTGCACTATTGTTGCGGTAATGGGAGGCTTTAATGGTGAAGCTTCATTTGATATTGCGGTTTTACGAATACAAGATAATTTACTTGGAGTGCTAGTTTATTCAATTGTTTATCGTTTTATTTGGCCTTTAAACACTGAATCTTTATTCTTTAGCAGCGTTGACTCTGCGTTAAATGCTTTTCATAAAATAGATAACGCGCTTAACGAGGCTGTAAAAAGTGCTCATCATGATAATATTCAAGACTTATTAGTCGATGCACAATTACTGATTGATAAATTAAGTGACTTGATCAGTATGCCATTGAGTTCCAGTTATAAACTTCAACATGAAAAAGATAAATGGACTGTCATAGTCGATGGTTTTTCTCACGTTCTGCAGCATAGCAAATCCACCATCAAGTTGTTATCCAGTGATAAACCCAATGATGATAAGTTGCAACAGTTAGGTTATTTTTCCCAAGAAATTAAAATGCTTGATAATGCCATTAATGGCGAAAAGTTAGATGTTGAAATTTTAGCTAACTACTGGAAGCAAGAGAGCATAAAGCCCCAAAACTCGAAAGAGGCTGTAAAAGAAAATTTATTGAAAGTGAGAATTAACAGAGTTATAAAGGCGGTTGCAATAGCCTCAACTTGTTATGGCGCATGGATATATTTTGCCTTACCTGGTGGTATTTTTATCCCTATGTTTGGTTCAATTTTTGCCAATATAACAGTCAGTTTACCATTTCCTTTAATGAAGCAGGTGATATTATCTGCACTGCTATGGGGAGTGTTTTTTTTACTGCAATATATTTTTATAATGCCCGCATTTACAGAGCTTTGGCAGTTAGTTGGTTTTTATATGATTAACGTTTTCCTCATTTGGGGACTTTTTCCAAAGCCTGCAATGATGCTAGTGCGTATGCTAGGTGGCAATTTACTTATGGTAATGACTATGAGTGCATTACATTTAACGCCTAGTTATGACATTAATACGCCATTGCTGATACTGGTCATATTAATGATTACCGTGATTGTTGCACGTTTCTATAATCAATTATTTATGCTCAAATAAGAGAAATAAGATTTCCTCATGACGCTCAATACAGCATTGAGCGTCATTAATAGCCTCGAATTTACATTCTTTTATATATAATTCCAGTTTAACCCCCTAATCCTTCTATTGGTTTTGATCCGTTTTTATTTTATCTACTTAGGTAATTTTGATGCTGATTTACTGTTTATCTAAGTAGTGGTTTTTATTCATGTAGGGTTTAATCCATCAATAGCGATTAAATACTTAATAAATAAACACATATAATATTCCCATTGAACGGAAAAAGCGCGTTAGCCAATAACGTTTGCTGAACTTGCATTATGTTTTTCCGAAATTTGAATCAGGAAATGATTCGATAACTTATTTGCCATAGATTGGCTTTCAAAGGGTACTATTAATGAATCAAACGCTATTTTGTTCACTTAATCATTTTTCTACTTCTCGCTGTATTCTAAAAGCAATACCAATAGCCATATTGTTAACACTCTCAAACGTAAGTTATGCGCAGGAAAGTATTTTTGTTGAAGATAAAAACAACAAACAACTCATTAATTCAGCGGAGCAAAATGTTTTTCAACAATACGGCGTTTCAGAAGATATTTTGAAATTAGGCTTAAGCTCGCTGTCACTAGGTGATCAGCAAGTTGAGCGTGTGGTTAGAACCTTGGAAGTCGGCGATAAGGTAAAAAGTTCAGATGTGTTTTTGGTTCAAAGTACAGATACTCGCGGTAATATTGATCTGAGAATTAAATATGACCAATCTAAATTAGATGATAATGAGGATGTCATAAAAACTATCGAACAAATAACTAAAACAGAATATCGCTTGAAAAATTACATGGAAAGTTATGATAAGTCTTCCGTCGTTGTTGATGAGATATCTGCCAATGAAATAGAAATAAGCTTTAATTACTCTAAATATGGTTTACCGCAAGATATTGCTTATTTTCGTTTTATGCGGGTTAAGCTTACTGTAGTAAATGGTGTTGCAACCAAAATGGTCATGACCAATTCAAAACCATTTGATTTTGATGCGTTTAGTGTCGAACATTATCGTCAAGAAGTTGATTTAATGACACTGGTTAACGGACACACAGCCATTGCAAATAAAGTGATTCACGCTACTGGTAAAAAAGGTAACAAAGAAGCAAGTTATCACGCAACTATCAAGCCCGTGGCATTTTATGATGATGAACATGGTGCATTAGTTTTTGATGAAGCGTCATTAAAAATGGTTTCTGATCCGCGCATTCGTGAGGAAAAGGTCGATTTAGATAGACTCTTTCCGTTAATGAGTGATTTAGTTCGCCAGCAAGGTATTGATGTGCCACTGCCATTTGGTTTTTCGGTCGCTTATCGAAATCAAGATATGGATTTTGGTTTTGATAGTTTTAATATTATGGGGGTAGATTTGGATGAATGGTTTGATCCATCGAGCTCAGTTGGCACTGTTAATGCTGAAAGTTATTCATTCAGAGCTGATGTCAATATTTTACCGTTTTGGAATATATATGCTTTAGTGGGCAAGGTGAATGTGGATGCAGTCGTTGATGCCCAATATACTGGAAAACTTAAAGATGTGTTTGAAGATAAGCTCGGGGTTATCGGTGGCAGTTTGGCATGCAGTTTATTAGAAAGTCAGGGCGCTGATTTATGCTCACCAGGAAGAGTCGAAGTGCCGCTACATTTAGAATATGATCTGGCAGGTTTGGGGACAACGCTTTCTGTCGGTTATAAAGAATTTTTTGCATCTGTTACTGCAACTTACTCTAAAACTCGTCTTGATGGCCAGGATTGGGGAGATGGTATTGTGACTATCCAGCCAATGCTTGGTTATCAATTCCTTGAGTCGCGAGCACAAATTTTTATCGGCGCAGAATATCAAGGCCTTAAGCCTTCGATGACTGGTAATTTAGGCGATATATTGGGAACCGGTGAAGACTTTACTTTTGATGTGGGTGTAGGGTTAGAACAATGGGCTTATTTAGTGGGTTTTAATAAACAGATAGGTCGTCATTTAAATTTGACAGGGCTGTACAATAAAGGTGAAACAAGAAGTTCATTTACTTTAAATTTAGGTTATCGTTTTTGATGTATTCAGTGGTAATTCAAGAGCCACCCATTAGCTAACCCTTTATAGTGTCAGTTTTAGTAAGCACAACTTTTTTAAGTTGTGCTTTTTTGTTTTTTGAAACTCAGCAGTATTTTTTTGAACTACCAAATAGCAATTAAGTACTCTTTCATCAAATATTTTCATTTAGGCATAATTTTTACTCATTTCTTTGATTAATTATCGTAAACTGACATTAATTAGCTGAATTAGGAGTCGTTATGGCCGGATTAGAAAGAGAAATTACCTTAAGGTTTTTAGCTGAACCTGCAGATGTGAACTTTGGCGGCAAAGTGCATGGTGGCGCGGTGATGAAATGGATTGATTTAGCTGCATATGCTGGTGCTGCAGGTTGGAGTGGTAAATATTGCATTACCGCTTATGCTGGTGGTATTCGTTTTGTAAAGCCTATCCATGTGGGCAATATTGTTGAAGTAAGCGCCAAAGTTATTTATACCGGCACATCGTCCATGCATTTTGGTATAGCGGTTAAAGCGGGTGACCCTAAAGAGCCTGAACGTCATCTTACTACCCATTGTATCGTGATTATGGTCGCAGTTGATGATGATGGTAAACCTACATCAGTACCTGAGTGGGTCCCCCAAACAGATGATGATATTCGTTTGAGGGATTCAGCATTACGTTTAATGGATATGCGCAAAAAAATTGGCTCTGAAATGGAAGCCCATGTAAAACCGGCTTTATAATCAATGTATTAGCCAAAATTCAATCGCTTACTCATAAAGCCTGACTCGTTTTGGCTTGTAGCACAATCAACACTATTTTTAATAAACAACCACAATAATAATGAACGAAGGAATGATATGGCTAAAGTAGCATTTATCGGCTTGGGCGTGATGGGATACCCAATGGCAGGGCATTTGGCTAACCAAGGGCATCAAGTTACGGTTTATAATCGCACCACAGCAAAAGCGCAGCAATGGGCAGCGCAATATTCTGGTGAGTTAGCATTGACCCCAAAACTTGCGGCAGTAGAGCAAGATATCGTGTTTACTTGTGTGGGTAATGATGACGATCTTCGCCAAGTGGTTTTAGGGGAAGATGGCATTGTTCATGGGATAAAAGCTGGTGCAATTTTGGTCGATCACACCACCGCATCTGCCGATGTTGCTCGTGAACTGGCAGCCGTGCTTGCTAAGCAAGAGGTTGAGTTTCTAGATGCGCCCGTATCAGGTGGTCAAGCCGGTGCTGAAAATGGCGTGTTAACTGTGATGATGGGCGGAAAAGAAGCCGTTTTTAACCAAGTAAAACCGGTCATTGAGGCCTATAGTCGCTGCGCAGAATTATTAGGGGAGGTTGGCGCGGGCCAGTTAACCAAAATGGTCAATCAAATCTGTATCGCAGGAGTGGTGCAAGGGCTTGCCGAAGGGTTACACTTTGCTAAAAGTGCAGGTCTTGATGGTTTAAAAGTGGTTGAGGTGATCAGCAAGGGCGCAGCTCAAAGCTGGCAAATGGAAAATCGTTATCAAACCATGTGGCAAGGTGAGTATGACTTTGGCTTTGCCATTGACTGGATGCGTAAAGATTTAGCTATTGCTTTAGATGAAGGGCGTCGTAATGGTAGCCAGTTACCAGTTACTGCCTTAGTGGATCAATTTTATTCTGAAGTACAAGCCATGAAAGGTAACCGCTGGGATACTTCAAGTTTGTTAGCGCGTTTAGAAAAAAACCGCTAGACGCTCTCAATGGTGATAACTTATTAGCCATTGCACAATTTTGTCGTTTAAGTTGCGAATTTAGTTTGTTGGTAACATAAAAGCTCGCTGGTATTTAACATTGCCAGTGAGCTTTTTTGTTATCGTATTAGCCCTTGGTATTTGTAAAAAATTCAATAATTTACTATCACTTGTTGTAATAATGTTCATTGGTTCTCAAGGTGATTGATTAGCTTATAAGCATTTGCTGCTCATAAATGGCGCTTAAGTTAATAGGTCGTTAATTTGTATTAAATTATACTATCGAAAATATAAATTCGATTTAATTTAAATGCCGCATTTTACTCAATAAAATCGTAATAAATGCTAGTAAATTAAGCTTAGCTAACGTAAAATTCCAGCTTTTGTTTTACCCCCATGCTTTAGGCATAAAGTTGACTTTGTGCCTAGACTACTATGTCGCCTGATAATCAGGCGCCCAATAGCATTTGATATGCAAAAATGCAGTGGATGAGAAAATGCAGCAGTTAACAGAGATCGTAGAACAAGCCTTAGAAGTAATAGGTAAGGCCAGTGATCTAAAGACACTGGATGATATCCGTGTCGACTACCTTGGTAAGAAAGGTAAGATCACTGACATGATGAAAATGATGGGTAGCTTAAGTCCAGCAGAGAAACCTGCCTTTGGACAAGCAGTCAACCAAGCTAAGCAAGCGGTACAGAAGCAACTTTCTGAGCGTATTGAAGGCTTAAAGGCTGCTGAATTAGAAGCGCAACTTATCGCAGATAAAATCGATGTAACCTTACCAGGTCGTACGCTTGAAATGGGCGGTTTACACCCAGTAACACGTACGATTGAACGTATTGAAACTTTCTTTGGCGAGCTTGGTTTTACCACTAAGCATGGTCCTGAAATCGAAGATGACTTTCATAACTTCGATGCATTGAATATTTCTGAGCATCATCCAGCTCGTGCTGATCATGACACCTTTTATTTCAATCCAAAAGTGATGTTGCGTACGCAAACTTCAGGGGTACAAATTCGTACCATGGAGCATGAAAAGCCACCTTTACGTATCATTTCTCCAGGTCGTGTTTATCGTAACGACTACGATCAAACTCACACGCCAATGTTCCACCAAGTGGAAGGTTTGTTAGTTGATGAAAAAGTTAACTTTGCAGAGCTGAAAGGCATTTTGCATGACTTCTTACGTAACTTTTTCGAAGAAGATTTAGAAGTGCGATTCCGTCCATCTTACTTCCCGTTTACTGAGCCTTCAGCTGAAGTTGATGTTATGGGTAAAAACGGTAAGTGGCTTGAAGTATTAGGTTGCGGCATGGTGCACCCTAATGTCCTTCGCAGTGTCGGTATCGACCCAGAAAAATACTCTGGTTTTGCTTTTGGTATGGGTGTTGAGCGTTTGACTATGCTGCGCTACGGTGTTAACGACTTACGTGCCTTCTTTGAAAACGATTTACGTTTTCTTAAGCAATTCAAATAACGGAGCAATATAAAGATGAAATTCAGTGAATCTTGGCTTCGTGAATGGGTTAGCCCATCTGTAAGCCGTGAAGAATTATCACACCAAATCACAATGGCCGGTCTTGAAGTTGACGGTATTGATGCCGTTGCAGCCGAATTTAGCGGTGTGATTGTTGGTGAAGTGGTTGAGTGTGGTCAGCATCCAGATGCTGACAAATTACGCGTAACTAAAATTAATGTTGGCGGCGATGAGTTAATTGATATCGTCTGCGGTGCACCAAACTGCCGTTTAGGCTTAAAAGTTGCTGTGGCAATGGTGGGCGCTGTGTTACCTGGCGATTTTAAAATTAAAAAAGCCAAACTGCGCGGTCAGCCATCATTTGGTATGTTGTGTTCATACGGCGAAATCGGTATTGATATCGACAGCGACGGTATTATTGAATTACCTGCAGATGCGCCGATTGGTAAAGATATCCGTGAATATCTTCAACTAAACGATGCCATCATCGACGTTGATTTAACCGCTAACCGTGCAGATTGTTTAGGTATGGCAGGCTTAGCGCGCGAAGTTGGTGTATTAAACCGTCAAGCGGTTGCTGAGCCGACGTGGGATCCTGTTACTGCAACTATCGATGATAAAGTTGAAATTAACGTTATTGCAGCAGATGCCTGTCCTCGTTATTTAGGCCGTGTGGTTAAGAATGTAAACTTAGCGGCAGCAACGCCTTTATGGATGCAAGAGAAGTTACGTCGTAGCGGAATTCGCTCAATCGATCCCATTGTAGATATTACTAACTACGTATTGATTGAATATGGTCAGCCAATGCATGCGTTTGATTTAGCAGCCTTAAATGGTGCTATTCAAGTGCGTTTAAGCGACGGCGTTGAAAAGCTTACTTTACTTGACGGTAACGAAATTACAGTACCAAGTGACACCCTAGTGATTGCTGACGATAAAGCAGCCGTTGCCTTAGCGGGTGTATTTGGCGGTGAAGCGTCAGGCGTAACTGCAAAGACCCAAGATATTTTATTAGAGTGCGCATTCTTTGCGCCTTTAGCCATTATGGGTAAATCGCGTCGCTTAGGCTTACACACAGATGCATCACACCGTTTTGAACGTGGTGTAGACCCAGAGCTTCAACATAAAGTGATGGACCGAGCTACGCGCTTAGTACTTGATATTTGTGGTGGTGAAGCAGGTCCTGTTGCTGAAGCAGTGTCTGAAGCGCATTTACCTAAGCCGGCTCAAATCACTTTGCGTCGCAGCAAGTTAGACAAAATTCTAGGTCATCATATTCCTGATACTGATGTAACAGAAATTCTTGAGCGTCTTGGATTTACTGTTGCAGTAACTGCTGACGCTTGGAATGTGACCACGGCAACATATCGTTTTGATATGGCCATTGAAGAAGATTTAATCGAAGAGGTTGCCCGTATTTATGGATATAACAATATCCCAAATATTGCACCTGTTGCTTCATTAAGTATGTCTGATCACAAAGAAGCGAATATTCCATTAAGCAAAGTGCGCAGTGTATTAGTGGCGCGCGGTTTCCAAGAGGCGGTGACCTATAGCTTTGTTGATCCTAAGTTACAAAACATTGTTCATCCAAATGAGCCTGCAATGATTTTACCGAATCCTATTTCGGTTGAAATGTCAGCGATGCGTTTATCGATGTTCACCGGTTTGTTAACTTCTGTTGGTTATAACCAAAGTCGTCAACAAGGTCGCGTACGTTTATTTGAAACCGGTTTACGCTTTGTTCCTGATGCCAAAGCAGATTCTGGTGTTAGACAAGAAGCGATGATTGGTGCAGTAATTTCTGGTGTTCAAAATGATGAACATTGGTCAATGGAATCTAAAACTGTCGACTTCTTTGATTTAAAAGGCGATTTAGAATCAATAATCGGCTTGACAGTTTCGACTTCTGAATTTACTTTTAGAAGTGCAACACAT
Source organism: Shewanella sp. 10N.286.48.B5 (assembly GCF_002874355.2). Classification (NCBI taxonomy): domain Bacteria; kingdom Pseudomonadati; phylum Pseudomonadota; class Gammaproteobacteria; order Alteromonadales; family Shewanellaceae; genus Shewanella; species Shewanella sp. 10N.286.48.B5. Next base: position 1,175,118 of record NZ_MCVG02000001.1, read on the forward strand.
TCAGCTCTTCATCCAGGGCAATGTGCTGAAATATTGAGAAATAATCGAGTCATTGGTGTTATAGGTGCTATCCATCCGAGTTTGGAGAAGCCTTTTGGCCTTAATGGCAAAACAATTGTTTTTGAGTTAGAACTGGACGCTTTACTGCAAGCCAGTTTGCCGCTAGCCCAGGCTGTATCTAAGTTTCCTGCTAATCGACGTGATATTGCAGTCGTTGTAGACGAAGAAGTTTCTGCAACTAATGTTATGGATTTGATAAGAAAAGTTGGCGAAAATCAGTTGGTTGGCTTAAACTTGTTCGATGTATACCGGGGTAAAGGTGTTGACGCTGGCAAAAAGAGCCTTGCAATCGCACTTACATTACAAGACATTACTCGTACACTTGAAGAAAAAGACATCACTGAAACTGTTGATTCAGTTGTCTCGGCACTTAAGAGCGAGTTCAACGCATTGTTGAGGGATTAAAAGTATGGCACTTACCAAAGCCGAAATGGCAGAACATCTTTTCGAAACACTTGGCATGAATAAACGTGTAGCCAAAGAGATGGTTGAGTCTTTCTTTGAAGAGATTAGAGAAGCACTTGAAAGTGGTGAGCAGGTCAAGTTATCTGGCTTTGGAAACTTTGATTTGCGCGATAAAAACCAAAGACCGGGAAGGAACCCAAAAACTGGTGAAGATATTCCTATTTCAGCTCGCCGTGTAGTGACGTTCCGTCCGGGACAAAAACTCAAAACACGTGTTGAAGAAGCAAATGCTGAAAAGAAGTAGTTTCACTGTTTAATAAAAAAGCCACTCATTGAGTGGCTTTTTTATTTTAACAAATTAAGCAAGATTCAAAGTAGCAATTTTACAATATTCAGATGTTGTCCCGCTGATAAATTGGTATTATGGCCAATTCCTTAGGCTCTTTGTTTCACTGTGTTAATGTAATCTTTGAGGTTTCTTTTGGCTAGACAAGCAAAACATTTCGATCGTCGCTTTACCCTATCTTTATTGCACCCGAAATATTGGGGTACATGGCTAGCCATTATGGTGTTATTTATGTTTGGGGTGATGCCTGCTTGGTTGCGAGATCCTATAGCGCGACTATTAGCCAAGCTGGTACTGTCTTATGCGAAAAAACCCATCAATATTGCGCGTATCAATATTCAAACATGTTTTCCTGAGAAGTCAGCGACTGAGGTGGATGAGTTAATTAACGCCAACGTCGATATGTTTGTTTTAACCTTGGTATCTCAAGCTGAATTATTAATTCGCTCAGATGCGCATCTAAGGCGTCGAGTCAGTATTACAGGTTTTGAACATGTGCAAGCCGCGCGTGATGCTGGCCAGCCGATTATTTTTATCATGCCCCATGTATGGCCGATTGATTATGCCGGGCTGCGTTTAAATATCGAACTGCCTATGGTTACCATGGCCAAAGCTCATAATAACGGCTTATTCAATTGGTTTAGTAATCGACTACGCAGTAGTAAGAATGGCCGCGTTTACATGCGAGAGGCGGGCATACGCGCGCTAATCACTGAATTAAAGCAAGATAATAGCTTCTTTTATTTACCAGATGAAGATTTAGGTCCTGAGCAAAGTGTATTTGCTCCATTGCTGGCAACAGAAAAAGCCACCTTACCGGTAGTAGGGCGTTTAGCGCAAGCAGGTAAGGCGCAGGTTTTACCGGTAAAAATTGGTTACGACAAAGCAGCTTACCAGTTTAAGTTGACCGTGATGCCGCAAGTTAAGCCTGAAGATATGCAAGGTAAGGATAACGAAGCCATTGCTTTAAATAAAATGGTTGAGCAAGTTATTCAAGCTTACCCTGAGCAATATATGTGGTTTTTGAAATTCCTTAAAACCCGTCCAGAAGGGCAAGCAAAAATCTATTAATTTGAATAACTAATAAACCAAAAAAGCACTCGATGAGTGCTTTTTTTTGGTTAAAGGAAAATTAGTGTGGCGCTAAGATGTCACTTTAATTAACGGTTACTCTGAAAAGTAATACCAACCTTGATTGATAAGCTGGGTTAATACCGTCATGACTTGCTGATCATTGAGCCAGTTTTGAAGCTGCGATTGAGTGAGTAGGTGATTATTGGCGATCTCGGCGATGATGTCTTGTTCAATCCCTGCGGCGCAAACCACTTCACCATTGATATACAACTGCACTTGGGTATCAGCCTCTAGGCTTAATACCTTTAAGCCGCCAATACGTTGCATGTTAGCGCCATCTTCAATGGCTTCCTTAACATCTGTTGTTGAAATTGGCGCTTCAAAGGGATTGATATCGAGTTCAAAACGATTTTGGCTGAGTAACTTACCTAGCATAGTTTGGTATTGGGCAGGATCAGTTGCTAATTGAGCCAGTAAATCCATGATCCCTTGCTGCTGAGTTTGACTGACTAGGCCATGGCTTGCAGCTTCTTCGCTAGAGGTAAATCTATGTTGGCCAGCACTGTTATCAATCAGCGAATCAGCCAACTCAGTTAATAATTCTTGCTGACTTGGCGCTCTAAAACCAATAGAATAACTCATTGCAAGACTTAAGGTTTCACCGCAATGAGGGTAGCCTGGCGGAATATATAACATATCGCCTTTGCTGAGCACCACATCAATAATGGGTTCAAAGTCATCGACTAATGGACTTGATGGATCTCCACCACGGCATTGATGTTCGCCATTATGGCCCACTTTCCAGCGGCGTTCCCCTTCTCCTTGGATCAAGAACACATCATAATTATCAATATGTGGCCCAATGCCGCCTTGTGGGGTGGCAAACGATACCATTAAGTCATCAAAACGCCAATCAGGTAAAAATCTGAATGCTTCAACCAGTGGTTGAGACTCCGGATACCAATGGTTTACCGCTTGCACAAGTAACTGCCATTTGTCATCGCCATGTTCGTCATAGTCTTCAAACGGCCCTTGAATCACTTTCCAGTCATCGGTTTCAGTTTTAACGATGCGAGAAGAGATATCTTCTTCCATGGCTAGGCCTGCAAGTTCATCGGCCGATATTGGATCTTCAAATGCCTTAAAGGCATTTTTGATGACTATAGGTTTTTGTTGCCAATATTTACTGATGAACTCAGCAGTATCAAAATTTAATGTATACATAGTATTAAAAAAGGCGGCAATCCTTATGGAACTGCCGCCTATCCTTATTCAACAATCAATAGTTGTTATTGAGTGGAAGATTATTTTAACTCGTCAACAAATGCTTCAGCACGACCAATGTAGTTGGCTGGCGTCATTGTTTTAAGTTCAGCTTTAACGTTATCAGGTAACTCTAGACCATCGATAAAGACTGCAAGTTGATCGCCGTCGATACGCTTACCACGGGTTAACTCTTTTAATTTCTCGTATGGCTTTTCAATGCCGTAGCGACGCATCACTGTTTGTACTGGCTCTGCTAATACTTCCCAGTTTTTATCTAACTCAGCGCGAAGGTTTGCTTCATTCACTTCAAGCTTGCTGATGCCTTTCATTGTTGCTTGATAAGCAATTAATGAATGCGCCATACCAACACCTAAGTTACGCAATACTGTTGAGTCAGTTAAATCTCGCTGCCATCTTGATACAGGAAGCTTTGCGGCTAAATGCTGCATTAACGCGTTAGCAATACCTAAGTTACCTTCAGAATTTTCAAAATCAATTGGGTTAACTTTGTGCGGCATGGTTGATGAACCAATCTCGCCAGCGATAGTGCGTTGCTTGAAGTGACCTAATGCAATGTAGCCCCAAATGTCACGATCGAAATCGATTAAGATGGTGTTGAAACGGGCAATAGCATCAAATAACTCAGCGATGTAATCATGGGGCTCAATTTGAGTGGTGTATGCGTTCCAGTTAATACCTAAACTTGTCACAAAGCGTTGTGACAGCTCATGCCAGTTAACTTCTGGGTAAGCAGAAAGGTGAGCATTGTAGTTACCCACAGCGCCATTGATTTTACCCATGATTTCTACTGCATTGATTTGGTCTAGTTGGCGTTCTAAACGAACGGCAACGTTAGCCATTTCTTTACCCAGCGTAGAAGGCGAAGCCGGTTGACCATGTGTACGTGACATCAATGGTACTGATTTGTTGTCTCTTGCTAATTGCTTAAGCGCATTGACAATTTCTAGACACTGAGGCGCTAATACTAATTCACGTGCTTCTTTAAGCATTAATGCGTGAGATAAGTTATTAATATCTTCAGAAGTACAAGCAAAATGTACGAATTCGTCGATTGCAACTAATTCAGCGTTATCTGCAATTTGTTCTTTGATGAAATACTCAACCGCTTTAACGTCATGGTTAGTGGTTCTTTCAATCGTTTTAACGCGCAAAGCGTCTTCTTCACTGAAGTTATCCTTAATGCTATCTAGTAACGCTAATGCGTCTTCACTAAATGGCGGAACTTCTTCAATCTCTGGGCAACTTGAAAGTAGTTTTAACCAGTTAATTTCAACTTGTACACGGTATTTTGTTAAACCGAATTCGCTGAAAATACCTCGTAGAGAGGTGGTTTTACTACCGTAACGACCGTCTATCGGCGAGATAGCTGTCAGTGCAGAAAGATCCATTTGAAGCTCCTTGATGAACTTTTATTGTAAGTTGGAATATTTGTAGGGTGAATCGTTAATTATTTTTACGGCTACTGATAGCGGTATCCACAATGGCTTTACGGGCAAAAACTAAGTGACGGCGTTTGCCTCCCAGTTGTCGCCATAAAACGGCACTGCGCATCGCTGCTAGCAATAAAGCACGAATTTTTTGTTGTACTTGCGGTTGTTGTAAATAAGCTGGATTCCCAGAAATTTGCAATTTAGGTCCCAGTTCACTGATGGTATCACTGTAAATACTGGCAAGACTGGCGATGATTTGTTCATCAGTAATCGCAAAATGGTGTAGTTGTCGATGCACTTGGTTGATGCGTTCAGCTAACATGCCTAAGCCATTTGCTGAGCGAGCCAGTTTGCGCTCCAGTGCTAACATACCAACAAGGTAGCGGGTGGTTTCCACATCCTTGCTATTACCATCACCCAATTGGTTTTCAATGAGCTGATAACCTTTATTAAGTGCTTGCTTATCGGTATAGATATCACTAATAGAATCAGGATCTGTGACCATGATGGTGTTCAGACTTGCAGCAAGTGCGCTTTCATCTGAATCACCATGACGAGCAATATGTTGTACTTGAGCAATAGCTTGTAATATTCCGGCAAACGCCATAGTGCGTTCAAATAAGACTTGGCTCACAGACTATCCTCTAATTAAACAATCAATGATTCCGCCGCCAAGGCAGACTTCACCATCATAAAATACTGCAGATTGCCCCGGCGTTACCGCAGCAACGGGTTCATCAAAAATAACCCTTAAGTTACTGTCATCATCATAAGTCACAGTGCAGTGCACATCTTGCTGACGATAACGAGTTTTAACGGTAATTTTTGTTGGTGCGCTTGGGCCTTTGCGGTCAACCCAATGTAATTGATTGACCAACATGCCAGTAGACATTAACCGTGGATGCTTACCACCTTGGGCCACAACGAGCACATTGCGGGTTAAATCTTTATCAACCACATACCAAGGATCATCGTTACTATTTTTCAAGCCACCAATACCCAGACCTTTACGCTGGCCTAGTGTGTGGTACATCAATCCTTGGTGGGTACCAATCACTTCACCTTCATCAGCGGTTTCAATATCACCAGGCTGAGCAGGTAAGTAGGTTGCTAAAAAGTCAGTAAACTTGCGCTCACCGATAAAGCAGATGCCAGTACTGTCTTTTTTATCATGGGTGATTAAGCCCATTTCTTTGGCGATATCACGAACTTGGTGTTTTTCTAATTCGCCCACAGGGAATAAACTTTTAGCCACTTGCTCATGACTAAGGGTATAGAGGAAATAACTTTGATCTTTATTGCCATCAACACCACGTAACATTTGAGTTCCGTCTGCACTGTCATAACGGCGAACGTAGTGGCCCATAGCAATATAGTCAGCATCAAGAATTTCGTCAGCGAATTCTAAAAATGCTTTGAATTTGATTTCTTTGTTACAGATGATATCGGGATTTGGGGTACGACCTGCTTTATATTCCGCTAAGAAATACTCGAAAACATTGTCCCAATACTCTGCCGCAAAGTTAACTGTATGAAGTTTAATGCCTAATTTATCACAGACGGACTGGGCATCTTTTAAGTCTTCAGAAGCCGCACAATACTCATCGGTATCATCTTCTTCCCAGTTCTTCATGAACAATCCTTCTACTTGGTAGCCTTGCTGCATAAGCAAATACGCAGAAACAGAAGAATCTACACCGCCGGACATGCCAACGATGACTTTTTTACCATTTGGATTGGGAGTACTTAATGTCATAAAACCTAGAAACCATGAGTGTTTGGGTAGTTAGAGATCATAATGTGGTCGCCGTTAGTGCATTTCAAGTGCGCTGACAAATGAACCTATAAATCTCCAAAATGTGCGGCGCATATTCTATCATGCATTATTGGTTGCGGCTATGATCTGCAGTTCACTATTAATCAGTGATAATGGGCTGTGGGGTTTATGTAAATAGTCTTCAATAGATTTGAGTACTAATGGGCTGCGAAGTTGATTTTGACGGGCTTTTACCTGTTCTATAGTTAACCAATGGCAGGCACTAATAGCAGGATCTATTGGGGTGCATTCAACGCATTTGTTTACTTGTGCGCAAAAAGTAAATCGCATAAAAGACAATGCGTTTGATGCACTAAATTGGTAGATGCAAACGAGTGCCGAAATAGTAATATTTAATCCGGTTTCTTCTTTTACTTCCCGAATGCAGGCATCAATGATGGTTTCATTGGCTTCTAAATGCCCTGCAGGTTGGTTAAAGCGCACTTCACCATCAATAATTTCTTCAACTAATAAAAATTTATTATCACAATGGATAACACAAGCAACAGTGGTATTGGGTTTATAACGTGGTTTCACCATGACTTATCCTATTGCCTAAAAATCTTGTGTGACAGATTAACTTTCTTGTTTGTGGACTTTATATTCACCACAATTAATGTCATCTAAACTCCATTGACCTATTTTATAGCGAATTAATCTTAAAGTAGGGTGGCCGATATGCGCGGTCATGCGTCTCACTTGTCGGTTTCTGCCTTCACAAATTTGAATTTCTAACCAGGTTGTTGGAATAGACTTTCGCTCACGCACTGGCGGGGTTCGCTCCCAAACCGCAGGTTCATCGATTACTTTTGCTTTTGCTGGCAAGGTCATGCCATCTTTTAGTTCAACCCCTTGGCAGAGTGCTTTTATTGACGCTGCATCTGGCTCACCTTCAACTTGAGCCCAATAAGTCTTAAAGGTTTTCTTTTTCGGCTGGGTCAATTTCGCCTGCAGTTTACCGTCATTAGTGAGTAGCAATAAGCCTTCACTGTCTCTATCTAAACGTCCTGCAGCATAAACGTCTTTTACTGGAATAAAATCTTTTAAGGTTTGGCGACCAGATTCATCGGTAAATTGACATAAAACATCAAAAGGTTTGTTAAACAACACAATTACGGGATCGGATACTGGCTTAGCTACTGGGCGTTTAAAGCCTTTTTTCATTTGGCGAGTTGATGTTGGGGATGCAAATTTATTACTGAAACGTTTTGGTTTGCCATTGACTGACATATAAAAGCCTTTAATGATGAAATTGATTCATTTTGTATAGTTTACTCGGCATTGGGCCTTAGTGGAATTTGAATCTTGCACATAATGGTCTATGATGTTGGCCTAAAAATGTGATCTGTACCCGTTTTTAAAAAACAAGCAGCCACTATTTATTTTTCAAATTTCATATGGATTTGTGCCGCAAAATTACACTTTAACAATAGATTAAAGGTCTTTTTAGGTAGATACTTATTACAATAATAATTTATAAAAACTATTTATTTCAATAATGTAGGAAAAAGCATGAAAGATAATTCTCCAACGATCATTTATACTGAAACTGATGAAGCCCCCGCATTAGCTACGCTGTCATTACTCCCTATCATCCGCACATTTACCAATGCTGCAGGTGTAAAAGTCGAGACTAGAGATATATCTTTATCTGGCCGTATTATTGCTAACTTTCCTGAAAAGTTAACTGCAGAGCAAAAAATTGCTGATGCACTCACTGAGTTAGGCCTAATGGCAAATACGCCTGAAGCTAATATTATCAAGTTACCTAACATCAGTGCGTCAATTCCACAGTTAAAAGCCTGTATCGCTGAACTTCAAGCGAAAGGTTACGATATACCAAACTACCCAGATGAGCCATCGACTGATGCAGAGCGTGAATCTCAGTCACGTTATGACAAGATTAAAGGCAGTGCAGTAAACCCGGTATTGCGTGAAGGTAACTCTGATCGCCGCGCGCCAACATCGGTAAAAAATTACGCTAAGAAAAACCCGCATTCAATGGGTAAATGGGCAAGTGATTCAGCATCACACGTTGCGCATATGAATGAAGGTGATTTTTACGGTAGTGAGCAATCAGTCACCCTGACTGATGCTGATACTGTAGATATCGTGCTAACCCAAGCAGATGGCCAAAAAGTAGCTTTGAAAACGGGCTTATCTTTATTAGCCGGTGAAGTAATTGATACCGCAGTAATGAGCAACAAAGCTTTAGTTGCCTTTTACGAGCGAGAAATCGAAGCGGCTAAATCTGAAGATGTACTATTGTCATTGCACCTTAAAGCAACAATGATGAAAGTATCAGACCCGATTTTATTTGGTCACGCTGTAAAAGTTTTCTTTAAAGAGGTTTTTGACAAGCACCAAGTGCTGTTTGATGAATTAGGCGTTGATGTTAACAATGGTTTTGGTGATGTATACGCAAAAATTGCCACATTACCAGAAGCCCAGCGCGCAGAAATCGAGGCTGATATTGCTGCGGTTTATGCTAAACGTCCAGCATTGGCGATGGTTGATTCAGATAAAGGCATCACTAACTTACACGTACCAAGTGATATTATTATTGATGCATCTATGCCTGCAGCTATTCGTTCTTCAGGTAAAATGTGGGGCCCAGATGGCCAACTTAAAGACACCAAAGCAATGATCCCTGATCGTTGTTATGCCGGTGTGTATCAAGAAACAATTGCATTTTGTAAAACCAATGGCGCATTTAACCCAACCACAATGGGCAGTGTGCCAAACGTCGGTTTGATGGCTCAAAAAGCCGAAGAATACGGTAGTCATGATAAAACATTTGAAATTGCACAAGCAGGTGTTGTTAACGTTGTTAACCGTGCTGGCAAGGTGTTGATGACGCATAATGTTGAAGTTGGTGACATTTTCAGAATGTGCCAGGTAAAAGATGCACCAATCCGCGATTGGGTTAAGTTAGCAGTTCGACGTTCACGTTTAAGTGCCACGCCTGCAATTTTCTGGTTAGACAGTAAGCGTGCTCATGACGCTCAATTAATCACTAAAGTTGAAGCTTATCTTCAAGATCATGATACTGACGGCTTGGATATACAAATTCTTGCACCAGTAGAAGCAACTCGAGTGACACTCGCTCGCGTTAAACAAGGTTTAGATACTATTTCTGTAACGGGTAACGTACTGCGTGATTACCTGACTGATCTATTCCCAATTCTTGAATTAGGCACTAGTGCTAAAATGCTATCAATTGTGCCGTTAATGAATGGCGGTGGCTTATTTGAAACAGGCGCGGGTGGTAGTGCACCTAAGCATGTTCAACAAGTTGAGAAAGAAGGCCATTTACGCTGGGATTCACTGGGTGAATTTTTGGCATTAGCGGCTTCTTTAGAGCATTTAAGCCAAACAGCAAATAACCCTAAAGCACAGGTGCTAGCGGATACGTTAGATATTGCTATCGGCCAATTCCTTGATAGCAATAAATCACCTTCACGTCGTGTTGGTGAGCTTGATAACCGTGGTAGTCACTTTTATTTAGCCATGTATTGGGCTCAAGCTGTCTCAGTGCAAACTGTTGATACGGAATTAGCTGCGCAGTTTACTGAACTTGCTGAGTCGCTAACATCTAACGAAGCGGCAATTGTGGCGGAATTGAATGCATCACAAGGCCCTGCTGTTGATTTAGGTGGTTACTACCGTTTAGACGCAGCAAAAGCTGAAGCTGCCATGCGTCCAAGTGCATTACTAAATCAATTTATTACACATTAAGCGTTTTTTTGTGGCTAAATTGAAGGCATAAAATTGATGCCGTAAAGCAGAGGGCTTGCTCTCTGCTTTTTTGTGCCTGTTTGCCGCCATAGCCAGTTCGACTGATTTTAATCGCACTCAGTTAATGGGATAAGCTTTCAAGGCTTGAATACTGAAACTAGGCTCAGTGAGATTTAGCCTCTGTCAGCAAATTTGTTAACGCCGGAGGTTGAAGTTGCTTAAGTTAAGATGAATTGAACCTCAGTTTTATTTACGATTAGGTGTTTTTTTGGGCAAACAGTTTAATATTTACTTTTTATTTGCCCAATAAAAAAGGCAGAGATTAAAATCTCTGCCTTTTTGATTTATAGTTTCACCGACTATTTTGTTGGTGAAATGGCTGAAGCATGCATGCCCTTTGGGCCCTGCTCAGTTTCGAAATCGACAGGCTGACCCGCTTTTAGCGTTCTGTAGCCTTCCATTTCAATAGTTGAATAATGTGCAAAAACATCTTCGCCACCCTGATCTGGGCATATAAACCCGAATCCTTTGGCGTTGTTGAACCATTTAACAGTTCCGCTTGCCATACTTCCACTTCCTTCTGTTGCCTACTTACCAGTAAGATAGTAAAACTTATTAAGAGCGGTCTACATGTGCCGCCTGCAAACAGAATGAAATTTGTACGAAAAGATGTCAAGTAAAAATTAACAAAATGACAACATTTAATTAATTTAATAATATCAATTGGTCTTGTACCAAACTAGAGGCTAGTATTAACACATGGGTAGATTAGGCAGCGTAGAGCACACTAAAGAGCGTGTTGAATCGGAGCTACAACCACCTTCAATGTATAAGGTCGTGTTAAATAACGATGATTACACACCGATGGATTTTGTTATTGAAGTGCTTCAACGCTTTTTTAACAAGGATGAACAGCAAGCCACAGACATCATGTTGGCTATCCATCACCAAGGTAAAGGAATATGTGGTGTTTTTTCATTTGGGATCGCTGAAACCAAAGTCTTACAAGTAAATCAATTTGCCAGAGAAAACGAACATCCGTTGCTGTGTACATTAGAAGCCGCATAGTGAACTTGCTGTTCACAACCGGTAACTCTGCAGTATTTGAGTATTTTTAGGGGGTGCTATGCTAAACAAAGATCTTGAAGTCACCTTGAATCTCGCTTTTCAACAAGCTCGAGATTCACGTCATGAATATATGACAGTAGAACATTTATTATTAGCATTAATTAATAACCCATCGGCTAAAGAAGCACTATTAGCCTGTGGTGCAGATCTGTCTCGTTTACACGAGGAAGTATCTAACTTCATCCAACAAACAACCCCATTAATCGCTGACACCACAGAAGAACGTGAAACTCAGCCTACCTTAGGCTTTCAACGTGTGCTTCAGCGTGCAGTATTTCATGTGCAGTCATCAGGTCGTAATGAAGTGACAGGTGCCAATGTCTTAGTTGCTATTTTTAGTGAGCAAGAGTCTCAGGCTGTATATTTACTGCGTCGCTGCGAAATAACGCGTTTAGATGTGGTTAACTATATCTCCCACGGTTTACCAAAAGACGATAGTGACGAAGAGATAAATAACCCAGAAGCCAGCGAAGAAGGCACTGAAGCCGGTGAAGATAGAAGTTTATTGGCTCAATTTGCTACAGACTTAAATCAATTATCTAAAGATGGGGTCATAGACCCACTCATTGGCCGTGATGATGAAGTTGAGCGTGCGATTCAAACCTTATGTCGTCGTCGTAAAAATAACCCATTATTGGTCGGTGAGGCTGGTGTGGGTAAAACAGCCATTGCTGAAGGTTTAGCCTACCGTATCGTTAATGAGCAAGTACCTGATGTTATCAAAGATGCTACTGTGTATTCGTTAGATTTAGGCTCATTACTCGCTGGCACTAAATACCGTGGTGATTTTGAAAAACGCTTTAAAGGGCTATTAAAAGAGCTGGCCAAAAATGAACATGCGATTTTATTTATTGATGAAATTCATACCATCATTGGTGCAGGTGCCGCTTCAGGTGGGGTAATGGATGCCTCAAATCTGTTAAAACCTTTGTTATCCAACGGCTCACTTCGATGTATGGGCTCAACCACATTCCAGGAATACCAAAGTATTTTTGAGAAAGACAGGGCTTTAGCCCGTCGTTTCCAAAAAATTGATATTAACGAACCTTCGGTTGCTGAAACCACTAAGATTTTACTGGGACTTAAATCAAAGTATGAAGAACATCATGGGGTTCGTTACACTCAGGCTGCAATCAGTTCTGCGGCCAGCTTGTCAGCTAAGCACATTAATGACCGTCACTTGCCTGACAAGGCCATTGATGTGATTGATGAGGCGGGCGCTAGAATGGTGATGCTGCCAGCTAGCAAACGTAAAAAAACCATCGGTCAGCCAGAAATTGAAGCCATTATTGCCAAAATAGCACGTATTCCTGAGAAGTCCGTATCGTCTACTGACAAAGATTTACTTAAGAACCTTGAACGTAACCTTAAGATGTTGGTATTCGGGCAGGACAAAGCCATTGAGGGCCTTAGCTCTGCCATACGTTTATCTCGAAGCGGCTTAGGTGCAGAGAAAAAGCCTGTGGGCAGTTTCTTATTTGCCGGCCCTACTGGGGTGGGTAAAACCGAGGTGACTAATCAGTTGGCATCATGTTTAAACATGAAGCTTATCCGTTTTGATATGTCTGAGTATACCGAAAGACATACGGTTTCACGTTTAATTGGTTCACCACCCGGTTATGTCGGTTACGAGCAAGGCGGTTTACTTACTGATGCCGTAATTAAAAACCCGCATTGTGTGGTGCTGCTAGATGAAATCGAAAAAGCTCACCCTGACATTTATAATTTGCTGTTGCAAGTCATGGATCACGGTACCTTAACCGATAATAACGGTCGCAAAGCAGACTTTAGAAATGTGACCTTGGTGATGACCACCAATGCTGGCGTTCAAGAGTCTATCCGTACTTCAATAGGCTTTAAGCAACAAGACAACAGCCTTAATGCGATGTCAGAAATTAATAAAGTGTTTTCACCAGAGTTTCGAAATCGTTTAGATTCGATTATTTGGTTTAATCATCTTGATATGACCATTATTGCTAAGGTTGTCGATAAGTTCCTTATTGAGCTGCAAGCGCAGTTAGATGAGAAGCGTGTCACCCTCGAGGTCACTGATGAAGCGCGCACTTTATTAGCTGAAAAGGGTTACGATAAAAATATGGGCGCTCGCCCGATGAGCCGTGTTGTTACTGAGTTAATCAAACGACCATTGGCTGATGAAATCTTATTTGGCAAGCTTGAAGCTGGTGGAATAGCAAAAGTTGATGTCAAAGATAATGAGCTGGTGATCAGTTGCGAATGTGAAGAGAAAGTCTCTTAAACCTTGTTAATTATTTGGCTCAAATAAAAATGGCTATCTGTTTTCAGATAGCCATTTTTTCTTGACGTTAATCGCCTAATTACTATTACTAAAAATTACTGCTAATTCTTAGTATTTGCCAGGATAGCTAGCAAATAAAAAACCCGACATTAAAGCCGGGTTTTTAATATATGAGGCAGGATTAACGTGCGCGGAAGACGATACGACCTTTACTTAAATCGTAAGGAGTCAACTGAACAGTGACTTTATCACCCGTTAAAATACGGATGTAGTTTTTGCGCATCTTGCCAGAAATGTGTGCTATCACTACATGACCATTTTCAAGTTCTACGCGGAACATTGTATTTGGCAAGGTCTCAAGGATAGTGCCCTGCATTTCAATGTTGTCTTCTTTCGCCATTAATTGGTTACCTTTATGCCTTCAAATATAAAAAATTCGCCGTATCATGCCGTAAAAAGCGCGAGCTGTAAAGGCTTGAAACACTAAAGCATAGGTTCTTTTTCAATATGTTGCCATCCTTGAGCTGTTAAGATTTGATAAGGACGATATAAACGCTTGTAATTCATTTTACGATTTTCATCAATTTGGTAGCCTAAATAAAGAAATTGCTTATGTTTTTGCTGCGCGAGCTGGCATTGCAATAAAATCATATATGACCCTAACGAACGTTTTGCATATTCGGGGTCAAAATAACTGTAAATTGCCGACATTGAATGCGTCATCATATCGGTTACAGCAACGCCAATGAGCTTTTGTTGGTCATAAACTTCAATGAAGGTATCAGGTAGCCACTGGCAAGCAAGAAAGTCGTTAAACTGGCTCTCAGAGGGAGGATACATAGGACCATCAAAATGGCGACCAATAATATATTGTTCATATAATTGATAATGTGCCGCCGTACGCTCGTGCGTAACTTTCCAGGTTAAATCTTGATTATTCTTTAAGGTTCTTTTTTGTCTTTTGGATACCTTAAACTGGCCAACATCCACTCGAATGGACTGACAAGCCTGACAGCTAGGACATCTGGGTTTGTAAATTGAACTGCCATTACGTCTAAAACCCATTCCTAACAATTGTTCGAATAAGTTTGCGTCAAGTTCAGACTCTTGAATAACAAGTAATTGCTCTTGTAAACCGTCAATATAATTACAATCAAACGGCTGGGTTAGGCCAACGCTAATGCTTCTAGAACTCAAAATAGACCTCTTGTTGTAACCAAGTATCATCGTTAATAACTTGATTTCGTAATTGTTTTAGTTGAGCTAAAAATGCTTTTCTGGGAACGTCTACGGCGCCTAAATTGGCTAGGTGAGGGTTCATAATTTGTGCATCAATGAGTTTAAAACCCTTGTCGAATAAATGCTGGTTGAGCATAGCAAAGGCCGCTTTTGAGGCATTAGATTGACGATGAAACATTGACTCGCCACAAAACACGCTTCCCACTGCAATGCCGTATAAGCCGCCAACTAGCTCATCATTATCCCACACTTCAATTGAATGTGCTTTTCCCAGTTTATGCAGCTGTATATAGGCCTGCTGGATGTCAGATGAAATCCAAGTGCCTTGCTGTGTGAGCCTAGGTTGTGAGCAAGCATGGATAACCTCAGTGAAGGCTTTATTAATACTAAAGCGCCATGGACTTTTTTTGAGCAGCTTTAACATACTTTTATTTACTGCATGTCGCTTGGGGATAAAAATGGCTCTAGGATCTGGTGACCACCAAAGGATGGGGTCGTGTTCATTAAACCAAGGGAATATGCCTTGATAGTAGGCTTCCACAAGGCGTTGCGGGCTTAAATCACCACCAACAGCTAGTAAACCATTGGGATCTGACAATGCTTGTTGTGGATCAGGAAACAAAGGCAGTTTATTTAAATAGGACAGTGAGTTCACAATTGAGTATATTAATGAGTAGACCTTATGCATACGTTAGCGGAATTTTGCCTATGTTGAAACTCACAAACTGTTCTCGAGCACTTTTTAGTGCGATTTTGTTTATCTTAATCTCAGTGCCAGCAAGTGCGGCCTACGACCGAAATCAAGCTGTCCCAGTAGAAAAGGTTGTCTACGGCCAAGTTGAATCAATTAAACATGTCACTCAAACCCAGTTGGTGGAAGATCGAAATGTTGGCTGGAAAACATTTGGCGGCGCCTTGGTGGGCGGCGTTATTGGCCATCAATTTGGTGGTGGCTCAGGCCAAGATGTTGCAACTGTGCTTGGTGCGTTAGTGGGCGGCGCTGCTGCAAATCAGTATGGAAACACGACCAGAACATTAGAATATAAACTCATTGAAATGATGATAAACCTTGATGATGGTAGCCAAGTGATGGTGATTCAAGATCAAGATCCTGGCATGGCATTTAACGCAGGTGACGAAGTGAGGGTGGTTTATCTAAAAGGCTATGTCAGAGTTGATTTAGCCATGTAAGTCTGGATGTAATTTACACAATAAAAAAGGACACAATAAAAAAGGAGCCTAAGCTCCTTTTTTATTGTGTAAACGCACCTGAAACTAGAAACCGCGAGGTAAGGTACTTTTACCTGCCGCAGCTAGTTTTTCACGCCATAATTCTTTTGGCGTTTTACCACCAGAAGTTGACGTTGCTGGTGTACTTGCAACTTTAACAGCAGGCTTTTTAGCAACTGCTTTTTTTGCGACAACTGCTTTAACCGGCTTATCTGCTACAGGCGCAACAGCGGTTTGACCTTGTGTGGCTTCAAGGTGCATTTTCTCAAGTTCGCTAAAGCGTATCGACTTGCCGCCATCAATTTTGTACCAACTGCCTTTCTGTTCAATTTCAACAGATTTACCAGTTTGATTTTCAAGAGCCGCGGTTAATTCAGCGATAAGCGCTTCTTTTGTCAAGTTTGACATTTTGAGACCTATTTTTATTTATTGAATAGTTTATTTAATGTGTTCAACATCCCGTGGGCTAATTTTAATGTTTAATGTACTTAAAAGTCCAATTTATGCAAAAATCGCTCAGCTATTAGCCAATCTTAACAAGGGTTTTTCAATAAGTATTGGTCTGCGTTACACTATTACTATCAATAAATTTAGGGTTAGTTTTATGTCATTAACGTCTGTATCTCGCCAACAATTGTCTAAATATCTCAATGATTTTCTGAATGTGAATCAGTTTAAAGATTACGCTCCCAATGGGCTGCAAGTGCAGGGCACTGAACACATCAGCACGATTGTGACTGGCGTTACCGCTTGCCAAGCATTAATCGATCAAGCTGCAGCATTAAATGCAGACGCGATTTTAGTGCACCATGGTTTTTTTTGGAAAAATGAACCCGAAGTGCTTACTGGTATGAAATACCAAAGAATAAAATCACTAATGACCCACGATATGAATTTATTCGGCTATCATTTACCTTTAGATGCACATCAAACACTGGGTAATAATGCTGAATTAGCTAAAGAATTAGGTATTGTCGATGTTGAGGTGTGTACCGATATACCGCAAAATTTACTATGGCAGGGGAAATTTCCTCAGCCATTAACTGTTGCACAAGTTAATGCATTATTAACAGAGAAGCTTAATCGAGTGCCATTACACATTGGTGACGAGACTGAGGTTATTTCATCTATTGCTTGGTGTACTGGCGGGGCGCAGGATTATATTGATCATGCTGCAGGCTTGAACGTTGACGCCTTTATCAGTGGTGAAGTGTCAGAAAGGACCTTTCATTGCGCTATGGAGCAAGGGATCCATTACTTTGCCGCCGGTCATCATGCTACAGAGCAATTTGGTATAAAAGCTTTAGGTGAACATTTAGCCAATGAATTTGGTTTAACCCATCACTATATTGATATTGTGAACCCTGTGTAATGTTTGTCACCTGAGCGCAAAATAACTACAGATAAGGAATAAATGGATGACTGAGTATTTTTTACAAGCGTTTATATATTTATCAGCTGCAGTTATCGCCGTACCATTGGCTCAGCGTTTAGGGCTTGGCTCAGTGCTTGGCTATTTAATTGCCGGACTGGTCATTGGTCCCATCATCGGCCTTGTTGGCAGTGAAACCAGCACCATTCAGCATTTTGCTGAATTTGGTGTAGTGATGATGTTATTTCTGGTGGGCTTAGAGTTAGAGCCTAAAATGCTGTGGTCCATGCGGCATCGTCTTATTGGCATGGGCGGCTTACAAGTTGGCTTGTCAGTGGGCGGTGTGATGGCCATTGCGATGTTATTTGATATTCAATGGTCAATCGCATTAACCATAGGTTTGATTTTTTCATTGTCTTCAACAGCAATTGTATTGCAGACCTTTAATGAAAAAGGCTTAATTAAAACGCCTGCCGGTCGAAATGCATTCTCAGTGCTTCTGTTTCAAGATATTGCCGTGATCCCCATGTTGGCGTTAATCCCATTGCTAGCGTTACCTGAATTAGTCGCAGTGACACAAACAGCGGTGTCTGAGGCAGCAGCCCATCATGAAGAGTTATCCTTGGTGGCTGAACTCTCCAGTGGTGTGTATGCCATCGTTTTAGTGCTCTCAATCGCTTTTGTTATTTTTGGCGGCCATTATTTAACTCGACCCATTTTTAAATTTGTTGCAGATTCTGGTGTCAGAGAGATTTCAACTGCTGCGGCATTATTGTTAGTTATTGGCATTGCGGCATTAATGAGTTTGGTTGAGGTTTCACCTGCTTTAGGCACATTTTTAGCAGGTGTGGTACTGGCTAATAGTGAGTTTAAGCATGAACTTGAGGCGAATATTGCGCCGTTTAAAGGTTTATTACTGGGGCTATTTTTCATTACCGTGGGGGCGGGGATTGATTTTGACATCTTATGGCAATATCTAGGAGCCATTTTAGCCATTACTTTTGGGGTGATGTTTTTAAAGGCATTGGTGTTATTTATATTGTCTTTTATATTCCGAATTACAGGTAGTGATAGGTGGCTGTTTACCCTAAGTCTCGCTCAAGCGGGTGAATTCGGTTTTGTGTTATTGAGCTTTAGCCAACAAAATGATGTATTACCCATTCATATCGCCCAGCCATTATCTATTGTGGTTGCCTTGTCGATGTTTTTGACTCCAGGCTTATTCATCTTCTATGAAAAGTTTATTGTGCCCAAATATGAAAAGAACTCAAACGAGCGGGAACAAGATACGGTTGATGAGCAAGGTGTGGTGATCATTGCCGGTATCGGTCGTTTTGGTCAAATAGTCAATCGATTACTGTTATCTAACGGGGTGAAAACGGTTGTACTAGACCGTCAGGCATCCCAAGTGGATACATTGAGAAAAATCAAAACCAAAGCCTTTTATGGTGATGCCACCAGGCCTGATTTATTAGAAACAGCAGGTGTTGCCAACGCTGCCGCCTTTGTAATTGCCATTGATGATCAGCAAAGTAGTATTGAGTTGGTTAAGTACCTTAAACATAAATACCCACAGCTTAAAGTCATCAGCCGTGCTTTTGACCGTGGTCATGGGCACTTATTGCGAGAAGCTGGCGCAGATTTTGTCGAGTCAGAAACCTTCCACTCCGCCCTGAAAGTTGGTGCGGCGTCGATGCGGGCAATGGGATTTTCTGATGAGTTAGTCAGTCAGCAAAAGCTAACATATCAAAGAGTTGAAAAAGAAGCGGCAGATGCCTTATATAAAGAATGGTTGAAGCGACCTGAAGGTGAACGCTATGGCAATGATTTCATCAGTCTGTTTATGCTTTACGAAGAGCGAATGAAGCAAGCCATTGAAGCAGATACAGAGGCTTATAATAGCCGTAACTTTGCCAAAGAGGCGCCTTGTGATAGCTCTGATGATTGTCAAAATCCAAGTCAAAAACCATCTCAAAGTCCAGTATAAATCTCAGCCTAAAATCTGAGTGCTAGTGCCATAAAAAAGGCCATCTTTCGATGGCCTTACTATTCAAGCTTTGTTGCTAATTACATGACTCGCATGCCAGGTTTCGCGCCTGCATGAGGTTCTAAAATCCAGATATCTTTTCCACCAGGGCCGGCGGCTAATACCATGCCTTCAGATTCACCGAACTTCATTGTACGTGGTGCAAGGTTGGCAACCATCACAGTGTGTTTGCCAATCAAATCTTCTGGTGCGTAAGCAGATTTAATGCCTGCAAAAACCTGCTTGGTTTCGCCGCCTAAATCTAACTCTAAACGGAGTAGTTTATTGGCTTTTTCAATATGCTCAGCTTTTGAAATAAGCGCGATACGCAAATCAACTTTGGCAAAATCATCAAAAGTAATTTCAGGGCTTAGGGGCTCTTTCTCAAGCTCAGTTTGAGTAGCTTCCGGCGCAGCATCAGTCACTTTACTTGCAGTTACTTGTAAGTTTTCAGTTGATGCCTCAATGATAGCTTCAATGCTTTTCATTTCAATGCGCTGCATTAATGCTTTAAACTTAGCAATTTCATGGCCAGCTAGATCTACAGCTAAATTATCCCATGTTAATGGCGTCTGTAAGAAAGCTTCAACATTGTCAGCTAGCTTAGGTAGTACCGGTTTAAGGTAAGTGACTAAGATGCGGAACAAGTTAAGTGCATTGCTACACACTTGATGGGCTTCATCTTGCTTGTCTTCTTGCTTGATTAACTGCCAAGGCGCGGCATCAGCAACATAGGCATTTGCCATGTCAGCTAAAGCCATAATTTCGCGCATCGCTTTACCAAACTCACGAGTCTCATATAAATCAGCAATGATATCCTGTTTAGCTAAAAAGGCCTCAGTCAAAGTCATATCGTTGATTTTAGCTAACTTGCCGTCAAAACGTTTACTGATAAAACCAGCGGTACGTGAGGCTAAGTTCACTAATTTACCAACTAGATCAGAGTTCACTCGCTGTGCGAAGTCTTCTAGATTTAAATCTAAGTCATCAACACGGCTGTTTAATTTCGCCGCGTAGTAATAGCGAAGATACTCAGGATCTAAATTATCTAAATAAGTACGCGCTTTAATAAACGTGCCTTTTGACTTAGACATTTTGGCACCATTTACCGTAACATAACCATGTGCATAAACAGCAGTAGGTTTACGAATACCCGCGCCATCTAGCACTGCAGGCCAAAATAAACCGTGGAAGTTGACAATATCTTTACCAATGAAGTGATAAAGCTCTGTTGTAGAGTCTTTTTTCCAAAATTCGTCAAAATCAAGGTCACCACGTTTATCACATAAGTTTTTAAACGAGCCCATGTAACCGATAGGTGCGTCTAACCATACGTAGAAAAATTTACCTGGTTGCTCTGGTATTTCAAAACCAAAATAAGGCGCATCACGGGAAATATCCCATTGCTGCAGACCTTGTTCGAACCATTCTCTTAGCTTGTTGGCGATTTCAGGTTGTAGTGAACCTGATGCAAGCCATTCACTTAACATGGTTTCAAATGCAGGTAAGTCAAAGAAGAAATGTTCACTGTCCTTCATTACTGGCGTAGCACCTGACACGACCGAGTAAGGATTGATTAAATCTGTGGTGCTATAAGTCGCACCACAGTTATCGCAGTTATCACCATATTGATCTTCACTCTTACATTTCGGGCAAGTGCCTTTGACAAAGCGGTCTGGTAAAAACATTTCTTTTTCAGGATCGAATAATTGAGAAATGGTTTTGGTTTTAATGTAACCACCATCACGCAACTTCAGATAAATATCGCTGGCAAGCTCACAGTTTTCTTTACAGTGCGTGCTATGGAAGTTATCAAAGTTGATATTGAAATCAGCGAAATCTTGTTCATGTTCTTTTTGAACTTGAGCAATCATTTCTTCTGGTGTAATACCCAGTTGTTGGGCTTTCAGCATGATTGGGGTGCCATGGGCATCATCTGCACAAATATAGTGACATTCATGTCCACGAAGTTTTTGGTAACGAGACCAAATATCAGTTTGAATATACTCAAGCATATGACCTAAATGGATAGGACCATTTGCATATGGGAGGGCACTTGTCACCAGAATTTTACGTTGTGAATTTGTCATTTTGTCTCAACAATCGATTACACCAAATATATGTTGATGATACTAACCGATCAAAGTGATTATTTCATCAAACAACAACAAAATGGGCTAAATTTGCGCTCATTTTTCTTGAATTCTGGTACACTTGAACAAATTTATCGCTGGGAGTTCTGCTTTTGTCTACTTCGCATACAGATTATCAATTAAGTGCTGACCTATTAGGTCCCGTGTTGAGTATTTTAGATGCATATCAAGATCCATATTTAGCCGAAGGGCTTGTATCTGCAGGTTGTGTCACTAAGCTTTCAATTGAAGGCAAACGTTTATCACTTGGGTTAGTTTATCCATACCCATGTATGACGCAATATCGTGATACTGTCATGGATGTGACTAAAAAATTAGCCGTACTTGATGCTATTGATGAAGTAGAGTGCGAAATTGATTTTCAGCCAAGAGTATTTTCTGCGGTTAGCTCTGTAGCGCCATTGCCAAATATTAAGCAAGTCATTGCTGTGGCTTCAGGTAAAGGCGGCGTGGGTAAATCAACCACGGCAGTTAACCTTGCATTAGCTTTAAAAGCAGAAGGTGCTGAAGTGGGCATCTTAGATGCTGACATTTACGGTCCTTCAATTCCTATGATGCTGGGTTTACAAGGTTTTAAACCGACTTCACCTGACGGGAAAATGATGACCGCAGCCAGTGCTCATGGCATTACTGCCCAATCAATCGGCTTTATGTTAGGTGATGGCGAAGCTGCAGTATGGCGTGGCCCAATGGCGGCCGGTGCTTTAAATCAGTTATTAACTGAAACCCAGTGGCCAGAACTTGATTATTTGGTTATCGATTTACCACCTGGAACCGGTGATATCCAATTAACCCTTTCGCAAAAATTTCCTGTGAGTGGCACGGTTGTGGTGACTACACCGCAAGATATTGCCCTTGAAGATGCGAAAAAAGGCATTACCATGTTCCAAAAAGTGGATATCCCAGTGTTAGGGATTATTGAGAACATGAGTTTTCATTTATGTCCAGAATGTGGCCATAAAGAACACCCATTTGGTACTCATGGTGGCAGTAAAATTGCCGAGCGTTATGAAGTACCGTTATTAGGTGCTTTGCCGCTTAATATCAACATTCGTGAATCAATGGATGAAGGTAACCCTGCAGTTGTGAGTCAGCCTGATTCTGAAGTGGCAGGGGTTTATCGTGAGATCGCTCGTAAAGTTGGGGCTCAACTAGCCAAACAACAAAGTAAAAAGACAGTATCAATTAGTATTTCAGACGACGAGTAAGGTTTTAAATAATGAATTCTCCGCAATGTGTCATTATCGGTATCGCGGGTGCGTCAGCATCAGGTAAAAGTTTAATTGCTCAAACTATTTTTGAAGAGTTAAAGCGTGATTTAGGTACCGACCAAATTGGCGTAATCAATGAAGATGCCTATTATCGCGACCAGAGCCATTTATCAATGGAAGATCGTGTTAAAACCAATTATGACCACCCTAAAGCATTAGATCATCAGTTGTTGGCTGAGCATCTAAAACAGCTAAAACGAGGCGAGTCGGTTGATATTCCTTGCTACAGCTATAAGGAACATACTCGTATTGGCAAGACCTTAGATATG
The DNA here is from genome assembly GCF_002874355.2 of Shewanella sp. 10N.286.48.B5. NCBI lineage: Bacteria > Pseudomonadati > Pseudomonadota > Gammaproteobacteria > Alteromonadales > Shewanellaceae > Shewanella > Shewanella sp. 10N.286.48.B5. The sequence continues at coordinate 1,198,219 of NZ_MCVG02000001.1, forward strand.
CAACCTAAAAAGGTGATTATTTTAGAAGGTATCTTATTATTAACGGATCCTAAACTGCGTGAATTAATGGATGCCAGTGTATTTATGGATACGCCGTTAGATATCTGTTTTTTACGTCGTCTATCACGTGATGTTGCTGAGCGCGGGCGTACCATGGAATCTGTGATTTCTCAGTATAAAGCGACCGTTAGGCCGATGTTTTTACAATTTATTGAGCCATCTAAGCAACATGCTGACATTATCGTGCCTCGTGGTGGTAAAAACCGTATTGCAACCGATATTCTTAAAGCAAGAATACAGCATTTATTGGCACGCTAGATATTAGCACGCTTAATATAGCCGTGTTTTGCGGATTAAAATTGTATTAAGATAAAATGATGACACAGAAAGGCTCCTACAAATGGGGCCATTCTTTTGTGTAAAACCGCTTGAATCGACATGCTAATATCAAGCTGGCAGTCAGATAACACTCAGGAACGAGAATGGCATCAGTATTTGTTAATGGATTACCACAACAGCAAATTAACCCACTGGATAGAGGTTTAGCCTACGGTGATGGTGCATTTGCCACCATGCGTGTGTTACAGGGTAAGGTGTTATTCATTGATGAACATATTGAGCGATTGCAGCAAGCATGTTTGCGTTTGGGCTTTGCATTACAAAATCAACTTGAGTTAATAAATCAGCTTGAGCAGCACGGCCAGGTTTTAAACCAAGGCTGTATCAAAATACTCATTAGCCGCGGTGTAGGTGGTCGAGGTTACAGTGCCCCAGACATTGTGGAGCAAACAAGCGTCATTTCCTTACATGATATTCCCGCTCACTATCAGCAATGGCAACTGCAGGGGATCAGTTTATCTTTAGCGGCGATTAGCTTAGCGCGCCAACCAATACTTGCTGGGATGAAACACCTTAATCGGCTTGAGCAAGTGCTGATAAAGCAAAACCTATTACCACAAGGTTGCGATGACTGGCTGGTACTTGACACCGATGGCAATGTGGTTGAATCATCAATGGCCAATGTCTTTATTGTAGAAGGCCAAAATGTTTATACCCCAGCAATCAGCCACAGCGGTGTATCAGGGGTGATGCGACAACAAGTTATTATCGCGTTATTAGAAAACAACATTAACGTTTACGCTGAACCAATCAGCTTATCCAGGCTTAAGCAAGCAGATCATGTTTTTATCAGCAACAGCCTGTTGGGCGTTGTTAATATTAATCATCTTGATGATAACCAATATTCCAGCTGGCCTATGAGCCATAACTTAATTAAACAGTTACAATTATCACTCTAATATGAAAAAAATACTGACCGTTTTACTCGCATTTTTGATGACCCTAACCACAGTGGCTTGCATTGTCGGTTACTGGGGATATCAACAGATAATTGCTTATCCCAATCAGACTCTCACCGTCGATGCGCCTGTTGAGTTAACTATTTCACAGGGCATGAATGTCACCAAGCTTGCTAAAGATTTAGAGCATAAACAATGGCTAACAGATAGCTGGAAATTAAAATATCTGGTTAAGCTTAAACCTGAATATGCCCATATCAAAACAGGCTTATATCAAATTGAGCCGGGTGACAGCTTGGCCTCTTTACTGAATAAGATTAATTCGGGTGACCAAATCAGCTTTTCAGTAACGTTAATCGAAGGCAAGACCATTAAGGAATGGCAACAAGTGTTGGCCACATCACCGCATCTAACTTTTGATGAGCAAGTGTTCAATCGAGTGTTATTGAAAAATGGTGACGATTCAAATTTACCAGAAGGTAAGTTTTTCCCTGAGACCTATCAATATCATGCAGGCGATAGTTTAGAGTCGGTGCTGCAACGCAGTTATACATTAATGCAAACCACTTTAGAGGCTGCGTGGCAACAGCGCGATAAAGATCTTAAACTAAAAACACCCTATGAGTTATTGATCATTGCTTCAATCATCGAAAAAGAAACAGGCAAGCCAGAAGAGCGCGATTGGGTCGCTGCAGTATTTAATAATCGCTTAAAATTAGGCATGCGTCTTCAAACAGATCCGACCGTTATTTATGGCATGGGCGATCGCTACCAAGGTAATATCACTCGCAGTGATTTACGAGAACACACGGCATTTAATACTTATCGTATAAATGGTTTACCGCCAACACCGATTGCAGCGCCAAGTAAAGCTGCTTTGTTTGCAGCAGCAAAACCTGCTGAAGTCGATTATTTATACTTTGTCTCAAGAAATGATGGCAGCCATGTTTTTTCAAAGACACTTGCACAACATAACCGTGCAGTTAACGAATATCAGAGAAATAGAAAATGAGTAAAAACAACGCTAAATTCATTACAATTGAAGGATTAGAAGGCGCGGGTAAGTCCAGCGCAGTTGAATTAGTAAAGCAAATTATTACTGACCATTGTCATCAAGCGCCAATATGCACCCGTGAGCCAGGCGGTACGCCATTAGCAGAAAAAATTAGAGATTTAGTCAAAATTGCTGATGATAGTGATCCACTGTGTGATGAGGCTGAATGTTTACTGTTTTACGCAGCCCGTACTCAGTTAATTTCAAATGTCATTAAGCCCGCTTTAGCCAACGGAACTTGGGTATTAGGCGATAGACATAACCTCTCGTCGTTAGCTTACCAAGGCGGCGGTAGAGGATTAATGCCATTAGTAAAATCCATTAGTGATGCTTGTTTACAGGGCTTCAAGCCCGATTTAACCCTTTATTTAGATATTGAACCGCAATTAGGCTTAGCCCGCGCAGCCAAACGTGGTGAGTTAGATCGCATCGAGCAACAAGAATTGGATTTCTTTATTCGTGCTCGAGAAACCTTTTTAGCGTTTGCTGCTGAAGATAGCTCAATTTTAGTTATTGATGCTAGTAAACCCATTGATCAAGTCCATGAACAGATCCGAGTCGCATTAGCAGCGAATCTTGTGTAATGGTAATGACCTTGATTAAAACAGCGTAAAGTGAGTCATTGATGCAAGCTTTTGGATTAAATCAGTTGCCCTGGTTAGATGAACCGTTTCAGCGATTCTTAAATGAGTTAGCAAACGGGCATAGTGCTCACGCACAACTGTTAACCATAGATACCGGTCTAGGAGGGTATTTATTTGCTCATGAAATGGCCCATGCCGCCATGTGCCAAAACTTAACCCCTGTTGGGGCATGCGGTCAATGTAAAAGCTGTCTGTTATTTAAAGCGGGAACACACCCTGATTGTCATGTGATTAAAGCTGATGGCAATCAAATCAAGGTCGATCAAATTCGCGACTTATGTCAAAAATTAACGGTCACAGCCCAGCAAGGCGGTCAACGTGTCGCCATTATTCAAAACTGCGAGCAATTTAATTTAGCGTCAGCCAATGCGTTATTAAAAACCTTAGAAGAGCCGGGTAATAATATTTTAATTATTTTACAAACAGACGTGCCTTCAAGATTGTTAGCAACCATTAAAAGTCGCTGCCAGAATGTGGCCTTTAATGCCCCTGATAGACGCCAAGTATTAGCTTGGCTGTCTTCCCATCAATTATTACCACAACCTCCTTATGGCGAGAAAGCCCATGATGTGACTTGGTGTTTAAGTATGATTGGTGGGCCGTTGAAATTAGCTGAAAGCCTAGGTAATCAACATTACCAACAACTACTGCAATATCGAGTCGATTGGGCAAACAGTATTAAATCAGGACATTTGACTGGCAGTTTAATTAAGTTATCAGAGCAACAAATTATTGATGCACTTAATGTTTTATATTTGTACTTAAGGCAATATGTGTTAAAAAGTAAAGAGCTCGACGCATTAGCTGCGAGTAACATCATTGGTTTCTCATCGAAAGTCGCGCAAATGTGCCAAAAATTAGCGACGATGGCGAGTATAAACGCGCCTGCATTATGTCAAGACTACATTCTTGAATTTAGACAACTTATTCATTACAGACAATAGAATTACACTATGACCGATCTTGTTGTAAATTTTGATACTCTGCACCAGTTGTACAGAGCATATATGCCATTCATTAAACCTGCGGGTTTGTTTATTTCGACCACAGAAAGCCACTTTCTAGGTCAGGAGTTATCCATAGCTTATAAGTTGCCAGGTACTTCACAAATGGCTGATTTTCAAGGTGTGGTGGTGTGGATTAATCCACTTGGTGCATCAGGCGGCCGACCTGCGGGTATTGGCGTAAAAATAAAAACCGATCCTGAAAGTCATAAACATCATATTGAAAAGCTGCTTTCTACTCAGTTATCTTCAAGTGACATGACTTGTACCATGTAATAGTTAAACAAGGGTACTGTAAAGGTTCTTCCTCTATCATAGGTTTTATTTGGCTAATACAATTAAGTTAAACAAAAAATGTCAAAACCAAATCTAACCTTTGATTAAACTGTGGTAACTGCTGATATGAAAATCAGCTTGAAAGATAATCCTCCCCTAGGTATTCTTGCTGGCTTGTTTAAGCCTTTAAAGAATCATCATGTTAATCGACTCTCACTGTCATCTAGACCGCTTAAAATCCGCGCCAGATCAAGCTAGTTTGCACGCTATTGTAGATGCTGCAAAATCTCGCGGGGTTGAATATCTTCTTTGTGTTAATGTTCGCCAGCAAGGTTTTGAAGCCATGCGCGATAAAATGGCCGACTTTGATAATATATTCTTATCATCAGGGGTGCATCCACTTGACGTTAAAGACGGTCTCAATGTCAGTGAAATTAAGCAATTTGCCACTGATAAAAAAGTCGTGGCAATTGGTGAAACCGGCCTTGATTATTTTTATGCCCCTGAAACGAAAGTATTGCAGCAACAATGCTTTGAACAACAAATAGCCTTAGCCGTAGAGGTGAATAAGCCGCTGATTGTTCACACTCGTGATGCCCGCGAAGATACTATTAACATGTTAAAAGCTGGCTACGCAGACAAAGTGGGTGGGGTATTGCATTGTTTTACAGAAAACTGGGAAATGGCCAAAGCAGCGATTGATTTAGGTTTTTATATCTCGGTGTCAGGTATTGTCACTTTTAAAAATGCCGGTGAACTTCGTAGCGTGATCCGTAAAGTACCTAAAGACAGGCTACTGGTTGAAACTGACTCACCGTATTTAGCGCCAGTACCGCACAGAGGGCAAGAAAACCAACCAGCTTTTGTGCGAGATGTTGCTGAGTTTGTTGCCGAGTTACGGGGTGAGAAATATATCGATTTAGCCGAATATACCACGGAGAACTTTTTTAACTTGTTCAAAGAGGCTGCAATATTAGCCAAGCGTTAACTTACGCTTTTGTGGTAAATTTTGATATTAAGTTTAGGCTGAATTTTAGGCAAAAAGAGACCCAAAACTATCCAATTGTTCTGGGTCTAGGGGAACGGCTCTTTTAGAAAAGAGCCTTGCGCTACTGTCGAAAACCAATTTCACTAAAAATCTTACTTCTCAGTATAGACCCGTTAATCATACTTTGCCTAAAAATCGCGCAACCGGTCAGTGTTTTATGCCGCAATAGCTTAACAACTAGCGCCTACTGATAATTGTTAAACGATAAAAGTCGCTGAATTATCGGCAATAAAGTGTATCTACTCTATTTTATCTTTTACCAATTCTCTTGGTAAATTATTTTTCAATCTATGGCCTAAATGCTTTACCACCCCTAATGGACTGTGGTGATGAGTGACAATCATTTCGCCCTTTGGGGTTAAGTCTAAATCGCTAAAGCTATCAGTGGCGATATCACGGCCCATTAAAAAGTCTTTCGCTTGTTGAGCATCAAGTTCGATAATTTTATCGTCTGAGCTGATATAGCGCCTAAGGCAGATAATGGCTTCATGTTTCACCTTAAAGCCTTTTTTCATCACATCGGCCAATTTGACCCCAATGCGTTGATAACGCATTAAACCGGTGAAATCGTTAAATTCAGCTGGAAATAACCAATACTCATCATCACGGATCATCACCGTATGATCTGCAGGTAAAGTGAGATTAAAGGTGGTGCTAAAGTATTGTTCAATGGCGGATACTTGTTTGGCATTCGCAACAGAAAACGGGAAGTTACGCTGAGGCTTAGGCTGCTTTTTAATTCGTTCAACAGATGCGGTTTTAGCAATTTTAGCGACGAAGAAACCTTCGCTATCATAAATTTGTGGCCAAACGTGTAAAAAACCTTCTTGGGTACAGGCTTGTTCTGCGCCAGGGAATAAATCAGTTAGAGGAATAAATTCAACCGCATCGGCATAGGTTTGTTTTAAAAATTGACAAATTTGCTGATTTTCAAGCTGACTTAAGGTGCAAGTGGAATAAACCAATGTGCCACCGGGCTTTAAGGCTAAAAAGGCGGATTGGATCAGCTGTTTTTGAGTCTCGGCAATATCAACAACATCATCTAATTGCCAGTTTTTAAGCGCATTAACGTCTTTTCTAACCGTACCTTCGCCACCGCATGGTGCATCGAGCAACACAGCATCAAACTTTTCAAATAAATACTCCCCAAAGACTTTGCCATCAAAATGGGTGAGGGCACATTGCTTTACGCCCATTCTAAGCACGTTGGCGTGCAAAATTTTAACGCGACTGGCAGAGTACTCATTAGCAATTAATAAGCCTTGATTATCCATTAAGGCGGCTAACTGAGTCGTTTTTGAGCCAGGCGCTGAGGCGACATCGAGGATCAGTTTACTGTGGTTATCATTTTGTAGCAGCGCAACAGGTGGCAACATCGAACTGGCTTCTTGGATATAAAATAAGCCTTGAATATGCTCAATCATATTACCAATTTGCACATCATCGCTGACTGAAACCCAAAACCCTTCAGCGCACCAAGGGATAGCTTCAAACTGCCAGCCATTATCAGTCATTATTTGGGTAAATTGCGCCACGGAAATCTTTAAAGTATTTACTCTGATTGATTTACGTAAAGGACGATTACAGGCAGCAATAAAGTCGTCCATATTAAGATGTGCGGGGAGTTCTGTAGCAATATGGGTTAAGTATTGCGGATTTATTTGAGCCATAGTAAAAATATCGATAAAACAACTGTGTAATAATGCGATAGATTATATCATGCATTTTCACGGTGTCGCTCACCCTGTTAAAGAAAGCGCAACCAACACATTCGCTAACAGATGATGTTGAAAACTACAGCTGTGAAAAATAACGGAGTATTCAGTGCTAAATAGAGTTTGGTTGTTTTTTTTCTTAACGGCAGCAATCGCCATAATCGTGCAATTGTTTAATGGCCATGTTGAGGTATTAGGGGAGTCGGTTAAAGCTATTTTTAGTAGCGCTAAGTTAGCTGCTGAAATATCCATTGGCTTAATTGGTGTATTAGCGCTATGGATGGGGCTGATGCAAGTGGGTGAGAAAGCCGGTGTGGTTACGGTATTTGCTAAACTATTTGAGCCGTTATTATCAAAGTTAATGCCAGAGGTGCCAAGGGGGCATAAAGCTTACGGCAGTATCACCATGAATCTCACCGCAAACATGTTAGGCCTAGACAATGCAGCTACGCCGCTTGGTCTTAAAGCGATGCAAGACTTACAAAGCCTAAACCCAAATAAAGACGTGGCGACCAATGCGCAGATCTTGTTTTTAGTGCTCAATACTTCCTCAGTCACTTTAGTGCCAGTGACGGTATTTTTGTATCGAGCTCAGCAAGGTGCAGTCAATCCAGCAGATGTGTTTTTACCTATTCTATTAACCACAGTGGCATCAACCTTAGTGGGTTTATCTGTCGTGGCAATTGTTCAGCGTATTTCTTTAATCAATAGTGTGGTGCTGGCTTATGGCGCAACTTTGTTTAGTATATTAATTGCGGGTGTGTTTTATTTATTAACCCTATCTGCTGAAGCCATTGGAACATTATCGACTGTATTAGGTAATGGCATATTATTAGCCTTAATTATGAGTTTTATCCTGATTGCTGGTTACCGCAAAGTCGCCATTTATGATGAGTTTGTCGAAGGGGCCAAAAGCGGTTTTTCCCAAGCAATAATGTTAATTCCATATTTGTTGGCAATGTTACTCGCCATTGGATTATTGCGCTCATCGGGCGCCCTTGACTTTGCCCTTCAAGGCATAGCAGGCCTAGTGAGCTTGTTGGGGTTTGACAGCCGTTTTGTCGATGCCATGCCTACGGCGTTAATGAAACCATTTAGTGGTTCAGGGGCAAGGGCGATGATGTTAGAAACGATGGAGCATCATGGGGTAGACTCTTTTGCGGGTCGTTTATCGGCGATTTTTCAAGGAAGCACAGAAACCACCTTTTATGTACTTGCGGTGTACTTTGGCTCTGTCGGTATTCGAAATAGCCGCCATGCATTGGGCTGTGGCTTAGCGGCAGACGTCGGCGGAATAATGGCTGCCATCGCCGTTTGTTATTGGTTTTATGGCTAAGCACAACAGCTATTAAACGAGCAATAAAAAATCGGCAAATGCCGATTTTTTTATAGGATGTTATCTACGCGCAGAAAGGTTATAAAGGCTTCACTTGTTCAGGTTTCCATTTACGCCATTCGGCTTTCATTTTGTTATGCAGGGTAAATCTTTCATCGAGAGCTAATTGATTCGTTTTATCCGTTACTTCCTCGGTCACGACTGAAATGCCACCTGAAAGCAGCGTTTCAAGAGAGCCTGTTTCAATTTGAGCGCCAGAGAAAATACCCACTTCAAGTTTTATACCTGATGCATCCCAAAACTGACTTGTTTGATTCACTAAGTGGGCATATTGTTTTTCAATGTGTGAATACATTAATACTTGGTTGCCATTGTAAGATAATGAGTAACCATCCACTTGCCCAATAGCAATACCTCTGAAGAAAATTGGGGTGCCAATTTTTATCGAACCAAGCTGACTATCAACTAGGGTCACTTTTAATGCATCTTCATCGATATCCGCATCGTAACGCGCAGCTAGGAGACCATCAAACTGTGTTGCTTGTCGTTCTGACGTGCCAGGTAACACGCCAATGTAAGGGCCGGTTATCAAGGTTTCTGGCGCTTTAATACCCACTAATGAAATTTGTGCATCGACGACAAAAAATTCACTGTCTTCTTTGGTGAAATGTTGTGCGTATTCACCATAAAGATAAGCACTCACGGTTAAGTTGGCTAAGTCTTGATTGAGTTTAACCTGTTGGATCACACCCACTTGATGGCCTTGATAACGAATCGCTGCTTTTGCAGCTACTTTGGCATCAGCTGGTAGTGATAGTGTTATGGCTTTGGCCTGTTTTAGGGCCAGCTCTTTAGAATCATATAAACGAGTTTGATTGCCTTGTTGGTTTTCTGGCAACAAACCTAGGCTAATACTGCCTTTTAAGGCGCCTTCTAATGGAGCGATATCAACATCAATGCCAGATAAACTTGCATTGATACTGGCGGCATCATTTCGCCAAAATACGCTGTTACTTCGAACCAAGTTAGTAAACCTTTTTTGAATGGCCACCGTGATTGAAAACTTATCAGTTTGACTGTTCCAATTTACTTCTGAGACAGAGCCAATACGCATTTTTTTGTAATAAACCGGTGAGCCATGAGCTAAACCTGCGCCATCAATACTGTCTAGCGCCAAGGTACTCATTGATGATTTATTCAAGGCCGTTAAGGCTTGATCAGCAGATTGATATAACGAAAATTTTGCTTGAGGTTTAACTACAGCCTTAGCTTTACCTGGCACCAAAGATACAGCGCCAGCAAGCAGGGTATTAATATCTCGGGTTTTGACCTTTACGCCATCTAAGGAGGCATCTATGGCAAGCGCCGATTCAGACACAAAATAACTGTCCACAGTGAGTAATGATGAATATTCAGGCTGAATGTCCACTGAGTATTCAACACGGCTAAAGTCATCAGATAATTTTACTTGGCTAATCTCACCAATAGGCATTTGTTTGTAACGCACCTCAGCCCCAGCGTTTAAACCACTGTGTTCATCAGACGTTAATTTGATGGTCAACTGGCTAGCTTGCATAAGGTCCGGTGCTTGAGATTGTAATTGATACTCTTGTGGCAGCGCGTTGTCGCTCACTCCAGGTAGTACATTGACTACACTACCAGTGATCAACCTTGCAGCGTGCTTAACGCCCTCTAAAGAAATATCAGCACCTGCAATCCAAAATTGGGTATCTGCGTTTAATAAGTGTTGGTATTGACTATCAAACTTAGCTAAAAACTTCACGCCGTTTTCAGTTAGTTGGGTTTGATGAATCTTACCCACATCAATGCCGCGATAAACTAACGTTGAGCCTTGATTAATCTCATCAGCATTATCGGCTAGCAGAGTGAATTCGATGCCTTTGACAGCACTTTGTTCATCAGGGTAAAGCACAAAGTTGTCACCATTTTGCGCCGCGGCAGAATTAGCGACTGAATTAAAACTAATTCCGCCAGCGAGCAGCGATGCCAAGCTTTCGGTATTGACTTTAATGCCCGACATAGACGCATCAATTTTTAGACCTGACACGTTCCAGAACTGGGACTCTTGTGTCACTAAATGGGCGTACTGTTGCTCGATAAACGTGCTGATATTAATGGTACCGCTGTCAATTAAGCGATAGTTTACAACTTTCCCTACAGGTATTTGACGGTAAAACACCATTGAGCCGATATCCAGTGAGCCTAATTTTGAGGTGGTCAGCGTAATAAGCACCCCATTAGTATCAGGAAGCATAGTTGGCGCATCTTTTAAGGCGACAAATTCAGATGCTGAGCTGCCATCACCGGGTTGAACGGCAATATAATTGCCTGAAAACAAGGTATCTAAACCTTCAATACCAGTGATACTGGCTTTAGGCGTGACCAACCAGAACTTGGAATTTTTATTGAGAAATGGTTCAGAGCGATAATCCATAATAATTTTGACATTAACGCCAGACAATTCATTGTCGATACTGATATCTGTCACCTTACCAACGGTCAAACCTTGGTATTTGACTAAGGTTTTACCGATATCGATACCAACGGCATTAGGGAAGTGCACAATAATCTCGATACCTGATTCTTTGATGCTTTTTACACCAAGCCAAGCGCCAAGGGCCAAGGCAACAATCGGTAATAACCAAATCGGCGAGAATAATTTCTTTTTAACAACTTTTGGTGATTCAATTTGTGTCATTGTTTTTTTCCAAGCGATCCCAAAGTAAACGAGTATCTAATACCTTTGCTGCTAACTGAGTCAGTAAAATGACTAACGCAAATGCGGTTGCTGCAGGTGCGGGTTTAGCATCAAGTAATTGCCCCATATTAACGACGGCGACAGTTAACGCAATAACAAATAAATCCAGCATCGACCATCTGCCAATCCATTCAATAATATGAAAGCCTATCATGAGTTTCTTTTTAGAAACTGGCAGATTAAAGCTAATAGCGATTAAGTAAATCGCTAAGCCTATAATTTTTAGCCAAGGCACCAATATACTGGCAGTAAAGACAATAATGGCAATAGGGATCATGTCAGAGTGAACCAAATGCACAATACCAGTAAATATGGTGTCATAGGTGACTTTGCCCTGATTGGTGAGCACAGTGATTGGGTAGATATTAGCTGGGATCAGCAAAATGGCTGCGGTAATCAATAACGCCCAACTTTGCTGTAAACTGGCATGATTACGTGTTTGGATTTTAGAATCACAGCGACTACAACGGTCACGACTGATGTTATTGATTTTTCGACAAACAGTGCATAAACAAAAACCGATTTGTATTCCTTGCCGCGCAGGAGTGTTAGCGCTCATAAGCCATTCCCCACATATGTTCTAAATTATATTCCCGTTGTAAAAATAAGATAACTAAAAACAGCATACAAAAACAGAAGGTGCCCATGCCTAAATAAATATCTGAGAAGTCAGACAAGTTAAACGCAGCTACTAAAAATGAAATGACGTAAATTTCAAGCATAGTAAGTTGCGATAAGGTCGCATGGTTTTTAAGCAGTGCGCGATATGTCTTTTGCCAAAAACAGGAGTGCAATTTAAGTTTAACTATGGTGACTTGTAATAAAATCGATAAAATTAATAATCCCGGGGCAATGACCGCTGCCGCCATCACAGCGATGCCAACTATCCAATAACCTTGCAGCCACACCGTCACAGCCGTTTCAAAAACTGTTGTTGTTCGCACACTGCCTAAAAAGTTGATTTCTATGATGGGTAAAAAGTTAGCCGGAATATAAAATAATAATGCCGCGATACACAAGGCAAGCATGCCATTGATTGAGCAGTAAGGAACGTCATAAAGTGCCGTATGGCAGCGAGGGCATAACGCGCGAACATTAGACGGTAAGGCGCGCTTTTGAACGGCTAAGTCACAGGAGCGGCATAATATAATGGTGTTCGGGTCAAGACTTTTCGGCATAGATAAAGGAAAACCGTCCATGTAGTGAAATATTAATGAGCAATAAAATAATAAAAAACGCTTTGTTTTGATTAAAAACACAGTGGAAATATTATTTATCAAGTTACAATAAAACCTAATAATACCAGAATAATCAGAATACTTGCATCAGAAGTTAGTTCTATGACACTCTATGCACTGTATATAAAAACAGTAAGAGGTTAATCATGGCTGTAATAACAAAGTTTGTCGTGGTAAGAGAAGGGGTTGAGAAGATGACGTTTACATCTAAGAAAGAAGCTGACGCCTACGACAAAATGCTCGACATTGCGGATAACTTAGTGCCTTTTATTTCTGGCGCTGAGCTGGAAATAGAGGAAAATAGTGTCGAAAAACTTGCTTTTTATCTTGCATCTAACAAGGATGAACTTGCAAATTTATTAAAAGGGATCGTAAAGCCTAAAGCGGCTACACCCAAAACAGCAAACAAAAAAGCCACTAAAAAAGCGGCTGCAGAATAATAAAAACCTCACTTAGGATGGAAAATGAAAGCTGAGTTTTATGACACATTAAACCGCCAAGTACTGGCATTAATGACCGGTGAAGACGACCTTATTGCAGGAATGGCAAACTTTTCAGCGTTATTAAATGACAACTTAGATGATATAAATTGGGTTGGCTTCTATATTAAGCGTGAAGAACAACTCGTTCTTGGTCCGTTTCAAGGAAAAGTTGCTTGTACACGTATTGTGATCGGTAAAGGTGTATGCGGCACAGCAGCGGCAAATGATGAAACACAATTAGTGGCAGATGTGCATCAATTTGCAGGACATATTGCCTGTGATGCTGCCAGTAATTCTGAAATTGTAGTCCCTGTTCGCCAAGGCAATGACGTAGTTGCGGTATTAGATATTGATAGCCCATCATTGAATCGTTTTGATACAGACGATAGAAAAGGCTTAGAAATGCTAGTAAAAAGCTTTGAATCTTGCCTATTTGCTTAATTAGCGACCAAATATAGCAAATTGCGGGTCGCAATCGCTGCCATGAGCTTTATAATACCGAACAGCGCGCATTGCTATGGATAAAATTTATTTACTGTAAAATTACAGCTAAGTGAGTTAATTTGTTAAAGCATGTTTCAATTGCTTTAGCAATCGAATAAGAAGTGCTAATTTGAACGTTAAGCAAGATCTGTTTAACGAAAGATAAACGACTGTACTCGCAAAGAAAGCTGAGACTCAGTCCCTTTTATAACGTGGAAGTAAAAATGGAATCAACAGACAAGTTGACCGACACCAACGCAGTTTTAGCGTATTTATATGAAACATTTCCTTTATGCTTTATTGCAGAAGGTGAAACTAAGCCATTAAAAATTGGGTTGTTTCAAGATTTAGCTGCTAGGTTGGCTGATGATTCTAAAGTAAGTAAAACACAATTACGTGTAGCACTTAGACGTTATACAAGCAGCTGGCGCTACTTGAAAGGCGTTAAAGCGGGTGTTCAACGTATCGATCTTGACGGTCAAGATTGTGGCGAATTGGAGCAAGAACATATTGACCACGCTCAACAAACGTTGAAAGAAGGTCAAGAAAAAGCCAAAGCTAAGCGTCAAGCTGTAGCGGCTAAAGCGGCCCCTAAAAAGCCAGCAAGAAAACCTGCAGCTAAAGCGCCGGTTAAAAAAGACCGTCCAGCTAAGCCTGCAAAACCTGCAGCGCCTAAAATTAATTATGTTGCTGCTAAATTTGACGAGCTTAAGCAAAAACAACGTGTTAGTGTCAAGTTAGGGCAAAACCCTGTACCTGGTGTTATCACTGACATCAAGAAAGAAGATATCCATGTACAGCTTGATACGGGTTTAATTGTTAAAGTTCGTGCAGAGCATATTTTATTATCGTGATCATTTAAGGAGTAACTTGTTGATGCGAAAACTCACTTTGGCTGCGTCGATTGCCACTTTATTTGTCGGTTTTTCGGCTTGGGCAATAACACCAACGATTCAAATCAACGAGTTACCTAAACTTGAGCAAGAGCCTCAACACAAGGTTGCGAGTAAAAGGGTAACGAATTTATTTACTCGTTCTCACTATCATCGCTTTGAACTTGATGATGCTTTTTCTGAGTTGATTTACGAAAGATATTTGCAACAACTTGATTTTCGTCGCAATGTTCTAACTCAAGCTGATGTTGATACTTTTAAACAGTATCAGCATTCGTTTGACGATATGGTCAAATCTGGCAATATCGAACCCGCCTTTGATATGTACTCCTTAGTGCAAAAACGTCGTTATGAACGTTTTGCTTATGCGCTTACTTTACTTGATAAAGAATTCGACTTTACCGAAGCCGGCGATGCTTACGAATTCGATCGTGAAGAAGCTGCTTGGCCAAAAGATGAAGCTGAGCTCAATGAGCTATGGCGTCAACGAGTTAAATATGACGCACTGAATCTAAAACTTGCTGGTAAAGATTGGAAAGAAACCGTCGAAGTATTAGGCAAGCGCTATAACAATGCCATCAAGCGTTTAAGTCAAACACAAAGCGAAGATGTATTCCAAGGTGTGATGAATGCCTTTGCTCGCACGGTAGAGCCTCATACCAGTTACTTGTCTCCCCGTAATGCTGAACGTTTCCAAATGGAAATGAACCTGAGCCTTGAAGGTATTGGTGCAGTTTTACAAATGGATGATGATTACACAGTAATTAAAAGTTTAGTTGCTGGTGGCCCCGCTGCTACCAGTGAAAAATTATCACCTGAAGATAAAATTATTGGTGTAGGCCAAAAAGACGGTGAGATAGTCGATGTTATCGGTTGGCGTTTAGATGATGTTGTAGAGTTAATTAAAGGCCCAAAAGGCAGTGAAGTTAACTTACAAATTTTACCTAAAAAAGGTGGCGCCAATGCAAAAGCATTTGAAGTGACCATTATCCGCGATAAAATTCGACTAGAAGATCGCGCTGCAACGTCAAAAGTCGTTGAGCCAACTGAAGGTGAATACGCCAACCGTAAAGTCGGTGTCATTCAAATCCCAGGCTTTTACATGAACTTATCTGTTGATGTAGAAAAAGAACTGGCTAAATTAAAAGAACAAAACGTTGAAGGCGTTATCATTGATTTACGTCGTAACGGCGGCGGAGCGTTAACTGAAGCCACATTATTAACGGGTTTGTTTATTGATATGGGCCCAGTGGTTCAAATTCGCGATGCAAATGGCCGTGTTACTCAAAACCGCGATAATGATGGCAAGAGCGCATATGATGGCCCATTAACTGTCATGGTTGATCGTTATAGTGCATCAGCGTCTGAAATTTTTGCAGCGGCATTGCAAGATTACGATAGAGCCTTAATTGTAGGTGAAGCCAGTTTTGGTAAAGGTACTGTGCAGCAGCACAAGAGCCTTGGCAGAATTTATGATATGTACGAAAAACCTATTGGTCATGTGCAATACACCATTGCTAAGTTTTATCGCATTAATGGTGGCAGTACCCAGCTTAAAGGTGTTACACCCGATATTATGTTCCCAAGTGCATTAGAGCCGGGTGAATACGGTGAATCTGAAGAAAAGAATGCACTGCCATGGGACAAGGTTCCTGTCGCGCAATACGGCACGTTAGGCAATATCAAACCAGAGTTAGTGACTAAGCTTGACGAAAAGCATCAGCAGCGTATTAAAGCAGATGTTGAGTTTGGCTATATCTTTGAAGATATCGCTGAGTTTAAGAAGCACCACGATGATAAAACCATTTCATTAGTTGAAAGTGAGCGAATCGCTTCACGTGAAGATGATGATAAACGTTTACTTGATAGAACTAATGAACGTCGTGTTAAAAATGGTTTAGAGCCGTTAGCCTCTTTAGATGACGATGAAGAAATCGAAGACAGTGCAGATACTAGCATTGAGGCAACTGAAGTGGCACAAGCAAATGAGGCTGACGAAGAAACTGAAGACGAGTTAGTTGTGCCAGATGCTTTCTTAGACGAAACAGCATTAATCACCTTAGATATGGTTGATGCAAAGAAACTCGCAGTGAAGTAAACTTTATTTCGTGCCAAAAAAACGCGCTCTAAGCGCGTTTTTTATTAAGTGAATTTTAGCTCTAACAAGAGCAGTGTTATTCAAGGATTACCTATGACTCAAGCACAAGCAAAACATCTTAAAGATTATAAATCACCTTTATTTACCATTAGTCATATTGCATTAGATTTTGACTTAAAAGGTGCTGAAACTCAGGTCGTTGCAACGAGTAAAGTTCAAAGAGTTGGTGAGCACAAAGACGCTTTGCATTTAGTCGGTGAGCAAATACAGTTAACCTCAGTATTGATTAACGGTCAAAAAGCTAACTATAAAGTAGACAGCAATGAGCTTATCATTGACACCGAGCTATCTGAGTTTGAATTAACTGTTGTGACTAAACAAGATCCTGAAGCTAACTCAAGCCTAGAAGGTTTGTATATGTCCGATGGCGCTTATTGCACTCAGTGTGAAGCAGAAGGCTTTAGACGAATTACTTATTTCCTTGATCGCCCCGATGTTTTAGCCATTTATAGCGTCAGAATCGAAGCAGATAAAGCAGCGTTTCCGTTTTTATTGAGTAATGGTAATTTAGTCGAGCAGGGCACTTGTGCTGATGAAAGTCGCCACTTTGTTCGTTGGCAAGATCCTTTCCCAAAACCGAGCTACTTATTTGCGTTAGTTGCAGGCGATTTTGATTTATTAGAAGATAAATTTATCACCCGTAGTGGAAGAGAAGTAAAGCTACAAGTATTTGTGGATAAAGGTAATTTACATAAAGCCAACCACGCCATGGTGTCATTGCAAAAGTCGATGGCATGGGATGAGTCGCGTTTTGATTTAGAGTATGACTTAGATATCTACATGATAGTCGCGGTAGATTTTTTCAACATGGGCGCAATGGAAAACAAAGGCCTCAATGTATTTAATACCAAGTATGTATTAGCAGATACCGCCAGCGCGACAGATGAAGACTATCATGGCATTGAATCCGTTGTTGGGCATGAGTATTTCCATAACTGGACAGGTAACCGAGTGACTTGTCGTGATTGGTTCCAATTAAGCCTTAAAGAAGGGCTCACGGTATTTAGAGATCAAGAATTTAGTTCCGATTTAGGTTCTCGCGCTGTTAACCGCATTCAAGCTATTCGTGTCATGAAAAATCAACAGTTTGCCGAAGATGCTGGACCTATGTCACATCCTATTCGCCCTGAATCTGTCATTGAAATGAATAACTTCTATACCGTGACCGTTTATAACAAAGGCGCAGAAGTCATTCGCATGATGCACACCATTTTAGGTGAAGCTAAATTCCAGCTAGGAATGAAGTGTTATTTTGAGCGTCATGATGGTCAAGCTGTAACCTGCGATGACTTTGTCAACGCGATGGAAACAGCAAGCGGAATCGATTTGTCTCAATTTAGACGCTGGTATAGGCAAGCAGGCACTCCGGTGCTTAAAGTAACAGATCACTATAATGCTGCGACTAAGCAATATTCACTGACTGTTGCACAATCTGTGATGTCTAACGGTGTTGCAGGGGAGGTATTACATATCCCGTTCAGCATTGAGCTACTCGATACTCAAGGTCAGTCAGTTGCTAATACCGTGTTAGATGTAAAACAAGCACAGGAAACCTTTGTGTTTGACAATATTGCGTCAGCGCCAATTCCATCATTATTACAAGACTTTTCAGCGCCAGTAAGACTTGATTATCAATTTAATGTTGATCAGTTAGTGCACTTAACGCGCTACGCATCAAGCGAAGTGGCTCGCTGGGAAGCATCTGTTGGGTTATTTAGCCAAGCCGTGTGGCAAAACGTCGCCAGTCTTGAAGCGAAAGAAACGATGCATTTAGATGCCAGAGTCATTGAAGCTGTTAGAGGAATTATCCTCGATGAAAGCATCGATAAAGCGCTAGTGGCTGAGATTTTGGCATTCCCAAGTGCTGCAGCATTAATTGAACAAGTAGAGACAGTGAACTTAGATGCCTTGGCGGCTGCAAGAGAGTTTGTGGTTAATGAAATCGCAGAGTCTTGTTTAGACGAGCTGGTAACGCGCTATCGTAGCTTGATTAATGAAGATAATGCAGCAAGTCGTGCATTTAAGAATATTTGCTTAAGTTTGTTGTCTAAAGTGTCTTCTGAATATGAAGACTTGGTGATTAACCAATATCAGCAAGCTTCAAATATGACAGATAGCTTAGGCGCATTAAAAGCGGCAGTCTCGGGCCAGTTGACTTGTCAGCAGTCATTAATGCAAGATTTTGAGCAAAAGTGGCTAAAAACGCCGCTAGTGATGGATAAATGGTTCAGCTTACAAGCCTCGCAAAATACCGCAGATGTGTTAGACGTTATTAAAGGGCTCACTGAGCATGAAAGTTTTAGTTTCAATAACCCTAATCGCGTACGCTCATTAATTGGATTTTTCGTAGCGGCAAACACCTATCAATTCCATGATGCTTCAGGTAAAGGTTACCAGTATCTCACTGATGTGTTGATCAAGCTTAACGAGTTAAACCCACAAATAGCGGCAAGAATGATCACTCCGCTTATTCAATTCAGCAAGTTTGACGAAAACCGTCAGCAACTGATGAAAGCATCGTTACAGCGATTAAAAGCATTACCGAATTTATCGAAAGATTTATTCGAGAAAGTTGAAAAGGCGTTAGAGCAAGCTTAACTATTGTTTATAACAATTAACGCCCACAAGGGTTTAAGTAAATTATTGTGGGCTTTTTTATAGGGTTTTACCGAGTCATCATGGAATTTTATTTTTCAATATATGTAAGCTTTAATGATTTTCTGCCTTTTTACCAGGGCGTGGTAAAAAACGTCGAAGTTCTAGACCGTAACGGCAAAGTATTACATATAAATGGTAAGTATTTCAGACCATTTGTAACGGCCTCAGGCATCCATGGCAGTTTCATTTTACACCTCAATACCTCAGGTAATTTCATTTCACTAAACAAGATTTAGAGTATTTACTTCAAACGGTCGATTGATTAGAGGGTGTTAAATTAGTTGGAATTATCACCTCTAACTTATTGAAAGTTAACAATTACATTTAAAGTTTACTCACGGCTCATATATTTAAGCCATTCAATTCAAATCAGTCTGACTTTTTTTACCCATAAAATCATCTAACTGCACCAATTCATTCATAAATTTTCTTTTTTTTGAACTTGCCGAATCATGTTAATTGCTGTAACAATGGTGTTGCCTGTAGGCTAACAGAATGTTGGTTTAAATCCTATAACAACGAATCCGGCAGGTTACGGAGAGAAGCAAAATGAATATTGTTAAAAGACGCTTTAACAAGTCGGCACTCGCTTTGGGGGTGGTGTCGGCATTAACTTTGGGGATGAGCAGTAGCGTTAATGCTGTTTCATTTGATTGGGGAGAAGTACGCGGTACTTTCGATTCTACTTGGACTGTCGGAGCTAGCTGGCGTGTGTCTGATAGAGATTGGGAAGGGCAGATCGGTAAAGTCAACCAACCACAAATGGATTGGTCTGGCTATTCTGCATTTGGTGCCCCTTTCGGCCAAACACCTATCTATTCTAAAGCCCAAATTTGGGATCAAGCAGGGTCGTACTCAAGTAACAACGATTTGAGTAACCTACTTTATTCAAAGGGTGATACCACCTCTGAACGTTTCAAAGGGTTACATGAACTGTCACTAGAGTATAAAAATTTCGGTTTGTTTGTTCGTGGTATGTACTTCTACGATACTAAAATCAGCGATGGTGATTATGACTTTAATGACCCGCTAACTGGCAAAGAATTTGATCCGTGTGAAGATAGCCGCGCATCAGAAGTGCAATGTAAAGACATTCGCTTATTAGATGCTTTTGTATACGGTAATTTCGATTTAAATGATGGGAAAAACCCATTATCAGTGCGTGTGGGTAACCAAGTTGTTTCATGGGGTGAAAGTACCTTAATTCCTCATGGCATCGGTGTGATTAACCCAGTTGATTTAAACATCTTGAATGCCCCAGGAGCTGAGCTAAAAGAAGCATTCCGTCCACAAGGCATGGTTTGGGCTTCATTAGGTCTGAGTGAAAATTTAAACATTGAAGCTTATTACCAATATGATTGGGAGCCAATTTGGGTGCCAACCCCAGGTTCAAATTTTGCCACTAATGATTTTGCTGGTTTTGGCGGCTATAGCCAAAATGCACAATTGGGCTTCAACTCAAATCCAGATATTAATCTTGAATTCTTAATGTCTGAGTATGCCGCATTATATGGTGCGGCATCTCAGGTCACTGATCCTGATCAGCTTAAAGCTATGGCAGCTTATATGGTGCCATACGCAACCAAAGTAGCCTTGATTCAAGATGAAGCAGAGCCTGCTGATGACGGCCAATATGGTATCAAACTAGGTTATTACGCGCCTAATTTCGGTGAGACTGAATTTGGTTTGTATTACATGAACTACCATAGCCGTCGCCCAATTATCAGTGGTACAGCGTCAGATTTCTCACAAGCTGCTATAGGTGGGGATTTCAATAAGTTATTAGCAAGTGGCGGTGATATCGACCGTGAATTGCTATTAAGCATGGATACATTTACTAAGGCTCAGATTGTCTATCCAGAAGATATTCAATTATACGGCGCAAGTTTTAATACTTTAGTGGGCGATACCTCTGTTGCCGGTGAAGTATCACATCGTATTGATGAACCTTTACAAATCGATGATGTTGAATTGTTATTTGCGGGTATGCCACAGCAATTAGCTAATGGCGGAATAGCTCCAGAATTAGATGGTGTATCCCAAATTAGTGGTGTCGAAGCTGGTGAAACAATTGATGGTTTTATCTTGTCAGATACAACTCAAGCACAGTTTACGCTAACCCATTTATTTGGTCCAACTTGGGGGACAGATAATTTAGTGATGCTCGCTGAGGTTGGCGGCGTGTGGATCCATGACATGCCAGGATTTGATGAGCTACGTTTAAATGGCCCAGGAACAGCTCGTTCTGGTGGCAATCCTGATATGCCAGGCATTATCGAAGCACTGCATGATGGTCCTGAAACTAATCCGTTCCCTACTGATTTTGCTTGGGGATATCGTTTAGTTGCTAAGGCTGACTTTAACAATGTCTTTGCCGGTGTGAATATGTCACCGCGGGTGATTTTCTCTCACGATGTTGACGGTATTACACCAGATCCAATGTTCTTATTTACTGAAGGGCGTAAGTCTGTGGCTGTTGGTCTAAACTTTGACTATCGCAGTCGCTGGGGGGCAGATGTGTCCTATAACAGCTTCTTTGGTGGCGTAGGCACAACTAATGCAATGACTGATAGAGATTATGTCTCTTTCAACGTCAAGTATTCGATCTAAAAGGATAATAATAATGAAGAAACTGACGATATTATCGGCTGCTGTCATGTTATCGCTGACTGCACCAGTAGCGATGGCGAAAGTATCAGAAGCCGAAGCTGCAAAATTAGGTACTGAATTAACCCCTTTAGGGGCAGTTATGGCAGCTAATGCTGATGGCTCTATCCCTGCATGGGATAAGGGGATTACATCAGCACCAGCTGGGTATGAGAAGGGCATGCATCATCCAGACCCTTTTCCAAACGATAAAGTGTTATTTACTATTACCAATGCTAACAAAGCACAATATGCTGAGTTTTTAACACCGGGTCAGGTGAAGTTATTTGAGCTTTATCCAGATACCTACAAAATGAATGTCTATGAGACTCGTCGTACTGCGTCTGTTCCTCAGTATGTTTACGAAGCCACTAAAGCGAATGCGGTAAACGCTGAATTAGTTTCAAATGGTAATGGCGTGAGTGGGGCATCTATTGGTGTACCATTTCCTATTCCATCAACTGGTTTAGAGGTGATTTGGAACCATATCTTACGTTATCGCGGTGTTGATGTGGAAACTTATCGTAGCCAAGCTTCACCAACAAAAAGTGGCTCTTACACCTTGATCGAAACCGCTGAAGAGATCCGATTTGAATATAGCCGTCCAGAGATCACGCTAGATAAACTGGCTGAAACGAATACCTTGTTTTTCTTTAAACAAGTTGTTCGTCAGCCTGCACGTCTTGCTGGTACTGCATTGTTAGTTAAAGAAACCATGGATCAAGAAGCATTACCTCGTCAAGCATGGACTTATAACACTGGCCAACGCCGCGTGCGTAAAGCGCCAAATGTTGCTTTTGATACGCCGGGTACTGTTTCAGATGGTCTAAGAACCACAGATGATTTTGATATGTTCAATGGCTCGCCAGTACGTTATAACTGGGAGCTCGTTGGTAAGAAAGAAGTTTATATCCCTTACAATGATTACAAACTTCATTCTGATGCACTTGAATATGATCAAATCCTAAAACCTGGTCATATCAATCCTGAGTATGCTCGTTGGGAAAAACACCGTGTTTGGGAAGTAAAAGCAACTCTTAAAGACGGTATGCGTCATATTTATAAAACCCGTGTTTTCTATATTGATGAAGATTCATGGCAAGTATCGTTGACCGATATGTATGATAACCGTGATGAGCTTTATCGTGTAGGTACTGCACATTCTATCAACTACTATGAAGTTCCAACTCATTGGAGTACGTTAGAAATTTTCCACGATTTACAATCTCGTCGTTACTTGGCTATGGGATTAGATAACGAAGGCCGCATGTATAATTTTGATGCCAAGCTTTCTGAAGCTAATTTCACACCTGATGCGCTGCGTCGCGCAGGTATTCGCTAAGACCTTTATGGGGCGCATCATGCGCCCCAGCTATTCTTAAGGAAGTTTGTATGTCGTTTCGCACACTTCGCAATGTTGCCGTAATCAGTGTTAGCTGCTTTTTCGGTGTTGCATCAGCAAATGTTCAATTTGATCCGCTCAGCGTTCAACTCCAACCCCTTGCTCAATCATCTTTAGTGTTAGATATTGCTAACGCTGGCGATAAGCTAGTTGCTGTTGGTGAACGTGGCCATGTTTTAGTCAAACAACAACAATGGCAACAAGTGACTACGCCTGTTATCGCGCACTTAACCAAAGTATTTTTCCTCGATGAGATGCAAGGCTGGGCCGTGGGTCATGATGCAACCATCATTCATACCCAAGACGGTGGTTTAACTTGGACCTTACAATTTCAGTCATTTGAAATTGAAAAGCCGTTATTAGATATTTTATTTTTTGATGATAAAAACGGTATAGCGGTTGGGGCATATGGCTTGTTTTATCGCACCGAGGATGGCGGTCAAAACTGGCAAGAAGAATTCCATGAAGAGTTATTATTCGAAGAAGATATTGGTTATTTAGCGGATTTAAAAGCTGAAGATGAAGCACTGTATTTATCTGAACGCGCAGCGTTACTACCGCATTTTAACCGTGTTATTCAATTAGCTGACAATAGTTTATTAATGGTTGGCGAACTGGGGTTAGTCGCCACATCAATTGATAATGGTAAAACCTTTACTGCACATGATTTTATTTATGACGGTTCAATGTTTAATGCCATTGAAACGGATAAAAATATCTTTTTGATGGGGCTTCGTGGTCATGTTTTTGTTACCGATAAACAATTTTCACAATGGAGTGAAATTAAATTACCGGTTAAGTCAACGATACATAACGCTTATATCAACACAGATGGTTCAATTTACTTAGTTGGTAACGCTGGCATGATCATTGAGCTCAATAATAAGCTTGAGGCCAAAGTCATAGCTCGCAGACAAGGTGAAAACATTGTTGCTGTAGCCAGTGATAATCAAGGGGAACTTTGGTTTGCAGGTACTAAAGGCTTATTCCAACTTAAGTAGCCATAACAAATAGCCATCACAAAATGATAACTAAAATTAAAACAACAATAATAGGGCCGATAAGATGTTAGAAAAACTGGTCAATGGATTTGAAAGTTACCTCTTTAGACACAGGATGTGGGTAATATTTTCATTTATATTAATTACCTTCTTTCTAGGTTACCAAGCTAGCCAATTAAAAATGGATGCCGCTTTTAGTAAGAATATTCCATTAAATCATGAATACATGAAAACCTATACCAAGCATCAAAAAGATTTTGGTGGTGCGAATAGGATCATGGTGGCAGTGGAAGATACCAGCGGCAATATTTTTAACCCAGAGTATTTTGAAACCCTCAAAAATGTACATGATCAACTCTTTTTCATTCCTGGGGTTGAGCGCTCTCAAGTTAAGTCATTGTATTCACCTTCGACTCGATTTACCGAAGTCGTTGAAGATGGTTTTGCTGGTGGGCCGGTTATTCCTGCTGACTTTCGTAATGATGAATATGGCTTAAATACTGTCAGAGACAATATCGAAAAAGCCGGTATTGTTGGCCGCTTAGTGTCCAATGATTATTCATCAGCTATGTTAACGGCGCAGTTAATGGAGTTTGTAGCAAAAACAGATGAAGAAATGGCCGCATCTGAAGGCGCTGAAAAGGATGTTACTTTTAAGCCGTTAAATACGATTCAATTTGCTCAGCAACTTGAAAATGAATTACGCGCTAAATATGAAACCGATACCATCAAAATCCATATTATTGGTTTTGCTAAAATGGCTGGTGATGTAGCTGAAGGCGCTAAGGGCGTGCTGCTGTTTTTCTTGATTGCTATCGCAATCACAGCTGTGATGGTTTATTTATTTTCTAAGTCATTAATGCTGACGATTTTGCCTTTAGTATGCAGCTTAATTGCGGTGGTGTGGCAACTTGGGTTGTTAACAGTAGTAGGTTTTGGTTTAGATCCAATGTCAATTCTTGTACCATTTTTGGTGTTTGCAATTGGCGTAAGCCATGGGGTACAAATGATTAATGCGGTTAGGCGCCGTGTTGGTGATGGACAAGCCACTAAAGCTGCAGCTGCATCCGCGTTTCGTAGTTTATTAGTACCAGGCGGTATTGCATTATTATCAGACACCGTTGGCTTTTTAACCTTACTTGCAATCGATATCGGTATTATTAGAGAGTTAGCGATATCGGCATCATTAGGTGTTGCTGTTATTATTTTGACCAATTTAATTTTATTGCCACTGGTTATTTCTTACACCAACATCAAACCGGTTCAAGAGAATAAAGCGCAAAAAGATAAAATTGAAGGGATTTGGCGTAGCTTATCTAAATTTGCCACTCCTAAATATGCTGTCATTGTGCTGATTTGTACTGCACTGTTATATGCTTTTGGCTTGCAACAAGCCAGTAATATGAAAATAGGTGACCTTCAAGGCGGTGCGCCGGCATTGCATCTTGATTCAAGATACAACCAAGATACTTTTTATATTACTGATAATTATTCAATTACCACTGATTATATGACGGTGATTGTTGAAGCAACCCCTGAAGCCTGTACCTATCATTCCATATTAGCTGAGATCGATCAATTCGAATGGATGGTGGCCAATACCCCGGGAGTTGAATCAACAGCCAGTTTAGCGTCAGTGGCTAAGCAGGTTAATGCCGGCTTTAACGAAGGTAACCCAAAGTGGCAAATATTGCCAAGAACCACAGCAAGTTTAGTGCAAGCGGTAGGACGAGTACCAACGACTTCAGGTTTATTAAACGGCAACTGTTCGGTGATGCCTATTTTCTTATTTTTGAAAGATCATAAGGCTGAAACCATTGAAGTGGTGATTGCTAAAGTCAAAGATGTAGCTGAAAAGCTCAATACCGAAACATTACAATTTAAACTGGCTTCTGGCCCTGTTGGTGTCATGGCTGCGACTAACGAAGCTGTTAGTGAAGCGCAGCTACCTATGATGATTTATGTTTATGGCGCTGTATTTATCCTATGTTTAATTAGCTTCAAATCACTTAAAGCGACGGTAGCAGTGATTGTGCCGTTATATGTGGTGTCGACATTAGCACAAGCATTAATGACTTGGCTTGATATCGGCCTTGCGGTGAGCACTTTACCGGTGATTGCATTAGGTGTTGGTATTGGTGTTGATTATGGTATTTATATTCTTTCGACTATGGCAGGTAAACTCAACAATGGTATGGCGGTGCAGCAAGCCTATTTTGAAGCGTTAATTGAGCGAGGCAGTGCGGTTATTTTTACCGGGCTTACTTTAGCCATCGGAGTGAGTACTTGGTTCTTTTCTGCGCTGAAATTCCAAATGGATATGGGAATTTTATTAACATTCATGTTTTTAGTGAATATGTTGGGAGCGATAATTATTTTGCCCGCATTATCAGCCGTTTTCTGGCGCAAACCCAAGTAAGTTAAAGGGTTTATAAATTAAAGAGGAGCTTAGCTCCTTTTTTTTTTTGCATAGTTAGTCTATCTAAACGCTTGATTGGTCAATTAGTGACTATAATTCTTGAATTAACAAGGGATTTAGAGGATCTACCACTAAAATTTAGCTCGAAATAGCATGAAATTAGTAATAAACTTTGCGGCAGATCTCAGTTTAAGACGGGATCAACAAGCCGAAGCATCCAATATAATGATAAAAGCGCTGCCATAAACGCTTAAGGAAACTGCAACATGGCCTTTAAAGATGCAATGCCTTCAGTACTACTAGAAAATGTAGTCAATTTAATTCATAAAAAAATCCCTAATACTCAAGCAAAACAAGTTGAGCAATTTGCCCATTGTATATACGCCCATATGTCAGAAGACGACTTAAACGCTCGTAATGACAGCGATTTGTATGGCGCAGTATTAAGTCTTTGGAATGCCTTAAACAAATCTGCTGCAACCAATACCCACATTCGGGTATTTAATCCAAGTCAGTCAAAACATGGCTGGCAGTCAAGTCATAGTATTATCGAAATTATACAGCCTGATATGCCATTCTTGGTTGATTCAGTTGCTATGGCGTTAAATCGTATGGGGATTACTGCTCATATGATGCTGCACACACCAATGGCGTTGGTGCGTGAAAAAGAATTAGTTAAAGAAGTGTCTTTTATTAAAGATGCTGATGAAAACACAGAAAATGTTGCGGTGTTTTTGATTGAAATTGATCGCCAAAGCAGTGAAGCCGATATTAAAGCCATTGGTAAAGAACTTGAATCAGTTTTTGCTGATGTGGTGTCGTCAGTCGTTGATTGGCAAAAAATGTCTGACAAATTGTCAGAAACAGTAAAATTATTACCTAAGCAGCCTTTTCCAGGCGCGAAATGTGAAAAAGAAGAAGCAATTAGCTTTTTAACCTACCTAAATAATCATCACTTCACCCTACTAGGTTACCGCTATTATGAGTTAAAGCGTGTTGAAGGTGATGTTGAGTTAGTACCTGATTTAGATTCAAGTTTAGGATTAATGAGCCGCTCTGTTAATAAAAACGGCGAGCGTGGCTTATTACTGTCTTCGCTTTCTCAATCAGCAAGAAAAGAAGCTCTAGATGAGAGTCTGTTAGTGCTGACTAAAAGCTCGACTAAAAGCCGAGTTCATAGGCCCGCTTATGTGGATTACATCGGTATTAAACGCTTTGATAAAAAAGGTAACGTGATTGGAGAAGATCGCTTTTTAGGACTTTACGCGTCCAATCTTTATAACCGTAGCCCCAGAGAAATACCGCTGTTAGCTGAAAAAGTTGAACGGATTATGGAGCGCTCAGGTCTAGCACCACGTTCACATGACTACAAAGCGTTGATGAATACCCTTGAGAATTTACCTCGTGATGAGTTAATTCAATCTAAAGAAGATGAATTAGCCAGCGTTGCTCGTGGTGTATTACATATGCAAGACCGTGACAAATTAAAAGTATTTGTTCGTAAAGACGGTTTTGGCCGATTTTTGTCCTGTTTGGTGTATGTTTCAAAAGATCGCTACAACACTAAATTACGTCAAGACACTCAACGTATTTTAGCGCAGCATTTTAACAGCACTGAAGATGTTGAATTTACCACTTATTTCTCAGAATCGACTTTAGCGCGTACGCACTACATCGTGAAAGTTGATAATAATAATATGGATGTCGATGTGGCTGCTATTGAGAAAAACCTAATTGAAGCGGCGCGCTCTTGGGAAGATAAATTACAGAGTTCATTAACTAACTCATTAGGTGAGCAATCGGGTACTGGCTTAGTTAAACGTTACCTCAATGCGTTTTCACCAAGCTATAAAGAAGATGTATTGCCGAGTTCAGCCGTGGTCGATATTCAGCACCTTGAAGCGTTGAATGACGAGCATAAACTAGGCATGCTATTTTATCAGCCGCAAGAAACAGCCTTAAATGATAATAAAGTACGTTTAAAGTTGTTCCATAAAGATGAACCGATACATCTGTCTGATGTACTGCCAATGTTAGAAAACTTTGGATTACGGGTCATCAATGAGCGTCCATATGAAGTGAAAACTGAAGATGGTGCCACCTATTGGATCCTTGATTTCTTAATGATGGTGCAGGGCGCAGCAATTGAAAACTTGGCAGATAGCCAAGATCGATTCCAAAATGCGTTATCTCAAGTATGGCAAAAGAAACTTGAAGATGATGGCTTTAACCGCATGGTGTTGGCAACCAGCCTTACTGGCCGTGAAGTATCTATTTTACGTGCTTATGCCAAATATATGCGTCAAATAGATGCAACATTTAGCCAATCATATATCGAAGAAACCTTTAATCGTTATCCGCAAATTGCTGATTTATTAGTTAAAATGTTTATTCGTAAGTTTAACCCTAAACTTAAAACCCGCACTCTCAGTAAATTTTATGAGCAAATCGATTTACGCCTAGAAGATGTCTCTAGCCTTGATGATGACCGCATTATTCGCCGTTACTTAGATTTGATTAACGCAACGCTGCGTACCAACTTCTATCAAACGATTAACGATGTTGATGTTAAACCTTATATCTCATTCAAGTTTTTACCTGAAGATATTCCTGAGATGCCGCGTCCATTGCCAAAATTTGAAATCTTTGTGTATTCACCAAGGTTTGAAGGGGTGCATTTGCGTGGTGGTAAAGTCGCTCGTGGTGGCTTACGTTGGTCAGATCGTCGTGAAGATTTCCGTACTGAAGTACTAGGCTTAGTCAAAGCGCAACAAGTTAAAAATACCGTGATTGTTCCTGTTGGTGCAAAAGGCGGTTTTGTGTGTAAGCAGCTGCCTACAGACGGCGGCCGTGAAGCCTTCTTTAACGAAGGGCAAGCGTGTTACCGCTTATTCATTCGCGGGTTATTGGACATCAGTGACAATATCATCGAAGGCAATGTTGTACCGCCAAAAGATGTGGTTCGTCATGACGAAGATGATGCCTATTTAGTGGTTGCAGCCGATAAAGGCACTGCAACATTCTCCGATATTGCCAATGAAATCGCCATTGAATACAACTTTTGGTTAGGTGATGCATTTGCATCTGGCGGCAGTAATGGTTATGACCATAAGAAAATGGGTATTACCGCCAAAGGGGCTTGGGAGTCTGTCAAACGTCACTTCCGTGAAGAAGGCATCGATTGTCAAACTACCGACTTTACCTGTCTGGCAATTGGCGACATGGCTGGTGATGTATTTGGTAATGGCATGTTGTTATCCCGTCATACTAAGTTAGTGGCGGCATTTAACCATATGCATATCTTCATCGATCCCAATCCTAATGTTGAAACCAGTTATATCGAGCGTGAGCGTTTATTTAATTTACCGCGTTCAAGTTGGGAAGATTACAATACCAAGCTAATGTCAAAAGGCGGGGTAGTATTCCAACGTTCAGCTAAGTCATTAAAATTGACTAAAGAAATCAAGCTGATGCTGGATACTACCGAAAACACCATGACGCCAAATCAACTCATGCAAGCATTGCTAAAAATGCGTGTAGATTTAATTTGGAATGGCGGTATTGGTACCTACGTTAAGGCGACGACTGAAACTCATGCTGAAGTTGGCGATCGTGCTAATGACGCTATTCGAGTCAACGGTAATGAACTCAACGCTAAAATCATTGGTGAAGGTGGCAACTTAGGTGCAACCCAATTGGGTCGTATTGAATTTGCAGCCAATGGTGGCCGAGTCAATACTGATTTTGTAGACAATGTCGGTGGGGTTGATTGTTCAGACAACGAAGTGAACATCAAAATCTTACTTAATACTATTGTTGCAGACGGTGAACTTACGGTTAAACAGCGTAACCGTCTGTTAGAGTCAATGACAGATGAAGTCGGTGAGATTGTTCTGCAAGACTGTAACGATCAAACCCGCACCATTTCTGTGACTCTGGCACATGGTGTTGCTCAGTTAAAAGAGCATATCCGATACATTCAATATCTTGAAAAAGATGGCAAATTAGATCGCGCCCTAGAATTTTTACCAACAGATGATGAGTTAGCCGATCGCTTAGTAAATAACCGTGCACTGACTCGTCCAGAGCTATCAGTATTGGTTGCTTATGGCAAAATGGTCCTAAAAGAGCAATTGGTCACCGCTGAAATCACTGAAGATAGTTTTTTAAGTAAATTGCTAACGAACTATTTCCCGCAGCAATTGAAAGATAAATATGCAGATAAGATGATTTCGCATCCTTTGCGCGGTGAAATTATTGCAACCTCATTAGCCAATGAATTGGTTAATGATATGGGCTTTAACTTTGTACAGCGTATGCAAGATGAGACCGGTGCCTCAGTTGCTGAAGCGGCAATTTGCTACACTATGGCTCGAGAAATATTTAGCTTAACTGAACTAACACAGTCAATTACTAAGCTTAATGGAATTGTGTCTGCTGACGTTCAAAGTGAAATGTTGCACCAATTACGTCGTAACATGCGCAGAGCTTGTCGCTGGTTAATTCGTCACCGCAAGAAAGGTGAAAATATTGAGCAAACTGTAGCATTCTTCAAACCTGTGTTTGATGAATTAAAAGCTAATGTTGATCAATATATGATTTCTGCAGAAGTTATGGCTATTTCAACTGAAATTAAATTACTCCAGGAACAGCAAGTACCAGAGTCTTTAGCGCATGTTATCGCTAAAATGAGTACCTTATTCTCAGCATTAGATATTGCTCAAATTGCCCAACTTGAGGACAAATCAGTAAAACTGGTTGCTGAAACGTATTTCAGATTAGGTGCAAAAGTTGAATTACATTGGTTCTTAGAACAGATTAGTATTCAACCAGTGTCCAATCATTGGCAAGGATTAGCCCGCGCAGCCTTCAGAGAAGAGTTAGATTGGCAACAGCGCTCATTAAGCTCTACAGTCCTTCGAGCCTGTACAGACTCTTGCGATGCAGATGTGATCATTAACCAGTGGATTGATAATAATCAAAAGTTGTTAGAACGCTGGTTTAACCTACTGACTGAATTTAAGGTGTCTCAAAGCCATGATTTTGCAAAATTCTCAGTGGCACTGCGAGAACTTAATTTATTGATCCTTCATTGCGAAGGACCGAGATAATTATTTATAATAAGTGAACGAGCCCTGGCGATAGCCGGGGCTTTTTTTAGGTTTAGGAGAAAGCATGTTTTTTTATAAAGTTGCACAAAAAGTAATGTTTCAGATGGATCCAGAGATCGCGCATAATATCGCTATCGGAAGTTTAAAAAATACTGGAAACAACCCTTTAAACCTATTTTACAGTCAAAAAGTTGCCTCAGCGCCTGTGACTTGTATGGGCATTAATTTTAAAAATCCAGTTGGCTTGGCGGCTGGATTGGATAAAGATGGCGAATCAATTGATGCATTTCATGCGATGGGATTTGGTCATATTGAAGTCGGTACGGTAACGCCTCGTCCACAACCGGGTAATGAACAACCGCGTTTATTTCGCTTAAAACCTGCAAAAGCAATCATTAATAGAATGGGTTTTAACAATAAAGGTGTAGATAATTTAGTCAGAAATTTAATGGCGAAGAAATCCGATATTATTGTTGGTGTAAATATTGGTAAAAATAAAGATACCCCAGTAGATGAAGGTAAGAATGATTATTTAATCTGCATGGAAAAAGTCTACCAATATTCGGATTATATCGCGGTAAATATCTCATCACCTAATACTCCAGGTCTACGTACGCTGCAATATGGTGAGTTATTAGACGATTTACTATCTTCATTAAAAGAAAAACAAACAGAACTCGCTAAAAAGTACAATAAGTATGTACCAATAGCACTAAAAATTGCCCCGGATTTAACCTCTGAAGAAATTGAAAAGATTGCTGAATCGCTATTAAAAAGTAAATTTGATGGAGCGATTGCGACAAATACCACTTTAACCCGTGATGCGGTTGTTGGCTTAGACAATGCTAACGAAGCGGGTGGCTTAAGTGGTAAGCCGTTGACGGATCTTTCTACTCAAGTGATCAGACAATTAGCGGGATATTTGAACGGTGAGATCCCGATTATTGGCGTCGGTGGAATAAATAGTGCCGAAGATGCCTTAGCTAAATTTGATGTAGGTTCAGAATTGGTACAGATATACACTGGCTTTATTTATCAAGGTCCGGGTTTAATAAACGATATTGTTAATGCTTATAAAGCTAAATAATATAAGTTGATCTAAAAATTAGTCTTTTGATCCAATAAATCAGATCTAATCAAGTTATAGCGATCGCAATCACGATCTTACGATCGTTATAACTTAATGATAAATATATCAAAGTTTTTAAATAATATTTTGATATTGTCTGAAATATAAACTATTATCAGATTGTATTGTTAAAGTAGGTATTTAAAAATGTTATTAATGCCAAATAAGGACTGGCAGTGGGAATATAATGAAACTTTTAAGCAATTAAGTATTTCATTAGGTTCCGAAATGGAGTTCTTAACCCCATATAAAACCAAATCTCTTATCCCTGATGCATTAATGACGTCAGAATTTAGTGTGGATCATGCTAAATTCTATATAAACCTACTTGAAAGTCTGCCTAAAGCGTTAAAAATGTCCGATGCTGCAGTAGTTCAAACAGCGTTAAATGCAACAGCTGCTCATTTTATGATTAAGCCGCAAATGCCAAAATCTTGGTTTTTTGAAATCAGTCAAGAATGTGTTTATTGCGAAGTAGGTAAGTTATTTTCGTTAAATGCCAATGGAACCTCTGTTTTAGTTCTAGTGGTTGAAAACAGCTTGCAGGCAGCGTTAGTGATGGTGTTATCAAGTGAGTGCCCTTTAACAGAATCTAAAGTATTACAGCAATTTGATACCATTAAAGTTATGCACAATCGCTTAAATCCCCTAAAGAAATCTAGGCATGTCGTTGCTGCCTAAGCAATATTTTTAGTTCGTGTTTAATTTACTTGTCTCATGTTGTGTATTTCTTTCTAATCAAGAAATAGATTAATCAGAAAGTCCATGTCAGTTATCCTGCTTATAGAACACCCACCTATATTATTATGTAATAACGCGATTGACTGTGGCGATACATGCTCAGCTTCAGCGGTTTATCTAATAGACTGACAAACAATCTCTCTCATGCTTATTGCACTTCGCATGTTGCATTACCTATATCAGCCTGATGAAAAAATGGCACAGTTCGACGATAAACGATAAACGATAAACGATAAACGATAAACGATAAACGAAAAACAATAGGCTTCAATCATGAAATAGAAGGCCGTTGCTGCGGCCATATTTGAGGGGAAACTCTGTTAACCTACCATAACATTAGAAAATTCACATATATTTCAGAAGCATATAGAGGCAATTAGAGCAAAGATTTACGCCTGAACAAATGTAATGTCTTTTATTGCGGATTTATTTGATAATCTAGTTTAAATACCGGCCTGTTAAGTAACATAAAAAGTTTATGAAAATTGTAATTGAACCAATAATTTCACAGCAAGATCAACAAGTGGCAGCCATCATTGAATCGGTTGGCAAAGAGTTTGGTGCAATTGGCGAAGGCTTTGGCCCATCAGATGCTGAAGTGGCACATATGAGCCAATATTATCATGCAAAAGACCGCAGCATTTATTTGGTTGCTTGTGTTGATAATCAAGTGGTAGGCGGTGCAGGTATTGCAAAGTTCAACGGTGATAACAAGATTTGTGAGTTAAGAAAATTATTTCTATTACCTGAAACGAGAGGGCTTGGTTTAGGTAAGCGCTTAACTGAGCAATGTCTTACATTTGCAAAAGCAAACGGTTTTGAACAATGTTATCTCGATACGTTAAATTCAATGACAGCGGCAATTACACTCTATGAAAAGATGGGCTTTCAACATTTAGATAAGCCCCTTGTTGGTACCATTCACGGTGGCTGTGATGTTTGGATGCTAAAAAGCTTATAGTAATAATTTATAGACATTATTATCAAATGTAGGTTATCGATAACACGATAAATTTATTGTGTGAGTAATAACCAGCTTTAGTCGCTAATAACGATGGTTCGATGATCCTTATTGACTGTTTTAATGTGATAATTATAGATTTTGCCACAATACGCATGAATAAGAATAAGTGATTATAGTATCAGTAATTTATCTGTTATTCTGAGGGTATTATTGTTACTACGAACTTTGTAACATTTATCTTATTTTTAAATGAGTTTCCTAATGAGTCCAATTAATAAGAGTAAATCAAGCACTAAAATCACTATTCAAGATGTTGCTTTAATGGCTGGTGTGTCGAAAATGACCGTTTCTAGGGTGTTAAACAAGGACGAAAAAGTCAGTGACAAAACACGAGCGAAAGTCCAGCAAGCGGCAGATCAACTAAACTATCGCCCCAATATTTCAGCTAGGCGTTTAGCGAGTTCTAAATCTTATTTAATTGGCTTACTTTACGAAAACCCAAGTGAAGGTGGTTATGTTAGTCAGTTCATGATGTCGGCTTTAAAAAGTTGCCGCCAGCAAGGTTATCATTTAGTGGTAGATGAGTGTGAAGGCACCCAAGAAGAAAAGTTAAAAATCACACTTGATTTAGTTGAAGAAACACGAGTTGATGGCGTTATTCTATTACCGCCTTTTTGTAACAATATTGAGATTCTCAAAGAGCTTACTGTATTAAATATTCCTTTTGTACGAGTATCACCAGATGTGGAGTTAACCTTATCTGCTTTTGTTTGTATGGACGATTATCAAGCGGCTTATGATATGACCAATTTGTTAGTCAATAAAGGCCATAAAGACATTGGCTTTATTATAGGGCACCCAGACGTTGGTGCCAGTCGTCTTCGTTATCAAGGATTTTTAGATGCAATGCGATCTAAACAGTTAAACATTCCGCCAGAGTTTATTGAGCAAGGTATGTTCAGCTATAAGTCTGCATTAGGAGCTGCTAAGGCTCTATTAGATAGAGAAAATAGACCAAGCGCGATATTTGCTAGTAATGATGATATGGCTGCAGCAGTTGTTTCGGTTGCCAATTCCTTAGGCTTAAATGTACCCAAAGACTTAAGCGTTGCCGGTTATGATGATACCCCGCTTGCTACTACGATTTGGCCACATATCACAACAGTGAAACAACCTATCAATGCGATGGCTGAAACAGCTATCACATTACTGACTTCTGGCCAAATGAATCAAGTGACTTCAGATAGCCTATCAAATTTACGCCATGTTTTAGACTTTGAATTAAAAGAGCGAGATTCAACAACTCAGTTTAATGAATTAGCTTAATAGTGATTGTATGTTATTTAATATCTTGTTTGTTTAACACGCCATGCTCAACCAGTTGAGACAATAGCTGCTGGGTTTTCTCTCTAAAATAATCACGTAATAAGCGCACTGTTGGGGTAATAGACTGACGGCTGGGGCACACAAGCCACAATTCAGTCGCAGTTGGTTTATATTCCTGCATGACGTTTACCACACGACCTGTTAGCAAATCATCCGCCATATCAAGACATGACTTAATCGCAAACCCGTGTCCCGACACACACCAACGCCGCACCAAATCTCCGTCATTAGATGCACGATTACCTTTAAGCTTTACTTTATGGCTTTGGTTTTGATGACTAAAGCGCCACTCGTTCTGAACAATATCCTGTAACTGGTAAAACAGCCCATTGTGATTTATGAGTTCATCTGGCGTTGTAGGGGCGCCATTTTTGTCTAAATAGCTAGGTGTGGCGCACAGTACTCGTGGAATACTGCAAATTCGAAAACCATACATACTGGCATCGCTTGGCTCACCATAGCGCAGCGCCATATCAACAGAGTCACGATAAAAATCAATATTACTGTCAGTGATATTACTGCGTAAAGCCACGTCGGGATAAAGCAGCAAAAAATCATCCAACCACGGGGTAACCACATTACGGCCTAGATCAGATGATAGGGCAATTCTTATTTCACCTTTTAGTACATCTAAATCTTCCTGAGCATTTTGCTGGGCATTGTCTAACAGTTGCACAGCCAGTTCGCATTGAGGTAAATAGCGCTCACCAGCAGGGGAAAGCCTAAGTTGGCGCGTAGTGCGTACAAATAGCTCAACGCCTAATGCTGCTTCAACACGCTTGACCGCAGCACTAGCGGTTGCCATACGCATATCAAGGCTGTTTGCAGCCGCAGTAATACTTCGAAATTCAGCTACTTTGAGAATGATGTGCAGGTCTTGTATGAGCATATTATCAATCCATATTTGAGAATATTATAATTAATATAGCGTTTTTAGTGGAGTTAACAACAGGTATTATTTACTTATTCGATAAAATAGCACGCACAGGTGATAACAATGCAATAAGTTTATTTTCAACAAGGTCTAATATGTCCGCCATCTGAGTCTGGCAGTCTTCTTATTAGAATCACTCAAGACTGTCGTGAGTTAATGCAGCTTTTACGCCTTATTAAAGACGTTGAGTTTGCTATTCGACCAGTTGAGGGTATTAAACGCGATATTTGGGCAGCAAAAGCTTTTTATGAAAATCGTCAACAAGTTAACTTTGCCACGTTTAGCGACTTTAAATTAAGCGAGTACTAACCCAGTAAAAACCACCTAAAAAGGCGTTTTTGTAACTGGGGTACAGTTACTTTGCCTTCGAGAGTAAATTAAAGGGGTATTCTGACATAAGGTAGGCATTTTCTCTAGCTGATGAGTTGTTCAATCAAGGTCTCAATCGTGCTCTAAATAACGCCTAGCACATGTTTATTTAATGATTTCCAATGGTCTGCTAGACAATTCAGGCGATGCTTCCTATATTTACTATAATGCTCTAATTAACTGTATTTGTGTGTTTTTAAGAACGTTAAAATAAGTATGCAGCCTCATAAAATATTCGTTTATCTCAAGCTGTTAAAATCGATTAATGAGTTGTTTACTAGGGGCAAATTGTGCTGAATATAGGATATGTATGTCTAACGTTCCTGCAAAACTTTTACAAAATGTCGCCGAGCAAACACCCAGAGCCATGGTTGCGATGTTGATTGTCTCTATTACTTACGCCTTAGTATTTAACATCCTCATTCCGTTTAACATTTTGATGACTTGGTTTTGTTTACAAATTCTCTTAGCAATATGCCGAATTTATAATGCAAAAATGTTTGAAAAACATTTAGAAAAAGAAGATAGAAAAAGACTCGCTAATGATGAAGTCATTTTTATCGCGCTTAATGTATTTCAAGCCTTTATGTGGACGGCATCATCGGTGATGCTAATAATTTATGCTCGTCAACCGTTTGAGTTTGTCGGTTTTATTCTAATTATCGGAATTGTCACAGCCGCAACATTATCGATGTCGTCTTTCTTTAAAGCCTATTTGGTGTTTTTCATTTTAATGATAACGCCGCAGATTGCTATTATGCTTTATTTTGGTGAATACCAACATTTTGCTTTATTGGCGTTTATTGTTAGCTATATTCCTGCAACCATTTTATTGTCAAAATCAATGTTAGATAGTCGTATATCTAGCATAAAAGCCCACGAGGATGTAGAAAAGAGCGCCGAAGAATTTCGTAGATTATCAATCATGGATAATCTAACTAACATATATAATCGACGCTATTTTTTTGAAATGGCCAAAAAGATAATGGCGATTGCTTCAAGACAACAAACTAGCGTTTCACTGTTAATGATTGATATCGATCACTTTAAAAAAGTGAACGATAATTATGGCCATCAAGCAGGTGATTTTGTATTAATACATCTCGCCAGAGTCGTAGAAGCTAGTATGCGAGAAAGCGATATTTTCGCACGAATTGGTGGTGAGGAATTCGCTATTTTACTCAACAATACATCAATGAATGATGCCAAGCGTATTGCTGAGAAAATACGAATTATCATTGAGAGTAAAGATTTCCTTTATAATACCATTTTGATTGATACAAGCGTCAGTATCGGTGTCGCTGAAATGACCCAAGAAATCACTACAATTGAGGCATTATATAAACAAGCAGATACCCATCTTTATTTAGCAAAAGGTCACGGCAGAAATAGAGTGTATCCAGTTTAGCTAAAACGGTTTTAATACATTTGAAATTCAAAATTAAAGGGGCTTTTCTCAATTCAAATTGCTATTTTTCAACCCATTGTGGCACCGTGATAGGCAGACCAAGTGGACGATATCCCAAATGACATTAAAGGATTCATTGGCGATATTTATCAAGCATCATTCAAATAGTAGCAACCACAGAGGGGAAAGGGCAGTTCTTGCTAAGCCAAGTACCAACTTAACCCGCAGTGAAGAGGTTTTGTTTGAAAAGTAAAAATCAAAATGAACATATACCTTCGAATAGCGATAAGGTTTTTGTAGGTTTGGTTATGCAAGCTAGTTTTGGGTAGATTTAAAATATAAATTATTTACATAGCCGGATTATAAACAATTTAGACTTACCCCCAAGTAAACCTAAAAAGATATAAAGTAATGCGATTATAAGATTGGACAATTAAATCAGCCAATAAAAATAGTTAGAGTATCAATTTGTGTTGAACTTGAGTCTTTTAGTATGAAGATTTTACTATTTAATTTGGGTTCTAGACTATTTATTTTTGTTTGATTGAAATCATGATTTCAAGTACTTCTTGGTAAGAAATACGATATTCTCTAGACAGTTGTATGACTTTAGATTTGTAGGTTTGAACTTGCTCTTGCTTCTTTAAGGCTGATTTTTTTTGCTCAACCATTTCTGAAACGACTTCATTTAAAATGTTTAATCGACGTAAACTGTAATCAAGAGAGTCAAGATAAGTTTTCATTTGCAGTTTGTTGCGGGCACTTTCAAGACTTTTAGTTGTTCTATTTTCGAAATCTAATTCATCAAAGGCGTTAATTACATTTTGTAAATTAATATCAGTCATATGGATAACTACTTAGGATTATGAGTAAATGAATGCTATTTAGCATGGGTACTCTCTATCTTCCATGAATAGTAACAGAGCATTATTGATAGTTTATTCAGATTAATGATTTGTTTCAATAGAGTATGACGTTTATATTAAACATTAATTTATTTACTTTAGTACAGGATGTGCAAAATGCTAGATTTATTACCTGATTTATTTGACCACTATGGTTCTGAATTAACCTTGATACCCGCCAATTGGCAAAGTTACGGCGCCAAACGGATATTTTATGGTGAAGTGGTTACGGTTAAGTGTTTTGAAGATAACTCTAAAGTGAAGTCAACGTTAGCAACCGCTGGTAAAGGTAAAGTGTTAGTGGTCGATGGCGGCGGCGTGTGTCGGCGTGCTTTGCTAGGTGACATGATTGCGGAGTCGGCGGCCAATAATGAATGGGAAGGTATCATCATTTTTGGTGCGGTAAGAGATGTGGGCACATTGTCGACCATTGGTATTGGTGTGCAGGCGCTAAGTGCTAATCCCATTAAAACAGAAAAAAAAGATGTTGGCCTTGTGAATATAAATATCGAGATTGCCGGTGTCTCAGTAAAACCTGCCATGATGATCTATGCCGATGAAAATGGCATAGCCGTTACTGAAAAACCTTTAGATTTAGCAGTATTAAGCTAAACTTAGATGAATTAATTTATTTTTACATTAAAAATCAATTTGCTTACAAGGATGCAAACATGAAGGCACTTAAATGGCTATTAGCTATAGTCGCTAGCGTAATCTTATTGCTGGTTATTTATTTAACGGTATTTTTTGATCCAAATAGTTTTAAACCACAAATTGTGGATGCCGTTAAAAAGCAAACTGGCCGTGATTTTGTCATTAGCCAAGACTTAAGTTGGAGCTTTTTCCCGACACTTGGGATTAACCTCGGTGGCATTTCACTATCCAACCCTGAGAACTTTTCTCCAAGTACATTAGTTGAAGTAAACCAAGCGGTTGCCAGTGTGGCATTAATGCCGCTTTTAAGCCAACAAGTGGAAATTGCACAATTATCCCTTGATGGTTTGACTATGAATATCGTCACTAAAAAAGACGGTTCAACCAGCTTTGATGGTTTGGGCGGTGCTGCATCACCTGAAACCACAACCGCGTCAGAACCAGCATCATCAGCTAATACACTCGAATTGCAAAGTTTACAAATCGGCGGCGTGTCTATTACCAATACCACCATCAACGTAATTGATGAAGCGGCAGAAACCAAACAAATATTTAGTTTAAATAGTTTAACCCTTGGTGAGTTTTCATTAGGAAACGCTGCAGACTTTGCTTATGAATTTACTGCACAAATGCCTGATATGATGCTGGCAAGTTCTGGTAATGGTCAATTGACCATTAGTGAAGATTTGACTCAGGTTATTATGGCTGATTTAACCATTAATACTGATGTGACCGGTGAGGCTATCCCTAATAAAA
This sequence comes from Shewanella sp. 10N.286.48.B5, assembly GCF_002874355.2. Lineage (NCBI taxonomy): Bacteria > Pseudomonadati > Pseudomonadota > Gammaproteobacteria > Alteromonadales > Shewanellaceae > Shewanella > Shewanella sp. 10N.286.48.B5. Next base: position 1,239,110 of record NZ_MCVG02000001.1, read on the forward strand.
GTGTTAGCAGCCAGCTGATTACTGATATTAATTTGGCTTTAGATGCTAAAAAATTAGATGTTGCTATAAAACAATTGTCAGCGATGGACATAAGCGCCACTGGCGATGTTTCAGTCAATTACGGCGCCACAATCCCTAAAATTAACCTGCAATTAGATGTCGGTGATATCGATGTTGATAAATTACTGCCGCCATCAGAGACCGAAGCTAAAGCAGAAGACACTGAACAAGTTGCAGCGAGCAAGCCAGCTGTAGAGCCTGATTTGTCCGCATTAAAAACCATTGATTTAACCTTAGGCATGACGGTTAAATCAATCAAGGTCGCAAACCTACTCACTCAAAACTGGGTAATGAAAGCCAAGGTCAAAGATGGCGTTGCCGATTTAACTCAGTTTTCTGCGAATTTATATGAAGGTAGTATTAAAGCCACAGCACAGCTCGATGGTCGTCAGAAAGTACCTAGTTACCGCTTCGATGAAACATTAACAGGTGTGCAATTTAGACCACTGTTAAAAGATGCGGCGGATATTGATTTAATCTCAGGTGCGGCAAATTTTAAAATTTCTGGTTCTGGTAAAAGTTTAATTACAGATAACTTAAAGAAAAACCTGCTGGCACAGGGTAATTTCGAAATTGCAGATGGCTCGTTATACGGAGTGAATATCCCGCAAATGATCCGTAGTGCTCAAGATAAGTTAAAAGGGGATTTATCTGCAAAAAATACTGAAGAACTTAAAACTGATTTTACTAGTTTAACCGGTAGTTTTAGTTTGAAAAATGCTGTTGCGACTAACCCAGACTTAGCTATGGCGTCGCCACTCATTCGCCTTAGCGGTAATGGCAGTGCTAATATTGATAATGAAACTGTGGACTATAAGCTAACGACGTCAGTGGTGGGCTCATTAGCGGGTCAGGGTGGTGAAGATGCCTTAGCTGGCGTGGACATTCCGCTTACCATAACCGGCAGCATGAAAGATCCTAAATTTGGTATCGATACCAGTGCTTTATTAGATTCTAAACTTAAAGATGAAACCGATAAACTCAAAGGTAAGTTATTTAAGAAATTAGGTTTTTAATGATGTGATTAAGCCCACTTGGGCTTAGTCAGCGGCTATTTTTATCATAAGTAAAAATATCCAAGGGATCATGTTAACCAAGACTTTGGATCTTGTACTGCTTTAAACTTGGTATAGATGAGTTGATTACATCAAGTTTAAAAATCGCTATATAATAAAAAACGGCAAGGATCACCTTGCCGTTTTTTGTTTTAAGTCGCGAAATACTTACTGCGAAATTGCTAAGAAGTTAGCTTATAGACTCACTACGCATTGACCTTGGTGACATCCACAATCAATCTTAACATCTGTCCTGGCTGAATATACTTACTGTTTTGAAGTCTATTCCACTCGATCAAATCATTGACTGAAACGTTGAATTTACTGGCAATTCTAGCCAATGAATCCCCAGAGCGAACTTTGTAATTAACGGTTCTTTCTGCATTGTTTTTGCTACTTGATACTGCGCCAATCTTTAATTGTTTACCAATGCTTAAAGTGCCGTTTTTAGGCAGACGATTCCAGCGAATTAAATCATCAACACTGACATCATTTTTTCTGGCAATGACCCATAATGAATCGCCTGATTTAACCGTGTAAGTTTTAGTCTTAACTGAGCTTGGTTTTGCTTGTGCTAATAACTGTTCAGTTGTGAGGTTTGCGCCTTCAGCAGGAACTGGAATAATAAGGTACTTTCCGGCTCTAATATTATTATTTTTCAGGCCATTACTTGAACGAATAAAAGAAGCCGAAGTATCAAAACGCTTGGCAATATGGCTTACGGTATCGCCAGATTTAATTTGGTATCTATGCCAGTTCAATTTTGATTTAGGATCAAGGTTTGCAAGTTTTTGTTCAAACTGCGCCGCTTTATCAAATGGCACCACCAATGTATTAGGGCCATCAGGTGATGTTGCCCAGCGATCTAAACCTGGGTTTAATGCTTTTAATTCTTTAACTGGCATATTGGCTAAATCTGCCGCAAGTTTAAGGTCAATCTGGCTTTGGGTATCAACCACAGCAATATGCGGTTCATTACTGATTGGAGTTAGTTTGATGCCATATTTGTCAGCATTTTTAACCACATCTGATAATGCAATCAGTTGCGGTACGTAGCGTTGAGTTTCTCTGGGTAATGATAGCGCCCAAAATTCAGTGCTTTTACCTGCGGCTTTATTACGGCGAACAGCATTATTTACTCGGCCTTCACCCGTATTATAGGCCGCAATGGCATATAACCAGTTTTGTCCGGTCCTATCGTATAAGTACTCTAAGAAGTCCAGTGCTGCAGTGGTGGATGCGGGAACATCACGTCTGCCGTCATACCACCAGTCACTTTTAACACCAAAGTAATTAGAAATAGGCGTAGTTAATTGCCATAAACCTGAAGCGGCACTCGCAGAGTAAGCTGAAGGGTCAAACGAGCTTTCAACAATAGGTAATAATGCTAGTTCAATCGGCAGATTACGTTTTTCTAATTCTTCGACAATATAATGTAAATACGGCTCTGCACGTTGAGAGACAATTTCTAAATGTCTTGGGTTCGCTAAATACCAGTCTCGATATTTATTCACCAGTTTTACATCATCAATTGGCATGGTAAGTTGCAAACGGATCCGTTGCCAAACATCGGTGATTTCAACCGGTGCTGCAACTTCGTCTACAACTTTTTCAGGCTTAATTGGCTGAGGAACGACAATCGGTGAAGGCTCGACTTTTGTTGGAGTGGCAGTTTGGCATGCGGTTAGAAATGCCAAGCTTCCAACAAAAAGGTATAAAGGTTTATGCATCTAAAAAAAATCCTAAATCTTGCAAAGCTGGCAGATCAAAGGCGTCTACCAAATGTGTTTGGTCAAAATTGAGGCGGCATTGTAGTGTAAAATGGCTTTAATGTCTTTGCTAACTTAGCAAGTGACGCCGCGCTCAATAGCTTAAAAGTTATTTTTCCACTCTCTGAGTAAAGTAAACGTCTGTAGTGCTGTTGGTTTTTCAACTTGAAACTTAGCAGCGATGACTTGTTTTATTTCTTTACTGTTACTTCTTAAAAATGGATTTATGGCTAATTCTGTTGCGATTGTAGTTGGAATTGTAGCCATATTGTTATTACGAGATAAAGTAACTGACTGACTGTATTGCTGCAACGCTTTATTGTTAGGTTCTGCTTGTAACGCAAATTTAAGATTAGCCGCGGTATATTCATGGGCGCAGTAAACTTGGGTGTGAGGTGGCAAGTCAGCGAGTTTTGCTAACGAGTTTGCCATTTGTTCGGCTGTGCCTTCAAACAATCTTCCACAACCGCCGCTAAATAGGGTGTCTCCGCAAAATAACGCTTCACAGTTTACACTATCTGGCTGTTGATAAAAGTAAGCTATATGACCTAACGTATGGCCCGGCACACTAATGACTTTAAGCTTTGTATCAAGCTCCTTGAGTTTGAGTAATGGCTCGCCTTTTATTGGATGCGTAATACCGCTAATATTTTCACTTTCAGGTCCATAAACCTCGAGCTTATTATTAAAAGCCTGTTGTAATTGCGCAATGCCACCAGTGTGATCTGCATGATGGTGAGTGATTAATATCCCCGCCAGCTCTAATGGGGAGCCCTTGAGGTAATCGAGCACACTTTGGCCACAGCCAGGGTCAACAACATAGGCTTGATTGCTATTTTTTTGATGTATAAGCCAAATGTAGTTGTCATTAAACGCTGAAATACCGATGACTGAAAGCATGATTAAATCCATAAGTGAAATCTTACCGCTAGGTTAACGGATTATATGTAAAAGGCCAATAGAGTGAATATGCTTGGGCTGAACTAGGCTTGTATACTGTTACATTTAAAGTAAACAACTGGTTGAAGTGACTAAATAAGGTTATGTAAACGCGCTAATTAACAATAAATTTAACACTTTATTCGTCCCTTTTTTAAATGATATCAACTATGGGTAAAATGCTAACGACAAAGAGCCATAAGTCGTTATACTCAACCTAGGGCTTTTGAAATTAAGGGAGTATCAGGTTAATGTCGATAAATCAAAAACCACAATTATGGCAAGAGTTACCCTGTGGTGATGAGATTCAATTGGCCCTAGAACAAAAGTTAACTGATTGGTGGCCGAGGATTTTTGGTTACCATTTATTAAAGCTAGGTGCGCTTAGCGCTCAAGTGTCTAGTTTACATTGCAATATTGCGCGGCATTTTTCTATTCATGATGCCCAAGGCGCATCAATTCAAGCCGATCCCCATCATTTGCCCCTGCAAACAAGCACCATGGATGCCGTGCTGATGAGTTTTTTAATGGAATTTGAACATGACCCATATCGTTTATTACGGGAAGTTGACCGAGTAATGATTTCCGGCGGCTATATTTTTGTTTGTGGTTTTAACCCTGTCAGTACCGCCTTTATGGGTAAGCTTCTACCTAAATATCAAACTCAATTACCTTGGTGTGGTCAGTTTTTTATGCCAGCGAGGGTAAAAGATTGGTTAGGTTTATTAGGTTATCAAATCCTGCAGGATGAACGTTTTATTTATCACCCTTTGCTTGGACAAATGAACCAAGGCCGCTGGTGGCAAAATAGATTAGAAAAGTGGTTACCAGGCGTTGGCAGTGTGTATTTGATTGTGGCCAGAAAAATGGAGTCGCCATTAACGCCCATCAGGGAAAAGCGAAAAGCGCGTACTCGTCAATGGGCGACAGCGCCGACAGCAGGCAGAGCAGGGCACAGTAAACATACTAAATTGCTCTCAAAATAAGCTAAAGCGTATAGCCAATAATATATTGGCTATACAACAGATTTGGGTTTTAGGCTTTGGCTTCAGGCAGATAATTAACATCAGCTTGCTGAGGTTTAGCTTCGGCGGCTTGCCTGGCTAAATCATCACAGCGTTCATTTTCAATATGCCCAGCATGTCCCTTAACCCAGCGCCAATCAATTTGATGCAGTTGACTGGCTTTATCTAACCTTTTCCATAAATCGACATTTTTAACTGGGGTTTTAGTTGAAGTTATCCAACCTTTTTTCTTCCAGCCATGGATCCATTGGGTGATCCCTTGACGCATATATTGACTATCACTGGTTAAGATGATTTTACACGGTTCATATAGCGCTTCTAACGCCACAATAGGCGCTAATAATTCCATCCGATTATTGGTCGTCAGCTTAAATCCATCAGACATTTCTTTGGTATGCTGCTTATATTTCATTACAATACCGTATCCGCCGGGACCAGGGTTACCCAGACATGAGCCATCAGTAAAGATATTGATAAGTTTTAGTTCTGACATCAAATTGTTACCATATACACAGCAATAAACATTTCGGCAATTATACCTAAATTATTATCAATTAATTGAGTTACCTATGAATATTATTTCAGGCGCCAGTCGCCAAATCATTTTAGATACTGAAACAACCGGTATGAATCAGGCAGGTGGCCCCGTTTATATTGGCCATAGAATTATCGAAATTGGTTGTGTTGAAGTGATTGACCGTAAACTAACCGGTCGTACTTATCATCAATATATCAATCCAGGTCAGTTAATTGATCCAGAAGCCATTGAAGTACATGGTATTACTGATGAACGAGTTGCTAAAGAACCGCGGTTTCATCAAATCGCACAAGAGTTTATCGACTTTATCGCCGGTGCTGAAATTGTCGCACATAACGCACCGTTTGATATCAGCTTTATGGATCATGAATTTAGTCAGCTTAGGCCCCAAGGCCCCAAGTCAGCAGATATCTGTGACATACTCGATTCGCTAGACATTGCAAAATACCTGCATCCTGGTCAAAAAAATAATCTAGATGCACTCAGTAAACGATACGGTATTGATACTTCAAGACGTACGTATCATGGCGCATTGTTGGATGCTGAAATCCTTGCTGATGTTTACTTAGTCATGACGGGTGGACAAATTGGCTTCAATTTATCAAATGAAAAAGCCGGCCAAGAGGGTGGCGGTATACAATTAATTGATCAAAATGAGTTTAATCTTAAAGTGATCCAAGCAACGGCCGATGAATTAATATCACACGATGAAAGACTTGATTTAGTCAAAAAATCAGGCAAATGCCTCTGGAGAGGTGAAGCATAAAAGTGAGCTTAATGAAATCATACTGTCTGGCGGTTATTTTTATCTTAGTTGCTACCGTTACGCCACAATTGGCAACAGCGGTGCCTTATACCCAAGCAAGTGAGTTACAGAATAGATTTCGTATTGATCATATGGTCGATGAAGTGACCTTATTGGTGCAAAGAACTTATGGCTCCGCTCCAGTGATAATCGTGTTGCCTGACGGTTCCAAATGGTATTCCGAAAGGCACCCTGATAATGTCAATTGGGCCGATGGCTTAACTGGCGATATGATTAAAATCAACAATCCGATGCCCGGTCCTTGGCAATTAATCGGCAGTTTAGCGCCTAATTCCACTATCCAAAAAGTATCGCAACTTGAAATTGACGTTGAGCATATCCCCCAGCCTCTATTTCAAGGTGAACGTTTAAAAGTCACTGCTAAGTTACTTGGTGACGGCTTAACGGTTCGTCTGCCAGGGCTTGATTACATGTTCGAATGGACGGTTAAATTTACCAGCCATCATAAAAATACCGAAGCCAACTTTACTACCGGCACTGTTACAGTCGGTTCTTACAGAGATAATGGTGAAGGTTTGGATGAGATACCCGATGATGGGGTGTTTACGGGCAAACATAATCTAAATCAACCTTGGGGAAGCTACACCTTAAGTGTTGTCGCGCGAAATAATGTATTTGAGCGTGAAATTAGCTACCCAATCTATTTATCAGAAACTCCCATTCAAGTTGAAGTAATTGAACCCGCGGATAAATTAACCGGTGTTTGGCAGATTCAAATAAATGTTGATGACGAAATACTCAAACTTGAGCAAACCCATATTCAATTCGATATCGTTGGCCCTGCAGGGCTTAAGTTACCGATTGTTGTTAATGAGCTCACTGAAACACCAGCTTTAGTCGCGATACCGCAAGTGACCGATTTTGGCAGTTATAGAATCAAAGGCAGTGTTGCCTCAACCAGTATTGCAGGGCGTGAGTTAATACTGGATTTACCGGAATTGTTTTTTAATTTAATTGAACCGCCTCAACCTCCACCCAGCGCTGAAGAGTTAGCTGCAAGAGCTGCGCAGCTAGCAGCGCAAGAAGAGCAAGCTGCAAAAGATAAGGCTATCGTGTGGATTGCATCGATTAATGGCCTACTGTTAATCATAGGAGGGGTAGGGTTAATTTTTTGGCGTAAGAAACTTGCGTTAAATAAAGCACTGGCAACAACCAAATTAAGACTTGAACAAGAAGCTGCGAAAAAAGGTGATATCACTGCTGCTATTGATGATATTGATTTAACCATGCCAGATGAAAAATAATTGTTTGCTGCTAATTATATTAGCTTAGATTAAATTGATCTCTTTTTAGTCAAAAAGTTTATAACTTAATCGCTGTTGTATGTTTTTTAGCTAAACGGATAAAAACTTAAAAAAAACTGTTGACGGTTTTTGACGACGACCTTATTATTCGTGCAACTTAAGTGGAGCGGTAGTTCAGTTGGTTAGAATACCGGCCTGTCACGCCGGGGGTCGCGGGTTCGAGTCCCGTCCGCTCCGCCAGTTAAGTTACTTAAATTTTGTTTATCTGTATTACAGGTGACACAGTTTAGGAGCGGTAGTTCAGTTGGTTAGAATACCGGCCTGTCACGCCGGGGGTCGCGGGTTCGAGTCCCGTCCGCTCCGCCAAACAGATTAGCCCTTGTCATAAGACAAGGGCTTTTTTGTGTCTGTAATTTATGCTGTTGGGCTTATTTTAATGAATGAGTTAATTGGATTAATTACTTGAATTAGTAACTTGAATTAGTTAATTGAATTAGTTAATTGAATTAGTAACTTGAATTAGTAACTTGAATTAGTTACTTGAATTAGTTACTTGAATTGGCTAAATGAATTGCTTGAATAAAAGCAGCAGTTGGTTACTTTGTATTAGTAAGCTGAGGCTGTCACGCTGGGGGGCGCGGGTTCGAGTCTCGTCCGCTGCGCCAAACAGATTAGCCCTTGTCATAAGACAAGGGCTTTTTTGTGCCTGTAATTTATGCTGTTGGGCTTATTTTAATGAATTAGTTAATTGGATTAATTACTTGAATTAGTTACTTGAATTAGTTACTTGAATTAGTTACTTGAATTAGTTACTTGAATTGGCTAAATGAATTGCTTGAATAAAAGCAGCAGTTGGTTACTTTGTATTAGTAAGCTGAGGCTGTCACGCCGGGGGCGCAGGTTCGAGTCCCGTCCGCTGCGCCAAACAGATTAGCCCTTGTCATAAGACAAGGGCTTTTTTGTGCCTGTAATTTATGCTGTTGGGCTTATTTTAATGAATTAGTTAATTGGATTAATTACTTGAATTAGTTACTTGAATTAGTTACTTCAATTGGTTAAATGAACTGCTTGAATAAAAGCAGCAGTTGGTTACTTTGTATTAGTAAGCTGAGCCTGTCACGCCGGGGGCGCAGGTTCGAGTCCCGTCCGCTGCGCCGAACAGATTAGCCCTTGTCATAAGACAAGGGCTTTTTTGTGCCTGTAATTTATGACATTGAATGTATTTATCTTAAGCTGAGTCTATTGTTCTGCGGCTTTAACGTGAAAAATATTAAGCTTTAGATACTTCCAATCAGCAGGTTAAAAGGTTGATGTTAAGTTAAAAAATTACGGTAGATGTTTTAATTAAGCCTTGCTCTGATGTGTAATTTAGTATTTTATTAAAGATACAAACTCGCGAGCTATATCGCAGAAAATATAAAAAAGGAATTGTCCATGGTAGAACACATAACTGGCATGCTCGCGCTGATTGGCGTGCTGTCTTTATTGTGTCAATGGTTAGGTTGGAAGTTTCGTCTTCCTGCAATATTACCGTTATTGTTATGCGGTTTGTTACTTGGTCCGGGGCTTGGCATTTTAGACCCTGATGCTATCTTTGGCGATTTGCTGTTTCCCATTATTTCATTGGGGGTCGCGGTTATTCTTTTTGAAGGCGCGTTAACCCTCAATTTTAAAGAAATCAAAGATCACGGCCGCATGGTGACAAACTTAGTGACCTTTGGTGCCTTTATAACTTGGGCTTGTATCGCCCCAGCCGCTCATTGGCTATTAGGCTTTGAATGGCCCATGGCGCTACTTTTTGGTGCATTAGTGGTAGTGACAGGTCCAACAGTAATAGTGCCGATGCTGCGCACAGTAAGGCCAAAATCAAACCTTGCCAGCATCTTACGCTGGGAAGGAATAGTCATAGACCCTATCGGGGCAATTTTAGCAGTATTAGTTTATGAATATATTGCTGTGGCGACCGCTGCAGATCCCACCACCCATATATTATTCGCTTTAGGCATGACATTACTGTTAGGTTTTGGACTTGGGGCGCTTGCTGGCTATCTCATTGGCATTGCACTTCGTAGTAATGTGTTTCCTCATTATCTTAAAAATACTGCGGTATTAACTATTATGCTGGGCGTCTTTGTTGGTTCTAATTTGATCCAAGAAGAGTCTGGGCTGTTAACCGTGACTGTGATGGGCATTTGGTTAGCGAATATGCGTGGGGTTGATATTGCGGATATTTTAGAGTTTAAAGAGACTCTTACCGTATTACTGATCTCCGCCTTGTTTATTTTATTAGCAGCAAGACTTAACTCGACCGCGATGCTTGATTTAGGTTGGGGCGGTGTCGGTGTCTTACTGGTCGTGTTGTTGGTTGCAAGGCCTCTGAGTATCTGGATTTCTGGTATTGGTACTAGTTTATCTAGAGCTGATAAATGGTTTTTAAGTTGGGTCGCACCAAGGGGGATAGTTGCAGCGGCAATTTCTTCGTTATTTGCCATTAAGCTTGAAGCTATTGGGGTTAATGGTGCCAGCTCGATAGTGCCATTAGTGTTTTTAATTATTATTGGCACTGTTGTAATACAAAGCTTAACGGCAGGCCCATGGGCTAAGTTTTTAGGTGTAAAGGCCGATTCATCACAAGGCTTACTGTTATTTGGTGCCTCTAAGTTTTCACGTGAGTTAGCTAAGGTGTTAACGGCTAAGCAAGTGAAAGTGGTATTAGCCGATAATAACTGGGACAACATTCGTCAAGCGAGAATGGCGAATATCCCGGTTTATTTTGGTAATCCGGCCTCTGAACACGCCGAAAACTTTATGGATTTAAGTGGTATAGGTCGAGTGCTAGTGTTATCTCCCTATCGTCAATTAAACCCTTTAGTGAGTTTTCATTTTCAAGACTTATTCGGTACCAATAAAGTGTATGGCTTAAATAATGCCGAAGGGGGAAGTGCCAGACATCAATTGTCAGAGTCTTATTTAAAGCGTTTGTGTTTATTTGGTGAGTCAATTTCTTATGCCAAAATAGCCAGTTACATGGCGAAAGGTGCTGTTATTAAAGTTACTAATATTACGGATAATTTTACATTTGAACACTTTAAACAGCGTTATGGTGAAACGGCGATGCCGTTAATTTACCTGACTAAAGATCAGAAAGTAAAAATTATTTCAGGTACTGAAATTAATGAATTACCAGTCGGTATCGAGTTAATTAGCCTATTGCCGAAAGAGGCGCAAGAGCAAGATATCATCCAACGTAATTTAGCTGAAGTAACAGAAAATGAAGACGCTAATGAGCAAGATGACTCTGGTGAAACTTTCGGCAATACATCAGCTTGAATTTGATTTTGACTAAAAATCAGCAATAAAAAAGCTTCGTATTAACGAAGCTTTTTTTATGGAATTTTTACTTAAGGCTTAAGTTAAAGCGTTTCTAACACCGATAACACCACTTCATGGTGGTTTTTGGTTTTAAATTTATCGAACACATGTACTATTTTGCCATCTTGACCAATGAGGAAGCTCAATCTATGGATACCGTCATAGATTTTGCCCATGGGATATCACCCTTGGAAATAATTTGAGACATAAAAATTGACAAATATCAATGAAGCCTATACTTAACAGTGAGTTAGATTAATAAATTTTCCTTTTGAATCCTAATTATATCAGTTGTCATATTTTTTTGTAAACAGGGCTGTTTTTGACGCTTTTTAGAGTTGTGAACTGTCATAAAAAGTTTAGGCGGTGCAATGGTTCATAGCTGATTGTCATACGGAAGAGCAGTCTGCAAATTTGGGTAAGAACATTTATCAGGCCTGTAAGCCTCCCTTAAATTATTAGGATTTTAAGGGAGAGTTACAATATTGCGCCTTGATTTTGTAACTTAATCAAGTAGGGTAAGTCTACACTTAAAAATAAGAGGTGAATAAAGATGTCAGAAGAGAAAAAGCATGGGGGATATCGTCAAGGTGCTGGTAGAAAAACTAAATATGAAAAAACAACGGTAATGCGAGTGCCTGAAAAGTATAAAGAGGTCATTAAGCATCTAATTAGCCATCTAGATAACACCGCTGGGCTAAGCCATCATTTTAATGAATCTGAATCAGAGCCTTTATACCTTCGGTCTTTAGAGGATAAAAAACAACATATAACTTTCGTTACTAAACCCTTTAAATGAGGCTAGCGCATATATATTCAGCACATATAATTTCCTATAAGTTATCTTGAAAAAGTTACAGAATCAAGTTGTTTGTTTTCTAGGAGTACTACGAATTTTGAATTCGGGAGTAATCAATCACCACGACAATAAAGTTTGAAACTCACTTATGCCCCGAAATGTGTTTGAAATGGATATCTCTCGAGGTTTAGTCATTTGTATTTACCCACAATAATCTAATATCACCTTCAATAGAGTGGCCAAATTCGCTATACCACTACACTTTTTCTAATCGATTATGACCGCCTTACTTGTCGTCCAAATGACTGGTTGCCTATACAGGTATAACTGATTTTCTTCAAATTGAGATAATTCTGACGCCAAAGGATGCGTAAAATGAGCTTTTTACGCATCGATAATTTTGTAACATTCTAGAAAACCCATACATATCAGTCTACTGCGAAATTTTTTAAAGTGTTGTATAGACCTCGTAAACAAAGACGCATTGTTTTTCCGGCAGTATTTTGAGCATTATTTACGTATTCGCAAAAATATTCGATTTACAACAATAACTTAGCGATGGTATCTTTGAAGTTTGAATTGAGCAGCCTGGAACATTATTGTGCTGCTATTGAATAAGCTGTTATGAAACAAGGAGGCTACATTGGCAGAAGAGTACTATAGGAAGTCGGTAGAGGGCTTCGAAGTTGTTACTGAAGCAGGTAAAAAGCCGGAACCATTTATGGTGACAACGAACGGAGTGGATTATGAGCAACTAAAAGTCACGGTCTTGGAGAAGTTCACTAATGTTGTTGAAGCTACAAAAGAACTTGATAAGCGCGAAAAAACCGATATACAGGATTTTATTGAGTCTAACCAAGAACTAGTCAGCGACGGGCTTGAACGCTGGTTGAATGAATCAGATTTAGTTGGAACCGCACATAGTTACTTGACTGAAATATTCCCCAATCTACCAGAGTTGGATCGGTTGTCAGAAGTCTTAGTTGAATTGCTAATGCAACTGTCAAAGTTGCTGTAACTGTTTCATAACAAAGCATTTAAGACGGATTCCCAACGCTCGGCATTTTTGGTTTGCTTTGAATTTAGTGTTTACGGCACAATGCTTTAAGTTCAGTGGTCTGCGTTGCTCACCACTTAATGCGGCGTTAGATGCTCATCATAGAAAGGAGTCTTGATTGAACGTTACTAAGAAAAACCTTGAAGCCGCTGTAAATGAAAATATTCTTTCATTTGAGCAGTCTGAAAAATTAATCGAATTTTTAAACAAGCAACCAAATACAGCACCTAAGTTTGATTTTACACACGTTCTTTATTACATCGGAGGAATGATTGCCATCGGAGCAATGACTCTTTTTATGAACTTAGGATGGGAGTCGTTCGGTGGAGTAGGTATTGTTTTTATCTCCTTGTTTTATGGTTCGGTTGGTTTGAAACTTACTAATATTTTTAAGTCTAAAGAGTTAGCTATCCCCGCAGGAATATGTGGAACTTTTGTTATAGCATTAACACCACTAGCGGTTTATGGGTTACAGCATGCTTTAGGCGTTTGGCCAGATGACAGTGTTTACCGTGAATACCATCGATATATCAAATGGCATTGGCTTTATATGGAATTAAGTACGCTAGCAGTAGGAGTTATTATTGCTTGGAAATATAAATATCCGTTCTTAATTATGCCAATTGCAGTAACTCTTTGGTATTTAACTATGGATGTTGCAGTCATGATTAATGGTGGAGATTATAGCTGGGAACTCAGAAAAATAGTTTCTATGTACTCTGGACTACTCATGATCGCTTTAGCTTTTTGGGTTGATATTAGATCTCACAATAAAGCTGATTATTCATTTTGGATATATCTCTTTGGCGTAATTGCATTTTGGGGAGGAATGTCTCTCCAACACTCTGATAGCGAATTATCGAAGTTTATCTATTTTACGATCAATCTATTTATGATTTTTACTGGAGTTCTAATTGTCAGAAGAGTATTTGTTATATTTGGTGCAATAGGTTGTTCTGGTTATATAGGTCATTTAGCCTCCGATATCTTTAAGGATAGCTGGTTATTCCCTATAACTTTAACACTGCTTGGTTTGTTCGTTATCTATTTAGGAGTTCTTTGGCAAAAAAATGAATTAATAATAACATCCAAAGCAAGAAGTTTTTTGCCAAAAGCGCTACGTGAATTATTAGAATATAAGCATGCGTAATAGCATCTAACACATATGAGCCTTCCGCCAGTCAATAGGCGAGCCTAACTTATTTGACTGCTTTTGCAGTCAAATAAAAATCAATCAACAAATTCATCTACTTCGTCTGTCATTTAGCTGTCAAATCATCGTTTACAGCAAACACATATAGAGGCTCTCTTAGTGCGATCTTATCGCTGCCTGACGCTTTTCAATCCTTTGAAATATCAGGGGCACTAGACATTTATCGGTTAACCCTAAGATGGCACTATTCAAGTCAGAGGTGCTTTGTGCACAGTTAGTTTCAGGCTCATTTAAGGTGTAAACGACTTTGGTAATTGTACTTATTAATGCGCGCCAATAAGGCGTCTAATCAAGGCGATGTAGCTTAAATAGCATTTGGCATAGTGATGATGGTGTGAAGTCATTGCTTCATTAGCCACATCATTCACGGTCATGCTCGCTTCTCTTTTCAAGAGTATCTAGTTAGATGTTCAGCTCACCTTATTGCGCGACTTATCCTTTCAAGAATCGTTGCTCATCAAATACCGTTTTGTTCTTCAACATGAAATAAACACAGCGACCAAGCTTATGAGCGAGTGCCGATAATGCTTTGGCTTTACTCATTCGTTTTTGTAATTGATTAAGGTAGTTACGGGCTTTGTCATTGCCACGTAGGTAAAGCACCGCTGCTTCAGAGAATGCCCACTTTAAATGAGCATTACCGATTTTATTGCCATTCGTGCCGTAGGTTTTTCCGGCTGATTCAGCTTTGCACTTTACTAAACGAGAGTATGAGGCAAATTTTTGTACCGATTCAAATCGGGCTATATCACCGATTTCATATAGAATTGTCAGCGATAAAACCTTACCAATACCAGGCACGGTTTTAAGCAGTTCTAGATAGACGGGATTATGGTTTTTTGCCTGTTTTTCAATGAACCATTCGACCTGCGCGAGTTCCTTGGCATAGCAATCAAGGAGTGCCATGTCTAAATCGATATTACGTTGCACAATAGGGTCTTGATATTGCTCCCGCAGTTTTTGTCTTGCTGAGATGTTTTTAAGGTTTAGGTCAGTGGCAGGTAAGTTGTATTGGCTGTTGGTGTTAACAACATGACCTTTGAGCATAGCGCCGTGACGGACAATCTTCATACGACGGCGTAACAGATCACGTGCAGCGCGCATTTCACTGGGGTAATCGTAGGCTATGGGGAAGTTACCACCACGAAGCAATGTCGCAATTTTAAAGGAATCGACTTTATCATTTTTAGTTTTGCCGCCATGAATCGCCTTCATATAAAGCGCATGGCCTAACACAAAATCGATACCCAGTTCAGCACACCAGTCTGACACCCAATACCAACAATGCATGCACTCAACCCCGACAATGACATTGCCGATATAGGGTTCAAGTATGAGTAGTAAGTCATCTTTGTCAGCGCCAATCTTTTTATGGACGACAACTTCCCCTTTAGAATCAATGATGCATACATAAAGTAAACGTGCATGTAAATCGATACCACAGTAGTATGGATGTGAGTTATTATAAAATCTCATTGAGCTTTCTCCTGTTGGTTTGGTCACCTTAAGCATACCGCTGTTGCGGCTTGCTAGGGAGGGGGCTCAATGAGTATCAAGTCATTCCAAAGGACAAAAAACAGTTGGTTTTTGCTCCTGCGTCGCTTATTTTAACCAACTATTTTTTGCCTCTGAATGAGGCGTTAGGCAGCAAAGGAAAGCTAGGTGAGTAGTTTCAACATTAGAGCCTTAAATAAAGATGATTGGTCAACATACAGAGAGCTTCGTCTTCTTTCTCTTCAGGACTCTCCGAACTCTTTTGGTAGTAGTTATGAAAAAGAGTTTTCATTTTCACGTGAGGAATGGGTTTCTCGTCTTGACCTAGATAATATGGTTAAATTTGCTCTACCACTTGTTGCAGAGCTTAATGGGCTTGCAGTTGGTCTAGCTTGGGGATTACTTCATAATCCTCAAGATAAAACCGCTCATATTTATCAAATGTGGGTTTCTCCTAATGTTCGTGGTCAAGGTGTAGGTGGTTTATTGCTTAAAAACATCATAGCGTGGTCAAATGAACTTAATTTAGATTATGTTTCATTAGCGGTAACAACCATTAATAAAAATGCAGTAAAGTTATATGAAGCCTATGGCTTTGAGCCTTACGGTGCATTAGAAGCTCTTCGTGAAGGTTCAGCATTATCTGTTCAGCCCATGAAATTGAAACTGTGTGCAATAGCTGCCTAACAAGAAATTAAACAAGTACAAAAAACAGTTGGTTTTTGCTCCTTCGTCGCTTATTTTAACCAACTATTTTTTGCCTGTTAATTGGGCCGTTAAGCAGCGCATCAACATCGTGGGGTTATGATGGATTTATTTACACCTATAGCAGAGGATGAAAAGTTACATCCAATATTTAAAATGATGCTTCAGAAACAATACGGACCTGAACGAGAAGTTTTAAACTCATGGGCTAAAGGTTTTGAAGATAGAGATGGAAAGTTTGTGTATGAACTTCAGACTACTTTCGAATCGTCTATGTGGGAGTTATATCTTAATGCATTTTTAAATGAACTTGGCGCTAATACGGACTTTTCTCAGTATGCTCCAGATTTTGTAACTGAATTAGACAGGCCTATTGTACTAGAAGCAACAATTGCAGCACCACCCCAAGGCGGAGAAGCACCTGCAGGTCATTCTCAAAAATTTGCGCCAACGGATTTTGCTACTTTCAATCAACAATCAGCAATTCGAATATCTAATAGCCTTTCGTCCAAAATAAAAAAATATCGAACTAGTTACTCCAAACTAGAACATGTAAAAGATAAACCCTATGTTATTGGTTTGGCATCTTTTGATCGTCCTTATTCACACTATGCTGTAAATAGAGCAATTGTCGCAGTCTTATATGGACTATATGTTGATGAGGAAACAACGATTGCAACTGGTGCTAATGAATTAATTAAATATCCAGTTGATGCTGTGATAAAAAATGAAAATGCCACAATACCATTAGGTCTTTTCACCACGGATGAATTCAAAGATGTTAGCGCTGTAATTTATAGTTCTTTAGCTACTTGGGGTAAAATTCGTGCTTTGGCAGATAATCCAAGTGCTCAAACCGTCTATCATACTAGTCATTTACCTGTTGATGACAGTATCTTCCCAGAGATGCGTAATTCTATGAAAGCCGATTATGCAGAAGATATTGCAGATGGATTACATATCTTACACAACCCATTTGCAGAGCACCCTTTGGATGTAAGTACTTTCAATCATGAACGAGTAGCTCAATACTTTGTGGATCCTGAAACAGGAATGATGGATGTTATTGCACCGGACGATTTTCTTTTATTGAGACAATTAATGAGTGCAGTCGTACGTAGCGATGCTTAACAAGAGCAAGCAGACAGACAAATTATTCGCTTAGGCTCTTAATTTGCTGCTGTTGCAAGCGTTATGTTTAAAGGAGAGTTATGAGTTTACAGATGGATATCTCGTTTGCGTGCGAATGTGGTGAGCATGTAGAAGATATAGTCTATGTACAAGACCCTGACTTTTCCGCCGAAAAGAATAAGGATAGCCAAACCGACTCTTGGCAGGAGGTGCTTTGCCCTTCTTGCGATAAAGAATATACGGTTCAAGTTACTAACACTTTTTATAGTGCGATGGCATCAATTGATTATGGGCATGTGGATGTAAATTACGGGATGCCGTATTACCCAGAAGATGAAGCTGATGAGCTTTACTGGTATATCGATAGTAAAACTCATCTTGAAATTCTGCAAAACCATTTGAAGAGTGTCAGAACATTACTAGAAGTAGAAGTTCCTCCTGACACCCTGTTTAGCCTATGGGTCATGCTACATGGTCACGTTGTATCAGCAATTGAAGGTTATTTGGCAGGAACATTTATTCATAAAGTTACAAATTCTGAAGAGTTGATACGAAAACTCGTTGAAACAGACCCCGAATTCTCAAAACGGACATTTACTCTTAAAGAGATTTTTGAAAAGCAATCAAGTTTAAAGGTCACGGTGGCTACTTATCTCAAAGATCTAATATTTCATGATCTAAAGAAAGTAAAGCCTATGTTTAAGGATGTTCTTGGTCATGATTTTGGTGATATATCGTGGTTATTCAAAGATGTCATGAAGCGTCATGATTGTGTTCATCGAGCAGGATACAACAAGGACGGGGAAGCAATTGAGGTTTCAATAGAGTCCGTATTGGAACTCTTGGGAAAAGTTGAAGCTCTCGCTGCCTCTGTTGAGGCAACGGTAAGCAAGCTAGATGAACCAGATGACCTGCCATTTTAAACATAACAAACAGCTGCAGCGGAACAATTTCCGCTGCGCTCCAATTGCCCGCTGAGCTGGGCGTTAGATTACAAGGAGAGTGATATGACTGAACAGAGTCGGGTTAAAAAATATATAGATAATATTCTAATTGGCATAATTTCAGGTGTTTTGACAGGAGTTGCAGTTTTCTTTATAACAGATTTTTTTGCAGAAAAGCGAGGAATTGAGATTGGAATCGAAACCGCGAATAGGGTTTATGTAAAGAAAACGGAATCCGCACCGTCACTTTATACTGAACGATTAGGTGAAATGATATATAACGCAACCCCTGGGAAATCAGATGATTTGTTGGTGGATGCGAGAGCGATTGTGAGCACAAGGGACGATTATCGAGGTAGCTTAATCGCTATATCGAAGCTACTAAACTCTGAAATAGATAGATTAAAAGAAGAGATTGAAAAACAAGAGCAATCAATTAAAAGTGGTAATGCATATGATGGTGAGGAGATTAAACGCACTTTAGCTGTTCTCCAAAAAAAGTGGCCATCTAAAAAAGACCAAATAATTATTGAAATTAGAAAACTATTAACAGAATTAGGACTTGAACCGAAAGATCTAGTGGTAAAGTAACCTAGCAAGGCATTTTAACTGAACTAAAACAGGGGGTTACGTTCCGCTTCGCTTCACAGTATAACCCACAATTTTAGTCCGCTTAATGCGGCGTTATGTTGCAAAGGAGTCTCCAGCATTGGATGCTATATCAACTAAAAATTTAAACTCAATGCCAGAAGTGTTGGAGTTAAAAAAGCTACTCCAATCACTCGCAATGCTAGATGCAATTATGTCTCCTGAATGGGATGAACGTTTTTATTCCTTCAACTCAAATTGGGACGTTAATGAACAAATGGGTTCGATGAGAAATGGTTGTGGTGATGACTTCTCTGTACTTTTCAATCAAAATGGCTGCTTTGTTAAAGGTTTTGACCATGAATCAGCAATGTCATCTTGGAGTACTGATGGGCAAGTTCCATGGCCAGATTTATTAAAAGGATTACCTTCTGAATTCATCGCTGCTTCTAAAGAACCCGCTTTCTCTATGGATAATATTTCATTCTGTATTTGGAAACTTCACTCGGCAAACTTTTGGGGTAAAGGTGACTTTGAATTTGCAGATGACGAAGATCCTGATGGCTCAGAGTATCTTTTAGAAATCTTTGACTGTAACCCTGAAACATATAGGGTGTTTGCTCAAGAGTACTATGAAGTAGATCTGGATGTTGCAACTATTGCAAAGATTTATAACCATTTACCTTTAACCGATGAATTGGTTAAAGAAGTAAACTCTGAAGTATCATTAAAACAGCTAGAAAAGGACATTTCAGAAATTGGTTACCCTTGTGGCATTGCAACATAACAAGCTAATAAATAAGGACAAAAAACAGTTGGCTGTTTTCGTTCCTCAACATTTTAGCCAACAATTTTTGCCCATTATTAGGGCGTTATATTTTTTTGGAGAGTTCAATGTCCGATAAGTACACAATATCATTGCCTGTATTTGATACTTGTTTAAGTGCTTGTGGGTTACGTAAAGTAACTGATGCAAGTGAGATTTCGCAAAAGCAAGCTCTTGAACAGTTTGCAACTTATTTTAAAAAAGAGATGCACTACGATTATGTTCAATACGATGCTAATAACCACAGCAGTGATACGGTAGGCTTTTTATTTACTGAAAGCGCAATGGATATTTGCACAGAAGAGCACTCTGAAATGCCCACACGTTGTATTGGTGGAGCTGCATTTCAAAATGTAAGTGGTACATGGGTATTATGCTGGGTTTGGTTTCATCCATTTTTCAGAGGTAAAGGTTTATTATCACGCCAATGGAAACAGTTTTGCTCAGAGTTTGGAGAGTTTGCTGTTGATACGCCAGTATCGCCTTCTATGAAAGGCGTTTTGGGTAAACAGTCAACTACGCATAAACAAGTAAAAATATAGCAAGGCCGTTAAACAAAGGACACTGTAGTGGCCAATTGAAATTGGCCACAGGTTTAGAGCTTATCCATACTTTGGGTAATCTGAAATGCCATGATTACCCAAAGTCCTAACACGAAAATGTCCGTGCGACCTGAGGTCGTATGAAGCGCTGTTCACCGCGATAAGAGTGAACCATCTGTATCACCAGATGACCCTAAGACTCTGAATAAAGCAGCGAGTCTGACAATGTAACGAAGTCCATTGGACGGGAACAAAATCGTGAGAGGACGTTCCTCCTGATAACCACAATCGGGTAAGTGCTAGGGTGTCAGTATGATGAACGTAAGTGAATCCATATAAGGTGCGTTATACGTTAAACAGCGGAAGTGGTTAATACGCTGTGGCCAAAAGGCATGAGAGTTGGAAAGAGATTGGACAGTGCTCCTTCGTGATCAAATAACTCTTCGCACTATAGTGGGCATCTAACCTGACGTTGCGCGACATACGGAACAGGGTAAGCCTGTATTGCTCCCTTTGGGAAAGTGGTCTGCGAAGGCTGCCGATAGTCATGCAGGTAAAGGAGGCTAGAAAAAGCGAATGCCGCATTGTAATGATGCGGATACAGATTGTTATCTGGCGCGAAAGCGAGCTGACTTCTAGCTGGTCTCCCGTTGCAAGATGATTTGAAGAACTTTATTCAAGGAGAAACGCAAATGATGGCTTCAATTGAAGTTAGTGCACCTCCTGACAATGCTCAATGGCAATCCATTAACTGGAAAGCGGTTAAGCGACATGTATTAAAGCTTCAAATGCGCATTGCAAAAGCAACCCGAGAAGGTAAACACGGCAAGGCGAAAGCGTTGCAGTGGATATTAACCCACTCTAAATCAGCAAAATTGCTTGCTGTTAAGAGAGTTTCTCAAAATAAAGGCAGCAAAACACCAGGCGTTGACGGCATCATTTGGAACAGTGATGCTCGTTGTATGACTGCGGTCAATCAACTGAGTCGAAAAGGCTATCATGCCAAACCGCTCAGGCGTATCTACATCCCCAAGAAAAACGGCAAACTCAGACCTTTAGGCATTCCCTGCATGATAGACAGAGCGCAGCAAGCGCTTCATCTGCTCGCCTTGGAGCCTATTTCGGAAACGGTAGCCGACCTCAATAGCTATGGCTTTCGACCCAACCGAAGCGCAGCAGATGCCATTGCACAGTGCTTCAAATGCTTGTGTCAGAGAAACTCTAGCCAATGGGTTCTTGAGGGTGACATTAAAGCCTGCTTCGATAAGATTGGTCATCAATGGCTCATCGACAACATTCAATTAGATAAACGAATGCTGAAACAATGGCTTGGGTGTGGTTATGTTGACAAAGGATTGTTCTATAAGACAGCAGAAGGAACACCACAAGGGGGGATAATATCGCCTACGCTTATGTTGCTCACGCTTGCTGGATTAGAGCAGTTGGTTAAGTCTATTGCCTGTAAAACAGGTAATAGGGTCAACTTTATTGGATACGCAGATGATTTTGTTATCACAGGTTCTTCGAAGGAAGTCCTCGTTAATGACATCAAGCCGCAGCTCATTGGCTTTCTACAGGAAAGAGGCTTAACACTCTCTGATGAGAAAACGCACATAACTCATATCGATGATGGCTTTGACTTTCTGGGATTCAATCTTAGAAAGTACAAAGGCAAACTGCTCATTAAACCGAGCAAGAGCAACGTTCTATCATTTTTGAGTAATCTACGTGAATTCATCAGAAAACATCCAACAATCCCCGTTAACGATTTAATCAAAATATTGAATCCGAAACTGAGAGGATGGGCGAACTATTATCGCCACAGTGTTGCTAAGCAAGTTTTCGGTTATGTAGGCCATCAACTTTTCTGGTTGTTATGGCGTTGGGCAGTTAGGCGTCATCCAACTAAAAGTAAAGACTGGGTGAGGCGTAAATATTATTTGGACGGTAAGGGACAATGGCAATTTCACGGTTGGCAGAAAATAGCTAACATGGATTGTCGATTTAACCTTGTACAAATAGCTCAAACGCTCATAAAAAGACATGTAAAAATCAGGAGTGCAGCCATACCTTACGACCCAGAATACGAAGCTTACTTAAGTAGGCGGAAATGGGCTAAGCAAGGCAGAAACTCTTGGTTCGAACCTGTCTTGGCTGCTATGTAAGGTGCTGGGTAACAGAACACGCCTTAGTGGAGGCTTGAGCCGTATGCAGTGAAAGTTGCACGTACGGTTCTTAGGAGGGCGGCACTTGGTAACAGGTGTCGCCTATCCGACAGAAACATGTCAGAGGTCTAAATTATTTATGTCCATAAATGGGCTAGGGGCGTAACATATTTATACCTCACAAATCAATTTAGCACTTAAAAAGTAAGTAGGCCTAATAAAGCTTTGGCTTTAGAAACGTTAATGTGAAAGGGCCTCGTTCAACTTAGAAGTTATGCCTGTCTTATCTTTTTTGAAACAAAACGCATATCGTTTGGGCAGAAATTCAGAGATTGAATAGTAATTAATAACAGAACTTCATGGATGTAGGATTCAATATTTGTATTTTTACTATCACTTTGACCCATTAAACATCCTTATTATTTATAGCGTTAGGCTTTATCTATTCTATTCGCAATTCATAAAAATGGTCTACACTTTATCGACATATTAAAAACAAGGAATGTTTTATGTTGTATTTAACCCGCCTGAAAGATGAATCAGTTGTGCTCTCTGGGGTGCATGATGCCCATGGCAATCTATTAGATGATATTGAAATCGTGATATTGCCTAATGATAAAGTGGGCATTAGTGCTGATAAAAAAATTACCATTCTGCGAAAAGAGCTAGTGCAGCGATACTTCCAAGATGGAACTCAGAAAGTCTTGCAAAAATAATAGAATTAACTACCATAACTGTATATAAGTACAGTGGTGTTGGTTATGAAGATTATTCCTATATACGCAAGTGCTGGTATTACAGGCTTTGAAAGCCCGGCCGCAGAATATAAGCAATCACCCTTATGCCTTGATGATTTACTAATAGAGCACCCAAGCGCTACGTTTATAGGTCAAGCTAAGGGCGACTCGATGCATGGAGTCGGCATCTTTGATGGCGATATTCTTGTGGTTGATAGGCAGTTAACCGTTAAAAATAACGATGTGATCGTCGGGTGTTATAACGGTGAATTTGTTTGCAAAATTATTGATACTCATAATCAACTGCTGCTGTCAGCTAATACTGATTATGATCCTGCCCTAATAACGAGCAGTGAAATGTTTACGCTAGAAGGGGTGGTATCACGTTCAATAAGATGCCACCGACCCGCTAAGCTCCTATAAAATCCTTGTCGTGTAACTGTAGTGGTTTAGCAAAACTTGATATGCCTGTACTGCCTGTACTGCCTGTACTGCCTGTACTGCCTGTTGCTACGCGCTCTTTACGCGTGTGGGTTTCTTTTGCGTAGGCCACAATTGACAAGAGGTCGTATACGTCGCGGTTAAAGAATCACGAATGTGATACTAGAATGTTTTAGACTAATCTAAATTAATTTTATACTTTATTCTTGGCGGCATGATCTCTTCAAATTCGCAATTTAACGCATTAGCCAATTTGTACAAGGTTTCTAATTTTATATTAACTAAGCCTCGCTCCATCTTGCCGTAATTGCCTCTTTCAATACCTACAAAGGCGGCAAAACCTTCTTGAGAATAACCTGCGTCTTTGCGCTTTAGGCGCAACATATCACCAAACTGTTTAACTAAATCACTCACCCTAGTTTTCCCTTAGGTAAAATGATTAGATTTTCATGTTGAGCGCTAAAGCACCACGCCCTATAATACCCATTATTATATTTAATTGAATCAGGATTTACTTTGAAACTGGACCCTATTGTTGCTCAAATTATTCTGGTGAAAAACTTTGACAACTTCACCACCAATGATGTCCGTTCAGCCTATTTCGCATTGAAAGGAGATATCTCTTTAGACCCTTCGATTGTTCGAAGAAAAATATATGCCGAACTTTTAAAGCTGGTGAAAAAAGGCTGGCTTAAAAAAATAATACCGAAACAAAAAGGGTTAACTCGTTTTAAAAAGACAGTTGGTTTTGACGTTGAAGCAATAGCCTTAAAAGTTAAGTCTGAATCAATAAAATCACTTAAGAAGCCTGATGGTAAGCAAGAGCAATTACTTAGCAAGTTGAATCACTATAAAGCTGAATTGTTATTGAATTTAGGAGAGTCAGAAGCATACAAGGAGCTTTATTCAGAATGCCCTGAATTAGTTGATGAAATACAACCGCAATACAACATAGCCAGAGACAATAACACTAAAATCCTAGGGAAAATTAGAGCCATTGAAGGCCTACTTAAGCAATTAAAACCATTAGAGAAAATATGAAATTAAGACAATGGCAAATGAGTTGTATCAATAAAGCATTAAAGCAATACTTGAATGGCAACTGCCACTTTTTAGCCCTAGCAACACCTGGCGCAGGTAAAACCTTGATGGCATCTGAATTAGCCGACCAATTATTGAAAAACGACCTGATTGATTTAGTCATTTGTTTTTCACCTTCCTCCATCGTATCTCAAGACTTCAGTCAAAGTTTACAATTGAGAATTAATGAACGATTTGATGGTTTGTTGGGTGCTAAAGGGCAATCTATGACATACCAAAACTTACAGCATCTCGATGCAAAATTTTGGGCGCTATTTTCTCGATATCGAGTATTTGCAATCTTTGATGAGATCCACCACTGCGCAGGATCAAATATTGAGAATGCAAATGCATGGGGAGAACAAATAATATTAAACATCAAAGGTAGAGCTAAATACACACTAGCACTAACAGGAACCCCTTGGCGCTCAGACGCTGCTCCTATCGTTCTTTCTAACTATATACACCCAAGCTATAAAATTTCATGTGACTACGTTTATGGGCTTGCTGAGGCTATTCAGGATGGTGTTTGCCGAATTCCGCAGATAATAGCTGTGGATAATAATAACATTTCAGTTATTGATGACGATGAAACTAAAACCTTTACGAGCTTTAAGTCTTTACTGTCTGAGTCAATCATTTCGTATCAGGAAGTTATTGAAAACGAAAAGGTCATTAAGTACATCGTATCTTCAGCACAAAAAAAACTAACATCAATAAGAGCGAAAAACTCCGATGCAGCAGGATTAATCGTCGCTTCATCCATTGAGCATGCAAAACAGATTTCAAGATTAATGAAAGGCTATTTTAACATAGATGCCGTTGTTGTTACGTACAAAGAAAATGATCCTAGTAATATTATTCAACAATTTAGACATGCAAAAACTAAATGGATTATTTCGGTAGGCATGATTAGTGAAGGAACTAATATCCCTCGATTACAGGTTTGCTGCCACCTAACAAATATCAAAACAGAAATGCATTATAGACAAATTTTAGGTCGAATACTTAGAATGACAAGTTCCCCGAATCAAGAGGCTATTATGTATATGCCTGCTGAACCAAAGCTGTTGGAATATGCTTATAGAGTTAAGCAAGATGTACCTATTGAAGCTGATGTCGTTCAGTTTGAAAAGATGAAAGATTGTGATGAAAAAGATGCTAATAATGAAGCTTCTTCAGAGGTAACATTTGCTAAGGAAAGCAAGGCTAGCCCTTCATTAGAACTCAAATTCTGTGAGAATGATAAATTCATTGATCATTCAACCTTTAACGGAAAGAGTGAAACCGTTGAAGAACATTTTTTAACAAGCTCGTATGACAAAACCGTTAATATTTTAGGGCGATTTCGGCAAGAAGCTATAGCTTTGGGGCTAAGTGAATTGCGGTGATTATACGGACGGTCTAGAAACTTAAGAATCGGATTGTAGTGGCTTAGTGAATTTGGCCACTAACATTTAGTTGAACACACTCTTGATATAGAAAAATTATTTGTAAGTTTTTAGTATTACTTACATTCCTAACATTGGAAATGTCCAGAAGTGGGTTAGGGGCTTAACGCGTTTATGCCCCATAACAAGCTAGAGCAGGAATGAGGCTATACTAAAGATTCGTAATTTGACTTACTTTTCTTTATGCCTAGAGTTCTGACTATGTGGCCAAATTTACTAATCCACAACACATATACTTATGAAAATACACGGCCATTAAAAGAGAGTATCAGTAGATACTCTCTTCAGATTGATCTTACCTCTCTGAAGGGTGAGTCCAGTCAAAAGCCTTTAATGGGGCATCAACTGGTGTATGAGATAATGCATTGGTGAAATTTGAAATGAGTTTGCAAGCTAAGCCTGTCAACACTTCAAGTGCATGCCGCTCAGTGTATCCTACCGTTAGAAAGTTCTGCAACTTTTCATCACCTATATGACCACGATTATCTAGTAGCTCTTTAGTAAAGACATGCAACGCTTGTAGTTTGACATCAGGTAACTCATTTCCTTCCCGTAGTGCTTCAATAATGCTTTCTGGCATATTAGCTGATTTCATGATCCACGTATGACCAGGAACGCAATAGTGACAGTTGTTTTCAAAGTTTGAGGTCATCAGAACCACTTGAGCTTCGAGTGGACTGAATAGTGTACTTTGCGTGAATAACTCATAAGTCTTCAAATAAGCTTGATAAGTTGCGGGAGCATCTGCTAGCACTTTATGTAAATTTGGAATTAAACCAAGTGATTTTTTAGATTGCTCCATCATTTGCTTTGAAGCTTCTGGTGCTGTTTCAATATTGTGGTAGTTAAACATAATAATTCTCTCGGTTTATTATTTATTAATGGTGAAAGCGTTACGTAAGGCTTGAGTTAATCGTTCTTCGCTTGCTCTTAGTCGATAGTCTTCAGACTGATCTATCCATTGGATGACACCATGTTCATCAATTAAGACCGATGTTGGGATAGACATTGATTTGTATTCAAATGAAGTAGGAAATGGCAGCCCTAATACTGTTTTTGTTTTAGACGAGTCAGCCCCTAAAGCCTTGTGGTGTTCAACGCCGTATTGTTTAACTACTTTGAGTTCTGGGTCTGACAAAAGAAGAAAATCTAAACTATCTCGTTCGATGTGCATTTTTGCTTGTTCTGCCGTATCTCCCGACAACGCAACGACCTTAACGCCATATCGATCTAGGGTCGGTTTCATATCGTTAAACATTTTTAATTCAGCACTACAGTATGGACACCAAGCACCTCGGTAAAACTTGAGTAGAACGCGTTGATTTTTTATGTCATCAGCCGAATAAATCTCGTTGTCATATGTTGTTGATTCGAATTGTGGGAACTTATCTCCAATTACAACTTTAATATCACCTAGAGGAGTATCTTTTTGACTGAATACCCAAATGAATTTACCACCAAGAAATATGGAAAAGCTGGACATTAAGACAACGAAAACAAAGCTCCAATGCATATTTATAATCCCACTGATAATTGCACCTAGCCCCAAAAGGACACCTGCCGCAAGTGCTAGCATAAGGATGATAGGATTTTTGGGAGGCTTGTTCTTTTTTACTTTTAGAAAGTAATGCAAACTTCCAATCACCGTTGAGGCAAATCCAAGTAGTGATAGTGCTATAGCTGAAAACATCGTTTGTTCCTCATTGTTTTGTTTAATTGTACCAGTTAGTACATTTGCAATTAATGTACTAACTAGTACAATAGGTGTCAATAAGAATTTTATGTAGTTGTATAGATAAATGGCAAAGAAAAGACAGTTTGACGAGATAGAAGTGCTTGGAGTTATGGCCAAATATTTTTGGCAGCATGGTTATGCGTCGACTAAGGTGGATCAATTATCGACCGTTACAGGATTAACTAAAACCAGTATTTACAACGCGTTTGGCAACAAAGAAACCGTGTTTAAATGTATAGTAGATTTCTATGTTGAGCATCACATGTCTGTGGTACTCAGGAAACTCGACTCAGATAAATTAATATCAGAGAATCTTCAATATTTATTTGATAGTGAGTTCTTAAATCCAGAGAATGATCTACTCACTTACGGCTGCTTAATTACAAACAGTATTGTTGAATTAAAATCAAACGAACCAGCCCTCTATGAGTATGTTATTAAGAAGTTTGAACAAGGTCGTATTGCAACACTGGCATTTTTTACTCAATATGAGAAAACAGAACGACTTATTGATGGTATAGATGCGGAGCATTTGACCGACTATTTCCTTACGTTTCGTCAAGGACTCAAAGTTCAATCAAGAGGGCAAAGACCACATGAATCTCTCGCTCGATCTATACACGTATTCATGCTTGTATTGAGTACATTTGAAAAATAGATTATGCGTAGGCTATTCTCGAGCTTTAGTTTTGTTGTCGAGTTTTAGATGTCTAATGATTATGAATGCAGCACCGTAGCAACACGATTCTAGTTGAGCCAATTAGTTAATCGAGCAGGTAGACTGCTTTATCCTTATCGCAATACTATTGAATGGTGCCTTTAAATGAAAACAATAAAATATAATGGACGTATTGTTTTTCAAAAACAAGATATACCCAGTTTCAAACGTATGCCGCGCGTATTTGTAGACAGTGAAGCGTGTTTTGCGTTTGTCACAAATGGCGATTTTAACGTCAGGGAACAGACAGAATCTGCTTCATTGAACAAAAACTGCGGAATACTGGCAAAATGCACTAACTACTTTTATGAAAACACTAGCTATCATAATGATGAAGGTGCAGGTGAAGCGATTGGTATCCTTCTCTATCCTGAAATATTTCAGTCACTGTTTAACTTTGATATTAGCCAGTCAAAATACAGGGTCGATTATAATATTTTGCAGGTTGAAGTGGACAAATTGCTAGAGCACTATCGTGATAGCATCAGTATATTGCTGGATTCTCCAGAGTTGGCGGATGATTTGCTTATCGAGAGCAAACTACGTGAATTTGTCATTCTTATGGCGAAAAGAACCGGCGCACCTTCTGAACTCGATTTTCTTGCTTCTATGTTTAAACCTAACTTTGCCAAATTTGAAGATATTATCCAAAGTAATCTGTATGCGGATCTGAGTGTGGATGAGTTGGCAGCACTGTGTCATATGAGTGTTTCTACTTTTAAACGTAAGTTTAAAGAGGTGTATTCAGAACCCCCAATAAAATACATTAGCAAATTAAAAATCAACAAAGCTAAAGTGTTACTGAAAGATAATAGCTTACGTATCTCCGACATCGTTTTTGAAACGGGTTTCGAGTCGGTTTCCACGTTTAACCGTGCCTTTAAAGGACAAACAGGCCTATCCCCTTCTCAATTTCGTTTAACTTGACACCACCGCATTTTAACCTTTCTATTCAGGTTGGCTCGTTTGAACTAATGTGAGCAATTTTTGAACTTTTATGGAGAGCTCTGTACCTCCAAATTCCATATAGTTACCCCATCAACTAAACACAGAGAAAGGTAACGAATTATGGGTATCAGCTTTAAAGAAAAATATGGTGATTGGGCACTTATCACAGGGGCAACATCAGGCATTGGCGCAGAAATGGCAAGCCAGATTGCGGCAAAAGGATTGAACGTTGTTTTGGTCGCTCGTCGAGAAAAAGAGCTTGAAGAGCAAGCTACGTTGCTTACGGAACGCTACGGAATTAAAGCAATGACAGTTTCTGCTGACTTAAGTACGTCAGAAGGCGTCGAAAAAGTTAAGCAAATTGACAAAAGTATTGGGCTACTTGTACTAGCCGCTGGTATTGAAGTTAATGGTTCGTTTGCTAAATCATCTCTAGAGCAAGAGTTGAAGATGATACAGCTTAACGTTACCTCTGTATTGCAACTGACTCACCACTTTACACCAGCGATGATCGAAAGAAAAAGAGGCGGTATTTTAATGGTATCAAGTCTTTCTGGTCATATGGTTTCCCCATATTTTTCAAATTATGCAGGTACCAAAGCCTATGTTCTTCAGCTAGGTGCATCTCTTCATGGCGAACTTAAACCCAAAGGTATTGATGTAACGGTTCTTTCTCCTGGGTTAACAACTACACCGATGACTGCTGATAATGGTGTTGACTGGTCAAAACTACCTATGGTTGCAAAAGATCCTGCGGAAGTAGCAGAAATAGCTATCAATGGTTTGGGTAGAAAAGCAGTTGTGGTTCCAGGTAAACGTAATCGAATGACCGCTATTCTTTCTGGGATCATCTCCCACCAAAAGCAGGCAATAATGGGTGAATCAATGATTGGAAAAGCAATGCCCAAGAACAAAATGTAACCCCCAACAGTTTAAAACTTTAGTGAAAGAAAAAGGGAAAAAGCAATGATTAAAGTATACGTAATATACCCAAATAACGATGATGTGATTTTTGATTTTGATTACTACTGCAACAAACATGTTCCTATGATAGGAGAGCTTCTGGGAGACGCACTAAAAGGGGCGACAGTAGATGCAGGGCTAACAAGTGTTGTTCCTGGTGAAGCAGCGGCATATGTGGCGATTAGTACAATTTCATTTGAATCTATAGAGTCATTTCAAACGGCATTTGGCCCAAATGCAGAGAAGATAAAAGCTGATGTACCGAACTTCACTAATACCGTTCCAACAATTCAGCTTTGTGAGCAAAAAATATAGAACCGCAACTCTCTACGGTGAAAATGAGCAGGATACCGAATAATAAACAATTTGGATTCAGCTTAGTGTTATTTAATGAAATAAAATTGAAGCTAAACGCTTGATAAAAAAGAGTTAAATATGAATAAGAAAATCAAATTGGATATAGTGTCAGATGTGATTTGTCCTTGGTGTATTATCGGTTATAAGCGTTTAAATACCGCGATAAAAGAGCTTGGGATAGAAGATCGCATTGAGATTGAGTGGCAACCTTTTCAGTTAAATCCAGATATGCCGCTTGAAGGTGAAGACCTACGTGCCCACCTTAAAAGGAAGTACGGTACTACATTAGAAGATAGCATTCGTTTCAGAAAAGAGATGACAGAGCTTGGAGAAGACGTTGGGTTTAAATTCGACTACTTTGACGGGCTAAAAGCTGTAAATACCCTTGATGCTCATATTCTTCTGGAGCATGCAAAAAGTGTAGGCAAGCAAACCGAGCTTAAAAACCGGTTATTTGCTTCGTTTTATAGCGAGCAAAAAGATATATCCAGCAAGAGTACCCTCGAGCAAGAGTTGCAAAGTCTTGGTATTAATGTTGACGAAGCAATGCAATGCCTAGATGACGATAATATGCGAAGTCATGTCCAGTCGCTGGAACAGAAATGGAAACAAGCGGGTATATCAGGTGTTCCAACAGTTGTATTCAATCGCGAGAGCGCTATTTCTGGAGCCCAATCAGTGGATACGTATAAGCAAGTATTAACTGAATTAGCTAAAATGTAATTCCTGCATCCCTCTAAAACGGACTTTTGCAATATTTTGGCGGTCTAAAAAAGGCAACGGTCTATATGAAACATAGAGAGCTTGAAGTCTACCTTCATCATCATATACCAGTATCAAAGTCTCTCGGTATCGGTGTGAATACTTGTAGCAGCAAAAATATCGAGATTACTGCACCATTGAGAATGAATACAAACCACATGAATACGGTGTTTGGCGGCAGCTTGTCTGTTGTTGGTATTTTGGCAGGTTGGTCTTTAGTTTATGCCCAGCTGGAGGGTAAAAAACATCAAATTGTTATTCAAAAAAATAGCATTCGATACTTGAAACCCGCCAGCAAAGATGTAACAGCAGTATGTAAATATGACAACCTTACGGCGTGGTCTCGGTTTCATCGTGCGTTTCAACGCAAGGGAAAAGGTCGTGTTCAAATAGCCTGCAATCTATTTTGTGCGGATGAGTTGGTTGCTACTTTTGAGGGAGTATACGTCGTTTTTAATAAAGAGTTATAAGGTCAAAATGCAATGAAGGCTACAAAGTACTTGAATAAATTGAGCTTAGACATGGTTGACTTGGTTTGTTATCAAAAAGAAGTATAAGATAAAAAACTTAGCACAAGGTAAAGCTTCGTGATCTTGCCCTGTACTCTTCGGCTACCGTTCACCGCTCGTTTTGTAGATAAAGAGGGTGAAACTAATTATAGATCTTTGATAATTTCGGATACTTTTTCTAATCAATATTAGTCGACGTAGACAGAGTACTCTAAATGATTTCTGTCCAAAAACGAGTTAGTGATTAGCGGGGCTTGAAGTTAGTTAGCTTTATGTTTGGAACATATCGGTCTGGAATTCAGCCTTCTTATTATGAAGTCCACGGTCTTCTAACCAAGAATAAAATCTACTTCTAGTAATCGAAACACCGCGTTCGTTTAGTTTTCTTAGGATTTCAGCTTTGGAGGCCTTGGTGTCGAGGAGGTTCAATATAAACGCCGTATGCTCATCAAGCCTGGACTTAACCTTCTGTCCCTTCTGACGACCAGATGATAGCCCTTTGGCCTTTCGTTTAGCGTGACCTGCTTTGGCTCGTTCAGATCGTTTCTGAGCCTCTACAGCGCTGGCAAAAGACTGCCCAATAACTGTAAAAATGATTTCAGCATTATCAACGTTCTCAGAGTTAATTATGATGTCGTTGTATGCTAAATGCAGCTCACCGTATGAGGCTATCTGGCCGATAGCGCCGACCAACTCCATAACCTTGTGGCGACCCAGCCGAGTGATATCCGATACAATGATGCTTTGTTGAGAGGTAATGAGGGAAGATAACTTCCGCTCACTAAGTTCAGTCTTGGTGGCAGACACATGTTCTTCTATCCAATCCGATATTTGTATGCCACGTTTAGCGGCATACGCCTTGATAGCTTCTCTTTGTGATTCGCCATCGGCTCTTTGTGGATCTGATATTCGAATGTAGCCAATCATGCCTGCCCCCAAGTTGAAGAGTTAATTGCTCATGGACGGTTATTTGCTGTTTAGGTAGTTCAATACAACTTCATGGTGGTCTTTGGTTTTGAACTTGTTAAACACATGCTCAAGGTTACCAAACTCATCAATCAGAAAGCTTGTTCTTACAACGCCCATGTTTTCACGGCCCATGAACTTTTTGAGTTGCCAGACACCGTACTTCTCACACACTTCGTGCTCTTCATCGGCTAGCAGAGTGAAGTTCAGCTCTTGCTTGTTGATAAAGTTCGTCAGTTTTTTCGGGGTGTCGGGGCTTAGACCTAACACAACAACGTTGTGAGCATCTAACTCAGCTTTAGTGTCACGCAACCCTTGAGCCTGAACTGTGCAGCCTGGTGTTGAAGCTCGTGGGTAGAAGTAGAGCAGGACCTTCTTTCCTTGAAGCTCAGATAGCTTCACTGGGTTATTGTCTTGGTCATTTAAAGTAAAATCTGGTGCTGTTTGTCCGGCTTCGATTGCCATTGGTTTTGTCCTTACTTTCTCAATTAATGGTATGTGGCGTAGCTTTGTTCGCTATGTCCTATTTAGTGCATTTATATTACGTTAGAGTATACATTTTTAACGTTAATTCAGTGTCCTGTCTAGTGATTACACTAAACAGGATACTTTTATCTAAAATCGCCTTTGATAAGGTTGTCTGGCCTTGCTTTGATGACCTTATCCATTGCCTTCTCTCGCTCACTTTCATGCAACATCTCCATGAGTTCCTTAACCATTTTTATGTGGCTTGCTGCTTGTTTGGCTAGTGCTTGTTCATGGCTTCTAGCGATGTCGAGGTACTCCTTTTTTTTCTTATTAGCTTGAGTCTTGTCGAGCTTTAGCTGTTTCACTTCCGCCTGTAAAACATCAATAGGTGACTGGCTTGAATCATCTTGTGCTACACGAAATTCCAGTGACTTATTCTCCACCATATCCTTAACATCTTTGTGCCTGCGCAATGCCCCAACAGAAAGTCCAGCTTCTTTCTCGACGGTACTATTGTTGATTTTTAGCTTACCTTCTCGGGCTTTCTTCTTTAGCTCTCGGTTTTCAGGCTTACCCTCTAACAGTCGCTCTAGGGCATTTATGAGCTTATTCTTGGTTGTTTGTGTCATTACGCAGTCACTCCGCAGGGTATCAGCATGTCTTGAACTTCTTGTGGTATTACAACGGGTTCATAGCTGATATCTAAGTCTTTCATAATGCGTTCAGCCGCCGTGATTTTGACATACACTTCTGACGCTGTTTGAGGCGTTAATTCATCATGCTCAATGTCCCATAGCATATGAATTTCGGCTTCCTTGCGCTTAGCTTCGGCAAACACGGCATCGACAATATAGTCGTTCTTACAGTCTACACATTCTAATAGGTTGACTTGTGTACGTAGGCTACAACCTGTTGAAGTGCAGTAAACGCCAGGGGCGACAGCGTGGATGTGGCGCTTTTGATCTCGGATTTGATTTTTCCAATAGTTGAGCGAGAGCATGTCGTTATCGACCTTATCTTTAAAAAGGTTACGCTCAGCCTTGATAATGTTTTTGGCAAACTCTTTGCCCTTGCCGCCAGCGACACGCTCTTTGTTTGCTAGCTTCTTGTAGATGTTGAGGTACACCTGCGCTTTTTGATCAATCCTTTCTTCATCAATGGCGTGAGCCAAGCTTTGTTTTTGCTTTCTGATTTTTTGGAACTTACTGGCATTCTTAGCGTAATGGCGTGTCATCGCCATCGATACATGGCTGAACTGCTGCTTGAGTTGGGGGAACGCACAAAGCTCGAAGCCGATAAGATAGTAGGCAAACGAGCGACGCAGCTGATGTCCTGAGAAGTTATAGTCATCCCCCACATTAAACGAAAGGTTAGGGTCGGAAATCTTCAAATCGATGACATCGTCATTGGTTAGCGCTAGCTTCTTTCCTAGTGCGCCTTCAAACCACTTCTTTGTATGTCTAGTAAGGTTATCTTTGTTGGTAGCACCGCAGCCCTCTTTTGTCTTGTGGAAAAATGCTTGGCTATCGGGGTGACGCTGTCTAAGTGGCGAATGAAGCGCTTGCAGGATCTCGTAAGCCTTTTTGCCGACCTCTGTGGTGACAAACTCATCCTGCTTTGACTGAGAGCCTTTGGCGGTTTTTGAGAGGTCTGCATGAATAACGTAAATGGTTTGCCCTGATATGGTTTCTGTTGTGCACCCATTTGCGGTATGTAGGTGAAAGGTTTCATCAGCGCGCATACCTGTGCGGGACATTAATGCCCAGAGGCAGCCACCATTGAGTTGTTTAAATAATGATTGCGCCTCTCTAAGTCCGGTTATCTTCCTGTTGCCAATCGTCAATGTTCGCTCAGGGTGGAATTTGTCGACGTATTCATAATGGAGTGCAGGCTTGTGTTTGTTGAGTAGTTCAAGGGTTGATTCTTGTGTTGGGTTATTGAGCGCGAGAAAAGCCGATTGAAAGGCTATATTCTTTTCCTTAGAACCTTTATTTGCTGAAGAAAAATACCACCGAAGCCCGTCATTTTTTAACTGTGCCTCATCGCTAACAAGGTATTTAGCATACCCTTGGTAGGTTTTGTCATTGTAGTCAGCTATGTAATTAGATAGTTTGCTCAGCTCGTCACGAATGGGGTATAGCTCGTTCACTAATGCTTCTGATTGTTGAAGTCCCAAATAGTACAGCCGCTGCGGGATAACCGTGTACTGCACTGGCTCGTTAATGGTTAAACCAAAATCCGAGGCAGATAACGCTTTGGTCAGGTTAACCTTGAACGGTAGTCGTGTTGCCTCTATGAACAGTTTCTTGAGTGCTACATAAGTATGTTCTCGTTCGAAGTCCAAAACGGTAACATCACCTAATACCCAAGCCTCTAACAGCTCAAAACTTAATAACTCAAAGCTATTGTGGCCTTTATTCAGTAGGGCGGTGGCGACTTTCTTTAACCCAGTGATAGTTTGCGCAATGCTCATAAATGAATAATCTTTGGGCGAGAGCCACATCATACTCAATGCCAGTGCCTTCAATTGGTTTGTTAGGTTACGTTCCATCACCTTTCCGTTTAGAAAGAAATCTAGAGTATCCTTTTTGGTGGCATAAGGCTCAAAGAACGATTGGAGTTGACGCCAAGCATTGTTATCTCCAATTTTACCCAGTGACTCACCTGTGACGCTAAAACCAATATCTAGCGCTTCAAAATCATCCCACTCGCCCGATTTAATGGCAGGTTCTAACACATCCTTCAAGTAATTTGTGTAGCTTCCAACGTGATTTTGTGCGCTTAACAGGGCATCTTGTTGGCCAATGTTGTACTTAGGTAACTTTATCATGATTGGCTCCCAATTAACGGTGTAGGGCTAAAATGGCGTGATCCATAGATACCCGAGGGTGACGCCCGTTTTGGTTAAATAATACCATTGCACCGTCGTACACATCCTTGCTGGCACCATCGAGAGTAACCTCAAAAGCGGCGATTCTTTCATGGACTTCCTCTTGCGCGTTAGGGTATAGGTTTACTGCCTCCTTCAGCACATCAATAAAAGAGATAAGTTTATAGATGGATTGAGTCTCATCAACGGCTTTGGCTGATTGGCATTTATGGCACATGTCGTATTCAGCACAAGATAGTTGTAGCTTCATGGCGTTATTGGTTTCACGCTGGGTGTTTTTTCCACCTGCAATGTTTTGTTGCCCATTGCAATGAATGCCATTGGGGTTGGTTTTTGCCCTTTCTTCCTCTTGCTTCTTTTTCCATTCATCATGCGTCAGCATTGAGATGCCAAGTTTGGCTGCCACTATCTCTTTTGCTTGCTCTAAACCCGTGTCTTCATCCAATAGCTCTATCACTTGTAGAGCCTGTGAGACGATGACTCTGTTGAGCCTTGGGTCACCATTTGCATAGTGCTTATCAATGGTTTGAAGAAGGTTTTGCAGGAGGCTTTGAACGCCGCCAGCGCCACTCACTGAGTACGCTTGGTTACTGGTCATTTCTCGCCAGCGGCTTGATTGAAGCGATATGAAGTATTCGTTGGTTTCAATTGACCATGTTGTCATTAGATTAGCGCTGATAAGGCTTATTCCGTCCCAGTCTTTAGGGGCTTCCTTCTGATGACCTCGTTTGAGCAGCAACCGCTCAGCTCTTTTAGATTGTTGCTTATCGGCTAACTCTGTGGCGAATTGTTCAATATCTTCGATTAACGCCTTGTCAGCAGCAGGAACAGAGAAGTGGTGGCTCTCGCCATTGCGGTATTTGAACGACACACTGATATTCCCCTCAGCGTCTTTATCCGAATAAGTCAGCGGCAGTAAGATGCCCTTCAGGGGTAAGTCTGTGTAACACGATAAAATGCAGTAGGCGCTATTTGTTGCGCCCTGAACGGATTTTGTTTTTGAGCACGGGCGAGTGACTTTGCTTACGACAGTTCGGCCAAGTGTATTCGTCTGTTTTTTTAACTCGATAATATGCTGGTTTCGATAGCTGTAAAACAGTTCCTTAAACCATGGCAGGCAAGATGCACGAGTGGGTGAGAGTACGTTTAACTCTACCATCAGGTGCTTATTTATTTCCATCAAATTGAACGTGCTACTTTTCTCCCCTTGGTTATTCAGCGTAAACAGTAACTCTGAGCCTTTTTCGCCACCGCCGTAGAGTGCTGAAAGCGTTTCAAGGGTTTTAATAAACTTAACTCCATCGCGTTTATCAACATCGAAGCTTTGGTTGCTAAGAACAGCGTCTACCTCTTTATTTGCGCGTGCCTTAAAGCTCGATACCTTAACCACTTGTAAGCTTTTATCCCGCTCATCAGTATGAATCGTGATTGGATGAGCGATGCTTTGTACGTCGCCATCGTTTAATGAGGTAAAAAAGCACATTAAGTGATAAGCCGCCCCCATCGCCATGTTAAACGCAGCGGCAGATTTTACGGATGTGCCCGTTTTACTCTTCCCATGGGTTTGGGCTTTGAGAGACGTTTTAATTGAAATGATTTCTTGGTGGCCACCTAAGTCAATAACGACTGGCAGCTCGATAGGCAGGACAAGGTTTTGTTTTTTTGCCGCAATGAGCTGTGGGGCTAGGATGAAAAATAACTCACTAATCCGAGCAACAAGCACCTCTTCTTCAGCGTCAGAGTAACCCTTATATGGTGTCTGTTCGCCACTAAACCCTCTGTGATGGGTTGCCCATGTGTCAGCGGGTAATCCACACCATGAAAGGGCGGTGCGAAGTGCTGACGTTTTATTAGAGGCTGTACTTTCTTGGATACCCAGTTCATCACCGTGGCTCATCTCCCATAGCCTTTTGGATGGGCGGTACATTTTCATCCGGTGCCGCAGTTCGCCATCATTCCCGGCATATTTTAAATAGCCAGCTTCAGAAAAGGGGTCAACGTTTACAGCGTCACTAAAGACAATGAAGGCTCTTAATGCATCGTATAAGGACGAGACGGTTGCTGCCGACCTGCCATAATCAACATACTGGTTGGTTTTTTTACAAAAGCTCCTTAAAAAAGGGATACGGCTGTTGATTTTGACATTATTACTGTCTGCGCCAAGGTGTAACAGGAGTGATATATCAAACTCGGTTGCCTTCCTGCTGTTGCTGTTCTTGTAGGGGATGCTGAGGTGCAACGGAACCACATTCT
Source organism: Shewanella sp. 10N.286.48.B5 (assembly GCF_002874355.2). Classification (NCBI taxonomy): domain Bacteria; kingdom Pseudomonadati; phylum Pseudomonadota; class Gammaproteobacteria; order Alteromonadales; family Shewanellaceae; genus Shewanella; species Shewanella sp. 10N.286.48.B5. The sequence goes on from NZ_MCVG02000001.1 coordinate 1,277,680, forward strand.
TATTGTTTCTGACGTGGTTAACCGTTTTTGAGTTCTTCGCGAGTGGACTTTTTGCCATGCTAGCACCCCTTGTTAATCTTGTTGTTTTTGCTCTTTGCAACCCGTAACTGCTCATTAAACTTATTCATGAACTTAATGTACTTTTCCGTCGTTGCGGTGCTTTCATGTCCCATTAGCGAGGCTAACTCGTCCATTAGGTACTCATAAGCAACCTGCCGCTCCCTAGATTCCCGCCAAAGCCAATGCGTGGCATAAGTTGAGCGAAGATCATGGATTCGATAGTACCAAGTAGGTTCTATTGCCCGGATGCACTGTCGCAGCTCGCTAAAATGCGCCTCTAGAGTGTTTAGTGTGTAAGGCCGCCCTTTATTGGAAAGAAAAAGGTACTCAGTGGTATCCAGTTCTTTTTTGGAATTAATCAGATCCTTTCGGCGAGTTAGGTTCTTTTGTCGCTGACTACATTCCTTGAATTGCTCTAATTCCTCATGCAGTGCGATAGGGATTTCAATCGTTCGTGGCTTACTGCCCTTGGTATGTGTAATGCTCAATGGCACGACATCTAATGCACTAAAATCTTTATTCCCAATATCGCGAGCAGGGAAATGGGTCGCTTCATCAATCCTAAGTCCTGCCTCTTCACATAGTCTCAGTATCAGGGAAGCAGCTTTTGGCAATGTATGAATGTGTTGAGAGAACCGTTCTTTATGCTCGGGAGTCATAGGCTTCAATTTTTGATGAGCAGGCGTTTTATCGATTTTTGGGAACATCTTCATGATGTTTGAAATCTCATAGCCCCGCTTTGCGCCAGACTTAGTATGGGCAAGCATATCATGCTGGTTGATGCCCCCTACGTTAACCTCAACCTCGGTGTAGTGTGTCAGGACATGCTCATCATTATTTTTGAGGTAACCGTGTCTCTGCATCCACTTATAAAACCCAATAACAGCACCCATATAGCTTCTTGCTGAGTTAAGCGAGTACGCTTCATCACCAGTTGCCTCATTCCTAGAGCGACAGTTAGCTAAAAGATGCTCTGCAAATTGCCAAGGTGCGCCTTCTTCTTCATGTTTAGTCAGTGTTTTATAAGTTAGGTACTGAGGTGGTATCACATCCCCTTCATCATCTTGAGGGTGGTGGGTAGACTCTAAATATCGAGTAAAGGCCAATAAGCCTTTGGCCATTGATTTGGTGTCTTGAATTTTTCCTTCACCGCTGAGTTTTGAGACAAGATAAAGAGATTGTGGATAAACAACACGCCCATCTGGTGCAACGATAATATCGGTCTTCTTTATGCGAGACTGTAATTTGGATGGGGAAAGGTAGGGTGAGTGTGTCACTTCTCCAGAGTCAGTATCGATGACCTGTGAGATTCTCAGTTTAGCTAATGTATCTACCTCTATGGAGAGCAATCGGTAGTCTTCATAAACATCATTTTCGTCATGCTTTTCTATCACAAAACAACCCTCAATATGTTACCCACATATCAAAGGTAGATTGTCATAAAAAATTGTCAAGGGTTTTTGTCATAAAAAATTTCTAGGGGTGAATTGCTTCTCGCCCCACACGCCAAAGGCATCAGCAACGGCATGATCTTCATCACTGAGTAAGGCAAAGTTTAACTCTTGCTTGTCATTGAACTTAAGCAGTTTAGCAACTGGGTCAGGGCTTAAACCCAATACTGTGACATTATGATTTGCTAACTGGTCTTTGCTATCACGCAAGCCTTGAGCTTGCACTGTGCAACCAGGTGTTGATGCTTTAGGGTAAAAATAAACTAACACAGGGCCGGTTTTTAAAGCTTCAGTGAGAGAGACTGATTGGTCAAATTGATTTTGTAGGGTAAATTGTGGTGCTAAATCACCAAGGGTTAAGGTATTCATTTTATGTCCTTATTTTATATTCTATTTGTCACTGTTTTGCATATGATTGATAGAGCACTCAAGTGATAGTTCTTTTGCCAGTTCATGGATACTTTTTTCAAGCTTTATAAGATCAATTTTTTCCGGCACATTGATAGTAAATAAAATATGCTGCGTTAAATTATCGTCGTCAGCGTGAGAGCGCACCGCAGCAAGATCAAGGGAACGATCCGCTAAGAATTCGGTTATTCGCTTCATGGTGCCACGTTGATCTTGACCGTTAACATTGACCTCGATACGCGACACGTAATTTTGTGGTGTATGCTTGGAAGTACGTTTCATTACCATGAGTAATTCAAGCTGTACACTTAAGCTGGGTAACTGGGTTTCTATCTTTGTTATTGCTGCCCAAGAGCCTGAAATCATCATAATTAAGGTAAATTCATTACCAAAAAGTGCCATACGGCTATCGACGATGTCACAGTCACATTCACTTGCTAAACGGGCTAGACGACTTACTAAACCAGGGCGATCAGCACCCATAGCAGTAACGACCAGATAGTTGGTCATGGATTTTCCTCACTTTTTCGATATCATGGAGCGTAAACTAGCGAGCTAACGCAAAGTTTTTTTGCGGGCACTAATGCTACCATAACTAATGTAAAACCACATAAGTATGTCACTATGAAAGTTAATTCATATTAAAAATTTACTTCTTGGCATAACAACTTAGGTGTAAGATTGATTTCAATGAAATAAAGTACCTAACGTCATGATATAAAAAATATGCTTAGCCATTAAACAATCATCTGACGATGTAAATTTGTGCTTTAGTAAAAATGCATTTGAGAGCCCCCGTTAATGCTTGTCATTAGTTGTAGGCATCAGTAACATAGCGAATCCTGAAACCTTGGGGAATTTAGATGATAAACGGAAGCATCGTTGCCTTAATCACTCCTATGAATAGTGATGGCACAGTAGATTATAAAAGTCTTGAAAGACTGGTAGAGTTTCATATAGAGCAGGGGACTGATGCGATCGTTGCAGTCGGTACAACAGGTGAGTCTGCTACTTTACCCATTAAAGAACATGCACAAGTTGTGTCGCAAACTGTTAAATTTGCCGCAGGTCGTATACCCGTCATTGGTGGTAATGGCGCTAACGCCACTGCCGAAGCGATAGAACTTACCCAATCAATGGCTGATTCTGGCATTGTTGCCATGCTTGGGGTCACGCCTTATTACAATAAGCCTTCACCTAAGGGCTTAATTGCACATTATAAAGCTGTTGCAGCAAGTACTGATATCCCTCAAATTCTTTATAACGTCCCTGGACGTACTTCAGTGGATATGTTGCCTGAAACCGTGGCTGAATTAGTAGCGGTGGAAAATATTATCGGTGTTAAAGAAGCCACTGGCGATTTAACCCGTGTTGCTCGATTACGCGAGCTTTGCGGTCAGGATTTCAAACTTTATAGCGGCGATGATGCCACTGCGAGAGACTTTTTATTACTTGGCGGTGATGGTGTTATTTCGGTTGCTAATAATATTGTTCCAAAAGCATTTAAACAACTGTGTGATGCAGCATTAGCAGGTGACCATGCTTTATCCGAAAAACTAAACCTACCACTGAAAGGTTTATATGAGCATTTATTCTGCGAAGCTAACCCAATCCCTGTTAAATGGGCTGCGCATCAAATGGGTTTAATTAGCCAAGGACATATTCGTTTACCTTTAACTGAACTTTCTGAGCAGTTTCATGGTCAGTTGTTAGAAGCGATGAAACAAGCCGAGATAGAGGTAACACAATAAATGTTGAAGCAAGTCACTCCAATTTTACTTATAGCAGCAGTTTCTGCTTGTAGTTCACCGACAGATCGTCGCGTTGCCAATGGCAATGATGAATATGTTAACGCCAAAGAAGTCCCACTATTAGTTATTCCAGAAGGCTTGACTGAGCCAACTTATGGCCGTGAATACGACATTCCTAAAGTGGGTAACAAAGTTGATAAAGACTTAGTTGGAAAACGTCTGGATATTCGTCCTCCTTTACTGGTCTTGCCTATGTCTGAAGGTACGCGTATTGAAGAAGGCAGTGACAATATTAAAATTATTGTCGAATCAATTACGACCACAAAAGATCTAAAACAAGAAGTTTTTGATAATTTACATGGTTTCTTAGCAAAACATGAAGTACCTATCGAAAACGAAAATTATGACGAAGGTTTTATCGAAACAGGTTGGATAGACACGCAAGACGTCATAGAAACAAGCTGGTTCGGTGAAGACAAAGTGTATTTACTGCGTCAACGTTACCGTTATGAGGTCGATGTGAGTCCTCATGGTCGCTCAGGCAGCATGGGTATTGATCTCATTGAGCATGAAGAAAGCTACAATGGTGATGATCAGCAAGTGCTATTAACGGCAGAAGATAAACGCCGTTACACCGTTGATATGCTCAATAACACTATTGCTTACATCAGCTTAAAACGTGACAAGCAAATTAAAGCTGACCGTATTCAACAAAGTAAAGGTATTAACGTTGATCTAGTGGCTGAAACAGAAACCACTGGCGCTTATTACATTTCAGAAGTTGATTTCAATAAAACCTGGGATCGATTACGTATTGTATTGCCTGAGCTAGGTTTCGATATTGTTGATATGAACAGCGCCAAAGGTTTGTATTATATTGTCTTGGAAGAAACTGGCGGGTTCTGGAGTTCATTATGGGGCGAAGATAAGTTATCACTTGAAAAAGGTAACTATCGAATTGAGCTTGTTGAAACTGATGATAAAGATCAAACTGAAATCTTTATTAAAGATGCCGCAGGTGAGCCATTAGAAAATGAAACGATTACTGAAATCTATCGCGTAGTCAGCGAAGCAATGAAAGAAGATCGTAAAGTACGATAATGCGTTAAATTAACATTACCTAATTGTTCGTATTTTAGGCTATCAAAAAAAGAGACAGTATTTACTGTCTCTTTTTTTATGCTTTAAAAACAGTAAAAATAGTCATTTAACCTTCTATATCGATTGTTTACCAATTAAAAAGCTAAGATTGATCTTAGTTAACCCCGATCCCGTATATTCCGCAAATGTTTCCTAAGTTTGTTAATTGTAAGAAAAGGTAAAACACCTTGATACCAGTATGATGCTGAGTACACTAGCGGTTGGCTAAATCCCATAACATATCGTTTTTGAGTTTGATGAATGGAATCCCGATGAAAAAAATAATAATTCTCCTCGTTGCGTTACTGATAGGCTGGTTTACATACCAATCTATGAAGCCTACTGAAGAGGCCAAGGTGCGTGCTAAACCTATCCCAAACGTTGTTGTTGCTAAAGTGGCGATGTTGCCAGTAAGAGATGAGGTTGAGGCAATAGGAACCAACAAAGCGTTTGAGTCTATTACTATTACACCAAAAATCACTGAGAAAATCGCAGACATTAAATTTAACGATGGAGATGTGGTTAAAAAAGGCGATTTGCTGGTTCAATTACGTAACCGCGAGCAGCTAGCCAAAGTTAAAGCCGCTGAGTTTAAAGTCAGCGATAATTTACGTGAACTCGACAGAATTCGTAGTTTGGTTACCAGTAAAACGGTAGCAGAACTTGAGCGAGATAGATTACAAACCTTAATCGATACGACCCGCGCTGAGCTTGAGCAAGCTAAAGCTGCTTTGGGTGATCGCGCCATTCATGCACCATTTAGTGGTCGCTTGGGACTAAAGCTTGTCAGTGTCGGCAGTTTAGTGTCACCAGGTACCCAAATATCGACCTTAGATGATGTCAGTAAAATTAAACTTGATTTCTCAGTGCCAGAGCGTTTTATCCAACAACTCAAATTAGGTAAAACCGTTGAAGCGAAAGCGATTGCTTATCCAGATCGTATATTTAAAGGTGTGGTCACATCTATTGATACAAGGGTAAACCCAACAACACGTGCTGTGGTAGTTCGCGCTATTATTGCCAATGACGATGCAGCGTTATTACCCGGCATGTTGATGAAAGTTAAACTGATTAAACAAAATCGTGAAACCTTATTATTACCAGAATCTGCCATCATTCCTATTCAATCAAAACACTATGTATACACAGTTAACGAAGAGAATATTGTCGAGCGAAAAGAAGTCATAATAGGCATTCGTAATCGAGGTTGGGTTGAAATTCTTGATGGTGTCGGAATTGGTCAATCGGTCATTATCCGCGGGTTATTAAAAGTAAGACCGGGAGATGAAGTCACCACTCAGGCTGCAGAAGCGTTTAACTTTGCCAATGTCGCTGATGTGGAGAATGCGGCATGATCCTCACTGACATTTCCGTAAAGAGGCCGGTATTTGCTTCTGTTATTAGTATTTTAATTATTATTCTTGGCATGGTGTCATTTGATAAGTTACCTCTTAGAGAATACCCCAACATTGATCCACCGGTAGTATCGATTGATACCAATTATCGCGGCGCGAGTGCTTCAGTGGTTGAAAGTCGCATTACCCAATTAATTGAAGACAGGATTAGCGGCGTTGAAGGGATCAAACAAATTACCTCAAGTAGCCGTGATGGACGCTCTTCTATTACCTTAGAGTTTAATATCAACCGTGATATTGAAGCGGCGACCAATGATGTTCGAGATAGAATTTCAGGGTTACTGGATAACTTACCAGAAGAGGCAGACCCACCAGAAGTAGAAAAGTCCAATGGTGGTGATGAAGTGATCATGTGGCTTAACTTAGTGTCTGATCAAATGAACACATTACAGCTAACAGACTATGCCCGACGCTATTTGGTCGATCGATTTTCAGTTGTCGACGGTGTTGCCAACATCCGTTTAGGTGGCGGTAAAGTTTATGCCATGCGAGTGTGGATAGACAGACAAGCTTTAGCAGCGCGTAAACTGACCGTAGCGGATGTGGAATCTGCGCTGCGCTCAGAAAACGTTGAGCTTCCGGCGGGTTCTATTGAGTCAAAAGAGCGCCATTTTACTGTCAGGGTTGATAGAAGCTTTAGAACCGCTGAAGACTTTGCCAGCCTTGTTATTACCCAAGGTGATGATGGCTATTTAGTGAAGCTTGGTGATGTGGCTAAAGTGCAAATTGGCTCAGAAGAAGAGCGGATAATGTTCCGCGGTAATACTGAATCAATGATTGGCTTAGGGGTATCTAAACAATCAACCTCAAACACCTTAGAAGTCGCCCGTGCTGCCAATGAGTTAGTCGATGTTATTAATCCGACATTACCAGCAGGAATGGAGATTAAGCGCTCATACGACAGCTCAGTATTCATTGAAGCGTCAATTAAAGAGGTGTACCAAACCTTATTTATCGCGATGCTATTAGTGATAGTGGTGATTTATCTGTTCCTAGGCAGTGTGCGCGCGATGTTAATTCCAGCGTTGACTGTTCCAGTGTCGTTAATGGGGACTTTTATTGTTTTATATTCATTAGGTTATACCATTAACTTACTGACTTTGCTGGCGATGATCCTTGCCATTGGTATGGTGGTTGATGATGCCATTGTGATGTTAGAAAATATTCATCGCCGTATTGAGCAAGGTGACTCACCGCTTAAAGCGGCCTATTTAGGTGGCCGTGAAGTTGCTTTTGCGGTAGTTGCGACAACATTGGTATTAATTGCCGTGTTTATGCCGATCACGTTTTTAGAAGGTGATTTAGGTAAGCTGTTTAAAGAGTTTGCAGTTACCATGAGCGCCGCAGTGATTTTCTCAAGCTTAGTCGCATTAACCCTAAGCCCAATGATGTGCTCTAAGTTGCTTAAACCCGCCGGTGAAAGCACTTGGTTAGTACGTAAAGTTGATGACGTGATGGATAAGTTATCTGCTATTTATCAATCGCATTTGGTGAGTGCGATTAAAAAGCCCTATCTTATCGGCGTAATTGTCGTGGTGGCTTTTGCGTTAAGTGGCTACTTGCTTAAACAAGTACCTCAGGAATTTGCCCCTCGCGAAGATAGAGGCTCAATGTTTTTGGTGGTTAATGGCCCTGAAGGAGCAAGCTTTGAGTACATTGAAAAGTACATTGATGAAATTGAAGGCCGTTTAATGCCATTAGTTGAATCGGGTGATGTGAAACGCTTATTGATCCGCGCTCCTCGTGGTTTTGGTCGCTCAGCAAACTTTTCAAACGGCATGGCGATTATCGTTTTAGAAGATTGGGCCGAGCGACGTCCTGCCAGTGAAATTATTACTGATATTCGCGCTCGAATTTCGGACTTAGCAGGGGTCAGGGCATTTCCCATTATGCGTCAAGCCTTTGGCCGTGGTGTCGGTAAGCCTGTGCAGTTTGTATTAGGTGGTCCAAGTTATGAAGAGTTAGCTTTATGGCGAGACATCATCATGGAAAAAGCTAAAGAAAATCCGATGTTAACCGGGCTTGATCATGATTATAAAGAAACCAAACCTCAACTTAGAGTGTCAATTGATAAAGACAGGGCTGCTGATTTAGGGGTGTCAATATCACATGTGGGCAGAACCTTAGAATCGATGCTGGGCTCACGTTTAGTGACGACCTTCATGCGAGAAGGGGAAGAATATGATGTGATCATTGAAGGTAATCGTGAAAATCAAAATACTGCTACGGATTTAGAAAATATCTACGTGAGATCTGATCGAACCGGCGAGTTAGTGCCACTATCGAATATTGTCACTGTAGAAGAGTATGCTGATGCCAGCTCTTTAAATCGCTATAACCGCATGCGGGCGATCACTATCGAAGCAAACTTGGCTGATGGCTATAGTCTAGGTGAAGCGTTAGATTATCTTAATGATTTATCCTATACCTATTTGCCTGCTGAAGCGGTGATTAGTTATAAAGGGCAATCGCTGGATTATCAAAGTTCAGGCAACTCCATGTACTTTGTGTTTATCCTAGCGTTAGGTATTGTGTTCTTAGTATTGGCGGCGCAATTTGAAAGTTATGTGCATCCTATGGTGATTATGCTTACAGTACCTCTGGCTACGCTAGGCGCATTAATTGGCCTATGGTTTACCGGACAAAGTATCAATATTTACAGTCAAATTGGTATTATTATGCTGGTGGGGCTAGCGGCTAAAAATGGTATTTTGATTGTTGAATTTGCCAACCAATTGCGTGACAAAGGCATTGAGTTTGAACAAGCAGTCATTCAAGCCTCATCCCAACGTTTAAGACCGATCCTCATGACCGGTATTACCACTGCAGCTGGTGCTATTCCATTGGTGCTATCAAGTGGTGCGGGCTCTGAAACACGTTTTGTGATTGGCGTGGTAGTGTTATCAGGTATTTTGTTAGCAACCTTCTTCACCTTGTTAGTGATCCCGGTGGCTTACAGTATCTTTGCCCGAAACAGTAGCTCGCCTGAAGCGATTGCCAAGCAACTAGAACAAGAGTTAACGACTTAGTGACAATCTGCTTAAGTGAATTAGCTGTTATAAACGCTATGTTGACTTAAGCACTTCAAAAAGCCAGTTGTGAATAGTCACAACTGGCTTTTTTATGTCTGTATAGTGACAACTCAGTGACAACCCTATAATTCACAGCTAATCGAAGGTTAACGATGAAAAAATCCGACAAGAAACGTGATAACCAAATTCGTCAGCAGTTAACACTGGTGTGTGATTTATTAATGTCAGAGTGTGAGGGCTTTCAATGGCTCACGCATTCGGTAAACTACACCGCTTTTCCTAAATCGTTAAAAGTGATTTGTGTATTTAGTAATGAGGCGCAAATAACCAAGGTCAAATTAGCCAAGCAAGATGCGTTTATTGTGCAGATGATAAGCCATTATTTACAGGCTGTTTCTGTGGAGATAACTGCTGGGCAGATTGTATTAGACAGTGAAGCGGCATGTGATAGTCAACATGAGGGTAATTGGGCAAAGCGTTTAACTTAAGTCATTATTATTTTTGCTTAACACTAGGGTAATTAGCGCAGCTTAACTTGGGTTTACAGCAAATAAAAAAGGGAAAGCAATGCTTTCCCTTTTGGTATTTTACTTAGCTTTAAAAAGTGAGTTAAGCCGCTTTAACTTGCTTGGCTTCACTAACAACCTTTGCTTCAAGCTCTTCAGGGTCAAAGTCATCAACATTGATTGACTTCATACGACCAATTTCAGCTCTTTCAAGTAAGGCCACTTCAGTATCACTTAACACACCTAAGGCTTTACCTTGTGCAGCGACTTTATCTAACCACATAAATGGTAGGCGTTTACCGGCAGCTTTACAGACTTTGTCGTATAAAGGCTCTGAAGCTAAAATATCTAATAAAGTTTGCTCTTGAATACCTACCGCATTGTGCTCTGAAGCTGTCCAGAATTGGCCTTGGCCTAAACGGTCACGACTGGCACATGGCGTTTGCATAATTTTAGACACTTTATGGTCTAATACATCGCTAGGACGTTTTAGTGGGCGACCAAATGGGAAGATAACAGCGCGAAGTGCAATGCCAAGACCCATAGGGAAGTTATCCAGTAAGTCATCTAAAGATGTTTGTAGTTTATGTAGTGAATCTTCTACAGCCCATTGAACTAACGGTAAATCTTCAGTTAAACGACCATCATCTTCATAACGCTTAAGCGTTGCAGACGCTAAATATAGCTGACTTAATAAATCACCTAAGCGTGCTGAAATACGTTCTTTACGCTTAAGGTTACCGCCAAGTGTTGCCATCGCTAAATCCGAAAGCAGGGCTAAGTTAGCACTGAAACGATTCATCTGCTGATAATAACGTTTCGTTTTATCATTATAAGGTGATTTGGTGAAGCGGCTAGAAGTAACGCCCATCCAGAAACTTCTTACAAAATTAGACATCGCAAAGCCAATATGACCGAAGATGGCAGCATCGAAGTTACTTAAGCCTTGACCCGATGTGGTATCAAAAGCAGATTCCATTTCAGCTAATACATATGGATGACAGCGAATAGCGCCTTGTCCATAAATAATCATAGAACGGGTTAAAATGTTGGCACCTTCAACGGTAATTGCAATCGGCGCTGCTTGATAACCACGACCCAAATAGTTATTTGGACCTAGACATACACCTTTACCGCCGTGAATATCCATGGCGTCGATAACACACTTTTGCATTCTATCGGTTAAATGGAATTTAACGATGGCAGAGATAACTGATGGCTTTTCACCTAGACCAATCCCCACAGTAGTTAATGAACTTACAGCATCCATCAAGTAAGCATTACCGCCAATACGTGCCATTGGCTCTTCAATACCTTCTAATTTACCGATAGGTAGTTTGAACTGACGACGAATTCGAGCGTAAGCACCTGTAGCTAATGCAGCTGTTTTAACGCCACCAGCAGAGTTTGACGGCAGGGTAATACCACGGCCTACAGAGAGACATTCAACTAGCATGCGCCAGCCTTGACCGGCCATTTCAGGGCCACCAATGATAAAGCTCAGTGGCACGAATACTTCGTTGCCACGAGTTGGACCATTTTGGAACATACAGTTCAATGGGAAGTGACGACGACCGGTTTCAACCCCTTGAATATCAGTAGGGATAAGGGCACAAGTAATACCTAAATCTTCGGTATCACCTAATAAGCTGTCAGGGTCGCGTAATTTAAATGCCAAACCTAATACTGTCGCCACTGGTGCTAAGGTAATGTAGCGTTTGTTCCATGTTAGTTTCATACCTAACACTTCTTCGCCTTCCCATTCACCTTTACAGACGATACCAAAATCAGGGATCGCGCCAGCATCACTACCAGCTTCTGGGCTAGTAAGTGCAAAACAAGGCACTTCAAGACCTTTAGCTAAACGCGGTAAATAATGATCTTGTTGTTCAGTCGTACCATAGTGTTGCAGTAACTCACCAGGGCCTAGAGAGTTTGGTACCCCAACCGTTGATGCAAGTTCACTACTCACGCCAGCTAATTTTTGCAATACACGTGACTGAGCATAAGCTGAGTATTCAAGACCACCGTATTTCTTTTTGATGATCATGGCGAAGAAGCCTTCGTCTTTTAAGTATTGCCAAACTTCTTGTGGAAGGTCAGCTAGCTCATGTGAAACCTGATGTTGGTTAACCATTTTACACACAGTTTCAACTGGGCCATCTAAAAACGCTTGCTCTTCAGCAGTTAAACGCGCTTTAGGGTAGTTATGTAATTTATTCCAGTTAGGGTTACCAGCGAATAAGTCAGCTTCCCACCAGGTTGTACCTGCTTCAATGGCTTCTTTTTCAGTGGTAGACATTTCAGGCATGATGCCTTGATATACTTTAAGCAGTGGACGTGAGATGAAATTCTGACGAAATGATTTAACATTTAAAGGTAATGCTAAAACTATATAGACAACCCAAGCTAGACTGCCAACAATATCTAATACACTACCAATTAACATTACAACTGCTGCTGCAATTGTTGCTGTTAATAACGACACCCGCAAGTAAGTTGCTGCGCCGAGTACCGCGATCATGGCGATGATCCAAATAAGTGTCTCCACTGTCTTTCTCCTTAAAAGTGTTTAATATTTAAACACCTACAAATTAATGATCCTATTCACAGAACTGACCGTGGTCTGACCTGTATCACATAAAATTAAACCTAACTGGCGCTGATTACAAGTTATTTCAAACAATTGTTTAAAATATTTTGTTTAATAAAAATGCCAATTTTTTTCTGCACTAGGTACAATATAAATTACGTAATATTTTGAGTTAATTATATTTTTAAGGCGTGTTTCATGTGTGAGTTACTAGCGATGAGCGCTAATGTCCCAACGGATATTGTATTTAGTTTCACAGGCTTAGCTGAAAGAGGTGGTGTTACTGGGCCACATGTTGATGGTTGGGGGATCACTTTTTATGAAGGCAAGGGCAGCCGCACCTTTAAAGATGCTCGTCCTAGCAGTGAATCCCATGTCGCTCAGCTCATTAAATCTTATCCAATCAAAAGTGAGATTGTCGTCAGTCATATTCGTCAAGCAAACCGTGGCTGTGTTGCGCTGGAAAATACCCATCCTTTCACCCGCGAGTTATGGGGCCGATATTGGACTTATGCCCATAATGGACAGTTATCAGACTACCAAAATAAGTTTCAAGTAAATCATTTTCAGCCTGTTGGGGACACCGACAGTGAGCTGGCATTTTGCTGGATTATGGAACAGGTGTTAGGTGAGTTTGGTCATACGCCACCCGATGACATGAAACAGGTGTTTGAATTTGTAGCAACGCTGGCTGATGACATTCGAGCTTTAGGTGTTTTTAATATGATCCTAAGTGATGGTGTCGATTTAATGAGTTATTGCACTAATAATTTGTGCTTCATTACCCGCCGTGCGCCTTTTGGCAAAGCCAAATTAATCGATACTGATGTGGTTATTGATTTTAATAAAGAAACGACACCCAATGATGTCGTTACAGTGATTGCTACTCGTCCGCTGACAAAAAACGAACAGTGGCATATTTTACAGCCTGGCGAATGGAAGTTATTTAGGCAAGGCGAATTACTGATTAACAGTTAATCCAGCGTTTGCTTTAGTAACAGCTGTATCGGATTCTATTGCTTGCTGAATTTGATAATTATCTAACTGAATATCAAGCTGCTTACTACCTTTAGAAAAATGACTTAAACGCACGGGTAAGTAGTTTAATTCTGGCGCCATCCAAAAAAAGGTTTGGCGCTTTTTACTTTTTCGTACCACTTCTATTTTTACGGTTTGATAAGTGCCACTGTCTAATATCACTTGTTCTTTGCCGACAATTTTAAATTCATAATCATCAAACTCTTTTTCTTTGACCATTTTGTATTTAAGCAATTCGGGTTGGCGGTACATATCCATTCTAAATATTAATTGAGATACCAAGGGATCGTAGATATCCTCGGCAAAGGGTAATTTCTCTCTTTCGTCTTTATATATGGTGTGGATAACGCCTTGTCCAGCAGCAAAGGCGGTTTGCTCTGTGTAGTCAGATCCGGTGCCGCTACGTTTACTCATATAGCGGATGGGCTTAACCTTGCCATCTTCGAGTTTGAACTCACTATTAAGGTTACGCACATCCGATAGCATTAATAAGCTGATATCGCTATCAAAGCGATAGTTATAGTAGCCATTATCACTTTCAGGCAACTGGTAGCGAGCTTTACCGAGTTCGATACTGCCATAGAACACCCGATATTCAGCAGAGTGAGGGGTTAATGCATTGAGGTACTCGAGGTTTTCCTTGTCATCAGAAGCGACAGCATTAGGGGCCTGAGACAATGTAATGACAATAATATTGGCTAATAAAGCGGTGAATTTTCTAATCAAAGTAATACCTACCCATGCAATATTTAAAAAGGTAACGACATGACAAGGGTTGCAATGTCAGGGCGCCATTCATATTTTGACAATGAAACCTTGCCTTGGTTCACTTCTACTCCATCTGATCTTAGTCGCTGTTGCTGATTTTGGAAATGAATAGAATTGACTTTAAAAGAAATTTTTCCTTGGCTGTTAATCACTCTATACCAAGGTAAGTTTAGGTTATCGGGGGCGTCTTTGAGTGCTTTAGACACATACCTGGCTCTACCTGGTAGCCCAGCTAAGTCAGCCACTTTACCATAAGCTAAAACATGACCTGTGGGGATCATATTTACAATAAACCAAATTCTTTGCTTTGGGCTAAGGTTTTCCATTGATGGCTTTTGATCAGGTATGGGATGATAATTTATTGTAACCCGCTTTGGTGTTGCGAGTTAAGTAGACAATAGTAAGTATTCAATAGCCAGCTTATGAGTGTTGGTTATCGCTCATGGTTGATGAGCGATACTTTTTGAGTGAGTTTATAACAGTGAGACGAAATACTGACAGGGTTAATACTGTGGATATAAAGCAGGTTTATATGACTGTTAAATAAATACACAAGAAATGAGACAAGGCGCCTGCAAGTACAAATAAATGCCAAATAGCATGATTATAAGGAATACGCTTATTGACATAAAAAATAACCCCGATGCTATAAAAAGCCCCACCTGCAAGTAATAGGTTAAAGCCTAAATCTGACATGCCTTTGATTAAATCTCCCATGATGGTGACACAAAGCCAGCCCATAACAAGATACAAAATAACACTTAGCCCTTTGAAGTGGCCAATAAATAAGGTTTTAAAAATAATACCGCCTAAGGCTAATAACCATATTGCAGTTAGTATTAGCGTAGCACTATCATTTTGAAGGCTAATTGACATTAAAGGTGTGTATGTACCAGCAATAAGCAAATAGATTGCACAGTGATCAGCCATTTTAAAGCGTTTACGCCATAAGGGGCTTTTACTGGAATGGTATAAGGTTGAGGCCAGAAAAAGCATAATAATACTTAATCCATACACAGTGATCCCGATAGTGTCAGCGATATTAAGTTGGCCATTCGCTTTTATTAGCATTGCAATTAGCGCGGCGATACCCGCAAGTACCCCTATACCATGGGTGATACTGTTAGCTAATTCCTCAATCACACCATAGTCTGACTTTGATGTAGGTGTTGGTGCTAATGTTTGATTAGCATCTAACTCAAGTGACATAGTTGCATACAACCTTGTTAAGCAATTTACATTGAGTCTACCAGCAATATTCATAATAGGCCATGACTTTAGCGTACACGTGTAAGCTTAAGTTTGACGCTATGATAACTGTCTGATTTTGTGGGGAGTCGTGTGTCATCGACATAAATTAAATGAACTTAATGGCTTTTTTATCATCTAGTTTATGGTCAGCTTGTGGTTGAAGTCTGATCTAGCACGATTTATATCCAGTGATTCAAAAGCGACAGGAGGCGCGAGTAATGAACCAAGGTGGTGATAAACATTTAACACAAGGATTGGCAGCAAACACTAATTTTGAACCGGGTGCTAGTGGAAATTCGACAGGCTTAAATGGCACACAAGTTTCACATGGACAGCTTTACATAAATGCAAGCCGCCAAGAATCTGCGGTTGAAGTGATAGATTTCTGTGATCATGTTGTGATGTTACAAACGGTGAATGCAACTAGCACTGAAGTCACTAGCACTGAAGTCACTAGCACTGAAGTCACTAGCACTGAAATAATGAGCACTGATGTAATTAAAGCCCAAACATTACCGCTGATCTGTGGGCTGATCGACAATCAAAATAATCAAGGTCGCTTTTTAAAACAAAATTCTGATAACGAGTTTAAAAAGATACTGACATCACCATCGAGCATTATTGTTGCAGGGCTACATGTTGTGCTGGTGTTTATGCTATTTTCCTTAGCTGATAACACCATTAGCCATTTTGTCGAGATCAGCCGTGAACAAGCCGTTAAAGCTGCGACATCTGAAAGTGACAACCAAGAAATAAAAGCCTACTTTTTAACGGCTGAGCAAATTACCCAGCTAGCTAAGACCCTGCCAAGTGAACAAGCCTTGATTGAAGAGGTCGTCAGTGAAGTCATTACCAATGAAGAAATAATCGATCAAACTATATCGAACAAACAAAGTACTAATAAGGTTGTCGATACAAGCTCAATAGCGCCTGCAGTTGCAACTAGCCCAAAAGATACTGTCAATCAAAAGGCAATTTCCCCAAAGCCTATTGACCAAAAAGATATTGACCAAAAAGCTGTTAACCAAAAAGCTGTTAACCAAAAGCCCATTGACTACAAGCCCATAATTGAAAAATTGCCAATAGCAGAAGCAGTGCAAGCCAAAACGCACCAGTTCGATTGGTCTTCAGTTGATAGCATGTATCTGCAGCAGCAAAAAGATAGCAGTAACGAACATCTATTTAAGCCACAATTGTTTAATGAAACCATCTCAGAGGCCAATACCATAACAAGCGACAATTTATCGGCCATCAATCAAGCTAGCCATTCCTTTATAAATAAACTCAATCAACAACAAGTTAATCAGCAAATAAGTCAGCAAGCCCATTTAGCGACTTCTGTTAGTGGTGCCAGCACCAGTGAGTTAACCCCTGAAATGGATGATATAGAGTTAATAGTAATAGAAGATAAGCGCCAACCAACTACCCTCAATCATCGTTTAGATCCAAATAGAATTGTTAAGATTGGTGAAACTTGCCATCGATTGGTGGCATTACCAACCCAAATTAACCCTTATGCCGAAGGCTTAGATTTAGGACACCCATGTGAAGGAGGCAAAACAAAAAAAGCACTAGATAACGCCATTCAACAACGCTTATCGAAACTTAAATTACCTTGAACTGTTCAGACTTTCACAAAAGATTTATTTCAACAACATCAAAAATGAATAATATTCATCAAATTTATTTATCAAATTATTTCTGTATTAATTGGGCCTTAATCGCTTGGTTGTAAATTAAATCCATATATAACAGTATTTTAATTAGTGAAATAATTTAACTCGTATTACAATTCGAAAATTGTCAAAGACTTGTATTTTATTAAATAAGCTGACTATACTGCAGCCATCTTGTCGGAGTGCCTTTATGGCTGAGACCGTTTATTCGGGATCCGTTGAACCTGATCAGGCTAGAACCTGCGAAGGAAACAAGCAGTTAATTTGCTTATTTTTACCCTACAGTCAGCAGCAATTTTATAGTGAATGGCTGCGTGGCTAGATCATAAATATTAGTGCAAAATAAAAGATAGAATTAATTAAAGCAGAGTTATTGCTGAAGTTAATTTAACCCGCCATTTGTCGATATTTAAGGTCCAAAGTTAAGGTGTAAATTCAAGTCAATTACAGAGTTAATGTTAACTCGCTCGTCATCAACAATTCTCCAGGCAAGCAACTCTATTTTTTTATTTTGAGGTTGCTTATGTCAAATCGTCGTGAAACCCGCGCTCAAGCGCAAAATTTTATTGAAACCCTAAAACCTTTACAGCCCCCAAATTCTGAAAAGATCTATCTGAGCGGATCCCGCCCCGATCTGTTAGTGGGCATGCGTCAAATTCATCAAAGCGATACTATCCTTGGCGGTAGTGAAGATGCGCCCGTGACTGAAGCCAACCCAGCCATTAAAGTTTATGATTGCGCCGGTGCCTATTCAGATCCTGATGCTGAAATTAATGTCCGTTTAGGCTTAAACAAGTTTCGCCAAGCTTGGATTGAAGAGCGCGAAGATACAGAGCAACTTGATGGAGTTAGCTCTGACTTTACCCAACAGCGTTTGGTTGACGACGGTTTAGATCATTTGCGTTTTGAAGCCCTTGTTCGCCCTAAAAAAGCCAAGTCAGGCCGCCGCGTTACGCAAATGCATTACGCTCGTAAAGGCATTATCACACCTGAGATGGAATATATTGCCATTCGCGAGAATATGGCTAGAGAGCAAGTCACTGATGAGATTTTGACTCAAAAAGCCGCCGGTGAAGCTTTTGGCGCTCACATTGGCCAGCCTATTACCGCTGAATTTGTCCGTGATGAAGTTGCCCGCGGCCGCGCCATTATTCCGTTAAACATTAATCATCCAGAAGCTGAGCCAATGATCATCGGGCGTAACTTTTTAGTCAAAGTTAATGCCAATATCGGTAATTCAGCGGTAACCTCGTCCATCG
The DNA here is from genome assembly GCF_002874355.2 of Shewanella sp. 10N.286.48.B5. Taxonomy (NCBI): domain Bacteria; kingdom Pseudomonadati; phylum Pseudomonadota; class Gammaproteobacteria; order Alteromonadales; family Shewanellaceae; genus Shewanella; species Shewanella sp. 10N.286.48.B5. The sequence continues at coordinate 1,296,028 of NZ_MCVG02000001.1, forward strand.
AAGAAGAAGTCGAAAAGCTGGTCTGGTCAACGAGATGGGGCGCTGACACTGTAATGGATTTGTCTACGGGGCGCTATATCCATGAAACCCGTGAATGGGTCATTCGAAACTCTCCTGTCCCCATTGGTACAGTGCCCATCTATCAAGCGTTAGAAAAAGTAAATGGTGTCGCTGAAGACCTAAATTGGGACATTTTCAAAGATACCTTGATTGAACAGGCAGAGCAGGGCGTCGATTACTTTACCATCCATGCTGGGGTACTGCTGCGTTATGTACCAATGACGGCAAAACGTCTTACTGGCATCGTTTCTCGTGGTGGTTCCATCATGGCAAAGTGGTGTTTAAGTCACCATAAAGAAAGTTTTTTGTATGAGCACTTTAGAGAGATTTGCGAAATCTGCGCTGCCTACGATGTGTCATTGTCATTAGGCGATGGTATGCGGCCCGGCAGTATTGCCGATGCCAATGATGAAGCGCAATTTGCTGAATTAGAAACCTTAGGCGAGCTGGTTAACATTGCTTGGGAAAATGATGTGCAAACCATCATTGAAGGCCCAGGCCATGTACCGATGCAGCTCATTAAAGTGAATATGGAAAAGCAGCTTGCCCATTGTGATGAAGCGCCTTTTTACACACTCGGCCCACAAACCACCGATATTGCGCCAGGTTATGATCACTTCACCTCAGGGATTGGGGCGGCCATGATGGCTTGGTATGGCGTGGCCATGCTGTGCTATGTCACTCCTAAAGAGCATTTGGGTTTACCGAATAAAGAAGACGTTAAACAAGGACTTATCGCTTATAAAATTGCAGCTCATGCTGCCGATGTGGCTAAAGGTCACCCTGGTGCGCAAATTCGTGATAATGCCTTATCAAAAGCAAGGTTCGAATTTCGCTGGGAAGATCAATATAACTTAGGCTTAGACCCAGATACCGCAAGGGCTTATCACGATGAATCGCTCCCCCAAGAGTCTGCCAAAGTCGCGCATTTTTGTTCTATGTGTGGGCCAAAGTTTTGCTCAATGAAAATCACTCAAGAAGTGCGTGAATACGCTGCAAAGCAAGCGCGTGATCAGTTACAAAAGGTGAACGTGCTTGACGCTAGCGAATTTAAACACCTGCAGGCACACTCTAATCACAATGTTAATTCCGTAGACGCAAGTGCAGATATAAGCGTTAGTAGCGGTGTAGATATTCAATCAGCCATGGCACAAAAGTCAGCTGAATTTAAAGCCACAGGCTATGCAATTTATCATCCGTTACCTTCTAAGCCAGACACAGCAACAAGCGCAGATTTAGCTGTTAAGACCACTGCTGAATTAGAGGCTTAACCATGAATGTTTCACAACCACATAGCTTAGAAACCATGTCGCCCATCGTCTGGACTATTGCCGGTTCAGATAGTGGTGGCGGCGCCGGCATACAGGCAGATTTAGCAACTATAAATGACTTACAGTGTTTTGGCTGCAGCACAATTACCACTGTTACTGCGCAAAATTCGGTGGCTGTAACACTAGTCGAGGCTGTGTCAGAATCCATCTTATTGGCTCAGCTAAATACACTTGCTAGCGATTTAGCGCCAGCAGCCATAAAAATTGGCTTAATTGCCAATCAACAACAATTGGTACTCATTGCTCATTGGTTAAAGACATTTAAAAGTCAGAGTTTAGCTAACCAGCTGATCCCGATTATTTTAGATCCTGTCATGGTTGCCAGTAGTGGTGATAGCTTAAATGAGCGCGCAAAAAAGCCGTTAGATTTTAGCCCTTTTAAAGGTCTAATTAGCTTAATTACCCCTAATGTTAGGGAGTTACACACGCTGACTGATACTAACAGCGTGGAATTTGAACCTCGGTGCACAATTAAAAGCCAAAGCCTAGACTCAAGTGATGGTTTTTATAGTGCGGCAGCGCAACTGGTTAAACAGCTTCATTGTCATGTGCTCGCCAAAGGCGGTGATGCAGTATGGCAACAAACCAAAGCCAATGATTTGTTCATTTGCCGTAAAGTTCACGGCGTGAGTGACGCCCATCAATATCAAGCTTATTGGCTTAATAGCGAGCGAGTTAATACAAGTAATAACCATGGCACAGGTTGCACCTTATCCACTGCGATAGTATGCTTTTTAGCCCATAACTATGTACTTCATGATGCCGTTGTGATGGCAAAAGCATATGTACTCAAGGGATTAGTGTGCAGTGAATCATTTGGTAAAGGCGCAGGGCCAGTGGCAAAAACCGCTTGGCCTGATGAAATACAATACTACCCTGAAATTACTGCCGTAAGTGGCGCTGAAATTAACCATTTAGGTAAAACACAGCAAGAATTAGCTGCTGTTGGAAAGTTTAGCAATGGATTAATAAATACAGCTCAGGGCTACCTAGATTGCCGCTTTCCTGCGCTGCATAAGGGCATTGGTGTTTATCCGGTTGTGGATGACGTGACTATGCTGCAAAGTGTGTTAGAAGCCAATTGCACCACAGTGCAGCTGCGAATTAAAGCTAATGCTGTCAATGAGGTCTCTAATGATGCTCAGCAAACCAAACTAGTACAAGATATTAGCCGCGCAATAGCTCTGGGTAAGCAATATAACGCCCAAGTGTTTATTAACGATCATTGGCAACTGGCAATACAGCTTGGTGCATTCGGGGTTCATTTAGGTCAAGAAGACCTTGAGTTAGCTGACTTAAATGAAATTTCAGCGGCAGGGCTAGCCCTTGGGTTATCTAGCCACAGCGTATTTGAAATTCTATTAGCTCAGCAATTAAATCCATCCTATATCGCCTTAGGGCATATTTTCCCAACGACCACTAAGGTGATGCCGTCAAAGCCTCAAGGCTTAGCAAAATTAGCACGCTACAGTGCATTACTTAACAACGTATGCCCAACCGTGGCCATCGGTGGTATTGATGCAAGTGTTATAACGGATATCAAAGCCACTGGGGTTGATAGTGTTGCCGTGGTAAGAGCCATTACTGAAGCAGAAAACCCTGCCAAGGCTTATTCATTGTTAGAGCAGCAATGGCATCTAGCGGCTGCACAACAACCTCAGCAACAACCTCAGCAACAACCTCAGCAACAGCCAAGGCAATCACATGTAAAATCCCACAAGCCATCAGTGAAACAGCTGCAGTGTGAGCCAGTGTCATGACGATTACACAACAGCGTCAAGCTAATAAGAGTGGGCTCACTTCCAAGCAGTTTATCAAGTATGCCAGTCATATTTTACTGACTGATATGGGTGAGCTTGGTCAGCTTAAAATACTCAATAGCCGGGTACTTATCATTGGGGTAGGTGGTTTAGGTCACAGTGTTGCTCAGCAATTGGCCGCCGCGGGAGTTGGAGAACTGATATTGATGGATCATGACAAGGTAGAGCTTTCAAATCTGTCGCGGCAATTACTTTTTGACGAACAAGATATTGGTTTAAGTAAAGCGCTACTTGCCAAAGATAAGTTAGCAGCAGCCTATGAAGACGTAAATATCATGGCAATTGAGCAGGCCTTTGGTGCTCATACGGAAGGCGCTGATACAGATGGTGCAAAATTAGTTGAATCTGTCGATCTGGTGTTTGATTGCACTGACAACTTTACTAGCCGCTTAATGATTAATGAAGTTTGTGTTCGTCACGCTACAGGGCTAATTAGCGCAGCGATTTCCGCTAATGATGGGCAATTATTTTGCAGCTCAACTGACTATCCGCAAAGGGGCTGTTATCAATGCCTGTACCCACAAGATACTCATGTTTCACAAACATGTGTATCAATGGGGGTTAACACTGCTGCTGTTCAAACGGTTGCATCAATGCAAAGTTTATTGGGGCTAAATTGGTTAACAGCCGATGACTTAGGCAAAGGCCAGCTAGCGGGTAAGTTACATGTGTTTAATGCTAAAAGCTTGCAATGGCAGATTATACAAATGAATCAAGACCCTAAATGTAGTTGTTGTAGCGCAGCTATTACAGCGTCAACAAATGACGTCAACTCATGCAGATAACTTTACCGCAAAAGGATTAAACATGATTGAAATTGAATTTAATGGCCAACCAGAGCAGTTGCAACAAGCGCCAAGCTTATTAGCGCTAATAGAGTCTAAACAACTTAATCCCAAAGCACTGGCATTAGTGCTCAATCAACAAGTTGTACCAAGAAGTCGCTGGCAGGCCATTCAATGCCAGCCTAATGATAAAGTAGACGTCTTTTCAGCTGTAGCAGGTGGGTGATTATGTTAACCATAGCCGGACATCAATTTGAGTCTCGTTTATTTACAGGTACAGGAAAGTTTAGCGATGCTAACACTATGCTAGCTGCCATTGAGGCCTCTAACTCACAATTAGTGACCCTCGCAATGAAGCGTATTGATCATAGTAAAGACTATGATGACTTGTTGACGCCATTACAGCAAATGGGAGTTAAGTTATTACCCAATACTGCAGGGGCAAGAACCGCTAAAGAAGCTATTTTTGCAGCAGAACTTGCCAGTGAAATGCTTGGCACAAAGTGGATCAAACTTGAAATCCATCCAGATCCGAAATACTTGATGCCAGATGCTATTGAAACCCTTAAAGCTGCCGAAGTCTTGTGTAAAAAAGGCTTTATTGTGTTGCCTTATGTTCATGCAGATCCTGTGCTGTGTTACCGGCTAGAGGAAGTGGGCTGCGCCGCTGTGATGCCGTTAGGCAGTCCTATCGGCAGTAATCAAGGTTTAGCCACTGAGCCTTTTTTAGAGATGATCATTGAGCAAGCTAATGTGCCGGTGGTTGTTGATGCTGGGATTGGCGCACCTTCGCAAGCTAGCCGAGCAATGGAGCTGGGCGCAGATGCCGTGCTAGTCAATACTGCGATTGCCAGTAGTCAATCTCCCATAGTGATGGCGCGGTGTTTTGATTTTGCGGTTAGAACCGGTCGTGATGCCTATACCGCCGGACTTGGCAGTGTTACCAAACAGGCAGAACATACTAGCCCGCTGACGCAATTTTTACATCTGTAAGCCAGATTATTCCCTTACAGGTGAATGATTTGGTTTGAGTAATTTAACTTTGAATGCGGTTGGTTCAACAAATTAAGTTAATAGAGTGGCGCACCATGAGTTTTGTCGAGCAATTTAAACAGCTAGATTTAATCGATTTATCAATGCGGATTAATAGCAGCACTGAAGCTGATGTGCAACAAGCATTACAGCGCCCCCAAGGTCATATTGACAGTTTAATCGCGCTTTTATCGCCTGCTGCATTACCTTTTTTAGAAACGATGGCGCAGCGGGCATATCAGATAACCCGGCAACGCTTTGGGGCTAATATTGGTTTATACCTGCCATTGTATTTATCTAACTTGTGCGCAAATGAGTGTGACTATTGCGGTTTTTCTATGAGTAATAAACTCAAACGAAAAACCTTAACAGAGACCGAATTATTAGCTGAAATTAAAATCATTAAACAGCGAGGTTTTGATTCAATATTACTGGTTTCTGGAGAACATGAAACCAAAGTAGGCATTGAATACTTTAAAACCATCTTGCCACTGGTAAAACAGCATTTCAGTTATGTAGCAATCGAAGTACAGCCTTTGGCGCAAGATGAATACGCCCAGCTGGTGGGGTTAGGGCTCGATGCTGTGATGGTATATCAAGAAACTTATCATCGCCAAACCTATGCCAAGCATCATACCAGAGGTAAAAAACAAGACTTTACTTATCGGCTCACTACACCAGAAAGGGTCGCGGCGGCTGGGGTTGATAAAGTGGGATTAGGGGTATTGCTCGGATTAGACAGTTGGCGCGTAGATGCGTTATTAATGGGCTATCATTTGGCCTATTTAGAAAAACATCACTGGCGCAGTCGTTACAGTATTTCTTTACCGAGATTAAGACCGTGTACCGGTGGAATTAGTCCTAAAGTCGAATTAACTGATGTGGGCTTAGTGCAATTGATCTGTGCGTTTCGATTGTTTAACCCCCAGCTTGAAATTAGTTTATCTACCAGAGAAACCCAGCAGTTACGTAACAACTTATTGCCTTTAGGGGTGACTCATATCAGCGCTGGCAGCTCAACCCAACCTGGTGGTTATCAAAATCCCAACACCCAGTTGGATCAATTTGAAATCTCAGATGAGCGCAGCGCGGTGCAAATAGTGCAGCAAATACAAAAGTCAGGGCTTAACCCAGTATGGAAAGATTGGGAGACAAACTGGTATTAGTTTTTAAATTGGTATGCATTTTATCAAGACTATTCAATGTGATATAACTTGCTATTAGGTTGTTTCAAAAGGAGTTGTATCATGGAAATAGCATCAAGTTTTACCCTCGGTGTTCAAGGACTGCAACAGGCGCACAATGATTTAGCGCAGGCGACCACGGCGGTAGCCATCCCAGAAACGCTAAGTTCTGCCTCAGTACTAATAACTGCAGATAGCGTCACGCTTAGCTCGCAAACAGCGGCCCTGATTGATGCTCAGCAAGCTATTTCTCACGCCGAGGTTGCAGTAGATGTGATAAATGTCTGGTCTGAAAACATTGGCACCATAATCGATGTCTCAGTGTAGAACTCAATGTAACTTGAGCTGGCATTAATGACTTTGAGTATCATTAAAGCTAAATAAATCAAATATCTATCAAGGCTTGTTTTGGTCAATATCGTGCTGTAATAAAATTAAAGATTCTAACAATTTACTGGCAGGCCCCTGATTATCTCGGTTAGGGATAACCAAAGTTAATGCAATTTTACGACTTTTACTGCCTTTAAGAATAAGCCTGGCGAGCTTACCTTGGCGAATATCATCCTCGACCAAATAAGCGGGCGCCCAACAAAAGCCAATGCCACTTTGTAACACGTTTTTTGCTTCGTGAAAGTTTGATACTGTCCAGCGCTGCTCTGACTTTAACCAACCAGTATCTACTGATTTTTCAGTTGCAGTGTCTTTAATGACCACTTGTAAGTGCTGCGCCAGCTCTGTTTCATCGGCAACAATACCGCACTGGGTTAATGGATGAGTCGGACTGCATACAAGGTATAAGTCTGACTCACACAGGAACTCGGCAATATGGCCTTTTGCAGGAATACCGCAAATAGCGATATCGGCGATGTTATTGTCAATTAATTCTTGTGTGCCTGTGATCACCGAGTCAATGACAGTCACTCGGGTCCCACGGCTATCGGGCCAAAAGGCTTTTAAGGCGTCCACAAGAAATTGCATTGGATAGATGATTTCGCGGGCAATGGTCAAGTTGGGCTCCCAGCCTTGTCCTAAATTGCTCGCAAGTTGCTCAAGTTCATCAACGGTTTGGGTTAAGTGACGTGAGCGCCTGAGTAGTACTTCACCTTGCTGCGTTAGGTAAGCTTTGCGTCCCTTTACTTCAAGTAATTGAATCCCAAGTTGGTTTTGTAGTTTAGCCACAGCGTGATTGAGCGAAGATTGGCTTTTATTCAGCTTTTCTGCTGCTTGGGCGTAACCACCAAAGTCCACTACAGATTGAATAATTCGCCATTGCTCAAGTGTGGATTTTGCTCTATTCATACAAAACTCATTAGTTTACAGGTCAATATTAAAAAGAGCGTATCACACAGTGATACGCTCTTGAAGGCAATCGAGAACCCGCTTAATTACTTAGCGCTAGGTTTCTCTTTTGTATTGCTGTTAGTTTTAGTGAGATCTTTAGGCGTCACTTGCACCGGCAAATACTTTTTCGTCGCTTTTATTTCAGCAAGGTAAGGGCCTTTATGCAGCTTCTCTGGCCAATCAAGAAGCATCATCGCCAATACATTGCGGTGTTCGCCTGACACCATATTGGGATTACCACGAGGTGACGGGATCAGTTGATACTCAGGGATAAATGACGCCGCAATATGGTTTTGAGTCTTTTTAACCACAGGATGGTTTGGCTGACCCGCTAATAAAAAGCTAATGCCGACTTCTGAAATAATGTCATCGGTTGCATCAGTTAAGATCCGATCAATGTTGTTATTAAAGTAATCTAAAATCCATTGATAATCTTTGGCGTTAACTTGCTCTTGATAATAACCACTAGAGGCAAAAATAAAGTGTGTCATACCATATAGCTTGTTTCGGTACTGCTTTTTATCAAGATTGTTGTCTTTATCGTCAGGATAAGTCTCGATGAACGCTTGTTTATATACCTCGACATAATCCCCCACATTTAGCTGTTTAGCCCAGTAAACATAATTCACTAACTGCGCGGCCCATGATGTGATCATTTTAGGATCAGTCAAAGCTGGGGTTAAATCATAGGCTTTTAAGCCTTTAATCATTTGCTCATGACATGGCCCCATGAAACCCAGTTCATCGGTGCGACTGGCATAGCGCAATAAAATATCGCTATAGAAAATAAACTCTGGAAACGGCTTAAGGGCTTTTTTACGCGCTTTAGCACGAGGACCTTTACCTAACACGCTAATAGCTTGTTCGGCTTCATCTTCAATAAAATTAGGTTTATCCATATTACAGGCAAAGTAGTTTTGTCTTTCTGTAATGGTGATCAAATCAATTAAAGCGGCATTAGCGTACTTTTCATCACCAGTCATGCGATACATACGTAAACCATAATGCCCTTGAATTCGAGGTGGCAAGGAATACATATTTTGTTCAAGGTTAAGCTGAATTGCGCTTCGAACTTGCTGGTGAGTTAATTGATGGTTATCTCTGGTTTCAGCAAAGCTGCTGGCACAAGTAAGTAGCAACGAAAAGCTGATTAAACTGGTTAAGGATTTAAATTTTCGAATTGCCAACATTAAAGGCTCTCCTGATGATTGATGATGGATCAGTCGGTGGATTAAGTATAATGCTCATTTGTTGGATTAGGGATAAATTATCTTCATTAACTACCAAAATATCAAAAACTTGGCGATTTGTTATTGAAGCGTTAGTGTCTGTATTAATCAAATTAACTAAATTTTGTTGCCAAAGTGGGTGATAGTAATCGAGCCCTTCATTAGCTATGCCGTTAAAGCTATAGGCCATATTTTTTGCATCCGGCCATTGTTGATTAAAACTCGCCTGAAAAGCCTGATTGATGGCGCTATTTAGTTGTTGATTATTTATATCATCCCCTTGCTGCTCAGAGTTTAAATAATACCAAGCGACTTTGCTGCGAAATACCCTAAGTTGCTGTCGATAAGACTCAGCAAATTGCTCTCTCGCTGAAGGGGTTAAATAGGCTAATTGGTGTTGTAGATGACTGCTTAACCAATAATAACCTAATAAATAATTATCTGTTGATACTCCAAGCTTATTTACCAAATAGAATTGGCTGCCTCGAGTCATAGCAGTAATGGCCTCGCTGAGGCTTTTCACCAGTTGCATTGCTTGGCGCCGATTAGATAAATATTTTGGAAAAACCACGCTCGCTTGGGCAAATTGCTGACCGATCACCGGATACCTAATGATATTCGCCATCGAATGCTTACTTGTATGGATATAGAGTTCACCAACTAAACGCTGCTGATGCCACAAGCGATAAGTTGTAATTGGTTCTGATGGTTCATTGACCGTTGCAGTGCCATTGCCAGTACTCGCGATGGTATTGGTTTCATTAGTGGACGACATATCAGCTTGCATTTGGAGGGGAATCGCTTCGAATTCAAGCCCCAGAGGCGTTAAAACATCGACAACTTGCTGAAATAAATCACTACTGTTTTTGGGGCCGAGATAAGGGGTATTTTTTATCTGACTAAGGGTTTTACCGATATTCCAAGGCGCTGTATTAATATTATTGGTTTGGCTTTCTAAGAAGGATAATAACAGCTGATTTGTTAATAACGGCTTTGTTGATAATGATTGGGTTGCCTGTAATGGCTCGCTTTGGGCTTCAGCTGAAGCAATGCTGGGCTCAGGCGCTGAAACTTGCTGCTTAATGGTTTTAATTGTCGCTAATAACTGCTGATTTTTACTTTTTGCCCGTGCTTGATAGGCCTGCCAAGTGGTTTTTCGGCATTGCTCATCTGGTTGTAAAAGTAAGTATTTGGCTAAACTGATCTCAAAAGCAGAGTTTGTATCATCGCGGTTGGTATCTAACTGGCATTGTGCGTTATTAAATACCAATTTCAAATTACTATTACTAAGGTTTCGTCTTATCGTTGCCTGTGCATTGTGTAACTGTGATTTGGTATCGATATCAAGTTGGGCTAGTGTAATCGCGTTAATTTTATTGGCTAATAAAGAGTAGGGCATGTGGCTATCTTCAAGCTCAGCGATAAAACTGGATAATTGAGGCGCTGTTAACAATGCTGATAATTCATCAGCTAAATGTAATTGGCACATTAATAGCCCTTCACGCTGGTTATGAGTGGCTAAGTGGCGGTAGTAATTTAAACGGTCGTTAAAATTGTTAAAGCCTAAGGTTAATTGCTCAAACTGTAATGTTTGGTAAGGGGTTGTTTGCTTTAAATCTAGGGATGCTAAAGACGGTTTGTATTGCAAACATTGTTGCACAAACAGCTGAAGAGGATTGGCAACTGCTTGCGCAGTTGCCAATAAACTAAAAGTTAGGATTACTACAGAAATGCTTTTTGGCATAAGCCACACGTTCTTCCACTGAAACGGCAGGGCCTTTGATAGACTCAACATGTTGCAAGCGTTGTAAAATCCCTCTACCGTTTGCGGTTTGAATTGCAAGTCCTGGTCGAGCATTTAGCTCCAGTAGTAATGGACCTCGCTGCTTATCCAAAACCATATCGGTTCCTAAATAACCCAGTTCACACATTTCATAGGCACTGGATGCGGTATGAAGCAGGGTGTCCCAGTTTGGGACTTGAATTTGTGACAATTCAAATTGAGTATCAGGATGCTTTAAAACAGGTTCATCAAATTGAACAGCAAACAAACTTTTGCCTGTAGCAATATCTAAACCGACACCGACAGCGCCTTGGTGCAAATTAGCTTTGCCATCAGAAGCAGCTGTTGAGCAGCGTAGCATGCCCATTACTGGATAGCCTTTAAACACGATTAAGCGGATATCAGGCACGCCTTCGTAACTAAAACCATCAAAAACCGGATCGAACTCAATCAAGCCTTCAACAATGGCGACATCAGGGGTGCCGCCTAAAGAAAACAACCCACTTAAGATGTTGGAGACATGGCGATAAACTTCAGTCGGCGTCACTTCATCGCCATTAGGTTTATAATAGCGACCGCCTTCCACTTTAGTGATCACCAAAATCCCTTTACCGCCAGAACCTTTTGCTGGCTTTATCACAAAGCCAGTACGGTCGATGACCATTTGCGGAATATCATTGATTTTGTGCTGCTCTTCAACAACACCAATCAAGTCAGGTACGGCAATACCATTGGCTAAAGCTAATTGCTTGGTAATCAGCTTGTCATCCACGCGTTTGTAATATTTACGAGGATTATATTTTCCAATGTAATCGATATTACGCTTATTCATATTTAATACGCCTTTGCGGCGCAGCTCCCAAGGCCAGGCAAAGTTCATTACTGATCTCCAGCCAAAGGTTTAAAGCGTTTAAGCTCTGTGAGACGGTAGCCAGTGTATTGGCCCATCACTAACACCATTGCTAAAATCACTAAGTGAATACCTAAGAAGTTAAATACCCAATATTGGATCCAACTGTTACTCATAGCAAGGTAGGCTAAGGTGGCGACAAACAAGCTACCACCGCCGGCCATCACTACCGCTTTAGGGCCTTCTTCTTCCCATAAAATTGACATACGTTCAATGGTCCATGCCAAAATGATCATCGGGAAGAAGGTAATGGTTAAGCCTTCACTTAATCCCACTTTATAGGAAATAAGCGTAAACAAGCCGATAATAAATATCACTACAATAATGACCGCGGATATTCGGGATATGAGCAATAAGTTAAGTTGCGATAAATAGGAGCGGATCATCAAACCAAAGGCGACAATTAACAAGAAGCCAATTAAGCCGGTCAATAATGTGGTTTGAATAAAGGCTAATGCAATCAGTACCGGCATAAAGGTACCTGATGTCTTGATACCGATAATCACTCTTAAGAACACCACCACAAGCACGCCAATTGGGATCAATAAAATCCCTTTGAAGGTACTTTGTTCTTCTAGTGGTAATTGGTACAAAGAAAAATCCAGTGCATCTGAGTTCTTCATCATATCGATAGAGGTTGCCAGTGCTGAGCGTGTTTCTTGCAACATTGAAAAGTTAACTTGCGAGTTACTGCCACCAACAACATCTAACACCGATTGGTTATTGTGTTGCCATAAAACCAAGTTATCAGGACGGCCTTGTTTGTTGCCTTCAACATCAAATAAAACCCATTCACCATTATGATAAACCTGCACATAAGGATTGAGTTGCTGACGACGACGTTGGTCTTCTAGCATTAGACCACTCACTTGTTTTGCAGGAACGCCTTTAGAGTGCAGCATTTGCAAAAACAACTGGGTACGAGTGTTAACTGATAATAACAGTGCTAAATTCTGCGATTGATTAGTGTCGTTAATCACTGACATTAACTGCTGTGCGTAAGAAAGGTTATTAGCACTGCGCTGCCATACATCGTTCATGATTTGGTCAGCGGCGCCTTTTTCAGTGACTTGCCATAAAAAGGGTTCTGGTGTTTCAGGTACTTCATCTTGGGTGACGTCAAGTTGACCTGTCGGTACCAGTGTTACACGGTAATATAAGGATTGACGTCCAGAGGATTCACGAATTGACCAAACTGCTCTTCTGTCAGCCCCTTCTGAGATATTTAGACCATATCCCGGTGAGGTAGCATTTTCTGAAAGTACATCAAATGCAGGATCTTGTGGCAAAGAGAGTGATACTTCGGTTGGGTTATTATTACCATTAAACATCACTTTTGCTTCCACTGACCAGCTTTGAACCTGCTGACCAGGAAGGAAAGGGACGTTGTGTTCAACGCTGCGATAAATACTGGCTGCAGTACCGAATATAAATAATAACGCGACGAAGATAAAAAACGGTTTACGTGAATGCATTAGAAGTCCTATTTAACTTTTGTCGTTATTTGTTTGTCTTTTTTTCCATGAATATAGCTCTGGCCGACATCGACTACAGCAATATCTTTCATAAATTTACGACCAAGTAGTAAGGGATAATCTAAATGGCTACGATCGGTTAAGTTTAAGTCAGTTTCAGCGGCGTATTTACCAATTTGCAGGTGGGCATGAATAACGGGGCGGCGATCATCAGGTTGTTCTGCATCTTGTTTAATGCGCACAAAACGTTCAACTTTATGTTCAAAAGTATCTCCAGGTTGATCCTCTCCATTGATCATTACATCGAAGCGAACCCATTGAACGCCATTACGTTCAAATAACACAATATTGCGGGCATCTAATGATGACGATTCAGCGCCAGTATCAATACGCGTTGCAAAAGCGGCTTTTAATTCGTCAATAAAAACACTTTCTACTTCACCCAGAACAAACTTATCGGTTATTGCTGACTCAGGACACTGAGGTGGTTCATTTAATTGCGCTAATGCAACGGCATCAGCATCCATTTTTTCAGATTGTTTGGTAAGAGTATCGGTGATTTGTAACCTTAATTGTTGTACTTCTTCGTTTAAGGCAACAATTTCAGGTGTGGCGCTAATACATTGGCTATTAATCGCTTCAATAATAGCGGCCTGAGAACTGGCTAAATTTGAAGTAAACTCTTCACTACCAACCGGAGTTACTTTTTCTGTTGAAGCACAGCCGGTGATTAACGCGGCTGTACAAGATAAAATAAATACCTGCTTTAACATGATAATTCCTGTTATTTTAATAATCTAGGTTAAATTAAGTCGTGATTAGGTTGGTTCTTTATTGCAATAATCGTTGCACGTTTGGGTGCAGGGTAACCTTCTACCGTTAAACTAACATCATTTGGATCAAGATAATCCACTAACGACTCGTTTTTCATCCATTTAGTTGAGCGCTGTTCTGCCATAGAGGTGACATCAACATCGACACAACGGATATCGGTAAAATCGCATTTTTTAAGCCATAACATTAACGCATCAACGGAGGGTAAAAACCATACGTTGTTCATTTTGCCGTATCTGTCTTCTGGCACTAAAACCGCATTTTCATCACCATCGATAACTAAAGTTTCTAATACCAATTCGCCGCCCATACGCAGTTGATCACGTAACTGCATTAGATGGTCGATAGGTGAGCGGCGGTGATATAACACTCCCATAGAAAACACTGTATCAAACGCATCAAGTGCTGGCAGTTCTTCAATTCCTAATGGCAATAAATGAACAGGATGCTGATTACCCGCTAAACGCTTAACGGCTTCAAATTGGCATAAAAATAACGGCGAAGGGTCAATACCCACGACACGTTTTGCGCCAGCCCCTAGCATGCGCCACATGTGGTAGCCGCTACCACAACCTACATCTAGCACGGTGCGATTCTCTAACGGTGAAATATGTGGTTTTACTCGATCCCATTTCCAGTCACTGCGCCATTCGGTATCGATATCAATACCATGAATATTAAAAGGACCTTTACGCCAAGGTTGAAACAAGCCTAAAAGGTTTTCAAGTTTTTCAGTTTGACCTGCAGTTAATTGGCTGCCATCGCCAATTTTGACACCATTGAATAAATCGATGCTTGTTGGAGTAGGGTAATTAAGTTTGTTAAGGACTTTTTCCCATTTAGGTAAATTGCCGTGTTTATGTTCACGTTGCCACTTTCCTAAAATAGCCGGTAATTCTTCCAACCAGTGTTGTAACGATGAGTCGGCAATTTGTTGATAAAAAGAGCTGAAACTAATCACTTGATAGCCACCATAGATGCGAAATTAAAACATTGGAACCATACAGTTGAATGACTAAAGCCATTATCAGTAAAGCGTTGTTGGTGGATTGTTAAACTGTCTGGGCGCATCACATTTTCAAGTGCGCTGCGTTTTTGGCTGATTTCTAACTCACTGTAGCCATTAGCACGTTTAAAATCGAGGTGCTGTTCATACAGCAATGATTGAATCACATCATCTTCAAAGCAGAGCTTTTCTGAGATCACTAAAATGCCGCCAGGCAATAAGCCTTGAAATATTTTTTTGATCAGGCTATCTCTATCTTGCACCGGTAAAAACTGTAAGGTGAAATTTAACACCACCATCGATGCATTGGTGATTTCTACATCTCTAATGTCACCACAAATTAACTCAACCTCAGTATCACTGACATAAGCCGCGAGATTTTCCTGACATCGAGAAACCATAGACTCGCTATTATCTACTGCGATAATACGGCATTGGCGTTGTTCAATTTGACGACGAATACTTAAGGTAGCAGAGCCTAAGGAGCTGCCTAAATCATAAATATTAGAATTTGGCGTTACATACCTATCAGCAAAATCACCTATCGTATTAATGATTTGTGCATAACCAGGTACAGAACGTCTGATCATATCGTTGAACACACCAGCGACGCGATTATCAAATTGAAAATCTGATATTTTGTCAGTTGCTGTGGCGTAAATTGTGTCTTGTTGAGAGTTCATCTGCAGTAACTTAGGAGTATTATATTGTCATTCTAGCTAATCCTAACAAATAGCAGCAAGTATCCCATTGGAATTTTTGTAAATTATTTTGTTTATTGGCTATTTTCTCGGTAAATTATTCATCTTGTTAGACAATTAGTCGATATAAAACGGTATGATGTACAGTAATTAAAAATAACCAACAAACACATAACCTTTTTCTTCAGAGAAAATACATCTTGCACAAGGGATAGCGCTTGAAGTTCACTCAATTTATATTTGTCATCATAGTCAGTTTAGTGCTCACCACTGCTACTTGGGCTAATACCTCCTCAGATGAGATACTAGTAAGCTCACTACCGAAAACAATATCTATTTCAATGAGTGAAGACGCTTACCCTTATCAATTTGTTGATCAAAATGGTAACCCTTCGGGTTTGATGGTCGATTTATGGCACGAATGGTCAGTTAAGAGTGGCATTAAAGTGATTTTTAAGCCCATGCCATGGAAGGAGTCACTCTCTGCTGTTGAAGAAGGTAAGGTCGATGCCCATATAGGAATGGTAGTAAACGCGAAAAGAAAGACAAAATTTGCTTATGCCAATCAAATAACAACATTAAATAATTACGTTTACCTTCATAATGATATCGCCACTAAGAAAAGCATCACAGATTTAAAACCTTTTAAAATAGGGGTTATCGAAGGCACATCTCATCTCGATGATTTATTAGCCATTGAACCTAGTCTCACATTTAAAACCTTCAAAACTAAACGTGAACTCGTGGACGCGGTAATTGATGGCGAGCTATATGCTTTTGCTGCTATTCAAGGTTATTATCAAGGGATTCCGGTTAATTTTGATTTGGCCAATAAGTATCAAACTTCCGCTAGGATCTCAGTTAATACAGTTAATTTAGCGCCAGCGGTTGCCAAACGGCACAGTCATTGGGTTGCTGAAATTAACCAAGGTTTTGCGCAAATATCAGCGAAGGTGGTTGATGATATTGAGAAACGCTGGTTTGGCCTGAGACGTGAATCAGGCGGCTTAATGATCGCTATGCAAGTTGAAATTGAGCCGTTTGTTGATATAAACCCTGAAGGTCAACCCCATGGTTTATTTGTCGATATTTGGCAGTTATGGTCTGAAAAAACGGGTATTAGTATCAACTTTATACCTAGCGATATGAACGGTAGTATTAATTTCGTTAAAAAAGGTTTAGCCGATGTACATATTGGCTATCCTGAAAGTGACAGCATAAATACTGGCTTGCATCGAGCTAATCATTTATACACTGTAAAAAGTCGTTTTTTTAGTTACCAAAAAGAATTAACCAATATTAGTCAAGTTGATGGTAAACGCATTGGTATTTTTGCCACATCTCCTTATATTGTTGAACTGAGAACATTATTGCCTAATGCGCAGCTGCGGTATTACGATTCTATGGCTCAAATGGTCAAAGCGAGCCAAGACGGCGATATTGTCGGCTTTGTTGCATCGAGTGCGACTACGTCACATTACTTACTTAATAATAAAAAATGGGCAGATTTCAATCAGCTCACTTCAACTGAATTTAGCACCCAGATTTATAACCTCACCAATGTTGAAAACACAGAGCTTGCTGAGCGTATCACCAATGGTTTCAAGCTGATTAGTTTGCATGAACTAAATAAAATAGAGCGTAAATGGCTGGTTAATAATGACGACCGCACTTTTATTAGCCGTGATAAGCAAATATTTTTAAGTCATAACGAGCAAAAATATTTGGACTCCTTAGGTGCATTAAAATTGGGCTATTTAGACGACTGGGCACCAATGGAATATCAAAATGAACAGGGTGAGTTTTCTGGCGTTAACAGCGACGTCACTGACATTATCTCTAATCAATTAGGAATCGATATTATTCCAGTTGCTTATCAAGATTGGGATAGCCTTAACAATGATATTAAATCAGGAACCATACACATGGTCGCTAGTATGGCCAAGAGTAAATTGCAGCAGCCTACGCTCGAATTTACCGATGGTTACTGGCCATCTCCTTGGGCCATTGCCACCTCACTCACTGAGCAACCACTATTTAATTTAAGTCAATACACAAGTAAACGGATTGCTGTGGTCAAAGGGTACAGCATCAATAATCAATTAAGGCAACAATTTCCAGGCTTAAAGATCATGCCTGTGGCAGATGTCAAAAGTGGTTTAAAAGCCGTATCTACAGGTCAAGCTGATTTATTTATTGAGCAAGTGGTTACCTTGGCTTATGCACTTAATGAAGGTGGTTTCCCTGATTTAAAAATAGCACTGGTAGCGGATTTAGCAGAGCAAAAAAGTCATATTGGCGTATATTCAGAACTTAAAAAGCTCATCCCACTAATTAATCGTGCCTTAGAAACTATTGATGAAACAAAGCAGCAGCAAATGTATCAGCAATGGGTGGCCATTAACTTAAGTAGCGAAGCGGATAAATATCAACATTGGTTTAAGATGCTGTTGATAGGGTTAGTTATTGTTAGCGCTATTACATTGTTGGTTATTTGGGGTAACAGGCGGCTGAAGGCAGAAGTGGAGCTTCGTAAACAAGCACAATTAGAAAGTAAATTTGCAGCTGAGCATGATCCTGTGACTCATTTACCTAATCGGTGTTTACTTGATGATAGATTAGCTTGCGCCGTCACCGCTCATCTAAGAGAACAACATAAATTTGCCATTTTATTTATTGATATCGATAAGTTTAAAGCAGTTAATGACACCTATGGCCATCATGTTGGTGATCAAGCATTAGTTGCTATAGCAAATAGCTTGAAAAAAGCGGTTAGAAAATCAGATACAGTTTCTCGATTTGGTGGTGATGAATTTGTCATACTACTGAATAATATCGATAACGCAGAAAGTGCAATTAAGGTGGCTGAAACCATTACTGCTAACCTAACAGAGCCTTTGAGGATTGATGGTATCAGTCTAACGCTTACTGCCAGTATCGGTATGGCGATTTATCCTGATGATGGTGATAACGCCATTGCATTGTTAAAGTGTGCTGATAAAAATATGTACCGCAACAAGAAAAGCGCTAACAACTTAGGTTACCAGTAAGCTGAATAGTCTTGATTAATTTCTAACAAATAAACTTAAGGCTTGGCAGCGGTTAACCAAAAATGCAGCAGATCCACAAAAAAAGCATTGGATGATGCTTTTTTGCACGTTTATTGTGCTAACTTTTTCCTAAAGCCGCGTTAATTGCAGTAAACTATTTCAAAGCTTGTAGTAAAATAATGTTCGGATTTATTTATCACGTCATTGACGTTGTTTAAGTACTATAGTTGCTAGCATTATTTATCTAATGTTTAACAGAATTATTTTTTAGAACCTATTACCGAATTAAGGGTAGAGTTAAATGCGCAGTCAATATTGTGGAGACGTCAATAAGTCTCATCTTGGTCAAGAAGTCACCTTAGTAGGTTGGGTAAACCGTAGCCGTGATTTAGGTGGCGTGATTTTTTTAGATCTTCGTGACAGAGAAGGGATTGTACAAGTTGTTTATGATCCGGATTTAGAAGATGTTTTCAAGGTTGCCAGTAGTTTACGTGGTGAATTTTGTGTACAAGTAAAAGGCGTGGTGCGTGCAAGACCAGAAAGCCAAATTAATGCACAAATGAAAACCGGTGAAATTGAAGTATTAGGTAAAGACTTAGTTATTATCAATGCTTCTGCGCCGTTACCACTAAGCATGGATAACTACCAAAACAATAGTGAAGAGCAGCGTTTAAAATACCGCTACTTAGATTTACGTCGCCCAGAAATGGCTGACAGAATCGTATTTCGCTCTAAAGTGACTAGTGCTGTGCGTTGTTTCCTTGATGACAGCGGTTTTTTAGATATTGAAACGCCAATCTTAACCAAAGCTACACCAGAAGGCGCTCGTGATTATCTAGTTCCAAGCCGGACCTATAAAGGTCAATTCTTTGCCTTACCTCAGTCACCACAGTTGTTTAAGCAATTGTTAATGATGTCTGGTTTTGACCGTTATTACCAGATCGTAAAGTGTTTCCGTGATGAAGATTTACGTGCAGATCGCCAACCAGAATTTACTCAAATAGATATCGAAACTTCTTTCATGTCGTCAGATCAAGTGATGGCGAAAACTGAAGAAATGGTTCGTGGTTTATTTAACGACTTATTAAATGTCGATTTAGGTGAATTTCCACGTATGCCATATGCAGAAGCCATGGCACGTTTTGGTTCAGACAAGCCTGATTTACGTAACCCACTAGAGTTAGTGGACATCGCTGATTTGGTTAAAGACGTAGAATTTGCAGTATTCAGTGGTCCAGCTAACGATGTCGAAGGTCGTGTTGCGGCATTACGCATTCCAGCAGGCGCATCTTTGTCTCGCAAACAAATTGACAACTACACTAAGTACGCTGGCATCTATGGTGCTAAAGGCCTAGCGTGGATGAAGATTAACGACTTATCTGCTGGCATTGAAGGTATTCAATCACCAGTACTTAAATTCTTAAACGAAGAAATCGTTAACGAAATTATCAGTCGCACAGGTGCGCAAACTGGTGACATCGTGTTATTTGGCGCTGATAAAGCCAATGTTGTTGCTGAAGCAATGGGAGCACTACGTCTTAAAGCCGGTGAAGATTTTGACCTACTTGAAGGTGAATGGCGTCCATTGTGGGTTGTTGACTTCCCAATGTTTGAGAAAATTAATGGTGGTTTCCACGCTGTTCACCATCCGTTTACCGCAGCATGTGATGTTACCCCGGAGCAATTAGAAGCGGATCCAGCCGCTGCGATTTCAGATGCATACGATATGGTATTAAATGGCTGTGAATTAGGCGGCGGTTCAGTGCGTATTCATAATGCAGAGATGCAAAGCGCGGTATTCCGTATCTTAGGTATTTCAGATGAAGAAGCCAACGAGAAGTTTGGCTTCTTACTTGAAGCATTACGTTATGGTACACCACCTCATGCAGGTTTAGCCTTTGGTTTAGATCGCATTATCATGTTAATGACAGGTGCAAGCTCAATACGTGATGTAATGGCATTCCCTAAAACAACCACTGCGGCATGTCCGTTAACTAATGCCCCAGGTTTTGCTAACCCGCAGCAGTTAGTTGAATTAGGTATCAATGTTATTCCGCAAGAGAAGCCCGCTACTGAAGAGTAATCTAAAGTTTGGCTACATTGATAAAATAACAAACCGAGGCATATGCCTCGGTCTGTTTTTATAATACCTAAGTGTGTAATCTAACAGGTATTGAGACCGGAAATTTAAAGGACTTACCATGGCTGGACACAGTAAATGGGACAATATTAAGCATCGTAAAGCGGCCCAAGATGCCAAGCGTGGCAAATTATTCAGTAAATTTATTCGTGAGTTAACCGTTTCAGCACGAGAAGGCGGATCAGATCCAGATGCTAACCCGCGTCTACGCGCCGCAATAGACAAAGCTTTATCAAATAATATGACCCGAGACACGGTAGAGCGCGCAGTAAAACGTGGTGCCGGCGAGCTTGATGGTCAGCAGCTTGATACCATTATTTATGAAGGGTACGGCCCAGGTGGCACCGCAGTGATGGTTGAAACCATGACCGACAACAAAAACCGAACTGTCTCTGGCGTACGCAATGCATTCAGTAAGTCAGGTGGTAACCTAGGCACCGATGGTTCTGTCGCTTATATGTTTACAAAATCTGGGGTCATTTCATATCCAAATACTGTCGATGAAGATCTACTGATGGACGCTGCCTTAGAAGCGGGTGCAGATGATGTGGTTTCCCATGATAATGGTGCATTTGATGTACTCACCACGCCTGATGCATTTGGCAGTGTTAAAGATGCCCTAGATGCTGCTGGTTTTGAAGCAGTAAATGCCGAAGTCACCATGATTGCCGGTACTAAAGCCGATTTAGATGCTGATACCGCAGCTAAATTTATGCGCTTGATCGATAATTTAGAAGATCATGATGATGTTCAAGAGGTTTATCATAACGCTGAAATATCAGACGAAGTAATGGAAAGTCTAGGTTAAGGAAACCTTAAAACCGTGACAACAATATTAGGCATTGATCCTGGTTCACGAATTACCGGATACGGCGTCATCAAGTGCCAAGGCAGACAACAACTGTATTTAGGCAGTGGCTGTATTCGAACCTCAGCAGATGATTTGCCGACTCGATTAAAACAAGTTTTTGATGGCATTACAGAAATCATCAAGCAATACCAGCCGGATCAATTTGCCATTGAACGGGTTTTTATGGCAAAAAATGCCGATTCGGCTCTAAAGCTTGGGCAAGCACGCGGCGTCGCCATTGTGGCGGCCATGAATGCTAATTTGCCGGTTGCTGAATACAGTGCAACCCAAATTAAAAGTGCTGTTGTGGGGACGGGGCGCGCGCAAAAAGCGCAAGTTCAGCATATGATCCAGCAAATTTTTAAATTGCCTGCTGCGCCTCAAGCTGATGCTGCTGATGCACTTGGCGTTGCTATTTGTCACTACCACACTTATCAAAGTTTAATTGCGCTGGGTGGAAAAGCTCAAAGCCGCACATATGGAAGATACAAATGATTGGAAGATTATGCGGATTGGTGGTTGAGAAACAGGCCCCAGAAATTGTACTTGATGTTAATGGCGTTGGTTACGAGTTACAGGTACCAATGACCAGTTTTTACGAGTTACCGGAATTAAACCATACCGCAATGCTATACACCCACTTTGTGGTACGTGAGGATGCGCAATTACTTTATGGTTTTATTACTAAGCAAGAGCGGGCGTTATTTCGCTTATTAATAAAAACCAATGGTGTCGGCCCTAAACTGGCGCTTACCATTTTGTCAGGTATGACCGCTGGCGAGTTTGTTAATTGTGTTGAGCGTGATGATATCGTGACCTTAGTAAAACTTCCCGGTGTCGGTAAAAAAACTGCAGAACGCTTAGTTATTGAAATGCGCGATAAACTGAAAAGTTTACTCGAAGCTTCCGTTGGCTCCGAGCGTGAGTTTGCATTGCAAACTAACTATCAACCTGCAGTGGTTGAAAACAATGCCGAAGAAGATGCTATTGCCGCACTAGTATCATTAGGCTACAAACCCGCGCAAGCGAGTAAAGCGGTTATAACAGCTTATTCAGACGGCATGACCAGCGAAGTATTAATTAAAGCCGCGCTAAAATCGATGCTTTAACTCCGGTATTTAATTGCTTAATTAAAGAGATATAAATGATAGAAGCAGATCGCTTAATACAACCACAAGAATTTGAGCAAGAAGTACATATTGATAGGGCGATGCGCCCTAAAATGCTTGAAGACTATACAGGTCAAGATGATACTCGCGCCCAGCTTAAAGTGTTTATAGAGGCAGCGCTTAAACGTGAAGAGGCCTTAGATCATATGTTGATTTTTGGCCCTCCAGGTTTAGGTAAAACTACGCTGGCGATGATTGTTGCCAATGAAATGGGTGTAAATATTAAGTCTACTTCAGGACCTGTACTTGAAAAAGCGGGCGATCTCGCTGCACTACTGACAAACCTTGAACATGGTGATGTGCTATTTATCGATGAAATACACCGCTTAAGCCCAGTAGTGGAAGAAATTCTCTATCCTGCAATGGAAGATTATCAATTAGATATTATGATTGGTGAAGGACCTGCAGCACGTTCCATTAAACTGGATTTACCACCCTTTACTCTAATTGGCGCCACCACCCGAGCAGGGGCGTTAACGTCGCCTTTGCGCGCCCGTTTTGGTATTCCACTGCGTCTTGAGTTTTATAACGTAAAAGATCTTTGTACCATTGTGACTCGCTCAGCCAAAGTCATGGAATTACCCATCGATGAGCAGGGCGCCTTTGAAATTGCAAAACGCTCAAGGGGAACACCTCGTATCGCTAATCGTTTGTTAAGACGTGTTCGCGATTACGCTGAAGTAAAGCATGATGGCTTTGTAACTGCAGAGGTCGCACAAAAAGCGCTGGATTTACTTGATGTTGATTTAGAAGGCTTTGATTATCTAGACAGAAAATTATTATTAGCCATCATTGATAAGTTCATGGGCGGGCCAGTGGGTTTAGATAACCTTGCCGCAGCTATTGGTGAGGACAGAGAAACCATTGAGGATGTATTAGAGCCATTTTTAATCCAACAAGGCTTTATACAAAGAACACCACGTGGCCGAATTGCAACAGATAGAGCATATCTGCACTTTGATATCATAAAACCAGCAGTTTAATTTGTTGTAATAAAAAATGGAAAGCTAAGGCTTTCCTTTTTTTACTTATAAATAATGGTGCATTATTGAATAAATATTCATTATTAACTTATCGACGAATTGTAACATTTATAAATGATTAAAAATAAAACATACCGGATGGCATAATACTCAATTGTTAAATTGTAATAACCTAACACCTGCTTGTGTTGTACTTGTTAAAACCTAATGCTATTTAATTGAGCCATACAAACAATCCTACAGATAAAATTACCTTTCATTGTTATAAATATACTTGTTTAAATAATAACCACAGTTAATAATTCTATAAAGACCCAGTACTGGTGCGGGTTACAGTGTTTTAGATCCTAAACAGATCTTAAACTGAATAAAAACTGACTAAATAAATTTTATATGGCGCAAGCTTCAATAATATTGTGTGATCATTGTCACATATATTCGTTTTGATAAGTATTAAAAATGTTATTTTTGCACTAGATGATAACACTTTATTTGATGGTTATTGGCAGTGTTATTCACTGCTAAGTAAAATAAATTCTATTTTAGCGCGATAGCTACTTATTAGTGTTAACACTTGCACTTGTAAGTTATTAACAAGATAACGGTCAAAAGTTAAAGGTTAGTGGTTTGACGAAATATCTCTGGTTATACAGTATCTAGTTCAACGCAAATTTAAATACTTATTTAATTGCGTACATAGAATAAGAAAAGATATCACCAGGGAGCTACAAATGCTTAAAAGATCTAAATTATCAAACAGCGTAAACGTCGCGTTATTAGCGTCAGTTTCAGCTGCTTCAGCCGTTTCGGTAAGTGCTTACGCAGCAGAAGAATCTGCTAACGTAGAAAGAATTGCAGTAACGGGCTCCCGTATTCAACGTCAAGATATGGAAACAGCATCGCCTGTCACCACGATTGACGCCAGTGCTATCAAAGCGGAAGGTTATAACTCTGTAGATGAAATTCTACAATCTCAACCTGCTATGGCCGGTATGGCTGCAGGTGCGACCACCAACAACGGATCTGATGGTGTAGCGCAAGTTGATTTACGTGGTATGGGTTCAAACAGAACATTAGTACTGTTAAATGGTCGTCGTATGGTGAACTCAGGATCTGGCGCAGACAGTGCAGTCGATTTGAACACTATTCCAGTTGCAATGATTGCTCGTGTTGAAATCTTAAAAGATGGCGCATCAGCAGTATATGGTTCAGATGCTATTGCTGGTGTTGTTAACATCATTACTAAAAAAGACTTTGAAGGTTTCCAGTTTGATATCAATGGCGGTGCAACTGACAAAGGTGATGGCGAGAACCTAGAGCTAAGTGCATTATATGGTTTTGATACCGGCAAAGGTAACGTGACTTTTGGTTTAGCTTACTCAGAGCGTAAAGGTGTAATGCAGGGCGATCGTGATTGGGTTGCTAAGGGTGATAGCTCTTTTATTCCTGAAGGCACTTTAGGTGGCAAACAAATTAACCCTGAGACTGGCGAATGGGGCGATCGTGAATACGGATACGATTTCACCCAAGATAGCTGGTTACAAACGCCAAATAAACGTTACAGTTTTTTTGCTAATGGTAATCACGAATTCTCAAATGACATGATTTTAAGCGGTGATATCCTCTACACTAAACGTAAATCTAATCAAATGATGGCAGCTCAACCAGCTAACTTAGATTTAAAAGTTTGTGAAGGCAATATTAAGCAAGATGACTGTATTACATTAGACGATGCAATGATTGCTGGTGGCGTTGCTGCTGATGAAGACGGCATGATCAACTACCGTAAACGTATGAATGATGTTGGTAATCGTGTTTATGAACAAGAAACAGATACCCTACGTGTATCTGCTGGTCTAGCCGGTTATTTAGATATTAATACCGGTATGGACTGGGATGTGTCTTATACCTACGGCAGTAACAAAGCTGATACTTGGGTACATAATTCAATTCACCAAGGCAACATGATAAAATCAATCAATGCGAATCAAGATGCATGGTTTGGTGGCGATCCTATGAGCCAAGAGATGATTGATGCCGTTAGCTACACAGAGCAAACTGATGGCGGTAACGATCAACATGTTATTGCTGGTGTGATCAGCGGTGAAGCATTTGATTTAGATGCTGGTGCAGTGGCTTTCGCAATCGGTGTAGAGTACCGTCATGAAAGTGGTTATTACAATCCAGATCCAGTAATTATTGCTGGTGAAGGTACTGCAGCGCAGCAAGATCCAACTGATGGCAGCTTTGATGTATTCTCTGTTTACCAAGAAGTCAGTGTTCCTTTCACTGAAAAATTAACTGGTGAGTTTGCACTTCGTTATGATGATTACTCGACCTTTGGTAGTGCTGCAACTTGGAAAGTGGGCTTAACTTATGAGGCGACCGATGATTTAATGCTTCGTACAGTAGCTGCTACTGGTTTCCGTGCGCCAAGTGTCAGCGAATTATTTGGTGGTAACTCAGGTTCATTCGACTACCTAGATGATCCTTGGGGTAATGAGTTAGATGACCAAATTTTAGTTAACTACACCTCAGATGAAAACTTAGATGCTGAGTCGTCAGAATCCTATACTGCTGGTTTAGTTTACTCACCAAGCTATGTTGATGGTCTATCTATCACACTTGACTGGTGGAGATTTAAGATTGATAACGCGATTTCTCGTTTAGACGTTCAAGCAGGTCTAAATAACTGTTTTGCTGGTGATGTAAGTGCTTGTGAAACTTTTAATATTGGCGCTAATGGTGATTTATCTGACCTAAGTAACCCACTAACGAACGTTGGTTATCAAGATACATCAGGTATTGATTTTAACTTAGCATACAGCTTTGAAGCATTTGGTTTGGATTGGAAAATCAATAACGATCTGACTCACTTGATTAAGTTTGAGCAAGATGGCCAAAATTACACTGGTACAATTGGTGGTATGTTCGGTGGTTACGCTGAATACAAAAACAACTTCAACATAAGTGCAAGACAAGGTGATTGGAGTGTAATGTATTCGAACCGTTATATTGGCGAAATGAATGACATCAACACGGATGCTCCGATTGATTCAATTCTTTATCACAATGTTTCCGCAACGTATTTCTTCAGCGACGCAGTGTCAGCTAACATTGGTGTGAAAAACTTAACCGATGAAGAGCCACTGATGATCCCAAGTGAAAACGATGCAGGTACAGTTCCTGAAGTGTATGACACCATTGGTCGTCAAATCTACGCAGGTGTATCATTTAAGTTCTAAGCAATTAAAACTTATATGAATCCAATAAAAAGCCAGCTAACGCTGGCTTTTTTGTATTGTCACCAACTGACAATCTTAGTTAGATAGTTATTCTAACCATTAAGCTAATTTTTTGCTGATTTTTAACCTAAGCCCTGAGTCGCTGACTTCATTTGGATGAGTTCTATTTTGTAACCATCTGGGTCTTCTACAAAGGCAATTTCGGTGCTTCCACCTGCAACAGGGCCTGGTGCGCGAGTGATATTGGCGCCAGCAGCTGCAATGGCTTCACAGCGGGCGTATATGTCTTCTTCGCCAATAGCTAAATGCCCAAAACCTGTACCCAAATCGTAGCTCTCAGTACCCCAGTTATAAGTTAATTCAACTACAGCTTGTCCAGTTGACTCATCCCCATAACCGACAAAGGCGAGGGTATATTGATATTGCTTGTTTTCTGATTTTCGTAATAATTTCATCCCCATAACTTGGGTATAAAACTCAATGCTACGGTCAAGGTTGCCGACACGGATCATGGTATGAAGAAGTTGTGACATAATATTCTCTATAATTGAATGTATGTAAGTAACTGTTCAAGCATAACAAATTTTCATCTGAGATATAAAATTGATTTCAGGTTAAAATTTACGTTTTAGTTCACAGTTTTGTTGTTAAACAATAGGAAAATAATTATTAAAAGCTAAAATTAACTTATATTCATTTGGAGACAAGATAATGACAACAGAACTAAAAATGGCTCTTGGTACCTCAGTAGTAATCGCAGTATGTTTCAGCGCATTTTTTGTATCAATGTTTTAAAACTTGCTGAAAATATTCACAAAAAACCGCTTATAGCGGTTTTTTTGTGCCTTAAATTTGACTTGGTCAAACTAAGTACCTGTTTGCTTCTTTTTATGGGTAAGTTTTGCAGCTTTAGCAAATATGTTAGCAAAGCAAGAACACAATGGTGCTGAAAACATATAAGGTATTTTTAGTTTATTAATCAGCACTAAAACAGCCAGCGGTGCTAACAGGGCAAAGATAAAACCGATAACAAGCTGTTCGATAAAAGAGTGTATGCCTAGTTGACTTAGTAGTGCTCTAGCGGCTCCGCCCGCAACAACATGCATCAGATATATTGCCATTGAACAGCGACCTAAATAAGCAAAAAAACTTAGGTTAAATTTTGCCAGATGAATAGATAAAGAAACGATAAAACCAATTGAAATTATAGCCAGTAACAAAGACTGTATACCTCTATCACGATATTCTAATGACAGATAACCGTGAAATATCCATTGCCCTAATATGAAAGCCAAAAATAATCCGACAAGGGCTAATTTGCTATCAAGCCACTGCGTTTTTATATGCAGTGAAAAAATAATTCCTAGAGCGAAAAAAGCTGTGTTTTCAGTAATATAATTGGTTATTTTATCATCTGAAATCATCGAGCTAGTTAAGTACATTATAATGCTGAAAATGCCAAATACAGCGCTGAAGCGTTGTGGTAATAAACGATATGCTAGCGTCGATAATGCAAAGATTAACAATAAAGCATATAAGAACCAAAAATGTGCTCTAGGGGCCCACAACAGTGAAAGGACGTCAGTAAAAGAGGGACTTCCATTGGTGTAGCTAGGTAAAAGTAATTCTAATGAACCTTGTAACATTGACCACAATAAGTAGGGGTAAAAGATAGTATCAATTTTACTGAAAACTAATTTTTTCGGTCCTCTTTTTTGTAATGATGTAACAAAGAATAACCCTGATAAAAAGAAAAAAGCGGCATGTGAAAACTATAAACTAGGCTATCAGCAATTTTGTAAAAAGGAACGGGTAAGTCTATGCCCGAATGATAAATGCCACGGGCTACATGTCCATACACCACTAACATAATGCCTATTGCTTTAGCGTATTCAACCCAAGCTGTGTCTTTCTGTGTCACGAAATGTCCTTTTCTAAATGTTGTGCTTTAAACCACAAATAATTCTTGCTACGCATTGAGTATTTAGATGAATTAGCTGTAAAGGTTATGACGGATAGCTGCAAGTATCATTAGCTTATAATGATAGCAAAATAGATCACAGTATTAACATTTTATTAATACAAAAGTATTAACTGATTTGGGCGCGGGATTGTATTTACAGGATGGTATTTAACAGTTTAACCATTGCCAATTGGAAGGCAATGGTTCGTAGAGATGCTCTAATAAAAAGTACTAAAAAGATAACATTAAATGATTAATCTTCTGGGTAAACCTTATCTTTGTATTCGCATAAATCTTCAATAATGCATGAACCACATCTGGGTTTACGGGCTATACAGGTGTAACGGCCATGTAGAATGAACCAATGATGTAAATCGAACATGAACTCTGTCTTTCGTGGAGTGTTCTTTATAATGGCTTGCTCTGTTTGCTCAACCGTTTTACCTTTAGCGTAACCAGTGCGATTAGCTAGGCGTTGAATGTGAGTATCAACAGCTAAAAAATATCTACCTTCATTATCTTTTAGCCAGCCAAATGCAGTGTTGAGTACCACGTTGGCAGTTTTACGGCCAACGCCAGGGAGTGCTTCTAATGCCTCTCGATTTTCAGGTACTTCGCCGCCATGTTGATCAATTAGCATTTTACAGGCTTTAATAACATTTATCGCTTTGTTGTTATAAAGCCCAATGGTTTTAATGTAAGTTTTTAAGCCATCAACGCCAAGATCGTAAATTCCTTGAGCTGTGTTGGCGACAGGGAATAATTTGTCAGTGGCTTTATTGACGCTGACATCGGTTGCTTGCGCCGACAGGGTGACGGCAACCAGCAGTTCAAACGGCGATGAAAAGTTTAATTCAGTTTCAGGTTTAGGGTTATTGTCCCGAAGACGGGTTAACATTTCATAACGTTTTTGTTTGTTCATCTATTAGCTAACCTTGGTAATTCTGGCGCGCGCTATGGCTTCGCTTTGTTGTTTTGGTTGTCGGCTTTCGAGTTTTGCATCAATAACATTTTTAAGGGCAATTAACAGTCCCATGGCGATAAACGCCCCCGGCGGTAACATTGCAATTAAAAAATGGCTATCGAGTTGAAATACTTGAATCGTCAGTGCGCTTGCCCAGTCACCTAACAGCAGCTCAGCACCATCAAATAAAGTGCCTTGACCAAGAACTTCACGTACTGCGCCAAGCACCACTAAAATGGCGGTAAACCCAAGTCCCATCATGAGCCCATCAAAAGCAGCGCTGCTAACATTGTTGCGTGATGCAAAGGCTTCTGCTCGGCCAATGATCACACAGTTGGTGACAATCAAGGGCAAGAAAATGCCTAAAGAAAGATATAAGCCATAGGCATAAGCATTTATTAACAGCTGAACACAGGTTACTAGTGCGGCAATGATCATCACAAACACTGGAATACGGATTTCTTTTGGAACAAAGTTGCGCACCAATGATACCAGTACATTAGAACCAACCAGCACTAGCAGTGTGGCAACACCTAAGCCTAAAGCATTAGTTACCGTAGCTGTTACAGCTAATAACGGACATAAGCCTAATAACTGAACCAATCCGGGATTGTTTTTCCATAATCCTTGCCAAGCTATTTCGCGGTAATTAGTCATGATCTCGTCCACATTGGTTTACGGTGCTATAAAGCATTTGCCTGTTGTTTTTAACATAGGTTAGGGCATTATTAATCGCTTTGACATAAGCTCTTGGGGTAATGGTAGCCCCTGTAAATTGGTCGATGTTACCACCATCTTTTTTAACGCCTAATGGTTTATCGTTTGAATTAAAAACTAACCCAGCAAAGGCTAAAACCCAGTCAGATTTTCTTAAATCAATTTTGTCACCTAAGCCAGGTGTTTCCTGATGTGCTAAGGTTCTTACGCCTAGTAGGGTGTTGTCGTTATCGACACCGATAATAAGCTTGATATCACCGTTATAACCGTCAGGGGCAATGGCTTCAATGGCCATTGCAACAGGTAAATCGCCCTGTTTAGCAATATAGGCTGATAACGATTGATCGCTGCCCAAATATGCTTCATCAATCACGGCAATACAATCGTCAGTTAATGCATTGTCATGCATTGCTTGAGGTATGATTTGTTGCAGCACGCGTGTAAGTTGCTTGCGTTGCTGGTCAATAATCCTGTCTGCAGTTAAATAGTTCACGCTTGCTACTAAACCAGTGCAACACAAAGCAAATATCGCAAGTATCAGGCCATTTCGTGTAATAATATTAGACATAATAAATCCTGTTTAATTTCCTGCTCTATGGCCGTATGAGCGCGGACGAATGTAGTAATCAATAAATGGGGCACACATATTGGCAAGTAAAACTGCAAAGGCGACCGCATCAGGGTAACCACCATAGGTTCTAATCACAAAAATAAGCACGCCTATGATAGCGCCAAATAACAATCTGCCCCGGGGACTGGTTGCAGCGGTAACAGGATCGGTCGCAATAAAGAAAGCACATAACATGGTGCCACCAGAAAACAGATGCAGTAATGGGCTAGCATGAGTACTTGGATTTAATAAAAATCCCACACCTGCACAGATAAATATCGCTAATAATATGCCAGTACTGATCTGCCAGCGGATCACCTTGAGCTTTAACATCACAAGGCCACCAAGTAAATACGCAATATTGACCCAAAGCCAGCCAACACCTGCTATGCCGTCAAAAACATTCTTCTGTAAACTTTCGGCGCTAGTTAACCCCATAGATAAATCAGTTTTGAATGTGTCTAACGGTGTCGCCATAGTATGACCGTCGATGCCAAGGCGATATAAATGAATATCCACATTGGATAATTCAAATATTGAATTTAATGCTGCAATAATGCCCACATGATTGCTAGCAAGTTCTGCAGGTGCAACCCATGAGGTCATTTGCACTGGAAACGAAACCAGTAACAGAACATATGCAGCCATGGCAGGATTAAAGATATTATTACCTAGCCCGCCATATAAATGCTTTACGATCACGATAGCAAAAAGACAGCCTATAACCGTCATCCACCAAGGTGTTAAGGGCGGTATGGCAACGGCAATCAATAAAGCTGTAACTAAGGCACTATTATCTGCTAAGGCTGTTTTAATTGATTTATTACGTAACTTCATTATGCAAGCTTCAGCGCTTAAGGCTGTTACTACGGCAATAATGATTTGTACCAAAGTCCCCATACCAAAGAAGTAGGTTTGGGCTAAAATACCCGGAATTAAACAGTAGGCAACACGCAGCATGACTTTATTGGTCTGCAGTGTGGTACTGACATGTGGAGATGAAGCTATTTTAAATGCCATGTTTATTCCTTTTCACTCAGCTTACGCTGATTTTCAAGCTTCTTCGCTTTTGCTTTAGCAACTGCAGCTGCAATTCGTGCTTTTTTGTCGTCAGTAGCTTCTGTTGGAGCAGGCTCTTCTTTAAGCTTTGCTGGCGCTGATACAGTTTCATTTTCAGCGTCATGTTTAGGCGCAAGTTTTTTCGCTTTGGCCTTAGCAACAGCGGCTGCAATTTTCGCTTTTTTGTCGTCAACGGGTTCTGACTGTACTTTTGTCACTTCGCTAACAACTTGCTCGTTAGCAGCTTGTTCGTTAGTAGCTTGAACAGAGGCAGAGACATCATCAGTTGCATTTGTTGCAGCGAGCTTTTTCGCTTTAGCTCGTGCAACGGCAGCCGCAATTTTCGCTTTTTTGTCGTCAATTGGTTTTGACGTTACTTCTGTTACTTCGCTAACAACTTGCTCGTTAGCTACTTGAACAGAGGCAGAGATATCATCAGTTGCACTTGTTGCAGCGAGCTTTTTGGCTTTAGCTCGTGCAACGGCAGCCGCAATTTTCGCTTTTCTGTCGTCAATTGGTTCTGAGGTTACTTCTGTTACTTCGCTAACAACTTGCTCGCTAACAACTTGCTCGTTAGCTACTTGAACAGAGGCAGAGATATCATCAGTTGCACTTGTTGCAGCTGTTGCTGCGAGCTTTTTGGCTTTAGCTCGTGCAACGGCAGCCGCAATTTTCGCTTTTCTGTCGTCAACTGCTTCTGACGTTACTTCTGTTACTTCGCTAACAACTTGCTCGTTAGCGGCTTGAACAGAGGCTGAGACATCATCAGTTGCACTTGTTGCAGCGAGCTTTTTGGCTTTTGCACGTGCAACTGCTGCGGCGATTTGTGATTTTTTGTCTGTAGCTGTGTTGCTAGGTTCACTGCTAGTAGTAACAGTGCTAGTAGTTACAGGCGTGTCATTAGCATCAGCTGGAACTGCACTGGCGAGTTTCTTGGCTTTTGCTCGGGCAATAGCGGCTTTAACTGCTGCACTTTTATCTGTAGTGGCACTATTGTTATTGGTTTCTGCAGCGGGTGTTGCCGTCGCTTGCTTTTTGGCTGCAATACGCGCCATTGCTTCTGCAACAGCATCTTTTTTACTGCTATCCATAGCAGCTTTACGTTTTTCTGCTGCGAGTCTTGATTTTTCTTCGCGGGCACGCTTTTCATCTTCAAGGCGTTGCAAGCGGGCTTCAAAACGTATTTTAGCCTGTTCAGCTTGGAATTTTTCTTCCGCTTCATTTTTAAGCGCTGATTTGGCAATGCGATAATACTCAACAAGTGGAATATCACTGGGGCAAACATAACTGCAACAGCCGCATTCAATGCAATCTTTTAAATTAAAGCTAGCGGCCTTATCGTACTCCTGGGCTTTTGCATGCCAGAATAATTGTTGCGGTAACAACAGAGCTGGGCAGACAACAGCACATTCTCCGCAGCGGATACAGGCTTTTTCATCGACATCAGGGGCGATTTCATCACTGCTTGGTACCAATATGCAGTTTGTTCCTTTTAATACTGGAACATCAGTATTGGGCAGTGCATAACCCATCATAGGACCACCGATGATGACTTTAGCACTTATGTTATTAGTGTCTTTGACTGGCGTTTGTGTTTGCTTGAGTGCATGGGTGATCGGTGTACCGATAGGTAACCAATAGTTGCCTGGTTGTGATACTTGATTACCCGTGATGGTCACTAATCTCTCAATCAGAGGTTTACCATTTAACACAGCATCTTGAATCGCAAAGGCGGTGCCGACATTGTGCACCACAATACCTTGCTGGGCCGGAATGCTACCTGTGTGTATTTCTTTACCGGTCACAATTTGAATCAACTGCTTTTCGCCACCGGAGGGGTACTTAGTTGGAATGATGGTGATACGAGTCATTTTTGCTAAGGATTCAAAGCCTGCTAACGCCGTCTTCATCGCTGCAGCAGCTTGTGATTTGTTATCTTCGATAGCGATAATTATCCGTTGAGGTTTCAACAAATAATCGATGACTTCGATGCCTTTGATGATGTCAGTTGCGTATTCACGCATTAACACATCATCAGAGGTGATATAAGGTTCACACTCAACACCGTTAATGATCACAAGATCAATTTCACTGGCTGGATTAAGTTTTATATGACTTGGAAACGTTGCGCCGCCCATACCCGCGATGCCAGCTTGCTTAATTTTCTCAATAACTTGTTGGTTACTAAGTTCTGTCAATGTCGCAGGCAAAAATACCGCAGCAGTATCTTGACCATCAGCGGCAATGGTGCAAGTTAAACAAGGTAAACCAGAGGCATGATTACTTGCATGCTGTTCAATACTGATAATTTGACCAGATGTAGGCGCATGTACAGGAAGGTACATAAAGCCTTCACCATCAGTGAGCATTTGCCCTTTGAGTACCTGCTCGCCGACTTTTACTGTTAAACGAGCGCAATCACCGACTTGAGGCAGCGGTACTCTATATTGAGCTGCTAAGGGTAGTTGGCGTACAGCTTGAGTATTAGACAGAGTCTTAAGTTGTGGAGGGTGTATTCCACCTGGATAATGCCATAAAGTCCCTTTATCAATTTGTTCTAATAAAGTTAGCACTGAGATACCTCGTTTACATCGTTTACATCGTTTACTTTAGCTGCTTTTGAGCTTTTAACATGATCAATATCAATAAGCGTGACTGGGATAGAAGATAATTTCCAATCCCAGTTCTTTAGGTTTTGTTCAACTGGGATCATATCAATACAGTCAACTGGACAAGGCTCTACACACAAATCACAGCCGGTACAATCTTTAGTAATAACCGTGTGCATCAGTTTACCCGCGCCTAAAATGGCATCTACTGGGCAGGCTTGAATACATTTAGTACAACCAATACATTCATCTTCTCTGATGTAGGCGACTTTTTTAACCGTTTCCTGAGCTACTTCGTTTAATGGCTCTGGATCAACTCCCATTAATGACGCAAGTTTCTCCATAGTCGCAGTGCCACCAGGCGGGCACTTATTGATGTTATCACCATTGGCAATAGCTTCAGCATATGGTCGGCAGCCTGGATAGCCACATTGACCGCATTGGGTTTGCGGCAACAGGGCTTCTACTTGATCGACAATAGGGTTTCCTTCGACTTTAAATTTAATTGAAGCGTAACCAAGAATTAAGCCAAATATTAAGGCTAAGATGGTTAGCACAATGACAGCGATTGCAATACTAGACATGATTATTTAACTAGCCCCGCAAATCCCATAAAGGCAAGCGACATTATGCCTGCGGTAATCATGGCAATAGCACCACCTTTAAAAGGTAAAGGCACGTCAGCCGCCGCCAAGCGTTCGCGCATGGCTGAAAACAATACTAGTACTAAAGAAAATCCAACCGCTGCACCAAAACCATATACTGCAGATTGAATAAAGTTATGATCTTCATTGACGTTAAGTAGGGCGACACCGAGTACTGCGCAGTTGGTAGTGATGAGCGGGAGATAAATCCCTAATGCCCTATGTAAAGAGGCACTGGTTTTTTGTACTAACATTTCAGTAAATTGCACCACAACAGCAATGACCAAAATAAAGCTCATGGTTTTTAGATAGGTGATACCAAAAGGCTCAAGTAAAAATTCGTTGGTTAAGTAGCTAAGTATAGATGCTAATGTGAGTACAAAAGTTGTTGCCATGGACATACCGATGGCAGAAGCTAACTTGCTAGATACCCCCATAAAAGGGCATAGTCCAAGGAATTTTACTAATACAAAATTATTAACTAGCACTGTGCCAATTAACAGTAAGAGATAGTCTGTCATTACTACACTTTTCTATATGAGAGTTCTTTAAGAGATTAGCAGTATTATCTAAGGTTTAGGCTGGTTTAACAACGGATAAAAAAAAGGGTTATGTAAATAATAACCCTTTTTTTGAATAAAGGTCTTACATTGGTTATTTATTTATCTGTTTTCGCGATAATTTCTGGTCTGGCAATGTAATAACCTTGTAAGCCATCAACGAGTAATTTTTCAAGTGTTAGTTTCTCTTCTTGCTTTTCTACGCCTGTAGCGACCACTTTTATGCCAATTCTTTTGGAGATATCAACAATCATTCTTATGAAGAATTTATTGTTGTTGTTTTGATCAATCTTATCGCTATAACTGCTGTCAAGCTTGATAAAATCGGGTTTTACTTCCCTAAAGAATTTGAAAGATGAAAAACCTAATCCAAATTGTTGAATGGCAACCTTAACGCCAACTTTGTGCATCTCATTAACGAAGCGTTGGCTTGCATTTAAGTTCTTCTGCATACCTGATTCATTGACTTCAAAGATTAATCTTGCAGCAACACTGCGGTGGCTAGATAAAATATCTGTTAACCAAGACACAAAGACTTCATGGGTAGCAGATGAGGCACTAATATTGACGCCAAAATTACCCTTAAGGCTTGGATTGGTGCTGAGTAATTGTATGCAATGAACGATGAGCATTTTATCCAAATCGATATTTAATCGATGACGTTC
Organism: Shewanella sp. 10N.286.48.B5; assembly: GCF_002874355.2. NCBI lineage: Bacteria > Pseudomonadati > Pseudomonadota > Gammaproteobacteria > Alteromonadales > Shewanellaceae > Shewanella > Shewanella sp. 10N.286.48.B5. Next base: position 1,332,747 of record NZ_MCVG02000001.1, read on the forward strand.
AGCCATTGCGACCACACTGGCTGTGGGTAAATTGGAGCCTTCATTATTAAAGAAACGGGCAAATAACTCACGATAAACATCGACTTGATTATTACAAGGTAAGATTGGTTGTTGAAAAAACTTAACCCCTTTGCGGTTAATGAGGTCATTGATGGTTACTTTCCAGTGGTTATCGCCTAATTGTTCGTTACCATTGAATTTTTCAAGAATATGGTATCTGTTAAGGCCAGATGTTTGCGCGATGCTGACTGCGGTATCCGCGAACACCAATAGCGCGTGAGGGTCAAACTGGTTTTCAAAAGGGACTAAACCGGCATTGGCAATATTATCGGGTTCAATGGTTTGGGCATATTCATCAAAGCTTCTTTTTAGGTTATCTAAAAATCGCTCAGACTCTTTTGTCGTAATACCATGAATAAATAATGCAAAATCACTGCTTGATACCCGGTAAAATTCATTGACTCCCATCTTAGAGCCAGCTGTTCTGATGCAAGTCGCAATTTTATTTAAATAATCATCGCCAGCTTCACGTCCTTGCAACTGGTTTATACTGGCAAGTTCAGCAGCTTTAACAATACAAAGCACGCCAAATTGCTGCTTATCTGATTTCGAAATAGATTTTATTTGATCGTCAAAGCGTCTTCGGGTTGAAAAGCCGGTGACAGCATCCTGATAAGCGGCTTTGGTAAGGGTATCATTTTTGTTATGAAAACTGTCGATGCTGGCTTTTAATTCGCCTCGGCTCTTTTCAAGAGCAATACCTATGGGTTTAAGCGAGCCTTTTAATCTTGAGGTTTCTACAGCTTGAAATGACAGACTAGAAATATTACTGATGTAATCAGATGCATACTTTATCCCTCTGCGGTGCACATGCATTAACAGCGCAAAACTCAGCATAATAACTAAATACGCTAAAATGGTCAGACTCGCTGCTTTTTCAAGGTTAACAAAGCTTGTGGTGATAACTGAACTCGTGTTTAACCGGACTTGCAGGCGAGCGTCAGCAAACGTATTAATATGACCTAATTCGATAGAAAAAATTTTATCTTCAAAGTCGGCGTCAGTTTTAGCTAACGTTCCATAGGTAAAGTTATTATCACTGTCAGTACTGTGGATGTATTGGAAAAATTGGAAGCTAAAATTTTCGCTTAATTGCTGAAAGAGTGCCTGTCCATCACTATTCCATTCTGTAATTGAATTGATTTGGTGCTTGTAATTTTCAATTGCAATATGGCCTTGGCGTTGCATTTCTTTATTTTCAAGGTCATAAATACGAAATAATAACAGACCAAAAATAACAAAAAGTACTAACTGGAAAGATTTTGATAAGCCCATGAATGATCCGTTTCCTGTCTTAAATGCTTGAGTTTAATGAGAATAATGTACTCAAGGTATTATAAACTTAAAAAAGAAATATAACTGTATTAAATTGTAATAGAAAAAGACATAAAAGGAGAGGATTTTAAACTAAAAACGTGAGATATAACATGATGATATGCTAGAGGTAAATCTTGGCTCCCCGGACTGGACTCGAACCAGTGACATACGGATTAACAGTCCGCCGTTCTACCAACTGAACTACAGGGGAATTGAAGATTTATTGAAGTGGCTCCCCGGACTGGACTCGAACCAGTGACATACGGATTAACAGTCCGCCGTTCTACCAACTGAACTACAGGGGAATTGATACTTCATTTTTACAAACATACTATTAAAGTGGCTCCCCAGACTGGACTCGAACCAGTGACATACGGATTAACAGTCCGCCGTTCTACCAACTGAACTACAGGGGAATCGATACTTTAATTTTTACACTATTTTGAAGTGGCTCCCCAGACTGGACTTGAACCAGTGACATACGGATTAACAGTCCGCCGTTCTACCAACTGAACTACAGGGGAATCGATGCTTCAAAATTTGTTTTAATTGGCTCCCCGGACTGGACTCGAACCAGTGACATACGGATTAACAGTCCGCCGTTCTACCAACTGAACTACAGGGGAATCGATTAAAACTAAGATAAAATTGGCTCCCCGGACTGGACTCGAACCAGTGACATACGGATTAACAGTCCGCCGTTCTACCAACTGAACTACAGGGGAATTGCATTTTATCTTTATTTTCAACTAACTAAACTAAATTGGCTCCCCGGACTGGACTCGAACCAGTGACATACGGATTAACAGTCCGCCGTTCTACCAACTGAACTACAGGGGAATCGTCTTTAGCAATGTATTGCTGAGAACGGAGCGCATAGTAAAACGCCCTGATCAATCCGTCAACTCGAGATATAAAAAAAAGTGAAAAATTGATGTTAACTGCTCACCTAATACACATTGAGGCTTATAAATGGCCGTTATGGGTGTTTTTTAGTTAACTTATTTTTTGATTAAAACAGCTTTTAGAAATAAATGCTTGGTATTTCTAAAGCTTATATTTTCATATCGGCGCTAAAACAAGCTGATTTAAATGTTCAATACGCCTAATGTCACTTTTAGATTACTTTTTAGTGCTCAAGTGAATCTGCAAATAAGCCTGCCTGGTCAATTTAAGCTTTATGGTCATTACCACTTGTCGCAACTAAAGGACAGTTAAACGCTTCTATATAAGCTAAGTTCAAGCAAGCTGAGTAAAATAAAGACGTATCCCACTGCTTGGTCAAGCGGCTAATATAAGATGCTCGCTGTACATTTATAGGGCGACTTGAGTTATAGCGTTTGCTGGCTTGATATCTCTAGTCATAACTGCCATCAAATTGATCCATCAGCTAGCGCTATTCGTAACGCTATTAATTGGATTTAAAATTGATTGAAGCTTTGCTTATGTCACAACGCAGGTATCAGCGCTTATTCACCATTCTTAACAACACCGAATAGGGAATACCAATAAAGGTTGCGCAGCAGTTTGTTTCACTCTTGGCAGAATAGTTAAAAATGGAGTAAGTATACTAGTAGTAATGGGTGATATGCAGCTTGAGTGTACTGAGCTAACGTCTTAATTAAAGTAAGTCAGGATATAGACTCAAGCAGGTATTTTAAGCTAAATGCTTGATGTTAATCACATGCTATTTAATTTGCTAAAACCTAATAATCGAAACAGTGCAATTGTTATGTAAATTTTTTCTAGTTCGTAAGTCTAACTTTCAAATGTAATTTTATTTCATGATAGTTTTTTTACGATTTTATTAAACCGCACCTATTGCAATAGCCCATCAGTATTGGGTTAGAGTGACTTATCCACTAAATCTGTGGATAAGCCTGTGTGTTACTCTTGAAATATGCCCTCAAGCCCTTATAAACATTGGTAGTGACTTAAAATCTACCAATATTCAGCATGAATAAAATTCTGTTTAATTTCAGAGTGATAAGAAATGCAATGCTTTTATTCTGATGAATGTTGTTTAGCGAGCCTTAATGTAAACAAGCTTAAGTTAATGTTGTGTATTAAATGGTGCATTCATGAAGGGATTTAGGCACTTTGTTCACCTAATGCAGCCTAAAACTCCGTTTGTAGCAATATTTCATATTTCTAAGCTTGAAATGTAATAAATTACTGCTAAGTGTTGTTTTCTATAAATCTCATTCGCAAAGATGGATGGCTTCAGTATAAAATGCACCTTCAACAAAGAAGGATATATCCTAGTGTCAGAATCGGTTTTTAATCTTGTATCAGACTATACACCTGCTGGTGATCAGCCCACGGCAATCAAGCAATTAGTTGATGGCTTAGATGCAGGCGTGGCTAAGCAGACCTTATTAGGGGTTACGGGCTCTGGTAAAACCTTTACGGTAGCTAATATTATTCAAACCTTAGGACGCCCAACGATTATCATGGCGCCAAACAAAACCCTTGCAGCGCAGTTATACGGCGAAATGAAAGAGTTTTTTCCTAATAATGCCGTAGAGTATTTTGTTTCTTATTATGATTATTATCAGCCAGAAGCCTATGTTCCGGCGTCAAATACCTTTATTGAAAAAGATGCCTCGGTCAATGCGCATATTGAACAAATGCGGCTCTCTGCAACCAAAGCCTTATTAGAACGCAAAGACGTGGTGCTGATAGCCTCAGTGTCGGCAATTTATGGTTTAGGTGACCCCGAACTTTATATGAAAATGCTATTGCATCTTCGTCAGGGTGATCTGATGGGACAAAGAGACATCATTACCCGCTTAGGTGAATTGCAATACACTCGCAATGATATTGATTTACAGCGTGGTACTTTCAGGGTTCGCGGTGAAGTGATTGATGTCTTTCCTGCTGAATCAGAGCGTGATGCAATACGAATTGAATTATTTGATGATGAAATTGAGCAGCTCAGTGAATTTGATCCATTAACAGGGCAGGTTACTAAGCGCTTAGCAAGAACCACAGTCTATCCTAAAAGTCACTATGTCACTCCTCGTGAAACGATTATCGAAGCAACGGAACATATTAAGGAAGAGTTAAGAGAACGCCGTCAGGAGCTTTTGGATAACAATAAGCTAATAGAAGCGCAGCGGATCTCCGAACGGGTGCAATACGATATTGAAATGATGGTCGAACTGGGTTATTGCTCTGGTATTGAAAACTATTCACGCTATCTATCAGGTCGTACAGAAGGCGATGGGCCGCCTACCTTATTAGATTATCTACCAGCAAATGGCCTGCTGATTATCGATGAATCACACGTTACTGTGCCACAAATTGGCGCTATGTATAAAGGTGATAGAAGTCGTAAAACAACCCTAGTTGAATATGGCTTTAGACTACCGTCAGCGTTAGATAACCGGCCGCTTAAGTTTGAAGAGTTTGAGCAATTAATGCCTCAAACCATTTTTGTCTCTGCCACGCCCAGTGATTATGAGTTTGAACAAAGTGATGGCGAAATTGCAGAGCAGGTGGTTAGGCCGACAGGTTTATTAGACCCTGAATTAGAAGTGCGCCCAGTGGCGATACAAGTAGATGATTTGTTATCTGAAATTCCAAAGCGTGTCGCGGCCAATGAAAGGGTTTTAGTCACAACCTTAACCAAACGGATGTCAGAAGATCTTACAGAATACCTCGATGAACATGGGGTGAAAGTACGCTATTTACATTCAGACATCGATACCGTTGAGCGAGTCGAAGTTATTCGTGACTTAAGGCTTGGCGTTTTCGATGTATTGGTGGGGATTAACTTACTTCGTGAAGGACTCGATATGCCTGAGGTGTCTTTAGTGTGTATTCTTGATGCTGACAAAGAAGGCTTTTTGCGCTCTGAGCGCTCTTTAATCCAAACCATTGGCCGCGCTGCACGTAATGTTAACGGTAAAGTGATCTTATATGCTGACAAAATTACCAACTCTATGGCAAAAGCCATGGAAGAAACCGAACGTCGCCGCACCAAACAACATGAGCATAACCTGAAATTAGGCCAAGTACCTAAAGGGGTAGTTAAGAAAATCACCGATGTGATGGACTTAGGCGATCCTCACCGTGGTAACAGTAAACATCAATATACCGCCTTCGGTAAAGTTGCAGAGAAATCGCCTGAATATGGCGATAAAAACACTAAGGTGCTAAGTGTTGCAGAGTTAGCCAAGCAGATTGATGTACTTGAAAAGCAGATGCATCAACATGCGCGAGACCTTGAATTTGAACAAGCTGCAGCCTTAAGAGATGAAGTAAAACAATTGCGAGATAAAATCATTATTAACAGTTAACGATTAAAATATCAGTTCTTAAAAAACCTATTAAGTAATGGCTTAAAGTGATAATTACTTTGCTGAGAGCTTTTTTATTGAATGAAATTCAAAGGTATTTTGCCATATTTAAGCCATAAAAAAACGCGCTAATTAAGCGCGTTTTTATTGAGTGAGCCAGTTAGATTTAGAAGTTGGCTGACTTAGGTGAACGTGGGAATGGGATCACGTCTCGGATATTGCTTACGCCAGTAACATAAGATACTAGACGCTCAAAGCCTAAACCAAAACCTGCGTGTGGCACAGTGCCATAACGACGTAGATCACGGTACCACCAGTAATCTTCTTGGTCTAAGTTCATCTCAGCAAGACGAGCATCAAGAACGTCTAAACGTTCTTCACGTTGTGCGCCGCCAATAATTTCACCAATACCTGGTGCTAATACGTCCATTGCTGCTACAGTTTTACCGTCATCATTAAGACGCATGTAGAATGCTTTGATGTCTTTAGGGTAGTTTTTAACAACAACAGGCGCTTTAAAATGCTCTTCAGCAAGGTAGCGTTCATGCTCTGAATGTAAGTCGATACCCCATTCAACATCAAACTCAAACTTCTTATCACAAGCTTTAAGAATCTCAATGGCATCAGTGTAATCGATTTGGGCGAAGTCACTGGTCACGAATGCTTCTAAACGCTCAATGGCAGTTTTCTCTACTCGTTGAGCAAAGAATTCTAAATCATCACGACGTTCTTCAAGAACGGCTCTGAAACAGAATTTCAGCATGTCTTCAGCAAGTTTGGCCGCATCATCTAAATCAGCAAAAGCCACTTCAGGTTCAACCATCCAAAATTCAGCTAAATGACGGCTAGTATTTGAGTTTTCAGCGCGGAAAGTCGGGCCAAAGGTATACACTTTTGATAATGCACAAGCGTAAGTTTCAGCATTTAACTGACCTGATACGGTTAAGAATGATTCTTTACCGAAAAAGTCTTCGCTGTAATCAACTGTGCCTTGATCGTTACGGGGTAGATTTTCTAAATCTAACGTCGAAACGCGGAACATTTCACCCGCGCCTTCAGTATCAGAAGCAGTGATAAGTGGTGTAGAAACCCAGATATAACCTTGTTCATTGTAAAAGCGATGGATAGCTTGAGATAAACAGTTACGAACACGGGCCACTGCGCCAATAATGTTAGTGCGTGGGCGAAGATGAGCTAATTCGCGTAAATGCTCAATTGAGTGACGCTTAGCAGCCATAGGGTAAGTATCAGGGTCTTCAACTAAACCTGCAACTTCAACCTTGGTTACTTGCATTTCAAATGCTTGGCCTTTACCCGGAGATTCAACAACTTCACCAGTCATGATCACAGAGCAACCAGCAGTAAGCTTTAGCACTTCATTGGTATAATTTTCTAAATTATTCGGTACAACACCTTGAATAGGATCAAAACATGAACCGTCATAAACGGCTAGAAATGAAATACCAGCTTTAGAATCGCGGCGTGAGCGAACCCAACCACGTACCGTAACTTGCGAACCGATCGCAAAGTCACCTTTAAATACAGAAGCGACAGATGTAATGCTCATTGTTGCTTAGTTCTCCAATGAATCAATGATATAAATAGGGGCTTTATATTACCTTGAAATGGGCTTTTCACAAGGGTAAAAGCCGCTTGCAGGCAGATATTTTCACAAGTTTTAACAAACCCAGCAGAATCTGCTTAAAAATATTGCGGCAATATTACTTTTTTATCTGAAAATTCAGTTATAAGCGTATGACAAAGTGATGTATTTAAAACCTGCCAAACTTAACTAGCGGTGATATGTAGATGACCAAGGCTAATACAAGTCTTACTTAGGCTGCTATCAGTGGCTGGCGCTTAGCCGTTTTCCAATTTGGGGATTTTAGTGAGACTTATGCTAATAGAAGCCGCTGTTATAGCGATTAAAATTATAGCTAGTTCCAATATAGCGAGCTCAAAAGGATTGAGAACCGATTATTCTGAGAGCCTGCTTTAACTGTAACACTTGAATATGTCACAGGTAGCGGGTTTGTAATTCGCTAGCTTATTTGAATGGTTGGTATCATCTCGTTTGTAGGGAAACTAAACTTAAGTTTCTTTTATTAACCATTAAAAACGTTAGCTGAATTGTTTAAATGACAACAGAGTAAATTAATGATTGCCGCTGTTACTCCCCAAATGAATTTACCTTGATAGGGCATATAATGGACATCATAAAAGCTGCCATGACGTTGATACTGAATACTGTGTCGATTTTTAGGGTTTAAAAAGTGTTTAAGTGGCACCCAAAAAGCCTCGGCGACTTCTCCTGGATCTAGCGCTATCTCAAAAGGTTGTTTAACAATGCCGATAACTGGGGTTATTTCAAATCCGGTAAAGGTTGTATGGGGCGGAAATGTACCGATCACATCAACATTTTCAGGTAATAAGGCAATCTCTTCTTCAGCCTCTCTAAGGGCAGTAAAAATCATACTGCTATCTTGTTTATCTACTTTACCGCCAGGGAAACTAAATTGACCTGGGTGGGCGCGTAAATGTAATGCTCTTTTGGTTAGCAACAGTTGAAGCTCGCCATCTACTTCGAGTAAAGGCACTAATACCGCGGCTTTTCTAGAGCGAAGCTCTTTTGGTGGGGAAACAATATGGTTTGTTAATGTTTGCAATGAAAAGTGAATATTGAACTGCGTAGTATTCATCAAACGTCCCAGATAATCATATTGGTTTTATAAAAATAAAATGGCGCAAGTCTTCCCTTTAAATTAGCACAATAACCGTAAGTTTGACGGTTTTAAGCTGTTTATAAGCAAAGTTTTATGGCTGTTATTTTACTTTTTAGGCCCTGCAGTAAAATTGGGTTTGGTTTTTTTGCACGTTTGCTGTGCGTTAATGCACCAAAGTGATTGTTTTTAATTACGCTTTTAATTTCGTTTTAAACAAGTTTGTAAATTTAATTTACAATCAGTTGGTTTTAAGATCTTGAAATTTAATCTTTTTATTCTGTAACCTGATTGAAATTAAACTGTCGTTAAACTGTGATGTTGTGCTGGCATGGTAACTGCTGGGTTATTAATCAGTTAAGACATTCGCGAGGGCGACAAATATGGGACTAGGGAAGTTACTGTATTTGCAAGGCGTAGGCGCTGAGTTTATAGATTGCTTTGGCAACAATGTACAGATCCAGCCTCTAGATAGAAATGGAATTTTACAATCCATGTGTGTTAATGATGCATCAACTAAAGGTGCATCAACGAGTGACACGCTAAATGATATTGCTGCTAATCGTTCTTTTGTTAGCTCGACTTTAAGCGATGAATTTATTCAGCAACGGATTTTTGAATTAGATGCCGCGCCATGGTTACAGCCTCTGCATGGGTTTCAATGGAGCTATGTGGATGACCCTATTGTTGAGTTTCATTTACCTGAGCATTTTACTGGCAGCATAAAAGTTGAGATTGAAATTGAACATGGTGATAAATTTCATTTTCCAATCAGCCTCGGCCAAATGCGGGTTGTGGGTGATTATGGCATTGATGGTATCAGTTATCTTAAATATCAGTATCAATTAAATGATGACATTAATGCCCCGCTAGGCCTTGGTTACCACGGTATCAGTGCCACTGTTGAATCTGCAAGCTCCAGTGAAACATATACCGGTCAATTAATGATTGCGCCGCGCAGCGCCTATGTTCATGCTGACAGTAAAACAGCCAAATGGGGGCTTAGCACCCAACTTTATAGCCTTACTAGCCAAAGCCAGTGGGGGATTGGTGACTTTAATGATTTACAAAAGCTCATCGAGTTAGCTGCTGCCAAAGGCGCAGATTTTATTTTACTAAACCCATTACACGCTCTGGATTTACCAGAAAGTGCCAGCCCTTATAGCCCATCAGATAGACGTCGACTTAATCCGTTATACATTCACATCGAGTCAGTGGCTGAATACGCTGCCATTGAAGGGGTTATAACTTCTAAGCTTTGGCGAAATAAACAATATCAATTAGCTCAGTCTAGATTGCTTGATTACTGCGAGATACATGAAACTAAATTTTCTATTTATCAAATGCTGTTTAACGCGTTTATTAAAGAGCATAAAAACAACCACAGTAAACGCTATCTAGACTTTGCCTGTTTTAAGCAACAGCAGGGTGAAGGTTTAAGCCAATATGTCACCCACCAGCAACAGCGAAATTCGTGTTTTACAGATGCAGAATTTCTGTGTTATTTACAATTTATCGCTTATGAGCAATTACTTCAGTGTCAGGCAAAAGCCAAAACTGCAGGCATGTCCTTAGGGCTAATTCGTGATATGGCAGTCGGTGCCTCGCCTACGGGGGCTGAAGTCTGTGCAAATATCGATAATTTTTGTACCAATGCCAATATTGGTGCACCGCCAGATCCTTTTGCCCCTCAAGGGCAAAACTGGGGTTTAACGCCTTTTGACCCTATCAAATTAGCCCAGCATAAATTTGAGCATTTCATTGATTTGATCCGCTCGAATATGGTGTCTTGTGGCGGTTTACGAATCGATCATGTCATGGGCTTATTACGCTTATGGTGGTGGCCTAAGCAGGAAGGTTTAGGCAATGGGGCATATGTGTATTACCCATTGGATACTTTATTAGCCATTTTGTGCCTAGAAAGTCAGCGAGCCCAATGTGTGTTAATTGGCGAAGACCTTGGCATAGTGCCGCCAGAAATTGTCGCCAACCTAGCTAAAGCAAAAATATTTTCAAACGAACTATTTTACTTTGCTAAACATCATGACGGCTTTATGAACCCCGCCTTTTATAAGTCTCACAGTTTGATGATGCTAGCAAACCATGATGTGCCGACATTAACGGCGTGGTGGACTGCGGCAGATATTGAATTACGGCATCAGTTAAATCTGTATGACAACGAGCAACAACTTGATGAGGCGAAATCGCTAAGGCTGATAGAGAAACAACAACTACTGGATTTACTTAGTCAGCATCATCTTATCAAAGCCAATATTGTGATGGGTGAAGTTGATTTTGAGCAATTAATGCTTGCTTGGCTCCAGTTATCGGCATCGGGTAATTCAGCCCTATATAGCATTCAAATTGACGATCTGATCGATGAAGTCAAACCGATAAACATTCCCGGTACTTGGAAACAATACCCCAATTGGTGTCGACGCTTAAGTCGCACTTTAGAACAAATTTCAGCAGATTCAACAGTCAATAACAGGCTCGATGCCATCAATAAAACCAGACGTAGCAAATATATAGATGACAGCGGCAAGCCTGAATGGGCTGTTTACGGCTAATGCGAATAACGAACAGCGTAATCATTAATTCAAACATTTATGGAGCAATGCAAAATGACTAATAATGCCCCTTACTTTAATCATGGAACCGATACCGCATTACTGAGTGGTAATTTTACTGATGTATTTTCATTACTGGGTATGCATAAAGCCGACAATGGCAAATCTTTGATCGTTAGATGCTTCGTCAAAGGTGCAATAGAAGTTGAAGTGATCAGTCTAAAAGATGGTAAAAAAGTCGCTTCATTAACCCAAGTTGATGAGCAGGGTTTATTTGCTGGCACTATGGGACGACGGGTTAAGCCATTTTTATATAGCTTAAAAGTGACTTATCCAATGAGTATTGAAACCATAATCGATCCCTACCAGTTTGGCAGCTTGCTGGATGATGATGACATCTACTTATTTGCTGAAGGAAAGCAGCAAAAAAGCTACCAATTTCTAGGTGCGAACTGGAAGACTATCGCAGGTGTAGAAGGTGTTCATTTTTGTGTCTGGGCGCCGAATGCTCAAAAAGTTGCCGTAGTAGGTGATTTTAATCATTGGGATGGCAGAGCCCATATCATGCGCTTTCATCCTAGTAATGGCATTTGGGAAATATTTATTCCCAATGCTGATGCAGGCCAATTTTATAAATTTAGTGTCACTACACAAGATGGCGCTTTAACTGAAAAAGCCGACCCTTATGCGATTCAAATGCAAGCAGCGCCGGGTAATTCATCGGTTGTTCCACACAAAACTGATTATAAATGGCAAGACAAAAAATGGCTTAAGCAGCGCAAAAAACAGCAACTACATCAATTGCCTATGTCTGTTTATGAAGTTCATCTCGCTTCATGGAAGCGTAAAGGTGAGTGGGGCGATAGTTACCTCAGTTATCAAGACTTAGCTGATGAATTGATTCCATATCTTAAAGAAATGGGCTTTACCCACCTGCAACTGATGCCAATCAGTGAATACCCATTTGATGGCTCTTGGGGTTATCAACCTGTTGGTTTATATGCAGCAACTTACCGCTTTGGTGATCCCGTTGGCTTAAAAGCCTTTATAGATGAATGTCATCAACATGATATTGGGGTTTTATTAGATTGGGTGCCGGCTCATTTCCCTAAAGACCCTCATGGACTGGCTAAGTTTGACGGCAGTTGTTTGTATGAACATCAAGATCCACGTCAAGGGGAGCATCCTGACTGGGACACTTTAATATTTAATTACGGCCGCGGCGAAGTACAAAGCTTTTTACTCAGTAATGCCTGTTATTGGCTTGAAGAGTTTCACTTCGATGGGCTAAGGCTAGATGCCGTGTCTTCCATGCTATATCTCGATTACAGCCGAGAATCTGGTCAATGGCTGCCTAATGAGTATGGCGGACGCGAAAACATTCAAGCCATTGAATTTTTGAAATTGCTCAATGAGCGAATCTATGCCGCCTACCCAGGTGTCACTATGGTGGCAGAAGAATCAACCGCTTGGGGCGGAGTGACTGACACCACTGAAAATGGTGGCTTAGGCTTTGGCTTTAAGTGGAATATGGGCTGGATGAATGACTGCTTGAGTTACCTTAGTCGCGATCCCATTTACCGTAAACACCACCACCATGAAATGACCTTTAGCTTAGTGTATGCCTATACCGAGCAATTTATTTTGTCCTTAAGTCACGATGAAGTGGTGCACGGTAAAGGCTCGTTACTGCATAAAATTCCCGGTGATGATTGGCAAAAGTTTGCCACCTTAAGAAGCTTTTTAGGCTTTATGTGGGGCCATCCAGGTAAAAAACTGCTGTTTATGGGCACAGAGTTTGCCCAACGTGATGAGTGGAATCATAACCAAAGCCTAGATTGGCATTTACTGCAATACGCGCCGCACCAAGGCATGCAAGATTGGGTTAGAGATCTCAATAGCTTATACAGTGAAAGCCCAGCCTTATATGAACTGGACCATCAGCCATCAGGTTTTCAATGGCTGGATTGTGATAATGGTGATGCCAGTATCTTTAGTTTTATTCGCTATGCCAAAGACAGTGGGCAGCATTTAATATTTGTGGTCAATATGACCCCGCAAGTGCATTACGACTTTAGGGTCGGTTTACCTTCTGAAAATGATTATATCGAAGTGCTCAATAGTGATAGCCCGTGTTATGGCGGTAGCGCGGTAAGCAATGACACCATTATTAATACCGATGTTGACTGGCAAGGGATGGCACGCAGTGGTCTGGTGACTGTACCGCCATTGGCGACGATTGTGCTCAGTGTTAAGGTCGCCCGCACCAGTTTAGAATCTGAAGAGGATTAACTATGGAATCGGTTAACCCTTTGCTTACAGGAAAGCCTTACCCCTTGGGCGCCAGCGTTGATGATAATGGCGTGAACTTTGCGCTATTTTCAGCTAACGCCACCCAAGTGGTGCTATGTCTTTTTGACGAGTTTGGGCTTAACGAACAACAATTTCCGTTAACCCAAAAAACCAGACAAATTTGGCATGGTTACTTGCCACAAGCGAAAGCGGGTACCTTATATGGTTATCGGGTTTATGGACCCTATCAACCCTTACTTGGGCACCGCTTTAATCATCATAAACTATTGCTAGACCCTTACGCCAAGCAGCTGTTTGGTGAACTTGAAGCTAACGATGCAACTTATGGCTATCAAATTGATAGCCCTGATTCTGATTTATCTTTTTGCAGCAAAGATAACGCCAAATACATGCCCAAATGCTGTGTAGTAGATGACAGAGCACTAAGAAACAGACCGGTTAAAAGGCTTAATATTCCTTTAGAGCAAACCATCATTTATGAAACCCATGTGAAAGGTTTTAGTGTGTTAAATCCTGAAGTAAATGATGATATTAAAGGCACTTATGCTGGCCTTGCAGCCCCCAGCAGTATCCAATATTTAACCCAGTTAGGGGTTAACTGTGTTGAACTACTGCCAGTGCAAAGCTTTTTCAATGAGCCATTTTTAATCGAAAAGAACCTCAGTAATTACTGGGGCTACAACAGCATTGGATTTTTTGCACCCAACGCAGCTTATATGAGTGGCGAGAGTATTACTGAGTTTCGAGACATGGTTGATAGCCTGCACGATGCGGGTATCGAAGTGATCTTAGATGTGGTTTATAACCATACCGCAGAAGGCAGTCGTTTGGGGCCCACCTTAAGCTTTCGCGGCATCGACAACGCCAACTATTATCGATTGGTGTCTAACGAACAGCGTTTGTATATCAATGATACCGGTTGTGGTAACACCTTTAATTCCAACCATCCGCAAGTGTTGCAATTGATTATGGACTCATTGCGATATTGGGTTGAAGTCATGGGAGTCGATGGTTTTAGATTTGATTTAGCCAGTTGCTTAGGCCGTGAAACCTATGGTTTTGATCCAGGATGCGGTTTTTTTGATGCCTTAGCGCAAGATCCCGTGCTGTGTCAGGTGAAACTGATTGCAGAGCCTTGGGATATTGGCCCTGGGGGTTATCAGCTGGGTAATTATCCTATTGCCTTTAGTGAATGGAACGATCGCTACCGAGATACTATGCGCCGTTTTTGGCGCGGCGATCATGGCATGCTACCTGAATTTGCCAGACGCTTTCATGGTTCAGATGATTTTTTTGAACACCATGGTCGCAGTCCATCGGCGAGTATCAATTTCATTACCAGTCATGATGGTTACACCTTAAAAGACTTAGTCAGTTTTAACCAACGGCATAACTTGGCCAATGGTGAAGGAAACCGTGACGGCCATCATGAAAACCTTAGTGCCAATTACGGCGAAGAAGGCGAAACCAGCAAAGTTGTGATTAACCAAACTCGTCAACGTCAGCAACGAAACTTTCTTGCCACGCTATTGCTGTCTCAAGGGGTACCCATGATCTTGTGTGGTGACGAGATGGGTCACAGTCAGCAAGGCAATAACAATGCTTATTGCCAAGACAATAAGATTAGCTGGATAGACTGGCAAACTATTGATTGGTCATTAGTTGAATTTACCTCGCAATTAATTAACTTACGTCAGCGCTTCCCGATTTTATGTCATAAAGACTTTATTCATGTACCTGATAATAAACGTGATAGTGGCTTTGTTTGGTATGGGCGTGATGGCGAACCTATGTCCAAACGCCAATGGAGTGAACAAAGCTGTCGCAGTTTGGCGGTGGTGATAACTTCCGGTGAATTGGCGCAACAACCCCACGCACTATTACTGGTACTCAATGCTGATGTTGAAAATCAATCATTTACCTTACCGAGTTTAAATTGTTACGGCCCTTGGCAATGCTTGCTGTCAACCCAAAACCTTAATAACGACAATTTAGCGCAAAGTGAATTGATTAAAGAAAGTAAGGCAGTACTCCAAAGTCGAAGCCTGATGTTATTTCATGCCAATTTTCAACTAGTTCAAGATAAGGAATTAATCGATGACAGTCACTAAAAGGAAAACCCGCGAGAAAAAACCGGCCACTAAAGCGGCTAAATCGACACTCAAAAGTGAACCAAAAAGTAATGACCATCTAGATTGCGATCCTTGTGACAGTTTAGATGCGACCTTTAAGCGACAGCTTCAAGGGGTGTTAAGCCGTGATGAAAATGCCACCAATGATATGTATGGGGCGTTAGCGTCAGCGGTTAAAGCCAATTTACTGCAGCAATGGCGAGAAACACGCTTAAAGGATAACCAATATCAGCAAAAACAAGTGGCTTATTTATCGCTGGAATTTTTAATGGGCCGCACTTTAGGTAATGCTTTACTCAGTTTAGATTTAACTGACCAAACTCGTGAAGCACTAAATAGCTACGCAGTAGATTTAGAAACCTTACAAGAAGCCGAGCTTGATGCTGGGTTAGGCAACGGCGGTTTAGGCCGCTTAGCCGCGTGCTTTTTAGATAGTTGCGCTAGTTTAGACCTTGCGGTTGTTGGTTATGGTATTCGCTATGAATACGGCATGTTTAAGCAAAAAGTGGTTGATGGATATCAAATAGAGCAACCGGATCGCTGGTTAAGAGAAGGCAATCCATGGGAAGTGAGATTAGCCAATCACACCATTAGTGTGCCATTTTTTGGCCATACTGAATCCTATGTCGATCTACAAGGTCATCGTCATTATGTGTGGATTGATACTCAAGATGTCAACGCAGTGCCACACGATATGCCAGTACCCGGCTATAAAAACGATCGGATTAATACGTTAAGGCTGTGGAAAGCTGAAGCCACTGATGATTTTGATTTAGCAGAATTTAATGATGGTGATTATACCGAGGCCGTGGCCCGTAAAAATATGGCCGAGCAAATTACCATGGTGCTGTACCCCAATGACGCCAGTGAAAATGGTAAAGAGCTGCGTTTAAGGCAGCAGTATTTTTTATCTTCGGCCAGTTTACAGGACATTTTACTGCGCTATGTGGCGGTTCATGGCAGCGATTTTAGTCGCTTTAGTGAGCTTAATGCCATGCAACTTAATGATACTCACCCCAGTATTTCAGTACCTGAATTAATGCGTTTGCTCATGGATACCTATGGCTTGGATTGGGAGCAAGCATGGGATATTACCTCAAGCAGCGTGGCATACACTAATCACACCTTGCTACCAGAAGCGCTAGAGCGCTGGCCTGTGCGCATGCTAAAGCACATGTTGCCACGCATTTTGGACATTATTTATGAAATTAATGCCCGTTACCTCGAAGCCGTTGCTCACCATTGGCCAGGTGATAATGACAAATTAGCGGCGATGTCGATTATCGAAGAAGGCCACGAACCCCATGTGAGAATGGCATACCTTGCAATTGTGGCTAGCTTTTCGGTTAATGGCGTCGCAGGTCTGCATACCCAATTATTAAAGTCTGGTTTGTTTAATGATTTTTATCAGCTATGGCCACACAAATTCAATAATAAAACCAACGGTGTGACGCCAAGGCGCTGGCTGGCCCATTGTAATCCGCGCTTGGCACAGCTAATTACTCGCCGTTTAGGTGATAGTTGGGTGACCGATTTAACCCAGCTAACAGCCCTTAATGCCTTTACCGATGACCAAGCCTTTTTGAAGCAGTGGCAGACCGTCAAATTTGATAACAAGGTAGATTTAGCCAAATTAGTGGCAGCTGAGTGTGAGGTTGAGTTTGACCCTAAGATGATGTTTGACGTACAGGTTAAGCGCATTCATGAATACAAACGCCAGTTACTGAATATATTGCATGTTATTCATTTATATCAACGCATTGTGGCGGGTGATACCCAAGGGATGCAGCCCCGTTGTGTGCTGATTGGCGGCAAAGCGGCGCCTGGTTATGCCATGGCCAAGCAAATCATCAAACTCGCCAATAATGTGGCCCATATGGTGAACTCAGATCCTGTGGTAACGCCATATTTACGTTTTGCTTTTTTGCCAAACTATAACGTCAGCGCCATGGAAAAAATTTGCCCGGCCACAGATTTATCTGAGCAAATCTCCACTGCTGGTAAAGAAGCATCGGGCACCGGCAATATGAAATTTATGATGAATGGCGCTCTCACTATAGGCACCCTCGATGGTGCAAACGTTGAAATGCTTGAAGAAGTGGGTGATGACAACTTCTTCTTATTTGGTCTTAATGCTGACGAGGTTAGTCAGCTTAAATCTCACTACAACCCCCATCAATATATTCAACAGTCACCCGCACTCAAACATGTGTTAGAGATGCTTAAAAGTGGCCATTTCAATTTAGTGGAACCGGGTATTTTTGACAGCATTATTGCTGCCATTGAAGACCCATATGATCAATGGATGATCGCCGCCGATTTTGATGCATATCGCGTAGCACAAGAAAACGTCGCTGCTGCCTATGCCAATCAAGAACACTGGACTCAAATGAGTATTAGAAATACTGCATCCAGCGGACGTTTTTCTAGTGACAACACTATTAGTGCGTATCGTGACGACATTTGGTTTGCCAAATAATCACGCCATTATATTTTCAGCAAGTTGCTGAGTTTAAAGTTAGGAGTCTTAATATATGTCAAATGCTCGTTATATTAGTAATCTTACCCGTGATACCTATGCATTAATTCTAGCTGGTGGTCGAGGCTCTCGCTTACATGAGTTAACCGATTGGCGTGCTAAACCGGCGTTATATTTCGGAGGTAAGTTCCGCATTATTGATTTTCCATTATCAAACTGCATTAACTCAGGGATCCGCCGAGTTGGGGTTGTCACCCAATACAAATCTCACTCGTTAATTCGCCATGTTAGCCGTGGTTGGGGCCACTTTAAGAAAGAGTTAGGCGAGTCAGTGGAAATCCTGCCAGCATCACAGCAAACCTCAGGCAACTGGTATGAAGGCACTGCTGATGCGGTATTTCAAAATATCGATATTATTCGTCATGAGTTACCTAAATACGTGATGGTGTTATCTGGGGACCACGTTTATCGCATGGATTATGCCGGTTTACTGGCCGCTCATGCGGAATCTGGCGCGGATATGACAGTGTGCTGTTTAGAAACGCCCATTCCTGAAGCGGCTAATGCGTTTGGGGTAATGGAAGTGGATGAAGATATGCGAGTGGTCGGCTTTGAAGAAAAACCTGCCGTGCCTAAATCTATCCCAGGTAATGAAGAGTTTTGTTTAGCATCGATGGGCAACTATGTGTTTAACACTAAGTTTTTATTCGATCAGTTAAAGAAAGATGCCAATAACGAAAACTCAGACCGAGATTTTGGTAAAGATATTATTCCGTCTATTATCGAGCACGCCAATATATTTGCTTTTCCGTTCACCAGTGCTGTACCTGATGAGCCAGCATACTGGCGTGATGTGGGCACCTTGGATTCATTTTTTCAAGCCAATATGGAGTTATTGTCACCCACACCAGCACTGAATTTATATGATGCTAAATGGCCAATTTGGACTTATCAGGAGCAACTTCCACCCGCTAAATTTGTTTTCGATGATGATGATCGCCGTGGTATGGCGGTAGATTCAATCGTTTCTGGTGGTTGTATTATTTCAGGTGCTAAGGTCAAGCGTAGTGTGCTGTTTGATGAAGTGCGGGTGTGTTCATACTCATTAGTGAAAGACTCGGTGTTGTTACCTGATGTAGTGGTACTTAAAAATTGCCGTATTCAAAATGCCATTATTGATCGCGGTTGTATCATTCCTGAAGGTATGGAAATTGGCTTTAATCGTGCCCAAGATATTGCCCGTGGATTTAGGGTGTCAGAAAAAGGCATAACCCTAGTTACTAGAAAAATGCTCGGTTTACCTACGGGTTATGAGTAATTGATTTAGTCGACTTATTCAATTTAGTCGGCTTTTCAATTTAGTTGAGCTGCAGGTTTACCCTTTGGTTAAACTTGGCGGCTCAGCATTTTACATCATGTAACACCGAATAAAAAACCTAATAGCATTTAAAAGGTATTCACTAGTGAAAAAAGTATTAATGATCGCAGCTGAGAACGACGCGATATCTGGCGCGAAAGTCGGTGGTATGGCTGATGTTATTCGCGACTTGCCTCCAGCATTAGCAAGCGAAGATATTATTGTGGATGTGGCTATGCCTAATTATGGCTATATTGCACAAACTTATAATGCTAATAACATCGGCACTGTAGCGGTAAAATTTGGTGCTAATATTGAAATCGTCAGCGTGGCGCTGATGCCAAGACCCAGAACCAGTGTTGACGGCAATACAAACCTTAACAGCCAAGTATACTTATTTGAGCATCATTTATTTAATAGCGAGGGTAATCAAGTTTATTGTGCAGGCAGTAATGATAGGCCCTTTGCTGATGACGCCACTAAGTTTGCCTTATTTAATTTAGCGGTAGCCCAAGCTTATATTGATGGTTTAATCCCCGAAGTTGATGTGATGCATATGCATGACTGGCACGCCGGAATGCTGGTGATGTTACGGGCATTTGACCCACAATATGCCATGTTAAAGCAATGCCAATGTGTATTCTCAATTCATAATTTAGCCCTGCAGGGCATAAGACCAATACGTGATGATGTCTCATCATTTGCTGCATGGTTTCCTGAGCTAACGCAGCATTTAACGGATGAGCAAAAAGCCCATTTAAGCGATCCACGATACCCTAACTGTGTAAACCCAATGAAAATGGGTATTGAGCTCAGTGACAAGGTACATTTAGTGTCGCCGACCTATGCTCATGAGGTGTTAATGGCATCCGATCATCAAAATGGTTTTTTTGGTGGTGAAGGCTTAGAAGCATCCATGTTAGATAAACATAATCGTGGCGATATTGTTGGTATACTCAATGGCTGCGTTTATGAGAATGATGATAGTGGTGTTAATGATAGTGATGTTAATAGTGCTGAAAGTGAATTGACCACTGCAAAACCTGATAAGAAAACCGCTAACAAATCGATTAATCAGCTATTAGTGAAATCACAAGATGCAGTCATTAAATGGTTAGGTAAAACAGACTCTGCTCGCAGTGTCGATCAAATAGCTTTAGCGCGTTTACAACAATGGCAAATGCAACAAATCAACCAAGCGAGCTCGATTGATTTCTTAATGACATCAGTAGGGCGGTTAACAGATCAAAAGGTGTTGCTGTTACGTCAACCCTATCCCGTTGTGGCAAACAGTACTGGCCAAAGCCTATTAGACGCTATGCTGATTGAGTTAAAACGATTAAAACCCCAAGGGGTGTTTATGCTACTGGGGAGTGGCGATCATGTCATAGCCAAAGAGTTTCAACAGGTCGCGTCAAGGCACAGTAACTTTGTGTTTATTAATGGCTATGATCAGCAATTATCCGATGAACTTTATCAGTTAGGTGATTTGTTTGTCATGCCAAGTAGCTTTGAGCCTTGTGGTATCAGCCAATTATTAGCCATGAAGCAAGGTCAGGTGTGTATTGCCCATGGGGTAGGTGGTTTACGCGATACCATTAAAGATCAGCAAACCGGTTGGTTATTTGAAGGTCATAATTTAGCTCATCAAGCGGAACAATTTATTCAGGTGTTAATTAACGCCTTAAGCTTGAGTAATGAGCAACCTGAGCAATATCGTCAAATGGAGATTGCTGCCAGTCAAGAACGCTTTAGCTGGCAACAGGTGGCTAAGCAATATCGCCAGCAGTTATACAGTTGAATACCTTTTTACTACTAAGTTAAAGGTTAAGTAAAGCGGCAGTGTGATGATTGTGAGATTTAACTCAACCCTTAGCTTAGTTAAGTTTTAGCTGAGTTAACTTTCGTAAGCTTCAGCTTAACCCTTAACAGAGCTATTACTATGGTTGAATTAATATGCTTGTTTTAGAGCTTTTCTAATATAGGCAGAATCTTACTGACCTTATCAAAGCATTCTTGATACTCAGCATCGGCATTAGAATCTGCCACTACACCGCCACCGGCCCAGCAATAAATCTTATCTTCTTCAGTCAGCAAGGTTCTAATGGTAATGCTGGTATCCATAGTGCCATCTTGACTGATATAACCAATACTGCCGCAATAAATACTGCGTCTTGATGGCTCTAATTCTTCGATAATTTGCATGGCTCTAATTTTGGGCGCGCCAGTGATAGAACCACCCGGAAAGGCTGCCTTGATAATATCGATGGCAGACAAATTAGCCGCGAGGGTAGCTTCAATGGTGCTGACTAAATGATGCACCGCAGGGAAGCTCTCAATATCAAATAACTTGGGCACATTAACTGTGCCCGCAGTGGCGACTTTACTGATGTCATTACGCAGCAAATCCACAATCATCACGTTTTCAGCGCGATCTTTTACTGAGTGCTGTAACTGCTGGGCTTTTTGTTTATCAATTTCTGCATCTGCTGAGCGAGGCAAGGTGCCCTTAATAGGCTTAGTAGAAATCTTATCACCAGAAAGTTGAATAAATCGCTCTGGCGAAATTGACATTATGCAGTGATTTTCCAATCTCAAGAAGGCTGAAAAAGGGGCTTTATTGGCTGCAGATAACGCGCAATAAGCTTGCCACTCATTGCCATGATAGTTAGCTGAAAACCGCTGAGTTAAATTTATTTGATAGCAATCGCCAGAATGCAAATATTGTTGCACCCTATTAAATTTTTCTTGGTATTGCTGGCTTGTAGTTTGATCCTCCCAAGGGGAGGTTAGTTTGAATTTTGGCTGCGTGGATTTGTTTTTGGTTATTTTTTTAGTTGCGACCTCAATTTTATTCAATGCAGTATCAAGGGCAATTTGGCCTTGATAATGTAAACCAAACCAGCATTGCTGTTGATAGCAATAGATTAAGCAAAAGTCATAAAAACCCACGCTCATTTCAGGCAAGTGAATATCTTGAATAGCGCTGTCTGGCAGTTTTTCTATCACTCTACCCAAGTCATAACTAAAGCTACCTAATGCGCCGCCGCTAAAAGGGAACTTGCATGGCTGTTTTGTCGGGTAAAGTGTTTGCTGCAGCTGAGCTAGATTATCAAAAACAGCTTGCTGACTATCAAAGCTCGCTAGTAACGGGCTTAACGCTTCATCGACAATAGTGAGTTTACTGAGGTTATTTTGATATGTTAAACAAGCTATTGGACTAATAGCAATAATGTCATATTTAGCATCAGTATGGGCTGCGTTGGCCGAATCTAACAGCATAGCCCAAGGCTTGTGGCAGAAATGTTCAAACAAGGTGTGCGTACTAATATTCCAATCCAGTTGCTGAATTGCCAGCGATTGCTTGCCCCGAGAATGCATGTTGTAACCTATTTAAAATGTGATGTAGCCCAAAAACGTTGGAAAGAGTATCATATTGTCCCTGAAAGGATTAATAGCTAATTGAAGGCAATTTTAAAATTGCATTCATATAAAAATAAAACAAGTTATGCCGCAATGGCTGCTGGAGCGCCCCTATATGTCTACAAACTCATCTGCTAATGTCGTGATCAAGCAAGCTGACTTTATTGAAAGCATTGCTGATTCTCTGCAGTATATTTCGTATTACCATCCTAAAGATTTCGTTGATGCAATGGCTAAGGCCTACGATCGTGAAGAAAGCGAGGCTGCAAAAGATGCCATCGCACAGATTTTGATTAACTCACGTATGTCAGCAGAAGGTAAACGTCCTTTATGCCAAGACACAGGTATTGTGACCAGTTTTGTCAAAATTGGTATGGCAGTGCAGTGGGACAAAACCGATATGACGGTTCAGGAAATGGTAGATGAAGGTGTACGCCAAGCTTACCTGAATCCTGATAACCCTTTACGTGCATCAATCGTTGCCGATCCTGCAGGTACCCGCAAAAACACTCGCGATAACACGCCATCTGTAGTTCATATTGATATGGTGCCAGGTAATCATATTGAAGTGATGATCGCAGCAAAAGGCGGCGGATCAGAAAACAAATCTAAAATGGTGATGTTAAACCCGTCAGATGATATTGCTGCATGGGTTGAAAAAACCTTACCGACTATGGGCGCAGGTTGGTGTCCGCCAGGTATGTTAGGCATAGGTATTGGTGGCACAGCTGAAAAAGCCGCAGTACTTGCCAAAGAGTCGTTAATGGACCCGGTTGATATCCATGAGCTAATGGAGCGCGGCGCTGAAACCACTGAAGAGAAGCTTCGTTTAGATATCTTTGAACGTGCCAATAATACGGGTATTGGCGCGCAAGGCTTAGGCGGCTTGACCACGGTACTTGATATTAAAATTAAATCAGTGCCGACTCACGCAGCGTCAAAACCTGTGGTAATGATCCCTAACTGCGCAGCAACACGTCACGTGCATTTCCATTTAGATGGCACTGGCCCTGCTGACTTAGTGCCGCCATCATTAGCTGATTGGCCTGAAATTACCCGTGAAGCAGGTGAGAATACTCATCGTGTTAATTTAGACACAGTCACTCAAGCTGAAATCGAAACCTGGAAAAGCGGCGATACCTTATTACTTAACGGTAAAATGCTAACAGGTCGTGATGCGGCTCATAAGCGCATTCAAACCTTGATTGAATCAGGTGAAGGTTTACCTGATGGCGTCGACTTTACTGGTAAATTTATTTACTACGTAGGGCCTGTAGATCCAGTAGGCGATGAAGTTGTGGGCCCTGCAGGCCCAACAACCGCAACCCGTATGGATAAGTTCACTGATCTTATGTTAGATAAAACGGGCTTAATGGGCATGATTGGTAAGTCTGAACGTGGGCCACAAACCGTTGAATCAATCAAAAAACACAAAGCCGTTTATTTAATGGCTGTCGGCGGCGCTGCTTACTTAGTATCTAAAGCGATTAAGAAATCTCGTGTGGTGGCTTTTGAAGACTTAGGTATGGAAGCTATCTATGAATTTGATGTTCAAGATATGCCGGTTACCGTGGCTGTGGATACTCAAGGCGTTAATGCCCATGAAACAGGTCCGGCAATTTGGAAAGTTAATATTGCTAATGCCAAAACCAAATAAGCGTTAATTTTAATTTCACGTTATGGTTTTTGTGGTTAATTTCGTCAAATAGCGCAAATAATCTCGCTCAGGTTTGGATTGTGTCAAAATCCTATTGCCTGAGCGTTTTTGTTTGGGTAGTGTGCTATCAGTACTTATTATTGGTATTTTTGAAACAGTGTACTTTCAGTCTGTAAACTGTTTGATAACAGCATTTCATCGATTAATCATTTTGCTGTGATGTAGCACTAAAAAATAACACAGACATTGGTAACACAACAAAAATTAAAAAGAGAACTTCATCAAATGAAAAAATCGTCAATTTTACTCGCTATTGCAACTGCAGGCTTTGCCTTGTCAGTACAAGCAGCAGAGCCTGCTAAAACCCCCTTTAATGTTCAACAACTTGTAAAGTTGAATAAGCTTCATTCTGCCGCTGTATCAAATGATGGCAGCAAGTTAGTGTATGCCGTTAAGTTAATTGACGAGCAGGGCGACAGCAGCTCTGATTTATACTTACTGGATCTGAGTGATAAAAATGCTAAGCCAGTTCAAATTACCTCACATAAAGGCACTGAACATGACGTAACTTTTAGTGTTGATGGTAAATCAATTTACTTCTTAGCAGCGCGTAACGGTTCTAGTCAGTTATTTAACTTAGCCTTAACTGGTGGCGAAGCGATGCAAGTGACTGACTTACCATTGGATATCAATGGCTATAAGTTATCAAATGACGGCAAACAAGTTGTCATGAACATGCGCGTATTTCCTGACTGTAAAGACTTAGCTTGTACGGTTGATCGTATTGAGGCTGAAGAAAACAAAAAGACCACGGGTCGTGAATACAAACAACTCATGGTTCGCCATTGGGATACATGGGAAGATCACGCCCGTAACCATTTGTTTGTCGGTCAGCTAAATGGCAAGCCAGTAACAGATGTTGTTGATGTTACCCAAGGTTTAGATACTGAAACCCCGCCAAAGCCTTTTTCAGGCATGGAAGAGGTGACCTTTACCGCAGATGGTAAACACATTGTTTATAGCGCCAAAGCCCCAAGCAAAGATCAAGCATGGACGACCAACTATGATCTATGGAAAGTGTCTGTTGCTGGTGGCACGGCTGAAAACCTAACGCCAGATAATAAAGCATGGGATGCACAACCGACTTATTCTAAAGATGGTCGTCAACTGGCTTATCTTGCGATGAGTAAGCCTGGATTTGAAGCTGACCGTTACCGCATTATGTTGCGTGACACAGTTACTGGCGCAGAAAAAGAAGTGGCACCGTTATGGGATCGCAGCCCAAGCTCACTGACCTTCAGTGATGATGGCCGCACGCTTTATGTCACGGCGCAAGATGTAGGTCAAGTGACCATCTTTGAAGTTAACACTCAGTTTGGTGATGTCCGTCCGATATACAATGATGGCAGTAACAACCTTGTCGCAGTGACAGAGTCAGGGCTTATTTTCAGCAACAAATCATTAGTTGAGCCGGGCGACTTATATAAAATTAGCCTTGAAGGTGAAAACCTCACCCGTTTAACCAATGTTAATGAAGACAAATTAGCTGAAATTCAATTTGGTGAGTTCCAGCAATTTAACTTCAAAGGTTGGAATAACGAGACAGTACACGGTTACTGGATTAAACCTGCTAATTATGAAGCCGGTAAGAAATACCCAATCGCATACTTAGTTCACGGTGGCCCGCAAGGTTCATTTGGTAACTCATTCAGTGGTCGCTGGAATGCACAACTTTGGGCTGGCGCAGGTTACGGTGTGGTTATGGTCGACTTCCATGGCTCAACCGGTTATGGACAAGCCTTTACTGATTCAATCACCCAAGATTGGGGTGGTAAACCGCTTGAAGACTTGCAAAAAGGCCTAGCAGCGGTTGGTCAGCAACAAAAATGGCTAGATACCGATAATGCCTGTGCATTAGGTGGCTCATATGGCGGCTACATGATGAACTGGATCCAAGGTAACTGGAGCGATGGCTTTAAGTGTCTTGTAAACCACGCTGGTTTATTTGATATGCGTAGCATGTACCACGTAACAGAAGAGCTTTGGTTTCCTGAGTATGAATTTGGTGGTACATACACTGAAAATAAAGAACTATATGAGAAGTTCAATCCAGTAAACTATGTTGAAAACTGGAACACACCAATGTTAGTGATCCACGGTGAGAAAGACTACCGCGTGCCTTATGGGCAAGGACTAGCGGCATTTACATACATGCAGCGCAATAACATCCCATCAGAGCTATTAATGTTCCCTGATGAGAACCATTGGATCTTAAATCAAGATAACCTACAGCAGTGGTACAAAAACGTACTAGGTTGGATGGACCGCTGGACTGAAAACAAATAGTTTTACGGTTAGGCGAACAAAAAAGAGATGCTATTTAGCATCTCTTTTTTTATGGGCTGAAAAATTAATTACTCTGAAATGGGTAATTTTTCAGCTAGATAGTTTCGAGGCTTGTTTTATCGACTATATTGAGTTCTGTAGATGGGCACTTTTGAGCCGTTTTAGTAATACATACAAGGTAAGTTAATCTTCTGCGTGACCCCGTCATTTTTCGATGACCATTTTTATGACAGATCCTAGTACGTTTACTCATAGTGTTTACCCATAGTGATTTCAATCTACTTACTGTCGTTAATAACGCCGATTAAGTAACTAACATTCAATAATGAGGTTTATTGTAACAGTACAAAGCTTGATGATGAATATTTATAGCGCTTTTTTACTCGATTATGTCATTAAATTTCATTTATGTCGTAAGTGGTGTTTGTAGACATTGAATTTTGTTAATTGGCTCCGAAAAGCTATTGTCGTAAAAGTAAATTAAGGTCAGATTAGGTTTATTATTAACTAGCTCATATTTGTAAGAAAATACATTTGTAAAATGCATAAAAAGCAGTAGAGTTGCGCGATTATTTTTTTGACCACAAAACCATTGATATAGAGGGTAAGCTCGTGGATTTAATGCTTTACGTTAAGTTTTTCTTAGGATTGATAGCAATTATCAACCCTGTGGGCTTATTGCCTGTGTTTGTGACCTTAACCAGTCACCAAACTGAGGTAGAACGTAACCATACAGGTAAAGTGGCAAACTTTGCCGTGGTGATTATTTTGTTAACCACGATTTTTATTGGAGAGCATATTTTAAATATGTTCAGTATCTCTTTATCAGCCTTTAGAATTGCCGGTGGCAGTTTGATTGCCATCATCGCGATGTCTATGCTGCAGGGTAAATTGAGCCAAGTGAAACGTAACCAAGAAGAAGACCGTGAAGCATCAGGCATGGAGTCGGTTGCTGTGGTACCACTGGCATTGCCATTAATGGCTGGTCCTGGCGCCATTAGTTCAGTTATTGTATTTTCTTCTACTAATAACTCTTTGGTGGACATGATAGGTATGTCCATTACGGTGATTATTTTTGGTTTAATGAGTTTTGGTTTGTTCAGAATGGCACCGATTATTTTTAAGTTGCTGGGTACAACAGGCATTAACGTCATCACGCGTTTAATGGGGCTGCTAATGCTTTCAATTGGTATTGAAGTGATAGCTGCCGGTATTAAAGGTTTATTCCCAACGCTAATGAGTTAATAACGTGCTTTATTTAATCAATCGAGCAACGGAATTGCTCGATTTGAACAGCAAACGTCCAAGAGTTTGTAAAACATCGATTTCTGCTTGACCTCAAATACGCATTTGCGTAAAGTACCGCTCGTTCTACAACATAAGGTTTTTCATAATTACCTTATATTCAATAGTGTTAGCTTATAGCAGTATAGATAAATAGAACCGTGCCACTCACACGTTAAAATGACAGCAACAAATTAGGTGACGTGTCCGAGTGGCTGAAGGAGCACGCCTGGAAAGTGTGTAAAGGGCAACCTTTCGAGAGTTCGAATCTCTCCGTCACCGCCAAATTCCTCCAAGCTATTTTTATTTAAATCCCCAAGTTATTATTTAAACTTCTAAGTTATTTATTAAACCCTCAAGTAATTCTTTAATTTCAAAAATTGATTTGTTTTAGCAAACTCAGTATCAAAACCTAGGATTTTTATTAATGCTTAGTATTTTTATACTGACATCAGCAATTAATCGTCATTTTAAAATTATTCCTCATCATGACTTTGTCAGTCTTAACACTGTTTTATCATCTACATTTAGTGTCGTCGATATGAATTTGATAAGTCACAGCGTGGCTTATTCGAGTATTATGCCTTTCAAATCTGCTACTTATTTATTGTATTAGTTCAATGGTTTAGTTAAAATAATTTAGCGCTTCATACGAGATTTAACAGCGCTTAATGGATTTAGCCATTTTATTAAAGGGATAATATATGTTCGCACAATTTTTTATCGTTATTGTAGGCTTAACCAGTTTGGTTGGAGGAATACAAGGTGGTGATTACTTATGGGCTTTTTGTGGGCTGATTATGTTTACAACTTCGGCTGTAACACTCTATTGCCTTAAAACGGGTAAGGTATTTGGCGACGATAAAAACACCCAATAAATGATTCACTTGAACGTTTAAAGCAAATACTTTTATAGATAATAATGATGAAATGGCTATTTACTTGCCTATTGGCGCTGACAAGAGTGTTACCCGTCTGGGCAAATTACACTGTCATTCATCGCGCTTATGAGTCTAAAAGCGGCGATGTTCAAGTTAACTACAGTGGTCGAGTGGTTCATATTCTCGCTGATGATAATCAAGGCTCAAGGCTCAAGGCTCAAGGCATCAAAAATTCATTCTAAAACTCAATAGTGGCTTAACCTTGCTGGTAGCCCACAATATTGATTTAGCCCCGAGAGTTTCAAATTTGCGTGTTGGCGACCTTGTTGAATTTTATGGTGAATATGAATGGAGCAAAAAAGGCGGGGTGATCCATTGGACCCATGCAGATCCTGCAGGGCGACACGCCGAAGGTTCGTTAAAGTATGATGGTACACTTTATAAGTGATTTTTCTATTTAAAACTCGATAAACCAGATGGTTAGCTACTTTTTACTATCAAATTTATTGGCATTTTAATATGATTAGATAGTTAGGCATTATTATGCCTTTTTTACGTTATAAATTATCAAAAGGACTGATAATGCTTAAATATATTTTTATAATAATTGTTGGATTTGCTTGCTATAAAACATTTTTTTCTACAGATACTAAATCCGAACCTTCGTGGAGTGAGGTTTATTCTGATGAGCATAAGTTTCAAGTTCAGTTTCCGCATCAGCCTAAAGAAGAATTTAAACAGGTAAATTTACCTGGATTAGGGAAAATAGAGCTAACTAGTTACATTATAAGAAGTCCTGAATTAACTTGTACAGTTATCATCTCTGATTATAAAGGACAAGCAGAAGTATTAGGAAGTGTCTATGACGTCATTGATGTCGCTAGAAGGGACTTGCTTAAAGGCTTTGGTGGCAGCATCACAAAAGAAGACTACATCTACAATCAAAATGTCAGCGGTTACGAGTTTTATATGCTAACAAATAACAATAAACTACTTCAGTCTAGAGTTTATAAGTACGAAAACAAAGCCTATAACCTTACATGCCAATATAAAGAGAATGAGGTTAATAGAAATAAAGTAAACCAATTAATGCAATCATTTACTTTTATTTAAATTATTCTTTAGTTTTTCATTAGTTGTAATGTGGACTAACTATCTCTCAGATTCACATTACCACTGAAAAAGGGATTAAGTTCAAGGAAGAAGTATGAATGATACAATAGTATTGCCAGCCATATTAAAGCATATCTTAATCAAAGGTATTTTGCTTTGGGGGATCTCAACTGCGATTTTATTCCAGTTGATTATGCACTTAACAGGAGAAGAACACTTTTTTGATGGCATTGTTCTATCTTTAATTACTTTTCCTATTGGTGGTATTTTTTATGGCTATTTAACTTGGCGATTGCAGCATAAAGAATAAAGCTTATAGTAACTTCACTTCGCTTATAGATAGTTCATCGATGTGAAAGACTCATGATGTAGAGAATAGCCATCTAGGAACAAGATGGCGCACTCTTACTAAAGTGATGTTTTTTACAGTTCGCCATAATCGCACTTTAAGTTATTGATTTATTTAGTTTTGGCCTAGGGTAATGTTATTCCGCTAATCAGTCCTCATCCCCCTAAAAGCAGAATTTCAAATGCTTGGCCATTTATGCGCTAAAGTTAACTAGACTTTAAACTTAGTTGCTAATCCGACTAAACCTTAGCAGACATTTTAGCCAGAACGTTTAACTCATAGTGTGTCAGGTCACATCAAGGGCAGCTTTTGCCAGAATAGACAGCAAGTTGCCGCTAAATAAAGTAAAATAACCTTTCATGTACTAATGAAGTTTGTTCTAAATGAGGATTAATGAATAGCAATAACGATAAATATAGTATAGACAATACCGATTACACAGTCGGACAAGATAACATTCAAAAGTGGGGCTTTGACGTCCACAACCCTGTTTTTGGGATCAGCGCCTCCTTAATTGGACTCTTCTTAATCGCCATTCTCTTGGTTGAACCAGAAACATCAAAATCTGTATTAGATGGCATAAAATGGAAAATTATAGGTACTTTTGATGGCCTATTTATGTGGTCTGCCAATCTGTTTGTGTTGTTTTGTTTGGCAATGATCATTTCGCCATTTGGTAAAATTCGCTTAGGTGGTGA
This sequence comes from Shewanella sp. 10N.286.48.B5, assembly GCF_002874355.2. Lineage (NCBI taxonomy): Bacteria > Pseudomonadati > Pseudomonadota > Gammaproteobacteria > Alteromonadales > Shewanellaceae > Shewanella > Shewanella sp. 10N.286.48.B5. The sequence continues at coordinate 1,363,750 of NZ_MCVG02000001.1, forward strand.
TGAAGCCAAGGCCGATTACTCAATGTTGTCATGGATAGCCATGCTATTTGCCGCGGGAATGGGCATTGGTTTAATGTTTTGGGGGGTAGCAGAGCCTGTAGCTTATTTCACTGGCTGGTATGAAACACCACTTAATGTCGAGCCAAACACACCTGAAGCTGCGAAGTTAGCACTGGGTGCCACCATGTTCCATTGGGGCTTACATCCATGGGCCATTTACGGTGTAGTATCACTATCACTTGCTTTTTTCGCTTATAATAAAGGCTTACCGCTTTCAATGCGTTCAGTTTTTTACCCAATATTGGGCGATAGAACTTGGGGTTGGCCAGGCCACGTTGTTGACATTTTAGCGGTACTTGCCACTTTATTTGGTCTGGCGACATCCCTCGGCCTTGGGGCTCAACAGGCTGCCAGTGGTTTTCACCATGTATTTGGTATGGATAATGGCTTAATGCTGCAAGTCGGCATTATCGTGATAGTGACGTTAATTGCTGTGGTTTCTGTGGTTCGCGGTATTGACGGTGGTGTAAAAGTTATCAGTAATGTCAATATGTTGTTGGCGCTGGCATTAATGTTATTTGTTATATTAGTGAGTTTTGCGGTTTCTATGGGTACCATTCCCATGACCGTAATGGGCTACATTGAAAATATCATTCCTTTAAGTAACCCAATGGGTCGTGATGACGAAGCTTGGATGCATGGTTGGACCGTGTTTTATTGGTCTTGGTGGATATCATGGTCTCCTTTTGTAGGTATGTTTATAGCGCGTATTTCCCGTGGCCGTACCATCCGTGAATTTATGATGGCTGTATTGATTGTACCTACAGTGGTGACAACCTTGTGGATGTCAGTATTCGGTGGCGTTGCGATTGATCAAGTGGTCAACAAGATTGGTACCTTAGGTGAGAAAGGCTTAACAGAAGTGCCTTTAGCGATGTTTGAGATGTTTGATGCATTGCCAATGGGCAATATATTATCGTTATTGGCCGTTGTATTGGTACTCGTATTCTTTGTAACCTCATCAGATTCTGGTTCACTGGTGATTGATAGCATCACATCAGGCGGTAAAGTCGATGCGCCCGTTCCTCAGCGTGTATTCTGGGCCTTTATTGAAGGTGCGATTGCTGCGGGTCTACTTTGGGTTGGTGGCACCCAAGCCATTGAAGCATTGCAGGCTGGTGCGATTTCAACGGCTTTACCATTTACCATTATTTTATTGGTGATGTGTGTCAGTTTGATTATGGGTCTGCGAACTGAAAAAAGGCCTGGGTTAAGGAGCTAACCTAAACCTAAATCAAAACCAAAGCCCAGTTTCACTTGTCATTATTCAAGTGAAACTGGGCTTATTCGATCTATACCCATAGCTTTTTTATCGGTGTGTCTGGGCTAAAGTGGTACTGAATTTGAGCTTGCAGTAATTCAGCGGTTGCGATGGCATCGGTTAATGCATCGTGTGGTGGATAGGTGGGTAGATTGTATCGGCTACGACTATTAGCAAGTCGAATTGATGCTGGGCGAGTGTTTCTCAGCCAATCTAAAAAGCTTCGGGGTTTTGCCTGTTGAATATTAGCTTCGAGCTGCATGGTATCAACTACAGGGAATACAATCCCTTCGTTTATTAAACTGCGAAGTGCGGCGTCAAAAAAATCTCGTTCTATTCTGCGATAATGCACTACCACAATTTTGCCTGCCAACTCATCTAATAGTTGTTCTAAAATTCGGAGTAAATCAGGTGCGCCTTTTAAGTCTGAATGGGTAATACCATGGATGATGATGGAGTCTTCTTTGAGTTTATCTTCTGGTGAGATAAACCAATGTTTCGCCTTTCGACAGGCGATGCGATCTAAGGTAAACGGCACCAAACCTATACTAATAATGCTGTTTTGGTTGGCATCTAAGCCAGTTGTTTCGAAATCTACAGCGACAAATTCAATATCTTTCAGTTTGATTTCTTCGTGGTAAGTGCTGGCATTATAGAATTTTTTTAATCTGCTATCTTTACTTTCTTTGGCTTTGATTTGCAAAAAAGCTTTCCAGTTTAAAATTTCTTGGTTTGTAAAAAGTCGCATTAATTATCCTTGCATGCTGCTAGCACTGTAGCGGAACTTTAAAAAGTTTTGCGCACTGCTTAGTACCAAAAAAGCATCTTTTAAATTACGTCTTTCAAAATCAGACATGTTTTCAGGTTCAATATTATTATCGGCTTCTTGATCCGATTGAATATCTAATGCTTGATGGCGAATGCGAACTAAAGAGATAAACTCCATTGCATGCTGTAAATCTTTACCTTTTGACGGCGGTAAAATTCCGGCTTCGATAATGTCTTCTAAGCGATCAAATGAATTTTGCGATTGTGAGCCAATGGCGAGGGCGTGGACACGGATAAGATCAGCTAATGGCGCGGTGCCACGGCGCTTTAAATTAATTGAGTTGTTATGGCGACCGTCTTTTTCCATGACAAAGTCTTTAAAAAAGCCCAGTGGTGGGGTGCGATTAATGGCGTTTCTTGCAAGGCAGGCTAAAAAGCGATTATTCTTTTTTGCTTTTCTGAGTATAAAGGCGTTGAGCTGTTCAGCCCATTTGGGTCTACCGTATACCCCATAAAGATCAAAAAAGATTGAGCAGTTTAATAGTGCTTGAGGCTTTGGATTATCAATCCAGTCGGCAAAACACTCTTCCCATTGGGATTGGGTTTTTCGATACTCTGGATTTGTTGCCATTATGTCACCGGTGCAATAAGTGTAGCCACAGGCAGCTAAACCATCACATACATAGGTGGCTAATTGCTTAAAGTATTCACCATGAAGTGATTCTTGATATTGATTATCTAAAATAATCGCATTATCTTGATCCGTTACAATAAGTTGCTCATCACGAGCCATAGAGCCTAATGCTAAAAAACAATAGGGCACGGGTGGCGGTCCTAATCTTTCTTCAGCCAACTCCAGTAAACGCTGCTTAAAACTTCTACCAATTTCAGACATGGCGCGACCCACCATGTGTGAGTTTGCATCTTCGTTGACCATACGCACAAAACAATCTTTAAGCTGATGTGACAAGATAATTAAGTCATCAATACTGTTTTGCTGAAAAATACTGCTAACAATCAATAAGCTGTTTTGGGATTCATAGCGAATAATGTCACTGACTTCAATTAAACCAATAGGTTGTTTGTTTTTTAATATCGGTAAGTGATGAACGTTATACCTGAGCATCAGCAGCATGGCTTCAAAAATATAGGCGTTATGATCTAAAGAGATAAGCTCGGTGGACATGACCTCTGCAACTTGGGTTTCTACATCTAACCCTTGGGCGAGCACCTTTGCACATAGATCTCGCTCAGTGATGATTCCCACAAAGCTATTACCACCTTCATCGGCAAGATTGGGGTCGTTAATAATGGCCGCTGATACATGCTCTTCAGACATGGTTTTAGCCACGTTTTGAATGGTGGTAGTAATGGGTAGCATCACAGGTTCGCGACTCAGTAGCGTTTTAACCTTCGAAGTAGTGAGTGAGTTAGCATCGTCGCTATTGTCCTCAACCGCTTGCTGTAAACGAATGCTACCTTCGACCTCAACAAAGTCAGCAAAGGCGTCATAGCGCTCGCAAAAGTCTTCAAAAATACTTTCAGGAATACAGTAGAGTAGGGAGTCTTTGAGGGATTTTGCAGGTAAGCGTACTTTATTATTGGTCAGTAGCCCCATTTGGCCGAATAAGCCTCCTTGATCAAGGCGGTTATACAGTTCCCCTGAACGTCGGTAAACCTCCACGACACCACTGCGGATCATATAAAGTTCGTGTATTTTATCATTAAAATCAATGATCATACTGTTAGCACGACTATAGGATATCTCGACACTTTGTGATACTTCGATTAATGCCTCTTCTGGCAATTGATCAAAAGGTGGGTACTGGCGGATGAAGTTACGAATTTCAAGTAGCTCGACTTCCATTATTCGCTCGATATTAGGGGGATTTGAATAGATGTTAACTAGTATATGGCATATATAGGTGATCTGCAGCTTGGTGGGTCGCAGACTGGTATTAATATCTAAATATTTTCATCGTTTTAAAATAATAGCAGCGAAATATCGTTAATCTTTAACCATTCAATCAAGTCTGTTGTAAAAGCTTAGTCATGGTCATACAGTCGATTTTATGTCTTTGCTCATTAGCGGCTAAAAACCACCTCTAGGTCTTTTTAATGGTGGGTAAAATAGATGCCGCGCCCTCGTAGAAGCCAAATTAGCCTAGAACTATTACCAACGAGATAACCCTTATTGCCATTGTTGCAGCCGTGTGGTTGGCCGTGCATTCTTTTAGAGTAAAGAGTATGTGGTGATGATAAATACACAGGTAACAACTATGACCACAGACGTGGCTGGGTTGAATCACTCATTCTTTAACTGACAGATGTGTTTGCCATTGATGTGGCGGCTTATGCGGTGATGTCTAATCATCTGCATGTGGTGTTACACATTGATATTGAAACAGTAAATAACTGGAGTGACCGCGATGTGGTGATGTAATGGCATAAGTTGTTTAAAGGCGATGGGTTAACCCAAAAATTTGCTAAAGGTCAGCTCATTGAACCTCACGAGGTAGTAAGGTAAAAGCACAGCATCGCTATTTACCGTAGCCGCTTATGTGACATCTTTTGGTTTATGCGCTGCTTGAATGAACCGATAGCCAGACAAGCCAATCAAGAGGATAACTGCTCGGGTCGATTTTGGGAGGGCAGGTTTAAATCTCAAGCGCTTTTAGATGAAGCGGCAGTTTTAGCCAGTATGGCCTATGTGGACTTAAACCCTATACGCGCCAATATGGCCGCCACACCAGAGCAATCAGACTACACCAGTATCCAACAACGAGTAAAAGCGGCAATAAAAGGTGAGCAGCCTAAAACCTTGTTGCCATTTATTGGTAATGAACGTGCTAACCAACCCAAAGGCATTGCATTTTCATTAAAGGATTACCTTGAACTAGTGGATGATACAGGGCGCATTATTCGTGATGATAAACGCGGCGCAATCAGTCAAAGCAGAGCGAAGTTACTCACCAGGCTTAATATTCCACAACAAAACTGGCTTAAAATCACCACCGAATTTGGTCAGCTATTTCATGGCCCTGTGGGCTCACTGCAAGAGCTAACACAATACTGTGAGCATTTACAAAAACGGCGACGGCACTTTGCTACAAGCTGCCAGTATTTTCAGTAAGCAGGCACGTTAAATAGGTTCAATATAACTAATATCACCAAAGTTAAACACTCAATAACCATCATCCTTGCATGGTTGCAAAGTGACGGCTTAAAAACGGTAAATTAAGCCGAAAACACTCAAATATCATCATTATCAACCTTCCAAGCCCACAACCAAACGCCGCGGGCTACTTAATCAAGCATGTTCACTTGTACATAGTTAAAAAGGTCGTTATGTTATTGATTTACATTGGCTGTCTAGTTTGTTTCGTTTTATTTTTTTTTAGTAAAGATGGCTGGCGCATAAAGTTATTCTGTCAGCTACTAACAAGCTGCTAAATCCAGGTTCACCAAGGTTGTCACGCCATTGCTGAGCAAATAGCCCGCCAGCATATGGTCCACTTATTAGCAGGGCGTTATGCGTTTGTAGAAATGATAGGTAATTATTATGGATGATTTAGTAAACTCATTACAAGATATCGGTTTTAAAGCCAAAGTCAGAAAAGGAAAAGTTTTGGTTACACTTGACGGGCTGTCCAATCCAGTTTCAATAGTGAAAGATATTGCCGCCGATGAATACAAGGTGAAAACGAATGACTCGATTCAAGCGATAATGGCTTTTATTTTACTATTTTTTGGCCTATTCGGTGTTTTAGCGGACAATGATTTAAAATTTACAAACGCTGCACTTATTTCAATAGCAATGTTCTCTTTCATCACCGTGTTACTTACAGAGTTCAAAGTAAATAATCTGCGCTCTGCGATAGCGGAAATCAATCGTGGAAGATGCGCATAGCAAAGCGTTTAAGAGGGATTCTTGCCGCGTGGCATTTTTGGTATGCGGTGATTTTTGTGGTGAAATTGGTCTGCGGAAAGTTGGTTTAGGCGGCACTCACCCCTTAACGCAGCGTTAACGGCATGACAGAAGAACAAGCCATTGAGTTAATGACTAACGAGGCGTTCCAGCAGCAAGCTGAAGCAGAAGGAAAGTGGCGCAGGGCAACATTAAGCCAAGTGCAACTAACCAGTTACTACTCTGGCTATCGTGAAATTTATGATTTACGTGAAGAACTAAAACAAACACAGGGTGAAGACTTCGATTTAAAGAGCTTCCATGAACAATTTTTAAGTTATGGCAGTGCACCAGTAAAATATATTAAGCAATTAATGGTTAACTAATTATGGCAATAAGCCATCAATGTAAGTTGCTTTATTAAGCAAATCTGCATTAGTAATACCTAAAAAAGGCCTGAATAATCAGGTCTTTTTTCATTTTTGTGAGCTAGGTTCAACAACCGTGCAGAAGCTTTACACTCCACATATAGTATTTTGATCATGACAGTGCTAATCTAAATGGTAATAGTTACCATTTAGATTAAGTCGTCATGAAAAAGATCCTCCTCATTGACCTGCAGCTAAAAAAAAGCTTGCCCTTATGTCAGCAATTACAACTTTTAGGCTATGTTATTACCATTGTTGATAACGGCTTTAATGCCTTAGTTGCAATGGAAAGTAATCAGTTTGAAGTGATTTTACTGGACTCTTCAGTAACACAAATGGATGCTTTTTGGTTACTCATGGGTAAGCATTGTCAAACACCCGTGATTGTTATTACCAACAATGCCAGTGTCGATGAACGTATTGCTGCATTTGAACTGGGCGCTGATGATTATTTACCTGAGCCTATTAATGTGAAAGAGCTTTTACTGCGTGTGAATGTGCTTAATCGACGCACAACAAAGCAAACTCACGATTCAATGACTCATGTTGCCAATATTGATTTTGCTGTTATCGAATCACAGTTAACCAGTGGGCAAATAGAGCATACTACCGAAAAACAACATATTGAACAAAGTGCCAATGTGGAGTTTGATGATGATATTAACGCGGTAACATTTAATGGTCAGCAATTAAATCTTACTCAAACAGAGTATCGTTTGTTCAAATATTTGTTTCAGCGTAAAGGAGAAATCGTCACTAAATCAGAATTGCAAATGCGTGTGTTGCATAAAGAGTTAGGCGAGTTTGACCGTAACCTTGATATGCACATCAGTAATACCCGTAGAAAAATGGCCAAAGAAAGTCTACCAAGAGAACTCATCAATACGGTTAGAGGTAAGGGCTATTGCTTTAGTCCATTATTTAGCTAATCTCATTTAACGTATCCGTTAACACCTAGCTAATGTGATCTTACAGGGGCTTTTTATTGTATTGGTATTAATAACCCTCATCAGCAGAAAATTAAGTCACCATATTGAATAGATGTAGAGCAGATGCTGTGGATTTGATTTTATTGCGTAACGGCTTTTGATAAGATGCAGGGATAACGTCGATTATAACCTTACATAAAGGAAGTCCTATGCGTATTAGCGCGAATTTTGATGGCGGCAACATTGAGACCATTAGTTTAGACAAGCACGATGACATTCAACTCGCCATTAGACCTGATGAAGGTGGAGAGTTTTACCAATGGTTTAACTTCCGTATGGAAGGTCAAATTGGTCAAACTTACACATTGAATATCGTTAACGCAGGCAGTGCCTCTTACCCGAAAGGTTGGGAAAATTATCAAGCCGTTGCTAGTTACGATCGCCAGCATTGGTTCCGATTACCGACAACATATCAAGATGGTAAATTATCAATCCAAGTTGATTTAGATTGCGATGCCATTCAAATTGCTTACTTTGCGCCTTACAGTTACGAACGTCACTTAGATCTGATTAGCTCAGTACAACTTCACCCATCAGTTAAACTAGAAAATTTAGGTTTAACCCTTGATGGTCGTGATATGAGCCTGCTAACTATTGGTGATAACGATCCTTCAAAGAAAAATATTTGGATTACCGCAAGGCAGCACCCTGGTGAAACCATGGCTGAATGGTTAATTGAAGGCCTGCTAAACCAATTATTAGACAGTGATTGTCCAACCTCGAAACTGCTATTGGATAAAGCTAATTTCTATATCGTGCCAAACATGAATCCTGACGGAAGCGTCAGAGGCCATTTACGTACGAATGCTGTTGGAACTAACTTAAATCGTGAGTGGGAGTCGCCTAGTTTAGAGCGAAGCCCTGAGGTTTATTATGTTACCAATAAGATGAAAGAGACTGGTGTAGATTTATTCTATGATGTTCATGGTGATGAAGGCTTACCTTACGTGTTTGTTGCTGGCTGTGAAGGCGCACCAAATTACACTCCACATATGGCCAAGTTACAAGAACAGTTCCTTGCAGCGTTAAGTATGGCAAGTGCTGATTTCCAAACTAAATATGGTTATGACAAAGATGAGCCAGGAAAAGCGAACTTAACCGTTGGTTCTAACTGGGTCGGCAACACATTCAAATGTCTAGCGAATACCTTAGAAATGCCATTTAAAGACAATGACAACTTAGCCGATCCTGTGGTTGGGTGGTCACCGGCGCGCTGTGAATATTTAGGTGAAGCATCACTAGTTGCGATGTTGGCTGTGGTTGATAATTTAACAGAATAGGCAGTTTTATGGCGTTAATCGAATGTCCTGTGTGTCAAAAGCGAATTTCGAGCAAAGCAAAACAGTGCCAATACTGTAAGGCTTCTGCTGATGGCGATAGTGATTCAAAAAGAACAATTTCACACATTCAGAAGTCTAATAAATTAATGAATCAAATGATGTTGTTTCTAACGCTATTTATTGCAGGTGCAGTATATGGTTTTTGGGGCGGCGAAGTTGCCACTGGAACGGATGCATATATTGCAGGTAGTTGTTTTGCTTTTGGCTTTGTTGGCTACATTATTACTCGAGTCAGAAGTCTAATCCATAAGCGGAAAAGTGTATGAATGATATTAATAAAGTCATAGATGAAATGCCTGATGAGGTTTATCAACGTTTACGCGCAGCGGCAGAAACGGGTAAATGGGAAGATGGCACAGTGCTATCTAGCGAGCAAAAAGAGTCAACGTTACAGGTAGTGATGTTGTATCAAGCGCGTAAGTTAACTCAAACTGATCATTTTACAATTGCTGCTGGTGGCGAGATAAACGAGCTGTCTAAATCACAGTTAAAAAAACAATTTCGCGGTGAAGCTATCGCAGAATTTAAAGAGCCAGAACTATAAACTGATTTTTAGTTATCTCTAGTGAATTTATTTCAGCAATAAAAAGCCGCATCAAAGATGCGGCTTTTTATTGTCTAAAGTACATTACATATTTATTTTCAAAAATTTATTCAGTTAGCTCACCCAGTAAGTTTTGCTGCATTGCGATTTTTACTTCATTTGAAGTTAAATTTTTTGATAGTAAATAATGTAATTTAGCCAATGCTGCTTCAATGGTCATATCTGAGCCGCTAATCACTCCAGCTTTGGCTAATGCATTACCCGTCGCATAACCCCCCATGTTCACCTTTCCTTGAAAACACTGGGTTAGATTAACAATTACAATGCCACGTTCATCAGCTTGTTTAAGGGTATCTAATAAGGCTTTATCTTGAGGCGCATTCCCAACACCAAAGGTCAGTAAGATAAGTGCTTTTACTGGCTGCATTAAGATGTTGTTAAAAATCTCAGTTGAAATACCTGGGTATAAGGTGATCACGCCTACAGGTTGCGGGCTGATGTTAATCACCTCTAAGGGCTTAGTGGTGGGCTCGGTGATCTTACCTGCACGTAAATTAATTTTAATCCCAGCTTCTAACAATATAGGAAAGTTAGGTGACGCGAAAGCATCAAAACCATCAGCATGGGCTTTGGTTGAGCGGTTGCCCCTAAACAACTTATTATTAAAGAATAAACACACTTCAGCGACGGGATAATTCGCCGCAATATACAGTGAATTAAGCAGGTTAGTTTGCCCATCTGAGCGCAGCTGAGCTAATGGGATTTGCGAACCGGTTACGATAACAGGCTTGGATAGCCCTTGTAACATGAATGACAAGGCAGAAGCCGTGTATGCCATGGTGTCAGTGCCATGCAAGATCACAAAGCCGTCGTAGTTATGGTAATTGGCTTTGATGTCATTGGCGATGCGCTGCCAATCAGGTGGTGCCATGTTTGAAGAATCAATCAATGGTGAATATTCATTAATGACAAAGGTTGGCATTTCTTCATGGTAAAACTCTGGCATGGACTTTACACAATCAGTTAAAAATCCTGCCACAGGTGCAAAGCCATCATCGGTTTTGCGCATACCAATCGTACCGCCAGTATAGGCAACGTATATGGAGCGTTTTGTCATTGTAATGAATTCTCAACCACTTAAATTATATAATCTGCAAATTATACGGCTTGAGCTGAATAAAACCCAATAAAAAAGCCCGAATAACGGGCTTTTTTGAAGATAATTTAATTTGATCTTATTCTGACTTCATGCCTAACAAGATTAAACAATCACAATAGCTTAGTAATCGCAGAGTTCGCAATACATGTATAGGCCATTGGGATCATCAAACTGAGTCATTTGTTCAACAACAGTGCGCCATTGACCCATAAATTGTTCAACCATAGGTGACTGTGTGGTTGCTACAGGTAAATATGTTGCAGCAGATGCGAGCATTTTTTGCATGAAGATTTGCTCGGTTGTGAGCTCTTGCTCGATGACTTTAGTATCAAACTTTACCATTTCAGCCATTTCAGCCGCTTTAGCAATGGCGCTATCCATATCGCCAAGTTCGTCAACCAACCCCAGTTCAACGGCGCGGGTGCCAGACCAAACACGGCCTTGGGCAATGCGGTCTACTTGTTCTAACGACATGTTTCGTTCAGTGGCAACTAACGAGATAAATTCATGATAGCCGTGTTCAATATGGCGTTGTATGACAGCAGAAATATTTGGGTCTAACTCACGGGTCGCCGAAATACCAGCCCATTTCGAGGTCGACACACCATCTGAGTTAATGCCCCAATTGGACAAGACTTTTTCAAAGGTGGCAAACATGCCAAAGATCCCGATAGAACCAGTGAGGGTAGTTGGAGTGGCATAAATGTAATCTGCACTTGCTGAAATCCAATAACCGCCAGATGCCGCTAGGCTACCCATACTGACCACTACGGGTTTACCAGCCTGTTTAAGGGCAATGACTTCTTGTCTAATTTTTTCAGAAGCAAATGCACTCCCACCTGGGGTGTCGACACGTAGCACGACTGCTTTAACTTTGTTATCAAAGCGAGCTTTCTTTAATAGTGCTGAAGTGCTCTCGCCACCAATTTGTCCCGCTTGTTGTTTGCCATTGAGGATATTACCTTTGGCGACCACAATGCCGACAGATTCTTGTTCTATCAGTGAAGGAATTGGCTGTACTAAATTAAAATATTTAGAAAAAGAGATTTGCTTGTATGAGTCGCCATTGGCTTCTTGACCTACGGTTTTAAGCATGGCGAGTCTAAATGACTCATCTGAGACTAATTCATCAACCCAATTCATTTTTATCGCTAATTGAGCTGAGTCACCGTTAACACTATCAAGTTCCGCTAGGTAGGTTTGTGGGTTTAATACGATATTCTCGGTCGCAATTTGACGGTTAGTGGCAATGGTTGTTTCAAAGTTTTGCCATAAGTCAGTAAGCAGGGCGTTGCTGGCTTCTTTTGCCGGCGCTGACATATCATCACGGATAAAGGGTTCGACCGCTGATTTGAAAGTGCCGACTCTAAATACATGGGTGCTGATGTTCATTTTCTCAAGTGCGGTTTTAAAGAACATACGGTAGCTGCTAAGGCCTTCAAGTGACACGCCACCTTTATGGTTGAGATAAATGGTATTCGCATAACTTGCCAGGAAGTATTGATTTTGCTCGTATGAATTGCCAACAGCAACCACGGTTTTACCCGCTTCTTTAAACTTGTTTAAGGCATCACCAATGGCGGTCATTTTACTGATCCCACCACTACGTAAATTGCCCATTTTCAATACGATGCTATTAATACGTTTGTCATGAGTGGCATTTTCAATGACGTAAAGAATGTCGGCTAAAAGTATTTCTGCTTCCGGATCATCAGTGTTACTTTGTTTAAATATCGCTTCAATCGGGTCAACATGACGTTTTTGATCCACAATGCTGCCAGATAGGTTTAAGACTAAGGCAGATTGATCTTCAATGGTGATTTCTTCTTCAGATGTCATAGCCATAATGATCATGGCAATGATGCCGAAGAAAATGATATTGAGGATTAATTTACGAATACCGTTGATGGTTTTCCAAATAAATCCAAAGAATCTCTTAATTAATGAGGGTTTAGCGGACATTAGCCACTCCTGTAACATTCTAATGCTGTAATGCTAACTGATCTTGAGTGATTTTGGGAAATTGAATTGTAACGGTTTTTAACAATAGCTACGCTAAATGATTGAGCTTATGATTATGTCGTTGTATGCTAGTTTAAATCACTTGTTTAAAAAGGATGTTTGAATGTCGTTTCCACATTTATTAGAACCCTTAGATCTAGGCTTCACCAAGTTAAAAAACCGTGTATTGATGGGTTCAATGCATACGGGGCTAGAAGAAGAAAAGGGCGGATTTGAGAAACTAGCTGCATTTTATAAAGAACGTGCAGCAGGTGGCTGTGGCTTAATTGTCACCGGTGGCATAGCGCCAAATTTCAGAGGTCGGCTAGCGCCTCATGCATGCCAATTAAGTTTTCCTTGGCAAGTAAGCAAACATAAAATTGTTACCGATGCCGTCCATGAAGCGGATGGCAAAATCTGTATGCAAATTCTACATGCAGGCCGTTATAGCTACCATCCATTTTCATTAGCGCCAAGCAAAATAAAATCACCTATTACCCCTTTTACGCCGTCAGCAATGTCATCAAGACAAGTGCGTAATACCATTAAAGATTATGCATCTAGCGCTGCGCTTGCAAAAAAAGCGGGCTATGACGGTGTTGAAGTAATGGGCTCAGAAGGCTATTTAATTAATCAGTTTATCAGTTCGCGTACCAATAAACGTACCGACGAGTGGGGCGGTGACTTTACTCAGCGTGCTAAATTCCCCGTTGAAATTGTTAATGCTATTCGTGCCAAAGTCGGTAGCGATTTTATCATAATATTCAGGCTTTCTATGCTTGATTTAGTCGACAATGGCTCAAGCTGGGATGAAGTAGTGCAACTGGCTAAATGGCTAGAAAGTGCTGGTGTGAGCATCATCAATACCGGCATCGGTTGGCATGAAGCACGTGTACCTACCATTGCCACCAGTGTGCCGCGCGGCGCTTTTGCATGGGTGACTGAAAAACTCAAATCAGAAGTTAATGTGCCATTAATTGCGACTAACCGTATTAATACCCCTGAAATTGGTGAATCAATTATCGCATCGGGTCAGGCTGACATGGTATCAATGGCGCGGCCTTTCTTAGCCGATGCTGAATTTGTTAATAAAGCGGCAGCTGATCAAAGTGAATTAATCAATACCTGTATTGGTTGTAACCAAGCGTGTTTAGATCATACCTTCTCAATGAAACGTGCTACCTGTTTAGTTAATCCACGTGCATGTTATGAAACTGAGATTAATTTTACCCCAACCACAGGTAAAAAACGTCTTGCGGTTATGGGCGCAGGCCCTGCTGGAATGGCGTTTTCTGTATATGCCGCTTCACGTGGCCATGAAGTAGTATTGTTTGAAGCTAAAGACGAAGTGGGCGGCCAATTTAACTTAGCGCGTAAAATTCCAGGTAAAGAAGAGTTTCACGAAACCATTCGTTATTTCAAAAATCAAATGAAGCTGCATAATGTCGAATTACGATTAAACACCCGTTTAGATGCAGCAGTATTAGCCACTGAAAAGTTTGATGAAGTGATTATTGCCTCTGGGGTTGTCCCACGGGCGTTATCCTTACCGGGATTTGATGATCCTAAAGTGGTTGATTATCAGCAAGTGCTAAAAGGTGAAGTAGAGATTGGTGATAAAGTTGCGTTAATCGGTGCTGGCGGTATTGGTTTTGATATGGCGCATTTCCTGTGCGAGAAGGAATCATCAACATTACAGCCTGAAAAGTGGTTAAAGCAATGGGGTATTGATAAAAGCTATCAACATGCTGGCGGTTTAACTGACGAATCAGAGCACAACCCTGGTCGTGATGTGTATTTACTGCAACGTAAAACTACAAAAATGGGTAAAGGTTTAGGTAAAACTACCGGCTGGATCCATCGTAGTGTATTGAAACAACATCAAGTAAACATGAAAACTGGCGTCAGTTATGAAAAGTTTGACGACCAAGGTTTACATATTAAAGTCGGTGAACAGTCAGAAATTCTCGCTGTCGATAACGTCGTGTTATGTGCTGGCCAAGAATCTAACCGCACTCTAGTCGATGAAATGAAAGCAACAGGCTTGCCTGTTCATTTAATTGGTGGTGTCGATGTTGCTGCTGAATTAGATGCCAAACGTGCGATTAGACAAGGCGCTGAACTGGCCATGGCAATTTAACGGGCGATATTAAATAAGACAGTTAAACCGTCAATTAAATATGAAAACCTAACCTTTGCGTTAGGTTTTTTTATGTTTGGTGTGGTTAGCACATTGCTTGAAGAACTAAGTCAAAAATAGATTCATTTACTGGTAGATTTATTGCCAATATCGTTTTCATAACCACTATGACATTTTTCTATTTTTAATCCAGACTCACTAAATCTTAAGTAAACGAGCAGGGTTTCAGTAACAGGTTATATGTTTGTCCATTAGCAATTTCTTCACTTAGTCACTAAATAGTTTAATTGTATCGTTAATCCTATTAAACAAGTTTTTATTGCATTGTTTATCATTTTTTTTGACCATTGGCAAATTGAAATATAAAGGTGACATGTTAAATATGAACAAAAAGTCAATGGTATTGACTACTTTTTGAATCGTAATACAGAAAAGCGTAATGGTATTTTAGTCACCTCAATCGACAAAGTGCTAGTTGAGCATAGCCTATTTAAGAAAGGTTACTCAGTAGGTATTACGCTCGATGCAGGCAATGATGGAAGAAATGAATCAAAAGTTGATGGAAAAAAAGTGGGTCGACGTTATACCGAATCTGTTGATATGAGCGATTCTGTTTTTCGAAATGATACTTTTGAAAAAACGACTAAATTTCATATTGCCGGTGTTCAAGCTAAAGGGTTTAAAATTTCAGGAAATACCTTTGCAGGGATGACTGATAATGCCGCATCAGGTTCAAATTCGCTTCATTTTGAGCAATTTACAAAGAATGTGAAAATATACAATAATACTTTTGATATGAGTGATAGCGTGTCTAAAGCGTATCCTTATATTTCTTTTGCTGGAACTGAGGGTCATAAGCGAGTGTCACAAAAACTAGCGAGTGATACTTTTAAAAGCTGGACGTATTTTTACGAAGGCAGTAATGAAAGGCGTGCTGACACAAGCTACGCGTCTTCAGGAGATACCAATAAAAGCTGTAAACGGGATGTACATGCGTATGGACCTCAAGATATTTATATCGCCGGGAATACCTTCAGCTCTTCTTCAATAATTTCTAAATACCTTCTAGTTCACGAAGGTGAAAATATTCAAATAGGTATGAAAAAAAATAGTACCGTTAATCTAAATGCCTTTAAGGGAGGTAATAACGCGACTAAGAAAATTAGCTTTGGTGGTCATGACGAAGGTAAATGTAATGTGAACATTGTAGCTGGGCAGGGCATCATCGACAGTAATGTCAGCATTGCAAAAGTTGATTTCGAATTACCTGCATGCAAAATAGCAAAACCAATCGCAATTGGTACCTAGTTGTTATTGAGTCAAAAAATACATTAGCAGTAAATGAGGGAGTGACAGTAGCTTATCAATTGAGAATGCCACTGTTTTAGTCCCTTCAATAAATCAATCCAGTCATGATAAGTAGAGGAGCACTTGTTGCTCCTTTTTTCCGTTTATAACCTGTACCCATCAATCCCCTTGACCCAATAGTCATGGTTCATTAGTCATAGCTCACGAGTCTTTATCCATTCCTGAAGTCACTAAGGGTATTTGATTTTTAGTCAGTATTAATAGTGAGGTGTTGATTCATATTTAAGTTGTAAGTATTGTATATGATTATGTGCGGCTAATTATTACTCGTTCTAAATACTTTCATTATGCGTCTAAGTAGACACTAGGCTTGATAATAGATTGCTAATCTACCATTTTCTAGTTGAGTCAAAATAGTGTATTTAGATGACTTTTTATGGGCAGTCATTTTAATGAAAAAGACGGTAACTACGTCATGACATAACACATAAGAACAGCCCATAGCATTTTATATCTAGAAGGTGAGCATGTTAACTATTGATATTAATGATCAACAACATCAGGTAGATGTTGAGGCCGATACTCCGTTGTTATGGGTATTACGTGATGTTCTACATATGACTGGTACTAAGTTTGGTTGTGGTAAGGGGCTTTGTGGGGCTTGTACTGTACATTTAAATGGAAAACCAGTGCGTTCCTGTTCGCTTCCTATTTCTGCCACTACGACAGCGAAAATTACCACGATTGAAGGCGTAGAGAATAACTTATCAAATGCGATAGCTGTAAAGCAAGCTTGGATAACTGAAAATGTGCCTCAATGTGGTTATTGCCAATCAGAACAGATAATGTCGGCAATTGCCTTAATTGGCAACAATAAAAGTCCTAATGATGAGGAGAATAAATTGCAATGTCTGGCAACCTTTGTCGCTGCGGCACATATAAACGTATTAAGTCTGCTATCAATACAGCTTCGAACGATGTAGGAGAAAAGTAATGGATGTTATAGATAAACCCATCATTGAAAATGTCAGTCGCCGTTCATTTTTAAAAGGCTTAGGCCTGGCTTCTGGTGGTTTTGTTTTAGCCACTACTTTAACCTTTGGTCATATCGCTATGGCTGACACCGCTAAACATAATGCGTTGAATGTATTTATCACTATTCATGCTAATAATCACATTGATATTATTTGTCATCGTTCTGAAATGGGACAAGGAGTCCGTACCAGTATTCCACAAATTATAGCCGATGAATTAGAGGCTGATTGGTCATTGGTGAATGTTGTTCAAGGCATGGGGAATAATGCTTATGGTAGCCAAAATACCGATGGTTCTTCATCTATTCGTAAAGCTTTTTTACAACTAAGACAAATAGGGGCTTCTGCTCGATACATGTTAAGGCAAGCTGCAGCCAATTTTTGGCCGGTCTCGATTGATGAGTGTTTGGCACTTAATCATCAGGTCAGTCATCAAATAACCGGTAAAAGCTTATCCTATGGGCAGCTAGCAGAGCTCGCTTAAATGATGACTCCCCCATCCCTTGATACTCTGCGTTTAAAAGATAAATCAGAATTTAATTACATTGGCAAAAAGCTAGCCAGTATAGACTTACCAGATATCATTAATGGCACTACTACGTTCGGCCAAGATATTCAAATACCCAATATGCTTATTGCTAGTATTTCGCGTTGCCCTGTTATTGGCGGTAAAGTGAAATCCTTTGATGCAAGTTTAACGAGAAAAATTACAGGGGTTAAACAGGTTGTTGAAATAGGCTTAACGCCAGGGGCTGTGAACTTTCACCCATTAGCAGGTGTTGCTGTGCTAGCCACCAATACTTTCATTGCGATAAAAGGTTGAGAACAACTGGAAATTAGTTGGGATTATGGTAAGAACCTAGCGCATCAATCTGCTGAATATTTAGCTAAGCGCCAATCGTTAGTGCAACAACCGGGTAAAATTTGTCGAGATGAAGGTGACATTGGCAATGCGTTTAAACAACATGTAAAACAAGTCAACGCTGTTTATACCGTCCCTTATTTAGCTCATGCGCCAATGGAGCCGCCAGCAGCAACTGCGATGTTCCATGGTGATGGTCGTTGTAAAATATGGGACTGTACTCAGTCGCCGCAACGTGCGCGTGACAAGGTAGCTAAGGCATTAGGGCTCGATAAAGACCAAGTATTGGTCAATGTGACTTTACTCGGTGGCGCATTTGGCCGTAAAGCAAAGGCTGATTACCTTGTTGAAGCAGCTATATTAGCGAAAGCTGCTGGGCAGCCAGTGAAGGTGGTTTGGAGTCGAGAAGATGACATTCAAAATGATTATTATCATGCTATCAGCGCTCAATATTATCAGGGAGCGTTGGACGATAACAGATAAGGATAGGCCGCGCGTAGCCGCGGCCTTATCCCAAGTGTTGAACAAGCCCGAGTGATACCTTTATAGTGTAAATATCGGCGTAAGATCTTACGCTTTTTCGATGTGTGCAGAGCAGTTACATTTTTTACTAGCCGCATAGATCCCTTAGCATCGTCAGCTAATTTCTTTACCTAAAATATCAATGCCTTAGCACCTCCTGATACTTTTCTTGTTCCGCATCTTAAGTGTTAATTTTTAATCCTTCCGCTTAAACAGTGGCGTTAGGTGTGGTTGGTTTTTGCCTAAGAAAGCTTGTCAGTCGTGCATGCTTATTCCTATGCACCCCCATAAATATCATCGGTTGTCGGCAACAAGGGCAAGGTCGTATGGCTTGAGTTTTAGTGGTGTTTTCGAGCGGCGCAAACACGGTGCCAGCAACGGCTAGCATCAAGCGTATTCGTTGCCGCAGCCTGGCTGAACCTCCTCTGAGTAATCCAAAATCTCTGACTCGCCGTAAGCCTTTCGGCAGTACATGTTGCAGTACCAACCATAGAAATTCGACAGTAGGTAATGTACGTATTTCAGTGGTGTTGGTTTGGCTATTTTGCCCATGATTTTCAAGATAGGCAAAACTAATTTGTCCGTCGATGTTACTGACGATATTTTTATCGGGTAACACGCCGCGATAAAGGTATCGCGACAGGTACTTTAACGCTGGCAGTCCTTTACCCACATGTTGGCAGTCTACCACCCACTTTTGGGGTATTGAGCTAGGGAGTTTTAGACTCAGTTTTGCCAGTTGCGCCAGCAGTCTTGCTCGCCACACTTTGGCCGGGTTAAAGGCGTTGAACAGGTATTTACCCTTGTTCTTTTTCCACTGTTTTTTGTGCT
Organism: Shewanella sp. 10N.286.48.B5; assembly: GCF_002874355.2. NCBI lineage: Bacteria > Pseudomonadati > Pseudomonadota > Gammaproteobacteria > Alteromonadales > Shewanellaceae > Shewanella > Shewanella sp. 10N.286.48.B5. The sequence continues at coordinate 1,382,904 of NZ_MCVG02000001.1, forward strand.
TATTAAAGCTGCCTGCCGGAATGATGAAGTGGATATGAGGATGGTAGTCACGCCTTCGGTTATGGGTATGCAGCACGCCCGTAAATCCAATATCACCACCGAGTTGCTTTGAGTTTTTAGCAAAGTCTTTTAGCACGCTGGCGGCCACCGAGAACATGGCTTGATACATTAACTCGGATTGATGTTTAGCCGTTACTCGCAACTCATAAGGCAAGGTAAACGTCACCATGTAATACTCCACGGGCAGGAGTTTAGCTTGCTGTTTGTTGAGCCACTCTGTCGTGGCGTTGTGCTGGCATTGAGGGCAACTGCGATGACCACATGACAGCGGGAAATCAGCAGTATGAGTGCAGCTGCGGCATGCCCACTGGCTGGTTCGCTCAGTATTGCTGCGACAATTAAGCATGGCGAAAATAGCTTGGCGCATGGATGATGTTATTTGACCATCATAAGCCTGATTAAAGGCATCGAGGTGGTCGCGTAAAAGTTCAATGAACTTCATAGGTTACACTCCCACTTGAGCACCAAATTATCAGTCAGTTGGTTAACGGACAGGGCAGTGTTTTTTCGCGTGATGGTGGTAAGGCGGGTATATCGGGCGGTGGTATTAAGGCTGTTGTGGCCGAGCAGGCTTTGCACTGAGCGCAAATCTAACCCTTGTCCTAACAAATGAGTGGCGTAGCTGTGGCGCAGGTTATGTGGGCTGATGGACTTATGAATATTGCACTCACGGATAACCCGTTTTAGCGCCTTCTGAATGCCGCCTTTATCTATCAATGAATCAGGTTTGCTATCTTTACCAGGAAAAATCAGCCGTGGGTGGCGATGAGTTTGCCAGTAATATCGCAGCGCTAACAAGGTACGTTGTGGCAAGGGAACTAGTCTGTCTTTACCGCCTTTAGCGTTACGAATGTGCACCTGCATCATCTGTGAATCGATATCACCAACCTGCAGTGAAATAGCTTCACCGAGGCGCAACCCCATACTGTATAAGGTGAGAAAGCACACTTGATATCGAAGCTTATGAGTAAGGCTAATAACAATAGAAACTTCTGCGGGCGTGAGTATATCAGGCAGTCTATGGACTTGCTGGAATTAATATGGCCACCCAATCTATTTGGCTAAATATTCAACATTGAACTAGGCTTTAACTACCCCTTTAAAACAGTATTTGAAGATGGCCAGACCAAGACAAACCCTTGTGAGTTTAGAAGATACGCCTTACTACCACTGTTGTTCGCGTGTGGTACGTAAGGCCTTTTTGTGTGGTTTTGATGCAAGCTCGGGTGATAACTATGAGCATCGCCGTGAGTGGGTTGATTCGCGGATTCTTAAATTGGCGACCATTTTTGCTATTGATATTTGTGCTTATGCAGTGATGAGCAATCATTTACATGTGGTGCTTAAAGTCGATGCTGATAAAGCGAAGCTTTGGACAGATAAAGAGGTACTGATTCAGTGGCATAAAGGCTTTAAAGGCACATTGCTGACGAATAAGTTTGTAAAAGGTGAAGCACTCAATGAATTTGAGTTACAGGCAGTGAATGACTGTATCATTCAATATCGCCAACGCTTGACTGATATCAGTTGGTTTATGCGTTCACTGTGTGAACCTATTGCCCGAATGGTCAATAAAGAAGATAACTGCACTGGTCGATTTTGGGAAGGGCGCTTTAAATCTCAAGCATTACTTGATGACGCAGCAGTTCTCGCTTGTATGGGCTATGTTGATTTGAATCCAATTCGCGCGCAAATGGCTGCAACCCCTGATAGCTCCGATTACACCAGCATTCAGCGCCGAATCAACTCAGCTATGCAAGGTGAACAACCCTCGGCGTTACTGCCTTTTGTGGGCAATGAACGTTTGGATATGCCTAATGGACTAATGTTTAACGTTAAAGATTACATCGTGCTGGTTGAAGATACAGGGCGGATTATTCGTGATGACAAACGCGGCGCCATAAGCGCGAGTAGTCAAGACATTCTCAATAGATTGAATATTCCTGCTGAAAACTGGTTAAAAATCACCACTGAGTTTGGCGCTTTATTCAAAGGCGCAGTAGGGGCTTTGCCTGCCTTAACAGAATATTGTGAGCATCTAGAGCGGAAACGGCGACAAGGTGCTTCAAACTGTCAACGTTGGTTGAGTGCTTAAACATTAAATATTCACATTCCTTTTCAGTCATCTACCTGATTAGTCATCAAGTTTTTGCGTGCCTGCATTTTGACAAATAGCGAGCAACAACGAGTAGTAACAGTAATTCACGCCATTTACGAGTTCATTCATTGGAATTAAAATAGCAAATAGCCATAAAAGGTTATCGCAATCCAACTAAAAGTCGTTAAGTTACTCTTTAATAATGGGTGGCAATATAAGTTCGCGGCATCATCTTACTGACTCCATTGGCCGATTCTCCTCAAGTGTTGGATTTCTTAGATAAATCAGAAACGCCCTATGTTCGAGTTGCACCGGATAAAGAGTTAGAACGCGCACCTTATATCGGCATTAATGAATACTGTGCGACATTTGAAATGACCACATCGCTCATTGAGTTGGGCCATAAACGAATTGGTTTTGTACGTGGTGATTCTCAGCAAAAGAGCAGTCAGCTGCGTTTTAAAGGCTATATGGACGCACTTAGATCCGCTCAAATTGACTTGGACTCGGCAATCATCCTTGATGGTGACTATACCTATGATTCGGGTTTGGCCGCTGCAGAGATCATGTTAGCTCTTAAAGATAAACCGACAGCTATTGTGGCTTCAAATGATGATATGGCTGCAGGTGTTATTGCCGTTGCTCAGCGAAGAGGCATCGACGTGCCCGAGCAGCTATCTGTTACCGGGTTTGATGACTCACTCATTGCGCGATTGGTTTACCCTAAACTTACCACTGTAAGACAGCCTCTTGCGGCAATTACCGAAAAAGCGATTACTATTTTGATTGAGCCACCCTTGGCGTATTCGAAACTCAAGAAGACTCATTCTCGTTATATTTTGGACTACGCTTTAATCGATAGAGACAGTGTGAAAGCCCCGAATGAAGACAACAAGAATTGGGCTGCTGGTTAGTCGTATTTAGATGAGTTGTATTGGTCACTCACAAATGGTTTATTTATTTGTGAGTGCCGAAGCGGATAACAAGCGTTTATTGTCTGGGCAGTTATCTTTGTGATTTTTTTCAGCTGTCAGTTTCAAGGCGTAGTTTTGTGACTGATCGAAAGTTGACACACATAACGGTGTGGCAATCGCGATAGAAAAAACCGAAGTGATACACAATAGTCCTCCCATCATACAAGTCACCCGATGCCATGACTTAAGACGGCAGCTAACCATTAGCCTTTGAATTCGTTGTACATTCAATTTTCTACTGTGTTTTATATTTAATAACGTTAGCCGGTGATCATTTTGAGTTTTCGCATGGTTAATTAAAATACCTGCTAAACCAATGACATAACTTCGGTCGGGTAATTCAAGATCACACTGTTCATCGCAGCTTAGTTCTAATTCAAGCTTACATTGTCGGATACAATATTGAACAATGGGATTCCACCAAAATATACGCTGCACGGCGGCAAGCCACCACATCCATAGATGGTCATTTTGTTGTATGTGTTGAAGTTCATGCAATAACACTAACTTCAGCTTATCAGGGCAGGTTATCGCACTATCTATCCAAATTTTTGGTTTAAAAAAGCCGGTAATAGCACCTGGAGAAGAAAAGTCACCTACACGAATTTCAACATTTTTAGGGTTGTTGTAAACAACATTTACGTCACTATCAATGGTCTTAGAATTAACAATTCGTGATTGGTGAAAACGGCGAGACTGGACAACATCTAATAAGAACCACAACGCGCCAACAATTGTAATCAAAGCGGTAGCAACAAGAGCGTCACTAAAAGTAAGAGACGTCAGCTTTTGTATGTAATATTCAAACGTGATTAACACATAATCTAAACTATACACTTCTATCGTTAATAGCCTGCTGTTTTCAATGTCGACATTCGTTAATGCGCTTTTAAACAGGCTATACAAAGCAGACCAAGGCACAAACCAACTCGTAAGCGAAATCATATATAAATAGAATTTCAGCCTAGCTGGTGCATTTACTAATATGGCAACGGTAAAAAAACAGCTCAAAAATATTACGATATTAGTAATTAAATAACTGGCCATATTAATCTCTTTTCTTTTTCTCAGACTCTATTTGAGAAAGTAATTGTTTAATATGTTCAATATCATCTGTTTCCAATTCTTCATCTACTAACAATTGGGTGATGAGATTCTTGGGGTTTCCTTTAAACAAATACCTAATGAGATCTGGTACTAGTTTTTGCGATACAGTGCTTTTTTCAATAGCAGGTTGGTACAGTATTGTTCTACCAACCTGTTTAAAGCGCAGCAGCGCGCCCTTAGCTTCTAACCGGTCAATAATGGTTTTAACTGTGCCATATGCGGCTGTGCGGTTTACTTGAACTAATTCATGGATCTCTGGTGCAGATCTCGGATCCGCATCCCAGAAATGTTGCATTACTTCTAATTCAAAATCGCTAAGTTTCATTACGCTTATCTAATTATACTTTTGCTAACATTTAACAATAAGAGTGGTTCTATGTCAACAAATGTAGAGATTGAGTTTACCTATTGAGGAGCGCTATATCTGATAATGATGTTATCAGTGTCTATACGAAAATAGCCCAACCTATAAATCATAGATTGAGCCATTACATCGTTCTTTATAATTAAGCTAAAGAGTCATCATTTAACGTTCTGCATCTTTTATGCGAGTTACTTTTTGGTCCAGTAATCTACGACTAATGCATCGGCTAAGAGTGGTCCTACTTTTCCGACCAAATCCATATGCGCTTTATGGAAAAGGTAGATTTCTCGACCATGTGCGTCATCAAACGTTAAGGTGAAGATGTAGTCTAAGCCCTTTGTATTACCTTCAGTACTGTCATTGACTCCCCATTCTAGCGTCGTAATTTCAGGTATTTCATTCTTAAGGTTTTCAAAGCTTGATAAAGCCTCATTAACTGCCTTTTGGCTCGTTCCATCTTTAAACTTAAGCGCGACGATATGTCTTAAAAGCTTACCTTTGGTATCGGCTAGTTCAGGTGCTACTTTGTAAGCAACAAGCTGCTTTAAACCAAACCTGAACGAGCCTGCAATAAGAAACGGTTGATCATCGATTTGATGTGCACGTAAACCATAATAAATATTAAACCCGGTTTCTAAATAGTTGCTTGGACTAATGATGCCATCTTTATTCAATTTAAGAAGTTGAATGCTTTTGTCATCTCTTGTACCCACTGCTAGCAACGCTTCGTCGTTTGTTACCGAAACAACTTCAATTCTCGTTTGGCCTTGCAGCTTGGTCGCAGCATCGCTTTTAAAAACCGAATGAGGCACCAAGGCACCTTGTTGATCTACCTTGAAAATACTTACCGCGTCACCGTGATAGAAAAAATCTTGGTTCTTGATAAAGTCTTTTCTCTTGTAATATTTGTGGTGCCTATGACCAACAATGACATAGTGGTTATCACCTAGCGTAACGCCCGTAACTGGGTAGGTACCTGTTAGGAATCTGTCAGTTCTGTTGTCGCCAATATTGTTAATATTTTCAAACGTACCATCTTCATTAATTAGAAAACTGCTTATACCGTTATCTTGAAAACCACCTGTGTACAAATAGGTTTTTCCATCGATTTGATGGGTGTACATACCAATGATGCCGTCTGTGAATATTTCACTATTGTCTTCAATTGATTGGACGTGACTTAGCTTGCCATCATTATGAATTTTGAAGCCACTTAAACCTGGTGTTTCTTCTAATCCACCTACGTATAAGTAGGATGCGTTGGTCATATGGACGACCTGCAAAGTAATCGCGGTGCCAAGGTACGTGTCATCGGTATCTTCAACTAAAGCAACTCGCTCAAGGGATCCATTATTTAGAATCTCAAAGGTTTCAATCGCGTTACCATGCTTGTTTGCAACAAATAGAAAGTCGGAACCATTAATGTTGTCAGCAACCATGCCTCTTGCAGGCCCTTCATTTTTATAAAGTTCATGGTTACTAATTGACGTTAGCTTGCCGTCTTTGTTTAAGCTATAAACATCGATATTTCCAAAACCACCAGCGTAGACGTAATGAGTACCGTTCTTTTCATAACTCGTTACTGTAACGGTATTTTTAGCTGTTACGCCCTTAAAGTCTGTCCTGTAAAGCGTGAGATCATCAGTCGCTTGTGCAGAACACATGTTCGATAAAAGCAAGCCTGCTACTGATAAAATGACCACACAGATTAAGGCGTAGTTCTTCATAAATTTCATAATATAAACCATGTCTATTGTTGTATTAATTAGCTATCGATTTAGCGCCAGCTGTCGCAATTTCTCGGTCTTGCTCAATGGTTCCACCACTTACCCCGATAGCACCAATGATCTTTCCATCTTTATTTTTAATGGGTAAGCCACCAGGAAAAGTGACGAGTCCGCCGTTAGAGTGTTCAATGTTGTAAATAATGCCACCTGGTTGGGTTAACTCGCCTAATTTGCCAGTATCAATATTAAAATATCTTGCCGTTTTCGCTTTCTTGATAGCGACATCGATACTCCCTAAGTAAGATTCATCCATACGGATAAACGCTTTCAAGTTAGCACCAGAATCCACCACAGCGATATTGACGAGTACATTTGATGCTTCTGCGTTCTTCTTTGCTGCGAGCACGGCACTTAAGGCTTCATCATGGCTAATGTCGTTATATTCTTCGGCATTCAATACATTCGATAACGACGCCAATGCCAGTGATATGGCAACTATTTTTACTTTCCTAACTACGTTCATAAATCCCTCTTTCAGTCTCTTAATAATAAATCGGAGCAAACAATCTTGTAAATATTTAACAATAACCAAAAGGGTATGTCAACAAATGTAGAGATACATAAACAAATGTGGTGATGAGAAATGCGAATTAGTGCTATTTGGGGCTATGTATTCGGGGGTTCGTTTTCTTCAGATTGGACTCATATTAATTCGGTTGATTACAATGCTGAAACTCAGCAGATATTAGTCAGTGTGCATAATTTCAATGAGTACTGGATTATTAATCATGACGAGTTAAATCAAGGAATCGTCTCTCGAGTCGGCAATCCTGCGGCTAATTAATATGGCCACCCAATCTATTTGGCTAAATATTCAACATTGAACTAGGCTTTAACTACCCCTTTAAAACAGTATTTGAAGATGGCCAGACCAAGACAAACCCTTGTGAGTTTAGAAGATACGCCTTACTACCACTGTTGTTCGCGTGTGGTACGTAAGGCCTTTTTGTGTGGTTTTGATGCAAGCTCGGGTGATAACTATGAGCATCGCCGTGAGTGGGTTGATTCGCGGATTCTTAAATTGGCGACCATTTTTGCTATTGATATTTGTGCTTATGCAGTGATGAGCAATCATTTACATGTGGTGCTTAAAGTCGATGCTGATAAAGCGAAGCTTTGGACAGATAAAGAGGTACTGATTCAGTGGCATAAAGGCTTTAAAGGCACATTGCTGACGAATAAGTTTGTAAAAGGTGAAGCACTCAATGAATTTGAGTTACAGGCAGTGAATGACTGTATCATTCAATATCGCCAACGCTTGACTGATATCAGTTGGTTTATGCGTTCACTGTGTGAACCTATTGCCCGAATGGTCAATAAAGAAGATAACTGCACTGGTCGATTTTGGGAAGGGCGCTTTAAATCCCAAGCATTATTAGATGAAGCTGCAGTACTTGCGTGTATGACCTATGTGGACTTAAACCCTATCCGCGCCAAGATGGCTACAACACCTGAAACATCAGATTACACCAGTATTCAACGACGCATAAATTCAGCTATGAAAGGTGAGCAACCAAAAGAGTTACTGCCATTTGTAGGAAATGAACGTTTAGACATGCCTAATGGACTGATGTTTAGTGTTAAAGATTACATCGTGCTGGTTGAAGATACAGGGCGGATTATTCGTGATGACAAACGCGGCGCCATAAGCGCGAGTAGTCAAGACATTCTCAATAGATTGAATATTCCTGCTGAAAACTGGTTAAAAATCACCACTGAGTTTGGCGCTTTATTCAAAGGCGCAGTAGGGGCTTTGCCTGCCTTAACAGAATATTGTGAGCATCTAGAGCGGAAACGGCGACAAGGTGCTTCAAACTGTCAACGTTGGTTGAGTGCTTAAACATTAAATATTCACATTCCTTTTCAGTCATCTACCTGATTAGTCATCAAGTTTTTGCGTGCCTGCATTTTGACAAATAGCGAGCAACAACGAGTAGTAACAGTAATTCACGCCATTTACGAGTTCATTCATTGGAATTAAAATAGCAAATAGCCATAAAAGGTTATCGCAATCCAACTAAAAGTCGTTAAGTTACTCTTTAATAATGGGTGGCAATATAAGTTTTTTTAAGACTGTTGTGACCGAGCAGGCTTTGCACTGAGCGCAAATCTAACCCTTGCTCTAACAAATGAGTGGCGTAGCTGTGGCGTAAATTATGTGGGCTAATGGATTTGTGAATATTACACTCACGAATAACCCGCTTGAGTGCTTTTTGAATGCCGCCTTTATCTATCAAGGAATCAGGCTGGCTATCTTTACCAGGAAATATCAGCCGTGGGTGGCGATGAGTTTGCCAGTAATATCGCAGCGCTAACAAGGTACGTTGTGGCAAGGGAACCAGTCTGTCCTTACCACCTTTAGCGTTACGAATGTGCACCTGCATCATCTGTGAATCGATATCGCCAACCTGTAGTGAAATGGCTTCACCGAGGCGCAACCCCATACTGTATAAGGCGAGAAAACACACTTGATATCGCAGCTTATGGGTAAGGCTAATGACGATTGAAACTTCTGCGGGCGTAAGAATGTCGGGCAGTCTATGGACTTGCGGCGGCTTAACGATATTAAGCCACTCCCAGTGTTGGTTGAGGACATGTCGATAGAAAAACTGCAGCCCATTACGGTCGAGTTTCACGGTGCTCCATGAGTGTGACGCTATCAAACTGGCAAAGTAGCGCTTCAAATCATCAGTTGAAAGGTTATCAGGACAAGCGTCGAAATAAGCACTAATACGCCTAACGGCGCGGCTGTAGGCGTCGATGGTCGCAGGCCGCTTGCCTTGCAGTGTTAAGTTGGTAAGATGTTGTTCATAAAGAAAATCAAAGCGTTGTTGCTCGAGAGTGTTCATAGTGATACTCCTAGATAACTGCCAAGGTAGGCAGGGTCTAGTAAGTATTTAAGATGGGAGAATAAAGGTGAGCTTTTATCTTTTCTGCCGCAGAGCGGCTTCGTTCAACAACCAGGTGCAAGCGTGGTTATCAAGAACAAGTTTTCCGCCTATAGCATCGACATTAAAGAAAAAAGCACAATCTCAAGGTAAATTTGAATTAGCAGGTGGCTTTGCTGACATACCGTTTGATGTTCGAAATATTCGTTGTGAACATATTGATGCGCCAGCATTTGTACGTATTGGTTGGCTACGTTCAGTGGCGAATATTCACCATGGTTTTGCACAAAGTAGTTTTGTTGATGAGTTAGCAGTCGCTGCGGGGGTAGATGCAAAAGACTTTTGGTTCAAGCTATTAGGCGACAATAAAAATGTTGCGTTAAACCGTAGTGGTTTCAAAAATGGTAATTATGGTGCCAGTGCAAAAGATCACCCAATTAATACCGACCGTTATAAAGAGGTCATTGAGTTAGCTTGTCAACGCGCGGGATGGGGTAAGGAAGTACCAAAAGGTGAAGGATTAGGGCTTGCAGTGCATAGGTCTTTTTTATCTTATGTTGCTGTTATTAGTCATGTGAAAGTGCACAATAATCATCTACAAGTAAAAAAAATGTATTGCGTAGCCGATGCGGGTCAGATTGTTAACCTTGACCGAGTAGAAGCACAAATGGAAGGTGCGATGATTTTTGGTATGAGCATTGCGTTAATGAATAACATCAGCATTAAAGATGGCCAAGTGCAACAATCAAATTTTCATGATTATCCTATGACACGAATGGCACAGGCGCCAGAAATTGAGGTCACTATAATAGAGAGTGATGGTTTACCTGGTGGTGTTGGAGAGCCTGGCGTTCCACCTGTCATGGCTAGCATTACCAATGCCGTTTACGCTGCAACAGGTAGGCGGATCAGAGACTTGCCATTAAATAAGCAGTTTAGCGTTTAATAGGGTAAAACTAGTTAGTGATGTACAAATCAGCCATCTATTTAACAATAAGTGGCTGATTTGTTGTTCTACTGGATGAATATGAATATGAATATGTATTTGATTAATCTCTTGCCGTTTTTGAAACCGCTCTGTCTATTTGCTGTTGATATTTTTTAACTAGATCGGGATAGGTATCAGCAAGGTTATTTTTCTCCTGTGGGTCATCTTTTAAGAAGTAAAGCTGAGGCTCTGAAGTAAAACCACCTTCAATATTTTTATTTTCTTTAATCCAACTATGGACATTTTTACTTGGCTTAATATATTTCCACTGCTTGTCTCTAAGTGACAAGGAGTAAGACTCTTCTATTAATGCCGTTCTGCCTTGTTCATTTGCATTAAACCAGGCATCTAGATGGTTTTCACTGTCTATGGCTTCATTGTCTGCTAATGGAGTATTTAATAGTGCAGCAAGCGAAGCATAAATATCTATTTGACTCATTAAACTGTCACTGCGACCAGTACTCACTTTATTGGGGTAATGAAGGATGGTAGGGACTCTTGTGCCGCCTTCGAATGCGCTGTACTTTCCGCCTCGGTATTGGCCTGCGGGCAGATGGTTACCTAATTTTTCAATGGCAAAGTCATCGTAACCATCAGTGAGTACGGGGCCGTTGTCGCTGGTGAAAATAATGATGGTATCATTGATGACACCAGATTTTTCTAGCTGAGCCACTACTTGACCAGTGATCCAATCCATTTGCACAATGGCATCACCTCGAACGCCCATTGTACTTTTACCCTTAAACATTTTGTTAGGTAAGCGTGGTACATGGATATCGTGAAAAGAGAAAAATAGGAAAAATGGCTTATCTTTATTGGTGGCTATAAAGTTGTTGGCTTTATTGGTAAACACCTTATAAAAATCTTCATCGCGCCATTCTGCACTCTTGCCACCAGCCATGTGGCCAATTCGGCTTATGCCATTAATGATGGTGTCATTATGTTGCTTATCTGCTGGTTGTCTACGTAACGAGGGATTGGCATAGCCAGTGGGTCGTTGTCCTATTTTTTCTTGGTAGCTAACGGAAAGTGGATCTTGGCTATCGAGATTAACAACATGATGATTCTCTAGGTATACAGCAGGAACACGATCACCAGTAGCGGGTAATAAATAGCTATAATCAAAGCCAATTTCTAACGGCCCTGGTTTGATTGCTTTATTCCAATCTAATGGCTGTTTACCATCACCTAAGCCTAAATGCCATTTACCTATTACAGCCGTTTCATAACCAGATTTTTTAAATAGCTTTGGTAATGTTGGCTGTTCAGGAGCAACCAGTAAAGCTGCATCGCCTTTCAACACTTTAATCTTTTTACGAAAGGCATGCTCGCCTGTTAATAATGAATACCTAGAGGGTGTGCATGTAGCTGAAGAGCTGTGAGCATCGGTAAAATTAATTCCGCCTTGTGCTAAAGCATCGATATTGGGAGTGTTGACTCCCGTAGCCCCGTTTACACCTATGTCGCCGTATCCTAAATCATCGACATAAAAAATGACTACGTTGGGTTTGGGCTTATCCGTTATTTCTTTATCTGATTTGGTGCATGCACTGAATGTCAATATCAGCGTTGTGGCAGAAATAAGTGGAATCAACTTTTTAAACTTATCTGTCTTCATTTTATTTTCTCTTTGGCAAAATGTTTCCGTGACCTAAAAAGAACCTCAAGCATCAAAACCAGCAGTTCTTCAATAGCGTGTTCGTTCCTTCTGTACTTGATATGTTCTAGTGATAAAAATACTTTGATTATGATTATCTCTCTCTTTGGCTGTATTTTTATATCTAGTTGCTGTATTTTTACATATTAAAATATATTTTCATATGCACATTGATGTTTTTTGCTTATCAATGTATTTATTCAATTAAGGGAACTGTTATGGATGGCCGTTTACGCTATTGCTTAGCGTTAGATTTAAAACAAAATCAAGATTTGATTGAGCAATATATAGCGCACCATAAGCCTGAAAATGCTTGGCCGCAAATCACTCAGAATATGCGTGAACTGGGGATTTTAGACATGGAAATTTACCGAGTAGATAATCGATTATTCATGATTATGGAAACTAAAATAGGTTTTGACCCCAATAAACCACCGTTAACAGCGTTAGGTAAACAGAAAAGTGATGAGTGGGAAGCGCTGATGTGGAAATACCAACAACCACTGAAGAGTGCTGCGCCGGGTGAGAAGTGGGTAAAAATGGATAAAATTTATGATTTAAAAAGTGCGCTAATCTGATTAAATCCAGTTAAAGCACAGAGCGAACTGAATAATTTATAAAGGCTATAACGAACAGGATTAATAAAAGGGAGTAAAAAATTGAATATAGTTAAGCAATTGGGGCTGCTTATGTTGTGCTTGTTAAACACAACAATTGTCATGGCGAGTGAGCACAGCCGATCCGTAGATTTTAACTTTAATTGGAGGTTTACCCTTGTTGAAAATACCGGTTTACCTAAGACAGTACCTTTGGAAGATACTGACTGGCGTGATGTAAGGCTACCCCATGATTGGAGTGTGGAAGCATCGTTTGATGAGTCTCTAGAGGGGGCTACAGGTTATTTACCCGGTGGTGTTGGGATTTATCAAAAGCATTTTAAAACACCTGCTGATCCAAAGCGTTCCAATAGCTATATTTTATTTGACGGCGTTTATAACAACGCGACATTTTGGCTTAATGGTCAGCGTTTAGGACAAAACCCTTATGGGTATTCACCCGTTCATTTCAACTTAACTGATCATCTTAAAACAGATGGTAGCAACAACGTCATTACTGTGCATGTTGATCATTCACGTTATGGTGACAGTCGTTGGTATACCGGCAGTGGTATTTATCGCAATGTGAAACTTATTACCGTTGATAAGTTACACATTCCTATTTGGGGAACATTCATCACCAGCCCCGAGGTGAGTGCACAGCAAGCGACAATTAATATTGAAGTGAATGTTGAAAACGATAACGAAGATAAAAAATCGTTTATGCTTCGTACTCACATTGTTGATAATGTAGGTAATGTCGTTGCGACTACTGTTGATAAGAGTCGTATTTCATCTCATAAAAGCAAGTTAATAGAACAAGAACTAACAGTGAGTAATCCCAAACTCTGGGATATCGACACGCCGAATATGTATCAGGCCATTACTACCATTTTGTTAGGCGAAGAGGTCATTGATAGCTATACCACCCCTTTTGGTATTCGTGAGCTGAAATTTGAACTCAATAAAGGCTTTTATTTAAACGGAAAAGCGACCTTGGTTAAAGGTGTGTCCATACACCATGATGCCGGTTTAGTTGGAGCTGCCGTACCAAAAGATGTTTGGCGACGACGTTTTCAAGCATTAAAAGAGGCTGGGGTAAATGCAGTTCGCACAGCGCATAATCCATTTTCACAGGAATTTTTAGACTTATGTGATGAAATGGGCTTGTTAGTTCAGAATGAGTTTTTTGATGAGTTTGATTATGCTAAAGACAAACGTTTAAACATGAACGAACGTCATGATGATTACATCACTCGTGGCTACGTTGAACATTTTCAAGATTCGGCAAAAAGTGATTTAACACGCACCATGTTGCGAGATAGAAATCATCCAAGTGTTTTTCAATGGAGTATAGGAAATGAAATTGAATGGGCCTATGTCAATTATCGTCACGTAACCGGCTTTTGGAAAGGCACAGAAGATCCAACTAAAATCGAACCTCGATTTTGGAAAGGGACACCGAAATATACTCCAGAGGAGTTGAAACAACGTTATGAAGATTCTGATGAAGGACAATATCGATTAGCTGAAACAGCGAAAAAATTGAATGCATGGGTTAAAGAGTTAGACACTACACGTCCGACGACAGCAAACTTTATCATGCCACAAATTAGCCATATTAGTGGTTATGCTGATGCAGTTGATATTGTTGGCTACAGCTACCGAAATAACATCATTCCTTGGGGACAAACCCATTTCCCAGACAAGCTAATTACTATCAATGAAAACCCTGGTACATGGGATGACTGGAAAAATGTACTAGAACAACCTGGTGTATTTAGTCAATTTATGTGGACCGGCATCGATTACATGGGTGAACGCCACCAAAAGTGGCCACATAAAAGCGGTTGGGGTGACATTTTAGACTTAGCTGGTTTTAAGTTACAAGGCTGGAATTATTTCAAAAGCATCTGGGTAAATGAGCCATTTATCTCTTTAGGTACACTGCCGCTGAAAGATTCTGGTTTTGATGTTGATAAACTATCAGGTTTGGCGACGCCAAGTGGTAACCGAAGCTATCGCTGGCGCGATTCTAATATGCATTGGAATTATCAAATAGACGCACCTATTTTAGTCGAAGTCGCCTCTAATCATTCGATTGTTGAGTTATTTTTAAATGGCGAATCATTGGGTTCTCGCAGTATGTCTGAAGCACCTGATAGGATTTTCCGTTGGGTTGTGCCATATCAGTCAGGCACCTTAACGGCTAAAACCGGATTTGAAGGTCAAGAAATTGAAGCCACAATGGAAACCACTGGTGAGGTTGTTGGTTTCAGCTTAACACCCGATCGCGTTGAATTAACTGCCAACGGTTACGATGTTAGTCATCTTGTAGTGCAATTACATGATAAACAAGGTAGAGCGGTTGTAACTGAAAATGCTCAAGTCACCTTTGAGTTGCAAGGTGATGCTAGATGGTTAGGGGTTGATAATGGTGCACCTGATAATGTTCAAGATTTTCAAAGCCAGTCTATTGTAACCGCTAAAGGACGTACTTTAGCGATGGTTCAAGCTAATATAAAGGCTAATCAGGTTATGATTACAGCTCGTATTAAAGGGCTAAAAGATCAATCAGTGATAATTAACATTACCGATTAATGTTTGCGGATCTGCGTTAAAGGTTTTCTAAATATATTGTTTAGTGAATATTGACTCGGGGCTATAAGTCTAATGGCTTATAGGCCCCTAATATTACCGATACACTGCAATACGGCTTATTTAAATTCAATGCAAAAGCAGTTATTAATGACATCAGTATATTAGTTGATAATATGAGTGAGATTTATAAACTGCAGCATTATTTATTGATTAGTGCATGAATAATAAAGTTAAGTTATTTAACACAAATAAATCGATATTTATTCAATTTTATTAAGCGTTATTAAGTGTTATTTAGCTTCCTCTTTTATGCCTGTTTAAGAAGGGGAATTAGCGTGGTACATTTTTATCTAATAAATAAAGTATCTGTTATATCAGTTTTTTATCAATGGAAATATCATGAATAAAACCACCTCAATTGTTACGCTAATGATGTGCGTGTCTTGTGCTAGTTCAAATGCGACAGCAAGTGCTATTACTGAGACAAATAAAAGTAAACTTAACGCGCTCATTCTTGATGGCCAAAATAATCATACTGTTTGGCCGAAATCTACTGTCATGATGAAACAGTATTTAGAAGACAGTGACCTGTTTACTGTGGATGTTTATCGAACTAAACCCACATGGAAAGGAGAATCAGAGTCGCAATACTACGACCTTCATAGTGATAATAGTCAATTTCATGTAAGCACCCCCGAAAAAGATTTGAGTTTTAATCCTAATTTTAGTAATTACGATGTCGTTATATCAAATTTAGGCTTCAAAGCCGCCTCCTGGAGCAAAGGCACCCAAGATGCATTTGAAACGTATATGGAAAACGGGGGAGGATTTGTCTCGGTTCATGCGGCCGATAACACCTTTCCGCAGTGGTTAGCCTTTAATAAAATGATTGGCCTAGGGGGCTGGGGCGGACGAGATGAATCAAATGGGCCTTATCTTTATTATGATGAAAAGGGAAAATTAATCCGTGAAACTCAAAAAGGCAGTGGTGGCACCCATGGTAAACAACATGAATTACAGATTACCACCCGAGCAGAGCACCCAATTGTAGAGGGTTTACCCGCTGTATGGATGCACACCAAAGACGAGTGTTATGGACGATTGCGAGGGCCTGCAGAAAACATAACCATATTAGCAACCGCTCACTGCACTAAAGACCAAAAAGGAACAGGAAAGCATGAACCTATGCTAATGACGGTTCATTATGGGCAAGGGCGTATTTTCCACACCACACTGGGTCATGGGAGTGCCGCCTTTGAAAGTGTTGGTTTTATAACCACTTTCTTGCGTGGTGTAGAGTGGTCAGCTACAGGTAAAGTAACTCAAACTATCCCCGATGATTTTCCATCGAAAAACCAATCGCAAAAGCGTGTATTCACCCTGAATCAAGACTGAATTCAAAGATGATAAACATCCCTCATTAGTGTAATCAATTTATCTAGGCATGGGGGAGTCACCACTGAGTTTGGTTATTATGTAATGAGTGGTCTTCTAACAGGTTTTAATCAAAATATTTAATCAATAAAAGTATGATATAAAAATAGGTAAGCAAATGAAAAAAATGAAGTTAAATGCCTTATTCGTCGCCATAGGATTTTCGGCTACAGGTTATGCATGGGCTGAGAGTAACGTAACAAAGGTTGAAACCATCAGTGTTTATGGACAATTTAATCCCATCGACAAAAACAGTATGCCTAGTTCAGTGTCTCTTATGAATAAAGCGGATATTGCTTCTATTGTGGGTAACTCCGCGTTAGACGTCTTAGCCCAAGTTCCAGGTATCACCATTAAAAAATCAGGTAATATCCAAGAGATATTCTTGCGGGGCGCCGAGTCAAACTTTGTCATTATTCAGATAGATGGCGTTCAAGTGAACAATCCTTTAGATGCTCGTGGTGGTAGCTTTGATTTATCAACCCTAGGTAAAGACACTATTGCACGTGTAGAAGTGATCAAAGGGGCGCAATCATCAATTTATGGTTCTGATGCCCTTGCTGGCGTCATCAACTTTATTACTTTTGATGAGCAACAAGAGGGTGGCAAGGTGTCTGTTGGTTACCTCAATGATGGGCAAAAATCGGCGACATTTAAAACGGGTTTTGGCGGCTGGAATCTCGCGTTAAACGGTATTGATACCGATGAGCAAGCCGCGGGTGACAGTCAAAGACTGGCAGAGGCTGCCTTACAAGGGAAATTAACATTAACTGATAGCAGTGCTACTCAGCTCAACATACGATTTTCCGACTATCAAAATAGTGCATTTCCAGATCAAAGTGGGGGAGCTGAATTTGCAGAAGATACCACCAAAGAGCGTAAAGAAGGCCAAACCTTGAGTGCGAGTCTTCGCCATCAAATTAACATCAATGAAGACTATCAAATGTCTTTGCAATTAGAACATCTCGCCACAGACGATAGTTTGACGTCGCCGGGTATTGCCCCCTATTTTATGGCGCCTCCAGCGTTTACTGAAAATGATTATACGGTGAGTAAATTCCGTTGGTTAAATGCGGTGTCGGTTGATAATGTGTCAGCAACTGTCGGGATGGATTATAAAGATGAAAACGGTGAAACGTCTGGTTATCTCGAAATGTTTGGGCAACAAGTACCAACCAATTATCGACTATCAAGAACTAATGTAGCCGGCTTTATCGACGCGAAAGTTGATATCGCTGAAGCGAGTCTTTTTCTGGGTGTCCGTTTAGATAAACCTGAAGACAGCGATAATGAAACGACCTGGAAGCTAGGGGTTAATTATCCTATGACTAACAACCTTAGGTTGTTTGCTAACACTGGTGAGTCGTTTAAATTGCCTAGCCTTTATGCTCTGGGTAATAACATGATAGGCAATACTGAACTGCTACCTGAAACGGCCACCAATGTTGACCTAGGTGCCGAGTGGGCAAGTGAGCAAGTCGATATTAGCTTAGCAGTATTTGATTACCACTATAAAAACCTGATTGATTTTGATAGCGAAACGTTTTCCTTAGTCAATCGCGCTTCAGTGAAAACCCAAGGTGCGGAGCTGATTTTATCATCGGATTTAACGTCAAACAGTACCTTAGGTGCGAATGCAACCTATGCCGATGTGCAAGCGGGAGAAGGTGAATTATTATCGGGCAGACCACAGTGGCAGGGCGGCGCTAGTTTACACTTACAATGGACTGATGATTTCTCAGCTTATATTTCAGCGAACTATATCGGTGAATCATCGGCCACCAGTTTACATGGCGGTGACTTCAGTACGGCAATATTATCTTCTTATTATAAAGTTGACCTCAGTGCTAACTGGCAAGTCAACGAAGGGTTTGATATTGATTTTTTCGTGACCAACGCTTTAGACAAAAAATACTATTATGCGATTGGTTTTGCAGGTCCTGAACAGGGTTTAGGCGTTAAGGTAAACTGGCTGGCGTGGTAATGGTAAGATGAATATAATCCCCTAGCTGAACGGCTTCTTGAGCAAGTACAGCTAGGGGAGGTGACAGAGTGTTATTAATGCTAAATCACTTCAATGACATACTCGGCAATGAAATATCAGAGTAACTCATTTAAGGTGTAATATACCTTAGTGACTGAAGGGGAGTCTTTCATACGATTAAGTAAATCATCAAACTCAACCACCACGACTTTGCCTTTGGTTAACGCTAAACTGATATCAACAGACTTATTATCTGGTGATAGTATGACGTTAGTTACTGGTAAGGTTTGAATGTTGTGCTTATCTGAACCGTATTTATTGGTGTATACATAATTATATTCATGCACTTTGAAATGTTCAGCAACCACCGTATTCGGGTCAAGAGGTTCGGTAAATGTTAATCGATAACCGGTATTGGTTAACTTCATATCAAGTAATTCAAATGGCATATCACCGTTCCAGACGACTTTCTCTAAACCAAAAGGTTTACCGCCTTTTGAGTGCCATCCTCTGGCTGTTTGACCTACCCATAATTGACCTAGAGGGTCAAACTTGAGTCGAATATTGCCACTTTGAAAGCCATCAATAAAGTTAATCACAGCGCCTTGATATTTCCCATTCACTTTATCAAGCATCACTCTAAAAATATTAGATTGAGTTTGATCGCCAATAAATATTTGGTCTTCAAACGGTCCAAACTTACCTTTTGTGACATCCCATTCGGGGTTGCCGGGAGAATTAGCCACTTCATTGTGGGGGATCCACACCACGGGTTTTTCTCTGAGTTTATCGAACATATTGAAATTGTTGCGATTATCACGGACTTTATCTAAACCAAAGTCAGGGTGGTCTCTTAGTGGAACGGGGTGGCCGTAAAATTTATCTTGTTCTAGTAAGTGTAATTTTGATGTCTCAACCCAATCGCCTTGGTTGTCGGTAAAAAATACCTCGTCATCCGGACTAATCCCGATCCCTGCTGGAGAGCGTAAACCAGAAGCGAAGGGTATAAATTTGCCTTCAGGGGTCACTTTATACGCCCAACCGCGATATCCTCCACCGCTGTCCATGGCTCCTAAGGCGAGCGCATCAGGTACGCCGTGGCCTAAGTTTAGGGTGCCATAATAATTACCTTTAGCATCTTTGACTGGACCAAAGTTAAATTCATGGTAATTGTCATGAAATTCCCAACCATCAGCTAAACGTATATATTCATCCGCAACGCCGTTATTATCGTAATCAACCAAACGGGTCAATTCAGGCTTATGCGCCACAATAATGCTGCCATCATCATCACACAACAGCCCTGTAGGTTCATGAAAGCCATCAGCGAATTTTGACCAAACATTGCCACTGTATTGCCAAACATCGCCAAATCGTGTCGCGACAAAGACATCTCCTTTAGCATTAATATCTAATCCCGTTGCATGAAATCGAACGTTATCCGGCGTGGCAATGGTTTCAATCGCATACCCTTTGGGTATATACGTTGTTTTAGCCATTGCAGTAACACTGACTAAACTTGTCAATAATAGTGCGCAGGAGATGATAGATTTTTTATGTGTCATTAGTTGTTCTCCGATGCGGATAAAAGCACTTGATAGGATTGTCCTACTTTTGCATTCACTGAAAATAGATTGTCGGTTATTTCACCTTGCTTAGTGCTAAGTTTAAATTTGTCTGATGTGGGTAAACTCATTTGAAGAATACCATTTTGGCCTGATAACAATGTGTAATTAAGCAATAGCGAAGAACGATCTTGAGCAATGGCTTCAACACGATATTGCTGATGGCCTAAGCGATAAGTAAAGGAGGTATTTCCTGAACGATTATATTGAATAAACTCACAGGGTGTTGTATCTGTCACAAGGGGTTTTATTTGTGCTGGCATGTGAAATAACCAGTCCCCACCAATCAAACTGCCGTCTCGACCTCTGCCTTCGATATTAGGACCGACATTTAAAAAATTGCCACTCCATACACCAACAATAGAGCAGGTCTTAGGATTAAAAGCGTAATTGATGTTTAA
The DNA here is from genome assembly GCF_002874355.2 of Shewanella sp. 10N.286.48.B5. Lineage (NCBI taxonomy): Bacteria > Pseudomonadati > Pseudomonadota > Gammaproteobacteria > Alteromonadales > Shewanellaceae > Shewanella > Shewanella sp. 10N.286.48.B5. The sequence continues at coordinate 1,403,468 of NZ_MCVG02000001.1, forward strand.
TGGCGTGCCTACAGCTATTGAGGATGTGGGTAATTTGACGATTTTTTTACGTACCACTTCATCTTTAGTGTCTGGGGTAATGTTAAATGTTGCTTGATTTAAATACTGCTTTCCAGACACAGTGATGCCAAAGATTTTTTCTGTTAATTCCCCATTCATAACAAACATTTTGAATCGTTTATCACTGCGTTGTTTCGTGCCAATGGTTGTGTATCTAATCTTTATCTTTTGTTTACCTTGTTTTATAGGCCACGCCCAACGTAGCCAATCTGTCATCGACGGTTCTACGCGTTTCCCATCTATTTCAATCTCGAAAAACTCTTTATGAGTCATTGAAAATATTTGTCCAGCCTTATCCTTAGGGCCATACAAATCGGCTTCAAATTCAATAATATAATCTTTAACTTCAGGTAACGAAAAGTCCATTAGGTTAGTTGCTAAGCTGCCTGATTTTTTAATAGGTAAGTTATCTATGAGCTCAAACGATTGAGGTGAATTACTGTCGATATGGTAGGTTTTATAGGTCAAATTATCTAAACCCTCACGCTGGGAAAGGATGTATTCAACAATACTAGCCAATTGCTGGTCACTATAAATGGCAGCAAAAGCGGGCATGCCTGCTTGTGAAAAACCAGCCTTAATATTAGCCAATATCTGCTCTGGCTTACTGCCGTGTACCCACATTTCGTCTTTGAGGTTAAATCCAGCACCACCTGTTAATTTTTTACCATGGCATGATGCACAGGTTGTTTCAAATAAGGCTTTACCTTCTTGTGTATTTGCCGCTGCTGTGAAGCTCTGAAGCGGTGTCATGAGCAGGCATAAGGCTAAACTCATATTTTTAAATTTTTCGAACCTTAAAAGTGTCAATGCTAACTCCATTAGTCATCTATAGGATGAATATTCTTATTTTTTATTAATATTATGAACATATTACTGAATATCAATAAAACATATCTAAAGAACGCATTTTAGTAAAATTATGCTAGTTCTTTAAAATGACTTCTCTAGTGTGTATCAAAAGTTTGCATCAACCAGAAACTAAAGTGATGTTTTTGGTTGCGCTAGGAATCATGTCTAAGAAATGTTATTTTCTGGTTTATCTTGTCTTCAATCGGTGTTGATGAAGTGGCAAGCTTACTGCGCCTTATGTAAAAAAATAAGCAGGTAAACGCAACGATTAACATGAACGGGAAGATAGATAAGTTACTCAGCACGGTTTGCCCTGCAACTAGTTCAGTCATGTCAGCCCCCAGGTTTTGAGCTTGTGCATCTTGGCGGGCATTATCAATCCAGCGACCAATTACTGGGTTCCACATACTTACGGCAAACATACCGATACCGCCGATCATAGATAACCCTAGCGCGCCAGTTTTTGGCTGATACTCAGCGACACAACCGAGCATGGTTGGCCAAAAGTACATTACACCTAAGGCAAACAAAATAGCCGAAACGTAAACCATAGAACCTTCAGCTTGACTCATTAAATAAATACCAACGAATGAACAAACCGCTGAAGCCAACAAAATACCTGTTGGATTTATTCGGTGAACTAACGCGCCAGCAAAAAATCGACCTACTGCCATAATACCGGTCATCATTGCTAATATCAGCATTGGTGATGCGCCGCTTGCTCCTAAAATACGTTCTATCCACTGTTGAGTACCAAGCTCAACTGTTGCGGATAACGTCATACATAACACTAAAAAGATATACAGAGGTGACAGTAAACTTTTTAAGTTATCTAGGGTGGAGTGTGAACTGCGATCGAATTGTGGGAACTGACTTTTTAAAATCATGAAACCATAAATAACGGTTGGCACTAAAATGGCGCCTACTTGCAGTTGCCATCCCATGTCGGCTTGAGTCATTGTACTTGAAAGCAGTGCACCAATGAAAATACCGCCCGGGAACCACACATGAAAACGGTTAAGCATGGTGGTTTTATTGTCTGGATAGCTTTCGGCGATTAAGGGGTTGCAGCCTGCTTCAACGGAACCATTAGCAAAGCCAATTAAGAAGGTTGATATCAGTAATCCTAAAAAACCTTCAGCGGTAATGGTCAATATTAAACCGAGCAAATGGCAAATAAACGCCAATGCTATCAGCTTTTTAGCGCCCATTGAGTTATACAATACGCCACCTATCATAGTGGCGATGGGAAAACCCAGAAAGGCCATGGCGTTAACCCAGCCTAATTGCTCATCAGACAGGCCATAGCTACTGCCTAATTGGCCTAAAATGCCGGCGCGAATTGCAAAGGTCATTGAGGTGACCGTTAATGCAATACAGCAAAGCACAAATAGGCGATTGGCCTTGGGGACAGTTGGATTCATCATAGACCTCACTTAATCCCAAGAATTTGCTTGTTGAGCTCAACATCAGGCTCGCCGCCAGCAAAATCATCAAAGGCTTTTTCAGTCGGTCTAATCAAATGCTCCTTGATAAATTTAGCCCCTTCTGCTGCGCCATCCTCTGGGTGTTTGATACAGCATTCCCATTCCATAACCGCCCAGCCTTCGAAGCCATACTGGGTTAATTTAGTGAAGATAGACTTAAAATCAATTTGGCCATCGCCAAGTGATCTAAAACGCCCTGGTCTGTCAATCCAACCCTGGTAACCGCCATAAACACCGCTACGACCAGAAGGAACAAACTCTGCATCTTTAACATGAAAGGCTTTGATGCGTTCATGGTAGATATCGATAAAAGCAAGGTAGTCTAATTGCTGTAAAACAAAGTGGCTTGGGTCGTAAAGGATGTTAGCTCTTGGGTGATGGTCAGTTGCTTCAAGAAACAGATCGAAACTGGCTCCGTCATGTAAATCTTCACCTGGATGAAGTTCATAACAGATATCGACACCGACCTCGTCAAACTTATTCAGAATAGGTAACCAGCGTTTAGCCAATTCTTCAAAACCCTGCTCAACCAGCCCTTGAGGACGTTGTGGCCATGGGTAAACCGTTTGCCATAATAATGCACCTGAAAAACTGGCATGTGCCTTTAACCCAAGTTTGGCACTGGCATCTGCGGCAAACATCATTTGCTCAACCGCCCATTCGGTTCTTGCAGATGGGTTTTTGAGCACATTTTCTGGTGCAAAGCCATCGAACATATCATCGTATGCAGGATGTACAGCAACTAATTGCCCTTGTAAATGGGTTGAAAGCTCAGTGATAACTAGGCCAAATTCAGCCGCCTTCGCTGCCACTTCATCACAATATTGCTGACTTTGTGCCGCTTTGGCTAAATCAAAAATTCTTGCATCCCATGTTGGGATTTGAATGCCTTTGAATCCCAATTTTGCTGACCATTCACATATACTTTCAAAGCTATTAAATGGGGCTTCATCCCCAGCAAACTGAGCCAAAAATATGGCAGGTCCTTGTATTTGTTTCACAATGATTATTCCTTATTATTGTTTTTAATTGATAGCAATTTTGTGCCATTTTAGGTCTGATTGACTTGCTTGAACGACATTTTCAATAAATGCCATTCCGCGAACCGCTTCATCGATACCGGGAACATCTGACTTGGTATTTGATGATGAGTCCAGGTTTCTAATTTGTGAGGCAAAGCCTTGATATATATTGGCAAAGGCTTCGAGGTAACCTTCAGGGTGGCCTGCTGGAGTTCTCATGGTTGCAGCGACGGTATTGGAAAAGTTACCCACACCGGAACGAATGAGTTGACTAGGTTGATCGTTAAATTTAAGCCATAAACTATTAGGTTCTTGCTGTACCCATGAGACACTGGCTTTGTCACCATAGATCCGAATATTAAGGTTGTTTTCTTCACCAATTGATATTTGGCTTGCCAGCAATACACCATGAGCACCTTGATCAAATCTCAACAATACCGTGCCATCATCATCAAGTGTGCGTCCTTCAACTACAGAACTGAGTTCAGCGCAAATAGAATCAATATTCTGTCCGGTTATATATTCAGCTAGGTTGGCGGCATGGACGCCTATGTCACCCATACAGCAACTACTACCACTTTTAGCAGGGTCAAGTCGCCAGCTTGCTTGTTTACCGGCTTCGCTATCCTTGTCTGCTAACCAGCCTTGGCTGTATTCAATGACCACTTTAACCACTTTACCTATCTTGCCTTCAGCGATCATTTCCCTGGCCTGTTTGACCATAGGGTAGCCGTTATAAGTATGAGTTAGCCCATATAGTTGACCTGTTTTTTCGACGATTTCTTTGAGTGCTAACGCTTCATTTAGGTTAAGTGTTGCTGGCTTATCGGACAGAACATGAAATCCATGTTCAAGGGCGGCTTTCGCCACAGGAAAATGCATGTGATTTGGCGTAACAATAGCAACAAAGTCCATTCGTTCTGTTGCTGGTAAGGCTGATTCATGTGCTAGCATTTGTTGATAGTTGTCATAACAACGTGTAGCGGGTAAAAAAAGGGCTTGCCCTGATTCAATGCTACGTGCGGCATCCGAGCTAAACGCTCCGCAAACCAATTCTATCTGGCCATCAATTTGTGCAGCGATTCTGTGAACGGCACCAATGAAAGCGTCTTTACCACCACCCACCATGCCCATTTTTATTTTTCTATTATTACCTTGAGTCATGCTATTCGCCTTTTAACTTTGAGTTCACGTTGCTAGATAATTATTAACATCTAAAAAGCTAACACTAAGGCTTAGCTTTGCGATAGTATTTAATCGGTGCGTTATGCAACAAAATCGGCGTTGAGATATTTTTAAATGTGTTGATTTTATTGTGAGATTAATAATAAAAAAGGTTTTAAATGAATGGAATAGGGTTTCTTGAGGCGCTTGGTGTGTCACAAACTATTAGTATTTTTGAATTACTGCCAGATATTCGTTTTTGGATTAAAGACACCCAAAGCCAAATTATCTATGCCAATAAGGTTTACCTTGAGAGTACCCCATTTTTTCATTTAGAGCAGATTCAAGGAAAGACTGACTATGATTTTTTTCCTCATTACTTAGCAAATCAATATATCGTTGATGATATGAAAGTGATGAAGGGGGAGGTGGTCATTGACAGGTTGGAAATGAATATATTAAAAAATGGTGATTTAGCCTGGTTTTCCACCACTAAACGTCCCTTGTTTGATGAAAATAAAATGATTATTGGATCAATGGGTTTTACGCGCAATTTAGCTCATCAATCTCAATTAGATTATGAAGTGCAGCACATCAAAGTACCTGTGGAATATATGCAACAGCATTTCAAATCAGCCATATCCATTCAATCATTAGCGGAGCTGTCACATATCTCGGTAAGTGCTTTGGAACGTCGATTTAAAAAATACTTAGGTAAAACACCTAAACAGTTTTTAAATGAGTTACGCCTTGAAAGGGCAAGACGATACTTGATTGAAACAGACCTGCCTATTGCAGATATTGCACATGAATGTGGCTTCGCTGAACCGAGTTATTTTACAAAGCAATTTAAGGCTTTATTTGGAGAATTACCTTCAACAACTCGTACCATGATTCTGGCCAAGCTATAAGTTTTTTTAGAATTAATAAAACGAGCACTGATAAAATAACGACAAAGGTTTTGATGACTTATAAGAACTCATAAAGATAACGTTTTGCGTGCTCAATCGTTACTTTACCAAAGAGCAATATGTTTTCTTTAAACCATAACGTAATGATTTATTTTACTGATTTAATCATGGTTCTTGAGGGGGCTTTATACATTTTTTAGCGTATTTGAACTGATAAGTAATCATTTATTAAGATGAACACCACTAAAACAATGGCATTGGAATTAAGTCTTAGTTGAAAAATGGTGTTAACCTAGAAGCTGATTATTTAAGCACTTTTTGTAATCAAGAAGCTGTGTAAAATATACCTATACTATTAATTACCTGAATATTCATAGTTCAACGGAATATGGACATTAAAAGAATGCTCTCTGTCGACATCTGCAGCGCAAAATAATACCGCGGGCTTACCGTCTTTTAACCACACTTGAGGCCGTTCTAAATGGTTAACTTTTTGGCGACCAGATTGCCAATTAATGACTAATGGAGATACCAATGGATGTTCAGCTTGTTGCCAATTAAAGCCATCTTCTGAGCGAAATAGTGCTAAAGACTTGCCACTTTGAGTAAAAATTCCTTTCATATCTTTGACGATAGCCAATGGCATTCAGTCACTATTCCGTATGATTGGTCTATAGAAGGACCATTTGACACTAAATACAATGCGCGAAATGGCGGTTTACCCGTATTTGGGGATGGTTGGTACCGTAAAGAGTTTACTTTGCCTAAAAACACGCAAGGTAAGCATGTATCAGTCACTTTCGATGCTGCGATGAACAATTCAAATGTATACATTAATGGCCATTTAGTAGGGCATCGTCCTTTTGGTTACATTGCTTTTGAATATGATTTAACGCCTTATTTAAATTATGACGATAAACCTAATGTCATAACCGTAAGTTTATCTCCGGAAAATTTCTCAGCTCGTTGGTATGCCGGTTCAGGGTTATATCGAAATAGCTGGCTGGATATTAATGATGATATTCATGTGGCCAAATGGGGAACTTTCGTTAGCACGCCTAAAGTCACTCCTACCTATGCGCAAGTTAAACTTGAAACGAAAATTAATAATAAAGGTGAGGCCGCTTCAACTCATGTTCGTCATGTGGTACGAAATTTAGCGGGTGACACCGTGATTGAAACCCCCAATATTATTCACAAGCTAGCAGCTAATTCTCAAAAAACAGTTACACAGCTTTTTGACTTAGCTAATCCAATTTTATGGGATACTGAAAACCCGCATTTATATGAAATTGAGACATTAATTAGCACAAACAATGTCATTGTTGATCGCTATAAAACACCGCTTGGTGTTCGTCATATTGAATTTAAAGCCAACGATGGTTTTTGGTTAAATTGGCGTAGAGTTCAAATTCAAGGCGTATGTCTACACCATGATAATGGTCCATTAGGCGCAGTGGCTAATCACCGAGCGATAGAACGTAAACTACAAATCATGAAAGAACTCAATTCGAACATCACATAACCCTCCATCACCTGAACTTGTCAAACTTGCAGATGAAATGGGGATTTTGCTTCAAGTCGAATCTTTTGATGTTTGGGAAATTGAAAAACGAACAGTAGTTAATGGATATCAAAAAGATTTTGCAGAGTAGCATGAGCAAGATTTACGCGACATGATCCGCCAAAATCGTAATAGCCCATCTATCATCATGTGGAGTACGGGCAATGAAATTATGGAACAAGGTGTTGAAGATGGTTGGAAGGTTGCTAAGACACTCACTGATATTGCTCATGACGAAGATCCTATTAGATTAGCCGCAGCAGGCTTTAATAATCCTAATGGTGCAATTAAGAATAAACTTGCCGATGAGGTTGATATTGTAGGCTTAAATTACAAGCCAACACTCTACGCTAATATTCATAAAGCACATCCTAACTGGATTAAATTAGCGAGCGAAACTTCTTCAGTGACCGATTGTGGAATTAGATCTTCAAATAGCCCGCATTGTAAAAGCGCTTAAAGCCAAGGGAATGTATGACAATACGTTATTGATGATTACATCTGATAACGGGGGGGTATTGTTTAGTCAAGCGAGCGGACACAGAGCTTCGGGTGAGTATAGAGATGGCAAAAAATCAGCTTATGAAGGCGGTCATAGAGTACCATTTATTATTCATTGGCCTGAGATGATTTCTAAAGGCGAGATCGTAAATGAACCGATAATGGCACACGATGTAGTCGCGACCATTGCTGCTGTTACTGGTTTTGAAGCAAATGAAAATCAAATGATGGATTCTATGAATCTTTTACCGCTTTTTGATGGTAAAACTGAGTTAGCCAGCAGAGAGTTTATGCTGCAACAAGGTGGCACTGATTTTCAAGTAGTATTGAGAAAAGAACAATGGAAATTAATTATCAAAACTAACCGAAATCTAACTGATTGGAAGCCTGTTGCACTGTTTGATCTTGATGCTAATAAAGAAGAAAATGAACAAAAAAACTTGATAAATAATAAAGAGTTTAAGATGCTAGCGGAAAACATGTTAGCTCAATATCTCAATATAAGGTCTTCAGGTATTAGAACTACACCTTTGCTTTAACTGAAAGAAGATGACGTCGATGTAGCCCTAAAGCTTGATGTAAAATGTGGTTTTCGTCATTTTTTAAAAAACCTAGCATTATGCTAGTTTTTTTTGTTTACTGATAAGATTCAATATCTGTGCTAAATATGAATACTTAGTTCTCCTATTTAATTCTACTATTTAGTTTGCATTTTCAATGTAGCGTTCAGTCTTTAAGGATTATTCTATGTCAAAAAATGTTGTTATTACCGGTGCAAACCGCGGTATTGGTTTAGCACTAGCAAAACTATTCAAGCAGCAAGGTTATAAAGTGTTTGGATTATGCCGTCATACTTCTGATGAGCTCGACGATTTGGGTATTAACGTGATAACTCAAATTGATGTGGCTACCGATGAGGGGATTCATAATATGAAAACCTCACTTGCTGGTGTGTTAATTGACGTACTGGTGTGCAATGCGGGTATTTTACGTGATGAGCAGTTAGCTCATCTGAACATAGATACGATTCGCCAGCAGTTTGAAGTAAACGCACTGGCTCCGTTGCGTATTGTTGCTGCGCTACAATCACAACTAAATGTTGGTGGTAAAGTTGCGATGATAACCTCAAGAATGGGCTCTATCGAAGATAATACCTCAGGTGGTCGTTATGGTTACCGTATGTCAAAGGCTGCTTTAAATGCTGCATCAATGTCGTTAAGTCATGACTTAGCATCAAAAGAGGTTGCGGTCGGTATATATCACCCAGGTTATGTACAAACAGATATGGTAAATCATGGCGGTGATATATCAGCAACTGAATCAGCTGCGCGTATTGTAGGTTTAATAACGCAACTTGATATGAGTCAAACTGGCGTATTTAAACATTCAAACGGTCAAGTGTTGCCTTGGTAAGATTAAAGGCAAAACGTCAAAACTGATTATTAAAAAGCCCATTGCTGATCACAAGCGATATAAAATATAGCTTGTGAATGCATTATGTGGAAGCTATTAGAAATTCAGCAATGTTGATTAAAATGGCCACACCCATAGCAGCATAGGTATGCTCACTGACACCACAATAAGTTCAAGTAATAAACCCAGTCGCCAATAATCCCCAAAGCGAAACCCACCAGGACCGAGGATCAGGGTATTGTTTTGATGACCTATTGGCGTTAAAAACGCGCATGATGCCCCAATCGCTATGGCCATTAAGAATGTATCAGGGTTAACCCCAAGTTGGGCTGCAGTACTGATCCCGATCGGGCACATGACTGCTGCAGTGGCGACATTATTCATCAAATCAGATAAAAACATGGTCACAATTAACACCAATAATAATGCGCCAATGGCATGGCTCTGGGCAATATTATCCAGTAAAAACTGGGCAATTAAATCTGCGGTGCCAGTTGTGTACATAGCATTAGCAACAGGCAGTAAAGCCGCAAGTAAAACAATCACAGGCCAGTCGATTGAAGTATAAATAGAGCGGATTGGTACTAAGCCAAATAAAGTAAAGGCAAGGGCGCCTGCTACAAATGCTACCGCTGCTGGCAGTATTCCGAACGCTACAGTAATGAGGGTAATTATCATGATCAGTGACGCAGTTAGTGCATGTCCTTTTTTGGGGACGCGAATATCACGCGCCGCCAAAGGTAAGCAGCCGTACTGAGATGCAAAACCTGATACAGATTCAGGATCACCTTGAAGTAATAATACGTCACCGGCTTTTATCGGGGTAGATCGTAAACGTTTTACTGAGCGGTGGCCTTGGCGAGAGATGGCGAGTAAATTGATACCATAGCGGTTACGTAATTCAATATCGGATACCGAGCGATTAACTATTGTGGTGCCTGGCATTACGACTAGCTCCTGCATGATAATTTCTGCAGGCTTACTTGTGTCATTATCATCATCTTTAGAAGATTCTGGTGTTGATTCGTCGCCTTTTTTTTGCAGTTTAGTTTCAACCACTGCTACAGTTTGCGCTTCTTCTGTAATAGCGCTTTCTGGTTCAAGTTCTAGCCCTAGGCTAGAAAGTGCTTTAGGGATAGATTCCGGTTCGACTTCTATGATCAGGATATCACCAGTTTGTAGCACTCTATTTGGATTTGGGGCCGTGAGGTGTACCTCGCGACGGATCATGCTGATAATTTGAGCATCGGCCTCATCAAGCAATTTATCTACTTCTCGCAGATTCATTTTTTCAGCAATACTGCCAGCCACAATATTAACTTCACAGAAGTAATTACCGGTATCAAAACTGCCAGATGAAGATTGTTTGCGACTGGGTACGATATGCCAGCCAAATAAACCGACAAACACGATTCCAGCCAGAGCAATACAAACACCTACTGGCGAAAAGTCAAACATGGTAAAACTACCTAATCCGCTGGATTCACGAAATCCAGAAACGACGATATTTGTTGGCGTACCAATTAAAGTTGTCATCCCGCCTAAAATTGAACCAAATGCCAGTGGCATTAATACTTTCCCTGCAGGTAAGTCATATTTAGCAGCCATTTGAATCGCAATAGGCATTAGTAATGCAAGGGCGCCTACATTATTCATAAACCCTGATAGCAAGGCCGCCAAACTGATCAGCGCCAGTATACTCAAGGTTGGTCCCGCTTGAGCTGGTAATAAGTACTTTGCCAATATATCGACAGCACCGGAGCGTTGCAGGCCATAGCCTAATACCAGCACACCGGCCACAGTGATGACTGCTGGGTGACTGAAACTTGTAAAAGCTTCACTGCTTGGGACTAGACCTGTGAATACACAAACAAGCAAGGCAGACATAGCGACTAAGTCATGACGCCAGCGCCCCCATAAAAAAAGCGCCATAGTAACGAATAAGATTATAACAATGATAATTTGATTTGGTGACATGGTATTTGGTCTTTAGAGGATGGTTGTTGAAATGATTATTTAGACCTATCGGCTATTGAAGTCACACCACCTCGTCAATAGATTTAAATTGCGGTAAACGTGGGTCTCGCTGTTTTCTGCGGTCATAACGAACGATAGCCGATTTGTTTTTGCGGCGCTCAACATAAGATCGTTGCTCAACTATGTAATGACCATCAACTAAAACAGTATCGGCAACCTTGGGGATGCTTTTTCTCACAGTCATGTACAACCTACAGATTTATATTCAGATTATCTAAAGCATAGGTGACACATTGTAGTTCTGCTAAGTAAGTCGCTAATTATTTAATGTTTAAAGGAGGGGTACCAATGTATAGATTGCTAATCTTGCTGAGGTTTGCCAATATTTTTTGACCACTAGAGCTTTGAAAATTCACATCTAATTAGGTGACCGCATTAAGCATAACACTCCAGTCTAAATACATTAGTTTAAGGCAATAAAGAGTAGATTTTTCAATGGTTAAATCTTGGGTGATAAAGTTGTTAATAAAAAGTTGTTGAACATCGTATCGTTAAGACGTTATGGTAATGGTCAGTATAACCATAACTGTTGATGGGTTGATATTTTGACAGTCAATTTGTTCACTAAAAAAACAGCTAGCATAACTTTATTCTTTCTAGCTGTACCTGCTGTTTAAGTTCGCTAAGAGTCGAAAAATCAATGCTTTTGATAGAAAAAAATAACTTAATGTTTGTCTAAACATAATAAATAACCATGAGGCTCTACATGAAATACATAACTCAATCTCTCTTGTTCATCATTGCGCTATTTTTATCATTTAATGGCGCTGCCACGGAACAAAAGTTCGACATAGACAAAGACTTACTACTTTTAAACTTTGATCTTAAAACGGATGTTGATGATGTTCATACCATTGCAGCATTCGATTTATTACTGCAATCAAAGGAATATGAAAACTTGAATTACTACGCTATTAGCGGCACTTACGGCATACAAGCAGGCGCCTATGTACCGGCAAATAACCTATTCGATATGGTGTTCAAGCAAAACTGGACAGATGCACATAACGACAGACAAAACTCTATCTATAGAAGCATCAAAAAGATAAACAAAACATTATCTTTAGGTGGCAATGTTTGGTTGGTAGAGGCAGGGCAAAGTGATTTTACTCAAGAAATATTAGTAGCACTTAGTGAATTCAATATCTCATTTTCCAAAGATCAAATGATCGTAGTGCAACACGCCGATTGGAATGAACAAGAAACTAGCGTGGATGCATTAAATTACGTTAAGCAAAACACCACTTACATAAGAATTGCTGACGGTAACAAAGAAGGAAACGGTACCCCAGGATTTAACAATCAATCCTACTCAAGTAAAAATCTTGAAGATACCAAGCTTTTGTCAGCAAAAGTTTGGAAACAGGCCAATGAAATATGTACAAAATATAATGGTATTAATGGGCGCTACGATAACAAGGCGATTTCAGCTGGCGGTACTGACTTTTCTGATTTAGTTGAAGTCACTTATATATTAGATATTCAAGACACACCAACGGTAGCGGCGTTTTTTACTAAGTATAACAAAACGCTTTCAGAGAAATAGCCATGAAAATTACCCATTCCACCCTTTCTTTGGTGGCCTTGTTTGTTTCACTATTTGTTGTACTTAACGCAACAGCCACAACCACTTGGCAGCAAATAGCAACGTCGAACTCTTTCTCTGCACGCCACGAAGCGGGCTTTATCAAATTTGAAGATAAGGGTTATTTAATTGGTGGCAGAGGAATAAAAGCCGTTGATGAGTTTGACCCTAATTTGTTAATGTGGCGCCCTTTACAAGAATCCCCCATAGAGCTACATCACTTTCAACCAAGTGTATGGAAAAACAAAATTGTTATTGCAGGGGCGTTAACTGGAGCTTATCCCGCTGAGACGCCAGTTGAAAATATTTATTATTTTTACCCCAATGAAAACAAATGGGAAAAAGGTCCTGCTATTCCACCAGCAAGGTTAAGAGGTAGTGCCGTTGCTGTTGTTAAAAACGATTCCCTTTACCTTATTGGCGGTATTACTAATGGTCACCTAGATGGCAATGTTAACTGGGTTGATCGCTATGACTTTATGACCAATACCTGGACTATTCTAAATGATGCCCCACACGCGCGAGACCATGCTCAAGCTGCGCTAATAAATAATCATATTTATGTTGCAGGGGGACGAAGAACTCTAGGCAAGCACAATCAAGTCTTTGAGTTAGTTGAAGGCAAACTTGATGTATTTAATATCGAGACTAATCAATGGCAAGTAGTGCGAAACGAATTACCAATCCCACGAGCTGGCATTGCAATATTCGCTCATCAAAATAAATTGATAGTAGTCGGGGGAGAAAGTGCCGATCCCAATAAAGCTCATGAAGAAGTTCACTTATTTGATAGCCAATCAAAACAATGGCTTAAAAAGCCTTCTTTAATTCAAGGAAGACACGGGAGTGGTGTTATCGAAGCAAATGGCTACCTATGGATTGCCTCAGGTTCTGGTATGCAGGGTGGATCACCCGAATTAAATTCAGTTGAACGTATTAAGCTCGATGCTATTTTTAATAATGATAAATAGCTTAATAATGACAATGCAATATACCTAAAATTGATAAGTTAATCTGAATCACAGATAAGAATATATGTGTCTCTGGTTATATTAATACCTGAAAATTTAACAAGTTGGTGAAGGGGCTATTGGATCAGATAAATAGGTAGCCGGCTGAGTACTTTTTTATGAAAGTGCTTAAGTTAAAGTTGGCAATTTATTTACGATAAGGAACAAGCTATGAAAAATAATCTGTCAAAAATGGCAAAAGTATCGGGATTTTACTTAATTATTTCGATATCTATAACTTTTCTGACGTCGTGTGCCTTTGTAAAAAATACAGATTCGAATGAAACTAACGCTATAAATAATGAATCAAATAGTCATATTCAATCTAGTATTGTTAACTTTGAAAACACCCATAAGACAGCTTACGATGGTAGTGATTTCTACACCTATTTTTACGGCGAAACAATAGGCACCAAGGATACAATTGTGGGTTTGGCAATTATAGAACCTAACAACGAAATTCATCCGCCTCACCAACATGCTGAAGAGGAGTATTTATACATTGTAGAAGGCTCGGGTATTTGGACGTTAAACGGCGTAGAAACACCTGCAAAAACTGGCGATGTATTGTATGTTTCCCCCTGGGACTTACACGGCATATTTAATACTGGCGATGTATCAATGAAGTTTTTTATTACTCGAGCAAGTAGTAAAGGCGTTAATGTCGAAAAACCTTAACCGGTGAAATAATAGTCAGCTTTAATGCTAAAAAAACCAGCAAATCTATTTTTAATAGTATTTTGCTGGTTTTATATTCTACTTAATGGAATTTTAATTAGAACTACAATTATTACTTAGCGTAGTTTTTCTGGTTAATATCCATTTCCGATTTCAAACCCATTGTTAAGCTTACACACATTGTCAGTAAGATAATGGTGAAAGGGAGTCCTGTGGATATAGCGCCCGCTTGAAGGGCTTGTATCGCTTCTGTACCACCAACATACAATAATACCGCTGCAATAGCGCCTTCTGTGGTTGCCCAAAAGATACGTTGTGGCACTGGTGCATCAATCTTACCACCGGATGTAATACTGTCTATGACCAGTGAAGCCGAGTCAGATGAAGTAATAAAGAACACCATGATCAATATGATTGAAAGAATCGAAATTATCGAAGTCATTGGCATTACGTCAAAAGCCTGAAATAACGCTAGCGTGATATCTGTTAGCCCATTGGCACCTAATTCACCGACTTGATTGATGATTTGATCAATAGCATTGCCGCCAAATGTTGCCATCCAAAAAATAGTAATCGCTGTTGGTATCAATAGTACGCCAAGTAGGAATTCTTTTACTGTTCTACCGCGAGAAATACGTGCAATAAACATCCCCACACATGGTGACCAAGATATCCACCACGCCCAGTAAAATACTGTCCAGCCATGCATCCAAGCTTCGTCTTCTCGACCATGTGGATTGCTTAATGGAATAATATTTTCAATATAGCCCATGATAGTAATCGGTAAATAGGTCAGAGTGACGGAAAAAGTCATTATTATGATAAATAACAATAAAGCAAAAGCTGCCAGTAAATTAATATTGCTGAGAACTTTAACGCCGCCGTGCATACCGCGAATCACTGAAAATATGGCTAATGAAGTAACAAATGCAACAATAATAAGTTGAGTTGAAATGCCATTACTGATCCCAAATACATGACTTATACCACTGGCAGCTTGTTGAGCGCCCAAGCCTAGTGATGTTGCTAAACCAAACAGAGTGGCAAGCACTGCCAATATATCAATGATATGACCAAACCAACCCCAAGTTCTATCACCTAAAATAGGGTAGAACGCAGAGCGCATAGACAGGGGTAAGCCTTTATTGAATGTGAAGAAGGCCATTGATAATGCTACTACCGCATATATTGCCCATGGGTGTAGACCCCAATGGAACATGGTAGCACCTAGAGAAGCTTTAATGGCTTCATCAGTAAATGGCTCGACACCACCGGGCGTTTCAAACCAACCAGTATAATGAGCTGCAGGTTCTGCTAAGCCCCAAAACATCAGCCCAATGCCCATTCCTGCTGCAAATAGCATCGCCATCCATGAAAATATAGAATATTCGGGTACTGCGTCATTGCCACCAAGGCGGATTTTTCTAAAGGGAGAAATAATTAAGGCGATACAAAATAGTAAGAAAAAGTTTGCAGACCACATGAAAAGCACATCAAAATTATTGATTATTTTCCATTTAACGCCATCGAGTGCTGCTTTTGCAGTGCTTGCATCGACTGAAAGTAATGCAATTAGAAAAACAGCGATTAAGCCTGCACTGATACCAAAAACAGGATTGTGGATATCAAAACCCCATTTCTGGATATTATCTTGTCCCACTTCGTAGTCAGTATTATTAATACTGTATTTGTCTTTTGATTGACTCATGTGCCCTCAACAACTCATTTTATAGTAACTATTTTTATTAAAGGTTAACAGATTTAGACCCTGAGTGATGAGTGTTTTTATAATAAAAAATACCGCAAGTTACTGATGTTAATTGGTTGTTTGTTATGTTGCCACCTTGGGTTTGTCTGTTTTTTTTTAGTAGTGCTGTAATTGTCAATATCTAAACTGCGGAATAAAGTTCTGAATATTGTGTTTGATGCTTTTTTTATAAGCATTGTGGCTCTTTTTTTAAGTTTGCTTAAAGGTTGGTTTAATAAACTGAAAAATACAAAAATTCAAAAATAGATATAACCTCTATCCACTAGCGATAAATGTTGATGGCATTTATGCTTTGCTAATGGATTAAGGTATCAATGAAGGTAGGGCTAAAATGACAACTACAAGTGAGTCTTCAGAAAAAGCACCCGGCTTTTTAGGAAGAGCATTAGATGGTATTGAGCGAGTGGGTAATAAATTACCAGATCCTGCAATGCTATTCTTAATTTTGATGTTTGCAGTATGGGGAATTTCAGCTTTATTGTCTGGGGTAAGTTTTGAGGCAATTGATCCAAGAACCGATAGTCCAATCGTGGTTAATAATTTGCTTAGCGCTGAAGCATTAACGCACTTTTTAACCTCTATGGTGTCTACCTTTACCGCGTTTGCCCCATTAGGGGTGGTCCTTGTTGCCATGTTAGGTGTCGGCGTTGCAGAGCAATCAGGCTTTATTAATACAGCACTTAAACAAATGCTTAAAATCACTCCCGCTAAATTTTTAACGCCAGCGGTCGTGTTAGTGGGCATTATTTCACATACTGCAACAGATGCAGGTTACGTGGTGGTTATCCCACTTGCTGGGGTAATATTTTATACCGTAGGTCGTCATCCACTAGCGGGTATTGCCGCGGCATTTGCCGGTGTATCAGGTGGTTTCTGCGCCAACTTTATTCCTTCTGGTATCGACCCATTACTACAAAGCTTTACGCAGTCGGCGGCTCAAATTGTTGATCCTGATATTCAGGTCAATCCACTTAACAATTGGTTTTTTGCTGCTTCGTCGTGTATTCCTATCACCTTAACAATCTGGTATTTAACCGATAAAATACTTGAGCCAAGACTGAATCGTAGCCACAAAGTAAAGTGTGAAGATGTTGATTTACCTGCAATGGAAGAGGTCACTTCAAAAGAGTTAAACGCATTTAGAGTGGCTTCTGCAGTGATGTTGGCAGCGATTGTCGGCTTTTTCTCGTTAACTATTCCAGAAACATCAACCTTACGCGATGCTAGTGGTTCGTTAACCAGTTTTAGTGCGCCATTGATGCAATCAATTGTGCCGTTAATCTTTATCTTCTTTGTATTGCCAGGTTTGGTTTATGGCTTTATGACTGGCACCTTTAAAAGTTCAGCCGATGTGGTGCAGGCGATGTCAAAATCAATGAGTGGCATGGCGCACTATATTGTAATGGCGTTTTTCTGTGCCCAGTTTGTCGCGGCATTTTCTGCATCTAATTTAGGCGCATTAATTGCTGTTGAAGGCGCAGGTGGCCTTAAGGCGATGAACTTACCGGCAGAAGTCACTGTTATTGGCATGGTCATTTTGGTGGGTTTTGTGAATCTATTTGTAGGGTCATCATCTGCTAAATGGGCATTAATTGGTCCGGTACTGGTTCCTATGTTGATGCAACTTAATATTAGTCCTGATTTATCGCAAGCGGCTTACCGTATCGGAGATTCAAGTTCTAATATCATTACGCCGCTTATGCCATATTTCCCACTAGTGGTAGTCTATTGTCAGCGCTATGTGAAGGGGATTGGTATCGGCACATTGATATCAATGATGCTGCCATTTAGCTTGGCATTGTTGTCTATTTGGAGCGCTTGGTTATTGATCTATTGGTCAATTGGTTTCCCATTAGGCCTTGGTGCAAGTTACACCTACGGTTAAGCCCTTAATGATTTAGGCCTACAGTCTACAATCGAATAAACTAAAAAGGACTGCATTTGCAGTCCTTTTGTATATTTGCACAGCGCTTACGCGTGCACACTCGTTGTTTGGGGACTTTGGTGTACTACCGCTACAGGCTGGTGTTGTTCGTCGATCTTTTTAATGCGTTTTAGTTCATTAAATACCATCGGCATCAGTAAAAGACATAAGCTTATATTGGAAAGTGGCACAGCCAGCCAAATACCATTGACCCCAATCATCAACGGCAAAAGCATCAAAAATGGAAGTTGGATCAGCATATTACTTATCGAAATGGTTAAGGATTTACGGCCTTGATTAACGGCCATAAAATACACTGTGGCCACAAAGATAATACCGTCCAAGATTAACGCAAACAGATGTAATCGAATTCCGATTAAAGCTTCAGCCATTAATGCGCCATCGCCATGACTGAACAGCTGCAGCACATTGCTAGGAAACAAGTTTAATACTACAACCAATAACAGTGCGAAAATACAAACGACTTTTGTCGCAAGAATCACCGTTGTTTTGATGTTGGCTATTTGTTTTTTGCCGTAATAATAACTTACCGGTGGCTGCATACCCCCAGCAATCCCTTCTGCTATGAGATAAAACATTGTGGCGATATAGCCGATAATCGCGAAGGCGGCGACATGCACAGCCGAGCCGTAAACCATGAATGAGTAGTTATGTAAGGCAATAATAAAGCTAAAATACATGAACATAAACAAACTGGATAAGCCCAATGCCATTATAGAACCCATAGTCTTAACGTTAATGACATTCAAAGAAAATTGTAATTTAGTATTCGATTTACTCGACATAAAATAACAGCCGCCTAATATCACGACTAAGGTTTGAGAAATCATGGTAGCCAACGCAGCACCATGCAAGCCCATTGGGTAAAGGACAATCAGCAGGTAATCCAATATGATATTTACACAGGCACCTAGCACCATAAGTTGTGTCGCGATAGCCGGGTTTTCATCATTACGAATTAACAGTGGTATTGCAGTAGCCGCGGTTGTAAAAAATGCGCCATAAACAAAAACGTCTATATAGGCCATTGCCATAGATAAGTTCTCACCTTCAGCTTTTTGTAATAACAATAAGTCTTTAGCAAAAAATTGAATGAACAGCGCAGCCATTATGCTAAAGCCAATGAGCAGGGCGATGGCATTATTTAAAATGCGTTTTGATTTTATAGGGTTATTCTCGCCACGGCTGATCGATAATAAGCTGCCTGCACCCATGCCTATCATCATGCCAACACCAATAATACCGCTGATAATTGGCCAAGCGAGGTTGATCCCAGCAAGCCCCTCGAAACCAATGTAATGGCCAACGAAGATACCGTCGATGATTTGATATAAGCCACTGACTAGCATTGCGCTAATCGATGGAATTGCATATTTCCAATAATGTTGCTTCACATTATTAGGGTTAACTTTTTGAGATATGATTAACGACATTTTTTTAAGGCTTGTTGAGAATGAAGCATCATTATCGCACCATATAAGATAGAGTAAAGCTGGTTACTATCCGCTAAACGGATAGATTGTTAATGATTCAATTAAGAGTATGAATATGAATTGGTCTATAGAGCAATTACAAGCATTTGTTACTGCCGTGAATTTAGGTTCATTTTCTGCTGCTGCCCGTTCTTTAGGAAAAGCGCAGTCAAGGATAAGCAGTGCTATAGCTAACTTGGAAATTGATTTAGGTTTTAAATTATTTGATAGATCTGGGCGTTTACCTGTGCTGACAGAGCAGGGCGAACAAATGTATATTGAAGCCAATGCCGTTATAGCACAATGTGAGCGTTTAAATGCTAGAGCTATGTCGGTAATGACTGATGATGAATTGTCGCTAACAATCGCTATTGACGAAGCTGTACCTATCTCTATTTTCGAAGATTTCTTTGATAAAACCGCTCACCAATTTCCATTATTAAAACTGACTATCTTAAATGGAACCCGAGACGATATTGCACAGTGGGTTGAAATAGGAAAGGCTGATTTAGGTATTTTGTTCTTGGGTGAACAACTGAGTGACAGTTTAGAGTTCTTTACCATTGATAGTTTTCATCAATCTCTAATTGTTGCACCGAAACATCCGTTAGCGTCAATACCAGTGCCAAATATTTCACAATTAAACATGTATAAACAATTTGTTATTTGTGACTTAGAAACCACAGGTAAACCTATTTCAGCTAATTGTTGGCACGTGGACAGCTATTATTATATTACTTCTCTCGTTGCCCGTGGTTTAGGTTGGGCCTTAGTACCGGAGCATATTGCCCATTCAGATTGGTATACAGGCGAGATAATTGAGTTAAGCTGTTATCACATATCGGATTCACTCACCATTGAAATGGGATTAGTGAAGCGACGGGATAAAGGTGCGGGACACATAATGAACTGGATGTTTGGTGAGGTGGAAAAAATGTTCATCGCAGCTAAAAAAGAAAGAATATAATTCAATTTTTATGTCTATCAAAGATGCTATTACTAAAAGTCAGGTCATGACTTAGCGTTAATTAGTGATATTACTCAGTCACTAATAGATGTCTGCGTTGTTGAACGTAAATATTACTGGGTTCATCTGTGGTGAGATCTAAATCAATATTGCTATCGGGTACGCAGCAACATGGCAGGCATTCATCAGCTTCTAACTCAACAAGTGGCTCATTGATATAGCTCACCTTACCACTAATGATTTTGGTTTTACAGGCACCACAAAAACCACGTCGACATTCAGAGAAGACGTTGACTTTTTTTATTTCTAATACTTCTAAAAGCGTGTGTTGCTGTTGATTAAACAGCAACACAGGTTCCCCATTTAAGCTAACAATGGGGGCTTTTTTTAAATGTCTATTATAGGTCAAAATCTAAAAACTCATCGCTATCAACAGCTGAATCAATTTGTCCTACTAAGTAAGAAGAGACTTCTACTTCTTGTGGGGCAACTTGTACCGCATCACTTTCAAGCCAGTTTTTCATCCAAGGAAGTGGATTAGTTTGCTCAGCATAAGGCTGTTTTAAATTAACCGCTTTCATGCGCTGGTTAGTAATATATTCAACGTACTGACATAAAATCTGTTCATTTAAGCCAATCATTGAACCGTCTTTAAATAAGTACTGTGCCCACTGCTTTTCTTGTTCTGCAGCTTTATAAAAGATGTCATAGGCTTCTTGCTCACATTCAGCCGCAATTTCACCCATTTCAGGATCGTCTTTTCCACCTTGCATAATATTTAAAATATGCTGAGTACTATTAAGGTGTAATGCTTCATCACGGGCAATCAAACGAATAATTTTTGCATTGCCTTCCATTAAGTTACGTTCAGCAAAAGCAAATGAACATGCAAAGCTAACATAAAAACGAATTGCTTCTAATGCGTTGACTGACATCATGCATAAATACAATGATTTTTTAAGAATACGGCTATTAACGGTAATTTCTTTACCGTTGATGAGGTGCGTGCCTTGTCCGTGTAGATTCATCACTTGGGTTAATTCAATCAAGTCATCATAATATTGAGCGATATCACCGGCCCGTTTTAAGATTTCTTGGTTGACGACGATGTCATCAAAAACTACTGAAGGATCATTAACAATATTACGAATAATATGGGTATATGAACGAGAGTGAATAGTTTCAGAGAAAGACCAAGTTTCAATCCAAGTTTCAAGCTCAGGTAACGACACTAATGGCAATAATGCTACGTTTGGTGAGCGGCCTTGAATTGAATCAAGTAAGGTTTGGTATTTGAGGTTTGAGATAAAAATATGCTTTTCATGCTCAGGTAAACTTTGATAATCGATTTTATCTTTACTTACATCTACTTCTTCCGGACGCCAGAAAAAGGATAATTGTTTTTCAATTAACTTTTCGAACACTTCATATTTTTGTTGATCGTAACGTGCAACGTTAACGGGTTGTCCCATGAACATAGGTTCATACATTGGGTTGTTCGGAGTTTGACAGAAAGTAGAGTAAGCCATTTTTATATCCCAAAAAAGCGGGGAAAACTCCCCGCGTATATATGCTAATTAGTGATTAAATCTTACAAGCGCCGCTTGCACAACCATCGTCTTCTTTTTCAACGACAGTGATGTCATCAAACTGATCCGATGCACCATCACGGGTGTTGTGATAGTAAAGGGTCTTAACCCCAAGCTTATAAGCGGTGAGCAAATCTTTCAGTAAGGTTTGCATAGGCACTTTTTGATTATCAAATCGTGTCGGGTCGTAATTGGTATTTGATGAGATTGCTTGGTCCACAAACTTCTGCATCAAAGCGACTAACTGTAAGTAACCCTCATTATTTGGCATATTCCAAAGTAATTCATACTTATCTTTAAGTTCATCAAAGTCAGGTACAACTTGCTTTAATTGACCATCTTTACTGGCTTTAACACTGATCAGGCCACGTGGTGGTTCAATGCCATTGGTTGCATTAGAAATTTGCGATGATGTTTCAGACGGCATTAATGCCGAAAGAGTGGAGTTACGCAGGCCGTGCTGTTTAATATCGGCACGTAAACCTTCCCAATCCATGTGTAATGGCTCGTCACAAATTTTATCCAAGTCACGTTTATAGGTATCAATGGGTAAAATACCTTGAGCGTACGTTGTTTCATTGAACAAAGGACATGCGCCTTGCTCTTTTGCTAAATTGTTTGATGCTTTCAATAAGTAAAATTGAATTGCTTCAAAGGTTTTATGGGTCAAGTTATTACCTGAGCCATCAGAATATTTCATGCCATTCTTAGCAAGGTAATTAGCGAAGTTAATCACACCTATGCCTAGAGTACGACGATTCATAGAACCAAGTTGCGCTGAAATGATTGGGTAATCTTGATAATCAAGCAAGTTATCTAATGCACGTACTGCTAAGTCAGCTAATGGTTCTAGCTCTGATAAATCTTTGATAGCACCAAGGTTTAATGCTGATAATGTACAAAGGGCAATTTCACCATTTGGATCATCAATATTCTTCAACGGTTTAGTTGGCAAGGCGATTTCTAAACAAAGGTTTGATTGCTTAATTGGCGCAACTTGCGGATCAAATGGGCTGTGAGTATTGCAGTGATCAACATTTTGAATGTAGATTCGGCCTGTTGATGCACGCTCTTGCATCATCAATGAAAATAATTCAACTGCTTTAATCTCTTTACGACGAATGCTTAAGTCAGCTTCATACTGAAGGTATAGACGTTCAAATTCGTCTTGATCAGCGAAGAAAGCGTCGTATAAACCTGGCACATCAGATGGGCTGAATAGGCTGATGTTTTGACCTTTGATTAAACGTTGGTACATCAATTTGTTTAGCTGTACACCGTAATCAAGATGGCGAACACGGTTGTCTTCAACACCACGGTTATTTTTAAGTACCAGTAACGATTCAACTTCTAAATGCCATAACGGGTAGAATAGGGTAGCTGCACCACCACGTACGCCGCCTTGAGAGCACGATTTAACCGCTGTTTGAAAGTACTTGTAAAATGGTAAGCAACCGGTATGGAATGCTTCACCACCGCGAATAGGGCTACCTAATGCACGGATACGACCGGCATTGATCCCAATACCTGCGCGTTGACTAACGTATTTTACAATTGAAGATGCGGTCGCATTGATAGAGTCAAGGCTGTCGTCACATTCAATTAATACACATGAGCTAAATTGACGTGTCGGAGTACGTACACCTGCCATAATTGGGGTTGGTAAAGAAATCTTAAATGTTGAAGCCGCGTCATAAAAACGTTTGATGTAATCTAAACGGGTGTCTTTTGGGTAACGCGCAAATAAACAAGCTGCCACTAAAATATACAGGAACTGAGCACTTTCATAAATTTCGTTAGTGACGCGGTTTTGAACTAGGTATTTGCCTTCAAGCTGTTTAACTGCAGCATAAGAAAAGTTCATATCGCGCCAGTGGTCAATATAACCATCTAAAATGGATAATTCTTCTGACGTGTAATCTTCTAAAATATGCTTATCGTATTTGCCAAGTTCAACCAAGCGAGTGACTTGATCAACTAACTTCGGTGGCTCAAATTGGCCAAAAGCTTTTTTACGTAAATGAAAAACAGCAAGTCTTGCAGCGAGGAATTGATAATCAGGCGCTTCTGGTGAGATTAAGTCTGCTGCTGCTTTAATAATGGTTTCGTGGATTGCTTCAGTTGGAATACCGTCAAAGAATTGTAGATGAGAACGTAATTCAACTTCTGAGACTGAAACGTTTTTCAATCCTTTAGCTGCCCACTCGATAACGCGATGAATTTTGTCTAAATCGATTGTTTCGCGTTCGCCACTGCGTTTTGTGACTGTCATATTGCTGTTCATTAAAAAAGCCTTGATTGTAAAATAGTTTGCGTGATTTAAATTTTGGATCTTTTTTAATCGTCTCGTTTACGATCGCCATTAAATCACAATACGTTCCCTTGTAAGTTGATCATCCATAAGCACTAACAACGTAATATATCCAAGAAATACGAGTGTTATTTGAAGACCCAAAGCAGAAAAAGCCTTGTGTCTTGTTCTGATGTCACACACAAGATATGGTGTTTAATTAAAACTTACATACAAGATAGTGAGGTTTGGGGCGATTTGCAAGCAGCAATTTAGTGAATAAGTTGTGGATATCTTATGTATAGTGGCCAATGTTAGTGAAGGCTAACCTGCTAGGTCAAAATACACGATATTTTGTTGGTTAAGATTAATATTTAGTCGAAAAAAAACGTGAGCTCGATCGCTACAATATTCGGCGATCGATTGTTTTGTTAACAAAATTATTTGCTATTTATATTTAAGATTTGTTAAGGAAAGCCTGATGTAAGTCGGCAACCTTGCTGAACTGAAAATCACTCGGCCATTCATTGGGTTTATCTTGCTCTGACAAGTAACCCCATAATGCGATAGCGCCTTTCATCCCAGCATTACGGGCGGCAATTAAATCCCTTTCAGCATCACCTATATATAGGATGTCCTGTGGCAGGCAATTAATTTGCTGGGCAGCAAGTAACATTGGCGCGGTATGTGGTTTGGAGTGCTGGGTGGAGTCACCACTGATAATCGCAGTGAGTTTGTGCTCGATGTTTAAGGCCTTAACCAATGGCCGAGTAAAACGGGCTTGTTTATTAGTAACAACACCATAAGGGATGTCACGTTGCTCTAATAACAACAGAAAATCATCAAAACCGCTAAATAATGATGCTTTTTCACCATTGACCCGTTGGTAATGCACTAACAAAGCTTGCTGAACTTCGATTTGTAACTCATGGGAAAGCTCAGGTATACCGGCTTTTACAAGCGCCAAACTACCATGGGAGGCAGCATAGCGTAAGTTATCAATACTTTTACTAGCGATACCGCGCTCTTGCAAACTTAAATTTAATGCATGGACAAGATCTGGGGCTGTATCAGCTAATGTACCGTCTAAATCAAAGAGTACACCTTTAATCTTGTTCATAGTTATCCTAAGCGTGCTGAAGTTATTAGCGATTACTTAATCCGATTATGAATTAAGTGAAGGATTAAAGTAGTAATGTCACTGATTCACTGCAGTATTACTACTTTAATATTGTTCTACTATTTATGGCTGGCTATTAAAGATGACGATGTGATACTAATCAGCTTTTTGGGTGGCGATCATATAATTAACGTCAACTTTATTCGTGTACTTATATACACCCGTTAAAGGATTAAAGCTTATCCCAAGAGCATCACGGCAATGAAGCTCTGTTTGGTCAACCAAATTGATTAACTCAGACGGTTTAATGAACTTACTGTGGTCATGCGTGCCAACTGGCAGCATCTTTAAAACATATTCAGCGCCAACAATTGCTTGAATATATGACATCAGGTTACGGTTAATGGTTGAAAAGAACACATAACCGTTAGGTTTAATCATATCGCAGCATGCTTTAATCACTGATAATGGGTCAGGGACGTGCTCTAACATCTCCATGCATGTGACCACATCATAATAGCCTTGATGTTGCTGTGCATGTTCTTCTGCGGTCATGGTTTGATATTGGATATCGATGCCAGTTTCTAATGCATGCAGTTTAGCCACTTCAATTTGCGCTTCACCCATGTCTAAACCTGTTACATTGGCACCAATTTTAGCCATGCTTTCTGACAAAATACCACCACCACAACCGATATCTAATACTTGCTTACCAAAAATACCACCACTGGTTTGATCGATATAATTAAGGCGTAATGGGTTAAGTTGATGCAAAGGCTTGAAACTGCCATTAGGATCCCACCAAGACTGGGCCATTTGGGCAAATTTTTCTATTTCTTGATGATCTACATTTTGCGGCGTGGTTTGTTCTTGGTTAGACATGTCGAGAACCCATTAATTATTAGTATTTATTGCAGGTATTATAACCATTGGATTGAATAAACATAGTGAGATGAAGCAAGATTTCACTTTGGTTGACGGAATATTGCTCAATGTCTGCCCATAAAAACGACATCAGTTTTTTATGGGGCAATTTATCAAAATGAAATACGCAAATAATGTAATAGAGATTGTTGAATTTAAAGATTTTTTGACAGCTTTTATCCTCGCGTTAATATTTCCTTGTTCTAGGGTCTAGCCTCTTTAAATATCTGTGTTAGAATGCCAAATCACGTTTTTGAGCTACACAATAAAATGGAATAATTATTGTGCGCTAATTTTAGGGGAACGAGCAGTTTATGACTGATCTGGCATCATCAATTTCGCCAATTAACATCGAAGACGAACTAAAGAATTCATATTTAGATTATGCAATGAGTGTAATCGTAGGTCGTGCATTACCTGACGTTCGTGATGGGTTAAAACCTGTTCACCGTCGTGTGTTATTTGCCATGAACGAGTTGAAAAACGACTTCAATAAGCCTTATAAAAAATCAGCTCGTGTTGTTGGTGACGTAATTGGTAAATATCACCCACATGGTGACACGGCCGTGTACGATACGATTGTTCGTATGGCACAACCATTCTCAATGCGTTACACGCTCGTTGACGGCCAAGGTAACTTTGGTTCTGTTGATGGCGATTCAGCAGCGGCGATGCGTTATACCGAAATTCGTATGCGTAAGTTGGCACATTCTTTATTAGCTGACTTAGAAAAAGAAACCGTAGATTTTGTACCTAACTATGATGGTACTGAATTTATCCCAGCGGTTTTACCTACTCGTGTACCAACATTATTAATTAATGGTTCGTCTGGTATTGCGGTTGGTATGGCAACAAATATCCCGCCACATAACATTTCAGAAGTGATTAAAGGCTGTTTAGCATTAATTGAAGAACCTGAGTTATCTATTGAGCAATTAATGGATTACATCCCAGGTCCTGATTTCCCGACAGCAGCCAGCATTAATGGTCGTAAAGGGATCATTGACGCGTATAAGACCGGTCGTGGCCGTGCGATTATGCGCTCAAAAGCTGAAATTGAAGACAATAATGGCCGTGAGCGTATTATTGTTACTGAAATCCCATATCAGGTTAACAAAGCCCGCTTGATCGAAAAGATTGCTGAGCTTGTTAAAGATAAAAAGATTGAAGGTATTACTGGTCTACGTGATGAATCTGATAAAGACGGTATGCGCATCGTTATCGAGATCAAACGTGGCGAAGTCGGTGAAGTTGTTTTAAACAACTTATATGCGCAAACTCAAATGCAATGTTCTTTTGGTATTAACATGGTGGCATTGACCAATGGTCAGCCTAAACTGTTTAACCTGAAAGAAATGCTAGAGTGCTTCATTCTTCACCGTCGTGAAGTGGTGACGCGCCGTACTGTATTTGAATTACGTAAAGCCCGTGAACGTGCTCATATTCTTGAAGCATTGGCTATTGCATTAGCTAACATCGATCCAATCATTGCACTAATTAAAGAATCGCCAACCCCTGCGGAAGCGAAAGTAAAATTAGTGGCACAAGGTTGGGATCTTGGTAACGTTCAAGGCATGCTTGAAAAAGCCGGTGATGATGCTGCTCGACCTGAATGGTTAGAGCCAGAGTATGGTATCCGTGAAGGCAAGTACTTCCTGACTGAGCAACAAGCACAAGCTATTCTTGAGCTACGTTTACATCGCCTAACAGGTTTAGAGCACGAGAAGATTCTTTCAGAATACGAAGAGTTACTTGAGTTCATTGCAAGCTTATTATTCATTCTTCGTAGTCCTGAGCGCTTGATGGAAGTGATCAAAGAAGAATTAGAAGAAATGCTTGAGCAATACGGCGACCCACGTCGTACTGTTATTAACCAAAACGAAGTTGATATGAGTCTAGAAGACTTAATCAATGAAGAAGATGTAGTCGTAACACTTTCTCATATGGGTTACGCCAAGTACCAACCGTTAACTGACTATCAAGCTCAGCGCCGCGGTGGTAAAGGTAAAGCTGCTACTAAAGTAAAAGATGAAGATTTCGTCGAAAAACTATTAGTTGCCAATACCCATGATACGATTTTATGTTTCTCTGATTTTGGTAAAATGTATTGGTTGAAAGTTTATCAACTACCACTGGCAAGCCGTACCGCTCGTGGTCGCCCAATCATTAACTTATTACCATTGTCAGATGGTGAGCGTATTACTGCAATTCTACCTGTTCGTGAATATGCAGATGACAAATATATTGTTATGGCTACCGCTCACGGCACCGTGAAGAAAACCGCATTAACGGCTTACAGTAACCCACGTGCGAACGGTATTATTGCCGTTAACCTTAAAGACGACGATCAACTAATTGGTGTTGATATTACTGACGGTAGCAACGACATCATGTTGTTCTCAAACGAAGGTAAAGTGGTTCGCTTTAACGAAAAAGTACGTGATTCAGAAACCGGTGAAGTGAAGAAAGATCCTGAAACTGGTGAAGACATGATTGCGATTCGTCCAATGGGCCGTACAGCAACAGGTGTTCGTGGTATCAAACTTGAAGATGGTCAGAAAGTTGTTTCGATGATCATTCCGAAAGTAGAAGGTGATATTCTAACTGTCACTGAAAACGGTTATGGTAAACGTACTGATTTAGCTGAATATCCAGCTAAGAGCCGTGGCACTAAAGGTGTGGTTTCAATCAAAGTAAGTGAACGTAATGGTGCTGTAGTAGGCGCAGTTCAAGTTACTGAAACTGACGAAATTATGCTAATTAGTGATAAAGGCACCTTGGTTCGTACACCATCTGCTGGCGTGTCGTTGATTGGTCGTAACACCCAAGGCGTAACGATTATCCGCACTGCAGAAGATGAGAAAGTCGTTGGCTTGCAGCGTATCGAAGAAATTCAAATGGATGAATCTGAACTTGATGCTGAAGCAGAAGGTCAAACAGTAGAAGGCGAAGTAGTTGCAACTACTTCTGATGCTGAAAACCCTGCAACAGATACACCTGCACAAGATGACGAATAAGTTATTCTAGTGACAAAAAAGGATGCCAATTGGCATCCTTTTTTATTGCTTGTCATTTATAGATGATAATGACGTCCGAATTAGTTTTGCTGTTTAAATACATCATGCCAAAAAGCAGAACTCAATTTAGCAATAACTCTCGACTCACCATTCAATAGCATTACCATGCCGATATTCAGCTCGGGAGAATAGGAAATTTCAGCAACATAACCCGCTACCCAACCAGCGTGATAAATTAATGGCCGGCCTTCAAACTCATATACCCGCCATCCTTTGCCGTAATAAGCATTATCAAGGTAGGTACGCCAATCTCGGCGGCGAAGCTCCTTGGTTGTTTTAACGCCTGGCGTCGTCACATCATTAATCACAGCGCTTGAAAGTACAGCAGGTTTCTCGCCTAAGTTGGCGATTAACCACTTGGACATATCAGTAATGCTCGCATTGACGCCTGCCGCTGGAGCCAGTTCATAGTAGTTTGGTTTTACTGATACTTTTTTAAAGCCTGATTTAGTCTTAATGTGTGGCTCTGCGCGATTTTTTTCCGCCATAAATGCTGTATAGCCTGTTGAGGCGTTATTCATCTCTAGTGGCTTAAAGATGCGCTTTTCAATGTAGTTCTCGTAGCTTAGGCCACTTTTTTGCTCAATGGCAGATTCGATAAATGAAAAGGCTACATTCTGGTAGCTATAGCAAACGCCAGGTCTGCACATTGGGGTTATTTCTGAAAACTTATTTAGAATTTTATCCTTGCTTACATTGGCATTGACTAAGTTATCGTAGCTATTTGGCATTAAGCCTGTGCTTTGACCGATAATATGGCCTAGGTTAATTTTCTGACTGGCTTTAGGATCAGCTAATACAAAGCTTGGAAGATAAGCATTTATCGGTTGTTGCCAGTCAAGTTTATTTTCCTGGACTAACATACTGGCCAGAGTACCTGCAAAGGTTTTAGATACAGATGCAAGTCGAAACACCGTATTGGCATTTACATTTAAAGCGCTACCTTTGCTGCGTTTACCGTAATAACTGAGCTTTAGAATCTTGTCGCCTTCGACAATAACAAACGCACCGCCCGGGACTTTGTTATTTTTAAGTTGCTGATGAAATTTTTGCTTAAATTTATCAGATACGCCGTTATAAATTGAAGCATGTGTTGGCTTACTGACAAGGACAGTGCTTATTGCTAAAGAAAGCGTGCCTACGATAAAAGCCGATTTTGAAAACATGTAAATATCCATGACCGCGTTACGGTATTTATTATTCTAGTTAACACTGACACAAGGCCAATCTCCAAAGAGACTATAACCTAATGCTTTAGTATGACTATTGTTGTGTAATTTTTCTCACTTTACTAGTGATAAATAGCACTTAGTTTTTAAAATAGCGTTGTCGTTTATTGTCATTAACTAGCAATAAAGCTCGACAGAATCAGCATTGATGATTAATTTTCATTTTAGCTGCCAAACAGTTGCGATATACTGCTGAGAATTCGATACATTATGAATGTGTTAACTAAAAACGATATAAGGACAATGCTGTGAGCGCTATTTATAATTTCTGTGCTGGACCTGCCATGTTACCTCAAGCTGTGATGCAAAAAGCGCAGCAAGAATTAATTAACTGGAATGGCTTGGGTGTGTCCGTAATGGAAATTAGTCATCGTAGTAAAGAGTTTATGGCGTTAACCCAACATGCCGAGAAAACCTTACGTACCTTGATGGATATTCCAAAAAACTATCACGTTTTGTTTATGCATGGCGGCGGACGAGGTCAATTTACCAATGTTGTTAATAATTTCTTAGGTGACAACGGTAAAGCCTTGTATTTAGTTAATGGCCAATGGTCAACGGCTGCGGTAAAAGAAGCGATAAAACTGGTTGGTGAAAACAACATTGATCAAGTCAATATCATTGAAAATATCGATGGTTTAAATCAGGTGGTGCTGCCTGACTTTAGCGCGCATAGTGACGATTATCGTTATTTGCACTTTTGCGCCAATGAAACCGTTGATGGCATCGAAATTTTTGATGAAATTGAGTGTCCTTGGCCAGTCGTGGTTGATTTGTCTTCAACCATTATGTCGCGAAAAATCGATGTCAGTAAGTATGGTTTGATTTACGCTGGCGCTCAAAAAAATATCGGCCCTTCAGGCTTGTCTATCGTGATTGTCAGAGATGATATGTTGCAGCTACCCAGTTTGCCGCAGTCATCGATTATGGATTACCGTATCGCACAAGCCAATGACTCGATGTTCAATACGCCACCCACGTTCGCCTGGTACTTAGCTGCCGAAGTGTTTGACTGGTTAACATCAGTAGGCGGCGTAGCTGCAATGGAAGCATTAAATCAGCAAAAAGCGCAAATGCTGTATGACTGTATTGATAACAACCCGTTTTATACCAACGGTGTTTGTAAGCAAAACCGTTCACGGATGAATGTGACATTCCAATTAAGCGATAGTAGCTTAGATAGTGAGTTTTTAGCCCAAGCTGAGCAAGCAGGCTTGGTCGCCTTAAAAGGTCATAGAGTAGTAGGCGGCATGCGTGCCAGTATTTACAATGCTATGCCGTTAGCGGGTGTGCAGGCGCTGGTTGACTTTATGCAAGCTTTTGCTAAGCAGCATAGCTAAAGCGATACCAAGTTACATTGTTGAGCTTTAGTTCTACAGAATAAAAAGCGAATAATGAGCAGTCATTATTCGCTTTTTTAAACGCAATTATTGGCTTACAACCAGATAGTTAAAGAATTATTGCGATTGATTTTGCAAGGTAATCAACATTTGTTTCGCTTATACCCGCAATACTCATACGGCTTGAGCCGACCATATAAATGCTATGTTCTTTTTTAAGGGTTTCAACTTGCTCAGCATTAATCCCTAAGAAAGAGAACATGCCTTTTTGGTTAGCAATAAAGCTGAAATCTTGTTTAACCCCTTGTTCTATTAATTTGTTGACCAACATTTGTCGATTGCCATTAATGCGGTTGCGCATAACGGTTAACTCATCTAACCATTGCTGCTTTAATTGTGCGTCACCTAAAATGGTTTCAACAAGGGCAGCGCCATGAGCTGGCGGCATTGAGTAAATACAACGCACTACATACAAGAGTACAGAAAAAGCAATATTCGCCTTAGTACTATCTTTAGCCATAATGCTACAAGCACCAATTCGTTCACGGTATAAACCAAAGTTTTTAGAACATGAACTACATAAGATCATTTCTTCAACTTGAGCGGCCATTTGACGAACGCCGTAAGCATCTTCATCAACGCCATCACCAAACCCTTGATATGCCATATCAATTAATGGGGTAAAACCTTGCTTAGCGGTAATGCTGATGACTTCATCCCACTGGGCATTGGTTAAATCCATGCCGCTTGGGTTATGACAACATGCATGTAGTAGTACCACATCGTTACTACCGATCTTATTTAATGCCGCTTTCATTTCATCAAATTTTAGAGTTTTCGCATCGTAATCATAATATGGGTAAGTTTTTACAGTGATGCCAGCGGCTTCAAATAAGCCAGTATGGTTAGCCCAGGTTGGATCGCTCACCCATAACATGGCATTAGGATTACAGCTTTTAATAAATTCAGCAGCAACGCGCAGGGCACCTGTGCCACCAGGCGTTGATACCGTTCGGATACGGTCAGCAATTAATGCACTGTGAGCTTCGCCAAATGCTAGTTCTGTCATCAAAGTATTAAACTGAGGAGAACCAGTAGGGCCAATATAAACCTTAGTCGTTTCAGACTCAGTGCGCAGTCGCTCTGCTGTCTTTACACAATCAAGAATAGGCGTATTGCCGATTGGGTCTTTGTAAACACCAACCCCGAGGTCAATCTTCTGTGGGTGAGTGTCTTGGCGGTACTGAGTAAGTAAACCAAGAATGGGATCTGCAGGCATTGCAGTTAACGCGTTAAACATGGCCATTGACCTTATAGTATTAAAAATAAAAGTAGGGTTTTGTTTAGCATAACGTGGTTTAAATACTGATTGAAATGGCTATTTCTAGAAACTACCTAAAATAAAGATTTTACTTAGTTTAAAGTTTACACTTTTACCAAAAAAGTCATTTATTTGCTTAATGAAGTTGGCTGTTTGGGTCATATAAATGGCCGAGTTGCGCTTTTTTTACGCAAATAATTCAAGTTCAGCGTAAAACTGTCATTTAATTTCAGTTATCCCTTGAATCATTGGCTGCAATCAGTAAATTTGTATTCAAGAATAATTTATTAAGTTTATACCATCTAATTCGTATAGATAAATTGACAAAGACGTCATTTTCTCTTTAGCCCATACACATTTATTCTTCCGTAGCAGGGAGAAGACATTTAAGAAGAACTTGTAATGAAACAATTGCGTCTTGATCCGATCCAAAAAGTAAATGGCGTTGTCAATATTCCTGGCTCTAAGAGTATTTCGAATAGAGCGCTGTTATTAGCAACCTTAGCCGAAGGCAGAACCACGCTAACAAATCTGCTTGATTCAGATGATATTCGCTATATGTTGGCATCATTAAAGCAATTAGGCGTTGATTACCAATTATCTGAAAATAACACCGTATGTGAGCTACAAGGCTTAGGTAAGCCTATTACGGCGGAACAAGCGCAAAGCTTATTTTTAGGTAATGCGGGGACAGCAATGCGGCCTTTATGCGCGGCATTGACACTGGGCAGTGGCGAGTTCACCTTAACGGGCGAACCACGTATGGAAGAGCGTCCTATTGGCGATCTTGTTGATGCACTACGTCAACTCGGTGCTGAAGTGAGCTATCTTAAAAATGATGGTTTTCCACCGCTGACGATTAATGCCAATGGTTTAAATGGCGGTGATGTTGAGATAGCGGGGGATTTATCCAGTCAGTTCCTCACAGCTTTGTTAATGGTAGCGCCATTAACCAAAGACACGGTTAATATCACCATTAAAGGTGAGTTAGTGTCTAAACCATATATTGATATCACTATAGCACTAATGGCCCGTTTTGGTGTTGAAGTGATCAATCATGACTACCGCCGTTTTGAAATACCTACAGGTCAGAAATATGTTTCCCCAGGTAAAGTGCTAGTTGAAGGCGATGCATCCTCTGCTTCATACTTTCTTGCTGCTGGCGCAATTCAAGGCGGTGAAGTCAAAGTGACCGGTGTCGGTAAACTCAGTATTCAAGGCGATGTTAAATTTGCTGATGTACTCGAAAAAATGGGCGCAGACATCGAGTGGGGCGACGATTTTATTATCGCGCGCCAAGCAAAATTAACCGCGGTTGATTTAGACATGAATCACATTCCAGATGCGGCAATGACCATTGCAACTGCGGCATTATTTGCCGAAGGCACCACACGTATCACAAACATTTACAACTGGCGCATTAAAGAAACCGATCGTCTTGCAGCAATGGCCACTGAATTACGTAAAGTCGGTGCAACCGTTGACGAGGGTCATGACTATATTACCGTTACGCCACCAGCTGTTTTGAATACAGCAGCAATTGACACTTACAACGATCACCGAATGGCGATGTGTTTTTCAATGCTGGCTTTTGCTGATTGCGGTATTACCATTAATGATCCAGATTGCACCTCTAAAACCTTCCCAGCCTATTTTACTGAATTTGCACGTATCGGTGAGTAAAGCGCTTGGTTTAAGTCTTAAATATGACGGCAGTCAATATACTGCCGTCATTTGATCTTGATTGAATATCGTAAATTTTCTCCAGTATTTTGCTGTAAATTGTTGTACAATGCCGCCCGCTCATTTTGATGAACCTTTTTATATTCATGGAAGATTGTTTTTTTCGGAGGAATTTATGTCTGAACGTGCTCCAGTAGTCACAATCGACGGACCAAGCGGTGCAGGAAAAGGGACCATATGCCAACTCGTCGCTGAGCGACTTGAATGGCACTTACTAGATAGCGGCGCTATCTATCGTGTTTTAGCCCTTGCAGCCATTCATCACGATGTTGAATTAGAAAATGAAGAGGCGATCACCTTACTTGCTTCTCATTTAGACGTGCAGTTCTTAGCGGGCAGTGACCTTGTAAAAGTCATTTTAGAAGGTGAAGACGTTTCAACCAGTATTCGTACTCAAGAATGTGGTAATGCAGCATCTAAAATCGCTGCTTTACCTCGCGTAAGAGAAGCATTACTGAGACGACAACGCGCTTTTTGTACTGAACCGGGTTTAGTCGCCGATGGGCGTGACATGGGAACAGTGGTTTTTCCTAACGCACCCGCAAAAATATTCCTAACTGCATCCGCAGAGGAAAGGGCGCAGCGACGCTATAAACAGTTGCAGGACAAAGGCTTCGATGTTAATATCGATCGCCTTTTATCTGAAATCATTGAGCGTGATGAGCGCGATATTAATCGCTCTGTCTCACCTTTAGTGCCTGCAGATGACGCGCTAGTTATTGATACTAGTGGCATAGGTATTAATGAAGTGCTTGAGCTTGTGCTTGAACACATCAATAAAAACTTAAGGTAATTTCTTAATTCTGAGAATTTATCAAACAACATTTATATCACGGAAGATGTAAATCAATTAATTGACTCCACATCTAGGATGGATGGTGGTTTATAAAAGAAAGTAATCATAAAATGACTGAATCTTTTGCTGATCTATTTGAACAATCCCTAAATGAACTTGAGTTCCGTCCTGGTTCTATCGTACGTGGCGTAGTAGTACGCATCGAAAACGGTACTGTACTTGTTGACGCTGGTCTTAAGTCTGAAAGCCCTATCTCTGCAGACGAATTCAAAAACGCTCAAGGTGTTTTAGAAATCGCTGTTGGCGATGAAGTTGATGTTGCACTTGACTCTGTTGAAGACGGTTTCGGTGAAACTCAATTATCTCGTGAAAAAGCTAAGCGTCACGAAGCTTGGATTGTTCTAGAAAAAGCGTATGAAGATGCTGAAACTGTAATCGGTATCATCAATGGTAAAGTTAAAGGTGGTTTCACTGTTGAATTAAACGGTATCCGTGCCTTCTTACCAGGTTCTCTAGTAGACGTTCGCCCAGTTCGCGATACTGCTCACCTAGAGTACAAAGAATTAGAATTCAAAGTTATCAAACTTGACCAGAAGCGTAACAACGTTGTTGTTTCACGTCGTGCTGTTATCGAATCAGAAAGCAGTGCCGAGCGTGATGCTCTTCTTGAGAACCTTCAAGAAGGTCAAGCAGTTAAAGGTATCGTTAAGAACCTTACTGACTACGGTGCATTCGTAGACTTAGGTGGCGTTGACGGTCTTCTACATATCACTGATATGGCTTGGAAGCGCGTTAAGCACCCATCTGAAATCGTTAATGTTGGTGACGAAATCAACGTTAAAGTTCTTAAGTATGACCGTGAGCGTACACGCGTATCACTAGGTCTTAAGCAACTTGGCGAAGATCCATGGTTAGAAATCAGCAAGCGCTACCCAGAAAGCACACGCTTAACTGGTCGCGTAACTAACCTAACTGACTACGGTTGTTTCGTTGAAATCGAAGAAGGCGTTGAAGGTCTTGTTCACGTTTCTGAAATGGATTGGACTAATAAGAACATTCACCCATCTAAAGTTGTTAACTTAGGTGATGAAGTTGAAGTTCTAGTATTAGACATCGATGAAGAACGTCGTCGTATTTCTCTAGGTCTTAAGCAATGTAAGACTAATCCATGGGATGATTTCGCTACTCGTTTCAACAAGGGCGATAAAGTTTCTGGTAAGATCAAGTCTATCACTGACTTCGGTATCTTCATTGGTCTTGACGGTGGCATCGATGGTCTTGTTCACCTTTCTGACATTTCTTGGAACGGAACTGGCGAAGACGCTGTTTCTGAGTACAAGAAAGGCGACGAAATCCATGCAGTAGTACTTTCAGTTGACCCTGAGCGCGAGCGTATCAGCTTAGGCGTTAAGCAAACTGAAGACGATCCTTTCAATGCCTACTTGGCAGATAAGAAGAAAGGTACTATTGTAAATGGTGTAGTTACTGCTGTTGACGCTAAAGGCGTTACAATTGAACTAGCTGAAACTGTTGAAGGTTACCTTCGCGTTGCAGATATCTCTCGCGAGCGTATCGAAGACGCATCTACAGTATTCGCTGTAGGTGACAAAGTTGAATCTAAGTTCATGGGCGTAGATCGCAAGAATCGTTCTATCAGCTTATCTATCAAAGCGAAAGATGAAGCAGATGAGAAAGAAGCTATGGCAACTATTAACAAGCAAGAAGATGCTGTTATTAGTAATGCAATGGCTGAAGCGTTCAAGGCAGCTCGTAAGTAATATATCGCCTGTTGTTTGGGGAGTTCGCTCCCCATTAGGCGACTGTTTTGGCTTGATTATAGAGGGTAAAGGATGACTAAATCCGAACTGATCGAAAAGCTTGCCACTGGGCAGTCGCAGTTGTCGGCTAAAGAAGTGGAAAGTGCTATTAAAGAAATGTTGGAGCAAATGGCAACAACATTAGAAGGCGGGGATCGTATTGAAATCCGTGGCTTTGGTAGTTTTTCTCTTCATTATCGTGCACCACGTGTTGGTCGTAATCCAAAAACTGGAACCTCAGTTGACTTGGAAGGCAAATATGTACCGCACTTTAAGCCAGGCAAAGAACTGCGTGAACGTGTCGATGCGGTTAATGTTTAATTAACGCTTGATTAAAAAGCCTCCTTTTGGAGGCTTTTTTGTATCTATTGCACTGCAAAGCTGGTTACTTTAGCAAATATCTTGGATAATCAATTATATTGCGACGTTGAATGGAGACTCACGTGAAATCATTTATTGCCATTGTTATTGTTGGTTTATTCTTTGTCCTAGCTTTACTTTTTGGTGCTAAGAATGAACAAATTGTCACTGTAAGTTATTTTATTGCAGAAGGTCAGTATCGTTTACCCGTCGTACTCGCTGTTGTTTTTTTCAGTGGTTTTGTCATAAGCTGGTTATTTGCTGCTTATTATATTTTAAAATTCAAAATCATATTAAGAAAAAACAAAAAGCAAATTGCCCAATTAACAGAGCAACTGTTAGAACAACAATCTCAACCAATGTCACAGGATACTGTAGCGTAATATGCTTGAAATCCTCTTTCTGTTATTACCTATCGCGGCCGGCTATGGCTGGTATATGGGTCGAAGAAGTATAAGACAGAATCAAAAACAACAAAGTAAAAAACTAAGCCGTGATTATTTTACAGGGCTTAATTTTTTGTTGTCTAATGAATCAGATAAAGCGGTTGATTTGTTCATTACCATGCTAGATGTTGACGATGAAACCATAGATACCCATTTATCTTTAGGTTCATTATTTAGAAAGCGCGGTGAAGTAGACCGCTCCATTAGAATACATCAAAACCTCATCGCTAGACCAAGCCTGACCACAGAGCAACGCGATATTGCCATGATGGAGTTAGGTAAAGACTATTTAGCCGCCGGCTTTTACGATAGAGCTGAAGAAATCTTTATTAATCTTGTTAGTCAAGATTATCACAGCGAAGAAGCTGAAACTGCATTAATATCAATTTATCAAGTCACTAAAGAATGGCAAAACGCCATTAATATTACTAAACGCCTAAGTCGCAAACGCCAGCAAGTTTTAAAACATGTAACCGCTCATTTTTATTGTCAACTCGCTGATGAAGAATCTGGAAACGCTGAAAAAATCAAATATCTCCAACAAGCCATTAAATTAGATGATAAATGTGGCCGTGCTTGGTTAACGCTAGCGAAGATATATCTTGATGCTAACCAAGTAAGCCTATGTAAAAAAAGCTTAGTCGAGTTAAAACTTGCCGATATAGAGTTATTTGCTGATGCCATTGGTATTGCTAAGCAAGTCTACCGCGACAGTAACGATCTTGAAGGTTACCAAACCTTGCTTCAGCAAGCTTTACAAGAAGGCGCTAGCGCGTCAGTAATTATTGCGTTAGCTCAGCATAAAATTCAGCAAGGCTTTAGTGAAAATGCCGAAAAAATGGTGCTCGATCATTTGTATCGA
Source organism: Shewanella sp. 10N.286.48.B5 (assembly GCF_002874355.2). Lineage (NCBI taxonomy): Bacteria > Pseudomonadati > Pseudomonadota > Gammaproteobacteria > Alteromonadales > Shewanellaceae > Shewanella > Shewanella sp. 10N.286.48.B5. The sequence continues at coordinate 1,442,818 of NZ_MCVG02000001.1, forward strand.
CATCCAACAATGAAAGGTTTCCAACATTTAATGCAATTGCATATCAAGCAAGCTGAAGATGGCCAAGCGAAACAAAGTCTTTCAATGCTTGAAAAGTTAGTAGAACAACAAATTAAATTTCGTCCTAGTTATCGTTGTAGCTCATGCGGTTTCCCTGCACACAGCCTTTACTGGCATTGTCCATCATGTAAAGAGTGGGGAAGTATAAAACGCGTAAAAGGGCTAGATGGCGAATAACTGATTTTTTATATTACTGGAGTGAACATGGCAGATAAACCGATTGTAGTGGCCTTAGATTATGACAATAAAAATGAGGCGCTTGCTTTAATCGATAAACTTGATCCTACTATGTGTCGTTTAAAAGTAGGCAAAGAGATGTTTACTTTATTCGGCCCACAACTGGTTAAAGATATCCATGACCGTGATTTTGATTTATTTCTTGATTTAAAATTCCATGATATCCCTAACACTGTGGCTAAAGCGGTATCAGCAGCTGCCGATCTCGGTGTTTGGATGACCAATGTCCATGCAAGCGGCGGTTTAGCCATGATGCAAGCTGCTAAAACGGCATTAGGGAATTATGGTAAAGATGCGCCATTATTAATCGCCGTGACAGTGCTGACTTCTATGAGTGATGAAGACCTCGCGCTATTAGGGATCAATGTGCCAGCTTCAGAACATGTTAAACGCCTAGCAGCGTTAACACAGCAAGCAGGCCTAGATGGTGTAGTGTGCTCAGCTCAAGAAGCAACTATGCTAAAACAAACATTTGGCGGAGACTTTAATTTAGTCACTCCCGGCATTCGCCCCGTTGGCGCTGATGTTGGTGATCAGCACCGTGTTATGACGCCACCAAAAGCAATTGCGGCTGGTTCAGATTATTTAGTAATCGGTAGACCCATTACTAAAGCGACAGATCCATTAGCGTCGTTACAGGCAATCGTTAACTCGCTTAAATAGCAGTTAATAGCGAACATTTTCGCCAGCACTAGCCTATAGCAGCGCAACTTTTAAACTGATTAATAACACACATGCAGGAGCATAAAATGTTTAATTATCAAGGAAAGAATGTCGTTGTTGTAGGTGGCACCAGTGGTATCAATTTAGGTATAGCGTGTGCTTTTGCTAAAGTGGGGGCCAATGTGGCTGTTGCCAGTCGTAACATGGATAAAGTAAATACTGCGCTAGCTTTACTGCAACAAACCAATCCCAAAGGTAAGCATATTGGGGTCAGTTTTGATGTCAGAGATTCAGACGCAGTTGCATCTGGTTTCAATAGCATCGCTGATCAATATAACACTATTGATATACTCATCAGCGGCGCTGCGGGTAATTTCCCTTCAAGGGCAAAAGATCTCTCCGTTAATGGTTTTAAATCAGTGATGGATATTGATTTATTAGGTAGCTTTCAAGTCATTAAGCAAGCTTACCCTTTGTTGACTAAAGGCAATGCGAGCGTGATACAAATCTCTGCACCTCAGGCTTACGTGCCAATGGCTTTGCAAGTGCACGTATGCGCTGCTAAAGCCGGCGTTGATATGTTAACTCGCACTTTAGCAATGGAGTGGGGCGTTGAAGGGATACGGGTAAACTCGATTGTACCTGGCCCAATCGAAGAGACAGAAGGTTTTGATCGCTTAGCGCCCAGTAAAGCTTTAAAATCAATGATAGCAGACAGTGTGCCATTAAAGCGCAATGGTCAAAAACAAGATATTGCCAATGCAGCGTTATTTTTAGCTTCTGACATGGCCAGCTACATCACAGGCACCATTTTGCCCGTCGATGGCGGTTGGTCTTTAGGTGGCGCAGGCGCTGCAATGGATGCATTAGCAAAACATTTACCACAGTAATATGAACAATTTTTATAGGTGATTTAAATGGCAAACGCATTACAAGAGCAGCTGCTAAAAGCAGGACTTGCCAGTAAGCAAAAAGCGCGCGATGTGAAAACACAAAAGCGTAAACAAAAGAAAGCGAAAATAGATGATGGCAGTGCAGCGTTAAAGCAACAAATTGCCCAGCAAAAACTTGAACAAGCAGCGAAGGACAAAGCCTTAAACGAGCAGCGCTTTGCTGAAGCGTCAGAAAAAGGTCAGGTACGTGGTTTAATCACTGAATTTACTAAGTTTGCGATTAAAGCACCTGCAGGCGGCGAGATAAAATTTAACTTTACAGTTGAGAATAAAATTTTATCTGTTTATGTGGATGAAAAACTACAAGGCCAATTACAAACGGGTGTTGTTGGTATCGTGCGTTTTGAAGACAAAAGTTATATTGTGCCCCATAAACTTGCTGAACGAGTTAACTTGTTGGTACCTGAGTGGTGTGGGTATTTATGGCAAGAATCTGCTGATAATCAAGTTGAACAGGCCAGTGAAGAAAACGATCCTTATGCTGATTACGCTATTCCTGATGATTTAATGTGGTAAGGTTTTTTAACCCAAGCTAATGCTTGGGATAAAACAGAAATAAATGCCTCATGAAGAGGCATTTTTTATTGCAGATATTTACATAGCTGTAGAATAAATTTTGAGGTGATGTTTGTTAAAAACAGCCCGCTATTTTCGAAATGGAGCCGATTACCGCTCTGGTGAACAAGCTAATTTTATTGATATCAAACAGTGTTTTGGCCTCAATCATATCAGTGTGGGTAAATGGGTAACCAAAGAAGAATCTGATCTTGCCGCTAATTTAGTATTTGATTCAATGGCAGATTTATCGCAAATACTGCAAGTACCCACAGAGCTTATTGGCCTTCGTAAAACGCTAAATTTGTTATTCGGTCGTGGTGGTCAAAAAGGTGTGCAGGCCCATTATTCTCCGCTAACTCGCGAGTTAGCTCTTGCTAAAAATGCGGGCGCGGGGGCTTTAGCCCATGAGTTTTGGCATGCATTTGATCATTATATTGTCGATAAGGCTTTTGATGTATCACCCCGGTTTTCATTTAAAAAATATCAATGCGCCAGTGACTTGTGGCTAAATGATTCACTATTAAAGTCTCATAAGCTTAATGACAATTTATCTGCTTTGTTTAAAGTGGTGTTGTTGTCTGATGATGGCGAACAGCCCAGTGAGTATGTCACTAATGCAATCAAACTTGATAAGCAGCAAGGCTATTATTATTTTTCTAAGCCCACAGAACTGATGGCACGGGCATTTGAATCGGCGATTGAAGCTTGTAGTGATATACAAAACAATTACTTAGTCTCTGGTACATTAAAAAAGGATTTGGCGACACAATTGATGTATCCAGCAGCGCAGCACAGATCGCAAATATTCTCAGCGATGATCGATTATTTTGCTTTATTAGGCGCAGCCTTTGAGCGCAAGCTTAATAATTAAATCGCTTATTTATAAGACCCAAATCTTTGCCTATAAATTGTACTCTTTGTAGGCGTTCTTTATACTAAGTTACTTATTTATCAGTATTTAATATGCTTTTATGTTTGTTCTATCACTAGAAATTAATCAATAACAATACTAGATTCATCTTGTATTTAGTGCGGTTTTTGTATAAATTGAAACAACTGTTTTAATTATCTGTTTAAGAGCATTCTATGAACCCTTACCAAGCCCCTTTAAAGGACATGCAGTTTTTGTTAGAAAACGTATTCGATGCGACGAATACTTGGCAGTCGATGCCAAATATCGCTGAGATGGTTGATATGGACACTGCTGTTGCTATTTTAGATGAAGCAAGCAAGATTAGTCGTGATTTGATTCATCCTATAAATAGAAGTGGTGATGAGCAAGGGGTTAGGCACCAAGATGATAAGGTCATCACACCAGATGGCTTTAAAGAAGTTTACCAGCAGTTTTCAGAAGGCGGTTGGGTAGGTTTATGTGGCGAACCTGATTTTGGTGGCATGGGAATGCCAAAAATGTTAGGTGTTTTGGTTGATGAAATGAATTACAGCGCATGTAACTCATTTACCCTGTATAGCTCATTAACTGCTGGTGCTGCGCTGTGTATTAATGCACACGCGACAGATGAATTAAAAGCTAAATATTTACCTAACTTGTATTCAGGTCAGTGGTCTGGTGCCATGGACATGACAGAGCCGCAAGCAGGTTCTGATTTACGCAATATTCGCACCAAAGCCGAACCACAAGATGATGGTAGTTACTCGATTACTGGTAGCAAAATTTTCATCACAGGTGGTGACCATGATCTTACTGAAAACGTTATCCACTTAGTGTTAGCGAAACTTCCTAACTCTAAAGGTATTTCATTATTTCTAGTACCAAAAATCACGGTTAACGATGATGGTAGCTTAGGTGGGGCTAATGGTGTGACGGTCGGCTCTATTGAACACAAAATGGGCTTAAAAGCATCAGCGACGTGTGTAATGAACTATGATGGTGCCAAAGGCTTCCTCGTTGGACGTCCTGATCGCGGCCTGGTTTGCATGTTTACCATGATGAACTACGAACGTTTAGCTATTGGTATCCAAGGCCTTGGTAGTGCTCAAGGCGCTTATCAGATGGCTGCTGATTATGCTAAAGAACGTGTGCAAGGTATTGCAGCAGGTGGTTCGCCAACAGGCAGTGCGGCTGACCCCATTATTGTTCATGGCGATGTGCGCCGCATGTTATTAACCATCAAGTCGGTTACCGATGCTGGCCGTGCGTTATCAGTATTTACCGGTAAACAATTGGATTTAGCAAAGCATGCTGAAGGTGATGTTCAGGCAAAAGCAGCCAAGTATGTGGGCTTACTGACACCGGTTTCAAAAGCATTTCTAACTGACCGCGGATTAGACGCCACTATCATGGCGCAACAAGTATTTGGTGGGCATGGTTATATTCGTGAAACTGGTATTGAGCAGTTTGTGCGTGATACCCGTATTGCACAAATTTATGAAGGTACGAACGGTATCCAAGCAATTGATTTCTTAGGCCGTAAAGTCACTGGTGATAACCTTGCTACTTTGAATGCGTTTGTGGCAGATATCAATGCTGATTTAGCGGGCTTTGAGCATGTTTCTGAAGCTGACAGAAAAGCTATCAGATCACGCTTTGATAATTTGCTGACATTAGCAAACTACATCAATGACAACAAGCTTACTCAAGCAGCATTAATCAACGCCAGTGCGGTAGATTTCTTAGATGCCTTTGGTTATATCCTATATGGCTATTACTCATTACTCATGGCAGAGCGTGCAGTTGGTCATGATGACAGCAGCTTTAGTGAGCAAAAGCGTTATGTGGCTAAATTCTATATGGATAAAATTTTGCCAAAAGCAGATTTTCATATTGCTCAAGTCAGTCAAGGTGATGATGCAATAATGGCTATGCCAGCAGAGTTATTTTAAACACCAATTGGTTCAATTTTCAGCTTGAGAAAGAGAGTTAAAGCGCATAGTTTACAATGCGCTTTTTTATGGCTGTAAATCATATAATCTTCGCAGTAATAGCGCGCTAAAAGGGGCTAGTCTTGTTTGTTTTGCATCAGGAGTGAGTCCATTTTCTATAATCACAAAGGCATAGTGTTTACCATTTTTTGCCTGAATAAATCCCGCTAAGTTTTCAACCCCTAGCATGGTGCCTGTTTTTGCTGATATTGCCGCTTTCAAAGGCGGTTTATTGAAATGTTGTTGGTACTTTAAGGTGCCGCTTTTACCAGATATAGGTAAAAACTCAGTTAGGTATTGAAAACGTGTATCGCTGTCGATGAGTTGCAGCACAGATAACATTTGTGCTGAAGTCAGTAAGTTATAACGAGACAAGCCTGAGCCATCAACGAGATTGGCATCATTAAATGGTAAGTTCAATTCGATTAAAATCGATTGTAATGCTTTAGCGCCCATAGTAAAGCCGTTAATATCAAGACCCTCTATGTTATCGCTGTTAAACGTTTGCCGGTAAAAATCTTGGCCAATTTTTTTTAATAAGCTATCGGCAATTAAATTATCTGACTTTTCCAGCATGATCTTTAATAATTTGGGTAACTTTTCAGACTGATGCGTGGCTAACAACTGCGCGCTAGGCGGGATGCTTTGCTTACTTATGATCAAATTAGCGTAATTGACTTGCTTGTCATTGAGTATGGCTTTGATCACATCTTTGGCATAGCGAGACGGATCATTAACAGCAACGGCTAAACTTATAGTTTGATTGCCTGGGTAACAACCTGAAATTCGATAGTGATTGCCGTCAAAGCGTTGCATGTGTAACTCGCAAAATTGCGCCTTAGCTTGAGTAACGTCTATATTAGGTTTAAAAACCGCCTTGGTGCTGATTTCAACTGGGTATTGTGCATCTATTATGATTTCAGATGCGTTATCTGCTAGTGGACTTAGGCTTGCTCTGACACAGTTTTTATCAATAATAAAATCGGACACTGGCGCTGCGTAACAAATACCGAGGTCATCCCATACCCAGCCAGGTGCTCTAAGACTTTCACTGGTCGGTGATACTAAGATCACATTGCCATTTATATGTTGTATATCATTAGTTTTAAGTGTGGTGAGTAGTTGTTTTAGTTGTTCACGAGTAAAGCTAGGATCACCACTAAATTTAATATACACATCACCATTGAGTTGCTGCTGTACTACAACTCCATCAATATATACTTGGGTTTCATAATAAAAATCAGTACCTAATTGCTTTGTAGCTGCAACGGCAGTAAGTAGCTTTTGGATGCTCGCGGGTTGCATTAATGTCTGCTCATTAATGCTGTAAACACTGCTTTTTTTTTCAATATCCCATATGTTTATAGCCAGTTGTGATTGAGGAGGCGCAATATGTTGCATCACATTGGCTAAGTATTCATCGGCCCACACAGGTAAGCTAAATAAAGAAACAATTAATATACGTATTAGTAAATACATAACTAGCCAGTAGTAAAAGTTTGAGTCTCTCTAAAATACGTGATCTAACGGATTATTACAGTGATGAAGCGATAAAAATTGATGTTAGACCTTAGCGTCAGTTTTTGTGTTTGTTTTTTGCTCAACATAATTGATTTTTATTTATTCAAACAAGATAGCGTAGGTTGTTTTTTCTACAGGCCTTAACAATCACTTTAAAAGTTTGATCCAAAATCGTTCACTTGAGCCTCATAAACCCATCAAATAGGGCTATAACATCAGAAAAGCCTTGCTCATAAGCCGCTAAGTCGGTAATTTCTATCTCCTAATATTTTTTGTTATTCAGTTAAAACGATGACAAAGTATAAATTTTAAGTGACAGTATTTATTATTCAAAATTAGAAACAAACGATAAATACTTACCTAGTCAATTTATATCGACGTTAATAGCATTTAACTGTTTAAGTTCAAGGAGGTTGCCTTGCTGGATAAGCTTGGTGGTATCGCATTACAAAATGAATCGTTAAAGTGGTTATTAACCCCGGTTCAATTTAAACAAGAATTGTTAACTCGCATCGCGAATGCTACGAATGCGATATATATTGCTGCGCTTTATTTAGAAGATGATGAAGCGGGCCGAGAAGTTCTTGAGGCGTTACTTGCAGCTAAAGCTGCTAACCCAGAGTTAAAAATAGTTGTCCTAGTGGACTACCATAGAGCTAGGCGTGGCCTAATTGGCCATAAAGGTGATAGTGGTAATTACATCATGTACCGCAAAGCCATGGCTGCTGCGAAGGCACCTTTTGACATCTTAGGTGTACCAGTTAAGTCTCGCGAGTTTTTAGGGGTATTACACCTTAAAGGCTTCATCATTGATGATGCAGTAATATTCAGCGGCGCTAGCATTAATAACATTTACTTTAAACAAAACGATAAGTACCGTTTTGATCGTTATCATGTACTGGAATCTGCTGAGCTTGCTCGCAGTATGGGTGAGTTCATTGAGCAACATCTAATTAGCGATCCGGCTGTTTGTCCGTTGACTCAAGACAGCAGCGACGAAAAATGCCCTGATAAAAATGACATGCGCACCTTTAAAACTCGCTTATCACGTTCAGATTATCAGTTTGAAAGTACCCGTATTGGCAATCGTGTTACGCCGCTTGTAGGCTTAGGCCGCAAGAAGAATAAGTTAAACGAAGTGGTGATAAAATTGGTTGATGAATCAACCGAGTCACTGTTTATCTGTACGCCGTATTTTAACCCACCAAACTCTTTAGTGAGAGCGTTGACGCGTCATTTACGTAATGGAAAGAGTATTGATATCGTGGTGGGTGATAAAACCGCCAATGATTTTTATATCCCACCAGAGAAAGATTTTTCTACCATTGGTGCATTGCCTTACATGTACGAACAAACCTTACGTAAGTTTGTAAAACGTCAGCAATGGGCGATTGAAAACGGTCAGTTACGGATCCACTTATGGAAAGACGGTATCAATAGTTATCATTTAAAAGGGATTAGTGCTGATGGCAAAAAGCATCTCATCACTGGTTCTAATTTAAACCCAAGAGCGTGGGCGTTGGATTTAGAAAATGGTTTGTTATTGCATGATGACAGTGGTGTGTGGAAGCAAAGTTTTGAGGCGGAACAAGAATTTATTCTGCAGCATACCGAAAAACTGTTCCATTATAGTCAAATTGAAACCGTGCAAAAGTATCCGGCTCCTGTGAAAAAGATTATGACCAGGATAAAGCGCTTAAAAGCTGACCTTTTACTAAAAAGAATTCTATAGTAACTTCATCACCCAATTGGGTGATGAATTTTTTTGAACGTTATAAACTATAACGTGTAACCGAGAATAATCCCATGTTGGCGTTACCTCCTGAGCAGCAACACGCAGTTCATCGTTTGTATCAATACCGAAAATCTATTTCAACTAAACCATTTGCTGCCAGAGGGAAAAAACTCATTCGCTGCCAGTGGTGTTTATTAGGAGAAATTTTCTGTACCTGTCAACATAGACAATATATCAATACTGAAGCCCACTTCATGCTAGTCATGTATGATGATGAAGTGCTAAAGCCAACCAACAGTGGCCGTTTAATTGCTGATTTAGTCCCTAATACTAGCGCTTATTTATGGTCTCGTACTGAGCCCAATAAACAAATGATTGAAGCGATCAACGACCCCAAATATCAGCCAATGCTGATATTTCCTGAGCAGTATGCCCAAGAAGGGCAAATGGTGGTTAGTCATCCTAGTCAATGTGACAATGCCGCCACTGGTAAAATACCGCTGTTAATTTTATTAGATGGTAGCTGGCGTCAAGCGATCAAAATGTTTCGTAAAAGCCCTTATTTACATAGATTGCCATTGTTTTCTTTTAGTCCTGAAACCTTAGCTAATTACGAATTAAGAAAAGGCAGCCATGATTTTCAGCTATCAACTGCTGAAGTGGCAGCTCTGGCTCTTGAAGCCATCGACGAGCCATTAAACTCCAAAGCATTGAGCTCGTGGTTTAATTTATTTGTTGAGTCGTCGTTACTGGGTAGAAATCGTCGTTTAAAAGAAGATATCATTCCGATTGAAAGTTATATTCAGCAGTTTGAACAAGCAATGCTAAACGCAGCGGCTAAATAGCGTTTAAATACCATCATAAAAGCAGCGGATGCGAGTGTTACTCTATGTTAGAAAGTAAGTTGATTGTGTTATATCGTCTAGAGCCCGGTTGTTTGGGCCCCGATGGTATGGAGCACATACAAATATTTTGTGATTTAGCACAGCAAATGCTGGCAAGCCTTGATACTGCAACATGCCAATGGTTTTTAGAGCCACGTTACAACAAACAACTCGATGAAATGGCGTACTGTCTAGCCAATAACATGTTATCTCGTGAGCAAGCCACTAAATTTATGGTTCGCTTTGGCGATGATTTAGAGCAAGCTCAAGAAACCTTCGAAGACAAATTAACCTTGTTAATCAATCAATACCTATCACGTAAAGGCTAACCGACCTTGTTTATTTCAACTTTATGCTCCGATATTTCTGTTTATTCTTTTGATGAATAAAGCCGTGTTCACCTCGGGTAAGTATTTTATAAGTTATTGTTTTATAAGCTTCAGAGTTTCAATTTTATTCGTGTTAGCGTATAATTGCCTTCGCTTTAATCATCAATCTAGGCTCCAGTATGCAAACTCCATCGTTTGATAGTCCTTCGCCATTACTACATGACAACGCCGATTTAATTCAAAAGCTCGAGCAGCAATTTGGATTTAATCAGTTTAGAGAAGGGCAAATTGATGTAATTAAACATATTTTGTCAGGAGCATCTTCTTTAGCCATTTTTCCTACAGGCTCAGGTAAATCACTGTGCTATCAATTTAGCGCCTTACAACTGGCTAATGTCACCTTAGTGGTATCGCCATTGCTTGCGTTAATGAAAGATCAAATCGCTTTTTTAAATGCTAAGGGAATAAATGCCGCCAGCATAGATTCAAGCTTAACCTTTGAGCAAACACAGCAGGTTATGCGTGATGTTCGCCGCGGGCATACAAAAATTTTAATGGTGTCAGTTGAGCGTTTTAAAAATGAACGTTTTAGGCAGTTTCTTAGCAGTATTGATATTTCATTATTAGTCGTTGATGAAGCTCATTGTATCTCTGAATGGGGCCATAACTTCAGGCCTGATTATTTAAAAATCCCATCTTATGTGCAGCAATTTAGTATTGCCCAAGTGTTGTTATTAACCGCCACAGCCACTGAAAAGGTAAAGCTGGATATGGCCAACCGTTTTGCTATTTTGCCTGAGCAAGTGGTACAAACGGGTTTTTATCGCAGTAATTTAGATATCAGTATCAAACCTGTTGTTGAAGCCGCTAAGCAATCGGAATTAGTCAACACAGTATCGCAATGCACAGGTGCTGGGATTATCTACGTGACCTTGCAAAAAACGGCAGAAGATATCGCGGCTTTTTTAAGTGCTAACAATATTCAAGCCACCGCTTATCATGCAGGACTTGATTCAGAGCTCAGAAATCGCATCCAACAGCAATTTATGGACGGCCAAATCAACGTAATTGTTGCCACAATTGCCTTTGGTATGGGAATAGATAAAAGCAATATCCGTTTTGTGGTTCATTACGATTTACCGAAATCTATCGAAAACTACAGCCAAGAAATCGGCCGTGCAGGCCGAGATGGGCAATTGTCTCATTGTATTACGCTAGCTAACAAAGATGGCTTAAATACCATTGAAAACTTTGTTTATGGCGATACGCCAGAACCCTCAGCGATTACCAACTTAATAGAACATATTAGCGCTGAAGTTGAACATGGCCGCTGGGAAATGCAAGAGTATGCGATTTCAACTAGCTGTAACATTAAACAGTTGCCGTTAAAAACCCTGTTAGTTCAACTTGAATTAGCCAACGTGGTGCAACCAAGCTTTGCTTATTTTGCTGAGTTTAAGTATCAATTTTTGATTGATAAACAGCAGTTGCTGGCCAGTTTTGATCCCCAGCGCCAAGCGTTTCTGCAGCAAATATTTGAGCATACTCGTTTTAAGAAAATATGGGGTCAACTAGATTTCGATAGCTTATATCAGCAATATGGTGCAGACAGGCAACGGGTAGTTTCGGCGTTAGACTACCTAGCAGACAAACAATATATCCAGTTAGAAACCAAAAAAATAACCCAAGTGTTTAATGTTGATATCAATGCTTTAAGTAATCCAAACCTTATTGTAAGTTTGTCTGATTACTTCCAAAGTAACGAAGTCAAAGAGATAAAACGTTTAAATCAGCTTATTAGTTTTTTTGAATCAACTGAGTGTATTACTGCTAAATTGGCGCGTTATTTTGATGATCAGCAAGCACCTAGTCATTGTGGTCATTGTAGTGTCTGTCGTGGGCAGATAGCATTGTTGCCGCAACAGGCATTAGCGCCAATCACTCAATTAGCGTCATTGCAGCAGTATCTTAATAAGTTTTGCACTCATATGAACGCAAAAGGCATTATGCCGATATCTGTAGCGGTTCAAACTAAATTTTTAGCAGGTATTAGTGTGCCGATTTTTACCCGCAACAAAGTAAAGCAACTGTCAGGTTTTGGTTATTGCAGTCAGTATCGATATCAAGACATCGTTGATTATATCAATCACATAAACGGTAATAACTCAGATATGGAACCAGGTTAATATGAAGAAGAAAGCCGTAGATGCACTACTTAAAAAGCATGAAAAACTTAACCATATTGAAGGGGTTAAAGTTGTTTCCCATACTCAGCGTGAAAAAGAAGAGTGGGTTTACCATACCTTGATGTTAGCGGGTTACGATGTAGCATTTAAATTTAAGCGTACTAAAAAATATAAGAGCTTGCAGGATCAACTTGTGAGTTTAGTGTATTACCCTGAAGAGCATACTGTGGCTGGATTTAGCGTAGAGATTATGCAGGTTGTTCGGGTTAAACGTTGTTAAATTATTACCTTGGATCCAGTTAAATATTAAACAGCGTTAGCAGATGCACCATGGTTATTTGGGTTATCTGCTGACGCTTTGTTATAACGCTGTTTAGCCATGGTCCCACACATTAATTTGAATAGTGGTAATCACCTTTAGCTTGCCAAATACGGTATCTTAACGTTGCATCTTCAGGTAGGTAAAATATTTTTGGTAAACGGCTATCATAATTGATGCTCAAGCTTTGTCCCATTGGCACAAATTTAGCCGTTTTAGGTTCATTACACATCATCATCGTACTTGGCCCTACCGTTATACTATCGACGCTATAAAACGGATATCCCCAGCCTGATAAATTCTGCTCGACCAATTTGCCACTTAGTCTATGGTGATTACAATCTACCAGCTTATTTTGGCCAATTTGAATTTCAATTTTATAACTCGCCTCATCATCACGCTGTGCTAATTCAAGTATATGTTGCACTTGCTTAGTCGCTGGCTTTGGAAACATCTTTATATTGTCAATTAGCTGATAATTTTCATGAGTATTTTTATGCATGGTTATCATTGCGGGTTGACTAAATTGGTTAGGCACAGGGCTAGTGGCATAAGCGGGTACTATTACTGTCGCCGATACGCTTAATAACGTTGCCATAGGTAGTTTATTTAATTGGTTTTTTAGTAAAATTTTCATATGGTTTCTCTTATGTAAAATGTTATTGTTATGCTTGTTATTGTTTTAAACGTATCAAATGCGTAAAAGGGTTATATTTTTTTAAATTTAATTTTTTAGCATTTAAGTATAGCGTTACCTTTGCTGGGCTTACATTGACTTATATAAATCATAGGACGTGAAATTGAAGACGAGTTTAGAAAATTCTGCACAAATACTAAGAATGGCAGTGCCGCAAATGTCCGCGCTGCATATACCGGTTACCCCAGAAAATTATGCCATTTGGTATCAGTATTATGCGGAAACAAATTTAGACTTAAAACGTGCGATCGATGGTTTAATTGCCAATAAAGTTGAGTTTACCGCCGCGGTCAATCAAGGCCTTTATAACAACTTTATTCATGAGCAGTCTCCAGAAGTCATTGATAATGTTCAAATTGAAACCAAATTACTCATCAATAGCTTATACAGTAAGATCAGTCAGCTTTCTTCTGGTACTAGTGACTTTTCATCGAGCTTACATTCTTTAAACGAGGAACTGCAGTCAAATCCAAGTCCACAATTACTTAACGAGTTAATCGTCAATATTAGTTTTGAAGTGGACAAGGTGCTATTAAACAACGATTTAATGAAAGCCGACATAGACTCTCTGGGTAATGAATTAACGACTTTAAAAGATGAAATGACCAGTTTAAGTAAAGTGGCAATGACCGATGAATTAACCTCGTTAAATAATCGCCGTGCCTATGAGGTGTTTGCTTTAGAGCAAGTCAGTTTGTTTAGCCATAGCAATATACCTTGTTGCCTATTAATGATAGATATCGATTTCTTTAAAAAATTCAATGATACTTATGGTCATCTAGTTGGCGATAAAGTGCTGGCATTTGTGGCTTTTGCATTAAAACAAACGGTAAAAGGTAATGATTTCGTTGCCCGCTATGGCGGTGAAGAGTTTGTGATTTTATTGCCTAATACTGAGCTACAAGATGCCTTAACGGTGGCTGAGCAAATTAAAAATCGTATTGCAGATAAGCAGCTCACCATTGGTAAAGAAAAAAAGCAGCATTTAGGCAATATCACAGTATCGATAGGGGCTGCTGAAATCCACCCTGGAGATGATAGTGATACCTGGTTAAGTCGCGCTGATGAAATGCTGTATCAAGCGAAATCATCAGGTCGCAACTGTGTTAAAGGCTAATGTTTATCGGCAGAGTCTATACCCGCTTTAGCTTGCGGGTTAGCTTCACATTGGGGCAAGTCCATATGCATCTTAATCAGGTGCTCATCCATATCAAAAGATACCGTAAAGCCAAGCCCTTTGGCGAGGTTTGCCATACTGCGGTTTTCAAACATGGTAAAGCCCGCTAACACAGGAGTATTAGTGGTTTTATAATAGTTAATCAGTTTTTCTAATAGCATTTTACCTAAACCAATTCCTTGATAGTCGCCGCGCACCGCCATAGCAAATTCTGCTTCTGTATTATCAGGATCAGTCGATGCTCGCACCGCACCTAAGGTGATTGCCTCACCATTTTCATCTTCTGCAGTGGCGATAAATGCCATTTCTCTGGCGTAATCTATTTGTGTTAAAACCGCCATTTCCTCATGGGTCATTTTCGAACGAACGCCAAAGTAGCGTTTATAGCGATCTTCATCACTGAGTGAGTTATCAAAGGCTAAATGCTTTGGCTCATCCTCAGGAAGAATGGGCCTGAGCATGACCTTCAAGCCATTTTTCAAGGTGGCCTTTTGTTCTAACTCTTTTGGGTATGGCATGATCGCTAAGCGCGCTTTGGGATCAATATCTGTACAATTGAGCTTCATGTTAACGTCAAGCAGGGTAATGGTTTCACCTGCGGCGAGCACTGGGTTAAGGTCTAAAGAAGCGATTTCAGGGCAATCGATAATCAGGTGCGATATTTGGGTTAGCATCACACACAGTGCGTTCATGTCTAAACCAAGGGGTAAATGTCTGTCTCTAAGTTTGTGAGTTTTCAACGCCTGAATGACCATATAGCGCGCCAGTGCCATATTAAGTGGCGGTAGGGCAACTGCAGCATCACGTGTTGGGTCCCATTCTGAGCCGCCTTCACCAAGGCAAATTGCAGGGCCAAAAACAGGATCATTAATCACAGAGACCCGCACTTCTTGAGCGCCAGCGGTTAATGCCATTTTTTGCACTATCATGCCATTGATTTCAGCGTCAGGGTTGGTGTCCTTAACTCTGGAAGTAATGGATAGCGCTGCCTGATACACTTCTTCAGCATTATTGAGGTTTAGTACCACACCGTGCACATCAGATTTGTACATCAAGTCAGGGGATTGGACTTTTAGTGCCACAGGAAAGCCCAACTTGGTGGCGATATTAACGGCTTGCTCTGCGCTACTGGCAAACTCTGTATCTATGGTATTTAAACCGTAAGCTTTTAAAATGTCACTGGCTTCATGGGTTTCGAGAATAAAACGATTATTGGCTTGGGCTTTTTGTAATAAATTCCGCGCTGTATTAGTGTCAGTGGGAATATTATCTGGAATAGATTGCGGCACTTCTTGCAATAGTTTTTGATTACGGCGGTATTCGACCATATGCATAAAGGCTTTTACTGCGCCTTCAGGGGTTCGATAAGTCGGAATCCCGGCTTTACTAAATCGCTTTCTTGCGGTGTAGGCTGAATCCTCACCACTCCAATTGGTTAAAATATTTAACTTGTTTCGATTTGGATGGCCCTTGATGACATCAATTAAACTCTGGGCGATTTGGTCACTTTCTTCTAATGCTGATGGTGAATGCAGCACTAAAATAGCGTCCATTTCTTGGCTATCCATCAATATAGTTAGTGCTTGGCTATAACGTTTACTGTCAGCATCACCGACAATATCTATTGGATTTTGACCAGACCAGGTTGTTGGCAATATGCGATTTAATTGAGTGATGGTGTCATCTGACAACTGTGCCAGTTTACCGCCTTTAATAATGAGTTCATCAGCGGCCAATACTGCAGGGCCGCCGCCATTACTGATTATGGCGACTCGCTCACCTTTTAATGGCGTGGAGTGGGCCAAACTTTCAACTGCGGCAAACAGTTCAATTAAGTCATGCACCCGCAACATACCACCACGCTTAAAGGCTGCATCGTAGACGGCATCATTGCCGCCTTTACCGCCTGTGTGCAACATAGCGGCCTTAACGCCTTCAGCACTGCGACCCGATTTAATCACAAATATGGGTTTATTACGGGCTGCTGCGCGCGCTGCGGATAAAAAATGACGCTTTTCACTAATAGAATCAATATAAAGCATAATGGCGCTGGTGCGGCTATCACGACCTAAATAATCGAGCAATTCATCAAAATTTATATCAGATGCATCACCTAAAGATATAAACGATGAAAAGCCGATGTCTTTATTATTAGCCCAATCCAGCACCGTAGTACAAATGGCGGCAGATTGTGACACAAACGCAATTTTGCCTTTTTTAGCGCCGGTATGCGCTAGGCTCGCATTAAGACCAATGGTGGGAATAATCATCCCTAAACTATTTGATCCCAATATTCGCATGCCGTAACGTTTTGCATTTTGCAGCGTTTGAGTTAACAGGCTAACACCATGTTCATCAAACTCATCAGCCATGCCTGAGGCCATAATTATCGCGATTTTACAGCCAAACTGCGCCAATGTTTCGACGATATCAGGTACGCGACTGGCGCGAGTACATATCACGGCTAAATCGGGTTTAATGGGCAGCGATTCAATATTGGGATAAGCCAATACGCCCATAACGGCGGAATATTTAGGGGTTACGGGCATAATGGGCCCTGAAAAGCCGCTGGCCAATAAGTTTTTCATCAACACGCGCCCCGCGCGCTTTTCACTATTTGAGGCACCAATAACGGCGATGGAAGTGGGTTTAAATAATGTGTGAATACTTCTTTGGCTCATAATACCCTCAGCATAATCATTAACGCGTGGTAATTGCTTGTAATAAGACGTTTTTACATATCTCTGATAGCCATACTATTTTAGCTTCATGGCGCCGCGATGAACTACAAATAATCGCCATGTCTATGGCGACTTCTTTTTTGTGCAATTCAGCATCGATTTTAAAATTATAGGAGTAATGATCGGCCAGTAATTGGCGATGTAAACTATAGTTGTCGGTAATGATTGTCGGATTATGGTTTTCATTTAATTCACGAAAATATTCAACATGTTCATTTAAATCATCAACTAATAGCTTTACAAATTCCCCTTGCTCATTGCCCACTTTAGTAACATAACCAGAAGCCACTTTTTTCTGATACAGCTGCTGCGGTCTGTCTCGCAATGATTGCACGCCGATATCAATGGAGCCATCGATCAAGCCATCATTACTGGATTTTCGCCATTGTCTTAACTCTATGGTGGCATTGGTTTGTTTGCGTAATTCATTGATTAGGCTTTTACCCATTAATACCATCAAGGGTTCGCCTAAGTGCACCGAAATGAACTGCAGGTTTTTAGGGTCAAAGTATTCTGGTTCTAGGGCTAAGCTAATTTGCTCGATAGAACTTTGGATTTGCGGGGCGATTTTATCGGCATAACTGGTGGGTTGTAGGCCATTAGCGGTGCGAATAAATAACGGGTCGCTTAGTTCTTCACGTAATTGAGCCAATACTTTTGAGACAAATGATTGTGAGCGGCCCAGTTGCTTGGCGGCTTTTTGGGTCGAGCCTGATCTATACAGGGTGACAAACACATTCAGTGCATTCAAATCCATGAGATACCGATAAATAAGTGCAATTTAACAATATATTACACTATAAATTCGAAGCGTACATTGGGACTAAAGTAAATAGTTCATTTGGAATATCGGTTATTCCGTTATCACAGTGAGTTATTGCTAGTATTCAGCTCATATACAGCGAGACATTGTTACTCTCCCTGTTAAATATCTCATGTTTTTAGGATCTTTATGACTGAATTACCTGATATCGACACGGTTCAACCATCATTGAGCAATAAGTTATCTTTCTATGTGCGAAAAATGACCACATTTATTTTATCGTTATCGGTTATCGGACTTTTAAGTTATGGCTTCTCATTACTCACTCAAATACACGGTAAGCAATTACCTGAAGGCTACTTTGTTAATGGCTACCCCAGCATTTTAACCCTATTAGATTCTGAATTTTTTATGGGCTTTGTGTTTGTGGTCACCATTTTGATCATTTGCTATGTACTGCTGTTATTTTGGAAATTACATGAAGTTGCAGTTCATAAGGCAGAAGCCATGTCGAGTGCCCATACCCAAATTGTGTTTGCTTTATCTTTATGTGGTTTGTTTATTGATAAGACCTGGTGGGTACTGGCGATAATCATTGCTTTTGGGCGCTGGGATGTCCTATCTAAACGGTTATCAAGCATCATTAGTAATGGCATCAAAGGAGTTAAATCATGAAAGAGATCATGTTGCCTTATGTGTTAATTATATGGCTCTTAGTTAAATTAGGGGTAATTCAATGGAACCTTACTAATGCGGTACGCACCATTGGTTTAGGAATGTTTATTGCTTTTTCATTGTTTACTGGCCATCGCTTTTGGTCACCCGCTGATTTAACCGATAGCTCAACCATTAAAGCGCCTCATGCAGTGCTAAGTCCACTCATTGGTCAGGAAGTTGAAAACGTCTATGTGACTCATAACCAAATCGTTAAAAAAGGGGACTTGATTTACACCTTAGTATCAGTGGATAGCACGGAACAAATCAAAGCCCTTGAAGCCAGTAAAAATGCAGTACAAGCGCAGCACGCTGCCGCAATCCAACAAATTAACGCTTTAAATGTCAGTATCAATAATGATGAGCGTAATTTAGCGCGTCTAACGGCCTTAAAAGAGCATGCAAGTCAGGTGGACCGCGATAATTTACAGGCGCAGATTGATGCCAATCGTGCCCAAGTGGCTGCCAATATTGCCCAGTTGGGCGCGCAAACAGCGCAAATGCAAGCTATTGAGGCTGATATTGAATCGGCTAAATGGACAGATTCACGTCGTGAAATACGGGCTCAATATGATGGGCAGCTTGCCATTACCAATGTAACTGAAGGCACCCGCTTGGGTAATATGCACTTGTTTGATACCAGTAAGAAATTTTTAGAAATGCGCATTGCCGATCAATCATATCGCTATATAAAACCTGGGCAGTTTGCCGAGTTCTATGTGGATGCTTATCCGGGAGAAATCTTTAGAGGCAGAGTGCACAGCATTACTTCAGGTACGGGCGAAGCCATGATTAACCCCATGAGTGGCAGTCAACATGTGCGCCAGCATGTGGGTAACAATGGCGGCTCTCATGGTCGTACAGTCGTTATTGAGTTTGAAGAACCTGAAGGTTATTCATTACCGATTGGGGCAACCGGCTCAGCTTGGATTTCTGCTGAGAAACCCCATCCAGCATTGGGCTTTATGGATATCATTGGCGCGGCGACTGTTAGGCTTAAAGCGTTAAAGTCGTACCTGAATGCGCTTTAGCAATTTGCCTTCGTTGCGAGTCATTGGTATTAGCATTAGCAGAGTGAGTAATATGACTCGCTCTTAATTGCTTATTACCACAGGGTTTACTCATCCTAACTGAATTGATTCAAGCTAATTACTTTAACCTTTAGACAGTGCCACTTGTGTTTCATTACAGCTTTCAAGGGCACTATTTTGCTCAAAGTTTTGGTTGAGCTGGTCGTTATAGTAGTCGCTAAATTCGCGCATAAGCCCTAGTGCCAATATTGCTATTGTCATTACTTGGTAGAGTATTCCTGACCATGACATCAAATATATTGAAAGCATCAGGTTTAATCCATTACTGGCAACCATAGCTAACCTTAGTTGACTGCCCGCTAAGAAGAATAAACTAAAGCTCATTACGACTGCAGCGATAACCGCACACCATTCACTCCAATGCTCAGCCCATAGAAAACCCTGCGTCATGGCAATAATACTAAAGCTGAGTGACATGGCTAAAGGTGATGTTAACCAGGCAGTCGATGCAAGATTTTGCTGGTTATTGCTATTCAAACTTTGACATAAACGAAAGCGAATAACATTAACTAGTTGGTTGGCCATGCCGAGAAAGCTGCCTAATAAGCCTAAATGGATTGCGGTAAGTACTGACGCTATCATATTGCCATGAATAAATTTGCAGTCTTGTTGTTGGCTATTTGCCCACCAGCCAATGGCCATTGAGACAAAGCCAATAAGCTGAAAGTAAAATAGGGGCTCGGCAATAAACTGAAAATCAAATGCGGAAAAATCTAACACAGGCAAGCACAATCCAAGAAAATTAAGGATGCGTATTGTCGTTTTTTTCAGCAATAACACAATGGCTAAAATCGCATAATAGCCTCGCTCATGTGATTAGATATAAAACTGTGAACTGGAGAGTGTTTTTTGAACAGCTAGAGTTGGCTAAGTTGTATTTTTGTTGAGCTTAAGATCGATTAATGTACTGTTTGGGTTTGATATTAGTTGTCCATTTTACGCTAATT
The DNA here is from genome assembly GCF_002874355.2 of Shewanella sp. 10N.286.48.B5. NCBI lineage: Bacteria > Pseudomonadati > Pseudomonadota > Gammaproteobacteria > Alteromonadales > Shewanellaceae > Shewanella > Shewanella sp. 10N.286.48.B5. The sequence continues at coordinate 1,463,276 of NZ_MCVG02000001.1, forward strand.
TAAAACCACAACTAAACCTGAACCAAGTCAGAATAAAAACCAGCACACGCAAATCAATTTATCACCAATTTAGCCACAGTGGATTTGCGGAATATCTTGCCAACAGCTGGTGTATTGCGGGGTTAATAGCTCACGGCGCATATGCCATTTACCTCCAATACCTTGGGCGGCGACAAATATTGCATCACTACCGTAGCGTTGATTTAACTTATCAAAAACCTGCATCAAGGCAGGATCTTTTACTGGGGCAAATAAGTCTGTTTGCAAATGCTTGACCGGTGATAAATCTAACAATCCAATCCCGATTTTATAGTAGCGAGTATTGGGGTTATAAAGCTTACGGGCAATTTCTGCTGCGTAACTGATGATTTCACGGTTGTCATTAGTTGGATATGCACAGCGGTAATGATATTTAAAGCCATTAGGCTGTTCATCATAAGGGGAGTTACTGGCAAAGATCAGTATGGTGCTAGCCACAGAGCCTTGCTTTCTGGCTTTGGCTGCCGCGATACCAGCATGCTTACTGAGCGCCTGTAATAATGAGTCTATATCGCTAATACGTTCACCGACACTACGAGTTGAAAAGATCTGCTGTTTATCTGCTCTGGCGCTATCCCAGCCTTTACAAGCCTCGCCATTGAGCTCTCTGACTGTACGCTCGATTTCAATACTAAATTGGCTACGAGCAATGCCTGGTTGTAATTTAGCCAGATCCAGTGCGGTGGTGATCCCCATGGCATGTAATTTGTTACCGATCCGCGAACCGATGCCCCACACATCGGTGACTTTCATTGTCGCTAAAATGGCATTTCTTTGCTCAATGGATTGGATATAACATACCCCGTTATAGCCCTGGAGCTTTTTAGCGGCATGATTGGCCACTTTGGCAAGGGTTAAGGTGGCAGCAATACCGACACACACAGGTAAGCGGGTTTCTTTCCAAACAGCTCGGCGGATCATAGCGGCATGGCTTAATAAACACGGGATCGCAGGGTAACAATGTTTAAATGACAGAAATGACTCATCAATAGAGTAAATATGTTGCTCAGGTGCAAAGCGGCCAATCACTTCCATCATAGAGTGAGACAAAGAGGCATAAAGCTCATAATTGGAGGAAAGCGCAATCACGCCTGCTTTTTCACAAAAATCGCGCACTTCAAAGTAAGGACCAAATTTACCCACTCCTAATGCTTTTGCCTGGCGGTTAGCCGCCACAATGCAACCATCGTTATTGGACAGCACCACGATAGGACGGCCACGCCACTCTGGGCGAAACACTTGCTCGGCGCTGCAATAAAAGGAGTTGGCATCAACTAATGCATACATAGTTTAACTGTCCGTTAGTCGTTAGTTAATCAGCTAATATTAGTCATTAACTAATATAGGGCTTTGGCGATGACAACGGATCGAACGGATCACCACGCCTTCAACACTGAAGTTGTCATACTCTTGTATCGTGACACTCTGGTGAAGATCATTTGCCGATAATAATAATCGCCGCTGGGTATCAATGAGCTTACAGACAAAGTTGCCATTATAGTTCGCCACGATCACATCATGGTTTTCGACACTGACATGGCGATCCACAATGAGAATGTCTTTATCAAAAATGCCGATTTTCTCCATAGAGTCGCCGCTAGCTTGGCCAATAAAAGTGGCACTGGGATGTTCAATCAATAGCTCATCTAAACTTAATGGCAGTTGCCGATATTCAGCAGCAGGACTTTCAAAACCAGTAATACCGGCACAAGCAAAAATAGGAATAACCTTCATAACAATCGACACTTAACAGCACTGTATGTTTATACAGTATTATAGCTGTCCCCGTAAAATTGGCAATAAATTCCGTAAGGTTGTCGAATAAGTGTGCGAATTGTTGGTTATTCAATCTGTTATGGGTCATTGAGGGAATGCTTTGCTGAGTGAGCTGAACTAAACAGCATTGCTAAGTACTAAATTATGAGCAAGGTAAGCGTGAGTGTTTAAGATTGAGTGGCGACTATTATCGAGCTGCTGTCGAACCATTAGCCGAAAATAACCTAATAAGCATTCTTTAAGGAAAAACGTTAAAAGTTAATTGTTTGTTCAGCTTACGTTTAGCTTACGTAGGTAAAATAGAGGCAAGTTTAAAGCTTATTATCAGTATCAGAATTCAGTTGTTCATCAACGGGAGTAAACATAATGAAAAAAGTATTTATCATTTCAATGTTAGCAATATTATCTTTTGGCGCGAGCGCTAGCCCATCGACTCAAAAGCCCGTTGTCATTCAAATTCAGGATTCATTCACGCAAATCAATAGTGCTTTAAGCTGCTCAATTGTATATGCCAACGCTCCGATGACTTCACAGGCCGATTATTATAAAGGAGTAGTCTACGAACGCTATTCAGATCTTGTTGAACAACTCGTGTTATCAGGCCAGTCAGAAGAGGGCGCAAGACAAACAGCGATTGAAAAAATTGTCATGCAAACACAAACCATTGAACAACAAATCAATGATACTAAAAGCGGTGGAAAAACAGAGTTAAAACAACTGCTGCAACAAACGGCTAAAAAGAATGATTGTGTCCATTACGTAAATAATTAAGATGTACGGTCATAATTAATATTCATAGAGCTATTAATATAATCGTTAGCACCATTCTCAATACAATCCTATTGCCAATAAAAATGCAGAATGTCATAAACATTCTGCATTTTTTAGTTTCTAAACTGCAAATCAATATTGCTTTACATCGAAGCTATGACTAAAGCGATTACCACCAAGTGTAATATAGGGCGGTAAGGATGATGATGATACCAACTGCCGCAATGTTAAAGCTGCTCGAAGTTTTAAAGCTTACATCATCTAAACTCACACAGGTATTTTGCTGATTGTTCGGTGTTAATAGTGACACCACAATACACAAGGCTAAACATAGTAAGAAGATCAGCCCGATACGGTCCATGAAAGGTAGCTCAGGCCAGAATATTTTAAATACTAGCGAGAATACCGCAGCACCTATCGCAGCAGAAATCGCGCCAGTTGAACTGGTTTTAGACCAGAACATACCCATAACAAATATCACGACAATGCCTGGTGTGAAGAAGCCGGTGAACTCTTGAATATATTGAAAGGCTTGATCAAATTGTCCTAATAATGGTTCAGCAATGAATAGGGCAATGATAAGCGATACTAATGATGCAATACGGCCAACTTGTACGTAATGGTGTTGAGATTTCCCTTGCTTCCACTTGCTATATAAATCCATGGTGAAAATGGTAGAAATACTATTGGTCATCGAAGCCAGTGAAGACACAATAGCCGCAATTAAGGCAGCAAAGACTAAGCCTTTAATGCCAACAGGCATTAAAGTCATCATTGATGGATAAGCTTGATCTGCTGAGGTTAAATCAGGATATAAGATAACGGCGGCAATACCTGGTACCACTACAATGAGCGGCATTAACATTTTCAGGTAAGCGGCAAACATAATCCCTTTTTGTGCTTCTTGCTCATTTTTAGCAGCAAGGGCACGTTGAATGATGTACTGGTTAAATCCCCAATAACTGAAGTTCATAACCCAGAGGCCACCAAAGAGTACCGAGACACCTGGAAGATCTTTATAAAAAGGATTATCAGGACTTAAAATCATATCAAAATGACCAGGCAAACGATCGGTTAGAATACTAAAGCCTGCAATTGCCCCTTCACCAGCGCTCACTTCAACTAAGGCTAAATAGCTTAACAATAATCCACCAAAAATCAGTAGTACAACTTGTAAAATATCAGTGTAAGCTACGGCTTTAAGCCCACCGTAGAGTGAGTAGACCACAGAGAAAGCTGCTAAGAAACACATACCCGTCATCCAATCGACGCCGGCTACCGTTTCGATTGCAAGACCACCTAGCCATAATACCGCGGTTAAATTCACGAAAATATAAACAGCTAACCAGAACAAGGCAATAATGGTCTTAACTCGAGTGTCAAAACGTTGCTCCATGTATTGAGGCATGGTGAAAATGTTGTTCTTTAAGAAAATGGGTAGCATGTATTTACCAACCAAGATCAGAGTAAGCGCGGCCATCCATTCATATGAAGCGATTGCCAAACCCAGAGCATAGCCAGAGCCTGACATTCCAATAATCTGTTCTGCTGAAATATTAGCAGCAATAAGTGATGCACCAATGGCCCACCAAGGTAATGATTTACCAGCTAAAAAGTAATCTTCAGTATCAGCGCCATCTTTTTTTGAGCTACGTGAGATCCATAATGCAAGGCAGATGAGTCCTATCACGTAAACTGCAAATACAGTGATGTCTATTGAACTTAGCTTAATGTCCACAGGATTTTCCTTTCCAATTTTATTGTTATTAATGAGTATAAAAACGCTGTCACTTCAAAAGACAATAGTTGTCTGAAAGTCATGGCTTTTAACTCAAAGTATGAAGTGAAACGTAAAAAACCGCACAGAAAACTCTGTGCGGTTTGGGATTATTGAGTGATTTTTAGTACTTGAGCATATTCACTAGGGTAACTCTGAGGTAGAACAACTGTTAGTCCGTCAGCATCTTGAGAGAACTTGAGCTCACCAGCTTGACCAATAAGTGAAATTTTAGCGATTTTATCTGGATAGTTTTTAGCATTGATTGAGCGGATCGTAATGCTATTACCATTACCCGGCCATGCTAATAGCGTTGCGTAAAGGGTGTCTTCATTACGGGTAAAGCGCACATCGCTGCTGTTAAAATCTTTACGGTTCTTCTCTGCATTATTTGAATGCTTACCGTCAACGACTTCAGTTTCACCTTCTCCGTAGGTTACCCAAGGACGGGTAGAGTAGATTGCTTCGCCATTTATCGCTAACCAATCACCAATCTCTTTCAATAACGTGACTTCAGCCTCTGGTATGGTGCCATCGGCTTTAGGGCCAATATTAAGTAGTAGAGAACCGTTCTTACTGACGATATCAATCATGTCATCAACCAATGAGTTTGCATCACGGTATTGATGATTGGTTACGTAACCCCAAGAGGTTTTAGACACTGAAGTATCAGTTTGCCAAAAATGCTCATGGATATCAGTCATACCACCACGTTCAATATCAAGTACTGCTGAACCTGGCACAAAAGATCTAAAATCTTTGTGTTCTTTATAATTAAGCGCTGGCATGCGATCCCAACTCAGCCCTTTATTATAATAATAAGCGGTAAATGCTTCTACATGATCATGGAAAGCGGGTGATGCAATCCACCAATCAAACCAAATAAGTTCAGGCTCATATTTATCAACAATTTCAACGGTACGTAATAACCAATCATCCATGAATTCTTTCGTTGGTGGTGTTTCACCAGCCTCTGAAGTATCACGATTTACCGCAGGGCCATATAAGTCACGGTTAGCCTCATCTTGGACATCTGATGGCATTTCTCGGCCGCCATCAAAAAACCACCAGTTTTCAGCACGATGACTTGATAAACCAAAATGAATATCCACTTTTTCAGTAGCGGCTTTTAATTCAGCAATAATGTCGCGTTTAGGTCCCATTTCAACAGAATCCCAGCGGCTATAACTATTATCATACATAGAGAAACCATCGTGGTGCTCTGCTACAGGGACAATATACTTAGCGCCTGATGCTTTAATAATATTGAGCCATTCATCAGCATTAAACTTTTCTGCCGTGAACATAGGCACGAAATCTTTATATCCAAATTCTGTTTGTGCCCCCCATGTTTCAGCGTGATGTTCTTTTTCATCACTCATAGGCTCATCGCGATACATTTTACGAGGGTACCATTCACCATTATATGCAGGGACAGAATACACGCCCCAGTGAATGAAAATGCCGAACTTGGCATCTTGATACCATGCAGGGATCTCATACTGGCTGAATGAGGTAAAGTCAGCTTTATAAGGACCTTGGTTAGCAACTTGGTGAATGCTCGCCAGTTTTTGTTCAAGGTTTACAGCTGATGCTTGTTCAATTACTTCTGCAGATTTTGTAGGTGTTTGACTATCAACAGATACTGGAGCTTGGGAACAAGAAAATAAGCTTGCGGTAACAGCAAGAGCAACGGCGCTTTTTAAGTTGAGCTTTCTCATAGTGTTCATAAATATCGACTTTATATTAAGTGCATTGAATATGAAAACTACTATAAAGTTAAATGTTAAAAGATTGCAAGAAAATTCACATGTAAACATAAATATTTATATTTAAACTAAATACGTTTGCCCATAACAATGTATTTTATTGGTGTTAAGTTATTGTAATTAATGCGTTTAAATTGAAAGGTTACAGAGTTAGATCCGATACTTACATTTATTGTTGTGTTAACAAATGATCATTATGATGCAGTCAAATAAACTCATAACACTGGTAACAACTAAAAATATACCTTAAATAAGCGCTGGAAAATATGGTTAAGAAAATAGTTGATATCACGGGAAATGATATTTAGGTAACGAATAGCTTAGTCACTGATCAATCGGCAGGTGAATGAAACAGTGTTCAAAAAACTAATTTTTCTCAAAAATGCATCCAAAAATCATTATCTCTCTCTGCCATTATTTGACGAATTTTATAAATTAATCATTGATATTATTAGTTAAATATTATTTAAGCCTATACAGCAAGGTAACTTTTAAGTGAAACGATTACTTTGAGTTTAGTATCTCAACAATTATATACTTTGATCATTTAACTTGCGTTTTTGTATACAAAAATTAAAATGCAAATATAAACGCAGTCATTAGTTTGATTATCATTTCCTTCTTACATTCACTTGGCTTAACGATAAAAGGTTAAGCCGAATGAGGTTTGTGGCACATTTTTCAACCTTGACTGTTCTTTTGATTTACTGCTCCTATGTGAGCTTGATAGATGTCACTCATAGAGTGTGCCTATTATCAATATAAGGAACGACGTTGTGAATTCATTAAGCCTTAAAAGCCTGGATAAGCTGGCGCAAGCAGAGCAATCTGTACCCAATTACCGCATGGGAGATAAACAACCAAAGATTGGTATTGTGCATATTGGACCCGGTGCATTTTTTAGAGGTCATCAAGCTTGGTATACCCATCAAGCAATGAAACTTGCTGGTGGAAATTGGGGAATAAGCTGCGTTTCAATGCGTTCAGCAGGTGTAGCTGAAGCACTTAATCCACAAAATGGTTTATTTACACTGGCGGTATTAGATGCAGAGCCAAGCTATGAAGTTGTAGGGTCTATTCAAGAGGTCATTGTCGCAACGCAACAATATCAACGCGTTATGGATAGGCTAAGTCATGAAGATACTCAATTCGTTACAATGACGATAACGGAGAAAGGCTACTGCTTAGACAGCGAAGGTTTGCTTGCACGTGAACATGTAGACATTCAACAAGATCTAACAACGCAAGCTAATGCGATTTCAGCAGTAGGCTTACTTTCACAAGCGTTAATGTTGAGGTTTGATAAAGGCTTAGCACCATTAACCATATTGAGCTGCGATAACCTCACAGATAACGGCAAAAAATTGCGTCAAGCCATTATCAGTTTTTCTACAATAAAGTACCCACAAATGGTTCAGTGGTTGTCGACACAATTGATATGTCCATGTTCAATGGTAGACAGCATTACACCAGCGACTGATAACAGTTTAAAAAGCCAAGTGAAGCAGGCTCTAAATGTGACAGACAGTTGGCCTATAAAACGTGAAGCCTTTATTCAATGGGTAATAGAAGACTGTTTACCCAGTAAAAGACCGGCTTGGGAATTAGCGGGAGCCACATTTACTAAAGATGTTCGTGGTTTTGAACATGCCAAATTACGTTTACTCAATTGTCCGCATTCAACACTCGCTTATTTAGGCGTCTTACTGGATGTTGAAACCGTATTTGATGGTATGCAAATCCCTAAGGTTGTTGAGTTACTTGAAGATTTAGTCAAAGAAGAAGTGATTCCTTCATTTACCGCACCGGAAGAAATGGATGTAGTAGCTTATAAAAATGATATTTTTGATCGGTTTAGAAATCCTGCTATTAGACACCTTGTGGCACAGATTGCATGGGATGGTTCACAAAAACTGCCAATGCGAATATTGCCTATTATTGAAAAAAACATAGTAGAAAACCGCAGTATTAAAAATTTAACAATGGCAGTTGTTGCTTGGTTTATGTTTGTAAGAAAACGTTATCAACAACAAGTAGAACTGGTTGACCCTCTAGCTGATAAGTTGCTGACAGTGGCTTCACAGTGCAATAACCAAGCTCAACATGATATTACTTTACTCATGTCCATTTCAGAGGTGTTTTCTGCAGAGCTGAGTCAACATCCGGTGTTTATTGAAAATTTACAAAATAGTTATCAACAATTACTGCCACTGTTAACTGGCGATAAAACGGTTTGGGCATAACTTAGTTATCGTAACATATTGGCGAACAAAGGAGTGATGGGTGTCTTTATTAGTAATTGGCGAATGCATGGTTGAGCTACGTGAAGTAGATGAGACTATGCTGGTTAAATCATTTGCGGGTGATACTTACAATACCGCGGTATATGCAAAACGATGTAACCCTGAATTGGAAGTACATTATTTATCAGCTTATGGCGGAGATGCCTTTAGCCTCGCGATGAATAAGCAATGGCAGCAACAGCAACTTAATACCGACCTATGTGTTTATTTACCAGAGCGAAATACCGGTATTTATAACATCTCGTTAGATGCGTATGGAGAACGGAGTTTCAGTTATTGGCGGAAAGGGTCTGCTGCGAGTGAATTAATGCTGCACCTAGATACAAAGATGGTGATTGAAAAAAGTAGTCAGTTTAAAATTGTATTTTTTACGGGCATTACTTTGGCCATTATGTCAGATAAAGGTAGGCAAATCTTGCTTGATCTTATTTCTTTATTGAAACAGAAGGGCTGTAAGATTGCATTTGACCCAAACTATCGAGCGTTATTGTGGTATAAACAAGATGCTCGGAACTGGATTCAAAAAGCCTATGATATCAGTGATATTATTTTACCAGGCTTAGATGACCATCAAAGCTTATTCGGTCATTAAACATTAGCTGACATCTTGGGGTACTTTTCTCGTTTCAACACCAGTGAACTCGTCATTAAATGTGGTGAGGATGGCGTTTATGGTTACACACAAGGTGCGCTTACTCCCCCTGCTTTTGTGCCATTTATGGCTGCGGAAATTCAAGTCGATACCACTGCTGCTGGTGATTCGTTTGCTGGCGCTTTTCTCAATGGCACAATTAAAGGTATGTCTATGATTAACAAACTAAGCATTGCCTGTGATGTCTCAAGAGTCGTTGTACAGTATCCTGGGGCAATTATCGATAAAACTATTGATTTCGCGTAAGAATGAATCTTTTATATGTAAAGTTTTTCCTTTATATTTAAAGGTTGGTAACGGTGTACTTGTTGCTGATGATAATATTGTTTTTATTCAAGTTGATGTAATTAAATAATAAATTAGTTTTTTGTAAGATAATTATATACATCTGTAGTTATATTAACTTATTTATCATCAAATATACGATGAAATAATTGTCGACTTTTATCATTAAAGATCTACAATATTATTGTTTTTGTATATGAAATAAACCCTAAGTGAATGGCATGAAAAGGAATCAATAGTGACGACACAAGTAGCTAAAAAATACTCTGCTCCAGCTCTGGAAAAAGGCTTAGATATTTTAGAATTACTTTCTAAAGATCTGACACCATTAAGCGTCACTACTATTGCTGAAAAGCTCAGTCGTTCAAATGCTGAAATTTATCGGATGATTTTAGTTTTAGAACAGCGTAATTACATTGAAAAAGATATTGAAAGTGAAGGGTACAAAGTAACGCGTAAATTGCTTCAGTTAGGCACAGAACAAGAGCCTATTAAAGATATTCTAGAGTTTTCTCAGCCTATAATGCGTCAGCTCGCGGAAAAAACAGCAATGTCTTGTCATATTGCGGTGCAATCACAAGAACAAATTGTAGTAATTTCTCGTGTTGAAACCCCAAGTAACCTTTCCTATTCGGTGAGAGTGGGTTATAGACGTCCAATCGTATATGCAGCATCTGGACGGATTTTGTTTACATATCAAAATGCCTCAAAGAAAGAGCAAATGCTAACGATGCTTCGTCAACATCATGAAGAAAAAGATATAAACAGCTTCTTAACCGAATGTAAGAAAGTGGCTAAACAAGGGTGTCTTAGTGCGCCTAGTGCCTTTGTAACTGGCGTGACCGACTTATCTTGCCCAATTTTAGATGGTGAAAATGCGGTAGCTTCTTTGTCCGTGCCATTTATTAATCGTATACCTGAAGAAGTGGGTATTGATGATGTGTTGAAAGAACTAAAAAAAGCGGCCGCAGAAATATCAGAAGCGGTGACTTATGGTTTTGTTCGTAAATTATAATTTACAAGCCGTTACAGTGAGTGTGAACTCGAAAAATTAACCTCAAATTATTTACAGGCTCTCAAAAGAGCCGATTAAGTTCGGCTTTTTGTCTGTTATATTTAAGGCTGTTAACTAAACAGCCGAAACATTATTAAAGGATTACTTTACACAACCTAAATCACCAGTAGCCATTGCTACCAAACCTATGTTCGCCAGATCAATATCTAACTTACCTTGTGTCGCCACACTCAAAATACTGGTGATGTTACTGTAATCAAATTCCCCGTCATTACTAAAACAATCTAAAGGAATAAACATCTGTGTCCATTCATCTTCAGGTAAATTGAGCAATCCACACTTTAACTGAAAGGCGCCTTTACACTTGTTATCATAATTGCACTGCATTGAAATAGTGACTTTGTCGTTAGGCTGTTTATTGATTTTAATTTCGAAGCCTAGAGCTGCCACGTCTTTAACACTCTCAAGGTTAATCTGGTGATGACCTACTGAAAAAAATGTGTCATATAAAATATTTCCGCCCCATTCATTTTTTACTTTTTTGCCTTTCCATTTCAGATTAATAGCATCATTTTTATTTTCTTTAGTTATCGGACTTACTGTAAGGTTTTTTCGCGTCGTAGTGGCATGTTGATCGATAACTGCAATAGAATAATTCAGACCATTGCCTACAGAATATTTCCAAGGTTCAATTGGCTGGCCATTTTTCATGTAATTAGAATTTGGGTCTATTTCTATAGCATGAATATGGGTTAGCGCACCAGAAAAAAAGCATGCTAAACCAATCATTAATGTCCTTCTAGCTTTAGGGATACTCGTTAGTTTCATACTAGACACCTTTGTTTTGTTAGTTAACCTTTAAAGTAATCATTTATATATAAAAATCAATTATTACTTACAACTTGACTGGTAATTGGCTTTCATTATTATACTGAAAATCTTGATCGATTTTTAGTACGTAATTTTGCCATGTATTGAGATGCACATATTATTAAGTGTATGTTTATGCTAGTTTTAAATTGGTAAAATCTGTTTCTGTCTCTTTTGTCTATCGCCTTATAAAGAGAAAAATATAATTAAAACCTATAATTAAATATGAATTTAGTTATTCATATTCAAAAAAAGTGGGTGGTATTTTGTAAACATGATGATAATATAAATGAAAGATGCTTTTAGCCAGTAAACTGTTCGGAGATGAACGTTAAATGAATACTATTGTTTGTACTAAGCCTGGATTACTTGAATATGCTTTAAAAGATAAACCTTCCCCGTTAGAGGGAGAGGTTTTAGTTAAAATTAAGGCTATAGGTGTTTGTGGAACTGATATTCATGCTTATGGCGGTAACCAACCGTATTTTCAATACCCAAGAGTGCTTGGGCATGAATTATCGGGAGTGATTGAAAGTGTAGGCAAAGACACATCAATCGAAGTCGGTTCACCTGTTTACATCATTCCTTATTTACATTGTGGAAAATGTATTGCTTGTCGAAACGGTAAGACAAATTGTTGTACTGATATAGAAGTACTGGGTGTGCATCGAGATGGTGGCATGTGTGAGTATTTATCTGTACCTGAATCGGCAGTGGTTTGTACTGAAGGACTCGAATTTAATGATATGGCGGTAATTGAATGTTTAGCTATTGGCGCACATTCAGTGAATAGAGCAAAAATTACCAGTGAAGATACTGTGCTGATTCTTGGCGCAGGCCCAATCGGCATGGGGGCCTTACAGTTTGCAAAGGTTGAAGGCGCTAAAATAATTGTCAGCGATGTAAGACAAGATAAACTCGATTTTTGTAAAGCACATTACAATGTATTTGGTACCGTGAATGCCGCTGAAGATGTCAATGCACAACTCGCAATACTGACCGAAGGTGAGTTTCCAACCGTCATTATTGATTGCACAGGTAATGCTAAAGCAATGGAGTCATCTTTTTATAATTTGGCACATGGCGGTCGCATCGTGTTCGTGAGTGTCATTAAAGCCGATATTACATTTTCAGATCCTGAATTCCATAAACGTGAGACAACATTACTTGGTAGTCGTAATGCAACTCTTGATGATTTTCAACACGTTGTGAAATGTTTAAGAGATGGTACAGTGAAGTGCGATAGCTTTGTTACACACACCGCTAAATTTGAAAACTTGATAAATAGCTTTAAAGAGTGGGTAAAACCTGACTCTGGCGTGATCAAGGCAGTCATTGAGATGGATTAATTAGAATGAATATTGACGCTCATCAGCATTTTTGGTTATTTAACGAAGAAGACTATGGCTGGATTGGTGAGCACCAATCCGTTATTAGACGTGACTTTTTACCTGAAACGCTGTTGCCTATTTACAAGCAGAATAACATTGATGCCTGTGTTGCAGTTCAAGCAAGGCAATCAGAAAAAGAAACACGATGGCTAATTAAATTAGCACAGCAACATCAATTCATAAAAGCCGTTGTCGGTTGGATTGATCTGAAGGCTGTAGATTTGGCCGAGCAATTAACACATTACCAAGCGTTTCCAATGTTAAAAGGCTTTAGACATGTTCTTCAAGATGAAGCCGATAGCCAATTCATGCTTGATAAGGACTTTATCCAAGGGCTAAAAATGCTGGCTGAATTTGGTTACCGCTATGATTTATTGATACTTGCGAAACAATTGCCACAAGCAAATGAATTGTTACAGCATTTGCCTCAATTACCGATAGTACTTGATCATATCGGCAAGCCAAGTATAGAAACCGGTGAAGATTTTGACCAATGGCAGAGGGGCATTAACACGTTAGCGAGTTATCAAAATGCCTATTGCAAAGTATCAGGTATGGTAACTGAAACCGATGTAAATAATTGGCAAGAACAAGACTTCAATCAATATTTAGACGTTATTTTTAACGCATTTGGCCCTGAACGAATTATGTATGGTTCAGATTGGCCGGTTTGCTTACTCGGTGGTAAATACGAAGCCATTAAAGCCATTATTGAAAATTTCGTTGAAAAAAACTATCCACAATACAAACAAGCTGTTTTTGGCGGGAATGCTAAAACGTTTTACCAAATATAATAAGGTGATATATGGAATATCAAGCACTAGGTAATACCGGTCTTAAATTATCTAAGTTGAGTTATGGTGCATCACCATTAGGTAGTGTATTTCGCAATATTAGTGAAGCAGAAGGCATTCGCACTGTTCATACAGCACTGGATTTAGGTATTAACCATATTGATGTATCACCTTATTATGGAGCTACGGTCGCTGAAACTGTTTTAGGTAAAGCATTAAAAGGGGTTAGCCGAGACAAATATATATTGTCTACTAAAGCGGGACGTTATGGTGCTGACTTTGCCGATTTTGATTTTTCTGAAAAACGTATTAGACAGAGTTTAGATGAAAGCCTAAATCGACTCGGTGTTGATGCCGTCGATATTTTGTATTTACATGATATTGAGTTTGGTGATTTTAATCAGATATTTAACGAATCGTTACCTTGTCTAGCAGCGCTAAAAAGTGAAGGAAAAATAGGGCACATTGGTGTTACTGGCTATCCTGTTAAGGTATTTTCGGAAACGATTAAGCAATTTGAGATCGACTGTATTTTGACGTATTGCCGCTACGCATTACATGACACTGGATTATCAGCAGTGATCCCAGATCTTGACGCTAAAGGTGTCGGCATTATTAATGCTTCACCAACCGCAATGGGCATATTGACTCAAAGAGGCGCTGCTGATTGGCACCCCGCTTCTGCAGAGTTACAAGCGGCGGGCAAAAAGGCAATTGCATTGTGTAATGAAAGAGGCGTTGATATTACAGAAGTAGCACTGCAATATGCGATCGATCATCCATCAATTGTGTCGACCTTGGTCGGTACCGCAAACCCGCTAAATATTGAAAAAAATGTACGCTGGGCTGAAAGTAAACCTGACAAAGATTTAGTTACAGCTTTGCTGGATATTTTTGCTGGAGTTGATAATACTTGGGCTTCAGGTCATAAAGCTAATCAAGATTAAGTAAATTGATTTCGATAAAAAGCCGGCTTAAGCCGGCTTTTTTGTTTTTATAATTAGGCATTTATCATGAAGGAATCGTTATCGAGATTAGCGTGTCATGACAATCCCGATAAACAGTGATTACTAAGATAAACTGTACTTACTTTGATAAAACAGTGATCACTATAAAGTGACCCCGTTTTTCCAAATAGCAATTTCGCGGTTATCATTCAATTCGTTGTTGGTACATTTACCGGAGGCAACTTCAATGATGTAATCAAATAAGGATTGTGCGCATTGATCAATGCTGACGTTGGCGTCCAGTATTTGGCCTGCGTTAAAATCAATCCAATGCTTTTTACGAATGGCTAGCTCAGAGTTTGATGAGATTTTAATGGTCGGGACGGGAAAACCAAGAGGGGTTCCTCTTCCTGTAGTAAATAAAACAATATTAGCACCTGCAGCGGCTAAAGCCGTTGAAGAAACAGCATCATTACCAGGGCTTTGAAGCAGGGTAAGCCCCGGTGTTTGCGATGCAACTTCGCCATAACCTATAACTTCATTGATCACTGCTTGTCCGCCTTTTTGAATGGCACCTAATGACTTTTCTTCTAAGGTCGTTAAGCCTCCAGCTTTATTACCTGGTGAAGGATTCTCATAAATAGGTTGGTTGTTAGTGATGAAGTACTGTTTGAACTCGTCAACTAAATCTACTATTTGATCAAAAATATTGTTGTTTAAAGCGCGATCCATTAATACTTGCTCTGCGCCAAACATTTCAGGCGTCTCAGTGAGAATGACTCGGCCACCAAATTGAGTCAACATATCAGTAATCCTGCCTACAACAGGGTTTGCAGTTAGCCCACTAAATCCATCAGAACCACCGCATTTCATGCCTAGAGTCAGTTTGCTGACAGGCTGTGGAGATCGTTTATCAGTTGCTAATTCATTAAGTAATTCTTTTGCATAATCTAACCCTTGCTCAACTTCATCATCAACTTCTTGGGAGTTAAAAAACTTAATACGTTGTTTATCAAGACCGGTAGCATCACCGATGAGCTGCATTAATTGATTGTTTTCACAACCTAATCCAATAACAAGAACTGCACCTGCATTAGCATGCCCCAGTAAACTTCGAAGAATTTTTTGAGTATTAACCAAATCATCACCTAACTGAGAACAACCATAAGGGTGAGTGATGGCGATAAAATTATCAGCAGCTTCAGTGAACTGTTTTTTACATAAATCAGCGATTCTTTTCGCTGTTTGGTTTACACAACCAACAGTATTCACTATCCATAATTCATTTCGAATACCGACTAAACCGTTATGGCGTAAGTAACCATCAAAACTTGGGATATCTTTCAAACTCGGTTGTGATACAGGCTCTGATGAATAGTGATATGTCTCTGTACCATCAAGTTTGGTTTTACTGTTGTGGCTATGAATATGTTCGCCAGCTTGTATCGCGCTAGTTGTAATACCAATGGTGAAGCCATACTTTCTGATATCCGCAGCTATACCTAGCGCAGATAAAGCAAATTTATGCCCCTTAGGTATGTCATTAAATAATTTAACTTGTTTATTATTGAAAGTGAATAACTCCCCTTGCTTAAGAGGTTCAATGGCAACGGCAACATTGTCTTCTGGGTGAACTTGAATATACCGTCTCAATGCTTTGTTGCGACTTGGAATAATTAAATCTTGCACGTTAACCCCTTTGAGTTTATTGTTAGTAAAGTATACAGTTTATATATAAAAATGTAACAAGTATTAAGTAAAGGTGTAACTGAATTTTGTGGTACATTTTTAGCGTTGCTTATTCAAGACTTCTGGGGAGAGATCATGAAGCGATAGCCAACAAGCTTAATACCAAGGAAAGACTCATTTAAGCAATAAGTTAATACAAAAATAATATTGGAGTTCAGATGACTATAAGTGCAACGGAAGTTTCTGAGTCAGCGGCAACGGCCTCAGCTACAGCATCTAGTAAAGTAAAGATTTTAGAAAAGCAGTTTTGGGTACCTTTTCTATTAGTGGCAATGTTGTTTCCTTTATGGGGCTTTGCTAATGATATTACTAATCCACTTGTTAAATCATTTAAAGATATTTTCTTAATATCGAATACGCAAAGTTCATTAGTGCAGTTTGCCTTTTATTTCGGTTATGGCATTATGGCTATCCCAGCAGCAATCTTTATTCGTAAATATTCTTATAAATCAGGGATTTTATTAGGTTTAGGTTTGTATGCCGTTGGCGCATGTTTATTTATTCCTGCGTCTCTTTATATGGAATTTGGTTTTTTCTTGATTGCATTATGGGTATTAACATGTGGCCTCGCTTTATTAGAAACAACAGCTAATCCCTATGTGCTTTCAATGGGGCATCCAGATACATCAACCCAACGGTTAAACCTCGCTCAAGCGTTTAATCCTATTGGCTCGTTAGCCGGAATGTTCGTTGCTTCTAATTTTATTTTAAGTGAATTAAAAGTTGAAGAGTTTCGGTTAAAAGAAAGAGCAGCGAACCCTGAATTTGTAGATATGCTACCTTCACAAGTTGATGGGAGGCTTACTGACGCTTTGATCCAATACGCTCAAACAAACCCTATTGAACACCAAGCTATGCAAGCTGCAGATTTAGTCACCGTAAGAGGTCCTTACGTGGTGATTGCAGTGGTTGTAGCGATATTATTCATGATGTTTGTGGTAACAAAGTTACCTAAGACAATCAGTAATGACAAACCATTCACTACCGCTGAACTCAAAGCGACCTTTAAACGTTTACTTGCTAATCGTTGTTATATAGAAGGGGTTATTGCACAAGCTTTTTATGTTGGCGCGCAAATTATGAGTTGGACCTTCATTATTCATTATGGGATGACATCCGTAGGTTTAACCGCTTCAGAAGCTCAAGATTATAATATGATAGCGATGGGTATTTTCTTAGTAAGCCGTTTTGTGTGTACTTTCTTACTCGGTTTTATTCGTCCAGGACACTTACTGATGGTGTTAGCGAGTACTGCAGCTGTACTTACCTTAGGAGTGGTGTTTTTAGGCGGTTACGATGGCTTGTATTGTTTGATTGCCATATCTGGTTGTATGTCATTAATGTTCCCGACGATTTATGGTATCGCTTTGAAAGGTTTAGGTGATGATGCAAGTCTGGCGTCTGCTGGTTTGGTAATGGCTATTGTCGGTGGAGCGTTAATGCCGCCATTGCAAGCTGCAATGATCGATGCAGATTCTCTTATAGGCAGTATTCCATCGGTTCAAACATCGTTCATATTGCCACTAGTTTGTTTTGTCGTTATTTGTATCTTTGGTTACCGGGCCCATAATAAATATCAAGTGTAATGTGCTGTAAAACTTCCCTCCCAAGAATGCTGGCTTGGCTCAATGGTTATCAAATTTTGCAATCACCATGAGTTTCCCAATGATGTTGGGCTCCATCGGGCTCGCGGGTGCATATGGTTTCTACGCTATTTGCGCTTTGTTATCGGTATTCTTTGTACTAAAAATGGTATTAGAAACCAAAGGTTTAGAACTAGAGCAAATGCAGGGTTAATTATGAAATGTAGTATGAGTTATAAATTCACTAAAAGAAGAAAAACAATGACAAAAACATTAACATCTATTGCGCTAATTAGCGCAATGTTCTCAACTACAGCGGTAGCGAATAATCCATTAGTTACGCATATGTATACTGCTGATCTTACTACTAGAGTGATTAATGGCAAAATGTATGTGTTTCCGTCTTCAGATGTCCAATGTAAAGAAGGCTTTG
The DNA here is from genome assembly GCF_002874355.2 of Shewanella sp. 10N.286.48.B5. Classification (NCBI taxonomy): domain Bacteria; kingdom Pseudomonadati; phylum Pseudomonadota; class Gammaproteobacteria; order Alteromonadales; family Shewanellaceae; genus Shewanella; species Shewanella sp. 10N.286.48.B5. The sequence continues at coordinate 1,481,430 of NZ_MCVG02000001.1, forward strand.
GCAGTAATGATTTTTGTATGCCGAGTTAGAACGTTTTCTCGTCAGAAAATTTAGTCGATTGCGAAGATCACGGTACCGTCATTGATCAAAAAGGTGTGCCATGGGGTCAGGAAGATGGTTATGGTATGTGGGCGCCCGACGTTATAGAGAAAAATGGTAAATTTTACTTCTACTTTCCTGATATCCCAAAAGATAAATCTGTATTTCGACGTTTAGGGGTCGCCATTGCTGATAAACCCGAAGGGTCATATACCGTTCAAACGCAACCTATTAAGGGCATAGACGGTATCGATCCCAACGCATTTGTCGACGAAGATGGTCAAGCTTATCTGTACTGGGGAGGGGGAGAAAAACTGTATGTTGCAAAGCTGAAAGACAATATGACAGAAATTGTTGGTAAGCCTCAAGTGATTGAGGGTTTACCTTCATCTTATAAAGAAGGGCCGTTTATGTTTAAACGCGACGGGCAGTATTATTTTACTTTCCCACATGCTCCACAAGGCTCAGAAGAGCTTGCATATGCTATCGGTGATAACCCAATGGGACCTTTTGAGTACAAGGGTTTATTTATGGAACGCTGGCGTGATAGCCAATGGACTAATCATCATTCTGTTGTTGAGTATCAAGGGCAATGGTATGTCTTTTATCACCATCAAAAACTAAGTGGGCAAAAGAATTTACGTTCAATGGAAGCTGAATACTTGAATTTCAACACTGATGGTTCTATTCAGAAAGTGATTCCGACATTACAAGATCATGGTTCACTTGTCAGCTATCGCAATATTTGGTTAAGAGAGCTGTAACCCTCCTTAAAAAATATTACTTAAATAATCATAAAAACAATGGCTTAAGCCATTTGAAACTTATAACCTTAACTAAAGGTCTTGATAAATGGCCAAGAAGGGAATCAATATGAAGAAAAGGTTTAAAGGTAAATATCTGAGCTTACTATGGTTAGTCGCTCCGTTAACAATGCAAGCTTGTGGTAACACAGTTAATGATTCAGCAACTCAAGCCTCACTTGAAAGAGGAGTTAAGCTCGATATCATAGAGAAAGCTGATATACAGAATAAAAATACTGTTAAATTGTCTACGAGTTTTAATGGGATTAATTTTAAACCGACAACTCAGTGGCATCAAGTCAGTAATGTAAGTCTGGCTGCAGACACAATGCAATTGTTGATAGAACCAGGTAAAACATCGTTAATTAACCGTTCAACTGAAAACTTACTTGATGGCGGAAACCTGCTCATTACCGAAAGTAATTATCAAGATGTCCACATCAAATTTGATTTCATGCTTACTAAAGACACCCATACAGCAGTCATTTTAATGGGTCGTTATCGCTTAAATATCAATGATATTTTTGCTCAAAAGAAGTGGTGGGCAATCTGGATGGGGGGATTGCAACCTCGTTTTGATGAACGTGAATGGAAAAATTATGATGGTGTGATCGCTAAAGCGAATCCAGCTAAACCTTTGGGTGAATGGCAGCAACTGGAAATTAACTTTAAAGCACCGAGATTTAACGAGCTAGGTTATAAAACTGAATATGCACAACTGGTCTCAGTAAAATTCAATGATATTGAAATACATAAAAACCAGGTTGTTACTGGACCGACAGGCAATGTTCCATTTGTTAACGAAGCCAAAATAGCACCAGTCTATTTTGTGGGAAATACAGCGCAATTTGCGATTAAAAATTTAAATATAGAAAGCCGCGATTACAGCCAAGTAGCTGCGGCAAAAGAGTTATCAATACAAGACTCAATACCTTTAGGCGCTAAACAAGGTAAGCCTATGTTCAATGTCGTTAATATGGGCGAAAAAGCGTTTAAAAATAAAGGTTGTAAAGAATGTCACGAAGTTAATCCATCAGCTAAATCGGTTAAAACCGGTCCAGGTTTATATGGCATTTTTAGCCCTAAAGTAAAACAATTAACTGTGTTTGATCCTGCCGAAAATCATAAATCAACGGTAAACGCAGATAAAGAATACTTCATGAGTTCAATACGAAAATCGTCTAGGCATATAGCGGTAAGAAAACAGCGAGATGGTATTGAAAAAGTTTTTTTGCCTATTATGCCGTCGTTTAATGGTGAAATTATTAAAGAAAGTGAAGCAGAAGCCTTGTATGCATACTTACTCTCGCTTAACCCTTTGAATAATCAAGGACCAACAGTTATATGGCAGGAATCACCGCAAAAGCCTTATATACTTGCAGATGATTTAACTGCAGAACTGGTGAGCGATAAAGTCCGTATCGGTCGAGTTAATATTGGTGATAATGTTTCAGGCAGAGCTTATCACGTTGGTTTACCCAATCAAATGAACTACAGTTTTGACACTCAAACCTTGGCCGTAAAACAAGTATGGGCAGGTCGATTTCTTGACTTGAAGAGTGAAAAAAAAGGGCGTGCTGATGCTGTTAGTAAGATAGGAAAAAATGCCAAGCTTTGGCCAAAAAAACAGTTATATAATTTCTTACAACCAATAACTAAAGAGGGTCACAAGGTTGATTTTTCATTCAAAGAGAGCAGTAAGCTATCAGCTCAAATATCTTCAGATTATCTGCAGGATACAACTGACTTTAATCAACAACTGAAGTCGGTTGACGCAAATTTTATAGGCGTTGAAACGCCTTTAATAGGGTTACCTGGTTTCAATTATCGAGTTAATAATAACTACATCACTGTGAATTTTGACATAAGTGTAAAAGGGCAATTGACAGCAACAATGACACTGGATAACCCAGAACCACAATCTTTTTATATTGGGCTAAATGATGGTGAAATTACGGTATCAAATGGCACTATTACTGATGGAATACTTGTTATTGATGCAGGTGTAAATCAGCAAGTTACTTTGACTGGAAATCTGGTGGATGTTCCATTACCCGCTAAAAATGACGACAATATAGTTGCTCAGTCCAATAAGCCTCAAGCGTTAATCTGGACAACTTCCAATAGTAAAAAAGCAACATTGCCACAAGGCTATGAATTACAGGATGCGCTTGCACCTAATGATAAATTTGGACGACAAGTGTTGTTTGAGCCACTAGGAATTGCATTTAGTGACCAAGGTAATGCGTTTATCAGCACGCGCACATCAGGTGTTTGGAAAGTAACTGACAATCAGTGGCAACAATTTGCTGAGGGTGTATTTGATTCTTTAGGTGTAGTCTCTGAATCAGATACCAGCATTGTGATTGGCGAAAAGCCTGGTTTAACACGATTACTTGACGAAAATGATGATGGCATCTCTGATCGTCGGGAGTCCTTATCAGCTGACTTTAGATTTAACAGTAACTACCATGAATACCTCCATGGGCCAGCGCGCTTTTCAGATGGTAGCTTGTTATATACGTTAAACTTGGGGCACAGTTTACCTGGTGGTTATGGCGGTGAAGGCTCAATGACGACAACTGGAGGTTATCGTGGTTGGGCTTTATCTGTTTCACCTGAAGGTAACACGACCCCTTTTGCATTTGGTTTAAGAAGCCCTGCTGGTCTAGCTATTGATAAAGCAGATAACGTATTTTATACCGATAATCAGGGAGACTTTCATGGGACATCTAAATTGTATCGTCTTAACAAAGATAAATATTATGGCCATCCTGCAGGCTTAGTTGATTTACCCAATATGATCTCGACAAGTCCTGAAATTAAATGGACTAATTATGCCGCCAAGCGTGAACTGCCAATCGGTTTGTTGCCTCATGGTCGTGCAATGAATTCACCAGGTAGTCCTATATGGGATGAATCAGATGGTGGTTTTGGTCCCTATGACGGACAAATGTTTATTGGCGATCAATCTCAATCTACTATATTTAGGGTCAATATTGATACAGTTAATGGGGTAGAGCAATCTGCGTTATTGCCTTTTATGGCTAATACCGCCTCAGGGGCAATGAGACTGACTTTTTCACCTAACGACAATAGTTTGTGGATAGGACAAACGGGCCGTGGTTGGTGGGCAAAAGGTGGTAATTTAGCCTCATTACAGCGCATTGTTTGGGATAGTACATCTTTACCGCAATCGATTCATGAAATTCATGCGACACCGCATGGTTATCAATTACAGTTTACTAAAGCAGTAGCCAAACAAGATCGTAATTCATTCAAGCAATTAACAATGTCATCTTGGTATTATGTTGAAGATTATAATTATGGTTCTGAAGAATATGATGTACGAGATGAAGAGTTAACGAGTCAAACTTGGTCAGATGACGGGAAGTCGCTTTTTATCGTGTTAGCTAACTTTGAAATTGCCGATAAAACGGTTATTGGCCAAACATCACGGGTTTATGAATTTGATTTAACAGCAACAGCTTTTGGACAGACTGTTAATTCATTTCATGCAAAAGCTTGGTATACCTTACATCAAATTCCTAATGAATAATGTAGTCAGCTTAGATAATTAGATATTGACATATCTGGCATTATACAAACTCATTTACGAGTTATTTATAATGCCAGTTAGGCTAATCTATGTCTGTAATAAGAAGTCATGGTAATTAATTCACGGAGGAAGTCATGCAATTAGCGCAATTAAATATCGCATTAGCTAAATATCCATTAGATGGACCAGAGCTTAAAGACTTTATGGATAATCTTGATAGCGTTAATGCAATAGCAGAAGGTAGCGCAAGTCCGTTAATCATTAAGGGATTGGTTTATCTGATCCCTATTATTTTTCACAACGATTAAGAAAAGGTTAATTATGTTTGTTAGGCACTTATCTACCTTATTATCTGTAATCAGTTTAATTTTCGTTATCATTTTGCCAGTCATTTATTCATCTAAAATTGAAGCCAATTTAGAAGGCATTGATCATAGGCTATTGATAATGGTGTTTTAAAAAACCAATTCGTTCCGTCATGAATCAATAACTTCTGGCATTGTCATGCTAAAAAATATAGCACAGTCAAAGCACTGGAGTATCTACTTCACGGAGGACAGTGATGAATTCAATGAGAAAATGTTATCGAAAGTATCCTCAGTTATATGGTTAAGCACTACTGGTAATTTGCTAAATGATGAGCAAAAGAATGCATTTAAAAACTATGTCGAACAAGGAGGCGGTTTTGTTGGTATACATGGTGCTGTCGATACTGAGCATCATTGGCCTTGGTATGGAAATGTAGTCGGGGCATACTTTAAATCACATCCAAAAGTTCAAACAGCACAGCTTGTTGTTGAGGATAAGCAACATCCACAGCATTTACCTGATATCTGGGATCACACTGATGAGTGGTACAACTTCGACAAGAATCCACGTACCAATGTTAAAGTCTTACTTTCAATAGATGAAACAACTTATCACGCTGGTGTAGATGCAATGGGAGATCATCCTATAGCTTGGCAACAGAATATAGGTAAAGACCGCGCTTTTTATACTGCACTTGGTCATACCCACGCCGCATATAAAAATTCAAAATTTATAAAACATATTGAAGGTGCTGTGACATGGGCAGGTAGGCTTTAATCATTAAAAACTATTTAGGCTGAATTAGGTTTATCTAAAAAATAAGTTAAGCTATTGATATTATTGTTTTTATATTTATTTTTATATTTGTAATTTTTATATTTATCAATTTAGATTGAATTATTATCATGTAAAGTTTAACTTCTGGAATATTCTAATTTCTCTTAATCTTTACGGTATTAAAGCTGGATCACAAACTCCATTCTCTTGGCACCGGTAAAACACTCAAATAGACACAAAACCGATCAATGTCACTGTCACTATGATTGATATTTCTAATGTCAGGATAAGAACTAAGATATCCTCTTAATTCTTGCGCCAAAGCAAGAAGAACGCTTTAGTGGAAGATGGAGACACCTTCAGTAAATCATCTCTATTTTATTTGGAATAAAGCTAGATATTCTTAATCGATTCTTATATGGTTAATTTATATATGAACCTTGCGGAGTAAATGTGAATGTTGATGGTTATTTTTATATGAATTATGTCAAAATGAGTATTAGAGGGATTGTAACATTACTGTGTATTGTCATTATAACGAGCAAGGCTCACAGTGCTGTTTCCATGGAAGAACATGACACAGAAAAGCAATTAAATATCCTTTATATTATGACAGACGATCATGCCGCTCACACGATAGGAGCTTATAACGGTCGCTTTGCAAAGCTTAACCCTACACCAAATATCGACAAGTTAGCGCAAGAAGGCATCATCTACACCAACACGTTTGTCACTAATTCAATTTGTACTCCTAGCAGGGCTAGCATTTTAACAGGCCAATATAGCCAAACTAATGGTGTTTTAAATCTAAAGGGCTCATTGTCAAAAGACCGACAATATCTACCATCATTAATAGGGGATGCAGGCTATCAAACCGCTATTATAGGAAAATGGCATTTAAAGAAGGAACCAGCGGCGTTCGATTACTATGAAGTGTTAAAGATGCAGGGTAGTTATTTTGATCCCACATTTAGAACTCGAGGTAAAAAAGATTGGCCGAATAATGTAAATCAATATGAAGGTCATTCATCTGATATTGTTACTAATTTAAGTATAGATTGGCTTAAAAATCGCAATAAAGACAAGCCTTTTATGTTAATGCATCAGTTTAAAGCGCCCCATGATATGTTTAAATATGCGCCACGTTATGAGTCTTATTTGGCAGATAAAACTATTCCTGAGCCATTAGATTTGTATGAATTAGATGATCGATTTGGCTCAGATGCTACCCGCGGGAGAAATGACGTGTTACGAAGTGTCATTGGTACTTCGGTTTCAAAGCGTAACCCACGAAGAAATATGGGCGTTGACCTTGGTATTGACCCAAACACCCCAGAACCTGAGTTTACTCGGTTATCCTATCAGAAATATATGAAAGCCTATTTACGTTGTGTAAAAGGCGTAGACGATAACATCGCGCGATTGATTGAAACGTTAAAAGAGATTGGTGAATACGATAATACGGTAATAATATACACATCAGATCAAGGAATGATGCTTGGGGAGCATGACTTACAAGATAAACGTTGGATATTTGATGAGTCGATTAGGATGCCACTTATTGTGAAACACCCACACAGTGTTGAACGCGGGGTTAAAAACGACATTTTATTAAATAATACCGACTTTGCCCCATTTATATTAGATCTCGCATCCCTAAAGACACCTGATTATATGCAAGGTCGCAGCTTTGCAGTGACGTTAATGGGTGATAAGCCTCAAAATTGGCGCAGCGCAACCTATTACCGATATTGGACGCACAGGGCTTATCATGATGTACCATCTCATGTTGGGTTGCGAACTAAACAGCATAAACTTATCTTTTACTATGGCGAAAACTATCTGACTAAACCTTATCCATATTACGATAAAGCTTGGTTAGATAAAACGGGTCTTGCTAACAATGCGATTAGCACACCAGCTGGTTGGGAATTATATGATTTGACTAATGACCCAAATGAACTCGTTAACGTCTATAAAAATAAGAATTACGCTACAGTCATTAAAACAATGAAGTCTGAACTTCATAGGCAAAAAATCAAATTTGGTGAAACTGATAATGACTACCCACATTTAAAACAAATTATTGATATGCATTGGAACGACTAAGAGTTTACCTTCAAAGTTAAAACATGGCAGGTTCATTTACTAAGACTAAACTGTTAGTCATATTTATCCGTTACATTAGTTATGCTACTCAGAAAAAAAGCCATTAATTCAGATTTTTTAATTCATGCTGACAATGCTTTGTAGGTCGCTAAATTTGGTGGTCGTAATCAATCACATTTAAGTGAAAATACATATCCTTTTTACTTGTGCTGATTTGTTGTTAGCAAACTCTATGGTTGTGGCCAATGTGTGTTGACCACTCCAATTAGAAATAATTGTTACAACTTATAATTTTGTATTAAGGATGGCTGAGCGGTTAGTCTAAACCTAACAATTTGTTATTAAATCCTGCATCTATGCCACTAGCGGCAAAATCATCAAAGGCTTTATCGGTGACATTGATAATGTGCTTTGTAATAAATGGGGCTCCTTCAGTAGCACCAGCCACAGGGTGCTTAATGCAACATTCCCATTCAAGTACCGCCCAGCCATCAAAATTATACTTAGCCATTCGGGGAAAAAATACCATTGAAGTCAACCTGACCATCGCCTAGTGATCATGGCATAAAAGCTTGCCATAGTGCGATTCAAGCCTTGGTCTTGATAAGGCTGAATATATTCCTCTGGGGCGCGATATGGACCGTGGGGTGCATTGAAAGAAATATATGAAAAATAAGGTGTGTCGAGTGCTTGTTGGTCAATAAATTCAATGGCGTTATCAAACCAGACTTTAGTGGCGTAGCCTTGAGTTTTCGGGGTTCACCATTTCGATAATAGGTATCATCAAACTGTGTATTACCCCAATAATCAGGTGTTTGGCCCACGCCGCCAATACTTCATTAAACCCCTAGTCTTGTGGACGGTAAGGGTAGTTATCACCTAAATGCCACTTGCCAAATATACCAGTGTTATAGCCATTTTGTTGCAATGTTTCAGCAAGAGTAATGTGTTCTGGGCCAAGCATGTAGCGGCCCAAAACCGTGTGCCATACACCTGCTTTAAGAGAATGCTTACCCGTGAGCAAAGAAGAGCGGGTCGGTGAACAAGTAGGGTCGACATGGAAATTAGTTAATTGCGCACTTTGTTGAGCTAGCTGGTCAATGTTTGGTGTTTTAATGATGGGGTTTTGATTGGTGCCTAAGTCGCCATAACCTTGATCGTCAGTCATGATCAACACAATATTCGGTTTTTGTTTGGGTTGATTATTGGCTTGTTGATTTAGTGGTTGTTTGTATTGAAGTGTGTTGAGTTCACTGACCTCTATTGTTAAGGGACTGAGTGTTTTGGGCTTTGTCTGAGGTTTTATTACAACCGGTGAATAAAATTCACATCGTCAACACAATGGCTGAAAAACCATTAAGATGATGGAGAACCGCCACTGGTTTTGTTTGTTTTCTTATTAACGTGTTGATTGTTATTATGCGGCTTACATCATTAGGGTTGTTCATCTTTAGCCTTTTTTATATCGGTATTAACGCCTAAAAAATGATTTAAACCTTAACTATCGCTCACATAACGCAAATGTAATGTATAGCCCTAACTAAGCGGCGTAGATGTGCTGGCATATAGGCCAGCTCATCAGCGGTTTAAGTGTTACTTAATTTATTGGCCTGAAAGGGTAAATTGATACTCATACTTACCTGCTTTTACCTGGTATTTGTCCATTGGGGCAGCGCGCCAACTCCATGAATCATCACCACCAATACCCGATTGAATTAAATCGATGTTAACGGTATATCCGTCTAGCTCAACTAATTCATAGGTGTGAACGCTTTGCTCAAGATTATCTAAACTCCATGGCCAAACTGAAATACTCAATGGCTGCAAACCGGTGACTTTTAAGCCGTGTCCCTTATCATTTGAAAGCGATAGCCAATCGACATCAGTACGGTTACTGCTTTCTTGAGGTCGTACATAAGTGTATGTAAAGTCATTCACTTTACCTTGATACAAGTTAATGTCAGCGGCCTGATTACGATCTTGATAGTTTTCAAAAGGTCCACGTCCAAAGTAGGCCATGTTCTCTAATGATTTACTGACGACTGAACTCATACCAATTCGCGGTAAGGTGGGCAGGGATTCGTCGGCATCCAATTTCATAGTGACTTGAATATCACCATTGCCGATAATGTGATATTCAAGCTCAAGACTGACATAGCTATCTAATTGATATTTTGTCGTAATTATTAGTTTTTTATCACTGGCATCGACATCAAAATCGACTAGCTGTAGTTTGCTTGCTGCAGTCTTCCAAATTGCGAGATTTTTAGCTGTTTGCCAACCGATACGGTCGTTATCCGTTTCTGCACGCCAGAAATTAGGGGCTAATCTATCGGTGAGTAGCGCCTGACCATTGACACTGTATTGTGTTAAATAGCCACTTTGTTTATCAAACTTCGCGCTAAACGCTTCGTTAAATACCGTTATGTTAGTATCACTGTCTTTAGACGTTATAGACTTGTCTGAGGTCACTTTATTAGCCACTTTTGTAAAAGGTAATGCAAATTGTTGCTTGGCAACTTCAAAACCTTTTTTAGCCCAATTAGTGTCTATTTTCAGTTGCATACTAAGCTGCAGATGATATTTTGCGCCTACTTTGACTTTAGGTTTACTATAAGGCACTTTTACCTTGCCTGAATCATACGGTGCAATATCAAGTGGCTTGAGTGTGCCTTGTTCAATGATTTGACCATTTTCAGTGACTGACCATTTAATATCGTATTGATTTAGATTCGTAAAGTTGTGTCGATTTTCTACCAATAACTTTCCACGCTTAATACTTGTTGTGCTGAATTTTACAGGTTGGAACACATACTTTGCTTGCCAAAGCTTAGGGGTCGGCTGGCGATAAGAGTCAACCAAACCATTGAGGTTAAAGTTTGATGAATTAGGTTTGTCACCAAAATCGCCACCATAAGCAAGGTAAGTTTCACCTTGATTATTTTGAGTTTCTAACCCTTGGTCAATCCAGTCCCAAATGTAGCCACCAATCACATTATCGCGCTGGTAAATTTCGTCCCAGTAATCATGTAAATTACCCACTGAATTCCCCATAGCATGTGCATATTCACACATAAGAATAGGGCGTTTTATATACGGGCTTTCAGCTAATTCAATAAGCTCTTCTAGCGTTGGGTACATGCGTGAGATAACATCAACATACGGTTCATCCGTTGGGTTGGCCTGAGAGGCATGTAACTGTGCGGTTTGCTCTGCAGTGATATAGGGTTCTGTTAGCCCAACATTATCAGGGTGGTTTGGATCGCCTTGAGCCCCTTCTGAGTGAATAAAACGAGTGCTATCAAAGTCTTTCATCCAACCTGCCATAGCAGCATGGTTAGGACCTTTACCTGATTCATTGCCTAAAGACCATGAAATGATTGATGGGTGATTCTTGTCACGCTCAACCATACGCATACCGCGCTGCATCATGGCGTTGCCCCATTCAGGTAAGTTTGCGACTAAACCTCCGACACCGTGACTTTCGATATTGGCTTCATCCATAACATAAAGGCCATATTCGTCAGCCAGATCGTAAAAGTAAGGGTCATTAGGGTAATGTGCGGTGCGTACTGAGTTAAAGTTAAAGCGTTTCAGTAATAGTACATCATCTAAAATGTCCTGACGTGATAGGGCTTTACCTTTAGTAGCATGATGGTCATGGCGATTAGCGCCGATAATTTTAATACTTTTACCGTTAATCAGCAGCTGTGCTTTGTCATTAATTTTTACATCACGAAAACCTACACGGCTACTGCGAGTTTCGATAACATTATTACTTTTATCTTTTAGTGATAGTACTAACGTATATAAGTACGGGTTTTCAGACGACCATAATTGTGGTTTATCGACTTTGGCGCTCATTAAGTCGAATTTGTAATTGTCACGTTGAGGATAAATCATCCGAGAGGCCGTATAAGCATCGACTGACATAACCTTATCAAGAACGGGTTTATTGTTGGCGTTAAATAGCTGGCCTTCAACTTTCCAACCTTCAATATCTTTGCGGTTGTTATACATTAACTCTGGACGTACTTGTAAATGCGCTGAGGTATAAGTGTCATTGAGTTTAGTTTTTACATGGAAGTCGTTAATGGCGATTTGTGGTTGTGCCATTAACATCACATCTCGGTGAATGCCACTTAAACGCCAATGGTCTTGATCTTCTAAGTAGCTACCGTCACTCCAACGAAACACCTGCACAGCGAGCGTGTTGTTACCTGAACTAACATAGTCCGTGACATCAAATTCAGAAGGTAAACGACTTCCCTGAGAATAACCTACTTTTTTACCATTGACCCATACATAAAACGCCGATGAAACGCCGCCAAAGTGCAAAATAATACGTTCTTTATTCCATTTCTGGGGTACGATAAATTCAGTTAAATAAGAGCCCACTGGATTTTCGCGGGTTATAAAGGGCGGAGTAATGGAATTTTCATCAGTCGCACCATCTTTAAAAAAGGGGTACAAAGAGTTGGTGTAAATTGGCATTCCATAGCCGTGTAACTCCCAGTTAGACGGTACCGGAATCGTTTTCCAACCCTGGCTATTAAAGTCTTTCTTAAAAAAATCTAATGATCGGTTCTCATCGTCATCAGCAAACTGGAATTTCCAGTCTCCATTGAGCATTTTAATACTAGCAGTGTTTCGATCACGCTTAAGCGCCGTTTCTTCACTCTTAAAAGAGTATGAAGTGGCTCTAGCGGGTAATTTATTGACCTGCACAACATCTGGGTTTTCCCAATCATTGGCTGCAAGGACGGTGCTTGAGTAGCCCATTAAACCAACGGCGAATAGGGACCCTGCAAATAAAGCGCTGAGGGGAGCGATCATTTTTAGTTTCATATGATTTACTTCTTCTATTTGTTGTAAAATACAGTGTGAGTAATATTGCCATTATGTATTGGCGCTGAATTGGCTTTGGGTGTCACAATGGGTAAAGGCTGGACACCATCATCGCCTCCGCTTCCGCAGGCACCCAGTGCAACAATAGAGGTAAGGGTAATGATGTTTAATTTATTATTATTATTATGCATAGCAATCTTGTTTCCGCCCGAAAGACATATTATTAATAAGGGAATGCACCTTTCAAATTTGAAACTGTATATTTGCATATGATACTTTAAATGTAAAATACTCTATAACGAAAGGGGGTAAAATGTTATCAATGCCAGTGCACAGCCTTAGTGTTCTTGCATTATTCGTTGCGTCTAGTTTATGTCTTGTCGCTAGTGCCGATGATAATGCGCCCAATAGTGCAAAAGTAGTGACTAGCAGTTATCAAAAAAATTGGCAGTCTCTAAAACAACATCAAACTCCAGAATGGTTTTTTGATGCGAAATGCAGCAGGACTTTCAAAACCAGTAATACCGGCACAGGCAAAAATAGGAATAACCTTCATAACAATCGACACTCAACAGTACTGTATATTTAAACAGTTTTATAACCAGCCCCGTAAAATTGGCAATAAATTCCGTAAAAGCACTGAATAAAACGTCTTTTAGGTGGTTATTAGTACAGTTTGGCGACTCAAACGAACAAACTGTGCCACTGCCATAACGCCTATTGCGCTCACAACAGTTTATGACTGACTAAAAACAGTCGATAAGCAGTGTCATTATTAGTTGAAAACAGTAGAAGTACATTGGTTAAGATAAATATTAAAAGTTAAATGTTTGTTCAGCTTAGGTTTGGCTTGGGTAGGTAAAATGAGGGTTAAGTTTACAGCGGTTATAGCACCATTAACGATTTAGCTTGATAGCAGTAGAGCTGATTTATTCAAAGGCCATTGCTCAAAAAGAGCATGATAAGCGCCACGTTTGAGTGCTTACTTACTTACTTACTTACTTACGAATAGGAGTCAATGTGATGAGAAAAGGGTTTATCATTTTAATGTTGGGGATGTTTTCTCTTGCAGCTAATGCGAGTCAATCAACTCAAAAGCCTGTGGTTATTCAAATTGAGGAATCATTCACGCAAATGAATAGCGCATTGAGTTGCTCAATTATCTACTCTCATACGCCGATGGCTTCAGAGGCGGATTACTACAAAGGCGTAGTCTACGAACGTTATTCTGATCTGGTAGAGCAACTGGTGTTATCAGGCCAATCCGAAGAGGGCGCAAGGCAAACTGCAATTGATAAGGTCGTTATGCAGGCACAGTCCATAGAGCGGGAAATTGATAACAGTAAAGCGGGCGGTCAAATTCAATTGAAGCAATTACTGCAACAAACCGCACTGAAAAATGAGTGTGTTCACTATGCTAGCAACTAATCCCAATAACTCATGTTAATAACGAAACCACACATAACAAGTTTACCTTTAAGGTGAACGGGAATCATTAATAAACCCGGTCACCTTATTCATTGGCAGGCCTTAGTTTATGAATGCGGCTTCTGCTACACTGCTGTTGTTATTTCTAACCTAAGATTAATTTTTTTATGCAAAGTAAGCCACTTCGTCAAGCCAAAACAATCGAGAATGTATTCAATAGTGCTTATTGGCATCTTGGCCAACAAGATTTCACTATCAATGAAATTCGGACGAAACTTGCACGCAAAACAGATAATCTTGAATGGATTGACACAGTTCTCGCTAGACTCATTGAAAGTGGCTATTTGAAAAATGATTTTGATTTTGCCGTTCGCTATTGCGAACTGGCCTTTAGTCATGAGACGGGTAAAGGCGCTATCAAACGTAAATTACAATTAAGAGGCGTATCAGTTGCTGAAATTGATACCGCAATTGAACAAGTCATGCATGAGCAAAACGTCGATTCATTTGAGATGGCGACAGCGCGATTGCAAAACAAATTTGAAAACTTTTATGGCACCAATAAAGAAAAAATTTATTCACAGATGACCACCAAAGGTTTTACTCGCGCTGAAATTGACCATGCATTATCACTCCACCCTCAAGTTGACACATTACGCAGTAAACTTGTCATAAAAGCTGAAAAAACAGATTTGAAAACCGAAATAATCAAGCTGTTTAATAAAGGCAAAGGTAAAACCCTTATCATGCAAGAGTTAAAACAACGGTTGATCGATGTCAGTGACTTTGAAGACGTCGTGTATCAATTGACCTTAACCGAGGATGTCGACTTTTATCTCAGTTGTAAAACCCAATTAGCTAAAAAGCGTTATGACTTATCCGACTATAAAGAAAAATCTAAAGCCTACGCTTATTTATCTCGAAAAGGTTTTGATAGTGATGAGATTAAAGAAGCCATGACCCCAGATGTTGAGTGACGCAGTCTGCTACCAGACTTTCTCATAAAGACTGACTAAGTTTGTTCCCAGTACTTTTTCAATAACGGCAGATGAATGGCCGCGCTTTTCCATGTAATAGCCAATGAGCTCCATTCTACGAATGGTATTTAATTGTGGAATGAAGGGTGGTCTGTTGGCTGACTCTCCAGGGGCTGAAATACCCGCAGCTTTTCTTCTAATCACGTCTTGGCGGATCATTTCACGATATTCAGGTCCATCATTGACCGGTAATACACCTTGATCGCTTCCAATAGCCACATGATCTTCACCACAGAGGTTAATGGCATAATCAATATGCTTCATTAATGACTCGGCTGTAATCTCACCATCACCCCCTTCAAGAAACGGCATGAGATACAGACCGACCACGCCCCCTTTATCTGCAATAGCTTTAAGCTCTGCATCGTCGTTGTTTCGGGGATGTTGATAAACGCCATTACAGCCAGTGTGAGATAAGGTCAATGGTCTGGTCGAGTGTGAGATAGCAGTGGCAACGGTTTGCTTGCCTGAATGAGATAAGTCAACCAACACGCGGTTGGATTCCATTTCAGCCAGTGCTTCAATGCCTAATGGTGTTAGGCCATGGTCTTGTTTTACTAAGCCACCAGAGCCGTATTGAGATGGCCCATTATAGCTTAGCTGCATGTAGCGAGCGCCGAGCTTAGCAAAGTGTCCAATATTTGCTAAGTCGTTACCGAACATTTCGGTTGATTGAAATCCGATAATCACCCCAATCTGCTGATGCCGTTTTGCTTCGACTAAATCAACCACACGGGTAATCAACTTAAGGTGCGTCGGGTGATGAGCAATTAACGTTAATACCGTTGCTATTTTGTCATTGGCAGCCTCATAATCGTCACCAGGATAAGGAACGGTCGCATTAATTGCGGTAATACCCGATTGCCTTAGTAACGCTAAGTGCTCTTTTGAAAAAACACTGACATCGTAATCAAAAATGGCACTTAGACCATCGATGATAATGGATTGATCGTACGGCTGCCATATGTGCTTGTTATCAATCGTGGTCACTGCAGAATCGATGATTGAAGCTGCAAACGATAAAGGAGCAATGCTGCTTAATGCGGTTATGCCTGACAGCTTTAGTATGTTTCGTCGGGTCGGATTAATTAGTTTACTCATGCTTGTTTACTCATGTTGATTTACTGGTATCGATTTACTGCTGCTAATTACTTACATTGCCTACTGTGCTTACATGGCGTAGTAAATCTTTGTCTAAATGGAAAAGGAGGCTCGCGGTTAGCGAGCCTTAAAAATGCTGCTTATCATTACAGCGTCGCGACACACTCTACTTCTACTTTTGCACCCAGTGCCAGTCCAGAGGTGCCATAAGCACTTCGTGTCGGGTAGCTATCAAAGAAAGTAATATACGCTTCGTTTGCTTGTTCCCAATCATCAATATCATCAAGCATAAGGGTACATTTAGCGATATCGGAGTAAGTTAAGTCATATTGCTGTAACACATAGCCGATGTTTTTCATCGCTTGAGTCATCTGGCCTTTAATGTCTTTGCTCGCCAGTACTTTGGTACTGGGATAATTACCTAATTGCCCCGATAACCACAGTAAGCCGCCGGCTTTTTTGGCATCAACAAAGGGTAAATCGGGATTACTGCCGCGATAAACAAACTGACCATTTTTAATGACATGGGCAATATCCGTCATATTATCGATGCTTTCACTTGGATCTGAATGAGTAATTAATAAATTAGCCGTTTTCCCTTCAGCCACCACACCAATGGATGCTTGCTGACCGATCACCTTAGCGCCGATTAACGTCGCTGACTGAATGGCTTCAAGAGGAGACATCCCAACATGATTAACTAATAACCCCATTTCATTTTGAACCAAGGGCACGTCATGTCCATAATAATCACTGGCAGAATCGGTACCGGTCGCAATGGCAATATTATTGTCGTAAGCAAGCTTGGTAAACATCTTGCCCCATTTATCCATTAAAGCGCCACGTTTGCCTCTGTTATCGGCATTTTGTTCAAATACGGTGAGCGTCGAATCAAGGATAGTATCGTTTTGTTGCATGGCCTTTATTAAGTCATCATAACGATTTAATTCAAAAGAAGCCTGTTGTTGCTCGTCGGTAATATGTTCACCTTTACGCCTTAAATCATAAAAGTTATCGATCACATGGGCTGACATATCCGGCGCATGAGAAATCGTTTCAACACCAGCATTAACCAGCTCTATTGGACGAGCAGGACCAACAAAAGCATGTGACCACACTTTAAGACCATATTTCTTTGCAGACTTTTCTAATAAGGTGATGACTTTCGCTGGCACTTGGGCATATATCTTTATACCTGTGGCGCCAGTGCCTAATGCTCGCAGCATGATTTCATCCATGTTGCTGTTTTCATCTACCGCTCTCATCCAATCAACATGACCCGGTGTTCGGCCTAATGCTGACTCAACGGTACGGGGATCGGAAAAGAACGCTTGGCCGCCAATAATGACTGAGAAATAAATATCTGGGGATTGAATAATGTCTATTTCAGCGCGGCGTTTTAATGAACTTAATGCACGTACATCACCGCCCATATCTCTAATGGATGTAACACCACCTTGCAGTAATTTCCGTAAACGCATCCGAGTAATGTTATCGGCATCACTCGTATCGGGCACTGTAGCGTGATGAACATGGGTATCCACTAGGCCAGGCATGACGAATTTGTCAGTCATATCAATAACGCGGACGTCGCTTTTATAACGCTGCTTTTTACTGCTGATGGACGTAATTTGATTATCTGTAATAACAATATGCTGATTATTGATGATTTGTAGGTTTTCAACATCGACGATATTAATGTTTTGCAATACGAAAGAGTCAGCAAAGGCGTGGGTACTTAACATGACGGATAATGCAATGGCAGATAAGGAATGGAGCACTCCCTTGGCTATGGGCATTGTGCCTCGCTGGCAAAGATTATTGTTATTGGCTTTTTTGAAATTAGCTTTTTTGATATTGGTTCTATCGCTATTAGTGCGTTGAATCATGTTCGTTAGCGTGACTTTTGCTGGGTTTACCGACATACACACTCATCCTTCGTTGATTTCAGTAAATAATGACAAAACTGTAGCGTAAGTATAACAAACTAAAAACCTTCAATAAGTTTATAGAGTATGTACAATATGTTCATAATTTTATTAAAACTGTCAAGATTATGAACAAATTGGATGCAATGCAGGCATTTTGCTTAGTGGCTGAATATCAGAGTTTCTCAAAAGCCGCCGCTGAAATGGGGGTGTCCAATACCTTGGTCAGTCGGTACGTTAAGCAGCTTGAACAACAATTAGCTTGCCAGTTATTGAAACGCAATACCCGTAAAGTATTTCTGACTCCAGCGGGTGAGCAGTACCGAGACCAAGTTAAACCTTTGCTGAAGAAGTTAGTCATTATCGACAAACAAATGAACCAGCTTAGCGCGCAACCTTCTGGAAAACTGACCGTATCAACCACGCTAGAGTTAGGTAGTCAGTATTTTGCGCCACTCATTGCAATCTATAGGCAGCAGTATCCCAAAGTAGAGCTAGATTTTAAGCTGGGCAACATGCCTGAAGACTTGTTCGAAAGTCAGATAGACCTTGCATTTAGAGTTGCGCCCAACTTACCGAATTCAAGCCACATTGCTCAAACCATAGGCAGTTCTAAATTAGCGCTATGGGCGAGCCCTGTTTACTTAAAGCAGTTTGGGACACCAGAGACACCTGAAGATTTACGTCAGCATCAGTTAATCTTTTTTTCACACAGTATTCGTAAAGAGCAATGGCTATTTGAACATAATGGCAGCAGGTTAAGTATAAAGTTGCCCTGGGCGTGGTCATCAGATAATGGACGACTGATTAATGAAGCGGCGGCATTAGGACAAGGGATTATACAAGCCCCGAGCTATTCAGTAGCTGACTTTACCAATACAAAGCAACTTGTTGAGGTGTTACCGGAATATTCTATTAACGATCTCACTATCTCAGCGGTATATCCTCACCGCTATAAATTATCCAGCCGAATAAGCAGCTTTGTAGAAACAGCAAAGAAATATTTTTTAAACAACCCTTTGCCATAAATACTGTCGCTGTGACATCTTTACCATAACCATCCAATTCTTTTACTTTACTGCTAAAAGTTGATGTTCAAGTTATATTGGATTAAGTCTTAGTACTCAATCGATGTTGTGCAGGAATGAGGAGAGTAAGGAATAAACTATGGCCACTGTGGAAGTTGATAGCGAATTGAAGTTAGTGCTAGTTGAGCCTTCATTTGCCAAAAAATATTATAAAATTGTTAGCGAGCAACATGACTATTTAGCTAAGTGGTTGGTTTGGCCACCACTGGCAACGTCGGAAGAGTTCTTCTTAAGCTTTATTGAAAAAACTCGGCTTGAATATTCACAAGGAAAAGGAATGGTCTGCGCCATGATTTATCAAGGCGAGTTAGTGGGTAATGTTGCGTTAATGAACATTGATAATGATTTGAAAGTGGGTGAGATTGGTTATTGGATCAGTCAAACCTACCAAGGGAAAGGCATTATCACACGCTCAGTCTCAAAACTAATTGATGTGAGTTTTACTGAATTTGATTTAGATAAGATACGCATTAAAGCTTGTGTGGAAAACACACCCAGTCGCCAAGTTTGTGAGCGGCTTAATATGCTGTTAGAAGGCATAACCCCCAAGAACGAAAACTTGCATGGAATAATGGTGGCACATGCTGTTTATTGGGTCCAAAGACGATAATAAAAGGGAATTAAGATTGACCTTAATTCCCAATTTAGAAATGTATATTAGTTATAGATTCTTAGTTTGATATATTGTCGATTTGACAGGGAAAACTATCTCACTCACTTTGATTGCGCGTAATTCTGGTGATAAACCGTTATTCAAAGTATCAAATAATAAAGGGATGTCATTTTGTTTTTTTAGCTTTTCTACCAGCAAGTCTACCTGCTGAATGGATATGACTTCTAATTCATCTAAATAGTGTATAAATGCACTAGGATCAGTCACTTCTGGTACAATAAAAAGATCATTATAGGCGTATTCTCTTGAGGGGCTAATATCTAAATATTCGGTAATAGCGGCATCGTTCCACTGATTTAATTCAGCTACCTTTGAGTTTATAAAGGCTTCTAAAATATTTTCATCAGAGATTTCTATCTGGTTATTGACAGCAATCTTCTTAAATTCGGAGACCGATACGCCACCATTCCTATTACGCCACATAACCTCTTTTTTGTATGAATTTTCGAATCGACTACGAAAATCATCTGCTCTAACAGCTGTTAAATCATGAGATTGTGTTTCTAATTGTAGGGCTTCAAATACTTCTGTAATTGATGCATCTTTTAGATGTACTTTTTTGCAATAATCAGCTGTCTCTATTTCTTCACCCATCATGGCATTTGAACAACAAATTTCTAATCCATGGTTAGTGTCGGCAATTAAATCTACCCAATTACCTGCTTGAGGATGCTGATATATAACGGCGAAACTTTCTGGTGCATACATATTGAATAGTTTTACACCTTCCATTTGCTTGATCGTGTAGGCCTTTCCTTCTTTATAACCAAGAAGTTTCAAATCCTCTATCATCGTGGCAACTTCATTTGTATCTTTCCATTCTGCTATCAAGTCCTCATTTATATTGATCGATAATGGATTAGGCTCTGCAGATTTTTCATTAATCATATTTCTCAATTTATATTTAATAAAAAGAAATATGATTAAGAAAATAATGAGTAAACTTAATAGTATAGCGAAAATAATTAGAAAAAAGGTGGTCATAATATATCCTTGTATATGACAGTTTGATGATTAATTATTAAAACGTTCCATGATATGAAATGACACATAGTTTGTCAGCTTTAACTTTTAAACACTACTTAATTTTATCAAACAAAAGGAGGGTGGTTGTTTTTTACTCAGCCGTTTTAAAAGTAAACTAGTAAGCTCCCTATTCATGGTGTAGTGAAGGTATTTAATCATCAAGCTCAGGATCACCATTGTCTTCTTTTCTTTTTATTTGTTGTTCTTTCGCTTTTTCTACATTTTTAAATTGAGGTGGGGAAATTGGGAATATTGAAATTAACGGGAATATTGCAAGTAGTATATATGCCGTTTTCGGCATTTCTCTTGCCCAATAGTAGACTTTTTTTAATAACCAAATGAGAGAAAGTAAACTAAGAACTAGGATTACAAATGCACTTAGGTACGAAATATTCCATAGAATATTTAAATGCTCAATAAATTCATCAGACATGCTATCCAATCTCCTTCTCCTGTTTATTCAGATACTCCTAATGTTGATATGGGGTAAATTTGAACAAATACAAGTTGCTCAAAGAAGATGATTTGATTAAAGGATTTAATTTAGCCGTACAAAACAAGTTTTTGATGTTGTTACTTATATTAACTATTACACCAAAATGGCTACTATTTTACTTATTTCTAAAACTGATAGTCATAGAATAAATTAGTTCGATTTTATTGCTGTTGATTCACGTTCAATCAATACTGGTGTGTATTTAAGTGATGTCTGGATGGCTGGGGAAGGGTGACTAGCATCTTGTGGCTGGCAGTCATCTACATTTACAGCGATATTCAGAGATAACTTGGCTGCATGGTGAGCCATAGTTTCGATTGGATATTGCAGCGTGGTAAGTTTTGGACGTGAAAATCGTGATAACAAGACGTCATCACAGCCAATTACAGAAACATCTTTGGGCACTGACAATCCATTATCTTCTAATGTGGATATAGCGCCAATTGCCATCGCATCGTTATAAACAAAAACGGCACTAAAAGGTGTGTTGGCTGCAAGAAGCTGTTGAGTCGCAGTTTCTCCACCTTGGAGTGTTGGTTCTGCATACACGACCAGTTTCTGATCAATATCTTGATTAGATTCTTTGAGTTGTTCGGTAAACCCTTTCAAACGTAAACTCGGATCTTCAATATCATAGTTACTTAAAATACAGGCAATATTCAAGTGCTTACTGTTGATTAGGCTTTTTGCCGCTATTTTTCCGCCTTCGATATTATCAAGCCAAATACAGCGATGTGCTATCTCTTCGATATAACGGTTTATCAATACAAAGTTAGGGTTATCGTTGAATAACTTAATAAGCGTTTCATTAGGTATTAACTTACTGTGAATAACAATCGACTCACAACGTTGCTGTAATAATAATTTGATAGCTTCTAGTTCAGAATCAGCACTGAGTTGGCCTGTGCTGATTAATAATTGGGTGTTGTGCTGCCTTGCGACTTTATCAACGCTGTTAGCTAAAGCGGCAAAAAAGGGGTCTGCTACATCTGGGATCACCACCCCTATGGTGGATGATTTATTCGTTACTAGCGAGCGTGCATTGATGTTTGGGCGATAACCCATGGTTTCAATTAAGTCTACAATACGCGCACGAGTTTCAGGGCCGACTTTAGGACCGTTATTGACGACTCTGGATACTGTCGCCACTGATACGTTAGCGGCTTTAGCAATATCTTTGATGGTTGCGTTAGACAATGAAACCTCTGAAACTTATAAAAGTTTGGCTAAATTACTACTAAGAGCACAGGTTTTCAATGGTTTAATGGAATTTTTAAAGTTTTTAAAAAGCTATTGCCATTAACAGGGTAAACGTTTAACCTTGTTTGGGTTAGAGCAAGTAATAAGCGAAAATAATTCGAACAAACAATCAGGATAGCGACATGGAATTTGATCCGACTGAACATCCACATCGTCGATACAACCCACTTATCAATGAATGGGTTTTAGTATCGCCCCATAGAGCTAAAAGGCCTTGGCAAGGTCAAGTTGAAAAACTCGATGAAACAGTGAAGCCAAGTTACGACGAAAGTTGTTTCTTATGTTCAGGTAATACTCGAATTAATGGTGAAGTTAATCCGGCTTACACTGATACATTTGTGTTCACCAACGATTTTGCAGCCTTAAAGCAAGACACGCCAGAGTTTACACAAGACGATCCTTTATTCCGTGTTGCAACAGAACAAGGCGAAAGCCGCGTGATCTGTTTTTCACCTGATCACAGCAAAACCCTGCCACAATTATCAGTAGATGAAATTACTAAGGTTGTTCAGACCTGGCAGCAACAAACCCATGAGCTGAGCCAGCAATATACTTGGGTACAAGTGTTTGAAAACAAGGGCGCGGTAATGGGTTGTTCAAACCCACATCCACATGGGCAAGTTTGGGCTCAAAACCAGTTACCAACACTGGTTCAAAAGAAGCAAACCGCATTAACTGAGTATTATCAAACTCAGCAATCAACTTTACTTGAAGATTACGCTACGCGTGAGTTCGATAATCAGCAGCGTGTCGTCGTCTCTAATGATGATTGGCTTGTTGTTGTTCCTTATTGGGCTGCATGGCCTTTTGAAACGTTATTACTGCCGCGCTTTTCAATTCAAAGAATCACTGACCTTACAGCAGAACAGCAAGAATCACTCGCAGACATTTTGCAACAAATTACCATTCGTTATGACAATTTATTCAATTGTTCATTCCCTTATTCAATGGGTTGGCATGGTGCACCTTTTGATGGCGAAGCTCATCCTGAATGGACATTGCATGCCAGCTTCTTTCCACCGCTGTTACGTTCTGCCACAGTGCGTAAATTTATGGTGGGTTACGAAATGATGGCAGAAGCTCAGCGCGATTTAACCGCTGAACAAGCAGCTCATCGATTACGTGATGCAGCATCAGTACATTATAAAAGTGTGTAAATAGCTTTATAAGTTGTTATACAAATTTTAGATACCCAGATAGAGAGTTTCCTCATGACTCAAACACTTATTAACTCAGTGAAACACACTTTTAAAAACCAATTTGGCTTCGAAGCTAGTCATCTTATACAAGCTCCTGGCCGTGTTAATTTAATTGGCGAACACACTGACTATAACGATGGTTTTGTATTACCAAGCGCGATTAACTATGCCGCTGTTGTTGCCGCCAGTCCTCGTAATGATAATGTCGTCCGTGTTGTATCGGTTGATTATGACAATGCCGTCGATGAATTTGAAATTAATACTGACATAGAACACGCAGAACATGATTGGGCTAACTATATCCGCGGAGTGGTCAAGCATCTTAAGTTAAGAGGTTATCAGTTCTCAGGCGCAAATATTGCTGTTACAGGTAATGTGCCACAAGGTGCGGGGTTAAGTTCATCTGCAGCGCTTGAAGTGGTTATTGGTCAGACTTTCAAAGCACTATATAACTTAACCATTACTCAGCAAGAAATTGCCCTTAATGGTCAAGAAGCTGAAAATAAGTTTGTCGGTTGTCATTGCGGCATCATGGATCAGCTGATTTCTGCTGAAGCTAAGAAAGACCATGCTCTATTAATTGATTGCCGTTCGTTAACAACAACCCCAGTATCTTTACCTGACAATATGCGCATTCTTATTGTCAATTCAAATAAGAAACGTGGTTTGGTGGACAGTGAATATAATACTCGTCGAGAGCAATGTGAAGCAGCGGCGGCATTTTTAAAAGTGCCTGCGCTACGTGATATTGATATTTCAACGTTTAATGATAAACAAGCGGGGCTTGATGCGATAACAGCTAAACGAGCACGCCATGTTATTACTGAAAACCAACGTACTCTCGATGCGGCTAACGCAATGCACACCGGCGATATCTATACGTTACAACGTTTGATGGCTGAGTCTCATGCTTCTATGCGTGATGATTTTGAAATTACCGTTCCTGAAATAGATTATTTGGTGGACATCATTAAACAAGAGATTGGCGAATTAGGTGGTGTGCGAATGACCGGTGGTGGTTTTGGTGGTTGTGTTGTTTCAATCGTGCCCAATGAGTTAATTGATCAAGTTATTGCCGCTGTTGAAGCTAAATATCAACAACAAACCAACTTACAAGCCACAGTATTTATATGTAGCGCTGAAGAAGGTGCTAAGCAGATCAATGCTGTTTAGCTTTCATTTCAACTGTTGTAATCGATTTAGTTTCAGATTTAAGTTTGTGTGGGTTGCGCTAGCTAGCGTTTTGCGTGATTCATTCATAAATGACTATTTAATTAGTCAGCTTTAAAGATTTAGGTCGTCCTTTAACTCCTACATATATGTTGTGTAGGAGTTTTTTTTATTCATTTTTTAAGTCCATTCTATATGTATCTATCTTATGAACTCACTTGGTTATTGAGTTACTCACTTTTTGCTTTTCTAACTGATCAAAAAACGTGAATGTCTTAGCGACATGTTGATGCCAATAAGCCCATTCATGCCCACCGTCAAATGCCTCAAACTGATAAGTGATCTTAAGCTCATCAAATTGCTTGCTTAATAGCTGGTTACTTTTAAACAGTGGATCCTCTACTCTGCAATCAAAACGTAATGGCGAAATGTGTTGTTGGTTTTCTGTAAACCAATAAGCTGAATCAGATTCATGAGTGAACGCAGTTTGATTTTGGTTAATATCAATAGGGATGATTTTGCTTGCTCCAGATTGCTTTGCTGTTTGAATAACATTAAGTCCAACTCCGCCGCAGCCAAAGATAGAAGCGGCTTCGAAAGAAATGCTCATATGTCATCAGTTCTTGCTAGCTTGTCGTAGTGCTAATTCAATCTGTTGCCAAATACTCTCTGCTGCAGAGGAAAGGCTAGCATAACTTTTTATATCCCCCTTTCTTTGTGCCTGCATGGCTTGTTCTTGCGTTAAATCATATTGCTTGCGTAAGTTTTTAATGGGATCTCGTTTGAATATGCCAAACATAGGTGAATCCTGTTAGAAAGAAGATGCATAGTTATACGCCTCAACGAGGAAATAGTTTATAAAAGTGCAATTTTAATGGTCGTAAGTTTATATATTGGCTGTTAAATTAAATTGCTGTTGGTCATGCTTGCTAACAGTGTTTGAGCCCCTAGGTTCGCTTTTCATTCGGCACATCAAAAAGTCGTGAAAAAAATTCAACCTAAGAATCATTGCAGTAAAGAGATTTTTTAATAAGTTTACGTTTTTAAGTTGTTAAGGTTAAATTTTTTGATATGAATATAATGAGTAAATTAAAACAAGAATGGTTTTTAGTCGCTATGGTTGCAGCGATTGCATTGGCTATGGTGTCAGCTGATGTGGGCAAGTCTGGCGGGATATTACAGCTTGATCAAGTAACGGCTATTGGTATTGCCATGGTGTTTTTTTTACATGGGCTTAACCTGTCACCTAAGGCAATAAAAGCGGGCGTTACTAACTGGCGACTACACCTTTATATTCAATCGGCCACTTTTATTGCTTACCCGATCCTGTGGCTACTTTTTGGGGATTCACTTTTAGCCTTTATGCCTGCAGCGCTAGCGTTTGGTTTTTGCTATTTATTCGTATTGCCAAGTACCATATCTTCTTCAGTAGCAATGACAAGCGTAGCCAAAGGCAACATACCTGCGGCAATTTTCAATGCATCGCTTTCAAGTATTATAGGCGTTTTTATAACGCCATTATTTATTCAGCTGTTTATGAATCTCGATGGCGCTGAATTAAACCTGATGGATTCGGTGTTTTCTATCGCCAAACTATTATTAATTCCAATGATTGTTGGCCAGCTTTTAAGGCCGTTATTACTGCGCTTTATAGAGAAACATAAATCCGTGATAAACAAAGTAGACAAAATCGTCATCATCTTAATTGTTTACAATGCCTTTTGTGATTCGGTTATTAATGGTATTTGGAGTGAATTTTCAGCTTGGTTACTGCTGTATTGTATTGCCATTTGTACCCTAGTGCTGTTGTTGATGGTGCATGGGATCAAATGGGGCGCTAAGCGATGTCAATTTAATAAGGAAGATGAAATCGCCGCGGTGTTTTGCGGCACTAAAAAAACCTTGGCAGCTGGAGTACCGATGGCGCAGGTTATTTTTGGATCTGATCCCGCATTGGGAATGATTTTGTTACCCATCATGCTGTATCACCCAATACAGATTTTTTATTGTGCACTGTTAGCTAATCGCTATGCAAAGCGATTAGCAAAATAATGTAACTGATTAAATTCAATGCATAAGGATGGGTAATGACAATTTTAAAACTAATTAGCTGCACTGTAGATGATGATAATGTTGCCGCTTTTACAGCAAGCCAATGTGCTTGGCAGCAATTAGAAAATTGTAGCGGATTTTTAGCACAAGCGGGTGGCTGGCGCGCTAATTTAAATAAACTACCTTTGCAAAATTATGCTGCACCGTTGCATGATAAAAACATAAATACCGCCGTGGTTTTCGGGTTTTGGCAGTCAGTTGAAGATGTTACTGCCTTCATGCAAACTACGCACGATCAAATATTTACCACTAATCATCAGGGAAAACCTACCAAACCTGCCAGGTTAAGTATTTTGAAATGTTGCCAACATCGTCAAACTTAGTTGTGGCTCACCTCAACTCAGAGATTATCAGCATTAGTCATTATGTGGCTGATTTAGCGCAAATGGCGCAACTGCAGCAACTTTACTTTGACAACTACTCATCAAAGGGGTTGATTGATTGCCAGCTTTTAAGGCTTAGTCGCTCACTTAAGTCACAAGCTAGTGCCCAAGAAGATACAAACGTAGAAGTAAAAGTTGAGTTCATGCTGGTTTGCTGGTGGAGCAATCAACAAAAAGTTGTTTTTATGCAAAATAAAATCCAGCCAAAGCAAGAACAACAAGGGCAGTTAACAGCGTTATCTGAACAGGTTATTAAGCTAGAGGCGAAATGGAATGTGCAAGCAAGAGCTATTGAAATAGCTAAGGATATAGCAGACTGATATTCAACAGCCTGCTTAATTTTAATAAAAAGTCACCGGTAAATAAAAAGTCTATTTGTATTCAATAATACGAGCGATATAGCTAAATT
Organism: Shewanella sp. 10N.286.48.B5; assembly: GCF_002874355.2. Classification (NCBI taxonomy): domain Bacteria; kingdom Pseudomonadati; phylum Pseudomonadota; class Gammaproteobacteria; order Alteromonadales; family Shewanellaceae; genus Shewanella; species Shewanella sp. 10N.286.48.B5. Next base: position 1,509,184 of record NZ_MCVG02000001.1, read on the forward strand.
TACCAGAGTCATTGCGATAGTTTCGGTACAAATCAACTGAGAATGCCTTTGGTTTATCTTGATCAATTTTTACGGCAATTTTATCACTTAACTTATCTATATTAGATTCATTATAAACATAGAATTTGTTCACTTTTTCAAGCCCAAGCTGTTTAGCTTTGTGGCTTGTGGTATAAATTTCGCTATAAACGTCTTTGACAAATCCTTGATAGGTAACGCGTTCAAAATTAGCATTTTTATCAACAGTGATAAGAATATCAGTTTGCTCATCTAATGTTATTAACTGCTCCATTGCTGAGTCTAATTTATGATGGGCTGCTTCGTTCAATGTCTCTGCAGAAACACCTGCAGATAGTGAAATAAGTAATGCTGCAACCAATGTCTTTTTCATTCTATTACCCTAAATTTTTAATTCGTAAAATATGTTTAAAATCACCTAAAATTAGGCCGATAACTACTGTTTTAAGTTTTTACGATGATTTGTTTAAATACATCATAATCAATCATTAACGCTGTGCTGAATGCCATATGAAGGATTGAATCCTACATATATAGGCTGTGTTGAATGAGCTGGTTGATATTTAGACCATAGGAATTAAACGTTAATGATGTTGGAGCTGAAATAACCATGAATGTTGACTTAATTTTAAAGCTTTGAAAGCAAGCATGATGAAGCTAAGGTTTTACTATTTAACCTATAAAAACAATGCTATCGTGTCAAAATGAGGTGATATTAGATATTGGAGTAGTAGTTAAATGGATTCAAAAATTAAGCTCGTTGCTTTTAGCGTGTTGTGTTTGAACCTTGGCGGTTGTGATCTCATCGACGGTATTTTACATCCCGGAGACGATGATGAAGACTCAAAAATAGATAAAAACTTTAGCAGTAATGCTCAACAACTAGGTTTATCAGAGACAACGGTTAAACGTTTATGTAATGCTACCGACAACATAAGCATTCATTGTGTCAGCAATTACAATGACGAAAGTGCCCTTGAACTAAGAGTAGAATACACGTTTAATGATGTGTTATTAAAAAATAGTTATGCCAAAAGTACCAATGCTAGCCGAGTAATTTTTCATTTGCCTGCTGATGGTGCGATAGCAAAAATCGAGTTTGAAAATAGTCGAATTTATGATTTTGATAGTGGTTATAGCTACACATGGTCTGAGCCTGAAGATTATAAAATCGCAAACTTAGCAGACTCAAGTGAAGATTCAGTACTTGCCTTAGACAATGCCACAAGTATAGAAGAAGTTTCAGATTCAGAGCTATCGATTTTGTCTAATGCCGCATTCTCTAATGATGAATATTCACTAACGGAAGCACAAGATATCGTAATCAAATCTAAAACGATGTTGTTTCCAACTTTAAATGTTGATGTAACGAGCACAGGTATTGTAGAACCTATAGATGCTTCTTTTGCCATGTTTACCGCTGGCCACACTGCAATTTTATCAAGTTACTCTTCTGCGTTATCGACCGCAATTGAACAAAGCTGGAATTAAACGAGTTATTTGAAGCGATTATTGGCAATTGTATTAGGACCTTATGCGTTTAGATAAATTTGTATTAAGAAGTACTGCACTGACTAAAACTCAGGTGATAACCGCAATTGAAGCAGGGCAAGTTTGTGTCAATCATGGGGTTATCAAGGATGTAAAACACCAAGTCCATGAGAATAACCTCATACAGTTAAATAGTCAGACGTTAACTCCAAGGCCATTTCGATATCTACTTTTGCATAAATCGGCAGACAAGATTTGTTCAAATGTCGATGGACATTATCCTTCATTGTTTAACGATATTGATATCGATAATAAAGACGAATTACATATTGTTGGCAGGCTTGATGCAGATACAACGGGCTTAGTGCTCATTACTGATGATGGCAGATGGTCTTTTAATATTACTCGCCCTGAAATGAGCTGCGCGAAACTATACCGGGTACATTTAGCTAAATCGCTATCAACTCAAGCGATTAAACAGTTAGAGCAGGGGATTTTACTGGACGGTGAAACCAAACCGACATTGCCAGCTAAAATCACAACAGTAAACGAAAGCCAGGTACTACTAAGTATTACTGAAGGTCGCTACCATCAAGTTAAACGTATGTTTTTTGCTGTGGGCAATAAAGTAACCCAGCTTCATCGTGAGCAAATAGGTGAGATAAAATTAAATACTTCCAGTAATCAATGGCGTTACCTTACTGAAGCTGAGGTCAATTCATTCAATAGCTGATGGATGTTTCATCACCTTGGCTTGTCAATGATAAAACATCACTAAATTGAGTCTTTAAATGACAATTGCGATAGTGAATAACACTTCGTTAAGCTATTATCCGCTGTATATTTAGGTTTAACACTCTATGCTTTACCAAAACGTAAAACATAACCTCAAAAGCCACTTCAAACTTGCCATTACTTATAAGCTGTAAATTATGACTATTGATATCACGACCATTGTTGATCCAGAAATCACCTGTTCAAGTTGCCAAGCATGCTGCTGCAAACTTGAAGTGATGATTATTTCTGACACCGGTGTACCAGAGCAATACATCAGTGAAGACAGCTGGGGTAGCCAAACCATGAAACGATTAGATGATGGATGGTGCGCTGCAGTAGATAGAGAAACGTTAATGTGTACTATTTATGAAAATAGACCGTGGATTTGCCGTGAGTTTGAAATGGGGTCTTATGAGTGTGAACAAGAAAGAACCCATATTGTTAAGCTAGACAAATAAGTTAATTATAGCTTACGAGGCGGCCACAGCCTCAATGAGTGGGGTTGATTATATAAAAAGACTATATTTTTCAATGAGGAACCCAAAGATCTTCTATATTTCTAACTTGCCTTAAAAATGATATAACCCTTAACAACAATCACAGATTTTATTGTTACAGCTGCTAGATTTTTACAAGTGTTAAAGTCAGTTCTTAAAATAAACCTCTATCAATCAGGTGCTCATTAAAAGCTAACAAAAGCTTTAATTATGCTTAAAAGCTGCTAAATTTAATTATACCCACAATAAACTAAGGGGTTTATTATGTCATCTGTAAAAACACATGGATTGAGTATTGGTATAGAACGGGTTAACGACGATGTGTACTTATCATTAAAGGCGACTGGCACTTTAACTCATAACGACTATTTAGTCATAACGCCATTACTCGATGCGGCGTTAGCTGAGGTAAAACACCCGAAAGTAAACGTGTTTATTGATGGAACTGAACTTGATGGCTGGGAACTTAGAGCAGCCTGGGATGATTTAAAACTTGGCCTGCAACATAATAATGAATTTAAAAAAGTGGCTATTTGGGGTAATAAAAATTGGCAAAATTATAGTGTTAAAGTTGCAGCTTGGTTTATGAGTGGTGAGGTACAGTTTTTTGAAGAAAAAGCAAAGGCGTTAGCATGGTTAGAAAAATAAATGTTTAATAACATGCAGTTATTAATAATGATTATTTAAAATTCGTTAATTAATAATTTAAAGAATACTCGGGTATGTTTGCTGCCTGTAAAATACTAAAAATATAGAAATTAGTTTATCTACCTGTTTTGTTTAAGTGGTCTATACTCATAGTAAGAAATGGACATTCGATGGGTGAAATCTGAGTGAAAAAGCACATTAACTCAATTTTAGTAGTAGATGACCAGCCAATAGTTAGACGAATTTTCACAAGAAGTCTAGAACAACTAGGGACTTATGAAATTATCGAGGCGGCTGATGGATTAGAAGCATTTAATTTAATCAAACAAAAACATTTTGATTTGATATTTTGTGACTTAAATATGCCCGTAAAAGACGGATTATATTTACTTCAACGACTCATAGAAATTCAATATACCAGTGCTATTGTATTATTCAGCGGAGAAGGTGAAACTTTACTTAATTCTGCTAAAGTATTAGCCACTTATTATCATCTTAATATTCTTGGTGTAGTTCGTAAACCCATCACCGCAACAATGCTGAGTGAGTTTTTGGTTAAAGCCACTAATGCTGATAGTATGCCTCAAACACAAGTCATAGCAACCCTCACATTTAAACAATTAGAGTATCACTTAAATAAAGGTAATGTTCGCGCTTACTTACAACCACAATATAATCTTGACACCATGCAAATTTGTGGCTTTGAAGCATTAGCTAGAATAGTTGATGGTGATAAAGTGATTTCGCCTTCTCAATTTATACATGCAGCAGAAGAAAATAAATTTATTCTAAGTATTACCAAAGCTGTTGTTGAAGATGCCATAAAAAACTTTGCTAAATTGGATGTAAAATATCGTTCGTTGAGTTTATCAATTAACATCTCAGGTAAAGTGCTTGATGAAGAGGACTTACCTTTTTGGTTAGAAGAAGTAACCAGTAAAAATAAAATATCTTGCAATTCGATTACTTGCGAGCTAACTGAAACTGCAATCCCTTCAAACCCATCAGTGATGATTGTAGCTTTACTGAGATTACGCATGATGAAATTTAAACTATCAATCGATGACTTTGGTACAGGCTTCGCCTCACTAGAACAATTACATATGTTACCTTTTCATGAACTGAAAATAGACAGATGCTTTGTTGAAAATATTGTTACAAATACTAAGTCTCAAGCTTTGTTTACACGAAGTATTTTACTTGCCAATGATCTTAAAATGACAGCGATTGCAGAAGGTGTTGAATCAAAAGAAACTGTAGATGTAATTAAGAAACTGGGGTGCAATATTGCTCAAGGATTCTATTTCTGTAAACCTTTTCCAGCCAATAAAATAATAACGGTTATTAATAAGGAGGGGCTTGATTACGGGGTAAAATTTCAAAGGGAATTAACATGTGAACGGACTTAAAAGGGTTGGTTCCATTTTTATAATATATGGGGTTTTGTTACTTGCTGCTATTGTTGTTTTAGCTGGCCATATGATAACACTCACTTTTTTCGCTACATGTTGGCTGCTAATCCTTTATCTACATTTAAGTAAATTGAATAAGCATGAGCTAGCTATTATCGAAACTCCAACTACCCATTGTAGGAAAGAAGTCATTCCTGAAAAACTGAATAACGACCTAATAGAGAAAATATTTTATGTTTTTAATAAAAATGTTTTATCACAATTAAGTAAAGACGGTTATATTCTAATAGACAAAGACGGTGTTATTTTGAATGTTAGTGAACGAGTGGAAAGGATTTTGGTCTGTTGTAAAGACGACATAATAACAAGCCATTTATCACTATTTTTGTTTTTTACGGAACCTACTCATCAAAAATCAACTGACACTATGATTGAGCGGATTAAAAAATTAGTGAGTAAACCTGAAAAGTTATATTTTTTAAATAAAGTTGGATTATATATCCCTATAGAAATTTCAATTAGTAAACTACCACATGAAAATGAAACATTGTACCTCGCACTAATAAGAGATATCACCGCGGAACAAGAACAATTACAACGCGAATTAGATTTGTATGTAAAACTATTTAATAAAGAAATGATTTACAAATCAGCTTTTAATCAAGCTGCAATTGGTATCGCAAGAGTAAATGTTGATTCATACATTGTTGAAGTTAACCCAATGCTATGCAAAATTTTTGGTTACAGCGAGAAAGAATTTTGTAAGTTATCAATAAAAGACTTGACTGTTGATACTGATATAGAAAAATCAGAGATGCTAATTAGGCAACTGCTTCGTAAAGAAATTTATTTTTTTAACCTAGATAAACAGTATGTTAGGAAAGATAAAAGTGAGTTTTGGGCTAACATATCAGTATCATTAGTGTGTGATAATGTCACAAACCAACCTATTTATATGATCGCTGTAATTGAAGATATATCAGATAGAAAAAATATAGAAACAGCGCTAATAAATATAAGTAAAGAAAGAGAAGATCTATTAGCCGGACTCACTATCGCATCAGAGGCAGGAGGTGTAAATAATTGGTCATTAGATTTAGTTACGAATAAATTAAAGTGGGATGAAGGTACGCGACTGCTATATGGGATCAATTTAGACCAACAGCTTGTTTACCAAGATTGGCTTAATGCTGTTCACCCAGAAGACGTTGAAGAAATTAAACATCATATCTTAGCTGCTATTCATAACATCTGCTCTTTTAAAATTGAGTTTAGAGTTTTTAACCTTGAAACCAATGAGTTAGTTTGGGTTCGGTGCGCGGCGAATGTATCTTGTAATGAAAATAATAAACCCACAATGATGTTTGGCATCAATATTGATATTACCCATGAAAAATTAATTCAAATCGAGTTAGAAAAAGAAACCCAAGCGGCAAAACATGCTAACGAAGCCAAATCTAGATTTCTAGCAACTATGAGTCATGAGATCAGAACACCAATGAATGGTGTAATCGGTATGATTGATTTACTCAGACAAACTCACTTAGATACAGAACAAAAGCGTATGACGGCAACCATAAAGGATTCTTCGTTTTCGTTATTAGATATTATTAATGACATTTTAGATTTTTCAAAAATTGAATCGGGACAAATTGAACTAGAACTGACATCAGTAAGCATTCTTTCTTTAATAGAAAGAGCTGTAGATGCACTCTGTATCAATGCAAATAATAAAAATATACAGCTATATATTTGTCCTGATTTAAAAATCCCAGATAAAGTTAAAATTGATGCCGTACGCTTCAGACAGATAATTCTTAACTTGGTAGGCAATGCGATAAAATTTTCAAGCTTAGAAAGAAAAGGTGTTGTGATTATAAAAACAAGATTTGATTGGATTAGTGTTTCTTTGGTTGTTGATGTCATAGATAACGGTATTGGGATCTCAGAGTTACAACAAAAAAAATTATTTACACCTTTTATTCAAGCTGACACATCGACTACAAGAAAATTTGGTGGCACAGGTTTAGGGTTAAGTATTTGTAAATCATTTAGTGAATTAATGAGTGGTGAAATTAAATTAACAAGTCAATTAGGAAAGGGCAGTTGTTTTAGACTGTCAATCCCTATAACTAAAAATAAAAATACGAAATATGAATTTGAACATTTAGATTTTAGTGAATACCGTTTTTATATTATTCATGAATCAAAAGAACTTTCGAAGTGTTGTCAGGACATTATAGCCCAATTAAACCCTTTACATGTCAGCCAAGTTGGAATTGATAAGCTAGAGAATTTGTGCGCCATAAAAGATGAACAAGTTGTAGTGATTACATCTGCAGTCGATAAAACTAATATTTTAGAATCAACAAGCTTAAAAACAATAATTTTAAATCCACATCAGATAAAAAATAATGGCTACATTGATCCACTGACCTATGTCGTCAAGTGTGAGCCGTTAAAACCCAGCGACTTAATCCATGGTTTAGCTATTTTATGTGAACTTGAAAGCCCAACACTGGATCTAAACAAAGAAATAGAGGAAAACCATAGGGTAGAGGTAGCGCTTAAAGTAGATAAAAAGCGAAATCGTAATCTGATTTTACTCGCAGAAGATGAGCCAACGAATAGATTAGTATTAAGTAATCAATTGGAAAGTCTAGGATATGAACATGAAATAGCAGTAGATGGAAATGCTGCATATAAATTATGGATAACAGGCAGGTTCAACTTAATACTTACTGATTGTCATATGCCTAATATGGATGGATTTGCGCTAACAAAAAAAATCCGTAAAGAAGAAAGTCGCAAAGGGCTAAGCCCAACGACGATTATTGCAGTAACTGCCAATGGGCTTGTAGGTGAATTTGAAAATTGTATTAGGGCAGGGATGAATGATTATATTGCTAAGCCTGTTGAATTAAAAATGCTCAAAATTGCCCTAAGTAAATATATGAGTCGGGACAAAAACACACAAGCTATAGGGGAGGTTGTAGATTGTACTGAGCGCCATAAGGCTAATGATAGTATTGATTTTAAGCACTTAATTAAAATTATCGGTACCAATGATAAAACAATAACTGACGAAATTTTATTAATGTATTGGAATAGTGTTACCCAAGACACTAAAAAATTGATTGAAGCAGTAGAGGAAGGGCAATCTGATTTGATAAGAACCAGAGCGCACGCATTGAAAGGGATATCGTTTTCGACAGGTGCTGCTGTTATTGGGGAAACGTTTAAATGGATTGAGCAAAACGCATCAAAAATTGACGATATCAAACAAAAACTGCATACAATTGAGAGTGAAACACTAAGAATAAAGGACTTATTAGTTAAACGTGGAATTTTACAAATCAAAGATTCGTAAGCAAATAATGGGATTGTAGTAGTAAAATATTGATTTTAATGCCGATAAATAACGTTATCGGCATCATGATAATGCTAGAATAAGTACATGTTTTAATTAGATATAAAATATATGGATTACACTCTACCACCAGTATTACCGCTTTTTGACTCTGCTGACTTCTTACTTGAAGGTAATAGTGTCGTTAATCAATACATCACTCAAATTTCTCTTGATAATGTAACTGATGCCGGTTTAATTATTGAACATTGCTCTGATTGGTTATATGAGCAACGGCATAGTGAAAATAACTATAAAGCCTACCGAAGTGAATTAACCACATTTCTACATTGGTGTTTTGATGTGGCTGTAATATCGCCAATAATGGTAACTAGAAAAGATATCGCCAGGTATATTGCATACTGCGAAACACCTCCCAACGAATTTATTGGTTATTTTAATGTGCCACAATTTAAGCTAGAAAAAAGCATAAATGAAAGAATACCAAATCCACAATGGCGGCCATTTGTAGGTAAAAAAATACTTGGAAAACCACAACCATATAGTTTGAGTGATAACGCACTAAAAACCAAAATAGCAATAGTATCATCTATGTATAGCTATTTAATTAGTGAAGAATACACAGAGAAAAATCCTGCACAATTATGGCTCAAATACAGTCGTTTTGCTGTTAAGAAAAAATACATAAAAGGTGACGATGATAATCATCATGCTTTTACTGAACTACAATGGTCATACGTGGTTTCTACAGTTTCTGAGTTAGCAATATCGCAGCCAGAAAAACATCAACGTAGCTTGTTTTTAATTAATTTACTCTATAGTTGCTATCTTAGAATTTCTGAAATCAGCGCTAGAGCTGGATACTCGCCATTAATGAGTCAATTTAAAAAGAATCCGCATACTGGTATTTGGTATTTTTATGTACCATTTTCTAAAAGTGGCAAAGCAAGAAATATTGCTATTTCGAAATCACTACTAACAGGTCTTAAATCCTATAGAGAATATCTAGGCCTGTCAGCATTACCAAGTGCCAATGAAACGCATCCGATTTTTGTTAGACATAAAGCCGCTGGTCATGGTCGAGATTCTGGAATGCTAAATGCTAACCTAGGGATAAGACAAATTCGTGAAGAAATTAATACCTTAATAAATCTCGCAGCAGATAAAGCGTTTGAAGATGGTTTTGATTATGACAGTCAACTCATGAGGAAACTAACCGCACATAATATTCGTCATACCGGTATAACTCATGACATCAATTTAAACCAAAGACCATTATCACATGTTCAAGCTGATGCAGGCCATGAAAGTATTGATACCACGTCACAATATTTACATACTAGCCAGACAGAACGTGATCAAAGTGCACATAATAAACCATTTAATCATTTAGCTAATTAATGTCATCAAATATGCATATTTAACAGGCAACGCTATGTGAAATCTGAAGATATAATCAAGGTAATAGGCTCAGAATTTAAAATAAGGTCATATTTAAAAGCTATGTTAGTTGTCTAATGTAGCTTTAAAAGCATATAAAAATACCACACACAACTACGCACAATGTATATTATGTTAAATAGCATTTAAACGTTTAGTTATAATAAAAAAATTTTTGATTAGGAACCTTTAACTTGAGATTTAAGGTCTATATGAGAATTTGTTCTTTATTATCCTTCTCTATTAAGTAATGTAACTTATACAGTTAAATTTTGATTTCACGGCAGTATGAGATTTTCCTTTGCCCATGTATCAATAACTATGTGCTATATAGGATAACTACAGTTTGAACTGAAACCAGTATGTCTCGTCAATTAGTATGTCTGTTATTTGAACTGTACGGATTATGAACTTCACAGGGTGATCCATTCACTTCATATAAAGCCAATCTTCTTCAGGCCTTATATTGTCAAGGATGCGAGTGCAGTGAGTGCCAGTACAGCTTGTCCTTTATGATATAAAAGCCTGATGAAATAATAACCTATGGGTGTATTCAAATTGACGCCAAGTTGGCTTTCTAGTTGTCGTCTTATAAACCAGATTATAAGCTTTTAACTCTAGTTACATTTATTGATTCACTACACCTAAACATACACTCGTTCTATAAAAACATGTTTTCAGGTGTATTTTGTAAACTCTATCACCATGACCTATTTTTATACAAACAACGCAAACGTTTGAATAATAACGATAAATTTTATAGCGCTTAATCTTTTAATGAAAGTGTTATAATTTTCAAACGACCTCTAATGATTAAATGCTCGCTTATTGGGCGTCGCTACGTGAAATCTGAAACTTTGTCTAAGGCGTTGACCTATAAAATTAAAACTGGGACGTATAAATTGTTCTGGAACAGCTTAAAAATTTATGAAGTTCAAAAATCAGTTTGTTCGTTTTTACCGTGATTAAGATTACATGTATTATCAATTTGCAAATTCGGAAACACTTCAAGTTTTACTTCTATAAATTTAACGAAGACCTTATCAAAGCAATGCATTGCCAGTAGAGTTAATAATGATTTGGTGATATTGAATGAATCTTCATTGAGAAATTCCTATTGCGAGTTTGAAGTTTTGTTCAGTTAATTATATACAAGGACATGAAGCTTAAATTTGAAGTAATTTGAGTTGTCATAATTTAAAATCAATAGGCAAAGGAACAGATAAGTCCCCTAACCCATTTTGTTTATACTGAGTTCATTCCTGCTCATAAACTGGACACTGCCTTAGTGGTTGTCTAACGTGTTCCTGGACAAAAATGCGTTAGAGCTTAAGCTCTGAAAATGATTATTGGATTAGCGAAGTATGCAAATCTACGATGCGGTAACGCCCATTTAAGGGGCTGATAATAGTTGGCTAAAATTAGCGACGAAGGAGCAAAAGCCAACTGTTTTTTGTCCTTGTTAAACAGCTTGTTGAACGAAGCCGCTGTGCGGCAGAAAAGATAAAAGCTCACCTTTATTCTCCCATCTTAAATACTTACTAGACCTCGCCTACCTTGGCAGTTATCTAGGAGTATCACTATGAACACTCACGAGCAACAACGCTTTGATTTTCTTTATGAACAACATCTTACCAACTTAACACTGCAAGGCAAGCGGCCTGCTACCATCGATGCCTACAGCCGCGCCGTTAGGCGTATTAGTGCTTATTTCGACACTTGTCCTGATAACCTTTCAACTAATGACCTAAAGCGCTACTTTTCCAGTTTGATTGATTCACATTCACGGAGCACCGTGAAACTCGACCGTAATGGGCTACAGTTTTTCTATCGACATGTGCTTAATCAACACTGGGAGTGGCTTAATATTGTTAAGCCACCACAAGTCCAAAGACTGCCTGATATTCTTACCCCTGCTGAAGTTTCTATCGTCATTAGCCTTACCCATAAGCTGCGATATCAAGTGTGCTTTCTCGCCTTATACAGTATGGGATTGCGCCTCGGTGAGGCCATTTCACTGCAGGTTGGCGATATCGATTCACAGATGATGCAGGTGCACATTCGTAACGCTAAAGGCGGTAAAGGTCATTTTTTGCTCCTGCAAAAATGACATACATCACATCCATGTGATTAACAGGTTGGTGCCCTTGCCCAAACGTACCCTGTTAGCGCTGCGATATTACTGGCAAACGCATCGCCACCCACGGCTGATTTTTCCAGGAAAAGATGGCAAACCTGATTCATTGATAGATAAAGGCGGCATTCAAAAAGCCTTAAAACGGGTTATCCGTGAGTGCAATATTCATAAGTCCATCAGCCCACATAACCTGCGTCACAGCTACGCCACTCATCTGTTAGAGCAAGGGTTAGATTTGCGCTCAGTGCAAACTTTGCTCGGACACAACAGCCTTAATACCACCGCCCGTTATACCCGCCTCACCACTATTACTCGAAAAAATACTGCTCTGTCCGTTAACCAACTGACTGATAATTTGGTGCTCAAGTGGGAGTGTAACCTATGAAGTTCATTGAACTTTTACGCGACCACCTCGATGCCTTTAATCAGGCTTATGATGGTCAAATAACATCATCCATGCGCCAAGCTATTTTCGCCATGCTTAATTGTCGCAGCAATACTGAGCGAACCAGCGCCGCAGCTGCACTCATACTGCTGATTTCCCGCTGTCATGTGGTCATCGCAGTTGCCCTCAATGCCAGCACAACGCCACGACAGAGTGGCTCAACAAACAGCAAGCTAAACTCCTGCCCGTGGAGTATTACATGGTGACGTTTACCTTGCCTTATGAGTTGCGAGTAACGGCTAAACATCAATCCGAGTTGATGTATCAAGCCATGTTCTCGGTGGCCGCCAGCGTGCTAAAAGACTTTGCTAAAAACTCAAAGCAACTCGGTGGTGATATTGGATTTACGGGCGTGCTGCATACCCATAACCGAAGGCGTGACTACCATCCTCATATCCACTTCATCATTCCGGCAGGCAGCTTTAATAAGCACAAAAAACAGTGGAAAAAGAACAAGGGTAAATACCTGTTCAACGCCTTTAACCTGGCCAAAGTGTGGCGAGCAAGACTGCTGGCGCAACTGAGTCTAAAACTCCCTAGCTCAATACCCCAAAAGTGGGTGGTAGACTGCCAACATGTGGGTAAAGGACTGCCAGCGTTAAAGTACCTGTCGCGATACCTTTATCGCGGCGTGTTACCCGATAAAAATATCGTCAGTAATATCGACGGACAAATTAGTTTTGAGTATCAAAATAGCCAAACCAACACCACTGAAATACGTACATTACCTACTGTCGAATTTCTATGGTTGGTACTGCAACATGTACTGCCGAAAGGCTTACTGCGAGTCAGAGATTTTGGATTACTCAGAGGAGGTTCAGCCAGGCTGCGGCAACGAATACGCTTGATGCTAGCCGTTGCTGGCACCGTGTTTGCGCCGCTCGAAAACACCACTAAAACTCAAGCCATACGACCTTGCCCTTGTTGCCGACAACCGATGATATTTATGGGGGTGCATAGGAATAAGCATGCACGACTGACAAGCTTTCTTAGGCAAAACCAACCACACCTAACGCCACTGTTTAAGCGGAAGGATTAAAAATTAACACTTAAGATGCGGAACAAGAAAAGTATCAGGAGGTGCTAAGGCATTGATATTTTAGGTAAAGAAATTAGCTGACGATGCTATGGGATCTATGCGGCTAGTAAAAAATGTAACTGCTCTGCACACATCGAAAAAGCGTAAGATCTTACGCCGATATTTACACTATAAAGGTATCACTCGGGCTTGTTCAACACTTGGGATAAGGACGCGGCTACGCGCGGCCTATCCTTATCTGTTAGGCTTTGATTTAGCACACTTTATCAGTCTTTATTTTCGATTAGTTGCTGTGTCGCAACTTCTGCAAGTTGATCTCGATAATCAGGTAAACTATCTTCCAAAGATCTTTGTAACATTTCGCTTTTATCAACTATTTTTTCAACGATCTGTGAGGTTAGCTGATCGGTATGAGCGGTAATCCGCTCTTTAGTTGCTAAACTACTCGTAATAATTTTGTCCTGTCGAGCTGATAGATCAATTAAAGCTCTCTCTGAATATGATGTTTGGTTTGCGATTAAACTATCAATCTTTTTAAAGTAGAGTTTATGTGATGCAGAATCTTCGGGATATTTTCCTAGTTGCTCCAATAAATTAGGCAACTTATTTTCTGTAAACTCAATATCTCTTTGCTCAATTGATATTTGTAACTCGTGATAAAAATTCTCTATACCTCTAATTATATCCATCGAACCTTGCTCAATAATTTTAAGTCGCTTTTCAGCAACATCATTAAAACGATCTTGCATATTTACAATAATATCGCTCATTTGTTGCAAGCCATTTAATTTGGTTTGCGTAATAGCTTCTTCAAATTTAGCTTGTTCTCTTAAAATTTCTATTTTTGCATCACGCATTAATTCGATACGTTCTTTCTCTTTCCCTGCAAGTTGTAATTGAGTTTCTTTATCAATTTCAGCTATTCTAACTTTATCAGGATCATAATTAGTATTGGAAGAACTCGAACGACTAGATCTCAAACTATCAGAGGAACCAGAATCACCACTAAAAAAATCACCTACCGCTCGCCCAACAGAACACGCAGCATCCCAAGCATCACCTAGCCAACTCATAATTTATCCCTCTTTCTCTGTAGATTTTTGACTCAACTCTTTGCGCATTTTAAACATCAAAGAGTTATATTCTTTATCCCATTTAGCTGACATTTCAGCATGTGCTTTAGCATCATTAATAAATGTCGAATAATTTTGCAATCTCAACTGAGTAAAATCACCGATAACAGCTTGAGATATACTGTCCAATTCTTTATCTCTGATAAAATCTAAAACTGTATCAATTGCCATATCAACCAAGGTATCTCCCCAGCTAAATAGCCATAACCGTTCTTCAACCTTCTCTAAGCCAAAAACAATATCATGCAACTTTGTTTGAAATTCGATGGTGTGTTTATAAAGCTCACTTTCAGCTTCAAATTTTTCCTGCAATTCACCGCCATCTTGGAAAGCAAACTTTTGATGAATACTTTTTCTATCTGATAAATAAAAGTCATCAACTTTATTTCTATAGGTGGTCAATAACTCAACTAAATTAATCACCAAAGGGGTTGGGATTTCTACATTATGTTCAACAAATGCTCCCTCAATACCTTTTTCAATCAGAGGTTGTAAGCATTGTTCAATTAACCAACGTTTAGTAGTCCATTCGGTAAACCATGTGCTCCAAAGAGTTTCATTAATATCATCTTCCTCACACTCTAATTTAAGTTTTTCTTTAGATACCGACTTAATAGCCTTAAAGTCTTTTGTCCATTCTTTTTCTGCATGAATTAATGCATTGACTAAAGCTGAGTTATCTTGATAAAACTCAATACGCATAAGAGCATCCGTTAACATCGTTGCGCTATTTTCTGCAACCAAATCAAAGCTAGCTCTTGGCTCTGAGGAGAATTGCCCCAACTTTACCAAACCATTGTCATCTGAATTTAACCTAAAAAGTTTTTTCTTCAAATTTAAACACTGTAGTTTCATGGAGGCTAAATTAGCTATGGGGATATTCATATCCATATTTAAACGCTCAAACATAAATGTTTGACGATTTTCTAAAAGCTGTTTTTCTGTTTCTGAAAGGTTTGAATCAACTTTTCGTTTTCGTGACAAATCACGGGTAATGGCATTACCTTCAGTTATTAATTTATGCTGTCGAATTTGATATTCAGCTACTTTCTCTTGTAATAACCCACACCACCTAATAGTCTCATGGGCAAAACGAATGAGGGATTTATCAATTTCCTGACAATCAAACTGATTAAACTTTAAAAGTTCTTGATAATTGAATTTAGAAGATAAAAGTTCACGTTGCTGATTTTTTATTGCCTTTAATTTCTCAAGTTCAGCATTAACTTCTTTTAACTGAACTTCTAATTTTGGTAAGTCGTTTAACAATAGATCGTAAAGCGGGGTAGTTTTGTGGTTATCAAAAATAGGCACAAATTTATTTTGAATAAGAACTTGTAAGAAATCTTCTTGAACTTTTTCACTGTGTTTATTTAAAGTTATTTCTTGTTCTTTTTCTGAAAGTTTACTAAAGCTTGGATCTAGCAAATATTCATTGATAGCAAAGCTTTTATTGACTAAGAAAAACTGCGAGCTACTTATTGAACCGCTATTTTTGAACTCAATATACCAAGATGACTCTATCTTATCTTGGTAAATTATTTTATTTACGGGGTTAGTTTCTTCTATTGCATTACGATATATATTTTGTATTTGTGTTGAATAAGAAGACCAATATCCCATACCTCCTAATACCAGTAAACGTCCTGATTTATTAAGGATAGTATTTTGATTATGTTGATATTTGAAAACAAAGTGCATATCGTCACTTTGATATGCTAGCGATGGTAAACTCTGATTACCTTGATATGTGGTCTTATCAATAATTGATTGAAAATCAAAAGGAGCTGGTATTTCCCAACCCTGAGTTTTTAAATAATTGATCTTCTTTAATTCACTTAAAAGAGATTTTACTTCATCCTTATCACCAAGGTTTTTACCTGTAAGTTCAGTTTCTAGATTCGATACATCAAGCTCTTTTTCAGGCCAAAGATAGGATGTATCACGATCAAAAATAAGGTTAGGATATTCTTTTAAGTAGAAATATTTCTGTTTGGCGATAGCCAACAGTACTTTTTGTTTTGGTTCTTGTTTTTCAATTACAGCAACTTGTTGCTGTAATTGTTCTTGTTTTTCTTTTAATTTTTGAATGTCTTGGTCTAGTTGTTTGTTCATAGTGGTATTTATTCTTCTTTGTTTGTTCTAATAGATAACTCAGGCGAATCAAAATCAACTCCCACCAAAAATCCAGTGTTATATTTTTTGGTTAAGTGTTGTAAAATCGGACTGTATACAGGGGATAATTTATGAAAATCATTTAATGTCCTCTCAACATCAGCGTCAGGTATATAAGCTAACCCTTGGTTTTCTAACTGGATAGGATCTATAACCGCACCATTAAAAGGCTCTAGAAATATAGAGTTTCTTAATACTTCAAATTTTTTACTGTATGGGTTTAAGCAAAGCTGAGTAATGATTTTGTCATTCAAAATATAACTTACAATGGCAGCATCAATTTCTTTTTTTCTGTAGAAATCAGCATTCCTGAAAAAATAACAGATTTTTGAGGTAGTTACACTATCACTACTTTCCATGATTAATGTACTGCCATAAATTGTATCTTTAAATTGATCTGCTTTTGTTTTTACATTACTGCCTGTTGCAATAAATGAAATTATTTTAAAATCATGCTCTTTATCACCCGAAGAAATAAGTTGTTTGGTTGCTTTATTTATTATGCCTGAATGTATTTCATTACGACCGAGTTTACCTTCAACTATTGAAACTTCACCAGCTACTAGATTTCTTTCTTTTTCGTTAATTATGTTCGGATCATCTTCCTTTAGTTTTGCTTCTACAATAGCAACTATATTCTTATAGCAAATCAAAAAATCAGCTTCTTTTTTTTGCTCGTTATCTGATGTGGAAATGACTTCTACTGCATACCCTAAGTTTTGCAATAACTCATATGCAACTTCATCTGATTTCATACAACTCCCTGTTGGTGATACTGCCTGTTTAAAAGCCTAACAGCTTATTCAATAGCATCACAATAATGTTCCAGGCTACTCAATTCAAACTTCAAAGGTACCATCGCTAAGCCATTGTTGTAAATGGAATATTTTCGCGAATACGTAAGTAATGCTCAAAATACTGCAGGAAAAAGAATGCGTCTTTGTTTACGAGGTCTATACAACACTTTAAAAAATTTCGCAGTAGATTGATATGTAAGGGTTTTCTCGAATGTTACAAAATTATCGATGCGTAAAAAGCTCACTTTACGCATCCTTTGGCGCCAGAATTATCTCAATTTGGAGAAAATCAGTTATACCTGTATAGGCAACCAGTCATTTGGACGACAAGTAAGGCGGTCATAATCGATTAGAAAAAGTGTAGTGGTATAGCGAATTTGGCCACTCTATTGAAGGTGATATTAGATTATTGAGGGTAAATACAAATGACTAAACCTCGAGAGATATCCATTTCAAACACGTTTTGGGGCAAATACAAGTTAGTTCCCTAACCCACTTTTGGACAAAAGTTTGTTAGAGTTAAAGCTCTTAAAGTTATGAGTCTCATTAGGGAATGTATGGCATGTGGATATACGGTAACGCCGTTTTAAGCGGCAAATTGCAGTTGGCTAAAATAAGTGAGATCTTACGTCGATATTTACACTATAAAGGTATCACTCGGGCTTGTTCAACACTTGGGATAAGGACGCGGCTACGCGCGGCCTATCCTTATCTGTTAGCAGTACTAATGCATTTTAATAACAAAATCCAAAAAACGCCCAAGTTCGGTTTTTTCCATAAAATCACTTTTATCTTGATACCAATGAAATTGACTATTATTAAAAACCCAACCTATTTCATCAGCGAGCGCCACCTTGTAAGGTTCTAAATCAAGCTCGAATACATTTTTAATTTGAATGCAAATAGAGGATTCACTATCCGTTTTTTCCAAAAAAGCATCACTGTCAATGTCTAGCAGTAACTCTAAGTTATGTAATGCTATAAGTAGTAGTTTTCTTGGAATAGCTGACTCAAAATCATAATCAAAAAGAAAAGTGTTTTTTTCCTCGACAACTTTTTGTTTTATAAGCTTTTCAAAGCTTCCTTTTTCTTTTCCATCTTTATCACCTTGCATAAAGCAGGTATATCCATCTTCTACATATTTCTCAAGGCGCATCTGAATCCTTCGCGGATGCGCATTACCATTACCGCCATAGACCTCTGTCCTTAGATCAGTAAACCAGCTGTTATGTGACTCACGTAATTTATCTAAAAATGCTTTTTCAGATTGTCCTTCAACCAATAGTATTGGCTTACGGTTGTATAGATTTGGTACATAAGATAAATCTTGAGCTGCATGAGTCAGTTTTTCTCTTAAGTGAACAATATTCCCAAGAAATGTTTTACCGTATGTACCTAAGTTTTTAAGCCATTCATCATCTATAGTCCAACCAATCTGCTGCTCTGACATAATGGCATATTCTGAAAGGTGAAATGTAGCTGACAGCAACCTCTCTTGAGCATCACTGTCAGCACCTATGTACTCTTCAAATGTTAAGGCTACAAAGTTTCTTATAAACTCTGATTTAACTCCACACAGTATTTCTAGTTTCTTCCATTCCCATTTAGGATGGGGTATAGCAAATTTGCAGGTGTTTTCCCTAGGACAATGATGACACTCTACATAGCTTACCCAGTATTCGATTAAGTAATCGCTGAGAGATTGAGTATTAAATTCACCTGTTATCACACCTTTTTTATCACCGTATATATCCCTAAAAGGTACTGAGTCGAAATTCGCGATTGTCATAGATTACCTTGTACTGCTAACGCCGCATTAAGCGGACTAAAATAGTGGGTTAAAATGTGTAGCGAAGCGAAACGTAACCCACTGTTTTAGTTCCGTTTAAATACCTTGCGTACGCCCAGCATGGGCATGAACTAATGAGGTGAAAGTCCTCTGTAGGAAGGTCACCGTTTGTTAACATGCTGTTATTAAACGTTAACTACTAGCGAATGGCAAGGGCTTATCCGCGAGGATTGGTCTGGAGGAAGCCGCTAGCAAATTTGCGAGCTGATGAACAAGAACATCATATGAGGCGTAGGCTAGAGATGAGTTGGCACAAGACGACGAAATCACGTGATCTAATGGCCACCGTAAATGATGCAGCAGTGCAAAGAAAGTTCATGTTCTTATCTGGGGAGATCTACTTAACACGCGATCGGTCATTAACCAGTGAGGCTCTGGTTTATAAGTGCCTTGGCTTTTCAGCGTCATCGACTGAAAAGAGCGAACCAGATGAAAACCGATAGCGCATAACGGGGTAACTCGGGATGTGATTAAGCAGAAGTCAGCAGACGGCATAGTAGCCGAACGCCCATCGTAATGGTTGGGACATGGTGAAGGCCTGAACCTAAAGATCAGTGAGGAGCCTGTGCAACTCAATATTTCATGCCCGACCGGGTTTAGGAGTGTTGGCGTTGATAATACAGAAGCCAGCATTGGGATATGTCGGAGCTAATCGGCCAACCTGTTCTGAAAGTCTTTGGGAACCGCCCTGTGCGGAGCCGCATGCAGGGTGGTGTGGGGGCTGGAGGCTAGATACCTCCGGCTACCCGATTAGTGTTTAATTCGATCCAGCAGAGCTTTTATTTCATTAATGACCATTTCTGGTTCATCATTTTGTGGATAATGATAGCTTTTATCAGTCAATACTATTTTACCTTTCGGAAAACTAAGTACCCAATCTGAATGCAATTGTCCCCACATCGTGCGAGCTTTATCGTTGAAAAATAGCACTGGAGGATTTTGATACTTTTTAACTGACGCAATGACTGTAACCGGAATATTAGGAATCTCAGGGTAATCAGGAAGTGGGCGTTTTGACCAAAAATCGAGATACTGGTTAGACATGCCATTTGCTTGGTCATCTAATTTTATTTGAGCGATTTCCTTCTCTGCTTTTTCCAAATCGATTTTTCTCATAATATCAACATCATGCTCAGAGGCAGGCTCAATCAACATTAATCCAGAAACCCATTCAGGATAGGTTGCAGAAAATCGTCTGGCAATATAAGCACCATATGAATGCGCAACATAAACTACTGGTTTTTTAATGTTTAAAACTTCAAGCAATAAACGAGCTTCCTCCGCATACTCTTCAGAGCTATAGTTTTTTCTGACTTTTTGCGAGCCACCATTACCTATCCGTGAATAGCGAATAACGCGGGTATCTTTAGCAAGTTTTTCAAATATAGGTTCCCAATCTGATAGCCCAGCAGTCCCACCTGCTTCTAGGAAAACAGTCTTTGAACCATTTCCTGCAATTTCGTATTCAACGTCATAACCGTTAACTTTTATAAAATTTGGTTTGGCTATAGCTTCACCAGCAATAAAAAAAACGATAAACAAAAAAACAAATCTCACGGGTTCTCCTTGAAGCACTAAATCTCGCATAGTGCGCACTTGAAACCAATTATTTAAGCCTCGCTTTAGCAAAGCTATTGATTAATAAGCACTCTAGCAAAGCCATGCTGAATAAACGAGCAAAAAGACTGAAAAGAGATTATAGATATTGATGTCATACCTAAAGTGGTCAGTAACTGTCATTTATCGATTACCAAAAGTAGGTCAACTGACTGGCTACTGTTGTGTGCTGCTTATCGTCTGCAACTCATAAAGGGGGGCATAAGTGAGTCAGCGCAGGCTCGCTGACTCAAAGATGGACACAAATAAGTCAGCGAATTTACTAATTTAGTACTTCGCGGATTAATAGAGGTATTGCAAAACTGCTAGTCGAATGGCCAAAATCGGTCATCTACTACACATCGCGTCTAAAGATCGGAAGAGCGGCACCTGATGGAAAGTTAAGTGACTTAGTTAATCTGGCCACTTCGTTGTTTGTTGTTCATTTTAGTCTTCCTACTTTATTTTTAGCCTCACTCATCACAGCTTGAAAATCAATTTCTTCAATCAATTTTCCTGAATACAGTAATTGAATATATATCTCTTCTTCACTAAGCCCTGTTCTAAGCCAAAATGATATTTTCTTGGCATCAAACTCTACCTCCGGTAAGTTCTTCCTCCTTGCTGAAGCTTCAATGGCCTCTTTAAGCGGATCTTGCCCTACTTTTATAGGTTTAGCTGTTACAAAGGGATTACTGGAAATTGGTGTATCGGTACCTTTAATTGGTTTTACAGCAGCTGTACTAGCCTTTTTGGGACTAGACTGTTTTTTAGTCCCCTTCCCATAGGAGCTAAACTCCTTAGTTAAAAAAGCAATGTCACTTCGCCACTCATCGATAGCTTGATCTAAATCTATCTTGCTAGACATATTCCGCTTTTCTGATGTTTTCAAAAAACTATTCAAAACATTCTTAAGCTTAGTGAACCTAAGCTTACTACTCGCTTTTCCCCACTCTCGGGCATATTTAATATTATCGACATCACGTAGATTATCATGTAAAAGTAGATCACTTAAAATCTCGCGTCTTACCTGTTGCTTCACACCTTTAGTTTTACCAACGTGATAGCCACTAGTTGAAAGCAACCCTTCAGTCTCCCAATCGATAGCGCCTAGTTTGGATAGCTTTGCTGCTCGATTGGCTTGAGAAATGCCCTTTTTACACTCAAACTCTGCTTTAAAGAGGCTATAAAGAAACTCTAAGAACTCAATACGAGATACACTTCCCTGATCAAGTTGAATGGGCTCAGCTATCTTATCTGATCTGAACTCTAATGAGATATCCCCTTTGCTTTCTTGTCCAACAACAAAGACCCTTCCGACTCGTTTTTTTACCTGCCTTATGTACGTAGTAACTTGCTTGGTAGAAGAACTACCATATACAAAAGCAGCTAACACTGGAGGATTAATATCATAACTGTCACCATCATGCAGAGTCGGCCGTTTCGTGCTTTTCTTGTGATTATCTAGAAAAACTTTATCTTCACCGAATGATAGATCCCGCTCCCTAAAACCTTTTTGAATAACCGATATATCAAAAGACATGCCTAGTTTTGCTACAGTAACCTTCGAAGTGACTCTGCTTGTTTTAAATGTACGAGGGGCACCTTTAAAGAGGCAATGCCCAGCAATATACCTGTTTCCACCACTTTCAAAATATCGGTCAACTAGAACTGAACGAGACTGAGCTCGTTTACCATTAGACTTATAAGAAAACTTAAGCTCTATAGGTTCGCCAGCCCAAATAGTTTTGCCCGAATCAGAAAAAGGGATGGTAACCTTAGGTGTAGAAGCACGTCTTGGAGCCTGAGCGACAGAAACCTCATTAGTACGTTCGCTTCTATCAGGTGCTTCCCTTTTAGATGGCTTCTCAGCTTCTTTATCTCTAAAAAAGAAAAACCATATTGCGGCAATGGCTAAGCCCCACAGTATCAAACTATCCATACCAACCTCAAAATTAGCTCAGCCAAACAAAGTAACATGGGTAAACGATCAGCTTCTAACTAAAAAAACAATTATCAAACACGGAGTATAATTATCCTTTTCAGCCCTTAATATGAGCTTAATTATCATTAATGATTAAACAATATGAGTAATTTTAGACGGGCACTTTGATACTAATCACATATTTAGTATCAAGGTGGAATAAAATGGTCTTTACAAGACAACTAATAAATATGGGGTGCAGTTATGGGACTCTCAACAACTAGCTTTCCTAACTCTATATCGAATGGTAATACTGTAGTGGTCAAGAAATATTGGCCACAGTCTTAGAGTTTAACCAGAACAATCGTTCTGACTCATTGGGCGTCAGCCCGCCGTTATATTGATGCGGCCGAAGCTGACAATAATATCCAATAATGTATCGTGTAATTTCATTCTGCGCTTCAGTAAAATTACGATACCCTGTAGTTGGTATCCATTCTGTCTTAAGGCTCCTAAAAAAACGTTCCATAGGACTATTATCCCAACAATTCCCACGTCGAGATAAACTTTGTTTGAGCTGGTATCGCCATAATAGTTGCCGATATCTTCTGCTTGTATAGTGAGTCCCTTGATCGCTATGGAACATAACATCTTTAGGTTTACCACGACCTTCATAGGCCATCGAAAGCGCTTTGCCAGTTAAACGACTATCAGGTGATAACGACATAGCCCAGCCAATCACTTTACGTGCAAATAGATCAATCACCACAGCTAAGTACATCCAACGGTTACCAGCCCACACGTAGGTAACATCACCAACCCAGACTTCATTCGGAGCTGTGACAGCGAATTGTCGACCTAGGTGATTAGGGATTTCAATATGTTCTAGTGTCGCTTTTCGGTATTTGTGCCTAGGTACCTGGCAGCTAACTATACCAAGCTCTTTCATCAACTTAGTGGCACGATAACGGCTTAGCGAGACACCCTGCTGGCTAACCATATCTGCAATCGTTCTAGCACCTGCCGATCCATTACTTGCAGTGTGTACTTCGCTGACTAGGCTGCGAAGCTTAACCTTATCTGCGTTAATGGTTATTGGTCTCTTTCTCCAATACTTGTAACTACTACGATGAATACTGAACACTTCGCATAATGTTTTTATGCTATAGCTCTGCCTGAGTTTCTCAATTATTAAGAATTGTTCAGTGAGTCCGACATCAACAGAGCTGTGGCCTTTTATAATATTTCGTTGTGCTCCTGGAGGCGAGCTAGTTGCTTTTTTAACTCTCGAATTTCAACTTGTTCTGGTGATATAGGTGATGCTTTATGCTGCTTACCTTGTCGCTCTTCTCTTAATTGTCGTACCCACTTATCCATGGTTGATTTGCCCACATTCATAGCTTGAGCAGCTTCAACAATTGAGTAATTCTGATCTAGCACGAGTTGTGCAGATTCAAGTTTGAACTCTGCACTAAAAAGTCTTCTTGTACGTTTTTTCATAGTGTCACCTGTTAACTTATGAGGTGATGATATCACCTCTAACTAGGTGGCCAAATTAACTATGCCACTACAGTTTTATTTTAAATAATGTTATTTGAGCTGCTAACTTATTACTTTGACTAGAGCAGTCTGCTTTGTTGTTCGCTATGACATTGTGAATTTATATTGAAATTTTTTAAGTTTTACTTGGCTATTTCACCAAAGTTACCGTGTGCAAGTTCGTCAATTTAACGAGATGATAAAGCTGATTTTTATAGATTGAGCAAGATGTAATTTCCCTTTACTCGTTTTAATCACCCTAACCTATTTAGAATAAAACAACTTAAATATTACGGCCTTCCAGTCTTACTATTGTCTTTTAAGCAATAGTGTTCCACATATCTCCTTATATATAACCCCATAAAAACCAGTAATAATGGATTTATCTTAAACATTGCAACCCTCTCTGTTGCAACGAGTTAAATACAAGAACTTTAACTGTGTTTATTCGCCATTAACAACAATCCAGACATTAAAGATGGAAAACTGATTTATGATTATTTTGCACGGTTTTGCTGCTAGCAACTATTACAACCTAGTGAAACATGTGCTGCTATACAAAGAACTGCCATTCCAAGAAAACCTTATTTACGGTGGTAGTGAGGCGTTACTCGCAATCAGTCCAGCAGGAAAAGTCCCCGTTATCACAACCTCTGAAGGTCTTAATATTTCAGAGTCGAGTGTCATTTGTGATTTTATCGAAGAGAATTACCCTACATCGAATGATCATCAGCTATACCCTGAAAATGCTGGTGAACGTGCAGTTGTACGTCAAATCATGAAAATAGCAGAACTCTATTTTGAACTGCCAAGCAGACGATTTATACCATATGTATTTTCAGGCACCGACATACCTGAATCGGTAGCGATTGAAGTACGCCAAGTATTAAATCGTGGCGTTATCGCGTTAAGTCGCTTGGGTCAGTTTTCACCGTGGATTGCTGGTGAAAAATTTACCATGGCTGATATCTACGTTTATCACGTAAACACCATTGTCAGTGCATTTGCGTCTAGCCAACTTAACTGGGATGTACTTGCACAGGTCCCAGGTATGAAACAGTGGAATGATTCCATGAGTCAATCAGCCATTGCCCAAAGTATAGAGGCTGACCGACTGGCAAATATGCCCGAGTTTATGCAAAAGCTACAAGCTCAGATCCAAGCAGCAGAAGCGGAAAAAGCGGCATAGTCACTTAAATCATAAAAATATCTAAAACTTAAATTAGTACTTGAGTTTTAAAACGAACAAAATACAACCAATACAATAACGTTATTGGTACACCAAATTTAATTATTTGCAGGAGCAAAACCTTATGACTGATACCAATATTCAACTGACTTCAACAATCAGTGAAGACAATAAACTAACACTGGCTTTAACAAACATCGAAATGCCACAACCTTCTGCCGATGAGATCGTTATTCGCATTGAAGCTGCACCTTTAAATCCTTCTGATTTAGCCGTTTTATTCAGCGCAGCTGATATGACAACCGCGACACAATCTGGCACTGAACAGAACCCTACTATCACCGCGAATGTCCCCGCTCACTATATGCCTGCAGTTAAAACACGTGTAGGTAAAGCCACACCTGTGGGTAATGAAGGTGCTGGAACCGTCATAGCAGCGGGATCTTCTCCTGCAGCGCAAGCGTTAATGGGCAAGACCGTTGCTGTTATTGGCGGTGGCACCTATCGTCAATATATCTGTGCCAATGTACGAAGTTGCTTAGAGTTAAAAGAAGGCACAACAGCTAAAGAAGGCGCTTCATCTTTTGTGAACCCGCTTACCGCATTAGCAATGGTTGAAACGATGCGCGCTGAAGGCCATAAAGCCATCATTCATGCGGCTGCGGCATCTAACCTTGGCCAAATGCTAAACCGTATTTGTATTGCCGATGGCGTCGATTTAATTAACATCGTCCGTAAAGCTGAACAAGAAACGCTTTTACGAGATATGGGGGCAAAATATATTGTCAATTCAACTAGTGACACTTTCCTTGCTGATTTAATTGCTGCAATCATTGAAACTGGTGCAACGATTGCGTTTGATCCCATTGGTGGCGGTCAATTAACCAGTGACATCCTTAACAGTATGGAAGTTGCCGCATCTCGTGATATGACAGAACATAGTGTTTATGGTTCTGACATTTTCAAACAAGTTTACATTTATGGTGCTTTAAACCGTGGACCTATTACGCTGAATCGTAACTTTGGTTTTGCATGGGGAGTCAATGGATTCTTATTATTCAATGCACTCGGCAAACTAGGCACTGAGACTGTCGTGGCAATGCGTAAACGTGTTGCTGATGAAATTACCACAACGTTTGCAAGCCACTACACCCATGAAGTGTCATTGGCAGAGGTATTAACATTACAATCGATAGCGGGTTATTCAAAGCAAGCTACTGGTGAGAAGTACTTAATTACCCCTCAAGTTTAATTCAATTTTAAAGAGTCGTGGCCAACAACTGTTGCCACGACTTCAAACTATTTAGCGTATTTCTCCACATAAAACGAAGCAATACATTTTTACATTTCTGAGTTAAACCCCTGCCCCAGCTTTACCTTTAATATGTCTGTATTAACATCAATTCACCCTAATCACAGCGCTACATTCCTTAGCGTTTAACAGCATCGAGATACCTTTATGTGGATAAAACTATAAACTAAAGCCCGTTATGTAAAGTTGTTAAAGTTAAGTAAATTTTATTTTTGTTGGTTTTTTTATTGGTATTTTAAATATCCAAGCAACAATAATGACGACTTGATTTACCCTATTTTCGTTGTTGATAGCATCCAATAGACATAAAAAGGTTTCTATGAAAAAGATAATATTTGGTTTTTTTATGTTCAGTTCATTGCTAGCTGCTACTGCTCATGCAGCAGATCAATTAACGGCCACTATTATTGGTTCTGGTTCGCCTATCTATAATGAAAACCGTGCGAGCGCGAGTACGTTAATCTCTGCCGGAAACACTCATATATTGGTTGATATGGGTAATGGCACTCAAGCTAATTTGTCTAAACTCGGCGTTGATATTCGTCATTTATCTAGCCTACTTATTACCCATCATCATCTTGATCATAATGAAGAATTTGTACCCATGTTAATTCGTCTGTTACTAGGGCGAAATAACTTCACCATTGTTGGTCCACCCAATACGAAGAAACTCACGGAAACAAATTTGGATTTGTATGAAGCTGATATTACATATCGACTAGGCAAAACTAAGAGAAACCTTGCCGATCGTATCAAGGCTTTTGATGTTACAGATATACAAGGCGGAGAATCCTTTAAGGTCGGTGATATACAGGTCACCACGCTTCAAGTTCCACACACCATTCATACTGTTGCTTACCGCTTCGATTACAATGGCCAATCGATTGTCATTACTGGAGATCTGACTTATTCAGAAGCACTGCCCACCTTCGCGAGCAATGCAGATTATATGATTATCGATTCTGGCGGAATGGTAATGATAGGTGGACGGAATAAAAACAAAAAATCTAATGATCAAAGCATAAATAAAGGTTCGAACAACAAAAATAAAAAGAGCGGTAATAAAAAAAATCGTGCTCACCTTAATTTAAACGACTCCAGTACACTTGCCCAAAAAGCTAATGTCAAAAATCTGGTCTACACCCATTTTACTGCGGGGGAAGTTGATGCTGAAGCGAGCTTAAAAGAAATTCATAAAAATTATAGTGGTAATGTCATTTTCAGTGAAGATCTTATGGCCGTTAATACTGCAGTGAAGGAAAGCATAGTCAAAACATCACAAAAGATAGCAAGTTACCCAATCGTCGATACCGGACAAAGAAAATCCTACAGCAACAATGCAGTAATACCATTACCAGACAATGCCAATGATTTTTATGGTCAAGATGCCAGTTATAGCACTAACCCTCCTTCTTACACCGACAATAACAATGGCACTATCACCGATAATGTCACTGGTTTAATCTGGCAAAAACAGATGGGGGATAAACTGAGTTATGATGAAGCACTTTTAAAAATAAACACTCTAAAATTAGCAGGTTATGGTGACTGGCGAATTCCCACCATTAAAGAGCTCTATTCTCTCATTCAATTTACAGGCAGCGTTAAAGGAGAAAAAGCGCTCACCCCTTTCATCGACACCAGTTTCTTCAATCAACCTCTTGGTAATACTAAAGCTGGAGAACGAGAGATTGATGCCCAAACATGGTCGAGTACCGAGTATGTCGGCAAAACAATGAAAAGTGATGATACGGTTTTTGGGGTGAATTTTGTTGATGGCCGTATTAAAGGTTACCCAAAGTTTAATCCACGCACTAAAACGCCGAATAAAATGTACTTTAGGTTTGTGAGGGGAAATAAAGCCTATGGTAAAAACAACTTCATTGACAATAAGGATGGTACCACCACTGATTTGGCGACTGGTTTAACTTGGCAACAGACAGACAGTAACAAAGGTTTGAATTGGCAACAAGCACTGCAATATTCTGAGGATCTAACTTTAGCTGGCCATAGCGATTGGCGTTTACCAGATGCAAAAGAGTTACAAAGCATCGTGGATTATACCCGCTCACCTGAAACCTCTAATTCAGCGGCAATCGACCCGATTTTTTACACATCTTCGATAAAGAATGAATCTGGCGAAAAAGATTATCCTTATTACTGGAGTTCAACAACTCATCTTGATGGGCCAGTGCCAGAATCTGCAGCGGTTTATGTGGCCTTTGGTAAAGCCTTAGGTGAAATGCGTGGCATAACAATGGATGTTCATGGCGCGGGTTCTCAGCGCAGCGACCCTAAAACAGGTGCACCGATGTCTCGTGGGCCACAAGGCGATTTTATTCGAGTTGAGAATTATGTACGCAGTGTACGAGATGGCAATGTCGTTTTAGCGGCCCAAACATATGAGCAGCCTCTGACTGAATATATTAACGAATATGGAAGGGCAAGTAACCTGACGGGTTCAACGACTCAAAAACAAAACAACAAAATCAAAAGCAGTACTCAAAGTAATAAATTTATTAATCGATTTGATAAAGATGGCGATGCAAAAGTATCGGCTTCAGAGTTTAAAGCTGGCACAAAGCGCTTTAATCATTTTGATAAAAATAAAGATGGTTACATCACGGCAGATGAGGCACCTACTGGACCGCCTAAAAACACCAAGTAAAAGCATTACTGAATCGACTTATTATTGTGTTTTACAGAAAGGCTGTTGTTATCGACTTAACATAATATAGAGAAGTGATTAACCCGACAGGTTGTTTGAATTTGACCAGTACAGTTGATTATGATTTAGAATATTTAGACAAGCTATTCAAATTTAAAGGGAAGATAAAAAAGCCAGTAATACAAAGTAAACTTCGTATCGATAACGTTGGCCATCCACCTTCGACATACTGTTTATAGGCATCTTTAAAGCCATCAGGAGTTGGAGACTGTAACTAATTTTGTGTAACTGCTTATCAACACGTACTCTATAGAGAGTCAAGGATAGGCAGTTACTCATGAACAAAAAAGATATTGAAGCTTTTGTTAAAGAAGCTGCTAAAAGCATTAAAACACCAGAAGACTTAAACCAATTCAGTCAGATGCTCAAAAAGATAACGGTCGAAGCCGCTCTTAATGCCGAAATGGATGACCACCTGGGCTATGAGAAACACCATAAATCGACTTCTGCTAATAGCCGTAACGGTAAAACCAGCAAGCGCATTCAAACTGAAGATGGTCAATTTGAGCTTGATACGCCGCGAGACCGTGAAGGCAGTTTCGAACCTCTGTTAGTTAAAAAACACCAGTCCAGATTTACCTCTATGGACGATAAAATATTGTGGCTCTACGCTCTAAGTTACAAAGCCACCCATTATTTAGAAGTTATTCAACACTTGGGATAAGGACGCGGCTACGCGCGGCCTATCCTTATCTGTTAGGCATATTCAGGCTTGCCAAACTGTTTATGAAGATCTTCTGGTGTAGCTCCAATAAATTCTTCATATGATGGTGTTCCGTTAGCTATTTTCCAGCGTTCTAAATGTTTATTAATAGCTTTAATATTGCATTTAGGGCACACGTATGCTCTTGCTCGAGGTTTAGTTCCCTCTAAATATAATTCAGGATATTTGTTACATTTAGAACAAAGGGATTTAAAGTTCATTTGTTTTATAGGTTCTAAACCTTGTATCATTGGAAGCGCACTTTTGATGGAAGCATAATCTTCTAGTTGATAATATTTTCTAGCTAAATTAATACTATTCAGGCTCTTTATTTCCTTTAACGGCTCAATTCCGTCTTCTAATGGAATTACATCTAAAACCCTAATCTCTTTAAGGTTCTTTAACTCAGCTAAAGGAGAAAAGCTTTTAATTTTAAGAGTTTTTCCTGAGCCATCCCATCCAGGTATCGTTGAAAGCGATAGCTCTGATAATTGTTTACAGTTAACAATAGGATTTAAGTCCAAACCTTCAATTTTAGGGAAATGCCGTATAAATAATGCATCAATATCTGGATGTTCAGACAATATCTCTAACGAAGTACACTCTTCAATAGATAGACAAGTTCTGCCTTTAGAATATTTTCTTTCTACTTTCATACACTTCCTTGAAATGATGCTTAACGCCCTGCTAATAAGTGAACCATGTGCTGGCAGGCGATTTGCTCAGCAAATGGCATGACAGCCTTGGTGAATCTGGATTTAGCAGCTTGTTAGTAGCTGGCAGATTAACTTTAGGCGCCAGCCATCTTTACTAAAAACAAAATAAAACCACTAAAAAATAGTAAGCCAAGGATCACCATTATGGTTAATGTTTTAGATTCGGTCATTGATTTCAAGAGAGCAAATTTACTCAAAAGCCCTGTCCCAATGAGTGCTGCTTCAGCTAGGTTTTCTTTAGATTGTTTATTCATTTGAGATTCCTTTCTATGATGAACCATTGACTACTAACGCCCGCATAAAATGCGGATAATGCTTGGCTAAAATTAGCGAAGAATGAGCGCCAGCCAAGCGTTTGACGTCATTTTTGAGGCGCTTGTTGAACGAAGCCGCTGTGCGGCAGAAAAGATAAAAGCTCACCTTTATTCACCCATCTTAAATACTTACTAGACCCTGCCTACCTTGGCAGTTATCTAGGAGTATCACTATGAACACTCACGAGCAACAACGCTTTGATTTTCTTTATGAACAACATCTTACCAACTTAACACTGCAAGGCAAGCGGCCTGCGACCATCGATGCCTACAGCCGCGCCGTTAGGCGTATTAGTGCTTATTTCGACACTTGTCCTGATAACCTTTCAACTAATGACCTAAAGCGCTACTTTTCCAGTTTGATTGATTCACATTCTATTGTATTTCTGTGAACCAAGAAACTTTGTTAATAACGCCCCTTTTGCCATAAAAAACACTTTAAAACAATAATCTAACCTTAAAGCGGTCAAAAAGCAGGCGTCGCTACGTAAAATCTGACAGTTTCTTCGAGTATTGCTGCTGTAGATTTTTATACGCTCACCAAAAAATGTAACTTATTTCTATGAAAAAAATTATTTACTCATGATTCAGATTATCAATCTATTGTTCTTAATATGAATTCTGAGTTTAGATAGGTACGCTAATTACCCTCCTTGTTAGCTATTTAGTTTATAAAGAGAGTGGCTTATAATGATGCCTAATTGAGAATCTCAACTTAAAGTACATATCTGTAAATAATTCTCAAAATGAAGTTCACAATGCGTTTTTATAAAATAAAATAACTTGTTGAAATTAATTGAATACATAAAGCCGAGAATCTCGATTTAAAAGTCCCTAATCATTTCTTCAAGCCCTGCCACTTAGATCGAGATTTTACTGCGCAATGAGATTTTTATTTGCCCTTGTACCAATAACTATGCCCTCAGCAAGATAACTACAGATCGAACTGAAAACATATAGTAAGCTGTTAACTCCGCATACATGTATTGATTTACTACACAAAAACTGACACTAAAGTTAATGAAGCATGTTTTCTGGTGTTCTTTATAAACTGAATATCATTACCTATTAATACTAGTTAACATTAAGTGTATGAAATTTATAGATAATAAATAACAGTTTAGTATTTAGATAAAAAGACAATTATTAAACAAGCTAACTCGAATAAGAAAATGCTTAATAATTAGGCGTCGTTACGTGAAATCTGCGACTTTTACTAAGGACTTGGCCTGTATAATTTAAACAGAGGTGCATAAATTGCCAAAACACATAGCCTCACAGACTCTCAGGAGTCATTTCCCTGGTACATAAAAATTATATAGCGCGACAAAGATACTCGTTAGTTTATTTTTAAAGTTATTACAGCATTCGTTTAACCATCTGTAATTCTATTGGGATTTTGATTACCTTAAATAACAGTATCAAAGCTCATCTCTAATCATATATTGTACAAAGTAATTAATTGGTTTTATTTCTATTTGTTATAGGTTTTTTATTATTTAGATAAACAATCGTACAGTTGGGTCAAAGCAAACTGAAATTGACAATATTAGAAGCTAGCTTTTCGTGGAATGAATCAAACAATAACTGTTAAGTCCCCTAACCCCTTTTGTACAAAATAGAGTGAGCGACTTAACTAAAAAAAGCAAAAGATAAAGGCTGATAACCTAATATCTATGGCTAAATGTATAGTGCCACTTCGGACTCATAGGTAATACAATTTATGAGAATTGGAGTAATTAATTTACCTTTTTTGATATGTATACAAACAATATTTCAAATATTGAACTATTATATAATAACGTTAGTGATAGCTTTTTGTTCTAGCTAAATACTTAAGGGATTAAGACACTCGTTATGTACAAAAAATATTATATATTGATAATTTCTGGCATTCTGATTTGCTCAGTAGTTCCTGCAACTGTGTACATGGCAACGATAGGAAAAAAAGCAGAAAAGTCACATACAAAAACTCACTACTATTTTGAGAAAGTTGATAGCCCTATTCAGCCAATTCCACGCAGACTAGAAATTGATAAACAGTGGTTAATCCTCGGTAAAGCGCTATTTCATAGTCCTTTGTTATCTAAAAATAATACAATCTCTTGCTCATCATGCCACTTATTGGACTTTGGAGGTGACGACAGTTTTCCTGTATCAATTGGAGTAAATAATGGGCAAGGTGTACGTAACTCCCCCACCGTACTTAATTCCGTATTTAATTTTAGACAATTTTGGGATGGTAGAGCCGCCTCACTTAGAGAGCAAATCGAAGGTCCAATTCATAACCCGGTTGAAATGGGTTCTACTTGGCCTGAGATAATTAAAAAGCTTAAACAAGATAGTTATTTTAGCGAAACATTTCAAGACTTAAGCTATGAGGGCATAACATCTGAAAATATTATCAAAGCAATTACTACTTTTGAAGAATCTTTAATTACACCGAATGCACCAATTGATAGGTATTTATTAGGGGATAAAACTGCCTTAACAGATCAACAAAAGAGAGGTTTAAATTACTTTATCAATTATGGCTGTAGTACTTGCCATCAAGGAAGAAATATAGGCGGTAATATTTTTCAGAAATTAGGAAGAATAAATACAATACCCAAAAAATTAACATTAGATTTAGGTAAATTTGAAGTCACGGGTCTTGATAAAGATAAGTATGTCTTTAAAGTACCTAGCCTCCGGAATATTACTGAAACTGGGCCATACTTTCATAATGGTGCAGTTGAAAGCTTAACAGAAGCAGTTCGTATTATGGCTAGCTCTCAGTTGGGCAGGCAGTTAACTGATTCAGAGCTTGACGATATAGTGGCACTATTACATGCATTTACCTCTCAAGTAATAGAGGTAAATTATGATGATTAATTTAAAATATATTCCTGAGTTTACATGCTTGTTTTTATTTACAATGTTTTCTACTTTATGGGTTATTTCTATTCAAGAAAACAAAGAAAAAGAAATAAAAGTAAAACCTTTACAACAACTTGAACTGTTAATACCTCAGCATAAAGTACAGCTACTAAATGCAAATTTTAGTGACCAGCAGCACTATGATAAACTAGCTCAAATACAATTTGAAATTGAATCTATACTATTAAAGATGAGGCTTAATAATAAATTTGATGGCTTACTAAACGAGTATAAAGAAAACTCATTACATTACATACAGTTAGCCAGTACGATGAAGACTTCTCTAAGATTAATAGCTCAAAAACCTAACGTAGATGATAAAAATATTATACAAATTATAAATGCTATTCGTTTACAAATATTTTCGTTATTGACTTTACCAAATAAAAAAGATGAATCCTCACTTAGAAAATTATTAGATATTACAGAGGATGGCCAAGTTGAAAATTATCAATATTTAAAGTTAGTTAAGTTGCACAGTGTATTCATATTAGAAAACTACGAATTAACCGCTCATTATCGGCAAAGGCTTATTGATATGAGGGTAGTTGACTCGATTATAGAAGAGTTAGACCTACTAAATAAAGATATTGAAAATATACAATTCAATCAGATTGTTACCTTTTTTTGTTCTTTATTTCCTTTACTGTTCCTCTTTATAATAATTATTAAACGTCATCAATACGCTTTAGAAGAAACATCTGAATTACATCGCAAAGCTGTAGAAGTCAAAACACAATTTTTAGCTAATATGTCACATGAAATTAGAACGCCAATGACTGGCGTTATCGGTTTAGTTGAATTGACATTACAAACTGAGTTAAATCAAGAACAACGTAATTACCTTGAGAAAGTTAAGTTCTCAGCAGATTCATTGTTAGTAATAATTAATGACATTTTAGACTTTTCTAAAATTGAATCTGGTAAGTTAACAATTGAAAATATACCTTGGGAGCATAATAAATTAATCGATAATCTTATCATGATGCTTGGCATGGTAGCGGAAGACAAAGGTATCGAGTTGATTTTTGATATATCGCCGGATATACCATTAGAAATAATGGGTGACCCAGTCAGAGTGAATCAGATTTTATTAAACTTGCTATCAAATGCAATAAAATTTACTGAGGAAGGTCATGTTATTTTCAAGGCTTCATTGGGGAATGATAATGAGCAGTCACAAACAATTATTTATGAAATAAAAGATACTGGAATAGGTTTATCAGATGAACAACAGTCAAAACTATTCGAACGATTCTCACAAGCAGATCAATCGACTACGAGAAAATATGGCGGTTCAGGATTAGGTCTTGCAATTAGTAAATTACTTGTCGATTTAATGGATGGTGAAATAAATGTCTTGAGTAAACTAGCACATGGCTCAACATTTCGCGTAACCTTACCGTTAGGATTAGTCGATGAAAATAAAGGAAATTTAAACCTAATACAGCGGAATAGTAAACATTTATTATTGCTTGAAAATAATAAAGTTACACAAAATGTGATACAAAAAATGGCAGAATCTATTGGCTCAACTGTTAAAGTTTCAAGTAGCGTAAAAGAAGCAATTAATCTTTGCCAGCAAAATAGATTCGATATAGCTTTGGTTGATTGGAGTTTAGATGGCGAAACTGGATTAGATTTTATTAATGAAATAAAGACTAAAAATTGTTGTCCGGAAACATTAGTTATATGCAGTGCCTATAGTCAAGCATACATCGAAAAACATGCACCAGTAGAGAGCACAATTTTATATTTAGCTAAACCGTTAACCTTTTTGTCATTAAGTAAAACAATTAATCTTAATAGTAACATTGATACCCCTCTATCGTTTTTAAAGGAAAATTCAGAAGCTTACAAAAGTGAAAGTAATCAGCTTGTTAAAGGTAAAAATAGTATTTTACTAGTTGAAGATAATAAAATAAATCAGTTGATAGCCAAAAAACTATTAACAAAATTGGGCTTTCATGTTGATTTAGCAGAAAACGGTCGCTCGGCAATCGAATTGATAATGAAGAAAAATTATCGTGTTGTATTAATGGACATTCAAATGCCAATAATGGATGGTAAAGAAGCTACTATAGAACTACGTAAAAGCTATAGTGCAGATGATTTAAATATTATTGCCTTAACAGCAAATATCACAGAAGGTGACATTGAATATTATAAGAAAATAGGCATGAATGGTCATTTAGGGAAACCTTATGAAATTGAAAAAATACGAGAGGTATTATCCGATTTTTATTGTTTGATGTAATGAACGACTGATATTGGTTACATGCTTAGGCAGATTTTATCATTAAGTATTCGTCCTATGTAACTTCATTTGAGATTCTTAACCACTATACAGATTCAATTGGAACGTT
Organism: Shewanella sp. 10N.286.48.B5; assembly: GCF_002874355.2. Taxonomy (NCBI): domain Bacteria; kingdom Pseudomonadati; phylum Pseudomonadota; class Gammaproteobacteria; order Alteromonadales; family Shewanellaceae; genus Shewanella; species Shewanella sp. 10N.286.48.B5. The sequence goes on from NZ_MCVG02000001.1 coordinate 1,545,718, forward strand.
TGCTGAAACAGCTATAAATTTCAATAAACTTAAAAATATTTACATTTTCGGCGCATTAAACCGTGGACCTATTACGCTTAACCGTAACTTCGGTTTTGCTTGGGGTGTTAATGGATTTTTATTATTTAATGCACTGGGTAAACTCGGCACAGAAACTGTCGTCGCTATGCGTAAACGTGTCGCTGATGAAATTACTACAACATTTGCAAGTCACTACACACATGAAGTGACATTAGCTGAGGTTTTGAATTTAAAATCGATAGCTGGTTATGCAAAGCAAGCGACTGGTGAAAAGTACTTAATTACACCTCAAAGACAGTAATATTTAAGTAGATTATTTTGTAGATAAGTAAAAGCAGATACTGATTAGGGTATCTGCTTTTTTACCGTCTTATGGCAGTTAAACAGTAACTTAAGCATAATTATTTAACTAAATTTCATACTTTATGAAGATATAGAATGAGCTAACGATGCCTTTTTAGCTGCTTTATTTTTTAAGTAAAATGCTCTCAAATGATCGTAACTTAAGTTGAAAACAAATGCATAAATGGTAATAAAAATGGTAACCCCTAAATCAAGAATAAAAGCATCCCATAAGCTGATCTTGAGGATATAAGCCATCACTGGAATCGTGAAGAATAATAACCCAGCTTCAAACAAACCAACATGAATAATACGTGTTGAAAAGGTTCTTTTTTCTTTTTCACCCTTAACTATTCGGTCAAATGCCATATTAAAAATATAGTTCCAAACCATGGCAATTGAAGCGATTGTTATCATAGTTCCTGATAATGAACTAACCTCATGATCTGTAAATAAAGCCAATCCTGCAATTGACATTGATACTGCTAAAACTTCAAACAAAACCGAGTGAAAAACCCTTTCTAATGTACCCATAACTATCGCTCCAACAAGCATTACTGAATAAAACAAGTCGCTATTATGACTTTTAAAACCGCTAAACAAAGTTAACAGCCATCAGCTTTCGTGATACCTTGTGGTAATTAATTTATTCGTGGTCAGATTATGTATAGTTTTGAGCAATTAAAAGTCTTTGTAACTGTGTGTGAAATGGGTTCCTTTTCCGCGGCCGCGCGAAAATTAAAAAGAGCACAATCTGGCGTAAGTCAGGCTATTGCTAACCTGGAAATATCGGTTAACCAAGAGTTGTTTAACCGTGAAAAAAACATCCCTGTATTAACGGCAAACGGTGCAGCTTTACTACCTGTAGCCCAATCAATATTGCATCAACAGCAGTATTTTGATCAAAAAGTGGAGTCCTTGACGAACAAGGATGAACACGAGTTAGTGATAGCGATAGATGAAAGTCTTGTTGACCGTAAACTGTTATCCGTTTTAGCCTCATTGGCCGACAAATTCCCTATTACAAATGTCGAAATTATCACTGCTTCTTCATTTGATATAGAAGAATGGATTCGAATAGGGAAAGTGCAAGTAGGTATCATATATGCTGATGGTGAACTAAAAGTTGATATGGATTTTTTCCTGTTGGGTCAAGCGAGGTTTTTTACCATTTCATCAAAAGATCACCACTTGGCTAATCTTGATATTGTTCAAGGAGCCGATTTAAAGCGCTATCGTCAATGTGTGCATCGTAGTTTTAAACAAAATGAACTGTGGTTTAGTTATGGTATTAGCTCAATGCTTTGGTATGCCAATACACACCAAACATTAATTGAACTAGTGCAGCAAGGCGTTGGTTGGGCAAATGTGCCAGCATTATTAGTTAAACAAATTCAATCAGATGATATTGTTTGTTTACCAGTAGCACATGAATACAAAGGCTGGATAACGCCTGTTGGTTGCTTAGTTTCTCGGCAACATCAATCAGGGCCAGTACTAAGCAGTTTAATTGCTTTATTGCAGCAACTTAGTTTTGAGGATGCTCATTGGGAAATGGCTGATTAGCCTTGTAAAACACATAACCCGCAAAACCTACTTTGCGGGTTATATGAATAAGGTCTCAAAGTTTAGAAAACAAAATCTTTGCTATCTAATGCCATCATCGAATCTACACCGTTCTGAATACAGGCGGCATGACCTTTAGCTCTTGGCAACATACGTTGGATAAAGAACTGTGCGGTTTTTATTTTCGCTTGGTAAAATGCTTTTTCAGATGTATCAGTCTTTAACTTTTCTTGAGCCACTTTTGCCATTCTTGCCCAGAAAAAGGCTAATGTAACGTAGCCAGCAAACATCAAGTAATCTACTGAAGCCCCGCCTATTTCATCAGGGTTCTTTGTTGCTTTAGCACCAATAGTAACAGTAAGTTCATGCCACTCTTTAGCGTATGCCATGATGGGTTGGATAAACTCAGCCATAGCTTGATCGTCCATATTTTGTTGGCAAAATAGCGTCACATCTTTTGAAAATGGTTTTAATATTTCACCTTGGGTACCTATTATTTTTCGCGCTAATAAATCCAGTGCTTGAATACCGGTTGTACCTTCATATAAACAGCTAATTTTAGTGTCTCGCATGAGTTGCTCCATGCCCCACTCTTTTATAAATCCATGACCACCAAATATTTGTACTCCATGACTGGTCGCTTCAAAACCAAGTTCAGACAAAAATGCTTTTGCAATTGGGGTTAATAAAGCCAATTTAGTTTCAGTTTCAGCTTTTACTGCTTCATTTTTTTCTGCATGGACAATATCAACTAGTTGGGCTAAATAAGATAATAAAGCGCGACCACCTTCAGCAATTGATTTTTGAGTTAATAGCATTCTTCGTACATCTGGATGCACAATAATAGGATCAGCTGGTCCTTGTGGATTTTTCACTCCGCTAATTGATCGCATTTGTAGACGGTCTTTGGCATAGGCTAAAGCACCTTGAAATGAAGCTTCTGCAGCAGCAACCCCTTCGCTTGCAACACCTATTCTGGCTGCATTCATAAAGGTAAACATGCACTTAAGGCCACGGTTTGGTTCGCCAATTAAGTGGCCAGTAGCAGCATCGAAATTAATCACGCAGGTGGCATTACCATTGATACCCATTTTATGTTCGATAGAACCGCAGCTCACGCCATTACGATCTGAAATACTGCCATCTTCGTTTACATTAAACTTAGGTACGATAAATAACGAAATGCCCTTATTACCTTCTGGTGCGCCAGGTATACGCGCAATAACAATATGAACAATATTATCTGATAAATCATGTTCACCTGCAGAGATAAAGATTTTTGTCCCTGACAACGAATAGGTTCCATCTTCGTTAAGCTCAGCTTTGGTGCGCAACATGCCTAAATCAGTGCCACAATGTGGTTCAGTTAAGCACATGGTGCCAGTCCATGTTCCTTCAACAAGTTTTGGCATAAACTGCTGCTTTTGGGTTTCACTGCCGTGGGCTTCAATCGTCGCCAAAGCGCCATGACTTAAGCCTGGATACATGGCAAAACTATGATTCGCACTAGAAAACATCTCGGCAATGTTCATATTTAATGAGTGCGGTAAGCCTTGCCCACCAAATTCAGGTGATTGCGATAACGTTGGCCATCCACCTTCTACATACTGTTTATAGGCATCTTTAAAGCCATCAGGAGTTGTGACGTTTCCGTCAGTCCAAGTACAACCTTGTTGGTCGCCAATTTGGTTTAATGGTGCCACGACTTGTTCAGTTAATTTAGCCGCCTCAGCAATGATGGCATCAATCATATCTATACTTGCATCTTCATAACCAAGACCTTGGTAATGGCATTCACAGCCAAGTAACTCTTGCATCACAAATTTAAAATCGCGTATGGGCGCTTTGTAGTCAGGCATTGTCATTCTCCAAATAATTATTTTATTTAAGGTGGTAACTGACTATTTGGATGATAATTCACACAAATAACATTTCCGAATATTCGATGCTAAGTTAACTAAAGCTATTATCCAAATGCATAATACTTATGACGATCTATTAGTAAAAATAATATGGTATTGATTTATGCTATTTAGTTAATCGGGTCAGTGGGTATTTGTTGCTCGATGTAATTTCCATACCATATACATATACATATACATATACATATACATAGACTGAGCCCTGCCTGTATTCCTTACATGAATAGTTATCTATTAAAACAATTGATTGGATAAATACAGAAACTCCACATAGCATGATTTGGCGTTTAAACGTTCATAAAAGTGGTAGTTAGTTATATTCAGAAGCTTAGGTTAGCTTCTAATTTATTCCCTTGCAGTTATTGAATAACGCAAATAAAAACTAGATGTTTACTGGTTATTAATAGAGCACTCAAGTGTCACAAATAACTTAAGTAAATCAGTTTGTTGACAAGGTTACTTAATAACTATTGGTCATTCTTGGGGATAAATATGAATGTAAAAACAGTACAAATCTTTAAGCACTCTTTAACCGCGTTAGCCGTTTGTGGGGTACTTAATTCATCGGCTATTGCTGAAGAAGTAAACACCAACTCAGAAGAAAAAGATGATATCGAAGTCATCTATGTCACAGCCTCTAAACGCCTAAAAAGCCTGCAAGAGTCACCAGTGGCGGTAACCGTAGTGGACGGCGCTGCAATTAAACAGTCAAATACGCTTGATATTAACGATCTACAAACATTGGTGCCCACTTTACGGGTTACGCCATTACAGCGCTCTACCAATACTAACTTCTCAATTCGAGGATTTGGTAATGGCACCAATAATACCGGGATTGAGCCATCGGTTGGTGTGTTCATTGATGGTGTCTACCGCTCCCGCGCAGCGGCGCAAATAGGTGACTTACCGCGAGTTCAACAAATAGAAGTGCTCAGTGGCCCCCAAAGTACCTTATTTGGTAAAAATGCATCTGCTGGTGTGATCAGCGTAACTACCATGGAACCTTCATATGATTTAGAAGGCATGGTTGAATTAGGCTATGGCAATTACAATCAGCAAATAGTTAAAGGCTATATAACTAATGGGCTCTCTGATACGTTTGCCGTGAGTTTATCGGGCGGTTATAACGCTCGCGATGGTTATGCTGAAAGTATTGTTGGTCTGTCAGATGTTAATGACCGCGACCGTTGGAACATTCGAGGGCAAGCTTTATATGAACCCACTGAAGATGTTAAATTTCGCTTAATAGCCGACTATGGCGAAATTCAAGAGGCCTGCTGCGCTGTTGAAGATTCAATTAATGGTCCTACTACTACTGCCGTTCGCGCATTAGGTGGCATTGTTATCGACGAAAATGATTCATTTTCTTATCAATCTGCACTTAATTCAAATCCTGACAATAATGTCGAAGATGGCGGTGCCTCACTACAAATTGACGTTGATTTTGATGGTTTTGCATTAACGTCAATCAGTGCTTATCGCAGTAATGATTCAGGATTTAAGAATGATGTTGATTACACGTCTTTAGATATTCTCACTGAAGGTGGTCACACAGAAATAGAAACCGTCACTCAAGAGTTGCGCTTAACTTCAACAGGCGAGCGAGACTTTGAATGGATGGTCGGTGCCTATCTGTTCCATGAAGAAGTGATTACTGGCGATACTTTATATTACGGTAATGATAATCGAAACTACTTTGATGTATTAACCGCTGCAGGCGGTGCCCCAGGGTTATTAGCAGGTGTTGAAGGAGTATATGGTCTTGAACCAGGAACATTTTTTTCAAACACCTCAGCCGTTAACTCAGAGTTTGAACAAAAAAATGATGCCTATTCTCTGTTCGCAAGCTTTGATTACCATATCACTGAACAGCTAACGGCTATTTTTGGTGTCAGTTATATTAATGACCAAAAAGACATCACCATAGAACAAACTAATACTGATGTATTTTCTGCAATTGATTTAGATAATGATCTTACCTTGTTTGGTGTGCCCATTGGTTCGATCCCCCAACTAGCTCCTGCAGTTCCAGTATTGAAAGGCTTACAATTTTTACCGCCAATGATGGAATTACCTAACGTGGTAGAAAACCATAAAACAGATGACAGCAAAACCACCTGGTCATTTCGCCTAGCCTACGAAATCAACAATAACGTCAATATATTTGCCACAGCTGCAACAGGCTTTAAAGCGACGTCATGGAATTTGTCCCGTTATAGTAGCCCTTTTGCATCAGATCAAGAGGCATTAGAAACTGCCGGTATTTCACAACCTAACCAAGCTTATGGCGGACGTTATGCCTCTCCTGAAGAAGCTACCGTTTACGAGCTTGGTATTAAAACACGTTTTGAAAATGGCGCTTTTAATGCCACATTTTTTGATCAAACTATTGAAGGATTTCAATCATCTATCTTTATCGGTACTGGATTTGTGCTAGCTAATGCAGGTAAGCAAAGTACTCAAGGGATTGAATTTGACTCCAAATATAATTTAAACAGTGATTGGTCAATCACCTTTGCTGGGACTTACCTTGACCCTGTTTATGATTCCTTTGTTGGCGCATCAGGTCTAGACGGGCCTGTGGATTTATCCGGTGAAAAACCAGCTGGTATCTCTGATTTAAGCCTGACAGCAGGACTTGCTTATAATTATGAAATCGGTGAGGACATATATGGCTACGCTAGAGTTGATTACTTATATGAAAGTGACACTAAATTAGCTGAAAACGTGCCTGATTCATTAACTCGCGAAGTTAATACCGTTAATGCCAGCACCGGATTAGCCTTTGGCAATGGTATCAATCTACAGCTTTGGGTACGTAATTTAACCAACGACGAATACTTATTGTCAGCATTCCCGCCTCCGATTCAAGCAGGTAGTTTTAATGGCTACCCAAATCAACCTCGTACTTTCGGTGCTAACATTTCCTATGAGTTTTAGTTAAGAGAAAGCCTATAGTGACAATGACTTACATTGTCGCTGTTGGCTTTAACCTTTAACGCAATTAATAACACTCTACATTTTTATACTAAGTAAAGAGTAAGCAAATGCCTATTGAAACGATTTTAAAACAACGCTATTCAGCACGTGCGTTTTTGAATAAGCCTGTACCACAAGAAACCTTAAAACACATTTTTGAAACGGTGCAATTATCCCCTTCCAATTGTAATGTTCAACCTTGGCAAGCCTGTGTGGTGTCGGGAAAAACAAAACACAAATTACAACATCAATTCATGGAATTATTAATGAGCGGCGCCAAGCCAAACCCAGACTTTAACTGGACGGCACAATACAGTGGCGTACACCGCGAGCGTCAGTTTGGATCAGCAAATGCGCTTTACACCGAATTAGGCATAGCCAGAGAAGATAAGAAAGCGCGTCAAATGGCAATGCTGCGTAACTGGCAATTCTTTGATGCTCCCCATGCGGTATTTTTTACCATGGATAAATATTTAGACATTATGGGTGCAGTAGATTTAGGTATTTACGCGCAAACACTTTCATTAGTTCTTGCTCAGCATGGCATATCAAATTGTATGCAAGGTGCCTTAGGTCAATTTCCTGATCCTGTGCGAGAAGCATTAAACCTACCTGAGGAACGCGGCATCTTATTTGGCATGTCTTTTGGCTTTGCTGATGACACTAATCCTGTAAATAAAACCAGAACAGACAGAGAGTTAATCGATAATGCAGTCAGTTTTTTCGAATAAATGCCTTTTTATATATGACATTAAAAGAGAATCAACATGCAGTTGGAGCATAAGTTTGCGTTAATAGATCAGACCAACATTCACTATGTTGAATCGAATCTTGTATCAGGCACAGAAGCAAAGCCAACGATCATTTTCCTTCATGGTTTTCCTGAATATTGGGGCGTTTGGCGTAAGCAATTAAGTTATTTCGCTGAAAATTATCGGGTTATAGCGCCTGATTTACCTGGGTACAACTTAAGTGATAAACCTACTGAAGTTGATTTTTACTCTGTCCCCAATTTAATCGCTTTCTTTTCAAAGTTTATTAAACACATTAGCCCAAATAGCGCAGTGATTTTAGTTGCCCATGATTGGGGCGGCGCCATCGCTTGGCCCCTTGCAGCCTTTCATCCACAACTAATATGTAAACTGATTATTTTGAATGCTGCGCATCCAAGTACCTTCACCCGAGAAATGGTTAACAACCCACTACAACGCCAAAAGAGTACCTATATTCATGACTTAATTAGTCAAAATGCAGAGCATTTATTACAGCAAAATAACTATCAATACCTAGCTGAGAACATCATGGTAAGTGCTTATAAAAGTACATTTAGTAATAAAACCAAAGCTGAGTACCGTCAGGTTTGGAGTCAACAAGGCGGCATTAATGGCATGCTGCAATATTACCGTGCAATGCCGCAATATTACCGTGCAATGCCGCAATTAGCGGCAAAAGAAAACACTAATCATTCAGCGCTAAAACAACAAAATAACTGCTCGTCAAAAAGTGAAGACTCGGGTCAATTGAGTCCAATTAAAGACATCGCGACAATAAAAATACCCAATATACGTATTAACCTTCCAACGCTTATTTTATGGGGTGAACGAGACCAAGCCTTTGTTAATGAGAATCTTACCGATATTAACCAATACGTTCCGGATTGCACCATAGTGCGTTTCAAAAATTGCAGTCACTGGTTACAACACGAAAGACCTGCAGAGATAAACCACGTCATGAATCATTTTATTAATACATAATCACAAAAATAAAGGCTTGTTATGACCCAATCACAAACGTTAACCCACAGTGCATTTGTTTTTGAAGTTTCAAAATCAAATTTAATCCAAACCCGAGTAGTACCACTTAATATTGAACAGCCTTTAGCTGAAAATGAATTACTGCTGAAAGTAGATAAATTTGCTCTTACAGCAAACAACATTAGTTACGGCGTCACCGGAGATGCTTTAGGTTATTGGCGATTTTTCCCAACGGCAAATAGCACTGAGCAAGCCCAATGGGGGCGACTCCCAGTAATGGGCTATGCAGATGTTATTGCTTCAAATTGCCAACATATTAAAGTGGGAGAAAGGCTTTGGGGATTTATGCCAATGGCGACTCATTTAACCGTTATTGCTGGCAATATCGCTACAACGGGATTTTCTGATATAAATCCATGCCGAGAAGGTCTTTCACCTGTTTACAGTCGCTTTGATCGGGTTAATACTAATCCTTATTATCAGATAAATAACGAAGAATTTGATATTTTACTTCGAGGTTTATTTACCACTTCATGGTTAGTTGATGACTTTATGTTTGATAATAATTACTTTGACGCAGCTCAATACCTCATCACCAGTGCATCAAGTAAAACCAGCATTGCCCTGGCCTTCTCAATTAAAGACAGAGGCGAACGCCCTGCTATTGGTATCACCTCTGAATCTAATCGTAAATTTGTTGAGTCATTAGCTTGTTATGATCAAGTTGTCAGCTACCAACAAATAGCGTCACTCGACAGCGGTGTCACATCAATTTTAGTTGATATGGCTGGCGGTCAATCAACACTTTCAGCAATACATTACCACTTTGCAGACTCACTGCGTTATTCGTGTCGAATAGGGGCAACTCATCACCAAGATATTGATATCTCGGATGGTTTTAACGTTGCTAGCTTGCCGGGCGCAAAACCAGAGTTCTTTTTTGCACCAAACCAGCTTAAAAAACGTGCTGCAGAATATGGTGCCACCGAAATGATGAACCAGATGAATTTAGCATTACTGCGTTACATTGAGTTTTGCCGTGTGAACATAACCATCAACACAACTCATAACGTTACTGAATTAGATGCCATTTACCAACAAGTATTAGCAGGTAAAGCCGATGCATCTGTGGGCCAAATTGTTTCTTGGTAATTAATAATATCAATTCATTTAAATTGGCCAGCAGCAAGGTCTGTTAAACCTGAGGTTCGTATGGAAAGTATTGAATTAGTCAAATTTGTAAACACAAAAGTGATTCCAATTTGTATATTTTTAATCATGATGGGAATGGGGCTTTCTCTTATTCCTAAAGATTTTAAGCGAGTGGTAAAGTACCCTAAAGCTGTATCTATCGGTTTGGTTAATCAACTCATACTTTTGCCGCTTATAGGGTTTGTATTGGCAAGTGTCATGCCTTTAGAACCAGAATATGCCGTAGGCGTCATGCTGTTAGTACTATGTCCAGGTGGTACGACTTCGAATATGTTTACCCATTTAGCCAAAGGAGATGTCGCGCTGTCAGTTTCGATGACAGCAATAGCCAGCATCATAACGGTATTTACCATTCCAGTGATACTTAACTTATCGCTTGAGCACTTTATGGGTAAAGGTACTGAGTTCTCATTACCGATTATTACCACCATGATAAGTTTAATGAAGCTGACAATATTGCCTATTGGCATCGGGATGTTAATAAAGCGATTTGCCCCCAAATTAGCTGACAGTACACAAGTTCATGTGTCTAAATTTGGTATTTTATTTTTAACCTTATTAATTATCTTTTTGACATACATTCAAAAAGACATTGTGGTTTCAGCCCTTATCGCTGCAGGGCCAGTTTCAATATTGCTCAATATTTCAACCATGGCGCTGGGCTACTATTCAAGTAAGTGGCTTGGTTTAAACCTTGCTCAGCGCACTTCAATTACCATCGAAGTAGGTTTACAAAATAGTACTTTATCCATGTTCATGGCGCTGACCTTATTGGCCAATTATAAAATGTCATTTACACCTGCTATTTATACGTTAACCATGCTATTTACTGCAGGTGTACTCGTCAGAATATTTAATTCAAAGTTTAATCGCGCCGATAAACCGAAAGTGCAATTAGATATCGCGAAATGAAGCCCTTTAAAAAATTAACAACACGGAAGATACTCATATGATTACAGTTCACCATTTAGTTAAATCAAGATCTAAACGCGTTTTATGGTTACTTGAAGAGATGAAGTTACCCTATGAGTTAGTCATACATCAGCGTGATCCAAACACTAACCTCGCACCGAAGGCGTTATATGCCATACACCCTCTGGGTAAATCCCCCATCATGGTTGATGATGACATAACCATATGTGAGTCTGGTGCCATTATGGAATATATCTTAAACCAAGATTATTCAACGCATTTAAGACCAGACACAAATAGCAGCCAATATTATCAATACCTTGAATGGTTACATTTTGCCGAAGGCTCACTGGCTTTACCCGTTATCACGACTTTATTACTGCAAATGGAACCCCGTGCCGGTAGTTGCCCACTAGATGGTTATATTGCCAAAGAATTAGCAATCGACTTTGCTTATATTGACCAATATTTAGCAAGCCACAGTTACTTTGCTGGCAATGACTTTAGCGCCGCCGATATCATGATGACCATAATGTTAGAGATAGCCATGAGTTTAAAATTACTCAAGGGACAAGACAATATCAAAGCTTACCTCTGCAAAGTTCAACAAAGAGCGGCCTATCAATTAGTGTTAAAACACGGATAGGACTTTTTATTAGAGTAAATACTGTATAAAGTAATTAACAGCAACAATATTACAACCAACGATTGACAATAAAAACAGACAACTAAAACTAAAAAGGTAGCAAATGGAACTTATCAATGTCGAAATCGACAACAATATACATGTAATTACGCTAAACAATGGCAAAGTTAATGCTATCTCGCCAGAGATCATTACAGAAATTAATGTCGCTTTAGATGCTGCTGAGCAGCAACAAGCCGTAGTTATTTTAACAGGCCAAGCCGGAATATTTTCAGGTGGTTTTGATCTTAAAACCATGAAGTCTAGTTCAGAGGCTGCAATAGCACTGGTAACCGCAGGCTCTAAGTTAGCCCGCAGAATGCTGGCGTTCCCGACCCCTATTATTGGGGCATGTACCGGTCATGCTATTGCCAAAGGGGCATTTTTATTACTCAGTTGTGACTACCGTATTGGCTGTGCGGGTGATTTTAAAATTGGTTTAAATGAAGTCGCTATAGGCATGACAATGCACAATGCCGGTATTGAGCTTGCGCGAAATCGTATCCCACGTAATTATCTTACTCGTTCAGTTATAGTCGCTGAACTGTTTGCCCCACAAACAGCGGTTTCAGCAGGTTTTCTTGATCAAGTTGTTGAACCTGAGCACCTGATGGCAACTGCCTATGCAGTGGCTAAGCATATGCAATCTCTTGATATGAAATCACATCACGGCACCAAACTAAAAGAACGTCACGCAATCCTTGCTGCGTTAGATAGCGCGATAGAAATCGATGCCCAAAGCACGTTAATTTTATAAGGTTAATACGATGAATAACAATGAAAAGTTTAACAGTTTGACTGTAGAAGTTAACGCTAAAATTGCTCATATCAAGCTTAATCGCCCTGATGAATTTAATTCAATGAATATTGATTTTTGGGATGAATTCCCAAAAGTGATTCAACAGATAAATGATCAAGCTGCTGCTCGTGTCATTGTTATTTCATCAACAGGTAAACATTTCTGTGCAGGAATGGATCTAGCCGTTTTTACCCAAAGTAATAATGATAAGAATATTGAATTAGGCCGTAAACATGAGCAATTACGCCGCTTAGTATTAAGGCTACAAGAGTGCTTCAACGTATTAGAAAGTGCCAGAATGCCAGTATTAATGGCCGTTCAAGGTGGTTGTATTGGTGGCGCGGTTGATATGGTCAGCGCTGCTGATTGTCGTTATTGTACCAGTGATGCTTTTTTCAGTATTGAAGAAACTAAATTAGGCATGACCGCTGACTTAGGCACATTACAGCGTTTACCTAAATTAATCTCAATGGGTTTAGTTAAAGAATTAGCCTATACCGGTCGCAGAATGCCAGCCAATGAAGCCAAAGATGCAGGTCTGGTTAATCAGGTATTTGAAGATCAACAAAGCATGTTAACAGGCGTAATGGCAATAGCAGCTGAAATTGCTGCTCGCTCACCATTGGCGGTAGCAGGCTGTAAAGAGATGATAAATTATGGCCGCGATCATTCTGTAGCAGACAGCTTAAATTATATGGCAGCTTGGCAAAGTGGTATGTTCCAACCGCAAAATGACATGATGGAAACTTTTACTGCCAAAGCGCAAAAACGAGCACCAGAGTTTCAAGAGCTAACACCAATTGATAATTCAAAAATATTCTAACTCGCTGTAGGGCTATTGCTCGATTGAATTAACCAAACAGTGTTTAAATCGACAATAGCCTTTTTATAAAAGCTTTTATAACAAGATTTTATAAAAAGATTTTATAAAAAGATTTTAAACCAAAAGTAATCAAACATGGTATGAAGTAACTATGACCAAGCCACTGATTAACCTCGTTCACGCCAATGGATTTCCTGCAGGAAGTTATAAAACATTTCTCGGTGAATTTAATGAAAAGTTCAGTACCATTGCTCATGATCAATATGGGCATAATCATAAATACCCTATACACACTAATTGGCAGCACTTGGTTACTGAGTTGCTTGATTATTTAAAACAGCAAGATGAAAAAGTGATATGTATTGGTCATTCATTTGGTGGCATTCTGTCATTTCTTGCAGCATGCCAACATCCAGAGTTGTTTCGTGGTGTAATCATGTTAGACCCGCCTGTGGTGACAGGTCCTTTCAGTCATGTGCTTAAAGTTGTTAAAAAGACTCGTCTTATTGATAAATGGTCTCCTGCAGGCCGGGCACAAAACCGTCAACGTCATTGGCCGCTAAACACTAACTTAGTTGGTTACTTCGCACAGAAAAATTTATTTAAAAACTTTGATCCAAGGTGTTTAAAAGATTACATTGACCATGGTGTAACCCAGCGCAATAAACGCTTAGAATTAAGCTTTACCCCCGAAGTTGAAGCCGATATTTTCAGACATTTACCTTGTAACTTAGCCAGATATAAAAACCAACTTAAGGTCCCAGCTGCACTTATTTATGGCGAAAAAACTGACGTATTCCCGGTTAAGTATTTCACTCGCTTTGCAAACTTAAACAACATTGAAGTTTCCATGATGCCCAATGGTGGTCATATGTTCCCCCTAGAGCAACCACAAAATACTGCCAATATGATTAAGGCCATAGTCAAAGACTGGTAACAACGCTAATGGTATTAATAATGTTATTACTTAATAGCAGCTAAATTAGGCAGCTATATTTATAAAGTAAAACTAACAATAGTCTTAGCTTCTGGCGGCCTATTTTTATTTACTACAAGGTGCGAAACTTTTTGCATATTTATCTTTAAAGTTAACTCCATAGTAATTTACTTAGTGACTGCAATGGTCATTCAGCCGTTTGAACGCCCTATTCGCTGTTAAGGTTTACAAGCATTGCCATACCTAGCCAAGAGAACCACACTATTTGGCTTAAGCCAAATATTTCAGTGAGGATTTCAGCAGGATAAATTGTAAGAACACCGACAGTTCCAATTAATAGTCCGAAATAGTGTAACCATTTCGGTAATTCAATCGCTTTTAACCCTGCAATACTCAATAATAGAACCCATAAGCCGCCGACAATTTCGTTGCCGCCTCCAAAAGCCTCAACGATTGTGTTTATAACCATTAAAAGGGTCATTGCTTGCTGTGGATTTTGGGCTGACAAATCGATAACAGCTGCTAATCCAACATTTGCAATCATGCCACTTGCGATGACAAGGCCAACCCAAATAATACCGAAGACTGTAGCCGTTTGTGACAAAAGAGGCGCTTTGGTTTTCATCCGTTGATGGATCGCTACAACTAATATGGCTAAAAAAAGCCCAAAAGCGACATACATAACAAAATTAACGATTGATAAAATTGATTGATGATGAATTAGATAACTGAGTTTTTGTGTATCACCTGCACTGACTGGGTAATCCCAACACGCACCAAAAAATATAAAAGCTGATATGTAAATAACAGCTTCAAAAAGTGCAGCAACGCCAGCTATTTTTTGTATGTTATTCACACCTAATCCTTATTCATAAAACCTTGTTGTTACAGCGGTTAGCTTCCGCTAGTGTTGTTGATTAACTGTACGGTCTGATATTCAAACGCTAGGCTAGTTTGTCTACCTTTAACGGTTAATGTATCACCTTTTTTTAACCTAAACCAAAGTGATTTAGGTACCCCGCATATACGGTCATTGCCGAATAATTGGTAACGTTTAATGTAAACAGCGCCAGTACAATATTGACTGCTATAGGCTGTACTCACATATTTAACAATGAACTCATGGTTAACATGCTCATATTTACCTAGCGTAGTCAGTAAAACATGACCATATCTTGCTGTGGCGAGTGGACCACAAAGGTAAATTGCAATAAACAGTAGACTATAAATACCTGTTTTTTTTAAACCTTGATGGTGAATTTTATTTTGTTTGTTGGGGCGGATATCTAGCCGATATAGGCTTAATATGATAACCGCTAAGGCTAAATACCAAAGATGATTAGCGGCTAAGGTATGTTCATTAATGATAATGTCATTTAGAAAAACACTGACAACAATGGCGATTAAAAACAGCTCAATGGCTTTTTGGGTGATATTAATCTCTTTTATAATCATAATTTTAAATACGGTTTTTGTGATACCTCACAAAAGCCACTTATTTCTTCCTTGAATTATTTTAGCTCAATATGAAGCTGTAGTTTGTCGATTTTATATCGCGAGTTAACTCAGTTCCTTAATCGCCCTACCAATACCATCTACCGTTAGCGGGTACATTTTGTTATCCATTAACTGCTGAATTATCGATATCGACTGATGATAAGACCAATGCTGCTGGGGTTGTGGATTTAACCAGGTCACTTTATTGAAGTGGCCTAATAGCCGATTCATATAATCACTGCCAGGTTTCTCGTTCCAGTGTTCAACACTGCCACCGCGGGCGACAATTTCATAAGGCCCCATTGTCGCATCGCCGACAAATATGACTTTATAATCTGATCCGTATGTTCTGATGACTTCTTCAAGGTCAATTGTTTGTTGATAGCGTCTGCTGTTGTCTTGCCATACTTTGTCATATAAACAATTATGAAAATAGAAAAATTTTAATTGTTTGAATTCAGTATGGGCGGCTGAAAAAAGCTCTTCACAGGTTTGAATGTAATCATCCATTGAGCCGCCAACATCAAAAAACATTAGCACTTTTACCGCATTGTGACGCTCAGGCTCCATGTGTACATCTAACAAGCCACCATTTTGAGCAGTGGAGCGAATAGTGGTGTTTATATCTAACTTTTCACTGGCACCAGTTCGGGCAAATTTACGTAATTTTTTTAATGCTAACTTGATATTACGGGTACCTAGCTCTCGGTCTTGGTCGAAGTTTTTAAACTCACGTTTATCCCAGACTTTAATCGCGCTGTTATTACGGTTACCCTCTTGCCCCACTCTTATGCCTTCAGGGTTATAGCCATAAGCGCCAAAAGGTGATGTTCCACCGGTACCGATCCATTTATTGCCACCAGCATGGCGTTTTTTCTGTTCTTCAAGTCGCTCTTTTAATGCCTTCATTAGCTGTTCGAGGCCACCTAAGGCTTTCAGCTGTTGCTTTTCTTCATCACTTAAATGCTTTTCAAATTCTTTACGTAACCAATCTTCAGGCAAGATTTGATCAAACACATCTATGCTTTCTATGCCTTTAAAGTATTCCGCAAAAGCGTTGTCATATTTGTCATAGTAAATTTCGTCTTTCACCATCACGATTTTGGCTAAGTTATAAAAATCTTCAACGCTTGCAAACACCACGCCTTTTTTTAATAAGGCAATAAGATCTAATAACTCCCGCAAACTGCAAGGTACGTTATGTTTTTTCAACGTAAGAAAAAAATCAATAAACATGATTTCACTACCTTTCTTTAGCG
The DNA here is from genome assembly GCF_002874355.2 of Shewanella sp. 10N.286.48.B5. Taxonomy (NCBI): domain Bacteria; kingdom Pseudomonadati; phylum Pseudomonadota; class Gammaproteobacteria; order Alteromonadales; family Shewanellaceae; genus Shewanella; species Shewanella sp. 10N.286.48.B5. Next base: position 1,562,426 of record NZ_MCVG02000001.1, read on the forward strand.
ATTAGCGGTTTCTACGACTCATAAAAGCGAGTTTTTCAAGCAATGACACATCTTGTTCATTTTTAAGCAGCGCACCAAATAACGGAATTACATCAGAATTTTTATCCAATAGACTCGCTTGAGAAATATCATCTGATATTAATAGCTTGATCCAATCAATCAGTTCAGAGGTTGATGGTTTTTTCTTAATGCCATTGACCTCTCGTAAGTCAAAAAACACTTCTAAACTTTGCTTGAGTAGTTGTTGCTTCACATCTGGATGATGAACATCGATGATTTTTTCCATTTCGACTTTGGTCGGGAATTTAATGTAATGGAAAAAACAGCGCCTTAAAAAGGCATCTGGCAGTTCTTTTTCATTATTTGAGGTAATGATGATAATCGGACGCTGTTTAGCTTTGATCACTTGCTGAGTTTCATAAACATGAAACTCCATCTTGTCTAATTCTTGCAGTAAATCGTTGGGAAATTCGATATCAGCTTTATCAATTTCATCGATAAGTAAGATGGGTCTTTGCTCTTCTTCAAAAGCCTGCCATAACTTACCTTTAACGATATAGTTTGAAATATCATGTACACGTGCATCACCTAACTGACTGTCTCTAAGGCGTGACACCGCATCGTATTCGTACAATCCTTGCTGCGCTTTAGTCGTCGACTTAATGTGCCACTGATACAACTTACAATTTAAAGATTTAGCTAACTCTTCCGCTAATTGAGTTTTACCGGTACCCGGCTCGCCCTTAATCAATAACGGTTTTTCTAATGCTATTGCGGCATTCACAGCCATAGTGAGATCACTTGACGCAATATAGTTGTCAGTACTTTTAAACATGCTTTTACCTATTGGTGATAGTTATATTGTTAGTTCTAGTGCTATTTTTAGTTAGCGTTTTATTTACCGTGTCTTATTCGGTCCAGGGAAAAGATATTAGTTGTTTGTTGGTAGGCCTTATATTCAGGGCGTTTTTGCACTGAATAGAAATCAGAAGGCACTGCGCCAGTATAAACAACTAAGGTGGTGTGCATTATTTTGGAGGTGATCAGTAAACCTACACCTAATAATCCACATATAACCACCGATTCTTGTTGCTATAAAGCTAGCCATGATGGGATAGCGGTAATGACTAATCCATTCCACACCATCCATTCAGCAAAATAATTTGGATGACGACTAAATCGCCATAAGCCCACATTACAAACTTGATTGTTAATCCCTGTCGATTTCATTGCTTTCAAAAAAGCTAACTTTTGTATATCGGCAATAGTTTCCATCGCAAATGCAGCCAGCCACACAATAATACCGATAATCTCAAATATAGAAATTTGCGCGCCTGTATTGCTGCAATAATAAATGCAGGTAATGCCAAATACGACGCATTGGCTAAACCTTGTATTATCGCCTCTATTTGCTGCGCTAACGCCACGTTGGTTTTACCGGCTTTTTGCCAGCGACGTTTTTGGTATTCATATCGTGGCAGTTCTGTTTGCAGGTGACCTGATGTCCACAGTTTTAACGCCCCAAACCCCATTCGGCTACCAGCAAAAATACAAGCCATACTGACTAATGCGACACGGGTTGAATCGCCGTCACTGTAACACCAAGTCATAATACCAATGAGTGTGAGCCCCATGGCCAACCTATATCAACCTAGGACATTCGGCCTGTACGCCATGTAGGTATACATACCACCAAGGTGAACATGAGTAATTGCAGCAAACCATTAACAAGACCAATTGTCGCCAAAGTATCACTAAATATTAAGAGTATCCAACCAGCAATAAAAACAAATAACGGTGTAAAGTATTTCATCTGTCATGTTTCCCCTACAGTTACGCAAGTTCAATAGCAACGGGTATACCATTAAGTACGGCATTACCCGTTAACGTGTCGACCTTACTTGCATCCGTTAAGTCATTCATACTGACACCCGCCTGTGTTGCTGCAACTGACATGCGTGTACCTTGTTGATTATGCCCCCAACCTTGAGGCATACACACCACGCCTTGGAGAATGTCATTGGTAATTGCGGCTTCTATGTGGATTTCACCCACCCGAGAACTCACCTTAAGCAATTGTCCTTGTTTAATACCGAGGGTTTGCGCATCTTGGGTATGGATCTCTAAGGTACAGGGATTTTTACCTTTAACTAAACGCGCCGAGTTTTGCGTCCAGGTATTGTGACTTTTCACTAAACGGCGGCCAATTAAATCAAATGGATATGTTTGATCTCTTGGCGCAGTGGCCATCAGCGCATTTAAGCGTGATAAATCATCGAGGTATATTCGCGGCGCTAAGTCTATTTTACCTGTAGCCGTTTTAATCCTTTGCTCAATACACGGCATCAATGGGCCCATATCAATCCCATGTGGATTATCAATCAGCTTTTGTAAACTCATACCTTCTTCGCCATAAGGCCCTTGGGTTAATTCCCTATCTAAGATCATCTCAGGGGTATAGGGATCCATGGGGGAATTGTTCATACGAGACGATATTTCTTTTAAAATCTGCCAATCACTTCGCTGATCAGCATTTTTTTCAAACAATGGCGCTGAGTATTTAACCGTGTTTCTTACTGAAAATGAGTTAAAGAAAATATCAAAATGCGAATTTTCAACACCTGTGGTGCCGGGTAGAATAATATCGGCGTATTTTGTGGTTTCATTAAGGTAGATATCCACTGACACCATGTAATCCAACTCAGTAAATGCATCCGCTAATTGCTTGCCATTGGGCGCAGACAGTACCGGATTGCCCGCAATAGTAATCAAACTCTTTATTTGACCTTCACCTGGTGTTTGTATTTCTTCAGCCAAGGTGGAGACTGGGAATTCCCCGTTAAAAAATGGCAGCTTTCTAACCCGAGAGTGATATTGGCCAAATGATGATTTATGCCCTTTTACGTGGTTTCTTAGTAAATCATAAGCAGGCTGAGGAAACATAGCGCCACCAGCACGATCAAAATTACCTGTGATGATATTCAGTACATTGGTTAACCATTGGCATAAACCACCAAAGGTTTGTGTTGAGGCGCCCATACGGCTATAACAAACGGCTGAATCTGCGGCGGTCATATCAGCAGCTAGCTGGCGAATACTCTGTGCATCGATACCAACAAATTCAGCAACATCTTCAGGCGCATAGTCTTTTGCGACAGATTCAAGTGTCTCAACACCATCTGTCATGGCGGCTAAGTGACGTAAATTCACTTTGTTAGACGCAAATACACAATGGATCAGCGCAAATAGCAGTAAAGCGTCTTTTTCTGGGCGAATAAACAGATGCTGATCGGCAATTTTAGCGGTACGTGAACATTTAGGATCGACGACGACAACCTTACCACCTCTTTTTTGAATCGCCTTCATGCGCCCGATAACATTTGGCGCTGTCATCATGCTGCCGTTTGACACAACAGGGTTACCACCAATAATTAGCATAAAGTCGGTGCGATCAATGTCTGGTACTGGGATTAACATACCGGCACCAAACATGAAGTTAGATGCTACATGATGGGGTAATTGATCAGCCGAAGCTGAGCTAAAACGGTTTATGGTGCCCAAAGACTTTGAAAAGGGTTTTAGCATCATGGCATTGCCAAGGCTGTGGGCATTAGGGTTGCCCAAATAACCTGCCAATGCGTTTTTGCCATGTTTATGTTGAATCGCTTTGAATTTCTCGGTTATTTCATCAAATGCCTCTTCCCATGAGATATCAACCCAACCTGATGTAGTACGTTTAATGGGGGTTTTTAAACGATCTTTGTCGTAATAAAAATCTTCTAACGCGGTGGCTTTAGGGCAATTGTAACCTTTACTAAAAGGATCGTTTTGATCGCCCTTTATCGATAAGATTTGTTTGTCTTGATATTTAATTTCCAAGCCACACATGGCTTCACAAATATTACAATTTCGGTAATGGGTTTTGACTTCATTCATGTTCATCCCTGACTTGGTTAATCTTACTTTTAAAATTTCCATAAAAAAGAGCAAAGCTTATTCACTTTACTCTTAATAGCAGAGTGGTTAAAAAAGGTCTTCAAACCACTTTTTAACCGAACCAATAACCACCATGGTTTTTAATTTAAATAACGCCATACTGTCGCCAGATTCAAGTGCTTCTTCGCCGCAGCGAGGATCTGAGCGTTGCAGCGCACCCGTCATGCTGTGATCGATTGGAATGGGTTCACAACCATGATCTGATTCACAGATAAAGTCCCACTTATCGCGAGCAGGTAAATGACAAGTAAAACAATTGCCGCCAAAACGGTTATTGACATCAACAAAGCCGCGATTAACTATTTTTGAGCCGTCCTCACTGACTTCTAACTCAAAAAATTCCCAATCACCTGTGACAGGAGATGAACCCGCCTTGCCTTTTACCATCACTTCTGTTGGTACCAACTGTACTACTGAGCCTGGAGGATATTTTGCTCCCTCAGGGGCATTGGCTACTGCCAATGTTGCGTCAAGATCACCAAGTATGTTGTCCACATAAAAATGCCTTACTGGTGTCATATCGCGGATACAGCTAAAGCTGTTTTCATCAATATCAATAGCAGCTTTAGCTGCATCTAATTCAATACCCACCTCTGCTAAATCATTAGCTTGTAACGTTACTGAGCCTGCTAAAAATAGCATAATAGAAACTGACAGTTGGCTTATGGGCAGTTTTTTAAATTTCATATATTTGTTCCTGTATTTCTTGTTATTTTTCAGATGGGTCACACTAAGAAACTAAGCTTTGTCATTAATGAATATCTATAATGATTGCTAAATCATGGCAGCGGAAAACAGATCAGGTCATTATGCCCCTGATCTGCTATTAAAGTATTGAAATTTAGAACGTTAAATTCAAATTCAATCTTACTACTAGGTTATTGACTAAGAACGAAGCTCTTTTCTAAGTACTTTACCGACATTACTTTTAGGTAATTCATCTAAGAAGGTCACTTCTTTAGGGCGCTTATAATTAGTCAGTAATTCAGTGCAGTGCTCATATACCGCGGCTTCGTCTAAATCAGGATCTTTTCTAACCACAAACACTTTGACCATTTCTCCAGTTGCATCACTTGGCGCTGCAACAGCAGCGGCTTCTAATATGCCTTCATGGCTAACGAGTACTTCTTCAATTTCGTTAGGGAAAACGTTAAAGCCGGAGACAATAATCATGTCCTTTTTACGGTCAACAATGGTAAAAAAGCCATTTTCATCCATGGTGGCAATATCGCCGGTTGCTAACCAGCCATCGATAAGGATTTCATCAGTAGCATCTTGGCGATTATGATAACCCTTCATCACTTGTGGGCCTTTAACCCACATTTCACCGGGATCACCATTGGCAACGTCTTCACCATCGGCGCCTACTAAGCGGATATCCGTTGACGAGGCTGGCACGCCAATGGAACCGTTATAACTTTGTTGGTTATATGGGCTCATGGTGACTAATGGGGCGCATTCTGTTAATCCATAACCTTCTAATAAGCGAGTCTTAGTTACTTTTTCCCACAGTTTTGCGACGGGCCGTTGGACTGACATACCGCCACCAAAGCCCATTTTAAGAGAACTAAAATCTAGTTTGTCAAAACCTGGGGTATGTAATAAGCCATTGAATAAGGTATTCACCCCTGTAATAGCAGTAAAAGGATATTTAGCTAACTCTTTAACAAAGCCGTCCATATCACGTGGATTGGTGATTAGAATATTTTTACCACCAAAAGGCATAAAGGCTAGGCAGTTCGATGTAAGTGCAAAGATATGATAAAGCGGCAAAGCCGTAATCATGATTTCTTTACCTATTTCATAAACATTCTTAGTTACAGCTTTAGATTGCTCTATATTTGCCACCATATTACGGTGGGTTAACATAGCCCCTTTTGATGGGCCTGTCGTGCCGCCGGTGTATTGTAAAAAAGCTAAATCAGCACCGACAATTTTAACTGGAGTAAAAGATAATTTACTGCCTAAAGCTAAGGCTTTATTAAATTTTATTGCTTGAGGTAAGTTATATTCTGGGACTTGTTTTTTTACATGTCTTAGCGCGGTATTAATTAAAGCACCTTTAATTGTTCCTAAGCGGTCACCTACAGCAGTGATAATCACTTGTTCTACAGAGGTCTTATCAATAACGGCTTGTAGTACATTGGCAAAGTTTTCGAGAATGAGAATAGCTTTGGCGCCAGAATCCTTGAGTTGATGCTCAAGTTCCCGAGGAGTATAAAGCGGGTTAACATTGACGACAGTAAGCCCAGCTATTAGCGCACCAAACAGGGCTATGGGGTATTGCAATAAATTAGGGATCATAATGGCAAATTTATCACCTTTTACTAGCCCTAGCTCTTGTTGTAGATAGGCCGCAAAATCAGTAGCCTGTTGCTCAAGTTCTGCATAGCTAATAGCAACATCCATATTAACGAAGGCGGTGTTGTCTTTATATAACTTGGTATATTTAAAAAACAACTCAGCTAATGAACTGTATTTATCTGGATCAATCTCAAATTCAACCCCAGGTGGATAACTTTTTTCAAGCCAAATCTTTTCCATAATACTTGCCTCTTATTTATTATTGTTAAACCTTAAAGAACTTCAAACAAGCCCGCTGCACCTTGTCCGCCACCAATACACATACTTATGACTACGTATTTAACCCCACGACGCTTACCTTCAATTAATGCATGCATTACCATTCGAGTGCCACTCATACCATACGGGTGGCCGATAGAAATTGCACCACCATTAACGTTTAACCGATCTTCTGGAATATTTAAGTATTCTGCGCAATACAACACTTGAACAGCAAAAGCTTCGTTTATTTCCCACAAACCGATGTCATCCATGGTTAAGCCGTGACGCTCGAGTAATTTAGGAATGGCATAAATAGGACCAATACCCATTTCATCGGGTTCACAGCCTGTCACCACTGAACCGCGATAAACCCCTAATGGTTCAAGACCTCGCTCTTTGGCGAGTTCACGCTCCATAACAACCACTGCAGCAGCGCCATCTGATAACTGTGATGCGTTACCGCCAGTTATGGAGCCATTGTCTTTAACGACTTTTAAACCCGATAAACCCGCTAAATTGGTTGATGGACGATTGCCTTCATCTTTAGACAAAGTGACTTGTTGCTGAGTAATGGCGCCAGTTTGTTTATCCATGACTAATTTAGTGCAAGTTACTGGCACTATCTCATCATCAAACTTTCCAGCCGCTTGCGCTGCTGCAGTACGTTGTTGTGATAATAAAGCGTAGTGGTCTTGTTGTTCTCTAGAAATGTTATAACGCTTTGCGACTACTTCAGCAGTATCAAGCATCGGCATATAAATGGCGGGGCGATAAGCTTTTACGTTTGGATCAACTACCCTGTAGCTATTTATTTTATCGTTTTGCACTAAACTCAGTGATTCACAGCCCCCTGCGACAACGATTTGCGAACCATCACAGACAATTTGGTTGGCCGCGATTGAAATCGACATTAAGCCTGAAGAACATTGACGATCAATTGTCATTCCGGGAACTGAAACGGGTAAATTAGCCGCCATGGCAACCTGACGGCCAAAATTCATTCCTTGATTGCCCTGAGTTAACACCACGCCAAAGATGCAGTCATCAATATCACTTGGCTCAATTCCAGCTCGTTCTATGGCGGCTGTGACCGTAGCAGCTGCTAAAGTCGGCGCAGAAAGATCGTTAAAAGCGCCCCGATAAGCTTTGCCTATCGGTGAACGTGCAGCTGAAACTATGACGGCTTCTCTCATAAATCCCCTCTCTTATTTTAATTATTTTAGTTTTTATATTGTTAGGTTCGGTATAAAGCAAACAAAACTGAGTCGCTAAATTTATTATGATTGTATGTAAAATTATTAGTTTAAGAATTAGTGCTGAGATTGCATAAACGCCATTGCTTTCATAACAAATTTCTCACCTTGCTTGGCGCCTGAAGTTAGTTCTGTTTGGCTTTCTTGCGCCGTTAACTCATCCCAATGAGCACGGACTTGTTCTGGGGTTTGTGAAGATTGAGGTAAAAAGCACCCGTCCGTTTCAAAGATGCTTGCGCTAGAATACCCGCCAGCTCCGGCACATAAAATGAATCGATTAGGCGCTTCATCATCACATAAGGTTAGCATCCCAGCAGTTACCGCCTCAGGTGCGAATGCTTTTACAATTTCTTCTGGCATTAAATCTTCCGTCATTCGTGTACCTGCAGTAGGCGCTAAGGCATTAATTCGAATGTTATTTTTAGCGCCTTCAAGTACTAAGGTATTCATCAAACCTAACACCGCCATTTTCGCCGCGCCATAATTTGACTGGCCAAAGTTACCGTACATGCCACTTGAGGATGTGGTCATCACAATACGGCCATAATTTTGCTGTTTCATGATTTCCCAAACCGCTTTAGTGCAGTTCACTGATCCCATAACGTGGACATCCATCACTAACTTGAAGTCATCTAGGAGCATTTTAGAAAATGATTTATCGCGTAAGATACCAGCATTGTTGATAAGAATATCAACCCGCCCCCACTTCGCCATGGCCTGCTGCACCATGTCTTCCACTTCGTTAAAATTAGCCACATTAGCACCATGACTTATGGCTTCTCCGCCCATAGTCTCAATCAATCTAACCACTTCTTGAGAGGCTGCACTTGAAGCGCCGCTGCCATCTCGAGCACCGCCTAAATCGTTAACCACCACTTTAGCGCCTCTTTTAGCTAACTCTAATGCGTGAGAACGCCCTAAACCATTTCCAGCGCCAGTAACTATTGCCACTTTTCCGTCAAAACTCATCGTCATAATGATTTCCTAATTGTTATATTTCTTTCTTGTTATTGTGGTTCCAGAAAAGTCTTTATTTAACCATTTGTACTGAAATCCATTGAGCAACCAGCGCTGGTGTATCACAGCCTTCTATTTCTATTGTTACTTCGGTAGATAATCTAAATTGTCCTGGTTTTTTCTCTTCAATAGATAAGGTTTTTGCAAAAGCACGAACACGACTGTTAACCGTTACAGGTTGTAAAAATCGCACTTTATCGAAACCGGCATTTAAGCCCATATAAAAACCATCGATGATGACGCTGAAGTCTTCGGCAAAATGAGACAACATAGACAAAGATAAAAAACCGTGAGCAATGGTGCTGCCGAAGGGGGTCGATTTGGCTTTTTGTTCATCTACATGGATAAATTGATGATCGAGCGTGCAATCTGCAAATTGGTTTATTTGCTCTTGAGTAATGGTATGCCAATCAGTAGCCTCAGCTTGAAAGCCGATATACTTTCCAATGTCTTCTCTATTAATTACTGTTGGCATTATGTTGTCATTCCCTTGTCACATTTAATTAATGAATAAAAATTAAGCATTAACTCATGCTAATGTGAGCAACAAGATTAAACAAATGAATAGTTTTGATACCTTCACATTCCCGTAGCGAATAGTAGATGTGGAAGTTAAAAAGATAAATTGAATGAAAATTTACCCTGATAATAAAAAAGCATGACTGATAAAATCAATCATGCTTTTGAGGGGGTTATAAATTAATTTATAAGTTAAGCTTCAAAATCACCAGATACACAATACAACCTTTAAAACCAATCAGGTTGCATATCAAAACTTGTACTGTCAGAGGTTAACAAAATGGTTGACCAGAGCTCAATTTTCGGTAGTTCAAATCGATAAAAATATTGCTGAGCCTGCAGCTTACCTTGATAAAAGTTTTCATCTGCTTGATGCGGCTTTTTACTGAGTGCTTCTGTGGCTACTATCGCTTGTTTTAACCATAGCCATGCAATAATAATGTGGCCAAACAATTCCAGATATTTAACTGAGTTGGCTAATGCTAAGTCTATATTTTCAGTCGACATTGCCGTTAATACTGAGTCAGTAGTAATTTTTAATAACCTTACTGCATCACTTAACTGACTCGAAAACACTTTTAAATTTGGGTGTTTTTTTGCTACAGCAATGGTTTTAGTTATTTCGTCCAATGTTGCTATATAACCCTGCATCTTGTTCATAGGCACTTTGCGGGTCATTAAATCTAATGATTGAATGCCTGTTGTGCCTTCGTGTATCGGATTAAGACGGTTATCACGATAGAACATTTCCACAGGATGCTCATTAATATAACCATGGCCTCCCATTACCTGAATCGCATAGGAGTTGGCTTTAGGCCCATATTCAGATGGCCAGGTTTTAATGATGGGGGTTAAAAAGTCTAATAGCGTGTGAGCATATTGTCGTTGCTCTATGGTTGGCGCTGTTTTCTCGTCATCACTTAATTGGGTGCCGTATAACACTAATGATAAAGCACCTTCTGCAATGGCCTTTTGCGCTAATAGCATACGTTTTACATCTGCATGCTCAATAATATTGACCATAGGGGATAACGGGTCTTTACAAGAAGGTAAACGACCTTGTGGACGGTTTTTGGCATAATCAACTGAGTACTGATAACCGGCGACCGCAAGTACAGCGCCACTCATGCCGACCATGATGCGGGCTTCATTCATCATGTGAAACATGTATTTCAAACCGCAATGTTCTTCACCCACCAAGTAACCTATTGAACCATTTTTTTCACCAAAACTCAGCGCCGTTGAGGTTTGCGCCCGGCCGCCCATTTTATGAAATAATCCTGCCAATGCCACTTCATTATCGTTACCGATTGTGCCGTCTTCATTTAATAAAAATTTAGGGACGACAAAAAGTGAAATACCTTTTACCCCTTGCGGTGCGCCACGGAGACGGGCAAGCACCAAATGGACGATATTTTCACTGAGATCGTGATCACCGCCCGAAATAAATATTTTATTACCCGTTATGCGATAACTGCCATCTTCAGCTTTAATCGCTTTGGTGGTTAAATCCCCTAAACCAGAGCCACTTCCCGGTTCAGTCATCGCCATGGTACCCATGAAGCGACCTTCACGCATTGGTTTAACCCAGGTTTCAATCAGTTCATCACTGCCGTGGGCTTCAAGTAAATTGGCGTTTGCCGTTGTTAGCATGTTGTAACCCATACCTACGCCCCCAGCCACACTAAGATAAGCGCCAGCTGCACTGGCGACAATTGGCGGCAGTTGCATTCCACCGACATCGTAATCTGCGGTGGCTGCAGCAATACCTGATTCATTGACGGCATCAATAGCAGGTTTTAATTCAGGTATGAGATGCACTTTAGTGCCATCAAATGTCGGTTGATGTGTATCTAACTTTTGGCGAATGGGAAGAAAATGCTTCTCTGCAATGGCTTTAGCGGTATTAACGACTTCATTAAATGTTTGTCGATCATGATCTTGGTAACGCTCACGAGTAATCAAAGCCTCACTATCAAACAGTTCATAAAGCATAAATTCAAGATCGCGTTGATTCATTAAACTAGCTGGCATAATTTGTTCTCTTTATTGGTCAAAAACTCGCTGTAAATCCTATAAAACAGTGATTCCCTAAGCGTGACTAACTCACTCTGGCTAAAAGTTGCCTTTTAAAGGGCTGATACTCCGCCATCTACTGCGATACATTGGCCTGTCATATAGGTATTTGCTGGCGATAGCATCATCAACATCACCGCGACTATTTCTTTGGGCTCACCGAGGCGTTTCATAGGTGCGCCGCGGCTCATTTTTTGTTGCTGCTCAGCATCTGCAAAATTGGTGACCATAGGGGTTAGCGTAAAGAATGGACAAATTGCATTAACCCGTATATTGGCGCGGCCATATTCAACCGCAGCGGTTTTGGTTAAGCCAATAACCGCGTGTTTTGCCATTGAATAAGCACTGCCTAATGCCGCGCCGCCAATACCCGCCATAGAACTGACATTAAGAATGACCCCTTCTCCTTGGGTCAGCATTTGTTGTATTTGATGACGCATGCCAAATTGCACACCTTTAACGTTTACCGCAAATTGGCTATCCATAATAGATTCATCTATCTGATGAAACGGCATAAACTCATGGGCAACCCCGGCGTTATTGACTCCAATATCTACACGACCAAATACGTCCATGGCAGTGTCTACCATTAATTTACACTGGTCATTTTTTGAAACATCGCATTTCATGGCTAGAATTTCTGCGCCTGTTGCCGCAATATCATCTGCCACTTTATGAACACCTGCTTCATTGATATCGCTGATCACTAGTTTAGCGCCGCGATTTGCTAGTTCTTGGGCAAGTAGTTGTCCAAAACCTTGTGCCGCCCCGGTTATGATGGCGACTTTACCGCTAAAATCTAATAATGGATCCATGAGATAACTCCTGTAATTCGTGGTTTATTTGGTTATAGCAGTGAAAGCTGCAAGTTATTTTTGGGCGATTACTTGTAGGGCCATTTTTGCTAACGGTTCGACAAATGCGCCGACTTTATTAGCATTTTCGTTTGATGCATTGCCTTGGGATGCGCGTTTAGCAACGCCTTGAGCAATAGCGGCTAACCTGAAGAAACTAAATGCGAGATAAAACACCCAATTTTCAATGCGCTCGATACCCATTCTTTGGCAATATCGGGCTACATATTCCTCTTCGGTAGGGATACCTAAACTAGTACGATCGACACCTTTCAATCCGTCGATGCTACCCATACCTGCAGGCATTCTTAGTTGCATACATTGATAAGCTAAATCAGCATACGGGTGGCCTAACGTTGATAATTCCCAATCAAGCAGTGCAATGACCTTGGCTGAGTCTTTGGCAAACATCATATTGTCTAGGCGAAAATCGCCATGGACTAGACAGCTTCGACCGTCATCATTAGGTAAATTCGCTTCTAGCCATTGGCTTAGATCATTCATCGCTTTAATGGGGGTAATTTCAGTCTGGCGGTATTGAGAAGTCCAACGGGCTAATTGACGCTCAAAATAGTTACCTGCTTTACCATAATCACTTAACCCTACCTGCTCGACATCAACACTATGCAGCGCTACCAATACTTTGTTCATTTCATCATACATTGCTGTACGTTGCTCATTCGTGGCTATGTCAGATAAAGATGCACTCCAATACACAGTGCCATCGCAATACTCCATCACATAGAACATCGAGCCGATGATGTTTGGGTCCTCACATAAGTGATATACCTTTGCGACTGGCACCTTAGTATCTTGCAATGCTTTGATCACTTTATATTCGCGATCCACAGCATGGGCTGACTTTAGCAACTTGCCAGGTGGTTGCCTGCGCAGCACATAGTTACCTGTTGCCGCTTGCAATTTAAACGTCGGGTTAGACTGGCCACCGGCAAACTTTTCAAGCGTAATGGGACCCTTAAAACCCGCAATATGGCGCTCTAGATACTGAGTTAATTGTTTAAGGTCTATTAAATTATCGTCTAACATTGGCAATTCTCTTTTAGACCACTTAGGGTCAATAGTTAACTTAATTTAGTGTCGCGAATCAAAACCACTTCACCCTTTTGATTACAGTCAGGTGATGCCAGATGTTAATTCGCTACCTTCTTAACTAAGTCACGTCCCAGTTGCATCATATGCACCTGATCGGGTCCATCAGCTAAACGTAAGGTTCGTTGCCCAGCCCAAGCATGAGCTAAAAATGTATCTTGGCTAACACCCACAGCCCCATGGCATTGGATTGCACGGTCGATGACATCAAGGGACATATTCGGGGCAACAATTTTAATCATGGCGATTAAATCTTTAGCGGCTTTATTGCCTTCGGTGTCCATTTTTTGGGCTGCTTTTAACGTCATCAATCGCGCTTGTTCAATCTGACAGGCTGACTTTGCAATATCTTCACGTACCGATTGTTGTTTTATCATCGGCTGACCAAACACAATGCGTTCACTGACACGTTTACACATTAAATCTAAAGCCCGCTGGGCGATGCCAACTGAGCGCATGCAATGATGTATCCGCCCAGGGCCTAAGCGACCTTGAGCGATTTCAAAACCTTTGCCCTCACCAACAATAATGTTTGCAACAGGTACACGGACATTGTCAAACATGACTTCAGCGTGGCCTTCTGGCGAGTCATCAAAACCAAATACCTTCATCGGCCTGACTAAAGTCACACCAGGGGTATCCATTGGTACCAGCACCTGTGACTGCTGTACGTAGCGATTGCTATTTGTTGGATCCGTTTTACCCATCACAATCATAATTTCACATTGCTTTCGGCATGCGCCACTGATATAGAATTTACGGCCATTAATGACATATTCATTACCGTCACGTTCTATACGTAATTCAATATTGGTCGCATCACTTGAAGCGACTTCTGGCTCTGTCATCGCAAAAGCTGAACGAATTTTGCCTTCCAGTAATGGTTCTAACCATTGTTTCTTTTGGGCTTCGTTACCGTAACGAGCTAATACTTCCATATTGCCAGTGTCAGGTGCAGCGCAGTTAAATACTTCAGGCGCCCACATGACTCGGCCCATTAACTCTGCCAGCGGTGCATATTCAAGGTTGGTTAACCCTGCACTATATTTGCCATAGGTAACCGGTAAAAATAAATTCCATAAGCCTTCCGCTTTTGCGATTGCCTTGAGCTCTTCCATTAAAGGAGGGGTTGACCAAGGTTCAAGTTCAACTTGTTTATGCATTGCTGCTTCGTTAGGAAAAATATGTAAATCCATAAATTTGCTGACACGTTTCATTAGCTGCTGAACTTTAGGACTGTATTCAAAATCCATTTTATTCCCCTTTCAATCTGAACATCATTTTTTGCATTACAAACAGTGCAGTACGCAGGTCATGTCGTCAGTTAACAATCAACTAAGCGACATCAGTGATTTTTTGTTAAATGGTTTAATCTCGTCTATCGCATTGGACTTAATCTTATTTACCCACTGCGGATCAACGAGTAAAGCGCGGCCAATACCCACTAAGTCAAACTCATCGTTATTTAAACGGATCAGTAATTCATCAATACCCGTTGGGTTAGATGTGCCAGAAAGATCGGCGTTACCTTCACCGATAAAGTCAGCATCTAAACCAACATTACCCACTGTAATAACGGGTTTATTGGTAAGCTTTTTAGTCCAGCCCGCTAAATTAAGATCTGAACCTTTAAACTCAGCAACCCAAAAGCGTCGGGTACTTGCGTGGAATATATCGACACCGGCATTGCTGAGTAAACATAAGAAAGTTTCTAATTCCTCAGGGGTTTGGCAAAGCTTGGCGCTATAATCTTGTTGTTTCCACTGAGAAAATCGGAAAATAATTGTAAAGTCTGCACCTACAGCTGCACGTATGGCTTTGACAATCTCAACACCGAAACGAGTGCGATTTTCAAGTGAGCCACCATATTTATCATGGCGTTGGTTGGTGCCTTCCCAGAAAAACTGATCAACTAAGTAACCATGTGCCCCATGCACTTCGATAGCATCAAATCCAATATTTTTCGCATCCAATGCTGCTTGGGCAAATGAAGCAACAACGTCATCAATATCGGCCTGAGTCATAGCGACACCATTTTCTGCGCCAGGTTTGTATAAACCAGACGGACTATGGGCAGGCGCTTCTTTATCTGGACCTATGCCTAATTTTCTGACAGACCCCACATGCCAAAGCTGAGGGGCAATTTTTCCGCCAGCGGCGTGTACTTCATCTACCACATGCTTCCAGCCTGCAAGGGCCTTCTCTCCATAAATCGCGGGCACGTTTTCATAACCGTTAGCCGCTTTATGGGAAATAAAGGTACCTTCGGTAATAATTAAACCTACATCACCTTCTGCGCGGCGACGATAGTAAGCCGCAACATCTGCAGTAGGCACATAGTTTGGCGAAAAGGCACGTGTCATTGGTGCCATCACGGTTTTATTTTTTAATGACAAACTTTTGCTGCTGAAAGATTCAAATAGTTTATCGATACTATTATTGGTGTTATTCGGAGTGCTGTTGTTAGAAATAGTGCTGTTGCTTGAAATAGTGCTGTTTTGACTGCTCATAATTTTTTTCCTAACACGGGTTTTTATTGGTTATTGTTTTTAGTTATTTGATGCGAATTGACTGCTATTAATAACGGCTTTTGCCATAATCTCGTTAATTAACCGATTAAATAGCCACCATCCACATTAATCGCGGTGCCTGTGGTATAGCTAGAAGCGTTAGAGACGAGATACAATACTGTGCCGGCCATTTCGTCTGGCTGCGCCACACGTTTCATTGGCACGTGATGCATCATTTGTTTGAGGATTTTAGGGTTGTCGACTAATGCCGAGGCAAATTTAGTATCTGTGCCGCCAGGTAGTAACGCATTAACTCGAATATTAAACTGAGCACATTCTTTGGCAAAAGCGTGCGTCATTGAAATTACCGCAGCTTTGGTTATCGAATATATACCTTGATAATCACCCGGGATAACGCCATTAACGGATGCCACATTGACAATAGATCCACCGCCACTTTGCTTCATCAATTTAGCGCCTTGGGTAGACATAAAGAAATAGCCACGAATGTTAACGTCGACAGTTTTTTGAAAGGCACTTAAATCAGTATCCATAATGTGGCCGAAATATGGATTAGCGGCGGCATTGTTCACTAAAATATCTAACTTGCCATGCTTTTGTGTAATAGCGGCAAACAGCGAGTCTATTTGTTCCATCTCACCAATATGACATGCAATTGCCTCTGCACTGCCGCCAGCGATAACAATGTCATCGACCACTTTATTACACGCATCAAGTTTTCGACTTGAAACGATAACATGCGCGCCGTACTGGCCTAAAAGTTTCGCAATACTTTCACCAATACCACGACTCGCGCCAGTGACTAATGCTACTTTCCCTGTTAAATCAAATAAGTTGATCTCTGCCATGCTTAATCCCTATCTATTTTTAAGTTGTTTTATGCGGCGTTATCTAAAGGTTACCCAGTCTTCTCCTGCTTGCTCTAAATGACTATAATTATTTAAATAATCGATACTTAGCATCTGTTCTGAAAATAATAATTTAGTAACACTGGTATTTCTAACCTGCTGATTTATCATCAATAATTCTTTATTGGTTAATTTAAGGATATGTTGAATGATGACTGAAATTGTTCCGCCGGAAGTAAATACCAATATATCTTTTGATTTTTTTGCATTGTCATCATTAGCACTAAGCTGGCGTTTAGTGGCCAACTCTTGATCGATTATATTTTGTAGCGCACGGATGCAGCGTAACTTGAACTGCGGCCAGCTTTCTTTATATTCGTCATGTTTATCACTGAACATCCAGCGTTCTAACGCCAGTGCAAATTCTTTTTGAAAGGTTTTATTGGGGTGCTGCAATTTATTGATATCTTCACTCATCTTGGGGAAGTTTTGCCATTGAGGGTGGTGTTTTTTTAAAATATCAACATGGTCAAATTCATTAAAGCCCGAGTGAATAATCATCGGTACTGTGCTGGTTTGATAACCTTTATTAAATCCAGATAATGTTTGCCCATGGCGTAACAGATCGCCACAATAAAACTTACTTGGCTGGGCTCTTGCGCGCCAATATTCACCAAGAAGCTGTGCTTGTTGTTCACCTTTTTTTGACAGCTGATCGTAATCAGCACTTCCAAAAGAAGCTTGCCCATGTCTTATCAAATATATTGCAGCCATATAAATACTCAGTGTGATATTGGGTTTTAAGCAGCGAAACAAAAAACGTTTATTGATGCTTCAATTTGTTTATAGCTTTTAATTACCACCTGCACGTTTATTGACTAACAACTGCTGGTGGTTTAGTTACCTTTGTAATCAGGCTGTTTAAAACCGACTTGACTATGCTAAGGTTGCAACCTAGATTAAACAAATGAATAGTTCTTATACCCTACTATTTATATTTTAAATAGTTAGGCTGATAAATTTTAACCAGCGTAGGTTGAATTTTTTTGATTAAAGTTAGCAGTGTAGATTTTTAGCAAGGATGCAATGGTGTCAGCATGAAAATAGATTTAAATTTGTTTGTGGTTTTTGATGCAATTTATTGTGAGGGAAATATTACAAAAGCGGCTTCTGTACTAAATTTGTCTCAACCCGCAGTCAGTCATTCCTTAGGTAAGTTGCGTGCTCACTTTGATGATGCTTTATTTGTGCGACAAGGTAATGAAATGAGACCGACGCCGGTGGCAAAGAATGTTATTGCGGATGTGCGTGAAGCCTTACATCAGCTACAGGTTTGTTTGGTGCAATCAAGGCAGTTTGAGCCGTCAACCTCCCGTGAAAATTTTTCACTGTCATTGCATGGTTCATTAGAACCCTACTATTTACCGCCACTACAGCAAAGTTTATCTAAAGAGTCTCCGACGATAAATCTACGCAGTAATAAACGCGTAAGGCGTAGTGATTTAGAAAATAAATTAGCCAGTGGCGATATCGATTTAGCCATTGATGCACTTATTCCTGTTAGCAATAATATTTTGCATACCCAACTAGAACTAGATCAAGTGGTGGTGGTGGCACGCAAGGATCACCCTACTATTAATAGCAGCTTAGATTTGGATACTTATTTACATCTTCAACATGTTTTAGTGTCTTCGCGCTCAACAGGGCCAGGACTTGAAGATTTTGAATTATCACGCTTAGGCTTACATCGTAAAATATCATTACGCTGCCAACATCCTTTTTCGGCATGCCGTATTATCACCAATAACGATATGTTGCTCACATTGCCTAGAAGAGCAGCTGAGATGTACAGTGAATTGTTTGATATCAACATTTATCCGATGCCTGTTGAATTGCCGGGCATTGACGTGCATTTATATTGGCATGTGAATGTCGATAAAGAGCCCGCTAATAAGTGGCTTCGTAATAAAATGATTATGGCGGCATCAAATAACTAAACTAACAATTAATTGGCCCGTTAAAAGCTTGTCAGTAACTGAACCTAGACTTAATCAATAATATTGGCTTTGATTTGAAAGTTTGATGCAAGCTGTAGTTAAGCACTGTTAACGTTTTGAGGTACCAACTCGTCATCTACTAATGAAGTTTGACATTCACTATGTCGGTAGTACTAACTTGGTTTAAAGAAGGTGATTTTAGTTTTCATAATGCTTAAATCACCCTAACTCAGAAAACATTTCTATTAAGTTGTTAGGGTTATCGGCAGGATGCTGGCAGTGTATCCGTTCTTTACAACTGAGCAGACATAATTGCCATAACTGTTGCTTTGTTTGAGTGTCTAAACTTCTAAAGTCAGCAACGCACAATTGGCCTGATTGAATTAACTTAGCAAGTTTATCGATGGATATTGAAATGTTTAATTGGGACATACTATTTTCTCAATTGATTTTTTGGCTATTATATCTAATTGAGAATGATTATCAATAAGATTCAACCTTTGTCTTTAACTATTTATTGTCAGCTAAAAAATCAAACCATGCTGATTGCGGCTTTCCATCAATTGAATAGTTAACTATCGCGCGCCAAACCATATAATTACTACTACAGGAACCGTAAATAGCACTACCTTTATAGTGGTTAGGATTACTGTTTTTTTCTGCAGTAAGATTTACCGGTATTACCCCCATGAACATGTCTCTTCCTTCGATTCGCATTTTTACATCAGTGACAGGGACGGAAAAGTGTAAATCGATACTCAAAGGTTTTTCACTTGGTGTGAAAACGGGGTTAATCATCAGCATAATGTCGACACTGTTAACATTTAACTTACATACCCCTTGTTGAAATTGGCACAAACTGCTGTCTATTACATCAGATGTTACTGTTTTAGTGTTTGATTGAGGATTACATCCACCTAAAAACACTATAAAAAAAGAGCCAACAATCCATTTTGTTAAAAACTGCACAACTTTTAACCTCTCGATTCATATTGATAACATTATCTTTAGGAAATTGATCTAGATCAAGTTTACACCTAGCTCACATATATCTTTTTTGACTTAGCTCAAGTATCATTGCATTGCCTCGTGATAGTTATAAAAAACATGAGGTAACACCTTGACAATAATTAAAAAAGCAACTCTAAAATAGATACTTTTTTAACCACCTGTCACCCTAAACAGGTAAAGATCTTTCTTTACTAATTTTAAAGTAAAAGTAATAAGCCGTGGAAGCATTATGATGAACCATTCCCAGCCTACAGGCGCTGATTACAATTACACCGTTGTTCGCCAATTTGCATTAACCACAGTATTGTGGGGAATCGTTGGTATGGCAGTTGGTGTATTGATTGCGGCCCAGTTAATCTGGCCACAACTAAACTTTGAAACTCCATGGTTAACGTATAGTCGTTTACGACCTTTACATACGAATGCCGTGATTTTCGCGTTTGGTACTTCAGCCCTTTTCGCAACATCCTACTATATCGTACAACGCACTTGTCAAACCAAACTGTTTGCACCTAAATTAGCTGCTTTCACGTTTTGGGGATGGCAAGCCATTATCCTCTCTGCTGCAATTACATTACCAATGGGTTTCACCTCTGGTAAAGAATATGCAGAACTTGAGTGGCCGATTGATATCGCCATTACCATTGTCTGGGTGAGTTATGCAATTGTGTTCTTTGGTACCATTATCAAACGAACAACATCGCATATTTACGTTGCAAACTGGTTCTTCGGTGCTTTCATCATTACGGTTGCAGTATTGCACATTGTTAACTCAATGGCGGTACCAGTAAGCTTATTCAAATCCTATTCAATGTATTCTGGCGCAGTAGATGCCATGGTGCAGTGGTGGTATGGCCATAACGCTGTTGGTTTCTTATTAACAGCAGGTTTCTTAGGTATGATGTACTATTTTGTACCTAAGCAAGCTGGTCGTCCGGTATATTCTTACCGTTTATCAATTGTTCACTTTTGGGCATTGATTGCGTTATATATCTGGGCAGGTCCGCATCATCTTCATTACACTGCTTTACCTGATTGGACACAAACATTGGGTATGGTGATGTCGCTAATTTTATTCGCACCTTCTTGGGGCGGTATGATTAACGGTATTATGACACTGTCTGGTGCTTGGCATAAACTGCGTACAGATCCAGTATTACGTTTCTTAGTTGTTTCATTATCTTTCTATGGTATGTCTACCTTCGAAGGACCAATGATGGCAATTAAAACCGTAAACGCACTGTCTCATTACACTGACTGGACTGTTGGTCACGTTCACTCTGGTGCGCTTGGTTGGGTTGCGATGGTTTCAATTGGTTCTTTATACCATTTAATTCCTGTGCTATTTGGCCATGGCCGTATGTACAGTACTAGCCTAGTTAACGTCCATTTCTGGTTAGCGACAATTGGTACAGTTTTATACATAGTATCAATGTGGATCTCTGGTGTGATGCAAGGTCTAATGTGGCGCGCAGTTAACTCTGACGGTACTTTGACTTATAGCTTTGTTGAAAGCTTAGAAGCATCTTATCCGTTCTACTTTGTTCGCTTTATTGGTGGTGTGTTCTTCTTAACGGGTATGTTTATCATGGCGTATAACGTGTTGCGTACCGTTAATGCCCCTAAAGACACCCTTCCAGCATTAGCTGAAGCCAAAGCATAAGGAGCAGAACGATGAAATTTAATCATGAAATAATCGAAAAAAACATCGGCCTGCTTGGTATTTTTACTGTAATCGCAATTAGTTTCGGTGGTCTAGTACAGATCACCCCTTTGCTTTTCCAAAAAGATACTACTGAACCAGTTGAAGGTTTAAAGCCGTACAATGCTTTGCAGATTGAAGGTCGTGATATTTATGTCCGTGAAGGTTGTTACAACTGTCACAGCCAAATGATCCGTCCTTTACGTGCCGAAACTGAACGTTACGGTCACTACTCTGTTGCTGGCGAATCAGTTTGGGACCACCCATTTCAGTGGGGGTCTAAACGTACTGGTCCTGACTTAGCCCGTGTTGGCGGTCGTTACAGTGATAAATGGCATGAAGTGCATTTAATCGACCCACGTAGTGTAGTGCCTCAATCTAATATGCCTGCTTACCCTTGGTTAGCAGATACCAAATTAGATGGAAAACTAACGGGCAATAAAATGCAAATCTTAAGTAATTTCCACCCGGATCATAATTTGTATACCGCGGAAGAAATTGCAGGTGCTGAAGCTGCTGTTAAAGGCAAAACTGAACTTGAAGCGTTAATTGCTTATCTTCAGTCTTTAGGTCATGCACTGAAATAAGGAGGCAATTATGGATTATGGAACATTACAAGGCATTCTAACCATTATTGTTATGGTGGTATTTGCCGGTATTTTCTATTGGGCTTATAGCTCAAAAAGCAAAGCCAAATTTGATGAAGCTGCTAATCTGATTTTTTCTGAAGAAGAAATCGCGACACGCGCTAATAATTCAGGAGATAATAAGTAATGAGTATCTTTTGGAACGTTTGGATTATTTTTCCAACATTATTAGTTATCGCCGGTTGTTTTTTCCTGCTTAGAGCTTGCTCTAAGAACAACACAGGAATTGATGAAGGGGAATCAATGGGTCATAGCTTTGACGGCATTGAAGAACTCAATAACCCACTACCAAAGTGGTGGTCTTATATGTTCTACATCAGTATCGTGTTTGGTTTGATTTATCTAGCACTTTACCCCGGTCTTGGCAGCTATCAAGGGCTATTTGGTTGGACAAGTTCGAACCAAAGTGTTCGTTCAATCGAAGAGTCTAAAGCAGCGGTTGAGTTAGCTACTGCAGAGCAACGCCTTTCTCAGTACGATCGTGAAGTCGCAAGTGCTGACAAGCAATACGGCCCTATCTTTGCTGCTTATTTAGCTACGCCAATTGAAGAGCTAGTTAAAGACGAAGAGGCACTTAAAGTTGGTGGGCGTTTATTCCTACAAAACTGTGCTCAATGTCATGGTTCGGATGCTCGCGGTAGTGTTGGCTTCCCAGATTTAACCGATGGTAATTGGTTATATGGTGGCGATCCTGCAACTATTAAGACAACGCTGATGAATGGTCGTAACGGCATGATGCCTCCTAAAGGCGGATTACCCATCGAAGATAGTGAAATTCGTGGCTTAGCTGAATACGTGTTTAAACTATCAGGACGTGATCATGACGCTACGTTAGCAGCTCAAGGTCAAGGTTCATTCATGAAAGGCTGTTTTGCTTGTCATGGTATGGATGGCACTGGTAATAAGTTTATGGGCGCACCTAATTTAACTGATGATGCTTGGTTATATGGCGGAAGCCGTTTACAAGTTATGCAATCAATTGCAAATGGTCGTTCAGGTGTTATGCCAGCGTGGAAAGATATCCTAGGTGAAGAAAAAGTTCATGTAGTATCTGCATACGTTTATAGCTTATCAAACAAATAGTTACAGCTTGATAACAAAAAAGGCCTCGTTTAAACGAGGCCTTTTTTTTAAGTGATTATTAATGGTTTTCAGGTTAAAATAGATTAATAATAAAAGTTAATAATTAGGACCGTTTTATGTCTGCTCCTCTTCCCTGGTATAAGCACTTTTGGCCTTGGTTTATCGTTGTTCTTCTTTTTGTTGTTGTCCTTAAAAGCATGGTTGCGATGAGTATCGCCATTGATAATGCTGACTCCTTGGTTTCAGATGATTATTACAAAGAAGGCAAAGCCATCAATATGGATTTGCGTAAAATTAAGCAAGCTAAAAACTTAGGCATGCAATACTTAATTGAAGTTGACGATCACGAACTTAAAATATCTCAACATGGCGGTCCAGCATACCAAGCCGTATTGAAAGTCAGTTTTATTCACCCAACCCTTGAAGAAAAAGATTTCAACATTAATGCCACTGCTGATGGCAACGGCACATATCGAATTGGTTTATCAGAAGCGATTTCTGGGCCATGGAATGTCCGACTTGAAGGCTTTGATGCAAGCTGGAGAATCCAGCAACGTATTGAAATTCATGATGATGTCGAATACTGGTTGAATTAATATATATAATGCAAAACTGCTATCACTGTAATGAACCTGTTTTAACTGGCAATGAATTCACCACTTTTATCGACAACCAAGATCAGCTTATGTGCTGTCCTGGTTGTCAGGCGGTTTCACAAGCTATTATTGATTCAGGTCTGGCGAGTTATTACCAATATCGAAGTGAACCGGGTAGCAAACAAACTG
Source organism: Shewanella sp. 10N.286.48.B5 (assembly GCF_002874355.2). Classification (NCBI taxonomy): domain Bacteria; kingdom Pseudomonadati; phylum Pseudomonadota; class Gammaproteobacteria; order Alteromonadales; family Shewanellaceae; genus Shewanella; species Shewanella sp. 10N.286.48.B5. Next base: position 1,586,420 of record NZ_MCVG02000001.1, read on the forward strand.
CCCTGGTCCCAGCTGAATTAGCGCAATACTCAGCTTATGATATCCCAGAAGTTCAACAAGACCTTACCCACAAAGTTGATGGTATCAATACCATTTCAGTTTCGATTGACGGTATAACCTGTGCGGCATGCGCATGGTTAATTGAACATAAGCTAAAACAATTAGCGGGTATTACTAACATAAGCGTAAATTCTACCACGCAGCGCGCTTTAGTTAGTTGGCATGAAGAGTCACTGAAACTCAGTGAAATTCTTGCGGCGATAAGCCGTATTGGCTACCAGGCTGCGCCTTATCAAGTGGATGAGCAAGAAAAGCAAAGTAAAACAGAAGGCCGAAAGTTTTTATTACGCTTAGGATTAGCTGGTTTTGCTACCATGCAAGTGATGATGTTTGCATTGGCCTTGTACTCTGATTACTTCACCCTCCAAGATACTCAAATGCGCGATTACTTTCGCTGGGTCAGTATGACCTTGGCCGCGCCAGTGGTATTTTATTCTGCTCAGCCTTTTTATTTCAGCGCCATAAGAAGTTTACTTAGCGGTAAACTCAATATGGACTTATCGGTATCAATTGCAATCGCCGGAGCTTATATTGCCAGTTGTTTTGCAACGATTAATGGCAATGGAGAAGTGTATTTTGAATCTGTCTCCATGTTTACTTTCTTCCTATTACTTGGCCGCTATTTTGAACAAAAAGCCAAACAAACTGCATCCGTCAATTCAAGTAATCTTCATAAACTGGTGCCATTAACAGCTCATTTAAAACTTGATGGTGATATTTCAGAAATACCTGCCAAGCGATTAAAATTAGGCGATATTATCCTTGTTAGACCGGGCGATATCGTTGCCGCTGATGGGGATATTATTGAAGGGAAATCGGGTCTTAATGAATCAATGCTCACAGGTGAGCAAATGCCTCTCATTAAAACCATTAATGACAGTGTATTTGCTGGCACAATTAATATTGATCAAGCCCTGACGGTAAAAGTCACCGCTTTAGGACAAGATCAACTCGTCGCTGAAATTATTCGCTTGCAAGAAGTGGCTTCAAACACCAAACCTGCTATTGCGAAACTGGCTGATAGGTTAGCGCGTTATTTTTCAGGTACGATTTTAGCAATTGCGTCGTTAACCTATGTGGTGTGGTTACAAATTTCACCAGAAGATGCTTTTTGGGTGACATTATCGGTATTAGTGGCAACCTGTCCTTGTGCCCTCGCCCTTGCTACGCCAACTGCAATTACTTGCGCGACGGCTATTTTTACCAAACTGGGTATAATCACCCGAAAAGCTGGGGTATTTGAAAAACTGCCTCGTATCAACCATGTCGTATTCGATAAAACCGGTACCTTAACCTGCGGCACTATTTCACTTGAAAATATTGTATTAACCGATAGCCAAAATGAACAAACCGTTTTAGCCTATGCCGCCGCATTAGAAACTGGCTCACTTCACCCAATTGCCAGTGCATTTAAAGCCCATGCTCACAGTGATATTTGTGCCACCGACATACAGCATCACGTTGGCTTAGGCATATCAGGTAACATTAATACTGATGTCGTTAAAATTGGTAATGCTGAATTTGTGGGAGTCGATGCCAATCAGTGTAACGGCAAACTGTTGTGGTTGTCTGTGAATGACATTATTACAGCCTGTTTTTCCCTAAAGGATGCTCTCAGGGTAGATAGTCTAGAAACCATAAAACAACTTCAACATCAAAATATCGATGTTAGTATTGCTAGCGGTGACTGTGCCAGCCATGTGAACGCTATCGCACAGCAGCTTAATGTTAAAAATAGTTATGCAGGACTTAACCCTAAAGATAAACTAGATTTGATAAACAAATTACAACAAACACAAGATGTGGCAATGTTTGGAGATGGCATTAATGATGCTCCCGTTTTAGCCGGAGCCAATTTATCCGTCGCGATGGGAAGTGGCAGCGCTATCGCTAAAAATAGTGCTGATTTGATTTTACTTGGTGATCAACTATCTAAGTTTAATCAAGCAATTACAGTTTCAAAGTTAACAAATAAAATAATAAAACAAAACTTAATTTGGGCGTTTGCTTACAATGTCATTATTCTACCGCTAGCGGTTACCGGTCATGTAGTACCGTATATTGCAGCGATTGGAATGTCAGTTAGTTCGATTATTGTCGTATCTAACAGCTTACGCTTACTCAGGATAAAAATATGAGTATCATCTACGTACTAATTCCTATCGCAATGCTATTTGTTGCAATTGCTGTTGCCATCTTCTTTTGGGCTGTCAAAAGTGAACAATTCGACGATTTAGACCGTCAAAGTGTTTCTATTTTATTTGATGAAGATAAACCAAGTGAAACAGAATCAGAGAAAAAGAATTGATTGAATACAATGTATGGGGTGCTTTTTTAGTTGGATTAATGGGTGCGGCACATTGCTTTGGCATGTGTGGTGGTTTAGTTGGCGCATTTGCATCTAACTTACCCAATACAGCATCAAATCAGCTCGCCAATCAGTTAAGTTTTTTATTAAGCTACAATCTAGGCAGGATACTCAGTTATACCCTAGCTGGTGCATTAGCTGGAGCCAGTACCGCAGCCTTAGGTTATATGTTTGACCTTGATAACTATCTTATCGGCCTGCGTATTTTTGCTGGCATTATGATGATAGCCACAGGGCTTTACATCGCCCAGCTTTGGTTTGGTATCGTGCAAATCGAAAAAGTGGGCAAAATGTTATGGCGTTTTTTAAAGCCATTGGCTAACAAATTGTTACCCATTAAACATAAACATCAAGCCGTCATGGCTGGTATAATATGGGGTTGGTTACCATGCGGTTTAGTCTATAGCACCTTAACTTGGGCTGTTGCGGCTGGTAATGCCCTTGATGGCGCCTTAATCATGTTAGCTTTTGGTTTAGGTACATTGCCCGCGTTACTCAGTGCCGGTGTAGCGGCGAAAACGTTAGCTCAATGGGTACAAAAAAAGCAGGTCCGAATGATAAGTGGGATCTTGATTGTAGTATTTGGGCTACAAACTATATATATCGCCATCATGCAGCTAAACTAGCTGTAACTTTGTTATTAGTTTAACATGGCTAAGTAGTAATTAATTGAGAGTACATATGCCTATAGACCCAACTAAACAACTTCGAGCATCAACCGGAGGTTGTGCGATACATTGTCATGATTGCAGTATGGAATCATTATGTATCCCCTTCTCGCTTAATAACAACGAGTTAGATAGACTCGATGAGATTATTGAGCGTAAAAAGCCAGTGCAAAAAGGTGACCAAATATTTAAGTCTGGTGATCCTCTCAAGTCTTTATTTGCTATTCGATCTGGCACAATTAAAAGCTACACCATCACAGAGCAAGGCGATGAACAAATCACTGGCTTTCATTTAGCTGGTGACGTTATCGGCTTTGATGGTATTCATTCTCAAATTCATCAGAGTTTTGCCCAAGCATTAGAAACTGCAATGGTATGTGAAATACCGTTTGATACTTTAGATACCTTAGCGGGCAGTATGCCAAAACTTAGACAACAGATAATGCGTCTCATGAGTAATGAGATCATGAGCGATCAAGAAATGATTTTGTTGTTATCTAAAAAGAATGCCGAAGAACGCCTAGCCGCATTTATCAGCAATCTGGCTAACCGTTTTGGTAGCCGCGGTTTCTCACCTCATGAATTTAGATTAACCATGACCCGTGGTGATATTGGTAATTACCTTGGGCTAACAGTTGAAACAATTAGCCGCTTACTTGGCCGTTTTCAAAAGTCAGGCTTTATTGAAGTTAAAGGCAAATACATCACTATTGTTGATCATAAAGCACTGAGTCAGTTAGCGGGTAATTCGCGGATTGCAACCTAGGCCTAACAACTTTTCAAAGTTTGATCTCTCTCAAAGTATTTTATGGCAATAACAGTGATAGTTAATTAACAGAGTTTAACATTTTAGCTTGGAGGTTTTATGAAGGATTATAATAAGATACTCGTTGTCATAAACCCTATGACAGATCATCAACCTGCGTTAGCTAGAGCTGTTGAGCTAGCGAGTAAGTCCAACGCAACTATCACTGCATTTCTCACTATTTTTGACTTCTCCTACGAGATGACATCAATTTTATCCAGTAATGAGCGTGAAGCTATGCGTCAAGGCGTTATAGCTCAACGTGAAACCTGGTTAAATGAAGCCATCGAAAGTTATACTAAGACTGGAATGTCTATTGATGCGAAAGTAGTTTGGCACAATCGCCCATTTGAAAGTGTTATTAAATACGCTATCGATGAACAATTTGATTTGTTGGTCAAAAGCACCCACGAGCACGATAAACTCAAATCAATTATTTTCACCCCTACTGATTGGCATTTATTACGTAAAGCGCCTATTCCTGTTCTTATGGTTAAAGAACACGATTGGCCAGTAGCAGGTAATATTGTTTGCGCAATAAATGTAGCGTCTGAAGATGAAGATCATCAGACTCTTAATACCAAAGTTATTAAAAACGCCTTAAATTTAGCCGATAAGTTTTCAGCTAAAGTGCATTTAGTTAATGGCTATCCAGGTACCCCTGTCAATTTAGCCATAGAATTGCCAGAGTTTGATGCCGCAAGTTATAACGACACGGTCCGAATGCAGCATGAACAACGGATCCAATCTATCGCCCATAGCTTTGATATTCCATTAGAAAATTGCCATGTTGAAGAAGGTCTGCCTGAAGATATTATTCCTGAATTAGCCACAAAGTTAGACGCTGAGTTAGTTATTTTAGGTACAGTGGGTCGTACAGGTTTTTCTGCCGCACTAATTGGTAATACAGCAGAACATGTTATTGATAGCATTAACTGTGATCTACTCGCTATCAAGCCAGATGGGTATAAGTCACCTCTAGAAGAGTAAATCCTTTACCCTAAGGCAGAATGCTGGAATAATACGCGCCCTGAAACAAATGGTTACTGGGCGCTTTTTTATGTCGCAAATGCAACAACAAAACAAACTACAATTGGATCGTCAAAATAAGCTCGAAAAAAAGCTCCGCCATGAAGTTGGTCGTGCTATCGGCGATTATCAAATGATTGAAGAAGGTGACATTGTTATGTGTTGCCTTTCAGGCGGCAAAGACAGTTATGCCATGCTTGATATTTTATTAAATTTACAAAAACGTGCCCCGATTTCTTTTGAAGTTGTCGCGGTAAATTTAGATCAAAAGCAACCTGGGTTTCCAGAAGATATTCTACCTGCCTATTTAGATAGTTTAAAAGTGGCCTACCATATCTTAGAAAAAGACACCTACTCGATAGTCAAAGATAAGATCCCTGAAGGTAAAACCACTTGCTCTTTATGTTCTCGCCTTCGTAGAGGAACCCTATATGGTTTCGCACAGCGGATCGGCGCCACTAAAATTGCCTTAGGTCACCACCGTGATGACATCATTGAAACATTATTCTTAAATATGTTCTTTGGTGGCAAGATGAAAGCAATGCCACCAAAATTACTTTCGGATGATGGGGCTAACATGGTGATCCGTCCATTAGCTTACTGTAAAGAAAAAGACATCGCTGAATACGCAGAATTGAAACAGTTCCCGATTATTCCATGTAACCTTTGCGGATCACAAGAAAATTTAAAACGTGGTGCAGTTAAAGACATGCTAAAACAGTGGGATGTGGATTTCCCTGGTAGAATAGAATCCATCTTCACGGCGATGCAAAATACCTCGCCGTCACAAGGTGTTGATCGTAACCAATTTGATTTCTTATCACTTGAAAGAAATGCTGACGCACCTATGTCTGGCGCTGTGGCTGAATCAGAGCTACCTGCATTTGATTTTCTTGATATGAGTAACAACGGCCATATTAATCTTGATGCTGCAGCAAGAATTGATGTTGTGAGTACCTACAAGCCGTAATCACATAACGTTCGATTATACAGCACTTTAATAAGTGCTGTAGATTTACAAAAGCCCTCAATAGAGGGCTTTTTCAATCTATCTAAAAAGTTTTACTCGACAAACGGGCTAATGACTGCAGGAGTAACAGAAAAAGAAATCTCATTTAATTCATTGAGTGTAAAGTTAGCCAATTGTAGCGGCTCACTAATAAGCTGCTGTTTATTATCAATGCTAACAGTTACCGGATAGTCAGTATCGTTAAAACTGAATGTAACACCAGATATTGGCTTTCTAAAATACTTCATTGGAAAACCTTGCTGGCCATCCAATAACGCATCCATATCATCTTTTACCGCAAGGATTTGCTGCTGATTATATGATTTAAGCTGTTGCTTCGCCCTCACCTGCATTGCTATGCCACATCCTGTGGGATCACCCTTCATGGTTAAGTTAATTAAACCGCGATCAGATTTTAACTGAGCATCATAAGGTAAAAAAAGCCGCTGCTGCTCATTAAAAGTTAATGGATATTGGTTTTTCTCAGTACTGATATCCCCGCTTAAAATAGTGCAAGCTTGAGTTTTAGGCACACTAAACACAATTTCAACTAACTGATAGTTGGCTTTGTTGACCTGCTTTAATCTTTCGTAAAAACCGGCATAAGGAATAGATACCGTATCGGCAATTGAAAAAAAGCTTACCGAGAAAGCCACTGTAGCCATTGCTAATCTTGTTGTTATTTTCATTAACTATAATCCAGCTAAATAATTTTTATTATGACGCATCATTTGAAGTAATTCGTCGATATATTCATGTTTACGTTCTGAGTAATGTAACAGGCCAAAGACCAATTCTTCTGCAGTGGGCTCAATATCTTGGGCTCTTAGATCCGCCCTGATTGAACGTAATAAATGGTAAGCCGAATTAGTATTCAAATTAAGCAGGTATGCAGCTATTGAGTCCTCTGGGGTATCAAACGATGCAACTTCATGATTAAGCCCTGGGGTTCTTGATTGCGGCACTAAACCACAGCCTTTAGAAAAGCACCATTGCCCAAAATAATTATTACCTTCTGTAGCGAAGCGAGAGCTGCCCCAACCAGTTTCATTGGCGGCTTGAATTAGTACCATTTTAACTGGCAAGGTATCGACGCGTTCAAGTAACGGTGTCAGAGTGATTAAATCAAACTTTTTTACTTGATATCGATATTTTTGAGTTAGCTTTTGCAATTTAAAAATATCAGCATCAGTAAGCGGTTGCCCATTACGAAGGTTATTGAGAATAACAATTAAAAATTTTCTTTCTGCACTAATAATTGCATTTTGATGTTTGACTGCAGGCGTCATGTAATCAAAAAACGTTTGTTTCTTAGTTGGGATATCTGAAATGCTCGAAAAATCTGGCACTTGATTTGAAAGCTGTGGGTTTTCTTTTATATCAGGAGTGGTTATCAAGATTTGTTCAATCGTTGGTACTAGCCAAGCTCTGATAAAAAACATAACAATGATGACCCCCGCTAAAGCAAGGGTAAACTTTCCAATTCTACCTGTTTTCAATTAAAAGCCTTTATGTAATTTTTTTAGTGATTATACCGAGATTTGCACGTAATAGAAGGTATGACTTAAAGCGATTAATCGCTATTTTAACAGACTGAAATATTTCAATAATAGAGATTAAAAATGGACTACCTTAAGCGCTTTTATATCAAGTTTAGATAACTGATTAAGTAAAAATAATGGGCCTTTAAGGCCCATTATCGTTAAAGCACCTGTGCAATCGCTTTACAAATCACAGGGATATTTTGTTTTGTCATTCCTGCAACGCTAATACGGCCTGAGCCTACAATATAAACACCAAACTCTTCTTTTAAACGAGTTACTTGTTGCTTATTTAAACCAGAAAAACTAAACATACCGTTTTGACGTGATATAAAGCTAAAGTCTTGTGATACGCCTTCTTGCTTTAAGGTATCTACAAATAAGGTTCTCATTTCTGCGATACGTTGACGCATAGCACTAAGCTCTGATTCCCATTCTTTACGTAAGCCATCATCAGATAAAATGGTACTCACAATTAAGCCACCATGAGCTGGAGGGTTTGAGTAACTCGCACGGATAGTCTTTTTGATTTGGCTAAAACTTTTTTGTGCTACAACTTCTGTTTCAGCAACAACGGTTACTGCACCGATACGCTCATTATAAAGACCGAAGTTCTTTGAGAATGAGTTAGCGACTAATAATTCAGGCACTTTGGCAGCTACAGCACGTAACCCTTGTGCATCTTCTTCAATGCCGGCGCCGAAGCCTTGATAAGCAAAATCAAATAAAGGAACCAATTGCTTGTCGCTACATAGTTGACCGATGATTTGCCACTGCTCAATAGTCAAATCAATGCCTGTAGGGTTATGACAGCAGCCATGTAAAAGCACCATGTCACCAGCTTGCGCAGTATTTAGATCGGTGACCATAGCATCGAAATCCATGTCATGGGTTTCAGCTTTGTAATAACCGTATTCTTTTATCTCTAAACCAGCAGTTTGAAAAATATTTTGATGGTTTGCCCATGTCGGGTTACTCACCCATAAGATATTTGAGTCAGTGTTGTTTACTAAAAACTCAGCTGCAACTCGTAAAGAACCTGTTCCGCCAGGTGCTTGGGCGGTAAATGCTCTTTTGTCACGTATGATGGCACTGTCTTTACCAAATAATAAGCTTTGAACCACTTGGTTATAACGCTCCACACCTTCAATTCCAAGATAGTTCTTTGTTTTCTCAGTCTCTAATAAAATGGCTTCAGCTTTTTTTACCGATGTCAGTACAGGAGTTTGACCTGCTTCGTCTTTGTAGATCCCAACACCTAAGTTAACTTTGTCTGTACGAGTATCTTTTTTAAAGGCATCGGTTAAACCTAAGATAGGATCTGCTGGCGCTTGAGGGATTTGAGAAAATATCATTACATCTTTCCTACTATTGAAGTGAACAACTTTTTTTCTATTTATACCATTGTATGACTTTAGGAAGTAGTCACAAAAGACATTCTGGTAATAATTAGATCACAGTTTGAAGATTCATTAAAAATATTCCCATAAAACCAAATATTCTTGATAAAAAGAACTCTAACTTAGTTCATGGTTCAGTATTGTGTGTTTTTTATTTCAGATAGTCTTAATTGAGTACATCGAATAAAGAAAGACCAGCTAAAGTTTAACTGATGTTGTCTATTTAAAAACGACGAGGGATTATGAGTAATATGTTTTATTAAAATAAATTTTGGATACAAAAAAGCCCCAACTAATGTTGAGGCTTTTTTGCACCATACTTACGTATGTAAGTTCTCATCATTGCTAAGCAAAGACTAAGAATAATGGTACCCGAGGCCAGACTTGAACTGGCACGCCTATTAAGCGAGGGATTTTAAATCCCTTGTGTCTACCGATTCCACCACTCGGGCAAAAGTGTCATTTAATTGTTAATTTAACAACTAAACAAAATTGTGGAGGCGCGACCCGGAGTCGAACCGAGGTCGACGGATTTGCAATCCGCAGCATAGCCATTCTGCCATCGCGCCGCAATTCATTTAATGAATTGGAGCGACATATCGGGTTCGAACCGATGACCTATACCTTGGCAAGGTATCGCTCTACCAACTGAGCTAATGTCGCTTTACAGAATCAATAACAAGGTGTTGTCGTTGACTTCGGAATGCATTTTTACTGTTTTAAGCAATTCTGTCAATGAAGTTTTATAGTTTTTTCGTTGTTTTTAGTGCGTTTGTCGCATAAATAAACGCATCGAATAAATATTAACTGAACTTGGTTAAAAGCTATTCAGTATGAAAAATCTTAATTTGAAAAGACTGGGCTATTTCAGCTGAGAATATTCAAAAACTGCAATGTGATAATGGTTTGCTAATAAAAAAGCACTTCAAAGAAGTGCTTTTAATAGGTGAATTGCGCTTAGGCATTAATTAGGTTCTGTTTATGCGCTCGGTAAAGACAAAGTCGTAATACCCAGCATTTTTTGCATAACGCCCACTACCTGACAGCTATAACCAAATTCATTGTCATACCAAACATACAAAATTGCACGTTTACCTTCTGCAATTGTTGCTTGAGAGTCAACAACGCCTGCATAACGCGAGCCCACTAAATCACTAGAAACAATCTCAGTAGATTCAGTAAAATCAATTTGATTACGCAGCTCTGAAGTTAATGCCACATCTTTGAGGTATTCATTTAATTCGTCACGGTTTGTTTCACCGTTTAAATTAACACTAATGATAGCCATTGACACATTAGGTGTAGGTACACGTATCGCATTGCCTGTAAGCTTACCTTCTAGCACAGGTAACGCTTTAGATACGGCTTTAGCAGCACCAGTTTCAGTAATAACCATGTTTAATGGCGCACTACGGCCACGGCGATCAGCACTGTGATAGTTATCAATCAAGTTTTGATCGTTCGTATAAGAGTGAATAGTTTCTACATGGCCATTTTCAATACCGTACTTATCATTAACCGCTTTTAGAACCGGTGTAATAGCATTAGTAGTACAACTAGCAGCAGAAACAATGATGTCTTCTGGTAAAATGTCATTTTCATTGACACCATAAACAACATTTTTAATGGCGCCTTTAGCTGGTGCCGTTAACAGAACCTTACTGGCACCTTTACTCTTAAGGTGCAAACCAAGGCCAGCTTCATCTTTCCAAATACCGGTATTATCAACAACCAATGCATCATTTATACCGTATTGGGTATAATCGACTTCATCAGGTGAATTAGCATAGATTATTTGAATGTAAGTACCATTGGCGATTAATGCGTTGTTCTCTTCATCAACTTCAACTGAGCCATTGAAAGAACCATGCACCGAATCACGACGTAATAAGCTGGCGCGTTTTTCCAAATCGCCTTTCTTGCCACCACGAAGTACAATAGCACGAAGACATAATTTGTTGCTTTGACCGGTTTTTTCGATCATCAGGCGTGCTAATAACCGCCCTATTCGACCAAAACCGTATAGCACGACATCTTTAGCGGCAACATCATCTCCAAAATTTATGCCCGCTTCTAAAGCGTGAGTCATATAAGATTGAATTTGTGATGCATCAGAGTGTTCACGCCAGTAATTAATGGCAAGCTTGCCAATATCGACTTTACAATGCTTAACTGACAACTTACTTAACGCTTCTACAAATGGGAAACTTTCGCGTAAACGTAACTTATCGCCAATGTGACGACGAACTAAGCGATGCGCTTTAATAATTTCTATTGTTGATGCGTTTAAAAGTGGTTTACCAAAAATTAAGACTTCAACGCCTTGATTACGGTATAATTTCCCAAGTAAAGGCTGCATAGCCTCAGCCATTTCGAAACGTTCTTGCCAACTTTGTAGGTGTTTATCAGCGCTCATTAAAAAGATCCTTTATCTCATATTTCGGCTTTGTCGCAGAAAGAATTGAGTAACAGAAAGAAAAGACCAATAATCAGATTATTGTAGGGTTATCCCTTATTAGTCGCCGTCATTGTAATGAAATTTGACGCATTTCACCAGTAAGAAATTTTTACTAAACCTGTAATTTTATTAGAAAAAATCACCATGCGGAGCCAGTTTTGAACAAAAGTTTAGTAATAATTACATCATTTTCTTTATTCGCTGCATTATTCGGCCTTTTCGGTTGTGATGTTGGTCGAAATAGTGCCGCCATATGTAAAAAAAATCCTGAACTTTGTGCCGATTTACACCAAGATAGTTGGTGTTTAGTAGAAAAAGGCGACTTAATTCGCAGTCGTTACCAATTAAAGCAGATAGAAACCCCTTCAGGAAAGTTACTCTATGAGCAACTCATCAAGCTTGAGTCTTATAGTAAATGCATCGAACTTGCTGCCGGGGTTAAACATGTTATTAATACTCACCGTACTGAAGATCGAGAACGTGCTTATGCTATTAGTACCCAAAACTTAGCCCAATTAAGAGAATCTACTCAAGATAACCCAGATCTTTATTTGGCTTACTACCGCTGGACCACTTTTAATGATGATGATTCACGAGATGCTGTCATCGCCGCAGAACAATCTGGTGAAGTTAATGAAGTTTTCATGTTGTCCCACATTGCCAGTTATTATTTAAAAATAAATACCAGCCAATCAAAAGCACTGTATTTATCACTTTTAGCTAACTCAAACGCAGAAACTTTGGATCCAGACTGGCTTTTAGGTTTAGCGAGCATTTATCGACGTGAACAAAATTCACAAAATGAATACTTGTTTACCAAAGCCAATTTGTTGATGAGTGATTATGTGGCTTCTGAGCAGAGGCTTTTAGCCTTAATTGGCAATAATAAAACCTTGGCAGCCCAATTAGACCTCGATGCGCAAATGTTAGTTAATCAACTTTCCTTAGGTCAATTCGATATCAGCCAATTTAAAACACGAATTGATTAAAAAACTAGCGCGTTATTAACTACAATGAACACATTATATTTTTCACTTATTTGTTGACGACTTACAAAAAAACACAAAAAGTGTGTGATATATTGAATTCTGTAAATAAAATACAGACATTTGACGCTTAAATTGCCATTTTTCGGCTTTTTTACTTGACGAAAATCGTTAATTTGGTAATTTTACTACCACATGATTTACGAAACAGATTTTATAATCACTTGAGGGATATGCAATGACTATCCGTGTAGCAATTAACGGCTATGGCCGTATCGGTAGAAATGTTTTACGTGCGCTTTATGAAAGCGAAAAGGATTACCCAATTGAAATCGTTGCACTCAACGATTTAGGTGATGCTTCAATTAATGCTCACCTTACCAAGTATGATTCAGTTCATGGTCGTTTTAATGCTAAAGTTGATCATGATGATGAAGCCATCTACGTTAATGGCGATAAAATCCTAACTTTCCAAGAACGTGACCCTTCTAAATTGCCTTGGGCAGAGTTGAATGTTGATGTTGTGTATGAATGTACTGGTATTTTCACTTCTAAAGAAGCGGTACAGCCACATTTAACAGCGGGCGCGAAGAAAGTTATTATTTCAGCACCAGGTAAAAATGTTGACGCTACAGTTGTTTATGGCGTAAACAATGACGTACTAACTGCTGACATGACTGTGATTTCAAATGCTTCATGTACAACCAACTGTTTAGCGCCTTTTGCGAAACCGTTGAATGACTCTGTTGGTATTGAATCAGGTTTAATGACTACTATTCATGCTTACACCAATGATCAACGCTTATCAGATGTTTACCACACTGATTTACGTCGTGCTCGTGCAGCAGCAATGTCTATGATCCCAACTCAAACTGGGGCAGCTGCTGCTGTAGGTTTAGTGGTTCCTGAGCTTCAAGGTAAGTTTGACGGTTTAGCTGTACGTGTACCGACAGTCAACGTATCTCTTGTAGATCTCACTTTCCAAGCGTCTCGTGACACCACAGTTGAAGAAATTAACCAGATAGTGGCAGATGCAGCAAAAACTTCACCATTGAATGAAGCGCTTGCTATTAATGTTGAACCTTTAGTCTCTATCGACTTCAACCATAATGCATTTTCTTCTAACTTTGACGCGACTCAAACACGTGTTAATGGTCGACTTGTCAAAGTAATGGCTTGGTATGATAACGAATGGGGTTTCAGTAACCGCATGTTAGATAATACTGTTGCATTAATGACAGCTAAATAATTCATAGCAGTCATTTGACTAATATGAAAAAGCCCTGCAATTGCAGGGCTTTTTATTGTCTGTCATTTAGCTTAGTAATACTAAGCTAAATCTTACAAACTTAATTAGGCGTTGCCTTTTACTTTCATATTAAGGGTTTGAGCAAAATTTAGCATTCTATTAAGTGGCACTAACGCATCATCACGTAAAGCGTCATCAACAAACACTTCATGGGTTGTTTTATCGACACTACTGAGCGATGCTTCAATCGCTTGAAGACCATTCATAGCCATCCAAGGACAATGGGCACAGCTTTTACAAGTGGCGCCATTACCGCCTGTTGGCGCTTCAATAAGTGTCTTACCCGGTGCAGCTTGTTGCATTTTATAAAAAATGCCGCGATCGGTTGCTACAATGAATTGCTGATTGTCCATAGTTTGTGCAGCTTTAATTAACTGACTAGTTGAACCTACAGCATCAGCTAACGCTACCACATTTGCTGGTGATTCAGGGTGAACTAGCACAGCAGCATCTGGATATTGTATTTTTAATTCACGTAAGGCTTTTGCTTTAAATTCGTCATGAACAATACAATCACCTTGCCACATCAGCATATCGGCGCCAGTTTCTTTAGCGATATAACTGCCTAAATGTCTATCTGGGCCCCAGATGATTTTCTTGCCTTCACTATCTAAGTGTTCAACGATTTCAAGGGCGATACTTGATGTAACAACCCAATCTGCACGCGCTTTAACAGCGGCAGAGGTGTTAGCGTAGACCACAACGGTATGATCTGGATGAGCATCGCAAAATGCCGAAAACTGCTCAATAGGACAACCAATATCAAGTGAACAGGTGGCATCTAAAGTAGGCATTAGAATGGTTTTTTCAGGGCTAAGAATTTTAGCCGTTTCGCCCATAAATTTAACGCCAGCAACAATTAACGTTTTAGCAGGATGATCACGACCAAAGCGTGCCATTTCTAAAGAATCAGATACGCATCCACCTGTCTCTTCTGCTAAGGCTTGAATTTCAGGATCAGTATAGTAATGTGCAACAAGAACCGCATTTTGTTCTTTTAAAAGCTGTTTAATTTTTTGTTTATAATCAGCCTTTTCGGCTTCATTTAATACAGCGGGTTTTGCGGGAAAAGGATATTCGATTGAAGCGATATTCGGTGCCGAAGTGATCATTTTGATTCCGAGAAGTTACAACGTTTGAGTATTATACAAAATCGGCCCATAAAATTAAAGGACGCTTTCGCGTCCTTTCGTGTAACTGGGTAACCTATTTTGAAGGTGAAGGAATTAGCGCATGGCTAATAACATCTCTTGAGGTTGTTCCAGATAGAGCTTCCATAAATTACAAAAACGGGCAATGGTGCCACCATCAATTATGCGATGATCGCCAGACCAACTAACTTGCATTATTTTACGCGCTTCAACTTCACCGTTTTCATTAAAGCGCGGTAGAGTTTGCAGTTTACCTAACGCTACAATGGCTACTTCAGGTTTATTGATGATTGGCGTTGCCACTGTGCCACCGAGTGCACCAATATTAGAAATAGAAATCGTGCCACCTTTAAGATCTGCAGGTGAAACGCGGCCACTACGAGCAGCAGTGGTTAAACGAGTAATTTCAGCAGCAACTTCTAGAATAGATTTGTTTTGCACGTCTTTTACATTAGGTACTAACAAACCAACTTTTGAATCAACAGCCATACCTATGTTATGAGAAGCTTTATACGTCAGCTCAGTACACTCGGAATTGACCTGGCTATTCAGCACAGGGAATTCATTGATGGCTAACGACATTGCTTTCATGAAAAATGGCATCATTGTTAGCTTAACTTCATCAGTAGAGTAGCGTTGCTTCATTTCGGCGCGCAAGGCAACTAGATCTGTTAAGTCAAACTCTTCACAATAGGTAAAATGCGGAATGGTCGAAACAGACTCCACCATCATTTTCGCCATAACCGCTTTAACACCTTTGATAGGTTCGACTTTATCAGTAGCGCTTGACACGGTCGTCGCTGGCGTAACTGCTGGGGCTTGGTTATTGACCACAGGAGTAGAAACTGTCGTAGACTTAGGCGTCGCTGCAGTTAAGTGGCTTTCAATATCTTCTTTATAGACACGGCCACTTTTGCCTGTTCCTTTCACATCAGCAATATTGATATCTAAGCTGCGGGCTAAACGTCGCACTGCAGGACTGGCTAATGCTTTGCCTTGTATAACAGGCTCAGGTGAAACATCTAAAGCCACTTGGGTTGCTGGAGCATCATCTACAAGGGTATTTGCTACTGAGGTAGATTCAACTTCGATGGCAAATAAAGGTTCATGTACTTTTGCAAGCTGGCCTTTTCGATAATGAAGTTTAACAATAGTGCCATTTTTTATTGCTGGAATTTGAACCAAAGCTTTGTCTGTCATCACATCAGCAATAGGTTGATCTTCAACCACGCTATCGCCTTCTTCGACTAACCACTCAACCAGTTCACACTCTACAATACCTTCACCAATATCTGGCAATAAAAACTCTTCAATCGCTTTACCTGTAACAGGGGCTTGTGGCGTATTTTGAATCGAGGCATTGCTAGGTGTATGGCTTGAATCATTTTTTACTTCCGCCGCTGTCGAAATGACAAAAGGTTCGGCAGCAGTTGCATCCATATCTACGGCATAAAGTGGTGCATGTACTTTAGCAATATCGCCTTTGGCATAATACAGCTTAGTAATTACGCCACCATGTGGTGCAGGAATTTGCACTAAAGCTTTATCGGTCATGACATCAGCGATGGGTTGATCTTCAACGACTAAGTCGCCTTCTTTAACCATCCAATCGACAAGCTCACATTCAACAACACCTTCACCAATATCCGGCAAAATAAAATCTTTAATCATATCTTGCTCCTAGAAATTAACTGATGCTTTAATGGCTTCGAATGTTTTAAGCTCATCTGGCATGTATTCTTTTTCAAGAATAAGCGGGTATGGTGTATCTAAACCACATACTCGGCTAATGGGTGATTCAAGACTTAAGAAACATTCCTGCTGAATTGTTGCTGCAATTTCACCAGCAAAGCCACCTGTTAACGGCGCTTCATGGTTTATTAATAACCGACCCGTTTTCTTAACTGAAGCAGCAACGGTTTCTATGTCCCATGGTGCCAGAGTGCGCAAATCGATAATTTCAGATGAAATACCCTCTTTTTCAGCCATAAGCGCTGCTTTTTCAAGGATCTCCATTTGCGCGCCCCAACCTAGTAATGTGATATCAGTTCCTGATTTAACCACTTCTGCTTTACCTAGCTCGATTTCATAATCGCCAGCGGGCACTTCGCCAACTGAAGCACGATAAAGACGCTTAGGCTCAAAGAAAATAATTGGATTAGGGTCACGTATAGAAGCAAGTAACAGCCCTTTTGCTTGCTCTGGGTTACGTGGAATGACAACTTTTAAACCAGGCGTTTGGGTAAAGTACGCTTCTGGAGATTGCGAGTGATAATGGCCGCCTGCAATACCGCCACCATAAGGGGTTCTAAAAGTCAGTCCGCCAACATCAAATTGATTACCACTGCGATATCTGAATTTTGCTGATTCATTAACGATTTGGTCAAATGCAGGGAAGATATAATCAGCGAATTGGATCTCTGCCACAGCAGTCATGCCATTTGAGGCTAAGCCATTAGCAAAGCCAGCAATACCCTGCTCGGTTAACGGTGTATTGAAACAACGATCACGGCCGAATTTTTCTTGTAGTCCAGATGTCGCTCGAAAAACACCACCAAAGTGTCCAACATCTTCACCAAATACCACCATTCTTTCATCCGCGGTCATCGCAATTGATAACGCATCATTAATGGCGTGTAACATGTTCATTTCAGCCACGATTAAATTCTCCCTGCACTTTTAGGATACGACTTAGGATATTTTTTAATATGTTGTTTTAAATCAGCTAATTGTTTCTCTAAAGCAGGTGTTGGTTTATCTAATACATCTGTGATTAACAAGTCGATATGCGGTAAAGCCACTTTTTCTGCCACTTTAACGGCATTAAGTACTTCTTCTCGGTATTGTTCATAAGCTGCAGCATCATCTTTTTCGTTTAACCAATCTTTATTGATCATCCAAAGTTTAAAGCGCTTAACAGGATCATGTTGCTCCCACTTAGCTTCTTCTTCTTTTGAACGATAACCCGATGGGTCATCTGAAGATGAATGTGCACCTAAACGGTACGTCATCGCTTCGATGAGTACTGGCGCATTATGTTCTAACGCATGAGCTCGAGCTTGTTGAGTTGCTGCGAGTACCGCAAGCATATCGTTACCATCAACACGAATAGTGTGCATACCATAACCAACACCACGACTGGCAATGCCATTACCTGCAAATTGCTCTTCAGTTGGCGTTGAAATCGCGTAACCATTGTTACGACAGAAAAAGATCGTTGGTGACTTTAAAACTGCAGCCATATTTAGGCCTGCGTGAAAGTCACCTTCTGATGCTGCACCTTCGCCAAAATAACAAATAGCAACGTTACGTTTGCCTTGTAATTTAAAAGCGTGTGCAACACCGGTAGCTTGTGGTATTTGAGTCGCTAGTGGTGATGAAATTGTCTGGTAATTTAATTCTTTACTACCGTAATGAATTGGCATCTGTCTGCCTTTACCTAAATCTTTTTCATTACTGAACATTTGATTCATAAATTGTTCAGTGGTAAAACCACGATATCTAAGTGATGCATGCTCTCGGTATTGCGCCAATATGACATCACCGTCATCAAGTGCAGCAGTACTGCCAATGATAGAGGCTTCTTCGCCAGTACAAGTCATATAAAAACTAATACGACCTTGCCTTTGAGCACTTAACATACGTTCATCTAATACTCGGGTAAAAACACAAGTATCATGTATACGTTCAGCCAAGGCTTTATCAATAACGGGCATAACGGCATTTTCGTAAGTTGTGCCATCAGCTTGTAGAATTTTTAAAATAGGAATGTGCAATGAAGCTTTGTCTAAGAAGCTGACACGATGCACTGTTTCATTAGTCAGTGTTGCGTTGCTCATATTGTGCTCTTGTTATTTGTAGCCTTAAAAATAAAGCGTAATTTATTATATGCGAACGAACATTACGTTAACGTAAACTTACTATCAACTAATGTTCATTCCACTTAGTGAATATCCTGTCATATAAAATGTATATTTAGCTTTACAACTTATTGAATGTCTTCATTAGGTGCTGGCACTAAACATAATACTGTACGTTGGCCCACAGGTACATTTTCATTAGGAAAAACGATAGCTTCGTATGGATAAATGACCTTAATCTCAGTGTCACCTTCCGTTGCTAATACATGATTTTGCTTGAACCCAGAAAAATTTACCGTTGTCTTATCAAAGGTGAATTTGAAATCATCAAACTGCTTGTTAATGGAACGAGACACTTTATATAAGTGAAGTTTGTCTTTATCAAAAGGAGCTAGTTCAACTTGTTGTTGAGTTATCAACTGCAAAAGCATCTTTTTAGTATTGGCAAATTTTAACATATCATTCTCGCCAAAAGGCATCACTTTACCCAGTTCGACTGTAAATGCATCGGCTTTGAATTGTACTGATGAATAATAGCTAAAAGTAGTGGTAGGTTCATGATGGAATAAAATGGTGTCAACATCACAACCCGCTAAAAACATAATTTGATCAGCACTAAAGCTACGTCCAGGCCTGTAAGGATAAATCGCAAATTTCTCATGTTTAGACGGCTTTATCGCGGTGTGTAAGTCGTAATGTATTCGTTGTGAGCTATTATTTTGAAGATAAAAATTAGCTACATATTCCTCTAATTTTTTTGCTCTAACTCTTTCTTTATTTGATAAACCTAAACCGGAAGAATGTGCCCCACTGAACAAACGATTCATATTCTCTTCTACAAAGCGTGTTTGGCTGAGTATGGAATCTGGATTGCCAATTATAAACAGGACTCTTTGTTTTGTAACGATTGTTTCTTTTAATAAATTATTTATGAGTTCGTTACAGATTTCAATAGGTGCTGTTTCGTTACCATGTATGGCACAAGATAAAACAATGTCTTTAGTCGACCCTTGAGCTGGATTAAAACAAATAATCCCGTTATCTAAAATCGTAACTGTTGTTTTATTTGACAATTCAAAGCGCTGTTCTGGCACCTTGTTATTAATGTTAGTTAACGTAAATGCTAAAAAATCTTTGTCATCCATTAATTGTTGAAACACGCTGACTCCTTGATGCGGCTTTAAATATTGAATGGTTTCAAACGGTAGTCGGATTCTATCACATTTAGGGGAAGCTAACGTTAAGTAACATTTAACAGAGTGTAAATCTTTGCTTGCATTATTTATTAGAATAAATATACTTTTAGCCATCTAGACTTCTTTACGGGTATCGTATGACTATAGCAACTTTTGGTGCAGGCTGTTTTTGGGGCGTTGAATATTTTTTTAAACAAATAAATGGTGTAGTTGCAGCACAATGCGGTTATATGGGGGGAAATGACAAATTTCAGACCTACGAGCAAGTGAAAGCGGGCGTAACGGGCCATGCAGAAGTGGTACAGGTTGAGTTTGACGAACATATCGTTAGCTATGAAGAGTTGTTGACCGTTTTTTGGCAAAACCACAATCCAACCACTCTAAATATGCAAGGTGGTGATATTGGCAGCCAATATCGAAGCACTATTTTTTTCCACAGCCAAGAACAAAAATTATTAGCAGAGCAATCTAAATTGTTGCTAATTCAAAGTGGTAAATGGGGATTACGACAAATTGTAACTGAAATTGTACCGGTTCAAACCTTTCATCCGGCGGAAGAATACCACCAAAACTATCTAGAAAAGAATGGCTTACCAAGTTGTCATATTAGTTATTAGCATGTAAAAGTCTAATGCGATAAGTCCTTGGTGTCTTTTGTGTACGGTATCGATTGCCTCAATCTATATCTTGGAGCAATCGCTACTTTACCCCACCCTGTAAATTCCCTACAATCCATGCAAATTGCTTAAAGCATGTAATGGAGAAATAAAAAAATGAGTCAAGCTCGTCATATTAACCTGTTAATTTTAGGTTCTGGCCCTGCTGGTTATACTGCTGCAGTTTACGCAGCACGTGCAAATTTGAAGCCTGTCATGATCACTGGGATGCAACAAGGTGGTCAACTGACTACGACTACTGAAGTTGAAAACTGGCCAGGCGATGCTAATGGCTTAACCGGTCCAGCATTAATGGCAAGAATGCAAGAACATGCTGAAAAGTTTGATACTGAAATTATCTTTGATCATATTAATGAAGTTGATTTTAGCCAGCGCCCTTACCGATTAAAAGGAGACAATGGTGAGTTTACTTGTGACGCATTAATCATTGCAACTGGTGCATCTGCCAAATATTTAGGCCTTCCATCTGAAGAAGCATTTATGGGCCGTGGTGTATCAGCCTGTGCTACCTGTGATGGTTTCTTTTATCGTAACCAAAAAGTGGCTGTAGTTGGTGGTGGTAACACTGCTGTTGAAGAAGCGCTTTATTTAAGTAATATTGCTTCTGAGGTGCATTTAATCCACCGTCGTGATTCTTTCCGATCAGAAAAGATCCTGATCAACCGTCTGATGGATAAAGTTGCTAATGGCAATATCATCCTACACTTAGATCAAACTCTTGATGAAGTCGTCGGTGACAACATGGGTGTTACCGGTCTTAAAATGAAAAGCACTAAAGATGAGTCAATTTCAGATTTAGAGGTTGCTGGCGTTTTCATTGCGATTGGTCATAGCCCAAACACCGGTATTTTTGACGGTCAACTTGATATGAACTACGGTTACATTACCGTCAACAGTGGCCTTCAAGGTAACGCAACTCAGACAAGTGTTGAAGGCATTTATGCTTGTGGTGACGTAATGGATCAACATTATCGTCAAGCTATTACTTCAGCAGGATCAGGTTGTATGGCTGCGTTAGATGCCGAGCGTTACTTAGACGCACAAAAGTAGAATCGTCACTTTGTAATCTACTAGTTTACACATAGTGAGCTAGTAGCGACAAGCCATCCATTATTGTGATGGCTTTTTTATTGTTTGTATTTTATCGATGTGAATAACACAGGTGAAGGCTGTTGTTTATACAGTTGACCAGTTTTTGTTTAACACTATTACTGCACATTACTCATTTTTTTAATGGTTAACTTTCAAACTGTATATTACAACTTCAGTTTTGCCATTAACATCTGAATGAAACTGCTGACAGATAAATTCCATTCCTATTTTCTTCATAATTTTAATTGAACCTAAATTATCCTTATCCGCTATTGCTGTAAAACGTTCAATAATTGGTTGTTCCTCTACCAATAATTTAATCACTGCTTTGGCGCTTTCTGTCGCATAACCTTTCCCCCAAGCTGATTGTTTGAATCGCCAACCAATTTCAAGATTATTAAATTCAGGGGTCTCACTGAAAAAGCCCATGGGCCTAATCAATATCCAACCAACAAAGTTATCACGACGATCAACAGTATCTAGTTCTCGCTTTTCAAACACCTTCCAAAAGCCCCACCCTTTGGATGGCGTTAAATAACTTGCCAAACGTGGTATAGAAATATGTTCTATATCAGATTTTGAGGTAGGTTTTCCGCCGTTTATATATTTCATCACATCGGGATTTTGGTCTAGAGCGTAAAGTAAATCGGCATCATCAAGCGTCATAATAGCAATTGATAATCTGTCTGTTGCTAACTGGGTTTTCATAACACCTACTTCCAATAAGTCAAACACAATGGCAAGATTCTAAATTTTAGATATAAAAAAAGGAACCCTAAGGTTCCTTTTTTAAAGAATAATAACTAATTACTTAGCTAAAGCTTCTTTTGCTTTTTCAACTAAAATTGTGAAAACAACTTTGTCGAATACAGCGATGTCAGCCAAAATTTTACGATCGATTTCGATCGAAGCTTTTTTAAGACCGTTAATGAAACGGCTATAAGAAAGACCATTTTGACGAGATGCCGCATTGATACGTGCAATCCAAAGTTGACGGAATTGACGTTTCTTTTGACGACGGTCACGGTAAGCATATTGACCAGCTTTAGTTACTGCTTGAACAGCAACACGGAAAGTACGAGAGCGAGCTCCGTAATAACCTTTGGCTAATTTAAGTACTTTCTTGTGACGAGCACGAGCGGTTACACCACGCTTAACTCTAGGCATTGTTCATATCTCCTTTAATTAAGCGTATGGTAGTTGACGTGCAATTGCTGGCACATCAGACTTAGCTACTAAACATTTAGCACGTAAGTGACGTTTACGCTTAGTGCTCTTCTTTGTCAAAATATGACGTAAGTGTGCCTGTTTGCGCTTGAAACCATTAGCGGTTTTTCTGAAGCGTTTTTGGACACCCTTATCTGTTTTCATTTTAGGCATTGCTAAAACTCCGCATTGGGACATTAATAAAACGTAAGGCGAGCAAAACCCTCAAAAAGGATTTTGCTACTTTTTAATTGGTTGCCCTACTATTTCTTTTTAGGTGCTAGGACCATAACTGCTTGTCGACCTTCCATTTTCGGGAAAGATTCAACAACAGCATATGTTTCCAAATCTGCTTTGATACGGTTCAAAAGATCCATACCTAAGCTTTGGTGTGCCATTTCGCGACCACGGAAACGCAGCGTAATTTTCGCTTTGTCCCCATCTTCTAGAAAACGAATCAGGTTGCGTAGTTTTACCTGATAGTCGTTTTCATCAGTGCCAGGACGGAATTTAATTTCCTTCAGCTGGACCTGTTTCTGCTTCTTCTTTTGTTCTTTTTGAGCTTTCGCTTTATCAAAAAGGAACTTACCGTAGTCCATAATGCGACAGACCGGAGGCTCAGCGTTAGGACTAATTTCAACCAGGTCTACACCTGCTTCATCAGCTAATTCTTGAGCCTGTGAAATACTTACGATTCCAACAGATTCGCCTTCGATATCCGATAGACGAACTTCTGGTACGCCAGTGATTTCTTCGTTAATACGATTAGGGGCTGGCTGTCGCCCTGCTGCTCTCTTGATCTTTATGACCTATTCCTCCAACAAAATTAGACTACGGCTCGAAATTTGTTTTTGTATCTTGGCAATAAAATCATTGATTTTAATCTTGCCTAAATCGATACCGTCACGTGTTCGTACCGCAACTTCCTTATTTTCTATCTCTTGATCACCAACGACCAATAAATAAGGTACACGCTTTAACGTATGTTCACGTATTTTAAAGCCTATTTTCTCATTCCTCAAGTCTTTAGATGCTCGAATGCCACTTTCTTTGAAAGTTTTAACAATTTCATCTACATAATCAGACTGTTTATCAGTAATGTTCATAACAATTACTTGCACTGGTGCAAGCCATGTCGGGAATTTACCTGCATACTCTTCAATTAGAATACCGAGGAAGCGCTCAAGTGAGCCTAAAATAGCTCTGTGAATCATAACCGGTGTTTGACGAGTGTTATCTTCAGCAACATAGGTAGCACCTAAACGTGAAGGTAACGCATAATCAAGTTGCACTGTACCACATTGCCACGCACGATCTAAGCAATCATGCAAAGTAAATTCGATTTTTGGGCCATAGAACGCACCTTCACCAGGTAAAATATCAAATTCGATATCATTAGCCTTAAGTGCTTTCTTTAATGCTTCTTCAGCACGATCCCACATATCGTCATCACCAATACGTTTTTCTGGACGAGTTGATAATTTAACGACGATATTTTCAAATCCAAACGTACCGTATGTGTCATACACCATTTGAATACATTCACTGACTTGTTCTTGAACTTGGTCATCGGTACAGAATACGTGTGCGTCATCTTGAGTAAAGCCACGAACGCGCATTAGGCCATGTAAAGAACCTGATGGTTCGTTACGATGACAACAACCAAACTCAGCCATTTTTAATGGCAAATCACGGTAAGACTTCAACCCTTGGTTAAAGATCTGTACGTGTCCCGGACAGTTCATAGGCTTAATCGCATATTCACGGTTTTCACTGTTCGTTGTGAACATCGCATCAGCGTATTTGTCCCAATGGCCAGAGCGTTCCCACAAGTTACGATCCATCATTAATGGACCTTTAACTTCTTGGTAAGTGTATTGCCCTAGTTTTTGACGAATAAACTTCTCAAGCTCTAAATATAAGCTCCAACCATCATTGTGCCAAAACACCATTCCTGGCGCTTCTTCTTGCATATGATAAAGGTCTAACTGTTTACCAATTTTACGGTGGTCACGTTTAGCCGCTTCTTCAAGACGGTTTAAATGTACTTTAAGAGCTTTTTTGTCTGCCCAAGCAGTACCGTAAACACGTTGTAGCATTTTATTGTCAGAGTTACCGCGCCAGTATGCACCAGCAACACTCATTAACTTAAAGTTTTGACAGAACTTCATGTTAGGTACATGAGGTCCACGACACATATCAATATATTCTTCGTGATGGTAAAGCGCTGGGGTTGCATCTTTGCTGATATTTTCATCTAAGATTGCAATTTTGTATTCTTCACCACGAGCTTCGAACGTATCACGGGCTTCTTGCCAAGAAACCACTTTCTTAACAACGCTATAATTTGTTTTAGCTAATGCTTGCATACGTTTTTCTAACGCATCGATATCTTCTTGAGTAAGCTTGTGATCTAAATCGATATCGTAGTAAAAGCCATTATCAATAACTGGACCGATTGCCATTTTAGTTTCAGGCCACATTTGCTTAATAGCATGACCTAATAAGTGCGCACAAGAATGGCGAAGGATTTCAACACCCTCTTCATTTTTAGCCGTAATGATTGAAAGTTCTGAATCTGTGGTAATTAAATCACAAGCATCAACGAGTTCACCGTTCACACGACCAGCAATACACGCTTTAGCTAAACCAGGACCGATGTCGGCAGCGACGTCTAAAGTAGAAACAGAATCGGCAAACTCACGTTTGCTGCCATCAGGCAAAGTAATAATAGGCATTTCATTTCCTTATCCAGTGGTGACCCACACGTAGGGCCACTTGGTAATTAATATATAAAAGAAATGCCACCGAACATCAGACATTACAGGAGTCTGAGTCATAAGTGGCATGAATACGCATTGTATGTGAAAAGGCCTTTTGCAAGCAAGCTAACTCAGTCGCAAAATTGAATAAAACACCATCACAACAGCTTTTTACACTTCTTGGATGACTCGATTAACTTTTAATAGCCAATGCAGCTGCTACCTCAACTGACAACTTTGGCATTACGCGAGTTTTACTAATGTTTACTATACTTAATTCCAAGCTCAATCCTGCTTGCTGCTAAACGGTTAAAGGTTTTTTAGTTTTGCAAATGCTTTAATGTTAAATACTGGGGGAAGTTATGAATTTAGTCAGCCGAGTAATAAGCTGTCCACATTGCGGCCATAATCAACATGTCCATATTGATACAAGTTGTGGAGACCAAGAGTATTATGACGATTGCCGAGTGTGCTGCAATCCAATCCATATGCGATTGCAAGTAAACGATTCAAATAGAACCATTCAATTGTTTATTGATTCTGATGATGAGCAGTTTTACTAACAGCTAGAAATGATTAATCTTTATTTAAAAGGCTTAGAATGTGTCATCAATCTAAGCCTTTGTAGGCTATTTTAGCAATGATTTTTTAGCTAAAACTCTTTCTACTGTATCGACTATAACTTGAGTTTGACTATCGATTTCGATATTGATTTTGTCACCCAGTTTGCAGTCACTCAAATTAGTTAATTTGAGCGTTTCTGGGATCAAATGTAACTTGAACTGGTCTTGATCAATCTCTCCTACCGTTAAACTGCATCCATTGACGCCTATAAAACCTTTATAGAAGATATAATCCATCCATTTAGCCGGTACTGTTAATGTTAAATTGTAATGCTCATCGGTATGACTTATGTGGGTAATTGTTGCCATGGTATGAACATGACCTGACAAAATGTGGCCACCTATCTCTTTTCCGAAGGTCAAAGAACGTTCAATATTGATTTTGTCACCCGGTTCAATAAAATTTAAGTTTGTTAGCTGTAAGGTCTCTTCCATTACATCAAAATAAACTCTATTATTCACCAGCTTTGTGACCGTTAAACAAACACCGTTATTTGCCACACTCGCACCAGTTTCTAAACCATGCTGTAGCTCTTCTGGAATATTAACTTCAAATGTTTTTAAACCACTCTGTGCTTTAATTGTAATAACATCACACGTCGCTTGTACGATACCAGTAAACATATTTGTGCTCTTTAGTTGAAGGTTTTTAAATGAATAACACAGGCTTTCAGGCCAAAAAATTAATCCAACTGGCAATGCCAGTATTAATTGCTCAAGTTACCCAAACAATGATGGGATTTATCGATACTGTTATGGCCGGTAGAGTCAGCGCTGTCGATATGGCTGCAGTCGCGATTGGTACCAGCTTATGGTTACCTGCTTTATTGTTTGTGCAAGGGCTACTGTTGGCATTTACACCAGTGTTTGCCCATCATCACGGCGCTAATAATCCAAAAGCAATCCAACCCTTGATGTCGCAAGCATTCTATATTGCCATAATTGGCAGTGTTGGTGTGTTGTTGTTCCTCTCATTTGCTAAAACTATTTTTACCATGATGGCTTTAGAACCTGAATTAGCCGAGTTAAGTGCAGGCTATTTACATGGTTTTATGTGGGGTGTACCTGCATTTATTTTGTACCAAATACTACGGGGCTGCTCTGAAGGCATCTCTTATACATTACCGACGATGGTTATTGGCTTTGTCGGTCTTGCGGTTAATATCCCTGCCAACTATATCTTTATCTATGGTCATTTCGGGGTCCCTGCGATGGGCGGTGCTGGTTGTGGTATTGCAACTGCATTAGTGTTCTGGGCTATGTTATTTGCCATGATGATATACATGCAACTTCACAAGAAATTTGCTGAGATAGCGCCATTTTCGACATTAAATAAGCCAAATTGGAAAACCATTTGGGAAATGATGAAGCATGGCACCCCTATTGCTATGGCTTTATTTTTTGAAGTCAGTCTATTTGCAGTTATAGCTTTATTGCTCGCCCCCCTTGGTGCTAACGTTGTTGCAGGCCATCAAATTGCCCTAAACTTCTCATCTATTGTATTTATGTTGCCATTATCAATCGGTATTGCCGTTTCGATTAGAGTGGGTTATTACCTAGGGCAAGATAAATTAGAAATATCAAAACTGGTGACAAAAATCGGGCTAATCATTGCATTCTCATTAGCAGTGGTAACGGCAATCATTACTGTATCGTTCAAAACTGAAATAGCCCTCCTTTATAATAATAACCCTGAAGTCGTTGCGCTAGCGGGTAGCTTAATGTTCCTTGCAGCTTTATACCAATTATCTGATTCTATCCAAGTTGTGGCTGCTGGCGCTCTTCGCGGTTATAAAGACACTAAGAGTGCCTTTTATATTACTTTAGTGTCTTACTGGGCCATTGGCATGACACTTGGCTATATACTTGCGCGTACAGATATCATTGTACCTGCGATGGGCGCACATGGCTTTTGGATAGGCTTAATCGCGGGCTTAACCAGTGCTGCAGTGTTATTTGCATTACGACTTATTTATATTCAAAAGAATGCTAATTTCAAAGCAGTATTGGAAGATAGAAGTTAATTTTAACTAGTCGTTATAAAATTTGAACGAGATGAGCATGCTGATAATGTTTAAAAAAAACACGCCTACGCTGCTATATGACTCAATTTGCACAGCAAATCGCCACTCGTTCATATTTTTGATTTTTTTGCTTGCATCAAAACGCGTATCCCGTAATATATCGCTCGTCCCAACGATGAAGTCTTTTATCAACGTTGAACGATACAACTGTAGCTCAGCTGGTTAGAGCACCACCTTGACATGGTGGGGGTCGGTGGTTCGAATCCACTCAGTTGTACCATATTTTTTGAAAGACACGTTACAACTGTAGCTCAGTTGGTTAGAGCACTACCTTGACATGGTAGGGGTCGGTGGTTCGAATCCACTCAGTTGTACCATTTCAAATCATAATAATTCAGCCAGCTTATGCTGGTTTTTTTATGTCTGTAATTCCTTCCTTTTAATACTATGCCATTTTCTAGATACCGCATTTTATCTAAAAATCAGCACTTTCTCTTAGAGTTACTCCAATGATGATTGCTAACGTATTTCCAGCACCAAACGTGTAAATAATCACCCTTATAAAAGGTTTAACGTTAATTAAACTCCAGTTAGCTGCTCTAACCCTTCCATTAATCGTAATAGTTCAAGCTGAAATTCAAGAAAACCAATCCCTTGATTTTTCCAACAGCAATAAAAAACCACTCAGTGATTGTTCAAAGAGTGGCTGTTTTGTAGTTTATATAAAGGCTTATAAAGAATTCACAAAAGCTTTTAACTTCATATCTCTATCAATGAGTAACGGATAATCCGTTCGCCCCTCCATTGGCCAACCGTTGCGCCAAGTTTGCTTATCACTCACGCCCCAAAACGTAACACGGCCTATGCTTTCGCTATGTTTTTTATAGATAGCAAACAAGTTTTGATAGCGTGATGCCAATTGCTGCTCTACTTCAATGGGTAAACCTGCAGCGTACGGATTATATTGTTGTTGCAGTGCGACATCTAATGAGACGTCGGCGCCTGCTGCTAAGTTTTCAGGAAATGGTAACACTGAAATATCAAGCTCTGTGACCATGACATCAACGCCTGCTGCAGCAAACGCGACAATTGAATCTTCAACTTCATTGAAGTCAGGATAATCTAGTGAATAATGCGCTTGCATACCTACACCATCAATTTGAATGCCCTTTTGTTTCAGTCGCTTGATTAACGCAATAGCGCCTGCTCTTTTTTCAGGCTTAAACATATTGTAATCGTTGTAATACAGTTTGGCATTAGGCGCTGCTTGTTGTGCATAAATAAAGGCTTGTTCAATGAAGTCATCACCAATAATTTGCTGCCATTTTGATTCACGCAAACTGCCATCTTCATTAAGTGCTTCGTTGACTACATCCCAAGCAAATATTTGATCAGCATAACGACCGGCAACAGTTTTAATATGTGTTTCCATAACCTTTAATAGTTGCTCACGATTTAAAGGGTTTCCTGCATCATCTTCGAACACCCAATCAGGCGTTTGCGAGTGCCAAACAAGAGTATGACCAACCAATTGTTGATTGTTGTTCTTAGCAAAGTTTACTAATGCATCAGCAACGTCAAATTGATATTCATTGGGTAGCGGATTCACTGACTCCCATTTCATCGAATTTTCAGGCGTGAAGGTATTGAAGTGTTTAGCCGCTAACAATAGCTCTGGATCGGTAGGGTTCAATACTTGAGATTTACTGATTGCTGTACCCATTTTAAAGTTTTCAGCAAATTGATTTTTTAAAATAATATCTTGAGTCAATGTTGCTTCAGGTTTTGTTTGCTGAGTGACACCTTGGCCACTATTACAGCCTGATAGCGCTAAAACTACCGTGGCACAACCTGCAATTAACGATTTATTGAATTTATTAATTATTTTCATCACTTTCCATGTCCAGCTATTTGTGAGTAATCTGGCCGAATATTAATGCATCACATCGACCAAACAAGGTTAATAGTTGCCGTTTAAACGAATCTAATTAGTGACTGATAGTCGCTAATCCGAATAAATATTGGCTTTAATTACAGGCTCTCAATTAAGCCTGCAACTTAATAGCCTGCTAATACCAAGGTAAGAAATGTCTAACTGATGAGTAAAGATTTCAGTTGCTCTCGCCATTTTGTAAATCAAGTCCAAAGCACTCATTATGATTATTCCTATACTGCTAGGGTTATAATGAGAAACTATCAAATAGTCCTTTGGACAACAAGCTAATCTAAAATAGACTATTTTGCTGCTTATTAAAACATTTATGTAACATAGATTTTATATTTACTGACGATTTAACTTCAGCATCAAACGAATGATTACAGTCGTTATCACCATTAGCCGTTAAAGCCAGAGCCAAATGGCTATAAAGTTTATCTACCGCTAAGATCGGGAGTTTGAAGTAATAAATAACAACAATGTCTATCTGCGGCGCTCAGCATTCAGCTTGAAATCAAATGTTTAGTTAAACAGTGCCTTGAATGCAGGCTTAGGTTGGTGTTTTCTATCCCATAGCAGCGGATAATTGGTGCGGTTCGGAATTGGATAGTCATTTTTCCACGACATTCCATCATGTAATCCCCAAAAGGTGACTCTGTCGATCTTTTCACGCTTTGCTTTGAATATATCAAAAAGCTCTGTATATCGTTGTGATAATTTTGCTTCAATATCAGCGGGTAAATGATCTGAATATGGATCTAAGTAAGTTTTAAATTCTTGCTCTTGAAACTGCGGGTGCATAAAGCCTTGCCCAATAACTTGACCTTCTTTGGTAAATGGCAACACATCAATATCGAGTTCAGTTATCATCACCTTCAGCCCCAATGCCGCGTATACATCTATTGCGTCTTCGATGAGATGACGTTTAGGAAAGTTGAGCCCCCAATGGGCTTGAATCCCTATTCCATCGATCTTAATGCCCTCACGTTGGAGCATTTTAATCATTTTGACAATGCCATCACGCTTGGCCGGTTTCCAGGCATTAAAATCGTTATAGTAAAGTTCTGTATTGGGTGCATACTTGGCGGCAAAGGTAAAAGCGGCTTTGGCCATTTCGTCACCATTGCCGATGACATTAGTCCACACGGTTTGACGATAGTTGCCATCATCACCGATGACTTCGTTTAGCACATCCCAAGCATCCACTTTGCCACGATACCTTCCTGCTACTAGCTTAATATGTTGCTCCATTCGATCAATTTGCTGTTCAGGGGAGTTTTGTTCACCATTCTTTTGCTTAAAAAACCAATCAGGGGTTTGGTTATGCCACACAAGCGTATGCCCTACGACGAACATATTGTTATTTTTACCAAACTCAATAAATTGGTCAGCTGCTGTAAAATTAAATTGATCAGGAAGTGGATTAACGATTTCTGCCTTCATGGCATTTTCAATGGTGATGGTATTAAATTGTTTGGAAATAATGCCAGCGCTAAGAGGATCCTGTCCTGAGACAATTTCATCATTCACTGCTACCCCAATTTTAAAATCATTTTTAAAGTGTTGTTTTAAAGCTTCATTTTCAATGAGACCGTTCTGTATCTCAGCTTCAGTGGCAACGCCATGGATTGAATACAACATTGAAAAAAATATTGGCATCACAGCTAGTTTTAAAACTGATAACTTTAATATTGCGAGGCTAGATACGCCTAAGCATGTCGTTAACGCTTGTTTCCCTACGCCTACTTTCCTTGTATTTAGTTTCATCCTGTCATCCATTGTATAAATAGTGTTAGCTATCTTATGAGGATTTTAATGTAATAGTCAATTTGACCACTTGGATTTATTTTGTTAATTTATTGATACAAAAAAAGCGGCTAAGCTTTTGAGCATCAATGCATGGTAGATAAACATGACAATATTCAAAGAGACGATTTAGATATGAATACACTAACTAATGGCAATTTAAAGCGTGTTTTTGTTTTTGGGCTGATGCTAGTCTTGGGACCAAACATAAAGGCCGCTGATCAACAAAGCAATTTGATTGCCCCCAAATCACATTCAACCATAATTGCAAACTGCCCTAAGGATATACGTCCTTTTGCAAAAGGCCTATCACCTAAATTGATCACCACTCAACTCAAATTCTTAGAAGGGCCAACTTGGTCTAGGTTGACAGGTAAATTTTATTTTTCAGAAATGGATTTTAATGGTCCTCAAACAAATGGGCCAGAAGCAGCTATTTATTCATGGAATGAGCAAGACGGTGTTGAGTTGTTTATTGAAAATAGCGGTACCAATGGACTGCTAGCTGAGAATAAACAGTTAATCAGCATGAATCATGACACCCGCTCAGTGAATACATTTTCACTAACGACCAAAGAACGAGTGTTAATGGTAAATGACTTTAACAGCGCAAAATTTAATTCTCCCAATGACCTTATCAAGCATCCTTCAGGAGAATTATTCTTTACCGATCCCGACTGGCAATTAAGCGGTAGAACGCAACAAACCCCCTTCACCGGTGTCTATAAAGTTAATGTTAAAAATGAAGTCTCTTTGCTATCAACTAAGTTCATCAAACCTAATGGGATTAGTTTATCACCTGACAAAAAAACTCTATATATAGGTGATTATAGCCATCAAATATTTGCACACCAACTTACAGAAAATAATGAATTAGGGGCATTAAGTTTTAAAATCAACATTGATACACCAGATGGGATCAATGTTGATTGTGCCGGAAACATCTATGCTGCCAGTCATAATGAAGGTAAATTATATGTCTATAACCCACAAGGTGAATTACTTCAAAGCGTTTATATTGCCCCTAAAATTACCAACTTGGCTTTTGGTGGTAAAGATTTAAAAACCATTCTTATCACCACGGGTAATGGCTTATTTACCTTACAATCAACGATTGCAGGTATATCAACAACTCATTCAAATTAATCGACTATTCCTTTACCCGTAGCAGCCCAATATAGTCCGCCATATAGATGGTCTAAAAAAAGCTTATTTTGATAAACTGGTTTGATATGGCCCAATGAAGTATAAAACGATCGACCGCCATCAAAGTTGTGATACCAAGCAATAGGATGAAAATCACCCATGCCGCTGCCCTGCTTGGTGCCCCAATCAGCGTTAGGGTTATAACTGGTTTCATCGACAGTCAAAAGATAATTCAGTCCCGTTGAATTAGCTTCACCAAACTCATACCATTCGTCAGTCCACAGCATCTTTTCAGGCATTGATTCTAGACCAGGAAATTCACTAGACACTTTAGACAGCCAAGCTGTTTGCACTACCGGGTGTATAACGAACGTATGCCCAACGAGTTGTTGATACCAGCCCCAGTCATGTTCAGTATCCGATGCACTATGTATCCCGACAAAACCTTTTCCTGACTGAATGTAGCGTTCAAGGGCTTGCTGCTGCTCATTCGACAAAATATCACCCGTAGTAGATAGAAATACCACGACATCAACCTTGCTGAGGTACTCATCGTTAAAGTAATGACTTTCTTCATGCCAGATCAGATTGAAATAATGTTTATCTGCAAGCTTTTCAAACGCCGTGACGCCTGCTGGAATAGACTTATGATGCCAGCCAGCTGTTTTAGTAAATAATAGTACGTTGAATTGTTTAGCCGCTAAGGTTTCGAAACCTGTCGCGTGGCTGTGTTGATGGTTAAAACCAACAATGGCTATAAATACCACGAGTAAAAATTTATGCATTTGTAATATTATCCTATTTAAATTTGACGAATAAATTTGCCGTCAATCTACCGGTAATGGGATTGTCATTGATATCAAACGCCGGTTTTACCAGGCTTGAATGCAGTAGTTGCCCAGGAAAAATAATTAACCGATTCTGCTGATATGGGATCACTTTATAACATTCAAAATCTGGATGTTCCTCAGTGCAGTAGCCACTATGCTGTAAAGTATTAAGTGTTGTTTGGTACTCTGCTAATCGGGCTTCATTAATAAATTCATAGCCACTACGTCTATGGCGGAAAAAAGCGGTACCGCCATGTTGATGACAAGATAAGTAATGAATACAGGCAATAAGATTAGGATGATAAGTATCAAAGTGTGGAATGGTTTGTATTAATGACAAATCAGCTTCTGCTGTGGTCAACAGTGAGTAATAGTTATCACAAGGGCTTGGCGTAAGGTGTTTAGGCAAATTAAAAATAGAATACAAGGCTTGCATCAGTGGTTTTAAGTAAGCAACCACATCAGCTTTGGACATGGCACTTCTGATCCCCGGGTATTGGGTATGTTTATCCTGTATAAACTGACAAGCAGTAATGATCTGGTCACGAACAACCTCGATGTCCGCGACATAATCATCAATAATAACAATAGGTATTTTACTGTTACCGATATATTCAATACGAGGCTTTATATCAGCATTAATACTAAACATAGCGCCTTAACTGATTGTAGACTTGCAGTAGTTATTTATAAAATCCACATGGTTAGGCAAGCTATTTACCCGTCTAGCGATGCTTTGTTTAATGGTACCTAAAAACTGCGCCAATTCGTCATCAGACATGTTATCGACAATAGGATGATATTGCTCAGGCATCAAGCCTTGGCCTAACATCACTTGTAGCCATGAAGCTTCACCAAACAACTCTTGATCTGTTTTATACACTTGGCCACTTTGTTTGAATAAATCTATTCTTTTTTGTAAGCTTTCAGGGATATCCATTTGCTTACAATAGCGCCAAAACTCACTGTCTTTTCGCTCTGTCACATGATAATGAAGCACAATAAAGTCACGAATATTCTCAATTTCAATTCGCATCTTTTGATTAAAATTGTCAACCACGCCACTTTCCATTGCGGTTGTTGGCAAGTTTTGCATTAATCGAACAATGCTTTGTTGGATCAAATGAATACTGGTTGATTCAAGTGGTTCAATAAATCCGCTGGATAAACCGATAGCGACACAATTCTTATTCCAATGCTTACGTCGAGTACCAGTCCGAAACTTGATAACTCGAGGCTCGTTGATCAGCTCCCCTTCAATATTTTCAAGCAGTAATGATTTAGCGTCATCATCAGACAGATATTGACTACAAAAGACTAAACCATTACCCATTCTATTTTGCAGCGGTATTTGCCATTGCCAACCACAAGGATGCGCAATAGAGCGGGTATAAGGTACCAGTGGTTTCGTTTGCTTCGTTTGCACCGCAATTGCGCTATCGCAAGGTAACCAATGACGCCAATCGTCATAACCGGTATGCAGTGTTTCTTCTATCAGCATGCCTTTAAAACCGGTGCAATCAATAAATAAGTCACCAGCAATCTGTTGACCATCAGCTAATGTTAACGATTCAATAAAACCATTTTGTTCATTTAAATTTACTTTTGAAATCGTTCCTTCAATGCGTTTAGCGCCATACTTTTCAGAAAACTGACGTAGAAAGCGGGCGTAAAGTCCTGCATCGGTATGAAACGCATGATTTCTATCATGATTAGCTAGCACTGCAAATTTACCTACACGACTTGCCACGTGTTCAGGGCAGTAATCGCCTATGTCACTGGCAACCCCTTGCTTAACACCTTTTAACCAAAAATGTTGAAATCCTGCAGCCCAGCAACTTTGGCCTATGTAACCAAATGAATGCATATAGTCTTGATTAACATCACGCCAGTTTTCAAAAGAAATACCTAATTTAAACGTGGCATTCGTCGCAGCCATAAATTCAGCTTCGTTGATTTTTAATAAATCATGAAAAATGTGTAAGGTCGGTATGGTTGCTTCACCGACACCTACGGTAGGAATTAAATCAGATTCAACTAAAGTGACATTAATATTCTTGCCTAATAACTTAGCAAAAGCGGCAGCAGCCATCCAACCAGCAGTACCACCGCCAGCTATAACTACGTTTGTTATTTTTTTATTCATTTCAGTAGCCTGCATGCTTGTTTAAAAGATATATAGCCATGATACGGTATCGAATTAATGATAATAAATAAACAAATTTACTGATAAAGTATTTATCATCAAAATCCCATTAATGGGTCAGTTGACTGTTTTTACGTTCAACCAGTTTTCTCATATGCGCCTGAGAAGCAATAATCATGTAAATGGCTTCAAGATACCCTGATTGATGTAATTTAATCACTTTATCAGCCGCCAAACTGGCTAGCTTATCTTCATTGATAGTATAAAAACCAATTAACTGATGCTGACTGTCATTATTTAACGTCACGTCGATAGTCACCGCTTCAAGTAAATCAAAATGAGTGAGTGCAGCAACAAATAATGCATTCGCATTGAGCCCTTGATGTAACTCCTCAAGTATATTGGCCATATTCTCCAAATATTCACTATTGCCACCAAAAGGTAAAAACAGTTCAACGCCCTGCTCATCATTGACTCTAGGTGAGTCCATATCTAAGGTAATGACTCTTTGTGGCTCAGATACCCCGTTCATTACCGAATGCTGAGTGCCAATGTAAAATGGCAATCTTTGCATTGAAAGCGGGATATAACTGGCATCCCACTTACCTTCATTTAAGAATAAGTTTTCATTATTTTTAAACCCAAACAGGGTGACTGGCGTAAACTCGCCTGTGTCAGCATTTTTTTGAAACATAATCGGGTAATGAGCCTGAACCGTTTTAAATTCAGCGACAAAAGTCGGTGAAAACCACTGGTCATCGCCATACTTAGCTGAACGTTCGGTAATAATTTTTATATTTTTATGTTCAACGTTATTTAATAATGCGTGAGTAGCCATAGATGCGTTCCTTTTGGGTTTTATTAATACCACTATGCTAATTGAGCCTTGTCATGATGATCGTCGGCGCGGTTATGAATGGTTTTTTTTTTATAGTGAGATCTTTGTTTCTGCTTGTTTGAATAATGCTTTGCTGAATACTGTTAAGTAAACTTCGATTACAAATAGCGACTTGTTTTAATTGTTGTTGCTGCTGAGCGACCTTCTGTATTTGCGCCGAGTATTGACTTAAATCGAGTTTGTCACTCAGCTCATGTTGCTTCATGCCGTAATACACGTATTGATAACTGGCAGCAGGAAAAAGCGGATAAGCTTGGGTAATATCGTATTTACTCGGGGCTTGGTGCTGCCAAAGCGCCAATAACTTCAGTAAAGAAGTTGGCGTTGTGGTGTCATCTTTATGTTTACGCCAATACTCACTGTCTTTTCTATTTGATAAAACATAGTGCAGCTTTAAAAAATCAATTATTTGTTGCCAATGGTTGAGCATTCGTTGATTAAAACGCTCTTCAATAAGAGGCAATACTTGCACATGATGCGGAAACTGCTCAGCAATAAACATCGCTGATTGTTCGACTAAGGCTAAAGCTGACGCTTCTAGCGGCTCTATAAAGCCAGCTGACATGCCGATAGCAACACAGTTGTTATGCCAAAATTTGCTTAAATGGCCAGGATTGAAGCTAAGGTGTTTAACGCTTACGCTGTCGACTTCACCACCAATGTATTGCGTTAACGCAATCTTGGTTTCTTCATCTGATATAAACTCACTGGAATACACATAGCCAA
Organism: Shewanella sp. 10N.286.48.B5; assembly: GCF_002874355.2. Taxonomy (NCBI): domain Bacteria; kingdom Pseudomonadati; phylum Pseudomonadota; class Gammaproteobacteria; order Alteromonadales; family Shewanellaceae; genus Shewanella; species Shewanella sp. 10N.286.48.B5. The sequence goes on from NZ_MCVG02000001.1 coordinate 1,624,132, forward strand.
CCCCACGGCGAGATTGCAATCCAATATCCCAAATCCAACCAGCAGCCTGCGCTGTGGCAAGGGTACTTGAATTAATGGGATGGTTTTTCGATGAATAAGGCACCTGAGCCGCAACGGCACGGTCGTTAAACAAGATAGATTTTTTACAAATAAACGGAATTTTATAATGCTGTTTTATCAATAAGCCCTGTTGACCACTGCAATCGATAAATAAGTCACCATTAACAAGCGGCGACGTTAAAGAATCCGTCTGTAAACAGGTAATAAAGTCTGTTGCATCCGCATTAAGTCCTATGACGTTAGCGCTGATATGTTTGATGTTAAGTGTATCAATACAATGATTTTTTAATAATAATGCAAATTTACCCGCATCAAGATGATAACCATAATTACCGATATAGTCGTAATCTGCTGTATGGGTTAATTTAGGGGCTAAATTAAGCTGGCAAAGACTTGATTGATAACAGAATAATTGAGCGAAACTGGCTGCACCATCGTAATGATAAGCAGAGTGGTTAGTGACTGCATTGTCGGTTATCTGTTGAAAATCAGCCGCTACAGGTTGTGTGAATGGATGGTAGTAATAACTATGACTCGTCGTTGGATTGTTCCAATTAACAAACTTCGACGCTTGCTTAAAACTGGCATCGCAATGAGTTAAAAAATCTGACTCGCGAATCCCGATATGTTTCAGCGTTTCACGCATTGAAGGCCAAGTCCCCTCACCCACGCCTATCGTGGGAATATCAGCGGATTCAACTAGGGTGATATTAAACGCTAGTGACTTTTTTTTGAACTGTGCAGCAAGGATCCCTGCCGTTAACCAGCCTGCTGTACCACCGCCAACAATAACAACTTCTGTGATTTTATTATTCATTGCTCACCACAAACACAAGTAAATAAGGGTGATAGCGACTGGGGACAGCCGCTATCATTTACAGCTCGCTACTAGAACGTATAGCGAACCCCTAATCCATATCGCGCACCTGTTTGTGTTGTTTCAAACACTAATTGGCTTTGACGGCCATGCTTACGAACCACTTCTTCAGTAATGTTTATCCCTTCAGCAAAGACGGTAAGTCCTTCAACTGCTGGAATGTCATAACTGATACTGAAGTCAATTTGATAATATTCTTCAGTGTAGATAGGCGTGGTTAAATCGCCATTAACGCGTTTATCTGACAAGAACTCATCACGCCAGTTATAAGCAATACGCGCCTGCACACCGTAGTTATCGTAAAATAACACTAAGTTTGCAGTATCACTTAAGCCCACTAATGCTTCAGTATCTTCAAGTGAACTATCATCATATTGTAAATCTGAATCTACCATGGTGTAGTTTACAATACCGCCGAAACCCGTTTCACCAAATAAGTGTTGTACATTAAACTCAATGCCATCGATGGTATGTTCTGTGTCACCATTAATAGGCACATTTAAGTCAAATACGACTTCATCATCTGTTAATGGGTCGCCAGCAATCGTACCGCCATCTAACAAGCCATCATCATCAAAATTTGGTGTTACGTTTGGATCATCTGCATAATTTTCAAAAATATAAGTACGAATTTGCTCATTTGATGCGTTAGCACCTAAAGCTGCCACTGCCGCATTAAATTTATCACCACTCAAAGGGTTAGATAGATTGAAAATATTAGACTGTGTAGAGCCATAGCTAATCCAGTTAGACACGTCCTTTCTGAAATAACCCAAAGAAGCATAACTACCCGCATCGTAATACCACTCTGCAGACAAGTCATAGTTAATTGACTCTAATGGTTCTAAGCCAGGATTCCCTGAACTGCCAGAGTACCCACTTAAATTACCACCCGTATTAATGGTCGTTCCACCTAACAGCGAGTTATAACCCGCACGTGAAATTGTTTTACCTACTGCTGCGCGAACGCGTACATCTTCGGTCACATCTAAGTTAAAGTTAATGTTTGGTAAGAAAATATCGTAGTCAGCACTTTGCTTTAGAGTTTCAATACCTGTTTGCCCCGTGATAGAGGTGGATGTGTCTTCGTTCCATTCAACGCGGCTATAACCCGGCGCCGAAGCTGTCGAGACTACATCAGTTTGTTCATAACGTAGACCGACATGTACGCTATATGGCATATCAAACATTTCACCTAAGAAATTAGCTTGAATGTATGCTGCGGTGGTTTCTTCTTCAGTAAAGCGGTTGGTATCAGCATCCCAATTCGTCGAAGCACAGAATTGGCCTTCTCCATTAGGACCTGCAGCAGCGCCAGAGGCGGCCTTACAATCACCATATAGACCATCAACATTAGCGATAGGATCGGCATATTCTGCAGCACTGATGATCTCATCAAAGTCAGCAAAGAAAATACGATTAAATAAATCGTAATCACTTTGGGTTGGAGTACCTTCAAAATCACCAGCGGTACCTGTATCATCAAATTTGTCTAGGATGGTATCTTCAGTCCAATTAATATCCTCGAAGTCACCTTCTTCACCGACGCCCCCCCAATCTGGGCGTTGCACTTGAGTATGACGATAGCGGTTATTCACAGTGTTAAGCGAAACACCAAAATCAATACTTAAATCACTGTTAAAATGGTATTTACCATCTAATTGAGTTTGATCAATTTCTGACGTGTATTTGTCATTGGCAAACCAACTTCCTGATAAACGCATGGTACTAGGGTTAAAGTTTTCGATATCGCCTACAGCAATGCCCGGTAAACTGCCCGTTAAATCAAGGCCGGTACGGCTACGCGTATATGACGGTAATTGCACGTTGTTACGAGTACCGTGACGTGGATCCGACGCTTTCATGTTGGCTTTAGAGCTATGATGATCTAGCGTTAACACTAAATCTTCTGTTACCTGCCAATCAAGGTTTAAGCCAATTGAATCAGTAACCTCTTCACGACCCCAAGCACCTACAGTTAATGAAGTATCTTTTAAATCACCAGGGCTGTTGATGTCATAAATTTCAGAATAAATTAATGGCACAGCATTGGGCTCACCCGTCCAAACCGATTCACTGCGATCGCCAGCATAGTTAAACCAAACTGAAGCATCAGTATGTTGTTCTTCAATAGTATTTCTAAAAGTGGTGTAATCAAGGGTTGCGGTAAAGTTTTCAATTGGACGATATTGTAATGTTAATTGGCCATTGATACGTTCGCGTTGACGTTCTTCCATGACATAGCGTGGCTGTTGTGGGTTTGAGTAAATACCCATAGTTGGACGATTAGTTCCGCCTTCAGCACCTGCTGGTACGCCGCCCCAACCTGTGTTGCTAGCGTCACTGGCACGATAGCCTTGATCGGCTAAAAACTGTTTCATACCACTTTCACGTTCTTGATAACTACCTGAAATAGCAATACCAAAAGTATCATCAGCAAAAGTTTGTGAATATAAACCGCTAAACTCAGGAGTAACCCCACCTGTTTCAGTCGAAGCATCATCTACAGCTTTACCTGAAAGACTGGCTGTTAGACCGGGTGCATCTAGTGGTTTATAAGTACTTAAATTAATCGTTGCACCAATACCACCAGTAGTAATGCTGGCATCAGAGGTTTTATAAACTTCAACACCGGATACACTTTCGGCAGCGACATTGGCAAAATCAAACGTACGACTCCCTGTAGTATTAGGTAACTGTCGTCCATTTAAGGTGATAAGATTTTGTGCCGAGCCAAAACCACGCACAGTCACAGTACTACCTTCACCGTTAGAACGGTCAATAGAAACACCAGTAATACGTTGCAGTGACTCCGCTAAGTTAGTATCCGGAAATTTACCAATATCTTCTGCAGAAATGGCATCAACAACACCTTCGGCTTCGCGTTTTAGATCCATTGAACGGATTAAACTGCCACGAATACCTGTCACTTGAATCACTTCGACGTCATCAGCTGCTTCTGCAGCATAACTGCTATGTGTCGCAGACATTGAACTTAATCCTGCTAGAATTGAAGTGGCTATTATCTTTTTATTAAACATCTCATTCTCCCCTCGCTTCGTTATTGCCAAAATGGCAATGACTCCTTTTTCAATTAATTACTCCCCAGAAGTAACTAACCGTTTGATTTAAAAATCCAATAAAGAGTACTAACAAAGACTGCAATCGATTCGTATGTTATTAAATCGTTAAATTCAATATAAAGCTATAGTTTGTCGATTCTCTGCTCATTATTGCGTATTTAAATGTGTAAACTTTTCGTTAATCTTTACCTGTATTATTTAAATCTACTGGTCAAATTGACCATAACTTATTTAGACAAATAAAAATGTTGCTATCCCGCTTTATACAAAGCATTACTCATATGCTGTTATGGTTATTATTTGACCGTCTGAATCATGGTGTAATTGTGTTTTTTTCACACAACGCAAATGTGTTTGACCCGACGATAAACTGGCATCATGGTAGAATAAAAACCACTTTCCTTGATGCTCCACAATTGAATGATGGTTAGTCCAACCTAAAACGGGATTTAATATCACACCTTGATATACAAATGGCCCATAAGGATTATCACCAATACCATAAGCAATATTATGGGTATCTCCAGTAGAGTATGAAAAATAATATTTCCCACTATGTTTATGTACCCAAGACGCTTCAAAGAAACGACGTTGGTTATCAGCTGTGGTGATTGGATGACCCTTTTCATCGACAATAACGATGTCTTGAACCTCTTCGGCTAAAGACAACATATCATCTGATAACTTTGCCATTTTGGCTGGCAATGCAGCTTGCTCATCTTCAGGGTAACTGTCTTGCAGACTAAACTGGCCTTCATGCCAATTTTGTAATTGCCCGCCCCATAAACCACCAAAATATAAGTAATAACTGCCATCATCATCTTCAAAAACAGCCGGGTCTATACTAAATGAACCTTCAATATAATTATCTTCAGCAACAAAGGGGCCTGCTGGTGAATGGCTTGTTGCTACGCCAATTCTAAAAATACCTTGTAAATCACGAGCCGGAAAATAAAAATAATAAGCGCCATTTTTATGAGCAGCATCTGGCGCCCACATTTGCTTACTCGCCCACTTAACATTTTCTACACTCAAAGCAACACCATGATCAATCACGTCATTAGTATCATTATCAATAGATAAAACATGATAATCTTTCATGGCAAAATGATCGCCATCGTCATTAATTTGAGTATCAGTTTCTATATCATGTGAAGGATAGATATATATTTTATCCTCAAACACATGAGCAGAAGGATCGGCTGTATATATATGAGATACTAATGGTTCATCCTTCTGTTTAAATGAATGAGCATTTTCAATATCCAATTGCTGCTTCCTTTCAGCATCACTTACTTCTTTATTAATCATGGTTTCCCTTTTCTATTTAACCTTAGCACCCAATACAACACCAAGATTTCAACGAATACTTTTAAATTAACAATTTTCAATAATTAAAAGTAACTAGCTGCATTTTGTTTCAAGTAGATTTAATTGAATTTTTTTAACTTCCATTTCTGTTAAACGATATTTACTAATGACAAATAAACAGATGATGGTGCACGCAATAGGTATTCCGGCAAAGGCCAATAAAATGCCTGACAATGTATGTTCAGTTTGTACTTCATTAGGGACATAGTCATACGCAGACAATATCCAACCAGCTAATGCGCCACCAATAGCAAACCCAAATTTAATGGCTAACAAATGCCCTGAAAAAGTGATAGCCGTTAAACGTTTACCCATTTTCTCAACGCCGTAATCAACAGTGTCAGCAACCATTGAAAACATAATGGGCGTTATGATCATATGGGCAAAGTTGGCGATGAAGTAAGCAATAAAGATAAGTGCTATTTGGTCACTGCCTATGACATAAAATAATGAATGTGAAATTATCACTACCACTAATGCCACCTGAAACAGGATCTTTTTCTCAATAAACTTAGACAGGAAATTAGTCGATATCGCACCAAGTACTGAACCCACTGCTGCCAATGTTAAAAAATTCGATAGCAGCGATTCATCACCGATGTAATATTTAATATAATGCGGTGCAACAGATGCTCGAATACCGATAAGAATTAACGTCGCTAGACTAATAATGGCAATGACTAACCATTGATCATTTTTAAATAACTGAAAGAAATCTTTAAAAATACTCTGAGTCGAGCGTTTACTCGCATCCGTGTTAGTGAGTGTTTCTTTGGTCATTGCAAAACACATTAAGAAACAGATAGCGGCTAATGTCCCCATGAAAATCATTGCTAATGGATAACCTACAGCATCATTCCCTTGACCAAAATATTCGACTAACCTTGGTATTGCCCAAACAATAACCACCAGCGCAGCCATCGCCATGGCAAATCTAAAAGATTGTAAAGAGGTCCTTTCTTTAGGATCTGAAGCCATCACCCCACCTAAAGCACCATATGGAATGTTAATTGCCGTGTAACATGTCATTAGCAGCCCATAAGTCACGTAGGCATAAATCAACTTACCCGTACTATCAAAATCAGGGGTGATAAACGCTAAGCAGGCTAAAACGCCATAAGGTACTGCTAACATTAGAATGTATGGACGGTATGAGCCCCAACGAGTACGAGTTCTATCTGCTAGACCGCCCATGATAGGGTCAGTTAATCCGTCAAAAAGCCTAACCGATAACAATAAGGTTCCGGCTGCTGCAGCTGAGAGACCATAAACATCGGTATAGAAAATCAACATAAAGTTGGCGACCATTTGAAACACGATGTTACTTGCAGTGTCTCCTAGGCCATAGCCAAGCTTTTCTTTAATGGTGAGTTTCTTATTCGTCTTTTCCATTACCATTACATTCCAATTAAAGGTTATAGTCACAAACACTATATCAATTAATTAACATTGTAAACAGCTTTAGGTAATTATTAACAGGGTGTAAAAAAAGACAGCGATTGCTGTCTTTGATGGGGTAGCAAAACTTATGTTTTAGTATTCAAAGGTATAACCGAATTGCGTCAGCTTTTCATAAACATCAATGTCAAAACGGTACAATGCGGCAGCGCGATGTGCCACATTACGTTGTTTTTCTTTGCAATCTATCAATAAATCCATCTTTAAAATTTTTCGACGAAAGTTAGGTTTGTCTAAGGTTAAACCCAATATAGATTCATACAATTCTTGCAGTTGTAATAAAGTGAACTTCTCAGGTAATAGACTGAAACCTAAGGGTTCATGTCTTACTTTGTATTTTAAATGATTTAAGCAGCTGGCGAGAATGTTGCCATGATCAAACATTAATTTAGGGACTTGTCTCACATCAAACCATTCACACTCAATAGCATTGGCACCATGAGCTAAATCAGTGTCATCAAAACGCACTAATGAATAAAAAGCAATGGTAATAATACGTCTGGCAGGATAACGGTCAACATCACCAAATGCACCTAGCTGATCTAAGTACAAGTTTTCGACACCCGTGGTATTTTTAACGACGCGAGATGCCGCCGTTTCAAGATTCTCATTACTGCGTACCCAGTGTCCAACGAGCCCCCACTGGTTAGTTGCAAGCCCTTGATTGTATTTAACGAGCAATACTTTTAGCTTACCTTCATGCAGGGTAAAAATAAGATTATCAACGGTTAAGTTACTAATACAATCAGCTGGAATCGTTTCTTCATTAATAACTTCGTTTATAAAGTTCACGGGGGGTATCCAAATAATAGAGCAAGCAATGTGATACAACTTGAGGGGATGTAGCAGTCAATAGCTAGCTAAACACCCTATTCTAAAGTCATACACAACAGAAATTTATAAAACACTTTACTCATCAAAATCATAATTGTAAATGACTGATACAATTTCAATTTATACTTTGAGAGACTGAAAAGTTAAATGTTGAGTGCATAAACACCCAAGTGTAAACGTGTGTTTATGCCTCCAAATTTTTGATGTGAGTATTGTTAAAACCAGTTTATTAACACTTTTAGTCGTTTACGTGTTCGCTTTACTCGACTCTCTTTGGATAATAGTAAAGTCTAGAATGTTGCGTAGTTGAGTGCCTTTTAGATCAGAAAAGTCTTTATTTTTATTAGCGGTAAATAAACTCACCGCTAACTTGGCCATGTCATTGATAGGTTGCCTAACCGTAGTGATGTTTGGCCATACAATCGTAGCAAGCGTTGTATCATCAAAACCGACAACAGATAAGTCATTAGGGACATTCAGCCCTTGGTTTTGGGCAATTGATATGACTGCGGCAGCCATATCATCATTAGCTGCAAAGATAGCGCTAGGTTTATCAGTTAACGACAACATTTTCTTCGCAGCTAACATTCCAGATTGATAGCTAAAGCAACCTTGCTCTATGTATTCCGGTGGGGTATTTATTCTATTTGAACGCAGTGCATCTAAATAACCTTGATAGCGTAAACGACTAACCCCTTGCTTCGGATCACCAATAATATGGCCAATTTTATGATGACCTTGTTTTATTAGTGTTTCCGTTAAATCAAAAGCGGCTTGATAGTCGTCCATACAAATATAGGGTGAAACAGTTAATTGACTATCCGGCGCGACTCTTACAAACGGAACATTAGCCCGTTGTAAACAATCAATTATTTCCTTTTGGTCACAAACCGGAGGCAGTAAAATTATTCCATCCACTTTGGTTTCGTTAATCAGATCATTTACTGATTGCAGTGTTATATCAAGGTTATTGTCTGCTTCATCTACCACGAGGTGAAACCCTTTAGCACGACAGTTTTTCAATGCACTTAACAAAAACTGGCTAATATAGGCATCACTTGGATTGTCATATATTAACCCGAGTAAATAGGATTTATTACTGGCTAATCGACGTGCAGATTCATTAGGTCGATAGTGTAACTGCTTAGCCACAGCTAGCACTTTACTGCGAGTATTATCACTGACGTTAGGATCTTGGTTTAAAACCCGCGATACTGTCATCATTGAGACACCAGCTGCTAATGCGACATCCTGTATGCGTGCTTTTTTTACCTTACCCATAACTTGCCTACTCATCATTATCAGGTCAAAAATATAAACAGCTACTCACGTACTTCATAAATATATCGTTAATATTAAAAAACTTAATGATACAGAAACACTAACCTTAAGCCTTAAATAAGCGCCTTAACCTTGGCTAACTGTACTTGAAACAATAAGCTATGTTGATGGGTAACCACTGCACTTTCAGCCTTGCCCTGCTTAATCAGTCGGCATGCTTCATCTGCCTCAAAGTGATAACCTAATGATTGTCTATCATCACTAAAACTTTCGATTAAATCATCAAGATGAAATAAATGACATTCTTTCGCTCTAAATGCATCAGGGATCAAGATGTAACCCTTATCGCCAATAAGATAAGCATTATTACCCAATCGACATTGAAATGAGGTTGCAAGACTGACCATCACATCATCGCTTTTGCCAATAATGATGACATCATCTTCCACACCTGTTTCGCAGACATGTGCTTGAACATAGAGATTATCGATATCAGACTGTAGGAAGTAATCTGCAATTGCCAAGGGATAAATTCCCATATCCAATAAACAACCACCCGCCAATTCAGCATTATATTCTCGGCCATCTGGGTTAAACGGCACGGGATAACCAAAATCAACTTTAATGTGCTTAAGCTTGCCAATTCGGCCATCATTTAACCATTGCTTAGCTTGTTGCATCGCAGGTAAAAAGTAAGTCCATAAGGCTTCCATCAGCAGCAAGCCTTTATCTTGGGCTAAGGTGACCAAAATTTGGCATTGCTCTGTTGAAACTGTCATCGGTTTTTCGCACAGTACATGCTTTCCAGCAGTCAACGCATCGAAGGCTTGTTGAAAGTGAAAATTATGTGGGGTGCCGATATACACAATATCAACCTTTGGATCATCAAATAATGCTTGGTAGCCTTGATACGCTTTTTCAACCTGGTATTGCTTGGCAAATTCATCGGCATCAGTTTGCTTTCTGGCTGCTACCGCATATAAATGGCTATTCTCAGAAAAGACTAAGTCCTGACAAAATAAAGCTGCAATCCTTCCTGCGCTAACAATCCCCCAATTTAGCTTGGCCATACTTTACTCCCTTTATATTCATCAAATTGCCTTATCAAAAGCGATTTATCGCGCTGTAAAACCTGCGCTATCTGCTATTAACTCGATTAACAGCCAACCAAAGTTAACATTAATGAAACAAAATACACTTGATAGATTTAAAACTCAATGATAATGTTAGCGCTAACAAAAAATAGAAACTCATAACAACGGATAGAATTATGTACCTTGGAATAGACTTAGGAACCTCTTGTGTGAAGGTCATTATCTTAGACAATAATGATCAGTTGTTAGCACAAGCCAGTTCAGCACTGACAATATCTCGTCCCCACGACCAATGGTCAGAACAAGATCCAAATCATTGGTGGCAAGCTACCTGTTCAGCGATGGCAGAGCTTAAAACCCAAAAGCCTGAATTACTCAAAGCGATTAAGTCTATTGGTTTGTCAGGTCAAATGCATGGGGCGACTTTACTAGATAGCGACAACCAAGTTATTCGTCCGGCGATATTATGGAATGATGGTCGAAGCGAAATTCAATGTAAAACCTTAGAAGAAAATGAACCCAACTCGCGTAATATTACCGGTAACATTGCGATGCCAGGCTTTACTGCACCAAAGTTGTTATGGGTAAAAGAGCATGAACCTGAAAACTTTAACAAAGTATCCAAGGTATTATTACCTAAAGATTTTTTACGTTTCAAAATGACTGGGGATTTTGCATCAGACATGTCTGACTCCGCAGGTACCCTGTGGTTAGATGTCAAGAATCGTTGCTGGTCTGAAGCGATGCTAACGGCAACTTCTTTAAGCATTGAACATATGCCGCAGCTATTTGAAGGCACAGATATAACAGGCAAGTTAAGCCCGAATATTGCCAGTTTATGGGGCATGGATTCTGTGCCTGTTGTTGCTGGCGCGGGTGACAATGCCGCTGGCGCAATTGGTATCGGCGTGATTAAGCCAAACCAAGCATTTTTATCTCTAGGCACGTCTGGCGTTTATTTTGTTGCAAATGAGCAATATTTACCTAATCCAGATAACGCTGCCCATACTTTTTGTCACTGTTTGAGTGATACCTGGCATCAAATGTCGGTGGTATTAAGCGCGGCAAGTTGTTTGAGTTGGGTGACAAAACTAACAGGTTATGGCAATGAATCAGCCCTACTAGAACAAATCGCTAAATGTGATTTTAGTCAGCCAAACTCAGTGTTGTTTTTACCTTACCTTTCTGGTGAACGAACCCCGCACAATAACCCCAATGCCAAAGGCGTTTTCTTTGGTTTAGACCATAACACCACTGCTGCCAGCCTTGGCCGCGCAGTATTAGAAGGTGTGGCATTTGCTTTTGCTGATGGTCAACAGGTGTTACTAGATGCGGGTGCAACCATTGATGAAATTACGGTTATTGGCGGTGGTTCAAAAAGTCGATTATGGGGAGATATTCTTGCTAGCGTATTGAACCGTTCACTTTCATACCGTGAAGGCGGTGAAGTCGGACCGGCATATGGCGCAGCAAGGTTAGCAAGAATTGCTGTAGAACAGAGTCCTCTTGAATCAATCTGCACCAGTGGCAAGCTTGAACACCTGGTATTACCTAACCCTGAAATGCAAGTTTATTACGCCGATCAATATCAAAAATTTAAAGCCTTATACCAAGCAACCAAACATCTATTTTAATAATTAAACCCTTAAATAGTATTAAATTAACTAAAAGAAACGGAGTCAACATGAGCGAACAATTTTTTAATAATATCGAAAAAATCAAATACGAAGGCGAAGCCAGTAAAAACCCTTTAGCATTTCGTTACTACGACGAAAATCGTGTCGTTCTTGGTAAAACAATGAAACAACATTTGCGTTTTGCCGCTTGTTACTGGCATAACTTCTGTTCAACGGGTTTTGATATTTTTGGTGAAGGTACCTTCGATCGCCCTTGGATCCAACCTGTAGGTGATCAACTGGCTCTAGCTGAACAAAAAGCCAAGGTTGCATTCGAATTTTTTGAAAAGCTTGGTGTACCCTATTTTTGCTTTCACGACACTGATATTGCTCCTGAAGGCGCAACGTTAAAAGAAAGCCATGCTAACGTAAACCACATTGCAGACATTCTAGAAAAAGAAATGCAACGCACTGGCGTTAAATTACTTTGGGGTACTGCTAATCTGTTTTCAAATAAACGTTTTTGTGCTGGTGGTGCAACCAATCCAAACCCTGAAGTGTTTGCCTATGGCGCAGCTCAAGTGAAACACGCAATGGAAGTGACTAACCGTTTAGGTGGTGAAAACTACGTGTTATGGGGCGGCCGTGAAGGGTATGATTCACTACTGAATACTAACTTAAAGCAAGAAAGCGAACAGTACGCACGCTTTTTAAAAATGGTAGTAGAACATAAACATAAAATTGGTTTTAAAGGCACTTTGTTAATCGAGCCTAAGCCTCAAGAACCGACTAAGCATCAATATGATTATGACACAGCAACCGTAGCGGGCTTCCTACACAAACACGGTTTACAGGACGAAATCAAAGTAAACATCGAAGCAAATCATGCAACATTAGCAGGCCACAGCTTCCATCATGAAGTTGCTGTCGCATGTGCTGAAGGCATTATGGGCAGTATCGATGCTAACCGTGGTGACATGCAAAATGGCTGGGACACAGACCAATACCCTAACGATGTCGCTGAATGTACCTTAGTAATGTATGAAATTTTAAAATCGGGTGGTTTTACTACTGGCGGATTAAATTTCGACACTAAACTTCGTCGTCAGTCATGTGAAAATGATGATTTATTCCATGGTCACATTGGTGGCATGGATACCATGGCTAAATCTCTGCTTAATGCTGCACAACTTATTGAAGATGCACCGTTATCTTCATTTGTAGAGCAACGTTATGCCGGCTGGAATAAAGGCCTAGGTAAAGATATTTTTGATGGACAACATAGCCTAGAAAGCTTAGCGAAAGTCGTCCATGAACAGAATATCAATCCTACATCGGTTTCTGGACGCCAAGAATTACTTGAAAATGTGGTTAATCGCTATATTTAACATTGAATTCTATCAAGCCCCTATTTTGAGGTTTAAATGAATAAAAAATAGGCCATCTTAATATTAAGATGGCCTATTTTTCTAACGCTGACTTGTTAAGTGTTAAATAGTAAGAGTTAAATCGCTAATGCTTTTCTTGATAATCAAAATAGTTAAACTCAGCCGCAATATTTGCGCCAGTTAAATCTTGGCAACACATCCCAATAAATGCACCAGTAAAATTAGCGCCTTCACCCTTTCCTGCTTCATCAGAAATAACACTGTAATCTAATTCACAGATGGGTAACCACACGTCCTTCTCGACCGAATAGCTAAAGGTCAGCAGCTCATTATCAACTTCAGCCCTAAGACTCATAGTCTCGCTGCTAATTGGCACCCGTTGTTGATAAATGGGAAAGTCTGCTTTTAATGATTCATCACCCAAACAGCTCATGACATCGATATGTACGCCTTTGTCATCATCATATGACACATACAAATAATGAAACTTATGCGCATTGTAATAGCAAATTAACCCTGCTTGTTGTTGAAAACTCGTCGGTGTAAAGCGTAATTGCGTTTGTGCCACATAGGATAAATGTTGTTGCCTTCTCGCAATAAGCGCTTGTTTAAACGTACTACCTACAGAATGTTTTCCGTATAATGTCAACACACCAGGCTTATCCGTTAAACTATAAAAACATTCAGGATTTGGAATCCTCAACCATTGATAATGGCTGGGTAATACCGGGTTTGAAAAATCATCATAGTGGGAAAAATCTCGATTGGGCTTAACGCTCAAGCCAACAGGGTTAACCTCAGCGTACACTTCACCCGATGCCAATCTAAACCAAGCATCATCATGTAATATTAATGCTTGAATACCGGTTTCTCGTCCTAGTGGGCTGCGCTTATTACCGTCATTGAGCTTAAGTGGTCGAGACAGCAAATGCGTTAAATACCATTGCCCTTCTGGCGTTTGTACTAACCCACCATGACCCGTTCGCTGTAAGGGTTTATCGAGATGATCTTTAGACGTCAGCACATGTACATTAGGATCAAGCTCATATGGCCCCGCTATGTGCTTAGCACGTGCAAACGTGCAAGCATGTTCGTAACTAGTGCCACCTTCTGCCGTTAATAAATAATAATAATCATTTATCTTATACAAATGTGGCCCTTCTGTAAGGCGATGAGGGCTACCAGCAAATATATTAACTGCTGTGCCAATTAACTTTTGCTGTTTGTGGCAATATTGCTGCAATACTATCCCTGCAAAGGGATGTTTATTTGGTCGATGATCCCACAGCATATTAACTAACCATTTACTGCCATCGTCATCATGAAATAATGATGGGTCAAAACCACTGCTATTTAAATAAACCGGGTTACTCCATTCACCATCAATGGTGCTACACGTCGTTAGATAATTAGGGGTATCTTTAAAATTTCCATCAAATCGTTTTACATTGGTATAAATGAGATAGAACAAACCTTCCGCATAACTCAAACAAGGCGCCCAGATACCACAGGAGTCAGGACAACCTGTCATATCCAGTAGTGCAGCCCGATTTAATGGCCTACTCACTAATGTCCAATTAACCAAATCCACAGAATGGAAAATTTGAACTCCGGGATACCATTCAAATGTCGACACGGCAATGTAATAGTCATCCCCTACTCTGACAATACTGGGGTCGGGATGAAACCCTGGTAAAATTGGGTTTATTTGTTGACTCATAAGCAACCTGTTTTGTAACGACAAAGTTAAAAAGTGAGTTATTTTATATCACACAACAGTTGTTAGCGCTAACACTAGAGGTGGAGTTATTGCTAAAAAAGCTTATTTTTCAATGTTCATTCACCAAAAAACTGACATATTAATTGCTTTTATATCAACTAAATAATTACTGTTTAATAGACTCTACTGAATGATACATGTGTCATATAACGGATAGGTTTAGGGCTAAATTTGGTTGGCGTGTATGTCGGACTTTTGCTGATATTTAAGAAAATGGAAATCGTTAGTATTGATGAAAAAGTGCCGACAACAGACTAGCTTTTAAAGGCATTCTTTCTGTTTGAATTGATCGTAGAAATGATTGTTTAAGTAATCGTTTAACTGATTGTTGCTGTGATTATTTAAGGGGGATTTACTTAACCAAGATGTGTGATAAACGCCTTCATTTTCACATAAAGGCGCTTTCAACTCATGCTGCGAGACATTAAGACTAACGTTACGCTTGATCATAACCATTAGGATTAGCTGATTGCCAGCGCCAGGTATCGACCATCATTTGCTCTAAACTACGCTTTGCTTGCCAGTTCAATTGCTGATTAGCTTTTTGCGCGTTGGCCCAAAATGCAGCTAAATCCCCTGCGCGTCTTGGACTGACTTCATATGGAATGGGTTTATCAACCGCTTGTTCAAATGCCTTCACAATATCGAAAACCGATACGCCATTACCTGTACCTAAGTTGAATGCCTCAACGCCAGTAAAGCCGGCATTATTGTCTAACCAGTTCATCGCAGCAACGTGACCCTCAGCCAAATCCATCACATGAAGATAGTCACGTTCACAGGTACCATCTTTAGTTGGATAATCAGCACCAAAAATACTTAGCTTGTCACGTTTGCCCACCATAACTTGAGCAACATAAGGCAGAAGATTGTTAGGAATACCTTTTGGTGACTCACCAATTTGGCCGCTTTCATGGGCACCAATAGGATTAAAGTAACGTAATGATACCCCTCTAAAATTACTGTTTGATACAGCAAAATCTGCCATCACCCGTTCGACCATTACTTTAGTTGCCCCATAAGGGCTTGAAGGTGTACCTAACTTCATGGTCTCAACATAAGGCACATCATTTTCTTCGCCATAAACGGTCGCAGATGAGCTAAAGATAAAGTTATGAACATTATGTTCGGCCATGGCTTCCAATAAACACACAGAGCCGTGAACATTATTTTGATAGTACTCAAGTGGAATTTGCGCTGATTCACCGACCGCTTTAAGGGCTGCAAAATGGATCACGGTTTGAATATCAAATTGCTCAAAAACTGCGGTTAAAGCCTGTTTGTCACGAATGTCACCTTCTATAAAAATTACCGATTTCCCAGTTAATGCCTCTACTCGCTTAATTGACTCAATATTTGAATTAAACAGGTTATCAAAAACAACGACATTACAATTGTTTTCTAGCAGTGATAACACTGTATGTGAGCCGATATAGCCAGCACCACCGGTAACTAATACGTTCATTACTGTTCCTTGTGTGAAAGATAAAAATGAGCATTTATAATCAGTGATTTTGAACCTTAGCACTCAAAATTACTATTAAAAATTAGCTTCATGAGCGTAAATCAGCACAATATGTTAATGAATGTGGTTTTATTACCTATTTTTTTCCTTACCAGCCTCACATTTAAACCCGGTGTATACATTTACAACCTTGCCAATACTTATGTGACAAGCTCGTTTAACGTTATGAATCACTATCAAAAAATGGGACTTTATATGCACAATTGTCGCTATAGGTAATAAGTAAACTGTCAGTCTCGAAACATTTGAAACATTAAATTACACATTGTTACCACTTACAGTTAACAACTGTATTAACATCTCCATATAATGTCGATAACTCATTTGCACACAAGCGCGAAAGGTTTGTGTTATCTCTTCAAAAAGGATGTCCCGTGGCGACCACAATGCAAAAAGTATTTCCTTTCTTAATTATAGGTTCTGGCATTGCCATAACAGCGGCGTTAGTTGCCATGAAGCAACCACCCGAAGAAAAACCACCAGTAGACACGACCCCGCTTGTATCAGTACAAAGCATTGAATATAAGCCAATGACATTTACGGTTAGCTCTTATGGGGTTGTTAACCCTAAGTATCAAACTGAATTAGTGGCACAAGTGAATGGTGAAATCACCTACCTTGCAGAAGCCTTTGTAAAAGGAGGCTTCGTCAAAAAAGGCCAGATACTCGCCAAAATAGATCCAAGTGATTACGAATCAGCATTACTTGATGCACAAGCTGAACTGGCATCAGCTAAATCAAACCTAGTGCTAGAAAAAGCCACTGCAGCAGTAGCCGAACGTGAATGGGCTGAGATTACCGATAGTAAACCTAGCGATTTAAGTTTACGTAAACCTCAATTAGCCAAAGAAATCGCTAAGTTGAAAAGTGCTGAAGCCGGCTTACATCGTGCCCAACGTAATTTAGAACGTTCAGTGATTAAAGCACCTTATGATTCGTTAATCGCCAGTCGTAATATTGGCTTAGGCACTTATGTTGGCAATGGCGCATCAATTGGCACCTTGTATAACACTGAAATTGCTGAAGTACGTTTGCCACTTGCAGATAAAGAAATGCAATATCTAGACAGAAAAGGCGCTAATGCTGAAGTAAGTTTGGTGGGTAACTTCGCCGGTGAAAAACAGCAATGGCAAGGCACGATTGTCCGTAGCGAAGGTGTGATTGATAGTAAGAGTCGTATGACTTATTTAGTCGCTGAAATAAATGACCCTTATGCACTTAAAGGTAACCATAAAGAATTACGTTTTGGCACCTATGTCACAGCACATATTGGTGGCACACAAGCTGGCAGCGTTGCAATTATTCCCCGCCACCTGATTGTAAACGGTTTAGTTGCGGTCATGGATGCAGAAATGAAACTGCGATATTTACCCGTTAATATTATTCGCCAAGACGGCAGTAACGTGATTATTTCAAGTGGATTAGAAGATGGGATGAATATTATTACCTCGGCACTTGATTACCCTATTGAAGGCATGTCAGTAAAGTTACCTGAAGATAAGATTCTCCAGCAAGATGCTATTGAAGGTGACGACATTATTAAATCAGCAATCGCCATCAAAGATAAGGAATAATCATGGAAGACACCCATAAAGGTTTGATTGCTTGGTTTGCCCGCAACAGTGTGGCGGCAAACTTATTAATGATCATCATATTACTTGGTGGCTTACTGACAGCAAACACCATACGTAAGCAATTCTTCCCTGCAGTTGAAATTAACTGGATTGAGTTCAGCGCCGTTTATCCGGGCGCTGCGCCCCAAGAAGTTGAAGAAGGCATTACGGTCAAAATAGAGCAAGCTTTAGAGACTGTTCAGGGCTTGCAGCGGGTTATTACCTATTCTAATCGTAACCAAGCCTCTGGTTATTTCAGAATTGAAGACTCATACGATCCGCAAATTGTATTGGATGAAGTTAAATCAGAAATTGACTCAGTATCAACATTCCCAGCAGGCATGGAGTTTCCGAAAGTTGAGCGCATAAAAATACGCCAAGAAGTGATGTATTTAAGTTTATATGGCGACTTATCTCAACGACAACTCAAAGACTTAGGCGAAAAAATTCATCAAGAAATCATGCAACTGCCTAATGTAAATATTTCAGAATTCTATGGCGGACTTAATTACGAAATCAGTGTCGAAGTCAGTAAAGACAGACTCAGAGAATTTGGTCTTAGTTTTAACGATGTTGCAGAAGCTGTACGTGGTTATTCCCGTAATATGTCAGCGGGACAAATTAAAGCTGAAAATGGCTACATTAACTTACGAGTAGAAAACCAAGCGTATGTCGGATATGAGTTTGAAGATTTACCCTTATTAACCTTGGATGACGGTACTAACTTATTACTGGGAGACGTTGCGACGGTCAACGATGGCTTTGAAGAAGGCATTCAATATTCTAAATTCAATGGCCAAAATGCTGTCACCTTTTTTGTTGGCGCCGCTAAAAACCAAAGTATCACCGATGTTGCCGATACTTTAAAAAAATACGTTACTGACAAACAGGCTATTTTACCAGACGGTGTGACCTTAGAGCCTTGGGTTGATATGACCTACTACCTTGAAGGTCGTTTAGATTTAATGCTCGATAGCATGAAAACAGGCGCATTATTAGTCTTTATCATGCTGGCGTTATTTCTGCGAGTGCGGTTAGCGTTTTGGGTAATGATGGGCTTACCCGTGTGTT
Organism: Shewanella sp. 10N.286.48.B5; assembly: GCF_002874355.2. Classification (NCBI taxonomy): domain Bacteria; kingdom Pseudomonadati; phylum Pseudomonadota; class Gammaproteobacteria; order Alteromonadales; family Shewanellaceae; genus Shewanella; species Shewanella sp. 10N.286.48.B5. The sequence continues at coordinate 1,643,183 of NZ_MCVG02000001.1, forward strand.
TCTTAGGTACGCTATTATTTATGCCAATGGGCTTTATTGATGTCACCATCAATGTCATCAGTTTATTCGCCTTCATACTGGTATTGGGTATTGTGGTCGATGATGCCATTGTGATGGGAGAAAGCGCCCATACTGAATGTGAAGAAAACGGTCAAAATATCGATAGTGTTATTCGCGGGGTTAAACGGGTCGCCATGCCGGCAACCTTTGGGGTATTAACCACCATTGCAGCGTTTTTACCGATCACCTTAGATGACGGCCCTTCATCAGCCTTTGGTCAAGCCATTGGGTTTGTGGTTATTTTGTGCTTAATCTTTTCATTAGTGGAATCAAAGTTAATTTTACCGTCACATTTAGCGCATATGAAAAAACCTAAAGTTGTGCAACCGGGTTCTAAAAATCCGTTAGATTGGTTAAGAAATATCGTTAACTTTATTCAAGGTAAAATTGAAACAAACCTAGCGAATTTTATTGCTAATGTTTACCGCCCTAGTCTAACTGCTGCAGTAAAATACCGTTATTCAGTTATTGCGACCTTTGTGATGTTAATTGTTATTTGCGCAGCCCTTTATATAAGCGGCTTAGTACGCTTTATTGGGCAACCTAAAATCCCCCATGATTTTCCTCGTATCACCTTGGAAATGAATGTCGATGCCGCAGAAACCGCAACCCTTAATGCCGCCCATGCCATTGAATCTGCCCTGCGTACTGTTGAGAAAGAGCTTGAATCTCAATATGGTCAAGGCATGATTGCAGAGTTACAAGTTGAGCTTCAAGGTCGTACAAAAGCAGAAGTGAGGACAAAACTGGTCGACCCGGTATTAAGACCCATTAATACCTTTGAAGTGGCTGAATTATGGCGCCAAGCGATGCCAAATATCCCAGGAGTTAAATCTTTCACCATCCAAGATAGTTTATTTGGTGGTGGCCGAGATGATGGTGATATTAGTTTCCGACTAGAGGGTAACGATGAGGCGCAATTAATTGCTGCATCGAAGGAGTTAAAAGAAAAGTTAGGTACTTTAAAAGGGGTGAGTGACATTAATGACAGTCGTCAATCCTCTGCCAAAGAAGTGCAATTTGACTTAAAACCTTTAGCCCACAGTTTAGGCCTAACCCTGGCTAATATTGCTTCACAAGTCGGTAATAGCTTTTACGGACTTGAAGCACAGCGGATTATCCGTAACGGCGAAGAAATCAAGGTGATGCTACGCTACCCAGAAGAGCAACGTAACTCTATCGCCCTCGTTCAGGAGGTGTTGATTAAAACGCCTCAAGGTGCTGAATTACCCCTGTCTGAAGTCGCTAATATAAACGTAGTTCAAGGCGTGAGTAGTATTCGCCGTGAAAATGGTAACCGAACCATTAATGTATGGGCCTCGGTTGATGCTGAACAAGCTGAGCCATTTAAACTCGCCAAAGATATTCGTGATAATTTCATTCCGCAATTATTGGCAAAATACCCTCGAGTGAAAAGTGAGGTTTCTGGCAGTATTCAGGAGCAACTTGATAGTGCCGATACCCAAATGCGTGATTTTATTATCTCTATGTTGGTGATATACAGCTTATTAGCGATACCGCTTAAGTCATACGTGCAACCCTTTATGATCATGTCGGTGATCCCATTTGGCGTGATTGGCTCAATGCTTGGCCATATCATTTTAGGTATTGATTTAAGTAACCTTTCTGTATTCGGGATTATTGCCGCTGCAGGTGTGGTGGTCAATGACTCACTAGTGATGGTGGATTATGTGAATAATTCCCGAAAACAAGGGGTTAAACTCAATGATGCGGTAATTAACGCTGGTTGCAGACGTTTTAGAGCGATTATGTTGACCTCTTTAACGACCTTTATTGGTCTAGTGCCAATCATGACTGAGACCAGTATGCAGGCACAAATGGTGATACCAATGGCCGTATCACTGGCGTTTGGGGTGTTGTTCGCAACAGTGGTAACACTGTGTTTAATCCCTTGTCTTTATATAGCAATTGAAGATACGCGGATTTTCTTGAGAGGTTCTTGGAGACATTATTTTCCATTAACAGCTGAAGAGCATAAAGCAGAGTTAGCCAGTCAAGCAGTAAAATAATCGGTTAACAATGTGACCAACTTAAAAGCGAAACAGGATGTTTCGCTTTTTTATTGTTTTAATTTCAGTTAATTGCATTGATAATTAACTAAAATACTTGTTAACTAATCAGCCTGCAAAATATGACACATCATATGATTGTCATCAACACTAACTATGATGGCTAAATTAGATAATAAAAAGAGTTCAAAGTAATTTTTGTCTTCGACTAAATACAATAATAAAGGAAGCAATAATGCGTCAATGGTTAGCATCCAACAGCCTTGCAAGGTTAAAACAACTTAGTAGCAGTATTACTATCGCATTGGTTTTTTTAAGCCATAATATCATGGCAGATGAAACATCATCATTAGGGTCAAATCAGCCCCATAATGTCAATGATAAGCCCTATGTGTTACTTATCTCTATTGATGGTTATAGGCATGATTACAATAAAGTTCATCAGCCTAAGTTTCTTAATAACTTTGCCAGCAATGCCGCAACAATAACGCAATTAACGCCGTCATTTCCAACAGTCACCTTCCCTAACCATTTGACACTGGTTACCGGTCTCTATCCCAGTAATCATGGCATTGTTGCTAATCGTTTCTACAACCCCACATTAGGGCGCCATTACGCTTTAAGCGACCATGATGCCGTCACCGATGGCCGTTTTTACACTGGCGTTCCACTTTGGTCTTTAGCTGCCCAGCAAGGAATGAAATCAGCTACGTATTTCTGGCCCGGCTCAGAAGCTGAAATAGCGGGTTTTAGACCCACTTATTGGAAACGATATGACGGTAGAGTCGCAAATGAAACCCGTGTCGAGCAAGTTATTGAATGGCTTAAATTACCTGAAACGCAGCGGCCGCAATTTGTGACATTATACTTTTCAGATGTCGATAGCGCAGGTCATCATCACGGGCCGTTATCGCAGCAAACCCATGATGCTGTCAATTACATTGATAAGGTCATTGCTAGCTTAATTGAGCAAGTAAATGCGCTACCTTATGCGGTTAATATTATCATCACATCAGATCACGGTATGGCACAGGTTGCTGATTTTGAGCGTATCTACACAGACAAACTGTTTGCCGATGATGAGGCATTAAAATCTCGATTTAGTTTTATTAATGACGCCGCTTTTTCATTAGTGCGCGCCCACGGCAATAATAAAGACCAAGATTTAATTGCCCTTGAGAAACTAGTTGCTGCGACCGATGGCTTAGCATTTTATAGAAAGGAGTCGATACCTAAGCACCTTGAGTATGACTTTAATCCCGCCATTGGTGATGCGATTTTGGTCACCCATGATCATTACATTACCAGCAGTGATGCAAAACCTGGCGTTAAGGGTAAACATGGCTACTACGCCGAGGTGATGCCGGAAATGAATGCCATTTTGTTTGCCCAAGGGCCTGCCTTTAACCAGCAAGCGAGCATTGCACAAGCAAAAAACATTCATCTATACCCACTGATTGCTTATATCCTTCATTTACCCATTACTGAGCCAATTGATGGAAAAATTGAGGTGTTATCACCTTTATTAAAGCCATAAAAAAACAGGCAATATCTTATGGATATTGCCCGTTTTTTTATAGCTGATTTTTAACCCTGTTCTGCCAAGGTTATTTGATGATAAAGAGCATCTTTCATTTCCACACGTTGCTGCTTTAATTCATGAAACGATGCATCAGCTATAGGAGAGTCTCGCAATTCAAGAACCCTAATTTGTTTATCAAGCGCATCGTATTTTTTCATAATTTCTGCAAAATCGGCATTACTGCTAATAAGCGAAGTAATCGTATCTATGTGGTCTGGAAATTCGTTTCTAAGGGAATGATTTTCACCTAGCATAAAAGCCTCTTTATCGTGTCTTCAATGAGTTTAAATTATCTAAAAAGTACGGGTGCAACTGTATTACTTCTCATATTAAAATGTAGAGCAATTGATATAAAAAACAAGTTGCTCGGCATAATTTACCACTGCACTTAGCGTTGATATCCACTGCATTAGGTATTACGAAACTAAGCTGCCAATATTGCTTTAGTCATAAAAGCATAATAACAGTGCTTTTCCAGTACTTTAACAGTAGCCAAAACATTCAAAAGTGGCGACTAAATCAAGATTGCCACCAGCAAAGTGTTGGTTAATTGTTAATTTTATTTTACTATTAGAGTTAAATAATCTCTGTCGTAAATTTAATATGAAATTCAATCAGCTATTCAGTATTACCTTCTTCAGCTTAACGACCTTTTTTGTGAATGCGACTACACCAACAGCTGAATTTAGTGGCAGCCAAACCTGTGTTGAATGTCATCAGCAACAATACAGTGATTGGCAAGGCTCGCATCATGATATGTCTATGGGTTATGCATCTTCAGATAGCGTTTTAGCAAACTTTGCCGATCAACAACTGCAATACAAAGGTGAAGTATCACGATTTTTTATGAAAGGAAGTGAGTACTGGGTCAATATTAAAGGACCAGATGGCAAATTTAACGACTATAAAATTAGCTATACCTTTGGTTATGAACCGTTACAACAATACATGGTTGAATTTGAAAGTGGTGCTATTCAATTAATCCCCTTTGCGTGGGATAGCCGTAGTAAAGACAAAGACGGACAACGCTGGTTCTATTTGTATCCTGAAATGGAACCTCATGACGCGTTTTTTTGGACTAATAAAGGCCAGAACTGGAACTACATGTGCGCCGATTGTCATTCAACGAATGTCAGCAAAAACTATAACGCGACTAACAATAGCTTTGACAGCCGCTGGTCTGAAATCAACGTAGCTTGCGAAGCCTGTCATGGTCCCGCCAGTAATCACCTTAAATGGACAAGCGATCAAACTCAGCCATTGGCCCAATTTGGCTTTGATCGTGATTTAACCCCAAAAGTAGGCGCATGGGAATTCACCCAAGGTAAAAAAATCCTCCAGCCAAACAAGATTAAAAGTTCTGCGCAGTTAGCAACCTGCGGTCAATGTCATAGTCGCCGTTCACAGCTTACAGATAGTAACGATAAAGCACATGACCATATCGACAATTTCAATGACAAATATATGCTCAGCAATATTGATGCAAACCTATATTATCCAGATGGCCAAATTTATGATGAAGTGTTTGTATTAGGCTCTTTTAAGCAATCTAAAATGCATATGGCGGGTGTTGTATGCAGTGATTGTCATAATCCCCATAGCAATAAATTAACAGCCCCAGTTGAATCAATTTGTTTTCAATGTCATTTACCCAGTGAATATAGTGCAGCCAAGCACAGCCAGCATCAACAAGGTAGCGAAGCCGATCAATGTGTTAGCTGTCATATGCCAAAAACCACTTATATGCAAGTTGACCCCCGTGCTGATCATAGCTTCAAAGTCCCAAGGCCTGATTTATCGATAACATTGGGGACGCCTAATGTCTGTAGCCAGTGCCATAATGATAAATCAGCTACTTGGGCAGCTGAAGCTGTTATTAAACAATTTCCACATTCAACTATCCGTCAACAGCCTGGTTATGCAGAAGCTTTCTATCAAGCAGCGACTAACGATCCAGATAGTAGTGAGCTTTTAACGAAAATTGCTTTAAACCCATTACAACCAGCAATCATTCGCGCCTCTGCGTTCTCAAGATTGGCTAACTTCCCTAGTCAGCAAAGTTATCGTGCTATGGAGCAAGCTGTCACTGATCCTTCTGCGCAAATACGCTCAACGGCTATCTCTGCTTCTGCCGCATTTGAGTTTGCCGATCGTTGGCGGTTAATTGCGCCACTGTTAACAGATACGGCTTATGCCATTAGAACTGAAGCGGCAGGCGCCCTAGTCACTAACTGGGAGAATATGACATCAGCGCAGCAGAAATTGCTGCAACCTGCATTAACAGAATACCTCGAAATACAAGCTTATAATGCCGATAGAGGTTTTTCGTGGTTAAACCGCGGTAATGTTTACCTCGCTAAAAGACAGTTCGATAAGGCAGAACAAGCGTATAAACAAGCTATTGTTATTGAGCCAATACTGGCCAGCAGTTATGCCAACCTTGCTGATTTATATCGACAATTAGGTAAAGAACAAGCGTCCATGGCGATATTAAAGCAAGGGATTACAAATCAGCCCAAAGCAGGCTCATTACGCTATAGCGCAGGGTTGGCTTATTATCGTCAGCAACAATTACCCCAAGCCATAGCGCTATTTAAACAAGCGACTGAGGTTGAACCAAGTAACCCTCAAAATTGGACGGTATTGGGGCTGGCACAAGAAAAAGTCAATCCAGTTGACATGATGAAGTCATTATCTACAGCCTATGAAGTCAGTAATGATCCACAGCGTTTATACACATTATGCCAATTTAAAATTAAATACCGCGATCCAAGTACTAATGCATGTTTAGCGAAATTATCAACCTTAGTACCGCCACAGGTATTGAAACAATTGACTGGTAGTTAACTTAAATAATTATGATGAAATGCGCGTTGAATTTGAGATAAGTCAGCGCGATTTTACTGGTTTTAAACAGCCATAAAGTTAGAAATTGAAATTCACTTTTGCTGTAAATAAAATCAACATCAGACAAGTACGTCCAATAGCTTCTAGTTTCCTAGTGACTTCTATTTAGCTGCTATCAATCCTCGCAAAAAACTCCAAGACTCAACAGCTCACTATTTGTTCAAATAGCGAAACACTCTATTTTTATACATGTTCAATAAGTGAACAATGATTGATGTGTATCAATATACCTATCCCTAACAGATCTATATTTAATAAAGCAGTTTGATCCTCCAACATGGATAAGGTTATCAGATGGATACACATGCAGCTTTATATCAACGATGTAAAACACGAATTGCGCAATTGCAGCAGTTACAACCACGTCACAGCGTTAGCCTAAAAGATAAATTAATAAAAAATGGCATTAGCCGACGTGAGTTTATGACTTGGAGTGCATCTGTTACCGCACTACTCGCATTGCCCCTGCCTTTCACCAATCTAGTTGCCGAAGCCGCTGAGCTTGCTGATCGAGTACCACTGATTTGGCTGCATATGGCCGAATGTACCGGTTGTTCAGAATCCCTTATCAGAACCGACAGCCCTAATTTAGACAGCCTCATCTTTGATCATATTTCTTTGGAATATCATGAAACATTGATGGCTGCAGCCGGTTGGCAAGCGGAAGAAAACCTTGAGCATGCTATGGAGGCATATAAAGGTAATTACTTATTAGCGGTAGAGGGTGCTGTACCAACGGCTAATAATGGCACTTATTTAACGGTCGGCTGTAAAGGCCATACCGGAATGCAGATAGTAAAAGAAGCAGCTGCTGGGGCGGCTGCAATTATTTCTGTTGGAACTTGCGCCGCATTTGGCGGCGTACAAGCTGCAGCCCCAAACCCTACTGGTGCTAAAGGTGTGCAAGAGGTTATTGATAAACCGGTGATTAATTTAGGCGGTTGTCCTCCTAGTGAAAAGAACATTGTCGGTACCTTGATGTATTTCATCATGTTCGGAAAACTGCCCGCGTTAGATATGTTTAATCGCCCTAAATGGGCATACGGCGCTAGAGTGCATGATAACTGTGAACGTCGTGGTCGTTTTGACGCTGGCGAATTTGTAGAAACCTTTGGCGATCAAGGTGCTAAAGATGGCTACTGCCTATACAAAATGGGCTGTAAAGGCCCTTATACCTACAACAACTGCCCCACTGAACGCTTTAATCATCATACCAGTTGGCCAGTACTTGCAGGTCATGGCTGTATTGGCTGCGCTGAACCTAATTTTTGGGATGATATGGCGGATTTCGAAAAGCCATTAGGCAGACAGTTGCTCCACGGTATTGATGCCACTGCCGATACCATTGGTACCGTCATTCTTGGTGCGACCGTTGTGGGCATAGGTGCTCACGCAGTAACTAGTCTTTTTGCTAAGCCGCTAGAGGAATAAACCATGAGTAAACGAGTCGTTATCGATCCTATCACCCGTATCGAAGGCCATTTACGTGTTGAAGTTGAAGTTGATGAAAATAATGTTATTCAAAAGGCCTGGTCATCTTCTACCCTTTGGCGTGGTATTGAAGTCATTTTAAAAGGCCGTACTCCTATGGATGTCGGCCTAATTGTGCAACGTATTTGTGGGGTATGTACCTATTCTCATTATCGCTGCGGTACTGAAGCGGTTGAAAATGCCTTAGGGGTTAAAATCCCGCTCAACGCAAAGTACTTACGCTCGTTAATGCAAACCTCTTTGTATATGCATGATCACATTGTGCACTTCTATCATTTACATGGTTTAGATTGGGTTGATGTGGTGTCAGCCTTAAGTGCCGATCCGGCATTAGCCGCCCAAGAAGCCAATAAATACACCGAAAACCCTATCGCCACTGGCGAAGGTGAATTACGCGCCGTACAGCAAAGAGTCAAAGGCTTGGTTGATACCGGAAAGCTTGGGCCTTTTGCTAATGCCTATTGGGGCAATAAAACCTACAAGTTCACGCCAGAGCAAAACCTCATTGCCCTATCCCATTACCTTAAAGCGTTAGAAGTTCAGCGTGTAGCAGCTGAAATGCTAGCAATATTTGGCGGCAAGTCGCCGCATCCGCAATCCCTTGTAGTTGGCGGTGTTACCTCTGTTAGAGACATGCTAAGTCCTGCACGTTTACAAGAGTGGAAACAAAAACACGCTATCGTCCATGACTTTATTATCCGCGCTTATAAAGCCGACATCGTTATGGCAGCTGCCGCCTTTGGTGGCGAGCCAAGTGTGTTAGGCGGCGTCAATGTTAAAAACTTTTTAGCCACCGATGACTTTATCTTAGCTGATGGTCAATATCTGTTTGAGCAAGGCGTGATAATGAATGGAGATTTAGCCGGGGTGAGCGATTTAGATCCCGATGCCATAAAAGAAGATGTCACCCACTCATGGTATGACGCAAAAACCGCCCAGCACCCCTATGACGGCACAACGATTCCAAATTACACCGGATTTGTTGAGCGCGATACCGTGTATGGCAAATTACCGACTGTCGATGGTGATGGAAAATACTCTTGGGTTAAATCCCCACGATATCAGGGCGAACCCGTAGAAGTTGGGCCGTTAGCCTGTTTACTGGTGAACTATGCCCGTGGCAACAAGATTGTTGTTGATAGTGTTAATGGGTTGCTCGCCGCAACAGGCCTGCCTATAGAAGCATTATTCACCACCTTAGGCCGCACCGCGGCGCGCATGCTGCAAACCGTGATTGTGGCAGAAGAAGGCTTAAAAACCTTTGATGCCATGTTAACCAATATGCAATCGGATGAATCTACCTATGTGACACCAGAAATAGACTCAGATCGCGATTACATCGGCCATGCGATGATTGAAGCGCCGCGTGGAATGCTCAGTCACTGGATCAGAATTAAGGGCGGTAAGATAGAAAATTACCAAGCTATTGTTCCTACCACGTGGAATTCTGGCCCTGTCGATGCTGACGGTAAAGTTGGCCCTTATGAAGCATCACTGATTGGGCTTGAACTTGAAGATCCAACCAAACCACTGGAAGTCATTCGAATTATTCACTCCTTTGATCCATGTATGGCCTGCGCGGTACACGTAATGGATTATAAAGGTAATGATTTAGGTGAATTCCGCATCGATCCTAACGGGTTTTAGCAAGTTTGCGGATCTAAGAGGAAAGAATTATGACTCAAATTGCAACCCATCGCAGAGAACTCATCTTCTCACCTGCCATACGGATATTCCATTGGCTTAGAGCACTGTCTATTTTGATGTTAGTGGTAACTGGTTTTTACATTTCATGGCCATTTTTGGTGGCGCCCGCATCTTCTGATGTCTTGGTTCAAGGCGGGATCCGCTTTGTACATCTCGTGTTTGGCTTTGTACTTACCAGTATCACCATAGTACGTTTTTACTTGTTCTTTTTTGCTAAAAGCGCCATTGAACGACGTTCAATCAGAGATGTTTTAAGCCTGAAGAGCTGGATAGCACAAATTAAATCCTATATCTGGATGGGACACTTAGATAAAGCTGGCGTATACGGACCTTTGCAGTTTGTGACATACGTTGCCATATCATTTGCGGCTTTATTCATGTGTATCACTGGCTTGGTGCTTTATGCCAATGTTTATCATCAAGGGTTAGGTGGCGCTATATGGGAAGTTTCAGCTTGGTTTACGGCCTTAATGGGCGGGTTAGCACAGGTGCGAATTTGGCATCACATAGTCACCTGGGCTTTCATTATATTTGTGGTTATTCATATCTATATGGCGGTTTGGTCAGGCATACGCTTTAAGCATAACTCTGTTGACTCTATCGTCTCCGGTTATGACTACCATAAGGATCACTAGCCTTTGTCTACTAGCTTACTAATAGGTATAGGAAACGTTTTGTACGCTGATGAAGGGATCGGCGTACATTTTGTTAATTATATCGATGAAAAATACGCTTTCTATCAGCCAAACCATCAACTCGATATTTTAGATGGTGGCACCCTTGCTCAAGGACTTATCCCTATTCTTTGTCAATATAACAACTTAATTGTGGTGGATACCGTAAACAGTCCAGGGGTAAAGCCCGGAGAGGTGTATTCATTTAATTTTGATCAAGCGCCACCCGAAATTGATTGGCAAGGCAGTGCCCATGAGGTTGAGATGCTGCAAACCCTGATCATGATGGACATGGTCGGTGATAGACCCAATACTCACGTGATTGGAGTTACGCCGACAGTCATCGAGCCGATGACATTAGGCTTAACTGAGTCAATACAAGCTGCGGTGCCGACGATGGAAAAAGCCTTACTGGCACACCTTGAAAAAGCAGGTTTTAGCTATACAAAAAAACACAGTGTTAATATTAACGACTTAATCCCTGATTCCTATAAACGTGGATGTCAGCCCTATGCATAAAGTCAGTTTTAATTTTACCTGCCAGCGCCCAGTGGCCTTTTATGCGCAGCTTTGTAATCAATATATAGCCGATACCCGCTTTGACTTTAGCGCGGGTTTTAACAACAATCGCTATTTTTTAGAAGTTGAGGCCACAGAGCCACAACTCGCCGCCCTTGCCGATGAGATTGCCGCCAAATTTTTATATTCAATCTGGTTATGCTCTGCTGATGTCGGTGTCATCAAAACCCGTAAAGGCAGCCAAAAGCCGCTAGCCCATGCTGAGCTCAACATCAGTTACTGTAGTGAATGCCAGCCGCAGATGGTTAATGCCGCAGATACTAACTTTTTAAAGCTTGATCTAGTTTGTCCCCATTGTCACGGCCATGAGCGTATAAGCACCTTAGAGCAATCTATGGCGCCGCAAGATCTTATTGCAATTGCAGCGCGGTTAAAAAATGACACCAAGATTAGTTTAAGCAGCAGTGGCAGCACTTATTTAAGTTCTGAATTAAGTTCTGTATCAAGTTCGGATCCAAGTTCAAATTTCAGTTTGAGCTTACAACCTTTTGCCAAAAACGCTGGCCAACAACATATTTTAATCTGTAACCCCCAGCATTTAAGTAAGTATTTTGCAGTGCAGCAGTACCATACCCTCGCCTTATCCAGTTTAGAAAAACCGCGACTCAAACTGATGTCAGCTGATGCAGCAGTCTTTTCAGGTGTTACTACTGCTAAACATCAAGCTAAGTGTAAAGTCCAGCCAACACTTACTGATCCATACTATCAAGTGAGCTTTGCTGACAGTCGTTTACTTATGGCACTGGCTGATCAGCTAAACACTATTGGTATTGATTGGGTCTATATTGATACAAACGATTCAGTTAGCGCTGATACTCATAACGACTTACACAAGCCTTTAACTAAGTCCATAGCTAAGCCAAGCGTAACTCGCATCAATAATACTTGGGTAGAAATCGCCAGCAATCACCAATTCTCCATTAATGGCGCCAGCCCATTACATGATGTTGCTCAATACAAACACTATGAAGCCAGCTGGAATAACAAACAGATCCATTGCCGTATGTCAGCAGCTGATAACACCGCTGTGACTGAATTAACAGTGACTGGAATAGACGCGGCTAGCTGCGCCATGCACGCAGGTTTGCTGAATTTGTCTGAAGCTGTGATCAGTCAAATTGCCAATCGAATGCTGTCGAATCAAACGCTAGCAGCAACAGACAAACAATCCATCACCAGTGCCACACTCTATTTTAGCCATGACAACCCCAGTGTAGTTATTACCCAAAATAAACAACAAAAAATTGCCCAGTTTTTACGATTACCGACTTTTGAGCAACATGGCGCTGATATTATTGCGCAATTACAGCACGAAGAATCAAAAGTACTCGCTAAGTTTACCCTAGCATTTCCACAACAAATCCATCAATTAGCACTAACCACACTGGATAAAGCTAGTGATAATATTCAACATTTTATTGGCCTAGCTGCCATGTTGATTTTAGATGATGAGGCCTTAAATCAATTAACCAGTATTGACGCGAAAGCAGATGCGTTTCATGCACTGGCGCAGCAGTATCATGGTAATAATGCCCCTAGAATTGATTTTCCACTTTGTTCAGAAAACGGCTATAGGAGTATTAATTGGCGCCGTACCTTTGCCAGCTTAATGAGTTTTAAATTAGCTGGCGCCAATCCCGCCATTTTAGCTTTTGGTTTTTTTGATTCACTGGCTGATTATCTTAGTAACTGGCTTGATCATCTGGAGCAGCAACAAGGAATTGATGCCGTGGTGTTAGCAGGCAACGATTTAGTCTATAGCGTACTTGCTGAGCGCCTATGTATGCGGCTACAAAAGAATTACCCTCTAGTGGTAAACCATCAATTAGATCTCGATGGCGCCAACATTGCCATTGGTGGTTTGTATCTCGCCAAAAGACGCGGGTTAAGGTAAGCCTATGGGACTGCACCAAGCCTATCTTCAACAGGTAAAACTCAATATAAACGGCATAGTCCAAGGGGTTGGTTTTCGCCCTTACGTTTATCAATTAGCCACTCAGTCTAATTTGCTCGGCAGTGTGCTTAATAATGAGCAAGGTGTATGCATTCATCTACAAGGATTAAATACTGATATCAATCATGTGATCCATCAGTTAAGAGTTAATCCACCGCCATTAGCCAGAATCGATAAACTGAATGTGGTAGAAGAACGAATCGATACAAGACTAGCCGACTTTACAATCAGCCAAAGTCAGTCTAATCAACAAGCCATAGTGTCAATTTCAGCCGATAAAAGTAGCTGCACAGATTGCTTAGCTGACATCGCAGATCCAAATAATCGTCATTACCAATACCCTTTTACAAATTGCACCAATTGCGGGCCAAGATACAGCATTGTTAAGCAACTTCCCTATGATCGCCATCTTACCTCAATGGCTAATTTTGCTATGTGTGATGACTGCCGAAAAGCCTATGAAGATCCCTTAAATCGACGCTACCATGCTCAGCCAGTGAGCTGCCCTAAATGCGGCCCCAAGTTACGTTTTGACATGCTTACCCATGGGCAGATAACTGAGGTTATTACTGATCAACAGCAAGTGTTTTCAGCCATCATCAGCGCGTTAAATAATGGCAAAATTTTAGCAGTTAAAGGTCTAGGGGGCTTTCATATTATTTGTGATGCCACTAATGATGAGGCCATTAAAAAGCTAAGATCACGTAAAAAGCGCCCAGCAAAGCCCTTTGCCATTATGGCAGCAGATATCGAGCAAGCCAAACAACTCGTTACTGGCACAAAAACAGAGTGGCAACTCTTAAGTAGTGCTGAAAAACCTATCACCTTAATGGCTAAACACGCCAATATTGATAATTTTATCAGCAAGTTAATTGCACCCGACATAGATAAATTAGGACTGTTTCTGCCCTACACTCCCATGCATCATCTGCTGCTTAATGCCTTTAACAAACCTATTGTTGCCACCAGCGCAAATCTTTCAGGCTTACCCATTATTACCGACGCCAACGAGATTATGTCGCAACTAGGCCATGTGATTGATGGCCTCGTTGACCACAACAGAGCCATTGTAAACCCTTGTGATGATAGCGTTGTTCAAGTAATTAACGAGCAAATTCAGGTTATTCGATTAGCAAGAGGCTATGCGCCATTAAGTATTGCCTTACCCAGCGCCATTAAATATCCAATTCTTGGGGTCGGGGCGCAGCAAAAAAATACTCAATGCTTTGCTTTTAAACAACATGCCTTTATTAGCCCGCATATTGGTGACTTGTATAACCTCGAAACTAACCAATTATTTGAACACACCTTAAACACATTTAAGCGACTGTATCGTTTTAGCCCTGAGAAAATCATCACTGATAAGCACCCTGATTATGCATCTAGCCAATGGGCTAATAATCAACACAATGTCCCGATTTCACAGGTTCAACATCACCATGCGCATATCCTTAGTGTGCTGGCGATCAATAACTACCAAAAACCAGTATTAGGATTTAGTTTTGATGGCACAGGCTTAGGTGATGATGACAGCCTTTGGGGCAGTGAGTGCATGTTGCTTGATGGCATTAATTATCGCAGTGTCGCTCACTTGAAGTCATTTAAGTTAATTGGTGGCGAGCAAGCGATTAAACATCCCGTAAGGATTTTATTAGCCTTGTTATTCGAGCACTTCAGCCTTGCTCAAATAAAAAACCTGCCCATCGAGGCAATTCAAACAATGCCTGCTCATACCTTAGATAATTTACATCGTATGTGGCTTAACAATAGTGCTTGCATTGAATCACGCTCAATAGGACGGCTGTTTGATGCCATTGCTGTTGCACTTAATCTTATTGAAACGAATCAGTTTGAAGCCCAAGCAGGCATGTTAATTGAAACTTGTGCTAATAACTGGCTCAAGCAATCAATAGCATCTAATACTACAAATACTGCCAACACTGAGCAGCAATTACTGGCATTGTCTCCAGAGCCAACAGCAGCTGCTTCAGCAGTTAAAGTTTGGGATAGCAGCGGATTAATCAAACAAGTTATCGGGCTTATCACGGCTAAACAGCCGCCATCGACCGAACAATTATGTTTTGCATTCACAGCGAGTTTAAGCCGAGCTGTCGCTGATGTTGCTAATCAGTACCCTGAATATGCTTTAGTGTTTAGCGGCGGTGTGTTTCAAAATAAATTACTACTAACACAATGTCAGCAAGCGTTAAAGCAGCGGCAAATACTACCCAGTAAACTTATCCCTATAAACGATGCCGGCATCTCTTTAGGGCAATTATGGTTTGCCTATTTACAACAACAAACAACACAAATAGCCAATTAATATTTAAATAACGATTAATTGCTGATGTTAATCAAAGAATAATTTTTAACTGCCATTGATACTGAGATATAGCAAGAGGCGTTTCGAATAAGGAATATTGATATGTGCCAAGATTGCGGATGTTCAATTACAGATCATCAACATAGCCTACACTCTAACCCGCAGCTTAATGATACTAAGACCTTATCTGTTATTCATAAAATATTAGATAAGAATGATCATGAAGCCCAGCATAACCGTGCGCATTTTGAAGCCAATAACGTCATGGCTTTTAACTTAATGAGTAGCCCTGGTAGCGGTAAAACCACTTTACTGGAATATTTACCCACTCATTTAATGGCTAAATTCGCGGTCATTGAAGGCGACTTAGAAACCTCTCGTGATGCTGACCGCTTAATCGCTAAAGGCATTAGTGCTTATCAAATTCAAACCGGCTCAGCCTGTCACTTAGATGCCTTTATGGTGCATCAAGCGCTGCACCATATTGACCTTAAACCTATTGATGTCTGCTTCGTAGAAAACGTTGGCAATCTTGTTTGCCCCGCTAGTTACGATGTCGGCACCCACAAAAATATCGTGCTGTTATCTGTGCCTGAAGGTGACGATAAAATTGAAAAGTACCCGGTGATGTTTCGCCGTGCAGATTTGGTACTCATAACCAAAATGGATTTAGCCGAGTATTTTGACTTTTCCTTAACCGAATGCGGGCTGCAACTTAAAAAACTCAATCCTGATGTGACCTTATTACCCATTTCAGTCAAAGACCCACAATCTCTTAACCAAGTGGCTGATTGGATAAACAGCGCAATTGGAGCGCATTAATATGTGCTTATCAGTGCCTTCTCAAATTACCGCTGTTCACGATGATACTAGTGTCACCGTCGATACCTTAGGGGTTAAACGCCGGGTCAGTAGTCACCTAATGACAGAGCCATTAAAGGTGGGCGAATTTGTGCTGATCCATATCGGATTTGTGATGAATAAAATCGATACAGAAGATGCCAAATTAAGTTTGGAACTCTATAAAGAGATTGTTGATAAACTTAATGATGAAGGAAATGATTTATGATCCTCACTGATCTATATCAACAGTTTCGCAATCCTGACACCATCAAAGCGTTAGCAGAAGAGATAAACTCACATACTAGTCAGATAGATACTGATATTAACATAATGGAAGTATGCGGCGGTCATACCCACACCATAATGAAATATGGTTTAAAGCAATTGCTGCCAGTTAACATCAATTTTATTCATGGACCCGGCTGCCCTGTGTGTATTATGCCAAAAGAGCGCATCGACCATGCTGCTGCATTAGCACAGCTTGATGACGTTATATTATTGACCCTAGGCGATATGATCCGAGTGCCTGGTTCAAAAGGTAGCCTTGCTCAATTTCGTGCTAAAGGTTGTGATATTCGGCCTTTATACGACCCTATGGATGCGCTTAGTATCGCAAAAGACAATCCCGATAAAACCATTATCTTTTTTGCCATCGGCTTTGAAACATCAACCCCAATGACTGCAGTGTTAATTGACCAAGCTGAAAAACAGCAAATAAATAATCTGTTATTTCATATCAACCACGTACTAGTGCCACCAGCGATTGATGCCGTGATGGCCAACCCACAAGCTAAAGTAAATGCCTTTATAGGACCTGCCCATGTGAGCGTGATTAGCGGCGCTAAAATTTACCAAGCGGCTGTAGATAACTACAACACACCAGTGGTAGTAGCGGGATTTGAACCTGTGGATGTGATGGAATCGATTCTTAGAATTGTAAAACAAAAACAGCAAAATATTGCCCAGCTTGATAATCAATACAGCCGCGCGGTCAGTTACGAGGGTAATCAAGCAGCGCAGGCATTAATCGACCAATACTTAACCCTTAGAGCATCATTTAGGTGGCGTGGTTTAGGGCCGATTGCAAAATCAGCATTAACCTTAAAACCACAGTATGCCCATCGCGACGCCGAAATTATATTCAAACAACAACTACCCACTGTAGAAATTGATGACCACAAAGCCTGTCAATGCGGTGATATTTTGCGCGGTCTAGCCAATCCACAAGATTGCAAAGTCTTTGGCAGAGGCTGCTCTCCAGACAATCCATTGGGCAGTTGTATGGTCAGCTCAGAAGGTGCCTGCAATGCTTATTATCGTTATACAGGAGTAACCAATGCCAGCTAACAAATATCAACAAGTGCAGTTAAGCCATGGCGGCGGTGGTAAAGAAATGAACAGTTTAATTACTGATATGTTCTTTAAAGCTTTTTCAAATCCAATTTTGGAGTCTCAAGAAGATGCTGCGGATTTAAATTTAACTGGCCATTGTGCATTTACTACCGACTCTTTTACCGTTGAGCCTTTATTTTTTGCTGGTGGTGATATCGGCAAACTGGCCGTTGCTGGCACAGTCAACGATCTAGCCATGATGGCAGCGCAGCCAGAATATTTAAGCTGCAGTTTTATTATTGAAGAAGGCTTTGCCATTAAAGATCTGAATACCATAGTGCAAAGCATGGCCGCTGAATTACATAAATCTGGTGCACGTATTGTCTGTGGTGATACTAAAGTAGTGCCTAAAGGTTGCGCTGACGGCATATTTATCAATACCTCAGGTGTGGGCCGAATTTTAAAACCCGGTATTTCAGTTAAAAACCTGCAACAAGGTGACGCTATTATCGTATCCCGCGACATTGGAAGGCACGGAGCAGCCATTTTAATGGCACGTGATAGCTTATGTTTAGAGTCTGAACTCACCAGTGATTGCGCCACTCTTTGGCCCATAGTCGAGCAACTCATTGCAGCGAATATCGAAATCCATGCCATGAGAGATGCCACTCGCGGCGGCCTGTCTGCGGTATTAAATGAATGGGCCAATGCATCTGCTGCTGGCATTGAAGTCGATGAAAAATTAATTCCAATATCGCCACAAGTCCAAGGCCTGTGTGAACTTTATGGTTTTGAAGCCTTTGATTTAGCAAATGAAGGCACCTTTATTATGGCCCTGCCACAGGAGAGAGCTGAGCAGGCTTTAACTATCATGAAACAATATTGCCACTGCGATCAAGCCTGCATTATCGGCAATGTGACTAATCAACACCTTGGCAAAGTAGTATTAACCACACCATGGGGCAGTAGCCGCTATTTAGATGTTCCCCAAGGTGAGCTATTACCAAGGATTTGCTAATGCACGAGTATTCAATTGTGATGTCATTATTGGAGCAAATTGAGCAATTAGCGGCCCAAAATCAAGCTAATGAAATCATCAGAGTACAGATTAAAGTTGGGGTGTTAAGTGGCGTCGAGCCACGTTTATTGGCCACGGCGTTTGAAACTTTCAAACTTGAAGGGATTTGCCACAACGCCATGCTGGATATGAATATACAGGCGCTAATCATTCACTGCCGCCAATGTGACACGCAATCAGAATTAACCGAACGTAATATTGTTTGCCCAAGATGTTTAAGTACCAATACTCAGGTAATAGATGGTGAGCAGATGATGTTAATGCAACTTGAAATGAATACCGATTAAAGCTCAATTTGTAATAACTTTTATTAACCAATTAAAAAAGAATTATTGAGGAACTAACAATGAAAACGAAACTAACCGCAATGCTAATGGCTGCATCCCCTACTCTTGCATTTGCCCACGAAGGTCATGGCGCAGTCAGTCTATTTCATCATCTGTATGAACTCGCACCTGCTATTGCATTAGTAGCCATTGTCGCCTTAGTTATTTACAACAAAACGCGATAACTTGCTTAGACTGCACTTATTTAAAACAGCACTTATTTTAACAAAAGTCGCTTAGTCAATATTAGTTAGCCAGATACAGCCGGCTTACTTTTAATGCTATCCCTTTGAGCCAGAGCTCCCCACTGCGCTCAATGGGTAGTTTTTTTGTATTTATCAGCCAGCCCCGCAAACATAACTAATTTGTCTGGCAATAATGCTAAGCTGCCTCACCTTCTATCTTGAAACAGTCGTGGTTAAAATAAATCCTCAGCAGTGCAAGCGTCTATCAAGCCAAAAATGATATTACCCTCTATTTTGTGTAGTTTATGTCATTCTTAAGGCTAATTTGTTCATAAAACCATCTAAAAAATCTAGTTCACGCTTATAAATCGGCTTTGTTTAGCTTAAGGTAATATTTCACCAAGACCACAAGTTAACTGATCCAAGGATGTACTATGTCAGCAGCTACGATAATTGCCACTAACCGATTTGGACTTGGCGCGAGGCCAAACGAACTATCCCTAGCGACTAACGATCCAAAAGCCTACTTAGTTAAACAATTGGTGATCCCAGAGTTTGAAGCAACTGAATTCAACTCTGACGAAATAATCCGTCAAGTAAGCGAATTTTTAAGACAAGAGCAGCTAGCAAAAAAAAACCGTCAAACTGAAAATATGATGTCCATGCAAGGTCAATCTAATGCAAATAAAGCCAACAATAAAAAGAAATTTAACGGGCCAAAGCCACTGCCGCCACACAAACAAGCCTATTACCAGCTAACAGCCAGTGCATTTAATAGCGCAATCAATTCTCCAAACTCATTAAGCTGGCGTTTATTACATTTTTTTTCAAATCATTTTAGTGTCACAGTCAGTGGACGAGTGATGACAGCACTTGCCGCCACATTAGAGCGTGAAGCCATAGCGCCAAATTTATTAGGATCATTTGCAGACATGCTACTGGCAGTGACCAGTCATCCTGCCATGATACGTTATCTCAATAATGAAAAGTCGTTCGGTGCAAATTCCCCTCTTGGCAAGCGAGGCAAAGGGTTAAATGAAAATCTAGCTCGAGAAATCCTCGAACTGCACACCCTTGGGGTTAATGGTGGTTACACTCAAGCTGATGTCATT
Organism: Shewanella sp. 10N.286.48.B5; assembly: GCF_002874355.2. Taxonomy (NCBI): domain Bacteria; kingdom Pseudomonadati; phylum Pseudomonadota; class Gammaproteobacteria; order Alteromonadales; family Shewanellaceae; genus Shewanella; species Shewanella sp. 10N.286.48.B5. The sequence continues at coordinate 1,663,366 of NZ_MCVG02000001.1, forward strand.
GAGCTAGCAAACGGAATTAGCGGGTGGAGCATTGCCAACCCCAGAAAAGATAATGCCACAGGTTTTATCTATCGAGTCAATGGCCATGAGCCAGGACCTAGAACCCTACTTGGTAAACAATATCCTGCCGCACAAGACAATGCCTCTGGCGTTAAACAGGGTCAAGCTATGCTGGCTGATATTGCCAAACAGCCACAAACTGCAACCCACCTGTGCTATAAAATAGTTAAATATTTTATAAGTGATAATCCTTCTGAAACACTGCAAACCAAGCTTGTTGAAACATGGAACAGCACCAATGGCAACATCAAACAAGTTATGCTGACCTTAATTAATGCAGACGAGTCATGGCAGCCTGAACAGCTGAAGTTTAAAACCCCCGTTGAACATGTCATCTCTAGTTACCGCGCAGTTAATAAGCCTGTCACTAACATGCAAAAATTACTTAAGCAGTTAGGTGAAATGGGTCAACAGCCTTTTAAAGCGGGCTCCCCTGAGGGATTTGGCGATCTAGAACCAGACTGGAACAGTGCTAATGCATTAATGACCAAAATCAACTGGACCACACAATTTGCTACCTCCCAACGAGATTCTGATACCGCTCAGGCAATTAATACCTTATATGGCAACTCATTATCTGAATTATCATTTAATACCATTACCCGTGCAGAAAGTCGTGAACAAGCTTTAGCGTTATTATTACTTAGCCCTGAGTTCTTAAGGAGATAACATGCAACGTCGTGAATTTATTAAAGGGATCAGTGCCAGTTTAGTGATGTTAAGCAGCGGCCTAGCGCCTAGCTCTGTGGCGAATGCAACATCCGCGTCCTCAGCTAAAACTAAAAAGAATATCGTCTGGGTCATACTTCGCGGCGCACTTGACCCATTGCATACCATAGTGCCACTAAAGGAGCCTAACTTTTCTCAATTAAGACCCACGCTAGCCGATAATGTCGCCAATTCAAAACTCGTGTTAAACCCACAATTTAGTTTAAATCCAGTATTAACCAATATGCATCAGTGGTATCTCGACAAGCAACTGTTACCTATTGTGGCAGTATCGTCTGGTTACCCTGAGCGGTCACATTTTGCTGGACAAGACTTTTTAGAAAGCGGTGGAGAACTTAAAGAGCTTGAGTCTGGCTGGTTAGGACGAGCCATAAGTGCCTCACTAGATCATAATAACAATAGCGCTATTGCCATATCAAACGCTATCCCTATCAGTTTACGCGGGAGTGATAGTGTCAATACTTGGTATCCCACTAAAGGAGAGCCCGCTGATGAAGATATTTATCAGCAGTTAGCCGTGCTTTATCAACAAGACAAAAAATTATCTCAAAACCTAATGGATGGGATCTCATTGAAAGAAATGGCCATGCGAGGTGGTGGCAATAAGAGTCGTAAATTTGTCGCCTTAGCCGAGGCCTGCGGTAATTTCTTAAACCAAAGTGATGAAATAGATTGCGCCATGTTAGAAATGGGCGGCTGGGATACCCATAGCAACCAACATGGTCGCCTTAACCGTCAATTGAGCCAATTAGATAAAGGCCTAGAAGCACTTAAAAGCGCTTTAGTTAATCAATGGCAAAATACTGTGATAATTGTTGCTACCGAGTTTGGCCGCACTGTAAAAGAAAATGGCACCTATGGTACGGATCATGGCACTGGTAGTGCTATGTTTATCGCGGGTGGCGCAGTAAAAGGCGGTAAAGTCTTAGGGCAATGGCCGGGACTTAAACCTGAGCAGTTATTTCAAAATCGAGACTTACAACCTACCAGTAATAGTTTTAGCTGGATATCGACTGTGATGCAGCAACATTGGCAATTAACAACTGAAGAGATAAATCACATACTGCCAAACAACACACCCTATGATGTACCTATCATTAGCTAAACCCGTAGCAATACAATCCCTAAAAAAATGCCTGACTTATTGCTAAGTCAGGCATTTATCATCTGAGGCTATTAACCCTTTGGTTTAAACTTTAGGCTTTTAACGCACTATCAATCATGACTTGCGCCTGACTAATAATTTCAGCTAAATGCGCTTCACTGACAAAGCTTTCTGCATAAATTTTAAATAATGCTTCAGTGCCTGATGGACGCGCGGCAAACCAGCCATTTTCAGTGGTGACTTTTATGCCGCCAATTGCCGCATTGTTTCCTGGCGCATGGGATAAAATAGCCGTAATGGTTTCACCTGCAAGGACTGTATCGGTAAAGCTATCTGACGATAAGGTCTCAAACTTGGCTTTTTTCTTCAGGCTTATGGGACTATCGATACGGGTATAGTAACTCTTACCAAACTGTTCAGTTAGCTCGACATAACGCTGGGCAGGTGTTTTACCTGTTACCGCTAAAATTTCAGCGGCTAACAAAGCTAAAATAAAACCATCTTTATCGGTACACCAGGTTGAGCCATCTTTATTTAAAAAGGCAGCGCCGGCACTTTCTTCACCGCCAAATGCGATACTACCGTTAGCAAGGCCATCCACAAACCATTTAAAGCCCACTGGTACTTCTAAACAATGTCGTTGATGTGATTGACAAATTCTGTCGATAATTGCACTTGATACTAAGGTTTTACCAATGGCTAAGTCTGCCGCCCAATCTTTGCGGTAAGTCAGCAAGTAATCTATAGCGACAGCAAGGTAATGATTTGGGTTCATTAATCCAAAACCTGGGCAAACAATACCGTGACGATCGTAATCTGGATCATTACCTACACACACATCAAAGTTTTCGCTATGTGCCAGTAATCCCGCCATGGCATAAGGTGATGAACAATCCATGCGGATTTTTCCATCTTTATCTAACGGCATAAAACCAAAACTTGGGTCGACTTTGTCATTGACTAAGGTAATGTCTAAACCATATTGCTCAGCAATGTGAGACCAATAATAAATACCAGAGCCACCCAATGGATCGACACCAATTTTAATTTTAGCTTTTGCTATCGCTTCGAGATCAATAACCTTGCTTAATGCATTAACATAAGGTGCGATAAAATCAACTTCATTAATCCAGCCTGACTCTACAGCAGTACCGTAATTGACTTTTTTAACGCCATTTAATTGATTAGCTAAATATTCATTGGCAGCGGTTTCAATTTGTTTAGTGATCTCGCCTTCAGCAGGTCCACCATGGGGCGGATTATATTTAATACCACCATCTTGAGGCGGATTATGCGATGGTGTAATAATAAGACCGTCAGTGAGATCACCGCCATTAACATTGGCACTCACAATAGTTTGTGAGACGACCGGTGTTGGGGTAAAACCCTCATCTTTTTGCACTCTTACAGCGACTTGATTCGCTGTGAGTACTTCAAGCACCGACATATAAGCTGCATACGATAGGGCGTGGGTGTCAAAACCTACAATCATAGGCCCGCTGATACCCGCTTGTTGACGATAATCAACCACAGCCTGAGTAATAGCCCAAATATGATTTTGGTTAAAACTGGCCTTAAGTGAACTGCCGCGATGACCTGATGTACCAAAGGTCACTTTTTGCTGCACATCTTCAACATTAGGGACGATTCGGTAATAGTGGCTCATCAATTTGGGTAAATTAATCAAATCCTTTTGTATTGCTACAGTGCCTGCTCTGTCATGAATTGCCACGGTATACTCCCTATTTTAGAAATTTAAAATTGCCTTAGATTCTGTCTGAAATTGATTTTGCCAGCTCTTCATTACAGCCGAGTTGCAATAACACTTCTGATAAAATAGTGCGCTTTTTGGCGGTGTTATTATTAGTGGTAACCCAATAACCGCTAGTACCAATTTCCTTCGGATTAGCAGACTGACTGGCTTTTAATAATTCCGCTTTTGAACGAGCAAAATATAAACGGCCCCGGCCTTGGATTTTTAATATTTGATCAAAAGTGGCTGGCGTCATTGCAGAAAGTGACTCTAACAAAAACATAAAGCGCCCTACTGCGCCTTTTTGCTGAGATAACATATGTTCATGTACAACAGTGTTGAAATCGACCTCAGTGTTTACTTCTTCAATTACGGCAGGTTCAACGACTTCTGGTGTGATAACCTCAGCCTTTACTTTAGCAACGCTTGTAGCATGGGCGGTTTCTAAGCTAGGTTGGCTTATCGCTAAAGGCTCTACAGGTTCAACTGATTCAATAGAAAGATCCAACAAACGGCGTAAAATATCAGATGCACTTTCACCAATGCGTTCTGTTTTACTTGCAATATAACGATAGAGTTCTTCGTCTATCTCAATATATTTACTCATTAATGCTTCCTTTGGTCTTAATCTATAGTCAAAAACGTCAAGCCACTTACGACATTAAATAATGACCAGTGGCATTACCGATCGATTTAGATCGATCTTTATATAATGACAGTCTACCCATCTCACGCCGATGGTAAAGAGTAAAAACAGCTAAACATCTCAAAATTAGTCAATTTCACATCATCAATGGCACTGATGGATGCTTTAATGAACATATAACAACTGACTAATTCATTTCAGTTCTTGATCATCATCCCCTTTTACAGGCAAAATCACGCCTTCGTTGACAATCAAAATGGACATTTCAATGCATTACGTTTCATCAGGTACTGGCCCTGCAGTGGTTTTAATTCATGGCTTATTTGGTAATTTGGACAACCTGAAAAACCTCGCAAATGCACTGGAAGCAAACCATCAGGTTATTCGTGTCGACTTACCTAACCATGGTTTAAGTGAACATTGGCAATATTTGGACTACCCACTCCTTGCCGAAGCTTGCGTAGAGTTGCTAAACAGCTTGAATTTAACCGAAGCACATTTTGTTGGCCATTCGATGGGCGGTAAAGTCGCCATGGCTTTAGCGTTATTACATCCCGAAAAAGTCACTAGCTTAGTGGTTGCAGATATCGCCCCAGTGGCTTATGAACCACGTCATCAAACCGTATTTGCAGGGTTAACATCCTTAACTCTAGATCAATCCACCAACAGAAAATCAGCATTAGAGCATTTAATCAGCGCTGATATTGATTTAGGTACCGCGCAGTTTTTGCTTAAAAACCTGCAGCGAACCGACAATGGCTTTGAGTGGAAAATGAATCTTGACGGTTTAATCGAGAATTATCCGCAAATCATTGCTTGGGATATCACCGACAAACAATACGATAAGGCCTGTTTCTTTATCCGTGGTGGTGACTCTCAATACGTGCTTGCAGAGCACACCAATGCCATCATGACGCAGTTCCCTCGTGTCAGTGCCAAAACCATCAATGGTACAGGTCATTGGTTACATGCCCAAAAACCTGAAATATTTAATCGATTAGTTGCTGAGTTTATCGATAGCAATAGCCAATAATTAACTTGTAAATTTTCATTAATAGAAGCCAACAAATATGGCTCATAGTATATCTATGTGATATATTCCCGCCCTCTTTTAGCCTTAAAGCATTACTAAAGGAAAAAACATGTTGAATCAGTATATGGATCAAATTGAGACATTAGGTCTAAACTTGTTTTTTGCTTTAATATTTTTCTTTATTGGTATGGCTATTCACGATGTCCTTAAGCAAGGCCAAGTGCCCAAATTTGGACGTTACATCGTATGGTTAGTATTATTCCTTGGCTGTGCCGGGTTTGTAGCAAAAGGTATTATTCAGATCACCTGGGAAGGTTCAGGGATCGGTTAAACAGAACGATGGCAAAAGAAACAACAGATAGAACCACCATTGACCTGTTTGCTTCAGAGAAGCGTCGTGGACGTCCTAGAAGCAACCCCTTAAGTCGGGAACAACAGTTAAAGGTCAATAAGCGCAATCAAATACAACGTGATCGCGCTAACGGATTAAAACGAATAGAGTTAAAGGTGTCACAAGTTTTATATGACGCCTTGAACGAACAAGCATTGGCCAGTAACATCAGCCGTAGCCAGTTAATCGAATTAATCTTGCAACAACAAATCGACAACTGAACCGTTTTTTTAAATTCGCAAAGCGAACATGATATTTAAAGGATAGACAATGGCAACTGTAGGTCTTTTTTTCGGTAGTGACACTGGTAATACCGAGGCTGTAGCCAAAATGATCCAGAAGAAGTTGGGTAAAAAAATGGTCGATGTCAAAGACATCGCCAAAAGCACCAAAGAGCAAATCGCTGAGTTCGATTTGATCTTATTTGGTATTCCAACATGGTATTACGGTGAAGCTCAATGCGATTGGGATGACTTTTTCCCAGAGCTAGAACAAGTTGACTTCACTGATAAGTTAGTCGCAATTTTTGGCTGTGGCGATCAAGAAGATTACGCTGAGTACTTCCTTGACGCTATGGGCATGGTTGGTGATATCGTATCTGAGCGTGGCGGGATCATTATTGGTCATTGGCCAACAGAAGGTTACGACTTTGAAGCATCAAAAGGTTTAGTTGACGACAAACACTTTATTGGTTTAGGTATTGATGAAGATCGTCAACCTGAACTGACTGAAGAGCGTGTTGACGCTTGGGTTAAGCAAATTTATGAAGAAATGTGCTTAGCTGAATTAGAAGACTAATATTGAGTCTCTAACTTTGTTTTTACTGTTAAGTAAAAACAGTTTAAAAAGCGGCCATAGCCGCTTTTTTTAGCGCTGACATTTAGTGCCAAATAGCTAGCTGCTGTGTTGAGAGAAAAAAGTGAACAAATCAAGCAATCAACATTGGGATATATTCTGCGCTGTTGTTGATAACTACGGCGACATCGGTGTCACCTGGCGTTTAGCCAAACAATTGCACGCAGAATACGGTATTGAAATCAATTTATGGGTCGATGACTTACACAGTTTTTCGCATATTTTGCCGCAGTTAAACCCAGCTATAGCCCAGCAATACTTTTGCGGTGTTAATATTTTTCAATGGAACAACCCATTAGATATAGAGTACAAAGCTGGAAGCGTATTAATTGAAGCTTTTGCTTGTGAATTACCTTCACAAGTTAAAAGCAGTATTGAAGAACTCCACAACCATAATAAACACCACACTTCAACCTCATCACATACTCCACCGCTATGGATAAACCTTGAATACCTTTGCGCTGAAGATTGGGTCGACGGCTGTCACGGTTTACCTTCAATGCAACAAAGTGGCCTTAAAAAGTATTTTTATTTTCCTGGGTTTACTGCAAAAAGTGGCGGATTGATTTGCGAGCAAGACTTATTTAGTCAACGTAATGCTTGGCAAGCTGATAGCAGTAATAAACTGTCATTGTTTCGCCAATTAGGTTTATCAGGCATTAACGCTGAAGATGTCGTCGTATCAGTATTTAGTTATGAGTCACAAGCCCTAGCAAGTTTGGTCAAGCTTTGGCGTCAATCAAGCCAAACCATGCATGCGTTAATTCCCGTGGGCAAAAGCTTAACCAGCATCATTGATTTATTGCCAGTGACCATAGAAAACATTAAACCAGGTCAGCAATATCAGCTGGAAAATCTGGTTATTCACATTCTGCCTATGACAGATCAAAGCGGCTTTGACCGACTGCTTTGGAGCTGTGATATCAACATTGTTCGCGGAGAAGACTCTTTTTTGCGCGCTCAGTGGGCAGCTAGGCCGTTTATTTGGCATATTTACCCACAAGATGAAGATTATCACCTAGTAAAACTGCAGGCTTTTGTTAATATCTATACTCACAAACTTGATGATAGATTTGCAAATATCTTCTCGGAAGTAAATTTTGCATTCAATCAGCAACGTGCCGATATCTCAGATTATTGGCAACAACTTATTTCAGTGCAATTGCCTATGCAGCGTCATGCTACAGATTGGGCAGTTGATGCTAAAAATGATGCAGATCTTGCTACACGTCTGGTTCAATTTATTAAAACCAGCTAAGATACTGCGCAATTAAAATTAATACCTAAAATATAGGAATAAAGTAATGAAAACTGCTCATGAACTCCGTCCTGGTAACGTGATCATGTTAGATGGCAGCCCATGGGTTGTTCAGAAAACTGAAACAACTCGCTCTGGTCGTAACGCTGCAATCGTTAAAATCAAATTAAAGAACGTTCTACAAGACTCTACCACTGAAACCACCTTTAAAGGTGATGACAAAATGGAAGATATCATCCTAGAACGTTTAGCATGTACTTATTCTTACTACGCAGATCCTATGTATGTATTTATGGATGCTGAGTACAACCAATATGACGTTGAAGCTGACAACTTAGGTGATGCTTCTGCTTATATCGTTGACGGTATGGAAGAAGAATGTTCAGTCACTTTCTACGAAGGTAAAGCGATTTCTGTTGAATTACCGACTAGCATCGTTCGTGAAGTAACTTACACTGAACCTGCTGCTCGTGGTGATACTTCAGGTAAAGTAATGAAGCCAGCAACCATTACTGGTGGTGGTACTGTTACGGTAGCTGAATTCGTTAAAATCGGTGATAAAATCGAAATTGATACTCGTACTAACGAGTTCAAAAAACGCGTTTAATTATCGCTATCATTAGGGAGGCCCTTAACGGAACCACCCTAAAAGTCTAAAAGCCAGCAATTGCTGGCTTTTTTGTTTTTTGTATTTATTTTATGCACTTAGTTAGCTTATCTTTAATAAGAGAGTTGCACTCAAAAACACCAGCAATTCAGTGTTTCATCTTACTCATGCTCATCAATTTAGTCATTTAACCTAACCGAGTATCGATAATATAAGCCGCACAGTACAATCCGCTAATAAACTCAATAAAATATTCAATTAATCCTTTTCTCACTGCCATTAATTCGTTATTGTTCGGATACTTATGTCGTATTAGTAACTTGAGGCAAGTATGCGCCCTATTATCAAATCCAATAAACTCGATAGTGTTTGCTATGATATTCGAGGACCTGTTCATAAAGAGGCACGCCGCCTAGAAGATGAAGGTCATAGAATATTAAAACTTAATATCGGCAACCCTGCCCCTTTTGGATTTGAAGCCCCTGAAGAAATTGTCCGTGACGTCATTTTAAACTTACCAAGCGCTCAAGGTTATTGTGAATCAAAAGGGCTATTTTCAGCCCGTAAAGCCATTGTGCAGCATTATCAAGCTCAAGGGATCTTTGGTATTGATATCGAAGATGTCTATATCGGTAACGGTGCATCTGAGCTTATCTGTATGGCATTACAAGGTCTACTTAATACCGATGATGAAGTACTGATCCCCTCACCTGATTATCCGCTATGGACCGCTGCTGCCAACCTTGCTGGCGGTAAAGCGGTGCATTATCGCTGCGATGAAGAGTCAGACTGGTTTCCGGATATTGACGATATTAAAAGTAAAATCACCCCGCGTACCCGCGGCATTGTGATCATCAACCCCAATAACCCTACAGGTGCGGTATACAGTCGTGAGTTATTGTTAGAGGTGGTTGAACTGTGCCGTCAACATGACATCATTTTATTCGCCGACGAAATCTACGATAAAATTCTTTATGATGAAGCTGTGCATGTACATGCAGCTTCGCTTTCAGATGATATTTTGACAGTGACGTTTAATGGCTTATCTAAAGCTTACCGCGCAGCAGGTTTTCGCGTTGGCTGGATGGTTCTCAGTGGCAATTTAAAAGCCGCCAAAAATTATATTGAAGGTTTAGAAATGTTGGCCTCAATGCGCTTGTGTTCAAACGTACCTAATCAACATGCGATACAAACTGCTTTAGGTGGCTATCAAAGTATTAACGAGCTAATACTGCCAAATGGCCGTTTAACCGCCCAAAGAGACGTCTGTTATGACGTGCTTAATTCAATACCCGGTGTTAGCGTTAAAAAACCTAAGGGAGCTTTATATGCCTTCCCTAAGCTGGACTTAAAGAAATTTAATCTTAGAGACGATGAAAGACTGGTACTGGATTTATTAAAATCTGAAAAAATGCTTTTAGTCCAAGGTACCGCCTTTAACTGGCCAGAGCCAGATCATCTGCGAGTGGTATTTTTACCCCACAAAGAAGACTTAACTAAGGCACTCACAGATTTTGGCAACTTTTTAGAGAACTACTCACAGTAATCAAATTACTGCCGTATTTATCAGTAATAGTCATAACAAACACAGCCACTATAGTTTTTATCGTGGCTGTGTTTATATGCTCATGACAAGGCGCTATCGATTACGCGAAACTCTATAGCAACCAGCTAAAGTAAACGGCTAAAGTAAACGGCTAAAGTAAACGGCTAAAGTAAACGGCTAAAGTGAACGGCTAAAGTAAACGGCTAAAGTAAAGGGCTAAACAAATAAAAAACTTGTTCAATCACCCTTTTGTACCAAGGGCGTTTATTCCACTGTGCTAAAGTAAGTTGCTCAGAATCATCAATATAGCTTTGCTGTAACTGCTGTAATTTATAAGCGAACTTAACATCGTCAACCGCTAAAGTGAGTTCAAAATTTAGCCACAAGCTACGCATATCCATATTTACCGTACCAATCAAACAATGTTCATCATCAATCAACACCGACTTAGTGTGCAGCAAACCACCGTTAAACCGATGAACTTTTATGCCAGCATTTAACAGTTCAGTGAAAAACGAACTACTGGCCCATTTGACCATAGTGGAATCGTTGCGCCTTGGGATAATAATATTAACATCAACTCCCCGTAACGCTGCGGTGACTAAGGCCACTAACAAGTATTCACTGGGTACAAAGTAAGGTGTGGTGATCACTATTTTTGAACGGGCTTGATATAAGCTTTGTAGTAATACTTGGTGGATCACATCTTCAGGCATGCCAGGACCTGAGGGAATAACCTGAACTAACGACGAAGTGTCAGTCGACTCAGCTGCTGGTGGCTGCTCAGGTAAAAAGCGCTCATTGGTTTCAACTTCCCAGTCCCAGCTGCTTACGGTATTAATCACTGGTACAACAGGTCCGGTGATCCGCACCATCATATCAATCCACTCTCCCACCTCGCTGGACTGCTTAAAATATTTAGGATCAACTAAGTTCATTGAGCCGGTATAGCCCACGGTATTGTCTATGACAACAATTTTACGATGCAAACGCAGATCCATGCGCCTAAACAGCATACGCAGTGGACTAACAATCAATGCCGGCACCACTTTAATTCCTGCATCTGTCATTAACTTTGGCCATGATGATTTGAAAAACTGGCGACTGCCGGCGGCATCCAATAGTAATTTAATGGCGACATTACGCTGGCTAGCGGCAATCAATGCATTAGCCACTTCATCTGCAAGACCACCGGGATGCCAAATATAAAACTCCATATGAATACAATTTTTAGCCTTATTTATATCGCTAATTATTGAGTTTAAAATGTCATCGGTAGTATGTTTTAACACCATTTCATTGGCAGTAAGAGATGGGATCCTTAATTGGGTGTCACACAAATGACTAATAGGAATAGCATAATGACTTTGGCTTTCTGGTTTATGGGCATTATGCTCATATAACGCTTTAAACCACTCGGCATAGGGTTTATACATGGCTTTTGAACGATTTGAGCGGGTTTTACCCAAATGCAATTCACCAAATAATAAGTAGGCAAACACCCCAACAAAAGGCAAAAAGTAAATAATCAACAACCAAGAAAATGACACGCCGATACTTCGACGTTTGATAACGATTCGAATTGCCACCACACCTAAAATAAGCCAATAAAGCACCACACCAACAATGGCAATAATTTGGGTCAATTGATCCATAGTTTTTACAGTATTCCTAGGTGTATTGAAAAGTTAATAGTAAAGTTGATTGTACTCTTTAAACAAGCAAGCATATAGCAAAGCTAATCATTCAGCTGTCATACATCTATCTCGAGGTAACATTGAACCTTAACAAATTAAAATATTGGATCATGATCGGGCTATTGTTAAGTGGCGGTTTGTATTTATTTGTAGTGACGAAATTCAATGGCGAAGCCGAGGTTATGATGAGCGAACTACAACCCATGTTTGTGTCTCAATGTTTATCCCAAACAGTCAGCAAGCCCCTTGATCAACAAGGACGCTTACGTATTGCCGTTTGGAACATTTATAAACAACAAAAGAGAAACTGGCAAACTGAATTACAGCAAATCACTCAAGGCTCAGATTTGTTACTTCTGCAAGAAGCCAAACTTAATCGTCGTTTCTCAAAGTACTTAGCCGATACCCAGCACCATGTGGTAATGGCCAAAGGGTTTAACCTGCTTAACGTACCAATGGGGGTTATGAATATTTCATCTCAACCAGCTAATGAAGCCTGTGCCTATCAAACTGCAGAACCGTTAATCCGATTCGCCAAATCGACTCTTGTGGCCACCTACCCATTATCTAATGGCCAGCAATTACTGGTGGTCAATTTACATGGCGTTAATTTTGACTGGCGACTAAATAGTTACGAATCACAACTGAAAAAAGTGCTAAAAAAAGTCGCCATACATCAGGGGCCGGTTATTTTAGCAGGAGACTTAAATACCTGGCGAGAAGGTAGAATGAGTATCGTAAGGCAACTCACTCATGGCCTGAGCCTAACAGAAGCTAAATACAAAGCAGATTTTCGTAAACGGGTGTTTGGCTTACCACTTGATCATTTATTTTATCGCGGTTTAACCTTAATAAATGCAGACTCTAACGAAACCTCAGCCTCAGATCATAATCCGATCCAAACAGAGTTTATCCTGCAATAACACCCTGAGCAAAATTAAACCACTTTAAAACTAATCAATTTGGCTTCTTCAGCAAAAAAGCGATAAAAATCCTCTTGCTGATCTTGCTTGCCAACAAATGCTACCAAGGCTTTTTTGTCGGTGCCTTTTACCAGTTCTCGTATTTGAGTTAAGCGTTTTACAAAATTTGTCTTTACCGCTTCAGGCCATGCACTGGTTTGAATTTTGACAACATAGGGTCTGAGGTTTTTATTCTTATTATCCACTTTTTGCCACCAGCCAGCGGATAACTTAATCATAATATAGTCAGCTTCAACTTGTGGTTTATCCCATGCTAAGGTGCTGTAAAACACCTTGGTATCATTATTGTCAGTTTGAAAACGAAACTTTTGCTTGCCTACTGGGTTAATGATTTTTGTGAAAATCTGCCCATATTGGTTTCCCTCAACCCCTTCAAATGAAAGCGCCCTGTCACGATCGTAAGGAAAGTCAAAATACTGATCGACTATGCTTTGAAAAGAGCTGGTCAGATAATTCGCTTTACGCTTACTGCTTACAGTTTTCGCGGCCTTCGACCTTGTTAATTGATTAACATCATCAGCGGCAATCTCGGTAGTACTCACCGCTTTAACGGACTTTGCGGCGGTTAAAGTAAACCGATTTGGATAGGCTAACGGAAAGCCTTCATCACTGCTCAGCCGTGATGTTTTGCCTTGCTGCTTAATTTTACTGCTGGCTTTAGCGTAACAATGCTGCTCATGTTCAACGTTTTTTGAGGTTTTAAAATAAGGTCTACGTAAGTTAACCGCTTTTTTGTAAGAGCAAGGTATAAGCGCCACAGCGCATTCATCGCAAACAAAATTAAGTGATTTTACATTGTCGAGTATATAAAGCTCTTCGTTGGTGACTAATCTATCTAATTGCAAACAGCGAGCATCATCCATATTTAATCTCATTTAACTTAACATTTTCTTTCATAATCAAGCTTATCCGTTGTTATGCTAACGTAAATTTTAGTTAATTGTTAATATAAAATACAGTTGTATGGCGCAGTGTAGTTGATTACAGTAGACAGATAGCTTTTTAGCCGTAATCCGTATTCATTAGCGACACGGATCTGCTATTCGCCTTAATCCTATTACCGAGGCAGATTATGAAACCAAGCACTTTTATGGCATGGATCACCCGTATGCCATTGTTAGAACGTTGGGCTTTGATGCATTGTTTTCAAAAAGAAAACGTATCAGAGCATTGTCATCAAGTCGCTGTGATTGCGCACTTATTGGTGGTCATTAAAAATAAACGCTTTGGCGGTAAGCTAAATCCAGAAAAAGCGGCTACCATCGCCCTTTACCATGAAGTATCAGAAACCAAGCTCCAAGATATCAACTCCAACACCAAATATCACAGTCCTGAATTTACCAAAGCCTTTAAAAAGCTTGAAGATCTGGCTGAAAAAGAATGCTTAGCCTCGTTACCTGAAGATCTGCGTGAAGAAATGGAGCCACTATTAGTTCAAACCCAAGTCGACCCAGAATACAAAGCTATCGTCAAAGCCGCAGATATTTTACAAGCCTATGTGAAAACCATGAATGAGCTACGCTTTAACAATGACGAGTTTCAACATGTAAAAATTAACTTGGATAAAAAGCTTAAGCAAATGGAACAAGATTTACCTGAAGTAAAATGTTTTATCGAAATTTTCCTCGATAGCTGCACTTCCACATTAGATAAATTGACTGAAAACGAATTAACTAACTGATGCTCACACAGTAAAGGATGATCAATGTCAGACAATGAAATACACAGTAGTGATGTCACTGAAAATGAATTAGCTGCCATCAATGACAAACAAATGAACGCTGATATTGAGGGCAGCACTAAGATAAATCCATGGCATGAACGCCGCCTAGGTGAAGATAAATTACGCCGTAATGATCACCGCAGTCCGTTTCAGCGTGACAGAGCAAGAATACTGCACTCAGCCGCCTTTCGTCGCCTACAAGCTAAAACTCAGGTACACGGCATTGGCATGAACGATTTTTTTCGCACTCGTTTAACCCATTCATTAGAAGTATCACAAATAGGCACAGGCATCGCTGCCCAGCTTAAACGTAAATTCCCTGACATTGAGCAACTATTAGATTCAATGAGCTTAATAGAGTCACTATGCTTAGCCCATGATATTGGTCATCCGCCATTTGGTCACGGCGGTGAAGTGGCCTTGAACTATATGATGCGCCATCACGGCGGATTTGAAGGCAACGGTCAAACTTTTAGAATTTTAGCCAGACTTGAACCCTACACCGAATACTGGGGCATGAATCTAACCAGGCGAACCTTACTTGGAGTGTTAAAGTATCCCGCTTTATATAGCCAGTTACATGTCGATTTAGGTCACCCAGAAATAACCAGCCACAGACAATTAAGACCTTCACAGTGGCCATCGGTAAAAGGCCTTTTTAACGATGACAAAGATATCTTCGATTGGGTGCTTTCAGGTTTGAGTGTAAATGATAGAAACCGCTTTATCAGCATTAAAAACAGCACTAATCAACACTATCCTCACCACAGAACCCAGTATAAATCTTTTGATTGCTCCATCATGGAACTGGCGGATGATATCGCTTATGCAGTCCATGATTTAGAAGATGCTATTGTCATGGGCATAGTCACGCCTTTGCAATGGCAGCAGGATGTCGCTGACAAATTAAGCCAAAGTAATGACCCATGGCTTAGTCACGAATTTACCCATATCGCAGATAAATTATTTTCCCATCAACATCACTTACGTAAAGATGCCATAGGTACCTTAGTGAATGGTTTTGTCACTGCCATTAATATCGAGCAAGACGACAAATTTGATGAACCTTTATTAAAATACAATGCCAGCCTAGAGCCTGACTTTGCCATCGCATTGCATACTTTAAAACAATTTGTCTATAAGTACGTTATCCGTAAACCTGAAATGCAAATGCTCGAATACAAAGGCCAACAAATTGTCATGGAATTATTTGAAGCCTTTGAGTCTGATCCACAACGTTTGCTGCCATTAAACACTCAAGAACGTTGGTTACATGCCAAGGAGAATAACCTTAATCCAATGCGAATTATTGCAGATTATATTTCTGGAATGACCGATGAATTTGCCGGTAAGTTGCATCAGCAATTATTTGGCCCCAAGTCTTCTGGCATTTTTGAGATTAGCTTAGAAAGATAACCTTACTTACCTATCAAGATGAGACCCCTGTGTTAGTGGCTTTGATGAGCGTTAAGCATCTAAAGTCACTAACACTGTAATAAAACTTCAATTTACTTCCAGCCAAAGCACACTCAGTTAGCATAAATTTTTATTCTATTAATTCAAAGGTAAAACACTCTTAGTGAATTAACCGCCAGCTTTGCTGGCATGATAATAATCACTTAACTAAGCCTTTTTGTGTAATTAAATTACCATTCGTAGTAATTTGTGCTGTGGATCACGACATATATACCGCTAAAGGAGTAATTTTATCACGTAGACGCTAATAATTTGCCAAGGTCACAGCTATAACAGCTGCTAAGAGTTGTTAACTAAAACGCTTTAGTTAACAATTTTTGAGGACGTAATGATGACTGTCAACAACACCGAACAACTTGAGCTACTGGTAGAGCGAGTCGCTAAAGCGCAGAAAGAATATGCTAATTTCAGCCAAGAACAAGTCGACAATATATTCAGAGCAGCAGCGCTTGCCGCCACTGATTCTCGTATTAAACTTGCTAAAATGGCAGCAACTGAAACCAACATGGGTTTATTAGAAGACAAAGTCATTAAAAATCACTTTGCATCTGAATATATATACAACAAATATAAAGACGATAAAACCTGCGGTATCATCGCTGAAGACATCACTTTTGGCACCATCACCATTGCCGAACCTGTAGGGATAATTTGCGGCATAGTGCCCACAACTAACCCTACCTCAACTGCCATTTTCAAAGCGCTGATTAGCCTTAAAACCCGTAACGGTATTATATTCTCGCCACATCCAAGAGCCAAGCAATCCACCACGACTGCAGCACGTATTGTTTTAGATGCCGCCGTTGCCGCTGGTGCACCCAAAGACATTATCGGCTGGATTGACGAACCTTCAGTGGCGCTGTCTAACCAACTTATGACACACGATAGCATCAACCTTATCCTCGCAACTGGCGGCCCCGGTATGGTTAAAGCTGCATACTCATCGGGTAAACCTGCCATTGGGGTTGGTGCGGGTAATACCCCAATCGTGATTGATGAAACCGCTGATATAAAACGCGCAGTAAGCTCAATCCTTATGTCAAAAACCTTCGATTACGGCGTCGTGTGCGCCTCAGAGCAAGCCATCATCGTGGTAGACAGTATTTATGAGCAAGTTAAACAACGCTTTGAAACTCATGGCGGTTACCTGTTATCCGATTCAGAGACCGCTGCCATGCAAGAGGTTATTCTTAAAAATGGTGGGTTAAATGCTGACATCGTTGGTCAAAGTGCCCCAACCATTGCCAACATGGCAGGAATTACTGTCCCAAGCTGGACTAAGGTATTAATTGGTGAGGTGACGGATATCAATGAAGCTGAAGCCTTTGCCCATGAAAAGTTATCACCACTTTTAGGTATGTACCGCGCCACTGATTTTAATGATGCCATGGACAAAGCTGAAGCATTAGTGACATTAGGCGGCATTGGTCATACCTCAGGGTTATACACTGACCAAGATGGCCAAGTAGAAAGAGTTAAAGCCTTTGGTTTTAGGATGAAAACTGCGCGGATATTAATAAACACTCCAGCATCACAAGGAGGTATTGGCGATTTATATAACTTTAAATTAGCGCCATCACTGACTTTGGGCTGTGGTTCATGGGGCGGTAACTCAATATCTGAAAACGTTGGCCCAAGCCATTTAATTAATAAGAAAACTGTCGCTAAAAGGGCTGAAAATATGTTGTGGCACAAACTACCCTCTTCAATTTATTTCCGCCGAGGCAGTTTACCCATTGCATTAGAAGAGCTATCAACTAAAAAACGCGCCTTAATTGTCACTGACAAGTTTCTGTTTAATAACGGCTATTGCGATGAAACCATTAAAATCTTAAAAGCTCAGGGGCTTGAAACAGAAGTATTCTATGACGTTGAAGCGGATCCTACTTTAGCCATTGTGAAACAAGGCGCTAAAGTTGCTCAAAGTTTCCAACCTGATGTCATCATAGCATTAGGTGGTGGTTCGCCTATGGATGCGGCTAAAATAATTTGGGTATTGTATGAACATCCTGACGTTGATTTTGCTGACTTAGCTTTGCGTTTTATGGATATTCGCAAACGTATTTATAAGTTCCCCAAATTAGGGGTTAAAGCGCAAATGGTGGCAATACCGACCACCTCTGGCACAGGCTCAGAAGTGACCCCGTTTGCCGTGGTAACCGATGAAGTGAGCGGCATGAAATACCCTATTGCTGATTATCAACTCACTCCTAACATGGCAATTGTCGACCCCAATTTAGTAATGGATATGCCAAAGTCATTAACCGCTTTTGGTGGCATTGACGCTGTAACTCACGCATTAGAAGCTTATGTTAGCGTGATGGCAAATGAATTTAGTGACGGTCAGGCCTTACAAGCACTGGAATTATTATGTGAGCATTTACCGGCAGCTTATGAACTGGGCGCTAAAGCCCCCATAGCCAGAGAAAAAGTCCATAACGGCGCCACTATCGCAGGTATTGCCTTTGCTAATGCTTTTTTAGGCATTTGCCACTCAATGGCCCATAAGCTCGGTGCTGAGTTTCATTTAGCCCATGGGTTAGCAAACGCATTGTTAATCAGTAATGTTATTCGCTTTAACGCCACCGATATGCCGACCAAGCAAGCTTCTTTTAGTCAGTACGACCGCCCAAAAGCCTTATGTCGTTATGCAAAGATAGCTGAAACCCTAAAGCTTGAAGGTATTGACTCAAACACCACTGATAAAGACAAGGTAGCATTGCTAATAAGTAAAATAGAACAGTTAAAAACCGCAGTCGGTATTCCGACATCTATCAAGGAAGCTGGTGTTAATGAAGCCGATTTCTTAGCCAAATTGGATGAATTAGCCGAGCACGCTTTTGATGATCAATGTACTGGCGCCAATCCGCGCTTCCCGCTTATTAGTGAGTTAAAGCAGATATTATTAGATAGCTTTTATGGTAAGCCATATCAAGATAACTAATGGCTATGTTCTAGTTGCTACTTTTCGGCACTGGCTCTGGTACAAGTCTACACAAGCTAGAGTTATAAAAGAACTGGCTTGAACAGTAGCGATTAATTAACCGCTGATACAATATTGATTATCATCAAATGTATCAGCGGTATTTTTATTTAATAATTTACTGTTTACCTTTGCTTTATTAGTGTCAGTGAGCCATCCAGATGCACATCACGTTGTGGATATGCCACCACAATATTGTTTTGCTCTAATAATTCATCCAGTGCAAAACGAATATTACTTCGCGTCACCCTTAACCCCCCTTCTACAGTGGAGTTAATCCAAAAGTTAACTTCAAATATTAGCGCGTTGTCACCAAAGTCTTCAAAACTCACCACAGGTTTAGGCTCAATTAATACCTCTTTTTGTGCGATAGTTGCTTCATATAACAAATCTGCGACAACTCTTGCCTTAGTCCCATAAGCTACGCCAACCCGCACATTTGACCTGACTAAATTATCAACTAGTGTCCAATTCACCACAGTGTTTTCTAATAACGTGCTATTGGGGATCAACAAGTGAACGCCATCAACCCGTCTTATACGAGTCGAACGATTATTAATGGCTTCGACTATGCCTTTAGCACCTTCAACTTCAAGAAAATCACCAATTTTAGTGGGGCGTTCCCACATTAATATCCAACCACTAATGAAGTTGTTAATAATGTTTTGCGCGCCAAAACCAAAACCGATTGCAATGGCACCGGACAAAAATGCAAATGCGGTAATGGGCACATTAATTAAATCAAGCGAAGTAATTAATAATATTGCAATGGCGATGACATACAATATACGTTGCAACAGATGGATAATATTAGGGTCAGTCTTTTTAGACGTTAACCGCTTAGTGATCAGTTTTACTAGCAATTTAGTGATGAACAAACCGACAATTATGATCACCGGAATGATCAATAACCCACCTAAGGTAATTGGCTGTTGTGCAACAGTAAACACTGTCAAATTTAGCCATTGTTCAACTTGTACGAAATCCATTATTGCACCTCGTCGTTATTACTAAACCTGAATTCATATTTAGATTCAAGATCCTAAATATACCGCTGACGGATCCACTAAAAACCGTGTACCTAAAGCTTCACGACCAAATAGCATTAAATAACTCATGTCTGAGCGATCGGTAAGGGTAATTTCAATCGACCACTTTTGTTGCCCAAGAACTACTGGCGTTTTAATCACATAACGTTGCTCCGAGGTGCCATTAGATGACTTAATTTTACGGATATCACTAATAGGAGCATGGCAGCTTTTTACCGTATCAACATTATGTGAATCTGGGTGAATATCAAACGAGACACAATGCTCGCCATCTATCAGCACCTTTTTAATATTATCTACATGTAAAGACGAAGTTTTAGCCCCTGTATCTACACGTACTTGTAACTCGGTGATACCCAATTTAGGCAGCGCGATATACTCTAAGTTGCCAATAATCGTTTTATTTTTCATATCGAAACTCATTAATTTACAGAATCTGGTAATAGTTGTTCTTGAACATTTTCAATGTGTTCAGCAATTTTTTCATCATTTTCGCTAAAGTAAGCAATATGAAACATGGCTTCACCTTCTTGCACTAGCGGTATGTTTTGTTTACCGATTAATATTCCAGAGCGTGATGCGATCACCGAGTCAATCACTTCGCCATAGGGGCTACCAATTTCAGCCAAAACTTGCCCTTTAGTAATTTGTTCACCCAAATTAGCAATGTTATGCACAATCCCACTGGCATTGGCACGTACCCACTGACTGCCGTTGGCGATAAATGGGGCGCGCTTTTTCTTTGCTTTTGATGATGATTTTCTAATCATGCCTAAGTGCTGCAACACATTTAAAATGCCTTTCATGCCTGCACGTATTGAAAACTCATCAAATCTTAGCGCTTCACCTGCTTCATACAAGAGGATTTTGGTTTCATTCTTAACAGCTGACTCCCTTAAAGAACCATCCACTAGGTTTGAATTTAAAATAACCGGCACGCCAAACACTTCGGCAAGTAGTTTGGTTTCCTCATCGTCCATATCCGCTCTAATTTGCGGGAAATTAGAGCGGTGTATCGCGCCAGTATGTAAATCGATGCCGTAATCACAATGTCTAACGATTTCATTAAGAAATATATGTGCTACCCGCCCAGCTAATGAACCTTTCGCAGAGCCAGGAAAACAGCGATTTAAATCCCGTCTATCTGGCATGTAGCGGCTTTGATTCACAACCCCATACACATTGACCATAGGTACAGCTATGAGGGTCCCTGAAGTGATCTTAAATTTATTTTGTTTAATTAGCCTTCGTATAATTTCAATGCCATTTAATTCATCACCATGTACCGCCGCACTGATAAATATTGTTGGCCCCGGCTTTTTGGCACGGATGATATGTACCGGTAAAGAAACATCAGCATCGGTATATAATTTTGCTACCGGTAGCTCTATTTTGCGCTGCTCACCGGGTAGAATGGTAAAATCGCCAATAATTAACTTATCCATAATGACGTCCTAATCAGCCTTTACCACGGGTTTTGTTATTATGGGGCTTGGCATTCTTTTCTAAAAATTGAAATACCATTGACGCGACATCTTTACCCGTTGCCGTTTCAATACCTTCAAGCCCTGGTGATGAATTAACTTCCATCACCATAGGGCCATTTTGTGAGCGCAGTAAATCAACGCCGCATAAGTTTAGCCCCATAATTTTGGCTGCATTAACTGCTGTTTCACGCTCCTCTTTAGATAACTTAACCACTTCAGCTGAACCACCGCGGTGCAAGTTGGAACGAAACTCACCTTCTGCCCCTTGGCGCTTCATTGCCGCAACAACCTTACCGCCAACCACTAAACAGCGAATATCGGCACCACCAGCTTCTTTAACAAATTCTTGTACCAAAATGTTGGCTTTTAACCCCATAAAGGCTTCGATAATGGCTTCAGCAGCTTTAGCGGTATCAGCAAGAACCACCCCGATACCTTGGGTGCCTTCTAGTAGCTTAATCACAACAGGCGCACCACCAACGTTTTTAATCAAATCTTTGATATTGTCAGGCTTGTTAGCAAAACCGGTACGTGGTAAGCCAATGCCTTTACGTGACAATAATTGCAATGAACGTAATTTATCGCGAGAGCGACTAATGGCGACAGATTCGTTAATATTAAAGGTGCCCATCATTTCAAATTGCCTGGCCACAGCTGTACCGTAAAATGTCACTGATGCACCAATACGCGGGATCACAGCATCATACATAGGAAGCTCTTTACCATCGTAGCGCAAGGTTGGTTTGCTGCTGGTAATATCCATGTAGCAATGTAATGTATCAATAATATCCACTGTGTGGCCCATAGCTTCACCGGCCTCTTTTAAGCGGCGAGTTGAATATAAATTTGGGTTTCTTGATAGAATGGCAATTCTCATAATATGTCCTGAACATGTTTCTTTTATTGCACAAAGGTGCTGTAATTCGCTGAGTGTAAGAGTATCTCTCTCATAAATATAACGTTATATTTTGATGTGTTTAATTAAAAAATTTAATCACAGCTTTTAAAGGATTTTGATGAAAGTAGAATTATTAAAAACATTTTTAGAAGTTAGCCATACGCTACATTTTAGAGTCGCTGCCGAAAATTTGTTTATCACTCAATCTGCTGTCAGTGCCAGAATCAAGCTTTTAGAAGAGGACTTGGGGGTGTTACTGTTTGATCGCAGTAAGAAACACCTCAAATTAACCCCTGAGGGTAACCGCTTAATTAAGCATGCCAATGAGCTGTTATTGATGTGGCAAAAAGCCAAGCAAGATGTGGGGATTGCTGAGGGTGATAACCACCAACTGGCCATAGGTTCTATCATGTCTATATGGGATATCGTCCTACAAGGCTGGCTCACTAAAATTCACCTCAATATCGAAGGGATGAGTTTATTAACCAGTACCCTATCGCCCGTTGAATTAAGAAAAAGCCTGTTAAGTCGCGTTATTGATGTGGCCTTTTTATTCGAGCCGCCTTATGTAGAAGATCTTGTCATCACTAAGGTTGCGACTGTGCCGTTATACCTAGTGAGCACAGAATCAAATCGTGCCAAACAAAAGTCGACATTAGCAAACTACATTATGGTGGACTATGGTGAGTCGATTAACAGCCAATACCGCCGCAGTTTTCAAGACTCACCGCCAGCAAAACACTCGATGAACCAACCAAGGATTGCACTTAATTTTTTATTGGATGTCGGTGGCTGCGCCTACCTGCCAAGACAAATGGCGTTTGAACATATTGAAAGCAATAGACTTTTTATTGTCGAAGATGCGCCGGTTTTTTCTCGAGAAATTTATGCAGTGTATTTAGAAAAAGGCCATAAAGTCGATATTATTGAACAAACGCTACAGCTATTTCCCTACCTTAAAACTTGATTTTAAATCAGTGAAACAGCAAGGCAAAATTAACAGCTGGCGTGATTTTAGTCTGCTACTCACAAAGCCCAACAAGGATAACCATGGACAGAAGAGCGTTTTTAACAGCTTTGGTAAAAGGCAGTGCCGTGGTTGGCGCTGGTGTGACAATTGCAGGTACAGTGACTTGGTTTAGCATCAGCCCAGCACCTCGGCCATTGACTATAGATAATATATTATCTCAAATAGCGCAATTGCTTGCTGCAGCCGTCATTGGCAACAACCCAGAGCAAGCAGCAAAGGCTACTTTAAGCACGACATCAGCAGGTTGGGATTTAAACCAAATTTTTACTCATTGCGCCCAGAGTGTTGAGTATTCTATGACAGGTTATCCCCAGCAAAAAGCAGAGATTTTTAAACACACTATTGGGGCTAGCGCATTTGCTTTATTCAGTGCTAAAGGCAAGATGACTCATAACCTTGCAGAAGTCATACCCGGTGCACCTTTAATTTCAAAGCAGGCTGATTATTTGCTAGCCCTCAAAAGGTTGCAACAATCGCTCGTAGATTTTCAGCAATATAACGGTCATTTACAGCCCCACTTTGCTTATGGCAAGCTCAGTAAACAAGACTACGCCCTTGCCCATGTAATGCACTTTAATAATCATATGCAGCAAATACAGCTGCGCACGTTAAGCTGAAACTATATAAGGTCAATAACAGCCATTATATTGGCCTAGTGTCAGCAATTTGGTTTAACGAGACCTAGTGTTAGTTCACCAATAAGCGCATCTGGTTGATCGACTCCAATATATACACTATCAATACCTTTAATAGGCTCAACTAAGGTTAGTTTGACATTGGGAGCGCCAGAAAAGTTAAAGCGTTTTATCGTTTCAGCACGTCGAATGGCTAATTTGTTGGGTTCGACAGTTTTAATATTACTTAAATCAATGCTAAAGCTATTAAACACTCCGTAGCGAATATGTAATTTATTCTGAATTATGACGCTTGCTCCTGAGCCTGAATTTAAATCTGCGAGGCCAAGCTCAGCTTGAGTGTTAGGGTTGTAATTATCAGTGACTAATGAGGCTGCACAAGTCTCTATTGTGATCGGTCTGCGTGACATAGCACGGTATTCAGCAATAAAGAATACTAAACTCACCAAGGTTAATGCCGTTACCACATTAGCGCTGAACGCTGAAAACATAAAATGAACCAGTAAATGCATCAGCGGTATTTCAAACATTATCATCATTATAAATCCTAGCGCGTTAGACTGATTACCGTCTTTATGATGATAACTAAATTGTGAATCACCGTGATATGTTGACGGTTTGATTAAATGGCCACACAAAAAGAAGCTCCAAACTCTGGCTTCAAAAATCATGATATCGGCTACCAAGTTATTACCAAATAAAGCACTAATTGGCTGCATAATTGCAATATCAGGATCAACTCCTGATTTAAGCGCCGTTTTTATGGCAAATATCACGCAGGTAATTGAAAATACCTCAATTAATACAAATACCGTCAGTAACAGGTAACGGATCTGAGTTAAATAAGGCCATAATATTTGTTGCTCTGAGGGAATAATATAACTGCCAAGCAGTATTAAAATAGCAAAATAACCGAGTGCCTTAACGAGTGCTAACTTGGTAGATTTGATACACAAAAAGCAAATTATGGGTAAAATGATAGCAGCGTCAATGAGTAACAACCAATCGAATTTTGCTGCGCCATAATCATTAATCCACATATCGTTTTGATAAAATAAAAACCAGGCAAACGATAGAACTAGCAGACTAATAAAAGGGATTTTGGAAGCTAATGGCCATGTTCGCATTCGATCACTCCTTAATTAACACTGTTTTCTTAGCAAATAAAAACCTATCAGTGGCCATCTTCTGACCATCGACGATATGATCTTGGGTAAAGCTGGTGACAATTTCAAAATCATATTGGCAGAGCAAAGACGCTATAAATTCAGGTTGATAAAAATACATATGTAGCTTGTCACCTTCAGCAGACTCTTGCACACATGATTGACTGTAATCATCTTGCATAAAACCGATATAGACTAACGCTTGTGCTGTGGATACCTTAGCTAAAGATTCAATAAAAGGCGCTATATCAGTTTTTGCAAGATACGGCAGACAAAATGAGCACAGCAGTACATTAAATCTATTATTTGTTGCCGCAATCTGGCGAATATCGTTAACCTCAAATTTCCCCGTCGGGTTTTGCTGCTTGGCAATCGTTATCATCGCCGTAGATAAATCTATTCCACTGATATTTATCGGGACATTTCGTTGCTGAGCTAATGCTTGTTGCAAATACAAACTGGCGTTACCTGGTCCGCAACCGATATCGTATACAGAAATACCCGTTTCTGTTTTAAATGCCGATTTAGAACTAGATTCAATGTTGAATTGAGTGTCTATTAACGCAGCAAAACGATTAAGACTATCAGCATATAAGGCACAATCCATGTATTTTTGCTGATATTTATCAGCTGCTTTGTCAAATACGTTTACCGTTTGCTGGTACTTGTCCATTTAAAGAAGTGTCCATTTTTATAATGTTAATTCACCAGTATTAATTTATACACTATAAAATTGATGATCGGACTTATTTTAAAAACAAAAAAACCACTCGAAAGTGGCTTTTATTAATCGTTAGTTAAACGCTCGGGTTATAAAGCGCCGATGGCATCTTTACAGAGCTGGGTAATACGACCCCAATCTTCTTGTTCCATTGCATCAGTAGGCGCTATCCAGCTACCACCAATACAATCAACATTAGCTAATGCTAAGTAATTTTTATAACTTGTCGGCGTAATACCGCCTGTTGGACAAAAACGAATATTCGCCAATGGACCCGAGAAGGCTTTCAGTGCATTAACGCCGCCAGACGCTTCAGCTGGGAAGAATTTAAAATGGGTGTAACCCAACTCCATCCCCGCCATGACTTCTGAGATGCTCGCAACACCTGGAATTAACGGCACATTACCACGCTTAGCTGCTTTTAACAGGTCAACGGTAGCACCTGGCGTAATAATAAATTGTGAACCCGCATCTACAGCTTGCTGCAGTTGCAATTCATTTAAAATAGTACCTGCCCCCACTAACGCCTCTGGGACTTCTTTAGCAATCAATGCAATGGCTTCTAAAGCACATTCTGTGCGTAAAGTGACTTCTAAAACACTGATGCCGCCCGCTACTAATGCTTTAGCTAACGGTACTGCATGCTCAATTTTATTGATAACCATTACAGGAACAATCGGGCTGCGTTTAAAAATATCTTGTGGCTGTAACGTCCAGTTATTCTCAAGCATTCGAGTATCTTCCTTTTAATTAATAAATTTCGTCAATGGCACTGGTACTACGAGCGCCTGTTTCTGGGCTGCTTAAACTATTTCGTAAAGCACCGAATAATTCACGGCCCATGCCATAACTTGAGTGATGTAGATCTACTTTCCCTGCTACACGTGCAGTTAAAGTGGCTTCATCCACCAGTAAACTTAACTCGCCGGTATCAGCATTAACACGGATCATGTCGCCATCTTCAACCTTAGCGATAAGGCCACCATCTAATGCTTCTGGCGTTAAGTGAATCGCTGCAGGCACTTTGCCTGACGCGCCAGACATACGGCCATCTGTAACAAGCGCCACTTTGAAGCCCTTATCTTGTAAGGTACCTAAATATGGCGTGAGTTTATGTAACTCTGGCATACCGTTAGCTTTCGGGCCTTGGCCTTTTACCACCACAACACAATCTCGGTCTAAACCACCTGCTTGGAAAATTGCATCAAGCTTGTTTTGGTCGTCAATCACAACCGCTGGACCTTCAACAATTCTGTTAGCTGCAGGCACTGCTGATACTTTGATCACTGAACGACCAAGGTTACCTTTAAGTAATTTTAGACCGCCGTTATTTTGAAAAGGTGTGTCGATGTGAGTTAACACTTCTTTGTCTAAACTTTCTGTTGGCCCATCAACCCAAGTTAACTTGCCATCAAGAATGCGCGGCTCTTGGGTATATATACGTAAACCAAAGCCCGCTACAGTGTTGACATCCTCATGGATAAGCCCTGCATCTAGCAATTCTTTGACTAAAAATGCCATGCCGCCTGCGGCGTGGAAATGGTTAATATCAGCATGTCCATTTGGATAAACCTTGGCCATTAACGGTACGCAATCAGATAAATCTGAAAAATCGTCCCAGTTGACAATGATGCCAGCGGCGCGCGCGGCAGCAACAATGTGCATAGTCAGGTTGGTAGAACCACCTGTTGCAAGGATGCCTACAATGCCATTAACCACTGATTTTTCGTTAACAATCTCACCGATTGGGGTGTATTGGGTACCCATTTCAGTTAAACGACACACTTGTTTAGCTGCCATTGCGGTTAGTTCATCACGTAGTGGATCATCAGGATTCACAAACGAAGAACCAGGTAACTGTAAGCCCATCATTTCAAGCATTAACTGATTAGAGTTAGCAGTACCGTAGAAAGTACAAGTACCCGCACTGTGATAAGAGCTTGATTCAGCTTCTAACAATGCCGCTCTATCAACTTTGCCTTGAGCAAATTGTTGACGTACACGGGCTTTTTCTTTGTTTGGAATACCAGATTTCATTGGACCTGCTGGCACAAACATCATTGGTAAATGACCAAAACTTAACGCGCCAATCAATAAACCCGGAACAATCTTGTCGCAAATACCTAATAATAAGGCGCCGTCAAACATGTTGTGAGATAAACCCACCGCCGTTGACATAGCAATCACTTCACGACTCAGTAAGCTAAGCTCCATGC
Organism: Shewanella sp. 10N.286.48.B5; assembly: GCF_002874355.2. Lineage (NCBI taxonomy): Bacteria > Pseudomonadati > Pseudomonadota > Gammaproteobacteria > Alteromonadales > Shewanellaceae > Shewanella > Shewanella sp. 10N.286.48.B5. The sequence continues at coordinate 1,691,413 of NZ_MCVG02000001.1, forward strand.
CAGGTTGGCCTTGGGTCACACCGTCACACATTGCCGGAACGCCCGCAGCAACTTGAGCAACACTACCGACTTCTTGGCAGGCTTTTTTAATGAAATTTGGGTAATCTTCATATGGCTGATGAGCAGATAACATGTCGTTAAATGCCGTCACAATACCGATATCCGCTTTGGTTAATTGACGTAAAGAGTCTTTATCATCTGGCTTACAAGCCGCAAAACCGTGGGCTAAGTTACCACAGCTTAATGCACTACGATGTACGCCTTTGGCGCGAGCATCGTTTAATGCTTCGAGATATTTTTTACGTGAATCTTGGCTACGAGCGATAATTCGATCGGTAACAGCTTGAACTACTGAGTGCATGGTTAACTCCTTTACGCGCTATAAAACACATCAACGGGCGTTTTACGCTGCGCTAATACGGCTCTAATTGGCATTGCATTCACATCGTCGCTTTCCAAAGCTTGGCGATATACGGATAGTTTTGACTCACCTACTAAATGCAGATAAATCTGGCGACTGTTTAAAATGGCACCTTTAGATAAGGTAATACGTGCATGTGGAGCAGTCGTTGGATTAACGGCTGCGCAAAGTAAACCAGTCGTAAAAGCGTTTTCTAATTCTTTACTGCAAGGGAACCACGAACAAGTGTGGCCATCTGTACCCATGCCTAATACCACAACATCAAATGGTTTAGGGAAGTTAGCCAGAGACTCAATCGTCATGTCACAGCCCTTTTCAGGGCTATCAAACATATTCTTTAAACCACGGAATTTGGCACTTGCTGCGCGATTTTGTAATAAATGTGCTCTTACTAAGCGCTCGTTAGAATCTGCAGCTTCTGCATCTACCCAACGTTCATCGGCAAGTGTGATATAAACATCACTCCAGTCGATCGCTTTATTGCTTAGTAATTGAAATAATTTAAGCGGTGTCGAGCCACCTGAAACAACAAGACTTGCTTTACCACGGCTATCAACCGCATCCTGCAACTGACTGGCAATTTTGTCAGCTAATTTGGCTTCGAGATCCGCTGGGGTTGCAAATGCTTTAAATACAGATTCTTTAATCATAATATTTCCTTACTCGTCCCAAGAACGACCATCTTTAGTGATTAAAGCAACTGAAGCCACAGGGCCCCATGTACCTGCTGGATATGGCTTAGGCTTCTCGCCGCCATTTTCCCAAGAATTGATGATGCCATCGACCCAAGTCCAGGCTTGCTCAACTTCATCACGGCGCACGAACAATGCTTGATTACCTAACATGGCTTCAAGTAATAAACGTTCGTAAGCGTCGGCAATGCGTTCGTTTTTAAAGGTATCGGTGAAACTTAAATCAAGTTTGGTGGTTTGGATGCGTTGCTTTTCTTCCAGACCTGGGACTTTATTCATCATTTGAATTTCAACACCTTCATGGGGTTGCAAACGAATAGTCAACTTGTTTGGTGGTAAGTTACGCATGGTGTCACGATATAAATTATGCGGCGGGTTTTTGAAGTAAACCACAATCTCACTGCTCTTAAACGGCATACGTTTGCCACTACGTAAGTAGAACGGCACGCCAGCCCAGCGCCAATTATCAATATCAACGCGAAGCGCTACAAAGGTTTCAGTGTTAGATTTAACATTGGCGCCCTCTTCTTCTAAATAACCAGGAACAGGTGAGCCTTTTAAATAACCACTAGAATATTGACCACGAACCGTGTTTTCAAACACGTTGTTTGGGGTAATTGGACGCAATGACTTAAGTACTTTTACTTTTTCATCACGAATGCTATCAGCATCTAAATTTACTGGCGGGTCCATTGCCACAAGCGTCAGCACTTGCAGTAAATGGTTTTGGATCATGTCACGCATTTGACCTGCAGTATCAAAGTATCCCCAACGACCTTCAATACCGACTTCTTCAGCTACGGTGATTTGTACATGATCAATCGTGCGGTTATCCCACTTAGAAGCAAACAATGAATTCGCAAAGCGCAGGGCAATGAGATTTTGAACGGTTTCTTTACCTAAATAGTGGTCAATTCGGTAAACTTGATTTTCATTGAAGAATTCAGAAACTTTGTCATTAATGACTTTTGATGACGCAAGGCAAGTGCCAATTGGCTTTTCAAGCACGATACGGGTGTCGGAATGAATAAGGTTTTGCTCATTAAGACAACGACAGATTTCACCAAAGATTGACGGAGGCGTGGCGAAATAGCTGACCATTACACGCTTAGTTGGCTCTAAAAGACCATGGAAAGCTTTGTAGCCTTCAGAATCGGTAAAATTAGTACCGATATAATGACAACGAGCAATAAAGCGAGCGAGGGTCTCTTCACATAACTCGTCCTTTACAAAAGTGTTTAATGCTTTATTGACAAGTTCAATGAACTCTTCTTGAGTAAAGGCATCTTTAGCGACACCAATAACTTTGGTGTCTTTATCTAATAGATTCGCTTTATCAAGCTGATAGAGAGAAGGTAACAACTTACGGCGTGCTAAATCGCCTTTGGTGCCAAAAAGTACAAAGTCGCAAGCCTTGGCGCCTATTGATGAGTTACTCATTGCTTAAAATACTCCTTTATTATGCGTGTTCACAGGCAAACCATTTTTAGTTGCCAGTGAATAAAAGCACACTTTTGTTGTAATATAACAACAGAATTAAATTTGTGCATTATAATTTTACAATTATTGATATTGGTTACATCTAGCCTTTTTCACATAAAACCTGATAGTATTTTAGTTGTTAAATTACTTTACTATCATAGATTAGTTACAAAAAATAAAACAAAACGGCTTATAATCGTTTTTAGAGGTATGAAAATTACTTCATTTCCTCCTAAATTGTAATTTATGATATAAAATTACATCATCCATTTTAGCGGACAATTACTTATGAATACCCTTGAGAAGGTGCAAAAAAGCCTTACACAATTTAGTAAGTCAGAGCGAAAAGTTGCAGAGGTCATTCTCTCTTCTCCGCAAACGGCGATTCACTCTAGTATTGCAACGCTTGCCAAAATGGCTGACGTCAGCGAACCCACTGTGAACCGTTTTTGTCGCAGACTTGATACTAAGGGCTTCCCTGATTTTAAGTTACATTTGGCCCAAAGTCTTGCTAACGGTACACCTTATGTAAGCCGCCATGTTGAAGAAGATGATTCTCCTGAATCCTATACAACAAAAATCTTCGAATCTTCAATGGCATCCCTTGATACTGCCCGTCAAAGCCTTGATGTGGTTGCAGTCAATAAAGCCGTAGATATTTTAACGCAAGCTAAAACAATATCGTTTTTTGGCCTGGGAGCATCCTCATCAGTTGCTCACGATGCGCAAAATAAGTTCTTCCGTTTTAACGTACCGGTCATTTGTTTTGATGATGTATTAATGCAACGTATGAGCTGTATTGGCTGCGATGAAGGTGATGTTGTGGTGCTTATATCCCACACTGGCCGTACTAAATCATTAATCGAAATAGCCCGAATTGCCCGTGAAAATGGCGCTGCGGTGATTGGGATTACTGCTCGTAACTCGCCACTGTCTCACGAATGTACGTTGCCGGTGACCATGGAAGTGCCAGAAGATACTGACATGTATTTACCTATGGCTTCACGTTTAGCACAGCTGGTTACTATTGATGTGTTAGCCACAGGCTTTACCTTGAGAAGAGGCCCGCGTTTTCGCGATAATCTAAAACGTGTTAAAGAAGTATTGAAAGAATCTCGGATAAATAAAGATCTTACCATCTAATTATTACTAAATAATTACCTGTCCGAAAGGCCGAACAATATTACCTGTTCGGCCTTTTTTATTGAATTTATACGACTCAGTCACAGATATATATCTCAAAAACGATCTTTTTGTTCGTAACTTTCCTACATAATTCGAAAATCTCTGTTAATATAAGTCCATAATATTTAGTACCGAATTCTTTTTCTTTTAAATTAACGGAGTATCCTATGTTCCGCAGAACTAAAATCGTTACGACACTTGGACCTGCAACCGACCGCGATGATAACCTACGTAAAATCATTGCCGCTGGTGCAAATGTTGTACGTCTTAACTTCTCACACGGCTCACCAGAAGATCATCTTAAACGTGCTACTGACGCTCGCAATATTGCAAAAGAGTTAGGTGTTCACGTAGCTGTATTAGGTGATTTGCAAGGCCCCAAAATTCGTGTATCTACCTTTAAAGATAACAAAAAAATTCAGTTGAATTTAGGTGATACTTTCATTTTAGATGCAGATCTTGCTAAAGGTGAAGGTGACGAGAAACAAGTTGGTATCGATTATAAAGAATTGCCAAATGACGTTGTCATAGGTGACATTCTTATGCTTGATGACGGCCGTGTTCAGCTTAAAGTTGAATCTGTAGAAGGTCGTAAAGTTTTCACTAGTGTTACTGTTGCGGGTCCTTTATCTAATAATAAAGGCATCAACAAAAAAGGCGGCGGATTAACAGCCCCTGCACTAACTGAAAAAGACAAAGCAGATATTTTAACGGCTGCGCAAATTCAGGTTGATTACTTAGCCGTTTCTTTCCCACGTACTGGCGCTGATTTAGATTTAGCACGTAAGCTTGCTGAAGATGCGGGCAGTTTTGCACTTATTGTATCAAAAGTAGAACGTGCAGAAGCTGTTGGTACTGATGAAGCGATGGACGATGTCATTAAAGCATCTGACGCGGTAATGGTTGCACGTGGTGACTTAGGTGTTGAAATTGGCGATGCTGCATTGGTTGCAGTACAAAAGAAACTTATCCGTCGTTCACGTCAATTGAACAAAGTTGTGATTACTGCAACTCAAATGATGGAATCAATGATTTCAAGCCCTATGCCAACTCGTGCTGAAGTTATGGACGTAGCGAACGCCGTACTAGATGGCACTGACGCTGTGATGCTTTCAGCTGAAACTGCTGCCGGTGACTTCCCTGAAGAGACTGTGTTAGCAATGAGCAATGTTTGTGCTGGTGCAGAACAGCATCCATCAGTGATGTCTTCTAAGCATAGAATGAACGAAACATTCGATACTATTGAAGAAACCATTGCCCTTTCAACTATGTATGCTGCAAACCATTTAAAAGGTGTTAAAGCTATCATCAGCTTGACTGAATCAGGCGAAACCACCAAGTTAATGTCGCGCATCAGCTCTGCATTACCAATTTTCGCACTGTCTCGTCATCAAAAGACCTTAGCAAAATTAGCTTTATTCCGTGGCGTTATGCCAGTTCAGTTTGATTCTACAGCTTTCCCAGCTGATGCATTAGCATCAGAAGCGTTAAAAGCGGTTGCAGCTGCTGGTTACCTTAAATCAGGTGACATGGTATTAATGACTAAAGGCGATGCAATGGAAACTGTTGGTGGCACTAACACTTGTAAAGTACTTGTTGTTGCTTAATATGAGTTAATTGCTTCAAATAGCTAATAAAAAACCACCTGATTAGGTGGTTTTTTTATGTGCTAAATATGTGTGTTTTGATTTAGAAAATTGTGTGTCGTCATTATTTCAGGCTAATAGTACCCAAGGCATAAACATTACTTGTTTAACATTCAAACCTCAGGTAACGCTAGACCGTTACAGTCAAACGTCAGTTAACTTTCGATTATAGGCTTTCAAAATCATTGACATGAATCGCAGCTAAGCGCTTTTCATTGGCATCAAGTAGCTGCTCAAGCTCTGCTTGATTAATCACGTCATTGGCTAAAGCTTGGTTAAACAAGTCAACCATTGGCTGTTTCGCATCAAGAGTCCCCGCTTTTTGGGCTTTCTTAAGGCGAGAGTACAAACCTTTACAAGCATATTTAGCTGTAAATGCTTGCTCAACTTCAGCAATGCCGCTGCTATCTCCGTCAAAATCAGCACATAAGAAAGTTAACCTATCTCTTGCTGGCGAAGGTTGCATGAAACCATCTGCTAAGGTCGTTGCTTGTTTGTCAGTTGGCGCATTAAAGTGATTACCTAATGGAAATATGATCACTCTAAGCAATACGCTAACAAACTTATTTGGGAAGTTACGAATAGCCTCTTCCAATGCTTTAGCGGCAAGATGTAATCTTTCAGTCATGACATAATGCACTGCCGGTAAATCATCTTGTTGACGGCCATTATCTTCAAACAGCTTTAAGGTTGCTGATGCTAGGTATAATTGACTTAGCACATCGCCCATACGCGCTGAGATCATCTCTTTACGTTTTAAATCACCGCCCATGACCAACATAGCTAAATCAGTCATTATCGCTAAAGCTGCCGAGATACGGCTCATATCACGATAATATTGCTGAGTGGTACCACTAACTGGCGATGAATTGGTTTTACTGGCTGTTAATGCATTAAAGAAAGCCATGACACCATTTCGAATAGCATAAGTCATATGGCCCATTAATAATGAATCGAAACGGTTAATGGCTGCTTTTTGATCTTCCATCGCCGCAGTTTCCATTTCAGCCAATACATAAGGATGACAGCGTGTTGCCCCTTGACCAAAAATCATCAGCGAACGGGTCAAAATATTCGCCCCTTCAACAGTGATAGAAATAGGACTGGCCATATAAGCATGACCGAGATAGTTTTTCGACCCTAACTGAATACCTTTACCAGACTGAATATCCATCGCATCTTCTACCACATCTCGACCTAATTCAGTCATGTGATATTTAGCAATCGCGGTAACCACCGATGGTTTCACTTTTAAATCAATACCGGTGGTGGTTAAACATCTGGCCGCTTCTAATTGATAAGTGTTAGCGATAATACGCGCTAGCGCTTCTTGTACACCTTCAAATTTACCAATTGGCATACCGAACTGCTGTCTTACATAACTATAAGCTGTTGTGGTTTTAGTGGCCATATGACCCGATGCAGTTGCCAATGCTGGCAATGAAATACCACGGCCGGCAGATAAACACTCAACCAGCATTCTCCAGCCTTTACCCGCAAACTGAGGGCCGCCAATAATCCAATCCAGTGGAATGAATACATCTTCACCACTTGTGGTGCCGTTCATAAAGGCCATCATCAATGGATTATGACGACGACCAATTTCAACACCGGGATGATCGGTTGGAATTAACGCACAGGTAATACCAAGATTAACCGTATCACCTAATAAACCCTCAGGGTCACGCATTTGAAATGCAAGACCAAGCACTGTAGCTACAGGTGCCAAGGTAATGTAACGTTTATCCCAAGTAAGACTTAAACCTAATACTTCTTCACCATTAAATTCGCGGCGACACACAATACCAGTATCAGGTATTGCACCAGCGTCTGATCCCGCCTCTGGGCCAGTTAACGCAAAACACGGTAGCTCATCACCATTAGCTAACGCAGGTAACCAACGCTGTTTTTGCTCTTCAGTACCATAATGAGTTAATAACTCACCAGGGCCTAAAGAGTTAGGAACCATAACCGTAACGGCCGCACTAATGCTGCGAGAGGCAATTTTACTGACAATGGTTGAGTTGGCGTAGGCAGAAAACTCTCGACCACCAAATTTAGTGGGAATAATTAATGCAAAAAAACCTTCTTTTTTGAAGTAATCCCATAACTCAGGTGGTAAGTCTTTGCGGTTGTGAACAATGTCATAATCATCAATCATACTCAGCGCTGTTTGCACTTGGTTATTGATAAAGTCTTGCTCAGCTGCTGTTAATTGGGGTTTACCGTAATTGTGAAGCGTGTTCCAGTTTGGATTTCCGCCAAACAATTCACCTTCCCACCACACATCACCCGCTTCCATCGCCTCTTTTTCAGTACTAGATAATGGCGGAAGTACTTTCTTAAAAAACGAAAAAACCGGACGCGTGATAAATCGCATCCTTAAATTACGCACACCAAATAACACAGCAAGTGCTATTAAAACCAGTATAACGACAGTCATGTTAATCCCTTATTACTTAGCTAAAATTGGCACTGAAACACCAGCGGCCATATATGGAATCACCTTACGAATGATTGCTTCAGTATCATTATGTTCACCATAATCAGCTTCTGCAATTTCGTTAAGTGCATCAGCTGAAGCCATGGTGAATACTATGGTCCCTAAGGTAAAGTGTAGTCGCCAAAACATTTCTGCAGGCGGAATATGCGGCGCACTTTCTGATACCGCTTTAACGAAAACTTTTAAATAATCACCATAATGCGTGGTGATAAACCACCTTAAATGGCCCTGACTTTCGATATAACCACGACCTAACAATTGCAGAAATATCGTTGTTCCCCCCTGCCTAACTTGGTTTAATTCCAATAATGGATTAATTAGAGATGAAAATATCTCATTCAAATTAGCTAGTTGTGGATTTTTAAATAATCTATCTATTTCAGCAGCTGCGCTTGGCATGAACACATCTAAATAGCGTGCTAATACGGCTCTAATCAGCTCTTTCTTTGAACCAAAATGATAATTAACTGAAGCTAAATTAACTTCGGCTTTGCTAGTAATTAGACGTAAAGATGTTTCTGAAAAGCCCCTCTCAGCGAAAAGTTTTTCAGCAGCATCTAATATTCTTGTTTTTGTATCTGTTCTGCCTGCCATTCCATGACCCAAATCAATTAAAACACTCGTTTAAATTAAACATTGAGCGCACAGTTGTCAATCTAATTTCTTGTAGCTATTACATCTCAACACAGTAACAGCAACCCTTTGCGCACCAAGTTGCAACTAAAATGCAATATTTAAGTTAATTATGTAAACTGTCGTCGAAAATAAAAATAAGGAAACCTGTAAGATGAAGTTAACTTTTAAACAACCGTCTACTATCGCTGTTGTTATTTCAATGGCGCTTGGCCTTTCAGCCTGCCAACAAATGGATGAAGAGATTAATTTAACCACCACAAATCCTCTGCCACCAGCTAGCCAATCAACTGAAAAAACAACCAAAATTGATAGCGCTTCAGCAATCGCATTTATTAATGATGCTGAAGCACAGTTGGCCAAACTCTCTGTAGAAGGCGCACGCACCGAATGGGTTTATAGCAATTTTATCACTGAAGATACTGCTGCGCTTTCTGCTGCAATTAGTGAAAAAATGACTTCGATGTCAGTTGGCTTTGCCACCGAAGCGGCTAAATATGCCAAGGTCGAATTAGATCCTGTTAACGCCCGCAAGTTACATATTTTACGAAGTAGCTTGGTATTACCTGCGCCATTAGATCCTGCTAAAAACGCTGAGCTTGCACAAATTAGCTCAGAACTGAATGGCTTATACGGTAAAGGGAAATACTGTTTTGCCGATGGTCGCTGCTTAACCCAGCCAGAATTATCAAATTTGATGGCTGAATCTCAAGATCCTGCGGTGCTATTAGAAGCATGGCAAGGATGGCGTGAAATAGCCAAACCTATGCGTCCATTATTTAAACGTGAAGTTGAGCTGGCTAATGAAGGCGCGCAAGATTTAGGCTTTAGCGATTTATCAGAACTTTGGCGTAGTCAATATGATATGGAGCCTGAGGCGTTTTCAGCCGAATTAGACCGACTTTGGGGTGATATTAAACCTTTATATGATTCACTACATTGTTATGTCCGTGGCGAACTAAATCAGCAATATGGAGACGAGGTAGCACCAGATAATGGTCCTATTCCTGCGCATCTATTGGGTAATATGTGGGCTCAGCAATGGGGAACCATTTACAATACTGTCGCCCCTGATGATGCAGATCCTGGCTACAATGTTACCGAGCTTTTAGCGGCCAATAACTATGATGAAATTAAAATGGTTAAGCAAGCTGAAGGGTTTTTCTCATCATTAGGCTTTGAAGCGCTACCAGAAACATTTTGGACTCGCTCATTATTTGTGCAGCCTAAAGATCGCGATGTCGTTTGTCATGCTTCAGCTTGGGATCTAGATAACGAAGACGATATTCGCATTAAAATGTGTATTCAAAAAACCGCCGAAGACTTTACCGTTATTCATCATGAATTAGGTCACAACTATTATCAGCGCGCTTATAAAAACCAACCTCACCTATTTAAAGGTTCTGCAAACGACGGTTTCCATGAAGCCATTGGTGACACGATTGCGCTATCAATTACGCCGAGTTACCTCAAACAAATCGGTCTATTAGATGAAGTGCCTGATGAATCAAAAGACATCGGACTGTTACTGCGTCAAGCCCTTGATAAAATTGCCTTCATGCCATTTGGTTTGATGATCGATCAATGGCGCTGGAAAGTATTTAATGGCGAAATTAGCCCAGCTCAATACAACCAAGCTTGGTGGGATTTACGTGAAAAATACCAAGGCGTTAAAGCGCCTATAGCACGTACTGAAGCAGACTTTGATCCGGGCGCTAAATATCACGTCCCTGGCAATGTTCCTTACACACGCTACTTTTTAGCCCACGTACTTCAATTCCAGTTCCATAAAGCATTATGTGAGATCGCCGGTAATGAAGGCCCAGTGCACCGTTGTAGTATTTATGGTAATAAAGACGCCGGAGATAAGCTTAATCAAATGCTTGAGTCAGGTTTAAGTCAGCCGTGGCCTGAAGCGTTAAATATCGTCACTGGCACTAAAAACATGGATGCTAAAGCGGTACTCGATTATTTTGCGCCATTACAAGTGTGGTTAGATAAGCAAAATAGCCAACAAAACCGTCAATGCGGTTGGTAACTCATCGTTAGCTGTTTTAAATGAACTGCCAATAACAAATAGGCCCACTGACTGTTTTAGTGAGTAGGCCTTGTTATAAGGGTAATAACGCTATGTGATGCCGATAATATAGACTACCTAAAACCGCTTCCTTTACGATTAGTTTCACTTGCCTCAATTCGTTGCTGAGCGGATTTAACCAGCATAACAAATACTGCACCGGTGCCACCCTGAGTACGAGTAGCAGAATGATAGGCTTGCACTTCGTCTAACTGCATCAACCATTGGCACACTGCTGATTTCATTAACCCTGGGTATGGCTTACTTTTAAAGCCTTTACCGTGAATAACCAAAATATTACGCTCACCACGATGATGTGCTTTGATAATCGCCTCGATAAGGTATTCCCGCGCTTGAGCTAAGCGATAAACATGTAAATCAACCACTGTTTGATATTTATATTTACCAAGCCGCAGATGACTAAACACTTCATCTTGAACCCCATCAAGCTTGTAACTCACCATGTCTTCCGGTTTTACCGCACTAATCATCATCGGATCTACAGTAAGTTTACTAATGTACTCATTCTGCGCTGCAGCAGCTCGTCTGGCTAATTGCGCTTCTGTTGCGATGTCGGAATCGAAGCTAAAAATACTATCACTGGCCTTAATGGGTTTTACCCCTGCCATTTCTGCTAAAAACAGTGCGCTGTCATCGTTATTCATTATTAGTTCCTACACACTTTGTAAAGATTATCCGCTTTAGTATCACTACCGAATAATTTATAGTGTTGCCATTGTCGTAATGACTATTGTTAGAATCACTAAGAGCAAAATAATTGCATGCCTCATTATAAAATATTTTTTATTGCCTGCTTCTCATTAATCAGTTTTTTCAATCAAGCTGTGACCTTGACAGATAACGAAATCATAAACCAAAACTATAAAACTTTTGCGTCAGGTTTTGAAAATTTAGATATCAGTATCATCGAGACCATGTATACCGATGATGCGGTGTACCTTTCTGAAACACCAAATCAAGGTATCATTACCGGTAAACCACAAATAGTTGAACTTTATCAGCATTTTTTTGAAAAAATTGCTAAAAGAGAAGCCCGTATTGAAGTCGATTTTCGAGTCATCAATAGAAAGCTAACTAACGATAGTGCTACTGACGTTGGCTTTTATTTGGTTCGATTCCACCCTAAAAAAGAAACAGGCGATCAAATTAGTGTATTTTCAGGTAAATTTGTTTTTGTGTCACAAAAAGATACTAACAATCAATGGCAGTTTATTGTTGATTCAAACACCAAAATGAACCCTGAGCTTTACTATTCGGCAAAACCCATTTCTAACTTATATTATGGTCGCCAATTCAATACTGAAGCTAAATCAATATCAGTTGAAAATGAAGCTGAAGTGGGTTCTGTACCCGTTGAAGCAGAACATCGAATTCCATAGCAATTGTTAAAGCTACTAGTTTAAAACTCTTATTAACCAGTTTAATAATCAGTGCTTTAAGCCATTAAAGATAAGCCTTCAACACTTTATAACCCATTTTTACTCATTGCATTTAAAAGACAGCTACTATGACGACTAAAATACATTGTCCCTGCGGCAGTGATTCAACTTATGAAGATTGTTGTAAGCCATACCACAGTAATGTTCAAGTTGCAGCCACAGCTGAGATCCTGATGCGCTCGCGTTATTGCGCCTTTGTATTACAACACTATCCCTATTTAATCGAGACTCATCATGCTAACTATCGCGGCGGCCTATCTATTAATGATTTGTCTCAAGGGGCTGAGCTTACTCGATGGCTTGGATTAGAGGTGATTAATTTTGAGCCACAAGATGAGCTCGCCACGGCAACGGTGACCTTTAAAGCTTGGTTTTATCATGACGGTGAAATCGATGCGATCTATGAAAAATCACAATTTGTTCGAGAAGACGCTAAGTGGTTTTACACCACTGGTGAGCAATTTAACGCGGATTTACCAAAGCGAAATGACCCATGTATCTGCCATAGTGGTAAAAAATTTAAAGCCTGCTGCATGAAGTTAACAGGCTAACACGCCATCAAATAACAACAAGTCGTGCTAATGCACGACTTCATTTTTTTCAAAAATAAACTGTGAAAATTCGTTTTCTCTTATGGCTGGGCTGTATAAATAACCCTGTGCGTGATGGCAACAGCTATCTTCAAGGAACAGCTCTTGCTCCTTGGTTTCAACCCCTTCTGCTGTTAGGGATATATTTAACGCCTTGGCCATAGCAATAATGGCGCTGACAATTTCACGGCTCTGATGACTGGTGGTTAAATCGGCAATAAATGAGCGATCGATTTTTAACTTAGTAATTGGAAACTGCTTTAAATAACGCATAGAACTGTAACCTGTACCAAAATCATCGATGGCTAAGCCAACGCCTAAATCGGCTAATTCTTGGCAAAGTCGGGTTGCATGGCGAATATCTCCCATTAACTCAGTTTCAGTAATTTCTAAAATTAAGCTTTGTGGTTTAATCCGGTAGCGGGTAACTAAGCTCCAAACTTGCTCAAATAAATTGCCACTGAAAAATTGCCTTGCAGCAACATTAACATGCATGACGATATCAACATTCTTATGCTGCCATAAGTTAAGTTGCTTACAGGCCGCTTCCAATACCCATTCGCCAATGACAGTGATCATGCCGGTTTGTTCAGCGATATCAATAAATGCCCCCGGGTAAAGCACACCTTTTTTAGGGTGATGCCAGCGGATTAATGCTTCTGCGCCAATAAATTTATGATTTTTTAAATCCATCAGTGGCTGATAATACAGTTCAAATTGCCTGTTACGTACCGCGGTTTGTAAATCTCGCTCTATTTCGGCGTTATTTTTAAAGGTTGCTAATAAGTCATCATTAAAGACTTGGTAATTCAGTGATGGCTTCTTTTTCGCGTACTGCAGAGCAATATCAGCACAGGATAGTGGTGAAAACTGATCTGCAACCGCAGCTATATCAACAATGGCTAGCGCCGCTTTAGGGTCAACTTTTTCACGACCTATTACCGAGGTGACCAGTAATTGTTGATATAACTTATTAATATTGTTCTCGAGTAATTCAGCAGCATCAAATTGCGGTAAAATCATTGCAAATTCGTCACTGCCGACTCGCGCCACATCAATAGCATCATGGCTGTTAGCAAAATGCTTTAATCGTCGAGCGACTTCGGATAACAAGGCATCGCCTTGCTCATGACCATTGGTATCGTTAAACCGCTTAAAGCCCATTAAGTCGATAAGGATCAACGTGCCTTGTGAGAGCCTTTCTAATTGCTGAGTAAAATGAAGGCGATTACTCAGGCCGGTGAGGCTGCAATTCCAAGCAAGATGCTCAAGCTGCTCTTTGCTTTTACGCTGAGCAGTAACATCAAGGCATGACACTAAGGCGTAATCGTTTCCTTGCTCTGTGACAAAGCGGTTGGCTTGATACTGCACCCAGTAGTTCGAGCCATCAAGACGAGTTAGCTCACTTTCACCTTCTACCACATTGCCATTGATTAACGCTTGGGTCATTTCATCAGCAAGCTCTCGTTTGCCACGAAAAAAATCTAAGCTGACTAATTGATTATCTTGAACAATATCGCGACTTAGGCCAGTCATTTTTTCATGAGCTGGATTTATATATTCAATAATTTGGGTTTTAAGATTAATAAGCATCAATACATGCTTAGCTTGCTCTGTAGCACTATGAAATAGTGTTATTCGCTCATCTTTATCGTAGGCATAGCGGGTGGCAAGGGTTAAAGCCAATTGATCGGCAAATTGACAAGCAAATTGTATTTGATCGCTTGTTAGCTTTAGAGGATGTTCAAACTCAATGCACAATAGCCCTTCTATATGACCATTGATACGGATGGCAACATCTAAATTTGCGTGAACATTGGCTTGCTTATAATAAGCACTTAAGCCCTGCAGACGGGTGTCAGTTTGAGAACTGTCACTGACAATATGACGGTAACGGCGTATATCATCAAAGTAGGCATTTGCAACAAGATTATCGTTGCGGTGTTGGTAAATTAATTGTTTTAGGCTGTCATCAGCAGACAGACAAGCAATGATTTCTTGCTTTAGTGACTTGTTACGTAATGAAATAACTGAAACGCTACTAGCATTAAAAAACTTTAGTAGTAATTTACAGACTAACTCTGAGGTCTGTTTAAAGTCGCCTTGTTCTTTGGCGACAGAGTTTACAATTAACTCTAATAAATGTTGTTGCTCAGTTTGCTTCATTATTATTCCCAAAGGACAACTTAACAGTCGGGTAAACCTCTTTCTGTGGAGGTTTTTTCTACTTAAAATAACGGAACTTAGCCGTTAATAACACTCTAAAAATGTTAAGAAGTGTTGCTAAAAAGAGATATTTACAAAAATGATATTATCAAAATCATGATGTTGAATTTTACTCAACTTCGGTAAATGAAGGTTACACTTCCTATTTTAAAACAGCAAGTTGTAACCTTCAACACCTCATAGAAACGACTAATTAAAGGCCGTTTTCTAATTGGAAAATCATTTTTTCTACCGTAACGTCAAACTCAAAAGTAACCACCACATCTTGCTCGGTTACTTGCTGCTGTACTTTGACATTGCTAAAACGTTCTTTGGCTTTGCTAACTAAGTCATCTGCAATTTGCTGAAAGTTTTCACCATCAACTTGCAAGATAAGTTGTGTATCTTCTTCTTCGATAACAGCACCAATATCGACAAAGCTGCCACAATCATTACAGTTGTCACTGACTTGTACTTCTTGCTTAGTAATCGTTTTTATCACTTTTATCACCTATCAATACACATTAAAACGTCAGCATAGCCCAAAAACTGAAATAAAATTTTTATATGCCTCACAATATTACCAATCAGTAATACACCTAATTGGGGCTGTCTAACCAGCGGGCGCTTAACGCTTAGTAGCAACTAACTCAAGTAACGGCTTAATCACTGCCACGGCATTTACTAAGCACCTGCATTAACTAGGCAACGGCATAAAGTTGTGATGCTAGGGTTTCGCTCATCTTTCTTTGTATGGTTAATTGCTCAAGAAATTCATTTTGCGCTAGAGCTGATGTATCTGGGACTAATTGTTGGTGCTTAAGTTTAGTCAGTAGATCACAATTCGCTAAGGTGATTTGCAAATCTTCATCATATTTTCCCCGCGTCACTACAGCTTCAGGTTTTAACGCCTGCTGTAAATGAAATTGGCTTAAACCGCTTTCATAAAAATCACCGGCATGATTAATCGCCTGTTGCTGAGATATATCGCACACTAATGCTTGGGGTTTAGGAATATGTAACTGTTTATATAATTTTTCATCAATGGATAAATTTTTATCGACTTGAAATTGCGCCATGTCGCAAGCGTCATTAGACAACATAGAAAGTAGTAGCGCGAACTCGCCCCTTCTATGGTGTTCAACTGCATCATTAAGGCGATTGCCTAATTGCAGTTCGTTGACTAATGGCGACTCAATTTGCATATATTTACATCAAATTTATCAAGGTTGATATTTTATCGACCACTTAAACAAATACTTGAGCATTATTTTCGATTTTTCCTTTACTTATATTTAATTCGTGACTACTATTGCCGCCGCAATTGAGGAGGGGTTCCCGAGTGGCCAAAGGGATCAGACTGTAAATCTGACGGCTCAGCCTTCGAAGGTTCGAATCCTTCTCCCTCCACCATTTGCACAATGATAAATATACCGTTTCGTGGAGGGGTTCCCGAGTGGCCAAAGGGATCAGACTGTAAATCTGACGGCTCAGCCTTCGAAGGTTCGAATCCTTCTCCCTCCACCATTTATCGGTTTATGCTTCATTAAAAATCTATTTTATGTGGCCAGCATAAATTAGAGGTAACACGAGTAAAAAGTAACAGCGTTAATGAAAATATGTGGAGGGGTTCCCGAGTGGCCAAAGGGATCAGACTGTAAATCTGACGGCTCAGCCTTCGAAGGTTCGAATCCTTCTCCCTCCACCATTCATTAGCAAAAATATTTAAAATTGATTTTATTTATGTGGTCAACATAGTTAAAATTGATTGCTAATATTTAAAGATATAAATGTAAAGTTATACCCAGTTAGATTGACGTAAAAAAGAAAAAATATGTGGAGGGGTTCCCGAGTGGCCAAAGGGATCAGACTGTAAATCTGACGGCTCAGCCTTCGAAGGTTCGAATCCTTCTCCCTCCACCATTTCTTTTAGTCACTTCAGTTCATCAAGTTAGCTCATTCAAATTAGCTCAATTTCAATTCTCAGTAGTTTCACTTCAGTTTTATCATCAAGATTTGCTTAGTTTCAACTTCACAGCCTTATCCTAGTCATTTATTGATATCGATTATTAATTTGCTGTCTAGCGTCAAAATGTAACCTTGTTCATAAAACATTAGAATTTAACTTCCTGATCTTGTTATTTATCTTTAAGATAATCCGATTACAGCAAACTTAGGATGTCAGATGTCTAAACAATGGGTTAATCAAGCCATAGCTAAAATAGAAGCTGATTTTCAACGCAGCGCCGATACACATTTAATTAAGTTAGAACTTCCACAATTAACTGGCATCGACATTTATCTTAAAGATGAAAGCACCCATCCAACTGGCAGTTTAAAACACCGTTTAGCCCGCTCTTTGTTTCTGTATGCGATTTCAAATGGATGGGTTAATGAAAATACCACCATCATAGAATCATCATCTGGCAGTACTGCAGTATCTGAAGCATACTTTTCTCGGTTACTTGGCCTACCGTTCATTGCGGTAATGCCAGCCACAACCGCGAAAAAGAAAATCCAACAAATTGAGTTTTATGGTGGTAGTTGTCATTTCGTCGACAAAACTGACCAAATATATGCAGAATCTCAGCGCCTAGCAGCGCAACTCAATGGCCATTATATGGATCAATTTACCTATGCTGAGCGCGCCACCGATTGGCGCGGCAATAACAATATTGCTGACTCTATCTTTAATCAGATGCAAAAAGAGCCACATCCAATTCCAGCATGGATTGTGATGAGCCCAGGCACTGGCGGTACCTCAGCAACCATTGGCCGCTACCTTAATTACCAACAACTTGATACTAAGCTGTGCGTGGTAGACCCTGAAAATTCGGTATTCTATGACTACTATATAAATGGTGATGCAAGTATTACCAGCGATAAAGGCAGTAATATTGAAGGCATCGGTCGCCCAAGGGTTGAACCGTCTTTTATCGCAGGTGTAGTGGATGAAATGAAAAAAATCCCTGATGCAGCATCCATTGCGACCATGAACTGGTTAGCACAGCATATTGGCCGTAAGGTAGGGCCATCAACGGGGACTAATTTATATGGCGTGTTGCAGTTAGCCTGTCAGATGAAACAAAAAGGCGAAACAGGCTCGTTAGTGACCTTGCTGTGTGATTCTGGTGAGCGCTATTTAGATACCTATTATAATAATGAATGGATTAATAACAATATCGGTTGTACTGAAGAATTTGACCTAGAGTTGCAACATTTTAACAGCAGTGGTTGTTTGGGGAAGTTATAAAAATTTAGCCATAAAATCAGTTATAAAAAATAACCCCGCCCAATTGACATTAGGCGGGATTATTTTTCAATATGTTAGTTAATCGATATCTAAATATTTATGGGTCTGAATTGATAAGCGCCAATTACGGCTTATACAGGTTTTCATGGCAAGTTCAGTTGCCCGAGGTTTTTGACTAATAGGCTGTAAACAAATGGTTTTATTAGATACATCAATATCCGCTAATAACTCATCAAGTTCATCAATATGTTTTTGGGTGGCGATGGGATGCTTAATTTCATTAGCGCGCTCTAGCGCCGCCTTTAAGACTTTATAGCCGCCTTTCATATTTACTTTTGGTGACACGGTAACCCAGACTTGCTCATGACAATGAACCTCGAAAGTACCACTGGTTTCAATCTGCACGCTGTTGCCAGCTTCAATCAAATGACTGGTTAACTTACTTAGGTCATATAAACATGGCTCGCCACCAGTAATGACAATATGTTTTGCAGTAAAACCTTTTTCAGTAAATGCAGTTAATAATGAATGCGCATCATGATTTGCCCAGCGACCAATGGTGCCATCCACTGCAATAACTTGTTGTTGAGAAACCTTGTTTGCTTCTAATACATCCCAGGTCTGTTTGGTATCACACCAAGCACAACCAACAGGACAACCTTGCAAACGAACAAAAATTGCTGGAACGCCGGTAAAGGTTCCCTCACCTTGGATGGTTTCAAAAACTTCATTAACTGGATATTTCATTTAGCTGCCTTATTCTCAGTAAGGGCGCATTTATAGTGTATTTTCACTGTAGCTGCAACCATTAACGGCCATGATAATGACTGCTTATTAGATTACCTGCCAACTAATTACATATGTCTGATGAAAGCTGATTATTAATCAGCCTATTAATAGCCGCTTTTACAAAAAGGTCACTGCTATAAAAATCTCACTAAAATTCTACTAATCAAAAGTTAAATAACCATGAAAGTTATCCTTAATGTCGTTATAATTTAGCCCGTAATCAACGGCTTCAATTAACTAACTGTTTCAATGAGTCTGCTCTGGGAACATGTTGATATATTTAAATTTTATATGGTGAAAAAAATGTCTAAAGCAATTGTCGTATTTAGCGGAGGTCAGGACTCTACAACCTGCCTCATTCAAGCAATGTCTCAATATGACGAAGTGCATGCCATCACCTTTGATTATGGCCAGCGTCACCGTGAAGAAATTGAAATTGCTCAATCACTTGCTAAAGAATTAAACATTGCCAGCCATAAAGTCATGGATGTGGGTTTACTCAATGAGCTTGCGGTGTCTGCGCTTACTCGAGATTCAATTCCGGTATCCCATGAGATCATGAATAATGGACTGCCTAATACCTTCGTCCCTGGGCGCAATATTCTCTTTTTAACCTTAGCGGGCATTTATGCTTATCAGTTAGGGTGCGATGCCATTATCACTGGCGTGTGTGAAACAGACTTTTCTGGCTATCCTGATTGTCGTGATGAATTTATCAAGTCTATGCAGCAATCATTGGCGTTAGGTATGGATAAACCATTACAAATTGTCACCCCGTTAATGTGGCTAAACAAAGCTGAAACATGGGCACTAGCAGATAAATACCAAGCATTAACCTTAGTCAGAAATGAAACCCTTACCTGTTACAACGGCATAAAGGGCTGTGGTTGTGGCGATTGCCCAGCCTGCACCCTTCGCCAACGTGGTTTAGATGATTATTTAGCTAACGCTGACACTGTAATGGCTGAGCTTAATCAAAAAATGGCTAAAGCTTAAAATAGGGTTACTGACATGGCAAATAAGCAAACTCAAATTGGCGTATATGTTTTTGCAACTATAGTGAGCGTCATTTGCGCGGCATTATTTGCCTTAAATTTACTGCCTCTTGCACAAATAGATATCGACAGTTTACTGGCTTATCGCTATGACTCAATTACCCAAGGTGAATGGTGGCGACTGCTTAGTGGTAATATTCTGCATACTAACTTGTGGCATTTACTAATGAACCTAGCCGGTTTTTGGGTGATTTTGTTTTTGCATGAGACCCACTACAAACAACATAGCGTTAAACTCGCAGGCTTATTTTTGAGTTTGGCAATGCTTGAAGGACTCGGCTTATATTGGTTTTACCCAGAACTAAAGGGTTATGTGGGGCTAAGCGGGCTATTACACGGACTTTTCACTTTTGGCGCGCTACTTGATATCCGAAAAGGCTTTAAATCAGGCTATTTGTTATTGTTAGGGGTCATCATCAAAGCTGGTTATGAAACCTATTTTGGCGCCAGTGACAGCGTCAGTGAGCTGATCAATGCCAGAGTCGCCACAGAGTCTCACTTAATTGGCGTCGTAAGTGGGTTATTGTGCGGGTTAATTTGGTTGCCATTAAGTGGTTATTTAAAGCGCGCTCAAACACTGTCAACAAGCCACAATTAAGTATCATTTTGTGCTTGCTGATAAATGTTTGGCCGCCAAATTTGCATTAAGATTTCCGGATTATCTACCGGCAGAAAACCATATTGAGCGTAAAGGCCATGAGCATCCCTTGTGGCCAGCATCATTCTCCTTAATCCCTGTATATCTGGGTGACTTATCACCTTTTCGATGAGTAACTTACTTAGGCCAATTCCCCGATGTTGATCAGTAATAAACACATCAGCTAGATAGGCGAATGTGGCTCTATCTGTGATAAGGCGGGCAAAACCAACTTGCTCGCCTTGGTCAGTAAATACCCCATGCTCAATGGCCTTGGCTAATACTGTTATCGGCATCCCTTTGGCCCAATAGCTTTGTGAGATAAAACCGTGAATAACACTGATATCTAATTTATTTTGATCCGTTGAAATAACATAACCCTTGTTGCCTAACTGCTGCATTAACGCCCCTTAACTAAGATTTATTCAGTTTAAGTAACACACATCGCTGCCCATGCTTATGTTTGACTCAACATTTGCTTAGTATATTGATATAACTGCTGAGCATCTAAGTTTGTCGATTTGGCCAAACCCGCTAATACCCCTAGTTGATCAGCCTCTGAGCGAT
Organism: Shewanella sp. 10N.286.48.B5; assembly: GCF_002874355.2. NCBI lineage: Bacteria > Pseudomonadati > Pseudomonadota > Gammaproteobacteria > Alteromonadales > Shewanellaceae > Shewanella > Shewanella sp. 10N.286.48.B5. The sequence goes on from NZ_MCVG02000001.1 coordinate 1,712,608, forward strand.
GCTGGCCTAACTTGAGTTTTCCTTCAACGCCAGTAATTGAAATTTTAAAACCAACAATGGCTTTTGCCAATTTATCGCGGTAATCATTCGGAATAAAACCACCATGTTGTAATAATTCAGGCTCATATTTAGCAATGGTGTCAGTTAAATGCAAAATGGTTTCATTGTTATCAGTTAGCTCAAAAGTGCCTGTGACATGTACCGCGGCATAATTCCAAGTTGGCACCGCAGGAAAACCGTCATACCAAGTAGGTGAAATATACCCATGAGGACCGGAAAATACCGCCAGCACAGATTGTAAATCCAATGTTTTCCAATGATTATTGGCTTTTGCCATATGGCCATATAACGTGTGATTACCGTCAGCATCAGTTTTAAGGATTAATGGCAGATGAGAGGCTTGTAAATCGCTCGAGCTAAGCAGAGCAAAGCCAAACTCTTGGATAAAGTCTAAAGCCTCGTTAGACTGCATTTGTGATTTTTTAGGTAGGTACATGAACATCCTTAATATGCAGGTTTAACTTTTTGGGAGCTCTGTATTAATGAGTGACTCAATAAACGCGTTAATTCGTTGCTAAAAACTGCTGTAACCTTTGTTTTAATGGCGCTATTGCAGCTGGATGAGCCAAATAATCAGCTATGGTCATCAATTGCCAATATTGGCCTTCTGAGCCAAAATTAATCGCATCTAGTTCAGTTTGAGTAATATAAGCGACAAAAAAGTAGGAATGGCCATTTGCAGTTTGGTTAATCCCTCGCTGTTTGTATATCAAACGCTCTATTGGCAGCGCAATATCAAATTCTTCATGTAGCTCTCTAAGCACACACTCTTGGGCCGACTCCTTGCCTTCGCGGCCACCACCGGGAAAGTCCCACTGATTCGGGAACGGAATATTGGTTTTATCATCCCGTAAGTACACCACCAATTTATGTTCAAAAATCAGAGCTAATTTACAACCAGTGAATGATTCAGAATCCACATTTTTGGTTATCGCTTGTTGATTTGATAGCCCCATTTGTCAGCGACTCCACGGTTGATTTATTTATAATCACTATCCCATAAAAAAACCCGTGTTGATACTGAGATTGATTCAGTTTCAGCACGGGTTTAATCGCAATAACTCAGTAAAAAAGGTATCGCATTAGGCAATAATAATAAAACCAATAAAAGTAATGCTAGCGGCAATAAGCGTATAAGGTAATTGCGTTACGGCGTGACTGACTAAATTACAACCAGCACCTTGGGCGGCGAGTACGGTGGAGTCACTGTAAAAACACGCCTGACTGCCAAAAGATGACGCAGAAAGTAGCGCGCCTATCACGAGTGGCATATCCGCGCCAACAGCTTGAGCTAACGGCATCACAATAGGGATGGAGACGGCAAATATGCCCCAACTCGAGCCTGTAGCAAACGCTAAAACTGCCATAGCGATAAACACCACTGCTGGTAACATTTGCGCAGTCATATAGGGGCTTAAGCTTTCAATTACAAATTGTGGCAGCAATAATTTATCGCAAACATCTTTAAATATAAATGCAGCAATTACAGTACCAATGGCAGGTAACATACTTTTAAAGCCATCAATCATTTGTTCCATCATATCGGAGAACGGCATTAATTTTTGCACCGCATAATAGGGAATAGTAATCAGCATTGTCGCTAATAAACCTAGCCAGACATCTATATCAAAGTACACGGTAAAACCGACCAGTAAGATGATGGGCACTAAAAAGTTATGTAACTTGCCTTGTTCATCTGCGGCGCTGAAATTGTCTTCAATCGCCTTAACGCCATAGTCATCGCTGGTATGGGTTTCTGCAGACTCATCCACAGGAATACCAATACCTTGCTTGGCTTTAAATTCTGCTTTTTTCATCGGTCCAATAAGTGGGATAACCCCTAAAATAACCAATGGCACCATGATCACTGCCACCCAAGCATAGAGCATATAAGGAATCGCCTGCATATATACCGCAATGCCCTGCCCCGATTCGGCAATGCCGTTGTCTACTAACAAACCGCCGAAAAATACAGCCCAAGTTGATAACGGCACCAGCACACAAATAGGCGCCGCAGTTGAGTCAACCACATAAGCGAGCATTTCACGGGAGATTTTATATTTATCGGTTACGCGCTTCATGGTCTCACCCACGGTGAGCGCGTTAAGATAATCATCGATAAAGATGGCCACACCTAATACAAAGGTCATCATTAATGACGATTTGGGCCCTTTCGCTACTCGTAAGGCTTTTTTACCAAAGGCAAACGCGCCGCCGGTCCTGACTAATAATGCAATCAAAGCGCCGAAGGTACCACACACTAATATCAGCCAACCTATAGTTTCGTCAGCCATTACACTCAGTGAGATTTCTGAAAAATTATTCAATGCTTCAGCAGGATCTAGCATCAATAATCCCACAACTGCGCCTATCACTAAGGCGAGTATCGGTCTTCTTAATAAAATCGCTAAAATTATAACAACCAAAGGCGGGATCAAACTGATCGCAGATGGCTCTGTCATCACGGTTTTTCCTTGTTAAAAGAAGATTAATATTGGAAAAAGAAAGTAATGTCGAATTGCATTTTAGTCAACAAGAACTAAACACAATATTGAAAAAAATACGGGTTTATTTCAAAATAATTATAAGAAAACAAATTCACTGTGACTGAATAAACAACCACAGTGACATTATTATTCATAGTTTAGGCTATTGACTACTTTAACGTCAGCACGATTAATCGCAACACTCGTTATGTGAAAAACTCACTTCAAACTCTCCTAAGTTGTCATAAACAACGGATAAAGGCGTATCCATATCGACCTTAATTACGCCGTGGTATGACCCCGTTATAATGTACTCTCCCGCATTTAACTCGATTCCTAATGCAGATAAATAGTTAACCAGCCAATACATAGGATTTTGAGGTAATTCACATGGGTGAACACCGATATAATCATGTTTAATCCCTGCCTGAGTCATTGTAATGTTTATGCCAGCCGCTTTATAAGCCGCCGCTTTCTCAATTTCAGGGCCAATAAATAAACCTTGATTACTTAAACCGTCAGCTAAACGCTCATAATGATTAGCTTTATAACCTTGACTAAACCTCGGCTGAATAAGCTCTAATGCCATATGAGTTGAACCTATGGCAGCATCTATTTCTGCTTCGCTGTAATGTTTGCCACTGGGTAAGTTACTTCTGAGTAAGAATGCGATTTCAGGTTCTATCAATGCTTGGCCATTAACCGCTTTCATTTGACATACCACCTGAGTTTCAACAACTTGCCCCAACAATGGTGCTGCGATAATACTGCCATCTTCTCTTGGGGTAAGGCATTTCCAACCTAAGGGAGCATGATCATGTAGGGCTATCATCAATTGCTGTACAGCATGAGCATCAGCCAAAGTTTTAGGCGACTGTAATAAATTAAATTCAGACTTAGGCTGTGTAGCATTACGCTGTGCTACTAAATGCTCTGCTATCGATTTAAAACGTAATGCTTGTTGATCAACTGTTTTTGATATATTGGACACACTAAATCCTTATGTGGCTTAATTTAAGCAATGAGAGAAAGAGACGGTAAAACAGTAAAAATTAATTTGATTCAATCCCATACAGTTAAACATGTGATGTTTAGAGGATCAATATGGATTACTTCTAAGCCATAAATAAAAACGTGCTTAAACCTCAAGGTTTAAGCACATTAATTTTATCTATCAGATAATGCTGCTAGCCATGACACATGCAGAAATTACATAAGTTCTACAAGCCTTGCCTTAGCATCGCTCAACAAGGTTTCTGTTAACGACTGGGCTAACGTACTGTCTTTTGCTTTAATCGCATCAAACACTTCTTTGTGAAAGGGTATTGAGCTTTTGTTTTCAGCATCATTTTGGTTAGTCACACGAATACTGACTAGCAATGCCGAAAAGATGACACATTCCATCGAAATGAATAACTCATTATGAGACGCTTTTAAAATAGCACTGTGAAAGTGTGCATCTGCAATCACAAAACGATCCACATCGCTTGTAGACGCTTCCATTTCAGCCAGCGCTTGAGTAATTGCTTGAATATCTTCTTCCGTGGCATTTAATGCTGCGAGACTGGCAGCTTTAGGCTCAAATGCGAGTCTAAACTCCATCAATTGAGTTAAAAAGTCAGGATTAAGTGGTGCAGAAAGGTGCCAAGCTAAAACATCATCGTCAAGTAAAGCCCAGTTATTTCTAGGTTTAACACGAGTACCAATTCCTCGGCGTACATCTAATAAGCCTTTACCAACAAGAATTTTTACCGCATCACGAACGACAACTCGACTGACTTGATAGCGTTCAGCCAGTTTATTTTCATCATCAATAAGCGTACCAGGCACAAACGTTCCAGCAACAATCCTACGACCTAACTCTTTTGCTACTTGAACCGGCAAACTCGGCGACATCGAGTTTGTTCTTCTTAAATCGTAGTATGTTAGTTCACTCATGTAATTATTCTATCCCAAGAAATATAACTACATACTATGTATATGATTTTGTGATGATACACAACCATCTGATGTTAATTATTGTCACTTTGGCTAAGAGAAAGGCGAATACTGGCATCATTGAGCAGTTTTTCGGTTAATTTCTCAGCTTTGTCACCATCACGATTAAAAATGGCTTCATACACATCTCGATGAAAAGGAACCGACGCTCCATTGTCTCGAGGGTCTTTATTGGTCATTTTAATACTTACCAATAACGCAGAATATATAACGCCTTCCATCGATGCCAGAAAACCATTGTTTGCCGCTTTCATCACCGCTTTATGAAACAAAGAGTCGGCAATAATAAAGTCTTCTGCAGTACCAGAAGCCTGCGCCATTCCTTCAACTGCTTTGGCAATTTCAGCAATGTCTGCATCCGTCGCACGCTCAGCAGCCCATCGCGCGGCTTTAGGCTCAAATGCTAATCGTACATCCATTAACTGCTTCAAAAAATTAAGATTGGGTGGCGCTGATAAATGCCAAGCAAGAATGTCATCATCCAGCATATTCCACTTATCTCGTGATTGAACACGAGTACCAATGCCCCGCCGCACTTCTAATAAACCTTTGCTTACTAGAATCTTTACAGCGTCACGAACTACCACTCGACTAACATGATACCGAGACGCCAAGGCATTTTCATCGTCAATAAGACTGTGGGCTTCGAAAGCACCAGAAACAATGCGGCGACCGAGTTCTTTAGCAACTTGTACAGAAAGACTAGGCGACATTCCTTGGGTGCATTTTAAATCGTAATATATTAATTCACTCATAGGTTAAATATAAACATAGTATGTTTAAGGTGTCAATTGAAACAATCTATGATTGAGACTTAATAATATATTGACTTCACATTAGATAAATTGATGCTTTGGGTGATAAGCAGAAGTAACTAAAAAAATAGCAGCCTTTCGGCTGCTAAAGCTACAACAGATACTTACTAGGAATAAGTATAAAGGAAAGCAAAACAACACTATTTGTATAAAGCGACAACAGACAAGTTCAAAATCATCTCTGAAATGACTGAACTAATACAACTCACTGAACTCAGTTTACGGCATTATTGAACTCTAAAGATTTGGCTTAGTGAACTGTTAAGGTACTTTTATAACCTTGGACATATGCCATAGCGTTATGCTTAACTTGCTCAACACTCATCCCAGCTTTATATAAGCCGCTTCCTAAACCAAACCCACTGGCACCTGCATCAATAAATGCTTGCATAGTGTCTGGTGAAACGCCACCTACGGGTAAAATTTGGATGTCAGGCAATACAACTGACATCGCTTTTAACCCTTTGGGGCCAAGAGTATCAGCAGGAAATAACTTTAAAGAATCCGCACCTGCATGAATGGCTGCATAAGCTTCAGTAGGATTAAAAAAACCTGGAACACAATAAAGATTCTTAGCTTTACTGTACTTAATAATTTCAACGTCAGCATGAGGCGATATAATTATCCGACCGCCAGCAAGTTCGACTTGATCAACTTGCTCTTTGGACACCACCGTACCGGCACCGATCACAAGATTTTCACCGTACTTATCACTTAATAACTTAATGCTTTCGTAAGGTCGTGGCGAGTTGAGCGGTACCTCAATCACTTTATAGCCTTGTTCTACTAGCACATCTGCAATAGCGATAACTTCTTCAGGTGTCACACCACGTAAGATGGCAACTAAAGGTAATTCATTTAATGCATCTTTTAACGAAATAGCCATTAACTTGCTTCCTTAGATATAATTAAATTCGCCTGTTTAGCAATCGACAACATCCCAAGGGCTGATGCTTTAGCACTGCTCACTGTAGTCGACAAATACCCCAACTCTTTTAACGCTTCGCTATATAGGTTGTTTAGTTGAGAGCTGCCAATGAGATAAATATGTTCGAGGTTTGGCGATGAGGCTAAAACCGAACAAAGTTCTGATCCAATAAGTAAACCTGAAAGATAGCTAGTCACATTATCATCGGCTAAACGCTGCTCTAGCCTCAGTGTTCTGGCACTAAAAAGGTGATGCAGTAAGCCCCCTTCACGCTGGCTTGTATGCACCCCTTGTAAAAAACCGTCCATATCTATTTCTTCAATATGCGATTCGGCACTTTTATCTAAACCTTTACCCAAAATGCTATGCTCAAGCACGATGTTGAACATCTCACCCGTCATATGCGTTGATAAATCATCTATCAAGGTATGGCCATGGTCGCTTTTCGCCATTCTTATCCATTTGGAGTGAGTGCCGGGTAAGCAAAACACTAATTTTTCAAGCTGGGCGTTATTTAAAAGGCCTAACTCATGTTCAATCAATGACACCGCGCCAAACACTTGCACCTCTTCACCGCGCATAACATCAGGTTGTAAATTAGATGTTTGGCATTTGAAACCTGGAACAATATGTAACTCTAACCCTGCTTGATTGTTCACTGCCTGTAATTGAGTTGCTGCTTGTTTAGCATCAGCAGGACACTCGACATAGCCTGCATCACACCAACCTTGTGCACTGCCGACCATGCCAGCCATTAATACAGGTACAACATTTTTCTGCGCACTAATGTCATTCAACCAAGGTTGAATTTGTTCAAGTAAAGCAGGTTCAAATTGCGCTTTTTCAAGGCACAACATACCTTGTGGTGACGTCACTTCGGACAAAATATGGCCACTTTTATCCAATAAGAAGGATCTAAAGTTACTACTACCCCAATCAACCGCTATAAGTGCAGGTTGAGGCGATGATGCATCTATCATGGGAGAATTCTCTAGAAAGGTTAATTAATGACTTCGTAATGTTTAATAAAGTCAGGATCAGGTTCAACACCAATCCCTGGACCTTGAGGTAAGGCAACACTGCCGCCACTGTCTTTTACTTGCTTTAAGATATTAAGCGGCTCTTTAAGTAAGTCTTCACGAAAACGATTCGGTGTAGTGTCATATTCAAGCATGGGTTGTACTGGATGCGCTGCCCCCGGTAAATCAGGTAATGCAGCTAGTAAATGAAGATTTGTACCGACGGCAATTGCTGAGCCCCAAACATGATTAATCACTGGGATAAAATGAGCATGAGCCATCGCTAAAACTTTTTGGTATTCAGTAATGCCGCCAAGTGCGCACACCTCAGGTTGCAGTAAGTCTACACAACGGTTTTCAATTAAGTCTCTAAAGCCCCAACGGGTAAACTCAGCTTCGCCACCTGCGATGGTCATATCCAACGCTTCACATAAATCACGATAACCTTGCTTATCTTCAGGAGCGACAGGTTCTTCAAACCAGTGAACACCTAAATTTTGTAGCTCACGCCCCAATGGAATCGCTTCTCTAGCAGTATAAGCATGATTCGCATCAACCATTAGACGCATATCGTTACCGATGCCTTTTCGTACAGCTTCTACGAGTTTAATGTCCCTATCAGGACTTAGACCGATTTTCATCTTAGTCGCAGTAAAACCCATTTCTTTAATACGAGCACTTTCATCGGTAAATCGAGCTTCTAAGTCATCAAAACGTTGTAGCATCATGCCGTAACCGTAGGCAGGAATACGCTCTCTGAATGCCCCGCCAAGTAGTTTATACACCGGCTGTCCATGAAACTTGCCTGCAATATCCCACAAAGCGATATCTACACCCGACAATGATTGGATAGGCATTCCCTTTTGGCCATGATCACGCATCAGGTTGTAGACCTTGTGCCAAATTACCTCTCTATCCAGTGGATCCATGCCTAGAATCATCGGCTGTATTACTTTTTCAACAATAGTTTTATTGGCAAAAGCAATACCGCCACCGCCAAAACATTCCCCCCAACCTGTAATACCTACATCAGTAATGACTTCAACTAAATGGGTCGTTCTTTGGGCGTAGTATTGCTGCGAATAACCTAATTCTTCTTTAAGATCGTATTGCAATACGTGGCTTTTTATTTCAATAATTTTCATCGAATAACTTCCTGGTAATACCGAATCAGCGATACTGAGACTTTTGCTAAGTAACTAATAAAGAACTATTGCTAAAAACTAAACGGCACGAGAGACTCGTTTGTAAGCAAGGTAATCGTCCAGCGCTAGCAAGGAACAATCGACTCCAACTCCAGATTGCTTAATACCAAAATGAGGTAAATTAATCGCATATTTAATGCCATTCACTTGTACTTCTGCAAATCGTAGCTCATCAGCAAACCGCGTAACTCTGGCTTCATTAGTCGTGAAAATAAATGATGACAGGCCGGCCTCAGTGTTGTTAGCTTCAGCTAAAACCTCATCATCTTTACTGAAAGTCATGATGCTGATAACAGGTCCAAACACTTCCTCTTTGGCAATATCCATCTCAGGAGTGACACCACACAAGACAGTTGGGCTATAAAAATAGCCTGTTTCATGTCCTTCGGGCTTACCACCACCCGTTAGTAACGTGGCACCTTTAACAATCGCATCTTGTACCAGTGCATCGATTCGCTGCCATGATGAAGCATCCATAACAGGTCCCATATCAATATCTGCTGTTTTATCAAAACCTACTTTGACAGAATGAGCGCGAGTCAAAATCATTTCAATAAACTCATCTGCAATGGATTGTTCAACAAGCACCCGATTTGGTGTGACACAAATCTGACCTGCGTTCGCGAATTTCACGCCACAAATCACGTCTGCAGCATTGTTTAAATCAGCATCAGCAAAGACTATTGCAGGGGCATTACCGCCTAATTCCATTGAGTAGCGTTTAATGGATGTGGCGCCCGTTGCGATAACATGTTTACCGACATTGGTAGAACCAATTAAAGTTAACACTGAAGGGATAGTTGATGCTGAAATTGCATCGCCCACTTTATGATCCGGACCAGAAATAATGTTAACCACACCAGCTGGCAAGCCTATTTTTGCGCATAGTTCACCAACGGCGTAAGCAGATAAAGGAGTTTTAACTGAAGGTTTAATGACAATCGGACAGCCCGCAGCCATTGCAGGGCCAATCTTGTAGGCAAGGTTTAGTAGTGGAAAATTCCAAGCTAGAAATGCTGCTGCCACACCCACAGACTCACGTCTAAGTTCATGAGTATGAGTGCCCTCTTTATCTTCAAGTGTTTCTTGCTCAAGGTTCAACATAGCGTCGGCGTAAAAATTTAAGCTATCCACCAACATTTGGTAATCATCTTTTGTTGATGACCAAGGTTTTGCCATTTCAAGATGGATGCACTCTCTAAGGTGTTGTTCGTTTTCAATCACAGCATCACGCAATTTGTACATCCAATCGGTTCTTTGCTTAATCGTGGTTTTAGACCAAATTGGAAATGCTTTATTTGCAGCCGCTAATGCTTGTTCAGCCTGGGCAATATCTGCTGCTGCAATACTGCCAACAGGGGTTAGAGTTGCAGGGTTGATAACTTCAGTTGTCAATCCACTAGAAACCAACTCACCACCGATATATAGTTGTTTTATAAGCATTAGCACAGCTCCATTTGTATATTTCTAATACGCTATTCGTTAAAACCTGTTACATAAACATCATAAAGCCATGGTGAGTAAAACCCTCTTTACTCACAGATAACACATCTAATGACTAGGCAGTTAACCAATAAAAGAATAAATCGCATAACATGATAAGTATTTAAACATATGATGTTTAGGAGTGCAATATACAAAGCCTAAATGTTTACAAAAATGTTAACAAAATATTTGCCTTTGAGGATACAAGTAGGATGTTAAGGATTGCTACTTTACTGGCGAAGATAAATAACTTGCAGAGTTTAGGAACGAATATTTAAAAAGCGGCAATATTTTAGCTAGCCGATAACAAGCTTCTATAAGGTCTTGCTATCGGTTTATATTAAGGTGCCGAATTAGGCTATAGAATGATATTTTTGAAAAGATAGTAATGCTATTAGTATTTATTTGGACTTACCTTTGGCATCATTTTGACTGATCACTAAGCGACCTAAATACTCCGACAAACCAACACCTTTACGAACGGTTTCGGCCCAGTGACTACCTAAGATAAAACCAATAGCTGTGCAAACAGGTAATATCACACCTGTTAACTCTCCAGTTAGATATAGACTTAATACTGCGCCAATACCTGCACATAATAACGTTGGAGACAGTGCGATTGAAAGCCACAATAATGATTTTACAAACAGTTCTATTATAAGCATTGAAGTTCCTTTTCAAATTAAATACAAGATTTAAACTATCATAAATTCAATCAATTAAGAATAGAATAAGCATGAGACTATGAAAGAAAGGTCCATAGCAGGATAAATTGTTAACGTTAGCATATAGGTGCTGTTAAATAGTAAAAAAGAAATGACCTTAATGAATGGCTCCGTAATAGTGATTGCTGTTCATGTTTAACTTGCGACACAAAGCAAATGAGATAGGTCTGAACAATTACCCCTTAATAAAGCACTCGATGGACCATTTACGACAACTGTTTGCAAGAATAACTGCTACAGAATCTCGTTCAATAGCCTCTTTCAATGAATCCGCACTACCTAAACAAGGCTCTAAGCCAATGACATAAGCAGGCGCTAAATCACTGCCTGACCAACCACAATAATTAAGCCATAAGCCAAAATGTGAAATCTCATCTCGATTAAAGCGAAAACCACACATCTGCTTGCACTCTGGTTCAAAGAGCGCGACTTCAACCAGTTGATTACTATCTTCAGGTATTTGCCGAACTAACTCATTACTGAATAGTTTACTAGCAAATTGGCTAGATTCAGGCATTACGTCAGCAAGGCTAACCACTTTATCGGTTGATTCACCAAAATAAGGCCAGTTTATGTGTTGTTGTGAGGAATTAAAAAAGTCTTTAAAACCACTGTCAGCCCTGAATTGGTGGATAGATTCAGATAATTGAATGGTCATCCCCTCTTTAGCTGCGAATATAGGGTGCATAGACCAGACAAATGGTAAATCATCTGCTCCGTGATTAGTTACACAATACTCAATTGTAAAATAATCACTTTCAGTACTTAAACTGATGGTTCTCTCAAATGTATACGGTAATTGTTTACTTGTGCAAAGCAGAGTCACAGCTACATACCCATTAATTTCAGCGACTTTGCTAACTTGCCATGGCATACACCATAACTCACCATGATCGGGAATTTTGACGTGACTGTAGTTAGGGTGGGAATAGATTTCCTGGCTAATACTTGGGAAACACTCATCCCAGCCACCTATGTCATTACCATCAACAAACGAATCACCATATTGAGCTTTGCTAAGCTGGCCGTATGGCGTTTGTTGTAGCCATTCATGCTGCATGGTAACGGACTTAAGGGAAATGATTTTGCCCCCAAGTTGAGGCATGACAGTCATAGACACTTGGTTATTAGCTATTGTGATTGCTTCAAAGCCATCAATTTTAGAATAAATTAACTTTAACACTGCAGATTAACGCTAAACACTGTACAGCATGTGCCTATCAAAAAGCGCTCATCGACAATCGCCCAAAACAATGCGCTTTTAATCATGATAAATAACTGAGCGACCACCATCGACGACAAGGCTTTGACCTGTCATAAAACTTGAATCTTGACTGGCTAGAAATAAAGCCGGTTTTGCTATTTCACTGGTAGTGCCGTTACGCTTTAAAGGATGCACCTCAGCCATAGCTTGACGAGAGCTCTGCGGATCGTCAGTTGCGTCCCAAGAGTTAAATGCCATTGGCGTTTCAATCATCCCAGGGCAAAGTGCATTCACGCGAATGTTACTGTCAGCAAATTCGACAGCTAAATTACGTGTCAGGCCTATGACTGCATGCTTGGTAACCGCATACGGGAAATAACCGGGTACAATTTTAAACGAGTGCACTGAACCAATATTAACAATACTGCCGCGGCCATTTTGTTTCATGTATGGATACACAGCTTTGCTGCAATACCACATTCCATCGACATTAACTGAAAAACTTTTCTTCCAAGCATCGACCGACACATCATCAATTTGGTTACCAGGACTAATTAAGGCGGCATTATTAATTAACACTGTAGGCTCACCTAATTCCTTAACTGTTTTTGCTACCATTGCATTGACCAAATCTTCATCTGCAATATCTACAAATGCGAAAATAGCCTGATGACCTTGAGCAACCAGTTTATCGACCACTTGTTGACCTAATGTTTGGTTCATATCTGCTACGCAAACTTTAGCCCCCTGCTGACAAAATTCTTCAGCAATAGTGCAGCCAATGCCGTCAGCTCCACCGGTAATAATGGCTACTTCACCCATTAAACGATCAGACATATTATTCTCTTTTTTTTTAATTAGTTAGGTTTTCACACTATGATTAAGAACTGTAAGCAAACCAGTTAACGAGACAGTAAACACCCTGTTAAAGTTAGTGTTAACGCTCGTGTACCAATTCACGCTCAATCGCTTCAATGGTCTTGCCTTTTGTTTCAGGCAAAATCAACGCCATGACAATACAACCGATAAACGCAACGCCGCCATAGTATAAAAAGGTATTCGCAGCGCCCATGTTTTCTAATTGCCACGGGAAAAACTGTTGAATACTCCAACTTGAAATACTTTGCACTAGTGCAGCAAAAGGCAGCGCCACACTTCTCACTCGGCTAGAAAATATTTCAGAGAATATGACCCACATAATTGGGCCAATTGACATATTAAATGCCGCTAAAAATGCGAATAAGCCAAATAAAACAAATGCTGGGTTGATGGTTATTGATTCGTTAATCACCACACCACTGATCAAAGGCAATTCTTTTTTAGTATACACACTGGCCAAATCTGCTTTTAATGCTACATCTGTGTCATAGGTTTTACCCAAAAATGGTAATAATTTGTCAGCATCGACCTGTTGCAGTGCCACTTTTTGAATAACAGGCTGGCTAATTTGATAACTCGCGTTATCAAAACCGTACCAAATTGATCCATGCGCTAACACAATCAATAAAAGGCCTGATACCGTAAGTACTTTCCTACCTAATTTTTCTACGGTAAAAATTGCGACTAAAGTAAACAGTACTGAAACTCCACCTAATACAATAGTTTGTAAAAAAGTATCTTCTACACTCATACCAATTTGCTCAAATACAGTTGGCGCATAAAACAGCACCGCATTCATCCCTGTCGCGCCTTGAACAACGGCATACACAACAGCAATAATAACTAAAAACCGCATTGGTTTGCTAAACAGTAATTTAAGCTGCTGTACGACTGTATTTGTACTGTCTTGTTTAATGGTTTGCTTAATATCAGTCATTAACTCACTGACTTCACCTTGTGCAGTGATTTGCTCAAATACAGCTTTAGCCTCATCATCTCGCTGCTTGCTCAGTAACCAACGTGGTGATTCCGGGATGGTAAGCAATAACGAAAACCAAATAATATTTGGCACAATCTCGAAGCCGAGCATTAAACGCCAAATATTCTCATCCGTTAATGATTCAATGCTGCCCATAGAGCTAACAAGAAAATAGTTAATAACAAATGCAATCAAACTGCCTAAAGTAATAAGCAGCTGATTAACAGAGACAAATTGACCGCGCTGTTTTGCAGGGGCTATTTCACCAATATACATGGCCGAAACAGTGATTGAAGCAAATGCCACACCACCAATAAACCGCCCTACTACTAGCATTTCATAACTGTTGGCGAATGAAGAAATAACAGTAGATAACGAGTACGTGAGTGCAATGCCAAGCAACACCTTTTTACGACCAAAACGCTGACATAAGCTACCAGTGAAGAACAAAGCTAGAATAACACCAACAATGGCACAACCTACGACGTTACCTGTTTGTAAACTGGTTAACTCAAATTGAGAGCTAACAAACCTCAGTGCTCCAGAAATATTCGCAGCATCTAAACCAAATACAAAGCCACCAAATGCGGCAATCATCGAAAATTTAATCGCTTGAAAGTGCTTATTTTTATCAGTCAGTTTGTTATCGGCCCGCTTATTACCAGTAGACGCCGTTTCTGACATTGTTGTTTCTAGCAAAGTGATATCCCCACATCTTGTTTCTTAATTACCCTGTCAGAAAACATCTTTATATATGCAATAACGCAAATTAAAAGCTGATATTTTCAAATACAAAATAAAGAATGAATCATTCCATTAACAAGATTTAAACATATGATGTTTCAATAGGCAATACGTTTGTTAATTATATTAACATTGGGATATTAAGTGGAGTGGATACAACTGAGAGCAATAAGGAATTCAAAATAGTTGAATCGACTATCAAATAATCTGACTAATGGTGATGGCAGAGTACAACGATAATTGATTGTAACTTACTTTACTTTTCAGGTTGTTACTACATTTATTTTTTACAAAATACACATTTTAAACGTATAAATAGCGGTGAAGAAATCAGTAAAGAAAAACGAAGTTAGGAAGGATAAATTACTCTGCAAATATCTATCAAGTGTATAAGCATAAGCGCAATACTGTTTAGCCGTGTCTTTCAATTGATTGTTATGAACAGGCTGGAGACGATTTTTGTGCTGAAACAACAAGTTTGTAGTCAGATAAAAGTGTTAACTCTGCATAACGTTACGCCTAGCCTATATCTGTATGACTTCATTCAAAATTACTTATTCGTTTCACAAACACTTAAATCAAAATCATCTGGTATTTCGTGTGGCATTTGCTCTACTTGGAAATAACCCCAAACAGAAAATAATATAAATAAGCTAGGTATTAAAAGGTGAAATATTGACTTAGCACTTGCTTTCCAGCCTCGCAGAATTGGAGTGGGTTTATATACTTTTACCCCTTTAGGCGGAAACTGTTTATGAATAATGCCTTTATATCCAAGAGGTACAGTAACCAAACCGATTATGACGGCACTGAATAGCGGTAAACCTACAAATAAAGCATGCCACATGACTGTGATCCCAGAGTAACCGAACAGAGTTCGGCAATGTACAGTATCAACATACTCATTAATAAAAGGGAGGTACCACTTTTCATTAATTATGAGTATCAGCACAGCCAATAGAAGAAATAAAAATATCCTCTTAAACTTTTCAGGTTTTGAGAACTCTTCTGCGTATTCGATAACGCTCTCCTTGTGTAAAGTGTAAAGTGTAAAGTGCAAAAGCTTCAACACAGGGCTGATAATGCTAGTCCAAAATGTGTAGCGAAGCGAAACCAAGCTATAGCTAGCTGCTTGATTACGTTGAGTCGCATACTTAGCTCAAATCGCTAATTTGAAGAAGTAGAGTGACCCACACGAGTGTGAAGATAACACTGTCAGTAATTTACCCCTTTATTAACTGACAGTCTTATTCCGTTAGGTTCACAGCAGGCTCAAATAGCCCTTTGACTTTAGTATCTAACAGGATTGTCGTGCCATGGATATTTGCGGTAACTGGCGCTTCCTCGAGTCCACATTGTGCTGAGGTAGTAAATAATTTATCCGCGAGTTCTCCGCCAAATGCCGGACAAGTTGGTCTTGATGTACCGGTATCTACCCTTTCGAGCTCTTTACCTTCTGGCGAAAGGCAAACTACACAACCACCATCCCATAATGACACCCAAACATTACCCTCTGCATCTACAATCGCACCATCTGGCGACACTGCTGAGTCTGAAAAGTCAAAGAATAGCCTTGCATCTCGATGTCTAAGCTCTGAATCAGAAAATTCATCAACAGGCCAACCTGTAAAGGCATCTAAGCTAATCCAATACATTTTTTGCGCGGCAGAATCGGCGTAATATGCGCGCTGACGTGATTTATCAAAGCACATGCCATTGGGAATGGTTAAATCGGTAATTATGGTCTTAAGTTGACCTTGGTAATAGCGATAAAAACAGCCTTTGTTTGGCGTTGCGTCATTATCCATAGTGCCAATCCAAAAACCGCCCCAAGGATCGGCTCTGCCGTCATTACTGCGATTCGAGCTAACTTGATGCTCAACATGCACTATTAACTGCGTTTGTTTCGTATCGAGATTGAATCTATACAAGCCCGTTTCAGTGGCTATGACTAAGTGGTTTTGATCGACCCAACCTATTGCCGTCACCATTTGATCAAACGTATGCTGGCTAGTCTGTTCACCTTTTCTACTCATCAACTGCTTATTAGGGAAGTCGACCCAATATAAAGTGTCAGTTAAAGGGTGCCACAGTGGGCTCTCGCCAACATAATTAACTCTACTATCAAAAACCTGACTGCTCATGTTATTCCTTTGATTCGCCTGTGGTATTTTGCGCCACTTTCAGAATAGTTCTGATTACCAATTAGTATGTGAACCATCACGTTTACTTAAATGTGGGGCTTCTGTCTCTATGGGGGTTGCTTGTCTAAATGCCGCTTCATTTACTTCTACACCCAAACCTGGAACATCTGGCAACATAAAAACGTTACCTTCAAGTTCGTGCTGTAATGGGAATAAATTAGTGTCATGGGCTCCGAATGGACTGAATGGTCCTTGATGGGTTTCCATTAAACTAAAATTAGCTAAAGCTGCGGCAAAGTGATTTGTTGCAGCTGTACAGACCGGCCCTAATGGGTTGTGAGGCATCACATCTATATAATGCGCTTCAGCCCACCCTGCGACTTTCATCGCTTCAGTTAGGCCACCAATATTACAAACATCGACACGTAGATATTGAGTTAACCCTTGTTCAATATAAGGTTTGGCCGCCCATTTCGAACTAAACTCTTCACCAATAGCAAACGGAATATTTGTCATGGTGCGCAGTGTTTTATAAGCATCAGGTGATTCATTGCGAATAGGTTCTTCGATAAAGTCCAGCGTATCTGGTGCTAATCGCTGACAAAATGAAGCCGTTTCCGCCACACTTAGTCTATGGTGATAATCAATCCCCAAGGTAATATCTGGTCCAAGAATTTTGCGTAGCTCATTTAAACAACGTGCTGTGCGAGTAATAGACTCTTGTGGTTCAAATAATTTAGGATCGTCAAAGCGACTTGGGATCACTCGAATTGTGGTCCAGCCTAGTTCTATTAGCGCTTTAGCTTCGTTAACGAGTTCATCTAAACGGTCAGGATCTGCCTCAGTATAGCAACAAGCAAAACAAGGAATATTGTCTCGCTGTTTACCCCCTAACAATTGATAAACTGGTACATTTAGCTTTTTACCCAAAATATCGTAAAGCGCAATATCAATTGCTGATATGGCAGCTGTTATTACCCTGCCACCTTCAAAGTAGTGACTTCGATAAAGCTCTTGCCAAATACGACCTATTTGTCTTGCATCTTTGCCTTTTAAAAACTGGGAAAAGTGTTTAACAGCGCCCATCACTGCATATTCACGGTTAGATAAACCAGACTCTCCCCAGCCGATAATTCCGCATTCTGTAACTACTTTTACAAGTAACTGATTACGACTACCAACACAGCCTAGCAGCGCTTCTACAGATTCAATTTTCATTTAAATGCACCATCTAATTATTATCATTATTTTTGCGGTTATTCTGTTCTTGGCGATGACTACACCGAAGCCAGTTAATCTACTTGCCAATAATTTAACTTTTTACGCTAGTTAACAGGCTCTTGGCTAAAGTAAAAGAACTTAGTTAAAGTAACTTAACTTACTGCGTCGCTGGCAAACGATATTTATCCATTCTGTCCATATCGTATTTTTCAAACTTACGCTTTAATAACCAGCGCGGACGCTCTAAAGTGAGCTCCCAAGTAAACAAATCTTTGAACATCTTTTTAACGCGCTCAGGCTCTGCTGCTGCAAGATTGTGTTGCTCGCCAATATCATCAGCTAAGTTATATAACTCTGCAGGTCTATCAGGAAAACGAATAAGCTTCCAATCTTGATCGCGAATCACAGCGCGCGTTTCTTTTTTCCAGAACATCTGTTGATGCGGTCGACTTACATTGTCGCCGTTTATATAAGGCAGCAAATCAACGCCGTCAGTATCTGTTACTTTATCAGCACCACCTGCGGCTGCAACAAAAGTAGGTAATAAATCTAAGGTACTAACTGGATAGTCATAACGTTGATTAGATTTAATTTTTGCTGGCCAGCTCATGATAAATGGCACACGGACCCCACCTTCTAAATGATTAGATTTCGTGCCTGCTAATGGTGCATTGTTCGATGCGTTTTTATCGGTTGGACCACCATTATCATTGGTAAATACCACGATAGTATTATCAGCTAAATCGAGTGCTTCAAGTTTGTTCATCACTATGCCGGTTGCTCTATCCATGGCTAAGGTCATGGCGGCTAACTCTTGTTGTTTTCCCGATAATTTTGGGAATTTAAGTAGATCATCAGGCTTTGACTCCATCGGAGTGTGCACAGCATTAAAGGCAAGATAGATGAAAAATGGATCGTGTTTATTTTGCTCAATAAAGTCTGCAGCGGCTTGGCCAAGAATGTCCGTTAAGTAGCCTTCTCTTTCTTCAAAATGGCCTATTCCGCGTTCTAGTTGTTTGTCATACATAGTGCTGTTAGGGTCATTTTCAATTTGTTTTGGGTATTTAAAGTAACTGCGATCGCCACCTCTAAAACCTAAAAACTCGTCAAAACCGCGGTTTAATGGATGGAACCGTTCGGCGCTGCCTAAATGCCACTTACCCAATACGGCAGTTTTATAACCTTGTTCTTTTAAGTAGTCTGCCATGGTTGTTTGATCAACTGGCAAGCCCATTTCAGGCCCTAATAACGCTGAGTTATCACTCATAAAACCCGGTACGTTGATTTCTTCGTAGCCAAATCTTTGCTGATATTTACCTGTCATTAATCCAGCTCTCGATGGACCACAGGTTGCATCACTCACATAGCCTTGACTAAAAATAACCCCTTGCTCTGCAATATTGTCTAAATGCGGGGTTTGCATGATTTGACTGCCTTGAAAGCCAAAGTCGCCATAGCCGGCATCATCGGCAAAAATGAGAATGATATTTGGTTTGTCAGTCGCAGTAGTGAGCTTCGCTTCAGACTGTTTCTGTGTTTGTTGTCTCGTCTCACCTTGCGCATAGACGTTAAGGGTTAACAGGCTAGACAATATCACTACGCTTTTGATTATTCTTACTTTCATTTAGAAACTGCTCCATGTATTCACAACGACTGTCATCGTTAATATTGTTTGTTCGCGCAAAGCTGTCTAATGAAGCGTTGGCTCATAATGACTAGCCATGTTTGGCACTTCTACAAACGGTGCCAAACTTCAACTATCAAAATCAGTGACAAATCACGCCAGGTAAGCAGCTAAACCTCGTCTAAAGTATTAGACCAAGTTTGCCTCACATTAACTTAACAATTAACAAACAGTAAAACGTTACAAATATTTAAACATATGATGTTTGCACTTGTAAACAGTATGTTGTACCAACCAATCATTTATGGCACAACAAATGGAGACTAAAGAGCATACATTTGGTGCGATCAATACTTTTTACCCTGTAATTATAGAAACTTAAATTTATTTTCTCGGAATATATATCAAACAAAAATATTATCTAAAAGCCTATTACCTTTGTTGATACAGCAAACATTTCATACAAAAATCGCCAAAATTTTAACGAATTCCTATTCGATTGAAGAAGTTTTTTTAACAAATTTCATTTACAAAACCACCACAAAACCCGACAATTTCTCTGATAAATGATAATAAATCAATGCTATAGCACCGTAATAACAACAAATATTTAACATGTTGCACATTTAAACATCATATGTTTAAATACTTCATATGAACTGTATTGCCTGTTTTTTATACATATACTAACAAGCTTATTTAAATACGCTGTAAACATTAAGTCGTGGTTTACCAAGTTCTGATTTGTATGGGGGGGGAATTTATTTCCCGCAATAAGACATAAATAATAAATACACGGAGTAAGAAAATGCCTAAATATAGTAAATTGCATAAAGCAATATTGCTGGCTGGTTGTTCTTTTGCAGCCTTCTCAAGCAACCTATATGCTGCGGAAGTTGTAGATGCGCCTAATGAAGAAGCGGTTTCAACTAAAGACATTGAAGTCATCATGGTAAGCGCGCAAAAACGTGAGCAGGCACTAAAAGATGTTCCCGTCTCTATTGAAGTTTTGGATGGTGATTTAGTCGAAAAAATGGGTGTCCAAGACGGTTTCGACCTCGTTAAATACCTACCGGGCTTTGGTATCGATGACAGTACTGAAATTAGAACAACAACATTAAAAACCCGTGGTATTGGTACTTTTACTAACTCTATCGGTTTGCAATCTTCAAACCTTGTGGTTATTGATGGTGAAGTATTACCCCGTCAATCTATGCTAAACCTTGCGGTTGCCGATGTTGAACGTGTTGAAGCGTTACGTGGTCCTCAAGGCACCTTATTTGGTCAAAACACCTCAACCGGTATGCTGCATTATGTGACCAAAAAGCCTAATTTAAATGGCGTTAGCGGTAAAGTTAGAACCGAACTCACCCAAGACAATGGTATAAATGTTAGTGGCGTAGTGAATGTGCCATTCTCTGACAATTGGGCGTTTCGAATGAACGCACAGTGGAGCGAAGTTGACGGTTGGATTGACAATACAATGCCAGGTCATGAAGATTATAAAATAGGTGAAAAAGATCAATCAGGTTTACGTGGTCAACTTCTTTATGATGATGGCGAGCAATTTAATATCTTGTTCCGTGCTGAATATGCAGAAACTGACAGTAACTGTTGTTCAATGACACAGATTGGTCCGGTTAATCCAGATTACGGCCCTAAACCTATCATCAACATTAAAGATGATGGCATCATTGAAGGCACAACTTATAACCGTATCAATTCTTCAAAATCTTTTGATGATACAGGTAAACCTGTTACTGCTCGTAACCCCGAAGCAAACTATGGTTCAACTGAAAACTTAGGTTTCTCTATTGCTGCTGATTATTACCTTAATGATGACTTAACCCTTTCATATAATGGTAGTTACCGAGACTTCGACCTATATAACAGTTCAGGTTTTTTCACTTTAAACTTCCCACTAGAGCGTTCAGCATTTGGCGGTAATGAATCTGTTATCGTGAACCAACAAGAAATTCGTTTAAGCTCATTCGATAATGAAAAGTTTGATTGGATTGTAGGTCTGTTTTATCACAACACTGAAGGTCAACGTTCAGAAAACCGAGATGGTTGTATCGCTGGTAACTTCGGCTTTATCAATGGCGGTGAGTTATCTGGTTGTTACGATCGCCAGTCTACAAGAAACTTCTTAAGCATGTACGAAGGCCAACAGTTTGACGAAAGTATGATGGCCGGCCTAAATCCAGGCCGTTTGCTCTCTGGTGGTAACTTCACCACTAACTTCGAAAACTTTGCCATCTTCGGTCAATTTGAATACCAAATTACAGATCAACTAGATGCCACTTTCGGATTCCGTGCTCTGCATGAAGAAGGTGAAGCAACGTTCGAGCGTACTGATTTGTTTGCACCATCAGATGGGATTGGTATGGATACATACGCTGATGTGTTAGCAATGTCTCAAACAGATCCTTCATTGATTAAGCGTCAAACTGAAAAAACCAAGTTCTCAGATTCTGATGATGCATTTATTTACAAGGCTGTTGTCGGTTACGACTTTACCAATTCAATTCGTGCTTACGTCAATTACTCAACGGGTTATAAAGGTTCTTCGTATTTTGTTACTACAAATACTAACCCATTAGATGCTGATCAATTCCCAACAAAACCTGAGCAATCAAGTAACTTTGAAGTTGGTTTACGTACTGGCTTTTTTGATAATGACGTACTATTCAACATCACTTACTTTGATATGACAGTTGAAGATTATCAAGTACGCGCAACACGTGTGATTGATGAAGAAGAGAATATCGTTTTCGCAGGCTACGTGAATGCAAAAGAAGCACGCTCAACGGGTTTCGAAGCTGATGCGATAGTTGATATCACAGAAGATTTACGTTGGACCGCAAGTTACGCCATTTTTGATGCGCGTTACGAAGATTTCTCAGATACACCAATTAACTGTCCTGCAGGTGATGGTGGCGAATTAGCAGATCGTTGTAACACTGATCCTGTAACCGGTCGTCAAACATTTGATCAAACAGGCCTTTCTTTCCCGAATAATGCTGAGCAGCAAGTATTTAGTACACTGAAATACTCTACTGAATTCGGTAACACTGGCTGGAATGGTAACGTACAAGCAGCTTGGCGTTATAACGGTGCGCATACACAAACTATTAATGAGCTAGCGCTTGATCAAAATGCTAACCCTTCTTCAAGTATTTGGGATTTATACTTTAACTTTGGCCAAGACAATTTACGTTTCAGCCTATATGTGAAGAACTTATTCGACAAGCCATATACCACACGTCAAAACACCAACCAAGAAGGTTATGGACAAGCCTTCTACCCTCGTGATTGGAACCGTTTCTTTGGCGGCAGCGTGCAATATGCTTTCTAAGCTCGTTTAATCCATGTTGCCTTACTGTCATTGCCCCAACAGTGATAGTAAGGCTTAAAGCAATACAGCACGTAGCTAACAAGTACGTTACTAACAAGTATGTTGCTAACCAGTTCAATAACGGGCGAATGAGATATCCCCTTTCCTGTCTCATTCGCCCTACGTTGAATTTGCGATTTTTAACACAGTGATTGCTAAACATGATGGAAGTATCAAAAACACCTTCGGGTGTTTTTTATGTCTACAGCATAAGAAGTCGTTACTTCACACATCATGAGGATTATAATTCTATGTAAATTTTTTTCTTGCTTGCTAAATTATCTGTAATTGTCGGATTGCCAATTATCGAGAACCTTACTAGGATCACCATGACACAACTCACCTTAGACAAAATTGATTTCGCGATTCTCTCAGCGCTACAACGCCATGGGCGATTATCCAATCAAGAATTAGCAATCAATGTGGGGTTATCACCTTCTCCGTGTTCTCGTAGAGTTAAAGCTTTAGAGGATGCTGGTTTTATTGCAGGTTACGCAACACTATTAAATGCAGAACAATTCAACCTAGCCTTAACTGTGTACATTCAAATCCGCTTAGAAAAACACGCCAGTGACATATTAGAAGCATTTGAAGCCGATATTATTAATTATGAAGAAGTTCAAGAATGCAGTTTAATCACCGGCAGTGAAGCTGACTATCACCTTAAAGTGTTAGTCAAAGATATGCAGCATTACAAAGTATTCTTACTGGATAAACTCACGACAAACCCACATATAGCAGGGATCCATTCAAGCTTTGTACTTAAAAAAGTGAAAAGTAGCACAGCCATTCCCATCAGTTAATGTGCGCTATATCAACTTTGTACCAATCAGTAAAAATAAATAAAATTGCGCCAACAAACCTTCTTGGTTGCTATGGCGAAAACATATTTCAATCAATGCGAAAATATCACATTAATTTTCTACACACCCTCCATATACAGCAATTAAATATCGCCACAGGTATTAATTTAGCAATATAAAACCATTGCACCACGTCAATAAAACACTATCATGCGCGCTCTTTATATTTTCATCCTCATCAGAGAGTCATCATGAGTGCACAAGCAAACGGACATTTTAGTTCAAGAATCGGTTTTATTATGGCCGCAGCAGGTTCTGCTGTAGGTGTGGGTAATATTTGGGGATTCCCAACACAAGCAGCAACCCACGGCGGTGGCGCGTTTTTACTCGTATATGTGTTGCTCATTATCCTACTGGGATACCCAATGCTGATGGCTGAGTTAATGGTGGGTCGTCATGGTCAAACTAACCCTGCAGATGCCATGGCAAAACTGGGCAATTCTGCAATATCAAAGCAGATCGGTAAAACGATCGGTATGATTTCGATTATCACAGCAACACTGATTTGTACCTTTTACAGTATTCTTTCAGGCTGGTTTGTCAGTTTTGCGCTAGCACCCATTGCACAAATGGCAGACCAACCTGATATTGCAAACTGGTTTACCAAGTTTTCAGTTTCAAGGAACTTAGTCTTTTCTTTAGTGTTTATCGCGTTAGTTGTTCTAGTGATCCGACAAGGGATCCAAAAAGGTATCGAGCGTTGGTCTAAGCGTTTAATGCCATTGTTGCTGATAATGCTGGTGTTAGGGGCGGTTTATATCTTAACTCAACCAGGGGCAATGCAAGGTTTAAAGGTATTATTAGTTCCTGACTTTTCAATGATATTTAATGCTGATGTATTAATTGGTGCCTTAGGACAAACCTTCTTCTCATTAACTGTGGGAACAGGAGCGATGATGGTTTATGGCGCCTATCTAAATAAACAAGAGAACATCGGCCAATTAACTGCTTACGTCACGTTAACTGACACTATGGTAGCTTTTCTTGCTGCGCTAATGATTATTCCAGCAATGTACGTGGCGCAACATAATGGCGTTCAAATATTTGCAGACGATGGCAGCTTACTCAACTCAGATACGCTTGTGTTTAGTGTTCTACCTGCATTATTCGACTCTATTGGTGGCATCAGTCAATATATTATCGCTATCGTGTTTTTTACGTTAATGACCATTGCCGGATTAACTTCTGCTATGTCGATTGTTGAAGTGCCCACCAGCTATATCGTCGAAAAGACATCATTAAACCGCAACAAAGCGACGTTAGTTGTCGGCGTCTTTATCGCCATCTTGGCCAGCATCATTGTGTTTAACTTTAGTGCATTATTCGGACTTATCATTACCTTAACAACAGAGCGAGCACAGCCTTTAATTGCTTTAGGTATTGCGATATTCATGGGTTGGGTTTGGCATAGAAATAAGTTAATGGAAGATATTGCGCAGCAGGATTCTGTTAACCCAGATAGCTTTTTTTGGCGCTTATGGCCTGTCTACGTTAAGTATATTTGTCCGCTATTAATAACAGTGATAATTCTACAATTATTTATTGGTTAGCTAGAGGCTTATCTGCAAGCGAGGGGTTCATCTGCAAAGTCGTTATTAAACATTGAGTCTGTAAAGGGATCTTTTTAAGACAATAATCAATCACACAAAGGCCATGACGACATGGCCTTTTTTATCACTGTAAAATATAAGCGATTTACACTTCCCATTTCACATCTACAAATCATGTCACATCTACAAATCAGGTTACACATAACACTGTATAAATAAACAGTGTCATGATAAATTAAACTATCCCAGTATAGTAATAATGTCATTAGTTTACATAAGGCATTGAATTATTAATAAAAAACAAAAGAGAATCATCTAATGAATGTGATGGGCATCATGCTTAAAGCTAATGAAATGCGAATAGTAACTTTAACGGGCAGCAGAACCTGTCATGAAATGGTTAATGCTAAATTCAATAAGCTCGCTTTGAATAAGCACCCTGAGCAAAAAGATGTGAAAGAACTAGTACAACAAATTATGGACTATTGTAACGCCAACAACATCAATAAAGCGGTGATTAATCGACGCTCTACCACAGGTCAAGGAGCTGGTGGTGCGGGAACTTTTTTATTAGAAGGCGCCATATTAGCTACATTAAATTGTGAAATAGATTTTGTGCATCCAGCAACGTTAAGAGCTACCGATAAGCGTGAAGCAGATCATAAGTCAGCCAAACCTAAAACAGTCGACTTGGGCAAAGCTTATGATCTGGCTTATGAAGCACTAGCCCTCAATTAAGCTATGTAAAAAGCGCTCTGAACGTGGAATGTAGTAATTATCATAGTCAAATGACATTACTACACTGGATGTTTTGGCTATGATTTCATCTCTAGGTACAAAACCAATCACTCGAGAATCAGAACTATGATCACGGTTATCGCCTAGTGCTAGGTAATGACCTTCTGGTACGGTAACCTGAGAAAAATTTGAAAGCCTAGAGCCACTGTTACTGGTGCGAACGAAATGGTTAACCGTGCTAGTTTCAGAAAATAATTGCTCAATTTTGTCCTCGGATGAATCCGTTGCACTTATTGGTTGATAGGCTAATGTATTTCCATTAATGCTGAGCACATTATCCGTCAATGCAATGACATCCCCTGGTACGCCAATGACACGTTTAACCAGTCTATTATCAGCAGCTGTAGATTCGAAAATAATAATATCGCCGCGCTGAGGATCTGCAATCTTATAAAGCGAAATGTGCGTAAAAGGTACTCGTAAATCATAAGCCATTTTATCAGCATATAACCTATCACCTTCGATGATTGTCGGTTTCATTGAACCTGACGGCACAGTATACCAATCTGCAACGGCACTTCTAAAAACACTCATTAAGATAATAAATAACAATATCGATTTATTAGCTTTAATCGCTTTTATAATCCTGTTCGTCATATAAACTCCATTTTATTAAATAACAAATTCACTTGTAGATTAGCGAAATGGAATGCAATACAACAGTGAGTTTAAATGATGTTTAATCTTCAATATGATGTGCGAATTTAATTAAGCAGAAGTGTGGCATTATTATGCCTGATATAGAAATGCTTAAAGGGAAGCTAAGTACTTCCCTTTCTATGCATTTATTTGACCCGCGTGCTGATCCATTTAGCTAATATATTTGCTGACGCGCCATGGGCAATAAGACTGATAAAAACAGTACAAATAACTGTCATCGCAATAAAGTCACCCCCCGGCAAATCACGATCAAGCATGATGATAACAAACACAATGGATGCTAAACCGCGGGGTCCAAACCAGCCTAAAAATAATCTTGAAGGGACATTCTCACCTCTTCGCCCCAAAGATATGAAGATAGGTATCATTCTAACAACAGTTAAACTTAGTAGAGCATACAGAAGCATCGTCCAAGTAAACGTTTCAATAGCATTGCCAATGACAATGGCACCAAATAACATCCAAGTCAGTAATGCGAGAATTTCGCCAATACCTTCTGTGGGTAATATCAATTTATGTTTGACGTCTTTCATCAAGTATCCAAACAACAACCCACCAGAAAACGCCGCAATATAACCACTCCCCTCCAATTGTTGAGAAATAGCAAAACAACATAGCGCTAGACTTAAGACAATGTTTTGGCTCCAAGCCTCAGTGATCCAATTTTTCTTATAACTGTATCTGATTAACTTTGATGCGATAAAGCTTGCTGATAACCCCACCGCTAAACCAATGCCTAATTCTTCAGCTAAATAGGTCATTGCTAAATGGGATACTTGCCCTTCTGCAATACTGCCACCAGCAAGCGCAAGAAATACAAATAAAATAGGTACACAAATCCCATCATTTAAGCCACTTTCAATATTGAGACCTTCACGAATTTTTGCAGGCACTACAGGGCTGGAAACCACAGCTTTACCTAAGGCGGCATCGGTTGCAGCTAACATTGTTGCCAACGCAGCGAGTTCAAATAGAGATAAATTGGGAAACAGTAGATAACCAGCAATAAAACCTAACCCAATGGCACCTGGAAGCCCATATAGCAGCATCCGCGTCGGAATATTAATATGCTGTTTTAATATCGATAAATTACTGTTTGAGGCATCACAAAATAACACCACAGCCAAGGTTAAATCGGCAAACACCCGCATAGCTGAATTACCGAGTTCATTGCCCAACCAGCCAAAAGCTGACGGTCCCAGTATGAAACCCACGACAACAAACACCATAGGGCCAGATATCATCGATCGCTCGACTCGGCCTGCAATTAAACTGTAGCTAAAAGCGAAAACAGCTAATATCGCTAATTCTAAATACATGACTCAATCTCCCTATCGAAGCGCTAACGCAATTCATTGCATCATCTAAATTTAATCATTATTAAAAATACCTAGATTACATCACCCAATGATTATGACCTATTTATTATCCTGCACGACAAGTTTTAGTAGGCAAGCCCAAATATCCACCATAAAAAAGCCTCGAGATATATCGAGGCCAGTTAGTTAATCTACTTAATGCTAGAATCAATTGATATAAATAGCCCTTAAATCAATAGCTAAAGTTATCTTAAACAGTTAAAGAATACAATTTCACATTAACGACTACAGATAGTGTTAGCTTCGTGACAAAAGTCATCATAATAAATTAATCTGATTAGGGTTAATGTCTTTAAATGTCGACGTTTCGCCATTAGTCCAAATGACCTCAACTGAATCAATTTGCTGACATTCGCCCAACCCAAAATGGATTTGTTGATTATAAGATTGCGTGTAAGGCGCACCAGATGCGCCGACTCGCCTAATTTGACTACTGCCACAAGCACTAAGTTTTACCAAAGCCCCTTGTGCAGTTGCTTTATCCTTTGGTGAGTTATTAACTGTTACTACAGTGAAGTTCGCATTCCCCGTATCGCGATTGACCGCTTGGTTTTTGTAAACATGCCATTGACCGCGCTCATTTGCGTAAACAAGATCATTAAAACCATCTCTGTTGTAATCAACCACATCACTGCCAGAGCCTGCTGCGCCGAGCTCCAGTGATTTAATGCCATGGTGCGCTTGAACTGTAAATGTACCATCACCATTATTAAGCCAAAGTAGCTGTTCTGTTGCCTGAGACAAATCTCCTTGCTTAACCACAAACACATCTTGATACCCTGAGTTGTTAAAGTCTGCCACCGCGACACTTGAAGTATGCTCATTCATCACTAGATTAGCCTTAGCCGTGACATTGACAAATTTTCCATGTCGATTCTCAAGTAACATGTCTTTAGGCGCAGGCAATTGCTCTGTTGCGTCATATTGCTCAACACCTTTAACTACCCCAGTCGTTGGCGAGAAGGTATTTCCTGCGATCCGCCAGGTATCATTACCTACGTAACCAACATATAGCCCTTTATTAGGTAGTTTGTCAGGCCAGCCTAATGCATTACTGCTAACCAACTTGATGTTTTGTCCACTATGACGCTCACCTTCAAATTGGTACTTATAAGCTCCCTCTCCTATAAACACATCTTGATTTGGATAAGGTGACTGGTAGTTTTCTAATTCAAAAGTGTCACCAATGATTAAATCCTCAAAGCGGAACTTGCCACGTTTAGTATAAAAGGCAAAAGTATTTCTGGCTTTATCAAAGAAGGTGTCACCCGCTTCAAATGGTCTTGCTCTAGTAAGATAGAGGTCAAAGTCACCATCATTATCATAATCAATTTCAGCTATACCAGTGACATGTTTTATATCTTGCGCAAACACACCATTAGTCACTTCTGTGTAAGTTAAATCACCATTTCCCTTTAAAGCGATTAGTCGGCCATGACCGTATATAAGTAAGTCATCAATCTTGTCATTGTTAAAGTCAGTAATTAGTATTTTTTGCCCATCCTGATAGGTTTGCGGTAAATCTGTCGCATAACTGAGATTGCCTTTACCGTCATTTTGATAAATAAAGTTTTCAGTCGTACTTTTAGGTTTTGGCCCCTTAGCCCGCGAAGGAAAACCCATTAATATTAAATCTAATTCACCATTGTTATTTGCATCAAAAAACTTACTGGTTCTGCCACGTAAGTTTTGTAATGGCGGGGTAAATTCATTACCTTCAATGATCGTTCGGCCATCAAAATAATACAGCTTGGCATTACGTGCATTGGAGCCTGAACCGCCTCCACGAGAAATTAAAATATCAACTTTTCCGTCTTGATTAAAATCTGCAACACCAATGCCATGCATGTCACCCACAATCAAATCATGACCTTTCGAATATGTGCCTTGATTGTTCCAATAAAGCTTTACTGAATATCCATGATCTGTCAGCAAAAGGTCTGGATAACCATCCTGGTCAAAATCGGCTATCACCGGATTATCCCATTTACGGCGATTAACACTTTCCAGTTTGATATCTTGGTGCTGGTCTGAGAATAATATGCGTTGATTGGTCACTGTGTCTGCTGAACCAGAGTCTTGAGTTGTAGTTTCACAACCTAACAAACTGCCAATAGCTAAACTGACAGCGAGCGCCGTCGATAATTTTCTAAACTGTAACATGAGTGCTTCCTGCATGAAGGGTCATGGTATTAACTCAATTAGATTAATGAGTTAATACCGATGAGCTTTAATAGTGCATAACTAATGATATAAACACAATCAATTAAGATGAGTGAGAGTCAAATCTACTTGCTGGTAGAAAAGGTTTGATCGAAACGCGGCATGCCTTTTAAACGCCAATCAGCGCCTTCATAGGCTTCATGGAACCAAAGCGGTTGTTTATTATCCCAACTCCACTTTTCCATCTCACGCACCATGTCAATCAACATTGTTTTATGCTTTTTACTTAAATCATTGGTTTCATTTAAGTCCACTTCAACATTAAACAATTGCCAAGGCTTGTCACCCTGCTTTACCGCTTTCCATTGATTGCGGCGAACAGATGCATCGCTATAGCCTTTACGGTGACGTAAAACATAAAAGAGCTCATCTTTATGCGGATCTTCTCCGGCACTAAATGCAGGCCAAATATCTTTACCGTCTAACCTTTTTTGACTCGGAATTGTTATGCCAGCTAACGCTGCAAATGTCGGATATAAATCTAACGCTAACACGGGATGTTCGAAGCGCTGACCAGCAGCAACTTGTTTAGGCCAGTGAAACAACATTGGCGATCTAAATCCGCCTTCATATACGCTTCCTTTGCCTTCCTTTAACGGGTAATTACTAGCACCTTTGCTTAGCTTGCCGCCGTTATCACTTAAAAAGACAATCAAGGTGTTATCTAATTGATTAGTCTTTTCTAACGAGTCAACAACGCGCCCAATACCGCGATCTACCGCATAAACCATTCCTGCGTAGGTTTTACGTTTTTCATCGGTAATGTTAGGAAACATATCCATGTCAGATTGTTTCGCCTCTAAAGGAACATGAGGTGCGTTGTAGGCTAAATATAAAAAGAATGGTTTGTCATCGGTCGCTGCATCTTCAACGAAACGACTGGCTTCGCGAGAAAGCGCATCAGTGATGTATTCGTTTTCATCAACTTCTTTACCATTATGTTCCAAAGGCAAAATGTAATGATTGATATTGGTATTGCCCAGTTTTACTTGGTTAGCATATTGCGCTTTAAACTGTTCAGGAAAGTAATTATGCCCACCGCCAGTAAAACCGTAAAAATCATCAAAGCCACGCGCATTGGGATGGAACTCAGGCGCTTCACCTAAGTGCCACTTACCGATTGCTCCTGTGTTGTAGCCGTTATTTTGCAGTAGCTTACTGATAAATTGCTCATTGGTTGGAACGCCAACAAATGAACCTTTGGTAGGTAAATTAAACTGAGAACCAATTTTATGTGGGTATCGCCCTGTCATTAACGCCGCTCGGCTGGGACCACAAAATGGATGCGCCACATAAGCTTGTGAGAATGAAGTCCCATTTGCAGCTAACTCGTCTAAGTTTGGTGTTGTAATATCAGTCGAGCCATTAAATCCAACGTCGTTATAGCCAAGATCGTCAGTCAAAATAAGCAGTATATTCGGCTGTTGCTGACTGGTATGCGAAGTTTCTGCAGCGATAGCTGGTACAGCTGTGACCGAGGTTGACACTAGCATGGCTAATGATGAGAAAACGCCCAAAACATTAACCTTGACCTTAGCTTCCCTTTTTAAATTCAAGTGCTGATAAGGGCTTAATGTTGAACTTGTAGTAAGTAATTTATTCATAACATCCATTTCTCTAATTACTGCAATTATCATTAATCATGCTTTATTAACTGAGCGAGTATTAATTTAGCGTGTATTAACTTATTACGCATTAAACGCTCAAAGCCTTTACCGTCACTAAAGTAAATTATCACTACTAGAACTAAGTTACTTAATTCATTTAATAAAATATGATAATTTATTTTGCTTAACGCGATACAAACGGCATTATAAATGCCGTTTTCCTGTACAATTTTATGTAGCAAATCTAGCTACTGAGATGTGAAAACACTCACATTAAAACTCCTGCAAAATCTCATACACATGCTCAAAGTTTTATACCGGCTGCAACCATATACTTGCCGACTAAACATGTATCGAATTAGCCTTATGCATATACCCCTGATTCGAATAGCCCCTGATTCGAATAGCCCCTGATTCGAATAGCCCCTGATTCGAATAGCACCTGAGTCAAATAGCACCTGAGTCAAATAGCACTTTATTCAAATAGCGCCTGATTCAAAAAGAATGTGCTCTACCATGTCACGCTGCTGCGCAGTATTTAATTGATCGGTTCTTTGGTAATGCAATTCTTCTAATGCACTGAGTAATTGCGGATCGGTTAATTGTCTTTTTCCTATGACATCTAAAGCCATATCAATGACTGCATCTGAGGGATCTGATAGCGCATCCGTTAATAACATCACTTCATCGTCCCTTGAAACCACACCAATCACTCCAATGGCTGCAGCACGAACATTGTCATAAGGGGAATAATAAAATTGCTGATACGCTTGATTGAATTGCTGCTTTTTCTCTTCAGCCATGTAACTGACTTGGCTAGTCAGCTTTATGCTGTCAGTTAATATATTAGGATCTGTTATATTGACTAAATTCTGTCTTAATTGTTGTCGCTGTTCTGGCAATAACTTATGTGAATAATTTTGTTGGTATAGTTGATTCGCAATAACATCATTTGGATTTTCAATTAAAAACTCAAATATCCCCTCTTCTAAACCTTCATCCTCAACAGACGTTATCGACAACATGGCTGTTATCGCCATTTGTTTAATCGCTGAATCTTGCAGTGAATTAATATCACTCATCAACTGGTAAAATTCAGTATTAGAAGATAAATCCCATTGTTGATCATACAATGATGAAATCAGCTGGCATTGCTCAAATGTCATTGCCTCACTGGATACAGAATCTAGATTATCGATAATCATTGGCTGCGGTTTGTTATTTGTTACCCTAATCAAGTTTGAGTCATCAGTAAACTGAGCTGGGTTCTCTTGGTTTGGGTTTGAGTTTTGTAATTGGCCTTGGTTTTGGTCACGTTCTTGATATTCACTTGCATATCTAGATGAAGCGCTATTAGTTAAATCATTAAAGAAGAACCCAAACAGAAAACCAATAAACATCATGCATACTGAAAATAACAAGGCTGCTGCGATTTGTTTATTAGTTCTAATATTAAACACTAAATTTGTTTGATGATTTAACACTGCATTCCCCTTTTCATGACCCACTCAACAATATGACTATTAATGTTTATAGTGTTTGAGCGGCGAATCACTCACTGCTCAAACACTTTTATTAACGTAATGACCAAGCTAAGGCTTAATCTAAACTTATTTGTTAATCCACACTGTCGCGGCTTTGCCATTTAGTTTGACGGCATCTTCACGGTAAAAGACTTTCGTTGCACGTTCGTAATTGCCCGTTTTTGTAATATTGGCATTTGAAATATCAATACCAAAACGCCCTTTTACAGCTGTGCCAACATTATTTTTGTTAAGCGCAGAAGCCAACAATACTGGTGCAATTGGTTTGGTGTGCCAGCGACGACCAGAAGGATCGTTCGGGAAATCAGCAATCTTAGTTCTGCCCGCGCTTTCACTTGGTTCGACAAAATATTGTGACGACGCACCAATATCAGCTAACGGCGTGTTTTTAGTTTTAGTCAGAGATATGCGGCCAGTAAACTTAGTGCGCTCAAAATAACCACGGCTAAAGGTGCTAGAGTCACTTGAGTTGCTCATTATGGTAAATGCACTGTTTACACCACGGATATTGGTGCCGGTGATATCAGAACAAATCTTTTGATGCGGTTTTAGAAACAAAGCAGCCATACCTTCAGTGTTTTCAATATCAATCATTTTGATATCTGCAATATTACCGACGCGGGGACCTGCTTGGTTTAAGTAATCTGATGGTCTGCCACTACCAGGCTCTAAACGAATGGTTAACCCCCCTTCAGCATCTAAGTTCTTTAGACGCATCTGCTTACCGCTGAATAGTTGGATCAATGCGTAACCTGCTGCCACCTTTGTAGCAGAGATATTTTCGACAACACCCTTTTGAGGAATCCGACCATAAGTCGCATTGTTAGCCACTGTTCTAGCGTCACTATCAGCAACCATAAATAGTGATGGGAAAATAGAATAGTTATCCTTGATATCAAAATTTGATAACGCAAAGTTCTTCACATAACCCACACGTACCGGAATTGCATTTAAAAAAATGGCATTTTTATTGACGTCAATTTTAAAACGAGCATTACCGGTTGAGGTAATCTCCACATTTTGCATTAAAGGCGCACGAGGACCTTGACCATTACGGTTGAGGTTAAATAAAACTTTATCAGCCATTTTAATGGTTTTACCTGACTGAATTTCTAATCGAACATTGGCTTTTAAATCAACTTGCGCCAATTTCAAATCATTACCCATCACTTTTACCACGCCGCCATTTGGCTTATTAGTAGCGCGATCGATAGCGGCTTGAAGTGCTCGCGTTTGCACTGCTGCACTACCCGATAATGTGACGGTTTCAGTTGCTCCGGTCACTTTGTTAGTAAAATAACGGCCTTGATTACCAATACTTGCAGCTGCTGTTGGCGCGACATAAGTCATTGATGCCATTGAAAGCGTTAGCATACTTCCGAGTAAACATGTCTGGGCAGTTTTCCCGATGCTGGTGTTAAAAACGTTGTTCATAATTTCTCCTAATTCACATTATTTTTACTGCTTTGCCAACATTGGAGCCGCAAAAACCCCGCTCTTGGCTATACAGCCAAAAGTGGTTTCCAATCTAAAACAGGGATTGTTGGCGCTTGTGTTATTGACACATTCAGTTGTTAACAAAAGCTTTAGTTAACATATGCTTTAGTTAACATGAGCTTTCATTAATACTGATGCTGTAATCACAGCGCCGATATGTCATCACAACAATTTTTGTTTAGTTCATGATTGTTGTGACAAGTTACTGTTACCTATTTTTACCATTACGCCTTGAGTAATATTCGCAAGGTAAATATAAGTCTACAAAAGGCCTTTCATATGTTGACGAAACTTAACGATAGAAGGATCTTCTAAGCGCACCAGTTCGTCATGCATATATTTAACCATCTGTTTTAGTTGTTTTTTGTACTTGGGATCTTTGATTGAATTGGTCATTTCGTAAGGATCGTTGTTCAAGTCATATAACTCATCACGACTATCACCTGGGTTCCATACAAATTTCATTTCTGGGGTACGGATAGCTCTTATTCCAAACCAGCCACCGTTGTACCATTCGTAGGCATATAGCGCGATATCATCTTTACCTTTATCTGCCACATCACCTTGTTCCATCAGTGGTACCAATGAACGGCCATCCACATCACCATCGTCAGCAAGCGTCATCCAATCTGCTAATGTGGGAGCAATGTCCAACATAGAAACTTGACGTTGGATAATCTTCGGTTCAACACTTGGGTCACGAATAATTAATGGCATTCTCATTAATTCATCGTAAGCATATGGCCCTTTATCATAAAGGTTATGTTCCCCTAGCATACTGCCCTGATCGCCAATGATAATGATGCGTAAATCATCATACATGCCGACTTCTTTAGCCGTTGCAATCAGTTCACCGACAGCATGATCGATCATTGCGATCGCTCCATAATAGAAGGTCCGAGACTTACGCCAATCTTCATCTGTCATGTGGCTTACATCGTGCCAAGGCCACCAAATATCATCTTGAGCCATCGGCTTATGAATACGTTCAATCCCATGATTCTTAGGTAGTTCAACAGTTTTCGGATCAAACATACTCGCGTATGGCTCAGGAACGCGATAAGGCGGATGCGGTTGCTCAAAACTTACGATACCAAAGAAAGGCTCGTCTTTTTTAGCGGCTGCGCGCAACATTTTCTGACCTTCACGAACCTCTTTACCCGCTTTAGTGTCTTCAAAAGTGCCTGGCATAGTGCGGTAATATTCGTGCTTTTCACCATTAGCATCACGCTCACCACGATTGAATTTCGCAATATTGGCCTGTGTTTCATAAGGTGTCCATTGACGGCCATGACGCTCTACGTCTTTATCGTGACCATATATAAACTCAGCTCCTCGTAATGCTGGACCTTGAGCGCCAATATGCCACTTACCGACGTAGCCAACCTTGTAACCCACATCAACGGCGCGGCGAATAACGCCTCCTTCTTCTGGGTTTAATTCATCAACGCGTGAATGATATAAGCCGACGTTGTCATCTAAGCCTGTTTTATGACCCCAGCGTCCAGTAAACATTGCAGCTCGAGATGGAGAACATAAACCGGTACTGGTCATTGCATTATCAAATCGAACACCTTCATGAGCTAACGCATCAATGTTAGGCGTATTAACTGGGCCATCACGGTAAGAAAAAGTATCGAAACGCATGTCATCAAACATCAAGATCAATACATTAGGCTGAACTTGTTGTGCTGATTTTAAATTGGTGTCGTTTGCTTCATTAGCATGCACAACTTGACTTACTAATGTGCTTATTCCAACACAGGTTAATGTCAGCAATGTTTTCAGATTATTGTTTATCATTATTTTGTCTCTTGTTTGGTCTTTCTCTACTCATTTAAAACAATTACTTAAAATCATGTTTTACAACAGTCACTTACAAAACCTCTTAGAACAATGATGCTAGATTGTGCTCTTCTTTATCAGTAAGTGATTATGAGTAAGTGTTTATAAGTAAATTGTTCTACGAGTAAAGACTGCGCGAGCTCTTAAGAATGTAAATGGATCATTGACACTCTTCCCCAAATTGCCCGCACAACAGTCTTACTAGCTTTTAGCTATGTTGATATCTCTAAGTCGTACCCTTTACTGTTTAACCACCGAAATATCATCGATATAAAACAAAGCTGACTCTTTAGCTATAAGAGAAGGGTCAATTGCGATTGTCAGTTTGGCATCCGCTGGAACTGCTTGGGTTAAGTAAATTTCTTGACTGACGGTTATCCATTGCGCTTTATGTGCATGATCAATATGACTTAAATTAATCGGCTTTAAATTAAAACCAACATCAGTATTCGCATCGTTAGTGACTGTGACATCAAACTCTTTGAGCGAATTACTGGTATCAACCCATAGGCGCATAGAAAAAACATACTTACCAGCATCTAATTTAACTGCAGCTTCAGGAGAGCTGATAATAATTGGTTGCGTAGCATCTGCAGCCAATGCTGACACTTTTAAGCTACGCAAACCTGTAATGCGTTGCTCTTTAGTTATCTCGGCATATTTAGCTGACTCAGTACTGATATCCCAGAACTTTTGGTAATCATTATTTGCTGAGTTTTCAGGTACCAACTTAAGTGGACGCTTATTTTCTTGGAATAAAATAGGCCCTTCAAAACCAAAGAATGCTCTATCTAATAACTGCGGGTTAGGCTTTTGCCACACACGCATATAGTCAACTTCGAAATCTGCTGGTAGCTCTTCTTTATTTGGCATGCCAAGCCATGCAAAGATTTCTGAATCTAACCAAATTTCTAGTGGATTATTCAATACCCAACGATCGCCTAATTCTTTTTGAGTAAAACGTTCCAGTAATTTGCCGTCTAAATACAGGTTTAAGTAATCTTCACCCCACTCAGCTGCATAAATATGAAATTCATCAGCTACGCGATATGGCAAGTTTTCTTTATGATGAAAAACACGTGTAGGACGTTTTGCTGGTGGGCTCCAATCATGAACGGTTGATTTAGATTGATCAGGTTTAATATCACCAATGATTTTTGGATTACCAATTTGCTCATAAATATCAAGCTCAGACTGGTAACCAATAGCCCAAAAGGCGCTAGTCATGGATGCGTTAACCGCTTTAGAGCGTATTTCCATATAACCGTTAAGAAAACGTTTATTACTCACAATAGCAGCAGTAGTAATAGGCATAAACTCGCCACTTTCTGCAGTGCCATATTTGGCTTTAATTTTGCCATCTGCGTAAGCTTCGTCAGCAAAATCAAAGTCAGGTTCCCACTGACTGCGAAGTTTGAGTAAACCATCTTCTAAAATAACGTTATGAGGCGCAAATTGCGATGGTGCGCGCCCTTTCCAAATGTAGTATTCATCATTTGCACCTTGAACAAACCATTTTTCTTGATCAATAACATCTGCGTTAAACTCATCACTGATTTCAGTATTTAATACCCAGCCACCTTCATTGTTCGGATCTGAGTACGGCATAACTTGCTCAACAGTGACCATGTCAGTGTTGACTGTCGCTGTTGTGTCTTCTTTAACCGTCTCATCATTCTGACAAGCGGTTAAACTTTGGGCTATCAGCAAAAATAAAGCGTTTTTGGCAAAGTTAGGTTTCATTAAAGATGGTCCTTTTATCTTTTAGATAAGCTATCTATGGATCAGTGTGTTGTTCTGAACTTCACTTCCTGTACAACATCTTAACCGTTACTGTCTTTACAGCTTTGTGAAGCTTGTTAAATATAACCCATATGTAAACATATGATGTTTACATATGCAAGACCTAAAGTTCAATTTATAAGACTTTACATATAGCCAATCCATATGGATTAAACAGCCTTAAAAGCTTATATTCGAAAACACAATACCACCTAAAAACAGATACTTAAAAACCGATACTGGAGGGGAACAAATCTTTGGTGCCTTTGTTCTGTTTGTTTTGCTGGTACGATATTAATCACTGAGATACGCTTATAAAAATAGTAATATCGTTAGAACTTCATTCGTTTTATTAACATAAAAGCTATTTTTTGAGACATGTAGCGAGATAATATTGTCGCTTTTATTCATTCAAACACGGCATTAGCTTGTTATCATTTGTACTATAAATATGATTAGACGCATTAAAGGTATTCAAAGGAATTCACGATTGTCATTAGTCCAACTTGGTTGGTACCCCTTGTTTCAACAGCAGTTCTCTTTAGATTAGTTAACCGAATTTACGATTGGGCAAGTAATTGAGCCACATCGAAGCGATGTCATCGTGTTGTCTGAATTAGGACAGTTCAATCTCATTAATCCTATTCAGAGGACGCTAAACGTTTATGTGTCGGTGACTGGGTGTTATTTAATGGTGATAATCAATTTCATAGACTGTTAGAAAGACAGTCGTTATTTCAGCGTAAAGTCCCAGACAGTAAAGTTGAATAATAATTGATTTCAGTGAGTGTCAATTGTGTATTTTTCGAATAAAAATTTTAATCTAAGCTGCATAGAGGGCTATTAATCGTTAACTAAAGGAGCACAAGTTGAGCCGGTAATTATTTAAACTAAAGCAGATCTTTGGGATGACTTATAACAAAAATTGGAACAAGTGCAAAGCCTTGCTCCTTTCATGATGGTGCATGCCAATAATGTTTTAAACCAACGACAACTCTCGGCTTCAGATACATGTTGTAAACAGGGAAATACCATTGCCATGTTTGGTTCGTCGAGTGTAGATAAATCAACAATAGTAAATGGACTTATGGGTTTTGAAGCACAATTAACCAGTGATATACGTGAAGATGACAGCAAAGGCCGTCATACCACTACCTCTAGAGCCTTAAAGACTTTGCCACAAGGCGGTTTAATACTCAACACTCCAGGTATGCGCGAGTTACAACTTGGCGCTTGCGAGCAAGGCGTAAATGAAACCTTCAGTGAAATTACAGAATTAGCCCAGCAGTGTCGTTTTGCTGATTGTAGTCATGCCAATGAACCAGGTTGTGCGGTTCGTGCAGCCATAGAGTCTGGGGTAATTACTGCTCGGCGCTATGCTAGTTATCAAAAACTTATGCGTGAACAAGCGTTAAATGGTGCCACCTTAGCGGAAAAAAGGGCTAAAGATAAAGCCTTTGGCAAAATGATAAACTCAGTTCAGTCTGAATCACGTAATCGTAAAAAAGGCGCTTTATAAACCATCAAAAGTAGCGAATACTGGCTTTAAATTGATCAAATATATATTGGGCATCATGTGAAGGGTTATCATTAGCGGGATTTACTAATTCATCTTTAGGTACATCAATCATATTAAAAGTGAATATAATTGGTTCATTCACCGAAATAAGGCACCGATTCCGAGTGAGTTTTTCCGCCCAGGTCGCTTTAAATAAAAACTGAGAGGTATATTCGATTGAGTCACACTGATTTATTTTGAATTCTTTAGCGATGCTGAGGATCTTGTATTGCTTTAAACCTTTTTTGTATAAGGCTTCAAACCCTTTCACTAACCCATGCAAGCTTTCACCTTTTTGATAAGTAAAAGGTTCGGCATAAACACTGATAGAAGGCCCCATGGTGCGGCTATATTGAGCATTGATTTGCGACATCACTACAATCGGATCTTCACCATTAATAAGATTTTGGGTAAAGCGACTTTGTGAAAGTTCTTGTGAAGTTATCGATGCTGTAAACGGCTTTAACGACATAAAATGCCAACCGGCAGGTTTTGTAAAAGACACCCCTAAAGAATGATTAGTGTATTGACCACTATCGTTAACCGCAGTGTGATTCACAGCGCCGCTAACTTGATTACCAGGGTCTTCAAGCTGATGATTAGAGCCCTCAGCTCGATTAACTGAGCCATCACCGGGGTTATATAAGTGCCCATATAGCTCAATAAAACTTGGCTTATCTTTTGCCATTATTACCTGCCTTTATTTAATGATGAATATAGCTAAGCTAATTACAACTCGTTAAGCGCTTATTTTAGTTTAGAGGCTAATAACATTTTTGGTAATATTTGTTGGCTAAGTCACAAAATCACTAAGTCACTAAGTCACTAAGTCACTAAGTCAATCGACTTGAATTACCATTAAAAAAAGATTCTATTGTTAAGTTTCCAGTTACGAACTAAATGTCATATATGTAACTTAATCCTTATAATTTAAAAGCTTGTAGCAAGAAAAAAGGCGCCGTAGCGCCTTTTATGCAATGTTTACCGTTGAGGTTATTACTGCTTGTAAATCTTGCCACCTTTCATCACAAACCCCACATCAAGTAACTGTGCAATATTGTCTAACGGGCTTGAATCTAAAGCAATAATATCTGCATACTTGCCTGTTTCTATGGTGCCGAGTTTGTCACTCATATCGATTAAATCAGCAGCATTAACGGTTGCGGACTTTAAAATATCTGCGGTGGTCATGCCAGCTTGATGCATTAATACTGCTTCTTGGGCATTAATACCGTGCTTAGAAACACCACTGTCGGTGCCAAAGGCAATTTTAACACCAGCCTTGTAAGACTTTTCAAAATTGGCAAGCATATCTGCGCCGACACGAATCGCTTTGGCTTTGATGGGCGCTGACATAAAGTCTGAGGTTTCAGCCATATCGACAACTGTAGCACCTGCCAGTAAGGTAGGAACTAAATACGCCCCCGTTTTTTTGAATAACTTGATGGTTTCTTTATCGGCATAGCTTCCATGCTCAACACTATCGACTCCAGCTCGAAGTGCGGCATTAATACCTGCCGTAGCATGTGCGTGACTGGCAACTTTACGCCCTAACCCATGGGCTGTAGCAACAATTTCTTTTAATTCATTATCAGTCATTTGCTGACCAGTACCCGTGTTTGTGTCAGACAACACCCCACCAGTAGAGGCGACCTTAATAGCGTCAGCGCCATATTTTATCGCTTCTCGGGTTATTTTTCGGCATTCAAAAGGCCCATCACAAATCGTCATTGGTGACTTCATTGCTAACAAATCCGGCGCCATGCCATCGACATCTAAATGCCCCCCCGTTATTGAAACACCCGCAGCGGCGATAATACGCGGGCCGTCAATCCAGCCTTTTTCGACCCCGTCACGTAAGGCATACATTTGCTCTGGTTCACTGAGTAAGTCTCGCACCGTAGTAAAGCCCGACATCAGAGTGGTTTTAGCATAATGAACACTTTTCATTGCGATATCTGCATCAGACAGTTTAACCGTATCGCTAATATTATCCGGGCCAAATTCCATTTGTAAATGAACATGCATATCCATCAAACCTGGCATCACAAAGCGATCAGATAAATCGACAAACTGAGCATCACTACCGTAGGTTGAAGCCGCAATAAACCCTTGTTCTACAGCGATAATCTCACCATCTTTAATGACCACTGTCTGCTTTGATAATGGCGCCTTACCCGGCATAGCTAATAGCTCACCTGCATGTATTACTTTGGTGTCAGCGAGTACAGAGTGCGTTAATAAACTGGTTAAAGACATCGCAACTAGCGAGAGACCTTTAAAGAAACTTTTATTGACTGGTGTGGTTGTTAGCATTGTTATAACCATTTAAAAGAGAGTTAATTTGCATTTAATATACTCAATTCACCACAAATGTAAACAACGATTCACATCGGCTTGTCATTTACGCTACATATGGTAATTTACTCACTCGGTGTTTAATGAAATACATGTGTTAGCAAACAAAAACCTGCACAGGACTTTTCTAAAATCGCTAAAAATAACTCAAAAAGGACTAAATTTAGTGAATATATTTAATAAAAGCATGGGCCTATTATTAATTGCCCCTTTTGCGTCAGTGATGGTGTTTGCGCAAGATACTGACTCCACTTTGCAATTAGAAGATGTTTTCAATCTGCAATATGCATCTGGCCTTACTATCAACAACGATGGTGATGAAGTGTTTTTTGTTCGTAACTATATGGACATTCAAACAGATAAAAAACTCGGTAATATTTGGAAGGTCGATAAAAATAAAACGCTCACTCCAGTGACGAATGGACTGCATGTCGATTACTCGCCAACACTGTCACCAGATAATACCAAGTTAGCCTATATTTCTACTGCCAGTGGCGCACCTCAA
Organism: Shewanella sp. 10N.286.48.B5; assembly: GCF_002874355.2. Taxonomy (NCBI): domain Bacteria; kingdom Pseudomonadati; phylum Pseudomonadota; class Gammaproteobacteria; order Alteromonadales; family Shewanellaceae; genus Shewanella; species Shewanella sp. 10N.286.48.B5. The sequence goes on from NZ_MCVG02000001.1 coordinate 1,755,690, forward strand.
ATCCATATGAAATGGCTAGAAACTGGAGACTCTGCACAAATGAGTCACTTTGCTCATTCGCCAGCTAATTTGTCTTGGTCACCAAATGGTAAGCAACTAGCCTTTACCCGTTTTGTTGCTAGCAAACCAAAATCTGTAGTGTCATTACCGGGCAAGCCAAAAGGCGCTGAATGGGCCAAACCAGCGGTGTATATTGATGATATGTATTACCGCTTTGATGGTGCAGGCTTTAGTAAACCCGGAAATAGCCACATATTTGTGATGTCAGCAGATGGCGGTTCAGCGCGTCAATTAACCTCAGGTGATTATGATCATAATGGCCAATTAAGTTGGAGTCAGGACGGTAAGCAACTGTTCTACTCAAGTAATAAACGCGCAGAAAGTGATTTAGAATGGACTGATAATAATCTGTACCGTTTAGATCTCAATACCAAGCAAGTGACTCAGCTAACCGATAGAGTCGGCCCAGATATCAGCCCAATGGTATCGCCAAATGGTAAATACATTGCTTATTTAGGCGCAGATCAAAACCATAAGAATTACGCGAATACTGAGCTGTACATCATGAATATTGATGGATCAAATAAACGCTCGTTAACCGCTAATTTAGACCGCTCGATTAACAGTATAAAATGGGCTGATAACAGCAAAGCGGTTTACTTTAATTACCATGACCATGGCGAAACTTATGTTGCTTATCAACCCCTTAACGGCAAACGTAAGCTGGTAGCTGAAAATCTTGGTGGATTAGCATTTGGCCGCCCATATACCGGTAGCCAATTTGATGTGGCAGCAGATGGCACCATTGCCTTTACCTATTCAGACCCACAACGTCCTGCTGATGTCGCCATTACTAAAAAAGGCAAAACTAAGCAGCTAACTAGCCTTAGCGATAGCGCCCTTAATTACAAAACCTTGGCCACTATTAAAGAGCTCAATGTTAAATCTTCGTTTGACCAGCGCGATATTCAAGCATGGGTCGCTTACCCACCGGGTTACGAAGCAGGTATAAAAGCCGGTAAAACATACCCGCTAATTTTAGAAATCCACGGTGGACCCGTCACCAATTATGGGCCGCACTTTTCAGCTGAAATACAACTGATGGCGGCAAGTGGTTACGTAGTGGTATACGCTAACCCCCGTGGTAGTGACAGTTACGGTAAAGAGTTTGCCCAAACTATTTATAATAACTACCCAAGCCAAGATTATGATGACTTAATGTCTGTGGTTGATGGTGTTATTGCACAAGATGCGATTAATGAAGATGCATTATTTGTTACTGGCGGCTCTGGCGGCGGCGTGCTCACTGCCTGGATTGTGGGGCACACTGACAGATTTAAAGCGGCTGTGGTCGCAAAACCGGTAATCAATTGGTATAGCTTTGTATTAACAACTGATATCTACCCTTTTGTGATTAAAAACTGGTTCGAGAAAATGCCGTGGGAAGACAGCGCCCATTACATGAAATTATCACCCATCAGCTATGTGGGTAATGTCACCACCCCAACAATGCTATTAACCGGTGAAGCAGATCAACGTACACCTATTGCTGAAACTGAGCAGTTTTATCAAGCGCTTAAATTACGCAATATTGATACTGCTATGGTGCGAATTCCTGATGCGCCCCATGGAATTTATAAAAGGCCCAGTAATTTGATGTCGAAAGTGGCCCATATACTGTGGTGGTTTGAAAAGTATCAAGTTGAAAACTAATACTCAATCAACAAATAAACCACAGTTTAGAATGTCGAAAGTGACTCATATACTGTGGTGGTTTGAAAAGTATCAAGTTGAAAACTAATACTAAATCAACAAATAAACCACAGTTTATAATGTCGAAAGTGACTCATATACTGTGGTGGTTTGAAAAGTACCAAGTTGAAAACTAAATCAATAAACAAACCAAAATTTAGATAATCACTACAACACAATAAAGCCAGTATATTTTGCCCCGCAATATGCTGGCTTTTTATTGATATACCAGAACGATAACCTTCCATACACGCATTCCTTAGCCTAGTTCACCTTATCTAAATGATTTCTGTTGTTCGAATAAACCACTTCAGCCGTATCTTCAGTGCAACTTTCTATAGTTTGGCTATATTTGGGCAGTAATAAACTATGCCAATTCTCATATGATAAGGAACACAGAAGACATATCCACGTACGTTTAGCCATATCGGGATCTCAGTGCCCGATCTTGAAGCCGCGGTAAAGTTTTATACCGAGACATTAGGTTGGTACCTCATTATGGCGCCCACTGAAATTAAAGAAGATAACTCCGCCATTGGTGAAATGTGTACTGATGTATTTGGGAGTGGTTGGGAACACTTTCGCATTGCTCATCTATCCACAGGTGATAGAGTTGGAGTTGAAATTTTTGAGTTTAAAAATCAGCAAAATCCGCAAGATAACTTTGAATATTGGAAAACCGGCGTGTTCCACTTTTGTGTTCAAGATCCTGATGTTGAAGGACTTGCAGAAAAAATTGTTGCTGCAGGTGGTAAAAAACGTATGGCAAAACCACGTTTTTATTACCCAGGTGAAAAACCATATCGCATGATATACATGGAAGATCCGTTCGGGAATATCCTTGAAATATACTCACATAGCTATGAACTAACCTACTCTGATGGTGCTTATAAATAGCGACTATTAAGCTTTAAAAAGACGGGTTATCAGCTGTAATCGTCGACCAATGTAAATAGTACAAATATGCCCCATATATTAAACCTTTAAAATATAGCCATGATGGGGCATGATTGATTTCAGCTGTGAACAGCCTGAATAAGCTTACATTCGCTAAAACTACAATTTAAAGACTTGTATATCTTTCAGATATTGACCTTTTATGTCGGTATTGCCGCCAATCACATAAGTGGTGTCACCGAGTGTGGTCGCTGCATTATGTCTACTGGCTTGATAACCAATATCAATCTTCATCCATTGCTCACTGACAAAATCGTATGCGTAAGTTAATGTCAAATTGTCATAACTGCCAAATACAAACAATTTTTGGTTAACCACTGACATTGAATGGGCACTGATAGCTTCAGGTAAAGCGGGTAATGATTGCCACTTTTTTAATTGCGGATCATACTTTTCAAAAGCAGTTAATGAGGTTTTATTATCATAGCCGCCCACCACATAGATATAACCATCATGAACAACTGCTTTGGTTTCTTTTGCCGTTGGCATATTGGCCGCTCTAACCCAGCGTTGTCTCTCACCATTTAACACAGCGACTAAGCCACTCGGTACTAACTGACCATTTTTAGGGTATGAGCCACCAACAACATAAATATTACCATTTAACAAAACGGCACTATTACGTCTTGTTGGTGCAGGTAACGGCTTGGCAAAGCTAACTTGGTGGGTCACGGTATTAAACACTTCTACGCGGTGTTCAAATCTAAATTTTTGGGCCTCAAAGCTGACACCACCAATAATATAAATTGACTCTTGCCCATCCCAAACCGCAGAAAAATACCTTCTTGGGATGAGTTTATTCGCTAACACCTGCTTTTTACCTGATATAGGCTCAATGATTTCAATGTCGGAAAGAAAACCTGTGCTGTTAGACCCTGCCAATACATAGATGTTTTGACCATCATTGACTGCGGCATGACCAAATCGAGCGCTAGACAACGTAATGGGCTCAGGGTGTAACACAGGAATGCTACTACAACCGCTAAGAATCATTAAAATAAGTATCGGCAGTAATAGAAAATTAATTTTTGGCTTCATCATGTCTTTAATCCATTAAATTATGAAGGCCGTAGAATATTGAAGTATCCTTTCACCGTCAATGAGTTATCTAACTTTCACTCACTTAAATTTAAGCTATTCTGATTATAACCGCTCCTTTATACAACTCCTTATTCAGCTGACTTACAAAATAAACGGCTACCAATATATACTTTGGTATAACAAAATTAAACAATTTGGTAATAATGGTTGCGACTATTGGTAACATGTTATATAAATGTGTCAACCGATTAAAAGAACAACAATTGGTCATACAAAAATTAATGATTTCTTGGGGGGAAATATGAAGCTGAATAAAATAAGTTCGATGTTTACTGGGGCTAGAAGCAAAGCAAATAATATTAGTATTTTTGGCGCAACATTAACGGCAATGTTATCAATGTCGGCAATGGCAGCAGAGCCTGAAGCCCAGACAAATGCAGACGCTAGCGACACAAACGAAATTGAAGTCATTGCCGTTCGTGGCATATTTGGTAGTTTAAAAGCAGCTAATCTACTAAAACGTACCGATGATAGAATTGTTGATGCGATTGTCGCTGAAGATATTGGTAAGTTACCTGATAACAATATTGCAGAAGCGCTACAACGTATCACGGGTGTTTCAATAGCAACAGATTTTGGTGTGGGTGAATCAGTTACCATTCGTGGCGTATCAGAAAACCTTATTTTACTAAACGGCCGTTCTACAGCAGGCCCTGGTCGTGGCGGTATTAATTTATCCGACTTCCCTTCAAGCTTCTTAAAAACAGTTGAAGTCATTAAGTCTCCAACACCTGACATGATTGAAGGTGCGTTAGGTGGTACAGTTAATATGCAAACGGTTCGCCCACTCGAACTGAGTGAGCCATTAGTGGCTATTACTCTTGATGGTGAATACGCAGATAAAACAGAAAATATTGCTCCTAACTTCACATTGGGACTGGGTAATAATTGGGATTTAGGCAGTGCCGGTACGTTTGGTGCTTCTGCTAACTTATCTTACTTAGACCGTGAATTACGCCGTGATGAGTACTTCAATAAAGTTGATTTACTAGACAATATTGATATCAATGGTGATGGCACAGTCGATGATTCTGGCGGACCAAATGGTAAATACCTGCGTAGAACCCAAACAACGGCAGAACAAAAAACAGAAGAACGTGAACGTACAGCTGTGGGTATCTCACTACAGTGGGAACCAGAAAGTGCCAACGCCAATATTTACCTTGATTTAAACGGCACCAAGTTAGACGGTGGTCAATCAGCATATTCAATTCTTGATGTGGGTGGTAGTACTGTTGCTAGAGATGACTCTTACTATGACAGCAATGGCCAACTACACAATTACGATCTAGATGGCGTGTTGGTTATTCCTAAAACATGGAGTGACTTTACCACATCAGACTCAACCTCACATGCCATTGGAGGTGAGTGGTTTCTGTCTGATAATATTGAACTTTCAGCCGAATATTCATTATCAAAGTCAAAAGAAAAACAAACCGCCAATGAATTTAATTTACGTCCAATCGAACGTACAGATCCAACCCTTGACCTAGTCACTCATACCAGCACGAGTAGTTCATTTAGTGGCAGTGGTATCCCAGGTTACACCTATGCTGATAATGGCATGCTAACCAATCCTGATAACTTAGTTTTCCGTGAGTTTTTCCATAAAACCTTAGAAACTGAGAATGAAGAACAAGCACTTCGATTTGATTTTAAGATTTCTGATGTTGGTGTCGATTGGGTTTCAGCTGTTAAAGCAGGTGTACGCTTTACTGACAGAGATTACTCTGCTAACCGTTTTGACCTAAAACCTAATGGCACTACCCTTAAGGACTCATATAAAAAAGCCACCAACGCTGATGGTTTATATAGCCCTATTTGGATTGACAACCCACTGCTTAGCGACAGCATGAATGTGGTTAACATGAGTAACTCATTCGACCAAACAGGCATTGCCGGTCAAAATGATATGTTGACATATAATGTATATGACGCTGACCAATTGCAAAATACCGAACAAACTTATGCGTTAGTTCAACAGATGTTGCAAGATACATCATATGCAATGAACGGTACTTTAGCCGATAATATGGTCGAAGATTCAAGTGCCTATAAAGAGATTAATGAAACAACCAGCGCTATATACGCACAAGTTCACTTAGACTTTGATGATTTAACCGCTGTTGTCGGCGGACGTTATATTCAAACTGACTTAGAATCAAGCGTGGTTGCATCAGTCGATGCCAACGGTAATAAAGTGCTTGATACCGGTAAAAATGATTACACAGATTTCTTACCGAGTTTAAACGTCACATATACCCTAACTGAAGAAACTTTATTACGTTTCGCAGCGGCAAAAGTGATGCGCCGTGCTGACTTTGATGAACTAAGCCCTTCGTTAACTATTGATAACTCTTTAGTGACTGGTACTCAAGGTTCATACGAGTTAGAGCCTTACCGTGTTACACAATATGATCTTTCAGTAGAACATTACTTTGGTAACGGCGGTATCGTTTCAGCAGCATTATTCTACAAAGATGTTAACTCATTTACTCAAACCGACAGTAGCTGTTTAGCTGATGCCAATACGGTTTCAGGACAAAATACCACTGAATGGGGCAACATTTGTTTACTTGATACAGCAGGTCAAAGCCAAGGTGATGTCAACTTTGCTACAGAAGATCAAGGCTTAGCTTATGTTGATGCTCAAAAAGCTGCAGGCCAAACAGGTATTGTGGTCGACACTGATGTTAACGGTGGTAGTGGTAGTGTTCAAGGTATTGAACTAGGTTACCAACAACAATTTACCTCATTACCAGGCTTATGGTCTGGCTTCGGTGTCAATGCCAACTACACCTATGCAGATAGTGAACAACCTGATGGTAACCCATTATTGAACATTTCGGAAAACACCGCGAATGGACAAATTTACTGGGAAAATGAGGGATTGCAATTCCGTTTAGCGTACAACTGGCGTGACCGTTACTTATACTCACAAGCAGAAAAACGTGTTCAAACTGTCGGCGCATTAGGTTATAACGTCTTTAACCAAAATGATCCTACCTCTGTTAATTATGATGCAACTGTTGGTAATAACTACCGTGAAGCACGTGGCCAACTTGATTTCTCAGCAAGTTGGGATATCAATGAGCACTTCACCGTTGTTGGTAATGTGGTTAACCTCACAGGCGAACCAATTGAATACACCACTGAACTGGATTCAGTGTGGAAATACAGTGAAGCGGATCGTCGCTACACTGTCGGTGTTCGCGCTAAGTTCTAATGAGAACATGGTAATGTAGAGCCTATCAGTTGATAGGCTCTTTTCTCATAAAAGACAAATTAAAGGTCACATAGATAATACAAAATGTAGATTAATCAATATTCCGATTAAGACTAAAAGCACTGTTTTATAGACTTTCAGTCTTATACCGAAATATATTTAGCACTTAACTGTTCAGTAATGACACGTTCAATACACAAGCAGAACAGAGCAAGTAGTTGAATAAAAACATTAATGTGATTTAGGTTACACAAAAATTCATTTTCGAGTGTTTTTGCTCAAAATAACAGCCAACCCTTTTTTAGTCACACTTTTGCAAGAGAACAAATAGTGTTTGGTTGACAAAGGTAACGACTATACCTACCATATTGTAATACAAATTGGTAAGTGAGTATTGGGCGATATAAAAGCCTTGTAAACGACATCTAATGTTAAGAAACACGACACGATTAATAGATAAAGAGTTAATTCTTAAATAGAGCTAATAAGTTAACTAGCCTGAGCTCTAGAGCACTTTTTATATAAATAACATTGCCCACCTTCATATTAAGGTGAGCAACTTTCAATTCAGATAAGCATATATCAATATATTTAGGAGTTAGAAATGACAAAACCAGTCATCGGATTCATCGGTCTTGGCCTTATGGGCGGCAACATGGTTGAAAACCTACAAACACGTGGTTACCAAGTTAACGTTATGGATCTTAACCAAGATGCAGTTGATGCAGTTCTTGCTCGTGGCAATGCTACCCAATTCACTTCTGGTAAAGAATTAGCAGCGGCTTCTGATATCGTTCAATTCTGTCTAACAACTTCTGCAGTTGTTGAAAAAATTGTATACGGTGAAGATGGTGTTCTAGCCGGAATGAAAGAAGGTACTACATTAGTAGACTTCGGAACTTCTATCCCTGCTTCTACTATCAAAATTGGTGCAGCGCTTGCCGAAAAAGGCTGTGGCATGATCGATGCGCCTCTTGGACGTACTCCTGCTCACGCTAAAGATGGTCTTTTAAACATCATGGCTGCTGGTGACATCGACACATTCAACAAAGTTAAACCTGTTTTAGAAGAGCAAGGTGAAAACGTATTCCACCTAGGTAAATTAGGTGCAGGTCACACCACCAAGTTAATCAATAACTTCATTGGTATGACTACTGTTACTGCGATGTCTCAAGCATTTGCGGTTGCAAAAGCGGCAGGTGTTGACGGTCAACAATTATTCGACATCATGTCTGCTGGCCCTTCTAACTCACCATTCATGCAGTTCACTAAGTTCTATGCTGTTGATGGCGAAGAAAAGCTAGGTTTCTCTGTTGCTAATGCAAACAAAGACCTTGGTTACTTCTTACAAATGGTTTCTGACTTAGGCACTGAGTCTCCAATCGCTGAAGGAACGTCTAAAGCACTTCAAGCTGGTGTTGATGCAGGCCTTGGTCAAAATGACGTACCTGTTATCTTCGACTACTTCACTAAATTAGAGAAGTAATTCGATATTAACTTATCGTTAGCTTATAAGTTAAACGCTTTATAAACTAAACACTAATAAGCCGTTGAATATCAACGGCTTTTTATTTCAATTAAACTTTCACTCGCTTAATACTACTCGACATTCTTTTCTCTAACTGCCTTTAAAGGTATCACAACTTTCCATATTGCCACTAGCAAATCCAATCTGAAACCATTTCACTCTTTGTGCCGAGCTGCCATGGGTAAAAGAGTCTGGGCTGACATGGCCTTGTGATTGTTTTTGTAAGGTATCATCACCGATAGCGCTTGCTGCAGTTAAGCCCTCTTCAATATCACCCGTTTCAAGTAACTGACGGCTATTATTGGCATGATTTGCCCAAACACCAGCAAAGCAGTCCGCCTGCAATTCCTGCTTAACCGACAGCTTATTGCCCTCAACTGCGCTTAACTTACTGCGAGCGGCATGAACTTCACTGGATATCCCCAGCAGAGTTTGAATGTGATGACCCACTTCATGGGCAATAACGTAAGCTTGGGCAAAATCTCCAGGCGCTTTGAACTGGTTTTTTAATTGCTCAAAAAAACTCAGGTCAATGTAAACTTGTTGGTCTGCAGGACAATAAAATGGCCCCATAGCAGACTGTGCCATACCACAAGCTGATTTTACTGCATCACGAAACAACACTAAACTTGGCTCTTGATAGGTCATGCCCCGCTGCTGAAATAAACTGCTCCAAGTTTCTTCCGTATCAGCAAGAATTACCGCCACAAAATCAACCTGCTCTCTTTCTGCTGCGGTTTCAGTTAATGGCGCGGTAGAAACACCTGTAGAGGTTTCTTGTTGTAGCCCAAGTCCACCTAACATATTACCTAGGTTGCCGGTAAATAATCCGTAAGCGCCCACACCCACAATCAGTATCGCGGTTCCTTTAAACCCAAGCACCTTAAATATCATCGGTAGCAGTTGTAAAATGCCCCCGCCACCTCGGCCAAAGCCACCAGCACCTGAGACTTGCGTATTACGACGATCTTCTACATTGCTACTTTTACGCTTTCCACGCCAACGCATAACGCTACCCCGACATAATATGATTAAACTTGCTGAAAAATGTACTGTGACGACCAAGACATGTTAGCCAGTATGAAGCGATTTGAGCTGTTACTAACATAAGCCCCATATAGGCACTAATAAACATAGCATAGTTTAATTCGCTATGAGCCAGAGTCAGCAATTGGCTCAGCAGCAAGCCGCGCTATTAAAGCATCTATTGAAGTAAGGCAAATAAAGTAATGCTAATAAAAAGAGTAAGAACAGTAAGAAGAGTAAGCTGACATCATATTCAATATTGGTAAGTGATTAATATTGAGTCGATGGTATTTTTAACAGTTTAAATCACACAGGCTTAGTTAACGTTAAACCAAGTACAGTTATGCTCATTTTTTTGAAAAATGTGCGATTAGCATGTCAAAATTAACCCGCAAAATAATGAAATATAAGGTTTAATTCAACCTGGGTTATATCACTTCAGACTGCGAGCATGAGCTAACTGCTCATGCTCATGCTAGTGCTAGTGCTAGTAACTGAGCTTAAATCCCCAATGGCCAATCTAATATATACACCCAAAAAAGCAGTAAACTGGTCCACATAATCAGAAAAGCGATGCTAAAAGGCAGCATCATCGAAACCAGCGTCCCTAATTTGGCACTACCATGATATTGCTGAGCGGTGGCCAGTATTAAGCCTAAATAACCAAACAAGGGCGAAATGATATTGGTGACTGAATCCCCGATACGAAATGCAACTTGAATCAGTTCTATTGGTAAACCTGCAAGCAATAAGGTTGGCACAAATACCGGCGCCATAACACTCCACTGCACCACTGGTGAGCCCATAAAGATATTGAGCACGGCACTGAATAGCACCAATGTTACCACCAGTAATGGCCCTTCAATAGAAAAGTAAGCCAACATATCGCTTAAGTTCACAGCCAGCAAACCCGCTAAATTACTCAGTTGAAAGGTAAAAATTAGTTGAGATGCAAAGAACATGATCAACAAAAATAAGCCGAGTTGGCTTAAACTTTGTTCACATGCTTTGATAATGTCTTGTTCGCGACGAAACTTGCCAGAGACTAAGCCAAACGCCAAACCACTTATACCAAAAACAAATGAGACCAGTATAGGTAAGCCTTTAATGACTTCGCTTCTTGCTAATTGTGCTGGATCTGCAGGGGCTAAACCAACCAGATTCAGATAAGGTGGCAAATAGAATAAGGCCAATGCTAGCAACAAACAAGCTAGCTGCAGCCTTTAATGCCCGGTCATTTTCTTTACTGGGTTTGACCGCTATATTGTCAGCATTAACTTGCTCACTCAGACTGAGTCTAGGCTCTACAATTTTGATTGAAACTAGCGTACCCACAGCCACTAAGAGTAAAACACTGGCAGATAAAAAGTAGTAGTTAGCCAATGGACTAACGCTTAATTTTGGGTGGATTAAATTTAACGCTGAAGTGCTAATACCCGCAATAACAATATCATAAGTCGTAATGAAAAAAGTCGCGTGAGTGCCCCCTGCGACACCAGCAAAGGCAGTGGCAAGTCCAGCTAAGGGTGAACGTCCTGCGGCTAAATAAGCTCGGCATGCCAAGGGAACCAGTACAATATAGCCAACCGAGCCAACGATATTTGACAGCACGCCCAGTAATAAAATAGTACTGGTTAATTGCCAAGTTCCTGCATGTTTTATTACCCGTTGAACCGCATAGCCAATCAAACCTGACGCATCAGCAATGCCAATGCCTATCATGGCAATAATAATAATGCCTAAAGGTGGAAAGCTGATAAATGCCTTAATTGAGCCGCCTAACCAATCTCTAAGTCCTTGTTCAGATAACAGGTTATTGATTGTTTGCTCGGGCTGACCCGGTAATTTCGGCTAAAAAGTAAAAACAAAAAAACACCTGAATGGCATAAGCGCATTCAGGTGCTATTTTTTGTGCTTATTTGTAACTGACTATTTAACGACTTTGACCGTTGGTAATATTCTATAACCATCAACACTAATCATGTCGCTCGGTTGATAGTGACGGGTTGTTAAGCAGGAACCGCTGGACAGCCAAAGAATTAACTGTGACACCCTTACTTAATTTCTTGCCACTTTATTCACAACTGAAAGCTTACGAAAGGTAATAAGGTTACTTACCATTTATAGATACATTGCTTTTAACTTTTCCAAAACGTCTCGTATAGATGTCACCATTAACTTGCTTAGCAGCATCGACCAAAGGTTTATATGGAATATCGGTCACACTCACAAAGCCCACATTGTAGTTTTCACCATCGTACGCTCGGCCCGTTAACGGGGAATCAATATATTGAAACCAATGTGTACCTACAAAATAGGGATTATCTATCACGCTATAAACGTATTGCTGATATTTATCACCGCGATCTTGTTGAGATGATGCATGGATCAATCCAGGGTTTAATAGACCTGAATCTAATGCACCATTATGAAATTCCCCAATAATACTCGGCATATCGATATCTTCAAGGAAGGACCAAAAGCTGTCATTAACGGATTCTTTGTAATAGTTATAACTCATTACATCAGCATGCCTTGCCGCAGCAGCGCGTATTTCAGGGCTCATTCCCCAGTCGGTAAATCTGACCCCTAGATACAAATGATTCGGTAAATAGGTTTTAACTGCATTTTTTACAATCGAGAAATACTGTTCACCATAATGTTCTAGAAGTATCGATAAATCAGCAACCACGGCATCATTAAAGTCGGTAAGTTCAACGCCTTTTTCTAAAGCATCCCAACTCGCTATCTGTGTTTGCCATTTGTTATTTAGTGCATCAACTGACGAGTATTTCGCTTTAAGTACTTTTACAAATGCCGCTTTTGTTGGACTATCACTGGCAGTAAGGCTTAACGTGTTAATGACAATACCATAATGCCTTTTCACAGGGCCTTCTTTACCCCAGCTTTTCTCATTATCAATAAATACCCCAACACACCATGGGTTATTTTGAACTTCATCGGCAATTTGTTTTGCTGTGGCTAAAGCCCTTTCTTTAAATAATGGATCAAATGGATCTGGCATAGGGCTCCAATAATCATTGCCACTACTCACCGTTTTAAAGTCGCCGATAATCCAACCGTTCGCAAAATAAGGAATACGATCTAACTGATAAAAGCTTGCATCAACCCAGTTACCAAACGAGGTAAAGCCCCAACTCAACATGCGATCAATTGTGGTATCACGCCACTTTTGGGTATATTCACCTAAATCATTTGAATCATATTTTCTAGCTAAGTTTGCTTGATAAAAACTATAAGTTTCACCTTTTTCAACCGCGCCACTATGAACTTCACGGCGATAACCAAAATGAGAACCCATTGGTTCCTCATAACTCGGTAAATCACTAAACATATTGGCTCGAATATCAGAGCTAATATGGCGTGAAGCCCATGCTTTCTTAGGGGCACGATTAAGTCCAATAGAATCTTCTGGCGTGTGATCGTTAGGATCTCTTTGAACAATGAACTGACTATCAAAATCATAACCGGTCAAGGTCGACGTATTGGCCATACGAATGTTGGCAATACCGTTAGAGAAGAACAAGTAACCTTCGGGGTCAACTAAAGACCATTTCCCTTGATACTTTTCAGTTCTAAAATAACCCGTAGCCTCAAGCTTTGGCCCATCCTTCCAGCCGTTAAACTTTGAACGCCCTTCTGGGGGAACATGTGACAAACTTGCTTGCTCTGCGGCAGAGATTTCACGCAACTGAGCAACTGATGACACTTTATTGTTAAAATCAATTTTGGTACTTTGCCCGAACTTATCAACTAAGTGACTTAAGTAATCAGTTTTAAATTTAAGTGGCTTTACTAACCTTAGATTTTTTACGAATAGTGTTTTGTCTTCTGGTACACCGCGAACAGTAAACTCAATTTTTGCGACACTTTTAAGATCAATACTTTTCACGCCATGACGCCATATCATTGGTGTCATACCAATATCCCAGCGCTGTGGATTAGAACGTATTCCACTTTTAATATTTAAGTCTGCATCTTTGAGCACCATATAGTAACTGTTCTCACTATTAGCAGGTATGACAAAATTGCGATTATGGGCATGCCCTTTGGAATCCTTCGCCGTCACGTATATGTGTATCGAACTGGATTTAGGGTTCACGAAGTCTAACGCAAAAGCAAACTCGCCCTCGTTGCTCCAATCTAGTGGTTTAGTGGGTACAAAACTAAATTGAGCAGTGTGATGTTGTTTGGTTGCAAGAGATATCTTGAGTGCAGTTTCATTATCAATTTTCTTGATAGAAGTTTCACCATTGACCACAACGAGTTGATTCGCCGACTGCGGATTGGAAAAATCAATTAATGGCAAACCTTGTTCTACTGATGCTTGGTTTACTTTTGAATTGACGACTTCGGTCACTGCCTCTGTGGTAATGGGTTTAGCTCTATTTTCAAGTTGTGCTGTATTCACAGAAGTATCAGAGCATCCCGAAACTAAACCTATGACTAACCCCATACTTAAACTAGTGACGACAACCCCTTTGCTTAGCAACTTGTTAAGTACTTCATTTAGACCTGCACTTAATTCAATTTTCACTTTTTCTCCAACAACTTCACTCATGACTTCCCCTTCATTTAAGTTAGTTTCAATTTATGTACAATTTCGTTTCACCTTCCATAATACTCCATCAAATCAAGATGATATATATATTCGAAATGGTAAAAAAGGAATAACCTCACAACAAACACTTGTACTTAATATCGCTTCAATAATTAGATGTGATTTAAAAAGCATCAATAAATCGTGTAGTACACCATCTACACAAACACTTCAATTGTCAACAATTAACAGTAGACTAGGTTTTGTAATCAATCAAAGTGACTCGTTAAATCGGTTTTATTTCAACTTTAAAACGAACGAAGTACGAACAAAAAATAATAAGAAACAATCAGTGAGAAAGGATCCATATCGAAAGGGCTAAATTGAAAAGGTAAAAATAAAAATTAACTTTGACATATATGGACGCTTCCGTAGTGTCAAGAAATAGTCCCCCTGCTAAGGCTTTTTTAGCCTTAGATTTTCTCATTTAAACCTCTTAGCTTGCTGTTCACTGACTGACTCATTTTTAGCTTTAAGCGATACTATCTTTGTAGTGATAGTGCTGACCTTATGTTTATAAAAGAGGCGGGCTTAACATGCTCTGTTGAGATACGCTCCTGATGAATTCCGTACCTACACACCCAAAAAAAATGTAACACCCAGTCGGGTTATGACCCCTTGTCTCTGACGGGTTTATGCAGGATGAACTGAGCCTTTTATCATCAATTTTACAACTTAGCTAAGGGGTGACTATCAAGCGCTCACAACACCCACTCGGTCTCAGTATCGGCCCTTGTCACGAACGAGCTTAACTTTATAGTCGATACTACAAACATCATTATTCTCATAGCGTCACCGCTACGGTTTTACATTTTGTGGTTGATAAGGAATCTGTTTTTTCAGTAACACCCACATGACTCTAGCCAGCTTATGAGCTGTGGCAACAGTCGCTTTGTTAAAGCCTACTCTTGCCTTTAGCTGGGTGACCCATAGATTGAGAGCATCATCTTTTTTATCTGCATGGCAGACAACCGCTCTTGCACCATGGATTAACTGTTTTCGTAAATAACTATCACCTCGTTTAGTTATGCCATATAGCCGACTTTTGTTGCCAGAGGCATATTGCCTTGGGGTTAGACCTAGCCATACAGCAAGCTCTTGGGGGGGGGTAAAAGCTTGCCCTTTATCGATGCAAGCCTCAAAGGCCGAGGCTATTATGTGCCCAATACCAGGCATGCTAAGCATGTATTAGTCCAGCTTCAGTTTGCTCTACTTGCTGTTTAATTAAATTGTTCAGTTCTTTAATTTGTTTAATAACTTGAAGATACTCATCATAAATTTGATTCACTTGATACCTTAGCTGTGGCCTCTGCTCATCGTCATTGATGATATCCCACATGTTGCACTCAAATGCGCTAAAACCTTGTTGAAAAACAATGCCAAAATCCACTAGTAACCCTCGGGCTTGATTGGTGCAAGCCATACTCTGTTTGATTAAACGCTCCCTTCTTCGGTGCATCATCATGACCTCCTGCTGAGACTCTGACTTAACAGGAACATAGCGAATGTTGGGCCTTGAGCTTGCCTCAAAAATAGCGAGAGCGTCATTACTGTCATTTTTGTTACCGCGAACAAAAGGAGTGACATGCTGTGCTGGTATTAATTTAGCTGCATGGCCAAATTGCTGAGCAGTACGCCCCAGTAATGCGATGAGTAACATGCCTCCATGACAACAGTGCAAGCTGGTGTGTTGCAAAGCAGCTCTGTTAGCTGTTTTCTGTTCAAGCGTTTGTTATAGACTTTCTTGGCATCTGTTGTCATACCAAGTACTTAAAAGACATTTTTTGCAAGATCGATAGCAATAGTGGTAACTTTCATTTTGGACGCTCCTTATGTAACTGCATGATCAACATCAGTTTGGCGCATTGACGCCGAATTAGGGAGCGTCCATCCCATCATCCATGAAATACAGATAAGAATTTAGAAAGCGTTATCAGCTATCTAACAGCAACTCTTATAACCTAGTGAAATAATAATATGATAATACCACAACGGCAATATTGTTTATTGTCTACAATGTTGCCGCTGTGTTTTATTCCGAAATTAACTTGGTAATTTGACTGGCTGTTTTAAAAAGTGATTCAAGCAGGTCTTGATTGCCATTACCCCCTTTGTCTTGCACCATAAAAGTTGACACACTCAAAGCAGCAATCACTTTTGCATTCGGTTGGCCTATGAGTGCTGAATAATCTTTTACCCCAGTCAATAAACTATTTGGCTACACAATAAAACCAGATTGTCGAATAGCCTCTAAGTCTGTGGTTAAATGACTTCGGTTAGACGGCCCCAACTGACAAAATGTCGGATCATGCTCCATTAACATCGTCTGTACTTCTGCATTACTATTGGCTAATAGTAATTTTCCCGCTGTTGATTGGCTAAGGCGAAACATTGCACCTTCAGCAATACTCAAGTGAATGGCACCGGTGCTTCTAGCATAAACAATTACCATCGCTTGGCTTTGATACAGCATGCTTAAATAACACGACTGACCACTACTCACGGCTAGATCTTCCATATACGGCAACGCCGATTGTCGAACACGATCAATGGGCGAAATGTTTCTAGAAAGGTGATACAACTTTAACGATAATTCATATCGTCCTGTTGTGGGGTGGCGCTGGACATAACCTCGCTTCTCCAATCCAACGAGCACTCTATAAATTTCATTCGGTCCACGACCAACCCCCACCGCAATCTCACTTTGGCTGCAAGGCACTGCATTACCGACCAAAAATTCGAGTATATCCAGCCCTTTATCTAACGCAGGGACAGCATATATTTTGCTATTTTTATTTTTCACTACGGCTGCTTTTATTCAAATATTCTTATATAAATTAAAAATTATTCTAATAATTCAGCCTGATTAAACATCTTGATAAAACATAGCTTTAGTTCAAAACAGTTCATTCATATATAAATTCTATATTTTTATATAAATTTTAGTTGAAATTATTGCTACAACAAGTGATTATTGTTAACAATAAACAAATAACCTTTACACATAGGGGTAGGCGTAATGACTCATTTATCATTAACAAAAGATCAAATTACTGAGTTTGAACAACAAGGGTTTGTCATATTAAAGCGTTATTACAATGATGATGAAGTATCTCTACTGCAGCAAGCAGCATTTAATGATGAATCCCTTTACACCCGAGCCTGGGAGAAAAAAGATTCTCAAGGTACAGTGAGTAAAGTCTGCCTATGGCAAGAAACTGGTGATGATTTTTACAGTATGTTTTCCCGAGGTAGACGTTTGGTTGATGTGTGCGAAACGCTAATTGGTGAAGAGGTTTATCACACCAGCACTAAAATCATGATGAAAGAGCCTTTTGTTGGGGGAGCTTGGGAATGGCATCAAGATTTTGGCTACTGGCACCGTGATAACTTTATGCTTTACCCAAAAGCCATTAGTTGCATGATTGCCATAAATAAAGCCACACCAGAAAACGGCTGTTTACAAGTCTTACAAGGTTCTCATCATTTAGGTCGTTTAGATCATAACAAAACAGGCGATCAAAAAGGCGCGGCAATGGAGTTTGTTGAAGAAGCAATGAAATATCATCCGCTGGTTAATGTGGAACTTGAACCTGGGGATGTATTATTTTTCCACTGTAATTTATTACATAAATCGAACCAAAACCGTTCAGCTGAACCTCGCTGGAGCATGATTAGCGCGTACAACGCCATCAGTAATCAACCGTTTATTGAAAATGAAGCAGTCTACTATCCATTAAACCGAGTAGAAGACGATGCCATTTTGAATTGGAAAACCAGTTAGTCCATTTTTAGCCTTTCAGGTAAATTAACCCAAACCGTTTAAAGCATCATTTGAGCGGTTTTATCATAAGAGAAAATCATGCCAGCTAAACAGACTCATACTCAACATGCCCTGCCCTTAAATGGACAAGACCCTCACGGAAAAATTATTGGCCACGGTAAGTTTACATACAAGGTGGATGCACATTGGGGAAAACTTAACCCTGAAAAGTACCCAATTGAAAACTGTCATGGATTTGCTATGGATGCTGAAGGGCGTATTTTCATGATTACTGACAACACCAGCAATAATATCTTGGTATATAGTCAGCAAGGTGAATTACTTGATGCATTTGGTAGCAGTTTTCCTGGTGGGCACGCCTTAAAAATAGTACAAGAAGGCGAGCAAGAGTTTCTTTATGTTGTTGATTGTGGATGGATTGTAAATCGACATTGGGATGGCCACAGTATAGATAAAGAGGATAGTCCATTTAATAAGGTGATACCCCAAAGTGGTTTTGTGGCCAAAATGACCTTAGACGGCAAGCTAGTTTATACTATTGGCCATCCGCAAACTTACGGGGTTTATACACCAGAGCAGCCATTTCGCCCTACTGACATTGCCATCGCACCTAATGGGAACCTTTACATAACTGACGGTTATGGCAGTGACTATTTATTGCATTACGACAAACAAGGTCGTTACCTCAATCATTGGGGAGGGCATGATAATACCGACCCCAATTACAACCTTCATAATACCCACGGCATCGAAATTGACTTACGCGATGAACAAAAGCCATGCCTAATGGTCAGCTCACGGTTTGAACAATGCTTAAAAGTGTTTTCACTTGATGGGAAGTATATAGATAAAATAGATGCGAATGGTGCCTACATTGGCGGGCCAGTATTCAAAGAGGGTTTATTTTACGCTCCTGTTTGCTGGTCCCATATAAACGAACATAATGCCGACAATACTGGCTTTATTAGCATTTTTGACAAAAATAATACTTTAATTGCTAATTTGGGTGCAACACAGCCCGAATATATTAATGGCCAATTACAACCTATGCAAAGCACAGAAGATGTGTTTAATCATGTGCATTGCATTTGTGTCGATCAGGATGACAACTTGTATGTAGGCCAATGGAATGCCTCTCAAAGCTATCCAATAAAATTGATCAAAGTGTAAGTTACTCTACATACAACAGATTTGGTTATTGGCTTCTAAGTTAGCAACAAAGATACCCGACTTTTTAATATTTAACTGCCTATAACCTCTATTGTGCTCACCTAGAAAGCTAATGACGAACTTTCATGTCATGCTTTATTTAACACAATACGTCTAAAAATAGCTGACCGTTTTTACTTTACCCACCAGCGCTGGCTTATTCGCTGTAACACTGTCACAAAGTCCTTTTTTCCATCTTTAATTGCAGCTCTAGCCTTGTACATGTAAACTCATAATTGTTAACAATAAGCATAAGACTATGAAAAAACCTACTATTTACTGCGAACCTTATTCCATAAAAGACGGTTATGACTTTGAAATTCATTACGTCAGTTATCTGCAACACGATAGCTACTCATGCTTTTTGCACTTTCATCAGGTTCACGAATTTATATTTTTTGAACACATTGACGGTAGCTATTTTTATCATCAAGGAGAGAGTAAGCTTTCAGACTATGAAGCGGTATTTACTCCGTCAATGGAAAGCCATAACTTCGAACTAAATCCTCGCCCTAAATCTTGGTATATAGTCCAATTTATGCCTGAATGCCTCAATGCCCCATCGATAAGTCAGTGTACTGAGATACTAAAAACCGGTTTGCATTTGCGATTTCCCACAGAAGTACAACAGAAAATCCATCAATTACTAGGCTGGTTATTGACTGAATTTAATGAAAATCCCCAAAGTCATACCTGTAAACAGTTGTTCAATAGTCTTGTGACCATAGTGTGCGAATATGGAAAAAGTAGCTTAACCAGCAAGCAAACTCCGCTAAATGTGTCGAACAGTTACCAAAAACTCGCTCCATTAATGGCTAAATTAACTCAACCCACGGGTGTAAATTTGTCATTAGAAGACGCAGCCAAACAATGTCACCTATCGCCGTCTTATTTTTCTAGAGTGTTTAAAAATCACTTTAGAGTGCCCTATTCCGACTATATGATCCGTCATAAACTGTATAATGCGGCCCGTTTGTTAAGCCAAACGACCACATCAGTAACAGATATTTCTTATGAATTAGGCTTTTCAAGCTCGTCGTATTTCATCAAGCAATTCAAACAGCATTTTAATATCACCCCACATCAATACCGCAAACAATTAACCAGCTAATCGATTGCAGTATCGACTAATCAGCAGAGTAAATGTTAGTTAGAGACAGCTAAAAACAGGGTTTCTTTGGATAGCGCATCCCGACTTTGCAATGCCGCCTTATCAACTAATAGATTTTGCTTTATCGCCTGCGTGCCTAACACATAAGCTTTGGCATAATTTACGGCCTCAACACAAAGCAACTTATCCGCTTTAAAATACCAAACCGAAAACTGCTGGGCAGATTCTTGCTTCACAAGGAGCTCATCATTGCCTTCAGACAAGCCTACAATTTGTAATTTACAGTTATATTGATCTGACCAGAACCAAGGGACTGTTTGCTGAACAGGCTCACCTTGGGGTAATTTCCCCGTTAAAAACTGCGCGGCAATCTTGGCTTGATCAACGGCATTTTGAACTGACTCAAGCCGAATCCATCTTTGATAAAGTGAGCTAAATTGCTGGGTGCAATCACCAATGGCAAAAATGTCTTCATTAGATGTTTGGCAAGCCTCATTCACTTTAATGCCTTGCTCAACGTCAACACCTGCCTCAAGCGCTAATTGGGTATTTAGCCTAACGCCGACACCAACAATAATAAAATCGGCACAATATTCACTGCCGTCACTGCACACCACAACTTGCTTATGTTGGTATTGGTGAGGGGGTTGGTGAGGATATTGGTGACTGAGTTGCTTAACTTCAATAACGTCTTTATCTGTCAGTAATTCAACACCTTTACTAAGATGTAATTCAGTTAAATAGTCTGACATCACGGCTGACGTCACTCGAGATAATATCTTCGGCTGTTTTTCAATCACAGTCACTTTGGCACCCATTGCAATCAAGGATGCGGCGCTTTCAAGGCCAATATAACCACCACCAATAATAACCACCTGCTTTTCGCTGCTGTTATTCAGTGCGGCCTTAATGGCTGTCGTATCAGCATAAGTGCGCATAGTAAAGATTGAGCGATTATTAAGGGGATCAATCACTTCTAATCCTAAAATAGGCGGGATAAAGGCTCGACACCCAGTCGCTAACATTAATTTGTTATAATGAATGCATTGACCATCATTGAGAGTAATCTGCTTGGCTGATTGATTTACTGTAGTCACCTCATAACCAAGTTTTAAATCAATATTGTTATCGCTGTAGGCTTTTTCAGCCTTCAAAGGTGTCGACTTCAACTCAGCTGATTGCAACGTTTTTTTAGATAACGGTGGCCTGTGATACGGTAACTCGGGATCACGTTCTATTAAAGTTATGCAGCCAGCCCACCCTTGTTGGCGCAGATGAAATGCAAAATTAACCCCTGCATGACTGGCACCAATAATCACTACTGCCCCATTGTTAGAATGAAATTCTTCAGCTGGAAATTGCATGGTTTAACCCTTTAATTGATATTAGTTAGCGACAACAAAAGTCATTCCATCAATTTGTTCAGATACTTCAATTTGGCAACACAAACGACTGTATTCAGTCACCTGGTCATCTAATTCCAACATATCAGCTTCCACTTCTTCAGCAGACCCAATTGTGACAAAGTCGGCTGGGTCTACATAAATATGGCAGGTAGCACATGAACACACTCCGCCACAGTCACCATCAATACCTGCAACACCATTTGCCACCGCTAACTCCATTAAAGAGCCGCTGTCGCCTTCCACTTCCACCGAGCCGTTGTTTTGAGTAACAAAGATGACTTTAGCCATTGTGTAATTCCTTTATTGTTGGTTTTAGTTTTATTGCGTTATTAGTTAACCTGAGCTGCGCATAACAACTTGCTTTCTAGAGGCTACTTTTACTGATAACGGCGTTAAACTTGTTAGCAATAGACTCGCTATTGACGCAAAAATTTGCCTTGTTCTAAGCAAAAATATCTCTCTAGAAATGTAATTTAAATTCAATCTTGAATAAATTAGTCTGTTAGCTAATCTCTTATCCGCAGCACAGGTTAGTTATTTAGCTGACAGACTGACCACTAGCTGGTTAAAGCCCACTTTGCGTGAAAACTCGCCTAACTGTTCAATGTTTTCATCAGCGCTAACAACTTTAATGTCAGCCACCTTATTTGCCAGTGTCAGCACCAGTTGCCTTAAAATTTGCCTTGCATGAGTCGCCCCTAAACAATTGTGGTGACTAAAGCCAAAACTCACATGAGGGTTCACTTTGCGGTCAAAGTCGACTGAATTAGGGTTACTGAATACTTTTTCATCACGATTTGCAGCAGCCCAGCACAATGATACTCGGCTATCGGCTTTAATGGCATGTTCACAAACAGTAGTATCTTCAGTTGCTACACGACCCATTTGGGTTAACGGAGAAAAATAACGTAATAACTCTTCAACCGCTCGGTTAACAATGTCTGGCTCGTTAGCAATTCGCTGTAAGTCATTGATGTTTTCACTAAAGTAAGCAATGGTGTTGGTAATGGCATTAATCACCGTATCTCGACCACCAGCAAAGGTTAAAATCATCACACCTTTGACTTGTTCCTTAGTCAGTTTTTTACCATCAACTTCCGCATTAAGCAGTACCGAATAGAGGTCTTCTGTGGCGGAATCATCGGGTCTTGCCTTAGCCATTGTTTTATCAATTTCAGCATCTATGTAGTTATATAAAACATTGGCTTTATCTGCATCTAAGTTACTGGATTCACTTCTAAATACATGTGTTCCCCAATCAATCCAGGTTTGCGCTTTATTTATTGAAGTATTTAACAATAAGGACAATGCTTTAGATTGAAGCGGTAAGGCGAATTCAGCCACAATATCAACTGAATCTTTTTCTAAAGCCTGTGCAATTGTTTGATCTATTATTTGCTGTAACTTGGCTTGATAAACGGCAGCTAATGGACGTTTGAACCAGGGGTTAAGTAATTCACGAAAACCACTGTGCTCAGGAGGGTCAAGTTCAAATGGAATTTGACGAGTTTGTCTAATGGCGACTTCTGAAGGAATAACAATACGCCCGGGGGTTGCGCCAGACTGAAAAGTAGCACTATCATGCGCCGCTTTTCGTAGTGCCTTTAAGCCTAAAATCATATTTACCGGGTCATTTTGATCGTCCATCTTGCCCAAACTCGATGTTGAACGCTTGTCGGAAAACGCATCGTTAAACAGGCTAATACCTTTGATTTTGGCTGTCATTGCATACCTTTTTATGGCTAGACTTAAAAAATGTTAATACGAAGTAACATCCTAGCGTGGCAATTAGCTGTAAAATACACATATTAGGTGCAGAAATATCACTTTGATGTCATTTTGAGGCTTTAGGGGTATTTGTCAGCCACAAAAAAGGGCTAATGCTACCAAGCCATTAGCCCTATCACTTCAATCGGTAAAGGTTATTTAGTGTCTAGCCTCTGCTGATACATGGTTGAAGTCACCTCTTTAACCGCATCAATTAGTTGCGGATAAGGCGTATCTGTCACCGTCACAAACCCAATATTGGCATTCTCGCCGTCAAAGGCTCGCCCAGTTAGCGGTTCATCAACATATTGAAACCAATGTGCGCCAACCATATATGGTTTGTCTAACACGCTTTGCATGTAGTTTTTGTACTTATTGGCTCTATCCTGTTGACCACTGGCATGCACAATCCCTGGATTAAACAGGCCTGACCCCTCTGTGCTGCCAATATGGAACTCACCAATGACCACCGGCAAATCAACCTGCTCTAAAAACTGCCAAAAGTGAGGTTGCATCCCTTCTTCATAAATATTGAAACTCAGTACATCAGAATATTTCAGCGAAGCCTTAATAATTTCATCTGGCATGCCCCAATTCGCCATTCTGGCCCCCATATATAAATGATTAGGCATTTTCTCCGCTAGGGTGTTGTGCACCACTTTAAAATATTGCTCACCTAATAACTCCAGTAAACGCGATAAATCAGCTACTTGTGGTTCACTGTATTGGTTAAAGGTAACGCCTTGGTTGAGTGTGTCCCAATCGCTAAAGTTAGTTTGCCATGCGGTATTTAACTGCTCAACTTGGGCATACTTTTGCTGTAAAAATTCACTAAAGGCTTTTTTAGCTGGGCTTTCAGTTACGCTTTTAGACAAGGCATCTAAAATTACCCCATAGCGTGCTTCAATTGAGCCTTCTCGCTCACCCCAGCTTTTTTCATTATCAATAAAAAGGCCGGCACACCAAGGCGAGTCTTTTACAGATCCTGAAATCTCATCAATAGTTATCTTAGCGCGGCGGGCAAACTCTGGGTCAAAGGGATCTGGCATTAAGCCCCAATGATTTACTGTGCCAGATAGGGTTTTGAAATCACCAATAATCCAACCATTAGCAAAATATGGCACTTGTTTAGCGTTATAGAAAGCTGGGTCTACCCAGTTACCAAATGAAGTAAAGCCCCAGTCTTTCATCCGAGATAATGTAACTTCATGCCATTTGGTTAAGTATGCACCGTCAGGTTGATTACCGTATTTACGCTGTAAATTCGCCTGATAAAAACTAAAGGTTTCACCATACGGCATTGCGCCTTTGTGGGTTGAACGGCGGTAGCTGTAATGCTTAGCTAGGGGATCTGAATATTCCGGCAACCACTCAAACATATTGTGACGTAGTGGTGACGCCACATATCGACTGTCTTTTATGGCTTGTGGAATTTGCACAGTGCCTCTTGAATCTTCAGGGGTGGTTTCATTCGGGTCACGATAACGCACAGCATCATCTTTATAATCAATCCCCGTTAATGTCGACATATTGGCCATTCGCACATTAGCGGGGCCATGTGAGAAAAACACATAACCTTGTGGGTCAACCATCCACCACTTACCGTCGACTTTTTCAGTTCTAAAAAAACCAGTGGCTTTTAACTTAGGTCCTTTAGTGTATCCACCATATATCGAACGATTAGGCGTACCTGCTGATGCGTTAAGTTGAGCCAACTCCTCGGCCGTTTGCAGTGCTAATTGCTCATCGGAGGTGATTTTTAGCGGGTAATCAATAAGGGCATTTTGACCATATTGATCCACAATATTATTAAGCCATTGCGGATCGGGCTCTGGATTCGCCCTTATGCGAATATCTTTAATTTCAATTGAGCGGTTTTCTAACAGGCCAATAGTAAAAAAATTCAAGGCAGCAATTTGAGTTAAGTCTACATTATCGGCACGCCATGAACGCCAAACCATTAATGAATCGTCGGTTTTCCAAGGCATAGCATCGCCCCAAAAACCAGCTTCAGTAACAGCTTCTCTACCATCTAGCGGGAAAAATACCGTGCCCTTATAATGAGGTGCAATACTGATTGAGCGGCTTTGGTACTCACCTTGCTGATTTTCAACGGATAAATAAAAATGCACTGATTTATCTTGAGGGTTAACGACATCAAATGCCAAGTTGTATCGACTTAGTGACGATAAGTCCCATGGCTGTTCTGGTTTGATGCTGACGGTTGAAATATTATGTTGTGGTAAAAAACCAATTTGTAGTTGGTTTTTTACCAACTGAAATTTTGCAGAGCTGCTTTGTAGCCAAGTTTGCTGCTCAGCAGAAGCGAAATCGACTAAAGTCATTAAACTTGTAGTTTGAATACTCACTAAACTAGTGGATTCGATTGGTGATGCTGAATTATCGGTTGAGTTTTTTTGTGATTCAGGTGAAGCGACAGGCTGACACCCCGCCAGTGTTAATACACTCAGCAATAAGGCATTAGGATAAACGCAAGTCAGTTTCATATTACACTCCTTGTCATGGATTAATGACACAGTAAATATGGGCTATTGATGTTAATTTAATAAAAAAAAAGGGCCACTAAAGTGGCCCTTAATTGAGAAGCTAGATTAGAAGTTCATTCGTGCATTAAGGCGGAATGTTCGACCTGTTTGATATTGATTAACGGTTCTAGAATCGGTTGCGTTACCACTGATTGGGCTACCTTCGTCTAAAACATCTCCATTAACATTAAGGAAGCGACTAGTGTAATACTGACGAACACCTTCATCCGTTAAATTAACCGCTTGAAAGGAGAAAGTCACCATATCATTTAGCTTGTAACTCGCCGAAAAATCTAATGTTTGACGCCCTTCTTCCCATAATGAACCCGACTCCCAAGAACGTTTAGCTAGCTGATCGGTATTACCTCGGTAGGATAAACG
Organism: Shewanella sp. 10N.286.48.B5; assembly: GCF_002874355.2. Classification (NCBI taxonomy): domain Bacteria; kingdom Pseudomonadati; phylum Pseudomonadota; class Gammaproteobacteria; order Alteromonadales; family Shewanellaceae; genus Shewanella; species Shewanella sp. 10N.286.48.B5. Next base: position 1,782,105 of record NZ_MCVG02000001.1, read on the forward strand.
CAACTGATGGCCATTTTTCTCCCAAAATGCAGTTAAGTTATAACTATGCTCAGGTGTATAGGCAACTTGTAACTCAGGTAGTTGAACAGTGTCATCTATTGACGATACTTCTTGGTCATATTTACTGTCTTGATAGGTATAATTAGTTTGAATACCTAAACCTGAAAGCCAACCGGGTAGCATGTCAAAAGTTTGAATATACTGCAGTTCAACCCCTTTAGTGTTCGCACCTTTACCATTTTTGATACGAGTTGTTTTGAACTGAGCACACATTTGCTCCAAGTCACCTGAATACATCCAATCTTCACGGAATTCATCATTACCCTGGAAGCGTTTAGGCATACATTGTTCAAGACTGTCTTGGCCAGCTACCAATACTAAATCATCAGGATTATAACCTTCGCCTTCTGTTAAGCCGACATCTCGTAGGTCATCCATATAAGTCAAAACAGTTTCAGATTCTTCGAAATTAGTCATGTCTTTATAGAATAGGCCTGCAGACAACATACCTGATTCGTTAAAGTACCATTCATAGGATAAATCTAAGTTAATTGATTCTAATGGGTCTAATTTAGGTGTTGTGAGGGTAATGGTGTTATTACGATTGTAACCGCCCCACTGGGTTTCACGCACTTTAAAGCCAGGACGTAATGAATCAATTTGTGGGCGTGCCATCGTCTTAGATGCAGCAAAACGTAGTACCGAATCGTCAGTAAGTAGATAATTCAAGTTTAGACTGGGTAAGAAAACATCATAATCATGAGTACCAGTTACAGCAAAGCTACGCTTACTTCTATCTTCAGTTGCAACAAGCTGACCATTTTCGTCAAGTTGTCTATCGCCATAACCATAGAATCTCTCAGTAGATATATCACTGTGACGCCATAACCACCAACCACTTTCGTTTGGATTACCACGTACAGCATTCGGGTCAAAACAAGCGCCCTCATCAGCACGAGCTATATCATCAGATAAGTCATTAGTACCTACGGTGTCGTAACCGTTACCGTCTACACGAGCCCAACGAGTTTCTGCGTTCCAATCAGTACCGTAAAATGGAATACCACTACATTCAGGTAGGCTTGAATCACGTAGTTCAGCCAATTTGAAAGGGTCCATTAATCGGCCTATGTTACCTGGGTCAATAGCAAACTGCACACCTGAGTAACCTGATGTATCTACGGTGGTTTTAACATAACGAACACCGACATCACCAGATAAACGACCGTCAAAAAAATCAAAGTTGGCTTTCAAGTAGGTAGCGAAATTTTCAAGCTCTGCAGAACGTGTATTTGAATTATCAGGCTCGAAACCAACAGAAGGAGAACCTAAAGCAACATCAAATGCTTTAAATGCTGAAAAGGTTGTCCAACCATCCGTAATCGCATCGCGCCCATAGCCATTACTGTCCATGAAATCATCTACAGGAAAGCTTTCCCCAGTTGCAAATAGATCACCACTTAACGAACTCAAACCATCATTTAAAACCGTAGGTGCTCCTGTATAAGGGTTATTAATAACTACACCTTCGCCGACACTATTAAATGCATTTTGCTGGTTATCTACGTATTTTTCACGGTTAGAGTACTTAGCACCAAACTCAATACTTGATAATGGCCCAGCGTCGACTATCCAGTCAAAATCGACGAAAGCTGATTTTTGTTCATCTTCAACGGCAACAACTGAGCGATTCAAAAAGGTTAAATGCTGGGCATTGAGCTCATCAACGTTAAAGCCTGTTGTGCCGTAGTTATCCCAAACATTTAATGGATCGCCAAATTCGTTATTCTCGCCATAATCAATCAGACCAGAACCACCCACTAAAGTACATGGGCCATTAGTGCAGTCATAACCAACAGGCTCAATATCAGTTTCTGGAACATTTTGTAATATCCAGCGGTTAATATTGCTAAAGTTTTGCATCGCAATATAAACTTGGTTTTCAGGAATACGTTCAGACTTTGAGTAACCTAGACCGGCATTTAAAATAAGATTGTCAGTAATATCATGTCTAACATCGAATGAGATAACGGTGTTTTCTTCATCATATTTGTTTTCAGACTGGCTTAAACCACCATCACCAAATCGGTTTAAGTATTTAGTAAATGTATTGGTTTTTAAATCAATGGTATGCCAATCTTGCTGTGGATCCGTCCACTGTGATGGGCTGCCGCCTAAACCAGGGTCAATCCCTTCAATCATATTACCTTGTTGACCACTACGAACTTGAACGCCATGCATTGAACTTTCAAAAGACTGTTTGGTGTAATTGGTATTGAGATTAAACTCTGTTGAATCAGTTGGTGTCCACTGTAATCCCAAATTAAAGTTCATACGGTCTACATCATTATTATACAACTCATACCGTGAATTCTTATTGGTGATGCCCCACACATCTTCAACAAGATTCCCTTCTGTATCAGAAGCTAAATGAGAAAATTCAGATACCCAATTATCAGCTCTATATTGATCTTTACGGTAAGAGTTAGTTTCTTTTACAGCGGTAAAAATCACCCCAAAAGTATCATCAAACATTTTTTCGGATATCGTACCTGAAACCTTATAGTTTTCGTCATCTAATAAATCGTTATAGCGGCCTTCAACCGTTACCGTTCTAATTTGATAATTTAAATCTAATGGTTTGTTAGTTATCAGGTTAATGTTTGCACCTAATGCACCTTCTTCATGATCAGCACTGGGTGTTTTAACCACTTCAATTTTAGATAAAATATCAGATGAGTACTGCGATAAATTAACACTTTGGCTAAAATCAGTTGAACCTAACTGCACACCGTTCATGCTGATATTATTTTGTTGAGAGTTAGCACCACGTACCGTAATACGTGAACCTTCTCCGTCAACTGATTGCACTGTTACACCGGTTACACGAGATAATGCATCAGCAATATTTTGGTCGGTTGATTTACCGATATCTTCAGCATTAATTGAATCAGTCAGGTTCTCTGAAAAACGTTTATCGTTAATTGACTTCTTTAAACTACTTTTTAAGCCTTTAACTTGAATTACTTCAATTTCTTCTGCAGCTTCATCGGTTGCTTTTTCTTCAGCAACGACCTGCATAGACATTGCTGTTAACAATGCGAGATATACAGAGCTGTACTTATATTTTATTTTCTTAATTGGCATATTTACTCCCCCAAGAGCGTTTGTGTTTCTGCCTAACCTGAATTGCAAAAGTTAATATAATGTTGCAACTCTGTTTACAGACATTACTGAACAAGGGAATAACTGTCAACAGAATTTTGTTAACAATCTTCAATTAACTTAAATCTATTTATTTAACTATTTCGATGAAATCCTTTCTCGTCTTTGTCGCATTGTACCGCAATTAACATACCGTTAACCATTGATCTTGTGATTGCTTATTATTGATTTTAAAGACTTTTACGACAACAATTATTTACACAGTTAAATTAGCTGACATTGCCGAATCGGTAGAAGATAACACTTTAATAAGAATGAGAAGCTAGAGATATATACTGATTTCTGAGGTTAATTATAAAAAAAGTTCAAATGTGGCATTTAAAATGTTAACAGATATGTTTTAACGGCATGCTAACTGGTAATTCAATCATCTTAGAGATGGTTAGCATAAACATAAAAAGCCATCCGAGGATGGCTTTTAGTAAAGTATTGGTTTAACTGATTAAGATTCAAATTTATGAATATATGGCCAACCGGAAAATTGCTTTCCTTTATGCGGATCGGTATTCCACTCCCAACATTCAAATTCAAATTGTCTGGCACTGTGATCAACTTTAACAATGCCGTAGCCTTCACTCTTTAAACTTCTGTCAGCTAAAAAGTTACTCCAGGAATTATTCGTTTGCTGTTTAAAGTCATCATAGGTCACTTTTGGATTAGCTACCGCGAATACTCGCATCTTATTGCCAAAGGTATCAGTAAAATCACCCGTATTCGGATCATTTTTGAATTGATTATCAAGCTTATCTAATCCTTCAAACCAACGTTGCCAAAAAGCGGCGCCTGCAGGGCCGGCGTAAAATAATGGCCCATCATCAAAGGTGTCTAATCCTTGTTTTGCAATCATGGCTAAATGTTGGTCACCGCAAATGACTACAGCGCCTGCGTCTTTAATCAATTTGACTGCGCGAGTTCTACCGTCAGGTGGATAGCCGTTTGAGTCGTAATCTAACAATGGTTCTAAATTACTTCTCGTCTGAGGCGATCCCCACATGGATGCAGCAATACAGATTTTAGGCAGCGCTTGATCCATATCTGCCCATTCGCGTAAAAACTGCTCTTGCCTATGACCCAATAACTCACCTTGGGCATAAATCGGATCAATATTGATATTACGGCGGGATTTAAACTTTCTATCTTCTACCATGGCAAAACTGACACCTCCATAAACGAAGGCACCATAAGTCACAGGAATACCGTGTTCTATTGGTGTTGGATCGTATGCATCAGGATTATGACCATGTTGCATTCGATAAACCATTTTGACCAAGGCTTTGGTTTGCATATAGCCACCGTCTTCTTCGGTGCGTTTATCACCTTCTAATACAACGGGATCGCGGCCACCTACTCCCCATAAATTACCTTGTAGTACGTCATGGTCATCCGCTAACAATATTGCAGGTTTATTTCGAATAGAATCTTTGAATGTCCAATACCAAAGATACCAGCGATAAAGCATGTCTAAGTGCGAGTCAGGTCGATTACGCCATACTTGTGTTGGCGTTGCTTCATAATACTGATCACCACAAAATACATACATATCTGGTTCGTGCTTGTCGCAATTATTCACCAGTTCTGTATGAGGAAACAAAATATTCTCAGGACTAAAACGACCTAATTGCTTTTCTTGTTTTAATCTGGTCTTGAAATGTTCAATATCTAATGACTGATTGGTGGCCACAAGGCAAGAATATAAAGCGATAGATAATGGCTTGGTTTTACCTGGATCTTTTAGCACTTGGCCTTGGTATAACACGTCCACCTGATCTGATGCGCTATCAGTAACCACTCGATAATTATGTGTTTGGGTGTTATCCCAGTTATCGACGCGATATTGAATGATGTAACCGGGCTCCATTTGGGATGAAGGCGCAGAGACCCACTCTTTACTACCGGCGATTTGATATTGTAACTTTGCAGTTTGATACTCATCGTCAGCAACTGGCATAAACTGGGCACTGAGTTTTAATACCGACTTATTGACACTGTGCATACAGCCTATAACAGGCCCAATGGCACGTTGATCAAACTGAGATAGTTTTTCACCACCCGTTTGAATATCTGAAAATGCCCAACGGGCGCCACTTTGCTTAGGTGGCGTTGAAGATAACAACATCACCCCGCCTAGTAATTCATCATTAGGAACGCCAGTTCTCACAATAAACCCAAGCTCTTTCCCGGTTTTACTGTCAATGGCAACTAAACGGACATCAAATGACGTTTTTGATACAGGATCAATATGGCAATCTAAGATAATCTCACGATCATGAACAGCGCCAATATTAACGCTATTGGTTCTCACGATTTTTTCATAAGCCAATGGTTTTTGTTTGTTGGTGAAGTCGTTAAAACTAAGTTCACCCTTTTCGTTAATTACCGCCATAAAGCCACCATTTTCACCAGATGCTCTCTGGATTAATGCGCTAGCTCGGTAATCTAAACTGTCAGAACCTGCACCCAATAAAAAACCACAAAAGCCTGCTTTCGTGGGGGTTAAATTTGAGATTTTAGCTTGTATACGCGCAGGCTTTATACTGTTGTTTAATTGTCGAGTTAAAATAGACACAGTTCGCATTTCAAAGCCACGACCATCGCGAATACATTCAATCTTACCTGCGTTTAATCGCCAATCTTGTAAACGGTTTCCCCAAAAAGCGGAACCAAGCCAAGGTCGTTGCACATTGCTGACTAATGTTTCAACGGGTGAGATATTAGTCACCGATTTTCGATTAGCTGCAGCTCTAGCTGCTTGAGATGGAAATAAGATCCCCCCAGTCGCTAACGCCGAAAGTTTTATAAAACTGCGTCTATCCATGTTTTCCTCAGTCTTGTTTACAAGTTACTTTATTAAAATGCTAATATAAAATCATAAATTCAGCCGGGTGAAACAACTTCACTAAAGGTATGTATTATTGCAACTCAGTTATGGCGGCATAAAATAGCGACATCTGTTTATGACAGATGCAGCTAACCATATGCTGTTGAATTTGAGACGTGATAAAACGTTACTAACGGTTAGTTAGTATTTTGGAAAGTACCTACATCCAGCACTTGTCGTTTGATATTAAATCGACAGATAAAATTCCAATTCCAAGATGAATCGTACTTATGACATAAACCCCACGTTAATCCCGGTCTTTGGCTTTTTACTGAGTGATAACTTTTGCCATGCTCAGGGTTAACTGAATTATGATTTGTCTCTGTATCACGAAATAATCCAATCGCTTCAGGTGCACCTTTTATATGCGCCATTATGTTGAAATTCTGACCATCTTTAGCAAATTGAATGGTATTTTTTTCAGGGCCATCGGTCGTTAATAGAGAGGCGATTCCACCTTCAAAATTCCACACCACCACTTCGTGACCACTGTTTGAAATTGGGTTTAACTCAGACTTGATATAAGGCCCTTCAATATTGTCAGCTATAGCAACACCATGCTTAATTTCACGACCACCAAAATTCATTTCTTCACCCATGGTTTCACCTTTGTAATAAAGGTAAAATTTGTCGTTAAAAACAAGCAAACAGGGGTCATGGACTTTGTGACTATCAAAACTGCCTTTGCTAGTCACATGAAAACGATTATCTTCATCCCCACGCCACTGACCATCTTTACTCGGGCTTAAAATTGGTGCTACTGACTTTACCCATGGTCCATAAGGGCTATCAGCACTTGCTAATGCTATTTCTTCATATTGACGATTGGTATAAGGGGTGGTTACCGTTTGATAAACAAGGTAATAACGGCCTTTGTGCGCTAATACTTCTGGTGTAAATATCGCGCGATCATCGAATTGGCCTAATTCACCTCTGGTTATAGCAGCCCCTTGTTCTTTCCAGGTCTCACCATCAATCGATGTTGCATGCCACACCTCGGTCAAATCCCAAGGAAAAACCTTATCGGCAAGATTGGTTGAACCAAATCCGACAGTGTGCCCTTCGCCTTTTGTGTACCAGCAATGAAATACATCGTCGACCATAATCACTGATGAAGGGTCACGTCTAATAACCCCTTCTTCAAAAGCAAAATCCCCTTTTAGCGGACTTACATCAAACTCGACCATCCATTCGGCATTATTATTATCATATCCACGTTCGATAGCGCGTTGGCTCGCGAGACTCAAAGGTTTCTGTAAACTCATAAACTGTTTTTCCCTTACAACTTAAGCAACTAGAAATTAGGTATTAGATAAAAATCCTTAGAAATTATTCAAAACTAATTTATGTCATCTGCACTCATTACTGATGATGTTTCTACTGAACACTAAATTAATAGCTGATTACGCTTAGCGTATGTATTTATTGCTTCATATACGTCAATGTCTAATATTGCGCCTTTATGTTGGACTACTTCCCTAGCAACACTGCAAGCATCAATAAGCGCTGTCTCAATATCACAACCGATATTACGTGCAGCTAAATAAGTACCAGCAAAAGAATCTCCTGCAGCTGTTGAATCAATTTGAACTGGGGCAGCGACAAACGCTTGATGCGCAATAAGTTCGCCACATTCATATACAAATGTGCCGTCATTACCGCACTTAACGATAATTTCTTTAGCGCCTAATGACTGACAATATTGCATGATTTTTATAGGTGAAGTGTGACCAAGTAATAACTCATGCTCTTCTATCCCTGGTAAAGCGATATCACAGTGCTGATACGCTAACTCAAGCCAATGAATAGCATGTTCTGGCCCGTTCCACATTGCGGGTCGGTAATTAGGGTCAAAGGCTATTTTAGTGCCATTTTCCTGGAGCCTTTTGGTCAATTCAAGTAATAGCCCCTTATCTTCATCAGATAAAATACCCAATGAAATACCACTAAAAAATGCAATATCAACTTGGCCGATTTTGTTGATTAATTCTGGTAATGGCATTAAACGCATCATTTGTGTCGCTGCGGATTGTGAACGCCAATAACTGAAACTGCGTTCACCTGTATCATCTGTTGATATTGCGTAAATCCCAATTGTTACAGATGTTGATACCAGAGCGCAGTCTGTATTCAAGTTATGTTTCTTCCACGCGGACAACATTGTTTTACTCGTAGCATCACCACCTACAGCAGTAAAATAACGACAATCGGTTTGTGGGTTATAGCGTTTTGCATAAACCAAAGCATTGTATGTATCACCAGCAAATGATCGGTTTAATAAGGAGTCAGATTTTTCAATTAACTCCATCATGCACTCACCTATAGCAAGTATTGATTTCATGGTTACGCTTCTCTTTTTAGCAAAGTAACGTTTTCAGGTTCAGATTCTCTTGCTAGTAACATTTCAATTTCTTCAATCGTTTTGTTCTTAGTTTCTGGCATAATTTTATACAAGAGCACAAAACCAATCGCACCGCAGATGGCATAGAATAAGAATATTTCATCTGCACCAAAAACACTGAGTTGCCAAGGGAAAAACTGTTGTACTAAATAGCTAACAAAGCTGGTTATGAAAGCAAATACCGGAATTGCCACACCACGAATGTGTGTTGGAAATATCTCAGAAAATAGCACCCACATGATTGGACCAATTGAAAAATGAAACGCAGCAATAAAGCCAATAATGCCGCCAATGATCAAGTTTGCATTAATAGAGGCTGCACTTTGTAATATCTGACTTTCATAGAGCTTGGCATCCGCCTCACCCATTATTTGAATAAGGGCATCTTTAAACTCGACATCACTTTGATATACCACATTAGCCATTGACGATAAGTCGCCAATATTAATTTCAGCAGCTAGTGCAATTAAAGCTTGATCGGTTAATGTATATGTCGCGCTGTGAAATCCCCAAAAACAAGCGAACAAGCTTACCGTAGCGGTTGCTAAACCCCAGATCACTAAAGGTCTTCGCCCTAATTTATCGATAAGTAAAATAGCAACAATCGTAAATACAATGCTCACTAAACCCACAACAACAGCTTGGAAAAAAGCGGCATCGGTACCAATGCCTAATTGTTCAAACACGGTAGGCGCATAAAACATGATGGCGTTAATTCCGGTAATTTGTTGAACAATACCAATGGTTAACGCAATAATCATTACCGATCTAACTTTGGTATCAAATAGACTTTTAAATAGTTCAATGAACGAGGCTTTCTCATCGTGATCTTTAAGGCTTGCTTGAATCTGTGCGATTTCATCATCACAATGGGTCGTATTGTTGAATTGATTAATGATTTCTTTCGCTTTAGCTTCTTTACGCTTCATGATTAACCAGCGTGGACTTTGAGGAATATTCAGTAACAGTAAAAACCAAATGATGGCCGGTATTATTTCAACAGCCAACATCCAACGCCATGTATGGGTATCGATTCCTAGTGAAGTCACCAATGGATGACCACTTTCTGAAAAAGACAATATCCCATAGTTGACAAAATACGCTATTGATAAGCCCACAACAATATTTATCTGAATAATAGATACCAACTTGCCACGCAAATGCGATGGCGCAATTTCACCAATATACATGGCAGCTACGGATAATGATGTGAATGCTAAGCCACCAATAAATCTGGCTATGACCAGTGATTCGAAACTGGTTGCGATAACAGATAACACAGCTGAGATAATATAAATAAAGGAGATAAGCACGAGGGTTTTCTTACGGCCGATTTTGTCACAAATAAAGCCGGTAACGAGTAATGCAAATATAACGCCGAAACCTGGAGCACTTACGACGGTTCCTATTTGCATATCAGATAAACCAAATTCACTGGTAACAAATCTAACAGTACCTGATATTAGTGCTGCATCAAGCCCGAAGATAAATCCTCCGATAGCAACAACCAACGCACAATAGTAAACGCTGTGACTTCTAGCAATCATATGTGTATCCATCTTTTAGTATTAATTTGTAATGATGCCGTTTGTGAGTTTTAAATTATCCGTATTAGCAAGGACACTGATAGAAATAAAAGGTGACTCAACGACTATTAACATTACAGTAGCATTAACAACAAAGATTTAGCAACTATTGTTAACAATTTACTATGACGATTATTTTACACTGGATATATGATTCATTAATCTAGCGATGTTTATGATGTATTATACTGAATATTCAGTATAAAATGATTTATCAAATTAATTTAGACTACATAATAGTCAAATATTCTAATTGAAAATAAAACGAATTTTTACATAATAATTATCACAAACTATTAATAACTTATTGCGTCAACAGCATTCGCAATGTAGATTGTTAACAAAATAAACTTAACATTGTATGTGGTTATGAAAAAAAAAATGAGCTCGACCCTGTCAACAATAGAGTCAACCAAGCGTGCTTTATTAGTGACATCAATAATTGCTGCATTGAGCGGTTGTCAGTCTGAATCAGTGACATTTAATGTCACTCCGAGATCAGAAATAGATTCAACTGCTAGCCAAACTATCCAACTTATTGATTTTAATAAACAGCAGACCGATTTAATCAATACCGTTGCAGCAGATACGCATATTAATGATGGCGCTATCGCAGTTAAGTTTAAATCTGAAAATAATAGTTACAGTAATATCAGTTTTAACCCTGATACGCCGTGGGATTGGAGTGCGTTAAAAGACTTTAATCTCGCATTTGATATTGCCAATACTGGTAAGCACAGTGTGCAGCTTTACCTTGATATCAGTGATATTGATGGTGCTAATTACACTCGCACAGTCAATATTCCTGTCGGCAGCACCTCAAATACCTATTATGCGAAAATGGCAGGTCATGATTTAGCCACTCCTGATGGCGATCATAAAGTTGAACTAAATTTTAATTCAGGTTTACGTTCAAACCCTGATACTTGGGAAAGTGACGAAGTACAATTTACCTCTATGTGGGGCAAGAAGAACCTCAACACCAAAGGCATCGCGAAAATTAGTTTAAGTGTGCAAAGTAACTTACATGATAAAGAAATTTTGTTGAGTAACATTAGAATTCGTCAAAACCCTGAGTTTAATAAACAGTTCTTAACTCACATCGTTGATCAATTTGGTCAGAACAACACAGAAGATTTTGTGGGTAAGATCAACAATGAAGTTGAATTAGAAAACCAACGCGTGGCTGAGGCAAAAACCTTATCTGGAAAAGTCGCTGATGGAAGGAGCCAATATGGTGGCTGGCTAGCAGGTCCTAAACTAGCCGCAACGGGCTATTTTAGAACCGAAAAGGTTAATGATAAGTGGTCATTAGTTGATCCCGATGGTTACTTGTATCTCGCCACTGGCCTAGATATCATTCGATTATCAAACTCATCAACCATGACAGGTTATGACTTCGCTCAACAAAATATTGTTCAACGCACTAAAGCTGATGTCACCCCAGAAGATTCACAAAAATTAAATCGGGTATCCGATGCTGCTATCGCCAGTCGTTTTAAAGCATCAGATACTCGCGCAAACATGTTCAATTGGTTACCTAAATATAACGAACCTTTAGGCAAACATTTTGGATATCGAAGAAGCGCACATTCTGGGCCATTGAAACATGGTGAAACTTACAGCTTTTATTCTGCAAACCTTGAACGTAAATACGGCAACCAGCCTCAAGGCTATATGCAAGCTTGGGAAGATACAACAATCAACAGAATGTTAGATTGGGGTTTTACATCTTTAGGTAACTGGACTGATCCACGATATTACGACAACAATAAAATACCTTATTTTGCTAACGGATGGATTATTGGTAACTACAAAACAGTGTCAAGTGGTGATGACTTTTGGGGGGCTATGCCAGATGTATTTGACCCTGAATTTGAAGTCCGAGCTTTTGAAACAGCGAAAGTGGTTTATGAAGAAGTTAAAAATAATCCTTGGTGTGTCGGCGTATTCATCGATAATGAAAAAAGTTTTGGCCGTTCAGATAGCGTCAAAAGTCATTACGGCATTGTAGTTAATACACTCACACGTGACGGCAAAGATGTTCCAACAAAAGCTGCATTCACCGCAGTCATGAAGCAAAAATATGGTGAGATTCAAGCACTGAATACTGTTTGGGAGAAAGAGTTCACCAGTTGGGAAGCATTTGACCGCGGCATTGATTCAAGTATCAATAACGAACGTCAAATAGCTGATTATGGCGTATTACTTTCAGCCTATGCTGACAAGTACTTCAGCACGGTAGATAAAGCATTACAAAAATACATGCCAAACCATATGTATTTAGGCTCTCGCTTTCCTGATTGGGGAATGCCTATTGAAGTCGTTAAATCTTCAGCAAAATTTGTTGATGTCGTGAGCTTTAATTCATATAAAGAAGGACTGACTAAAAAATCTTGGAAATTCCTCGAAGATATCGACATGCCAAGCATCATTGGTGAGTTTCATATTGGCGCTAAAGATTCTGGTTTATATCATCCTGGTTTAATTCATGCTGCAGATCAGCAAGACCGCGGCGTGATGTATCAAGATTATATGAATTCGGTTATTGATAACCCTTACTTCATCGGTGCGCATTGGTTCCAGTATATCGATTCACCTATTACTGGTCGCGCTTATGATGGCGAAAACTACAATGTCGGATTCATTTCAGTTACAGACACCCCTTACCCATTTATGGTTGAAGCGGCTAAAACCGTGAATGGCAATATGTATCAAAGAAGGTTTGGTAAACAAGAATTAAGAGAGTAACCGCGTTAATTTAATCTTTGTTTTATGAATGCTTCTTATCCTCAGGAAGCATTCAGTTTTATCCAATCTCGTTTTAATTGCTTGAAATCTGCTTAGGTCTCCAAAGTTGCCCTGTCAGTTATTTAACAATTATGTCTGTTGTTAACAATAAACGGTTTCAGAGCATTGTTTTTCATCAAATAACAGAATTTTTTTAATGAATCATTTAATATCAACTACTTATAAAAAATAATTCTGTATATTATTAACAATGTGACATTTGACAATTGTAATGATTTCACTAAGTGTCTAGAATGTTAATATATAATGATGAAAATTGGGTACAACAATGGCTGCAGCAAAACCGACAAAAATTCTTTCAGTTAAAGATCAAATTGCAGATCAACTGCGTTCAGATATTATTGCTGGTGATTTAGCGCCAAACACTAAGCTTAACGAACAAGAGTTAGCAAAACGCTTTGGTTTATCGCGCGGGCCGATTCGAGATGTGATCTTACAGTTGACCAAAGAAGGTTTACTGATATCTAAAAATAACTGTGGTGCATCAGTTAACAGTGTTCTAGAGCCAAAGCTGCAAAAGCTGATGATTAACCTGCGTCGTAACATTGAAGTCTATGCTATCGAGAATTTCAAAAATAACCCATTAACTGAAGATGATGTAACCCAATTGGAAACAATTCTTGATGAGTTACAAGGAGCCTTTGATAGAGAAGATTTTACTGAAGTGACAAAAGTTGATATCTCGTTCCATAACTACCTAATATATAAAGCAGGTGGCGAAGATTTAGTTAATATCTGGTATCCATACGTCATGCGTATGCGCCTTAACTATAAACGTATTACCACTAGCTCAGAATGTGTAGAAGAGCACAGAGGCATTTTACAGGCATTACGCGATGACGACATCAGCAGCGCAGTTAAGGCCATCAAAGCGAATATCAAGTAACTCCCCCCAATTCAATCTAACAAAAGGACAGTTTGCCACTGTCCTTTTTTAATACGCTGAATTCAGTCGATTCACAGGCAAGCATTCATTTCATTGATTAAAATTATTAATGGTGTAACTTGCTCGCTACCACGATTATGTTTAACTCTGTTCATCTACAGTGAAATCTTCCTCGCTTTCAATCGACTAAAATGTTTGCTCATCAGATTCACTATTAACTTCAATGGTCGTTGCAATGTATATATCGAATATTGTTATTGAAAACAATTTACTACATCGATATAAATCCAAATAAGTACTTTAATTACAAACCAATAAATAAAACTCACATGAATTAAATTCAACACCCATAAGTAAAATACAATTTTAAGTATATTTTTCAAGATCTTAAATGTAGCGAAGATATCTTAAAAGTTTACCTCTCAAAAGCTATGGATAATTGTTAACAATTCACCAAAAACAATGTTAGTGTATCTGTGTAACCTTTGGGATATTCATGTTTGTATCTAGTTCACAATCTATGATTTACATAATTAAGAATTAGATGGTCGTCTGCGTAGTCGTTGATCCCTTATTTTGTAATAACAATTGAAGTGACCACTATGAAACAAGACAATAAACATTTTTCCAACTATTCATTTATATATAAAGCCTTCGCTATATTGGTATTAAGTTCAAGTTTAATGGCCTGTACCGGCTCCTCAGATGAGCCAGCTAGCCCACCAACAGCCACGCCACCGGCAGCTACACCACCCGTAACCCCAGACACAAGCCCAGTTGAATTTAACTTTATCAACCAAACAGATGTAGCAGTTAACACCCTCATCAAGTCTAATACTGTTTCCATAACAGGCATTGATACTGACGTCGACATTAGTATTAGCAAAGGTAAATATTCCATTAATGGCGCTCAATTCACAGACACACAAGGCACAGTAAAAGCCAATGACACTGTGGCAATAGAGCTATTATCTGCAGAAACATCAAGCACAGACGTGCTAACAGAACTGACCGTGGGTACATTTACCACTACGTTTACTGTAACCACCCAAGCCGAAATAGAGCCTGAAAATGTAAAACTTTATTTCAACCTCGATACTGAGCATTCCGTTAACGGGGTTAATCAATTTTCGCGAGAAAAGTTTATCACCATTCATGCCTCACATACTGAAAACGATTGGTATAACGTAGGTGTCAATGAATCTGCCGATCTTATTACTGAATTTGTTGAAGACTACGATGTGTATTTTGGCCGTGATACTGGCGGTATGCGTTATCAACTCAGTCTATTGGCAGAATCAGCAATCAACAGCGGCTTTGTTGACCCGCAAATGGCCACCAACAATGGCGGAAATAGAAGATGGAACTATAGCACTGCAACCGATGCAAGATCAGAAACCCAACGCAAACATGAACACCGTAATCCAAATATGGTCGTTGCAGCGCAAGAACACCCTTATTGGCCTGATGGCAAAGATACGGGGCAAGGTTGGTCATTTTCACAAAAGGACAGCGCCTCTGAGCCCTTTGGCACCGCTACCGGTGATTATATGGGGCAATTTGTTGCCAAATACTTTAACAAAAATGATGGCATTGATATCTACGGACAACCTAAGCCTAAATACATTGAAGTGATGAACGAGCCACTATACGACTTAGTTGATTATGCAGAAGAGCCAACCACAGTAACTAAAGTATTTGAATTTCATAGTAACGTTGCAAAAGCCATTAAAGCAGTAAAAGTCAATGAAGTCTTCGCTAACGATAATGTGCTGATTGGCGGCTATACGGTTGCGTTTCCTGATTTTGATAAACAAAATTTTGAGCGTTGGGAATTAAGGGATAAAGCCTTTATTGATGTTGCTGGCGCAGACATGGATTTTATTTCACTACACCTTTATGACTTCCCTGCTTTTCAAAACAGAGAAGAGTTAAGAACGGGCAGTAATATAGAAGCAACTTTCGATATGCTCGAGCAATATATGGCGATGTCTTTAGGAGAAGTGAAACCCTTTATCATTTCTGAGTATGGCGCTCAAATGCATTCTCTGTTTAACCAACCTTGGCTACCGCAGCGTGACTGGAATCATTTAAAAGCGATTAATGGCCAGTTGATGTCGTTTTTAGAGCGTCCAAACCAAATTGAAATGGCGATTCCGTTTATCCCAGTTAAAGCTGAATGGGGGCGCTTAAGTGAAACGGTCCCCTATTACACTCGGTTAATGCGTCAAAATAAAGAGGCGTCAGGTCAAACTGGTGATGAATACGTTTATACCGAAATGGTGAAGTTTTACCAATTATGGTCAGAAGTTAACGGAACCCGAGTTGATAGCTTTGCTACTGATGCTGATTTTCAGTTAGATGCATACATTAATACCAATGATGCGGGAAATAGCGATGCTTACCTTGTTATCAATAGTTTGGAACAAACATCACAGCTTGTTGATTTATCACTACTGGGTTTTGATGAAACATCCATCAGCGCAATTAGTATTAAACAGCTATCTCATGACAATCAAACCCCTGTGTTAACTGAAACTGAACCGCAGTTACTCGCCGATATTGCATCACTCACTATCGGCGCAGAAGCCACAGCAATTATTAAACTCTCATTTAATAAGCTCATCACTCAAGGGCATAGCCAAAATGAAACCAAATATTACGCAGACATTTATAAGCAAAGTATTGTTGCCGATAGCCCGCTGACATTTAACCTTAATAATGTTGTTATTGCCGAAAATGGTGAAGCGACTTTAAGAATTGGCTTAGGACGCGAACACGGTAAATCACTACAACCGACTGTTAGCGTTAATGGTAATCCCGTTGTTATCAATACTGATTACCGTGGCTACGATCAATATGCTAATGGGGATGGTCGACTACAATTTTTCGGATTAATCGAAATTCCTATTAACAACAGCTATGTAAACCAAAACAATCAAGTGGAGATTACTTTTGGTGATGATGGTGGCTTTGTTACCTCTGTATCAATGCAATATTTTGAGCAATCAAAACAACTCATTCGCGAATAAAACACATAACAGACGAAACGATATTGAGGTGCAGTGAAAACTGCACCCAAACTTATCTTACGATGGTGATATTACGTCGTTACCGCAGTGGTGAGATCTATTCCTGTTGTGGCAGGAATAATCTTAAGCTCCAAACTTTACCCATATTAATGATTCACTAAGAAAGGGAAATATATGAAACATCATTTAAATCTCGTATGCGCAACAGCGTTAATAAGCACAAGTGTTTTATCCAGTTCAATTTATGCAGCTGATTGGGATGATATTCCACTACCCACTGTAGCTGGCAATGGTCTCGTTTGGCAATTGAATGAGCAATACTCTGATTCCTTTAACTATAGCGGTAAGACATCGACATTTAACAGTAAATGGAATGACACGTATTTCAATGCATGGGAAGGACCAGGACTAACACGTTGGAACAGCGCAGAGTCTTGGGTGTCTGATGGTAATTTGATTATTAGCGCATCGCGCAAAGCACCGGACTTGGTGAATGCAGGTGTTATTACCTCAAAAACTAAAGTTAAGTACCCTATTTTCTTAGAAGCCAATATTAAGGTGAGTAACCTGGAGTTATCATCAAACTTTTGGCTACTGAGCGAAAATGATGAGCGTGAAATTGATATTCTAGAAGTATATGGCGGAGCACGTGAAACCTGGTTTGCACAAAATATGTCGACAAACTTCCATGTCTTTTTACGAAACGGTGATAATAGCATTAAAAGTGATTTTAATGACCAAACTCACAATACACCCGTTTGGGGTAATACCTGGCGTGAAGGTTTCCATCGATTTGGTGCATACTGGAAAAGCCCGACAGATGTTACCTTTTATATTGATGGCCAAGAAACCCAACAAGGTTCATGGGATGAAGTCGTAATGAAAGATAAGGACTACACTGGCACGATCATGAATAAAGAACTGTACAATATGGATGAAGAAATGTTCATTATTTTGGATACTGAAGATCATTCATGGCGCAGTGAAGCGGGTAATATTGCCACCAATGCAGATTTAGCTGACGCCAGTAAAAACAAAATGTATGTAGATTGGATCCGCGTCTATCAACCTGTGAGTGATGGTTCATCAGGTGGTAATACTGGCGGTGACATCAATCCTAATACTCAATATCAAGTCGTCGCAAAACATAGTAATAAATGTGTAGATGTTGTTGATAGTAAAAAATCAAACGGCAGTACTTACCAACAAACAGCTTGTAGTAACAACAATAGTGACCAACAATTTAGTTTTACTGAATTATCCAATGGTTTCTATTCTATTAAGGCTAAAGTGAGTAACCTTTGTTTAGATTTATCAGCGGGTTCAACCGCTAATGGCGCCAAAATTCAGCAATGGGTTTGTAACAGTTCAAACCAAAATCAAATGTGGGATCTAATCGACAAAGGCAATGACCAATATGAGATTCGCAATAAGGTCAGTAATAAATGTTTGGATATAGCGGGTAAAGTAACATCTGATGGTGCAAGCCTTACCCAATGGAATTGCTATGATGGCGATAACCAACGCTTTTCATTAACACAATAGTTTCTCAAGTAACCTATCCTAAAAAATGAGCACCCAATGTTTACTATAAAAAACGAAGTTTGGGTGTTTACTCCATTAAACCATCAACTCTAAGGACTTGTTCTGGATCATCAAGCATAAAAATACCCCGATAAAATCGAGGTATTCCGACTTAAACGCTTAAAACGTTAATTTACCTTAAGCATTAAGCATGATTTGCGCTATTCCGTAATGTGATTAAATGTTGAATTTGACCCATCGATGCCATCATTAAATGACAAGCCTGCAGATAACCATTTTGATGAAATTGCTCTAATAAGGCATCACTAAGGCAAGCAAGTTTTTTTTCATTGATTACATACAAACCGTCAAAGTTAACCTTTTGGGTAGCTAAAGTTGAGTCCACTACTTGTTGTGAAGCCGATGGATTAGCTGCAGTTAATTTTTTATTGATAGTAACCTCCAATTGAATTGCTTCAATTAAATCGTTATCTGCAAGGGTTTGAATAAATGTCTCAGTGCGCAATATGCCGTGAGAAAGCTCAAAGACCATCTTACTCATTGCCGTTAAATAGGCTGTTGGTTTTTGGTTTTCATCAAATAATGCGTGGGCATTATCTGCTGTATCGCCTTCAATAACCCTCTTACTATTCATATCAATAGTTAATACCGTATTATCAGCATTAGCAGGCGATGAGCTTTCGCCAATTCGTCCGACCATAAAAGGCTGTCGACGAATATGAAGGGGAATATAGTGGCTGCTCCAACCATCTGCAGTTAAAAATAGGTTCTCTCCGGGTTCAAAGCCCAATAATGCATGCAAGCCAAATTGACCCGTTTGATTATCCTTTAGTAAACAGCAAGGGTATTCCAAAATCAGGCTACGTAACTCATCTGCTATGACAGGCACAAAGTGAATATTTTCGCCAAATTGATTACCATGGCCACTGCACACTTTAGTATTTTTATGGATGTTACTATCAACAATGATATTGTTCACGGTTGCTCCTTTTATACTCGTTGTAAACCGTATTGATTGATTAACTTTAATAGTTCTCGATTTGACATTAAATGAGCGCTTAATTGTGAGGTGTCAGATGCGACTTTTTGAAACAATAATGCAGCATCTTTTTGTGCTGTATCAGCTAAACCCCGATGCGACGCTTCAGTTTTAAACCCCATCCCATAAAGAACATATTGATAACTGGCAGCAGGAAAGACTTCTGTAGCATGGATAAAGTCATTATCACTTGGAATATGGTACTTCCATAAGCTCAGCAATGTTTTAAGGCTTTGTGGAATAGTGTCTGGGTGGCGATTATCTATCCAGAATTGGCTATCATCACGCTGAGTCAACATATAATGCAGCTTTAGAAAATCTATGTTCCTCTCCCAGCGGTATGTAAAGGTTTGATTAAATCGCTTCGCTACAATATCCATACATGCACGATTAGCAGGTAACTGCTGGGCTATCATGTTGGCAGAGATCTCTACTAACAACAGTGCTGATGCTTCTAATGGTTCTAAAAACCCTGCAGATAACCCCACCGCGACACAATTGCGATGCCAAAATTGCTCTCGATAGCCTGGATTAATCGGTATTTTACGAAATGTTAATTCATCAATATTGCTTACTGAAGGCGCAAGATATTGTTTAAGCTCAGCAATTGCCGTTTGCTCTGAAATATACTTACTGGAATAAACATGGCCTACCCCTCGGCGACTTGATAAACCTATGTCCCAAATCCAGCCTGCGGTTTGCGCTGTTGAAATGGTTTGTGAGGCAATGGGGCTTTGCTCGTTTTCATAGGGCACTTGAACGGCAATAGCATTATCAACGAATAATATGTCTTTACAGCTTTTAAATGGTACTTGGTAATGCTCCCCAAGCAGCAGTGATTTAAAGCCACTGCAATCTATAAACAACTCACCATATACATCACCAGATTTCGCCGTCGTCACACATTGAATATCCCCACTATCATCATTATTAATTGCAATAACATCATCGACAATATGGTTAACATTCAGTTGGCTAATACAGTGTTGTTTTAAAAACTTAGAAAAACGACCTGCATCTAAGTGATAAGCATAATTAGCAACAGCATCGTACTCTGCTGTAGTGATTAATTTAGGGGCTAATCCGGCTTGGCATATTGCTTCTTGAGGGCTTAAACACATTGAAAATGACAAAGCTTGATTAGGTACCCATTCCTCATTAGCCTGATGATATGGAAATTGAATATTGAACCAATGTGCGGCCAGATTATCATGCTCACCACCTTCGGGAAGCATTAAAGGATGATAGTAGTAATCATCTTGCTTTCCGGTGACCCATTGGCAAAATTTAGCTCCTTGCTTAAAGGACACATGACATTGGCGGATAAAATCGGTTTCTCTAATTCCCATATTTTTTAGCGTTCGGCGCATGGTAGGCCAAGTACCCTCACCCACGCCAATGGGCGCCACATTAGCTGACTCAACCAATGTGATACTAAAGTTTTTTTCATGCTGCTTGTTTAGCTTTGCCGCTAACGTGCCAGCTGTTATCCAGCCAGCAGTTCCCCCACCTACAATAACGATATTCTCGATAGTTTTATTCTGCTGCTGATGCTGTTCGTCGATTGGATTGTTCGCTAAGGATTTAGACATGATTTACTCCAATTCTCGTTTTGTCATTTAAAATCTACTACAAGCTAAAAAGGCTGCTGCAAAAAGCAGCAGCCAGAGGCTCAATTAGCTAGGTACTCACCAAGATTAAAACTTGGCACTTATACCAAATGTAAAGCGAGGCCCGTATTGCTCTGCAGACAACAATTGCTCTTCAAAGCGGCCGAATCGACGTACCGTTTCATCGGTTAAATTAAGGCCATCTACAGATACAGTGAACGTGTCGTTGATATCGTAGGACACACTCATATCAAGTTGACCATAAGCTTCAGTAAACGTAGGTTCATTACCAAGCGCTAGCAAGAACTCATCACGCCAGTTATAAGCGATACGGGCTTGAAAGCTATCATTTTCATAAAATGCCACCAAGTTTCCTGAATCGCTTAAACCGGTCAGTGCAATAGTTTGATCGAAGTTATAAGGGTCAAAGGACTCATCACTGTTTACGATTGTGTAGTTAGCCACGGCACCGAAGCCACTATCCCAAAACATGTATTGTGCATTTAACTCCCAGCCATCAACCTCACGGTTTTGTAGATTGTCAGGCGTAGCAACTTCCCAGGTAATCACAGGATCTGTCGCAACGCCTAAACATGCAGGATTTGGTATATCAGCAGCATCAGGGCACCCTGCACGAGGGTTGACACTTGGGTCTGTTAATGGCTGACCTTTAACATCATTAATCGAGCGGTTTTCAGTACCGGCACCGATGAAGTTTTCAACATACTTTTTAAAGTAACCAGCAGAAGCAAAGCTACCATCATCGAAGTACCACTCTAATGACAAATCAAAGTTATCCGATGTGATAGGTAAAAGGTTTGGGTTACCCTGAGATGCGTTAAATGGTCCACCCGGACGTGCATTAACATTGGTTGCCGGGAACATGGCGCTAACACCAGCGCGTGATAATGTGCGGCTATAAGAAAAACGCGTTACTAGCTCATCAGTGACCGTCATATTGAAATCAAAATTAGGTAAAATTCGAGTATAGCTACCGCTTAATTCATCTGCTGTTGGGACATCATCATAAACAGGACGCAATTCTTGATCATGTCGATAATTCATCGCAACAATACCATTTTGAACCGAATAAGCAGACACATCGGTATCTTCGTAACGCACACCTACATTCATTTTGACTGGCATGTCATTAAACTCGGTATCAAAATCAAATGACAAATAAGCCGCTAACGTTTCTTCATTGACGCCATTGGTTTTAATATTCGGCTCGGCGAACTTGCCTTCATTTTTGACAATATCGATGAATTGATTAACATCATATTGTGAAATCAACGGGAATAATTTATCCGCACCCGAGAATTGATCTGCAGTATCGCCAAGAGGCTTAAAGCTAAGATCGAGATCATCAAGTGGCACATCAACAAATGAGAATACTTCACTTAAACGTGTATCAATGGAGTAGTCAGTATTCATAATACCGAAATTGATTTTAGTTAATGCACTGTCAGATGATGCGTTTTCCCAAGTTCCTGAAAAACGATATTGCTTAACATTGTTTTCCATTGAGTAGCCACGTTTTTGATATAAATCAGAAACGATATTGTCTTTGTTATAAGCCCCACCTGGTAAGTTTGAGTCATCAACAATAATTTCGGGAATATCGCCAATAAAATTAGCGCCAATTAAGCCAACTGAGCCAGATGGATTTTTTAAATTAGCTAATGTCTCTGCGGTTTGACCATCAGGATTAGACTCTGAAGTTGAATCATGAATATCAAGCTCAAAACTTAAGGTATCCGTTGCTTGCCATTCAATGTTCAGGCCCAGTGAATCATTTTCTTTTTCTTCGTAATATTCCCACGCCCAAAAGTTTAACTCATCGTCTTGATCCCGAGGATTCCACAAGGTGCCATTAGCATCGGCAGATCCACTTGGATTATCGAACCAAAACGCTGAACGGTTGGTCACACTGGTTTGTTCAAAGCGAGAGATAGTGTAATCAAGTGTGGCAACAACTGAATCAATTGGCTGGATTTGTAAAACAGCTTGAGCATTTTGACGCGTTCTTTCGGTATCCAGTTGCTCTGTTTTAGCCGTCCACGGCGTCCAAATTGCTTGCTCTGGGTTTCTATCAGTATCAATGGCCGATAAATCTACATTGTCACGGCTACGGTTTCTAACCCAACCATCTGTCCCTACTAAATCGGTATGACTGTTACGTTCTGCATGTGATGCTGATAATAAAAAGCCGACTCTGTCATCAGCAAAGGTTTGGCTGATCATGCCTGAAACTTCTGGCGTGACTGAATCTCCTTCTTCAACGCTAGTATCGTAAATACCTTTAGCGCTAACAAACGCCTTAAAACCATCATAGTCAAATGGACGTGCTGTAGCGATATCAATAGTCGCGCCAATACCACCTGAGGTGATGTGTGCTTTACCGGTTTTGTAAACGTTTACACCAGAAACACTTTCAGCAGCAATCTCACGAAAATTAAAACTACGTGAAACCCCTGCTGATTGCAGCGCAGATGAATTTGGCATTTGACGACCATTTAAGGTTACTAGGTTAAATTCAGGCCCAAAACCACGAACAGATACCTTGTTACCTTCGTTATTTGCACGGTCAATAGAAACACCAGCAATACGTTGCAGCGACTCTGCTAAATTAGTGTCAGGTAATTTACCTATATCTTCAGCACTGATTGCATCGACCACACCATCAGAATAACGTTTTGTAGAAGCTGATTTGGTTAATGAACTACGAATGCCTCGTACCTGAATAACCTCAGTTTCTTGTGCTTGTGATTCAGCTGCTAGGTCTTCAGCATGCACTCCAGCACTTGCCGCGATAATCATCGCAGCAGTTAATGAGTTGAGTTTGAACTTACACTGTTTCATTTTAAAACCTTCTTATTAGGGGTTTAAAAGGTGTCGTGCTCACAAGAACAATGAAACGTTATGAGTAACGTGATTGCTAACGGCGTAGCGAGGTCTGACCCTGTTAACAATCTAGCTACTTTACGCTCAAAGTGTCAACTGTTTTTTGGAGTTAGTTAATTGTTGACAATATTCAATTGACTGTAATAATAAATGTAATACTCACTGTTAACGAGTCTTTTTAAGGTCTGTCGCGTTCAGTTTTTTAAACGCGACTTAATTGGTAAGCCGATGTAATAATTGACTTATAAAACTTTAACCTTTGGGTTGTTCGATATGTAAACAAGCTAGTTTCCCATAACTAAAACAGCTTACTTTAACCCTGAATTAATGGGGTATTTAATACTTAATAATAATAACGCTTAGACTAATTAATTAGCACTTTGTTAACAATAAGTTTAACGCTGACCTATTTTACTCATACTAAGGACGGACAATGCTCGCTACAAAACAGACTACATCGCACTCCAATAATCGGGCCATTAAGCCCCATTTATGTGTTGGGTTAAGTACCATTGCTTTATTACTCGCAGGTTGCTACTCAGTTACCAATGCCGATACACCTAATAAGTTAATCGTCCCCCAATTTTCAAACGTAACGAAGCAAGCTAAGTTAACCTCGGTACCAGCATGGAAATATGGTGGTCCAAGTGTCGCTGATATTAATAATGATGGACTTTATGATTTTGCTTTAACTAATCACGACTCGACACCTATCCAACTCTTTACTGCAAATTCTGATAAGCAAACATATCAACTGCAAGCTGCGCCCTTCCCTCGAGCAGATGCCCATGGTTTAGCATTTGGCGATTACGATCTCGATGGAGATAGCGATTTGTTAATCGCACTTGGGGGGGGAAACGGCACATCACCACAACCACAACGGTTATTACGTAATGATAATGGCAAGTTTGTAGACGTCACCTCAAAAGCAGGACTTGCTGATATGGGCGCTCGAGGCCGTACAGTAAGATGGATAGATATAGATTTAGACGGTGATTTAGACTTTTTGCAAATTAACGCCGAACAAATGAGGGGAGAGACTATTCCAAGAAATATCATTTTTGAAAATTTAGGCGATGGCACCTTTACCTATCGAACAAGTCCCGCTTTTGAACATTTAGATGCAGAACGTGTTTTAGTCAGTGATATTAATGGCGATAACATTGCCGATCTATTGGCGTTTTCCCCTTACTCTCCATTGAGTGTTTGGTTAGGTAACACCGATTTTCAATTTACTGATGTGTCTACAGCCTATTTAAGTTCTGAATCAACAAACCCTTCAGCGATAAATAATATTAGAAATGTCATGGCAATGGCTCAAACTGATATCGATAACGATGGTGATATGGATTATTACTTAGCGAGAGGAAAAGCACACTATCAAATAGCAAATAACGCTGTTGATTTTGATGCGACAAAGCAGCGGTTAGATCTACGTGATGAAGGCAATAAGAGCCACGATGGTATTAGCTTTAATGCTATTGGAGATATAACCCTAACTGATTTTTATCACTTTCCACGAGGTGCTAAAAAAAGAACATTGCCGTTATTTTTGGGGAAAAATAAGATCGCCAAAGATACACCGACGAATGAATTAATTGTTAGCCCCAGCCAAGCCATTGGGTTTCCAGATGTGATAGAAAAAAGTGGGTGGTATTTAGGTTATATCACTGAAACAGATGATAAAAATACGCAGGGGGAATGGCGCTTAGAGTGGTTACTAGAAGACAATTTTGCGTGGGATATTAGAGCTTCTGTCATAGGTGTTAATGCGGTCACCCCTGACTGGGAACCGCAAAACCTAAATGTCGCTGACATTTTATTAAGAAATGATAATAATCAACTGGTCGACATCAGCGATCAACTTCCCTCACAGAGTCAAAGTAATAATTGGGGCGTTATTAGTGCCGATTTTAATAACGACAGCCATAATGACTTTTTTGTTTATCGATTTGGCGGGTTAAATCAACGTATCAATGATGTGATGCTCCTTAATACGGGTGAAAATGAATTTAACGCTAACGAAACTCATAATGCCACAGTATTGAGTGTTGATAATATAGAGACTCAGGCACACGGGGATATGGGCAGCGCTTTTGATAGTAATCAAGATGGCTTTGTCGACATACTCAGTGGAGACGATGATAATGGCAACTGGTATTTATTTCAAAATACCCTACCGACTATGGCAAAGCTGCAGCAAAACGCTAATCATCTCACCGTTCATGTTGGTTACTCGGCAAAAGGCCTCGACCCTATGGCTGCTGAAGTCACCATAACAACCGCACAAAAACAACAATATCAATGGATTGGTTCTACCAGCGCCAGCCACTCGCAAAGCCTTAATAATATTGTTCACTTTGGTTTAGGTAAAAATACACAAGTAGATAAAGTGGTAGTCCGATGGCGTGATGGTACTGAGCAAATTCAGCACCACCTACAGGCTAATTCAAAAGTGAGCTTTGGACAAAAACCTTAAGCGCCGATCAATTTCCGAGAATACTTACCTGTGATCTTTTGTATGATCCAGGTAAGTAACATGCTCATCAGAATTGACCCAATTAAACTAGCCAAGCCTAACAAACCGATTTCAACTGCTGATCTTGTCGCTATTACCCATGTTTGTGCTGCGTAAATTATCCATCCCATGCAATAGACATGTATGAAGTACACTGAAAAAGCCATGTCTCCTAAGCGCGATAAAAACCTGAATACGTAATTACGTAGCTTATTTGACTTACGTTCATTAATATATCTAAACCTAGACTCGTATTTAACATCGCAAACGCTATCTAACCACTGCATAACTAAACCTGCGAATAATAATTTTTGAACATAGATTAATGACTGCCTCATCGAGAACCAGCCAAACTCAGGATAATCGGTAAAATAACTCAAACAAACCAATATACTGCTAATCACAACGCCACTGAATACAGCAATTTGGTAGCGCTTAAACCATGCCAATACTTGCTGATAATAACGCCCCACGAATAAACCTACCGTGTACGCACCAATAAAATAAACAAAGGTTTGTGGTTTTAAAAAATCTGGAAAAGGACTCCTGGAGATGACTAGCGGCGATAACATGATTAACACACTAATAATAACGCGTTTATTGTTGTTAATCAGGTGCCATAAAAACGGTGTTAATAAATATAAGCTTAATAGCACCGGTATGTACCATAAGTGAATGTTAGCTTAACCATAGAGTAGTGCCATTGCAAAAGCCGTAAAACCACCTGAATTACCTTCCCAACCGCCATATAGAGAGTAATAAAATAGTGAGATAACCGAGTATGGCAATACTACATTTAATAACTTATTTTTGTAGAAGCTTAAATAGGATCTACCTGATAACACTAAACTAAATAACAACCCTGATATCAATGCAAAAAACAGTGTTGAGCCATGAAACAGAGATTCTGTTACTGCAAATAAAGTTTCTAAGGCAGCACTATCTAACTGCCCTGTCCAAAAGATCATAAATGACCACGCATGCGCGCCAACAATCGCTATGATGGCAAGACCTCTAAACAAATGTAGTGGTTCAATGAATGGTGGTTGTGATGTTTGCATGGAACTGAACAGCCTTAATTAGCCAACCCTTAAGTATTCAGTAACCTAGATTGATAATGACGATAATTCAACCACAGAGCCTATACATACGATTGTAATCAAAATTTATTTAGCTTTTGTAAACTATTTCAGCGTTTAACCGTATAACCCTTATATGTGACATGCACAGCCTGAGACTCATTCTGTATTGTCGTTAAACGAAATCTAAGGACTCTGTTATGTTTGGTATGTTTAAACGAAACCCCGTTAAACAATTACGTAAGCAGTACGATAGTAAACTTGAACAGGCAATGCATGCCCAAAGAAAAGGGGATATTAAAGGTTATGCTGAGTTAACATCAGAATCTGAAAATATCTGGCAGCAAATTGTCTTGGCTGAACGACAAAAGTCGGCTTGAATAATTAACAAAAAAGCCAATCGAACGAATTCAATTGGCTTTTTGCTTCTTAATGTTCAACAGAGCTATATCAAACAGAGTTATATTAACTAGTCACTTTAGCCATCTGTTACTTAAACCATCAGAGACTTCTTAATCAAAGACGATAAGATTTAGCGTTCTTTCTTACGCTTCATTAAAGTATACGGTTTTCTTTTCAACATACTGCTCTAAACCATACTTACCGTCTTCACCACCAACACCACTCATTTTCCAACCATTATGGAAACCTTGATGTTGCTCCCCTAACCCACGATTAACATATACTTCGCCAACTTCCATTTCTGCAATAGAGCGGTGAATGTAAGCCAAGTTTTTGGTGTATAAATACGCCGACAAACCATACTCACTATCGTTGGTATAAGTAATAGCATCATCAATGCTGTGAATTTTAATGATAGGTAATACTGGGCCGAAAGTTTCTTCATGAACCAAAATATTATTCTGCTCTACATCTACCAGCACTGTAGGCTCATACCAGTTTCCGCCTTCAAAACCTGCAACCTCAGCAATTTTCCCACCGGTAGCGAGTTTCGCGCCTTGCTTAATGCTTTCTTCAACCAAACTGTGAATATTGTTAATCTCACTTTGATTAACTTTTGGCCCCATATCAGAACTTGGGTCCATTGGGTTACCTACTTTAAGTGCTTGCACTTTAGGGATAAATTTAGCAATAAAGGCATCATAAACATCGGCGTGAACATATAGACGTTCTGCGCAGGTACAAACCTGACCACAATTAGCAAAACGTGCAACTACGGCATCGTCGACGGCTTTATCTAAATCAGCATCTTCCATCACAATAAACGGCGCTTTGCCCCCAAGTTCTAGCATCACTGGCGTGAGATGCTTGCTACTGGCCTGATAGATAATTTGTCCAGCACGGGTACTACCCGTCATGGTTATCAACTCAGTAATAGGGCTTTCACATAAATGTTGGCCGACAATAGAGCCACTACCATTAATGATGTTCAGTACACCTGGTGGTATACCTGCTTCATTAGCAATACGACCTAACTCCATCGTTGCAAGGGGCGTTTCTTGAGTCGGTTTAACAACAATACTGTTACCCGTTATCAATGCTGGGCCAATTTTTCTGCCAGCTAATGCTAACGGAAAATTCCACGCGGTAATCGCAACCACAACACCTTTAGGTACTTTATGGATGTAAATCTTTTCGTTTTCATTATCAGAAGGTAAAATATCACCTTGTAAGGTCAACGCATTATCACAAGCATATTCAACAAATGTCGCAGTGGCATTCACCTCCATGCGGGCGACATCAATCAATTTACCTTGCTCTTTTACTAAGAGCTCTGCTAATGATTCGGCGCTAGCTCGTATACCATCAGCAAATTTACGTAAGATAACGGCACGTGCTCTCGGGGTCTTTTTCGCCCAAAGCTTTTGAGCCTGCTGAGCAATTTCTAATGCATCTTGCGCATCATCAACACATCCTTGCGGAATAACACCGACTAACTCTCCAGTACTAGGTGAAAATACTGAAATAGTGCCATCAGATTTTGACGGTACGTACTCACCATTAATAAAATTTACGTTATTTCTAATTTCCATGACTTTATCTTCCCATCCAACCGCCATCAACCAACAAAATACCGCCATTCATATAATCAGAAGCTGCGGAAGCTAAAAATACTGTCGGTCCTTTAAAATCATCAGGAGTTCCCCATCGCCCTTGTGGGATACGATCTAAAATAGATTTAGAACGCACAGGATCATCACGCAGTGCTTCAGTATTATCAGTGGCAATGTAACCTGGTGCAATAGCATTAACATTAACGCCTTTACCAGCCCATTCGTTTGCAAGTGCTTTTGTTAGCTGACCAATAGCACCTTTACTTGCTGCATAACCAGGAACAGTAATACCACCTTGAAATGTTAACAATGAAGCAGTGAAAATAATTTTACCTTCACCACGTGCAACCATTTCTTTGCCAATTTCACGGCTTAAAATAAATTGAGAATTTAGGTTTATCTCAATGATTTTATCCCAGTATTCATCACGATGCTCAGTTGCTGGCTCGCGTAATATAGAACCCGCATTATTCACTAGAATATCAATATTTGCATGCTGCGCTTTCACTGTTTCGATAAAGTGATAAAGACTTTGTCTATCTGAAAAATCACATTGATATGGATAGAATTTTTTACCAGCCGCTTGAACATTTTTTTCCACATCAGAACCTGATGCAGCAAGACTTGCTGATACACCAATGATATCAGCGCCAGCTTCAGCGAGCGCTTCTGCCATTGCTTTACCAATACCGCGACTGCAACCCGTGACTAAGGCAACTTTACCTGTTAAATCAAATTTATTAAGCATTTTGTTACCTTATTAACCGTTTAGTTTTTCTTCGCATGAAACCAGTGCTTTCATACCTATTGGATTATTATCCATACTAGCAAAAGCATTACTAATATTCTCTAAGTCACTGATAGATGTGATGAAAGGTTCTAAATCTATCTTACCAGCAGCAACAAGTTCAATCGCCATATCAAAATCAGCATGTTCGTATACTCGTGCACCTAGCAGCTCAAGTTCTTTCCAGAAGAATTGGAATAAATCAACTTGTGGTTTTTGAGCATGAATGGCCACCATGCAAATACGGCCTCTAACTGCCGCTACTTGAACCATTGAATCGACAGCAGGTTGTACACCAGAAACTTCAAAGACCACATCTGCGCCCTTTCCATTTGTCCAATCTTGTACGTATTCTGCTAAGTCTTGCTCGATTGGGTTAACCGTTGGGATATCAAATTTATTTGAAAAGCTGCGGCGACTTTCATTAGGCTCTGAAATGATCACTTCAGCCCCGACTGATTTAGCCACTAACGCAACAAGTTGACCAATAGGACCGCCACCAATAACAACCGCTTTTTCACCTGCTTTAAGACGTGAACGTGAAATATCATGACAAGCCACTGACAATGGTTCAATTAACGCGCCTTGCTTCAAACTTACGTTAGCGGGCAGTTTGTGCAAAGTGCGCGATTTAACAGTCCATGAATTTTGAAAAGCGCCCGGAGTATCAATCCCCATAAACTTAAGATTTTGACATACATGCGTATGGCCAGCATCACAGGCAGGACAATCACCACACCAATCTAACGGACGCACAACAACACGTTCACCGACGCTGTATCCACTGACATTTTTGCCTAACTCGGCGATGGTGCCAGATATTTCATGACCAATGGTATGCGGCGGATTAACACGTTGATCCATTACGCCGTGATAAATGTGCATATCAGTACCACAAATACCAACATAACCTACGTTCAATCGAACTTCATCGTCTGCAGGAGCAACTGGTGAAGCCTCAATAATTTTGAATGACTTGTTACCTATATATTGAGCAGCTTGCATATAATTTACCTTATGAACTCATTTTTAAATGGGGTGTTAATAACGCATCGTCAAAGACAACACCGGTACCAGCAATATTCGGCGCAACAGCTTTGCCGTTAACAATTTTTAGCGGTGTTGTGGTGTATTCATCGATGGGGAATGAATGGACTTCTAAATATCCAGAATGGGGTTGTGACGCTAACAAACTCACGTGTAACTCATGCATGCCATGACTACAAACAGGAAGATTATTGGCATAAGCTAACTGTGCCACCATCAAAAATCCGGTAATGCCGCCAATGTTAGAAGCATCTGGTTGTAAAAAACCTAATTTTGATTGTTGGATTGCATAGGTAAACTCATGAATAGTATGTAAGTTTTCTCCCATTGCGAGGGGGATACTAGTCGCATCAGCAATGTCAGCATAACCTTGATAATCATCTGGAATGGTCGGCTCTTCAAACCATTTAATGTCGCAATGAGTAATAGCATTAGAGAATCTGATTGCTTGCTCTTTCGTCATTGAGTAATTGGCATCAACCATGAAGATACGATCTTGACCTATTAGCTCTCGAACAGCTTCAACGCGCCTTACGTCTTCTTTGTAATCGGCTTTACCTACCTTGATTTTTACTGCTTCAAAGCCGCGATCTAAATAACTTTGAATATTATTAAGCAGTTTGGGCTGGTCAAAATTTAAGTCGATGCCACCAGCATAACAATTGACAGTATTACTATGACCACCAGCGACTTTCCAAAGTGGCAAGTCTAAGTTTTTACATTTGATGTCCCATAATGCGATATCAACAGCTGAAATAGCGAAACTCAATAAACCACCACGACCGACATAATGAAAATGCCACTGCATTTCATCCCATATCGCCATGATATCTGCTGCGTCTTTACCTAATAACAATGGTTTCATTTCATCATTAAGTAATGAATAAATAGCTCTCCCCCCTTTACCACCGGTATAAGTGTAGCCAACGCCTTCAACACCATCAGCCGTTTTAATGCGGGTTAAGATCAATTCAAAATGAGTGTGATCGCCATGTTTTGCATCAGATAAAACCTCTGCAAGCGGTACTTGGTAATACTCAACCTTTATCGACTCAATCTTATTGGTCTGTTTTTTCATTAAATCACCCGTTACAAATACTAAAAACAGTTTATTGTTAACAATCTACACTGGAGCGATGGTTATGTAAAGTGAATGTTATGAGAGTTGCGGTAACTAATTCATCCTTTCGATGAATTAGTTACATCAGAATTGACAGCGGTTACCATTGCTTGCCAACTGGACGTGATAACAAGCCGCAAGGATGGAATTCAAACGCAGTCGATTTGAACTGATAACCATCATTTAATAGAGCGTTAAACTGGATTATGATAAAAAGTAAGTGGAATCATGTGACATGAATTTTGTGAATAATGCATGACCATATATGGTTAATTGAGGAAGGTGAGCCTTTTTAATTAACAACAGAGAAATTATTACAGGAAAACGACAGATAATTAACGGCAAGTAATTTAGAGCGGTAATTTAACCAAAGTCCGTTCTTTCAAACATCGATGTTTAGACTTCAAATACCGGTTAATTTAGTGCGCTGCATTTGGCTTCTATATTGTTTAGGGGTTATGCCAAAATGCTTTTTGAATAATGCGATAAAATGAGAAGGATTTGAAAAATTTAAATCGTAACTAATCTCAGTAACACTCCTATTGGTTTGCCCTAGTATGCGAGCCCCACTGTAAAGTTTGTGTTGTACAAGGTATTGAGAGTAATTACATTTAAAAGTTCGTTTAAACATCCGTGAAAAATACGAAGTAGAGATATGGCATAATGCTGCGGCTTCCACCAAAGTTAAGTCAACTAATTCTTGTTGTCTGAACAAATTTAAAATCGGCATTAACCTTTGATAGTTCTGACTAATAATCAGCGATTTTTTAGCATCATGTGATACGGGCTCCCCGTGTGCAACTAACCAAATAACAATTAACTTCAGTAGCGTTGCACTTTTAATACTGTGTGGGTCTGCAGCATAACTTTCTAATAACCAGCTAACTTGAAGCTTAACGTCTTGCCATTCTTTGGCTTTTAACCGTAAATGTAATCCATGCCGTAACATGGCTTCTTCATGATGAAGTTCGTTGTCGATTAAAAATTGTGGTAAAAATTGAATAATATGCCAAGATTTTGCGTGATCTGTTAACTCATAATCATGGGTTTCTAAAGCGGGTGTAAATATAACATCATGCGGTTGAATAGCAGCTTGGCCTTGAGAGTGAAAATAAGTCCCTTCTACATCTTCAAAGATGATGAATTCGTGAACTTGATGAAAATGCGTAAAACAAGAGTAGGCATCTTCAGCCTGATAACTCACTTGATGGACTTCGAACTGATATCCAGCTTGAATAGCAATGGGCTCACAATAAACATTGGTTGAAAATGTTGAACGACGCATAGTTCAGCTAATTCCTTTTATGAGCGTGTTGTTATGAACGTGTAGTTAAGATCGTTCATGGATAACATCATTATCAATGAACATTCGTAATGATGACTGTGTTGAGTGTTGAGTGTTGAGTGTTGAGTATTGAGTATTGAGTATTCAACGTAGTGCAAAAATATAATGTTTTTAACGAGTTCACTTATAACATTGTTGACAATTTAAGTCGGATCGTCAATAGCTGTTACCAATTCAACACTAATTAAGCTCTTAAAATAATGCCTTTTCCTGTATTCAGAACGCATATTAAAAACCTGTGCAGTCAATCATTGTTAATACCATCACTAAGCATTCAGTTCATTCATAAAAAGCAAATATATGATACTTAGTAACTTACTCATAACAGTTAGAGTGTTAGGAAAGTGATTCAATATCAGCAAACTTATATCCAAAACTAATTGTTGAAAACCTTATGAAACAAGCAAAAGCATTAATATCAAATGGCCGTGGTGACTACTCTGTTGAAACAATCATGGTTGGTTTACCAAAAGCTGATGAAGTCAGAGTGAAAATAAAGGCTGCAGGGCTATGTCATACAGATTGGGACTCTATCCACAACTGGAATAAAACATTTATTGTGGGTCATGAAGCTGCGGGAATCGTTGATGCTGTAGGAAGTGATATAAGTCATCTCTCTATTGGTGACAAAGTGATATTAAACGAGGGTGTAACAGATTCTGTGTAACTGCAATTTAGTTAATATGCTTCACAATTCTGTCTTCGAACTCAATAATAAATCGGCTCATCGCAGTACGCCAGTTTCGGATGGGCATGGTCCATTTTTTACTGGCTTCTTTTATCGCAAGGTAAATCATTTTCTTGGCCGAGTCATCATTAGGAAATACCTTACGTTTTTTCAACGCTCGTCTAATCACGCTATTTAACGACTCTATAGCATTGGTTGTGTAAATGGCCTTACGAATATCCTGAGGATAATTGAAAAACGTATTTAAGTTGTGCCAATGATTATGCCATGACTTGCTGATTTGGGGGTATTGCTCATCCCAGGTATCGCTGAAACGGTCTAATTCAAGTAAAGCTTCCTCCTCCGTTGTTGATTGGTAGATGCTTTTAAGGTCCGCAGTGACTGCCTTGTAGTCTTTCCACGATACGTACTTTAATGAATTTCTGACCATATGTACGATACAGAGCTGTACATGAGTATCTGGATAAACGGTATTGATAGCATCAGGGAAGCCTTTTAAGCCATCAACACAAGCGATGAGAATATCCTCAACGCCTCGTTGCTGTAGTTCAGTGAGGACACCTAACCAAAATTTAGCCCCTTCATTTTCAGCTATCCAAAGCCCCATTAGCTCTTTGTGACCTTCAAGGTTAATGCCTAACGCTAAGAAAATAGATTTGTTAATAACGCGCTTATCCTGACGGATTTTTACGACGATACAATCAAGGTAAACGATTGGGTAAATGGCATCTAAAGGTCGACTTTGCCATTCAATAACTTGCTCTAGAACGGCGTTGGTAACGCGAGAAACTAACGTGGGTGATATCTCTGCGCCGTACCATTCATCAAAGGCTTGAACGATATCACGAGTACTCATGCCTTGAGCGTAGAGCCACAATATTTTATCGTCCATAGAGGTAAATCTGGACTGGTGTTTTTTAACTAACTGAGGTTCGAAACTGCCTTCACGGTCTCGCGGCGTATCAAGCTCAAATTGACCATCTTCAGTTTGAATGCGCTTGCTGGTTTTACCGTTACGGCTATTAGCAGAAGTCGATTTATGGTGTTTCTCATAGCCCAGGTGGTCATCCATTTCGGCATTAAGAGCGGCTTCGACCGTTATCTTTTTGAGCATCTGACTGAATTGGTTTAAGTCTTCTGGTGTTTTAATGCTTTTAGCAGCTTCTTTAGCAAAAGCTTCAATATCTTTTTTGTTCATGAGTATCTGCCTATCCTTGACTCTCTATAGAGTACGTGTTGATAAGCAGTTACACAAAATTAGTTACAGTCTCTATTAAACTGAGGGTGCTTTGTTCTCGGCAATATGCTTTTCAATTCCACACGTATCAACCAAGTCATTATCTAATACTGATCAGTTAACAATTTTGGCCGATCTTTCAGGTACGGCATAAAGGTCTCTTTATTGTATGGTTGCCTTTCATTGAATTACCTCAAGCGCTCTAAAATCTTGATCTAAACTCTGTTATTTTCATTCACCTACTTGTTAAAAGCTTATAGCTGGATATTTAAAAAACTCGCTAAAGACGAAAAAAATAAAGAGGAAAAAATAGATACTTTGCTATTTATCACTTTAAAAAGAGCGAAAGTCGCATTCAAATAGCACACTTTGGTCTACAAAATAAGAACAAAAAATGCCGCTATCAATAAGCGGCATTTTTAACACATTGTTTAAAACATTAATTTACAACTGCAAGTTGATTAGCCTTATTGCACTGTTGCTTCGGCAGAACCAGAGTAAGTCGTACTTAGATCGTCACCCACAGCATAACTTTCGAAGTCCTCAGATAGAACCGCCGTATCTGTTGCATCATCAATCACGATATCATCAGCTAATAACTCTTTTGCTGACTCTTTCGAAGAGCTACCAATACGAATTTGATAGGTTTCTGTTGCACTGCCCGTATTAATGGCAACATAAGGGCCGTAGAACGTTGTGCCACCATCAATTGACACAGAATAACCTGTCGCAGTCCATTCAAGCACTACATTAATATCAGTATCATCTGTATACGTTAAGCCATCAATGATTTGCTGATCTTTATTTGCATCACGGTATTTAACGCTGCCATCATTACTTAAGACAATTTCGCCCGTTAAGTTACCTGAAGAAGCAGAGCCTCCGTAAACACTAATATAAGCAGTATTATCTTCAGAAACACCATCTGTAGCAGTAAAGCCAGCAATGGCTTGTAACTTAAGGGTTGTAGAAATAGAGCCTTCAGCAAGTGGGTCCGTTGTTAAGCGTAATTCAGCATCAGCGTCTGTTGTTGTATCAGCCATTCTGGCAACTTTATTTACACTACTTCCCGCTATGGTCATAACGGTTGCTTCAGCAGAGTTTGAGTAAGTCGTGCTTAAATCTTCACCTTCAGCAAATATCTCGAAGTCTTCAGACAGAACTGCCGAACCTGTATCATCAGCAATGACGATGTCATCAGCTAATAATTCTTTTGCTGACTCTTTCGAAGAGCTACCAATACGAATTTGATAGGTTTGTGTTGCACTGCCCGTATTAATGGCAACATAAGGGCCGTAGAACGTTGTGCCGCCATCAATTGACACAGAATAACCTGTTGCAGTCCATTCAAGCACTACATCAATATCAGTATCATCTGTATACGTTAAGCCATCAATGATTTGCTGATCTTTATTTGCATCACGGTATTTAACAGTACCATCATTAGTAAAGACAATTTCGCCCGTTAAGTTACCTGAAGAAGCGGAGCCTCCGTAAACACTAATATAAGCAGTATTATCTTCAGAAACACCATCTGTAGCGGTAAAGCCAGCAATGGCTTGTAACTTAAGGGTTGTAGAAATAGAGCCTTCAGCAAGTGGGTCTGTTGTTAAACGTAATTCAGCATCAGCGTCTGTTGAGGTATCCGCCATTCTAGCGACATTATTATCTCCAGTAGCAACAACAACTGTACCAGTGATTGTGATTACTAATTCAGCAGTAGTACCATCAAAAGATTCAATCGTAAAGGTATCTAATTCACTTTCTCCCACAACAAGTGCAGCAATCGTGGCGTCAGTGGTATCGAGGGTATAGGTCCATGAGCCATCATCTAATATTGATAATGTACCGTATGCACCCATTAAGGTTGTCTGAACAATAGAATCTTCGCCAACATCTGGGTCAAGTACACTTACAGCACCTGTTGCCGTTGCCTCATTACTTGCAATTCTTCCAGTTAAATCAAAAAATACTGCTGGCGTAGGTTCTACTGTGCCATCGCCTGCATCAAATACGATAACTTCTGAGTAAATAGCTAAGCCATACTTGCTGTCTGTACCATCTAAAGTTTCGCCTGCATCATAACCTTCAAAGTCATCTGAAAATATACTAGTTGTGCCAGCGGTATCAGAGAAGACCTCGATGTTATCAACATAAAAAGAACCAAAAGGAATCGTTCTATCATTATCACCGAATCTAAATTGGATAGCTTTCACGCCATCAGCGAACCACTGGTCTAAGCCAGTATAATCAGAGTCAACAACCGCTGCAGTAGAGAAAGAACCGCCACCAATCACTTCACCATCAATAGTCACGGTAATTTGTTCTGTTGCGTCTAAGTCCCATGTGATTTCTACATCATAAAACTGGTCTTCAACAAATGGTGCAGTGATTAAATTTCCAGGGTAAGCGTCACTGTCAGTATTTCGAACAAAGAAACGTGGATCAATTATAGTGCCGTCGCCTCCAGTTTGAGTTCCTTGAATACGTAAATCCATTAACGCTTCACTAGAACTACCAGAAGAACCATAAAGCGTAATATAAGCATCTTTAATATTTCCATCACTACCAAGCGCAACCTCTTTAGTGAAAGAAGCACTTAGTTTACCTTGACGAAGGTTATCAACGCTAAATCTAAGCTCACCCGTATCGCCGCCTGTATCGCTTATTTTTACAACCTGAGTAAGCGAAGCTACACGAATATCAATGTAAGCAGTGGTACCGTCAATAGAAGCGATAGTGATTGAATCTCTTACAGAATTACCTAACTCAAGGCTAGCCACTGTTTCGTTTGCAGTATTAACTGTATACGACCAGCTACCGTCAGCGCTGATACTAAATGTACCATAATCAAGTGCTACATCAGTTTGCGCAACAAAAGCATCTTCTTGAAAGTTTGGATCAATAATGGTTAATGAACCAGTTAATGGAAGCGTAGCAGTATGTTGAACAGTACCGCCCAATTCACCTTCAATGATTGCAGCAACAGGGTCATTGTTATAACCCACAGACGCGCCAATGACGTCAAGTAACGCTTCATCAACTGAATCAGCAACTTGTGAAGTAGTTTGCAAATTAATTTGTGCTGTCTCAAGTGTCACTAAAGACTCTTCAGAAAAAGAACCATCAGCGACGTCACTTGCAAGATCTTCCATAACGGTAGATAAATCTGCGTCTGCGTTGTCTGCATCAACTTGTGATAGTAGCGCTAGCACAGAACCATATCTATCAGCATCTTCAGCACCATCAGCGCCAAGTTCAACAGTACCAACTAAAGTAGGAAGCACTTCTGTTGTATCAAAACGAATACCAAAACGAGCATTAATTATTTTAGCTTCGTCAGCAAACTGGTTTAAATCACTACCCGCGTTTTGAACAGCCATTTCGGTTAAAGGAGAAACAACATAGGTAGGTGCTGGTAGTATAGTTTCCAGACCCGCTGCATCAGTCTCTACTATATTTTCAACTACATTCACTACAGATCTTAGTTGAGGAGCATCTAAGGTTAAACCTGTTGATTCGTCCGTATAAGTACCGCCAGTACATGCAATTAAACCTGTACCTTCGAAGTGTACGTCGCTAAATGTAACACCACCTGAAACATCAGAGGTTGCAGCAGCTTGTGCAGGAAGAACCGCAGCACCACTATCATCAACTTCAAATATGTCACAAGTTGCACCATCAATAGGGCCCTTAATAATGCTAGCAGAAACATTTAAGGTTGGGTTGATAGCAGGTGTAGATGCCCCAACACCTTCGGTAAAACCTGCCTCATCAGTATAATTAGCAGAAACAGAAATGACTGAACCCTCATCAGCTTCAGTAATGGTGATGGATGTACCAATAGCACCTGTTGACCATGCGTAAGTCAGTGTATCAGCTATAATTCCGTCAGCATCAGTAACCGTTGCTGAAAGAGTCGCACCAGCGATAAATTCGCTTCCGATTATTTCTATGCTCCCGCGAGTATTACCATCTATTTCAGCACCGTCATCACCGCCACAACCTAATAGGCCTGTCGCAATGATGAGCGGTATAAGTGATTTATTATTCATTTTTATGACTCCAAAAAGATTCTTTTTCCAAATTTAGCTTGTTTTATTTAAGTACTAGACTTGGCTAGTACTTAAAGCTGACACCTGCGAACAGGCGAGGACCGTAATCACTTACTTGACCCAAGTTACCTTGGGTATAGAAGTCATCACTGCGAGGCTCACTGAACAAGTTAATTGCTGAAACTTTAACACGAACGTGTTTATTGATTTTGTATGCAGCACGAGCTTCCCAAGTACCTGCCTCATCAACATAACGCAGTCTTGTGCCGTTAGAAGTGTATGGTTGGAAGTATTCGCTACGATACTTGTAGATAAGCGCAGTATCAAAATCGCCTATTTGATAGTAAATCTGGCCATTGAATACATGCTCAGAAAATCCTGGTACTGAGGCTGGAGGAACAATACCTACTTTATCCTGAACAACAACGCCATCTAAATCAGTCGTAAAGGTATTACCGTAGTTACTATCTTCAAACTCATAGTTTGTATCTGCCCAGTTATAGCCAAGCTTCACACCAATACCTAAATCCCAACGATACGAAAATGACGCTTCGAAACCATAAAGGTCACTATCTTCGTCAGTAGTGACTGAATTAGTAATAGGTAAAGCAACTTCCACACCGTCAACGATAAACGTCTCTAATTGTGTTTGCTGTTGGAAACCGCCATTGAATTGCTTGTAGTAAACACCTAACGCTACCATAGAGTCATCGCTTGGGTACCATTCAACAGCCGCATCATAGTTCCATGACATTAATGGTTTAAGTTCAGGATTACCTGCCCCTTGAGCCCCCACTAACAAGTCTTCAACTGATGTAGGATCATCTGAGTTATCGGTTAGGAATTCACGGTTATAACTTAGATCAGAAGGATCTGCACGTGACATACCTCGGTAAATACCAGCTCTGATGAGTATATCGTCATCATAATCAACAACTAAGTTAAAACTTGGTAATACTTCAGTGTAATCACCGCCAGCTTCAATCTGTTTAATATTACCGTTTGCTTTTAGTGCTACCTCACCTGTCGCCGGATCAGTGACAGTGTCAAAAGTGTCTCTAAAACCAATAGAAGTAACGTCAGTTTTCACGACACGAACACCAAAGTTACCACGAATAAATTTATCAAACATTTCAGTGTCGTAGTTAAGCATTGCGTAAGCAGAGGTAGTTTGTTCTGTTACGTCAATAGTACCCGTATTCTCGTATTCAACCTCTGGGTAGGCAAATTCGCCGCCTAAAGATGCTATATTTGCTTGAGCAAAACACTCGTTGTTATAAGTTGCCCACGAGGCGCCTGTACCGCTTTCTATCACATTGCCTGAACTGTCAACATTGGTGATAATATTACCGTCAGAAACACTGGATAAAAAATCAGTTTCAGGGAAGGCTATTTGACAACCTTCAAGTACATCGATGGCCGATGTTACTGATTCATCTAATTCATATTCGTCTCTAGAGCCATTACCGTTAGTGCTGCCGCCATATTGAACAAACGTTAGCTCAGAAACGCGAACACCAGCTTGAACGCTACTAAAAACATCACCGTCTAAAATATAATCAATATCAACGCGTGCACCCATAATCTCGTTGTCACGAACATTTTCTCTGTCTAGGCGGCTACGAAGATTACTCGTAAAGTTAGAGATATCAGTCACATCAAAATCTGTTAAGGTGAAATGCGGAATTTCGTCACCTAAGGCCCAAGAAAATGCGTTACCAGTCGAGCTAGTTCTTGCTCGGTTACTAATTTGTAGCTCTTCACGGCTGGTTTTAGAGTAGCCAAGGTCAACACTAATCTTTAGGTCATCAGAGAAAAAATGTTCGACGTTTAACCCGTAACCACGATAGTTTTCTTCACGTGAAAACTGCTCACCCGAAGATTCTATACGGTCTTCACCCGCCCATTGCAAAATACCACCAACATCATTTACAACAAGGCTTTCTCCCGTTACACCCGGTGTAACGCGCTTTTGTAAGAAGATTAAATCATGACGCGCTTCTGCTTGGGTACGATCTGAAATTTGCGCATCAAAATTGATATCCCATTTATTTGAGGGTTGGTATTGTAGAGCAAAGAATAAAGCGTCTCTTTCATCAGATGTTTCATTTTGACGGAAGCTTCGGCTTGAGCCAGTCCATGCGTATTCTCTGCCATCATCGACTGCAAGACCTGTTTCTGGATCAATTTTATTATTATAACCCGCGTTATCATTATTTCGCGGGTCACTGCTTGGATAAATATCGTCCTCACAATCACCACCTGTACTACGGAAGAAGCCAGTAGTAGTATCGGTTGGATCATTCAAACATGCCCACAAAGATGAACCCGTTGGGCTTGAGCTTCTATATTCAGCTTCTGGCTGGCTAATATCTTGACGTTGAAAACCTACACTCAAACCAAATGCTTGGCCGTTATCAAACTCAAATTGATCAACATAACTTAGTGTTCCACGGTAGCCCAAATCATCTTGAAGTGAATTGTCAACGTTTGCTTGGTCTGGGTTGTAGTTAGCTTTTACTTCAGCCTGAAAACGTTGCTTACCAAAATCTAAAGGCTTAAGTGTCTCCAGGGTAATAACACCGGCAACCCCACCTTCAATCATGGAAGCGTCTTGTGTTTTATAAATAGCTACTTTCTGCATCAGCTCTGATGGGAACTGAGAAAAGTTAACTGAACGGTCACCACTACCATTGGTCGCTTCACGGCCATTGATATGAGTGGCACTTAAGAATGGGCCTAAACCACGAATACTGATTTCAGTAGCACCACCATTTTCACGGTGAGATGATGCACCCGTTAATGATTCTAGCGCCTCACCAATTGAAAGTGCAGGTAAATCACCAATATCTGAAGCAGATAAACCGTCAACAACCGTGGTAGATTCACGCTTTATTGCAATTTGGTCTTGAATTGTTCTACGTGTACCAGTAACTACAACAACTTCTATATCATTATCAACTTTATCTAG
Organism: Shewanella sp. 10N.286.48.B5; assembly: GCF_002874355.2. NCBI lineage: Bacteria > Pseudomonadati > Pseudomonadota > Gammaproteobacteria > Alteromonadales > Shewanellaceae > Shewanella > Shewanella sp. 10N.286.48.B5. The sequence goes on from NZ_MCVG02000001.1 coordinate 1,824,884, forward strand.
ATTTTCAGTTTCTGCTTCTTGTGCTATTGCCGAAAATGCAAAAGAACTGGTTACAGAAGTAAATGCAGCAAGCTTCATCCATTTTGCTATAGGTGAAAGCTTGAACTTCCCTATTTTATGGATGGGTTTTGTTTTTTTACTTAATTTCGTCGACATACCGTACTTCCCCTTAGTATTTTAATAAGCATGTTAATGCCATATATTGGTATATGTTTTTATTGCTAGCAGGTTACTGCCATTAAATTCTTATATTTATTATTGCAATCAGGTTACTGCCATTAAATTCTTATATTTATTATTGCAAGCAGGTTACTGCCATTAAATTCTTATATTTAAATTAGAGTTATATTAATTTCAACAGACGAAACCCAAACAAAAGTTTTAACCTATTAATTTAAATAAAAATATAACCAATAACTGTAGTTACGAGTTACGAGTTACGAATTTTAAATTGATGAGTTAACTGCGCTAAAATTTATACCCTTTATGCATGTTATGGATATGATAGAAAGTGGCTTGCACATAATCACCATCAGCGCCGTCATTGTTTTGATTATAAACACCCGCTTTAAAGTACATATACTGGTTACTAGCACTATAACCACTATCTTTCATATCGTAGTACTTAGTAATATTAGGCTTACCTTCCCTAATTATAGTGACGAACAACACTTCATCTTCGACGGAAATTTTATAAGAGAATTTTTCGTTTAAGGCGATTCCGTCATCAGGGTCTGACAAAGTATGTGAACGTGAGCCAATCATATTTATCCAAATATCATCACCATCATTTATTTCATGGGCAAAATAAATAGCCCCTTTCGAGTTGGCTGGTAATTTTCGGTAATATAAACGAATAGGTTCGTCATCCGTCGCGTGAATTTGCCCGATGACCACGCGTCCAACCTTTTTTATATCACCTGTGGTAGATACTCGGTTTATTGCCAAAGTCCCTTCCAAACTGCCTTCAACACCCCCAGTCTTAGCTTTCGCCGAACCATGCGCATTGCTGAAAACCCAGTTATTCTTAGTCAGGCCACCAGTTTTTATTCTGCTATTACCTCTACGTAGCATTTCGCGTAGTTCGGTTCTCGCATATTTTGTATTTTTTGAGGTCTTGGCACCTACGTTTGGGCAAGCGAATACCAAGCCACCATCATCTGCTGTATAAAAAAATGGCTTTAAGTCAAAGCCTTTATCTAATGATTTCTCATAGACGGTATCAGCTTTTTTATCTTTGTTGAGATCGGTTGGCAACGTTAACGACCAATCGAGTAAGTCAAAATTTTCACCTGGCTTTTTAAGCGGATCGAGTTTTGACAAATCCCCCAGTAAAACACCTTCAGCAAGGCTAGTGTGTGACTTAGGAATAAGCGTATTCTCCTCAATTTCCTGAGCATTGAGTGATGCGCTAAAAACAGCTAAAGCAAAAACTAGCAAAGGGAAAACGTCACACATTTTCTTTTGAATATGTCGGTAAGATTTATATGTGTTGATATTGGAATCCTTTATAATTTACGATCTCTTTGTTGAATATGTTCGTATATTGTTCGGCTTAACTATTTTCAAAGCTTACTTAGAATACCTATATGCGCAGCATATAGTGGCGCACCTACACATGAGCTTAACTAACCCTGAAAAACGTAATAAAAATAGGTAAGACTTTGCTTCTAATTAACACCAAAAATTATCTAATTTCGTTGTAAAAAGAAGCAGAACTCTTTGTTGTATATGATCAAAGAGCAATGATTAATTGTTACGCACAGAATCACACACAACCCACCCAGCACAGTCACATACTTAACAACCTGTTCACACCTGTAACTTTGCGTTAAACAAAATATAACCACCACAACACATCATTGTCAACCAAAAAAGCGTCGCAGGCATTACCAAAAATCAAAATTGGTAGTAACGATGACATAAAAAAGATTAACGCATTGGCTTTACATATTTCTCTCTCAATAGAAAAGACATAATGAACAATAACTTACAGGAGAGTCAGGCTGTTATTGTTGAATGGTTTTTATATTCACTACCAATGGATATGACAACATTACCAAATAACAGTACAAAGTTAGTCAGTGACTCAGCTGTATTTCAAACTCGCAAGGTGTTATTACCAATTTTTTGCGCAGGTATTACCAATAGATAATGTAATAAGATTACAGTTCAGAACTAATATGCAGATTATGAGCTGTACGATAATTCGTATTGATTGTGATTTATCATTAATGCTCTTGTTGAACAAAGCTGCGCTGTCAGGCGCATTAGTGCTGATTTCGATGCATGTCCTGATAACCTTTCAACCGATGATTTGAAGCGCTACTTTGCCAGTTTGATTGATTCACATTCATGGAGCACCGTGAAACTCGACCGTAATGGGTTGCACAAACACTTGTAAATAGGTCTATCGATATGTCCTGAACCAGCAATGGCAGTTGCTTAATATTGTTAAGCCGCCACAAGTCCATACACTGCCTGATACTCTTACGCCCGCAGAAGTCACTATCGTTATTAGCCTTACTCATAAGCTGCGATATCAAGTGTGCTTTCTCACCTTATACAGTATGGGATTGCGCCTCGGTGAGGCCATTTCACTGCAGGTTGGCGATATCGATTCACAGATGATGCAGGTGCACATTCGCAATGTTAAAGGTGGTAAAGGTCATTTTTTGCTCCTGCAAAAATGACATACATCACATCCATGTGATTAACAGGTTGGTGCCCTTGCCCAAACAGACCTTATTAGCACTGCGATATTACTGGCAAACGCATCGCCACCCACGGCTGATGCTAGCCGTTGCTGGCTCCGTGTTTGCGCCGCTGGAAAACACCATAAAAACGCAAGCTATACGACCTTGCCCATGCTGCCGACAACCGATGATATTTATGGGTTGCTGGCAACAAAGGAATGAAAAAGTGCATGCACGACTGACAAGCTTTTTTAGGCAAAAACCAACGACACCTAACGCCACTGTTTAAGCCGAGGAACTAGAAGGTTAACACTTAAGATGCAGAACAATAAAAGTATCAGGAGGTGCTAAGGCATTGATATTTGGGGGTAACGAAATTAGCTGACGATGCTAAGGGATCGATGCGGCTAGTAAAAAATGTTACGGCTCTGCACACATCGAAAAAGCGTAAGATCTTACGCCGGTCTCCCGTAACATAGAGGACACTATAAAGGTATCACTCGGGCTTATGATCCATAATCGAGAGTACACTTGGGATAAGGACGCGGCTACGCGCGGCCTATCCTTATCTGTTAGGCGTAATTAATCACACAAATCATCCGCACCGGAATACCATGACTCAGAAATATCACCAGATGGTTTTAAACGGAAACAAAGATTGATTTGGCTCTCGTTATAAAAACCTAAAACAATTGAGTTATCATCAGTGTTGTTGTCTAACTTAGGGAATAATGGGGCTATTTTAATAGCGAAGGTTGAACGATATATTTCTAAAAGTTCATCAGCATTCTTATATTCAAATTTATCGGAACCAGAATAAATACAGCCTAAAGTAAATTCTTTTCCTGAAGAACTTGTTCCGACAGATATGAACTCACAATCAACATTTGTTTCATGTTTTATATTTTCAACAAATGGTGCCATTTGTTCTTGGGCTTCAGCTAATTCAAAACCCGTTATTGAGAAACCTAAAATTCCACTTACGTAAAGTAGAGGGATCATTAGCTTTTTATTGCCTGTAAATGTTGTCCAAACAAGAATAAACGGCATTATAGGTAACAAAATTAATGTTAAACATCCTAATGGAGCACTTTTGCCACTGACATTAATTACTATGATTATTGAGCATGTTAACCAAACAAAAAAACAAATCACACCTAAGAGTAATACATAGCCACCCATTATTTTGAAGTTATAACATAACGCCTTTCATTTTGAGTTGCCAACACCAACATTCATTTACTGATGGGATTATTCCTGCCAAAGGACTGAATATTTCATCATTAATCACCAAAATTCACTCATAAACTAAATTCAACACAGCAAAAAAGCTTGATATCTATCAAGTGGGAAATGCTTTTATTTGAAATTAAGAAATGGTGTATTAAGCGCACAACCAGCGCTGACAGTTAGCTGCGCCCTGTCGTCGTTTTAGGTCTAAATGATCACAATAATCTGTTAATGCAGGCAACGCCCCCACCGCACCTTTGAATAAAGCGCCAAACTCAGTGGTGATTTTTAACCAGTTTTCAGCTGGTATATTCAATCGATTGAGAATATCCTGACTACTCGCGCTGATGGCGCCACGTTTATCATCACGAATAATCCGCCCTGTATCTTCAACCAGCACAATGTAGTCTTTAACACTAAACATCAGTCCATTAGGCATATTTAAACGTTCATTTCCTACAAATGGTAGTAACTCTTTTGGTTGCTCACCTTTAATCGCTGAATTTATGCGTCGTTGAATACTGGTGTAATCTGAAGTTTCAGGTGTTGCAGCCATTTGTGCGCGAATTGGATTCAAATCAACATACGCCATACAGGCGAGTACGGCCGCATCATCTAACAAGGCTTGAGATTTAAACCGCCCTTCCCAAAAGCGACCTGTACACTTGTCTTCTTTATTGGCCATTCTCGCAATCGGTTCACTCAAGGAACGCATAAACCAACTAATATCGGTTAAACGTTCTCGATATAGCCCAATACAATCATTAACCGTCTTTAATTCAAACTCATTAAGGACTTCACCTTTAACAAATTTATGGGTCAGCAAGGTGCCTTTAAAGCCTTTATGCCATTGGGTAAGCACATCTATATCAGACCATTCTTTGGCTTTATCCACATCGACTTTAAGCACCACATGTAAATGGTTACTCATCACGGCATAAGCACAAATATCAATCGCAAAAATCGTCGCTAATTCAATAATACGCGAATCAACCCACTCTCGGCGATGTTCATAGTTATCACCAGTCGACTTATCAAACCCACACAAAAATGCCTTACGTACCACACGCGAACAACAGTGGTAGTATGGCGTATCTTCTAAACTCACGAGTGTTTTTCTAGGTCTGGCCATCATTAATTACCGAAAATTAAGTAATAACTAAAGCCTAGTAGAGTGTTTAACATTTAGCCAACTAGAATGGGTGGCCTTTTTATTTGTGTAATTTTTTCGATAGGATTCATATATTCAAATTCTAATTATGGGAACAGTGGCATATAACGCTTTGCTAAGCGGCGCAGAATAGTTGGCTAAAATGTGCGAGGGACGAAGCGCAGCCAACTGTTATGCGTCCGTTTGAGCAACTTGTGTACGCCCAGCATGGGCATGAACTAATGAGGTGAAAGTCCTCTGTAGGAAGGTCACCGTTTATTAACATGCTGTTATTAAACGTTAACTACTAGCGAATGGCAAGGGCTTATCCGCGAGGATTGGTCTGGAGGAAGCCGCTAGCAAATTTGCGAGCTGATGAACAAGAACATCATATGAGGCGTAGGCTAGAGGTGAGTTGGCACAAGACGACGAAACCACGTGATCTAATGGCCACCGTAAATGATGCAGCAGTGCAAAGAAAGTTCATGTTCTTATCTGGGGAGATCTACTTAACACGCGATCGGTCATTAACCAGTGAGGCTCTGGTTTATAAGTGCCTTGGCTTTTCAGCGTCATCGACTGAAAAGAGCGAACCAGATGAAAACCGATAGCGCATAACGGGGTAACTCGGGATGTGATTAAGCAGAAGTCAGCAGACGGCATAGTAGCCGAACGCCCATCGTAATGGTTGGGACATGGTGAAGGCCTGAACCTAAAGATCAGTGAGGAGCCTGTGCAACTCAATATTTCATGCCCGACCGGGTTTAGGAGTGTTGGCGTTGATAATACAGAAGCCAGCATTGGGATATGTCGGAGCTAATCGGCCAACCTGTTCTGAAAGTCTTTGGGAACCGCCCTGTGCGGAGCCGCATGCAGGGTGGTGTGGGGGCTGGAGGCTAGATACCTCCGGCTACCCGATTAAGTCGATTTTCACCCCTGATTTATACTAACTATTTGGGCCTTTACTAATAACTTCAAAAAGTTCAATCTAGATGAAAGAGGAAAATCATCGGAAGTTATCAACTTTAGAATATTTTCAGGTGTAGAGCTTTTGATAAAATCAAAAAGATAATTTGATTCACCAACTAAAGATAAGTCGCGAATATAATTGTCTATACTCCTATTTATATCTTTTGATTCAAAATTTATTTTATCTAGCTCTGAATTTATAGAATTCAAGCTTTCAATTATAGTGAGTGTGTTCTTTTTCTTTACAGACCTAGTAATTAAATTCACTTCTTTCTTTGATGAGAGTCCAATTGTTAGATGCATTGAGAATTGATTAATGGTCTCTGTCGTGTGTTCAATATTACTCCCCAAAAAATACCAATGCCCGCGCTGAGTATGAAATTTTAGCTCAGAACTATTCTTATCCTTGTAATACCAAAGTTTTGAACCACTAATTTGAAATATGATTACATCATGATCATCAAAGTGGTACCCGACACCAGGGGAATTTGTTGGGGTTAGGTAAATATTAGCATGATAACTCTCACTGTTTTTAGAGAAGCTATCGGACAAAGATTTTTTTAATACAGGAGAAAACCTTTCGGCACCATGTAGTACCAAAGTTGCCCCTCGTGAATATAAGTCAATTATTCTTATGTTATTTATTTCACCGATTTTGTTAACAATAACCTCTTCAGGAATCGGATTTCCTAAAACTACAACCTTAATGTCATTTTTATCAAATGACGCGGATTGAAACGCCCAACAAATATCTTTATAAAATATTTCTGTATCATGTAGGTTCCAGCAAGGAAGTGTTAAACCTAAAAGTTTACTCTCGTTTCCAACCTTTAGACTAAACATCAGAAAGAACTCCTGCTTCTAACAACTTGCATACAATATCTGTTGAAATTTTTAGGTTACGGTTCGAAAAGAATTTGATATTTATGCTATCGACTGAAAAAGTGATTCCTGAATTGATGTGATTGACAATACCTTCTGCAACATCTTTATTTTTTATTATAAGCTCGAGGCCATTGGCAAATAATCTTGATTCGGTGGGGAATTCGCAAAACAAAAGCTGATACTCTGGGATAATATTAAACTCTTTTGAGTCTGTAAATTTTTCCCATTTATAACAAGGAGTTCCGATAAGAAATTTAGAGCTACGAATAAGCTTAGCTTCAGCAGCGAGGCAGTTAGATATGCAATCGGAGTATAGGCTTGAAATGTAGTCCAGTTTAGATATTATACTTTTAAAAACATAAGTATCCTTCCCATATTCAACATTATCTTTATCAGCTAGAACAAGCGACTCTAATCTTCTGGTGGCCTTGGAAATCAAACTTTGTTCAGAGGTAGGATATGGTGCAACACCTATCATAATGGTGTATTTTGGGCTTGATAAGATATGGTAAACGCCTTGTGGTATAAATAAAAAATCTCCGCCCGAAAGTTTGTAATATTCTGCGGACCTATAAATTTCATCCGCTGAAGAATTGTTCTTTATTAATAGTTTTGCATTTTCATCTTCTACAATATATGCACGCTTATCATTTTTACCACAACCAATCAAAAATGTATGTTCATCATCCTTATGCAGACCAAATGGGGTAGATTTATATTTCCCGATGAACGCATATACATCTACTCCTGATAAAGTTGCACCATAACGATCAATCCACGGTTCAACGAACACTTCGCAAAAGTAGTCCCTCAGTTCTTTGGACCAAGCATTCAGGTAATTTAATGCTATACAGTAATCATCATCTAAAAGGTTGTCGAGTTGGCCCTCTAATGGAAGGTTTTCATCGAGTCCTTCTGAGTAGAGTTTTTCCAGTAAATCATCTCTTCTCCCATTACTTTTAAATAAGCGGATTGTCGCATCTTCTCTACTTTCGTTTACGATTCTTTTTAGTACAGCCTCGACCTCATCCACTAAAAAGTGGTGTTCTTTGTTAACGCCACTATCAAATCGTAACTTGTTATTCGCAATTGCTGTCTTCACAGCACTAGTGAAATCTCTCATCTATAGCCTCAATAATCCGAGCTGCAATTTTGGCAGCATTATTAACACCAGAGTTAGAGTTACACACCTCAACTATATCCATTCCAACAACATTAAACCTTTCGAATATATTCCGGACCATATCAACCAACTGCTCACCATTAATGCCTCCTTTTAAAGGGGCCGCCACCTCGTCAGCAATCTCAGGATCGAGGCAGTCAATATCAACTGATAAATAAACAGGAACCTTTGGGTGCTTTTGTATGATATTACCTACATACTTCGAAAACCTCGAACTCTCACTATCTTGCAGTTGATATACAGGGCACGAACTGGGTTTATTGACTGATATTATTTGGTTTTTTCTTAGACCTATTTGAGCTATAAATTCACAGTCCATTTGAGATATATGAGCTATTACATTACTGTGCATTAAATTATCTAAGTTGCTTTCAGACTCGGTATCACCAAAATCATTGTGTGCATCAAAATGAATCAAACCAATTGATGAATTACAATTGTTGACAACCTCTTGAAAACAGAATTTTGTTATTGAATGATCTCCGCCTAGCACAATGGGAAATGAGTTTTTTAGATGGCACAAGTACATGCAATAAGCTACTCTCAAGCCATATGTAACAAGAGAATCGGAAGTAAACCAAGCAACATTTCCTGCATCTTGTATAGAGTTTCTAAGGTATCTTCTTATTTCTTTAGGTCCTACAAATGAAGTTCTATCTCCAACTTGTGCATAGTCAACAGCAGATCCTATTATTACCATTCCGAGTGAAATACTTTCAAAGTTTGTGATATTAAAATCACTGTAAGATCTAGCTTCTGATGTAACCCCTTGCTCGACACATAATGAAAATCGATTTGGTATAATTAGCCTAAGAGAAATCAATTCCCTCAACTCTCGAATAGTTATATTTTCAGGGTAATCTACCGACTCATGATCTAACATCCAAAGTATCAGTTCCGCAATAATAGACTTCTTTCGAAACTTCAACAATATCCCTTCGTATGAGAGTTTAATAGATAGATATTTACCTTCATCCGAAATGAAGGCCTTGCTATTAATAACAAAGCCTTCCATTACAGCTTTAGTGGCCAACGTCTCTACGCCTTCTCATAACAACATCCAGCTTCTCGATCTTTTCAACGAGAAGATCAAGTTCTTCAGGAGATACTTCTTTATCGGCAATCGTCTTTGATTTTGCTATATTGACAAGCTCTTTAATTGTAGACACTTTGCCTTCAAGTTGTTCAAGTTCATCAAGTATACTCTTCTTATCTGTCATAATTACTCACCTGTTTTTAGTTAATATAATTTAACTCTATTGTCTAACCCTTATTATTTAGCTTCACATAAATGACCTCCTTTTCTTCATCCAAATGAGATAACTCACCAGCAATAATATAACCCGCTTTTTCAAATAATGCTCTTGCTTCTACATTATCCACTTCAGTCGAAGTAAAATGTTTTACAGAGAAGATATACTTGTCAATAAATTCAAGCATAAATTTTGCTGCACCTTGATTTCTTTTGCCTTCTTTCACGCAAACGTAAGAAATAAAAGGGTAATCAAAGAATCCTGAACGTGTAAGAACGATAAAACCAACTATTTCAAAGTCAGTTTTAGAGCAAACAAATAGCTCTCCACGCTGAATTTCTTGGCGCCTATCTCCCCAAAACTCATCAAACTTATCTATCTCTTTAAAGTCTTTTGGTTCACTTAACCTTACTCTGAAAGACATGCCCCCCCCCTTCTTTCGACTTAACGCCCTGCTAATAAGTGAACCGAGTGCTGGCGGGCGATTTGCTCAGCAAATGGCATGACAGCCTTGGTGAATCTGAATTTAGCAGCTTGTTATGATTACCTTATAGACCAACACACTTTCCTTCTAGCTGGAGGTTACTCAGCTTTTCTCTCGCTTTCGAAACCGAGTTTGCTAGTTGCTTCTCATATAAATAGCCTTTTTCAGTCCCATACTTTTCTATTGTACGTGAGGCAAAAGCTATTGATTTGCAATTCTCTTCAATGAGTTTATTCAACTGGTTCGATTCTGCCAATTCTATATTTTGAATAGAATCATCGATGAAAACACTATAACTAATTTGATGTAACTGAATGTCGATGGCTTTGTTTACAGTAAATGAGTCTACTGCATTTTGGAGTAAATATGAGGCAGAAGTAATCGCTGTAACTAGACCTAAAATAACGGTTACTACGTACGTGATAATGAGCTTCTTCATACATTCCCTTGTGATCATAACGCCCAAATAATTCGCCGGAGCGAGTTGGCTGCTTTTTTGCCCCGCAAAAAAGAATACAGCTTGCGGAGGTCGAATTGATTTGATTGTTATACGCCACACCTTCCGCCCTTTGCAAATTGAAGTAACACATCTAAAACATCCATTTCCTCAAACGAACTATTAGAGTTAACAAAATCAACAAATTCTTGGGGCAGTGTATTTGGATTAAATGACCGACAAAGTGTTGCTGGCTTCGATAAGAGCTTAGCCTGCTCAAAGGCACCAACTTGATAACCAAGCAATAACATTGTGCATGAGGCTATTGCACTTTTTGAATCAAATTCATCATGCATTCCAGAACAAATTTTCTTCCAATAACCTCCTGTACCCAAAGTGAAAGCTGTTGCTGAAGCAACGTTACTTAAGGAAATAAGGAGGAAGACAATTAAAATTCTCATAGTTTTCTCAATAGCGTATAACAGCTTATTGATTAGCAGCAGGATAACCTCCTGCTTTCTTGTAAGTCTTTTCCTCAAGCTATCACTTGTAAGTATCTGTTGTAAATATATTTTTTAACAAAAAATACAGAAAAAATATGACAATTTAGAAGATAAAAAAGATGCATAGATGTTTACGAGGTCTGCATAACACTTTTATAAATATTACAAACAATTGATAATAATGAGTTAATTTTTAAAAGTTAGTATTATCGATGCGCCAATCAAACGATTTATGCATCTTTTTCATAGTAATTATCTTAACTTGAACTATAACTGTATATATATACAGTTCATTGGTGAGGCGACGGTTATGGGGCAATTAACATTTTTGGAGGCTATACGGGCAGAGATCAGGGTACGCCATTACAGCTATCAAACAGAAAAATCCTACCTCTATTGGAACCGTTATTTCATTCGACATTGTAATATTCGTCATGGCGCTGATATAAGCCCCGCTTTGATTGAACAATTTCTCTGCTTTTTAGCAGTCGAGTGTAAAGTGTCGGCGAGCACCCAGAAACAGGCCCTATGTGCCATTGTATTTGCTTGTCGCCATGTGTTAAAAGTTGAGTTCAATGAGTTACTATTTCCCTATGCAAAAGCCCCTAAACGAATACCGCAGGTATTGTCTAACGAAGAAGCAAAACTGATCATCAACAATTTGTCAGGCTACCACTATTTAATTGGTGCCATCCTATTTGGCTCAGGCCTAAGATTAAAGGAAGCCCTAAAACTTAGGGTAAAAGATATTGATCTAACCACTAAATCTATCTTTGTGTACCGAGGTAAAGGGCAAAAAGATCGAGTTTGTATGCTTTCTAACGGATTGATTGATACTCTAAAGTCACAAATGAAACTGGTAAAAAAGCTCCACGAGACGGATTTGTCAGATGGCTTTGGACTTGCTTCATTGCCCATCTCTCTCATCAGAAAATATCGCAGTAATGCTTCTAAGTTTCATTGGCAACATATCTTTCCTGCTAGCCGCCGTTGTATGCACCCAAGTGACAACTACGTGTGCAGACACCATATTCATCCAACGGCTTTTTCACGAGCATTAAGGCAAGCTACCACTAACAGTGGTATAGATAAGCGCTTTACCGCCCATACTTTCCGCCATTCGTTTGCAACATCTTTATTACTCAAAGGCCATGACATTCGCACCATCCAGGAGTTATTGGGACACAGTGATGTCAAAACAACCGAGATATATACCCATGTGATTGGTGGCCATCATACTGGGGTCATAAGTCCTCTTGATAGTCTTTAAGGCATACAACAAGGCTAGCTACTAAAGCCATATCTTTTGCTTTCTGCATTAGTAAATATAAGGCAAACACAGAAACACAAAATTAGAATGAGTCATTGTTCTAAATGATAATGGGGCAGAAATGAGCTACACACGCCCCTATCACTTTCGAATAAACACACCCGATCATCAAATATTATATTCAAGTCGCTCAATGTATTTGAGTAATGCCCTAGCCTGCATATCCTTCCCATAGCGGCCGTAGGTGATGTTTGGGTTTGCGTGGCCAACTATCTGCGCCACAATATGCTCGCTGATATCCAAACGCTTAAACTCATCGATAAAAGTGTGTCGTAGACTATAAGCCGTTGGTCGTTGACTCGCTTTCATGCCAATGCAGGTTTGTAATATCGATAGGTGCTTACAATAGGTTTTTGACCAATCTTCCACTAACCCCACTGGTTTATAATTAAACAACTGGGGATTTTTTTTACGTGTTTTTACAAATTCAATAAAGCCCTGCTCTATCAAGGTTTGGTGTATTGGAATACTGCGTCTTGCATTAGCATTCTTAATACGTTGCCCTTTGCCGCTGTCATCAACGTTAATGCAATGAATACCTTCGATTACGACGATGTCACTGGGCTTTAACTGACACGCCTCTGATGGCCTTAGGCCGCCATAAAGCATCAATCGGGTGACCCACTTAAAGTCCGCTGTTGAATCTTTAAATTCGGCTGAATGTATCAGCCTTTTTAGTTCACTCGTATCCCAACGGTCTCTTTCTTGGTTGGCTTTAACTTTGGGCTTTTGCCCTACTGTCACGTTTTCAAAAGGGTTATGGCTGCAGTAGTTCATTAACTTGCACCACTTAAAAAACTGAAATACGGCCGCTAAGTATTCTTTATTACTTTTATAGCTTCTGCCCTGTGTGAGTAGCTCATCACGGTACTTCATCGCATCAGCCGAGGTGATATCGTTAACGCAAATAGCTTGGGTGCTTTTTGGTGACCAGTTGCCGATTGTTGGCAGTAACTTAATGAAGTGACAGGTTCGCTGTTCAAGTTGTTTAATAGAGAGTGGTCTAATGCCTGACTTCTCTTTTGAAGTAACAAAACCTGCTAGAGCATCATGTAACGTCACCACGGACATTGCTTGAGCTACAGCCGTGGTTTCACGGTGTTGTGACAGCTTAGTGTCTCTGATGGGGATGCTATAACTTGATGGCTTTGTACTGATGGTTGACTTGTTTTTCTCAAATTCACTGCGAAGACTGTTAATCACTTCATCAACATAACGAATAAAGTCATTGATACAGGTTTGATGGTCTATGGTATTGATGATTTTTTTCAGTGTGCCTGCGACATCGATATTACGAATAACCGCTTGTGCTCTGTCACGGGTCAACAAAGAAACTTTAATATCAAAAGGAAAGCCTTTATCGCGTAACGATTTGGCTAAACAGATACGTGTGAAGTACACACTATTGGGAGCTCTATAAAGGTACATTGTCTGAGTCAATCCTCTCAGAAAGCCCCTCAAACGCCAGAAACAAAAAAAGCCGTTGATAATCAACGGCTTTTCTCGTATTTAATATGGCGGAGAGATAGGGATTTGAACCCTAGATGGGCTACAAACCCATGCCGGTTTTCAAGACCGGTGCATTCGACCACTCTGCCATCTCTCCGAACGAACGAGATAATAGCTATCTCACTCGCTGCTGTAAAGCATAAATTCAAGATTCTTTACTGTTTGCTTAAGTTAGCATCAATCTGCGCTGTTTTTATTAGCGTGAAGTGCGATGCTAGCAGGATCTGGCTTTATGAAGTTATTTGTTACTGAAGCCCAACTATCATGCTTTGACAATAAATAGCCTAAGTAAGCAACAACAGCACTCAATACGATACCTAAACCGATAGTCACTTCATTATATTGTACGAACATCGCGACAATACTTGATGCGCCGAACGCCATACCAATCTGAAGGAAGTTTTGTAAACCTGCAGCTTTTGTGGCATTTTTACTGAACTGCTGTAAGGCATTGTTGACGACCAAAGGATAAGTCGCACCGTTAGCTGCAGCAAGTAATGAGAAGGTTACCAATAGCGGATAAATTGATTCCATTGGGATTACCAAAGTCGCTATTGCAATGGTTGCAACACAGAAGAAAAACAGTCCCAATAAATAATTAAGCGCCTGTGTGGTACCGAATTTTTTAACAAGTACTTTGCTCATGTAACCACCCACGATAAACATGATGGTTTGTGGAATAAAGCTCAAGCCAATGGCTTTAGCTTCATAACCAAATTTAATCATTACACTTGGCCATACCGTTAAATAACTAAAGAATGCTGCAGACAATGCACCAAATATAACCACGTTACCTAAAAACCGGGTGTTTTTTAAGATGGTTTTATAGCTGATGTTTTCTTGTGGTTCTGCTTGTTTGTTCTCTGGTGCAACTAACAGCTTGGTCATAACGATAAGCAAAACCGCAAGTATTGCTAAAGTAATGAAAACTGCTCTCCAGCCAAATGTATCAACAATTGATGCACCAATGAGAGGTGCAACAGCAGGTGATAGCGCAACTAAAGGCATGATGTTTGAAAACACTTTTTGCGCTTTTTCAGCATCATATTTTTCAACGACAATAGCTTGCCAAATTACACCAGCACTACAGGCTCCTAACGCTTGGAAAAAACGTGCGATATTAAGCATAATGATCGAGTCACTGGCGACAATTAAAGCACTGGCTGCTGCAAAGATGACTAAACCAATTATTAAGGCTTTTTGTTTGCCTACTTTTTCAACTAATGGACCATAAAGTAATTGGCCGATAGCTAAACCCGCTAAGAAAGTCGTTAATGAAAAAGCGACATTGTTTAAGCTGGTATCAAATGAGTCTGCTATGTTTTGAAATGCAGGTAAATACATGTCGGTGGCAATAAAGCCCAGCATACTTAACAGTGCTAAGTAGCCTAATAAAATAAAGTACTGCACATTGGCAGAGGTAGATGATGCTTTTTTCATGAAAAAAGTGTCCGAAAGTGGCTTAATTAAAAATCAGCGTGCAGTCTAATCACTTGCAAAAGCAATGTGAAACGTTTAGTTTTGATGACTGCATTCATAAATTTTCACAGCAAAGGATAGCAAGCTATGCTTTCAGAACAAGCATTGGAAATGATCGACATTGTCGCTCGCTTAGGTAGTTTCACGGCAGCAGCTAATCAATTACACAAAGTTCCTTCAGCAGTCAGTTATGCCGTAAAACAAATCGAAGATGAACTTGGTGTCATTTTGTTTGAAAGGCATCATCGCAGTGTCAGCTTAACGGAACCCGGTAAACATTTTGTCGCCCACGCAAGAGAGCTATTGGGTGACATGAATGACTTAAAGCGTAGCACTCAACGTGTCGCTAATGGCTGGCAACCGACTCTATCTATCGCTTTAGATAATATTGTCCGCGCTGATCGTATTAGTGTACTAATTGCAGACTTTTATCGTCACTTTGACGATGTTGAACTCATCATCCGTATTGAGGTGTTTAATGGGGTCTGGGAAGCATTAGCAACAGGTCGCAGTGACATCGCCATAGGTGCAACTACAGCTATCCCTGTGGGCGGCGTATATCAGTATAAAGATATGCGCGAGATTCAATGGTCGTTTTTAGTCAGTCGTAACCACCCTCTAGCAGAAATTGATCGCCCATTAACAGACGATGAATTACGCATCTATCCCTCTATTTGTTTAGAAGATACTTCAAGGGAAATACCCAAACGCACAACTTGGTTGCTGGCCAATCAGCGCCGATTAGTGGTACCAGACTGGATAAGAGCGTTCAATTGTTTCCGTGATGGCTCAGGTATCGGCTATATGCCTAGAAACCTTGCAAAACCCTTTATCGACTCTGGGGTATTAATTGAAAAAACCTTAGAACATCCAAGAAATGCAAGCCCTTGCTGTTTAGCGTGGAATCAAGAAAAGATGTCACCTGCACTTGAGTGGGTTTTAGAATACTTAGGTGATACCGATAAGTTACATCAAGAGTGGCTCGCATAACCACAAAGCCAGCATCTTGATGACATTATTAACAAGTTGTAATGATAATTTAATGTTCAGTTCAGCTTTCTTAGTAAAAATGTTGTTTAGGACAATTTTTTATATGAACATGTGTCATTAAATAATAGTTAACATGACAGTGACACTTATATACCTTTAAGCTGTGTTAAAGCTAAGGTATTATAAATCTAAATAATTTAATAAATATCTTTTGTAGTGACTCTTATTGCGTCATTACAGTTTTTTTCGAGTCTATGGAGACTGTTATGAATCAACAAACTTTATCGGGCCATCAAGCTACAACGATGGAAACCAATAAACTGATCAAAAATACCTACATGCTATTGTCGATGACGCTTGCCTTTGCCGCTGTAATGGCTGGTGTAGCAATGATGATGAACATTGGCCCTTTCATGTCAATCGGACTATCACTTGGTAGTATCGTGGTGATGATGGTGACCCTGAAAAAAGCAGACAATGCTTCAGGGCTTGCATGGATTTTTGCCTTTACGGGTATGCAAGGTGCATCATTAGGATACATTTTAAACCACTACGCAGGTTTAGCTAACGGCCCTGAACTTATTATGCAAGCGTTTGGCTTAACCTCAGTTATCTTCATTTCTTTATCAGCTTATGCAATTAGCACTAAGAAAGATTTCAACTTCATGGGCGGCTTCCTTTTTGCTGGTCTGATTGTGGTTATCGGCGCATCACTGATCAACATGTTTGTTGGTAACAGTGTTGCATTTATGGCTATTCAAGCTGCTGTAGCAATGTTGATGGTAGGCTTAATCCTTTATGATACAAGCCGTATTGTAAATGGTGGCGAAACTAACTATATCCGTGCAACGATTTCGTTGTTCTTAAACTTCATCAACCTATTCATGGCGCTATTACACTTGATGGGCATGGGTAATGATGACTAGGCGTTAAGTTACTTGATTATTCATTTGGTTCTGACCTTGTGATTAATCAACTTACTACGCTAAAATGGCTCCCTTACAGGAGCCATTTTTTATTGTTATGAATAAATTTATTATCCAAGTTAATGGCACGGTTTATGGCTCAACAGCGAGCTTTAGAGCGCTGCGCTTTACGACAAGTGTATTGTCATTAGGCCATCAAGTTACGCGTATTTTCTTTTATCAAGACGGCGTGACTAATAGTAGCCAATTAATCTGTCCTGCCTCTGATGAATATGACTTGCACCAAGCATGGAAAAACTTGGCAACTGAACACAATATTCAGTTGATAAATTGTGTGTCAGCAGCGCTGCGCCGCGGTGTGTTGTCACAGCAAGATGCCATCGAAAACACTAAATCACAGTTCAATTCTAGCGCCCCATTTGAAATGGGTGGTTTAGGTGAGCTGGTCACAGGTATTGAAACATCAGATCGATTAGTGTGCTTTTAATGCTGATTTTAAATCACTGTGCAGGATAACCACATGAAGCAAATTTGCGTTATTTTCAGACAAAGCCCGTTGGGCAATAGTTCCAGCCGTGAAGGCTTAGACTTTGCGTTACTCAGTGCCAGTTTTGAGCAACAAGTTAGCGTGGTTTTTACTGATGAAGCTGTGCTGCACCTGCTAGCAGATCAGCAGCCAGAATTAGTCGGCAGTAAAGATTACCTATCGACGTTTAAAGCTCTTAATATTTATGATATTGAAACCGTTTTAGTGTGTGAGCAGTCAGCAAAACAATTTGGCATCACTGAAGACAAGTTTAATTTTGAGGCGCAATTAGCTGATAGCAATGCCATTAAGCAATTATTAGCGCAAAGTGATGAAGTGGTGGTTTACTAATGATTTTACATCACATTCAAACCTCAGCCACCACTGACAACGCGCTAAATTGCTGCTTACGTTATATCGCTAGTGAAGACAGTATCATCCTTGCTGACGATGCGATTAATTGCTTATTACAAAGCCATTGGCAGCAAAAATTGCTAGATATACAGATTTATATATTATCTGAAGATATACAAGCTCGAGGCTTAACAGCACTTTTACCTAGCAGCGCTAATATCTCAATTATTGATTATGACCAGTTTGTACTGGCTACATTGAAACACACGAAGGTGATTACTTGGTAAATTCAATTGAATTTAATGGACAACAAATAGAAGTTGATGCTCAAGGTTATTTAAAAAACGTTGCTGATTGGCAACCTGATATGGCAATTATTTTGGCTGCAGGTGAAGATATCGTATTAACCGAGCAACATTGGGAAGTGGTTAATTTTGTGCGTAACTTTTATCTTGAATACAAGACAAGCCCTGCTATCCGCGTGCTAGTGAAAGCCATAGGTCAGACGTTAGGGCCTGATAAAGGTAATTCAAAATACCTTTATACCCTCTTTCCTGTGGGCCCAGCTAAACAGGCGACTAAAATCGCAGGCTTACCAAAACCTGCTAAGTGCCTTTAACTATCATGTAACCAGACCTGCTAAATTTACGGCACAAAAAAACCAAACATGATGTTTGGTTTTTTTTAGGCTCAGATAACGCCTTAACGCTAGCGAAGACTTAGCCTATTTTTTCTAGACCGCGCATATACGGACGTAATACGTCAGGCACGGTAATAGAGCCATCTGCATTTTGGTAGTTTTCAAGGATAGCAACTACTGTACGACCAACAGCAAGGCCTGAACCGTTTAAGGTATGAACCAAAGTTGGTTTCTTGTCATTAACACCACGGTAGCGTGCTTGCATACGACGTGCTTGGAAATCTTTCATGTTTGAACAAGAAGAGATTTCGCGGTAGGTGTTTTGCGCAGGTAACCACACTTCAATATCGTAAGTTTTCGAAGCGCCAAAACCCATGTCGCCAGTACATAAAATCACAGTACGATATGGAAGGCCTAGCCCTTCTAGTACTTTCTCAGCATGACCTGTTAGCTCTTCTAACGCATTCATTGAATCTTCAGGTTTAACAATTTGAACAAGTTCAACTTTATCAAACTGATGCTGACGAATTAGACCACGAGTATCACGGCCGTAAGAGCCCGCTTCACTTCGGAAACAAGACGTTAATGCCGTCATTTTAAGTGGTAAATCAGCTTCTTCAACGATAGTGTCACGTACTACATTGGTCAAAGGTACTTCAGCAGTTGGAATCAAGCTTAAGCCTTGGCCTTCTTCAGTGGCCGGTTTAGTGTGGAACAAATCTTCACCAAACTTAGGTAGCTGACCTGTGCCTAATAAGCTTTCTTCGTTAACCAGTAATGGCACATACATTTCTGAATAACCGTGATTTTCAGTGTGTAGATCTAACATGTACTGACCCACAGCGCGGTTTAGGCGTGCGATTTGGCCTTTCATTACCACAAAGCGAGAACCGGTGATTTTAACGGCGTTTTTAAAATCTAACCCATCTAGATCTTCACCCAGTTTCACATGATCTTTTACTTCGAAATCAAATGTAGTTGGCTCGCCCCAAGTGCGGACTTCAACGTTATCATTTTCGTCAGCACCGGCTGGTACTGCGTCATCTGGTAAGTTAGGCATGCTCATAGCAATAGCATTTAACTCAGCTAACAATTCAGCTAGTTCAGATTTTTTCGCATCCAGTTGAGCACCTAAGTCCCCTACTTTAGCCATGATTTCACTGACATCTTCACCACGACCCTTTGCTTGACCAATGGACTTAGAAATTGCATTTCGGGATGCTTGCAATTCTTCTGTGGCCACTTGTAGCGACTTACGCTTTTCTTCTAAAGCGGTAAGGCGGCTAATATCAAGGATAAACCCACGCTTAGCTAACAGCTCAGCGGTGACTTCAAGTTCGTTACGCAAAAATTTTGGATCTAACATGTTTTATATTCTTAATAGTTAAATGCGAGAAAAAACTAGCTGCTGACCGACATATACCATGAAAATACACAGTACAACGTTCAACAACACGTTGAGAATAGCTTTTGCAAAAAGACCTTCTTGCATTAGCAATAATGTTTCATTGGAAAAAGTAGAAAAAGTCGTTAAGGCGCCTAACAATCCAACACCTATCATGGCTTTTAATTCAGGACTTAACTGGCTGGCTTGACCAATGGCATAAACCACACCCATCAAAAATGATCCCAATACATTTACCAACAGTGTACCAAAAGGGAAACTGCTTCCAAATAGCTGAAGCATGAAAATTGAGATTAGATAACGAAAAACAGCCCCAATTGAACCACCAAGGGCCACAAACATGATATTGCTCATGCTAATCATAGCGCTTTACCTCACTGGTTCGGTCTAGTTCTGCTAAATGGGCAAGTTTGTCTTTGATTCTTTTTTCAAAGCCGCGCTCGGTTGGATAATACAATTGGCTATCTTTTATTGACTCAGGGAAGTAATTCTCCCCATTTGCGTAGGCACCTGGTTCATCATGAGCATAGCGATACCCTGCCCCTAAACCCATATTTTTCATCAATTGAGTCGGTGCGTTACGTAAGTGATCTGGCACTGATTCATGCCCTGTTTCGCTTGCAAGCATTCTTGCTGCTTTAAAGGCGGTGTAAACCGCATTACTTTTTGGCGCACTGGCCAAGTAAACAATCGCTTGGGCGATAGCACGCTCACCTTCAGCAGGCCCAACGCGGTGATAACAATCCCAAGCATTAAGCGCAATATTCATTGCAGTAGGATCGGCGTTTCCTACATCTTCAGAGGCAATAGCTAATAATCTACGTGCAACATAGAGAGGATCACCGCCGCCTTCTAGTATTCGACAATACCAATACAAAGCAGCATCAGGAGCTGAGCCTCTCACTGACTTATGCACCGCAGAAATCAAATCATAAAATTGATCGCCATTTTTATCATAAGCGGCCATTTGATGCCCAGCGACTTGCGTCAGCATCTCTTGAGTAAATTCACCGTTATCAGCAACCAAGTCACTCATTAACTCGAGTAAATTTAATGCTTTGCGCGCATCACCATCACTAATTGAAGCTAACTGCTGCATTACTGTTTCAGGAATAGTAAAACCACGTTTACCAAAACCACGCTCAGTATCCATTAATGCTTGATTGATAATCGCGGCAATATCATCGCCATCTAAGCGATTGATTAAATAAACTCTGGCACGAGACAATAAGGCGTTATTGAGCTCAAAAGATGGGTTTTCAGTGGTCGCGCCAACAAAAATAACAGTACCGTCTTCGATAAAAGGTAAAAACGCATCTTGTTGGCTTTTATTAAAACGATGGACTTCGTCCACAAACAATAATGTACGCTGACCCCGGCTCTGTGCTACCGCTTTAGCTTGCTCAATGGCGGCGCGAATTTCTTTAACCCCTGAGGTAACCGCCGAAATGCGCTCTACATGGGCATTGGCATAATGCGCCACCAATTCAGCTAAGGTGGTTTTACCTGTGCCAGGAGGGCCCCATAACAACATAGAGTGAGCTCGATTGGCCTCAAGTGCTTGGCGCAGTGGTTGCCCTTTACCGAGTAAATGCTGCTGCCCTACATACTCACTTATCTCCCTTGGGCGCATTCTTGCGGCTAAAGGACGAAAGTCTGGGGCAAAATCGAAACCTAAAGTAGACACTATAACCTACTGAGCTAGGCTTGAACGTTGATCGTCAATATCAACGTTTGCCGGTACGGTAAATTCAAATAAGCCGTTTTTGTCTGCCGCAACCTTGGTTTGATTTGTTAACGTGAACTGACTGTAATTGCCTTGCTCATCTAACAAATTAAAATCAGTAAGCTCTGCCTCATTGAAACACACAGTGACAGTCACCACACTTGAATCATCCGCTTTGGGCTTAATGGAATAACAAGCTTTACCTGACTCTGGCTGAATTTGTTCAACACGATATTGAGACCAGGTAGTTTCATCACGGTGCACCAGCAACGCCATTGGCGACGCGTCGATAGCATCAGCAAAGTCCATGACTGAAACTTCTTCAGCAAAAGGGTTATAAATCCATAAATCTTTACCGTCAGCCACAATGAGCGACTCATCAGGCTCAGTTAAATGCCAGTAAAATTTGTTTGGATAAGCAAGGGCAAATACCCCTTTACCTGACTGAATGACTTTATTGTTTATATCGGTAACTTGCTGAGTAAAATCAGCTTTTAATGAGTCGGCTTTGGCTAAGCGATCACGCAATTGCGCTGATTCATCAGCTAACGCGTTGCCTGACAATAATAATGCTAAGGCTGTAACAACAGCAAAACGCTTGTTCATATAAATTCCTAATACTGTATTGCTAATTCTTAGCGATAAACTTTTAAGGCTAGTGGCTATACTTTTTGTCACTAAGGCTTTTTCTTTATAAGGTTGATTATTAATGGCTTCATTATAACGGTTTATTTGGCCAAACTGGCTATAAGCGCAGTGATTGTTATGTTCGGTCCGAGGTTAGTTTCTCGGTGGCGGAGGAGCTAAAACCTCACGATTACCATTATGACCTTGTGTACTGACAATCCCCTGGGTTTCCATCATTTCGATAATCCGCGCCGCGCGGTTATAACCAATTTTAAACTTACGCTGCACACTTGAAATTGAACCTCTGCGGGTTTCAGTGACAAACGCTACCGCTTCATCATATAACTGATCAGTATCATCATCAGATTCTGCAGCTTCACCAGGCAGCAATACTTGCTCACCTTCACTGACGCCATTAAGGATTTCTTCAATATAACGTGGCTTACCACGAGCATGCCAGTCTGCAACGACTTTATGGACTTCATGATCGTCAATGAAAGCACCATGGACACGAATAGGTACGCTGGTACCTGGTGGCAAGTACAGCATATCACCCATACCGAGTAGTGTTTCTGCGCCTTGCTGATCTAAAATGGTTCTAGAGTCAATTCTTGATGACACTTGAAAAGCGATACGTGTTGGCACGTTTGCTTTAATCAAACCAGTAATGACATCCACTGAAGGTCTTTGGGTGGCTAAGATTAAGTGTATACCCGCTGCACGGGCCTTTTGCGCAATACGGGCAATCAGCTCTTCAACCTTTTTACCGACAATCATAATCATGTCAGCAAATTCATCGACCACTACCACAATAGAGGGTAATTTTTCTAACTCAGGGGCCTGTTCATCCATACTTTCAGATGACTTCCATAATGGGTCAACTATCGGTTCACCTGCTTCTATGGCTGATTTAATTTTAGCGTTATAACCTTTTAAATTACGTACGCCAAGCGCTGACATTAACTTGTAACGTCGCTCCATTTCACCAACACACCAACGTAGTGCATTAGCCGCTTCTTTCATATCGGTGACGACTTCACATAACAAATGTGGAATACCGCCATATACGGAAAGCTCCAACATTTTCGGATCAATCATGATAAAGCGCACATCATCAGGACCAGACTTATACAAGATACTGGTGATCATCACGTTGACGCCAACTGACTTACCCGAACCTGTAGTACCGGCAACTAATAAATGCGGCATTTTACCTAAATCAACCACCACGGGATCGCCAGCAATATTTTGTCCCAGCACCATGGATAAATCAGATTTACTTTCTTCAAAGGTTTTAGAGTCTAAAACATCGCGCATAAATACCGTTTCACGGAATTTATTAGGCAATTCAAGACCCACAAAGGCTTTACCTGGAATAACCTCAACAACGCGGACACTTTCTGCTAACAATGAACGGGCTAAATCTTTCGACAAATTAGTGATTTTTGAGGCTTTGACACCAGGGGCTAATTCAAGTTCAAATCGAGTCACCACAGGGCCTGGGAATACCCCAACAACATTAGCGACAATATTAAAGTCAGCCAGCTTAGTTTCAACCAACCTCGCGACAATATCTAGTTCTTCTTTGGTAATTGGGTTTTCTTTTCTATCAGGTACATCTAATAAGGTGATACTTGGCAGTGGCGGCATTTCAACTTTAGTTTGGCCATAAACTATTTGGGGTTCTTGGCCTGGCAACACCACAATTCCTTCAACAATACGCGCTTGCTCAACAGCTTTTGTAGTGGCAGGGTTTGGCTGCGAGGTCGCTGTTGCACCTGTGCTATTAGCTTGACTGAATGCTTCACCTAACGAGTCGCTATGACTAACATGAGCCTCAGACTGTTCACTTAAATGATGATTCGCTTGTGTGAAATCAGCTGCGGGGGCATCCCCTGATGCGATCCAAGCTGGGGTTAAATTATCATCGTCTTGGTGATCATTGCTGGCGTTTAATTTGGGTTCAAGTCTACCATTATGTGGCGTTAATTTAGCCTCATGGTCTATTTCAGCGCCAAAGCTTGGCTCTACATCTTGCTCTAAGTCACCTGCCAAATTAGTTTCTTCTTTGTCGCGACTGGGTTTCACTTTCGATTTAATACGGCTGAAAAGAGAGGGTTTTTCTTCTAATTCATCAGTTTCTATTGCTGCAGTAACTTCAGCCTCATTATGCGGCATACTAGTGAGATCAATTGCTGCAGCATCAAGCTCAGCTTTGTCATGCTTTACGTTGCCAGCATCGTCACCACGGTCCTGTTTAAATTTATCAACGACAGACATAAAGCCGCGGGTATCTTCGGTTTCGTTACTAGCTGATAAATAACTTGGGATACTAATGATCTTTTTAACACACCAAATAGTGGCTAGACCTGTACTTTCAATAACGGTTAGCCAGCTTATACCGGTAGTTAAAGTAAAGCCTGCGCCGATAAAACATAGCAGTAATAAAGTTGTTCCAAGGTTATTAAAGTAAGGCATCATTGCTTGGCTGATCACATCCCCTGCCACTCCGCCAGCAGAAAATACATACATGTCATCGGCATTCATACTCGCTAACGCTGCCAATGCAAATACCACCAGTAAAAAACCGATAATCCTTAAACCGACAGAAAAATAGTCGATTTCAAACAGCTTGTGAGTACGATTAAAAATGAACCAGCCAGAAGCAGCAATAATTATTGGTATGAGATAGGCTATGAAGCCGAAAAAATAAAATAGAACATCTGCTGTCCATGCGCCAACTGCGCCAGTTAGATTACTGATTTCACCTTGGAAATGCGACTGGCTCCAGCCGGGATCATTAGGATCGAAGCTGCTAAGTGCAATAAGAATATAAGTTGCAGTCATGCAACAAATGATCAACCCACCTTCCAAAAGACGCTGAAGGCCACTAAGTGTTTGAAGACTATTTCCCTGAGACAAACGAAAACACCCAAATAAGATTTAAAAAGAATGATAACAATAACAGAATATCAATGTGTATGCAGTGATTATGCAACGCGCGGATGCCAAGCTCAACCTAATGTTTTCAGATAGATGACTGTAGAAGATAAATAATTTTAATCTGGCTTAAGTTGGTTACTTTTAAGCCTAAGATTAAGCTTGCTGTAAATTTTTGGCAAAAAAATAAAGGGCAATGCCCTTTATTTTTATTGGTTATTAAATTTAGTAAGTATCAGCTAATAAATTTAAGGCAACTTTATTAGTTTGCTTAACTTCTTCCATAACCACGTAAGTACGAGTATCAGAAACTGATGGTAACTTAAGTAATGTCTCACCTAACAAACGACGATAAGCTGACATATCTGATACGCGGGTTTTTAGTAGGTAATCAAAATCGCCAGAAACCAAATGACATTCTTGAATATCATCTAACAACTGAACGGCTTTGTTAAAGCGTTCAAAAATATCAGGGGTATCTCGAGTTAAGGTGATTTCCACAAATACAAGTAACGATGCACCTAAGTAATGAGGATTAACTAATGCAGTGTAGCCATTAATGTATCCTTGTTTCTCAAGACGTTTAACTCGTTCTAAACATGGTGTTGGACTCAGGCCAACACGCTTAGATAACTCCACATTTGATATGCGACCATCAATCTGAAGTTCGTTGAGGATATTACGGTCAATCCGATCTAAATCTTTCACAGAATTTTTCTTATTATTTGCCATATTATTAACCTTGCTTTAGCACAAAAACAACATATTCATCTTTTAATGTGTAAAGTTTAGCAGCATAAACTGCGTCAGGGGCACTATACTAGACTTCCCTGAAATAAGCACGTTCAGGTCATCGAATATAATAACTACTGGCTCGTAAAAACGAGTAAAAATCAATTAGAGGCTCAAAATGATTATTGGTATCCCTACTGAAATCAAAAACCATGAATACCGTGTTGGTATGGTTCCTTCAAGCGTTCGTGAATTAACAATTAAAGGTCATGATGTATTTGTTCAATCAGATGCAGGTATTGGCATTGGATTTACTAACCAAGATTATATTGATGCCGGTGCAGAAATCTTAGCAACCGCAGCTGAAGTGTTTGCTCAATCAGATATGATAGTGAAGGTTAAAGAGCCACAAGCTATTGAGCGCGCCATGCTGCGTGAAGACCAAATTCTATTCACTTATTTACACCTTGCACCAGACTTACCACAGACTGAAGATTTGATAAAAAGTAAGGCTGTTTGTATCGCCTATGAAACCGTAACAGATGACCGTGGTGGCCTTCCTTTATTAGCGCCAATGTCAGAAGTTGCTGGGCGTATGTCGATTCAAGCAGGCGCGCGTGCACTTGAAAAATCACTAGGCGGCCGCGGTATGTTACTGGGCGGTGTTCCAGGTGTTGAACCAGCCAAAGTAGTTATTATTGGCGGCGGCATGGTCGGTACTAATGCTGCACAAATGGCTGTAGGCATGGGCGCTGACGTGGTTGTGCTTGATCGTAGCATCGATGCTCTACGTCGTTTAAATGTACAATTTGGTTCTGCAGTTAAAGCCATTTACTCTACTGCTGATGCCATTGAACGCCACGTATTAGAAGCAGACTTAGTCATTGGTGGTGTACTGGTTCCTGGCGCTGCTGCGCCAAAACTTGTGACCCGCGATATGATTAGCCGTATGAAGCCTGGCAGCGCAATTGTTGATGTCGCAATTGACCAAGGTGGTTGTGTTGAAACATCTCATGCAACCACTCACCAAGAACCAACTTATATCGTTGATGATGTAGTTCATTATTGTGTTGCAAACATGCCTGGCGCTGTGGCTCGCACCTCTACTTTTGCATTAAACAATGCCACGCTGCCTTACATTATTAAGCTTGCAAACTTAGGTTATAAGTCTGCATTGCTTCAAGATAAGCACCTACTAAATGGCTTAAATGTCATCCATGGAAAGCTAGTTTGTAAAGAAGTAGCTGAAGCTTTAGCGCTTACATTTACTGAACCAACTAGCATGCTTAGCTAACATAAAAGCCTTAAAAAGCATTAAAAAAGCTGCTCAATGAGCAGCTTTTTTTGTGGGTAAAATGATTATGCGACAATTTGTATCACGCTGAGTTTCACGCTAAAAGTGGCTATTTTCTAGTCTTTTTTCAGTACTATTTATCTGGCTGTTGTTAACTGGATAAAATAGACTATTTTTCTTCCATTATACTCACACAAGAATAAATCAATAGAAAAGCTATACACACCAAGGGTTTCAGTGATTACAACATCAAAAATCACCTCTTTAAAACCATCGTTTTTAGCAACAGGCGTAAATGCTGTAGTATTGTTATAAACTAGTTATTTCCACTATTGGGAAAATGCCTAAATGGTAGTAGCATTCATGGTTATAAAACGACAATTAAAGTAGACAAATATGTGGATACAAAAACAAATATCATTAAAACCCAAGGCCCGTGGTTTTCATATAATCACTGAAGAGGTATTAAACCAATTACCCGAATTAGCAAGGTTTGATATTGGCTTAGTGCACATATTGCTGCAACACACCTCAGCTTCCATTACTGTAAACGAAAATGCAGATCCAACTGTTCGGCAAGACTTTGAAGCATACTTTAATAATGTGGCGCCAGAGAATGAACCATATTACATCCACACTTATGAAGGCAGTGACGATATGCCAGCCCATTTAAAATCAAGTTTACTGGGCTGTGAATTAACCCTACCCATCACCCATGGTCAATTAGCATTAGGAATGTGGCAAGGGCTGTATTTAGGTGAACATCGCAATCATGGCGGCAGCAGAAAACTACTTGTCACAATACAAGGAGAGTAGTTTTACTGTATTACTATTGCTGAATTTATTGTGCGAGTAATTCGATGAGCGCCTGTTTAGGCAAAGGCTTATAGAAATAGTAGCCTTGAATAGCATCAACATTGTTTTGCTTAACAAAATCCAGCTGTGCTTGGGTTTCAACACCTTCTGCAGTGACTGATAAATCAAGTGCATGGCTCATGGTCGTAATTGCTTCCACTAGCGCCTTATGTCTAGGACCCTGCTCAATTTTTTGAATAAAACTTTTATCGATTTTGATTTGATCTACCGGAAAGTTAGCTAAATAGGATAGAGAAGAATAGCCGGTACCAAAATCATCCACTGAAATTTTGATGCCCCAATTTCTTAATCGACTCAGCAGCTGTTCAACCTTCTCATGCTGCTCCATCATTACTGACTCAGTTATTTCTATGGTTAATAAATGAAATGGAAAGTTTGCTATGGATTTTTCCAGCAGATACTCTTCAAAAAAGCTAATGAATTGTTGTTGTAACTCTGCAGTGATAAATTCACTAGTAGAGACATTTACTGACAAACTAATCGCACGTCCTTGTTGCCAATAGTCATAAATTAAATCTAGCGCTTGTCGCCTAATCCATTTACCGATTGGGACAATCAGCCTCGATTGTTCAGCAATAGGTATAAATTCTTCTGGCGAAATGAACTCACCATTAAGCGGCCAACGAAGTAACACTTCAGCGCTATCAACATGCGTCGATTTAGCCGACAAAATGGGCTGAAAATACAGTTCAAAAGCATCATGACTTAAGGCTTTGTTTAATTCCATGTTTAAAAAAGCGGTTCTTTCTGCTTTTTTCTGCATGCTTTGATCAAAAAATTGAGAACCATTTCGGCCTTTAAGCTTAGCATTATGCATTGCTTGGCTGGCGCAATTAATTAAAGCATCAACCTCAGTAGAATCTTCAGGATAACGTGAGATACCAATACTCATAGAAGTTTGGATAGCTTTACGATCAAGCCAAAAAACAGCGCTTACAACTTGATTGATTTGTTTGGCAAGTTCAATGAGTTCGTCTGCCGACACCTTACCTTGTAAAAACACGCCAAATTCATCACCTGCGGTTCTGGCAAAAGTGCACATTTCAGGAAACAACGGGGCTAACCTTTTTGCTACCTCAATTAATAATCGATCACCGCACTCATGACCTAAGCTGTCATTGATAAATTTAAAATTATCAATGTCCATCAATAATATTGAACAACCTATCCCGGTCTGTTTACTTCGCTCCTGCTGCCAGACATAGTCATAGATTTTCTCAACAAAGTAACGTCGATTAGCCAAACGGGTTAACGCATCATTATTGGCCTGAAAATGAATAAGCTTGCTGGCATCTTTGTGTTCACTGATATCAGCAATTAGCCAAGAAAAACAATTTTGTTCACCGTGGTGATCCCTAAAAGCCGTCACGGTCACATCGGCATCAAAGGTTTGCCCATTACGTTTAATGCCTTTGAGCTCACCTTGCCATGTGTTGCCTTTTTTAAGGTTTTTTAATATCGACATTAAACGTGTTGGATCTGAATGCCTAAAAAAAGATTCAGCATCAAATATATCTGAGTCGACAGTAAAATCTTTTGTCATTTGCTTAAACATAGGGTTAACGAACAATATAGATTTATTGTCATTAGCAATTAATAAGCCCATGGGTAATTTACTGAATATTTTACTGGTGAGTGTTTGTAGGTGTAGACCCTGGCTTCGCTCAATGGCAAGACTTGCCAATCGAGCGGCTTCTTGAATCAGTTCTAGATCCAATGCTGATGGTGACTTTTGGGTATCGTAATACTTGGCAAAAGTGCCCAATACGTTGCCAGTAGAGTCGATAATGGGTTCTGACCAGCAAGCTTTTAGCCCTGCCTTTAACGGCAATTCTTTATAAGGTGCCCAATTCGGGTGAGTGGCGATATCTTCAACAATAACTCTTTCGCCGGTGGCTGCTGCAGCGCCGCATGAACCGACTATCGGCCCAATTTCAATGCCATTAATAGCTTGGTTATATTGTTCCGGTAAACTGGGGGCCGCTCCGGTTAACAACCTTTTCTTGTCATTGCTCATTAATAGCACTGACGCTCTGGTGCCAATCTTTTGCGCTTCGATTGATAAAACTAGTGAGTGCAGAATTTCTCGTAACGGGGAACCAGCTAAAAGCATGGTAAGAATTTGGCTATAACGGTCATTACTAGAAGCGCGCGTTGTTAACACATCATAGTTTGCTGATTGTGATGCAAAAGTTTGCCCGCTATCCATAAAGTTCCTTTTGAGAATAAACCATCTGGCTTTATTACTTACCGTTAATGCAGATTATTCACTCTTAAGGTTAATTGCAACACTAAGCGAGTAACTATCTGTTTATTATGAATCTCTTCGACTAGTCACTAACATTTATCACTAAAGCAATGCTACATTTATTGGCTATATATCGCAGGCATAAAAAACAGTGAAGTTATCTAACTGCACTGTTTTTATTCGGTATGATTTTATTTTAAAACAATAAATTTACACTTCGCTTATGCGTTCCATTCTTGCTAAATAAAAACCATCAAAACCATGCTCAGCAACCAAGATTAATTCATCATCTAATAATGTAAAATGTGGGTTTGCAGCTAAAAAGGCATCAACTTGATTTCTGTTTTCATCAGGCATGATTGAACAGGTAGCGTAGACTAATATACCGCCCACTTTTACCATTCGGCTATAGCTTTGCAAAATGTCTTTTTGTAGCTCAATTAATACCGGTAATCTTTCTGGCGTGTCACGCCATTTAGAATCTGGGTTACGTTTTAACACCCCTAAACCTGAACAAGGTACATCGAGTAGGACTCTGTCAGCAGTCAACTTCATCCGTTTAATGGTTTTGCTGCTAGCGATAATGCGGGTTTCAACATTATGCGCGCCTGCTCTTCTTGCTCTAATTTTGAGGTTATCAAGTTTCCATTGCTCAACATCCATAGCAAGTAAACGACCTTTACCTTGCATTTGTGCGGCAATGTGCAAAGTTTTACCACCAGCGCCGGCGCAAGCATCAACAACTCGCATACCTGGTTTTGCATCAACTGCAGCAGCAACGAGCTGCGAGCCGGCATCTTGTTGTTCAAAATAGCCTTGTTTAAAGGCTTCAGTTTTGAATAATGCAGAATCTGAACGTATCTCTAACGCACTTTCAACGCCTTCAACCTCTACAGTAGCGACCAACTCTTTAGTTAACCGTTGCTTTAATTCTTCACGGGTGCCTTTTAAGCTGTTAGCGCGAATATAGCGTTTTGGCGCTGTTGCTAAAGCCGCTCTTTCTGCTGGCCATTTTTCGCCTAGTTGCGCAGCACCTAACTCGTCAAGCCACTCTGGGCAGCCATCCCACAAAGCCGGTTGTGCTTTTGCAACCTCTAGACGCTCGGCAAACTGTGCGCTATCAACTTGTAATGCATATTCCATCTTTGGTAAATCAAGATCGTGGAATAAATGCCAGCCGTTTAATAATTTAGAACCGGTACGTTCAATATCTTCTGCTTTGATATCAACCAAATAGCAGTAAAGGTTCAAACGACGCAAAATATCACCAGTAACGAGAGTAATTCTTGCTAGCTCCGCAGGTGGATATTGCATACCTGAAAAGTTATGTGAATAAGCGCGATCTAAAGGTTTTCCTTCAGTTAGCACCATAGTTAACACATTAATGACCAGTTCAGATGAACTGCCTGAGAGCGGGTAAGTTAGCATTGGGGGATCTCAACGAGTTATAGAAATAAGATAAAACAGAAAAAGCGCATGGATCATAGGAGTTAACCGCCTTTTAAGCAAGTATTGATTCCTATTTATTGGCGGCGAAATAACAAAAAGGCAGCCGTTAGGCTGCCTGATATAAAGCGTCAGCTTAAAGGTTACATTTTAGAGCCTTTCGCGCCGTAAAATATGATAAATGCATAGCACACTACAGGAAGAATAAACGCCGGTTGTATGCCCATGGTATCAGCCATTACCCCTTGTAATAATGGGATGATTGCTCCACCAACAATCGCTAAACATAAAAAGCCACTGCCTTGCGAAGTATGTGGGCCTAAGTCTCTTAAAGCCAAACTAAAAATAGTTGGGAACATAATGGAGTTAAATAAGCCAACCGCTAAAATTGCCCACATGGCCACTTCACCACTGGTATTAATAGCAACTAATACTAAGGTCGCAGCCATTAAACCATTAAAGGCTAACATGGTGCCTGCAGGTATTTTTTGCATAAGCGCTGAACCAATAAAACGACCAATCATCGCCCCGCCCCAGTAATAGGTAATGTATTTTGCTGCATCAGCTTCTTGCAGCCCTACAATGTGCTCTTCACCTAAAAAGTTAACCAAAAAGCTGCCAATTGATACTTCAGCGCCAACATAAACAAAAATGCCCACCGCGCCCAATACTAAGTGAATGCTTTGCAACGCGCTGGTTTTACCTTTGTAAGTAACCTTACCATCTGTTTCAACTGCGGTATGAGATTGGATAATAGGCAACTTTAATTGTGAAAAAATCACAGCTAAAACTGCTAACGTGGCAGATAAAAATAGATATGGCATTTTTACCACGTCAGCTTCAGCTTGTGCATGGCTTAACTCACCAACGGCACCCGTTGCGACTGAAAGAATCAACACAGCGCCAAAATATGGGGCGACAGTGGTGCCTAATGCATTAAAGGCTTGGGTTAAGTTTAAACGACTTGAGGCTGTTTCTTCAGAGCCTAGTGCATTTACATAAGGATTAGCGGCTACTTGTAAAATGGTGATACCTGAAGCCAAAACAAACAATGCCCCTAAGAATAACGCGTAAGTTTCCAATGCTGCAGCAGGGTAAAATAAGGCACAACCGATACTAGCAATAACTAAACCGGACACAATGCCTTTTTGATAACCAATCTTTTTAACCAGACTGCCAGCAGGTAATGACACTAAGAAATAAGCGCCAAAAAAACAAAACTGAATCAGCATGGCTTCAGTGTAACTTAATGAAAATACCGCCTTTAGATGAGGGATTAGTATGTCATTAAGACAGGTAATGAATCCCCACATAAAAAATAGTGAGGTTAACGATACTAGTGCGAAACGGTAACTACCGTCGCCAGTACTGCTAACTGTTGTTGAACCCGTTGGAATAGCTGAAGCCATAATATGAACTCTCTTGTTATCGTTGTTATCACCAATTACTAGCATGTCTACTGGCAACTGAATCTTGTTATTAAAAACCTACAACACATATAAAAACAGCAACCGATTAAGCTGCTGTTTTATCGTTACATTATTTAATTAATGCGAAGAAACTTCCAAATGCGTTTAATGTTAGTTTAGCATCAGCTTGCAAAGATGCAGACTCAAGACCGTGATCATCTTTAACTGCAACAATGTCATATGCAGAGGCATCAAATGTATTGGCACTATTATCTAAGTTAAATACTACCAGCATTTTTTGAGTTTCAAAGGTACGTACAAATACCAAAAGGTTAGAATCCACATCAATAAAGCTAATATCACCCATCACCAATGCAGGATATTGCTTACGCCATTTTAAAAAGCGGCGATAAGCATGTAGATTGGATTGTGTATCTGCTTCTTGAACATCTGCAGCCATAGCTTTATGTGCAGCAGGAATAGGTAACCAAGGTTTACTGCTGTCAGAAAAACCCGCTTGTTGATGATCTTTCGACCACGGTATTGGGGTTCTGCAGCCATCACGGCCTTTAAACATTGGCCAGAAGGTAATCCCAAATGGATCTTGCAGCTCACTGAACTCAATAGGCGCTTCCGTTAAGCCTAATTCTTCACCTTGATAACTGCATACGCTGCCTCGCAGCGAAAACAACATCGCATTGAGCATTTTAACCATGGCGGGATTAGTTTCACCTTTGCCCCAGCGGGTCGCAACGCGTTGCACATCATGATTACCTATGGCCCAGCACGGCCAACCGTCACCAATACTGGCTTCCAGTTCTTCAACTGTTTGGCGAATATAAGCCGCGCTAAAATCATTGGTTAATAGCTCAAAACTATAGGCCATATGCAAACGATCATCGCCTTGGGTATATTCAGCCATGGTCGCTAAAGAATCTTCTGCTGACACTTCGCCTAAAGTCACGGCGCCTGGGTATTGATTAATAAGTGCGCGCAGCTCTTCAATAAAGCCGACAGTTTGTGGACGGGTATTATTGTAATAATGATATTGGTAGGCATAAGGGTTATCTTCACTAAAGCCACGACCTTGGCGTTGATCTTTGGGTTTAGCTGGATTATCACGCAGATGCTCATCGTGATAGCAAAAAGTAATCGCATCTAAGCGGAAACCATCAACGCCTTTTTTAAGCCAAAAATCGACATTTTCAAGCACTGCAGCGCGAACTTCAGGGTTATGGAAATTTAAATCAGGCTGACTTTTTAGGAAGTTATGCAAGTAATATTGCTGACGACGCGGCTCCCACTCCCAAGCACAACCACCAAAAATAGCTAACCAGTTATTAGGCGCGGTGCCATCTTCTTTAGGGTCGGCCCAAACATACCAATCAGATTTGTCGTTATCACGACTTAATTTACTTTGTTTAAACCAGGCATGCTCGTCAGATGTATGACTTAATACCTGATCGATGACTATTTTGATATTGAGCTTATGTGCCTTTTCAATCAGTTCGTCAAAGTCTTCCATTGTGCCGAACATAGGATCAACATCGAGATAATCACTGATGTCGTAACCAAAATCTTTCATTGGCGACTTAAAAAAGGGCGATATCCAGATTGCATCAACATTCAAACTAGCAATGTAATCAAGTTTGGTAATTATTCCTTGTAGATCACCGACTCCGTCGCCATTTGAATCCATTAAGCTTCGTGGATATACCTGATATATCACTCCGCCGCGCCACCATGATAACTGACTCATTACTCGCCCTCTGTAATAAAAGCATTAACCATATAGCTACCTCACTCATGGTTAACCCTATGTTGCGACCTAGTAACTGGTCGTCATTATTATTTAATTGCCTCGAGGATACGTGAATAGTGAAATCAGGTTCAATAGAGCTGCATACGTATGCAAAGAATTAATACGAATTTTAAAAATACAAACCAAGCACTTAAATGCTAATATTCAATAACTTAACCAATACATAAACTATCTTTTGAATGTTAAAAAAAAGTAATAAAGTGGCCATTTAAAGTCTACAAAAGCTTTGAATACGTATGCATAACGTTGTCGATGAAAGAATGCTAGGAGTAGTATCTTTACTGTTCCGCAACAAAGTGGAAATAAACCTCAGCGCTTATGCAGTCATTTAAGCAAGCTGAAGTAAAAATACTATAAAGACTGTAATTATAAATAATAGAAATCTAGCAGCTCGACCTTATAAAAAGGGCTGCTGGCCATTCAGAAGGGGAAAGATGGATGTCGCTATTTAAACCAAGCTTACTAACGTTAGCAATGGTAGCTGCCAGTACAAGTATGTACGGTTACGCTGCTGAAGCAGAAGATGTTGCAACTGCTGATGAATCAATTGAAGTATTAAAAGTCACTGGTATTCGTCGTAGTTTAAAAGAATCACAATCATTAAAAATGTCTTCATCTTCAATCGTTGAAGCTATTTCTGCAGAAGATATCGGTAAATTACCTGATGTCAGTATCGCAGAATCACTTGCACGTCTACCAGGTGTTTCGGCTCAGCGCCTTGATGGCCGCGCAAACGTCATCTCAATCCGCGGCATGGGGCCGGATTTCACTACCGCGACACTTAATGGCCGCGAACAAGCGTCTGTTAACGATAACCGTGGTGTTGAATTTGACCAATACCCTTCTGAATTATTAAATCGTGTTGTGGTATACAAAACACCTGATGCAACCGTTATGGCTCAAGCTATTGGTGGCACGGTTGATATGCAAACAATCAGCCCGCTAACCCATGGTGAACAAACATTCGCTATTGGTTTACGTGGTGAAATGAATGACCTTGGTGCGTTAAATAGCGGTTCTGATGATACCGGTTACCGTGGCAGTATTTCTTATATTGACCAATTTGCTGATGACACTATTGGTATTGCATTAGGTTATGCACGCATGATGTCGCCTAACCAAGAAGAGCGCTGGCAAGCATGGGGTTACCCAGAAAATGATGCTGGTGAAAGTGTATTAGGTGGTGCAAAACCTTTCGTTCGTTCATCAGAACTTGAGCGTGATGGTGTATTAGCTGTATTTGAATATGCACCTAATGATTTTTATCACACTACTGTTGACTTGTATTACAGTCAATTCACTGATGACCAACGTCTACGTGGTATTGAAATCCCAGCTGCTTGGGGTGCTAACGGTGGTATCGAAGCAACTAACATTGAAAATGGTCTTGTTACTGAAGGCGTCATTCGTGGCGCTGAAGTAGTAGTACGTAACGATGTCAACAAACGTGATGCAGAATCGCTATCAGTTGGCTGGAATAACAAATTTCAAATCAATGATAACTGGAATGTTGAAGCTGACATCGGTCTATCTAAAGCCGAACGTACTGATATTGGTATGGAAAGCTACAGTGGTACCGGTCGTGGCACAGGCGTTGGCGCAGTTGATGATTTAGGCTTTGCTTACAATGGTGATGGTAGCTACAACTTTACTCACGGTTTGGATTACTCTGATCCAAATGTCATCAAGCTAGGCGATCCGCTTGGTTGGGGTAGCCCACTGGGAGCGAATACTCAAGACGGCTTCATTAACAAACCAGAAATTGAAGATGAATTACAGTCTTTCCGTTTAGCTGCTGAATATATTTTTGATGACAGTGCGATTCGCAGTGTGAAATTTGGTGTGAATTACACTGAGCGTGAAAAATCAAAATTAGATAAAGGCTACTTCCTAACCCTTAAAGGTTATGACGGCACCGATCCAAACTATGTTATGACGGTCCCTGATAAATACCTATTAAGATCAACTTCACTAGACTTTTTTGGTATGGGTGACGTATTAAGCTATGACTCATTAGCTTTTTACAATGACGGTAACTACATTGAAACAGACGTAGCCGATGTTGATGCTAGCCGTGCAGTTAATTCATGGGATGTCAGTGAAGAAGTCACTACTGCATTTGTAATGGCTACTATTGATACTGATGTTTACGATATACCTTTTACAGGTAACTTCGGTGTTCAAGCGGTTCAAACAGACCAAAGCTCTAATGGTACTGCGTCTACGTTAGAAAATGGCGAACTGGTTACTAACGCCAACTACGACAGCGCATCTTATACTGAATGGTTACCTAGCTTTAACTTAGGTTTTGAAGTTGCTGAAGGCCAAATGTTACGCGTATCTGCAGCTCGTACCTTGACCCGCGCTCGTATGGACCAAATGAACTCCAACATTGGTTATAGTTATGAAGCTAATCCAACAGACGGCGTTAACTGGTCAGGTAATGCGGGTAATACTCAGTTGCGCCCATGGTTAGCACGCCAGTACGATATCAGTTACGAAAACTACTTCAGTGATCAAGGTTACTTTGCATTAGCGGTATTCTATAAAGACTTAGAAAACTACACCTATAAGCAAACAGCATTTATTGACTTTACCGACATCGTTCCACCTCAAAATCCAGGTGATAACCCTGTAGGTCGATTTGAGCAATGGCAAAATGGTGATGGCGGTTATGTTCAAGGTATTGAAGCGTCATTCTCTATGGACTTTGGTATGTGGGCTGATGCGCTAGAAGGTTTTGGTACGGTATTAAGTGGTTCTTACAACGACAGTGAAGTGAAAGAAACCTCTGATAGCGAGCCAACAACTTTACCTGGTCTTTCTGAGAAAACCTTCAATGCGACGGTTTACTATGAAAACTCAGGCTTTGAAGCACGTGTTAGCTCTCGCTACCGTAGTGACTTCTTAGGTGAAGTAACCGCAATCAGCTTAACCCGTCAAAATGTTAATGTTAAAGCTGAGACTGTGGTTGATGCGCAAATCGGTTATGACTTCTCTGAAAGTGGTATTGATGCCTTATATGGTTTATCAGTGTTATTTCAGGTCAGTAACTTAACTAATGAGCCATTCACTTCATACACAGGTGATGATGCTCGTCATGTACGTGATTACCAAAACTATGGTCGTAACTACATGTTAGGCGCGAACTACAAGTTCTAATCTGCATAAGACCAAAAAGCCTCTGTAACCTGTTACAGGGGCTTTTTTACTTTATATCAAACCATTATTTAATGAGGCGATTACTATGAATAACAACAAAATAAAACACATTGTAATTGTAGGGGGTGGTACGTCAGGCTGGATGACCGCCGCCATGTTAGTTAAGCTATTTAAACAGCAGCTCTACATCACCTTAATCGAGTCTGAAGATATCGGCACCATTGGTGTCGGTGAAGCTACTATTCCTCCACTGCAAATATTTAATAATGTACTAGGGATTAAAGAAGCAGATTTTATTAAACAAACCCAAGCCACTTTCAAGTTGGGTATTGAGTTTGAAAATTGGGGCAACCAGCAACAAAGCTACATGCATGCCTTTGGCAATGTAGGTAAAGATATTGGCTTTACCCAGTTCCATCATTACTGGAACAAATCCAAACCCACTGATATTAATCATTTCTGGGATTTTTCATTAAATTACCAAGCAGCTAAAAATAATAAATTCTCCATAATGGATCGCGTTCAAGGCACGCCATTAGCTGGTATCACCCACGCTTATCACTTTGATGCCAGCCTCTACGCTAAGCTATTACGTAACTACAGTGAAAAGCTGTCAGTTAAGCGTATCGAAGGCTTAATCACCTCCACAACCCTTGCCAATGACGGCAGCATTGAATCCGTGTCATTAAAAGATGGCCAGATAATTAGCGCTGACTTTTTTATCGA
The DNA here is from genome assembly GCF_002874355.2 of Shewanella sp. 10N.286.48.B5. NCBI lineage: Bacteria > Pseudomonadati > Pseudomonadota > Gammaproteobacteria > Alteromonadales > Shewanellaceae > Shewanella > Shewanella sp. 10N.286.48.B5. Next base: position 1,863,840 of record NZ_MCVG02000001.1, read on the forward strand.
TTGCTCAGGCTTTGCTGCATTATTAATTGAAAAGCAATTAGATGTGGGTTATGAAAACTGGCAGCATTGGCTGCCCTGTGACAGTGCTTATGCCGTACCTTGTGAACGAACTGAAGCATTAACCCCCTATACTCGCTCTATCGCCCATGATGCAAGTTGGCAGTGGCGTATTCCTTTGCAACACCGTACTGGTAATGGCTTAGTTTATTGCAGTCAATATTTATCTGATGAGCAAGCCAAAGCGTTATTGCTTGAAAACCTCGATGGAAAACCGCTGGCAGAGCCCAGAAAAATCAATTTTAAAACCGGACGCCGTGAAAAGCAGTGGCATAAAAACTGTGTTGCCATTGGTTTATCAAGCGGCTTTTTAGAGCCACTTGAGTCCACCAGCTTACATTTAGTTCAATCAGCCATCATACGTCTGTCTAAGCTGTTCCCCCACAATGGCGTTCAGCAAGCTAATGTTGATGAGTTTAATCGCCAGTCGAAACTTGAATTTGAACAGATTCGCGACTTCATTATTTTGCACTATCACCTGAATCAAAAAGAAACACACAATGATTTATGGCAGCAATGCCGTGATATGGCGATACCTGACAGCCTTAAACAAAAAATTGAACTATTTAAAGCCACTGGCACTGTCAGTCGCTACCAAGATGAATTGTTTACAGAAGCTGCTTGGATACAGGTAATGCTCGGCCAAGGCATTATGCCTAATGACTATAACCCGTTAGCTAATAGTGTAAGTGATGCTGACTTACATGATTATCTGGGCAATATTAAGCAAATCATCAATAGGGCTGTTGCTGCTATGCCGTCTCATCAACAATTTATTGATAAATTGTAATTTCATCAAAGGTAAACTTATGACTATTAGAAAACTTGCTCCGCTAGCCTTGATGGTTAATTTATTAATGACTAGCGCTGCTACTGCTGAAATCAATAATGTCACCGTTGAACCACAATCTTGGTGGGCTGATATGCAAAACAGTCAATTGCAGTTATTAGTCTATGGCGAAGGTATTAGCGCCTATGAGGTCAAACTTGTTGAATCTGCCAATGTGGCACTTAAAGCGGTTCATCAGTCAGCAAGTAACAATCATCTTTTTATCGATTTAGACTTAAAGGATGCAAAGCCGCAAACCATTAAAATAGGTTTGTTTGATAACAATCAGCTAGTTCAAACCCTTGAATACCCTATTCAGGCCCGGACGGCAGATTCACGCCAGCGTGAAGGGTTTTCTAATAAAGATGTCATTTATCTCATCACTCCCGATCGTTTTGTAAATGGTAATCCTGACAACGATAATCACCCAGACATGTTAGAAACAGCCAATCGTGACGATAAAGATGGCCGACATGGTGGTGATATTCTCGGTATTCGTCAGTCACTACCCTACTTCAAAGATCTAGGTATCACACAGTTATGGATAAACCCGCTGCTTGAAAATAACCAAGCCCAGTATTCATACCATGGTTACTCCACCACTAATTTTTATAAAATTGACCCACGTTTTGGTAGCAACGAAGAATACAAATCCTTAGTAGAAGAAGCGAAGCAGTTTGGTATTGGTATTATTAAAGATGTGATTGTTAACCATATGGGTTCGGGGCATCGCTGGATGGCTGATTTTCCAACTTCAACTTGGATAAATGGCCAACAAAAATGGCAACAAAACCCTCAAGACATCATGTATACCAGCCATCGCAGAACCACAGTTCAAGATCCATACGCTATGCCATCTGATACTGCAGAATTCGAAAATGGCTGGTTTACTGACACCATGCCTGACATGAATCAAGGTGATCAGTTTATGGCAAAATACTTAATTCAAAACAGTATTTGGTGGATTGAATATGCCGGCCTCAGTGGTATTCGCGAAGACACCTACTCTTATGCAGATAAAGGCTTTTTAACCACTTGGTCAAAAGCCATTATGGATGAGTATCCCAACTTTAATATTGTTGGTGAGGAATGGAGCGATAACCCCATTACAGTAAGCTATTGGCAGGCGGGTAAACACAATGCTGATGGCTATGTCTCACATACCCCGAGCATGATGGACTTTCCACTTTATGAGGTGCTCATTAAAAGCTTAACTGATGAAGAAAGTTGGGGTAGCGGACTTATTAATCTATATGAAACGCTCGCCAATGATGTGGTTTATGCCAAGCCTACTGATTTAGTGTTATTTGAAGGTAACCATGACACTAACCGTTTATACAGTCTGATGAACAATGACCTAGCCCTGTATAAAATGGCCATGGCCTATGTGTTAACCAGTAACCGCATTCCGCAAATTTTCTACGGTACCGAAGTTTTGATGCAAAGTCCGACAAAAGATCGTAATGACGGTTTAGTTCGCAGTGACTTACCCGGCGGATTTGCTGAAGATAAACTCAGTGTATTCAAGCCATCGTCTTTGTCCGCCCAACAACAAGATGCGCTTGCCTTTAATCGCGCGCTTTTAAACTATCGTAAAAACTCATTAGCGATACAACAAGGCAGCCTTAAACACTTTGCTCCTAAAGAGGGTGTTTACCTGCAAGCCCGTGAATATAATCAAGCAGGCAACAAAGAGAGTTTATTGATTATTTACAATAAAAATCAGCAAGAATACCAGCTTGATTTAAGCCGTTTCGCACCAGTGATTAAACAACATACTGTGGCTAAAGATATCATCACACAACAAACGTATTCATTAACTAAGCCGCTCACATTAAAAGAAAAAGGTGTCATTATTCTTAAGTTAATCAAATAACGGTTAAACTCTAGATCATAACTAAAGCTTGTTAATCTCCTTTAGTTAAATAATATAAATCTGCCACGAGAAGCATATGTATTTACAAAAATTCAGCGTAAGTTTACCGATAAAATTGGGCCTGGTATTAACGGGAGTCAGTATGGTTATTGCTGGTTGCGCCACAGATAAAGCCAGTATTAATGAGACGGTTAAACAGAGCGGTACTGAGCAGCTAAGTGCTGCTGCACAACCTTTAACCGGTAAGCCGGTGGTTTATCAGGTTTTTACCCGTCTTTATGGTAATACCAACACTACCAATAAGCCTTGGGGCACTATACAAGACAACGGTGTCGGCAAGTTTAGTGACTTTACCGATATAGCCCTGCAAGACATTAAGTCATTAGGGACAACCCATGTCTGGTATACCGGCGTACCCCATCACGCATTGATCAATAATTACACAGACATTGGGATCAGTAATGACGACCCAGATGTGGTAAAGGGCCGCGCTGGCTCACCTTATGCGGTAAAAGATTACTATAACGTTAACCCTGACTTAGCTAATGACCCGGCTAACAGATTAGCTGAATTTGAAGCGCTTATATCACGTACTCATCAAAACGGCATGCAGGTGATTATCGATATCGTGCCTAACCATGTGGCTCGCCAATATCAATCTGCCCCACAAAATGCGCCGCTTCCAGCTAATCGCAACTTTGGTGAGCAAGACAATACCGCTGTTGAATACGATAAAAACAATAACTTCTATTATATTGTCGGTGAGAGTTTCTCTGTTCCCGATGCCAAAGATAACTATCAGCCCTTAGGCGGTGAGTCTCATCCCCTCGCTGACGGTCAGTTTATTGAAACACCAGCTAAATGGACCGGTAATGGCTCACGTTTAGCCAAGCCAGACGCCAATGATTGGTATGAAACCGTTAAGGTTAACTATGGCGTTAAGCCTGATGGCAGCTACGACTTCCCTACTCTGCCAAGTGAATATGCCCAGATGTCTTCTGCGCAGCATTACCAATTTTGGCAGACTCAACCACTGAGCGATATCCCTGATTCTTGGGTTAAATTTAAACACATCACCGAATTCTGGCTAGCAAAAGGCGTTGATGGCTTCAGGTACGATATGGCCGAAATGGTGCCAGTTGAATTTTGGAGTTATCTCAACAGTAATATCAAACACCTAAACCCCAATGCTTTTTTACTTGCTGAAGTGTATAACCCAAGTCTTTACCGTGATTATATTCATTTAGGAAAGATGGATTATCTGTACGATAAAGTCGATTTATACGACACATTAAAAGACATTATCCATGGTAAAAAGTCGACGGCTGAGATTGCAGCCGATCAAGCAAAAATTGCAGATATTGAGCAGCACATGCTCAACTTTTTAGAAAATCATGATGAGCAGCGAATTAATACTGGCGACTTTGCTGGCAGCGCCGAAGCCGCCTTGCCTGCGATGGTGGTGTCTACCACCATAAGTCGCTCTCCGACCTTGCTTTATTTCGGTCAAGATGTCGGTGAAAAAGCCGAGCAAGATGCCGGTTTTGGCCAAGCCAGCCGTACCAGTATTTTTGATTACGTTGGCGTACCGGCCCATCAACGTTGGATGAATAACGGCAAATTTGATGGCGGTCAATCAACGGATGCTGAAAAAGCACTGCGCAAATATTATCAAACCTTGGTTAACTTAAGTCACACGGCGCCAGCCCTGCAAGGTGAGTACTTCGAGCTTGATACTATTAACCGTTCCGCTAGCCAAAAAACCAATCAACAAGGCTATAACGATAACACCTTTGCTTTTAGCCGTTATAACGACGAGCAGTTTATGCTGGTAGTCAGTAATTTTAGCGACAGCCAAGCTACGAGTATCAACTTACACCTACCTCGAGCATTAATCACTAAAGCCCAAATCAAGGATGGTAGCTATCAATTAGATGACTTGCTCACCATTGGTGCTAACGAAAAACATCCTATGAATGTGGTAAAGCAACAAGCCAGCATAGCGATTAATCTGCAACCACTACAATCTCAAGTGTTAGTTATTACCTGGTAATTAGTATTACTAATTCGTGCTGCTAATTCGTGCTAGCAAGATTTAAACCTGCCTAAGCGCCTTTAAACCTGCAATAATTAACCTTATTGCAGGTTTTTTCATCATCTTTGCTAGCATCTTTAATGCAAGCAATGTCAGTTCAGCTTACTTGTACAATGTGACGGGCTTTAGCTCAAGCTCCTTACTAAGTGTTAGCTCAGTTAACAATAGCTGGCATAACTGGGCTGAAACACCATAAAAGTGACTTGTACTATGCTCAATCACCAAGCTTAAAAAGCGGTCACTCCAGCTAAGCAAGTGTTGTTCTAATAGTTCTTTCACTCTTTGTTGACCGTCTTGCAAGTCAAGTTCTAAGCAATACACCAGTGCAACTAGCATCAAACCAAAATGATCCATTGGTTGATGTTGTGGTAAGTTAAAGTTCAAGTGGTTTTTTTTACAGAAATCCATAAATAACAGGGTTGACTGGTCAAACAAACGATTATTATTGCTTAAATAAACTGATCCCCATGGATAAGCAAGTTTACCTTTTGGCCTGATAAATAAGGCATTGTAATCCTGTTTAATGTCATCCAGCACCAAAGTTTGGCTCAATTGTTTTAAGGTATCTAATTTTTCCCTAAAGTGATTATCTATATTGTTTTCTTTTGTTATAAATAAGGGTAACTCTAGTATTGAAATAGTTTCCTTTAATTCATCACTTGGTTTTTGATAAAATACTTCAGCTAGAAAATTAAACATTCCTGCCATATTTTTAACGTATTCATCGTTATTCATGTTTAAATTCCATTTGTTTAAATTATTTAATTACCATTATTTTATTTCAGGTTATTATAAATGTCTGTGATAGGTTCCTATTTATCTAAACAATTATTAGGACATTTTAATAAAAGTGACTTAGGTAAATATTCGGTCTATGAATATTGTGTAAGATAGATGTGTTACTGCTTATATAGGCAAAGTTATGTTACTGATGAATTTTAAAGAAAGATGGCGTGCTGCAGAGCTTAGTAGTGCTATAGAAGTAAGCCTTAAGCCACACTCAGTATGGGTCGGTTCTTCATACCCAAGGAGCTCACTAGAAACCATTTGCAGAAAGATTTCTCTAATGGTTATTAATGACTTTAGACGCGTAGACAATCTACCTAAGCGTTTGAGTGAACAGGAGTTAATGTCTACATTTTTCAATAGTTTCAGTATTTTGATCAACAATAGTCTTAATGGTGAAATATTAACGAAAGATGATTACATCATCATCGCGCTAGCCAGAGAGTTTTCAGCATTGGTAGATCAATCACATCAACAAGACCTCATTAATCATGCAGTATCAGTTATTCAATTATCCAATAACTGGGATAAACACATTATAAAATCAAATCAACGCGCCAATATTAGATTTACCGTTTAGCCACTGCTTTATTAAATATAACTTAAATTTACCTATTATTTCATTAATAGCACTTTTTATTATTGTTATTACACCGCTAAATACATTTATAAAATTTATTATTTAAATAAAAATGCCAACCCTAGGGTTGGCATTTAAAGTAAGCCTTAAGTATTAGACTCTTAATTTAATAAATACTGTTGTCGGACCTGTGCCTAAATCTTCATAGCCATCACCATTTAAACTTGCCCCTGGCAAATTTAATGCTTCTGATTGATCCATCACATCTAACACTTGCACTGGGCAGCCGGTAACACAAAATGGTTTATCACCGACATCGAGTCTGTCTTTACACATGTCGCATTTCGATAAAATACCACGCTTAGCGTCAAGTTTTGGCGCATCATAAGGACACACCATACGACATGCTCCGCAACCGACACATAGCGTTTCGTCAATATGGACAATGCCATCATCGCGTTTAACCATTGCGCCAACAGGACACTTTTCAACACAAATAGGCTCTTCACAGTGATGACAAGATTGCGATAAAAATACCGCAACTTGCTTACCTAAATGATTGGTTTTTTCACCTTGAGAGATATCTCTTACGGTGACAAATTCATTCGCTTGTCGGCCAGCCTGACATGCCACGGTACAAGCTTCACAGCCAACACAGTTTTCTTGGCGAAATACAAAAACTTTTTGTTCAGTCATTAGAAAGTTCCTTAATGATTATAATTACGCCAGTGCAATATCGACACGGGTTGAGTGGAAGGTAGAACAGTTGTTCATATCAGTTAAATCACAGTTTGCCAGCTGGTTAACTGCGGTATTACTTCCGTTATCATTAAGTTTTTTCCAGGCATTTTTCCAAACAAACAATGTGCCCACAGGTGTCATTGGTTCAACCCTTGCTACATATTGAATTTGTACACTCGGGTTACCATAGCGACTTGCAGTTAACGTCACTTGATCGCCTTCATTAATCCCTTTGCTGCCAGCATCTAAAGGATGAATATAAACAGTATGTTGAGGTAATGTCCCAGCAATATATTTAACATTGGCCCATTGAGAATTACTTAATTTAGGGTGCGCTGGTGATATTAATCTGAACTCACGCGCTTTTTCAGCATCGGTCATCCCTTTATTATCAGCAGCATCGCTTTCAGGGGTGCCGGTATCAATTACTGGATTGAATTTTTCAGGGTCAAAGTACTTGCCGCTGGTGTCTTTAAATTCAATCTTGCCGCTTGACGTTGGGAAGTCGTAATCTTTACGGAATGGATACGGTACAATTGGGCTATCCCACTTTTGCTCTAATAGCGCATCGTAACTAATATTACCTTTCCAAGTATTACGTAAAATTTCATCAATCGACTCATTGAACTCTGCATCTTCAAAACCCATTGCTTTAGCAAGTTCATTAAAGATGACTGTGTCAGGTTTGGATTCATAAAGTGGCATAATGGCTTGCGCACTATGCTTAGAGTAATAACAATGATAACTATCAATGAGATTTGATTGCTCCATAAAACTAGACGTCGGTAGCAAGTAATCAACATAATCCATGGTATCGGTTTGGAATAAATCAATACCCACTAAGAACAAATCGTCACGCATCAAGCCTTTTTCAATCAGATCAGTGTTAGGGGCAATTGCCATTGGGTTACTTGAATATACAATCATTGCTTTAATTGGATCGCACGGCTCACCAAAAGCAAGTGGACCAATTTGACCGTCTTCATGTTGATAATCTTCAGGTAGTAACGACCTGCCAATCTCATTCATATTGACCGTGTCTCTTACTGCATCTTCAGGTGTTAGATGCGGCGCATTACAATAAGCCCAATCAAACATCCCACCAGCTTGAGTATTAAGATACACAACACCTGCACCCACTTTGCCGATATTACCGGTTAACGCTGCAAGCGTTGGAATGGCTTTAACCATTCGGCCACCATTCAAGGTACGTTGTAAACCATAACCAATGCGGATCATGGCACATTCAGCACCTGCATAAGCTCGTGCAAAGGCTTGATATTCGCTTTTGGAAACACCCGTTTCTAATTCAATTTCTTCATGAGTAAACTCTTCAAGACGTGCTAGTAATGCATCATAATCTTGGGTATGGGCTTCAATAAAGTTTGTATCATGTAAACCTTCTTCAATCAGCACTTTACTAATACCCACAACTAAGGTGGCATCGGTACCAGGAGTCGGCTGTAACCAGATATCAGCTTGAGAAGCTAAAGGTGTTCTAGCCGGGTTAACCACTAAAATTTTAGCGCCTTTATCACGGGCTTCATTAATAAATTTAAGGTGGTGAATATTGGTGGCTTGCTCATTGGTACCCCAAGAAACAAAACATTTGGTATTGACGTAATCTTCTGGGCTTGGGCCTGAAAACTCACCCAATATTGAACTCATTCCAGAATAACCGGCACTGGCACAAATATTACGCTCCAAGTTACGACTGCCGATACGGTTAAAGAACCGATTCGGACCCGAGCCAGCACTGATTCCACTATAGCCAGAGTAAGAGTAAGGAATGATTGAATTACCACCATGGGTGTTAATAATCTCGTTTAAGCGGCCTGCAATGGCACTATAGGCCTCATCCCACGAAATAGGTTCGAAGCTTGCACCTGGGCCACGTGGTCCTACGCGTTTCATTGGTTGTTGAATACGGTCTGGGCTATACACAGACTGTAAATAGGCATGACCTTTAACACATGGGGTTCCCGCTGTTACAGGGTGTGTTGTATCACCTGTGATTGATATTGCCACATCATCTTTTGTGGTTACCATCAAGCTACATCTATCACCGCAGTTACGTGGACACGTTGTGTGATAAACACCATCTGGAATGCCTTCTTCAGGTGGTACTTCAATTGGTGGTTCTACTACTGGAGGTTCTTCAATATTCTCATCATCACTAGAACACCCCATAATACTGGCAGAAAATGCAAATGCACTACTCCCCTTAAGAAAACTACGTCTATTCATTGCCATGGTATTTCCTTTTTTTATGTAAAGGAACAATACCAAATCATACTTTCAGCAAATAGAAGTTTAAATTGTAAAATATAGGTAAGTCATAGATTTAGCTGAACTTTTAACACTATCACAATTGCTATTACTGCAAGGCGCATATGCAAAATCTAAATTTAACAGCCATTTTTTGAAACAATTACAGCGAGCGCAATCAAACACATTAACACCTGTATCTAAGAGGCATTTTCAGTACCAAATAAACAACGATACAACTAGTAATTTATTTCTCAATTTTCAATTAAACACCTAATTACAAATACTTCTCATTTCAAATATATTTTATAAACGTAAAAATAAATTCAACCAATTTATGACAATTGAATTGAATACGTATGTAACAAATTGCAGCTGAATAATTAACAGCTCTACTATGGGTTAAGGAAATACAAATAATAAAATGGAGTCACAATGTTATTCGCTTCAAATAACAAGCAGCATTCAATTACATCAAACATCAACTGTAAGCGAGCTCTACTAACGACATTGAGCGCCCTAACACTCTTTGCAACCCATACTCATGTGCATGCCCAAACTGTAACCGTCAGCTCGCCTGATAAAAAAATTCTTGTCAGCCTTACTGATGATGGTGATAGACCAGAGTATAAAGTCAGCTTTAATGGCCAAGATGCAGTATTAAATTCACGTTTAGGTTTGGTATTTCAGTCTTTGGGGGAATTCGGCAGCGGTTTTGAAATTAAGTCATCTGATATTGAGTCATCCTCTACCCGTTGGCAGCAGCCCTGGGGCGAACGAGAATGGGTACTTGATCAGCACAATAAACTCACCACAACATTTTCAAATGGCACCTATGAGTTTATGCTTGAATTTAAAACCTTTGATGACGGTATTGGCTTTAGATATACCGTCCCTAAACAAGCCTCTCTCGCCGATGTTACATCGCTTAATATAATTAACGAGCTCACTGAATTTTCAGTACCTGATGCCCATAATGCAACAGCTTGGTGGATCCCTGGGCGTGGTTGGAACCGTTACGAATATTTATATAACACCACAAGTGTTAATAAGGTCGACCGCGCACATACACCATTCACATACAAATTAAAGAGTGGCACCCATTTAAGTATTCATGAAGCCGCCTTAACCGATTACGCAGCTATGGTGCTAGATCAACGCAGAGACGGCACATTAAAAGCTGATTTAACCCCATGGTCTGACGGTATATTAGTTAAAACAGCACCCGGATTTACCACCCCATGGCGAACCATTCAAATTGCCGAAAAAGCCACTGGTTTACTCAATTCAGATTTAATCCTTAACTTAAACGAACCTAACAAGCTCGGTGATGTGTCGTGGGTTGAACCAGGTAAGTATGTTGGGATTTGGTGGGGAATGCATCTTAATGAAAATACTTGGGGTTCAGGTGATAAACATGGCGCAACGACCAGCGAAACCAAACGTTACATGGACTTTGCTGCTAAGTACGGCTTTGACGGCGTATTAGTTGAAGGCTGGAATGTCGGCTGGGATGGCAGTTGGTTCCATAATGGCGATGTGTTTAGCTTTACTAAACCATATGATGATTTTGATATTGATGCTGTCAGTGAATATGGCGCTAAACAAAACGTGCGCTTAATTGGTCACCATGAAACCTCAGGTTCTGTAACGAATTACCGTAATCAAATGAGTGATGCTTATGATTTATATAAAAAGCAAGGGGTTACTCAAATCAAAACCGGTTACGTAGCTGATGGCGGTGACATCAAGCGTGTTGATGAAAACGGTATTACCCGCCATGAATGGCATGATGGCCAGTTTATGGTGAATGAATACCTGCACAGTATTACCGAAGCCGCAAAGCGTGGCATTAGTATTAATACTCACGAACCCGTTAAAGATACTGGTCTGCGCCGCACCTATCCAAACTGGATTGCCCGAGAAGGCGCCCGCGGCCAAGAATTTAACGCTTGGGGAACTCCGCCCAATAACCCAGAACATACCGCGATTTTACCTTTTACTCGTATGCTGTCAGGGCCAATGGATTTCACTCCAGGGATATTTAATCTCGCACCAGAAGGCTTAGATGCGGTTAATCGGGTGCAAACAACATTAACTAAGCAACTCGCTTTGTATGTAGTGCTTTATAGTCCAATTCAAATGGCGGCGGATTTACCACGTAATTATGTTGAACGCCTTGACGCCTTTCAGTTTATTCAAGATGTCCCCACCGACTGGAGTGAGAGTATTGCGGTTGCTGGTGAAGTCGGTGATTTTGTTGCCTTTGCGCGTAAAGACCGTCACTCTGATGATTGGTATCTTGGCGCACTCACTGATGAACAAGCCCGCAGTTTTGATGTTGTATTATCATTTTTAGATAATAACCAACAATATGAAGCACAAATATATCGTGATGGCGATAAAGCGAACTGGGAAACCAACCCATATGATTACGTCATTGAAACGACAAAAGTGACTTCGAAAGACAATCTGTCACTGGTATTAGCAAAAAGTGGTGGTACTGCGATTCGTTTTAAAGCCTTAAATTAAAGTCTTTTAAAGCGCTTTAAAGACAAAACACAACAATTTTACCCCAATAAAACCTGATGTATTGCAATGTTCACTTTTTGTGTTCATTGCCATCAGGTTTTTGTTCATTTACATTGACCTACCAAATATCGGTTAATGCGCTATTTACCCCCTTCCTGTTACAAATATGATCAGCTTTCGTTGTGCATAAATGATGAATACGTATGTAATTGGTTGTGCCTAAATCCGACACAAGGCTAATATGAAACCTGCTAAATTTCTCCTCTGCTTGTGTGGATGAAATGGGCTAGGTCGTTACTGGCGCATCACCTTCATCGGATTGTGTCAGGTTTTAAGTGCCTTTTTTTACTTCAGCCTTTTTGAAGTGCAAACCAGGTCTTTGGCGAATACCCGTCTTAGGGAGATGTGTATTCGCCATTTTTTTACCTAGTACATTAGCAAACGTGATAATAAGAGTTCAGCCATGAAGTTGAACGACCTATAAAAAGGAAGATACATGTCTACCGATACGATTAGTCAAACATCGACAAATACTCAGCAGCGTCAGCAGCCAGAACTCAACTTTTGGCAAATCTTTAATATGTGCTTTGGTTTTTTGGGGATCCAATTCGGTTTTGCACTGCAAAATGCCAATGTCAGCCGTATTTTCCAAACGCTAGGTGCTGAAATTGACGAAATTCCTATTCTTTGGATAGCTGCTCCGCTGACTGGACTCATAGTCCAACCAATTATCGGTTATTTAAGTGACAACACCTGGAACGGGCTTGGCCGTCGTCGCCCGTATTTTTTAATTGGCGCAATTTGTACCACGCTGGCGTTATTTGTCATGCCGCACTCTCCTACTCTGTGGATTGCTGCCGGTATGTTGTGGATTATGGATGCATCAATCAACATCGCTATGGAGCCATTTCGTGCTTTTGTCGGCGATAACTTACCTAAGAGTCAACGCACTAAAGGCTATGCGATGCAAAGCTTCTTCATCGGCATTGGCGCGGTTGTTGCCTCTGCACTGCCTTATATTCTTACCAATTACTTTGATGTTGCAAACACAGCACCTGCTGGGGAGATTGCCGACTCAGTTCGTTATGCCTTCTACTTTGGTGGCGCAGTATTATTCTTAGCTGTCGGCTGGACGATTGTTAGCTCTAAAGAATATTCGCCAGAAGAAATCAGTGCCTTCCATGCACATGAACAAACCGCTAAGCAAGAAGACCGTATTGATGAAACTCGCAGCCGCACCGCTACGCAATATAAAACAGCAGCACTGGTTTGGATGACTATTGGTGCGATATTTACTGGGTTAGTTTATGGACTCGGTTGGGACAAACAGTTATTTATTCTTAGTATTGGCATCTTTGCTTTTGGCCCATTACAGCTTTATTGCGCTAAGGTACTTGCTGGGGTCAAGGGTAAAAAACGTGACTCTTTAGGTATGGTATTTAACGTCGTTGATGACTTATTTCATATGCCTAAAGCCATGCATCAACTGGCTATAGTACAATTTTTCTCATGGTTTGCACTCTTCGCCATGTGGATTTATACCACCTCAGCGGTGACCTCTTATCATTACGGCAGCTCTGATGTTGTTTCACAAGCTTATAACGACGGCGCTGACTGGGTCGGGATGTTATTCGCTTCATACAATGGCTTTGCCGCCCTTGCTGCTGTGATGATTCCTTTTTTAGCTAAAGCCGTAGGGATTAAATTTACTCACACCATCAACTTAACACTCGGTGGACTAGGGCTGATTAGCTTTTACTTTATTAAAGACCCACAAATGTTATGGATCCCAATGATTGGTGTCGGCATCGCTTGGGCCTCTATCTTATCCGTACCTTATGCCATGCTATCAGGCATATTACCGCCTAAAAAGATGGGTGTATTTATGGGTATTTTTAACTTCTTTATTGTTATTCCACAGTTACTTGCAGCAAGTGTTTTAGGTGTTATTTTAAATGGCTTATTCGATGGTGAACCCATTTTTGCGCTAATTACTGGTGGGGTATTTATGATTATTGCCGGTATTGCGGTGTTATTTGTCGATCTACCCAGCTCACAAGCTTAAACAGAAAATCAAAAACTCATTAAGTTATAAAAATTATTTAAAAATATTTGGGGAACGTTATTCATGAACGCAATGTTAAATATTAATAACTCACAAACAATTTGTTTTAAAAAGTCATTTGTCGCTAAGGCGATCAATACTGCTGTTGTAACGGGTTCATTACTGGCATTATCAGCCTGCTCTGACGCTGAAGTAGCACCAGAACAAACCATTGAAACAGCGGCTGAGATCACCACCATTAAGCAAGTCGCCCCCGGCGCTCCGGGTATCGATCCAACCTGGGCATTTTCTGGTAAGACTGGTATTGGCACCTCTTATGAGCCTTATGTAAACGGTCAATACCAAAGCACAGCAGACAACCCAGTGAGTAAAGTCTGGTTTTCCATAGCCCAAGGTGTGCTAACAGAAACCATGTATGGCTTGATCCACAATGCGCAGTTAAAAGAAATGCAGTTCATCATTACTGGTGATGGCTTTGTTGATACTGAAAAACAAGACACCATCAGTAGCATCGAATATTTACATCAAGATGAACAAGGCCGCCCATTATCATTAGCCTATAAAGTGATCAATAAAGCTAAAAATGGTCAGTACCAAATTGAAAAGCATATCTTTACCGATCCAAACCGTGACAGCATGATGATGAAAGTTATCTTTACCGCTTTTGCTGATGGTATTACCCCACACTTATATGCCAATCCACATGTAGATAATAGTGGCGCCAATGATATCGCCAGTATTGAAAATGGCGCGTTAGTGGCATACACCAATAATGCTGACTCATCAGTAATGACCATCAAATCTGATGTAGAATTTACTCAAGCCAGTGCCGGTTTTGTCGGTAAATCTGATGGATTAGTTGATCTAAAAGACAACGGTCAGCTCAATAACCTCTATAACACCACCAGCAGTGATAACAGTGTTATTGGCAATGTTTCGCTTACTGCTCAATATCCAACCTTAAGCAAATCAGCAGATAACAATACCCTAGAAATGAATATTGCTATCGGCTTTGGTCATGATAAGCAAAGCAGTTTAGCCAATGTCGATGCCACATTGACTAGCGGCTATGACAAGGTATTAAGTGCTTATCTTGGCGATGACAAACATGTCGGCTGGAAAGACTATTTAAGTTCGTTACCGGTATTAAACGACATGAGTGTTAATACCACTGATAACGGTCAATTGCTTTATACCAGTGCTCTTGTGTTAAAAGCTCAAGAAGATAAAACCCACGCAGGCGCATTAATCGCTTCACTGTCTAACCCTTGGGGAGACAGTGTTTCTGCAAAGGTGGGTAGCACCGGTTATAAAGCGGTATGGCCGCGTGATTTTTATCAGTGCGCCATGGCATTTTTAGCCATGGGTGACACACAAACCCCAAAAGTTGCTTTTGAGTATTTAAAGAAAGTACAAGTCAGCCAACAAACACCTGAATATGTCGGTACACCTGGCTGGTTTTTACAAAAAACCCACGTCGATGGTGAAATTGAATGGGTTGGCGTCCAGCTTGATCAAACGGCAATGCCAATTATGCTTGGTTGGAAATTATGGCAAACGGGCGTATTAACTGATGCAGAAATCAGTCAATGGTATAGCGACATGCTTAAACCTGCGGCAGAATTCTTGGTCACTGGCGGCAATGTAAAACTAGATTGGAATGACACCAGTATTACGCCTCCTAGCACCCAACAAGAACGCTGGGAAGAACAAGCGGGCTTCTCACCTTCTACCACTGCTGCGGTTATTGCTGGGCTGGTAGCCGCCAGTGATTTAGCTAAGCTGGCCAAAGATGAAGATGCTGATAAATACCTACAACTGGCGCGTAAGCTAGAAGCCAGTCTTGAATCAACCATGGTGACGACAACGGGTGAGCTTACTCAGGACAATAAACCTTATTATGTTCGAATCAGCCCAAATGGTAACCCAAACAATGCCGACAAGTTATTAGATAACAATGGCAAACCCGGTCTTGATCAAAGAGTCATTCTTGATGGCGGTTTCTTAGAGCTAGTACGTTACGGCGTGAAAGTCGCTAATGACAGTGTGATTCAAAACAGCGTTATGCTAATTGATAACACAAGCCTTGAGCACAACCTAAGAGTTAAGTACGAATTTAAAGCCAAAGATGGCAGTTTAATTCCTGGCTTTAGACGCTATGGTAACGATGGTTATGGCGAAGATATCACTAGCGGTTTAAGTTATGCTGAAAAAGGGAATACTGAAGACCAACGTGGCCGCGTATGGCCTTTCTTTACCGGTGAGCGTGGTCATTATGAACTGGCGTTAGCTAAAGCCAATGACACTCTGACAACTGAAAGCCATCAAGCGCTTATAAACACCTATGTTCAAGGCATGGAAACCTTTGCCAATGAAGGCATGATGTTACCAGAACAAGCTTGGGACGGTGTGGGTAACCCGACGCGTCATAACTACGCCATGGGCGATGGCACCAACTCAGCGACACCACTTGCATGGACACACGCAGAATACGTGAAACTGGTTCGCTCTATGACAGATAAAGCCGTATGGGACTATTACCCTATCGTGGCTGACAAACTGGCTAAATAACCGCAAAGGTTTACATACATTCAAAAGCCGCAAATAAAATTTGCGGCTTTTTTATGCACTTAGGCCAAAAAACGTGCTTAATTGTTGGTATGTCTGACTAAAGTAGTTAATACTATTCTCGCAACAAATTGTTGCAAACCAAACAATAAACAAACAACGTTAAGGAACAACCCATGGATTGGTATATTAAGGTTTTAAAACAATATTTTGATTTTTCAGGACGAGCAAGACGCAAAGAGTATTGGATGTTTGGTCTAATTAATTTAATTTTCTGCATCGTGTTGATGTTAGCGGATCAAGCTCTAGGCACGGTTTTTATATATTCACTATATTCTATCGCTGTTTTAATACCAGGAATTGCTGTTTCTGTAAGACGTCTTCATGATACAGATCGAACTGGTTGGTGGTTATTAATTGGTTTAATTCCACTAGTTGGTATTATCGCTCTTATTGTTTTCTTCTGCTTAGATAGTAAGGAAGACAATGATTATGGCGCCAATCCTAAAGCGGTTAACACTGACGCCTAATATCGAACAACGAGTATGATTACAAAGCTAAGTTAGTAAAAAAAAGCATATTGAATTTCAATATGCTTTTTTATTTGCCCAAACAAAAATCAGACTCCTGAAACTAACTCAATTGCTGTTTTAATTTTAAGCCTGCATTTATTAACAGCAAAGTGACACCACCAGCAATGAGTCCAAATAATGCGTTTAACAAGCTTGGCGTAATAGTTTGTAGTATCACGCCAACATAAGCTAACTCTCCCGCCAATACAGCGATATGGCTAATTTGTTCACTTACGATATGAATCCCATGGGTTAAAATGCCGCCACCCACCATAAACATCGCAATGGTGCCAATAATGGTTAAGCCCTTCATTAGATATGGCGCTGCTGCAAGTAGCCAAAAACCGATTTTGTGCCATATTTTTACTAATGTGCCCTCACCTTTTCTTTGGGTAAGGTAAAGGCCTAGATCATCAATTTTTACTATGCCAGCCACTAAGCCATACACCCCTACAGTCATAATTATTGCTATTACACTTAAGGTTAAAAACTGACTCATTAAACTACTTTGAGAAACAACACCAAGGCTTATCGCTATAATTTCAGCAGAAAGGACAAAGTCAGTTCTAATAGCACCTTGAACCTTCTTCTGTTCAAATGCGGCCAAATCTTGTTTTGATTTTTCAACAATTTGTTCATCTGCCACGGACACTTTTTTATCTTTACGATGTACATAACTATGATGCACCTTTTCAAAGCCTTCATAGCATAAAAAGATGCCGCCAAACATCAGTAAAGGGGTTATTGCCCAAGGAATAAAAGCGCTGATGAGTAAAGCGGCCGGGACTAGAATTAATTTGTTTCTAAAAGAGCCTTTGGCTACCGCCCATACCACCGGTAACTCACGCTCTGATGCAACACCAGACACTTGTTGCGCATTAAGCGCTAAATCATCACCCAATACCCCTGCGGTTTTTCTTGCCGCGACTTTACTCATCGCGGCGACATCATCTAATATTGTTGCAATGTCATCGAGTAAAACTAATAAGCTTGCACCCGCCATAATGGCTTCCTTGTCGTTTCTACTAATCAGTTAAAAGCATATTGCCAAACAAGTCCAAAGGTATCAAAATCATTGCCTATACGGGTAATAACACCGGTACTGGCATACACTTTAATACTGTGTTGTTGATTTAAAGCCAATGAGTAAGTCAATCCAAAACGCGAATTATCCTGACTATCATTCGCATCAATACCATTTTTATCCGTTTCACCACCAACAAAATAATTGCCGCTTAACGACAACCATTGGCCACGAGCAATACTGTAAATAATATGACCTTGCAACGTATATTGGGGGTCTTTTGAAAGTAAAACCTGATTATAAAACTCATCATTATCGCTATAAAAACGAACAGAGCCCATGGCACTGTAATACCAATCGCCTACTTTATAAGAAATACCAATGCCCGGTCTAAATACCCATTGGTTGGCACCAGCATTAATCAGTTTGGTTTCATCATAAGAACCAACAGGAATGCTCAGCTGTAAGCTTGTCCCCATTACGAGTCCTTCACGATATTGCCCAAAGTCTTTTTTTTCAACGGCTGGAGCGCCGTAAAAGTTCCATGTTAGCCGTACATTAGGATCACTATAACCACAACGATCAGCTTCTACAAATTCGCCCAAGTAATTTGCACTGCCTTTCATACAAACTCGTGAAGCAGAAACGTCTAGTTTTGATGAACGGCCCGCAATAGCAAAGCTTGTGGCATAACCCACTACCGCGGCATCAAGTGTGAGCTGGGCATCTTTGAGAGGAACTGAAGGAGATGGCGATAATGCCCCTTCAGAGTGTAAATATCCAAGGGCAACAAAGTGCATGCCAATAGGAATATTGGTGTAACTTCTCGGTTCAAGGTCTTGGGCTTTAATTGATAGTGGAAATAGTAGCAGTTCGATGAGTAAGAGGATGAGCAATAACCAGCTTAATGGCCAGTAAAATAACTGGCGCCAGTAGTGTCGAGTCTCAATGACCAGCAAAAATACACCTTTAAATGTCACATTATTATCCATAATAATTTCAAACCAGCTATGAAATAATAGCTGGTCAAGTGTGAATCCGTCAGTATTTATCTGATTAGCTTTGATCTTGCTCTGCAGTACCACATGATTGACGCACCACTAAATTAGTCGGAATAAGTTGCGGCGCCACTTCTTTCCCTCGAATGAGTTTTAGCAGACTTTCTACCAGGATCTCGCCGGCTAATTTAGTATTTTGCCTAACCGTCGTCAGCGCCGGATTAGCAAAACTCGCCACTGGTATATCATCATAGCCAACCACAACAATATCTTCAGGTACCCTCACACACCGTTGCTTTAAAGCGCGTATCGCACCAATTGCAATTAAATCACTGGCGGCAAAAATAGCGTCAAATGGATGGCCACTATCCAATAAATTAATGGCCGCATCAAAACCTGAGCTTTCAGTGCTAATGGCATCAAACTGAATATTTTTATTGGCTTTAATGCCTACTTTTTTTAATGCATCAACATGGCCTAGATAACGGTCTCTAAATTCTGGGCTATGCTCAGATGCATCACCCAAAAAGGCAATGTTTTGTTTATTTAACGAGATAATATGCTCTGTGGCTATCACCCCACCTTGCTGGTTGTCACAGCCAATTGATAACACTTCTTTGTGGTTAGGCTCTGCGCCCCAAATGACAAAATGGGTATTTTGCTCCAGCAGCTTTTGTAGTTTGTGCCCATAATCCACATAATCGCCATAACCTAATAAAATAATGCCATCGGCTTTATTACTGTCTTCATAATCGGCATGCCAGTCGGTAGAAAGCTGCTGAAAAGATACCAGCAAATCATAACCTTGCTGCGCCGTAGCACGGGTTATAGAGCCTAGCATCGATAAGAAAAATGGATTGATTAACGATTCATCGTTAGTGGGATCTTCACAAATCAATAATGCCAGCGTGTAACTATTTTGAGTACGTAAATTACTGGCGTTTTTATCCACTTTATAGTTAAGTTCTTTCGCAATAGCTTGAATACGTTGCCTTGTTTCAAGATTGACTAAGGGACTATTTCTCAGCGCACGAGAAACAGTCGATTGAGATACACCTGCTTTGTAAGCAATATCAATTGAAGTAGCTTTAGATGTCATATTCGCATCACGCCTTTATTATAGTTTTTTAGGTACTCTGTTATTGTTTATACCTAAAATGACATTAACAATCACCGTTTAATTACTTTTATAAACCTAATTCACTTAACAGATCATCAGCTTCATTTGTAACAGCAACTGCAGCACTTGTTGCTGCCAAATAATCTGCCTGCTTGTTAACACGATTGCCATGGCTTTCAATTAAAGCATCAGGGTCTATATCTTCATCCATGGCAAACTCTTTAAGTTTAATAAACTCCGTTTTATCCATGGCAAATTCAAGATAAAAGATATGATTATCTGCCGTTCTAAAGGTAACTCTTCGAGATACGGCCTCATCTAAATTGGTATCGATTGATATAGTCAGCTCTTTATTGATAGTCAACATTTTAGGCTGGCTTTGACTGATAGAGGTTTGTAATTCCTTAGAAATGGTTTTAATGAAATTACCCAAAATTTGATTCATTAATTCGCCCATCACATTGGCAACATCATCAGATGTATGTGAAATGGCTAGTTCAGATTCAGGCATGCCCATGTTAAGCATGTAGCGACGGTAAATTTCTATAGCCGCTTCTTTGGTAAAATTGATCACCACTAAGCCAGAAAAACCACCATCAAATATAGAAAAACAGCCAAGATCAGGTTTTAAACAGGTGCGAGTGATGTTTTGCACCATACCGGCATGAGTCACTTGACTGTCGCTGGTGCTTGAGAGGACATGGGTTACTGAGTGACATAACTTGAGTAAAATATCATCAGTAGTAACGACTTGCAGAGAATTCATAACAATGTTTGCCTTGTTTTAAAATTGCTTCATTTTAGGCTTATCACTGAACAAATCAAAGCTAAAACATTTTATTAGCAAAAATAAATACCCGCACCAACAAATGCTCAATATAAGCAAATATTTTTAATGGTTTAGATCAATATAATTAAACCTTTCCCCACCTAAAAATGTATCATTTTGTACGAAACCGTTATTAGCTCACAAAAAACCACATAAATTGTTATTTATATAACAATTTATGACAATATTTTACTCATAAATATTTTACTCATAAATATTTACCTAAATACATAAGGTCAAAAATGATTTCCTTTTTAGGGCAATTAACAATTTTAAAACGCCTTTTTATAATGCTAGGCCTAGCAGCTGTTGGTACTGTCATTTTTGCCAGCTTCTCGATTAATGAGCAGTACAACAATTTATTAAAGCAAAAACATCTACAACTTGATGCACAAGTTTCCACGGCGGTATCGATGCTTGATGCACTGAGCGCTAACAAGCTAACAGTTGATAATGACACTAATGATCATCAAAGATTAGCCGAGCAAGCACTCTCAATTATCAATGATATCCGCTACCTGACAGATGATGCCTATATTGTATTCAACCAAGAAGGCAGCGTAATCAGTTTTCCAGCTAACGAGTCAAATTTGGGCCGCAGCGCAGAGTCATTTATTGCAGCTGATGGCAGCCTGCCCTTTGTTGAGTTAAACACTGAAGCTAAAACCAACACAACTGCCCATTTGGATTATCAAGGCAGTGAAGGATATTCGAGTAAAGTTACAACAATTTTGGCTGAAGCGCATTTTTATCCTCAATGGGGCTGGACCATTATCGCTCAAGCAAGCGCCGCCGATGTTAATGAGAGTATGGGCAGTGTGATTATTAATTATTTGATTATTATGTTGATAATCTCCATCCCAATTTTTGGCTTTTTTTTACTGCTTAATGTATCAATCACTTCACCTATTAATGCAGCCATTGCTGCTATGGAAGATATCGCAAAAGGTGAAGGTGATTTATCTAAGCGCTTAAACAACAGTGGTAATGACGAAGTGGCGAAAATGGCTGATGCCTTTAATGCATTTGTCGAAAAAATTTCAACTATGGTGGCCAACTTAAAACCACTAGGTACTGAACTTGATACCGATGCGCAGCAGCTATTGGTGGCCGTGGAAGAATCCAACCAAAGCGCGGAGCTAATACACCGCGAAACCCAAAGTGTCGCCACTGCTGTTAACCAAATGTTAGCCACCACTAATGACATGGCACAAAACACCTATCAAGCTGCAGATGGTGCCAACAACGTTAAACAACAAGCGCAGCAGTCTCAGCAGTTTATGCAGCAAACAGTGCATGAAACCCAAATACTGGTGACTGAACTTAAAAATGCTGAAAGCGTTACTCATGATTTAGGTAAATCTTCAGTTGAAATCAGCAGCATTTTAGACACCATTGGCGCCATTGCAGATCAAACCAATTTATTAGCATTAAACGCTGCAATTGAAGCTGCGCGGGCCGGTGAAAATGGTCGCGGTTTTGCTGTAGTTGCCGATGAAGTTCGCGCCCTTGCCACCCGTACCCAAGCCTCTACCAATGAAATTAATAAAATTATTTCTCAGATCCACAATGGCGTTGAACATGTCATAAAAAGTAATACTGAAACCCAGTTGCAATCTGAGCAATTACAAACTAAAGCAATACAATCGCAACAAGCCATGACTGAAATCTTAACCGTGATTGCCAGTATCAGTGATATGAACACGCAACTTGCCAGTGCTACCGAAGAGCAGTCACATGTAACCGCCGAAATTAGCCGTAATATCACCACGATTTCAGATCTCACTGAGGTAGCGGTTAAATCCAATGAAACGAATAGCCAAGCCGCGCAGTCATTACAGCACATCAGCCAACATGTGACTCAGACCTTGAGTCAGTTTAAAACATAATTTTTTTTAATTTAAAGCCTAAAAAATACGTAAACCCGCTACTTACACTAGCGGGTTT
Source organism: Shewanella sp. 10N.286.48.B5 (assembly GCF_002874355.2). Classification (NCBI taxonomy): domain Bacteria; kingdom Pseudomonadati; phylum Pseudomonadota; class Gammaproteobacteria; order Alteromonadales; family Shewanellaceae; genus Shewanella; species Shewanella sp. 10N.286.48.B5. The sequence continues at coordinate 1,886,727 of NZ_MCVG02000001.1, forward strand.
GCGTTATTATCATTTGTATTATTAATGCTAAGAACGTAACTTCAATGTCCGATAGAATCTATTATGAAAAAACCGTTACCATTATCGCTCCCCATGGCATTCATACGCGACCTGCAGCTTTATTAGTAAAAGCGGCAAAAACCTTTGACTGTGATGTCATTGTCGAATGTAATGGTAAACAGGCCAGTGCCAAAAGTTTGTTTAAATTACAAACCTTAGGATTATATTTAGGTCAATCAGTTAAGGTCTTTGCCGTAGGTGATAAAGCAGAAGAAGCCGTTGAGACAGTGTCTGAATTACTCATCACCTTAAGTTAGTAGGATAAAATTTACAGGAAGTCATATGGCGGTATCAGGTATTGTAGTGTCACCAGGAATAGCATTTGGTAAAGCTATTCATATTAATCTGCACCACTCAAAGGTGGACTACAGATTATTGCCTGTCGCACAAATCCCACAAGAATGTGAAAAAGCCACCAAGGCGATTATCTTCCTAAGTCAATATTTAACTGATTGCCAGCAACACCTTGCCGTAGACAGCGAACACTTTAGCCTGATAGATGCTGACATCATGTTACTGCAAGATGATGATTTAGCCGCTGAACTGAAAAAGTATATCACCCGCTTTCGTTTTTCAGCCGAAGTTTCCATTGAGCGGGTATTTGCTCAACATGCGGATGAACTGGCTCAGCTAGATGACCCTTACATGGCTAATCGCAGTAATGATGTTATTTGCTTAGGCAAAAGGTTGATGGCTGCCGTAAATGGTACCTTGCTGTGGGATGTTTCAAAGTTAACTGAAAATGCCATTTTGCTGGCTGAAGACCTCACCCCTGCAGAATTTGCCACTATTCCACTCAATAAAATTAAAGGCATAGTGCTCAAAACAGGTGGGCTTACCAGCCATACTGCTATTTTAGCCAAGGCGGCCGGTATTCCAGCACTGCTAAGTTGTCAGTTTGACAATTTCAATATAAATGATGGTAGCCCACTTATTTTAGATGGCATTAGTGGTGAATTACACATTAATCCCACTGAATCAATTACCCAGCAGCTTCAGCTTAAATCAGCACAAGAAACTCAACGACGCCAAGCACTAAAACAGTATGTGGACCAAGACAGTATCACCCAAGATGGCCATCCTGTGTGCTTACTCGCTAATGTCAGTAGTTTAAATGATGTTAGCCAAATACAAGATGCGGGCGCAGCGGGGATCGGTTTATTCCGCACAGAGTTTTTACTCATGCAAGTGGATAGTGTACCTGATGAAAAACAACAGTTACATTTATACTGCGATGCGCTGCACAGCTTAAATGGAAAGGTGCTGACCATACGTACCTTCGATATTGGTGCAGATAAAGAAATCCCCTGCCTAAGTCAAGATTATGAAGACAATCCGGCACTTGGCGTACGCGGGATCCGCTACAGTTTGCAACATAAATCGCTATTTAGTACTCAAATTAAAGCAGTGTTACGGGCCGCTAATCATGGCCGAGTTCGGCTATTATTTCCTATGGTCAATCAAATAGAAGAATTAGAGCAAGCATTTGAAATCATAGACTGGTGTAAGCAGCAATTAATTGAAGAGGAAAAAGGCTTTGGTGAGATTAATATCGGCATCATGGTTGAAACACCTGCTGCAATATTAAATTTACCCCACCTATTGCCTAAGTTAGACTTTATCAGTATTGGTAGTAATGATTTAACCCAATACACCCTTGCTGCAGATCGAGGTAACCCTGAGCTGGTTAAGGATTATCCCCCCGTATCACCTGCAATGATCAAATTTATCAAAATGGCGGTTGATGAGTGTAAAGCGCATCAAACCAAAGTCTGCTTATGCGGAGAATTGGCCAGCGAACCCAAACTCATTAGCCTACTGGTGGGTTTAGGCATTGATGAGTTAAGCGTTAACAGTGCCAGTTTATTGGATGTAAAAGCCACTATTTGTAACGGCAATTACGCCCAGTTTACTCAACAAGCTGAGCAAGCATTAACCTTAAGTCATATTAACCAGCTCAACGAATTGTTAAATTAATAACAGCGATAGCGATGTGTTATCGTTAACTATTTTAAACATCGAAATAATCATAATAAAAGAGGCTGCATGTAATGGGATTTTTAAGCCGTATACGCAGATTAATATCAGGGCAACCGACCTTAACTGGTGGGATCAAAGTCTACGCGCCAATTTCTGGCGAGCTAGTTGATATCGAGAAAGTACCGGATGTAGTTTTTGCCGAAAAAATTGTCGGCGATGGTCTTGCAATTAACCCAACAGGAAAATTCATCCTAGCGCCGATTGACGGCACCATAGGTAAAATTTTTGAAACAAACCACGCATTCAGTATAGAGTCACACCAAGGACTCGAGCTATTTGTGCATTTTGGGGTCGGCACGGTCGAATTGCGCGGTAATGGCTTTAAACGACTCGCAGAAGAAGGCCAACAAGTTAAAGTTGGCGAACCCATTTTAGAATTTGATTTAGACTATCTAACCGATCAAGTTGAAAGCCTGTTAACCCCTGTAGTGCTCGCTAACATGGAAGATGTGCAATATTTAGATAAAGCCCAAGGCGCAGTAATTGCTGGGAAAGACGTAATATTTACCGTTGAATTATAACGTTAGCAGCAACATAATGACTATCACACCACCATACTGGGAAATCAAACAAAAATGAGTAGTAGTGTTATTTTCGGAATAAAGAATTGCGATACCGTACGTAAAGCCCGTAAGTGGTTAGAAGCAGAAAACCAACCTTTTAGCTTTCACGATTTTAGAGAACAAGGTATCGATGCCAAAACCATTACTCAGTGGACTGAATTAACCGACTGGGAATTATTATTCAATAAACGTAGCACCAGTTTTCGCGCCTTAACTGATGCCCAAAAAGACGGCATAGATAAACAAAAGGCCATCAGCTTGATGGTTGAACACCCAACCTTGATTAAGCGTCCCGTCCTTATTCAAAATAATAAGATCCTTATTGGCTTTAAAGCAGCAGATTATCAAGCGTGGTTTAACTAATGACTCAAGACGTATTAGCATTAACCAAAGAGTTAATCTCACGCCCTTCTGTGACTCCATTAGATGAAGGTTGTCAAACCTTAATGGCTGAGCGCCTTGAAGCTGCTGGGTTTAACATTGAACCTATGGTATTTGAAGACACCACAAATATGTGGGCAAGACGGGGCACCGAAGCGCCTGTTTTTTGTTTTGCTGGTCACACTGATGTTGTGCCCGCGGGCGATTTAAATAAATGGCACACCCCGCCTTTTGAACCTACGGTTATAGATGACTATATTCATGGCCGCGGCGCCGCAGATATGAAAGGTTCACTGGCAGCGATGACTATTGCTACCGAACGTTTTGTGGCTAAGCATCCCGATCATAAAGGCTCTATTGCATTTTTAATCACCAGTGACGAAGAAGGCCCATTTATCAATGGCACCACTCGCGTTATTGATACCCTTGAAGCTCGCAATGAAAAAATCACCTGGTCATTGGTTGGCGAGCCTTCATCGACCCATAAGTTAGGTGATATTGTAAAAAATGGCCGTCGAGGCAGCTTAACCGGTAATCTTACCGTTCATGGCATTCAAGGCCATGTTGCCTACCCGCACCTTGCAGATAACCCAATCCATAAAGCCTCACCCGCATTAGCTGAGCTTGCGCAAATGCATTGGGATAATGGCAATGAGTTCTTTCCACCAACCAGCTTTCAAATAGCCAATATTAATGGTGGTACGGGTGCGTCCAATGTCATTCCAGGTGAACTAGAGGTGATGTTTAACTTCAGGTATTCAACAGAAGTCACTGCTGAGGAACTAATTAAACGCGTGCTCAACATCTTAGATGCCCATGGATTAAATTATGAAATTGACTGGGTGTTTAACGGCCTGCCTTTTCTAACCGGCGGCGGACCCTTGCTTGAAGCCACTAAAGCCGCGATTTTAGAAGTCACTGGTTATGAAACCGATCCTCAAACAACAGGTGGCACCTCTGATGGACGCTTTATTGCACCAACAGGCGCACAGGTTATCGAGTTAGGTCCGGTAAATGCGACCATTCATAAGGTCAATGAATGCGTGAAAGTCTCAGATTTAGAAGTCTTAGCCCTATGCTATGAGTCTATATTGGAAAAGCTTTTGTGCTAAATGTTGATATCAGCAATCCAGCCCTTTATGGGCTGGACGAATCACAACTTGTCACTGTACAAGGGCATTTACTGACTCAAAAAACCGCTGACGCATTTGGCCAAATGCAGCAACACGCAGTCCTTGATGGTATTGCCATTGAGCTTTGTTCGGCTCACCGCAATTTTGCTAAACAAGCCGCAATTTGGAACGCGAAAGCCCAAGGGAAACGGATTCTTTTAGACCACAACAACCAAGTATTGGATTGTCAAAACCTCACTGACGATCAACTTGTTGATGCGATTTTAAATTGGTCTGCCCTACCCGGCGCATCACGCCATCACTGGGGGACTGACATTGATGTCTATGATGGCAATAACATAAATCGGCAACAACTAAAATTAATTAGTGACGAATACTTGATTGATGGCCCTTGCGGCGCCCTTTCAGTATGGTTGCAACATCATGCTCAACAATATGGGTTTTATTTACCTTATCAAGCCGGGCGCAGCGGCGTGAGTCCAGAACCTTGGCATTTAAGCTATTTTCCTGAATCTAGCCTTTATTTAGCCCAATACGATCGCAAAAGCCTCAAACAACTGTTGTCTAATTCTAATATCTCATTAAAATCAGCGCTGATAAATCGACTCGATGAATTAGTTGACCGCTATGTGTATTTTATTGCAGATGCGCCGAAGTGATTTTAAGCCTGTTAAATCAGTATCAAACACTAGATCTGATGAATTTATCATAGTATCCGCAGATTATTTTTATATTGTTAACCTTTATTGAGACCATTCATGCCTAATCAAAGCCAGACCTTTGCTATTAATGAACAACCGCTACATTTTATTGATCAAGGCCAAGGTCCTGTCATCTTGTTTATCCACGGCTTCCTCAGTGATTGTCAACAATGGCAGCCGCAAATAGAATTATTTAGCCTATCTCATCGCTGTATTGCGGTTGATTTATGGGCTCACGGTCAATCAGGTGCACTACCTAGTGGCACCACATCTTTGGTCACTGTCGCTCAGCATTGCTTATCCTTATTAGCCCATTTAAATATTGATCAGTGTATGGTTATTGGTAATGGTTGCGGCGGCGCTATTGCAGCAGAAATGGTCTTAGCCCAACCTAAAACGATTTCAAAATTGGTCCTAGCCAACAGTTTTATTGGCTTTGAACCACAGGTTAATAGTGCCAAATACCAATTATGGATTGATGAGCTTTGCGCAGCTAAACAGTGCAGTGAAGCACTCGCCGATACGATAAGCAGCCAGTTTTTTGCTGCAACCGATGATTCTCAAACATTAATGGCTAACTTTAACCAACAGCTAATGGGGTTATCAGCTCAACGCATTGAACAACTTGCCTTGTTTGCGCCGTTAGTATTTTATAAACGTGACAGCTTAGAATTAGCAGAGCAATTCACCCTGCCATGTTTAATCCTCGTTGGCTCACAAAATAAACTGCGAACGCCGCTAGAAGCCTATTTAATGCAAGACTGTATTAGCGCCAGTAAACAGCTGCAGATCAGTAACGCTGGTCACATGTGTAATCAAGAACAGGCAGACGAATTCAACCAGCTTTTACACGCTTTTTTATAAAGCCTAAAACAACTAATGTTACTGCTAATAAGCTGCACGACTTGATTAAAAGTTATAATAATTACGCATTTTCATCACCTTATATAGATTAAACAGTACATTGCAATATACTGATATAATAATAAAAATTTATAGTGCAACCAGTACTCCTGTTTGTCCGAGTAAACTTAAAAACGGTTATAAAGCATAAATGAAATTATTAAAGCCTCTTTTTGACAATAATCGCCGCTGGGCTGAACGCATTAGTAAGGAAGATCCTGAATTTTTTGCCCAGCTTGCCCAACAGCAAAATCCTGAATATTTATGGATCGGTTGCTCTGATAGCCGCGTACCTTCAAATCAAATTATCGACTTGATGCCTGGCGAAGTATTTGTGCACCGTAATATTGCTAATATGGTGATCCATACCGACCTTAATTGCTTATCTGTCATTCAATACGCTGTGGAAGTGCTCAAAGTAAAACATATTATGGTTGTGGGGCATTATGGCTGTGGCGGTGTAAAAGCGGCTATGAGCAAAGAGCGTTTAGGCTTGATTGATAACTGGTTAGGTCATATTCGTGATATTTACCGCATACACAACAAAAACCTAGAACAACTTAGCCCACAACAACGTTTTGACCGCTTGTGCGAGCTAAACGTTATGGAACAAGTTGCCAATGTCACCAGCACAACGATTGTTCAAGATGCATGGGACAGAGGCCAAGAAATTGCCATTCACGGCTGGATATATGGCATTAATAACGGACTACTTACAGATTTAGATGTCACGGTAAATAGTGAGCATGCCAATAATGCGCTGTAAAAATGTTGATATGGCCAACGAACCATCTCTGCAGATCAGATAATCTTTACAGAGATTAAACTAAATAGGTAACAACCAAATGCTGACTAAGCTAATTGGTTGTATATAATAAAGCATAAGTTACATTCGGGCTCAGTAGCCCCTTTGTTTAGCGTTTCAGATAAGTAGGATATTGATGAAAGTTACTCTTTTAATCCCAGCAAGATATGGCTCAAGTCGTTTTCCAGGTAAACCACTGGCACACATTAACGGCAAACCAATGATACAGCATGTGTGTGAACGTGCGGCACTCGCTAAAGGGTTAGATAATATCTACGTTGCTACTGATGATGTTCGCATAAAAGACACGGTTGAGTCTTTTGGTGGTCAAGTAGTCATGACCAGCTCTGATGCGGCTTCTGGTACTGATCGCATCAATGAGGCCATTGATATACTTGGATTGGACGACAGTGATTTAGTGATTAATGTACAAGGGGATCAACCGTTAATTGACCCTATTTCAATTGAACAAATGATCAGCTTATTTGAACGCCACCCAGGCGAATTCGAAATGGCGACATTAGGTTATAAAATTGATAAAGACAAAGATATTGATGACCCTATGCAAGTAAAAGTGGTTTTTGATAACGAGTTTAATGCCCTGTACTTTTCACGTTCTCGTATTCCTTTTTGCCGTGATAATGACAGTGAGGATTACGCGGTATACAAGCATATCGGCATTTATGCTTACACCAGTAAATTTGTTAAAGCGTTTGCTAAATTGCCCCTCGGTCGCTTAGAGAACCTTGAAAAACTTGAACAGTTACGAGCCCTTGAATATGGCCATAAGATAAAAATCGCCATCAGCGCTTTCAACTCACCAGAAGTTGATACCCCTGAAGATATCCGTAAATGTGAACAACGCTTAGCTGTTGATTAATCAGCAACTTAATGGTCAAAACACCAGTTAAGGATTATCATGAACGATTTAGAAGTTTGGCTTATTATCATTTTAGTCGTCGGTATTATTGCCAGTAATTTAGCGGTATTAAAATATAGCGCTAAGTTTAAAATGCCGCAGTTTGGTGAGCCAAAAACTAAAACTGATAAAGCTGCAGAAGACGAATCAGTAAAAGATCTTAATACCGACCAAGCGCCAACGGATAAGGGTGATAACGACAAGTAACTCAAGTAATTCAAGTAACTACCGGCTTAAATACCTTATGATGCATCAGGTATGACTCATAGGCTTCAGCCCTGGTAAATTAGCCTGACTTGATCGAAAAAAATAAAAAAAGCGAATGACACTGTTTATATGCAGTAGTCATTCGCTTTTTGTAGTTTTCTCTAAATTTATACAAACTATGCCAGTTGAATTAGAGCAGTAGCTTGGCTCAGTTTTAACAGGTTTTGAGTGTCTATTTAGGATTTTGAAACAGACGAAGTCTCTTTATCTAAAGCTAAACTGTTGTTTTGATTACTACTGTTAGGCCAAGCATTAATCACCGCTTTTACCAGTGACGCTAATGGAATTGCAAAGAATACCCCCCACACGCCCCATAAGCCGCCAAAAACCAACACCGCGGCAATAATCATCACTGGGTGTAAATCCACTGCATCAGAAAATAATATTGGCACCAACACATTACCATCAAGGGCTTGGATTATCCCGTAGCCAATCATCACATAACCAAATTCAGGGCTTACGCCCCACTGCACAAAGGCCACTAACGCTATGGGTAATGTCACCAGTGTCGCGCCAACATAGGGGATCAATACGGATAAACCCGTTAGCACCCCTAACAATGCTGAGTAACGCAGTCCCATAATGGCAAAAAATACGTAGCTCACAGTACCAATGATGACAATCTCAATCACTTTTCCGCGAATGTAATTGAAAATTTGTTGGTCCATTTCAAACCAAACTTTACGAGCTAAATCACGATTATTAGGAAAAAAACGTTTACTGCTTTTCAGTAACTGATCTTTATCTTTTAAGAAGAAAAACACCAATAACGGCACTAGAATCACGTATACCATCAATACCAGTAGCGAGGCAGAGTAACCTAAAAGTTGTTTGCCTATATCAAATAAATGCTGGGTATCAACTAACTTTTTAAGCTCTATTACCATGGCATCAATTTGTTCAATGCTGACATATTGTGGGTAATCAACCGTTAATGCCTTAAGTGACTGCATCCCGGTATCAATCATTATCGGTAAGTCCGTAGCTAAGGCAACTCCTTGACGCCATAAGCTAGGGATAAGCCCAAATGCGACTAATACCATAAGGCCGACAAATAACACTAAGATCAGTGAGGCGCCGACTGTGCGATTAATACCAAATTTCGCTATTTGCGCCACAGGCCATTCAAGTAAAAAAGCTAAAATGAGTGCTACAAACAATGGCGCAAGTAAGCCACCAGCAAAATATATTAATAGCCCGATCCCCAATAAAATAAATAATAATGTAATTGCATGTGGATCACTAAAGCGCGCTTTATACCAATCACCTAAAAATGAAAGCATTTTGTTCCTTAAACAGTGTCACAGAAGACTGAGTCATATTAAGAGTTAACTAATCTTAAGTCAGCCTAATTATTCAGTTAAATTGTTACCTTTCGTAACCATAAAAGACAGAGAGTTAGGGCTTTCATCAGTTATTTTGAGCTGATAACCCATTTTTTTTAAAAACTGCGGAACATCTCGACGTGAACCAGAGTCAGAGATACTGAAAGATAGCGATTCACCGAGCTTGAGCTTCTTCAATGCCAACTTGATTTGTACCAAAGGATACGGGCATTGATATGCAGTTAAATCAATTAATTTCATTATAAATTTGCTTAAAAAATTCTCTAGCCATTATCCTAGCAAGGATAGTAAAGTACAAGTAATTCGCTTTAGCTTAAATTGCTTACCACCCTATTTAAATAATTATAATAAAGGTTACATTTGCGCAAATTATCGTTTACCCAATTCTCAAAAAGTGTTGTAACAACTGCAGTTGCCTTAATGCTAACCGCTGGTGTGGCAAAAAGCTTTGCCAGTAACAATCTTCCCGATCTTGGTACTGCCGCAGTCAATACCTTTAGTTTAGAAAAAGAAATGGTATATGGCGATGCCTATATGCGGGTCATTCGTTCATCAGCACCTATTGTTAGTGATCCTGTGCTGAATCAATATATGTCAGAACTTGGCAATAAACTGGTTGCCCACGCCACTGGAGTAAAAACACCCTTTTACTTTTTCTTATTAAAAAATGATGAAATTAACGCCTTTGCTTTTTTCGGAGGCCATGTAGGCGTACATACTGGCTTATTTCTTAATGCCGACACAGAAAGCGAATTAGCCTCTGTACTTGCCCATGAAATTACTCACGTAACGCAACGTCACTTAGCCCGTTCGTTAGAAGCACAAGAAAAAAGTTCTACTGCTACTATTGTGGGGATGTTAGGGGCGATTTTATTAACCATTGCTGCGCCACAAGCAGGTATGGCAGCGTTAGCTACAACCCAAGCGTTATCTACACAATCACGCATTAACTACACACGTTTACATGAAAGAGAAGCTGATAGAATTGGCATGCAAACGCTCGCAGCTGCGGGGTTTGACCCCAATGGCGCCGCCGATTTTTTCTCTAAGCTTGCTATACGCTATCGCTTTACTACTACGCCACCGCAAATGCTACTGACTCACCCATTACCCGAGTCACGTATTACCGATGCCCGTAACCGCGCAACCCAGTTTCCTCATCGATATATCCCTGATCAGTTAAACTACCAACTTGCTAAAGCGCGTATTCAAGTGCGCTTTTCAAGTTACAGTGAACAAGCAGCATTATCTATGTTTGAGCAGCAACTAAAAAAAGAAAACTATAGCTTTAAAAGTGCTGCACTTTATGGGAAAGCATTGGCTCTATTTAGAGCGAAACGCTTTACTGAAGCAGAAGATATTATCGATGACTTGTTAGCAAATAAGCCAAACAATCTGTTTTATATTGATACTAAAACTGATTTGTTAGTTCAAAAGAAAGATTTTGACGGCGCCATTGAGATGTTATTGCATCACAATAAGCTTAAACCTATGTCGCAAGTAATTTCAGCTAACCTTGCCAACGTGTATGTGGAAGCTGAACAACCCGAAAAAGCCATTCCGCTATTAGAAGATCTTATATTTCTAGATAAGCAAAATATATTGCCTTATCAAATTTTAACTCAGGCCTATCGCAAAATGGGTAATAAGGCACTTGAATATTATACTAATGCTGAAGTCATGGCCTTAGCGGCCAATTATGATGGCGCGATTGATCAACTTAACTATGCCTATCGCCACTCAGAAGGCCAATCGTTACAAGTTGCCAGAATTGAGGCGAGGATCCGCCAATTTAGACAAGCTAAACGTGAGCTTGACGCTCTCAAATAATTACCGCTAAGCAATGGTGAGTTAAGTTATCAGATAGCTAACCATTGCTTAGATTTTTTGTTAATATGCCCCAAAATATAAAAAAGAAGCAATCTAATGACAACTGTTACCCTTTATCATAACCCTCGCTGTTCAAAAAGCCGCCAAACCCTTGCGTTACTAGAAGCACAAAATGTTCAAATAAACATTGTTGAATATTTAAAAAACGTTCCTTCTAGCGACGAAATTAGCGCTATTTTAGCCATGTTAGCAATCAGTCCAAGAGAGCTAATGCGCACTAAAGAAACCGAATACAAAGAACAAAACCTTACGGATGTTAATTTAACCGATGAGCAATTAATCAACGCCATGATTAACACCCCTAAATTAATTGAGCGCCCTATTGCTATTGCTATTGCAAACGGCAAAGCTGCAGTAGGTCGACCACCTGAAAATGTGTTAGCCATTTTGTGAGAATAACCATGACAACACATACCTTATTTCAACTATGCCGTGTGGGCTATGTCTCATTATTAATGCTGCTTACTGGCTGGTTTATCCAGCAAGGCATGACAGGTGAATATTCATTAGCCTTTAATTTGTTATGGATAGCCCCTTTGTTACTGCCCATTAAAGGGATATTAACGGGTAAGCCATACACTTATGCCTGGGCAAGTTTCATTTTATGCTTATACCTTTTACATGGACTAACCCTGCTGTATGTCACAGAAGATGCATTATATTTTGCGCTTATTGAATCTGTACTTATTAGCGCACTGTTAGTCGCTTTTCCTTTTTATGCCCGCCTACGTGGTAGAGAACTAGGCTTAGGTTTAAAGAAAAAGTCCAAAGACCAATAATATAAGCTTGCTACTTATAAACTAAATTACTTAAGCGCCTTTGGGCGCTTTTTTATTTAAAAACAGCAAATCACTTCGCCATAACCAAGTACCTAGTAAGTGACAAGTAGATAAAAAGATAAGTAAGTAACAAGTAAAGAAAAGGTTACCAAATAGTTTCACCGTTCTTTTTGCAAGCAAGACTCCATGCTATATTGATTTTTGATAACATTTTTAGATTAGAATGCAAAAGCAACGGAGATTGTGTATGAAAAATAACATGGCTATTACAGCTATACTCGCCTCAGTGACTTTTCTGTCAGCCTGTGGCGGTAGCTCTGACTCATCTTCGCCAGGAGCCCCTGAAACCACATTGCCCATCAATGTCTGCGAAACCAGCTCCGGTTTAACAACCGTTAATAATGGCACAGAATTGAATTTTAATGTTGAACAGCAATATTACGTCAATCAATCCGCCAGTATTACTGTTGGGGTCAGTAACCAAAACAGCAACGACTACCAGTTTAACTGGCAACAAACTGCAGGACCTGCATTAGATATCAGCTCAGAAAACAGCCCAGTGCTGGCATTTTATATTCCTGAAGCTGCAGACTATAGCTTCACTGTCGAGGCAACCAGTGGCCAAATTTCTTACAGCGACAAAATTTCCATCAGTGCTGCGCAAATGTCGCAACAGTTAAATGTCTATAGCGATCATCAAGTTGTTGCAGGTAATGATGTCAGCCTGCGCCTTGGTCAGATCAACAACCAAGTGCCATCTAACATACAATGGTGTTATTTTTCAGACCAACAAATTAGCCTTGATTTAACCAATGCAGAAAGGCCACTATTTACCGCACCAGATAATATTGCAGAAGATACCTTTGTTGGCCTTAAAGTGACCGCAGACTTTGCCGGTGAAACCTTAACCGATGAAGTGTTTGTATTAGTGACGAAACAAAACGCCATCACCTCGCCCTACTTTGATAGCCCCATCGCTAAAACCTATGCCTATAACAGTGCATCACCTTATGCAATTAACGCGCAGCGGTGTGTTTACTCTAACCAGTTAAACCAAACGTGTGAGCTCAATGACTTGCCGTTAATTGGTCAGCAATTAGATTCAGAAACCATTGCTGATGTCATGGATAGAGTGGTTGTTTCCCATGACTGGATGGGCCGAAACTTTGAGCAATTTTTAACTGAAGCGGATCCTAACAGTGATTTTATCAAGTTATTACAATCAGTAAGCGCGGTTGTCATTAGCTATGATATTAGACCATCATTTTACTGGGTGGCTACGGGCGCTATTTACCTCGACCCTGAGTATTTATGGTTAAGCCCGACGGAAAGAGACACCATCAATGAAGCACCTGATTATCGTAGTGACTTTGGTAACGATTTAAAATTTATTATGCCGTGGCGTTATGTGAAAAATAATGACTATGTATCTATTAGTTATGATCGGGCAATCCGTCAATCGCGCACTATTGCAGATCTTACACCGCGCTTAGCCAGTTTGATGTATCACGAATTAGCTCACGCTAATGACTTTTTCCCGCGTTCGACCCATAGCCAGTTACAAGGCCCGACTTTAATTGATGACTTCTATCGTAGAGCAAATAGCAATTCACTGGTATCTGATCAATTGCAGAATATTGAGCCATTAACCAGCGCTGAAATCTATGGTTTAGCCGCCGTCAGCTTTTTAGGTGAAACCGCTGACGCAATTCAAAAAGCCTATGTACCTAGTGATGTCACTAGCTTCTTTTTGACCGATTATGCTAATGATTTTTATAACTACTCGTCGACTCGTGAAGACGCCGCAATGTTGTTTGAAGAAGCCTTTATGAGTCATCGTTATCAAATTCAAAGGGATGTGGCAGTCACAGATACCGATAACTTAATCGTAGATTGGGGGCAGCGAGGCCGCATTGGCGCAGACGAACTCTCAACCCGAGCTGCATTTGTTATTAATCAAATGATGCCTGAAGTAGATGGTGAATCGTTATTAAATGGCTTACCTGCGCCAATAAACATGATTGCCGGCCAAGATTGGTTTGATAATGTCGATATATCACCCAGCCTGTCAAGAAACATGTCTAGAGCCAGCACAATGTCAAACATCAGTTCAGACGCTAACGCTGTGACATCAGATAATAGGCCTGCAATACAAGTGGGTCGTGAGCACAGAGATATGCCTATACCCTCGCGTTAACCAAATCAGAAATTAACCAATTTTTTGTGACTACCAATAAAAAACCACCTTAATCGGTGGTTTTTTATTTTAGATTGTAAGCTTTCATAAAAGCGTAAAACTCAATTATAAAAAATTGTCACTTACAATCGCAGCATTTCTTTAATGAAAGGAATCGTCAATTTACGTTGATGCACCATAGAAGCTTTATCTAGCTTATCAAGCACATCGAATAAGGTACGTAAGTCTCGAGCCATGCGAGTTAACAGAAAGCGCCCCACCTCATCAGAAAGCTGCAAACCACGCATCGCTGCACGCCGCTGTAATGCCACTAACTTTTCTTCGTCTGCCATGGGTTGTAATTGATATATCAAGCCCCACTGCATCCGTGAAATTAAATCAGGTAATGCAAAACCAGCTTCAGTTGGTGATGAGGTGCCACTTACAATCAAGCGACAATCTTGCTGCTCTTCAATACGATTGTATAAATGGAACAGCGCCTCTTCCCATATTGGGTGTCCTGCAATGGCATCAATATCATCGATACAAATTAGTTGTAACGACTCAATACCTTCAAATAGCTCAGGAGAAATACTGGCATGAATGCCAAGTGGGATATATAAAGTACGGCGCTCTAAATCGTTCGCGTGCGCACAAGCTGCGTGCATTAAGTGAGTACGTCCAGATTTTACCGGACCATATAAATACAAACTAGAAGCAAGGCTGCCTTCAGCGGCAGCCTGTAGCTTTTGGATTAACTCATCGTTACCTACTGCAGGGTAATAACTCTGAAATGTTTCATCATCAGGTAAATAAACTGGTAACGATAATTGTTTTGGTGAGTTTTGGGTCACTCAAAAATTCTCTAATAATTAATACAAGCGACAGTTAGTATAACACACTCAATCTAATGCCATTGATAGATTAATGACACTGTTGTTTCAGAATCTAGATTAGGATCAACATTATTGATACTGTTTTCTTGCCCAGCGTTTAAATTGGGTGGAACCACTGTGTTAACAGTATCAATTTGCGTCAGTCTTTTATTAATACTCAGTAATTTTTCTAAATCGCTGGCATCACCAAATAACGATAAGTTGTAAGTAACGGTATCAGCTTTAAACTGGCTTAAACTCACTGACTTAATCGCACTTAATTGGGTTAAGTAAGCTTCAATGTCAACTAATTGCGCCATAGTTTGAACCCCTACTAAGGTTAACTTAGTTTGGGCGCTGTTTCCTGAGTCAGCGAAGGCATATTGGCTAACAAAATATCCCGCTAACCTTGATAAGATTTCATCTGTTGCTTGCTCGTAATCCGCGACTTCTGCTTGGTGGTTAATTAAAGGCTGCATAACACCGCTAGCATTGCCTTTATCAAATAAAGCTACATTAAAGCGCACAAAACCGCCCACTTGATCAATATCGGCCATGGCAAAATAGTCCGCTTGGTAGCGTTTTGATGCGTTGGCAACCACATCGGCAAACATGCCTCGTACATCAGAGACATTAACTTGCATCACATCGTCTAAATCCATCACAGGTAACAGGATTGGAATGCCTTTATTATTGGCATCTAAATCGATTTGCGTTCTAATATCAGATTCAGCTGCATCCGCTAAAATAGCTCTATCGCCAGCATTTTCGATAGACATCCATAACAAAGTTGATGGGCGTTGGCGGCCCCACACTGGTAATTCTGCTTCACGAAGGACCGAAATAATACGTTTATGATCAAAGTTTGCCTTTAACACTAACTCATCATCCACTTGGCTGTAGCCGTATTGAGTCAGTAAGGATTCAGGCTTGTTAATATGACTTTTAATCAATGGGTGTTCAAGCACTGAAGTTAAGCCCGAATTCTTTATAAATACAGTGGATAGCGCTTGTTTTAAGGCAACTTGTCGTTCATTTGTGGCTCGAGAAGTTACCACAACATCAGCTTCATCGAGTAAAGCGATTTCAGCAGCAATAACAGCAAAGCTGTTTAGGGCAAACACACAACCAATAACAATGAACTGAATTAAAAGTTTTAACATGGCAAAGTAAACGCAATCTAAGAAAAGTGTTCGAAGTGTAGCATATTAATTTTACTTCTAAAATTACATTACAGTGCTGTAATTTGCAGCAAAAGGCTGTTAAAGATGATCTAAAATACAGACATTATTAGC
Source organism: Shewanella sp. 10N.286.48.B5 (assembly GCF_002874355.2). Taxonomy (NCBI): domain Bacteria; kingdom Pseudomonadati; phylum Pseudomonadota; class Gammaproteobacteria; order Alteromonadales; family Shewanellaceae; genus Shewanella; species Shewanella sp. 10N.286.48.B5. The sequence goes on from NZ_MCVG02000001.1 coordinate 1,902,860, forward strand.
AATTTCACTTATCTTAAATTCGAAACTCTCATTTATAATAAACATAGGATTTATATGAAACGCTTGTTCATACCCTTACAGGGCGCACAAATGCTGTTTGTTGCATTTGGTGCCTTAGTATTAATGCCATTGTTAAGTGGGCTTGATACAAGTGTCGCCCTATTCACTGCCGGATTTGGCACATTGTTATTTCAAATCATCACTAAGCGCCAAGTGCCTATTTTTTTAGCCTCATCATTCGCGTTTATAGCGCCAATTATGTATGGGGTACAAACATGGGGCATTCCCGCCACAATGGGTGGACTCATGGTGGCAGGTTTCGTTTATGTGCTGTTAGGTTTGATGGTCAAGGTCAAAGGGAGTGGCTTTATTCATAAGCTTTTACCTCCGGTTGTTGTTGGGCCTGTCATTATCATTATCGGTTTGGGCCTTGCGCCTATGGCCGTTAACATGGCGCTGGGTAAAACAGGTGACGGTAGTAGCGTTATTGTTGAACAAGAAATTGCACTATTTATCGCGCTAATGTCATTAGCGACCACTGTGTTAATTGCCGTTTTTGCCAAAGGTGTGCTTAAGCTAATGCCGATCCTTGCCGGTATTTTGGTGGGTTACGGCTTTAGCTTGGCGTTCGGTATTGTTGATTTTAGTCCAGTTGCGCAGGCAAGTTGGCTTTCTGTTCCCAAATTTGTTGCCCCTGAATTTCACTGGCAAGCGATACTGTTTATGATCCCCGTAGCCATAGCGCCAGCCGTTGAGCATATTGGCGACTTATTAGCGATTTCAAATGTAACAGGTAAGGATTACTTTAAAAAGCCTGGGCTACACCGTACGTTAACGGGTGATGGCGTGGCCACCATTGCGGCCTCAGCACTAGGCGGACCACCAAACACTACCTACAGTGAAGTCACTGGCGCAGTAACACTGACAAAAAACTTTGACCCGCGAATAATGACTTGGACTGCTATCACGGCGATCACGTTAGCGTTTATTGGTAAATTAGGCGCATTGATGCAAACAATTCCGTTACCCGTTATGGGCGGCATTATGTGTTTATTGTTTGGCTCCATCGCCGCAGTTGGCTTAAATACCTTAATTAGAAATCAGGTAGATTTAAATGAGCCACGTAATCTCAGCATTGTTGGGGTGACTTTAGTGTTCGGTATTGGGGGAATGGCTTTTGGTATTGGTGAGTTTAGCCTGACAGGCATTAGCCTATGTGGCTTAGTGGCGATTGTAATGAATTTAGTCTTACCTATGCCAAAAGAGCCTCAAGCCGATTAAGTTTTAATTCCATATTACTATTGTAGGCAACAAATTATAGGCAATAAAAAACCCTTAATTTAAGCAAATTAAGGGTTTTTACTTTAAAAGTTCATCTATTTTGCGTTTAAGCTTTGAAAAATTCGAAGCTAACGCTTACAGGCGCAACAAAAAATGACTTATTCAGCGTCTTCTTCAGTGCGGAACTTATCAGCTGTTGCGGTGATCATTGGCTGTAACTCACCTTTTTGGTACATCTCAGTGATGATATCGCAACCACCGATAAGCTCACCTTCAATCCACAACTGTGGGAATGTCGGCCAATTAGCGAATTTTGGTAATTCAGCACGGATATCTGGATGCTGTAAAATGTCTACGAAAGCAAACTGCTCACCACAGTTGATCATCACTTGCGCGACTTGAGATGAAAAACCACAGCTTGGTAATTTTGGAGAGCCTTTCATATAAACAATGATAGGGTTTTCACTAATTTGCTGCTTAATTTTGTCTACTGTTTCCATTTTTATTCCTAAGTGCTACTTAATAATCTAAGGCTATTGTACGCCAGCTTTCATCATAACAAAATCCCACAGTTTGTAGGGTTTTGTTAGAAAATGATTTTTTCGATTGACTGTATCGACATATTTCATCAAACAATGATTCACATCACAAAAATTTTAAGTACAATGTCAGGGTGAGCATGTCATACCAAAAGGTATATAAAACGATAACCTAAGTCCATGGAGAGATACTAATGGCTTTCGAATTACCAGCATTACCATATGCTAAGAACGCACTTGTACCACATATTTCTGAAGAAACTATCGAATTCCATTACGGTAAGCATCACAACACTTATGTTGTTAAGCTTAATGGTCTTGTTGCAGGTACTGAATTTGAAAACAAAACCTTAGAAGAAGTTGTAAAAACTTCAACTGGTGGCGTATTCAACAATGCAGCTCAGATTTGGAACCACACTTTTTACTGGAACTGTCTAGCGCCTAATGCTGGCGGTGCTCCAACGGGTGCTATCGCTGAAGCAATTAATGCAGCTTTCGGCTCATTTGAAGAATTCAAAGCGAAATTTACTGATTCTGCAGTAAACAACTTTGGTAGTGCTTGGACTTGGTTAGTTAAAAATGCTGACGGCTCTGTGGCTATTGTTAACACAAGCAATGCTGCGACTCCTTTAACTGACGAGTCAGTAACACCATTGATGACTGTTGATGTTTGGGAACACGCTTATTACATCGATTACCGTAACGTTCGCCCTAACTACCTAGCTGCTTTCTGGGAATTAGTTAACTGGGAATTCGTTAACGCAAACTTCGCTGGCTAAATGCTAACAAGTTTACAATGAGATGAATAAAAGGAGCTAATTAGCTCCTTTTTTATTGGTTCATGTTTAGTGTTTCTGTTTTATCGTTACTGCTCAAACCGACCAACTACATTTGCAACAGTTGCATTTGCAACGTTTTATCTTTGTTTTTATTAGAATTTTTTACAACTCCCTATTCGCTAATCTCAAATCCCTGACCTAGACTTTATCTAACGGCCATTAAAAAGCACTACTATTTTGTTTAAATTAAAATCGGCTTAACACCATAAATGCGCTGTCACTCAAGTACTTTCACCTTAGTTTAAAGGGGTTTCTTATGGGCATATTCGAACATTACCAACAACGTTATGAGCAAAAACTAGACGAAGAATACTCACTGCAGCAGTTTCTTGAAATCTGTAAGGAAGACAGAAGTGCTTATGTGTCGGCGGCCGAACGGATGTTAATGGCCATCGGTGAATCTAAAACCATCGATACTTCAAAAGATCCTAAACTCAGTAGAATTTTTTCAAATAGATTAATTTCTTACTATCCAAGCTTTACTGATTTTTATGGCATGGAAGAGTCCATTGAACAAATTGTCTCTTACCTTAAACATTCTGCCCAAGGTCTAGAGGAATCAAAACAAATCCTCTATCTGTTAGGACCAGTAGGTGGTGGTAAATCATCATTAGCAGAAAAACTCAAAGCCTTAATGCAAAAGGTGCCTATTTACATCTTAAGTGCCAATGGCGTTCGCAGCCCCGTTAACGATCACCCTTTATGCTTATTTGATCCCGATGAAGATGCTGAGCTGCTAACTAACGAGTATGCGATTCCACCACGTTATATTAAAACCATCATGTCACCATGGGCAGTAAAACGTTTACATGAATTTGGTGGGGACATTACTAAATTTAAAGTAGTTAAGGTTTACCCTTCGATCTTAGATCAAACCGCTATCGCTAAAACCGAACCCGGTGATGAGAATAACCAAGATATTTCAGCATTGGTGGGTAAAGTTGATATTCGTCAGTTAGAGCATTTTTCACAAGATGACGCTGACGCTTATGCCTACTCGGGCGCATTATGCCGTGCGAACCAAGGGGTGATGGAGTTTGTGGAAATGTTTAAGGCTCCAATTAAGGTGTTGCATCCACTGCTTACAGCCACACAAGAAGGTAATTACAACGGTACAGAGGGCTTATCTGCCTTGCCATATAACGGTATGATTTTAGCTCACTCCAATGAGTCTGAGTGGACCACTTTTAGAAATAATAAAAACAATGAGGCATTTTTAGACCGAGTTTACATCGTAAAAGTGCCCTACTGTTTACGGGTCTCTGAAGAGATGGAAATTTATCAAAAATTACTGTCAAACTCAGAACTATCCAAAGCGCCTTGTGCCCCTGGCACCCTAGAAACTTTAGCTCAGTTCAGTATTCTGTCACGCTTAAAAGTACCTGAGAACTCCTCTATTTACTCAAAAATGCGCGTCTACAATGGTGAAACGTTAAAAGATACTGACCCTAAAGCCAAGTCGTACCAAGAGTATCGTGATTATGCCGGTGTCGATGAAGGAATGCAGGGGTTATCAACTCGTTTTGCATTCAAGATATTATCTAGAGTGTTTAACTTTGACGATACTGAAATTGCTGCAAACCCAGTACATCTATTTTATGTACTTGAAAAGCAAATCGAACAGGAACAATTCCCTGCAGAGTTAAGTGAAAAGTACCTCGAGTTTTTAAAAGGTTATCTCATTCCTAAGTATGTTGAATTTATCGGTAAAGAAATCCAAACCGCATACTTAGAGTCTTATTCAGAATATGGTCAGAACATCTTTGATAGATACGTCACTTATGCAGACTTTTGGATTCAAGATCAGGAGTTTAGAGATCCAGAAACTGGCCAATTATTTGACCGCTCAGCGCTAAATGCTGAATTAGAAAAAATCGAAAAACCAGCTGGTATCAGTAACCCTAAGGATTTTCGTAATGAGATCGTCAACTTTGTATTACGTGCTAGAGCCAATAATGACGGTAATAATCCACTGTGGACCAGTTACGAAAAGCTCAGAGTGGTGATTGAGAAAAAAATGTTCTCCAATACCGAAGATTTATTACCGGTTATTTCTTTTAACGCGAAAACCTCAGCAGATGATCAACGTAAACACGATGACTTTATCAATCGCATGATGGAAAAAGGCTATACCCAAAAACAAGTCAGATTACTTTCAGAGTGGTACTTGAGGGTACGTAAATCGTCATAAGTATTGCTAACTTTGCCCTTACCTTTATGCGCTAAAAACCGTTAAGGGCAAAGTCCATTAGGAGTTGTGTATGGCAAATTTTATTGATAGACGCCTCAATGCAAAAGGTAAAAGTACCGTCAACAGGCAACGTTTTATTGAACGCTACAAAAAGCAAATCAAAAAATCAGTCAGTGAAGCCGTAACCAGAAGAAGTGTTACTGATATCGATAAAGGCGAGAAAATCAGTATCCCAACACGTGACATCAGCGAACCGACATTTCATCAAGGACAAGGCGGTGTGAGAGAGCGTGTCCACCCAGGTAACGATCAGTTTAATAAAGGTGATCAAATTGAGCGCCCCAAAGGCGGCGCAGCCGGACAAGGTAGTGGCGAAGGTGAAGCCTCTAATAGCGGCGAAGGTAAAGATGAATTCTTGTTTGAAATCTCAAATGATGAATATTTAGAGCTGTTATTTGAAGATTTGGCGTTACCGGATTTACAGCAAACTAACGCCAAGCAAATGGTTGAGTTTGAAACATACCGCGCTGGTTACACTAATGTCGGCGTACCAGCCAATATCAATATTGTCCGCTCACTGCGATCTTCATTGGCTAGACGCATTGCCATGACTGCAGGTAAAAAGAAATTACTCGCCGAGCTTATTAAGCAGCTTCACGAGCTTGAAAATACCCCCGGCACCCAAGCTGAGTTGATCATGGATTTAAAACAGCAAATTGAAGATCTTAAAAAGCGTATCGATAGCGTGCCTTTTATAGACAGTTTCGATTTACGTTTTAATAATTTTTCCAAACGTGAAAAACCATCTAGCCAAGCAGTCATGTTTTGCCTAATGGATGTTTCAGGTTCAATGGATCAAGCCACCAAAGATATGGCAAAACGATTTTATATTTTACTGTATTTATTTTTAACCCAGACCTATAAAAATCTTGAAGTGGTCTACATCCGGCATCACACCCAAGCAAAAGAAGTAGACGAACATGAATTTTTCTACTCACAAGAAACAGGCGGTACCATTGTTTCTAGTGCCTTAAATTTAATGCATGAAATTCAGCAAAAACGTTACCCTGCTGATGAGTGGAATATTTATGCCGCACAAGCCTCTGATGGCGATAATTGGGCTGATGACTCACCAGCTTGTAGGCAACTCCTTGCTGAGAAAATATTACCGGTATCTCGCTATTTTAGTTACATCGAAATAACCCGTAGAGCGCATCAAACGCTTTGGCGTGAATATGAAACCTTACAAGCACAATTTGGCAATATCGCCGTACAACACATCAAAGAAGTAGACGATATTTATCCAGTGTTCCGTGAATTATTCAAAAAGCAGCCTAGCTAAGGAGTCACAATGACAAAACCGACTACTGACGACAAAAGTGCTGGCATTGAAGAGCTACAAAACACGGCACAATCAGCCAATATTGCCGAAAAATCACAGCCTAAAGCCCATGGTAAACAGCCTTTAGATGATGGCCCTGATTGGACCTTTGACCTACTCGAAACCTACATGGCAGAAATTGAAAAAGTAGCGGCTTTTTACAAATTAGAAAGTTATCCCAATCAAATTGAAGTGATCACCGCAGAACAAATGATGGATGCCTATGCAGGTATCGGTATGCCTATTGGTTACACCCATTGGTCATTTGGCAAACGTTTTATTGAAACGGAGCAAGGTTACCGTCGCGGTCAAATGGGATTAGCCTACGAAATTGTGATTAATTCCGATCCGTGTATTGCTTATCTAATGGAAGAAAATACCATTACCATGCAAGCCCTTGTGATGGCTCACGCCTGTTTTGGCCATAATAGTTTCTTTAAAAATAATTACTTATTTAAAACATGGACCGATGCTAGCTCGATTATTGATTACTTGGTGTTTGCTAAAAACTACATCCGAGAATGCGAATTAACTTACGGTGTTGAGCAAGTTGAGCTAACCCTCGACTCTTGTCACGCATTAATGAATTATGGTGTTGACCGTTATAAACGCCCTGCTGAAATATCGTTTAAAGAAGAAAAAATGCGCCAAAAAGACCGTGAGAGTTACTTACAGAGTCAGGTTAACGACCTGTGGCGAACCGTACCAGTTAACCCTGATAACATAAAAGCGGAAAATGAAATTAAATTTCCTGAAGAACCACAGGAAAATATCTTATATTTTATCGAAAAGAACGCCCCATTACTTGAACCTTGGCAACGTGAAATCGTTCGAATTGTGCGGAAAATGGCGCAATATTTTTATCCGCAAAAACAAACCCAAGTAATGAACGAAGGTTGGGCCACCTTTTGGCATTACACCATTTTGAATCATATGTTTGATCAAGGCACTGTGACAGATAGATTTATGTTGGAGTTTCTACAAAGTCATACTGCTGTGGTCGCTCAGCCAGCTTACAATAGCCCACATTATAGTGGCATAAACCCCTATGCTTTGGGCTTTAACATGTTTGTTGATATCAGGCGTATATGTGAGCACCCTACTGAAGAAGACAAACGTTGGTTTCCTGAGATAGCCGGAAGCGACTGGTTAACGACGGTTACATTTGCAATGGAAAACTTTAAAGACGAAAGCTTTATAAGCCAATACCTGTCGCCAAAAGTTATGCGAGATTTTAAGCTCTTTAGTGTGTTAGATGATGATAGTTGTAACCGTTTATCTATTTCAGCTATTCATGATGATAGTGGTTACCACTTAATCAGAGAAAAATTATCACAGCAATATAACTTGTCAAATCTAGAGCCAAATATCCAAGTGCAACAAGTAAAAGTTAATGGTGATCGATCATTAACATTACGCTACATCCCCAATAAACGTATTCCACTGAGCCACAGCCACGAAGAAGTGCTAAAGCATTTACACCGTTTATGGGGCTTTGATGTCAGCATTGAGCAACTTGAAGAGTCTGGTAATGTAACTAAGTTGTCGCAATGCCCCCCAGCTAAAGCAGAAACTAAGATGACTACCATGTAATCACTGCTATTGAGTTCCATTAAACTTAAGCCATAAAAAAACCAACCTCGCGGTTGGTTTTTTACTGTATTAATTAGCTATTATTTATTACTGATAGCAATCTCTGCAGGCATATCATCACGCAACTTTTGCCACATAACGCCGCTGTTAATGCCATTTGATTTCATCAACCCATTAACGTCATTGTATTTGTGCTCAATGGCTAAAACTTCAAGCTTTTTGTAAAAATCTAGTGAGATCGCTCGCGCCTCTTCACTCGAGAAATAATAGCGACCTACTCTGCTATACAATCCCTTGAAACCATTAAGAATAAGAACATAGAGCGGGTTTCCTGAAGAAAACGCTAACGCATGATGTAATTCATAATCATAATCAGCATAAGCTTCAGCAGTGTCTTCTAACTGATGAATTTTTGCTAATACCGCTTGAGCTTTTTCTGGGTTATTTCTAATGGCGCCGCGAAAATAAATAATACTCACATTGGCTCGCGCTGAAAGCAGCTGATCAACCAATAACGGGAATCCCTCAGGGTTTAAATCAGCAATAGTTTCTAAAATATTTAAGCCAGAGGTTTCCCAAAAATTATTCACTTGGGTTGGTTTGCCATGTTGAATTTTGAGCCAACCATCACGCGCTAATCGTTGTAACACTTCTCTTAATGTTGTTCTTGTTACGCCAATTAATTCTGATAGTTCACGCTCTGCGGGTAATATCGACCCCGGTGGAAACTTATTTTCCCAGATGGAACGTACAATCCATTTTTCTGCAAAACTTGCAGGACCCTTTGCATTGATAATTGTCAACTTTAACATCCCGTGGTTAACCAATAGACAGATCATACCAGAGGAAATATAAATACACACCATACATAGCAGTTAAAGCCTAGATCTAACCTTGTTACCGGTTACTTTTTCACCAATCGCAGATAAGTTTGTGACGTAGCAGTTATATTCGTTGGCTATTTGTCGAATGATAGATTTTCTTGGATTACAATCAATGAAGTTTGCGCTAAAATACCGCGTCAAACAAAAGGATGTAAGTTAGCGATACAGCTAACGAATTTTGAAACTAACAAATATAATGCGTTTAAATGACTGATAAAAAAGGCTATGACGAAAAATTGTTTACTGAGCAAGATAGTTTAGAAACAATGTAATTCGTCTTATTCAAAGTCAGCTGTAAATACGTCGCTCTATTTGTCACGAAATTCCTTCCAGTAAATTTCACTATCACAAAATCACAACTGGAGAGGCTATTATGCCGTCAACTGCTGGTAATGCATTTTTTCATAACTTCTTGGGTAATTCACCAAGATGGTATAAATATGCAATATTGTTGTTCCTCGTTATAAATCCATTATTATTTTTCTATGTCAGCCCATTCATCGCAGGTTGGGTACTGGTAGTAGAATTTATTTTTACCCTTGCAATGGCACTAAAATGCTATCCATTACAGCCTGGCGGCTTACTCGCCATACAAGCTGTAATTATAGGCATGACCTCCCCCACACAAGTTCTACATGAAATAGAAGCTAACCTAGAAGTATTATTATTATTAATCTTCATGGTTGCTGGTATTTACTTCATGAAGCAATTGCTACTTTTTGTATTCACTAAAATGATCACTAAAGTACGTTCAAAAATTGTTGTTTCATTAATGTTTTGTACCGCTTCTGCTTTTCTGTCGGCCTTTTTAGATGCCCTAACAGTTATCGCGGTTATCATCGCTGTAGCCGTTGGTTTCTACTCGATTTATCACAAGGTGGCATCAGGTAAAGACTTTAGTTCAGATCATGACCACACTAAAGAAGATCGTGAACAGTTATGCGATGAAGAGTTAGAGGCTTTTCGTGGTTTCTTAAGAAACTTACTAATGCACTCTGGTGTAGGTACTGCTCTTGGCGGTGTTTGTACTATGGTCGGTGAACCACAAAACTTAATCATTGCAGCCCAAGCTCATTGGCAATTTGGTGAATTCTTTATTCGTATGTCACCTGTTACCATGCCAGTATTAATCGCGGGTGTAGCCACTTGCTTCATTGTTGAAAAATTTAAATGGTTTGGCTATGGCGCACAACTACCAGATGCGGTTCATAAAATTTTAAGCGATTATGCTGCCTATGAAGATGCAAACAGAACCACTGCCGATAAGATGAAACTGGTTGTTCAGGCTCTTGTAGGTATTTGGTTGGTCGTAGGTTTAGCCTTCCATTTAGCCTCTGTTGGTTTGATTGGTTTATCCGTTATCATCTTAACCACGGCATTTAATGGCGTGACAGATGAACATGCGATTGGTAAAGCATTTGAAGAGGCCTTACCTTTCACAGCCTTACTTGCGGTATTTTTTGCCGTGGTTGGTGTGATTATTGATCAACATTTATTCGCCCCTGTTATTCAATGGGCACTAAGCTTTGAAGGTAACGCCCAGTTAGTGGTGTTCTATATTGCTAATGGCTTATTGTCGATGGTGAGCGATAACGTGTTTGTGGGTACTGTCTATATTAATGAAGTAAAAGCAGCATTAATCAGTGGCCAAATCACCCGTGACCAATTTGATTTATTAGCTGTGGCGATTAACACAGGTACTAACCTGCCTTCTGTTGCGACCCCTAACGGTCAAGCTGCATTCTTATTCTTACTGACCTCTGCTTTAGCACCATTAGTAAGACTGTCCTATGGCCGTATGGTTTGGATGGCACTGCCTTATACGATTGTACTGTCAATTGTCGGTGTTGTTACTATTGAATCTGGCTTCTTAACCGATATGACCCAGTATTTTTATGATAGTCACATCATTATTCATCATACTGCGAAAGACGTTATTGGCGCTGCAAGCGGGCATTAATGTTTAATAATTTGAACATTATCAATTAAGCACCCTCTAATGAGGGTGCTTTTTTATATCCCGTTGAGTTTTCATACTAATAATAAATATAAGATCGAAAGGAGTTTGATTTGAATCGTTTACAGAGTTTCACTCGTTCACGTAGCGCTTGGTTAATATTACTTATGTCAGCAATTGGCCTAGAGGCTGCTGCGCTATTTTTCCAATACGTGATGAATTTAGCCCCATGTGTCATGTGCATTTATGTCAGAGTGGCGGTTTTAGGATTAATTATTGCCGCTATGGTGGGGCTGATAGCACCAAAATTCTGGTTAACCAGAATAATAGCTATCGGAGCTTGGGGAGTCAGTGCTGCCTGGGGATTAAAGTTATCACTTGAACTTAATAAACTACAGGTCGACCCATCGCCTTTCTCCACCTGCTCATTTTTCCCTGAATTTCCAACATGGATGCCACTGGATAAATGGCTCCCAGCAGTGTTTTCCCCTACTGGCATGTGCAGTGACTCGCCTTGGACATTCTTATCAGTAAGCATGGCGCAATGGATGGTTGTCACTTTTATCGTTTATTTAGTCGTACTGGCAGTAATAATCATTCCTGCAGTAAAACCAGCTAAATAAAAAATGACTATTCAACGTCTTTTAATGGCCAAAGTACGATATAGTCTTCTAGCTCACGTACTATGGTTTCATTAATGGTTTTACCCTTCACCGATATGCCAGCTTCATGCATGGCCTCTTTAGAACCTGTCAGTAAAGGATGCCAGCTGGGAAGCGTTTTGCCTTGGTATAAACGCTTATAAGCACAAGAATCTGGTAGCCATGTTAATTCAGCTACATTATCTGCAGTAATGGCCGTACAGGCTGGAACATATTTGAAGCGTTCAGGATAACGTCGACAACCGCCAGATTCATCATCTAACAAATGACAAGCTGCATTGGTGTAATACAACTCTTCTGTTTCATCATCGATTAATTTGTTTAAGCAGCATTTTCCACAACCATCGCACAGTGATTCCCACTGCACGATACTCATTTCTTCGAGTTTTTTTTCATTCCAAAAAGACATAGTTCAATAGTAATAAAATAACATTGCCGCTATTGTACCACTAATTGATTGGCGGATTTTTGATTCGTTCAGAAAGGTAAGTCACAGTTAATAAAAAATGTTCGCTGTTAGACCATTTTTGAAGCAGTTTGAAATTATTATACACCAGATATTGGCGACCTTTTTCACCGTCAGGCATTAACAAAGCAACTTGCATATCATCACGCTTGGGCAAATCATTACCGTTATAGCGACGTACACCAAGCGCTTGCCATTCATTAAACGTTTTAGCATTGTCTATACCGGTATCTTCCACGGCTAATGCTTCAATTGAGCTAACTTGACGCCCCCAGGTTTCATCATTACGCCAACCGGATGCCTGCAGCATTGATGCTGCAGTTGCAAAGGCATCGTACTGATTATTCCAAATATCTTTATTGCCATCGCCATTACCATCTTGCGAAAAAGCTAAGTACTGTGACGGCATTAATTGTAGGTGGCCCATAGCGCCAGTTGATGAACCGATTAATTGCTCGTATTGAACATCATTAGATTCAATGATGCGTAAAGCAGCAATAAATTCATCAATGTAAAATTGCTCACGATTGCCAGAATAAGCATTGGATGCGGTGACAGATAAAATCGGAAAATTACCTTGTTGCTCACCAAACTCTGAGGTTAATCCCCATAGCGCAACTAAAAAACGTGGCTGAACACCATAACGATCGCCAATAGCAACGATAGCGTCTTGTTGCTCTTTGAGCATAGCTCTTGCGGTAACGACGGTTATTTCAGGTACATTTTTAGGTATGTAACTTTCTAGATTCAAACTGGTTTCAGAGCCCTTTACTGTGGCTCTTTTAAACACTTTGATTTTTGAGAAATGTTCATCGATCGTGTTTGAGGAAATACCCGCAGCGATAGCTTTATCTTTAAGTGAGTCTAAATAATCATCAAAACTAATATCTTGCTGCGCAAAAACCAAATTCACAGCCAATAAATAAACTATTACAGATGAAATGATCTTCCAAATCATAAATTGTCCTAAATTAACTCAGCATTGCTATTCTTATTTTTATTAACTAAACGTTAACACGTTTTAGCAGGCACCGGAATAGTAAAATATATAATTATATCATAAACAAACTATAACTATTTTAAAAAATATCGCTAGTCATTTAAACCTAAACTTCTACGATGCTCTGCCAGTAAATTAACAACAGGGGGCGGTATTTGTAAATAGTAACCTTTGTCAGCAAGCTCAGCTTTTACTTTTTCAATGTCGGCCATGGCAAGTTCAGTTCTTTTTAATAAAGGCACCATCATCACCAGTTTTGGGACGCCAAACATTTTCATTAAAGCCTCAGGAACGGCATCGAAATTGTCACGCTTCTCGACAAATAAATAGGTGTCAACTTTTCGACTACTTTTATATACAGTACAAATCATCTTGGGGTTAAATTCCTCTGTTTCTTGCTTGATAGTAAACAACGCACACTATAACATGGACAATGATTAAATTAATTGTAATTCAGTTCTTAGACTGACATTTTTTGGAGAGTAAAGCCTGGATGGCCACACAAAGTCTCGAGTTAAAAGCTACCTCTTTCACGCTTTCAGTACTCCATATCAACACCCATGATTTCAACGCTATTGCAGCTGACTTAGAAAGTAAATTATCCCAAGCGCCACAGTTTTTTATTGGTGCACCGTTAATCTTAAATTTAAGTGCAATTGAGCAAGAAAACATTAATTTAGCCGCATTAAAACAACTTCTTACTGATAACCAACTCATTATAGTGGGTGTAACATCAGCAAATGAAAGCATTAGTAGCCAAGCCAAACTATTAGGCCTTGCAGTGGTTAAATCAGGCAAACAAGCTAAAAGTATGCCTGCGCCATTAAAAGAAACCAAAATAGTTAAGCAAAATATCCGTTCAGGACAACAAATTTACGCAAAAAATGCTGATTTAGTCATTTTTGGTGCGGTTGGCAATGGCGCAGAAGTCATTGCAGATGGTAGCATTCATATATACGGTGCATTACGTGGCAAAGCAATGGCCGGGGCGTCTGGCGATGTTAATAGTATTATTATTGCCAATGCATTAGACCCCGAACTCGTTTCTATTGCTGGGCAGTATTGGTTAGCTGAGCATTTGCAACAAAACTGCAGTGACCAACGCGGCTGCATTCGCTTAAATGGCGAAACACTCATGGTTGAATCATTGCCACAGTAAGTGGCAACTTAAAAGGATATATAACAACATGGCACAGATTATTGTTGTCACATCAGGAAAAGGCGGTGTTGGTAAAACAACCTCAAGCGCAGCAATAGCGACTGGCTTAGCCTTGAAAGGAAAGAAAACAGTCGTCATTGATTTTGATATCGGTTTACGAAACCTCGATTTAATTATGGGTTGTGAGCGACGAGTCGTTTACGACTTTGTCAATGTTATCAATGGTGAAGCCAATCTTAATCAAGCATTAATCAAAGATAAGCGTTGTGACAAACTGTTTATTTTACCCGCGTCACAAACACGTGATAAAGATGCCCTGACTAAAGAAGGCGTTGGCGGAGTATTAGAAGAGCTAAGCAAAGATTTCGATTATATTGTTTGTGACTCACCGGCAGGAATCGAGCAAGGCGCAATGATGGCATTGTATTTTGCTGATATTGCTATTGTTACCACCAACCCAGAAGTCAGTTCAGTACGAGATTCTGACCGTATTTTGGGAATGTTGCAAAGCCGTTCACGTCGAGCTGAACAAAATTTAGAACCTATTCAAGAGTTTCTATTACTAACACGTTATTCTCCTGCTAGAGTTAAAACAGGTGAAATGCTCAGTGTTGAAGATGTGAATGAGATTTTGGCAATTAAATTACTTGGGGTCATTCCTGAGTCACAAGCAGTGCTAAAAGCTTCAAACTCTGGTGTGCCAGTAATTATCGATGACGAAAGTGATGCAGGTCTTGCTTATGCTGATACTGTACAACGTTTACTTGGTGAAGAAGTACCATTTAGATTTCTGACAGAAGAGAAAAAAGGATTCCTAAAAAGGATATTTGGTAGCTAACTATGTCTATACTCGACTACTTTAAAAGTAACAAAAAAACCAACACAGCGGTCACAGCTAAAGAGCGTTTACAAATTATTGTTGCGCACCAACGTGGTGAACGTGACGCGCCAGATTATTTTCCGAAAATGAAACAAGAGATCCTTGAAGTCATTAGAAAATATGTACATATCTCTGAAGATCAGGTATCGGTTCAATTAGAACAAAATGATGAAAACCTATCTGTATTAGAACTAAATGTGACCTTACCTGAAGGTAAGTAAGCCTTAGTTTGTGCCTGAGCTTGTAAAAAATACTCTCTAGTCAGAGAGCGTAAAGAAAAGCCAAGAGTTTACTCTTGGCTTTTTTGTAGCAACAATTTTTACACTTGATGTGTCTATTTAGCTAAACTTGATTGCAACTAGGGCATCTTTTACTAGCTTGGCGCGCCAGCCTTTTAATAACAATGGTTTTTCTGCAGGTTGCTTATTGTACAACCACATTAAAAACTCATGAATTAAACGTTTAGAACCGATAAACTCAATAGCAACGTCATGTTGCTCAGCCACCTGAATAAGAATATTTTTCACTTCTTTAAATGAGGCTTTGTAACCATTTTTCAGAGCGATTACATCTACTGCTTCAGGCAGATTGTTTAAGTCAGCAGTTTGTAACACTTTAATCAGTTCTTTACCGTGAAAGCGTTTTTCATGCTCTGTTAGATCATTTAGCTGATTAAGCTCAATCACTGTCTTAGGTTGTTTTTTAGCTAATGCAATTAAGGCATGATCTTTAATGATAAACCCAAGGGCTGAGTCTTTTTTCAACGCTTTTTGTAAGCGCCAAGTAGCTAATACTTTTAAGTAAGCGAGCTGCTGTGGAAATAGTTGAAACGCATTTTTCACTTTTAAATAAGCAAGCTCTTCATCAGGCGGAGTTAAACGCCCTTCTGTCATGCGCTCACCTTCTTCAAGTAGCCAATCCATACGGTTAGATTGTTGTATTTTCGCTAACAATTGCGGGTAAAGCTTGTAAAGGTAAAACACATCATTTGCAGCGTATTGCAGTTGTGCATCAGTCAGTGGACGTTTCATCCAGTCGGTGCGTGATTCACCTTTATCTATTTCGATATCTAAAAAGGTATTAACCAGTTTCGCGTAACCTAAACCATGCCCTAGGCCTGTAAAGGTCGCTGCAATTTGACTATCAAATAAGGGACTTGGCTGACATTGACCATAGCGCGCGAACACTTCTAAGTCTTCACTGCATGAATGAACAAGTTTAGTGATCTTCGTATCTGACAATAACTGCCAAAATGCTGATAAATCAGCTAAGGCAACGGGATCAATCAACGCTAGCGTCTTACCATCATAGGCTTGAATAAGCCCTAACTTTGCGTAATAAGTTCGTGTTCTAACAAATTCGGTATCAAGCACAAGTAATTCACTTTGCTGATACTGTGCTACTAATTTCGCTAAACTTTCTGGGTCGTTGATATATTCAAACGATAACAAAATACGCTCCAATTTTATCTTTTTAACCAATATAAAGCTAATAAAAAGCCGGCTATTGCCGGCTTTACTTTACGCTGATTTAACTTCGTCTCGAAGTTCTCGTCGTAAAATCTTACCTACATTGGATTTGGGTAACTCATCTCTGAATTCTACCAGTTTTGGTACCTTATATCCTGTTAAATGTTGGCGACAATGCTTAATGAGATCGCGTTCAGTCACAGTGTTATCTTTTGCAACGACAAAAATCTTAACTAATTCCCCGCTTGCATCATTTGGAACACCAACAGCAGCAACTTCAACCACTTTTGGGTGCAATGCCACCACGTCTTCCACTTCGTTAGGGAAAACATTAAAGCCAGAAACTAAAATCATGTCTTTTTTACGGTCAACAATAAAAAAGAAGCCTTGCTCATCCATGTAACCAATATCACCCGTGGCTAACCAACCATCTTTATCAATCACTTTGGCAGTTTCTTCTGGGCGTTGCCAGTAGCCTTTCATTACCTGAGGGCCTTTAGCAAATAACTCACCTGTTTCACCTTGGGCTAATACCTTACCGTCATCATCTCGGACTTGAATGAAAGTCGAAGGAGCAGGAAAACCAATTGAGCCATTGTAACCTTCGAGGTTATAAGGACAACAGGTCACTAGTGGTGATGCCTCGGTTAAACCATAACCTTCTAACAGGCGCGTTTTGGTAATGGCCTGCCATTTATCAGCCACCGCTTTTTGTACCGCCATGCCACCGCCAATTGAGAACTTTAAGCGGCTAAAATCTAAATTTTTAAAATCTTCGTTATTCACTAAGGCATTAAATAAGGTATTAACCCCAGTTAAGGCTGTGAATGGATATTTCTTAAGTTCACCAATAAATGCTGGCAAATCTCTTGGGTTAGTAATAAGTAAGTTTTTACTGCCCTTGTGTAAAAACAATAGGCAATTAACAGTTAATGCAAATATGTGATAAAGCGGTAAAGCGGTAACCACAAACTCTGAGCCATTTTTTAAGGCTGGCGAATAGGCACCATTAGCTTGCAAGACATTACTGACCACATTGCCGTGAGTTAGCATTGCGCCTTTAGAAACACCTGTGGTACCACCGGTGTACTGTAAAAATGATAAGTCATCAGTGGTTATCTCAGGCTTGATATATTGTAAACGGCGACCTTTGGTAAGCGACTGTCTGAAAGATAATGCATGTGGCAAATCATATTTAGGCACCATCTTTTTGATATATTTAACAATAAAGTTAACTAGGGTGCGTTTAGGTGCACTAAGCTGATCACCAAGCCCGGTGATAATCACAGATTCTACCGGTGTTTCTGCAACGACTTCTTCAAGGGTGCGGGCAAAATTAGATACCACCACAATAGCCTTAGCGCCAGAGTCGACTAACTGATGTTTAAGTTCTCTTGGGGTATAAAGTGGATTGACGTTTACCACTACCATCCCTGCACGTAAAATACCAAACAGTGCAATAGGGTATTGCAACAGGTTTGGCATCATTAACGCGACTCTATCGCCTTTTTCAAGCTTGAGTTCGTTTTGTAAATAGGCAGCAAATGCACGACTTCTTTCTTCTAACTTACGATAGGTTAATGTCGCCCCCATGTTGATAAAAGCAGGCTGATCAGCATATTTAGACACTGCTGTTTCAAACATGTCTACCAAAGAGGTAAATTGTTCAGAGTCAATTTCTGCTGGTACATTTTCTGGTAAATTATTAATCCAAGGATGGTCCACAATTTTCTCCTATTTAATTAGCCCATTGCTATGAAGGAGCCCTTCAATATTGGCAAGGTCTAAAAATCACTGCTCTTTAAAACTAGCGTAAAATTTTATTATTGTTAGTCGCAGCAAAGTTGTTTGCGTTAATTTTTATTGTTTAGCCATAAAATCATACGGCCGTTTAAATTCGGACCATAATCACATAAATGAAATAAAAATCCTAGTGATTTCACCACAACAAGATACTAACTTAGAATAAAAGTTCTAATTTTATCGGACACAAGCTTTGCACTACCCATATGTAGGTGGTGATCACCTTCAATTTGTATATGGGATAGGCGACTAAACCATGATAATGCTTGAGGTAAAGCTAATTTTAACTGCTTAAAGCCCTGCTCGCCTAATATTAATAAACACTGGGTATCGCTCATGCTCATTAATGCGTCAACCTGTTCAAAGGTTAAACGATAAGGTGAGTCTAGCTTAAGGCGGGGATCACTTTTCCAACATAATTGCTGATGTTTAATTTCAACATTACGTTTAATGATTAACTCACACCATACTTTATCAAGGCCAGTTAACTGATGACGGGCATTAACCGCCCTGTCGAGGGTAAAGCTTTGCTTAACTATTGCTATGTTTGCCATCGATGATTTAGCGCCATTAAAACGATTATGCTGTTGAAAGCTATTAATCAACCGCTTTTGGGCATGGGTTGGCTTTTCATATAACGGTGCTAATGCTTCAATCAAAATGAGCTTATCGACTTTGTGTGCAAAGCAAGCATTATAAGCCGCAGCAATAATACCACCTAAAGAGTGTCCAATGATGTTGAGGGGGGATGAAGGGCTTATTTGATTGATTAATTCATCCAAGTCATAAATATAATCAAGCCAATGAAGTGGATAACTACCAGGTCTATGTTGTGAATTACCGTGACCTGGCCAATCAATAGCGAGTAGTTGAAATTGGCTTAATATACCCTGAGTATGTAACGCTTTAGCTAAAGGTTCAAAGCTATCAGCATTATCTAACCAGCCATGTAAAGCCAATAAAATAGGCTTATTTTTACAGCCATAGCGTTTGGCGCTTAAACGAATATGAGCCAATTGAAAATCGACTTCTTCAACTGGCAGCGATTGTTCAATTGACTCATTCATAAGCACGTAATTGACTCTTTTTATCTGAATGTCTAACTTAAGATTACTTAGCTTTTTTGATGAATTTTAGCGTCATGCGATCGCTTTCACCAATAGCAAGATACTTGTCTTTATCTTGCTCTTTTAATGCTAAACGCGGTGGTAAAGTCCAAACCCCTTTCTCATAATCTTTGGTGTCTTTAGGGTTAGCATTAATTTCAGAGGTTGCCGCTAGCGTGAAACCCACTTTTTCAGCTAGAGTAATCATTTCAGCTTGATCCATATAACCGCTTTCAAATGACATTCCAGGGTTTGATCTGTGTTCTACTACACCAAACACACCACCCTCTTTTAACACTTTATAAGATGCAGTGAAGGCATTTTCTAATTGCGCTTGCCCAGCCCAATTATGTAGGTTTCTGAAAGTCAGTACATAATCAACACTGTTATCATCCCCTAAAGCTAACGATGCTGGCGGCTGGAATGTAACTGTTGAAGCATTGCCTAATACCGCTTTGTTTTCAGCAAGCCAAGCTTCAAACTTTTTACCGGCTTTAGCGTAATACTGGGTTCTTTTAGTGTCTTCTTTTGGGTTGGTCTCAAAAATCGCACCAATATAATGGCCTTTATCAGCTAGGTATGGTGCTAAAATTTGCGCATACCAGCCACCGCCAGGCCATAATTCAATCACGGTATCATCAGGTTGAATACCTAAAAATGTTAAAGTTTCTGATGGGTTACGGTATTTATCCCGTGCGCTACTTTTCTCGGTTCTGAAATCACTGGCGACGGCTGCAGCCAGTTGCGGGTTAACCTTAACAGCCTGTGTATTTTCAGCCATGCCATGGTTATGAGCTATTGCTGTGTTAGTGACAGCAGACAAGCCTAAAACGCTAAGCCCAATAGCGGTAGATAATAATAACGTACGTTTCATTGTCTTCTCCCTGAAGAAATTGTCTCGAAAATATCAGCAACTGGTACGGCAAAGGTTGCTAAGTCGATCACTTTAGCCGATTGGCAGCTTTTTGTCGTCAACTCTTTTCCAACACATCCATAACATAAAACAACTGAATATCAGCCACATAATCACCCATATCCATGCAGGAATCCAAGTCAGTTGCGACAGTTTAGCTGCATCCCCTTGGCCTACGACTCGAAATAGTACCGTAGGGCTCGCCATGGCATTTAAGACAATCATCAATCCCATGACCCTTAATAGGCTATTAAGTAAAGCATTATGATCAAATTTAAGAGGTAATAAGAATACCACCGCAAGTGAAATTAATATGCCGATGGTGAGTAGATCCCGTGCCCACAGGATTAATGAACCAATAACGGTTATTCCTAAAATGCCTAAGGTAAAGCGGATCCCTGCACGCCAAGTGGCTAGCAAGAAAATCATATAGCCCCACAAGGCAGCACCGGGGTAGCCAGAAAAAGTAATCAATGGCGCAAAACCGCCTTGAGTAAAACAAAGGCCTGCACCATTGGGAAACAACTGGATTTTAGTGACTATGCCGCCAGATAAGATGGCTGCTATGCCATGAGATATTTCATGGAAATAACTTTCAAACCATTTGAATGGAATACTAATGAAAGGCAGTTTGGTAATTAAAAAGGCAAATAATAGTTCGAGAAAAAAGCGACCTTTTGAAGGGATAGCGGATAACTTGTTAGGTAGCGCATCATGCATATAAATCTATTCCTACCATTTGTTGAATATGTTCTCGTTGCGCAGAATGTTGGTTTATTAAATATTCTTGTATCGCACCAGCACTGGCCAATGTCTGACAATGGTCTTTGAATGGCTTATCTCTTGTCGCTGACGCCATGTCATTGTCGTATTGCAATTTAGCATCAAGCTTGGAATCAAATTCTGCGCTAGTTAGCGCCGGTAACTGTTTGCTGTCATCTTTAACGGCATCAAGCGTATCTGTTTGATTAGTTAGTTGAGTTTGATTTTGTAATGCAGAAAGCTTAACAACAGCGTTAGTTGAGATAGCTGAAACGTTTTTATGCCCATTAATATTGCTGGGATTATAGGAGGATAAAGGCTGAACTGAAGTATGTAAAAAAGCATTCATTGTTATCACTCCTATTATAAAAAGCCATTATGGCGCATTTGACAATGGCAACCCAATCGGCCTTATCTGTTACATCAGTGATAGCTGACAATAGCTCCCTATCACTGCTGTAAACTCATGGTGTTATTTATTCACGACCAGGTAATTTTTTCCAGGTGACTTTGTCACGTAAATACACAGGTGCAAGTTCATCCACTGAGGTCGCAAGTCCTTGCTCATGAGCTTTTATAGCTAACTTAATCATAGCTGATGCGTCGGGTAATGTTATCTGGGTCGCCTGTTTTTTCGCTACATCATTTAATAAATCTGGATAGGCTACAAAACCAGTGCCACAAATATGCATTGGCTTTTGCTTATCTAAAATAACGTCAACTGAATCAGGGCTAGAAACATGCTCAGCCCCCACTAGCGTTGCAATGCCGTCGACATTAATAAATTGTCCCCAATAAATTTCACTCATACGGGCATCAATGGCACAAAATATCTGTTCAGCTTGTTCGGTTTCGATGGCCATTTGCGCCATTGCTGCCAAGGTTGATACTCCAATCACGGGAATATCATGACCAAGCGCGAGGCCTTGAGTCATACTGGTACAAATACGAATACCGGTAAAGCTGCCAGGTCCACGACCATAGGCTATTAAATTTACATTTGAAATTTTAATGCCGGCTTCGGTTAGCACCTCATCAACCATAGGTAATATACGTTGGCTATGCTCTCTTGGTGCATCAAACACGCGATTATACTGTTTGTTGTCATGTAACAAAGCCGCTGAACAAGATTCAGTGCAAGTATCTAATGCGAGAATCGTTAAATCTGTATGAAGTTGAGTCATGTAAAAACGTGTTTACCTTACCATTAACTATGGAAAAAATGCTGGGCTAACTAATGCTGAGTATGGTGATTTAGCTAAATAACCTAAAGCCTGCAAGGCATTGTATCGGCACTGAGTCAGCTAAATCATCAACTGCAGTATAATAACTTATGGGATGCTTTTTAAAAAGCTTAACGCTTTATCTAAATCTCGGGTGCGATGCATTGGCGGTAACGAGTTAATAAAAGCTTCACCATAAGCTTTGTTTACGATGCGATTGTCGCACAATATTAACACCCCGCGATCTTTCTCATCTCGAATTAACCGTCCTACGCCCTGCTTTAAACTGATCACCGCTTGGGGCAAAGATATACTGGCAAAGGGATCTTTATTACTGCGTTCAGCATTAGCTGCACGGGCGCGGTACAAGGTATCATCAGGTGAAACAAACGGCAGCTTATCAATAATCACACAGCTAAGTAGCCGCCCTCTTACATCGACACCTTCCCAAAAACTGCTGGTGCCAAGTAATACCCCATTACCGAGTTGCCTGAACTTGTTTAACAGACTTTGTTTACTGGCCGAGCCTTGCACTAACAAGGGGTATTGCACTCGCCTTTGTAATGCGATAGCCACTTGCTGCAACATCTGGTGACTGGTAAATAAAATAAACGTTCGCCCTTGGGCCGCATTAATGGCTTGAATACAAACATCCACCAGCTGATTAACATTAGCTGCAGACTGGCCTGATTTCGCTAAATGGCGCGGCACGCAAAACATGGCTTGATTGGGGTAATCAAATGGGCTATCTAAAATCATTTGCTTGGCTTTCGATAAACCCATTTCATCGGCAAAATGCGTTAACTGGCGATTAACCTGCAAGGTCGCCGAGGTAAAGATCCACTGGGTTTGCTTATCAAATAATTGCTGACATTGTTTAGCAATATTAATCGGCGAGATCCGTAGCATAGTATGCTGCCCGCTGGGCTCAACACTATAAGCTGCATTACTGTCATTGCATTCAAAGTAACTATAAAGATTAGCCACCAGTGTCGATAACTTCACTACAATGTCATCTAAAGATTCACTTCGTCCGACGTGTTCGGTAATAACCTGTGTTAATAAATTGAATTCTTTCAACAATTCCCAAGATGAACTCGCAAGTGATTTATTGGAAATAACCTGTCGCCAGTCAGAAACATCAGCATCAATCAAATCATTTTGCCACGAAGCCAATTTGATTAAACAACGTTGACTTAATTGCTCAAGCTGAATGGTATCGCGCAGCTCGTTGCGATAGACCTCAATGATACGATGAAGTAATCTGTCTAGCTCTCTGGTTGGAATTTGTTGGCCGAAATAATTAATACAAACATCAGGCACCAAATGTGCCTCATCAAAAACGACCACATCAGCATCGGGCAATAACTCGGCAAAGCCAGTGTCTTTTAATAAACGATCGGCAAAAAACAAGTGATGATTCACCACCACAACTTTGGCATCTTGTGCTTTTATTTTGGCTTTACGATTGAAACAATCATCATAAAAACTGCAACGTTTACCGGTACAAGTTTCTTTGGTGCTGGTTACTGTGGCAATGGTGGCTGAGTTTTCAGCCACAGCGGTCAAGTTACCAATATCACCATCTTTGGTCACACTGGCCCATTGATTAATTTTAATGAGTTCATCAACCACTTTCGGTGGCATCTGGCTAATATGTTGTAAGTTTTTGTCCAATTTTAATTGGCATAAGTAATTACTACGGCCTTTTAATAAGGCGGTTTTGGGCGCTACTGAAAACATCTTCAGTAATAAAGGTAAGTCTTTAAAAAATAACTGCTCTTGAAGGTTTTTACTGCCAGTGCTGATGATAATTTGTTTGCCACTTAATAACGCCGGGATCAGATAGGCGTATGTTTTACCCACCCCAGTACCAGCCTCAAGGATCACATTATGCTTTTGATCTATAGCATCGCTCACCGCCAGCGCCATATCGTATTGGCTTTGTCTTGGGCGATAGGAATGGATCCCTCTCGCTAATGCGCCAGTTGGCGAAAAAGCCAGTTGTACTTCTTTTTGTAATCGAGTGGTCACATTTGACTCTTTCAGCATTGATAGTAAGCAACTTATATGTGGCTTATTATCTATTTTAATCGCTTGGGTAACAATCTTTGCCTATCAATTTATCAATTTAAAGTTGCTATTCGAACAGTAATCTAGGCTCACTATTTTACAGCCCTTTTTAAATATCGATAAAATCCTTAACTTTACATAAACTAATGTTTATCATTAACTTGTATATACAAACTGGACAAATAAACGCCTAAAAACCATGTAATCATCAGCCTGATATAAGATATATTTTTTATTTCAAAAAAATACAAAATATGTGTTTATTCTGTATTGCAAACAAACTTAAAAGCGGTTAACGTGTTTGTACACAAATTACAGTCTGTTGCAAAATAGGTTGTAAAAAAATTACATACGTTAATTTAAAGAGAATTTATTATGTTCATCCGAATCAATACAAATCATCATCATCACCATATGCGGTAGCCTTCGGATGCTAACTGCCGAAGGATTATTTCCTTCAGGCGGTGGACAAAATACCCAAACCCCTGAAAGAAATTTCAGGGGTTTTTTAGTTTTAGGTTTTAAATATTTGTTTTTTATATCAATTTTATTAGAGGCTTCATTATGAGCGAAAATAACAGACT
The DNA here is from genome assembly GCF_002874355.2 of Shewanella sp. 10N.286.48.B5. Taxonomy (NCBI): domain Bacteria; kingdom Pseudomonadati; phylum Pseudomonadota; class Gammaproteobacteria; order Alteromonadales; family Shewanellaceae; genus Shewanella; species Shewanella sp. 10N.286.48.B5. Next base: position 1,927,625 of record NZ_MCVG02000001.1, read on the forward strand.
ACGTATCGCAATCCAAAAATCTGGCCGACTTTCAAAAGAGTCTCAAAAGCTATTAAAAAGCTGTGGCGTTAAATTCAATGTTAATGAGCAGCGCTTGATTGTGCACGCTGACAACATGCCAATCGATTTATTGCGGGTACGTGATGATGATATTCCGGGTCTAGTTATGGATGGTGTGGTTGATTTAGGGATTATTGGCGAGAATGTTCTAGAAGAAGAACAAATAGAGCGTCAATCACTGGGTAAACCATCAGATTGCGTTAAATTACGCGAACTTGATTTTGGTGCTTGTCGTTTATCACTGGCGGTGCCTAATGAATTTAGCTACCAAGATGCCACTTCTTTAGAAGGTTTACGTATTGCCACTTCTTATCCCAACCTGCTACGTCGTTATATGCAAGAAAAAGGCATTAATTACAGTGACTGTATGCTTAAAGGTTCAGTTGAAGTCGCACCACGTGCAGGCCTTTCTGACGGGATCTGTGACTTGGTTTCAACTGGTGCCACCCTTGAAGCCAACGGCTTATACGAAACTGACGTTATCTACCGTTCAATGGCTTGTATTATCCAATCAGCACAAGAGCAAGTGCCTGCTAAACAAGCACTTATCGATAAAATATTATCACGCATGAATGGTGTGGTTCGCGCTCGCGAAAGTAAATATATCCTGCTACACGCACCAACTGAAACATTAGATCAAATTGTGGCTTTATTACCGGGCGCTGAAAACCCAACTGTGCTGCCATTAAACGATGATAGCAATCGAGTTGCTGTTCACGCTGTCAGCACTGAAGATTTATTCTGGGACACGATGGAAGAATTAACCGCCTTAGGGGCAAGTTCAATTCTAGTTATGCCAATTGAAAAAATGGCGGGGTAGCCTTTATGGCAAATGTGAAGCAGCAAATGCAAATTCTTCAATGGACCAAGCTTGATGCTAAGGCGCAGCAACAAGCCTTAGCTCGCTCGCCATTAATTGGTGATGATAGTGTTGAGCAAACCGTGCGCGACATAATTAATGCTGTGGTTAAAAACGGCGATCAAGCGTTAACGCTCTTTAATCAAAAGTTTGATGGCGTTGAAGTCGACACCTTAGGGTTAACTGAGCAGCAAGTTAATGCCGCCTGCGCCCGCGTATCTGATGAGGTGAAGCAAGCCATTGCCGTGGCCTCAGAAAATATTGAACGCTTTCATCAGGCACAAACCTTTAGCCCTATTGATGTTGAAACTCAGCCAGGGATCCGCTGCGAGCTTCGCTCTGAAGCTATTGAAAATGTGGGTTTGTATATTCCAGGCGGCAGTGCGCCGTTGATTTCCACTGTAATGATGCTAGCGCTGCCGGCAAAAATTGCTGGATGCCAACAACGGGTTTTAGTTAGCCCGCCACCAATTAATGATGCCATTGTTTACGCAGCAAAAGTATGCGGCATCACTGAGATTTATCAAGTTGGCGGCGCACAAGCAATTGCCGCCCTCGCCTTTGGCACTGAAAGTATTCCTCAAGTAGACAAAATCTTCGGCCCTGGTAATCGCTTTGTGACTGAAGCAAAACGTTTAGTATCCCAAGATGGTCGCTGCAGTGTATCTATTGATATGCCAGCAGGTCCATCAGAGGTATTAGTGATTGCCGACAAAGACGCTGAGCCTGCGTTTGTTGCGGCAGATTTATTATCACAAGCTGAACACGGCCCTGATTCACAAGTTATGTTAGTTACTGAGTCTATGGCGTTAGCTGAAAAAGTTAATATGGCGCTTGAGTCTCAATTAAAGACCTTATCGCGCAGTGATATAGCAGCTCAAGCACTGAGCTGTAGTCGCAGTATTATTGTGAATGATATTGAGCAAGCGGCTTTAGTGTCTAATTTATATGGGCCGGAGCATTTAATCATTCAAACCAACAACCCACGTGCAGTTCTAAAACAAGTTCGCGGCGCAGGTAGCGTGTTTCTGGGTGCTTATACCCCTGAATCTGTTGGTGATTATGCTAGCGGCACTAACCATGTACTGCCGACATACGGTTATAGCCGCTCTGTATCAAGCTTATCCCTTGCAGATTTTAGCCGCCGCTTTACCGTACAAGAACTGAGCGCCCAAGGATTACAAAGCTTGGGTGAGACAGTGATGGTATTGGCTGAAAATGAATTACTCGATGCCCATAAGCAAGCCGTTGCCATACGTTTAAACAGCCTGTGAAATAAAAGTGAAGTGAGATTAGGATGATGACTGATTCGATGAATATGCCAATAGCAGCCAGACTTGCACGACCAGAACTGCTTGAGTTAACGCCTTACGAAAGTGCAAGGCGTATTGGCGGTCAAGGTGATGTATGGATAAACGCTAACGAGTCGCCATTTAACAATAATGAACTTGATAAGCTCAACCGTTACCCTGAATGCCAGCCAGCAAGTTTGATTAATGCTTATGCTGAATACTCAAAAGTGAGCGCAGATAAAATTGTCACTTGCCGCGGGGCTGATGAAGCTATCGAATTATTAATAAGAGCATTTTGTGTTCCTGCGGTTGATAGTATTGCGTGCTTTGGCCCCACTTATGGCATGTATGCCATCAGTGCTAAAACATTCAATATTGGCATCACCAACTTATCGCTAACCAAAGATTATCAGTTACCTGATGCTTTTGCCCAGCAAGTCGAGAATGCCAAACTGGTGTTTATTTGTAATCCGAATAACCCCACTGGCACCATCATGGATAAAGACACCATTGAAGCCGCTATTGCTGCTATGCCTAATGCCATTGTGGTGATTGACGAAGCCTATATTGAGTTCTCGGCCCAATATTCTGTTGCAGACTTGATTCCTAAGTACCCAAATTTAGTGGTGTTAAGAACATTATCAAAAGCCTTTGCACTGGCTGGCGCACGTTGTGGGTTCTTAATGGCAAATACCGACATCATTGATTTAATCATGCGAGTCATCGCGCCCTATCCGGTGCCTTTACCTGTTCAACAAGTGGCAGAAAAAGCCTTATCCGCAAATGGTATCTCCTTGATGCAACAACAGGTTGAAGCACTAAAAGTGCAAGGTAATAGATTATCCGCAACCTTAACTGAGTTTGGCGCCAAGGTATTACCTGCCAATGGCAATTTCATCTTAGCGGAATTTGAGGATGTAGAACGGGTCGCCGTCGCACTAAAACAAGCGGGCATTGTCGCAAGAGCCTACAAAGACAACAGACTTGCTTCGCGTATTCGTTTTAGTTTTAGCTCACCAGCCGATACCGATAGATTAATCACTATGTTCAGAACGCTAAAAACTCACTCTTAAACTAAATACAAAAAACGCTCAACCCCTATTAAAAATATAATCGCTGGATAAATAGCTACTCATAACGCATTAAATTAAGACGTTAACGTCCTGCGAAACAGAATGATAAAAATTGAAGGAAGTAAGATGAAACAGAAAATACTCTTTATCGACCGAGACGGTACTTTAGTTGAAGAACCAGCAGTAGATAAACAGCTCGATCGTTTAGACAAATTGGTGTTTGAGCCACAGGTTATCCCTTCTCTGCTTAAGCTACAAAAAGCGGGCTATCGCTTAGTCATGGTGTCTAATCAAGATGGTTTAGGCACAGACTCATTTCCACAAGCTGATTTTGATGCACCACATAACATGATGATGGACATTTTTTCGAGCCAAGGGGTGATATTTGATGATGTGGTTATCTGTCCTCATTTTGATGCTGACAATTGCAGTTGTCGTAAACCCAAGCTTGGCTTAGTCAAAGATTACTTAACCCAAGGTAAAGTGGACTTTACGACCTCTGCTGTTATTGGCGATCGCCACACAGATATTGAACTGGCTAATGCCATGGGTATTGCCAGCTTTCAATATCAGCGCGATGGCTTAGATTGGTTAGCTATTACCGATGCACTGCTCAATAAAGGCCGCACATCAGAAGTGGTTAGAACCACCAAAGAAACTGACATTAGAGTCAATGTGAACCTAGATGACACCAGTAAAGGCGTTATCAACACCGGCATTGGCTTTTTTGACCACATGCTTGATCAAATACAAACCCACGGTAATTTCAAAATGGACGTCACTGTTGATGGCGATTTAGAAATTGATGATCACCACAGCGTAGAAGACACCGCCCTTGCCATTGGCGATGCACTGCGCCAAGCATTAGGTGATAAGCGTGGTATAGCCCGTTTTGGTTTCAGTCTGCCTATGGATGAAGCCAGTGGTGAGTGTTTAATGGATATATCAGGTCGTCCTTTTATCAAATTCAATGCTGATTTTGAGCGTGAAATGGTCGGTGAGATGGCCACAGAAATGGTACCGCATTTCTTCCGCTCATTTGCTGATGGCCTTCGATGCACCTTGCATATCAGCACCACGGGCGACAATGATCACCACAAAGTGGAAGCTTTATTTAAAGTGCTGGGCCGCACCCTTCGTCAAGCCGTGAAAGTTGAAGGTGATATTTTGCCATCAAGTAAAGGCGTCCTGTAAGGAGTGAGTATGAATACTGACACTACTGTGATTTTAGACACTGGCTGCGCCAATTTAAGCTCGGTGCGCTTTGCCTTTGAACGCTTAAATGCCGACGTTATCGTGTCACGTGATCATGAGGTTATCAAAGCTGCCACCAGAGTAGTACTGCCTGGCGTAGGAACAGCTGGCGCTGCTATGGATGCCCTCAATAATCGTGATTTAACTGAGGTTATTAAACAGCTCAAGCAACCGGTTATGGGTGTTTGTCTTGGCATGCAAATGATGGCTGACAAGTCTATCGAACACGGTGGCCGCTCAGAAGCAGGCCGCAGTGACAATGATATTACTTGCCTTGGTTTAATCCCAACACAAATTGATCATCTTGATAGTAAAGGACTACCACTACCTCATATGGGCTGGAACCAAATAAGCGTGTCAGATCATCCGCTATTTGAAGGGATAGAAGATGGCAGTTACGTGTACTTTGTCCATAGCTTTAAGGCACCGATAAATAAATACACCATCGCGACATCAGAATACGGTGAAAAGTTTAGCGCCGCCATTGGTAAAGATAATTTCTTTGGGGTGCAGTTTCACCCAGAAAAAAGCGCCAATGTCGGCGCCAAAATATTACAAAATTTCCTAAACATGGGGAAACCAGCATGATCATTCCAGCAATCGATTTAATTGATGGCCAAGTAGTGCGTTTGTACCAAGGTGACTATGCCCAGCAAACCACTTTTAATTTAAGCCCATTAGCACAATTACAGTCATACCAAGACCAAGGCGCAAAGCTATTACACATTGTTGATTTAACTGGTGCGAAAGACCCTGAAAAACGCCAAATAGCACTCATTGGTGAATTAGTAGCGGGCCTGAGCACCGACATACAAGTTGGCGGCGGTATTCGCAGCGAACAGCAAGTTAAAGAGCTGCTTGAGCTAGGAGTTAAACGAGTCGTTATTGGCTCTCTCGCAGTTAAAGAACCAGCATTAGTTAAAAGCTGGTTGCTAAAATACGGTAGCGAAGCCATTTGTTTAGCACTTGATGTCAATATTAACCAGCAAGGCGAGAAAATTGTTGCAGTCTCTGGTTGGCAAACCGGTGGCGGGAAATCACTTGAATCCTTAGTCAGTGAATTTAAAACCGTTGGCCTTAAACATGCTTTAGTCACTGATATTAGCCGTGATGGTACCCTTCAAGGTGCTAACAATGAGCTTTATCAAGAGCTAGCAACCACCTACCCTGACATCAACTGGCAAGCATCAGGTGGCATTGCCTCACTTGATGATGTCGCTGCGGTGAGAGACAGTAACGCCGATGGTATTATCATAGGTAAAGCACTACTTATTCAAAACTTTACCGTTGAGGAGGCAATAACATGTTGGCCAAACGCCTAGTACCTTGCCTTGATGTGCGCGATGGCCAAGTGGTCAAAGGAGTGCAATTTCGTAATCATGAAATTATCGGTGATATTGAGCCCCTTGCGGCGCGTTACGCCCAAGAAGGCGCCGATGAATTAGTCTTTTACGATATTACCGCCAGTGCCCATGAACGGGTCATAGATAAATCCTGGGTAAGCCGGGTTGCTGCGCAAATTGATATTCCGTTTTGCGTCGCTGGCGGCATTAAAACCATTGAGCAAGCTCGGCAAATGCTGGCCTATGGCGCAGATAAAATCTCCATCAACTCGCCAGCGCTTACAGATCCTAGCTTGATATCAAGGCTTCAAGATGAGTTTGGCCGTCAATGTATTGTGATTGGCATTGATTCATTTTATGACGCCGACTCAAACAGCTATAAAGTAAAGCAATTTACTGGTGATGAAGCCGCCACTAAAGACACCCAATGGTACACCCAAGATTGGGTTGAAGAAGTCCAAAAACGCGGCTGTGGTGAAATTGTTTTAAATGTAATGAACCAAGATGGTGTGCGCGGTGGTTACGACATTACACAACTGAGCATCGTCAGAGCCATATGTGATGTACCATTAATAGCATCCGGCGGTGCTGGCACCATGGCACATTTCAAAGAGGTGTTTGAACAAGCGAATGTCGATGCCGCCCTTGCAGCGAGTGTGTTTCATAAAGGCATTATTGATATCAATGAATTAAAACAATACCTAGCCCAGCACAAGATCGCGATCAGGCTATAACTTACAAAACAACAGAGAACACTATGACAACACAAATTACCTTTGATGGCAGTAAGTTAGATTGGGAAAAACAACAAAACTTAATTCCTGCTGTAGTGCAAAACCACCTTACCGGTAAAGTCTTGATGCTAGGTTATATGGACCCAGCAGCACTGGCTAAAACCCTTGAAACAGGCAAAGTCACCTTTTTTAGTCGCTCAAAACAGCGCTTGTGGACAAAAGGTGAAACCTCAGGCAATACCCTAGATTTAGTCGCCATCGATCAAGATTGCGATAATGACAGCTTGCTTGTGCAAGTCATCCCTAATGGCCCAACTTGTCATACCGGCACAGAAAGCTGCTGGGAAGATGGTAATGCCCATAGCTTTATCGATAACTTAACCAATGTGATTATTTCTCGCAAAGGCCAAAGCGCCGAATCAAGTTATACCGCATCTTTATTTGAGCGTGGCACCAAACGAATTGCCCAAAAAGTCGGTGAAGAAGGTTTAGAAACAGCACTAGCGGCAGCCACTAATGATAAAGAAGAATTGATCAATGAAGCTTCAGATCTAATGTATCACTTAATCGTGTTACTTGAAGATCAAAAGCTATCAATGGCACAGGTAAACCAAAACCTAATGCAGCGTCATCTAAATAGTAAGTAGTAGATAAGCCACTTTCTATAGCGTGAATTATTTACTGCAGATTAGGCAACAAAAAAGGCACTATCAAGTGCCTTTGTTATTTTTATTGAAAACAGCTAATTACGGCGTTTTCAAATATAGCTGCTAGGCTTGATCAGCCCAAAGTTTTTCATCACCATGCATCTTATAAAGACTTTCAGCACGAGACACTAATAAGTTAGCAAACTTCAATTGAGTTTCATCTCGGGTCACCCCTGACTTATGTAGGTTTTCTGCTTTAAGTTGCCACATCATTGAAAAATGACGAATCGCATCGCGGGCAGTTGCAGCAACTTTAACATCAACATAATCAGACGGTAAATCACCAGACATCACCCAAAATGTTTGCTTAGTTGGCTGCTTGGACTCCATTTTCCAAATCGCTAAATAAGGCACTAAATAACGGCTTTCATCAGCAATGACTTTTGATGGTATTACACCTTTTTCAGCGAGAAATCGGTTCGCTTTTTGAAATTGTGTTTTTACCCATTCCTGTCTTAATTGCTCAGGATCTTGTTGCGCAGTTGTCGGCTCAGCCACTGATTCACTCATACTACCTTCCTATTTTATTGTTATTTGTTGTCATCATTAATTCAACAATTGCACTCATTTTCAGCTCAAAATGTTACGAAACGATTAAAAAGTTTACGTTTACGTAAAGTGGCAAGCAAAATTGCCACGTAGATCACAAAATTAAATGAATCTAACTTTGTTGAGAGTATCGCTAAATGCTATCGTTCTGCAATAAATATCATAAGCCGTCGTTAATCAGCAGTGGTTGACGACTAATAAATCGCACAGCGGAGATCACAAGTGGCTCTATTTAATCATGTCTCGTTTGATGAACACGAACAGGTCGTGTTTTGTAACGACAAAGAAAGTGGCTTAAAAGCAATTATTGCCATTCACAATACTAACCTTGGGCCAGCAGTTGGCGGGTGTCGTATGTGGAACTACGATTCAGATGATGAAGCACTGACTGACGTATTACGTCTTTCACGTGGTATGACTTATAAAAATGCACTTGCTGGATTAACCATGGGTGGCGGTAAGTCAGTGATCCTTGCCGATCCTAAAACTACAGATCGTGAAGCGTTATTCCGCGCTTTTGGCCGCTGTATTCATACACTTGGCGGTAAATATTTTTCAGCGGAAGATGTTGGCGTAACCACAGCCGATATCATGATTGCTCATGAAGAAACCCCATACATGGCAGGCCTTGAAGGTAAAAGTGGTGATCCTTCACCTTATACTGCTTTAGGTACCTACCTTGGCATTAAAGCAGCGGTAAAACACCAACGTGGTCTTGATAGCTTAAAAGGCCTTAAAATTTCAGTTCAAGGTGTGGGTCATGTGGGATATTACTTATGTAAACACCTGCATGAAGAAGGCGCTGAATTAATCGTAACTGATATTCATCAAGCATCACTTGATAAAGTGGCGACTGAATTTGGCGCGACAGTGGTTGCTCCACAAGACATTTATACTCAAGATGTTGATGTGTATGCGCCATGTGCTTTAGGTGCCACTATCAATGACACGACTATCCCGTTATTAAAAGCAACGATTGTTGCAGGTTGTGCCAATAACCAATTAGCAGAAGTACGCCATGGTGAAACATTAAAAGACATGGGAATTTTATACGCCCCTGACTATGTCATTAATGCTGGCGGTATCATTAATGTTTCGTTTGAAAGTGACTATGATGCAGCTAAATCAACTCAAAAAGTTGAAGAAATCTACAACACGCTACTAAAAATATTTAGCCAAGCTGATGCAGAAAACCGCACCACAGGCGATGTTGCTGATGATATGGCACGTGCCATTATCAATGGCGCAAAGTAACTGTTAGCGCAGTTGATTTAATAGCAGCCGATTAAGTAAAAATACTTAAACGCACATTAATTGCTAAAGAGCACCTATTTAAGGTGCTCTTTTTGTTTCCGACTTCTGACAGGTCAATAAATTAACTTTATACCCATCTTGAATCAATTTTAAATTTATCTTTCAATTCCTGTTTAAACTCAGCTGTTAACTCAGCGATAACTCAGAAATAAGCTTTGAAAGCTTTGAAAGCTTTGAACTGTACACCTCAAAGTAGCTGAATTTAACCTCATAAACTGTATCTTAATTTGATATTTGTTGTCGCTGCAATTGTCTGATATAACTTAATAAAGGAATGGGAGGAAGCGATGAAAACAATTGAACATGTAATGAGTCCTCGAGTTGTCACTGTTGAAATGGATGACAGAATAACTATCGCTAAAAACATTTTTGATAATATGCCATTTCATCATTTAGTGGTGAAGGATGAGCATAATCAAGTTGCAGGTGTTTTATCACGAAAAGATTTATTTAACGCCATAAGTCCCAATTTAGGCACAGCTGCCGAGTTAACCCGCGACATTGATACACTGCAAAAACGAGTTCATCAGGTAATGTCACACCATCCGATCACCATAGGGCCAGAGATAACAATTGAACAAGCCTCACATATATTACTAACTGAAGGTATAACTTGTTTACCAGTACTTAAAAACCAACAGCTTATTGGAATCGTAAGCTGGCGAGATCTGCTATCTCATTATTGTCATTTAGGCTGCAGCGCCGCTTAAAAAGGCATCTAGTGATTGCAGGTATATCACTCTCCACTTATTCGCCCCTTGAGGTTAAAATCATTGCCAATCTCAAGTGTGGCCCCCTGTATTACGCCGAATATACAAGTATTGTCAGCTTTTGAAATAAAAAATATTTTCCTTATCTCAACAAGTACATAGTCTAAGATTCAAAAATAGTTCATCTGATAAACTGGAAAACGTCATATTTGTCTGCTTATCTTAAGGTAGCTTTAGCAGCCAAGGAGTAGGTCATGACAAGTTTTACATATCAGCTGAATCAAGAGAAAATTGAGTTGCATGCCAGTGACTGGAGTGGTGTTGAGCGAGTATTAGTTAACGACAAAGTGGTTTCAAGCAAAATTAACTTTGGTCAGCGCAGTACTCACCAAATTAAGCTACAAAATGGCAAACCTTGCATGTTGCAGTTGCTTATTGATCCCCAAACAGAACAGCTTACCTGTCGGGTGTACAAGCAAAACGAATTGATTGCCAATTTGAAAGAAGGTAAAACCAAGCTGTTAAGCAGTAAAATTATTTTTGAAGCCAGTGTATTACTCGCCTGTTTAGCAAGCTTAGGGCTTTACTGGATGAGTTAGAGGCTTATTGGCTAGTGTGCCTTTGACTTGTTAAATTAACAAGGCTGCTAAAATCTATCTCTCCACACAATAAAAGCCACTTTAAGTGGCTTTTTGGTTATTCATTCATTCATTGAATACAACATAGGAATAAAGGCCGTAAATGCCCTATTAGCATAATGACAAGCTGTCATTATTGATACAAACCAGCTGCGTGTTTTCATAATTACCGCTACCTGCAGTTACTGTGGTAATGGTTATTTTGCGAAGCGGTTCAGACTCAATAGCCACCGACAATATGGTGCCATCTCGGGCAATAATCAGCCCATCAATAAAATCTCCCACATTTAAGTCAGCATATAATTTAATGCTCATAGTACCAATTGATCGTGGTTCAAGCCGCCCTTCTGCAATCACGACCGTTTGATTATTATCCAGTGGATACGCTTTAATAAAGGTGCCGCTAGTTGAGGTGGATATCTGATAACCATCCTTAGCATAGGAAGGACTAGCAAGGAACAAAAGCACAGCGCTTATTAACATCATTAATTTTAACTTCATCATGTCACCTATATATCAGTCAGTAAACTTAACTATAGCAGTTGTTTAGACTTCTTAGAGCAAGATTTCTTTCAAGCTAGATAGTAACTTTCTAACTTACTTTTGATGGCAGATATTAGCTTGCTAAAGCGTTTATGCCCCATAGCCATTTTGAATAAATCAACGTCGCGGTACTGAGTTCACAGCAGATTTATAACGCTGGATTTCACTTAATTTCCAAACTCCGTTTGGATTAACGTCGTGGCGCTTAACAATCCCTCAGCACCCCAACGAAAAATGCTGAAAAACGCATGATTTTCGACGGGGATTGATCCAGCTTCTGACTTCGTTTGTAGACTGCTTCGGTCTTATTCAAAAATGCTAGCGCTTCCGATGGTGCATCCATGCACCGCGGAAGCTAGCTTGGCATCCATGCCAAGCTCACGGCTTTTCTCGATGACCTCAATTCATATTGAGTCTTTTAGCTGATTAGATTCTTGGTATTTTTAGCTTTTTAATTGCAACAAATAAAGTCAAATCGAAGAGAGAATAATTCCAGTGTAGATGCAGCAGCGAGCTTCTGACTGCCAAGGATGGAGGGAATGTCATTATTTGTAGGGAACAAATATGACCAAAACATGGCGAAGTTTCACAGTGTGAAACGCTCTAATCGAGAGGCATGGATGCCGAACTGGCCGTTTAACATGGATGTTATTTGTTTTCGCAGAGCCCACAGGGATGTGTTCACGGCGTGTCTTGGATGCATCTGCACATAAGCCTGCGGCAGGCAATGGATTAGATTGGAGTAATGGCCTGCTGTAACTGAGCCAATTTAAATGAAGTATAAAGTTAGTGATCGTAACACATTTATGCCCAAAACGTGTTTGAAATGGATATCTCTCGAGGTTTAGTCATTTGTATTTACCCTCAATAATCTAATATCACCTTCAATAGAGTGGCCAAATTCGCTATACCACTACACTTTTTCTAATCGATTATGACCGCCTTACTTGTCGTCCAAATGACTGGTTGCCTATACAGGTATAACTGATTTTCTCCAAATTGAGATAATTCTGGCGCCAAAGGATGCGTAAAATGAGCTTTTTACGCATCGATAATTTTGTAACATTCGAGAAAACCCATACATATCAATCTACTGCGAATTTTTTTAAAGTGTTGTATAGACCACGTAAACAAAGACGCATTCTTTCTCCGGCAATATTTTGAGCATTACTTACGTATTTATGAAAAACATTCGATTTACAACAATGACTTAGCAATGGTATCTTTGAGGTTTGAATTGAGCAGCCTGGAACATTATTGTGCTGCTATTGAATAAGCTGTTATACGTTTCTCAAGGATGGAGTATGAAATATATTAAAGGAGCACTATTCAGCTTAGTAATAGGCTATGTCTATTTCCTTCTTACTATCGCTATGATTGGTATTGCTGCCGCAGGTAAAATATTTTGGTGGTTTGAGTGGCAAGACAATTTCCACTTTTATCATATAACTCAAAATTTTATTGGTATAAGTTTAGCTGCATTTATTCCTACTTATATAGTTCATAGCTATGAGCAGCCTAGAAAATGGATTGTCATTTCAGCTGTTATTTTATCTTCTATGATCTTTCACGGTAACATACACTCTATATTTATAGACCCTCAAGGGCTAATTAGGTTTGTACAACAAACTCTGATTAATGGAGATATAGGTTCTATAGGTATCTTTTTAGAAATTACGTTAATGCCTATATTATGGTTATTGGTATTCAAACGTATAATCGGGTAGCCGGAGGTATCTAACCTCCAGCCCCCACACCACCCTGCATGCGGCTCCGCACAGGGCGGTTCATTTAGAGCCCTAACTAAATTTCTGGTTAGGATAATGAACTGCGATCCATCTCTTAGTGAATATAATCCTGCTTTCTTCAGATACTCATTACTCAACGCTTGCTGGATCCCTGGTGTTTTTGAACTTCTCCATGGGCCTTTGCTTGTGATACCACAACCAACGGCCACTTGAATTTTGACGCCACGTTTAAGTAGGTTTTGCACCTTAGTCCGTGGTTTTCGCCACTGACGCCAGTAGCACATACGTACGCGACGACGGATCCAATGGTCTAAGTCGACACACCCTTGATAAGCATTAGCGATGCCAAAATAGTTGATCCAGCCTTGCATGTATTGACGCACTTTAAACAATTGATAACTCATGCTCACGCCCCAGTTTCGGTTCGTCAGCCGCCTCATCTTTTGTTTGAAAATGTGTAATGTTTTAGCATGCCACTGGATCTTTCCTCGGTTAAAGGTAAACCCGAGGAACTTGCTTTGACTTACCTTAACCACTTGGCTTTTCTGTGTATTAACGACCAGTTTTAGCTTAGTAGCAAGATAGTGAGTAATGCTATTAAGTACCCGTTCACCTGCTCGTTGAGATTTAACCAATATGATAAAGTCGTCCGCGTAGCGGGCGAATTTATGCCCTCGGCTTTCCAGCTCTTTATCCAAACTATCCAACATAATGTTTGATAGTAAAGGCGAGAGTGGACCGCCTTGAGGTACTCCTTCAAAGCTTGCTTCAAATTGGTCGTTGACCATCACCCCTGCACGTAGGTATTTACCAATAAGCGCCAAAAGGCGCTTATCCTGTACCTTGCTCTTTATTTGAGTCATGAGTAAATCATGATTAACTCGGTCAAAGAACTTGGACAGATCAACATCAACGGCAAATTTACGTTTCTGTTTGATGATACCCTTAACTTGCAGTACCGCTTGTTTGGCATTTCTATTCGGCCTAAAGCCAAAGCTATTATCCGAGAAAAATGGGTCAAACAGTGGAGTGAGTATTTGGGCTATCGCTTGCTGTAGGACACGGTCAATGACGTTCGGGATCCCCAATTTGCGTTTACCGCCATCGGGTTTATCGATCTCTACACGCCTGACCGCTGAGGGTAGATATTTACCTTGCTCAAGTTGAGTTTTACACTGTTGCCAACCACCTTGTTGCATCCAAATCGGGAAGGCTTCGATAGTCATACCATCGATACCAGCCGCGCCTTTATTGGCTTTAACTTGCCGCCAAGCTCGATGTAAATTCTCAGGTTCGAGTAGTTGCTGGAATAAATCGCTGTTGAAGGCCGGTTGCAGATCAATACGCTGCTGATAGTAATCGTCTGGCGACGTAGTGGGTATCGACAAGTTTGACAAGACTCCTCCTTCTTCTAAATGTTCAGGCCTTCACCATGTACCATCCATTACGATGGGCGTTGGGCTACTATGCCGTCTGCTGACTTCTGCTTAATCACACGCCGAGTTACCTCGTCATGCGCTATCGGTTTCCATCTGATTCGCTCTTTTCAGTCGATGGCGCTGAAAAGCCAAGGCACTTATAAACCAGAGCCTTACTGGTTAATTACCGATCGCGTGTTAAGTAGATCTCCCCAGATAAGAACATGAACTTTCTTTGCACTGCTGCATCATTTACGGTGGCCATTAGATCACGTGGTTTCGTCGTCTTGTGCCAACTCACCTCTAGCCTACGCCTCATATGATGTTCTTGTTCATCAGCTCGCAAATTTGCTAGCGGCTTCCTCCAGACCAATCCTCGCGGATAAGCCCTTGCCATTCGCTAGTAGTTAACGTTTAATAACAGCATGTTAATAAACGGTGACCTTCCTACAGAGGACTTTCACCTCATTAGTTCATGCCCATGCTGGGCGTACACAAACAAATTATGGCAGGGACGCACAAACAACGTGCGCCCCATATTTGAAGCGTTATAAGCCACGCAGATTATGGCACCTGTTAAATTATAAGGTTATCAAATGGAATTGAAAAACACTGTAAGGTTTTCCGAATTAGATTGGCTACGAGTGATATTGATTTTTGCAGTATTCCTTCATCATGTGTGCATGCCTTTTAATGGAGATGGTTGGCACATTATGAATAACGATTCGAGCAAAATGCTCGATGATATCATGGTGTATTTTGAACAATTTAGATTGCCAATCTTATTTTTTATTTCAGGTGTTGGCTCTGTTATCTTGCTATCAAAGGTAACGGTAGTGAAATTTGTCAAGGACAAATTTCTAAGATTATTTATTCCCCTTTTGATTGGCTCTTTGTTAGTGATTCCTCCACAAGTTTACATGGAAAATATTGTTGAGATGCAATCATATTGGCAAGAATACCCATCTCTTGCTTTAAAATTCGAAACTAATCACCTTTGGTTCATAGAGTATCTCTTTGTGTTTTTCTTGCTTGCTATCCCATTAAACAAATTATTTAGCTCATCTTTAGGCGCATCAATAATTAACTTTGTACAAAAATTGTCAAAATACAAAATAGGGCTATATCTACTTGTAACATTACTCATAATAATAAAAGTGTATTTTTCGTTAACTTTTCCAATTGAAGATAAAAAGATAGAAAATTTATCTTCCTCAGCTTTCTATTTTTTCTTTTTTATTTCCGGCATGCTCTTTGTTCGTAGCAACATTATTTGGCAAGCAATATGTGACCAACGATTTTATAATTTACTGTTGTTAGTATTTAGCACGATACTTTTTTATTCTTATTATTACTCCCCTGACTTAAGTGAGTACTTGTCACTAGATATGCGTTGGTCTATTTGGTGGTTGGTTTGTTGCTTAGTTGCATGGTCTGCATTCTTAACTATTTTAGGTTATGCGCAATTCTATTTTACAAAAACACCAAAATGGATAAGTCTTAGTAACGAGTTAATCTACCCTTTTTATATCTTTCACCAAACCGTAATTGTGGTAATAGGCTATTATGTCATCGCATGGCAAGCACCAATATTATTAAAGGTTATTTCTCTTTTCGCTTTATCCTTTTTAGTTACCTCCCTAATTTGTTGGTATCTTATTAAACCATCAAATATTTTAAGGTTTTTGTTTGGTTTAAAGCCTAAAAACAATGTTGTGCCAGTGGCTTATCATCGGGTAGCCGGAGGTATCTAACCTCCAGCCCCCACACCACCCTGCATGCGGCTCCGCACAGGGCGGTTCATTTAGAACACCTAACTAAACTTTCTGGTTAGGATAGTGAACTGCGACCCATCCATCTCTTAGTGAATATAATCCTGCTTTCTTCAGATACTCATTACTCAACGCTTGCTGGATCCCTGGTGTTTTTGAACTTCTCCATGGGCCTTTGCTTGTGATACCACAACCAACGGCCACTTGAATTTTGACGCCACGTTTAAGTAGGTTTTGCACCTTAGTCCGTGGTTTTCGCCACTGACGCCAGTAGCACATACGTACGCGACGACGGATCCAATGGTCTAAATCGACACACCCTTGATAAGCATTAGCGATGCCAAAGTAATTGATCCAGCCTTGCATGTATTGACGCACTTTAAACAGCTGATATTCCATACTAACGCCCCAATTTCGGTTCGTTAGTCGTCTCATCTTTTGTTTGAAAATGTGCAATGTTTTAGCATGCCACTGGATTTTCCCGCGATTAAATGTGAAGCCTAGGAACTTGCTTTGACTTACCTTAACCACTTGGCTTTTCTGTTCATTAACAACCAGTTTTAGCTTAGTGGCAAGGTATTGAGTGATGCTCTTGAGTACTCGTTCTCCCGCTCGAATAGACTTTACCAAAATGATAAAGTCGTCCGCGTAGCGGGCGAATTTATGCCCTCGGCTTTCCAGCTCTTTATCCAGACTATCCAACATAATGTTAGAGAGTAATGGCGAGAGTGGACCACCTTGAGGCACACCTTCAAAGCTTGCTTCAAATTGGCCATTGACCATCACACCTGCTCGTAGGTACTTACCAATAAGCGCCAACAGACGCTTATCCTGCACCTTACTTCTAAGTTGAGTCATCAAGAGATCATGATTAACTCGGTCAAAGAACTTAGACAGATCAACATCGACGGCAAATTTGCGTTTCTGTTTGATGATATCCCTTACTTGCAGTACCGCTTGTTTGGCATTTCTATTCGGCCTAAAACCAAAGCTGTTAGTCGAGAAGAATGGGTCAAACAGTGGCGTGAGTATTTGAGCTATCGCTTGCTGTATCACACGGTCAATGACGTTAGGGATCCCCAATTTGCGTATACCGCCATCGGGTTTGTCGATCTCAACACGCCTTACTGCTGAGGGCTTATACTCACCTCGCTCTAATTGAGATTTACACTGTTGCCAGCCGCCTTGTTGCATCCAAAGCGGGAAAGCTTCGATGGTCATGCCATCGATGCCTGGTGCGCCTTTATTGGCTTTAACTTGACGCCACGCTCGGTGTAGATTTTCAGGTTCGAGTAGTTGCTGGAATAAATCGCTGTTGAAGGCGGGTTACAGATCAATACGCTGCTGATAGTAATCGTCTGGCGACGTAGTGGGTATCGACAAGTTTGACAAGACTCCTCCTTCTTCTAAATGTTCAGGCCTTCACCATATCCCAACCATTACGATGGGCGTTGGGCTACTCGGCAACTGCTCCTGCGTTGCTCTACCTCCTGCATCCATGCAGTCGTATGCCGTCTGCTGCCTTCTGCATAATCACATGCCGAGTTGCCCCGTCATGCGCTATCGGTTTCCATCTGATTCGCTCTTTTCAGTCGATGACGCTGAAAAGCCAAGGCACTTATAAACCAGAGCCTTACTGGTTAGTGACCGATCGCGAGTTAAGCAAATCTCCCCACTCTTTATTGGTAGAGAAGGAGCATGAACTTTCTTTGCACTGCTGCATCATTTACGGTGGCCATTAGATCACGTGATTTCGTCGTCTTGTACCCTTGCTTCGCGGGGCAGACCCTGCCAACTCATCTCTAGCCTACGCCTCATATGATGTTCTTGTTCATCAGCTCGCCTGTTGCCGATAAAAAAGTGCTAGCGGCTTCCTTCAGACCAATCCTCGCGGATAAGCCCTTGCCATTCGCTAGTAGTTAACGTTTAATAACAGTATGTTATTCTCTTTTAGAAAGAGTAACGGTGATCTTCCTACAGAGGACTTTCACCTCATTAGTTCATGCCCATGCTGGGCGTACACAAACAAATCAACGCGGACTAATAAAGCTTGGCTCGGTTCTAAATGAGTGACCATTCCCCCTTGGCCACTCAAACAAAATGATGAGTTAAATTGATAACAAATTTCTCGGAAACAACAGTTAAATTATTTTAAAATCATATACAAGAATACTAGTAATATTGAAGCCAATTATCTTTCATCGCTAATATGATTATCTGTTTTGAATTCGATTGTAATCAAGTATGCCTGCATCTATTGGATGATTTTTTTTGTATTGCGTCATCAAGGTGTCACTGAATGCCCAAAAAGCAGGGTCAGTTCTTCGAACGCCATAGTTATCTAACAATCTTTTGTAATCAGCATTGGTTTTAACCTTAAGAACTTGAGCGACTAATGCGGGCAGCTCAGCTTCTTTTACGCGCCAAAAAGCATTGGGGTAACTTCCAAGTAGGCCGTTAACCAGTGTCACATTATCGCGTTTATATAGCCGGTTGGATTCTTCATCAAATAAGCTAGAGATGTTTTTATGGGCACTGTTTCTTATTAGGGTGAAAAGCTGAGGTTCAACAGAGGTATCTGCAGCTTCAATCACAATATAAGTAAGTTCAGGGAATATAGATGCATTTTCCCCTTGTAGATGATTAATCCTTTGAAGGTGCGCCTTACTCTCATCTGAAAGCTGGGTTGACTCAAGTGCATAACGAGTTGGCGTTACCTTTGCGACTCGCTGTTTGAGCATTTGCAATAATTCATGCTTAGGGTCGTTTGTCGTATAAATAACTTCTGTGGGTTTACTGAACTCATTGATATTGCCTTCAAGATGATCTGTTAAATACAGACTTGCATCTTGATACCAATCAGCAAGCTCTTGGTGACGGTTTTTCGTTGGTAACAAGGTTAAAAAGTTCGACTCACCTTCCATGCGAAGAAGATCCATGTACATGCGAGTAATTAATTGATGGCCAAAATTACCATAGACATCATAACCAGCCACAAGCAGGTAATGAATGCGCTCTAATAACGAATAACTGATAACCCAAGCGGTTTTAGGTTGCTCACCGATTAAGCCTTTCACGACTGATGCATTATCAAAATGGCGAAATACCGTTAGGCTAGCATTAGCATTCGTACCATTGCCGTCCCAAATAAGCTGAGTGGTTAAGTGCTCATTATTTTCGAATTCTTCTTCCAAGAATGCATTTTTAGCCCGAAGAAAGCGGCCCTGTTGTCTAGCATATTTAATCCAATTACTCACAGGCCGCAAAGTATTACTTTCCTCCTCAGCAGGAAGGGTCAGGTTGTCGGCCTGTGAGCGATAAAATTCATTTAATTGTGAGAGGCTAGACATATCAGGGTCGACAAAAAACACCCAAAATCTGTCATTAATAACATCAAGTGCAAGCTGTCCTCGACATACCGGGCCTTTTATATACGCCATAATGGTATTTTGCGCATTATCAAGCATGAACTTATAGCGCGCCTCTACGGGTAATTCTGTGAAGGCGATAAGCGGATTTGCAGCAACTGATGGTTTATAACTTGGTAAAGCGCTAACTGTATAATTTGGTTCAATAAACAATGACTTTATACGCTCAAGCTTTTTATCGCTGAGTGCATATGGCATATGTGTTTTATCGACAATGGTTTCGCGCACTTGTTCTAAGCGATAGTAAAACGAATCTGTCTTTGGATCATCGTAAGGTCGACGTGTTGCGATGACATCGACGACTTCCCCAGGGGCGGTTTTCGATCTAACCAATTTAAAAAAAGTGGGTACCCCTTGCAGGCCAATTTCCTCGTTCTCGAAATATAAATGTGAAACAAACAAATGTTCAAATATATAGCGACTTGTTAGTTGTTGTTTTAATGATTTTTTATTGAGGAATGTTTCCCATTTCTCCACCGCTATAAGTTCATTGCTTGAAGGAGGAGCGACAGCTGTCATTGGTGCTCCATCCACAAGCCACTGCAACAAGATATTATTTTCATTGTTTGATATTTGCGGTAAGCCATAAGGCATCCCCCATTTAGGGAAATCCTCTTCATAGCTGTCCATTTCTTCAATCGATGGGCACTGTTGGTTATGATCAAGGGAGAAGTCCCACGAGTCATCAAGTATGTCTTCTGTTGGTAAAGGATGGCTTTGTTTTAACAGTAGCATTCGCGCAATAACACCGGCTTGTATATTGGCTGCTGGTGATTGTGAGCGTTCATTCAGTACTGGAGTAAAGCCTTTATCACGCCATTGCGCAGTTGTTTGGGCATCGAGAAACATGCGAGTAGTATTTGCAGAAAGTAACCGCGTACCTTGGTACACTTTATCTTTATTCGCACCACGGTCTATACCTTCAGCGGATGACATCTTAAGTTGACAAGGCGCATCGTAACAAGCGTGGCAGACAACACATCGGTTATCGATTATAGGTTTAACCTCATTAATATAGCTTTGAGCTTGAACTGAGTTTGTTTCTACCATGCGCTGTTGGGGCTGCGCTTTACCGTATAACTTATCGTAATTAAAACCCACAAAAATCGCGCAACCTGACAAGATAACACAAAGAAAAATTACCATTGTGCGGCTGTAGTACTTCAAAAAAAAATTATACATAGTCAATTGGCAACCTCTTGGTTTGTTGCGTTTGCATCAAATGATTATTGATGGTTTTGTGGCAAAAAATTTGCTGTTGCTTCAGGAATAATCTTTCCCATCTCATTCAGCGATTCAATTAATCAATGATAAGGAATGAATTTGAATAGAAATATTTTGTTATTGAGTTTAACCTTTGCTGCTTGGGTTGGTATGGCTTGTCACCAATGAGTTATCTTTATCTCATTCTGTCATAGCGAGTAATTTGCCACTCCTTCAATCACTTGGCGTGGGTTTATTGAATATGCGCCTATATGGCCTAACAAGCTAGTTCAATATCAATTTATCTCGAACACATCGAGGTCCAGAACGACAAAACCTAGCCTAAAAGTAGTCTAGTTATACTGTGCTATCAATAAACACAGTAATAGCCTAGTAAAATTGAGCAGATCATCACAGAGCGAATCCAGGCATAAACGAGTGTTATATAAGTGATAGGGTTTTACGCATTCTAAAGCCAGCGTATTTTTAAGTGAAAAGACCACTGAGGGCAGATAAAAAGTCTAACTTTTTTATTGGTTAGTTGAATCATATCTTATGATTCAAGATGCTGCTGTAAAGACAAAAAGTCTGACCTTAATATCTGCCTACTTCAAGTTATTTTTGGCATAAAAAAGGCTACCCGTAGGTAGCCTTAAATCCCCAGCTCTGAAGCAAGCTTCAGCGCAAATGGTGTAAAATTAGCAGACTCTAGCAACTAAGCCTTTTAAATAGAATCCTTCAGGGAAGCCGCTACCGATTGGGTGATCGCTGGCTTGGCTTAAGCGGTCAATAAACTGTACATCACGCTTGGCATCTAAGGCTGCATCTGCCACAACCTTTTGGAATAAGTCCGCAGGCATCAGCCCAGAACAAGAGAATGTCAGTAAAATGCCGCCTGGATTTAATAACTGCATCGCAATCATGTTGATATCTTTGTATCCGCGACAAGCACCGTTTAGTTGGGCTTTATTATCGGCAAATTTTGGTGGGTCTAATACAATAACATCAAAGGTTTTACCCTCGTCACGGTACTGGCGTAATAGCTTAAATACATCAGCTTCATGGTAATTAACATGGTCATCATTAAAGCCATTGATTTGCATATTTTTACGGGCGGTATCTAACGCTAACGCCGACACATCAACGTTTTCAATGCTCGATGCGCCGCCTTTAGCGGCGTATAAGCCAAAGGTGCCGGTGTAACAAAAACAGTTAAGTACTGACTTGTCTTTTACAAATCTGGCAGCAATATTGCGGTTATCACGTTGGTCTAAATAAAAGCCGGTCTTATGACCTTTAGTGACATCAACTGCGATTTTAATGCCGTTTTCTTCAATGATCACTGGCATTTCTGGCAGCTCACCATGAAGTAAACCCGTTACCGGCTTTAACCCCTCTTTTTTACGAGAGTCAACATCTGAGCGCTCATAGATAGCGCAATCAGGATAAAGCTCAGCGAGGACTGATACTAAGGTATCACGCCAGTAATCTGCGCCCGTGTTAAGTAACTGGCACACTAATACATTAGCGTATTTATCAATGGTTATGCCAGGCAGTCCATCTGACTCAGCAGCAACCAGTCTGTAACCGGTTAAACCCTGCTCAGCAATTAATGCTTCACGGCCTGCTTGGGCTCGTTGAATGCGGCGAACAAAAAAGTCTCTATCGATAGCTTCTTCTTTATCAAAGCTCCAAATACGCACTTGAATTTGCGACTCTGGTGACCAAGCACCACGACCTAACCAATGACCATCATGGGCTACAACATCAACAGTTTCACCAGCTTGTGGTTTTCCTTTAATATTGTGTATACCACTTGCAAAAACCCAAGGGTGTTTACGTTCAAGTGATTTCTCACGCTTTGGTCTAAGCTTGATTCTGATAGCCATGATGTTGCCTTTTTCAAATTGGGATACGGATGATAAGGATCCTCAGAAAGGAACGCAAGAAACAATAGTAAAATATAGCGTATAGCAGGCTTTAACGGATTAAAAAGCAAGATGATGTTGCTAAAATGATGTTACTAAGATGAGGTCTAGCATCGCTAAATTTATACACGGCTGATTATATTTTACCGAGTGTAAGCAGTCATTAGGTTATTTTCTTGTTTATATTTACAGCTCAAATATGAGCTCTCTCATTTTTATATCATTATTCTCCTTTAAATTTACAACCCAAAAAACGCTAGTTAAAATAAATTCAATAGCGTTTTTAAATAATTTGAAAATTGAAACAGCAAATTGCAACGACAAAATATTAACCATTACTTTTCATGTAATAACAGGGTAAATAATTGAGATTGGCTTAATAAGGTAATATTTTTATAATTATTACCATCTGTGGTTAATGAAATAATCGGGTTTTGTAAAAAGTCTTTGGCATCATCTGCAGAATACAATTCTGGTATGTCTAAATGATATGTTTCACTGCCCTGTACATCGAGTCTTAAATATAGCGGCTCTGATTTTACCCAATAACCTGAGTCATCGGCATTATCTTGAAATAAATCACTATAGCTAATTTCTAACAAATGTAGCCCTTGGCCTAAGTCTACCTCACGCTGAAACTCTACAATAACACCATTAACGCTATCGACATCAAGATCGTCATGAAAGGTTATGCTGGCGGACTGGGCTGTAAAACTGCTGAGTAATAATCCCATAGCAATCGCTAATGTTAATTTAGTCTTCATGTTCAACTCCAATAAATTAATAGTTAATGTCACTTATATTCAAGCTAGCAACTGTGCTTTCACAACGGTCATTTAATTAGACCTAATGCCGCCATAAAAAATTTCACAAATACACTATTTAATTTATTTGAAGACGAACAATACAATCATTAAAAAATAAAACCTGTTGATAATCAACATCACAAACAATAATAAAATCTGATCAACACTTAAATGTTTATCAAAATTTTAATATCATTAAACATCGCTGCAGATTTACCTAATAGGCTTCAACTCACAAAATCGATTGCTCAAGATTACGTATTTTTTTATCAAAGTACGCTTTTAAGAAATCTAGCAATAAGCGCACTTTTTTAGAATCTGTCGCCCCGGGTGGAAATACCCCATAAATGGTAATGTCACTAAATTGATAATCATCCAATACGGTTTCTAAACTGCCCTGTTTCACTTTTGGCCAAGCATCATAGGTTGGCACTCGCCCTATCCCATGGCCGCCTTCAATGAATGCGGTACGCGCTGAGGCGTTATTGGTGGTAATTGAGCCTTTCATTTCAATACTAAATGAGCGTGAACCCTTATTAAGATGCAGCACTTTTTTTTGTGGTTTATACATCACCCAGTCATGGCTGGATAAATCAGCTGGGGTTTCTGGCCTGCCGTATTTATTAAAATACTCAACCGAGCCACATAGGCAAGTTTTGAGCACACATAATTTAGTTGCCTGTAAGCCTGAGTCAACCAAAGGCGCACCACGAATAGCTAGATCAATGCCTTGATTGATAATATTAACGATTTCATCAGTTAACATCACATCAAGTTCAATTTTTGGGTACAAACGTTTAAATTCATTAAGGGCTGGCACTATGGTTTCTAAGCCAGCGTTGACAGGACAGGTGATCCTAATCAAACCCATAGGCTCACTTTTCATATTCTCAATTTGCTTGTTGGCCGTGTTAGCTTGATCGGCTATCACTTTACAAGATTGATAATAGGCTTCACCTTCTTCGGTCAAACTAATACTTCGAGTAGATCGATTTAACAGTCTTACCTCTAAATGCGCTTCAAGCTTTTTTATGTGATAACTCACTACCGCCCTTGAAAGACCAATATGCTTTGCTGCGCCGCTTAAACTGCCCTGTTCAACAACTTGGGCAAAAACCACCATGCTTTTCAACTGCTCAAATGACACATTCATATTTTAATATCCAAGAGTTTATTTACTGGAATATTGTATCAATTATTTAAACAATGAAGTCAATTATATCTGCATTGTCAGATGCTAATTGGCTTTCTATACTGTAGCCACTTTCAACAAAGAGATAATAACTTTCTCTTTTGAATCACTCTACATCAGAACTTATGCAAGCTTTGTACTTGCCGTAATAACTAAAATAAAAGGGTTTTAAAATGACACAGAAAAAAGTATTAATGGTGCTTACCTCTCATTCAGAACTAGGCAACACGGGTAACAAAACTGGTTTTTGGGTCGAAGAATTTGCCGCTCCATATTATGTGTTTTTAGATGCAGGTTTTGAAATCACCCTCGCATCGCCAGCAGGCGGACAACCACCGATTGATCCAAGCAGTGAACTAGAAGGCTTTCAAACCACTGACACTCAGCGCTTTGATGACGATAGCCAAGCTAAAATGGCACTGGCTAACACCAACGTATTAGCTGATATTGATGCCAGTGATTACGACGCGGTATTTTATCCTGGCGGTCACGGTCCACTGTGGGACTTAACAGATAATGCAGACTCTATTAAATTAATCGCGCAATTTATTGCTCAAAACAAACCTGTTGCTGCGGTATGTCATGCAACGGCAGCGTTACTTAACGTAAAACAAGATGACCAGTACCTTGTAAAAGGTAAAGCGGTAACTGGTTTTACAAATAGTGAAGAAGATGCTGTGCAATTAACTGATGTAGTTCCTTTTTTATTAGAAGATGAATTACTAAAACGTGATGCAGATTACCAAAAAGCAGCTGACTGGCATGCGTTTTCAGTTCAAGATGGGCTAGTTATTACAGGCCAAAATCCTGCAAGCTCATCATTAACAGCACAAAAATTAGTTGCTCAGATCACTGAGTCATAAATTCGTTATTTAGGATATTCTCATGCTTAATTTTACATTCCAAAATACCACTAAAATTCATTTCGGTGAGGGCCAAATTAGCGCTATCTCAAAGGAAATTCCAACATCAGCTAAAATATTAGTTGTTTATGGCGGCGGCTCCATTAAATCAAATGGTGTTTATCAGCAAGTGTCTGATGCGCTCAAAGATCACACATGGTTTGAGTTTTCAGGTATTGAGCCTAATCCACAATACGATACGTTAATGAAGGCACAAACCATCATTGAAGCTGAAAACATCGATTACTTGCTAGCAGTCGGTGGCGGCTCAGTGGTCGATGGGGTTAAATTTATTGCTGCTGCTGCGAAATTTGAAGGTGATGACCCTTGGGATATCGTCGCAAAAGGCGCCAAAATTGAACAAGCATTACCTATTGGTGCCGTATTAACCTTACCTGCTACGGGTTCTGAATCAAATGGCGGCTCTGTTATTACTCGTAATGGTAATAAATTGCCTTTTGGTAGCCCATTAGTACGTCCGTTATTTGCAGTGCTTGATCCTTCAGTCACTTTATCTTTATCAGACCGTCAAATTGGTAATGGTGTTGTTGATGCTTATATCCACATCATGGAACAGTATTTAACCTTTGATGTAAACGCTAAAGTACAGGACCGTTTCAGTG
The DNA here is from genome assembly GCF_002874355.2 of Shewanella sp. 10N.286.48.B5. Lineage (NCBI taxonomy): Bacteria > Pseudomonadati > Pseudomonadota > Gammaproteobacteria > Alteromonadales > Shewanellaceae > Shewanella > Shewanella sp. 10N.286.48.B5. Next base: position 1,953,721 of record NZ_MCVG02000001.1, read on the forward strand.
AAGGTTTACTACAAACCTTAATTGAAGAAGGCCCTAAAGCCCTTGCTGCTGAAACAAAAGACGATTTAGAGATTAGGTCTAATATCATGTGGTCTGCCACTATGGCGCTTAACGGCTTGATTGGCGCCGGTGTACCACAAGATTGGTCTACACATATGATTGGCCATGAACTAACAGCAAGCCATGGTATTGATCATGCGCGCACCTTATCAATCGTGCTTCCTGCGGTAATGAAAGTGCGTCGTGAGCAAAAACATGCAAAATTAGTTCAGTATGCTGAACGTGTATTTGGCATCACAACAGGTAGCGATGAGCAAAAAATTGATCAAGCTATTGAGGCTACCGAAAACTTCTTTAAGTTAATGAAAGTCCCTACACGCCTAAGTGATATTGATCTTGGTGCAGAGCAAGTTGACGTATTAGTTGCTGCACTTGAAAGCCATGGCATGACTAAACTTGGCGAACATGGCGATATTGACTTAGCAGTAAGCCGCGAAATTCTCACCACTGCGATCTGATCTATAACTCAATTGACCATTTAGATGAAAGGCTAGCATTGCTAGCCTTTTTTAATGGCAGTTTTTATCTTTCCTCTTAATAGCTCACTGTTCTTTGCTTCTTTGCTTCTTTGCTTCTTTGCAAAATAACACCACTAAGTTTGCCAAGTGGTTTTATAGGTAAAATTATGCTTCGACTTGTAGCTTTAATCATTGACTTCATGGCAGTAAATAGCTATTCCGCTAATCCCAGCCTTCACTAGCGCTTGTATTTGTGATCTAGTTAAATAATTCATCAGATGATGAATATTGAAGAATTAATTCACTAAAACAATCCGCTGCATTGCTTTACCATATTCTACACTTAATGAATTAATGGATACGCTAAGTATCTTCAAAGCTGTGTTGAATTTATGCCTAAAAAAATAATGCCAGTTAAAAAGCCAGTCGGTAGGCCAGCTGTCAAAGCAGATAATCGCTGCGCACTTATCAATGCAGCAAAAACCTTATTTGTCGATAATGATTACGATAAAGTCTCTATTCGAGCCATTGCTGCTAAAGCAAAAGTGGATGCAAGTTTAATCCGCTATTATTTTCAATCTAAATTGGGGCTTTTTGCCGAAATGCTCAAGGAAACCATTGAGCCAGTTCATGCCCAATTAAATAATTCCAAGGAAAAATCGACTCAAGATTCACCAGAAAAAATATTACTGGCCTTTTATAAAATTATGAGTCAAAACCCAGATTTTCCGAAACTCATATTTCGCACCGCCAGCCTTAAAACCACCAAGAAAAACCAAGAGCTGCAAGCCAATTTGTTGAGTTTATTCCCGAAAAATAGGTTAACCATTTTTGAAAAGATGCATCAGCAAAACCGTCTACAGCAAGGTATTGATCCAATGTGCGCCAAAATGAGTTTTATTAGTTTAATGGTATTTCCATTCTTAATGCCTGACATATTTAAACAAGCATTGAATATTAAAACCTCAGCAGAATTTTTACAGCATTTAGCTAAGCAAAATGCACAAATATTACGTCATGGGCTTATTGCCAATGAATCTCAACTCAGTCAGGACGCTTAACATGACCCCGTTAAAAAGACACTATGTTTTTCCAGGCATCATCGCCGGTATTATCATCTTTATCGCTGCGATATCATTACGCTCGTCACCAGAGTTGCAAGCCAACCATGATAAATCACGCCTGGTCGATGTTATTAGCCTGACAAAACAGCCCGTACAACCTGTGATCAAAGCCTATGGTCGTGTGGCTCCAAAGCATATCTGGCAAGGCATTGCCGAAGTGGGCGGCAAAATTACTTATCGCCACCCTGAGCTTGAAACGGGCAGATTGATCAAGGCTGGCACCTTAGTGTTAACCATTGACCCTCTTGAATACCAACTAAAACTTGCTCAAGCTGAAGCTAACTATAATTCAGCTCAAGCGCAGTTAGTACAGCTAAATCAGCAAGAAATAAACTTACAATCAAGCATAGAAATTGAGCGCCAACGACTGACCTTAGTTGATCAAGAATATAAACGTAAACAATCGTTAAATAAGAAAAACTTGATCTCAAAATCAGAACTTGAAACCCAAAAACAAGCTTTACTGGCCCAGCGTAACTTAGTGCAAGACTTAACCAGCAGCTTAAGCTTGTTGCCTGATGATAAAAAAGTCACTGCGGCGCAAGTTAAGGTTAATCAAGCTTTACTGGAAGATGCCCAACGTCAACTCAATAATACTCGCTTTACTTTGCCTTTTGATGCACGCATTGCCGAGGTCAACATTGAGCAAGCTCAAGCCGTCACCAATGGCGCTGTGTTGTTCGAGGCCCATCAATTAGGCGCAGTTGAAATAAAGGCTGAATTGTCATTATTTGATGCCGAAACCTTAATTCATTCAATTAATGAACTGCCAAGAGATACCTCTGCATTACCTTCAATTGAAAAAGTTAATTTTGACACTCATATCACGGTCAATATGGGTAAAACCTTACACCAATGGCAAGCTAAATTGACTCGCGTTGCCGATACCATAAACCCAGATCAAGCGACGATAGGTTTTTATCTTGAAGTTGATCAAGATTTCAACCAAATGAATTTGTTAGCTAAACCGCCATTAACCAAGGGCATGTTTGTCACCTCCTATATTAAAGGTTATCCCTCAGAGCATTACGTTATCCCAGAAAAAGCCTTACATGGTGAGCAAGTTTATTTAATGGATCAAGACAACAAGCTGGTTATTAAACAGGTTGAAGTGCTATTTAGAACCGACAATGGCGTCGCCATTAAAGGCGATATTCACCAAAATGACCGTGTGGTTACCAATGACTTAATTCCTGCCATTAATGGCATGGGGCTTAAATTATCAACAGCGAACGAAACCACTACCCCAGTAACAAGTGATCTAGCGAATGACGAGGAGCAGGCACTGTGATTAATTTTTTCACTCGTCACCCCACCATTGCTAACTTAATGATGTTGGCATTTTTTGTCATGGGCTTAAGCAGTATTGGTAACATTAAACGTGAAACCTTTCCTGAATTTAGTCCGCCTTACATTATCGCCAGTGTGGTTTACCCCGGCGCATCTCCAGCAGAAGTGGAAGAAAGCCTGTGCCTGCGTATGGAAGACGCCATTGATGGCTTAAGTAATATCGAAGAAGTGAAATGTGACGCCCAAGAAGGGATTGCATCATTGACGGTAAAACTTAATGGCGAAGCCGACATTGGCCGCAGTTTGGTTGATATTCAAACCGAAATTAACGCCATTAAAGACTTTCCGGCGCAAATTGACCCACCAACGGTCAAAGAGCTTGATTGGGCTGAACCGGTTGTAGATATTGCCATCGCTGCAGATGCCAGCTTGCCACACCTTAAATCCTATGCTGAGGATTTAAAGCGACGGTTAAAAATCGAGGCGGGCGTGAGCTTAGTGAGCGTGTCTGGCTTTTCAGATCATCAAATACGAGTCGAGTTAAACGAAGCGGATATTCGTCGCTTAGGGCTAACAGTAGCCGAAATAGCTGATAAAGTGGGCAGGCAAAATGTCCAAATGCCCGCTGGCAGTATCGAGCTTTCTGATAAAAACCTGTTGATCCGTTTTGATGAACGACAAATCACCCCTGATAACCTCAGTAAAATCATCGTTTCCTCTAATACTGAAGGCGGCGTGGTTACCTTAGGCGACATTGCTACCATCACCGACTTATTTGAGCTTGAGGAAGAACATACCATCTTTAACGGCCAACCCGCGGCCATGCTTAAAGTGCAAAAAAACAAAGCCGATGATGCCTTAAGAATTAAGTCCAGAGTCACTGAGTTTATCGCACAAGAACGGCTTATAGCCCCCGATGGCGTGACCCTAACCTTAACCAACGATTTATCTTCACTACTGCAAGACCGATTATCAATGCTGCTGCGAAATGGTTGGCAAGGGATCATCTTAGTGTTCTTTTCGATGTGGTTATTTTTCTCGTTACGCTATTCGTTTTGGGTTTCAGCGGGCTTACCTGTAGCCTTTATGGGCGGCTTGTTCTTAATGAGCATGTTTGGCGTGTCAATCAACATTATGAGCCTAGTCGGCTTACTAATGGCAATTGGTATTATGATGGATGATGCCATTGTTATTGCCGAATCCGTTGCTGCCCATGTTGAAAAAGGCTTACCCACCAATGAGGCGGTGATCCAAGGGGTAAATAAAGTCGCCCCAGGCGTATTTTCATCATTTTTAACCACAGTGTTTATTTTTGGCAGTTTATTGTGGTTAGACGGGCAAATGGGCGCGGTATTGTCGGTGGTGCCACTGGTATTAATCATGGTCTTAAGTGTGAGCTTAATTGAAGCATTCTTGATTTTACCGAATCACTTAAGTCACTCGCTAAAATCTAATAAACAGCAGAAACCACCGTTAAAGTTTAAACGGGTCTTTTTAGAAAAGTTTGAACACTTCAAAAACAACACCTTAGTTAATGCCGTTACCTTTGTGGTGAAATGGCGCTATGCCAGCCTTGGGCTTACACTTGGCGGTTTAATGCTGTCTTTTGCCTTAGTGGCAGGTGGCGCGGTAAAGTTTGTCGGCTTTCCTGAACTCGATGGCGATATTGCTGAAGCAAGAATCATTTTGCCACCAGGTTCCACTTTAGAGCAAACCAAAACTGTCGTTAGTCACTTGGTTGCCGCAGCCAATACCGTTGGCGATAAATTAACGCAACAAAATGGCGAACAGTCGAATCTCATCCGCTACGTTACCGAGCAATATAATGTCAATGCGGATGCGGGCGAACAAGGCCCACATGTGGCAACGGTAAGATTAGATTTGTTATCAGCTGAAACCCGCGAAACCCTGATTGATAACTTCATTTCAGCATGGCGCAGCGCCAGTGGTGATATTGCAGAGCCCATCTCCTTGGTATTTAAACAACCGAGTATGGGCCCTGCTGGCCGTGATGTTGAAGTCAGACTGCAGCATGATAATTTAGCCACGTTGAAACTGGCCTCCGTTGATTTGCAATCTTACTTAAGTCAGTTTTCTGGGGTTAATGGCATTTTAGATGACATGCGCCCAGGCAAAGAAGAAGTACTGGTAAAATTAAAAGATGGCGCTGAAAATTATGGTGTTGATGGTGAGATGGTAGCATCGCAACTGCGTGCGGCATACTTTGGCCAAACCGCAGATGATGTGCAATCAGGCCCTGAAAACATCGAAATACAAGTCAGGTTGAATAAACAGCAAGCAGGTAATCTGCAAGCGTTAGCTAACTTCCCAATCATGTTAAGTAACGGTAATCAGATACCATTAAGCGCAGTAGCAACATTAGACTTTGAACGATCTTATGTACGTATTCAGCGCATTGAAAGTCAGCGCACTGTAACCATTATGGCTGACATAGATAATGCCAAAGCCAATGGCAGCGAAATTGTCGCCAAAGTGCAAAATGAATACGCTAATGAATTACGCCAAAAGTATCCGGGACTAAAAGTTGATTATGAAGGCGCAGCCAAAGAAACCGCTAAGACTGGCGCTTCTTTCTTACAGGGTTTTATTATCGGTTTATTTGGATTATTTGCGATTTTAAGTTTTCAATTTAGAAGCTATTTAGAACCTTTTGTGGTGATGTTAGCCATTCCTTTAGCACTCATAGGTGTGTTTTGGGGCCATTTACTCACAGGCCATAATCTATCAATGCCATCAATTCTTGGCTTTGTATCTTTAGCGGGTATTGTGGTTAACGACTCCATCTTGTTGGTGCAATATATCCGCCATCACATAGATATTGGCGATGATATTCAGCAAGCGGTAATTAAAGCGTCTCGAGACAGGTTCAGAGCAGTATTTCTCACCTCACTGACCACTGCTGCGGGACTATGGCCATTACTGTTAGAAACCTCGCTACAAGCGCAGGTTGTAAAACCCATTGTAATATCAATTGTGTTTGGAATATTTACCTCAACCTTGTTGGTACTGTTTATTATTCCCTGTGCGTATGCGGTGTTAGCAGATTTTAATTTAGTCCATAAACACGAGGATTTAGAGGCCTAGTGCTTACTAGGCTATAGCTCTCAGACAAAGTTACAAGCTAAAAATAATGGCTAATAAATAACCCGCAAGCTGTATTAATGGCTAGCGGGTTATTTTTACATGTGTAGATATATGAAAGAGCTAGAAGCTTTAGCTATAGGTTGGCGCTTTAGCCTAACGATCAATAAGCCCCAAACAATGATGTTAATCTGGCTTATTGATTTTATTTAATAATCTCATGAAAGTTTGTTGCTCTTCATAGGATAAGCCACTTAGGCATTTTTGATTAACCCACTCAGCTTCACCAATAAGATCTTGCTCTAAGGCCTTACCGGCATCAGTTAAAAAAATCTGAAAGGCGCGGCGGTTATCAGACTCTTGATGGCGAGTGATATAACCCTGTACTTGCAGTTGATCTAATAGCCTAGTCATAGTGTAATTAGCCACATCACACACTTTAGACAGTTCAGTTTGGCTAATGCCCTCTTCTTGCCACAGTGAAAACAGCACAGGCCAAAGCTTAACGTCAAGTTGGTAACGTTTTAAGCGTTCATCTAGCTCGTTTTGCAGCGTAAGATTAAGATGCGAGATTTGATAATATAGGCTTTCGTATCGTTTCATATAACCACTCCTACAGGCTCATCAATCCTTAGTTAAGCGCAAAAGTTAATCATCAACATAAAATACTTGGTGGCTGGTGCGTAAAAGAACTAACCAAGTTAATCAATGTTGCCCTAAAAATGTAATTGCTACTAATCATTGGTGCTATCACTAACGGATGTGACTAACATCAACAGGCTTAAGTACTGATATTATTTATCTTTATACTTATTAAGCTTGTTAACGTGTAGGTCAGTAAACCCTTGCGGAGCTGCTTTGTTATACAACAGCTTGCTACACAGGCCAATTAGCACCTCACCCTCTTTGTACGTATAAGACCGCTTTTTTAGTCAATCTATTACAAACTGATTTATATAACGGTAATAGCAAGCCCGCCCCAAACAAGCGATGATGCCTCGCTCAATGGGCACTTCAATGGTGTTTTCTAATAGTTTCACAGCCTTAATATCAACAATCTGATGCTCAGTGCCAATGCTACTTATTAAGGTTAGTCCATTATTTGCTAGCGGCTCATAGTCAACGATAAAAATTGCATGGTTATCTACGCTGACTTTAACCTTTTCAACCGGGGTGATAAGAAAATATTCATTATCAATACAATGAAGCACACTGGCAAAAAGCTTAGCAAATTTTGTCGGTAAAGGACTGGCTAAATAGAACCAATCCCCATGATGGTCAATATAAAACAATGGCTCAGTGCTACATAAATCAACTTCTGCACCTAATTGACTGGCAATACTCAATGGTTCATCATTTTTATGTTTAGTCATTAGCAACGTGCTCATCGGCAGCAATCAGTAACTGAAGTAAGGCTTCTACTGGGTGTTTTGGCTTAAAGCCCGCAAAACGTTTCACTTGGCTACGGCAAGAATAGCCTGATACCAATATTTGGCTTTTCTCAGCGATGCTGTCTAAGGTTGGCTGCCAAGACATAGCAAACAGCTTAGATGAGCGGCCCATATTATCCAGTTCATGGCCATAGGTGCCCGCCATACCGCAGCAACCCACGTTGATCATTTCAAACTCAGCGCCAAAATGATTAAATACCGCTTTCCATTCGTTTGCCGTAGCCGGTTTTGCGGTGGATTCTGTACAATGACTAAACCAACTAAATGACGCGCTGGTTTTGTCTAACGCTGGCATGAGTTGAATCGCATCGGTTAACCACTCATTAGCTAACAGTACTTCAAAATTGCCTCGCTGCGCCCCTAGCACCTCTTGATATTCATCTCGATAACAAAGCACTAATGCAGGGTCTAAGCCAACCATCGGCATATCAAGTTGATAAACTTGATTTAAAAAGTCTGCACTTGATTTGGCAGTCGCGGCAAATTTATCTAAAAAGCCTTTAATGTGTGATGGTTTACCATTGGGTTTAAACGGCAATAACACCGGCTTTAAACCTATTTTTTCTATTAATTGTATAAAACGATAAACCAGCTCAGCATCATAAAAACTGTTAAATGGATCTTGCACCACCAGTACATAATTGCCACGCTCTGATGTTGGAATACTTTGCAGCGCCTCTAAATCATAACCACGGCTTGGATGGCCATCCAGACGCTGTTTTAATGTGGGAACTGATAATGCAGGTGAATCTATATAACCAATAGATTTTTTGATAACCCACTGACTTAATTTATTTTGCGAGGCAAAATTGGTTACTTTTGGCATAGCAGCCATAAGCGGCAGCATGTCTTCAATACCTGCAACTAAATAGTCTTTTGCTGGGCGCATATATCGTTTGTAATAGATATTGAAAAATTGCGCGCGAAATTTAGGCACATCCACTTTAACAGGGCACTGCCCTGAACAGGCTTTACAGGCTAAACAGCCTTTTAACGAGTCCATGACTTCATGTGAATAATCATAATCTCGGCCAATGTGAAAGCTGTTTTGCGCTCGCTGCATAAAGCTTAAAGGTTTAGATTGAGCCAGTGCCTCTACATCAACGCCCTCTGCCTCCAGCAGCCTTAACCATTCCCGCATCAAGCCACTTCGGCCTTTAGGTGAATGGATCCGATCGCCGGTAACTTTAAATGACGGACACATGAACGAATAGCTACTGTAGTTAAAACATAAGCCATTACCATTACAATTCATTACATCAGGAAATGCATCACGGACTTGAATCGGAATTTGTCTATCAAAGGTGCCGCGCTTAACGCTATCAACATTAAACATCATTGGGCCACTGCCTTTAGGCGCGACTAGTTTGCCCGGATTTAATCGATTGTCAGGGTCAAATAAGCCTTTAACCTCTTCAAGTTCGCCATATAGTTCATCACCAAATACGGCTGGTCCATATTCACCACGCACCCCTTTACCATGTTCGCCCCACATCAAACCGCCATATTTAAGCGTGAGTTCAGCAACTTGATCGGATAACACTTTTAGCAGCTTTTCATCCGCTTCATCGCACATATCAAGCGCGGGACGCACATGCAGCACTCCTGCATCAACGTGACCAAACATGCCATATTGCAATTTATGGCCATCTAATAAGTCCCTAAACTCCATGATAAAGTCAGCTAAATTTTCTGGCGGTACGGCAGTATCTTCGGCAAATGGCAGTGGTTTTCTGCGGCCTTTAGTTGCGCCTAGCAAGCCTACGGCTTTTTTACGCATGGCGTAAATTTTATTAATACTGGGCTTATCTTCAGTAATTTGATAACCCACAACCCCAGCTTGTTCGCTAGCCAATTGTGCCGCCAGTGTTTTTTCAAGGGCAGCAATGCCTTGCCTAATATCAGCCTCATCCCCAGCGAATTCAACCATATTGAGGCCTTCAATGGTTTTATTGGGTACTGATTCAATGAGGTGAGACACTGAGTGCCAAATAATATCTTCACGGGCCAAATTCAGCACTTTTGAGTCTATGGTTTCGACCACGGTGGCATTGGCTTCAACCAATGATGGTGCATGACGCAATGCTGATTCAAACGAGTCATATTTAATATTTACCATCATCCGCGTATGTGGCAATGGGGTGATATTTAATTTGGCCTCTGTTAATACCGCCAGTGTACCTTCAGAGCCTGCAAGTATGCGTGATAAATCAAATTGGCTTAAATCATCATTCCATACATGTTTTAGATCGTATCCGGTTAAAAAACGATTTAATGGCGGAAACTGTTTTAGAATAAGCTCACGCTTGTCGCGGCAACGCTTGGCAATCGTGCTAATAATATTGGCAGCAAAGCTATTGGTGTTTACGGATTGGGACTCTGACTGATTTAACGCCTCATCTGCCGCTATTGGTGTGCTTGAAAGCACACTACCATCAACCAATACGCTGGTAAGGCCAAGGACATGATCAGATGTTTTACCGTAAACCAGTGAACCCGCACCCGATGCATCAGTGCTGACCATGCCGCCAACCGTTGCACGATTAGAGGTTGATAAATCTGGACTGAAAAAGAACCCATGTGGCCTAAGGGCATCATTAAGTGCATCTTTTACCACACCAGCTTGTACTCGTACCCAGCCTTCTTCTGCATTGACTTCCAGTACTTGATTCATGTGCCTTGAGACATCAAGTATTAAGCCATGGGTCAGTGATTGTCCGTTAGTGCCAGTACCGCCGCCACGGGCACTAAAAGTCACTTGTTTATATTGAGGGTCAGCAGCTAATGTCATCACCAGCTCAACATCCGCTTGGGATAAAGGGTAAATCACTGCTTGAGGTAAAAACTGGTAAACAGAATTGTCGGTCGCTTGAATTAAACGCGCACTATAACGTTTATCAATTTCGCCAGAAAACGAAGATGCTTCAAGCGCATCAAGAAAGCTTAAGTAAATTGGTTCTAACGTCTGTTGATGTGATAGCAGCGGTAACATAGTCAATTTCTGTTTATAGTAATTTAAAGCCATTATAAACAAAAAAAAAGCCGCTAAAAGCGGCTTTTGTTCATGTTGATAAATTAGTTAACTAAAAACTAACTTTTCAAGCATATTAAGCATGTTCTTCTGCTAAATATAACCAAGTGTCGATGACTGTATCAGGGTTAAGTGACACAGTATCAATACCTTGCTCTACTAGCCATTGTGCAAAATCTGCATGATCAGATGGGCCTTGGCCACAAATACCAACATAAGCACCTTTGGCTTTAGCCGCTTTAATCGCTAATGAAAGCAATGCTTTAACAGCATCATTTCGTTCATCGAATAAGTGACTGATAATGCCAGAATCGCGATCTAGACCCAAAGTTAATTGAGTTAAATCGTTAGAACCGATAGAGAAACCATCGAAATGCTCAAGGAATTGGTCAGCTAATAATGCATTAGACGGTAACTCACACATCATGATGACGCGTAAACCATCTTTACCACGCTCTAAACCTTGCTCTTTTAATAATTCGATAACTTGCGCGGCTTCATCAACGGTACGAACGAATGGGATCATAATCTCAACGTTCTTAAGGCCCATATCATTACGCACACGTTTAATTGCTTCACATTCTAGAGCAAAACAGTCACGGAACGATTCAGAGATATAACGACTAGCACCACGGAAGCCCAACATTGGGTTTTCTTCTTCAGGCTCGTAACGGTCACCACCAACAAGGTTAGCGTATTCGTTAGACTTAAAGTCTGACATACGTACGATAACTTTCTTAGGATAGAACGCACTACCGATGGTTGCGATACCTTCCACTAGACGAGCGATATAGTACTCAACTGGTGATTCGTAACCTGCAATCATTTCATTGATTTCTTGCTGCAGCTCAGCAGGTTGTGAATTAAATTCAAGCAGCGCTTTAGGGTGAATACCAATCATGCGATTGATAATAAACTCAAGACGCGCAAGTCCCACACCTTCATTAGGTAAACGGGCGAAATCAAATGCACGATCAGGGTTACCGACGTTCATCATGATTTTCATTGGTAGTTCAGGCAAGGTATCAACACGGTTAGTAATAACTTCAAACTCTTGCTTACCATCGTAGATGAAACCGGTATCGCCTTCAGAACAAGATACAGTCACTACTTGGCCATTTTTGATGCGGTCAGTAACATCACCACAACCAACAACTGCAGGAACCCCAAGCTCACGCGCAATAATTGCTGCGTGACAAGTTCGGCCACCACGGTTAGTGACAATTGCGCTAGCGCGCTTCATGATAGGTTCCCAATCTGGATCAGTCATGTCAGTAACGAGTACATCACCTGGCTCGATTTGATCCATGTCTTCGATAGAGGCTAGCACTTTAGCTACACCAGTACCGATTTTATGACCAATCGCGCGTCCTTCTGAAACAACAGCACCTTTGGATTTTAAGTGGTAGCGTTCAATTAATTGCACGTCTTCACGGCTACGAACAGTTTCAGGACGAGCTTGAACGATATATAACTTACCGTCGTTGCCATCTTTTGCCCATTCGATATCCATTGCACGGCCATAATGTTGTTCAATGATCACCGCTTGCTTTGCAAGCTCCATCACTTCTTCATCATTAATAGAGAAAGTGCCGCGTTCAGCTGCTGCAACATCTTCGATTTTAACTTGCTTGCCGTGAGAAGCATCATCAGAGTAAACCATCTGAATCATCTTGCTACCGATATTACGGCGCACAACGGCTTTATGCCCTTGCGCTAAAATTGGTTTGTGAACATAGAATTCATCAGGGTTAACAGCGCCTTGTACTACCATTTCACCTAAACCAAATGATGAAGTGATAAAGACAACGTCGTTGTTACCTGATTCAGTGTCCATGGTAAACATCACACCAGAAGACGCTTTATCTGAACGTACCATGCGTTGTACGCCAGCAGATAATGCCACACCTTGATGCTCGTAACCTTGGTGAACACGATAGGAAATTGCGCGGTCGTTAAATAGCGATGCGTAAACATGCTTAATCGCAAGCAGTACAGCTTCAAAGCCTTTAACGTTTAGGAAAGTTTCTTGTTGACCCGCAAACGAAGCATCTGGCATATCTTCAGCTGTTGCTGATGAACGCACTGCAAATGAAGCTTCTTGAGTCTCGCTAGAAAGTTGCTCGTAAGCTTCACGAATCGCATCTTCTAGTTCTGGTTGAAATGGGGTGTCGATAACCCATTGTCTGATCTGCGCACCAACTTTTGCAAGTTCGTTTACATCATCAACATCAAGGGTTGCCAAGATGTCGAAAATTTTCTGGTTAACACCACTTTGCTCTAGAAACTCATTAAATGCATGAGATGTAGTCGCAAATCCGCCAGGTACTTGAACACCGGCATTAGCCAGGTTACTGATCATTTCACCAAGTGACGCGTTCTTGCCGCCAACCTTGTTTACATCACCCATGCCTAATTCTTGATACCAGAGTATGTATTGCTGCACAGTTATCTCTCCACAAGTTTATTTCAATGGCCCCTTCACACGAGGGCAGAGGCATTCTACACTCCCCCTCAACAACCGTAAATGTATAATTTTATTTGTAATTTTATTACTACAAGAGGCTGAAATGACACCAAAAGTATTCTATATCTCAGATGGGACCGCGATCACAGCAGAAGTATTTGGCCATGCTGTCCTATCCCAATTTCCAGTTGATTTTGAAGCACTTACAATTCCATTTATTGACAGCATTGCTAAAGCTGAAAAGGTAAAACAACAAATCAATGATAGTTTTATTACAACAAGCTTAAGACCCGTTGTGTTCCATTCCATCGTAAATTCCGACATTCGCGATATTATTTTCTCCAGTGAAGGTTTAGATTATGATTTTTTGAACACCTTTGTTTCGCCATTAGAACAACAACTGGGTATAAAAGCTGCGCCGGTGATCAACCGAACTCACGGTAAAAGCACGACTAACGAATCTTATGATAATCGTATTGATGCGATTAATTTCACTTTAGATAATGATGACGGTCAAACCATGAAACATATGGATAAAGCTGACATTATTTTGCTAGGTGTTTCTCGTTGCGGTAAAACGCCATCGAGTTTGTATCTTTCTATGCAATTTGGCATTAAAGCAGCAAACTACCCTTTTGTTGAAGATGACATGGATAATCTCAAGTTACCTGAAGCGTTAAAACGTAATAAGTCCAAATTATTTGGCTTAACCATTGATCCCCAACGTTTACATGAAATTCGCCAAGGCCGCATGGAAAACAGCCGCTATTCATCACTAAGACAATGCCGGATTGAAGTGAAAGAAGTAGAAATGATGTATAAAAAAGAACGGATCCCGTTTGTTAATACCACATCTCATTCTGTAGAAGAGATTTCAGCTAAAATCCTCGATATTACCGGGCTGAAGCGTCACATGTTTTAATTTTAATGTCGCTGTGGTTATTTAACTGTTAAGCCGAAAATGTGAAATTCATAACATTTTCGGCTAACTTATGTGAATAAAATGATATCAGTTCAAAAACCTGCATGATTTGTCCGTGTCTAACGCCTGCTAATTAGTTATAATCTCGAGCAATATGATGTTAATTCATCGCAAACATGCTCGGTAAAGTGAATGACTATTAAAACAGACGAACTACGTACATCCCTTTTATGTAAGGTTATTTCTCCTGCGCAACTCGCATCTGAATACCCACTGACGCAAGATGCTGCCGATTATTTAGTTGAGCAACGTCATGAAGTTGAAGCCATTATTGCTGGCGAAGATCAACGTTTATTGGTCATCATTGGTCCTTGTTCAATACATGACACCGAAGCCGCTTTAGATTACGCCCAGCGGTTAGCCAAACTTCACCATGAGTTAAAAGACGACTTATGCATTGTGATGCGGGTTTATTTTGAAAAGCCGCGTACTATTGTTGGCTGGAAAGGATTAATCTCAGACCCTGATCTTGATGGTAGTTTTAGCCCAAACAAAGGCTTACGTATGGCGCGTCATTTACTTCAGCAAATCACTGAATTAAAACTGCCTATTGCCACTGAGTTTTTAGATATGGTCAATGGTCAATATATTGCCGATTTAATTACCTGGGGCGCTATTGGTGCCCGCACCACTGAAAGCCAAATTCACCGTGAGATGGCGTCGGCTTTATCTTGCCCTGTTGGCTTTAAAAACGGTACTGACGGCAACATTAATATTGCAGTCGATGCTGTTCGCGCCGCCCAAGTACCACATATATTCTATTCACCAGATAAAGATGGTGCTATGGCAGTTTATCGTACACACGGTAACCCGTATGGCCATATCATTTTACGTGGTGGTAAAACCCCGAACTATTCAGCCGAAGATGTTGAAATCGTCCGCGCCCAGCTCGAAACCGTTGGCGTAACCCAACGTATGGTGGTTGATTTTAGCCATGGTAATAGTGAGAAAAAACATAAAAACCAGCTAAAAGTTGCTGATAGCATCATGGCGCAAATGCGCGCTGGCAGCACTGCGGTTGCAGGGATTATGGCAGAAAGCTTTATGATTGAAGGCAACCAGAAAGTCGTTGAAGGCCAGCCATTAACATACGGTCAAAGTATCACTGATGCTTGCCTGCATTGGGAAGACTCAGAAAAATTATTACGTGATTTAGCCCAAGCCTCTAAAGAACGTAAAGCACTTTTAGCCAAATAACGGCTCAAGTATTAACTTATAAAAAAGCCAGTTAGGGTAACCTAACTGGCTTTTTTATCGCTTTAACTTGTACTGACGTTAACTCACTTTTTGTGCCGACGGCTCCACTGCTTGTAAACAAGGAACATTGGTATAAGCGGGATCGTCATCTAATGAGCTTAATGATAATTGCTGAAATTGTTCATGTACGCTCATAAAGCTCTCAACCAACCTTGGATCAAAATGTTTGCCCTTTCCTGCAACTATCACTCTTACCGCTTCATAATGACTAAAGGGCTTTTTGTAACACCGTGGTGAAGTCAGCGCATCGTACACATCCACTAGCGCGACTATTCTTGCAGACAATGGGATCTCGAGACCTTTTAGCCCTTTAGGGTAACCACTGCCATCCCACTTTTCATGATGCCCACCAGCAATATCACGGCCCATTTTTATAAAACTGCATTGAGGCGCAAATTCAATTAGAGAATCTAACACTTCTGCGCCAATCACTGGGTGAGCTTTAATATTTTCAAACTCTTCAGGGGTTAGTCGACCCGGTTTTAATAAAATAGCATCGGCAATCCCCACTTTACCAATATCATGTAATACAGCTGACAGAGTTATTTCTTCTACAAATGAGCCAGTTAACTCATTAGGCGCATCTTTGTCTAACCCTCTTTGGCTTGCCAATAACGCGGCATAGTGCTGCATACGTAATAAATGAGCGCCTGTTTCATTGTCGCGATATTCTGCCAATTTGGCTAAACCAATCACAGTTGCTCTTCTTGAAGTTAATGTTGACTGTAACGAACTGAATAATTTTTCTAATAAATAACTGATAGAAAGCGTAAGAATGGCATTAGCTGCCACAAAATTAATGCATACAACCGCCCAAATAATACTGTTGTAGCCTTCAATACTCGGCCAAGGCAACCAATTATAATGACCGCAAATACCAACAATAACTAACGACATGGCATTGAGTATTTGCGCCCAATAACTGGCATTACGACCTAATAACACCCCTGTTAATGGAGGAAAAAGAAATAACCAGAAAAAACCGGCACCACTTGGGCCTATCGCCAGTAAGAAGCCTGTTCCAATCATATAGGCAAGTAAGCAACCAATGATGAATCGCAGTCTATTTGCTAAGTTGTTTTTATAAATAATCAGCAATAAGGTGGCATAAACCACTGTATTAAAGATCGCCATCGGCCATAAGCCTTGAACAATACACAAATAAACACTAGTAAAGTAAACGGGAATACAAAGGAAGGCTAACGTGGTAAATATCCGGTCAAATACCACTTTACGCCAAATGCATAATGATTCATTTGATGCGGTGAGCTCTCTTAACAAGCCTGCAAATGGTGACATACTTCATCCTTGAATCGTTCATTGGAACAACCAACCTTGCCTTTTTAAAACAAAAATATGATGCTTTAAGCTTTAAGTATTGTAGAGATAGCGGGAATAGCAACATAAATTGCCGATAAAAACCTGTTACCTATAAATAGATTTGCCGCCACAGCCTTAAACAATTATTGCCCCATGAGCTCAATGTTTTTGCCGCTAACAGCTTGCAAGTTTGACTCAGGTAAAAAAAACCGCCAGCTTAAAGGAAAATATCAAGCACAAAATATTGATTATTTAAAAGGATTTACATGAAATCATCATCATCTCTTAAAACCATAGCTGTACTTGTTAGTAGCTTACTTTTGCCTGTGACATCTTTGGCTGCTAACAGCGATTTTAATACTGCATTTAAAGATTATAATTTAGCATTAGAAAATAATGATGCGGTGTTAGAACTACAATATGCCCGGTTAGCGTTTGATTTAGGTAAGCTCAAATTTGGCGAGGATAATATTAATAGCGCTAATTTAGCCTTAAATTTAGCTACTGCGTTAACTAAAAACGCGCAAAAATCACAAGCAATGACTTTTTACCAATTGGCCTTAGATATTTATCGTACCAATGGTGACGCCATTGACGATATAGAATTAATTGATCCACTCACCTTACTGGCCGATGCCACTACAAATAACAAACAAGCAAGATCTTTACTCAATGAAGCAATAAATATTAGTGAAGACTCTGGCAATCCACTATTACATGCTAAAACCTTGATGCTGGCATTTAAACGCTTGGTGAATACTGAGTTTTATACTTCAAGAGTTAAGCAATTTCTAATTGATGCTGAAACGATATACGTGCAGCATTTACCGGCTAATTCTGCAGATAGAGTCGATGCTACCTATCTGCTCGGCTCAGTATTACTTTGGGAAAAACAATACTCTGAAGCTGAAACTAAACTTTTACAAGCCATTAAAGAGTACAGCGTGCTCGATTATGACCATCCCTTCGAGTTAAGTGCTCACGCTAAATTAGTTGAAATTTACAGCTTGCAAGATGAGCCAACCAAGGCTACCGAGCATTGCGTAGCCATTGGAAATATGACGCCATGGGAAGCTAATCAAGAGCAAACACCACTATTTAGATCTAACCCTAATTATCCCAGATCAAAGCTGATTCAACGAAAAGAAGGCTTAGTTCAATTGTCATTAACGATTGATAAAAATGGCTTTGTCACCAATCCTAAAGTGATAAAATCCAAGGGTGGGAAATCCTTTGAAATAGAAGCATTAAAAGCACTTAAGAAATGGCGTTATGCGCCAAAATTTGTTGATGGCAAACCCGTTGAAGCAGAAACCACCCTGCAACTAGATTTTTCCATCGGATAAATTATTGGACATTCTACTGTTCTTTAAAGTCAGCCATCGCTAGCCACTTGAGTTATTTATCTAGGCTAAGACAGTAATAATAGTCTCGTTAATTGCTGTCCTAGTCTAATGTTAAGTGACTAAAGTTAAGTGACTAAAGTTAAGTGACTCATGTTACTTTACTAAGGTTAAGTGCCTCATGTTACTTTACTAAAGTTAAGTGACTCATGTTACTTTACTAAAGTTAAGTGACTCATGTTACTTTACTAAGGTAAAGTGACTCATGTTATTTGACTAATGTAAGGTGACTCATGTTACTTGACTAAGGTTAAGTGACTAATATTAAGCGACTCTCGTTAATTACTTAATCAACAACTCCCCCCGAAAAGCGATAATAAAATGATGAGCTACCCTTCAGTAAAAATTATATTTCAGTTAAGCATCATATCGATAATTTTCATTGGATTAAGTTCGCCAATTCTCGCCACAGCCAATGAAAAAAACGCCGCGGTAAATAGCCATAATACTCCTGCTATGTCTAACGCTAGCGCATCAACGTCCCATAAAACCAGCACCATTTTTTTGGTTCGCCATGGTGAAAAACAAACTGGTGAAGATCCACAATTAACAGAACAAGGTAAAAATCGCGCCCTTGCTTTAGCGAATACCTTATCAGCAATTAAGCTTGATGCCGTTTATAGCACTCAATACCAGCGCACAGAGCAAACAGCGCTGCCAACAGCTAACTCACAATACCTCAAAATCAGTTACTATAATCCCAGAGAGTTAGCTGAATTTGCCAGCCAATTACAGCTTAATAGTGGCGCTAAGGTATTAGTGGTTGGACACAGCAATACCACCCCTAAACTGGTGAATTTACTGGGCGGCGAACCCGGCACTGAGATTAATGAGAAATCTGAATTTGACCGTTTATATATAGTAACGATATTTGCCCCAAGCAGTTCAGAAAAACCAGCAGCGCAGGTTAGTACCACATTGCTAAAGTATTAGCCTACTAAAGACCTGTGTTATTGGCCTTGTTGATTTAACCTAAAACAAGTTAGAGGCTCATGAAACTTGTGCATATTATTAATTAAACTTTGCTAATCTAAGGCTACTACTCCCTCGCACAGCTACCCTTTATTCCCGCTTAAACGTATAATCGCGCCACCTTGGCGAAGCCGCCACATAAAAGCATAATATTAGGTCGTTATATGCCCTCCACTAGTCAAACAGAAATCACATCACAGCTTAGTTTTCATGAAGATGTCGCTAAGCGAATCGAACAATCAGAGTCGCGAGTGATTAAAGCAATTTTCCCTTCCAATACCAACCATCACAACACCCTTTTTGGTGGCGATGCATTGGCGTGGATGGATGAAACCGCCTTTATTGCGGCCACCCGTTTTTGCCGTAAGTCTTTAGTTACTGTTAGTTCTGATCGCATTGATTTTAAAAAAGCGATACCGGCAGGTAGCTTAGCTGAGTTAATTGCCCGCGTTATCCACGTCGGTAACACATCAATTAAAGTTGAAGTGAATATATTCCTTGAAGATATGTATCAAGACAAGCGTGAGCATGCCATACGCGGGGTATTTACATTCGTCGCCGTTGATGAGCAGCGCGCTCCAACTCAAGTGTGGCCATAAACTCAAATTGCTATAAAAAACTGCCCATCATAAATCGTGATTGACCCTATTCAATGGCGAGTTGCTTATCAAAAAGCAGGTTTAAGTAACGGAATGACTCTTTCGCTCCGTTACTTTCTGTTTTTACGTACAATCATGCCTTTAACCCATAAGCTTATTAGACAAAAGTCTAAAATAATGAGTTAAATTGTTCGTTTGCCGCTTTGTATTTGATAAACCCTAGAATTTTATCTTACTTATCTGTTACATTAAATCTTCTTCACGTGCAAACAAGACTATTAAAAAGCCATGAAGCTACATAACTTAAATATAATTATTGCCGATGACCATCCATTATTTCGAAATGCATTAAGACAAGCGTTAAGTAATGCCTTTCAAGGTACCAATTGGTTTGAAGCAGACAGTGCTGAAGCGCTGCAACATATACTTGATGATAAAGCCAGTGAGCTTGACCTCATTTTACTTGATCTTCAAATGCCGGGATCCCATGGGTACTCTACGCTAATACATTTACGTGGCCATTACCCTGACATTCCTGTGGTGGTGATTTCAGCTCACGAAGATATCCAAACCATCAGTCGTGCTATTCATTACGGTAGCTCAGGCTTTATTCCTAAGTCGGCATCTATGGATACCCTTAAAGAAGCCCTTGATGGCGTTCTTCAAGGAGATATTTGGCTGCCTAAAGGAACTGAAGTACTCCCCGTTTCTGATGATCCTTCAAGCCAAATGGCCAGTAAGCTTTCAGACTTAACCCCGCAGCAATATCGGGTATTGCAAATGTTTGCAGAAGGCTTACTCAATAAGCAAATCGCCTATGACTTTGGTGTATCTGAAGCAACAATTAAGGCCCATGCCACAGCAATATTTCGTAAACTCGGAGTGAGAAACCGCACCCAAGCAGTTATCGCATTGCAGCAATTAGAAATGGAAAAGGTCGACCTATCTTAAGCGAACTCTCTCAACTGCCGTTTTCCCAAGCTTGTGAAAATAATAAAAAACCGATTTTAACTGAGTTAAAGTCGGTTTTTTCAAGTTCAACACAAGTATTAGAAATCGGCAGTGGTACTGGTCAGCATTGTGTTTATTTTGCTAAACATTTACCTCACTTAATCTGGCAAGCTAGCGATCAAAGTGATTACTTAGCCCAGCTTAATAGCCGCATCCACATTGAAGGCCCTGAAAACCTACTAGCCGCAATCGAACTTGATGTCACCAAGGCTTGGCCAAGTGCACAAATTGCGACAAACATTGATGGTTTATTTAGCGCCAATACTCTTCACATTATGAGCGAATCTATGGTAGTCGCCTTTTTTGAAGGCTTAGGGCAATATCTTAATTTACATGCTAATGTCGCAATTTATGGGCCGTTTAATTATCAAGGTCAATTTAGTAGCGACAGTAATGCGCAATTTGATATGTGGCTTAAGCAAAATAACCCTCAAAGCGGTATTAGAGATATAGAGTGGATAACATCACTTGCAAGCGATCAAGGCCTAAGCTTACAAGCCGACACCTCAATGCCGGCCAATAATCGCTTATTACATTTCAGCCGCAGCTAAATTAAATGATTATATTAAAGCGCATCACTTAATACTTAATCTCGGCAACATTAGCATTATTGCTTATCGCTTTTGCCGAACACTAAAACCATAAAATCAAAGCCCAAATAGCTTAAGTTATGTCGCAAAACTTTGTAAGCTAGAGCTTAGTTATTTCTCTAACGATATCTACAACAAGGAACACGCATTATGGGTTCGGTTACCACTAAAAAACACCCAAACGGTTTGGAATTTGTCGAAGTTAATACCCCACTTTGTCAGGCACGTATATTTCATCAAGGGGCTCAAATAGATTTTTTCCAGCCCAAAGATAAAGCGCCTTTGTTATGGGTCTCTGATGCTGATGATTATCAGCCGGGTAACGGTATTCGCGGCGGCATTCCAATATGTTGGCCATGGTTTGGTGCCAGTGACATTGAAGGTTTCCCGCAGCATGGTTTTGCCCGCACCAGTTTATGGTCTTTAGCATCCGTTAAAATGCGCAATCAAATTGTTGATTTAGTGTTTACCTTGAAAGTTTCAGCCGAGCAGCAACAGTATTGGCCACATGATACTGAGGTAAGTGTATTATTTTCACTGTCTGAAACGTTAACTGTCAGCATAGTGAATAAAAACAATGCTGATTACCCAATTAACTTTACCCAAGCATTGCACAGTTATTTTCCTATTGAAGATATTCATCAACTTAAAGCCTCAGGCTTTAAAGATTCCAAATACATAGAATTTGCCAAAGGCCCTTTTGCCCAAGAGTCTGACGACGTGTTATTTGACCGTGAAACTGACCGAGTTTATACAGGTTTAGCACAAACCCAGGTACTGCATACTGCAGCTGGTGATATTGAAGTCAGCCGTGAAAACAGCCAGTCTGCGGTGTTATGGAATCCGTGGATTGATAAGTCCCAGCGTTTATCTCGCTTTAATGATAATGACTATCTCACTATGGTTTGCCTTGAAGCGGCTAACGTATTAGAAGATGAAGTTCACTTGCAAGCAGGTGAAAGTCATACCCTCACAACCCACATTCGCTGGCGATAAGCATAATTTGCATCAGTTATTTCCCTGTTAATAGCACAGCTTAACCTGCTGTTGTTAACAGGGTGATATCAGCGAGTAAACTGCTGTGATAAACTAGCTTACAATCAATATCTTAAAAGACTACTCAGCCCAAATGACAGTTCGCCTTTTTACTGTTAAACGATTCTTTATCCTATGCTTTTTTACCATTGCATTAGGCTTGCTTGTGCTGCAACAAAATTTTCGCCCTATCGCCTTAAAAGTACTTAACACCCTCACCTCGGCTTATGATATTCAGGTTAAAGATCTCGCGGTTAGCTTTGATACTGTTAATAAACTCAATTTTAAATTTATCTCCCTTGAGTATGAAGATAGTGTAATTAGCTTACACAATGCCGAGCTAAGATTAGTCGATGGCTATGGCGCATTAAAAAACATGGCTCTGACAATACAAGATTTTGAGGCTGTTACAGTAGAAAGAATTGATGTTAACTTAGGTTATTCATTTCTTAAGCGCCGTTTTGTGGGTAAAGATAACCAAGCAACAACTGACGCTGATGTCGGCCTGAGTATCAATCATTTGCCGTTCATTGAGCTGGCTAAGATAAATATTTACTGGGCTGATGATAAAGACTTAACTCAGCCGTTAATCGAGGCGCATAATTTAAGCCTTGCTGCCAGTGGTCAAAATCAAAACATAGCAGTTAATCAAACAAGTCGTAAAAAAAGCGCTGCTACATCTTTTGCTACTTCAACTTCAACAATACTGACAGGTAAGCTGTTGCTTATGCAGCAAGAGTTTATTGATATTGCGCTAAGCCTAAATCCACGTGAGTGGCAGCTTAATTCCGATGTCGATATCAATAAAGTGCTCCAAAGCCTGCAATTGCTGGAACAGTCAGTGACTCAGAGAATAACGGCCACCACGAATACAGATGAACAGCAGGGATTACAACTATTATCCCAAGCTTTAGCCCCTGTAATAACGCCTATTTCAGCGGCAAATTATCAATTTAATGGCAACTGGTTAGGGCAAACACGATTAGATTTACCAAGTGGGTCAATCAGCAGTCATCACGAAATTAGCAATATTGAAATCGCGCCAACTGCTGACAATAACGTTAATAGTACTATTAGCTTTAAACCTGAAATGCCCATCAGCCTCGAGGTTAATTATCAGCCACAAGATACACATAATGCTAATCAGCGGGTATCAATTTCTTTAGCGCCGTTTTCGTGGCAGCAATCCACCAGCCCAAAGGCGCTTATAAAACTCAGCGGTTACTTAAATGATATTCAAGGTAATCGTGCAGATAGCGTTGCCAACGTAAATCAAAAAGTCGAAGATCGCCAAAATCTCGAAAAAAACCAAAGTGAGAACAATATACAGTCATTACTGACTCAAGTTGCTAAGCTTAGCCCCGAGACAAATACAGGATTACCTAAGGGTGACGCCACTATTGACTGGTCTTTGGCGTTTAACTCACCGACTTACATGGATATCACACTGGCTAACGATAGCCCAAACTCAAATAGCCATTATGATTTACATTTAGCTTCATTCAATGCACAAATAGCCCATCCACTGCTTACTACTCAGCTCATTTTTACTGATAACAGCGCCGCTATTGCTAATGAAAACTACCAAGTAAAAAGCGCAATAAATGTTGATATCAACCAAGTTAAACCAATTGATTTAAGTCACTTAGATAATGTCGACAGTACTTTAATTATTGATGGCGCAAGCTTAACAGGCCAATTAGCTGTTGAGCATCAGCTAAGTCAAAATCACCCCACAACCAAAGTTAGCCTCAAACAAAACGCTCAATTACAGCTTAGTGATTTAAGCTTAATATCTGCCAACAAACTTATCGCCTTTGAGGGACTTAACTGGCAACAACAAGGGGCTAGCGAGCTTAGTTCAACCATTGACGGCAGCCAAATAAAGCTCAATGACTTCTCATTCGGATTTGATAAGTTTCATCTTCAAGATCTAAGCACAGCAACTGATACGATTAACGCCAAAGAATCGCTTGAAATACATTTAGGCCAATTTGCTGTTGATGCTAAACAAGCAATTGAGTTATTTATGCCAGCGACGTTACCCGTGGATGAATTAACCTCAAAGCTCTTACCTTCAAGTATGAACCAGCCTAAGAATCTAGCTAGTAACAATTCAACTAATGACATCAAAAGCCAACCAAGCTTACTTACGTCATTATTAAATCAGCGCAATAGCAGTGATTTAATCTGGCAATTAAACGATATCCGCATCGATAAATTGATCCCGACTAAATCAAAACTGCGCCGCTATCCACTACTGCGATTAGACAGCTTAACCCTTGAACAAAACCTGCAGTTACACAGCCAGCTGCTCACAGGTAAAGAGCTTTGGCAACTTGATGAGCTAGCACTATCGAGCTACCACCTACTGCAACTACCTAAAAATAATAACCCTTTATCATTAGCCGGTCAGTGGCACACTGACTCTGATTTAGCCCCTCTGCTTGGAGTGTTAGCGCAAACTCAAATGCTGCCGAGTGATTTATCCATTGCAGGCCATAATAAATTGGATGCTGGTTTTGCCCTTGTTGAAAGCCAAGGGGTATCCTTATTTGAAATGAAATTTACTCAGTCACTCTCTGATGTTGAGGCGCAGTACAACGAAATGTTCTTTGATAATGGCAGTATCAATGCCCAATGCCAATTTAACTGGCAACAAGCCCATAGCTCACAATTATTAACAAAAACCTACAGCCAAAGTCGATTATTGTGTCAACAAACTGAGCTAAACATTGCTAACGCCTATGTCGGCATAAACTTAGATGAACTCAATCTCAAAGCCGATATTTCATTAGGTAAAAATGAGCAAATACCTGCCAAAAACTGGTTACAAGAAATCACAGGTTTAAGTGATACAGACGTCAACTTAACAGCACGGGGCAATTTACTGGATGGCGAGTTTTTAATACCTGAGTTTTTTTTAAAATTACACGATAAGTCAGAAGGCTATTTGATGCTTAACGGCATTAGTTTACAAACCTTACTGGCAGCACAGCCTCAAGTAGGCGTATATGCCGATGGGATCTTTGACGGAGTCTTACCCGCGACTTTAGTTGATGGAAAAATTAATATTGCCGGAGGCCATTTAGCCGCCCGAGCCCCTGGCGGCTTAATCAAAGTCTCTAATAACCCAGCACTTGAGCAAGTGAAAGCAAGCCAACCTCATTTAGAGATAGTGGCGCAAGCATTAGAACACTTGCAGTATTCCGAGCTAATAAGCACACTTGATATGCAACAAAATGGCGATGCCCAATTAGCCGTTCAAGTAAAAGGACAAAGCAAAGATATTGAACGACCTATTCATTTGAACTACTCTCATGAAGAGAACCTATTTCAATTATACAAAAGCACGCAGATTGGTAACCAACTGCAAAATGATATTGAACGTTCCGTGAAGTAAAAGGACACCTTTGTGAACACTCAGTCGATTTACCGAATATTTCTTATTGCCGCATCAGTACTGCTGATAGGCGCCTGTACCCCAACCGTTAAAATTGAGCCACCAGATAAGCCTATTGTCATTAATCTTAATGTAAAAATTGAGCATGAAATCATTATAAAAATCGATAAAGAGCTCGATATTCTTTTAGAAGATGATGAGCTGTTTTAATCAATAAGGAAGCAATAATGAACACAAAAATCATGGCTTTAGTTTTAACGTTACTTCTAGGGTTAACACTGAGTTCAAATGTAGCTGCGTTGACATTGCAACAAGCTAAAGACCAAGGATTAGTTGGTGAGCAAACTAATGGTTATCTTGGTTTGGTGGTCAATGATAACGACGCAAAAACATTAATAACTGAGGTAAATAGTAAGCGAAAGCAACATTATCAAAAAATTGCCAAAAAG
This sequence comes from Shewanella sp. 10N.286.48.B5, assembly GCF_002874355.2. Classification (NCBI taxonomy): domain Bacteria; kingdom Pseudomonadati; phylum Pseudomonadota; class Gammaproteobacteria; order Alteromonadales; family Shewanellaceae; genus Shewanella; species Shewanella sp. 10N.286.48.B5. The sequence goes on from NZ_MCVG02000001.1 coordinate 1,979,725, forward strand.
AATAAATTATCCACTGAAGATGTCGCTGCAAGAGCCGCGCAAAAAGCCATTGCCGCAGCCAGAAAAAGTCATTTTATCCAAACAGCTAAAGGGAAATGGACTCAAAAATAAATGACTAAATACCGATTTCAGTCGATCGATTATGGCTTAGAGCTTGGTATGAGAATTAACTGCATGAGGGATAATTGCATTATATGTACTAGCTCAGACTTTAACAAAACTAACGCGCCTTGGTTTAAAATACCTTGGCGCGCCGCAAACTTAAAATTACATAGTCACCATTGCCCAGTAATCGAGACGCGCCTTAGGATCTAACACCGCTTTTTTACACACTTCTTTGTATTTATTCATTAACGGACCTAAGCCGCTTTGGCCTTGTAAACTGGCAAGCTGCTGGTTTTTCGCTTCTGTGACCGCTTTAGCCGCCTTTTCGGCACTTAAGTAGCCCGCGGCTAATTTTTCAGCTTCAACTGCTGATGTTTTCAATCTTTCACCAACCGGTTTCATCTGCGGCGCATTCATACCCATAATCATGCTAGAGCTAATTTGATAATATGCGGCACATTGGACTAATTCATTAGTAAATGCGGCTTCAGCTTTATCTTGCGCCTGTACGCTTAAGCTAGTGGCAACTAACGTGATCGCAGCGGCGAACTGATATCCTTTTTTAAACATACTGTATCCTTTCTTAGTAATTAATTTCTGAGTGCGCAATGCTATTGCTAAATTGTTGTTGGTAATGAGCTAAACGATGCTTTAAATGCTGCTTAACCGTTGGCCATTCTGAATCAATAATGGAGTAAACAACTGTGTCTCTGACTGTGCCATCTTTCAAAAGTTTATGGTTTCTTAACACCCCATCTTGCTTAGCCCCAAGACGCGTAATTGCCTGCCTTGATGCTTGATTATGCCAATGGGTGCGAAATTCCACCGCCATGACATCCAAGGTTGAAAACGCATAATCGAGTAATAACAATTTGGTTTCGGTGTTAACACCGGTGCGCTGGGCACGTTTTGCATACCAAGTGTAGCCAATTTCTAAGCGACGATTAGGTTGATCCCATTGGCAGATACGGGTGCTACCGATCACCTCACCTGAGGTTTTGTCCCGCACGGCAAAAGCCAATGCTTCGCCAAGTTGTTCTTGGGCTATGGCTTTTTCAACATAAGCTTTCATATCATTGGCATGTGGAACCGAGGTATACCAAAGCTCCCATAAGTTGCCATCAGCAGCTGCAAGACTTAGCGCTGGCACATGCTCGAGTGTTAACGGCTCTAAAATGACATGTTCACCCATTAAAAAAGTATGACTGTCTGCGTATGCCATTGAGTGCTCCTAGATAAATAGTTAACTTGATCAAACAATGACAGAATACATGATCTAGATCAGAATAAAATCACCTTTTTGCTATTAAAAACAACAATAATGTCTTGTCTCATACGAACCAAAAAACCAAAAAGACCAATATCAATTGATATTGGTCTTTGGAGTAAGTGTTCTGGGTCAAGATTGCTGCTCGAGTGTAACGATGGATTTAGCTTATTTTGTGCTAATTAAAACTTATTTGATAAACACTGGTGCTGCCGCTTACTTCATTGCCAATAATTAATAATGGCAAACCTGTAGGGCTATCCTCAGCTAGAATAAATTTCATCCCTTCTGGGCCTAAATCACCCACAAGCTCAGGTTGCCCACTCATGGTTTCGCCGTCTATTTCAAAGTCGATATCAAAATCACGGTTCACCACATAGTCAATAAAACTGACGTCAAAAGGATTAGTAATATCGTAAATCATTATCCCAGATGTACGCTCTAAGCCGATGAAAGCATAATTTTTATCACCGATTCTACCTATCGCTAGCGCTTCAGGCTCAGGACCTTTATCATCACTGCGACTATCGCCTTTGCTTTCTTCATTATGATTGTTGAAGTTTTCACCTAGCACTGCTGCGGTAATCCTCTCAAAGTCATTACCACTATCAAAGACTAATTGACCAGCATGACTCCAGATAGAAAATGAGCGGCCACCATAAGATACAATTTTATCAAAATCGCCGTCATTATCATCATCACCCATGCTAGTGGTAACCTTTATTCGGCCTAATTGAGTTTTATCTTGGGCGGCTAATATTTGCGGGTGGCTTGAGTCTAAAATCAAATCATCGGCGCGGGCTTCTTCAGAAAAACCATCATAATCACGAGCATCACCTTCATTGGCTGTGACAATAAAGTCTTGTCCATGCCATTGATAACTGGCGATAGTGTCAGGCTGATACATCCCATAGACACCAGCATAATTAACGATATTAATGGCATCATCTTTGTCGCTGGCATCAAGCTCATTACCTGCTTTACCGTAATCTTTAAGGCCTAAAGCATTAATGGCTTCGACGGTATTATTCTCTAAGTTAATCACTGCGATAGCATTGTTTTCTTGTAAGCTGACATAAGCAAACTGATTATCTTTGGACACTGCAATATACTCAGGCTCAAGATCCTGTGAAACTGAAGCGTTTGGTCCATTAATCTTAATCATATTACTAAGCTCATTATGGCGAGCTTCACCTAGATTAAATTCATTAAAATCAATCAAAGTAGCAGTATCTGCTGGCAGACCATCGGTAATCTCTATCAACGCAATAGTACCTTCTGGATCAACGCTATAATCAGAGTTTGGCTCACCTTCATTTGCTATAACCAGTTTGGCACCATCATGGGTAAAAACCACATTATCCGGTAATGCCCCTACTTCTACGGCCTTAATAAATTCAGGCTCTGCAGTGGCTGATAATTGATAAAATGCAACGATACCATTGCCTTGGGTCGCATTGCCGGCACTATCAGCTCTTTCAACTGCAGCGGCTAATAAGTCGCCATAAATACTGACACTGTTGACGCTGCCTAAATCATTAATTTCAGCATCTTCAGCAACGTTTACACTTAAGGTTTTAGTAAGGTTGTTTAAAGTAATCGCAGTTATGTCATCGGAACTAACCCTTGCTAACGAAGATAAGTCTAGGACATCTAACATGCCACTTTGTGCATTAACTACATATACGCTGTTGCTAGCCTGATGAAAGTCAACAATTTCTGCTGCGCTTTGGCCAAAAGTTCCTGACTCATAACGACCGATTAGTCCTAACTGCAATTGACCTTGAGCTTCAGCACATAGTATTTGAGTTTGGCCAGTAAGCACTTCATCTGTGTCTAAAACACCATTTATGTTTACATCAATCCCCGTTTCGATCTGTTGACCACCAAATGGACACTGGCTATTACCGGCAGTTAATTCAGTGATTGAGATTAACGAGCTTAAACCATTCGTACCATCAACACCTTGAACGCCATTAAGACCATCATCACCATTACAGCCTGCTAGCAGCATCATTGACATTACTGTGGTTAACGGCAAAAGTGTGGTTAACGGAAAAATTTTCGTTTTCATGCTTTAGTCTCTATTAAGTAATTGTTGCAAAGTTGGGCGCTAAGCTACTCAAGTTCGATGACACTAAAACGACAACAATGTTACTTTAATGTTAAGCCTCAACAGGCTGATTTAGTAAAGATTAAAATACACTTAATTCCTGATATTTTTCGATGCTGATCACCTTTTTCATGGTAAAATTTTGCCAGAATTTCGTACTCTCTTTCCTATAAAATTCTTCGATGTGATCCTATTTTATGTCTATCCAATGAGGTTTTTGTCAGCATGTCTTCTAACTCTCCTTCTGTGACCTCGGCGCAGAACTCCCCAAACCTTGCCATGCTTATTCCGATGCTGGCTGCGATTGTGGCCATCACCCCATTAGCCATCGATATGTATTTACCAGCAATGTCTGCCATTGCTGACAGCTATTCAACCCATGTCACCACAGTGCAGCAATCGTTAAGTATTTACCTTGCGGGCTACGCGCTAGGGATGCTCACTTTTGGCCCGCTTGCTGATCGCTTTGGCCGTAGGCCCTTGGTCATTTTTGGCTTAAGTGGGTTTACCTTAATCAGTTTCTTTATTTCTATCACCGCTAATATTGAGTTATTTTTAGCGCTGCGTTTTTCCCAAGCATTTATTGGCGCAGCTGCCACGGTTGTGGTACCTGGTTATATTAAGGAAGTTTATGGTGACAATACTGCCAAAGGAATGTCTTACGTCAGCTTAATAATGATGTTAGCGCCGTTACTTGCGCCCAGTGTAGGCAGTTTAATTTTAGAAGTGGGTGAATGGCCGTTAATCTTTTTAAGCCAAAGTTGTTATGCTATATTTTTGCTTTTGTTGGTTATTTTTAAATTAAAAATGCCCAGCGACAAAGCAAAAGATGCCCGCAGTAATAAGTCTTTTTTAAACGCCTATAAAACCGTGCTGAGCCGCCAAGGTGTGAAACTCAATATTAGTTGCGGAGTACTGACTTCCTTTGCGTTTTTCTGTTATTTAACAGCTTCGCCTTTCATTTATATGGAAGTCTTTGATTTAGATAAAACCTTATTTTCAATATTATTCAGTACTAATGTCGGCGCTCTGATGTTGGCGAACATTTTAAACTCTCGAATTGTCGGGCGTTTTGGCTCAAACAGAATGCTGTTTGCTGCAACCGTGTTTGCCACCTTAGCAGCCGCAGGTTTGTTGCTGGTGAATCTTTTAGGCTTGAGTTACCACTTTACTGTCGCCATGCTGATCCCATTAATGGGCTGTTTAGGAGTGATGTCAGTTAATGCCGATGCCATTGTGTTGATGAAATTTAAACAAGAAACCGGTACTGCAACGGCTGTAATTGGCACTCTGAGATTTGGCTTTGGCTCATTAGCTGGCCCTTTATTGGCTTTCTTTTATACTGGCACCGCAGTGCCATTTTCGGCGATGATGTTGTTATCAGTAATGCTGGTAATGGGTTGTTTATTGTTTCAACGTACCCAGCCAAGAAACTAATCATCTAGCGGCTTGAACTTGTAATAAAACGGCTCATAAAGAGCCGTTTAAATTCAAACTAACACCATAGGTAATGTGCTTAGTAACATCGCCGCCATCAACCAATTAAAATTTCGCTGACGAATAGGTGTGTTTAACTTCTGACTGATAGAAGAGCCTATCAGTACCCAAAGCAATGACATTGGTAGCCCTACAATATTGAATACCAGCACCCCACCAATTGCCGTTGTCCAATATAAATCACCACTAATAGTAAATGCGCTTAATAAGCTAATTGAAGCCATCCATGTTTTAGGGTTTATCCATTGGAAAAAGGCCGCTTCAACTAAGGTTATCGGCTTAGCCCTTTCGCTGGCTTGATTGCGTCCATGTTGCGTGGCTATTTTGACCGCGAGATAGATCAAATAGCCAATGGATGCATATTTTAACATCTGATGCAGTAGCGGCCATGACTCAAATAAAGACCCTAAGCCCAATAACATAGCCACATGTAAACTTGTTTGGCCTACACGGATCCCAATCATATGCGGCACTGTTTGTTTAACACCAAAATTAGCACCAGAGTTAGCCAATAGCACATTATTAGGACCGGGTGTGCCCGTCATGGTCGCGCAAAATAGTGCGGCCGATAACATCAACATGACAACAGATGGGTCCATATATTTCCTATTTAAACATTTTAATAAAGTCGCCTTAAACTCAGCAAATACCTGTCCGAAAAACAACACAATACAAGCAAGCGTAATATACTCGGTTTAATTCAAGTTTCTGCAGTTTTCACGCTTTTGAATCAATTTAAAACGCCTAATTGTCATTTATCTTAAACAATCATGAAATACTTTCATCTAAATTACTTTAATTCAACAAGACACTTGTATCGTGCTCAAAAATAAATATGATGAAGGTATCTTGGAAATCAGCAAGATACATATTTAGTCAAATTATCTGAGGCGGTTTTCTACTGCGTAGATAAGCGAGTTCGAATTACCGTTCGGGCTTATTTTTAGAACGATTACCGTCGTTGTAGCAAGATACTGTTTACCATAACGGTAACTTAAGAGGATTTAGCAATGGAAAAATTATCCGGCGCCAGCATGATAGTGCGCTCGTTAATCGATGAAGGCGTAAAACACATTTTCGGCTACCCAGGTGGCTCAGTACTCGACATCTACGATGCGCTGCACAAAGATTCTGGCGTAGAGCATATCCTAGTAAGACATGAACAAGCAGCTGTGCATATGGCTGATGGTTATGCCCGCGCCACCGGTGATGTGGGTGTCGTACTGGTAACCTCTGGTCCTGGTGCTACTAACGCCATTACCGGTATTGCTACCGCCTACATGGACTCTATTCCTTTAGTGGTTTTATCAGGCCAAGTTCCGAGTAATTTGATTGGTAATGATGCTTTCCAAGAATGTGACATGATTGGGATCTCACGCCCTATTGTCAAACATAGCTTTTTAGTTAAAGATCCCCGTGAAATCCCCGAAATCATCAAAAAAGCTTTTTATATTGCAGCAACCGGTAGACCTGGCCCTGTCGTAGTTGATTTACCAAAAGATTGCTTAAACCCTGAAGTCCTGCACGAATACATTTACCCTGAAAGCGTTAATATGCGCTCTTACAATCCGACAACCGCAGGCCACAAAGGTCAGATACGCCGTGGATTACAAGCGCTGTTATCGGCTAAAAAACCGGTGTTATATGTGGGCGGCGGCGCTATTATTTCAGGTTGCGACCAACAAATTATTCGCCTAGCTGAAAAGCTCAATATTCCAGTCATTAATACCTTAATGGGCTTAGGGGCATTCCCTGGCACTCACCCACAATGCTTAGGTATGTTAGGCATGCACGGTTTGTATGAAGCTAATATGGCGATGCACAACTGTGACTTAATTTTTGGTATTGGGGTGCGTTTTGATGACCGTACCACCAATAATGTAGAAAAATATTGCCCTAATGCCACCATTTTGCATATCGATATTGATCCGGCATCTATTTCTAAAACCATACGAGTGGATATACCGATTGTTGGCTCTGCTGAAAATATCCTCGATAGCATGTTAGCTTTACTTGATGACACCGAAAAAACCAACGACAGCGAAGCGCTTGATGCTTGGTGGGTTGAGATTAATCAATGGCGCGAAAAAAATTGTTTAGCCTATGACAAATCAAGTAATCGCATAAAGCCACAGCAAGTGATCGAAACACTGCATAAATTAACCAATGGCGATGCCTACGTCACCTCTGATGTGGGTCAGCACCAAATGTTTGCCGCGCTTTACTATCCATTTGATAAGCCACGCCGTTGGATTAACTCAGGCGGGCTTGGCACCATGGGCTTTGGTTTACCTGCAGCCATGGGCGTAAAAATGGCGATGCCAGATGAAACCGTAGTGTGTGTTACGGGTGATGGTTCAATCCAAATGAATATTCAAGAACTTTCAACTGCGCTGCAATATGACACCCCAGTAAAAATCATTAATTTGAATAACCGTTTCTTAGGTATGGTTAAGCAATGGCAAGACATGATTTATTCAGGTCGTCATTCACACTCTTATATGGATTCAGTGCCTAATTTTGCCAAAATCGCTGAAGCTTATGGCCATGTTGGCATGACGATTAGTGATCCTAACGAATTAGAGTCAAAGTTAGCTGAAGCATTGGCAATGAAAGACAAGTTAGTCTTTGTTGATATTAGCGTTGATGAAACAGAGCATGTTTATCCAATGTTGATCCGTGGAGAAGCAATGAAAGATATGTGGTTAAGTAAAACGGAGAGAAGCTAATGCGTCGTATTATTTCTGTATTATTAGAAAACCAACCAGGGGCATTGTCTCGTGTGGTTGGACTGTTTTCTCAGCGTGGCTACAACATCGAAAGCTTAACCGTTGCGCCAACAGAAGACACCACCCTGTCACGCCTTAATATTACGGTGAATGCTGAAGCTGATGTTCACGAACAAATTGAAAAGCAACTTCATAAGTTAATTGATATTTTAAAAGTCTCTAACATAACTGAAAATGCCCATATTGAGCGAGAACTGGCATTGGTCAAAGTTAAAGCCCAAGGAGAGATGCGTGAAGAAGTCAAACGCACTGCTGATATCTTCCGTGGTCAAATAGTGGATGTCACCGCCAGCTTGTATACCATTCAAATGGCCGGTACCAGCGAAAAAATAGATGCCTTCATCAGCGCGCTTGCTGAAGTCACAAAGGTAATTGAAGTTTCTCGCTCAGGCGTTGTAGGTCTTGCCCGTGGCGAGAAAGTCATGAAAGCATAGCAGTTCACTTTTTGCATGGCTAGTAACAAGTCTATGCTTAAAAAAGTGTCACAATAAAGGGAGCTGATTAGCTCCCTTTTTTATGCTTATTATTGTTAACTTATAAATTTGACCTAATTGATTCACTGTTCATGTTTGAGAGCAATAATGTTTGATCATTTTGTAACTCAGCTTTGGACAGAAATGCGTAAGCCCTTAGCTCTGATAATGATGATTAGATTAAATTAGATTAGATTAGATTAGATTAGATTAGATTAGATTAGTGAAAGTATGCAATCGACGCTGCGCTGACGACTTTTTGCCGAACTCCACTTATTAAGGTTTTTGTTCGTTGATAAGCATTTCCATAAATTTTGTAAATCGTCTAAGCCTAGTTTCAGGTTTCTTGGCGCTTATTAATCCATATGCTATTGCGTAGCGGCTAGATTTTGTAAGTGTTTCATAAAACTCTTTCGCTTGAAGGTTGCTGTCTAGGGAGGCTATAAAATCTAAGGGAACCTCCATTTCACTAACCACATAAGCATTCTCCCAGCGCCCGTCGGCTTTGGCAGCACGGATATGAACCAGCCCCGGTTCCATCATTCTATTTTCATTTATCAAACTTTCAGCGTGTTTCGTATTACGCTTAGACCAATTACTTCGTGCTTTTCGGGGAGTAATCCTTTGAATATAAGATTGTTCATCTAGTGACTTTTTAACACCATCTATCCAGCCCCAGCACAAAGATTCAATGACTACGTCATCCCAAGTTATACTCTTAATTCCAGAGCTTTTTTTATATAACTTTATCCATAATTCATTTTCAGAGGCATGATTCAATTTAAGCCATTGCCCAAGATCTTGTGATACTTCAAATGACACAGTGTTGAATAGTTTAGGCTCAGGCATCGAATTAAACTCTTTTCGGTAGAATGCTTATTTAAACGGAAAAATATAGTTGGCTAAAATATGTGAGGCACGAACAAAAAGCCAACTGTAATTTGTCCGACTTCAAAACCCTTGTTATAGGGCAATATGACTAAGGGCCTTAATTTTTTTCATTGTTGATTTAAACGAACCATATATGTCTTCATCAGCTTCGTATAACCCTTGGTTTTGAGATATGAATTCAAGGTTAGCTTCTAATTCATAATACACAGGAGCAATAAACTCAGGTTTATTTTCTAGTATCTCTGCTATTAAAGAAAGAAAACACGAAGCAGCGTCACTTGTCCAATCATCCAAGTTATCAACGTTAATTACGAAGTCTCTAAACGCGAATATATAATACTGGAAAGGTATTTTTGGCATAAATCTGAGTTCATCAAACCTTTCAATAGGGTTTCTAGCGAAATCAGGTTGAACTTCAGAAAGAGATTTACCAAAAAATATCTTGTAGGCGTATCCTGCATCCAGATCATTCGAGTTTTGTACATCTTCCCAGTCGGTTTCTGATGGTATCTGCATAAACACCTGCTACATAACGCTCTAATAATGGACAAAAAATTGTTGGCTAAAATGTTGAGGAACGAAAACCGCAAACTGTTTTTACCATATTAATTAGCCTGTTAGCTACTCTTTTCAACTACCCACTTCTTTAAAGGAACTACCCATTCAGTAATAGGTCTATAAAAAGCACCATGCTCTTCACCTGTAGTAATAGATATTTCATCAAATGAGGTTAATTTAGGGCTTCTATTTCTGAGTATTTCACATGTAGCAGCGCCGTCAGTCGTTTCATAAATGGATAAAAAATCGCCATTAATTTTAATATCTGAATACTTATTTGAAACGATACGCCCACAACCAGCTAATAGAACAGTGTTAACCGGAGTCTCTTCTAGATAATGAGAGGTTAAACTAGTAATAAATGCTCCACGTGAGAACCCTATAATCGTTATGTGGTTAGCTGCGACTCCTTTTTTTAATAGCTTCCTAACATCACTAGCAAGTGATTTGGCATGTACAAAAGGATCCGTTCCTTTGGGCCGATGATAAGCAATCAAATTGTATTGGCTGTCAGCAAGTGATTTCTTTATTGCAGGGAACTCATAAACTCCCCATCTTTCATTCTTTGGAGTCGGATTTGTGCCCTCAACAATAAAACCATGGGAATAAAAAACATACTTTTCATTAGCTTCAATTTGTTCAGGGAATTTATCGTAAACCTCTCCAGCAAAAGATAATGATGAAAATAATATACTTATTAATATTGAAAATTTGATACGTACTCTCCTGTGTAGCTAACGCCCTATTATATTGCATTGCTAACAGTACATTGAGAAGCTATTGGTTTAGCTAAAGCTTGATTAATTTTATGTTGAATGTAAATAACATGAAGAAAAGAGCTAAATATTTGGTTCAGCCATAGTTCGCTTTCTTTTTCAACTCCAATGATTTCGTTAACCCTATTCCTTATTTTTAGCAGCCATGTAACGTGAAAAATAGAAGATAAAACATGCATCCCCTTTGAAAAAATAAGTAACTCTTGACTACCACTTACAACAAAAAATATGACAAGTGTAGTGGAACAGCAAATTTGGCCACATAGACAGAGCTCTAGACATAAGGAAAAGTAAGTCTAATCGCGTGTCTTGAAATTAGCCTCAATCCTGCTCTAGCTTGTTTTGGGCCATAAATGAGTCAGTATATCTCAACCGACTCGAGTTTAGAACGATAAAAACTGACCAACTTTATTGTAATTGATCAAACTTTATTGACTGCCGACAGTTCATATTGATTCACCTTGTTAGCTTTACGCTTAAAGCGAAAACAGCCCTACCCTATATTTTACTCACTCTGTTATACTACACAGCTATTCTTTACCACTGCACCATGATTAACGCTAAACCAAGCATTCATCATCGCTGACAGTGTTGTTAATTATCATTTTACTTTACCCGAGATTACACATGCCATTTTCGAAGCTGGGATTAAGCGATCCAATAATCAGTGCACTTAGTTCTTTAGGTTATACCAAGCCGACTCCCATTCAATCTAAGGCTATACCTGTTGCTTTATCGGGTAAAAATATCATTGCCGCGGCGCAAACGGGTACCGGTAAAACGGCTAGCTTTGTATTGCCGATTATCGAACGTTTTAAAGAACCCCATAACGTACGTGGCAAGCGCGTAAAGGCTCTGGTATTAGCACCTACCCGTGAACTGGTGATTCAGGTTGAGCAGAACATCAAAAAATACAGCCAGAACTTATCAATAAATTCAATGGTCATGTATGGCGGCGTTGACAGTAATGCCCAAAAGCAAAAGCTCATTGAAGGCATTGATATCCTGGTGGCAACACCTGGCCGTTTGCTGGATATGTATACTCAACGTGCCGTTAACTTTGACGAGCTTGAAGTGTTAGTGCTTGATGAAGCCGATAGAATGCTGGATATGGGCTTTATTGAAGACATTAACCGCATCATCGAATTGTTGCCTGATGAACGTCAAAACATGTTGTTTTCAGCCACTTTGTCTAACCAAGTTCGCGCTCTGGCTAAATCAGCTATGCGTAACCCAGTGCAAATTTCAGTGGTTGAAGATGCTGACGCAGCGCCAAAAATTGATCAATGGTTAGTTACCGTTGATAAAGAAAAGAAGTCAGCATTACTAAGCCAGTTGATTAAAGACAACGATTGGAAACAAGCGCTGATCTTTATCGAAACTAAACACGGTGCAGCAAAGCTGGTGACTCAATTAGAAAAGCGCGGCATTATTGCAGAGTCTTTTCATAGTGGTCGTAGCCAGCCGATACGTGAGCAATTACTTAAAGATTTTAAAGATGGAAAAATCACCTATCTTATTGCCACTGGTGTTGCTTCTCGTGGTATTGATATTGATGACTTACCTATCGTCATTAACTACGACTTACCATACCCTGCTGATGATTATGTGCATCGCATTGGTCGTACTGGCCGTGCTGGGGCGTCTGGTATTGCAGTGTCATTGGTGTCAAAAGATGACTTTAAAAATCTCTGCGCAATTGAGCGCCGTTTGGGTCACTTAATTGTCCGTAAAGAAGTTGAAGGCTTTACTACGCGTAAAGAAGTACCGATTTCAATCTTAGATTTTGTCCCTAAGAATGCCAAAGTGCCAAAAGCGAAAACTGATGACAAGCCAACGCTTTCTCGTGGCAAGTCAGATAAGCCAAAGAATAATCATTACGATAAAAATAAAGCCAAACGCTTTAACAAAGAAAGCGCAGCTAAAAGCCCATATAAAACTAGTGACCGCGGCGAGAATAGAAGCTCAAACTCTCGCAAGCCTAGTAAAAATAACACCAGCAGATCAGTGCCCAATGGCACTGGCGCTGTAAACCCTTGGGGTAAATAGGCTGATATTTTTATAGCCGCTAGGTTAAAAGCCACACTTGGTCAATATTGTTTAAAGCGCCGCTAATTTAATAGCGGCGCTTTTTTAATGCTGATTACCTCAGTATGAGTATCTGTAGTTAATGGTTAATGGTTAATGGTTAATGGTTAATGGTTAATTGTGAATGGTTAATGGTTAATTGTTAATTGCGAATGGTTAATTGTGAATGGTTAATTATCACGAATAGTCACTCGCCACGGTGGATTTAATCGATTCTCTCCTGCCCAATACAGCTTTATCTTATTACCTGCAGGATCAAACAGCCTTGCTTCACGCCATAAATAGTCTTGATCTGTGGGCAAAGTTTCAAATTCGATGCCTTTTTTAATCAGCTGATTAACCCATTCATCTAGTTGCTCATGTTCAAAATAGATAACGGTTCGGTTATCACTCATATTCAATTGCAGCTCATCTAAGGTTAATGAAAAACTGGCCTCACCATCAGGACACATAAAACGAGCGGAATGGGCAGTATTAACGATTTGAGTAAAACCGAGAGTTAAATAAAACTCACAGGCTTTAGTCATATTATTAACCGTTAAGGTAACTTGATTAAGATGCATACTGACTCCGACTTAAGATAAATCTCCAACTAATACTGTTCGTTTTTACTGTTGCTTATACTATTTATAAGCGCCAATGAAACTTAAACATAACGATTTCGTTCACTGGGAATATCCGTTAAATATTGGACAAACTCTACCTCAATGCCATCAGGGTCAAGATAATAAACACTGTCAGAGTAAGTATCTTCACGGCCTTTAATCGCTATTTCAAAACCAGCTTGCTCCATTCTTGCCATTAAACTTTTAAGATCTGACACCACATAAGCAAAATGGGCTAAGCCTAAATCATAACCTTCATTGGGACGCATTTTTCCTTTACCGCCATCGTTAAGCGATAAGTAATTATATTCATCACCAAAGTGCAGCCATTTACGCTGCACCCCATGCCACTCACCTTCACCACCGCCGCGAACTTGCCAATGGGGAAAAGCTGCCCGATAAAACGCTAAGCTAGCGTCTAAATTTTGTACTACTAAATTTAAATGCTCTAATCGCATAATCATATTCCTTGTTTTAAAAAGCTGACATTACTTATTAATCATCACTTGATTGAATAGGGTTCGGCTTAGTTCAATAACCGCTGTGATTGCGTTTTCTGCTGACAAATCATGATTCTTAGCGCCACTTGGGGAGCGGCTTGGGTCATCTGAAGCATCATAAGCTTGCTCAGTGACCACTTACTGTGGTAACCGGAGTTGTTGTTCGATGACTGAATGTATTCACTTGTTCAGTTTTAAAAATTAAATACGTCATTTTGTCTCCTGCATTGCAACGATTTTTAAATCAACTTGTTGTAATATAGTGCCACTATAAAACCTCAACCTTGGTTGAGGTAAAGTATTATTTTTACTGTAATAGGAATATTTTGATGCTTGATGAAATGGATTTAACAGTCGGGCAAGTGGCCAAGCGTTGCGGCATAAAAGTCTCAAGCCTGCATTTTTATGAATCAAAAGGCTTGATCACCAGTTTGCGCAATCAAGGCAATCAGCGCCGCTATCGCCGAGATGTGATCAGGCGGATATCCGTGATAAAAGCCGCCCAAACCATGGGAATAAGCTTGCAGGATATCAAGCAGGCATTTAGCCACCTTCCCAATGAACGCACCCCAACCCCTGAAGACTGGGCGTTGCTATCGACCAAGTGGCAAAATCAGTTAACTAGAAAAATCAATTATTTGACTAATTTACGTGACTCTCTAGATGGCTGTATTGGTTGTGGATGTTTATCAATGAAAAACTGCCCCATATACAATCCTAATGATGAACTGGGTAACAATGATGCTGGTGCGGTCATTTTAGATAGAGCGCTTAAATAGGGGCTTGTGACTTTTACGAGCAGTGCTTTTATTGAAAGCGACGTTATCGCGAAGTGCTTTTGTTGAGAGTGACTTTAATGTGGGATCAATAATGTGGCGTCAATTTGTTGTGAGGGGCTTTATAAACAGTCATAAGGCAAAAAGCCCAACTAGGAAAATGAATCTAGTTGGGCAAAAATCAGGGAAGAGATGAAACTAGTGCCCTTTATTATTTACCTAAAGGGCGGTAACGCATTAACTTTCAATCGTATTACTGGTAGCGCTGCGCGCAGAATTGATTTGAATTTTACGTGCTTTTAACGCTTCAGGGATTTCTCTTACTAAATCAACATTTAATAAACCATTTTCTAATTCAGCACCAACAACCTTGACATGGTCTGCTAACTGGAAAGTGCGCTCAAATCCACGCTCTGCGATACCTTGATGTAAGTATTTACGTTCATCGTTTACTGCAGCCACTTTACTGCCTTTGATAAGTAACTTGTCACCTTCGCTAGTGATATCAAGTTCTTGCATACTAAATCCAGCAACCGCCATAGTGATACGGTAGCGATTTTCGCCAAGTAATTCGATGTTGTATGGAGGGTAACCGGTGTTACCATTTTGTACTGCGGCGTGTTCAGCCATTTTAGCTAAACGATCAAAACCAATCGCACTACGATAAAGAGGAGTTAAATCTGGAGTTAAATTAAATTTACGCATTGTCATATCCTTGTCTAAAGCAATATGTGAAAAATAAAATGCCATTATTGGCTGTTTGTCATTACCCTTGCGGCGTAATGCTAGTTAGTACCTCTATTGAGCGTGCCTAACTTACAACTAGATATGAGAACGATATTTTATTTTTCAAGTAAATTAGCAAAAATAATTTTTCCTTCAGCCAATTAATTTAAATATAACCATTAATAATCAATACCTTAAAAAGATAAAATTTTCAAATAAAAAGACAACCAAGTGGTTGCCTTTAGGTTTAAATGCTAACAGAAGCTAACATTAACTCATGGATACTAATAAATACTGCAGCCTAATGAACTTTTAGATTGGGTAAATTTCACTTCATTTTTCGGATTATAATCCTCAATTTGAATATTTTTCTCTTTCTTAACGTATTCATAAAGCTCAATGGCATCTACATAACCCGCTTCAAGAATATTAATCTTAGGGTAATTGTCACCACCTGCTGCGCTAAAACTTGGAATAGAGAACTGATAGGTTGCCGATATATCAAAAGGCTGACCATTAATACTATGAATTTCAACGTCTTGATCACGACATTTTACAGTCATATCAATACCGTAAAATTGCGCATAAGCACCGCTAGTTCGGGTATTGGTAGCCACTTTTGATAAATAGCTAATTAATTTGTCACCTGACATTTCTGCTAAACCAATAGTATTTGAAAATGGTTGCACCGTGAGCACATCACGATAAGCAATATTTCCTGCCGGAATAGAGGCTCTGACGCCACCAGAGTTCATGATACCAAAGTCAGCGCGCACTTTATTACTGTGTACTTTCGCAATTAACCTACCTAAATTGGTTTGCTGGGCACGCACCACCTTGCGATCGCCTTGTAATAGCCCATCTACTTTACCTATGATCACATCAAGCTCTGCGCTGCCTTTTTGCTGATAAGGTAATAACGCCGCTTCAACCTCAGGGTTACGCTCAACATGCTCACCTACTGGCCAAGCAAGCTTTTTACCAAAAGCCATTCGCTTTAAGTTAATTGGAATTAATCGGTAGTCCACTAAATACAATTTACCGTTAATGTATTCAAAATCAGCGCGGCCAACAAAGCGTCCCCACTCATGGGCTTGCATAATCCAAGTGCCATTTTGTTTGTCTGGACGACAAGAGTCACCCGCGGTGAAGGTTTTATCATATTCACTGTTGCGACCAGCCATACACACTGGATTTTGCGAGTGCCCGCCGATAATGGCGTCTAACTGCCCTTCCTCTAACGCTCTAGCCATCGTGACATCACCAGGGGCATTACTGCCAAAATCTGCATCCTGATAATGGCCCATATGGGTAGCTGCAAACACTAAGTCTACAGTTTCATTGGCTTTTATTTGCGGTAACAACTGCTTCATTTCCGCGATAGGATCGGTAAAAATCAACGATTCTGTATGCAATGGATTAGTTAGCTTTGGTGTGTCGTTAGTGGTCAACCCCACTACAGCAATGTCAATATCACCCACTTTGAACACTTTATAAGGTTCAAAATAACGTTGATTAGATTCTTTATCATAGATATTGGCAGCCAACATTGGAAATGTCGCTAACTCTGCTTGCTCTGCCAATACTGACAATGGGTTATCAAATTCATGATTGCCCACCGCCATGGCATCATAACCAATCATATTCATGCCAATAAAATCGGGGATGGCGTTTTGTAAGTCGGATTCTGGTACACCCGTATTGATGTCGCCACCTGATAACACTAAGGTATGCCCACCATTTGCGGCGACCTCTTTACGAATACCATCAATGACAGTAAACCGCGCTGCCATGCCATACTCACCCGCTTTGTTATGCCAAAAACGACCATGATTATCATTGGTATGCACCACAGTAAATTTAGTGCAATTATTATTTTCGCAGTCAGGTTTTCGATCACACGCAGTTAAACTGGTTAATACACCGATGACGACCAGTAGACTCGGAATTTTTCTTATCATTATGTTATCCGTAAACCTTCAATTTAATACAAGTTGCCTGCAATTTGTTTGCAACTAGTTTCACTACATAAAACGAGCTGTATTTTAACAAAAGTTTACTAAATATTGTGATTTATTTTTAAGTTATCACTTTAAATAACAATGATTTAGTTTTTATTAATACACGCAGATTGTCCAATATAATAAAAAGGGATTTAGCCAAATGATTGAGCTGTTCGAATATAAAAAAGGCTCAGCGCCATAACAGCGCTAAGCCTCTTGTTTTTTATAGCATTTAACTATCACAAGTTAATAGTGACATTGTACTTAATTTGAAACAGCCACACTAAAGTGCCAGTTATGCTTTCCCGAGTTTATCGGTTAGCCATTGACCAATGTGGGACAACTGCGCAGGTATAACACTATGTGCCATAGGGTAAGTAAGCCACTTGCTCGAATAGCCTGCTTTAATTAAGGCATCATGGGCCATTTTTCCAGCAAATAATGGCACCACTTCATCTTGCTCACCATGGTTTTGTAATATCGGCGTATCACTGTTAGCTTCGCTTAAGCCCTCAGGTAAAGCCTCTCCTGCGGGTAAATAACATGACAATGCCATAATGCCTGCAAGTTTTTGCTCAAACCTCAACCCAGTAAATAAACTCATGACGCCACCTTGGCTAAAACCTGCCAGCACAATGTTTTGAGCGCTAATACCCGATTCAATTTGTTCATTGATCAGCGCTTTTACTGCGATTTCAGAGGTTAACACCCCATTGATATCGGCTCGATCATGTAAATCCATGCTTTTAATATCATACCAAGATCGCATGATATAGCCGCCATTTATGGTCACCGCTTGTTCTGGTGCATGGGGAAAAACAAATCGAATACTATGATCACTTGGTAAACCTAAAACAGGCACGACGGGCGCAAACCCGGCTCCTGAGTCTCCTAAGCCATGTAACCAAATGACACATGAATTCGCAGGTGTAGCTGGTTCAACTGTTATACGTTCTAGTAGGGTTGTCACCGACGACATAATTAAATCCTTTATGATGAATTGCGGCTATCTTATACCAATCCATAAGCACCGTTAAGCTTGAAACAAAAAAGGTAGCCGTAGCTACCTTTTTCAATTTACACCGTTTTTAACTTACTCATTAGTTAATCAAAAGAAATTATTGAGCACAACTTTTCACTAACGCGCCATTACGGTAGAAATTTAATTGACCTTCTACAGGTGCATAATCGGCAGCTGATAATACAGGGTTTGCCACAAAGTACTCACGAAAAACTGCTGCATCGGTTAATTGGGTATCAATGTAGTTTTTATGTTGATTAATAACTGGATAATCGTCACCACCAGCAGCACTGAAATGGATTAACGAGAAGGTATAATCATCTTCTAAATCGAAACTACGGCCACCAAGAGAAGCAATTTCAACGATTTCAGAGGATTCAGAGGATTCAGCATCAACACCAGCATCACAGTTTACATCCATAGCCACATCGTTAAACTGCGGAAAACCACCACCGGTTTTAACTGCCACAGCAGCTAAATAGTCTTCAACTTCCGCACCTGTCATAGTGACATAAGACACAAAATTACCAAATGGCTGCACTGTTAGCACATCACGGTATGAAATATCACCTTCAGCGATAGAAGCGCGGACACCACCTGAATTCATTACGCCAAAGTCTGCAGTGACATTGAAGTTATTGCTAACAAATTCTGAATAAGCTGTAGTGAGCAGGTTACCTAGGTTTGTTTGCTCAACACGTACCACTTCACGATCGCCTTCAAACTTACCATCAGTATAGGAAATCACCACATCTAACAATTCTTGACCGCGCTGTTGATATGGCAATAAGGTGTCATATACTGTTTGGTCTTTTTCAATTTCTTCAGTAATGAAAACTAACTCGCCACTTTCATCTTCTTGCTTTAAGTTAATTGGGATGAGTGAGTATTCTGCCAGCGTTAGCTCTCCATCCATGTATTCAAAATCAGCACGTCCAACGTACTTGCCCCATTCATGGGCTTGCATGATATAAGTCCCATTTTGCTGATCAGGTTTACAGTCATCACCTGGAGCAAAGTCGGCGTACTCATCCCCTTCCATACATACTGGGTTTTGTGAATGACCACCTATAATCGCGTGCAGTTGACCTTGCTCAACTGAGCGAGCTAGCATCACATCACCAGCGGCTTCTGTACCATGATTACCGTCAGCATAATGACCCATATGGGTTACAGCAAACACCATATCAACGTCTTCATTGGCTTCGATTTCAGCAAGAACAATAGGCAGCTCGTCTTGAGGATCGGTAAATGTCAGTCTGTCGACATTTTCTGGATTAACAATTTTGGGGGTATCAACAGTGGTAAAACCGATAATCGCAATTTTTACGCCATTAATATCAAACACTCGGTAAGGTTCAAAATAGCGCGCGTCTGCATTTTTGTCATAGATGTTAGCTGCAAGCATTGGAAAATTAGCCAATGTTGACTGCATATCAAGGGTGCTTAGAGGATTGTCAAACTCATGGTTACCCACTGCCATAGCGTCATAACCTAATAGGTTCATCCCCATGAAGTCAGGAATGGCTTGCTGCATGTCTGACTCAGGTACACCAGTGTTAATATCACCACCAGATAAAAGAATGGTTTCACCGCCAGCACGCTCTACTTCATGTCGAATTTGATCAATCACAGTTTTACGCGCAGCCATACCATATTCGCCATTGCTGTTTTCCCAAAAACGGCCATGATTATCATTGGTATGAATAACAGTAAAGCTAGTACATGCATCACCAGCAGCTTCACAAGCTGTTAGGTTTTTATCATCGTCATTACTACAACCTGACAATGTCGCGAGTAAAGCAGAGGCCACTAAGCATTTGCACAAGATGTTTTTCATGATCTAACCCTTAATCAATTTAATTTTTATAATGTACGAGCTATCCAGCCCATTGCTGAATGCTAGCAAACATTGCATAAATCTCATGTCAGTTTGATTACAAAAAACCACAATTTACCCAGCCACAACAACAAGATACATCTTGGCAAACATTAAAATCAAAAACAAAACACTCGCACAAAAAAAACAAAACAAGTCAGACATTTCAAGCTGTAACAACACAAATTGTATCTGGTTGATATTTGAACCCATATAGCCATATTTTTCTATTGATGTGAGTTTTTTGTTAAAAGCACCGCAATTAAAGCAACCAATACTCGCTATTCCAATTCAATATTTTCAGTAACAGTAAATACATTTAGGCTCAAGCAGCTTCGAATTAATCGAACGTTATAGCCCATTTAATCCGCTTTTTTTGCTAAAATTTATCACTTAAACTCAGTCATAGAAGTTGAAATTATCAGGTGGCAATGATGGGGTTATTACAAAATGGACACTGGGTCGATCAATGGTACCCAACGAAGGAAAATGGCGGCAATTTTCACCGAGAAGATGCACAATTTAGGCATTGGATAACACCAGACGGCAGTGCAGAAGTAAGTGGTGATGCAGGCTTTAAAGCTGAAGCTGGACGTCACTGTTGCGAAATAAATTAGAAAATGTACTCCTACGCTTTACAGTTGAGAAATATGGCGTTAATCTAGTCTCAATAGAGATAATTTGAGATAGATTCAAAATGTCAGAAATCGCAGTTGTTGGGCACACTTTAAAGAACTTCAAATTTAGATCCCTCACCTCAAATGTAGACAAGAGCACTGGTGAAGTAAAAATAGATAGGGATCTTAATGTACCTGAAAAACATATTGATAAAGTAACATTGCTTTATTACGTAGAGATTGATGATAAAGGGAACTGCGTATCGTACAAACCCATTATCCCTGCCAACAACTACCTTATTCATTTGAAAGTAAATAAAGAGCTTGAAGATACAAGTCACATAACAAATGGGTTAATACATTACTTCTCAAAACTACTAGATTGGAACACCAAATGGGATCACTTTCCTTACCGTGAATCAAGTAGGCCAACTTATAAGTTCAAGAGTTTCTTGGAAGACGCTGCTAAATCCAAAACACCTAATACCAAATTAGCTAGCTCTACAGCAAAGAATTATATGTCCGCAGTCAAAAACATGTATCAACACTATATGTCTGTAGGTTTAAAGTTTGATAACCCACCCATGCAGCATGAGATGGTTAAGGTTGATGTGAAATCACCCTCTTTTTCAATGAATAACACATGGAGAATAAGCGTACAGAGTACCGATCTAAGATTGAAAGTACCTCGTGTGAGTAATGAAGATAGAGAAAGACCGTTGAAGTCTCTTGCTGATGATGAATGGTGCCAAGTTCACTCGTTAATTACGAATAAGAGAAAGATACTCAAAAATATCGGCAATAAAACATATCAAGAAGCTTCAATTCCAATCGAATACTCATATATGTGTATGCTCATGAGGTGGGCAGGTTTACGAAGAGAAGAGGCTGCAACTATTAGAGAAACTCATATCAGAATGCCTACGGATAAAGAGATTGAAATAGGTGAAGTCAAAATTGGAATTGGAGCTGATAGTTACGTTGACACAAAAGGCGACAACCCTAGAACGATCATAATTCCTGCTTTGTTGGTGCGAGAGCTATTTCGTTACACAACTACAGAAAGGTACATCAAGCGCCGAGATAAATTCAAAACTCTTCATTTTGATGAACCCCCTTTGCTCTTTATGAAAAGTAACGGAAAGCAGTACAACAACAATACTTTGAATTGCAGATGGTCTGAGATTAGAACAACTATTCAGAAAGATAATATTGAATTTAAACACAAGCAGCACAACCTACGAGCTACTTACGCTGTAAATAGATTGAAGGCTTATCTAAATGCAGGATATAGACAAGGTGATGCGATAACTAAACTAATGAAAGAAATGGGTCACATAGATTCCGCAACTACAGACTCATATTTAAGACAAGCAACAGGCTCTAAATCCGCAGACCATTTATCAGAATTAGTGACAGAACATTTGTTCGATTATTATGACTCGGATTTTAAGGTTATTTAGTAATGGGAATAAACAACAGGCGAAGTAGGAAGTCCCTTTCGAAGCATGGAGGTGTAACCAAAAACTGCCTTGACGTAACTGCCATAGAAAATGATCACTATTTTGAGAATTTAACCCTTAAAAGTACGGGCAATGGCACACTTTACTTTAAAAGAATGCGGTATTTAGGTTGCCCAGAATTAGGTAGGGGGAAGTTGCATAATTCTAGCTTTAAAAAAGGAAGCAAACTAGTCCACGCTAACAGAGATAAGCAACTAAAAATAATTACAAATGCTCTGAGCAAAATAAAAAGCCCTGATGGAAGGAGAACTGCATATTACAAGATAATTGATTTTATCCGATATTGTGATGATAAAGGGCATGAGGTTGATTTTGACAACCCAGATGAATCCGTAATTAGCTATATGGGTTATTTAAAGAGAAGCGTTGATGCTAGTAGAATAAGCAATGGTACTGCACAATCAAGAAAACATTCGCTCGGGTTACTGCTAAAAGAAGAGAATCACCACAGGCTTCATTCATCCCTACCGTCATTTAATGGAGATCGAAGAAGAACACCTCACTCTACACTGGATGATAAGACGTATACTGACATAGGAAAGCGGCTACTTAAGGCATATTCTTTATATCAAAAAAGTACCTTAAGTGGTGAGTCACTTGAATTTACTCCTCACTATAACGAAAAAGAACTTAAGTCCCTTGATTATAGCGATAAGAGGCTTGCTGAAATAAAGCACGCTATGAGAATGTTTCATTCATCTGAGTCAGCAATAACAAATCACTTTGTTTCACATGCTATCACAATTACCTTCATGTTTACTGGCATAAACACTAATCCATTATTAGAACTAACAATGCTGGATGTAAGGAAAGGTTTTAAAAAAGGGGTTGGTGATTTTTATCAACTGCAATCAGAGAAAGGTCGAAATTTATCCTCAAAGCAAGCTAATGAAGTTGGTTTTACAAAGCGATCAAAAGAGTTTTTTGAGGGTTGGATAAGGATTCTTCCTCACATATATAAAAAGTATGGACAACACTTAACCGATGAATCCCCTCTTTTTCCATACATAAATAGCGATAACCTAGTTGTTTTCTATGAGGGGTGGAACTGTGCTCCTCATACAAAAATAAATAAGGTTTTAAAATACTTTGCACTGCCAAGGGTAAACTCTAGCATTTATAGAAAAACAAGATCTGAAAAACTATACCGAGCAACAAGGGGTGACACTAAACTTGTCGCTGATGCTAATAATAACTCTCAAAAGACTACTGAAAAGGACTATTTATACGGGTCAGATGAAAGAAATCAAGCAACATTAGGGTCAGCATTCAATGCACAATACGAAATAGTAAAAGGCAAAAATAAAAAAGAAGCCCTCAATGATCATGAGGTCAGGATTATAGACCCATTATCAAACTTTGAATATCAAAACCTCATGAATACCCCATCAGGTTCTTGCGACACAGGCAACAAAGACTATGATGCGAAACGTAAAAAGTCCGTTAGGAAAAAAACTGGCAAAAAATCAACATACTGCACAGAGTTTTGGGATTGCTTTGAATGCAATGCTCATGCGGTAATTGCGGATGGCGCTGAGGTTCACAAGCTTCTTTCTCTGCGAGACAGCATAGTTGAAAGAATGGGGTTGCCTGCAATAAACAATCAGATAAACAAAGAGTCAAGAGCCATTATAAATAAGGTTTCACATATATTAGAGAAGATAAAACTCAGAAATAAAATTGAGTATGAAAAGGGCATTGAGCTTAATAAAAAAACACCTCATCCATTATGGGATGATGGATTTTCTTTTGATGATATGAGGCAGGTGTTTAATGCTAGCATTAGCTCTAGAAAAACTAGTAAAGATCAATAACGGCTTAAAGACTCCATACTACGCCATAGATTTCGACGATAATCCAATAGGTGAGATATATGATCTTACATGGCATTTTTTTAGTGTAACTGATTTGGGGGTTGGCAAGCGCCATGACATTCCATTTTCTCACATCAAAGAGGAATGGAGGAAAGGAATTCAGCAAGTTTGTTACAACTATTTAGTTCATCGAGATTGCTACCCTGTTGCTGATTTAATCAATTTAAGAAATAAAATGTTTCTCATAGCAAAACTGATGGGAAGCACTGAGTGGAGTAAACTTGATGATGATGGGTTCTACAGGCAATTTAGAAAAAAAGTAAAAGAGAGCAAGTTTAGCGATAGTATGCTTGAGGCGATCGCTAGAATGATTAAGTTGTTTTTTGTTTTCGGTTTGACAACTAGGGATGTTGGCTCTCATAAAGAGTTTATAAAGAAGTTGGGGCACCCGAAAGGCGGCAGAAAGCAAAACATCGCAATTCCAGAATCAATGATGATTGATATTTATAATAAAGCAATTGATTATGTTGAAAAATATCACGCATTAAGGCATGAAATATCTGAATCTAATAAGTATTACTTAGAGGAAAGACAAAAATACATAGCTCAAGCCAAAGAAACTCCCACAAATAATTTCCCAAGAAGCTTTGCTCGTAAGAATCCAGATTTTGATAGCTCCCTTATCACCGATTACGACTTCATCGATCGCCAACGTGAAAAAGGAAAAAAAACTAAGAAAAAGTTTTTAATTCCTAGCATTCAAACTGCGTGTCTAATTGTAATAATCGGTTTTTCGGGTGTTAGAAAAGGAGAAGCTTTTTCCTTCAATAAAGGTAAATACACAATCATAAATGTAGAAGGAATTGATGTTCCAATATTAATTGGTCATAACACAAAGCCGAATAAAGGAGGAAAGAGGAAAACAGAAATATATCCAACACATGAGGTGGCTTTAAAAGCGATAGAATTAGCATGGGATTGTATTGATTATGCTCGGAAAAAATACCGAGAGTTTGATATGCCTTCTCTAGTGAGTATGACTAAAGAAAAAGTATTAAAAGAGGCTGATTCTCTGTTTTTAAATTTTGATTATACAAGGATAGGTAAATCACTTGTTGTTGACCATTTTGATAGAGACCTACAAGTATTTTCTGAAGCGTTTGATTGCACTGCATCTGAAAAAGATGTAGACGAATTTAATATGCTTAACCCTACCAGATTCGGAGAACTTATCTTCGGACAAGCACTACCTAGCTTTAGCCCACACGCACTCAGAAGAACGTTTGCAGTGTTTATGAGTCGTAATAAATTAGCTGATTTATTAAATATCAGGTATGCAACTAAACATTCAAACTTAATGATGACTGCACTTTATGCCAATCAAGCAGATATTGCGGCATTGCATGATTATGAACTGGATGAAGAGTTAGTAAATACAATGAAACAAGTTAACGAAGACATGATTGCTGATCAGCTTTTTTATATTTTTAACGAAGCTGAAACTCTTTCTGGGGCAGAGGGTGAGTCTATTGTGAGAGAGCGTGAGTTATATTCAGGGAGTATTTATCAATCAAGGGAAGAAATACTAAACAAGATAAAACATGAAAGAATACATTTAGTTGAATTACCAACAGGTTTTTGCACTAAGGCGGAGTGTAAGCGTATATGTAATGAGTATTCTTGTTCTACAAAAATAGTCACACCTGAAAAAGCTCTAGAGCAGAGAGTCGTTAGAGATAGGCTGATTCGTCGATTTGATAAAATAAACAATGGAGACAGGTTCCAAGAAGTAATATTGGAGATGCTTCTTGCAGAAATTTCATCTATCGAAATAACTCTAGAAAAACACAATATTACGTATTCACCATTTAAAGGAGTGATTGCATCACATGAGTCTTGATTGTCGTACATCATTCAAAAAAATATGGGAGAATTGGTTATGAAAAAAGGCAATCATGTAAACCAAATAAGCATGGCTGATACATTTGATTGGAAACTTGGGCATGGCGGTAAACGCAAAGGAGCTGGCAGGAATAAAGCTAACATCCCTACTTCACCAATTCGAGTCCCTGTGGCCTTAATTCCTAAGGTAAAAATTATGATTGAAGAATATAAAAAAGCGGTAGCTGAGGACAGATTATGAAGGATTTTACGTTACCAACACTAACTTCTTTATTGCACCTTAAAGCCAACCCTAAAGTTCAGAATGATAAGGAAATGATGCTCTACCTTGCATTGGAACGGCTTGTTTCAGGTAAGGCAACTCACCCAAAAAATCAAAGTGCGAAAGTTAATTTTGCGGCTATACACCGAGAGGCTGGAGTATCTAACGGCACAATAAAATACTATCCTAACTTCAAAGGGCTAGCCGAAGACGTTATTAAAAAGTATGACTCTATAATTCTTGATACTGAGAACCTTAGCGCAACAGCTACGCTCGAAGTTAAATTGAATAAAATTAGAGCAGAACTTAAAAAAGAAAAAGAGCTAAAGGTTAAATACCATAGTGACAAAGCGATAGCTGAGCAAGCATTAGATACTATAGTTCAACGTGAAACAGAGATTAACTTCAAATTGTACGAGATGGAAAACCAAATGAGGCTACTCTGGCATAGCAACGTCAAAGAATATCCTGAGAAAAAATAAGCTTTTTATTCGCAAATTCGTAGGATTTATTGCTCTTAAGTGAGAAAATGAGAAAGACTCATTAATTGCTTGATTTACATCGTATTTCCAAATTAAAGCGAAATAAAGTCGCAACAGTAGATCACTACCATTTATACGTTTCATTGGCTTGTCCTTGGGCTCATAGAACCTTAATTTTTCTACAACTTAAACAGTTAACCCAAATGATTGATGTCACTGTGGTTGAGCCGCACATGCTCAGTAACGGCTGGGAGTTTGCAGGATCTAATCAGTCGGCAGCTGCTAATGCCATTGAAGGCGCTAATACCGATCCTTTGTTTAATAAAGATTACCTGTATCAAATTTACCAAATGGCCAAAGCTGATTATAACGGTCGTGTCACTGTGCCCGTATTATGGGATAAACACACTAATACCATAGTCAGTAATGAATCATCTGACATTATTCGTATGTTTAATCGGGCGTTTAATCATCTTACGGCTAACCATGACGACTATTATCCAGCAGCACTACGTCAAGATATTGATGAACTGAATGCCATGATTTACGACAACATTAATAATGGTGTATATTGCAGTGGTTTTGCTACTACTCAACAAGCATATGAAGCAGCAATAACGCCACTGTTTGCCAGCTTAGCGCAATTAGAACAACGCTTAGCAACAAAACGCTACTTAATGGGAGATGTGATAACTGAAGCAGATTGGCGTTTATTTACCACTTTAATTCGCTTTGATTGTGTTTATGTAGGCCACTTTAAAACCAATATTAGAACCATTGAGTCCTACCCTTGCCTTTCTGGTTACCTCAGGGACTTATACCAACAGCCTGGCATTGCTGACACGGTAAACTTTGAGCACATCAAGCAGCATTACTACTTTAGCCACCAACAAATTAATCCAACCCAAATCGTGCCAGTTGGCCCAGAGATTGACTATAGCAGTCCCCATAACCGAGATTCACTAGCCTAGGTGTTCCTGTAGTGAAGCTTGTCGCAGCCGAATCAGATTATTCGGCTGCAATGCCCATTATTTCGATGGCTTCATAAAATTGCTGGGCATTATCCAATTTTAAACTCCAGCGCACAGCGCCAGCATCTGCGATTAACATTAAACTGTCACTAAGACATTTCATGTCATCGACCATTGCGGTCAAGACGATGTTATTGGTATTTAATCGACACTGGATTTCAAATGGCGTGACCACTAATTTACCTTGGGAAAATTCAATTATCATTCGGATGCTTCTTTTATTTCAAACAAAAATCCCAAGTATATTAACTACACTTGGGATTACATTTGGGGTAATGCAGCAATAAATTAGTGCTGATGACCACCCTCACCGTGTGAATGACCGTGGGCAATTTCTTCATCTGTTGCTTCACGAAAATCAACCACTTCGATATCAAAGGTTAACTCACGACCAGCCAATGGGTGATTAGTGTCAATCGTTGCCATGAATTTACCCATTTTAACGATAGTCACTTGGCGTTGGCCTTCTTCAGTATTGACAATAGCAGACATGCCCACTTTCCATACTTTAGCGCCTTGTAGGTGTTTTACTGAAACACGTTGCTCAGCACCTTCCATACGCTCACCATAGGTCTCAGCAGCTGGTAATGTAACGGTGAACTTTTCACCCGCATCTTTGCCAGCAATGGCATTTTCTACACCTGGCATCATGTTGTCATGGCCATGTAAATAGGCGATTGGAGAACCACCTTCGTTACTTTCAATCACTTCACCTTGTTCGTCACGAAGGGTGTAGTTGAATCGAACTACCATATTGTCTTGAGCGCTCATCGAATGTCCTTAGTTTACTTCGATATCAATAGTTTCCGCAGCTTAACAAATACCCGATTAAGCTGCCAGTAAAAGCCGAGATAATCGATTGCTATGCTTTTAGCTTATGCTTTTAGCTTATTCTTTAAGCTTATGAACTGAGTTTAAGCACTAAGCCTGCGAACTGGCAGAGAATAAACTCTCAGCGATGCAATCATTATTTTTTAATTGAAGCTACGGATTATAAACTGATCTTAATACCTAACGCGGCGAAGGTTTTTTGATCGGGAAAGCCATCAGCAATCAAGTTTTTACTGCGCTGAAATGCCTGCACTCCTGCAATCGAGTTTCGCCCGAGTACACCATCTGGCTTACCAACATCAAAACCCAGTTCATTTAATTTTGCTTGCATAAGCTTAATGTCGCTGCGATTAAATAGACCATGATCCGGCGCGCTTACTCTCAGCGGCGCTGCACCATTCACCCTATCGGCTAAATGGCCCACGGCAATGGCGTAAAATTCAGAGCGATTCCAGCGCATAATGACATCAAAGTTATCGTAACCTAAGAATGCTGGCCCGGTATGACCAGACGGGACATACAATGAGGCTTCCATCTCTGGAGTCGTCAACGGTGTGCCATTGGCTTGCTTGAGGTTTAATGCAGCCCAATCGGTTAACGGTTTAGGGTGCTTGCGGCCAAGGTATTGGTAATCATAATTTTCAGGCAATAATACTTCTCTGCCCCAGCGTTCATTCGCTTTCCAGCCCAGTTGCTGCAAAAAGTTTGCCGCAGACGTTAGGGCATCGGCAGTGCTATTCCACAAATCGACTTTACCGTCACCATCACCATCAACGGCATATTTAGCGTAATTGGTTGGCATAAATTGAGTATGCCCCATCGCGCCAGCCCAAGAGCCCACCATAGTCGCATCATCAAATTGATACTTTTCTTTAAGCTTTAAAGCTTGCATCAATTCATTGGTAAAATAGCTACTACGACGAGGATCGCAGGCTAATGTCGCTAACGAATTTAACACTGACATTTTGCCCTTATAGCCACCAAAGTTGGTTTCCAGCCCCCAAAAAGCAATGATATATTGGCCTGGTACCCCATACTCAAGGGTAAGCTTATTTAATAATTCTCGATGCTCGGCTAATAAACGCCGCCCCTCTTTAACACGCCAATCAGTCACACGCTTATTGAAGTAATTACCAAAGGTGGTGCTAAACTCTGGCTGCTGATTATCAAGCTCAATCACTCTAGGAATGTACTTTAGATTAGCGACACTGGTATTTATCGTTTGCTCGGATAAGCCTTCACTGCGGGCTGTAACTTTAAGCTTATCCACACACTGGGAAAAATCATCGGACGCTGCAATTGCTTGAAGACTAACAAAGCAGCTAGAAACCACTACAGCCGATTTTAGTAACGCCGGAAATTTGAAACTCACCATAAAAAGAATACTTCGACTAATCAATGAATAGCCACATCCTGACTTATCAAGCAAAAGGAAACAAGATCAAAAAACGCTAAAACTGTGATAATTTGTATTTGTTTATTTCATTTTGCGATAGAAGATTAATAGTGTTTTGTATTGTTTAGCGTTAACGTATAATGCATCAGTTAATTGAAATTTCTAAGAGACTAATCATGATTGAACTAACCCCTGCAGTTGTAAGCTTTATTGAAAATGTGAAAAAGCATCAAGTCCTTTGGGGCTTAGCGGATGAGACTGGTGAAGGTTGGGTTGTCTGTGACTCTTCTGAATTTGAACAAACTGATGTGATGCCTTTATGGTCAACACAAGCTGCGGCGGCAAGCCATTGTACTGAAGAGTGGGCAGACTATGTCGCTGTTGAGATCAGTGTGAATGACTTTTTAGAATTTTGGGTTGGCGATTTAAATGAAGACGGTGTATTAATCGGTCTTGATTGGGTTGCAAACGAAGAATGTTTAGAAGTAGATCCAATTGAATTAGCTAAAGAGCTAGTTGATATTGAAGCCGAATAATTACATTCTTGGCTAAATTAAGCTGCTGCAGTTCGTTACGAACTAAAGCAGCTTTTTTATAAGAAAAATTTACTTGCCAGTTATAACTTAAAGGCCTGTTTTGAATCATTTACCTCCCCTAATTGATATCCCTTTCGATCTTCGCCATCAATGCTGGTTTTGCGCCGAGCCTAGTAACGATGTGTTCAGTTATTATGCTAAAGCATCAACCCCGCACCCTTCATTAACACTGCCAGCATGCAGTGAGTGTGCAAGGTTAGCTAAAAAGAATTTACTGACTTCTATTTGGGATTGCAGAGACGCAGTAAAAGATGACTTAATGCAGATTTATCATAAAGATCTCGCCATTGGCATTAATTGGACCGAAGAAGAGTTGGCTGAGTCAGGTTTTGATTGTCGAATATTATCTGGCTTTAAAGAAAGTGCATGGATGATGTACAACATTGCCAAAGGCCGCATTAATGCAAAAGGTTGGCCCTTGGTGCTCAATGGCATTGATATTGAACAAGGTTATAGCGCGGTATTTGAGTTTGATGGTTTACAGTTTAATAGCCTAAATAAGGCAATTAATCACTATTGTGACACCTTAGCGCTCAACAAATCGCTGTTATGTGAAATACTCAATATTGTCGGCAAAGACAAGTTTTCTTATGCGGTAAGGTTATGTCGAATGAACATTGGCATTACCAAAGAGCATCAAAAGCTGCTTATCGAACATGTTCAAGAAGAGTTTACTTAAATTTGAGCGACTAAAACAGTAAGCCACAACAGAGCGAGCGCTAACAACCGCATCGCTCTGAAGATACACTTAGTCAAGGATCATCTTTAAGCGCTGCTGCACCGCATCAACCAATAAGTCTGGCTGGAATTTAGAAATAAACTTGTCACAGCCCACTTTTTCAACCATAGCATTATTAAAGCTGCCACTTAACGAGGTATTAAGGGTGATATACAGTGACGCCATGCGCTCATCGGCGCGCACTTCAGCTGTGAGTTTATAGCCGTCCATTTCAGGCATTTCTGCATCGGTAATCATCATCAATAACTCATCGGCAACGCTTTTACCTTCTGCTGCCCAACCTTTAAGCATATTCAATGCTTGCAAACCATCAGAGGCCTCTATGATTTTAATCCCCAGTTGACTGAGGGTGTCGCGTACTTGTTTTCTAGCCGTGGCGGAGTCATCAACAATTAATACTTTTCGGCCCGGCATGTGCGCCACTAATTGTTGATCAAGTACGCCTTCTGATAAGGTAATGTCGTAATCAATGATCTCAGCTAGCACCTTTTCGACATCAATAATAGAGACCAATCTTTGTACATCATTATCTTGCAGTTTAGTGATAGCCGTTAAATAGTTATTAGCCCCAGCAGACTTTGGCGGCGGCATAATATCGCCCCAGGTCATATTGACAATATGCTCTACCTTGCCAACTAAAAAGCCCTGCACACTGCGGTTATACTCAGTAATAATCAAATTACAGTCATCTGAGACTGGCATAGGGCTAAAGCCAATAGCACCGCGCAAATTAATCACTGGAATAGACATACCACGAATGTTGGCAACACCACTAATGTTTGGGTTACTGCCAGGTAATGCGCTTAAAGGCGGAAGCTTAACGACCTCTTTGACTTTGAACACGTTAATAGCAAATAATTGGGTGGCACTAATTTTGAACAACAGTAACTCTAAACGGTTCTCACCGACTAATTTAGTACGTTGATCGACTGAATCCAGCATTTTTTTCATTATTATTTCTCGTTAACTCGACCTTGGTTCTACTAGCCATTAAAAAATTTTTAGCGGATACAACAGCGACATTGACTAAATAAGGTTGGCTGTAAAACATCATTTAGAACAGATATTAACCTAATAAATTTTAATATAGATCTTATCGGCAGCATCGTACGTAACATGAGGAATTAGTGCAAATTCAACTCAAGATAAAACTATAGGGATCACAACAAATGACATCGACCAAGGTTTATAACAACATAAAAAGCATCGCCTTGTGTGCCTTGCTAGTTAGCGGAACAAGCGCTTGCACTATGCTCGATAAAAAAGTGACTGTGGTTGAAAACTTTAAACTCAACAATTACCTCGGTAGCTGGTATGAAATCGCCAGACTTGACCATTCATTTGAAAGAGGCCTTTCAAAAGTCACAGCCAACTATTCTGTTGATGGCGATAAAGTTGTGGTCATCAATCGAGGTTATTCAGACGAAAAAGCACGTTGGAGTGAAGCAGAGGGTAAAGCCTACTTCATTGAAACGGACAATATTGGCCGTTTAAAAGTCTCTTTTTTTGGGCCGTTTTATGGTGCCTATCAAATCCATGATTTGATGGAAGATAAAAACGGAAACTATATAAGTTCGTTAGTGATAGGTCCAAACAATGATTATGCGTGGATTTTATCGCGCACACCTAACATCTCTGCCGAGCATAAACTCAGATTCACAGAAAAAATGACCGCATTAGGCATTGATACTCAGCAATTAATTTGGGTAAAACAATAGTGATCATTACCCTCAATATCACCGTATAAACTATTGAAAACATGAATACTACATTCATCATTAAGTTAGTAATAAAGGTGCTGTTATGAAATTGCCTCTGTTCCCATTATCCATTTGCTTGTTACCTCAAGGCTTCACGCAATTGCGCATTTTTGAACCAAGATATAAACGTTTAGTGACTGAATCACTTAAATCAGGTGAAGGTTTTGGCTTATGCATGCTAACCAGTGACAACCAACTCATGCCTTTAGGAACTTGGGTTCATATTATCGATTTTGAAACGCTAGACGATGGACTATTAGGTATTAGTATCGAAGGTAAACAGCGGTTTAAAATCAATCAGTTCGATACTGAAGCTGATGGTTTAAAAAGAGGTGATGTCAGTTTAATCCCCGATTGGCCGCAAACAGATATAAAGCCCAAACAACATTTTTTAAAGAAAACCTTACAAGAGATTTTACAGCAGTACCCACAACAATTATCTCACTATAAAGATGACGACTTTAATAATTTGTCATGGGTCTGTCAGCGCTGGTTAGAGATAATGCCCATTAGCCCAGAGGAAAAGTACCAGTGCATTAATAGTCATAATCACGAAATGACCCAAGCCTTGATCACCAGCATTATTAAGTAATCTTAACGCATTCAAAATCAGGTGGTTAGCGACTTTAACTCAAAGCAAACCACTCAAATTTTTAACTCTTAGTAATAAATGATAAAAAAGTTGCACATTTTTAAGCCTTTTTTGAACCATCTTTCATCCTTTTGCGTATCAACAAGTAACTTTCGGATTTAGTCAGCTTTTAACCTGCTATATAAAACAGATTAATGCAATATATGTGACTAAAGCTCTCTTAACACTGACGATGCGAGTGAAAATAAATGCAAAATTTTCAATCACAAACGGTTCAAAGTCGTTATGATAAAGGTATGTTATCTAAAAATACAAAAGCAATAGATACTGCCATGAAATCAACCGATAAAAATGATGTCGAAGCCCAGATGCTTGCAGGCTTAATGCTACGTGTTGCAAATCATAGAGATAAAGCTGCTTTTGCTAAGCTGTTTGCTCATTTTTCGCCCAAAATACGTTATTTTGGGATCCAACGTTTGAGCCAACAAGGCTTAGCCATGGACTTAGTTCAAGAAACCATGACCCGAGTATGGACTAAAGCCCATCTTTATAATGTTGATAAAGCTGCAGTAAGCACTTGGGTGTTCACAGTCATGCGTAATCAGTGCTTTGACATGTTGCGTAAAGTGCAACATAACCGTGAAGATGCGTTTGGTGACGATATTTGGTCTCTATTCGATTCTGATGGCAGCGATGAAACTGAAAATGACTTCAAATTGTCTGCCACCTTGCTTAAACACGTTGAGTCACTACCGCCGCTGCAAAAACAGGTGGTGCAAGGCATTTACATGCAAGAGCTCACTCAGCAAGAACTGGCAGATAAATTGAAAGTGCCCATTGGCACGGTTAAATCAAGACTCAGATTAGGATTAGAGAAGTTAAAAGGCTTCATGGAGAAACATTATGATTAATTATCACCCCGATGAGCAATTACTTTCTCTCCATGCCAAAGGAGAACTGCCTTTGTCTCTATCATTGGCCGTGTCAGCCCATTGTGAACTGTGTCGTCATTGCGCCGATAAAATTGAGCAACTAACTTTGGTTGCTGCTGAAAACAGCTTAAATGCGCAACCCACAGCATCACTAGATTCAAGCATAAATGAAGCTATGGATGCAGAGCTTGAAGCCATGCTTAACACTATGATGCAAATGGATGATGCCGTTGATGTATCGCCAAAGCAAACCAAGGTCGCAGTCAAGGTCAAAGGTCAAAGGTCAGCAATACAATTTACCGGCTGCATTTCGCCAGCAAGTAGAAAACCATTGGCAAGGTATAGGTAAAGTCAGTCGGTTAAGACTCGACACCGGCGAGAAACAAGCAAGAGCG
This sequence comes from Shewanella sp. 10N.286.48.B5, assembly GCF_002874355.2. Lineage (NCBI taxonomy): Bacteria > Pseudomonadati > Pseudomonadota > Gammaproteobacteria > Alteromonadales > Shewanellaceae > Shewanella > Shewanella sp. 10N.286.48.B5. Next base: position 2,014,664 of record NZ_MCVG02000001.1, read on the forward strand.
AGTTTACTGCATATTGATAAAAACGGCGAAATCCCACAGCACACCCATAAAGGCCAAGAGTTGACCTTGTTGTTAGCAGGCGAATTCAGCGATGAATACAACACCTACAGCGCAGGTGACTTTTTGTTACTTAATAGTGACCATGAGCACAGCCCTAAAACAGTTGAGGGGTGTTTATGTTATACCGTTGTTGATGCGCCTTTATATTTTACTAAAGGGATCAGTAAGCTACTCAACCCAATAGGCGAACTGATTTATTAATCAACGGCTTAACACTGACTCTGATTTTAAAGATAAAAGAGTGCTTTAATGACACAAAGCACTCTTTTTTTTTTGCGGTTTTTATAACAGTTATGCTTATCGTCGACTTAGCTAGATTATTTACCCTAACTGAGGATAAGTCGCCACAAAGTACAGTGTGTTGCTGCTTTTGTTGGATAAATATTCAGATAAAGGGCGATTAAGTTCACCTTTTATCCATTAATTGTCCTGAATTGTAAAAAATGTATTGCTATATAAAAAATATATGACTAATATCCTCTGTGTATTTAAGTTTTCTTGTAATTATTTGTTTACCCTTCTGTTAGTCACTCACTACATGCAGTAAACCCACACTACAAGTCATTTGCTAAGTTGTTCTCTGTCATTTGTTTGTCATATGCCTATGTTCAACTAACTACAGCAAGTAAATTGGCGATTAAAAATAGAATTGATCAAACCAGCCTACTTGTAAGTGTAATAAGCACAGTGAACTTAAGCACATAAATCTAAACTTACGCAACACGACTGCTTAAGGATAAATATTGTTATTACTTACTCACCAAAAAGGTGAAAATTAAAAAGGAGTGTGGCACATGTCATACAACATAAATGGTCATGAAATTACAGTTAATTTCCCTGTTAATTCAATATCATCAAATAAAAACTCAATAGCTTTTACCGATAGCCAAGGTAAAACTAAAACAACTTTTTCTAAGCGCACTGAAGCGTTAACATTTATGAAATGGTTACTTACGGCTAACAAGTAAGACTTTTAACGCTTGCGTTATTCATTTGCTCAGTTACTCAATAGACATCGCTTCTCGGTATTTCCTCTCACACCTTACCGGACGTTTATTAGAACTGAGCAACATGAAGTTACCCTCACCCAAGAGCACTTTTCAAATCCTTCTCTAAGCAACTCTCCAACGTCATAATTCAAATCAATTTTCAATATTGTCTCTAATGAATGCTTATCTAGCCTAGATATAAACCCGCTATCATCCTTGCTGTTGATATTTCCTTTTGTAGCGCGCTAACATGCTTGGATTACCCAGCAAGCCCCCTTGATGTAAATACATCACAGGAACAGCAGCACCTTTGTTTAAGTCATCGCCGCTTAGGTTTGCAGTATTTAGATAATGCTCCAGCATGATGAAACCAACTGGGTCATACAACAATTCAAATTCAATACCTTGCTTATTGACGTGTTGCCACATGTCATAACACTGACGGTTCAACTTACCAAAATGATACTTTTTACCATTAGAGATGATCCTTGGATGATAGTCAGTATTATCGGTTAATTGATAAAACTGCTTAGTGAGATATTCATCACCGCCAACACAGCTGCAGGTTAATACCGTTACACTGGGCAGCGAGAGGTCTGAGCTGCTGGCTGTTTTACTGAATTCGACAAAAAAACGTTGTAAGTAAAGTGCCGTGGTACCTGTACCTGAAGGAAGAAATAGCTCTAACTTTTTCATATTATTTTGTTTAAGCCATTCAATAATCTCTCGCCCTAGTTGATCAAGCCCTAGCTGAGCATATTCACAACGCCCGCCTTCGGGAACAAACACCGTACTCTTAACGACAAGCTGTTTGTTCGATTCAAACGGCGCTTGAGTATCTTGTTGTACATAAGTCTCTAGGTTCAGCTCAATACCCGCTGGCTTTTCAATGATGTTGGCGCCGTTGTCTAAGGCCGCTTTATAGTTTCCTTGGGGGTTTTGCTTAAGATAGCCAGCTATATGGTCAACATAATAATCAAGTTGCCAGCCGCGCATTTTGGCTAAGGCAGCTAAAGAGTGCAGCGAATTTGCTTGCGCTGAGCCATAGCCAACCAGTTTTTTTACTAGAGGGAAATCTTGCTCGAGAAAATATTGAAATTTTCGCGCTTTGTTACCACTGAAATCCGGGTGGAGTAAATCATCGCGTTTTACAAATATCGCCTGCTCTGCAAATCGAATGGTTTGTACTGGTGTGGTGGCAAACATGTTTATCTCAACATCAATGAGTAGAGTTATTATTTTAACTAAAAAATGTTGTTTTTAACTAACCTATTTATGCTGAGAGTTTAAGAGACAATATACCTTATAAAATTATCGTTTAAATTCAGCAAGATAAAAAATATAAATAATGTGGCACAGATTTCGCTTCAATAGTGCATAGTTCGACTAACAAACTGTACAAAGCACGATTAAAAATAGTAAGTTATTACAACAAGTAAGGGATTTTAGATGTCAGTATTAAGATTAGTTTTTAATATCGCTTGGTTCATCATGGGCGGCTTTATAATGGGCTTAGCTTGGTGGCTAGCTGGGCTCTTATGTTTTATTAGTATTATCGGTATCCCCTTTGGCCGAGCCTGTTTCGTCATTGGTGAAATGGCATTTTGGCCATTCGGCCAAGAAAATGTAAATCGTAAACACCTATCAGGCACAGAAGACTTTGGTACCGGTCCATTAGGGATGATAGGTAATGTAATCTGGTTTTTATTTTTCGGTATTTGGTTGGCCATCGGTCACCTCACCCATGCTCTAGCTTGTTTTATCACTATCATTGGTATTCCGTTTGCTATACAACATGTGAAGCTGGCTTTATTGAGCCTCACGCCGATTGGACAAACCATAGTGGCAAAAGAAAGCTATTAATCTAAACCAATTTTAATTGCTGTTACTATTGAATGTTAAAAAAGGAGCGCTAATTTATTAGCACTCCTTTTTTATGTTTAAGGCATTTATAAAGCATTTATAAGGCAACGATATAGTTGAACTCTTCTTCTGTCACTGGTTGAACACTCAACCTAGCGCCTTTACTTACTAATACCATGTCAGCAAGTTTTGGATCTGCTTTTAACTGCGCCAAGGTAATAATGCGGGTTAACTTTTGATTAAAACGAATATCTACTGCAACCCATCTCGGTTTTTGTTTATCTGACTTAGGGTCAAAATAAGCACTTTGACTATCAAAAGCACTTAAATCGTTATAAGCATCTGACGTCACTTCAGCAATCCCCACAACAGCGGGAACTTTACAGCTGGAATGGTAAAACAGCACTAAATCCCCTGTTTTTACCTCATCCCGTAAAAAGTTTCGCGCCTGATAATTACGTATCCCTTGCCAGGGTTCTGACTGTGGTAAACATGCTGCTAAATCGTCAATGCTGAACTCATCAGGTTCCGATTTCATTAACCAATACTTCATTTAAATCCTTAACAGTAAAACGATAATACTTATGCAATCCATAACTAACCAATGGCCGAATGACTAATTTTTTGATCATTAGTTGATTGATTAAAAGTTGCAAATTCTTCTGAAATTAACTCAGTAAATAATCGACCCGCCCGCCCAAGTGGCCTTTCTAGGGTAGATACTAACTGCGGGGTAAATCTAAATCTATGGCCACCAACAAAATCTACTATGGCTAAATTCTTGCCCGTAAGCTCATCATTAATAAGAAACTCCGGCATCCAGCCAAAACCTAGCCCTTTTAGTAAGGCATTTTTCTTCATAATAAAGCCTGATAAGTAAAACACTTTGTCGCCGCCAAACTGTAACTCGTCTCGGTGTAGTTTTTGCGGCGATGAGTCTTCAATGGTTAATTCTACATGTTGCTGCAGATCAGTCAGGGTAACACCGGATAACTCAGCAAGAGGATGCTGCGATGAGCAAACCAATAAACTGGTCACTGGTGGCAGTTGTTGGGCAGAAAAATAAGGCCCTGCAAGGTAATCCTTAACCAGCATTAAATCGGCTTTATCTCGCTCAAAACGATGTTGAACGCCGCCTAAAAATTCCATGTTAAGTTGTATCTTGGTAGGAATATTATGCTCAGACATGCGCTTTAACGCTGTCATGATAGGCTCCATTGGCAGCGCGCCGTCAATCACCAATTCAAGCTTTGGCTCCCAACCTTCGCTAAAACGACTGGCTAAATGTTCAATATTGGCTAAATGTTGCAGTAACCGTTGGCCTTCAGCCAAAATCACTTTGCCTTCTGGGGTTAATTCAGCCCGATATTGAGACCGATTAAATAAAGTCACCCCTAGGTGTTGCTCGAGTTTTTTTACTTGATAACTTACTGCTGATTGCGCTTTGTGTAGCCGCTCAGAGGCTTTAGAAAAACTTCCTTCTTCAACAAGTACTTGTAGCACATTAAATGCTTCTACATCGATTTTCATTTAAGCCTCCATGTCCCTATTCTGCCTTTAAGTGTTCTGCAGTCGTGACACTTATGTAAACTTTTATTAACCATCTAAAAATTAGATTGAGTTAAGTGGTTTATTATTCTTTTTTTTGTCCATCCTAGCAACTAAATTGTTAACTAGATCACAAATAGTTTATTAACGCTGCGCTAGAAAAACATTAACAAAGCAGATTAATGAAGCTCAATAACGACAACCAAACGAATAAGAGTTGAGGAGTTACGATGCCGGTTTATGTTCAACAAGGACAAATACCTTCTAAACGCCATATCGCTTTTAAAAAAGACTCTGGCGAGCTTTACCGTGAAGAACTGTTTTCTACTCACGGCTTTGCCAATATTTACTCCAATAAATATCACCATAATATGCCGACTAAGGCATTAGCGGTGGCTCCCTATGCTCTTGAGCACGGCGACGAGTGGCAAGACTCGTTAATCCAAAACTACAAACTCGATTCGCGCCAAGCTGATTGCAGCGGCAACTTTTTCAGTGCCCGTAACAAGATTTTTTATAACAGTGATGTGGCCATGTACACAGCCAAAGTCACTGAAGATACGGCTGAGTTTTACCGTAATGCCTATGCTGATGAAGTGGTCTTTGTCCACCAAGGTGAAGGAACGCTGTTAAGTGAATATGGTCAACTTCGAGTTAAGCAATGGGATTACTTAATCATTCCGAGAGGCACGACTTACCAGCTCAAGTTTAATGATTACAGTAATGTACGCTTATTCGTTATTGAATCAAACTCAATGGTTGAAGTACCCAAACATTTTAGAAATGACTATGGGCAAATGCTGGAGTCAGCGCCATATTGTGAACGTGATATTCGCACCCCTGAACTTACTGATGCTACCGTTGAAAAAGGTGAGTTTCCTTTAGTCAGCAAGTTTGGCGATAAGTATCAACTCACCACCTTAGAGTGGCATCCATTTGATTTAGTGGGCTGGGATGGCTGCGTCTATCCTTGGGCATTTAATATCACCGAATATGCACCTAAAGTAGGAAAAATTCATTTACCGCCTTCTGACCATATCGTGTTTACGGCTAACAATTTTGTGATATGTAACTTTGTACCGCGTCCCTATGACTTCCACCCAGAATCAATTCCAGCGCCTTATTACCACAACAACATCGATAGCGACGAAGTGCTGTATTACGTTGACGGTGACTTTATGAGCCGCACAGGTATTGAAGCAGGTTACATGACCTTGCATCAAAAAGGCGTGCCACATGGGCCACAACCTGGGCGCACCGAAGCCTCTATCGGCAAAACCGAAACTTACGAATATGCCGTAATGGTTGATACCTTTGCGCCACTTAATTTAACCACCCATGTCAAAAACTGCATGAGTGATGATTACAACCGCTCTTGGATTGAAGATTAATCACCAACAGCATCCCTATTACACATCACCACAGAGTGATGAAAAATAAAGATAATTATTAAGGAAAACACCATGGCTAGCGAAACAAACCCACTTGGACTACTAGGTATTGAATTTACTGAATTTGCCAGTCCTGATACTGATTTTATGCATCAAGTGTTTGTCGACTTTGGTTTTTCAATGCTTAAACAAGCTAAACATAGCGATATCGTTTACTACCAACAAAACGATATCAACTTCTTATTGAACAAATCTAAGCAAGGCTTCTCAGCTGAATTTGCTAAGTCTCATGGCCCCGCTATTTGTTCTATGGGCTGGCGTGTTGAAGATGCACAATTTGCTTACACTGAAGCTGTAGCGCGCGGCGCAAAACCGGCTGATGATACGGCTAAAGATATGCCTTACCCTGCTATTTACGGTATTGGTGATAGCTTAATTTACTTCATCGATGTATTTGGCACTGACAATAATATTTATGCTAATGATTTTGAAGATTTAGCTGAACCTATTATTGTAGAAGAAAAAGGCTTTATGGAAGTCGATCACCTGACCAACAATGTTTATAAAGGCACCATGGAAAAATGGGCCAACTTTTATAAAGATATTTTTGGTTTCACTGAAGTGCGTTATTTTGATATTAGTGGTTCACAAACTGCGCTTGTATCTTACGCCCTGCGTTCACCTGATGGCAGCTTCTGTATTCCGATTAATGAAGGTAAAGGCAATGACAAGAACCAAATTGATGAATATTTAGGTGAATATAATGGCCCAGGGGTTCAGCATTTAGCCTTTAGAAGCCGTGATATTGTTGGCTCTTTAGATGCAATGGAAGGTACCGCAATTAAAACGCTGGATATTATTCCTGAGTATTACGACACTATTTTTGACAAGCTACCACAAGTCACTGAAGATAGAGATCGCATCAAGCATCACCAAATTTTAGTTGATGGTGATGACGATGGTTACCTATTACAAATTTTCACTAAAAACCTGTTTGGGCCAATCTTCATTGAAATTATTCAGCGTAAGAACAACCTAGGCTTTGGTGAAGGTAACTTTAAAGCGCTATTTGAATCAATTGAGCGTGATCAAATGAAACGCGGTGTGCTTTAAAGCCTGTTCAGCAGTTTTAATTTGTAAACAAAGCCAGCTTAACTGCTGGCTTTTTCATATCTGAATTTTACTGGAATGCTAAAACGGTGCTTCACACACCATATCAATCATTTCATGAGTTACTGGGTGCTGAAAACGCAGCCTTTGGGCATGTAATAATAGTCGTGGGCCAAAGACTTCTTCTGCAAGCGCCTCTGAAGTGGCATTTTTATATAAATCACAGCCCAAAATAGGATGCTTAACATAGTGACTGTGCAGCCGTAACTGATGTGTTCTACCGGTAATAGGCACAAATTTCACTTTAGTTATTGGTATCGCTTCTTGTAAATGAACTGACTCTATCTCTAACCGCTCTATCACTTCAAATTGACTCTGTGATGGTTTGCCCTTTTCATGGCAAATCTTCATAAACGGAAAATTATCAACATCTTTAGCAATTGGCGCATCAATATAGCCAATTTCTTTATCATGTTGCTGCAGCCCAAAAACATGGCCGAACAAAATCGCACTGTAGGTTTTACTCACAGTTTTATTTTGAAATTGTTTGGTCAGTAAGCCATTAATGGTTTTATTTAACGCCACCAGCATGATCCCTGAGGTACCAAAATCGAGTCGATGGACTAATGTCGCAGTGGGAAAGTCCTGCACTAAACGGTAATGAACAGAGTCTTTATTAAGCGGGTTCTTACCCGATAAACTCAGTAAACCGCTAGGCTTATTTATCAGTAATAAATGCTCATCTTGATACAAAATAGTGATGTGTTCTGAACACGGCGGTGCAATAAATTCAGACATGCTGGCCTTTTTTTTGGGGGGGCAAGGGTTAAGTTTGAAGTTTATGATAGATACAAGCGTTACACTAAATGCTGATGTAAAAATAACAACTTAACGCTAATCGTTTAAATAATATCGACAAAAAAAAACCGCTCAACTGAACGGTATTGAATCTGTAAACAGGCTTACATGTCCACATCGACAATATAGTGGCCTTGCAGCCAATTACGTCCAATAAGCAATTTATAGGTCATTTTACTGCGATCACGTAAATTAACATCAACTTTGAACTCTTGGCCAGGTTCACCTAGCGTCAAGGTCACCATATAACGGATTTCACTGCCTTGTGCATTACGGATTAAGGAAGTGCTATGAATTCGAGCTGTGACCTGTGCTTTTTCACCCTTCTCGTTCATGGTGGTAAAAGTGACATCTTTACCGACATTGTTCTCCATGTTGCTTTTGTCTTCACCAATAATATGCAGGTTAGTAGCGTGTAATGAATTCTCAACGGCGCCGGTATCAATGCGGGTATCAAATATTAACCCTGACTCTACAATGCTAATGTCTGCAGTAGGGCCAATTAGTTTTTGCTCTGAAACATCAACCACATATTTACCTTTTAACCAATTGCGACCTATGAGTAATTTATAATCCATGGAGGCACGATTACGAAGATTAACCTTTACCGTACGGGTGCTGTCACCGAATGTTATAGGTAACTTAACCGCGTAGCGGGTTTCAGTGCCTTGGGAGTTACTGACGGTCGAAGTACCAACAATTTTGGCACTAACTTGCTGCTGCTGACCCTTTTCGTTTTCTGTGGTAAACGAAACGGTTTTACCCACATTATCCTTCATTTTCTTTGCACTGCCGCCTAACACCTTTATATTAAGTGCATGCAATGAAGAGTTTACCGCTCCAGTATCCATACGAGCCTCAAATACAATGCCGCCTTGGCTCACTGACATCATTTCAGTTTGCCCCAACACTTGTTTTTCAGCCGCCACTGATGAAAAAGACATACAAATGAATAGCATTGCACCAACAAGAGATTTAAACATGCAGGTTCCTAATAATGAATATAAATAATTAAAATAATGACGTTAAAAATAGGTTTATCTGAGAAGTTGCTCGATTTCTTTATCGAATAAGTTCTTAATAAGCCCTGAGAACTCAGTGATAAAAATACTCTGCTCCGCCGTAGCATTATGCTTAGCGACACTGGCGAGAATTTCTTCAAGATCATAAACAATGGCATCAATTTCTCGAATGATGTCATTTCTTTGTTCAAATGAAAGCTTGGGGTTTTGACCACATACCATGATGATTTGGGCTGATAACTGATCTTCAAATAATTCTAAAACCGTTTGATTGTTAATGCTGCTGGCTTCAGACTTTTCAAATAGGCCTAAATGTTCAGTTAAATATTGAATTAGATGAATATAACCGTCTTTATCTGTGACCATTACTTACCTTAATGAGGTGGCTTTTGTATGTGATTCACACAAAAGCCACAATTCGTTTTATTGCGATAACGTTAATACAAACGACACGGGTACCGCTAAGCTTATACTGCCAAGGCCAGCGATTTCGCGCAACTTATTCACCCCGTCAGTTAAACCAAAATCTGCCGCTTGCACAATGACAGGAGACATACTGGTCACTACCATTTTTGTGTCTGATAATTTAGCGATCAACACATCAAATGATTGTTTCTTGGTTTTACCATGTAACTCAATTGTGCCATCAATTTGGGTCACTAACGTTGAGCCAACACTCAAATCAGCCACGAGTTGTGGATTAACCATCGAACTTAACTGTAGTTGCGGATATTTAGCCACTTCAAATAACATGGCCTGCATGCGTTCATCACGTATTTCAATACCGGTATCAACACTGACCAAATCAATCGTTAAGTTAAAGGCCCCTGCTGAGGTCAAATTACCACTGACTTGTTTAAAATCATGTACTTCAGCAACATCGGCTTGTTTAATTGAAATGAAGCTCACTTTTGAATGCGCTTGTTTCACTTGCCAATCTGCGGCCAACACTGAGGTGCTGAGTAATACTAATGGTAATACTGCGATCCATTTTTTCATCATTAATCCTTTTTGTGAATAAAAACAGTTAAATTATAGATTAAATTTTCTTAACTGGCTGGAACGCTATTATTATCACCATGATTCCGGTAAGGGTGAAACCTTGCTCTATACAACGACTCAAGAAATTTTTACAAGCGACTCAACCATTTATCTAATGCTTGCCCAAAAGCGTGTTTATCGGCTTGTGAAAAACTATTGGGCCCTGCAGTATGCACGCCGCTGCTTCTTAGCTCTTCCATAAAATCTCTCATGGTCAAACGTTGTTTTATGTTATCAACGGTATAGATATCACCGCGGGGATTAAACACCACGGCGCCTTTTTCAATGGCATCTGCCGCTAACGGAATATCACCGGTAATAACTAAATCACCACTATTTAATTGCTTAACAATGTAATTATCAGCTTCATCAAAACCTGAGCTGACTCTGACCACAGAAATATTAGCCGATGCTGGCACGCGGATCAGTTGATTGGCCACTAATATCAATGGCACTTTTTTGCGGTCGGCGGCGCGAAATAGCATTTCTTTAACCGGATTAGGACAGGCGTCGGCATCAACCCAAATTGTTTTACTCATTCATTTTCTCGTCAATTTTTATCAGTACACATCAAACTTGCACGCAATTTAAGCCGTTTATCAAGGCGCAAGTCTATCGATAAGCCAATCGCTATCTTGTTTTTGATAAATAAAACGGTCATGCAAGCGGCGCTCGCCACCTTGCCAAAACTCAATACTGTCAGCTTTTACGCGGTAACCGCCCCAAAACTTTGGCAACGGCACTTCACCTTTGGCAAATTTATTCTTCATCTCATTAAATTTACCTTCAAGGGCTTGTCTTGCGCTAATTTTACTGGACTGTTTTGACACCCATGCAGCTATTTGACTGTCTTTAGGGCGGCTCATAAAGTACTTAGTCACTTCAAGCATGGATAACGGCTCTGCCACGCCAGTGACGGCGACTTGGCGCTCTAATGGATGCCATGGGAACAACAAACTGATTTTGGCATTGTGAGCCAATTGAGTGGCTTTACGGCTTTCTAGATTGGTGAAGAAAACAAAGCCATCATCATCAAACTTTTTTAATAGCACGATTCGTTGAAAAGGTTGCCCATGCTCATCAACAGTGGCTACGCACATAGCGGTTGGATCGGTTAATTGCGCGTCTTTGGCTTGCTCAATCCAAGTTTCAAATAACGTCATTGGATTAGCAGGGAGATCATTGCGCCTTAAACCACCTTGAGTATATTCACGGCGGATATCTGTTAAATCATTCATATCTTTGCTAAACCTCGTTAGATGCAACTGTCTTTGTATATGTTGCCATTATACTCACGAACACTGATATATGATCATGACAATATTGACAAATATTATCAGCATTGAAAAACAATTCATTTCCGATAAAAAAAACCAACGATGAACGTTGGTTTTATAAAGGAGCATTTTAAGTGTTTAGTCGTTAATTTAAGACTAATTTGCGACTATTTTTTTACTAAACCTTTGCCTGCAGCCCAAACGTGGAGCATTTCCAGCCCTAAGGTTGCCCCTGCTAAAGCGGTAATATCAGCAGAATCATAGGCTGGTGCTACTTCAACTACGTCCATACCAACTATGTTCATGCCACGTAAGCCGCGGATGATCTTCATCGCTTTATCACTGGTTAAGCCACCACAAACTGGCGTACCAGTACCTGGCGCGTAAGCAGGATCTAAACAATCAATATCAAAGGTCACATAAAGCGGCATATCGCCCACTCTCGCTTTAATTTGTTCGACAATTTGTTCAGCAGTTAAATCATTGGCCTGTGCAGCATCAATCACTTTAAATAGATGATCGGCGGCATTAAATTCAGTACGAATACCAATCTGAATTGAATTTTCAGGCGCAATTAAACCTTCATTAGGCGCATGATAAAACATAGTGCCATGGTCGTATTTACTGCCTTGGCTATATGTATCGGTATGTGCATCAAAATGCAGCAAAGCCATTTTGCCGTACTTTTTATGATGAGCACGCAGCAGTGGTAAAGTCACAAAGTGATCGCCACCAAAACTGAGTAGTGCTTTATCTGCATTAAGAATACGGGTGGCAAACGCTTCTAAACGGCTGGTGAAATCTTCTTGATCGCCACAATCAAACACTAAGTCGCCAGCATCAACAATATTGATGGTTTCGCTTAAGCTGAAATCCCATGGCCAACGAGTTTCTTCCCACGCAAGGTTGACTGATGCACGGCGAATGGCTTCAGGGCCCATGCGGCCACCAGAGCGACCCGTGGTGGCCATATCGAAAGGCAAACCAATAACCACCACATCGGCATCGGTTTCAGTGGGTTTAAAATCTAATGGCTGACGTAAGTAGCCAAATGCATTTGAATACAAAGAGTAATCTGCTTTTTCAGCAAAAGTGCTCATAAAAATCTCCGTAATGGCTTAAGCCAATAACTACAAATATTCTGGGATCAACACTTCATGACAAAGCTGCTGATAATGACTGAAATCAATGGTATAGCCTTGCTCAGTAGCTAATGAGCAACTTCCTAAACATAGATGTTCAGGGAACCCCTGAGTATTTCTCGGGGAGTTAAAGCCAATCACATCCCAGCTACCAGGGTTGAGAATGCCCAATAACTTGCCATAAACATCAACAGGATAATCTGCAAGATTGAGGTTCGTTTCAAAGCTCACATAGGAGCTTTTTTCTTGCGGGGTGATATGAATGGTGAAATAGGACTCATCTTTGATGCCATTGATGGAATAACCAAAAGGCTCAAATAAAAAGTCATCAATAATAAAATCAGGAAATAGCACCGACAATTCAAGCAAGTCACGAATACCCTGTGCAGACTGATCTACGCCACGTAAATAATTCGCTGCAGCGCCATTAATGTGATACATCAATAGTTCATTAGTGACGTCAGTTGTTGGCGCAATAAATGGCTTTTTAGTACTGAACAAATAATGATGATGCGAGTCTAAGTGACCAATGCGATAGGCATTTCCGGTTACTGTTTGACGAATTTTAGTCAAATCTTCTTTAAATGAACTTGATTGTAAATGCGACAAATACTCGTTTTTACGCTGGTAACTGGCAAAAGCAATTGCTTGCTCCCCAACGTGGTCGATAAATGACATAACCGCATCAGCAAGGGTTGTCGTGCCGCACGTTAGCATCACAAAGCGATCATCCCAAACAAATAAGCTCGACTCGCTAAGCAAGTAGGCGTCGCAATAATCATTACTCACTGAAGATAAAATTTCAGCATTGGCACAAGCAACGATACCAGCCCAAAAAGGCTGGCCCAAATGCCGTAATCTAACATTGGAGTCAGCAATGATGACTTCAATTTTCTTTTCTGAACCTTCAAAAAACATAAATTAAACCTAAAACAGCGGCGCGCATTATCCGCGCCGCAAAAACACTTTTACGAGAAATCTTCTAAATAGGTATAACCTTTTAGACCTAACTGTAACTCTTCCAAAATTGATGCTCTTTCATCTTCAGCAATATGCTGATTCACAAGCTCTTCATAGGTACGCATAAATGCAACTGCATCAAGATTGACATAACGCAGCACATCAGCAACGGTATCGCCAGCCAACACAGACTCAATATTAGGTAAGCCATTGTCTTCTACACGCACAACCGCAGAATTGGTATCACCAAATAAGTTATGCATATCACCTAAAATTTCTTGATAAGCACCGACCATGAAAAAGCCAATCAAATATGGACTTTCAGCTGACCATGCAGGCACAGGTAACGTCGTTTCAATGCCTTGGCCATCAACATATTGATCAACAATACCGTCTGAATCACAGGTAATATCAAGCATGACCGCGCGTCTTTCAGGTGGCTTATCTAAACCGCTTAACGGCAATATTGGGAACACCTGATCAATCCCCCAAGCATCTGGAATTGATTGAAATAATGAAAAGTTAACAAAGAACTTATCTGCTAATTTTTCATTCAACTCATCAATAATAGGGCGATGGAAACGGTTATTATTACTTAATAAGCTTTTAAGTGCATGACAAACACGTAAATTGGTTTGCTCAGCCCAAGCGCGCTGCATTAAGGTCAATTGACCCATTGAGAATAATGAATGCGCTTCAGCAATATCACTTTGCGTATCATGATAAATTTCGATAATGGCGCGGCTATCTGGGCGCTCACTCATATCCGTCCATGACATCCACATGTTGTGCAGTAATTGCGGCGCACTCTCTTCAGGCGGATGGATCTCTTCAGGATAGTATGACTCGGTGCCAATCACATCAGTAATTAACACGGCATGATGCGCGGTTAAATGGCGACCTGATTCTGAAATAATTCGTGGCATAGGTTGGTCGTACTCATTACAAATATCGGTTAACACATTAACGATATTGTTAGCGTACTCAGCTAAGCCGTAATTCATCGAGTTATTACTTTGGCTTCGGGTACCATCATAATCTACGGCTAAACCACCACCGACATCGAAAGTATCAATCAAGGCGCCCATTTCACGTAATTCACAATAAAAACGTGCGGCTTCACTCACACCTTGGCGAATATCGCGAATATTGGCAATTTGCGAACCTAAGTGGAAATGGATAAGTTGCAATGATTCCATCTTATCGACGCGCTTTAACTCATTGAGCACTTTTAGTACTTGAGCTGCAGATAAACCAAATTTGGATTTTTCGCCGCCACTGGCTTGCCACTTGCCTTTACCTTGGAAAGCTAAACGGGTACGTAAACCTAAACGTGGTGTCACCCCAAGTTTTGCTGACTCTTCGAGAATTAGCTTAAGCTCTGAATACTTCTCAATGACGATATAAACTTTATGACCTAGCTTTTCACCAATTAAGGCTAAGCGAACATACTCTTTATCTTTATAGCCGTTACAAACAATAACTGAGCTGGCTTTTTGCGCCATCGCCAGTACCGCCATTAATTCAGGTTTACTACCTGCTTCAAGGCCAAGTTGTGGCACTTCTTTAGACTTTTGACTGGCAAGAATTTCTTCAACTACGGTTTGCTGTTGATTCACTTTGATCGGATAAACTAATAAATAGTCATTCTGATACTCGTATTTTTGTATAGCGGCATTAAACGCATCACATAAGTTTTCAACTCGGCGATGCAAAATTTGCGGAAAACGCACTAATACAGGTAACGACACCCCAGCTTTAACCATATCTTTGGCGAGTTCATTTAAGCCAATGGTACAGTTTTGTTTGGATGGATCTGGAGTAACAGTCACTTCGCCATCATCTGCAATACCAAAATACTGCTGGCTCCAATGAGTCACGTTATAGCTTGCACGTGCATTTTCGATAGACCAATCTTTCATATTTTTTATTCCGTCTATATCAAGCAAATTATGCAGTGGTTACTTGCGCACTTTTGACTGCATTTTCTACAAAAGCTGGCAATGCAAAACTTGCCATATGAAGAGCAGGCGTATAATAACGAGTATTAATGTTTGCCGTCTCGAACCGTTGGGTTAATGTTGCTAAATCTTGCTGTCTGGCACACACATTATCGGTAGCCCACGCAAATGCCATGGTGCCACCAATATAAGTCGGTACTGCTGCAGTGTAAAACCAGCAGTCTTTTACATAAGGGCTCATTCTACGAACCGTATCTTGTATTTCTTCAGGCTGTAAAAAAGCCACACCATTTTGGGCCACAAAAATCCCCTGCTCAGTTAAGCAGCGTTTACAATTCTCATAAAATGGTGAACTAAACAGTACTTCACCAGGCCCCACCGGATCAGTGCAATCAGAGATAATCACATCAAACTTGTCTTGGCACTGGGCAATAAAATGCATGCCATCATCAATGACCAAGTTTACTCTTGGGTCTTCAAACGCACCTTGAGAATGCTGCGGGAAATAGGTTTTACACATCTCAACCACATTAGCATCGATCTCAACCATAGTAACCTGCTCAATCGCGCTATGTTTAAGCACTTGCCTTAGCATACCGCCATCGCCGCCACCAATAATGAGTACTCGTTTGGCTTTACCATGGGCAATAATAGGTACATGAGTCATCATTTCATGATAAACAAATTCATCTTTTTCAGTGGTTTGAATCGCACCATTTAACGCCATAACACGGCCAAATGTTTTATTTTCAAAAATACTTAAATGCCACTGCTGTGTTTTTTGTTCAAACAAAACCTGCTCAACCTCAAAGTACTGACCATAGCCAGCGTGCAATGTTTCGTAATAAATATCTGATTTGTTTATCATGTTATAAAAGTCCAACGTGGTTATTTTTGTAATAACACCACGTAGAAATAAGTGAGCAAAAAGAGTCATACAAAGCGACCAAAACGATGTGGTCATGAACGACTCAGTTAATAGCAAACAATCAAGCCTCAATACCTGCTGTGCGCTAGCCATAAACATAGCAAACAGTCTCACGGTTATGACACAACAGAAACTTGAAAAGTGCAAATAAAAAAGCGGCGCAATTAAACCCTGCTAACCGGTTAAATGCAAGCAAGAAAAATCCATTTTAATATAAAAATATCTTAATATTTAGCCACTGCAAATTGATGATGTTTTTTTTGTTAAATAACAAAAACTTACTAACCAATAGCAATAGCATGTTATCTGACAGTATAGATGATCGTCATCACCTAAAATTAACTTCAATGAGTTTGTTTAGAAACCCAAGTTACAAGCAAGCTGATTGCGTATATAATCAAACTGTTTTTTCATAACCTAAGTTAACCAGAGTCGCGAATGATACAGATCGGAAAGAAATACTCCCTAGAGGTCGTTAAACAAGTTAATTTTGGCGTTTACCTAAATGCTGAAGAACTTGGGCAAGTGCTGTTACCCAATAAATTTGCCCCTAAAGGCTGTCAAGTCGGCGATATGGTAGATGTTTTTCTTTATCTCGATTCTGAAGATATTGTTATTGCGACCACCCAAACACCTTATGCACAAGTGGGTGAATTTGCTTATTTAGAGGCCATTGCTACTGGTCCTTTTGGCGCATTTTTAGATTGGGGCTTAGATAAAGATTTATTACTGCCTTTTGGTGAGCAGCATCGACACATTGAAGAAGGTAAGTCATACCTAGTTTATGTTCATGCCAATAGAGCCGATGAACGCATTATGGCATCAGCAAAAGTCGATAAGTTTTTAGACAAGACACCTGCTGAATATCAAGTGGGTGAAGAAGTTGACTTAATCATTGGTGGCACCACTGATTTAGGTTTCAAAGCCATTATTAATAATGCCCATTGGGGCGTGCTTTATCAAAATGAAGTATTCCAACGCCTAAGCTTTGGTCAATCAATCAAAGGCTATATCAAGCTAGTTCGTGAAGATGGCAAAGTGGATTTAATTTTACAAAAAGACAGCCAACAAAGCTTTGATAAAAATGCTGAAACCATTATTAATAAACTGCACCGCGCAGGTGGTTTTTTACCATTAAATGACAAAACTGATTCAGCGATTATTTACGAGCAACTCGCCATGAGCAAAAAAGCCTTCAAACGCAGCATTGGCGGTTTATTCAAAGCGAAACAAATTAGCATTGAAGCTGACGGCATTAGATTACTTAAATAGCAGCCTAAATAGCCAAATTATTTGATAAAAAGCATGGTTCTGTTATAACAAACCATGCTTTTTTATTTGGAGTAATTTATGGAACTTAGCAATCTGGAAGCCCGCATTATTGGCTGTTTATTAGAAAAAGAAATTACTACCCCTGAGCAATACCCGCTTTCAATCAATTCAATCACCCTTGCCTGTAACCAAAAAAGTAGTCGTGAACCCGTCATGGCATTAAGCGAGACTGAAGTACAAACCATTATTGATGATTTAGCCAAGAAGCGACTTATCAGTGAGCAGTCAGGTTTTGGCAGTCGAGTGGTAAAATACAAGCATCGTTTTTGTAATACCGAGTTCAGTGACTTACAGCTTAGTAGTGATCAACTTGCAGTGATAATTGTGATGCTGCTACGTGGGCCACAAACGCCCGGTGAGCTCAAAACCCGCTGTAATCGACTACATACTTTTGAAACGCCTCAGCAAGTCGAATCCACATTACAAGCGCTAGCCAGCCGTGAAGAGCCGTTAATCGTCCAATTGCCCCGCGAAGCTGGCCGTCGTGATAATCGTTACGCACAATTATTTTCTGATAAGCAATACCTTGAACAAGGCACAACATCATTCGATGCCAGTGTTGCAAGCACGCCATCATCAGCAGCAGATAAACAAGCCTTAGCCGCTAGAGTGGAGCTACTTGAAACCCAAGTCAGTGAGTTAACTCAGCGCCTTCAAGAACTCGAGCAATTATTAAACTAACACTGTTAATAAATAAGCATCTACACTCAAGCCACTTTTTATACTGCGTGCTCAGCAAACAACACTGTTGAGCACAGCTTGCCGGTAATTTAACAAAAATTAATCTGATAAATAGTAGCGATAAAGTATGATGACTAAAATATTATTGTATTTGCAAGGATTGATACTAAATGGATTCAACTCAAAGACCTTCAGCAATACGCCAATTATGGCTCATTGCCTCCTATGAGGTCAGTAAACGTTTTACCAATACCAAAGGCATTGCAGCATTAATCGCCTTTTCCTTGATCTGGGCGATTATCCTTTTATACCCAGTTAATAGTGCCTCTAGCTACCTACTCGAACCCGCAACCAAAGACTTGGTCCAAGGTCTATACGGCCCTGGCACCTTAGATCAATTATTTAATTGGTCTGTGGCTGAATTTGCAGTGTTTTGGTGTATTGCTTTATATCTGTTTCCTTTTTTCAGTATTTTCATTACTGCAGATCAATTTAGTTCTGATAAACAAAGAGGATCATTCCGATTTTTAAGCCTCAGAGTCAGTAGAGACAGTATTTTCTTTGGCCGTTTTTTAGGGCAAATGCTTATTCAATCAAGCCTATTACTACTGACCATTATCGCCACTCTTGTGATGGTAATAAGTCGTGATGCCAGTTTACTTGGCGATGCAGTAATTAGCGGCTTTGCGGTATTCTTGAGTATCACTATCGTCCTTTTACCCTATACCGCAGTGATGGCAGTGTTATCTTGGTACGCCAACTCTGCCAGAATGGCCAACATTTATGCGGTAATCCTTTGGGCACTCAGCGGTATCGTCATAGCCATTATTAATAGTCAGCTACCTGCAGTTTCGTTCATTAGCTGGGTATTGCCGGGTTCACAGTTATCTTTAATGATTAATACTCAGGGTCTTGGCTCGCTTATTTACGCCCCGATCCCAATCATTCAAGCCATAGTTATCCTTGCACTTGGCCGAATTTACATGCAAAGGAGTGCACTATGAAGTTAATTACCTGTACTAATATTTCTAAGCAATATGGCAATAAAGTGGCGCTATCTAATATCAATCTGTCACTTGATGCTGGTGCGCCTATCGCGCTTGTAGGCCCTAATGGCGCCGGCAAAACTACCCTTTTTAGCTTACTTTGTGGTTTTATTCATCCCAGTAATGGTGAAATAAGCATTTTTGGGGAAAAGCCAGGCAGTGCTAAATTACAAAATATTGTCTCAGCTTTACCACAAGACGCCGCGTTAGACCCCAACTTTAGTATAGTGTCGCAACTTACTTTTTTTGGTAAATTACAAGGTATGTCAGGTAAGAAAGCTAAGCAAGAAGCACTTAGAGTGCTTGAATTAGTTGACTTAACTAGCTCAGCGCAAATGTTACCTAAAAGCCTCAGTCATGGAATGAGTAAACGAGTTTCGATCGCTCAAGCGCTGATAGGTTCGCCTAAACTGGTGTTACTTGATGAACCCACTGCAGGGCTTGATCCTGTTAACGCAAAAAAAATCCGTCAAATAGTAAAAGACTTATCAGTAGAAACGACTTTTGTTATTAGCTCCCATAATTTAGAAGAGCTTGAAAAACTGTGCGATCAAGTTGTCTATTTAGAGAACGGTCAGCTACAACAATCGGTGTCAATGAAAGCTGATGCTGAAACCGCCTTTTTAACCTTGACGATGCAGCAAGCAGACATTAGTGCACTAAGTGATAAGGTGCGTTTACTGCCTAATATCCTCAATGTGAAAATTAACAACGATGAGCAAATAATTATTGAGCACCGTATAGATGTAAGCTTTAGCTTAGAGTTGTCATTACTAACATTATTTACCGAGCAAGGATGGCAATATAAAGCAATGATGAAAGGACGAAGCTTAGAAGAAACACTGTTTTCAAATTAAGCAGCATTAAGTTGATTAAATCTAACAAACCCAGCAATTATTGCTGGGTTTTAATTTTTAAAAGCAATTAACAAAAACGTGCCCCCCGTCACACCTAGCACCCTCAATAATTTCAAATCGCTCTTAATCTGCACTTGCTCCCAAAATAAAAATGTCGATTTTTTAACTGTAAAAACAACATTGAACGATGACTTTATCTGCTTAGTAAACCTGATAGAAGCGTATACATTTTGCAATTAGCTAAATCAAATCAACATAAGAAAACATACAGCTGAAACTGGCTGACTAGGACAAATCAGCAAATTGTAGATTTCCATAGGTGGCTATAACGCCCAAAATCCAAGGTTCAAATAACGAAAATAGAGTGAGAAACAGACTGGGAAAACACTAAGAAATCGGCAGTAACGAAATAGCAATCACAGTAAATAAATAGTAAAAGTATTTCAGATGCAGATAAAAGCGAGGCAAAAAATGGAGTGGATTGATGCTTCTAAGCTGATGGAATGCAACTAAAGAGAGAGTCACCAAATCAACATCTAAACTAGCAGAGCATACTGCAACAACAAGGGTTAAAACAACTTATCAACCTAAGTTATTGAAATAAAGGTATTTAAACAAAGGATAGTTAAAAAAAGCAAAAAAAAACTGTAGTCAAAGACTACAGCTTTATTAATTATACTAGCCGAAGCTAGAAATAATTAAACTACAGTAACGTTCTCAGCTTGAGGACCTTTTTGTCCTTGAGTAACAGTGAACTGTACTTTTTGACCTTCGTCAAGAGTTTTGAAACCGTCTGAGTTGATAGCACGGAAGTGAACGAATACGTCTGGACCAGACTCTTGCTCGATAAATCCGAAACCTTTATCAGAGTTGAACCACTTAACAACACCAGTAACTTGAGACATGATATAAATCCTGTATATATAAATTAAAGCCTTAACGGCAGTAGAGCTGAAAATGCCGGTTTTACTTATGTTCACAGGACGAAACTGGTCGTATTGAAACACATAAACTAAGCCCAACCTTCAAGCCCGATAGATTATGAACCTTTTTGCGGGTATGTCAACTAAATCGCTATATAATTTGATATAGATGCTACAACAACAATATTCAGTGCTCGGACTAACAAAATTCACAACTAAATATCAGATTCAAATAGTAAAATACCAGTTCTATATGACAAATCAATTACGGATGTGAATTTCGATACTAAAGTCTAACTCGCAGCTAAGCCCTTGATTTGAAATTTCAGCCTTTTGCTCAGCTGTTAATTTCCATGCATAGGGAGTCATATTCAAAAAGTTTTCAATATCAACGACTTTAGATAACTCAAGCCGATACTGTAATCGCTCCTGATGTAAGCAGCTAAAGCCCTCAATCTGCGCTTTGGCTTCATCATGGGGTTTGGGCTCACTGTAAATAATTTTTTTCATTGCAAAATGGTGCATTGGCCCAGGTGCTACGGTAATTAAAATAGCCCCTTTTTTAAGTACCCGTTGCAACTCTTCTACTTTTGACGGTGCATAAATACGAATAGCCAAATCAAACGCTGACGCTGAAAACGGCATCTCATAAGCGCTAGCAACACAAAAGTCCATTTGTGGATAACGTTTAGAGGCGTAACGTATCGCAGACTTTGAGATATCTAACCCTTGTAAGTGACATGTTTGTTCAACATTGGCTTTTGGGACGGTAACAAGCGAATTATTGCTTGCATTTAAGGCGCTATTTTCATTTAAAGCGCTATGAAGCCTGTTACTGTAATACCCCTCACCACAACCGATATCAAGCACGCATTGTGCATTAGCAGCATACTTAACCGCGAGCTGATTCACTTTCTCACTGAGCTTTTCATAATAGCCTTGGTTCAGAAATTCTCGGCGCGCTAGCATCATGTCTTTATTATCACCGGGGTCTTTGGAGTTTTTCTTCTGCACTGGAAGCAGGTTCACATAGCCCTCTTTAGCGCAATCAAATTGATGACGATTTTGACAATGCCATGATTTTTGGTGCAGTGATAACTCTGTTTGGCAGATTGGACAAATATATTGCATGACATAACTCTATAGAAATGAAAAAGGTGATTAAGTTGAATTCTAGCTTGTGATTTAAGTTATATTTAGAGATTAGTTAAGACTACAACTAATATAAATAGCACCGAAAACTCAAAAATAGTCTCGGTTACTTATAATGCAGTTACTTACAATGCAGTTACTTACAATGCAGTTACTTACAATGCAGTTACTTACAATGCAGTTACTTACAAATAGTGTCGATTGATCCGCTGTAGCAAATAACTACTCATGTTCTTCAGTTAATTTATCAACCATTTGGCTAACATCCGCCGGAGCAAGCAAGCTAAAGCATTCAAGTTTACGCTGAAGATCTTCAACATTTTTTGATAACTCATTGGCTGCAGTAGCAAAATTAGTGCGCTGCTGCGATTGACTATAAGTTCTGAGTAACCAGCGGTGTTTATGACTGAGTAGATTATCTAACTTTATCAGCTGAGCGGCAATCACTGCGTTAACCTTATTATGCTCTGATGACAAATAAGCGGTTATTTCAGCTCGCACTTGTTCGATCTCACTCATATTTATCGCAATGGTTGCCGGCGCGTCTTCATAGTTAAAGCTGCGGGCTAATATCGCCCTTGCATGCATTAATGCTTTAGGTTCTTGATTAAGTCTAAAATCATCTTCAAGTTTAATGGCATCACCAAGCTGCCCTTTTACCTTAATTTGTAGAGCTTCAGCAAATGAAAAGACTAATGTGGTTCCCTGCCTTAACATGGTCGCGGATTTTTTCGGTGCGACACCTGAGCGAGTATACAAACGAAAGCCTTGGCCTACGCCACGTTTTAGCTGGCTAATGAGATTGTGATCATTATCTACAATCGTATTGACTTGCTCTTGAACAGACACCTTAAAAAGTGGCTGACAAGTTAAAATGATAGTCGCACCTTGCAGCACATTCGCATTATTAAACTTCAGCTCTTTTACTATGACCTCAGCAATAGGCTGGCTCAATGCCGGTAATATCGCAAAATCACTTACTTCATCAGGTAGGCTAAGATGTAAAGTCTGATGCTGATCCACTTCATATTTAACGGGCTGACTTAATAAATGGTTATACATGTACTTACCTCTGATTTTTTTAAATTGTAACCAGCAAAATGATTTGCGTCACCAATTAATACTTAAGCCTATAAAATTAAGTGCTTTTTACATAATTCAGCTTTAATGACAAAGCGGTTTTCATACCATCAACAAGGTTGAATAATTTGCTCAAACGAACCTTAAACCAGCAAAAATGCTCGATGCTAGAGTTAAAATCCAGCCAAACAAGTTACCACAGGTAAACATTCGTAATTAACAGTGCTAAGATGGCAAAACATGAGTTATAGGACAATAGTTAATTATGGCAAGCGCTTTACAACCTACTCTCTTCTGGCACGATTACGAAACCTTCGGGGTAAGCCCAGCAAAAGATCGCCCTTCTCAGTTTGCAGGCATCCGTACTGATTATGATTTAAACATCATTGGTGAGCCTGAAAACTTTTATTGCAAGCAAGCAACTGATTATCTTCCTAAACCAGAAGCAATACTTGTTACAGGGATCACGCCGCAATTAGCCAATTTAAAAGGCATGGTTGAATCAGAGTTTATGGGGCGCATTAATACCATTTTCAGCCAGCCCAATACCTGTGTCGTTGGCTACAACTCACTAAGATTTGATGATGAAGTTAGCCGTTATGGTTTTTACCGTAATTTCATTGACCCTTATGCCCGTGAATGGCAAAACGGCAACACTCGCTGGGATATCATTGATTTAGTCAGAGCCTGTTATGCCTTTAGACCAGAAGGCATCAACTGGCCATTAAAAGAAGATGGCTCGCCAAGCTTTAAATTAGAACAGTTAACCCAAGCTAATGGCTTAAGTCATGAACAAGCCCATGATGCCATGAGTGATGTTTACGCCACCATAGCCATTGCAAAACTCATCAAAGAGAAACAACCTAAGTTATATGATTATTACTTTAACCTTCGTAATAAAAATAAAGTTGCCGAATTAATCCAAGGCGACTTTATGCAGCCTTTGGTACATGTGAGTTCTAAAATCAGTGCAGCTAAAGGATGTGTCACTTTAATCGCGCCTGTTGCGCCGCATCCATCCAATAAAAACGCCATGATTTGTATTAATTTGGCAATGGATATTAGCCCACTGATCGACTTATCGGTAGAAGATATCGTCGAGCGCATGTATACCTCACTTGCCGATTTAGCCCCAGATGAATTACCGATCCCGTTAAAGCAAATCCACGTCAATAAATGTCCATTTATTGGTACGCCTAAGTTACTCACTGAAGAAGTGGCAGCAAGGCACCAATTTGATATGGACTTTGCCCGTCAGCAATACAAACTGTTCAAACAGCACCCTGAGCTACGAGAAAAAATGCAGGCGGTGTTCGAGGCGAATAATCACCCTGCAGCGACAGATCCTGATTTAATGCTTTATAGCGGCGGTTTTTTTAGCCGCGCCGATAAAGCCAAAATGGAAATGATCCGCAATACCAAAGCCGAAAACTTAGCCGCGCTTAATCTAGAATTTGACGATCCCCGCATTGAGCAGATGCTATTTCGCTATCGTGGCCGTAATTACCCAGAAACATTAAGCCACGATGAGTCATTAAGATGGCGAGAGTTTTGCCAACAACGTTTATCAGATGCCGATTATGTGATTAATCTCGAAAACTTGTTGGAAGAAACCAGCGACAATGAACATAAGCAGAAATTACTAAAAGCACTGTGTATGTATTTACAAGCCTTATAACGCAAGCTTTTAGTCATTAATCATTTTATAAAGGAATTGGTCATGCAAAATCGCTTTATTGATAGCATCACCCAACTACCCAGGCCACTGGCAAGCGCATTAATACCATTACTTAATGACGATTTTTGTGGCCATATTGATGCAAGCCAATTAGCTCAGCTCGTCACAGCATCGCAAATAGATGAAGAGCAATTACTACTGAGCTTGTTGCCAATTGCTGCCGCCCTCGCCAAGCCAAGTATTAGTGAATTTTATGTCGGCGCAATCGCCAAGGGTGAAAGTGGTGATATCTATATGGGAGCCAATTTTGAATTAGCTTCTGAAGCTCTATTTCATACCGTCCATGCCGAGCAAAGCGCGATAAGCCATGCATGGCTCAATGGCGAGCAAAAAATTATTGATATTGTTGTCAACTTTACCCCTTGCGGTCATTGTCGTCAGTTTATCAATGAATTGGTCGACGGCATTGGTATTAAAATTCACTTGCCAGGTCAGCAATCACAGTTACTTAGTCATTATTTACCCTATGCCTTTGGCCCTGCTGATTTGCAGGTGACAAAACCTTTATTATCAAAAAGTAACATTGAGTTTAGTTTAAGCTCTGATGATCCCATGATAATTGAAGCCATAGATCAAGCAGGCCTAAGCTATGCGCCTTATACCAATAATTATGCTGCAGTGGTACTAGAAACCAAAGACGGCAAAACCTATTGTGGACGTTATGCTGAAAATGCGGCATTCAACCCATCTATGATGCCAATGCAAATGGCGCTATCTAATTTAATTCGCCATAACCGTGAATACAGTGATATCAACCGCGTTGTGCTCATTGAGTCATCAAAGGGCAAGATAAGCTTAGTCAATGCGACTATGGATACCTTGCAAGCGGTGTGCGCCATAGAACTTGAACATATCGTGGTTGACCCAAGTTAACTTATTAAATCTAAGTGACTAAATTTAAACCACTATATTTAAGCCACTCAATTTTAAAAATAGCATTGAATACAATCCATCGGCACCTTTGCTATGGGTTGTATTCAAATAGCAATAAATTAAAACACAGCCACATTTACACTCACATCTTAAAGCCTTACACTCTGCTCTTCCTTACTCGCTTGTTTCTTTAATGACATTAGAACCTTCATGCCAGATTTAACCGTATTAGCTGTATTTATTCCCACTTTCTTTTTTGTATCGATCACTCCCGGTATGTGTATGACACTGGCAATGACCTTAGGTATGAGCATTGGCGTTAAACGCACCCTTTGGATGATGCTAGGTGAGCTTATTGGCGTGGCATTGGTGGCTATTGCGGCGGTGATGGGCGTGGCTAGCGTGATGCTAAACTACCCTGATATATTTGCAGTCTTAAAATGGTTGGGCGGCGCTTATCTTGCTTATATTGGCATTAATATGTGGCGTTCAAAAGGAAAAATGGCCATTATCGAAGGCCAGCAAACAGATACTAGCATCAGTAATTCCGCATTAATGTCACAAGGTTTTATAACCGCTATTGCCAACCCTAAGGGCTGGGCTTTTATGATTTCACTGCTGCCCCCTTTTATTAATGTAGACCAAGCTGTTGGAACGCAACTTTTCTGGTTATTGTCGATTATCATGCTCACAGAATCAGCTTCGATGTTAGCTTACGCCAGTGGCGGAAAGAGCTTGAGACTTTTTCTATCTCGTGGGGATAATATTAAATTAATGAACCGCATAGCGGGCAGTTTAATGGTCGGTGTTGGCTTATGGTTGGCCTTGGGATAATCTTATAAAACAGATAAGTACAAGACCTACGAACATGAGTAATGACATGAGCAATGCTATAAGTAATAGCATGAATAAAGTCACCTTAACAGGCTATATACTAGTCCCTGAAGCTGAATTAAAAGCGGTGATTGAAGCACTTAAGGTGCATAGCCAACTCACAAAACAAGAACCTGGCTGCTTATCATTTTCAGTCACACAAGATGCAAGCAACCCTTTTAAGTTTTACGTCTCTGAAACCTTTAAAAACCAACAAGCTTTTGATCACCACCAGCAAAGAACAAGTCATTCTAACTGGGCCCTTGTGAGTAAAAATGTCAGCCGTCACTATCAATTCAATAGCCTCATCAAGGATTAAATAGCGGCTTGCAAAGCAGTCATTCAATATCTGTTGATAAAAAGCACACCATTTGGCTTAGTTTGTCAAAGCTAGCCAAAAAGCTATTTATAAGGCGAACTTTCAGCTAACTGCTGCATGTATTGCTTTATGTGCCGTTGCTCCTGCAGGCAATAATCTTCGATAGCATTGCTAAAGCCTTGATGAGTAAGGTTATGATTAGAATAAGTTTCAATGGGGACAAAACCTCTGGCCACTTTGTGCTCACCTTGCGCCCCAGCATCAAACACCATAAGCCCGTTCGCTATGGCGTACTCTATACCTTGGTAATAACAGGTTTCAAAGTGTAAGCCGTCAATAAATTGTAAGCAGCCCCAGTAGCGGCCATATAAATGCGTATCAGTGGCAAAGTATAATGCAGAAGCGATTAATTGTGCCGGCTGGTGCGTTGTTGCATCTGACGCTTTTGTCACTAACAGCAACTTAATACTTGCGCCCATAGTCTTAGCGATTTGATAAAAAAACTCAGCAGATAAATAACCGCCATGACCTGAGCGTTTTAAATAGGTTTGTTGATAACAAGCAATAAAGCCTTGCCATTGCGCAGCGGTGGCTTTATCGCCACCAATAAACTCAAAATCCAAATTGTGCCTAGCTAAAGCCTTGCGCTCTTTAATGATATTTTTGCGTTTACGTGACACTAATTGCTGCAAAAAATCATCAAAGTGCTGATAGCTATGATTATGCCAATGAAACTGAGTGCCTAGCCTTGAAATATTATCTTGAGCTAAATTCAAATAATCAGCCTTGGGTAAAAACAAACAATGCCAAGAAGAGTAATACCCTTGCCCAAGTGTCTGATTTAGAAATTCACTCACTGCAGCGATGATCTCGGCTTTGTTTAAACTTGATTGACAGCAATCAAACCCAATACGCTCACCACTTACTGGTGTAAATGGCACCGCTAGCACTAACTTTGGGTAATAGCTTAAGTCATTACGCTCATAAGCCTCAGCCCACGCCCAATCAAACACGTACTCTCCCCAAGAGTGAGATTTTTCGTAACAAGGCGCAATAGCAACAATAACACCTGCTTGCTTTACCACAATATGTTTGGGCGACCAGCCCGATTGCTCTGAAACACATTGGCTTTGCTCTAATGCATTAAGGTAATCAAATGAAGTAAAGGGGTTTTGATCTGAAAAAATACGTTGCCACTCAGCTTTAGTAATAACAGACACCGAATCATAAAAGCCAATATTCAAGTCAATAGTGTGTGTGATAGACATATTCCCTTAAAAAGCACAGTTACATATTGTGTATTAGATCATAGTTATGGCACATTGCAACACATGATTAAAATTATAAAGGATTGAAAATGAGTTTCTTTTCAAAACTAAAACCGATCGTCATATCAACAAGTATTGCGCTGACGTTGAGCATATCATCTTTTACTTCCCTACAACTGCATGCTGCAAATGAACAATCGATTTATAGCCGTTCTGATACTTCACAACCAATTTGGGCCAAACATGGCATGGTTGCCAGCCAAGAATCACTTGCAACCCGCATTGGTGTCGATATTCTCAAACAAGGTGGTAATGCTGTTGATGCTGCTGTCGCGGTAGGGTTTGCATTAGCGGTCACCTTACCTAGAGCCGGTAATATTGGCGGTGGCGGCTTTATGTTAGTTCATCTTGAAAAAGAAGATAAAACCATTGCTATCGACTACCGCGAAACCGCGCCAGCAAAAGCCCACAAAGATATATTTTTAAATGAACAAGGTGATGTAGTAAAAAAACTTAGCCGTGAACATGGTTTAGCGGTTGGCGTGCCAGGCACTGTGATGGGGTTTGAACTTGCGCTAAACAAGTATGGCACCATGAGTATGAGCGAAGTCGTTAAACCTGCTATTGAACTTGCGCAAAAAGGCATTTTAATTAATTCAGACTTAGCAGATTCACTTGATGGATTAAAACGCCGTATTTCACAATGGCCAAGTTCTGCCAAAATATTTTATAAAAGTAATGGCGACAGTTTTGCCGTTAACGACACCTTAGTGCAAAAAGATTTAGCTCATTCATTATCATTAATTGCTAAGCATGGCAGTAAAGGCTTTTATCAAGGCGAAACCGCTGAGAAAATTGTGGCTGCGATTCAAGCTGCTGGCGGAATAATGAGCATGAATGATTTGAAAAACTATCAAGTCATTGAAAGAACACCTGTAACAGGCGAATACCGCGGCTATAAAGTGGTATCCATGCCACCCCCTTCTTCTGGTGGTATTCATATCATTGAAATGCTTAATGTACTCGAGCACTATCCTATTGAAGAGTTGGGTCACAATACTGCACAAACACTGCATTTAATGACGGAAACCATGAAGCATGCCTATGCTGACAGAAGTGAGTATTTGGGCGATCCTGATTTTCATAACGTGCCGACAGATAAACTCACTAGTCAAAAGTATGCTGATTCAATCGCTAAACAAATTGCCTATAACAAAGCCACGCCTAGTGCCGAAATTAAGCCTGGTGATTTATCCGTTTACGAAAGTAATCAAACCACTCATTACTCTGTGGTCGATAAATGGGGCAATGCTGTATCAAATACCTATACCCTAAACTTCAGTTATGGTTCTGGGCTGGTTGCTGCAGGTACCGGCATTTTACTTAACAATGAAATGGATGACTTTTCCGCAAAACCTGGTATTCCCAATGCCTATGGCTTAATCGGCGGTGAAGCCAATGCAATTGATGCTCATAAAAGGCCACTAAGCTCAATGAGTCCAACGATTGTGATGAAAGACGGTAAACCATTTTTGGTGACCGGCAGCCCTGGTGGTTCACGAATTATCACCACCACATTGCAAGTAATCATGAATGTCATTGACCATAAACTCAATATTGCAGAAGCCACTGCCGCAGCGCGAATTCACCATCAATGGCTGCCTGATTACATTGGTGTTGAAACCAGTTTAAATAACGATACGGTGACTTTACTGGAAGCCAAAGGCCATCAAGTTAAAACCAGTAGCGCAATGGGCAGCACTCAATCCATAGTGATAACCGACAAGGGGTTGTTTGGCACATCTGATCCACGACGAGCAGGTTCAGAAACCCTAGGGCACTAAAAATAAACCTCAAACATCTGCATTAACTATTTATGGACAATCAGCTACAACATAAATAGTTAATGCGCCTTTGTAGCGCTAACATTCATTGTGCTTATTATTTAAACACCGCTATAAACAATAAAATCACTCAAGCTTTGTAGATTAAGCCTGCCGCTATTTTTCATATATCCCAGCAATCCTCCTAACTTTCTACTAATGATGATGTTCAAACTTATGCAATTACAGCTCTATTTATACGCAAGATTGTATTATCAACTTAAAACCCAAACGCAATGTTAATAATAAGTTAACCCAACAACAAAAACTAATTAAATTCCACTTCTTCGCAGCAGATTTTTATATCAATATTTTAACAACTCAAAAAAACATTAAATAAAACTTAAGTATTTGAACATTACTGCCGATACTGTAACAACAAGAACAGACTTAAACATCGTAGCAACTATAATAACCACAAGGTAACAATTTTTATTTATAGTTCAATATCCGTTATAGGTAATTTTAAGCAAATGATGGATGCCACACCTCTAAGGTGGCAATAAGTCAATATGAAAGGCATTAATTTTAAATACTAAAAACGTTTTACAACTTGAGAAAATGAAGTTATCGCACACAAGCAATAGCGATTTGCAATCAAAGATAACAAAAAGTAAAAGTTTCATTTTTAATATCAGCTATTTTACAACAGCCAATCATTATATAACCGAAACTTTAATGACTCACCTTTAGCTAGATAAGTAGGATTATTCGAAATGAAATTAAATAGCTTAAAAATAAAGCATCGGATCGCGTTATTAACCATTGTCGCAATATTTTCATTTATTATCTCGATATTAATTAACAATCAAAGCGTGCAACAAAATGCGCAACGGTTAAATGATCTTCAGTCTCAACTATATCCTGCGTTAAATTTAGCCACTATTAACGAAGGCCTGTTACTTCAATTGGAACAAAATATACAAACAGCGGTAACCACTGGCGAAGAAGAAAGCTTAGAGACTGCCGCCAATATGGTCAAACAAGTTATCAGCAACTTAGACGCAATTAAAAGCTTACTGCCTGCTGAGTCATTTGACGCTAATAATATGCAAAATGATTTATCACTGTATTTTGATAATGCACAACTTTTGGTCGCTGAGTTTTTAAAAAGTGATGTTGATTTTAATAAAATCACCATACAAGCGGCAGCCAATGCCAAACGCTATGAGCAACTTGTTGAAAAATTTAGTCAGAAACACTTAACTTTTTCTCAGCAGTTTGAATCAAGCATTGATACTACGCTGGCCAGTTCAGATACAGCAGCCAGTTCAATGCTTGCTATCGGTATCATTGCATCGATGTTTCTGATTGTGGTTGGTTTATTAGTTAACCGCTCAATCATTGTTACCCTTGAAAGTGTTACTCAGTCACTGCGTAATATTTCTGAAGGTGAAGGTGATTTACGCTCAAGAGTTGATTACCAAGGTAAAGATGAAATTGCAGATTTAGTCCATTGGTTTAACCAATTTGTTTCAAAATTACAGCTCAGCATTGCTGATACCAAGCAAACTACTGACAGTTTAGGGCTCGCTTCACAAACATTACTCAATAGCTGTAAAAATAGTGAACAAACAGTCAATGAGCAAAATCAATCTGTCGAACAAATATCCCATGCGATGAGAGAAATGTTCGTTAGCGTGGCCCACATTGCCGAATATGCCGCCAATGCTGCATCGGAAGCTGATAATGCCAATGAAGAAGCTTTACAAGGTCAGCAAGTGGTCAGTAAAGCCATTACTACCATTAACCAGCTCTCTGAAGAAGTCAGAACAACCTCCGTTGTGGTCAATCAACTTGAAGCCTTTACCAGTAATGTGAATGACATCTTGGATACTATCCGCGGGATTGCAGATCAAACTAATTTACTGGCACTAAATGCGGCGATTGAAGCAGCAAGAGCCGGCGAACAAGGCCGAGGCTTTGCCGTTGTCGCAGATGAAGTTAGAACGCTTGCTTCACGCACTCAAGCCTCAACACAAGAAATTCAACAAGTATTGCAAGAGCTTCGCTCTACTTCAACACAAGCGGTTGATGCAATGCAGCGTGGAATAGAAACCGCAGAAGAAGGCGTAAAAACCACTTCACTAGCAGGAGATGCATTAATCAATATCACTAGTAAAGTCAGTGCTATATCCATAGTTAATGACCAAATTGCCGCGGCCACTGAAGAGCAACACAACACTTCAGAACTCATTCAACAATATGTCGCAGATATTGAAACCAATGCCGCTAAAGTAAAAATGACCACGGATGAAATGGGCGGGATTAGTCATGATATTGAAGGGGTTAGCCAACAGCTTCAATCCATTACAGGTCAATTTAAAGTCTAATAATTAGAAATATAAAGGTAGAAAATCACACTATTTCTGCCTTAAGAATAATAACCAGGAGTAACACTATGAGTTTTAATTTGAAAGCGCTACCTTTAGCAATTTCAGTCGCAATGCTACCAGCACTTGCAGTGGCCAATGACGCTACCGATGAAAAATTAGCCAAACTTGAACAACAAGTTAAATCATTACAAGCAAATCAAACTGCCAATTTGACCGAACGCTTCAAATTCAACGGATTTATGACGGGCGCTTTCATCACTTCCGATAACAACGCAGGTTATGCCGGAGCAACCACTTCAGCCAACTTCAATGAAGGCAGCAAATTTGGTTTACAAGGTACGTTTGCAATTACAGATCAAACCCAAGCGGTTATGCAGTTAATGATGCGTGGAGAAAATGACTGGGATGTCGAGGCTGAATGGGCATATATTTCGCACCGTTTCGACAATGGCATTCAAGCTCGAGCTGGTAAATCACGCTTGCCGTTATTTATGTACTCAGATTACCTTGATATTGGTTATGCCCAGCCATTTGTACGTCCACCATCAGATGTATACGACCCAGTGCCATTTACCTCCTATACAGGTGGAGATGTTAGCTACGATGTTGAATTTGATGATTCAACAATGACCATTCAAGCTTTTGGTGGACAATCTGAAGCTGCTGGCGTTGACATGAAAAATATTTTAGGTGTCAATGTTACTTGGACTGATGAAACTTGGACTCTACGAGGCTTATACGGTGAAGCAATTTTAGACGGTGATGTTAAGCGTCAAATTACACAAGAACTAATGCCAAATACCGAGATCGATGTCACTGTTACGCTACTAGAAATAGATCGAGAAAAAGGCACTTTCGCGGGCGTTGGCGCTAGTTACGATAATGGATCTTTCTTAGCCATTACAGAGTTAACACGCATCGAAGTGGATGGCGCTTATCCTGATTCTGATTCAGGTTACTTAACCTTGGGTTACCGTATCAATGACTTCACACCTTATGTAACAGCTTCTTTCTTCGAAACTAAAGATAACGATAGCAGAACTATTATTGATGAGGCTTCAGCAATTCAAGCCGCTATTTTTAATGGCCAAAGAAAGTCATACAGTGCAGGCCTACGTTGGGATGCACTTGATAATTTAGCCATAAAATTCGACGTCACATACTCTAATGATTTTGGCGAAACATCTGGTGGATTAGAGACTAACATAGCAAAAGAATTTGATGATACTACCGTGTATACCGTTCAATTTGACGCAGTATTTTAATTAGGAGTGATGAAATGAAAAAATTATTATCTATTTTAGCGCTCAGTGTGAGCTGTGTGTTTTCTGTTAATGCTGCCGTAGTAGTGATCGGTAATCCAGCCGCTGCTGATATAAGCAAGTCTGATGCTAAAAAAGCCTTTTTAGGCAAAGGTTCTTCATTTGTCGTTTATGAACTGGAAGAAGGTAATCCTGTGCGTTCTGAATTTCATAGCACTGTTACAGGTAAATCTGATGCCCAACTTAAAGCCTTTTGGTCAAAGCAGGTATTTACAGGTAAAGGGACTCCACCGGCCACTGTAGGTGACGCATCAGGCATGAAAGCGGCTGTGGCTGCTGACGCTAATGCTATCGGATATATTGACGAAGCCGATGTCGATGCCAGCGTAAAAGTAATTTTAAAGCCATAAGCTCATCATAAAGCGCTGAATTAATATACTAAATTAGCGCTACAACAACATAGCTAACAATTCTCAAAGGACCTAACACACGCTAGGTCCTTTTTTGTATCCTTTTGTTACAAAAGTAATGCAAAGGTAAACGAAAGTATGATCGAAATTTGTTAATCTAGCCGCAAATCATAAACAAATAACAATGATGATTTGTAACTCTTTAACGGTTTATACATCGGCATAGGGTTATTTAGACAACCATTTCAAAGCAAACAGGGAAATAATTATGAAGGGACTAACCCTCACACCAGTTTTTTCTGCCATCGCGTTAACTTTAGCGCTAAGTGCATGTTCAGATAATAACGTTGAAAGCGTCCAAACGTCTCAAGCACCCAATGCGGTTGCTACGGCTAGCACCAGCCAAGACGTGAGTAATCCATTTTTTAAACCCTATGATACCTTTATGGAAATCCCAGATTTCGATAACATCAAAAATGAGCATTTCTTACCGGCATTTGAAGCGGGTATTGCTGAGCGCAAAGCAGAAATCAATGCCATTGCCAATAATTCTGATGCTGCGACTTTCGCTAACACCATTGAAGCGATGGAGTTTTCTGGTGCGCTGCTCACTAAAGTATCGGGCGTTTTTTATAATTTAACCGGTGCCCACACAAACCCAGAGATACAAGCAATTTCAAAACAAGTCTCACCTATGTTGTCATCTGCTAGTGATGACATTTATTTAAATGATAAATTATTTCAGCGGGTAAAAGCAGTTTACAACCAAGCTGACACATATCAACTTAATACCGCTCAAACAAAGCTTTTAGAAGATACCTACAAACGCTTTACTCGCGGCGGAGCAAACCTATCAGCTGAAGACAAGAGCACTTTGCGTGCCCTTAATGAACAGATTGGTAAACTAAACTTAGAGTTTGGTGACAACTTACTGGCTGAAACCAATGCCTTTGAGTTAGTTATCGATAACAAAGCTGATTTAGCCGGGCTTCCTCAAGACGTAATCGACACTGCGGCAGCAACAGCTACAAAACGTGGCCATGAAGGCAAGTGGGTGTTTACCACGCAGCGTCCTTCAATTACACCATTTTTAACCTATGCTGAAAATCGCGATTTAAGAGAAGCGCTTTTCAAAGGTTATATTGAGCGTGCCAATAATAATAATGCCAATGATAACAAAGCAGGTTTAGCGAAAATTGCGGCACTTCGCGCACAAAAAGCTAACTTAATGGGCTATAAAACTCATGCTCATTTTGTATTAGAAGAACGCACAGCTAAAAGCCCAGAAAATGTTTACGCCTTACTAGATAAAGTATGGCCTGCAGCGCTCGCACAAGCTAATGCTGAAGTTGCTGATATGCAGGCACTTATCGACTCGCAAGGTGGTGACTTTACTTTACAAGCTTGGGATTGGTGGTATTACTCAGATCAAATCCGCGTTGCAAAATACGACTTTAATGAACAACAAACTCGGCCTTACTTTTCGCTAGAATCAACATTAGAAGGGGTATTTTATACCGCTAATCGCTTATTCGGCATCACAATGAAAGAGCGCACCGACTTACCTAAGTACCACCCAGATGTCAGAACCTGGGAAGTCTATGACAAAGATGGTTCATTAATGGCTATTTTCATGGGTGACTATTACGTACGTGATACTAAGCGAGGCGGCGCATGGATGAATGCCTACCGCTCGCAATACAATATGAATGGCGTTGAATCAAAGCCTATTATTGTCAATGTACTTAACTACCCTCGCCCAACGGGTGATGAGCCTTCACTGCTAACATTTGATGAAGCTAGCACCCTATTCCACGAGTTTGGACATGCGCTACATGGTATGCTATCAAAGGTTGAATATGCTTCTCAATCAGGTACTTCAGTACCGCGAGATTATGTCGAGTTCCCTTCACAAGTGATGGAAAACTGGATGACGCAACCTGAAGTGTTAGCGCAGTTTGCAAAACATTATAAAACCGGCGAAGTGATCCCCACTGAACTTGTTAAGAAAATTCAAGCTGCCAGTAAATTCAACCAAGGGTTTGCTACCGTTGAATATATGGCAGCCACTAAGCTTGATTTAGACTGGCATACATTAACGGACACCAAACTAAGAGATGCCGCCGAATTTGAAGCTGAATCACTTGCCAATATGGGCTTAATTAAAGAAATTGCCCCACGATATCGCAGCAGTTACTTCTCGCATATTTTTGCCGGTGGTTATTCTGCAGGTTATTACAGCTATCTTTGGTCTGATATTTTAGGCGCCGATGCTTTTGAAGCATTTAAAGAAAATGGTATTTTTGACCCAGCAACAGCCCAAGCTTTTAGAGACAATATCTTGTCTCAAGGTGGCAGCGCCGACCCAATGCAGCTTTACCGTCAGTTCCGTGGTAAAGATGCTGGCATTGAACCATTACTAAGAAGTCGTGGCTTATTAGAAGACAAGTAAGTTTAAGCTTGTCGAGCTGTGGGCTTTCGAGCCATAAGCTTGCTGAATGAATATAATAAGTAACAGAGAATAAAAATGTAAAAGGCAATACATATTCAGCCTAATACTTTCTCGGTAGTTTATTTAAACAGCTTTTAAATTTAATCAAAACACCGCTATTTAGCGGTGTTTTTTTCTAATCGCCTTTATTAAGCCACAAAAAATTTATTAAGCATGCTAATGAGATGTGTTTAAACGGGGCTTTAAAATACTAAACATTAGTGAATACGTAAGTAATAAAGTACAAAATACCAGCAAAACAACAGTGAATCCCACTACTGATAAACTTATAAACGTCACAAAAACCTACAAAAAAAACCAAAACAAAACAAATCACTTTATTTAACTCATTACCCCTCAAATCACAACACTGTAACTTACTTTATGTATAATCCAATACGATTGATTCACAGAGTTACTCTATGAATTAACACAACATATTGGAGCAACAAAAAAATCAAGCTCCGGGGTCAGAAAAAAGAGAGATAAACTATGTTAAACAAAAAGTTATTAGCAGTTGTTATCGCTGGTGCATTAGGAATTACTGCTTGCAGTTCGTCTGATGACAATAAGAAAGATCCAGAAGTAAAACCTGTTGAAGTTAATCTGCGCATTCTAGAAACATCAGATCTCCATGCAAACATCATGGATTATGATTATTACAAAACCAAATATGATCCAACCATTGGTTTAGCCCGAACCGCCAGTTTAATAAAACGTCATGGTGCAGATGTTGATAATTTTGTCTTAGTTGATAACGGCGATTTACTCCAAGGTAGTCCTATGGGCGATTACGTTGCGAATAACTTCAAACAAGATAATACCATTGGTGGTACTCACCCAGCTTACAAGGCAATGAACACCTTAGGTTATTCTGTCGGTAATATAGGTAACCATGAATTTAATTATGGTTTAGATTTCTTATATGAATCTATCTCGGGTGCCAATTTCCCTTACATCAACGCTAACGTATTATGCGAAGCTGATTGTTGGGAAGGTAAAGAAAAAGGCGATAATCTTTTCAAACCATACTTAATCGAAGAAAAAACAGTCCTAGATAGTAATGGCGATCAGCAAGTCGTTAAAATCGGTTACATCGGTTTCGTGCCGCCTCAAATTCTTTTATGGGACAAACAAAACCTAACAGGTAAAGTCACTGTTATGGGTATTGTAGAAGCCGCAGAAAAATTTGTGCCAATGATGAAAGCTGATGGTGCAGACATTATTGTTGCGATTCCTCATTCTGGTGTGGGATCTTCAACTAACCCAACAGATATCAATGATGAAAATGCCACATGGGCATTATCAAAGGTTGAAGGTATTGATGCGATTACATTTGGTCATAGCCATTCAGTATTCCCATCAAGTACTTTTGACGGTCTAGAAAACGCTGATATTGAAAAAGGCACTATAAACGGTGTTGCTGCTGTTATGCCTGGTCGCTGGGGTGACAACTTAGGTATTGTTGATTTCAAACTTGAAATGCAAGATGGCAGCTGGGCTGTCGTTGACAGCACGGCTAAGGCAATGCCGATTTACGACAAATCTGCTGATACACCTGAATTAGTTGATGCTGACCGTGGCATTCGTGATGCCGTTGCTATGGAGCATCAAGGTACAAAAGATTATGTTGACCAACCTATCGGTGTCGCTGCTGCTGACATGTATAGTTTCTTAACATTAGTTCAAGATGATCCCTCTGTACAAATTGTCTCAGATGCTCAAATTGCTAAAGTTAAAGCTAACTTAACTGACGAATTAAAAGCTATTCCTGTACTATCAGCTTCTGCTCCATTTAAAGCAGGTGGACGCCATAGCACTACCGCTGATGCAGAGTCTTATGTGCAAGTACCAGCAGGTGATTTGACCTATAAAAATGCTGCTGATTTATACTTGTATCCGAATACTATGGTTGCGGTTAAGGTGACCGGTGCGCAAGTTAAAGATTGGTTGGAATGCAGTGCTAACCAGTTTAATCAAATTGATACTAGCTCTACTGAGCCGCAGTATCTAATCAACTGGGATACACACCGTACTTATAACTTTGACGTTATTGATGGTGTAACTTATAAAGTTGATGTTACTCAACCGAACAAATTTGATGGTGATTGTGCTGTTGTTAATGCAGACGCTAGCCGTATTGTTGATTTAACTTTCACTGATGGTGACACCGTCTTTACTGGTGCAGATTTAGATGCAAAAGAGTTTATCATCGCATCAAATAACTACCGTGCATTTGGTGGTAAATTTGCCGGTACGGGTTCTGATTACGTGGTAATGGAACTACCTGATTCGAACCGTGAAGCCCTAGCTCAGTACATCACTGATGAAACTGAAGCCAATGGTTTAGTTGATCCAAGTGCTGATAATAACTGGGATTTCGTGACCATTAATTCGGCAACAAAGTTAGATATTCGCTTTGAAACCCAAAACAGTGAACTTGCTGATAAATTTATCAGCGGCTATCAAGTGCGACCTATGACAAAGCGCACTGATATCACAGATGAATTTGGTTTTGCGATTTATAATATTGACCTGCAATCCGCTGTTAAAGCTAAATAATCAACCTTTAACATCAAAAAAGGCGCCGCGGCGCCTTTTTAGTTAATCTTAAAACAAGTCTAATCATCAAGTTCAAACATTAATCCCATTTTAGCAATTTGTGCCAATGGCACCTTATGTTGATTACGTTTAGCGCATAATTTTTGATGTTCAACACTGTTAGGCTCACCAGTCACCACTACTCTTACTTGATAACCCAAGGCCTTCGCTGCGGCTTCATAAGCCATATATTCCCAACGGCATACATTGGTATTGTCACAAATAACGTAAGGCTCGTTATGAGCCATCGCATTAATAAATGCGCTTAAATTAGCCTGGTGATACTGGGCGAGTTTTTTTGGATTAAAGCGGTATTCGCCATTACGAACAAAATAACTGTCAGTAGAGAAGTAACCATATTGCCGTATGTGTATGGCGTTATCTACGCCTAACTGTTCAATGAATTCATTAACCCAAGTTGATTTACCACTACCCGGTAAACCGCGCATGATTATCGCAACTTTATCCCTACTCAAGCACTCATTTCCTTTGTCGCGACTTCACTGCCAAGGGTTTTACCGGCTAAAATTGACTCTACTAACGCAGGCACAACATCACCAGCTTTACCGGTAAAATGATATTGAAATTGGCTATGGCGATCTGCCGCTAACAGATTAACTTCTACTGTTTGTGCACCATGATGATTAGCGCTGTCGACAAAGCCCGCTGCGGGATAAACCGTCCCAGAAGTCCCAATAGCGATAAATAAATCACAGTTATCCAGCGCATCATGAATTCTATCCATACCAAATGGCATTTCACCAAACCAGACAATATGCGGCCTTAATCGTTTGGCAGGAATACAGCAGGTACAGCAATTGTCTTCACCAAAAGGTTCTCTAAGGACAAACGTTTGCAATGACTGTGGGCAGCGTCCTTTGGATAATTCTCCATGCATATGTAATAAACGTTTTGAACCTGCCCGCTCGTGTAAATCATCTACATTTTGAGTGATAACCAGTAGCTTGCCAGGAAACTCAGCTTCTAATTTTGCTAATGCTGCATGAGCGGCATTAGGATGAACCTCACCGCTATGGAGGTTTTCCCAACGGCTATTATAAAAACGTTCAACTAAATTGATATCGCGGGCATAACCTTCAGGGGTGGCCACATCTTCAATATGATGTTGCTCCCACAAACCGTCTTCATCGCGAAATGTTTTTATCCCCGATTCAGCGGAAATACCTGCGCCAGTTAAGACCACAATCTGCTGATACATGTGAATTCCTTGTTTTGATTATAATTATCATTACTGGGTACAAAGCTTGATAACCCTATTTAACATTATAGTGATATAAAAGCCGTTAATGCTCAATAATCCCTTAGTATAAGTAAGTTTATTAGGTGAATTTTAACCTATTGGTCAATATTGTATGGCTCATTGGCCAAAATCACTGCTTATATGACGATTAACTCATTTGAAAGGTTCCAGTTTCTGATTGCAACACATATAATGATCTTAATTATCCACGGAGGAACCGATAAGGTTCTGTAATCAAGAGATTAGCGATGACAGATGGAAATCAAGCACTCAAGAAAGCAGGTTTAAAGATAACACTGCCACGAGTTAAAATTCTAGAATTAATGCAAGCCCCTGAAAACCAACATATCAGTGCAGAAGATCTGTACAAAAAATTACTCGATATTGGTGAGGAAATTGGCTTAGCTACTGTTTATCGCGTATTAAACCAATTTGATGATGCGGGTATCCTTAATCGTCACCATTTTGAAAGTGGCAAAGCGGTTTTTGAAATGTCGACCCAAAAGCATCATGATCATCTTGTTTGCTTAACCTGCGATAAAGTAATTGAATTCTCTGATGAGGTCATTGAACGTCGTCAAGACGAAATAGCAATGCGTCATAATATTAAGCTAACTCATCACAGCTTATATTTATACGGTCACTGCACCAATGACAGCTGTGATCACGCTGACGAATAATTATCGCCAAGCCTGATAAATAGTCATTAAAAAACCAGCATACTTGCTGGTTTTTTTGTTTTTACACTCGCCATAAGTTATGCCTTTATAAAGCCATTTGATACACATGTACTTTCGAGCCGAGATATTCGCTTTCTTCATGTATGCTCATACCGAGCTTTTTCGCTATCGCTTCTGAACCTGTATTGCCATGTAAAATAAGGGCTATGACTAAATCAATATCGAACTGTGGCTTTAGTGTATCAACTACCGCTTGCGCTGCCTCATTGCCTATGCCCTTGCCCCAATATTCTGGTAAATAGCGATAACCTATTTCTACTTTATCGTATTCAGGAAGATATTTAGGCCCACAAAAGCCAATGACTTTATTATCTTCCTTATGATGCACCGCCCAACGACCAAAACCATGCTTTTGATAATCAGCTTGAATAATTGAGGTAAAAATCTCTTTTGCTTCAGCTATGCTAGTAAGTGGCTCTTGGGGGATATAAGTTAATATTTCTGGAATGCTATTCATTAAAAATAATGCTTCGGCATCATCTTCAACAAAAGGTCGCAAGATAAGCCTTGGGGTTTCAGTAATAATAGCTGTGGGTTTTATGACGTTGCTCATGATTATCCTTAATCATTTAAATATTAATAGACAGTTAAACACAGAATAACACGCTGTAAAATATGAAATTATGGTTTTTAAAGAAATTATTGCAGGATAAAGCCTAGCGACAAAAAGCATAAAAACAAAAAAGGCGCCGAATGGCGCCTTTTAATTAACTCACTAGAATTTACCAGCCAGTTTTAGTACGCAGTGCTTTACCGATGTCAGCTAAAGAGCGAACTGTGCTTACGCCAGCAGCTTCTAATGCAGCAAACTTATCTTCAGCAGTACCTTTACCACCAGCGATAATTGCGCCAGCATGACCCATACGCTTACCTTCTGGTGCAGTAACACCAGCAATGTAAGATACAACAGGCTTAGTTACATTTGCTTTGATGAATTCAGCAGCTTCTTCTTCAGCAGTACCACCAATTTCACCAATCATTACGATTGCTTCAGTTTGTGGATCGTTTTGGAACATTTCCAATACGTCGATGAAGTTAGTACCTGGAATTGGGTCACCACCAATACCTACACAAGTAGATTGGCCAAAACCTTCGTCAGTAGTTTGTTTAACAGCTTCGTACGTTAATGTACCAGAGCGTGAAACAATACCGACTTTACCAGGCTTGTGGATGTGACCAGGCATGATACCAATCTTACACTCACCAGGAGTGATAACACCTGGACAGTTAGGA
This sequence comes from Shewanella sp. 10N.286.48.B5, assembly GCF_002874355.2. Lineage (NCBI taxonomy): Bacteria > Pseudomonadati > Pseudomonadota > Gammaproteobacteria > Alteromonadales > Shewanellaceae > Shewanella > Shewanella sp. 10N.286.48.B5. The sequence goes on from NZ_MCVG02000001.1 coordinate 2,057,173, forward strand.
CCAATCATACGCACGCCAGTTTCTTCAAGTTTAACTTTAACTTGAAGCATGTCTAGAGTTGGAATACCTTCAGTAATGCATACGATTAGCTCAATGCCACCGTCGATTGCTTCAAGGATTGCATCTTTACAAAAAGGTGCTGGTACATAGATAACAGTCGCAGTTGCACCCGTTTCAGCTACAGCATCTTTAACAGTATTAAATACAGGAAGACCTAGGTGAACTTGACCACCTTTTCCTGGAGATACACCGCCAACCATTTTTGTACCGTAAGCAATTGCTTGCTCAGAGTGGAAAGTACCTTGGCCACCAGTGAAACCTTGACAGATAACTTTAGTATCTTTGTTAATTAATACGGACATTATTTGCCCTCCGCAGCAGCAACAACTTTCTCAGCAGCATCTGTTAATGACGCAGCTGCGATAATATCAAGACCAGAACCTGCAAGCACTTCACGGCCTAATTCAGCGTTAGTACCTTCAAGACGGACAACAACAGGAACTTCTACACCGACTTCTTTTACAGCGCCGATAATACCTTCTGCAATCATGTCACAACGTACGATGCCACCAAAGATGTTAACTAAAACAGCTTTAACGTTTGAGTCAGAAAGAATGATTTTAAATGCTTCTGCTACACGTTCTTTAGTTGCTCCGCCGCCAACGTCTAAGAAGTTAGCTGGCTTGCCGCCATGTAGGTTTACGATGTCCATAGTACCCATTGCTAGGCCTGCACCGTTAACCATACAACCCACGTTTCCGTCTAATGCAACGTAGTTAAGTTCAAACTTAGCTGCGTGTGCTTCACGAGCATCATCTTGTGATGGATCGTGCATGTCACGGATTTTAGGTTGACGGAATAAAGCATTTCCATCGATACCAATCTTGCCATCAAGACAATGGATATTACCTTCGTCAGTGATCACAAGCGGGTTGATTTCTAATAAAGCGAAATCATGGTCTTCGAACATTTTTGCAAGACCCATAAACACTTTAGTGAACTGCTTCATTTGAGTTGGGTTTAAACCTAACTTAAAGCCAAGATCACGTGCTTGGTATGGTTGAGGACCTGTTAAAGGATCGATAATTGCTTTGTGAATTAACTCTGGGGTTTCTTCAGCCACAGTTTCAATTTCAACGCCACCTTCAGTTGATGCCATAAACACAACGCGACGAGTCGCACGGTCAACAACAGCACCTAGGTAAAGTTCATTTGCAATATCAGTACAGCTTTCTACTAAAATTTTAGCAACAGGCTGGCCTTTTTCATCAGTTTGGTAAGTCACTAAGTTCTTACCTAACCATTTTTCAGCAAATGCTCTGATTTCTTCTTTATCGCCAGTGACTTTAACGCCACCTGCTTTACCACGGCCGCCAGCGTGTACTTGACACTTAACAACCCACATATCGCCGCCAATGTGACCAGCAGCTTCTACCGCTTCTTGGGCTGTATCGCAAGCGAAGCCTTCTGAAACTGGTAAACCATATTCGGCAAATAAGGATTTTGCCTGATATTCATGCAAATTCATGATGATCTATCCATATACTTCTTTATAAAATCCTACTGGCTCTAACGAGCCAGCTACGAGGGTATTGTCTAGTTGACTCTTAGAGGTCAAGCAATAGACGAGTTGGATCTTCAAGGAAGTCTTTAATAGCGACCAAGAAACCAACCGACTCACGGCCATCAACAATTCGATGATCGTAAGATAATGCTAGGTACATCATAGGTTGAATAACAACCTCACCATTCACAGCCATTGGGCGATCTTTAATAGCATGCATGCCTAAAATCGCGCTTTGTGGAAGGTTTAAAATTGGCGTCGACATTAGCGAGCCAAATACGCCGCCATTAGTCACGGTGAAGTTACCACCGGTCATATCAGCAACAGATAACTTGCCATCACGGCCTTTGATTGCTAATTCACGCACATTTTTTTCAATTTCAGCAAGGCTCATGGTATCGGTATCACGTAATACTGGGGTAACCAGACCACGTGGCGTTGATACCGCAATGCTGACATCAAAGTAGTTGTGATAAACCAGTTCATCACCGTCGATAGACGCGTTAACTTCAGGGAAACGTTTTAATGCTTCAGTCACAGCTTTTACGTAGAAAGACATGAAACCTAAACGAATACCATGACGTTTTTCAAATACTTCTTGGTATTGCTTACGAATATCCATGATTGGCTGCATGTTAACTTCGTTAAACGTTGTTAGCATTGCCGTAGAGTTTTTAGCCTCTAATAAACGATTAGCAATAGTCTTACGTAAACGCGTCATAGGAACACGTTTTTGAGTACGACCTTCAAGTGGTGCAATTGGCGCAGGCGCTGCAGCAGGTTTAGCCGCAGGTGCTGACTTCACAAATGCTTCAACATCTTCTTTAGTCACACGTCCACCAACACCAGTGCCTTTTACTTTGCTTGCATCAAGGTTATGCTCAGCAATGAGACGGCGTACAGATGGGCTTAATGCATCATTTGACTCATCTGTAGATTCAGCTACTGGTGATGCAGCTTCTGCTTCTGCTTTAGTCACTTCTTGGCCTGAAACTGCACCAGCAACGAAGTTTGCAATCACTTGCTCACCAAGAACAGTGTCACCTTCTTGGAATAATAATTCGCTAATAGAACCATCTTCTGGCGCAACAACTTCTAGTACAACTTTATCAGTTTCGATATCAACTAGATTTTGGTCACGAGAAACCTGTTCGCCAGGTTGCACATGCCATGTCGCGATTGTTGCATCTGCAACTGATTCTGGCAGAACGGGTACCTTAATTTCGATACTCATGGAAAGCTTTCCTTTTATAATTTTCTATTACGACAGTTTTAATGCGCTATTAACTAATGCTTCTTGTTGGCGTGCATGCAGAGCAGGATAACCACAAGCTGGTGCAGCAGATGCCTCACGGCCAGCGTAGGTTAGTTCAGCTCCGGCAGGGATAGCTGCCCAGAAATGATGTTGGCTACAATACCAAGCACCTTGGTTCTGAGGTTCTTCCTGACACCAAACAAAATCTTTAACGTGCTGATAGTCAGCAAGTGCGGCTTGCATTTCTTCTTGCGGGAACGGATAAAGCTGCTCCACACGGACAATAGCAACGTTAGTAATTTCTTGTTTACGACGCTTGTCGAGTAATTCGAAATACACCTTACCACTACAGAAGACAACGCGATCAACCTTGCTCGCGTCTAATGCATCAAGCTCACCAATCACACTTTGGAAACTTCCTTCAGCGAGCTCTTCAAGTGTAGAAACCGCTAATGGATGACGTAGTAATGATTTAGGCGACATCACCACCAGTGGACGACGCATAGGACGTACAACTTGACGGCGTAGCATGTGATAAACCTGTGCAGGTGTAGAAGGAACACACACTTGCATATTGTGGTTTGCACAAAGCTGTAAGAAACGCTCAAGACGAGCAGATGAATGCTCTGGGCCTTGGCCTTCATAACCATGGGGAAGTAGCATCGTTAGACCACATAATCGGCCCCACTTTTGCTCACCTGAAGATAAGAACTGATCGATAACCACTTGAGCACAATTAACAAAGTCACCAAACTGCGCTTCCCAGATGGTTAATCCGCCCGGCTCTGCTGTGGCATAACCGTACTCAAATGCCAGTACCGAGGCTTCTGATAATACTGAGTCAGTAATATCAATCTCGCCCTGTTCATCAGCGACATTACGAAGCGGCAAATAAGTCGTACCATCATTTTGATTATGTAAAACTGCATGACGATGGAAGAAAGTACCACGACCAGAATCCTGACCGGTAATACGAACGCGTTTTTTATCTTCCAAAATGGTGGCGTAAGCTAAGGTTTCAGCAAAGCCCCAATCAACCGGTTTTTCACCGTTTGCCATCGATACACGGTCTTTATAAATCTTAGCGACCCGTGATTGCAATTTGTGGCTTTCAGGAATATCTACCATCTTTTGCGCAAGACCAATCAGCTTGTCAAAGTTCATTGCACCTTGATAGCTTTCATCCCACTCACGATTAAGATACGGCGACCAGTCAACAGTGTGTAACGTCATTGGACGCCACTCTTTCACTACACAATCACCTGCATCTAATGCATCACGGTAGTTATTGACAAGGCCAGTAACGTCATCAGCAGAGATACTATCTTCTTGAATTAATCGATCAGCATAAATCTTACGCGGCGTAGGATGCTTCTTAATTTTTGCGTACATTAGCGGCTGCGTTGCACTTGGCTCATCAGCTTCGTTATGACCATGGCGGCGATAACACACTAAATCAATCACCACATCACGCTTAAATTCGTTACGGTAATCCACCGCTAACTGCGAAATAAAGGCAACAGCTTCAGGATCATCTGCATTGACATGGAAAATAGGCGCTTGGACCATTTTGGCAATATCAGTACAGTATTCCGTTGAACGCACATCGGCAGTATTAGAGGTAGTGAAACCCACTTGGTTATTAATAACGATACGAATACTACCGCCAACTTTAAAACCACGGGTCTGAGACATGTTAAATGTCTCTTGCACAATACCTTGTCCAGTAATTGCCGAGTCACCATGAATGGTAATTGGCATAACTTGTAAACCATCGCTACAACCACGTCTGTCTTGACGCGCTCGTACTGAACCAATAACCACAGGGTTAACGATTTCTAAATGTGATGGGTTAAAGGCCAGTGCTAAATGAACGTTTCCGCCTGGCGTTTCGAAATCAGATGAAAAGCCTTGGTGATACTTAACGTCACCAGAACCTTGGATTTCATCATGCTTACCGGCAAATTCATCAAATAATTCAGCAGGACGCTTACCCAGTACGTTAACAAGGACGTTTAAGCGACCACGGTGAGCCATACCGACGACAATTTCTTTGGTACCTGCTTCACCTGCGCGATATAAAATCTCACGCATCATTGGCACTAACGCATCACCACCTTCAAGCGAGAAACGTTTTGCGCCTGGAAATTTTGCGCCAAGGTATTTTTCCATACCTTCAGCAGCATTTAGGCCTTCTAGAATGCGTTTCTTAGTGGTGTTATCGTAATTTGCTTTACCCAAAGACGGTTCAAGACGTTGCTGAATCCAACGCTTTTCATCGGTATCGGTAATATGCATGTATTCAGCACCAATAGAACCACAATAGGTACTTTTTAATGCATGAACTATGTCGGCTAATTTAAGGGTATCACTACCGTATGCAAATGAACCGGTATTGAACTCACGTTGCATATCTTCGGCATCTAAACCATGAAATGATGGGTCTAATTCAGATACTGGCTCACGGTGCCATAAACCTAACGGATCAAGGTTAGCATTTTGGTGACCACGAAAACGGTGAGCGTTAATTAACTGGAGGACTTTTACTTGTTTAGCATCTAACTCTGGGTCAGTAACACGGCTAGCGCCTTTGGCACGACCTTCTAATGCTAAACTGCGGAAATAATCACGTACTTTAGAGTGTGCAGTTTCAGGTAGATCTTGAGAAGTACCATTTACCGCAGGGAGATTATCAAAAACGACTTGCCAATCAGCGGTAACTGAACTTGGATCTTCTTGATAGGCTTCATACATCTCTTCTACGTAGGTCGAATTTGAGCCACTTAAATGTGACGATTCGAGCCAAGCTTTCATGATGCCTTGGTGCATTACTTTTCCTTCCAAACTTGATACACGTGCTTCGCCAATTTCATAATTGCGATACCTGGTTGCACCACAATCGAATCGTATTAACTCTTTCGTTTAACGCTGTTTATCAACTACGGATAATAGCGATATAACTATATAATTTAAACAGTTAATTACAAAGGTCTTCTAACACACACAAAAGAGTCATCCCCATAGTTGAAGATGACTCCCCAATAGAGCTATATAACAATAAATCCCAGCTCTATGTTGCGCATTTACACTGCTCGCTTCAGTAACATTGACTTAATGTGGCCAATGGCTTTAGTTGGGTTTAGTCCTTTAGGACACACATCAACACAATTCATAATACCGTGACAACGGAACACACTGTAAGCATCGTCTAAACCATCTAAACGCTCTTCAGTTGCCGTATCGCGGCTATCAATTAAGAAGCGATATGCATGCAGTAAACCACTTGGTCCGATAAATTTATCAGGGTTCCACCAGAAAGATGGACAAGCAGTAGAACAACAAGCACACATGATACATTCATATAATCCGTCTAAATGAGCACGCTCTTCAGGTGATTGTAAATGTTCACGAGCCGGTGTTTTCTCATCATTGATAAGAAACGGTTTAATTTTTTCGTACTGAGTGTAGAACTGAGTCAGGTCGACAATTAAATCGCGCACAACTGGCATGCCAGGAAGTGGGCGAATTTCAATTTTCTTACCTTTAAAAGTAGAAACAGGCGTAATACACGCAAGGCCGTTTTTACCATTCATGTTCATACCATCACTACCACATACACCCTCACGACATGAGCGTCTAAATGATAATGCAGGATCTAACTCTTTCAGCTTCATCAGTGCATCTAGTACCATCATATCGGTACCTTCTTCCACATCTAAACTGTAATCCTGCATATATGGTTTAGTGTCTACATCAGGATTGTAGCGATAAACTGCAAATTCCAATTTCATCGGGGCTTCTCCTAGTAGGTACGCTTGATAGGCGGGAATGCCGCACGAAGCTTAGGCTCCATGTTGACTTCACGCTTAGTCATTTCTTCTGTGACGGGGTCAAAGACGCTATGACATAACCAATTATCATCATCACGGTCTAAGAAATCCTCACGAGAATGCGCACCACGACTTTCTGTACGGAAGTTCGCAGCATAAGCTGTCGCAATTGCTGTCGCCATCAAGTTATCAAGCTCTAAACATTCAATACGTTGAGTATTAAATTCTGAAGAGTTATCAGATAACTTAGCATTCGCTAAACGATCGCGAATTGCTTTAAGCTCTTTAAGGCCTTCAGCCATTGCATCACCACTTCTAAATACAGAGAAGTTAAGTTGCATACATAACTGTAAGTCTTTACGAATAACAGCAGGATCTTCACCGTCTTTATTGCTTTCCCAGCGATTAAGACGCTCAAGTGATGCTGAAATTTGCTCTTCAGATGGCGCTTTTGGATCCGCAGTCGCATCGAGTGCTTTACCTAAATGCTGACCAGCAGCACGTCCAAATACCACTAAATCCAGTAATGAGTTACCACCAAGGCGGTTTGCACCGTGTACTGATACACAAGCAATTTCACCTACAGCGAATAAACCCACGATATCTTGTTCAGTGCCATCAGCATTTTGACGAACAACTTGACCACTCACTTTAGCGGGTAGACCACCCATCATGTAATGACATGTTGGCAATACAGGAATTGGGCCATCTGCTGGATCAATATGCGCAAAAGTACGAGAAAGTTCACAAACACCAGGAAGACGAGCTTCTAATGTTTCTTTACCTAAGTGATCAAGCTTAAGTAAACAATGCGGCCCTAATGGACCATCTAATCCACGGCCTTCACGAATTTCTGTCATCATCGAGCGAGCAACAACATCACGTGATGCTAAATCTTTTGCATTTGGTGCATAACGTTCCATGAAACGCTCGCCATCTTTATTTAAAAGATAACCACCTTCACCACGACAACCTTCAGTTACAAGCACACCTGCGCCAGCAATACCCGTTGGGTGGAACTGCCACATTTCCATGTCTTGCATTTGAACGCCAGCGCGCATTGCCATACCAACACCGTCACCAGTATTAATATGTGCATTGGTGGTTGAAGCATAAATACGCCCTGCACCACCGGTTGCTAAAATGGTTGCCTTCGCTTTGAAGTAAACAATCTCGCCAGTTTCAATTTCAATAGCCGTACAACCAACTATTGCACCGTCATCGTTTTTCACTAAATCGAGTGCATACCACTCAGAAAATACTTCAGTTTTGTGTTTAACATTTTGCTGATAAAGACAATGAAGTAATGCATGACCTGTACGGTCAGCTGCAGCTGCAGTACGTGCCGCTTGCTCGCCACCAAAGTTTTTTGATTGGCCACCAAACGGACGCTGGTAAATAGTACCGTTTTCAAAACGTGAGAATGGCAAACCCATTTGCTCAAGTTCAATAACCGCCTCTGGACCTGTCTTACACATGAACTCGATTGCTTCTTGGTCACCGATAAAATCAGAACCTTTCACGGTATCGTACATGTGCTGTTCCCAGTGATCTTCATGAGCATTACCCAACGCAACGGTAATACCACCTTGCGCAGATACTGTATGAGAACGGGTTGGGAAAACTTTAGATAAAAGCGCACAGCTCTTACCTTCTTTAGAAATTTGTAATGCCGCTCGCATGCCAGCGCCACCAGCGCCAATCACTACTGCGTCAAATTCGCGAACTGGAATACTCACTTATACACCCCACACAATTAATATGCCTGCAGCTAGATAACAAAAAGCTGCTACGACAAAAACGAACTGAAGTAATCCACGCACTGATACGTTTTTAACGTAATCAGTTAACACTTGCCAAATACCAATCCATGAATGGATAAGTACAGCAACAAGCGCTAATAAAGTGAATACTTTCATTGGTAAGGTACTGAATAACCCCTGCCAAATTTCGTATGTCAATGGAGCGCTACACGCAATAAAACCCACCATAAAAATGGTATAACAGGCTAAAATTACGGCACTAGCACGAATTAAAATAAAATCATGAACACCACTGCGTCCAAGGCTTGCTGCATTTGTTACCATACCCAAATCCCCACGATGATAGAAAACGCCGCTGATAACACAAAGGCGATTTTTGCTGACGCTAAGCCAGAGGCAAGCTCTTCCCAACGACCGGTATCCATAATCAGATGACGTACGCCAACGATTAAGTGATAACCCAACGCGGTTAGAATTCCCCAAATAACAAACTTAACTAGCAGGTTATCAAAAAGAGATTGTAAGCCAGCGAAACTCTCAGGCGATGCTAAAGATTCATTTAGCATCCAAATAAGAATACCGACAGCAAACAGCATGATAACACCGGAAATACGGTGAAGAATTGACGCAATCGCTGTTGCAGGAAAGCGAATGGTCTGTAGGTCTATATGGACAGGTCTTTGCTTTTTCACGTTCTGCTCACTCAGCTCCATTGAGCATTATTTTTATTATTCATCTTGCTTTGCTTCTATTTGTTACACCAAACTACAAATGTAAACAAAATGTTGAAACTTAACAGACTACTATCAAACACTTAACCATTTGAGAATTCACTAATTTAGACAACGTAAAAATGTTTTCAAAAATGTGATGTTTGTCGCCCTTCAGGACGCAGGCAAGTATACTCAAGGCAATTGTCAAATACAAACATCACACTATGTAAAATTTGTTTTTTGATGGTTTTTTTGCAAAAAAACCATTGCTAACAAGGCGTCTAGCAAGCTTTATACCATGGTCTAATAAATTTAAACGCTTATTTAAATTGAAATGTGACACTAATTCACTGTAAAGTAATGTCCGCTTAACATGCCGCACTCACAGAAAAGAATGAAGTAAGGAGAACGGGGTATGGCTGACAATATAGCCAAATTAGAGTTACCGGGGACAGATTCGATCGAATTACCTATCAAGCAGGGAACTGCTGGGTTTGATGTAATCGATATCAGTAAACTTGGAAAGACAGGTCATTTCACCTTCGATCCAGGTTTTTTAGCGACCGCATCTTGCGAGTCTGCAATTACATACATTGATGGCGAAAAAGGTGTACTTACACACCGTGGCTATCCAATTTATGAACTAGCTACTGAATCTAACTATTTAGACGTTTGTTACTTACTGCTTTATGGTGAATTACCAAGCAAAACTCAATACGAAGAGTTTGTGGCTATGGTTAAGAATCACACCATGGTGAACGAGCAATTAGCTTCGTTTTTCAGAGGTTTCCGTCGTGATGCACATCCAATGGCTATGCTATGTGGTGTTACGGGTGCATTATCTGCGTTTTACCAAGATTCTCTTGATGTCAATGATGAAAAACATCGTGAAATTGCGGCTTTCCGCCTTGTTTCTAAGATGCCAACCATTGCAGCAATGTGCTACAAGTATTCAATCGGTCAACCTTTTGTTTACCCACGCAACGACCTAAGTTATGCAGGTAATTTCCTTAGCATGATGTTCGCTGTTCCGTGTGAACAATACCAAGTCAATCCAGTTGTTGAAAAAGCAATGGACAGAATCTTTGTATTACACGCTGATCATGAACAAAACGCTTCTACCTCTACGGTTCGTTTAGCGGGTTCATCTGGTGCTAACCCATTTGCATGTATCGCAGCGGGTATTGCTTCACTATGGGGTCCTGCTCATGGTGGTGCTAACGAAGCTTGTCTAAATATGCTTGAAGAAATTGGCAGTGTTGATCGCATCCCTGAGTTTATTGCTCGTGCGAAAGACAAAGCTGATCCATTCCGCTTAATGGGCTTTGGTCATCGCGTTTACAAAAACTTCGACCCTCGCGCTAAAGTGATGCGTGAAACATGTCATGAAGTGTTAGCTGAGCTAAATGTGAACGATCCTTTGCTAGATGTAGCGATGGAACTTGAACGCATTGCTTTAGAAGACGATTATTTCGTATCTAAAAAGCTTTATCCAAATGTTGATTTCTACTCAGGGATCATCATGAAAGCAATCGGTATCCCTACTAGTATGTTTACAGTGTTATTTGCACTTTCTCGTACTGTTGGTTGGATTGCACATTGGAAAGAAATGCTTGACCAACCAGGTCACAAAATCAGTCGTCCACGTCAGTTATACACTGGCTCAGACGAGCGTGACTTTGTCAGCATAGATAAACGATAACTTAATCGTTTGTGAAAAAAGCGCCTATTTAGGCGCTTTTTTAATGCCTAGAGAAGCTGTTTTGTTAGCGTTGACAGCCTCGCTCAATGAACACAAAAATCCCTTGCTGCGAACTTTGGTTACCATAGCAGCCAAGTATGAATAAAACTGCCAAACACATTTATCCCCGTTTAAAGCTCATTCACCATAGATTGGTCATAAGCCACATTATCTAGGTCCGCTTCATTATTTACTAAATCCTAATAACCGCCACAGGTTAATTTTAGTCGAAATTAAAGGGTCGCCGGCACTTTAGCGCTTGGTTTTGTATTACAAATTAGAATTAAATAAGCTTTAAAATATGTCAAAAGTACGCCATAAATCGGCCTAATTAACCCAATTACATTTGTGTTTATAGAAGGAGTTGCATCAGATTTGTGCTAGGCAATACAACTGCCTATTAGAAATATTGCCGATTTTAATTCATTTGAAGTTAAAGATTAAGCTAGAAAAATACTGTAAATCATCCAAAAACATTCATAAAATAGTCATTTTCATTCACGTTAGGCCCTAATAAACAATAAATTGAGTAAAAATATCAATTAAATCTGATATAAAAAGCTGCTTTTTAAATTATATCGCTATAAAGAAAATCTTTTTGTTCTAAAAAATGGCCATTAGAGATATTAAAACTTACAATTTGGTTTCCTTTTTACCCAGAATTTGGTCTTCTTTATACGCTTTTACACCTTGAAATATTTTCACGTTCATTTTATTTGTATTATTAATAATTTTCTTGTTAAAGCCAAATTAATTCAATGGCCATTTACCCACAATCCTAATCAACAAAAATCAGAACCCTTAACTCAAATCTTAGTAAGCAATTTCACCATTTGTTGAGCATTCCCACTACCCCTTGTTAACATTTAAGTTCCTAAAATACCGCCACCCAATTAAGGCACTGAAAAATAACAATAATTTATTTTGGCACATTACGTGCTTTGTAAACATAAATTCAACATTTGTTACATGTTATAACGTGACGTTTGCATGCTTTGGTTTCAGACTCTGTGGCATGTCACGTCACTTATAACACTTAGTTAATTGGCAGGTATCCCATGGAAAGGTTCAACAACATTAAAAAATTCACCTCATCCGTTTTTTGTATTACGGCATTTTCAATCATGCTTAGTGGCTGTAATGGTGAACAAGAAACAGCTGCAGAAGAAGAAAAATACGCGGTACCTGTTGAGGTATCACAAGTGACTCAAGGAAATGTGTCTTCATTTTATAGCACCACCGCGACGCTAGAAGCGCCCGAGGAAGCCCATGTTGTCACCCGAATTGCAGGCTTAATTACTTCAATAAACGTTGAAGAAGGCGATAGAGTTACAAAGGGCCAAGCACTGGCGACCATTGATGCCAAACGCCAACAATTTGATTATCAGCGTGCGCTTGCTGAAGTTCAGATTATTGAGCAAGAATTAAACCGCTTAAAACAGATGAAAAACAAAGAATTTGTAAGTCAAGATGTGATGGCAAAGCTGGAGTTTAACTTACAAGCCGCAATGGCTCAGCGAGATCTCGCAGAACTATACGTGATTGAAAGCCGCATTGTTTCACCTATCGATGGCATTGTCGCCACCAGGCATGTGAAAAAAGGCAATATGGCCAAAGAGTTTGAAGAGTTGTTTTATATTGTCAATCAAGATGAACTACACGGAATTGTACATTTACCAGAGCAACAACTTAATAGCTTACGTTTAGGACAAGAAGCGCGCATTAGTAATCAATACGCTAATAACAAGGGCTCAACAGAACAAGATATTATCGCTAATGTATTACGAATTAGCCCAATTGTTGATGCCCAAAGCGGTACATTCAAAGTAACTATCGCCATCAACAATAAAGACGCAACATTAAAAGCCGGCATGTTCACGCGTGTTGAGCTTAAATATGATACCCACAATGATGTTGTTACTGTGCCTTTTAACGCCATTATTAACCAAGATGACACCCAAGCACTGTATGTCATTAAAGATAACACCGCTAACCGTCGTGAAGTGATTCTCGGTTATCGCGAAAATGATAAAGTTGAAATTCTATCTGGTGTGCAATCTGGTGAACAAATCGTCATTCGTGGTCAGCAAAACCTTAAAGACCTGTCGTTAGTTGAAATCATCAGTCCGCTTTCTTACGCCAAAAACAGCCTAGCCAGCAAATAGACAAGGATGCGCCTACTATGTCGATAATTAATACTTCGGTAAAACGTCCTGTGTCAGTGTGGATGTTTATGCTGGCAATCATGCTATTTGGTATGGTCGGATTTACCCGCCTTGCGGTAAAACTGTTACCCGATCTTAGTTACCCAAGCGTCACAGTAAGAACCGCCTATGATGGCGCTGCACCTGTTGAAGTTGAACAGTTAATCTCAAAGCCCATTGAAGAAGCCGTCGGTGTGGTTAAAGGGCTGCGTAAAATTAGCTCTATTTCACGCTCAGGTTTATCAGATGTGGTGCTTGAGTTTGAATGGGGCACCAACATGGATATGGCCAGTTTAGAAGTGCGTGAAAAAATTGATACCATCGAACTGCCACTGGATATCAATAAACCATTATTGCTGCGTTTTAATCCAAACTTAGATCCAATTATGCGTGTGGCGCTGTCAGTACCTGATGCCAGTGAAACACAGCTCAAAAGTATGCGTACTTTTGCAGAAGAAGAACTAAAAAGACGCCTAGAAGCACTATCTGGTGTCGCCGCAGTGAGATTATCTGGCGGCTTAGAGCAAGAAGTTCATATCCTGCTAAATCAACAAAAGCTGCAGCAACTAAACCTTAATGCAGACGATATTAAGCGCCGTATTAATGAAGAAAACATCAATTTATCTGCGGGTAAAGTGATCCAAGGTGACAAAGAGTATTTAGTTCGCACCCTAAACCAATTTAATAACCTAGATGAGTTAAGAAATGTCATTGTCTATCGTGATGGTCAAACCTTAATTCGACTTGCTGAAGTTGCCGATATTGTTGACGGTTATAAAGAGCGCAGTGATATCACTCGTATTGGACAGGTAGAGTCTATTGAACTGGCAATATATAAAGAAGGTGATGCCAATACCGTATCGGTCGCCAAAAGGCTCAGTGCTGAGCTTGATGAGATTAACAGTGAAGCTGCAGATAATCAGTTAAAGGTTATTTATGACCAATCTGAGTTTATCCAAAGTGCAGTCAGTGAAGTAACCGCCGCCGCGCTGTTTGGCAGCTTGCTTGCTATGTTAGTTATCTACTTATTTTTACGTGACATTATTGCTACCTTAATTATTTCTATTTCCATTCCATTTTCAGTTATTGCTACTTTTAACATGATGTACTTTGCCGATATCAGTCTCAATATTATGTCTTTAGGCGGTATTGCACTGGCCATAGGCTTATTGGTTGATAATGCCATTGTGGTGCTGGAAAATATTGACCGCTATAAAGCGCAAGGGCTTAAAAAAGTTGCTGCAGCGCTTAAAGGCAGTAAAGAAGTGGCAGGGGCAATCTTTGCCTCAACCTTAACCACCTTAGCGGTATTTGTCCCCTTAGTTTTTGTTGATGGTATCGCAGGGGCATTATTTTCAGATCAAGCATTAACGGTAACTTTTGCTTTATTAGCGTCTTTATTTGTTGCACTAACGGCAATACCAATGCTGGCATCAAGACAGGGTTTTAAACAATTACCCATCGAAAATGAGCCGGAAGTAAAAGCCCTGCCAACCACTAAAAAAGCTAAAGCTGTGCATTATCTTAAATTCGTGTTTGGTTTCCCATTTAAGCTATTACTCAGCTATCTACCTAATGCACTATTAAACCTCATTATCATTTCAGCTCGATTCATTTCTTGGGCATTGTCATTAGTGATGCGTCCATTAAGTGCTGCATTTAACTTTGGCTACCGTTTTGTTGAAAGCATTTATCACCGGGTATTAGCTCATGCGATGACGCATAAAGCTTTGACTGTCATTATCGCAATCATGCTAACTGTTGGTGCTGGCAGCTTATTCCCAAGACTGGGTGTAGAGCTAATTCCACCAATGAATCAAGGTGAATTCTATGTTGAGATCTTACTGCCACCTGGCACCGCGGTACAAAAAACTGATGCTGTATTAGAGCAACTAGCTTACTCCATTAGTGGTCGAGAAGAAGTAAAACACACCTTTAGCCAAGCAGGCAGTGGCGGCTTAATGACATCTGATACCGCCCGAGGCGGCGAAAACTGGGGGCGGTTACAGGTAGTACTGGCAGATCCTCAAGAGTTTAATGCTGTAGCCAATGACTTAAGGGCCACAGCAAGGCGTATTCCAGCCCTTGATGCCACTATTGATCACCCTGAGCTATTTAGTTTTAAAACCCCATTAGAGATCGAGTTATCAGGTTATGACTTACAGCAACTAAAGCACAGTGGCGAACAGTTGGTATCTGCTTTATCAGAGTCAGCCCGCTTTAGTGATATCAATACCTCACTTCGTGATGGTCAACCTGAGATCAGTATTAGATTTGATCATGCCCGGCTTGCGTCATTAAATTTAGAAGCGCCCACCGTTGCTAATCGTATTGCTCAACGTGTTGGCGGTACCATTGCCAGCCAATATACGGTTCGTGATCGTAAAGTAGATATTTTGGTGCGCAGTGAATTGGACGAGCGAAATAATATCTCAGATATTAACTCATTAATTATTAATCCAAACAGTAAGCACCCAATCCCATTAAGCGCAGTTGCTGATGTGTCTCTGCAAGTGGGCCCCTCTGCCATTAATCGTGTCAGCCAACAACGGGTTGCGATAGTGTCAGCTAACTTAAGTTATGGTGATTTAAGTGAAGCTGTAAAAGAAGCGCAGCAAATTTTAAATCAGCAACAGCTCCCCTCTTCTATCCAAGCGCGCTTTGGCGGCCAAAATGAAGAAATGGAACATTCATTTAAGTCTTTAAAAATCGCCTTGGTATTAGCGGTATTTTTAGTCTACTTGGTGATGGCGAGTCAGTTTGAATCCTTATTACATCCATTACTTATTCTGTTTGCTGTGCCTATGGCCGTTGGCGGCAGTATTATTGGCTTGTTTATTACTGGTACCCATATCAGCGTAGTCGTGTTTATCGGCTTAATAATGCTGGCAGGTATTGTGGTCAATAATGCCATTGTATTGGTTGATAGAATTAACCAACTGCGAAAAGAAGGTCATGATAAAGAAGTCGCTATAAGCACTGCAGCTAAATCTCGATTACGCCCAATAATGATGACCACCATGACCACCACCTTAGGCTTGTTGCCAATGGCAATAGGTGTCGGTGATGGTAGTGAAATCCGTGCGCCGATGGCAATAACGGTGATCTTTGGTCTTGGCTTATCTACCATGCTGACCTTATTGGTTATTCCTGCCCTATACGGTTTATTTGATAAAAAAAACTATCAACAAACCGCAATTAATCAAACCAAAAGCACTGAGTCTTTAGATTTGGAGACTCAATCATGAACCTAACAAAACTAGCCATTAAAAGGCCTGTCACCACCAGTATGTTCTTTTTGGCCATCTTACTATTTGGTTTAGCCTCGAGTCGATTATTACCATTAGAAATGTTTCCCGGCATTGATATTCCGCAAATTCAGGTTAACGTGCCCTATAAAGGCTCTACCCCTGCAGAAGTGGAACGAGAGATAACCCGCGTATTAGAAGAGTCGCTAGCCACCATGAGTGGTATTGAAGAGGTCCGCTCAAACTCTTCTCAAGATGGTGCTAACATTCAGCTAAATATGAAATGGGGCGAAGATGTCGCCACAAAAAGCTTAGAAGCACGGGAAAAAATTGATTCGGTAAGACACCTGCTGCCTAAAGATGTGGAACGGGTTTTCATTCAGCAATTTTCTACCGCTGATATGCCCGTGTTAACGATTCGAATCTCCAGTGAACGTGAGTTATCAAATGCTTTTGATCTGTTAGACAAACAACTTCGCAAGCCGCTTGAGCGTATTGAAGGGGTCTCAAAAGTCACCTTGTATGGGGTTGATCAAAAGCAAATTGAAATAAGACTAGATGCCGACAAACTTGCTGCATCTGGCATTAATCCTGCTCAGTTGCAGCAACGTTTACAACAAGAAAACTTTGTCATTAGTGCTGGCACACTTAGAAATAATAATCAGGTGTTTCAGGTATCGCCCAAGGGAGAGTTTTTATCACTTGAAGATATCAAGGCAGTAAAGCTTAATAGCACCACTTCTGTTGGTGATATTGCCTCAGTCAAATTTACCCTCCCTGAAGCCTTTGAAGGGCGTCATTTAGACCAAAAATACGCTGTTGGTTTAGATGTGTTTAAAGAATCAGGCTCAAATTTAGTCGATGTATCTGAACGAGTGTTAGCCGTTATTGAAAAAACGAAACAAGATCAGCAATTTCAAGGCATCAAGTTATTCGTCATGGAAGATCAAGCTTATGGAGTTAAGTCATCACTGCAGGATTTATTGTTATCTGGCTTACTGGGTGCGCTGCTTTCTTTTGGGGTATTGTATTTATTTTTACGTAATTTAAAGATGACGTTAGTGGTCGTGTCATCGGTGCCAATTTCCCTTTGTATGACATTAGCTGGGATGTATTTTCTTGGTTACAGCTTAAATATTCTGTCGATGATGGGATTATTACTGGCTGTAGGCATGTTAATTGATAACGCCGTGGTGGTGACCGAAAGCGTGTTACAACAAAAGCAAAAAATTGCGTTATCAGATGATGGCGCTGCAACTGAAATAACAACAGCGGCCAATGAAAAAGCGGTACTTACTGGGGTAGAGAAAGTCGCCCTAGCCGTCTTGGCGGGCACATTAACCACAGCTATCGTGTTTTTACCTAACATTGTCGGGGTTAAGGTCGAGCTAACGATTTTCCTTGAGCATGTGGCCATTGCGATTTGCATTTCGTTAGCGGCATCATTACTGGTTGCTAAAACCTTAATCCCATTAATGCTTACTAAGTTTGATTTTCATATTGAGACCGAAGCTAAAGTCTCTAAGTTACAGCAGCTTTATCAACGCAGCCTAACCTGGGTACTGGCTCACTCAAAGCTATCAGGGGTTATTGCAGTGGTCATTTTAGTCTCTACCGCATTACCCTTAAGTTTAGTAAAACAAGATCAATCAGAAGGCGAAGGCAAAGATCGCCTCTACATTAATTATCAATTAGAAGGTCGCCACAATTTAAAAGTCACTGAAGCGATGATCAATCAAATGGAAGATTATCTTTATGCCAATAAAGAGGCCTTTATGATTGATTCTGTTTACAGTTATTACTCAGCAGACAATATTCAAACCACGCTACTACTGCAAAAAGATATTGAAACGCCAATGTCTGAATTGAAAGAAACCATACGTGAAGGTTTCCCTAAATATGCCGCAGCCAAGCCACAATTTGGTTGGGGCAATGAAAACTCAGGCTTAAGAGTCACCTTAACCGGTCGCTCGACCTCAGAGTTAATTCGCTTAAGTGAACAAGTCGTACCTCTGCTTAGCGCCATTGAAGGGCTTGAAGATGTGCGCTCTGAAGTCAGTTCTGCTCAGCAAGAAGTGGTGATTACAATCGATCGTGAAATGGCGGCAAGATTAGATTTAAAACTTAACGAAATCGCCTCTCACATTTCCATGGCGCTACGCGGTGCACCGCTTCGTTCTTATAGGCATGATCCTAATGGCGAATTACGCATTGAGCTCGCCTATGATAAAAGCTGGCAGCGATCATTAGAGCAGCTAAAACAATTACCGATCATTCGTAAAGGTGAGCGCCTATATAGCTTAGATAATCTCGCCAATATTAAGATACAGCCCCGCTTTGATACCATACGCCACTTTAATCGCCAAACTGCGCTGTCGATTGGCGCAAACGTGAATGACATTACCACTGAAGAAGCCCAAGAGCAGATTGAAAAGGTAATGGCCAATGTCAACTTCCCTTATGGATATGACTACTCGCTACGTGGCGGGTTTGAGCGTCAAGATGAAGAGCAATCCGTCATGGCAGTAAATATGATTTTGGCATTAATCATGATTTATATTGTGATGGCTGCCTTATTTGAATCACTGTTATTACCAACCGCCATTATCAGTTCAATCTTGTTCTCTATCACTGGGGTATTTTGGGCACTGTGGATTTCAGCAACACCTATGTCGGTAATGGCAATGATAGGGATCCTTATCTTAATGGGTATCGTAGTAAACAATGGCATTGTTTTGGTTGACCAAATAAATCAAAAAACGCCTAAATTAACCGATTTATCTGAATCTATCTTAGCTATCTGTATTACCCGTTTACGCCCTGTATTGATGACGGTTGCTACCACAGTGTTAGGCTTAGTGCCTTTAGCAATGGGCGACACTCAAATTGGCGGCGGAGGACCACCTTATTCGCCAATGGCAATCGCCATTATTGGCGGACTGTCGTTCTCAACTGTTACCAGTTTGTACTTGGTGCCGCTTTGTTATCAGGCGCTTTATCGCATACGTTATCAGTCATCGATAAAATTAGCTTCTGCTGACAAACGAGCCAAAAAGCTGCTACCTTGGACAGTGTAATCAGGATGCAAGCAAGCGCAACATTAAGCGATTAATGAGGCGCTTTACATTAAAGGACGACAAATGAAGCATAAAATTAAAACAAGTTTACTGGCATTATCACTAATAACATCTAGCGCTGTGGCTGATGATGACCGCTTCAAAGATGTACAAATTAGCTCAACACAACTCAGTGACACTGCTTATATGTTTGTGGGATCTGGCGGTAATATTGGCGTGTCAGCCGGCAGTGATGGCATATTGATAATCGATGATCAATTTGCGCCGCTGGCGAACAAAATTAGCCAATCATTAAATAAAATCCAGCCCGGCAGCCCCAAGTATGTCATCAATACCCACTATCATGGGGATCATACTGGGGGTAATGCCCACTTTGGTGAGCAAGCGATTATTTTTGCCCATGACAATGTACTAACTCGGCTCAGCGCCGATAAAGATACGCCAAAATCTGCGCTACCTGTTGTCACCTACGCGACTGATATATCAATTCATTTTAACAAGGATACTTTGGTGGTGAAGCACCTCGGGCCTGGCCATACTGACGGGGATAGTGTTGTGATGTGGAAAAATGCCAACATTGTGCACATGGGGGATTTGTTTTTTAAAGACCGTTTTCCATATATTGATTTAAAGGGCGGCGGATCTGTACTTGGCTATCGTGACAATGTCGCTAAATTACTCGCATCAATGGATAATGACACCCAAGTGATCCCAGGTCATGGTGCACTTGCTAATAAAGATGATCTCATGAAATTTAAGCATATGCTGGATCATTCCATTAATTGGATGAACAAGAATATCCAAGAAGGCCACTCGTTAGCCAATATTCAAGCGAAAGGAATGCATAAGAAATGGAAAAATTGGAGCTGGAATTTCATATCCGAAGAAAAATGGATTGATACTCTTTATCAAGGACTGAAAAAATAGCGTAAAACTTTCCTATATTGGCTGCTAACACTGTATTTATCAGCGCAATATAGTGATGCAAACTAGGATATAAA
Source organism: Shewanella sp. 10N.286.48.B5 (assembly GCF_002874355.2). NCBI lineage: Bacteria > Pseudomonadati > Pseudomonadota > Gammaproteobacteria > Alteromonadales > Shewanellaceae > Shewanella > Shewanella sp. 10N.286.48.B5. The sequence goes on from NZ_MCVG02000001.1 coordinate 2,077,569, forward strand.
CAGCCATAAAAAAGCGCCATTAAGGCGCTTTTTCGATAACAATCAAATTACGACTCGATTGGCTCAGCTCTATTTTCCAGCAACACTGGAATACCTTCAGTAATTGGGTAAGCTAATTTATCTGCTTTACAAATCAATTGGTCGGCTTCTTTATCGAATTCTAATTTACCCTTACAAACAGGGCAAGCCACAATCTCAAGTAATTTTTTATCGAACGCCATGGAGGTTTCCTTGTTTATCTTTTATGACTTGGTTAAGTCTATTCAAAAAAGCGGTATCAAATTCAGTATTAAGCTTCGCATTTACAGGCAAATACCACCAGTTATCTTGTGCAAAATCGCGACATTTAACCGCATCTTTCTCGGTCATGATCAATGGATGCTGCTTTGAGAGCTGTTTCAGTTCATTTTCATCAAATGCTTGATGATCTTCAAAAGCTTTAGTCTCAGCAAGGCTAAACCCTTGCAATGATAAGCTGTCAAAAAAACGTTGAGGGTTACCAATACCTGCCATTGCAATAGCAGCTTGTGGTTGCCAGTGCTGAGTTGAATTGGGTTTTACAGGCTTAAGGGCTGCTGGCGTTAAACTCATCGCGACTTCATTGCCTTGCACTACACCGCCATTATTTAATACCCAATCAATGCTATTTAAACGCCACAGCCCTTCACGCAGCGGGCCTGCAGGTATTAAACATTGATTACCATAACGGCGCTGACCATCAACAATATTGATCTCAATATCACGTGCAAGCGCGTAATGCTGTAAGCCATCATCACTAATAATCACATCTACATTGGTTTCACTCAGTAACTGTTTTGCAGCGTCAATGCGTTTCGCCCCGACCACCATAGGAACTTGTGTTCGAGCCACAATCATTGCTGGTTCATCACCCACATCTGCGGCGTTATCGGTTGCTTTGACGGTTTTTACCCCATCAATATTGACACCATAACCACGACTGATCACCCCAGGGGTATAGCCTTGCTGACGTAATAAGTTAATCAAGTAAATAACCGTTGGGGTTTTACCACTGCCACCAGCGGTAATATTGCCAACAATCACCACAGGGACATCCAATACTTGCGCTTGTTTAAAACCAAGTTTAAATGCCCAGCGCCTGACACTGGATATCAACCCAAATAGTGCACTCAGTGGTAATAATAACCACTTAGCGCGGTGTCCTTGGTACCAAATTTTATTGACTAACGCCTGCATTTAACTACCAAATTGCATTTGATATAAGTTAGCGTACATGCCCTCTTTTGCCACTAAGTCGCTGTGAGTACCACGCTCAACTACTTGGCCTTGATCGATAACTAAAATCTCATCAGCACTTTCAATGGTTGATAAACGGTGGGCAATCACAATCGAGGTACGATTATGGCGCAAGTTATCAAGACCTTGCTGAATCGCTTTTTCTGATTCAGTATCAAGGGCTGATGTTGCTTCATCTAATATTAATACTGGCGCGTCACGCAACATCGCCCGAGCGATAGCAATACGTTGACGTTGGCCACCCGACAGCAATACGCCATTCTCACCCACCTGAGTATCTAACCCCTCAGGTAAATTTTCGATAAATTCCATCGCATGAGCTAGGGTTGCAGCTTGTAAAATTTGTTCGCGAGTGGCTTCACCTGGATAAGCATAAGCAATGTTATTAGCTATAGTGTCGTTAAATAAAGTAACTTGCTGTGATACTAACGCCACCTGATTACGTAATGACTTTAATTTGTAATCATAAATATCAACGTCGTCTAAGGTAATTTGCCCTTCTGACACGCCGGTATAGAAACGGGTGATTAAGCTGGCAATGGTTGATTTACCCGAACCACTGCGTCCAACAAGGGCAATGGTTTTACCCTGCTTCACTTCAAAATCAACATGAGTTAAGGCTGGTTTTTCTTGCTCAGGATAACTAAAGGTAACGTTATTGAATTTTAAATTACCTTTAACGCGCTGAGTTTCAAATTCACCCGTATCGGCTTCAGGTGCTGTATCTAGCAGCTCAAAAACTGTGGTACATGCGGCAATACCACGTTGAAATTCAGCATTCACACGGGTTAAGTTTTTAATCGGCTGAAGCATTGCCATCATCGCGCCCAAAATGGCCGCAAATGTGCCTGCGGTTAAATCGGCTTTCAAGCTTGGGAATGTGGCGGCGTACAATACAAACGCTAACGCAAATGAACCGATTATCATGATAACCGGTTGGCTGACGGCTTGGGCAACTGCCAACTTCATATTTTGCTTGCGGTTACCCTCATTAACTTTATGAAAACGCTCGACTTCAGTCTTTTGTCCACCAAACGCCAACACATTCTTATGACCTTTAATCATTTGCTCAGTGGTTGCGGTGACATTGCCCATGGCTGCTTGAATGCGTTTAGAGACTTTTCTGAAACGCTTACTCACAACGCTAATCACGATACCCATTAATGGGCCAATGACTAGGATGCACATGGAAAGCTTCCAAGAATAGATGAACATGATAGCTAACATACCAATGACGGTAATAGAGTCACGTACAATAGAGATTAACGCACTGCCTGATGCACGGGCAATTTGTTCGGTATCAAAGGTCACTCGAGAAATCAGGTTACCGCTATTTTCGCGATCGATATAGCTTACAGGCAAACGCAAATAATGCTCAAACACTTGCTGACGCATATCCATGATTAATCTCGAGCTCATGTAAGACACACAATAAGTCGACACGAAATTGGCTAAGCCACGTAGGGTAAACATTCCAATAACCACTAGCGGTGCCATGATCATAATATTGTTATTGGAATTAAAGCCGCCGTGACTCGGCACTTCTACGCCCGCGACCACTGACGGAGTTTGACTAAAGCCTTCGTCAATAAATGGTTTGATGAAGTAAATGAATGCAGCGTCAACCAAGCCGTAGGTCAATAATGCCAATACAGCTAACAGAAACATCCCTTTCATTGGGACAAGATAAGTTAGAAGGCGCTTAAAGACGCTCGACATTTCGTTATTAGTTGTTGTCATTGATTACATTAATACTCGAATTGCTAACAAAGGCGTATTCTACTCTGGTTTAACTTGGACACCAAATCTAAACAAGTTGTTATACCAAAATGGCTTAATAACTGTACGATACGGTCGAATTTTATAACTTTGACGTTTAAAATCTATACTAAGCTGGCCTGTTTCGCCACTGACAAGCGTGGTAACACCATGGGTTTTATAGCGCTCAACAACGTCATGTTTAGGAAAACCATACTGATTAGCAAAACCCGCAGTAAAAATTGCCTCGCTGGGATTAACGGCCGCAATAAACTCTGCAGACGATGAAGTACGACTGCCATGATGTGGCACAAGTAGGATATCAGCATCCAGTAAAGAGCCGCTTTGTATCAGCCGCTGTTCAGTTTGTTTCTCAATATCACCGGCCAGTAAAACACGGTTATTGCCATCATCAATATGCACAACACAAGACTGGTTATTATCACTTTTTGCTGCCATGTTACTGGTTAAAGTAATGGCTAAATTAAACCAATTAAACCTCCTATCATCGCATTGCTTTTGAGTTTTATCGGCTAGTTGCGCATCAAACTGCACTGTATTGGTTATATCAGTTTGCTGGTACTTATCGATATTACTGATAATAGTTAGCTTACTGAAATGCTTAAGTAGTTCATTTACCCCACCAGCATGATCATTATCGTCATGGCTGATAATTAAATAATCTAGCTCAGTCACACCTTTAGCCATTAATGTGGGTATCACCACTCTTTGGGCGTAACTAAAATTGTCACCATAAGCCGCGCCAGTGTCATAAAGTATGCCTTTATGACCTTGTTGTAATAGCACCGCCATGCCCTGACCCACATCTAATACATGCATTTGCCACAACAGCTTAGTCGATAGGGGTTGAGTATTATCTTTGATAAAGCCATATACCTGAAACATAAAAGGCAGCGCCATTAATCCAAAGCATACTCGCCAATGGGTGTCGCTAGCCCACTTAAATAGAAACAGTCCTAAGGCAAGTAATAGTAAACTGACTGTCAGCGCATCTGAAAGGTGAAATTGAGCCAAGGGTAACTGCCCACTTAGGCTTAACAGGTAGTAAAAAGGGGCAAGGCTATGATCAGTAAGCCACAATAATGTGCTAACTATTGCATCACTTATAAACTCAGGTGCAGGTAACAGCATAAAGACACTATTTAGCAATAAAGCCAACATACACAGCGGAATAACAATGACACTAAACCATGGCACCATCAAAAAGTTAATCCAAATACTGTGGATTGAAATACTACCAAATAACAGCGCTTGTATTATCCCGAGACCGATAAATAAGCGCCACTGAATCGCCCAAAAATTAATTAGAAAACCCATCAAATTCGACTTAAGCTGACTTAAACGGCGTAAGCCTCGCGCCATTAATCTATCATCTTGCAAATCTTCATTATCAACTGACAAGCTAGCACTACTCAGTTGCCGGGCGTTTATCTCAGCAGTCGATTTAACCCCAAGGTAGTCAATGGTAAATAATATGATTGCCAATGCGCTAAAGCTAAGCCAAAAACCAGCACTTAAACTGGCAAAAGGGTCAAATACCAACACCGCAAATAACGCCCATATCAAGCGCTGCCAAGTCGAGGCGTGTTGTCTAAATACGGTTAGCAACACAATCATTAACAGCATCATCAATGCCCGCTGAGTGGATATAGCCATCCCAGCTAAATAACCATAACCAGCAGCAACCATTGCTGCCATTAATACCACCAAGATGAGATTACGCCGAGAGGATGTTGCCATGAAATTTAACAATAACAGCCTAAATAAACTCCAGCTAAGACCAAACACTACAGATAAATGTAACCCTGAAATCGCAACTAAATGACCTGTGCCCGTTGATCTTAACGCCTGCCATTGCTCGGTAGAAATGTCAGTTTTATCGCCAAACAACAACGCATTAATGATGGGATAATGGCTTAAATGTTGTAATTTCGGTTTGAAATCACTAATTACTCTTTGCCTTAAAGACAATTTATAATCGATAAGCTGTGACTGTTTAACACTGCCTTTTGCGACAATGTGTTGGCTTAATAAATATTTTTGTTGATTAAAACCACCTTGGTTAATCGGGCTGGTAATGGGCTTCATTCTGGCGTCAAACGCCCATACCTGCCCAACTTTTACCTCAGGCGCTTGTTGCCAATTAAGTCTATAGTATCGCTTGTAAAGCGAATGTTGCGCTGATAGTAAAACAACATTAAAGCTTATCCAGTCGCTGTTTTTGCTAACTAGTGATACTATCTGTGCCTTAAATTGTGTTCTAACTGGCATTTCAGATTCATGATGAGAAAATAATGAATAAAAACAGATAGAAACCCAAAAAAAACCTAAAAGGCAGCCACTGATGAATGGCCACCTCTTTAACGTGAGTACCCCAATAACAAACATTAAAACCGCTAGCGATATTGGAAGTAAACTTGGCAATAAATTGCTAAATAGGACGCTAGCGCAAAATCCATAAACAAATCGATTTATCATCGGTTAATTAAAGACAGTAATCGCATATATGCCAAAAAAATTATTACAAAAATTTATGCCGAAGCCTGAGACTTTACGTAACAATAAATATTTACGTATTTTTGGTGGTTTGCTGGATAAACCAAATTTATGGACCCTCAACCGAAAATCGGCTCCGGGGTCCTTTGCGGTGGGCTTATTTGTCGCTTGGTTACCATTTCCTTTTCAAATGGTTATTGCTGCAGGCATGGCGATATTTTTTAACGTCAATATCCCATTGGCAGTGGCATTAGTTTGGATAACAAACCCGTTTACCATGCCATTTATGTTTTATGCTGCCTATATTTTAGGAGCAAAAATTCTTGGCCATAACACTGCTCATTTCAATTTTGAAGCCAGCTGGCAATGGGTTGAAAGCTCTATCAGTACCGTAGGGCCGCCATTTTTACTGGGTTGCATTATACTCGGTGCAATATTTGCCTTTATCGGTTTCTTTGTGATTAAGAGCTTATGGAAGTACTCGATTTTATTTAAATGGAAAAAAAGAAACTAATCACACAACTGTTCGCCCTAGTGAGTAAAATCGAATTACCAATAAAAAAGTCAGCTTTGTGCTGACTTTTTGCTTTTAAAGCTCAGGTTTAGATTTGAGTTATCGACCACACTCTACCGATAGCGACAACAATAACGATTGTGATAAATACCGTTATTAAGACTGCTGAAAATACTCCTGTTGCAACAGTGCAAAGCCGCACTCATCGCTCCACTTCCCTTTAAAAAATATATTCTTTAAGTAATGGGCCTCTTTTCGAAATCCCAGCCTTTCTAGTAACGCTATTGATGCTAGGTTCTCGGCATCAGTTATCGCCGTTATGCGATGTTTGTTTAAGCTGACAAACAAATAATCAATCACTGCTGCCAGTGCTTCAGTAGCAAAACCTTGCTGCTGATACTCTCTCGCTATGGTAAAACCAAGCTCCATCTGCATATCGTCGACAAAATGCACTGCTACATCGCCTACTAGCTGTTGGCTTTTATCGACAATAGCTAGCTGAAACCAGTTACCAGCAACACCAAACAAACCATAATCCATACTGGTAAACAGCGCCTTGGCATCTTCGAGCTGATAATCATCCCAGCTTTGATATTGCGCAATCACAGGATCGGCTCGATAAGCTACAAATGCTGCCAAATCATCGGCTTGAAAAGCGCGGAGCGTCAGCCTTGTGGTTACTATTGTTGGTGTTGCAATCATTACTAATGATACTCTTGATGTAGACACTGTCATAACAGCCAATATTTAAACATGCTAGCTGCTTTGAATATTACATAAACTAAGTTATTTAGCGTGTTTAATCCTAGCCACTAAAAAATCTACCGCCGCTTTGACCTTAGGGACATGATAGCGCTGCTTTTGATAAATAAGATATACCCCGAAATCATCACTTTGACTGGCTGATAATGGCGGCTCAAACTGTAATTCAGTCAGCTGATTAGATTCAAAAAATGGTGCTAGCACCCAGCGCGGCATCATCACTATGCCTTGATGTTGCAGCGCTTTATCGATTAACCACTCACCAGCATTACTGATCGCCTCAACAGGGGCTGATACATCATGCCACTGGCCATTAATTTTACTTAGCCACGGCACGCGGCCTTTTGGCGAGCGATAATATAAGCCTTTATGTTGTTTAAGCTCATTTGGGTGTAAAGGTACGCCATAGTCCGCTAGATACTGCTGGGTCGCTGCTGGTACAAACTGGTTGTCCATTAACCTTATCGCCACTACGCGATCATTAGGGGCATAACCACCACGAATGGCAATATCCACATCATCACGTCCAACAGACGACAGTTCATCGCTGAGCTCAATATCTAAAATCACTTTGGGATATAACCTTGAGAACTCATCCATCAATGGCAGCAGCTGTTCACGGCCAAAGCCAACCATGGCACTAATGCGTAATTTCCCCATAGGTTCAGTTTGATAACTTCTCACCGCCTCATTGCTTTGTTCAAGCTGATTTAGCAAGCTTGATACTTGCTGATAATATTCTCGGCCAATCTCAGTCAAACTGACGGCGCGGGTTGAACGCTTTAATAACGTCGCCCCAAGGGAGTTTTCAAGATCTGCAACCCGTCTTGATAATGATGATGCCGGTACAGAAAAAGCCTTAGCCGCTTGGGTAAAGCTGCCTAACTCCACCACTTTCACAAAATATTTAAGCGCCCGTAATTGATCCATCAAAGCCTCATTATTGTTTTTAAAGCAATAAAGTATCGCTTTTTAGCTACTATATCTTATCAAAAAGAAAAGCAATAATGCATTCAATAGCAAAATTGATAAAAATAAAGACAAGGAATAACAATGAGCACATTTACCGCCATCAACTTAGTAAAGCGTCCACAAGGTGGCCCAATCACCGCTGATATTTTTGAAGTGGTACAAAAGCCAATGCCAACCGTGAACCCAGGCGAGATTTTAGTAAAACAAAATCATATGTCATTAGACCCTGCCATGTTTGGTTGGATGCAACCTGATACTGACAGCTATATTCCGCCAGTGAACTTAGGTGAAGTAATGCGCAGTAGCGGTGTCGGTGAAGTCGTTGAAAGCCATCACCCCGATTTTAAAGTTGGCGATCGCGTGATGGGCATGATGGGCTGGCAAGAATATTTTCACAGTAATGGTCAAGGCTTAAACAAAGTTGATGCGCCATTACCAGACGAAGCAATACTGTCTGTATTTGCGCTACCGGGATTAACCGCCACTCAAGGCCTATTTAATGTCGGTAAGCCCAAAGCTGGCGAAACCATTATTGTTACCGGCGCTGCGGGGTCTGTTGGCTCAATTGTTGGTCAACTTGCTAAAGCAGATGGCCTAACGGTTATTGGGGTAGTTGGTAGTGATGAAAAAGCAGATTGGATTGTCAATGAACTTGGTTTTGATTCAGCCATTAACTACAAAACCGATGATCTTGAAGCCAAACTTGCACAATGTGCCCCAAATGGCATCGACTTATTCTTTGAAAATACCGCAGGCCCAATCCAAAGCCTAATTATCGATAAAATGAATCCCCATGGCCGTGTCATGGTTTGTGGTTTAATTGCCGATTACAGCAGCCAAACACCGGCACCGGGCCCTAGCTGGATGAATATTTTAAAAAGACGCCTCACGATTCAAGGCTTCACAATGCCTGATCACTTTGGTGAAGTGCCAAGCTTATTGGCTAAGCTCACCCCTTATGTACTGCAAGGTAAAATCAAACACCGCGCCCATGTACTTAATGGCTTAGAGTCATCAATCGACGGATTGAACTTATTCTTCTCTGGTGCCAACAAAGGCAAATTGATGGTTAAGCTTTAATAGGCTTCAGTGCCAACGCTGACAAGCGCTAGGGTTAAAGCAACAAAAAGGTATTAATGCAGTGGCATTAATACCTTTTTATTTTGTCATCTTCTCCATCTTTCGCTGTACAATTAATAGACAAAGATCATCGAAAAATATATTGAAATTAATTTATTCACATTTTACTAAATAGTATTACTGGTAGCATTGGCCATGCCATGAGCAGACCAATATTATTCGACCAAGCTGATTGAGTGCTTTCAACACCGGTTAATTGTTCACTTAAAATATCACCGATTGCGACTGAATTAATTAAACTATCAGGGCTTATGTAAAATTCATTGCCGTTAGCATCTGTAAAAATAACACCTAAACTTAATCCAAACGAAGGGTGGCTAATCTCAACTCGATCCATTGTCAGGGTAACATTTTCATCAAATAGCACTACCTCGAATGGGTCATTGGTATGTGATCGTTGTCGCCAATTTTCAATATTATCAGGCTTGATAAGATAAAACTGATTTGAATATGCTGCCCCCTGATAGCCCCAACCCGAAACTAACTCAACTTTTGCACCTAAATAAGGAAATATCAGTTTATTTGTGGGTTTGTCCCACATAAAAAATGCAAATACCATTGAAACAATAATAATCAGGGAGTACTTAAGTCGCTTGTGATAGTCCCTAATGATTATAAAGAATAAAACCATAAATGGCGTAGCCCAAAGAAAACCTGTGAAGCCTAGATTAACAGCCCCAGCAAAGATAAATAGCAGACTGACAGGTAAAAAAACAATATCTTTTGTTGGTTTAGATATAAATGCGATTAATAAATCGAGTCTCATAGAAGTCTTTAAACCTGAGCCCATTTAAGGGGTCTTATTTATAGTGGAAGTGAATACAATTAACAGACAAAGCAAAACGTTTAGCTCAAATAATCTCCACACAGAAAGAGATAAGCTCATCTAAGCCGACTTTAACTCGGATTGAGTAAACTCTTTAGACATAGCTTTTCTGATTGAGTCGTCCTCGATTCATTGTCACTTAAACCCCTGCTATTAAGCAGGGAAGTTATAACCAGCGCCTAACACTTTGTTTATATCTAATATAATCGTTTCCAAAAATAGAAGTTAACAATACTTCTTCTGGTTTTATTTGAAATTTATTCATATACCAAACAAATAAAATCAAAGTTATAAGAAATAAATAGCCACCCATTATTTTGAAGTTATAACATATCGCCTTTCGTTTTGAGTTGCCAACACCTACATTCATTTACTGATGGACGATCCCTGTCAAAGGACTGAATATTTCATCATTAATCGCCAAAATTAACTCATAAACTAAATTCAATCCAGCAGAAAAAAGTGGGAAATGCTTTTATTTGAAATTAAGAAATGGTGTATTAAGCGCACAACCAGCGCTGACAGTTAGCTGCACCTTGTCGTCGTTTTAGGTCTAAATGCTCACAATAATCTGTTAATGCAGGCAACGCCCCCACCGCACCTTTGAATAAAGCGCCAAACTCAGTGGTGATTTTAAGCCAATTCTCTGCGGGAATGTTCAGCCTATTGAGGATATCCTGACTACTCGCGCTAATGACGCCGCGTTTATCTTCTCGAATAATCCGCCCAGTATCTTCAACCAGCACAATGTAGTCTTTAACACTAAACATCAGTCCATTAGGCATATCTAAACGTTCATTTCCTACAAATGGTAGTAACTCTTTTGGTTGCTCACCTTTAATCGCTGAATTTATGCGTCGTTGAATACTTGTGTAATCTGAAGTTTCAGGTGTTGCAGCCATTTGTGCGCGAATTGGATTCAAATCAACATACGCCATACAGGCGAGTACGGCCGCATCATCTAACAAGGCTTGAGATTTAAAGCGCCCTTCCCAAAAACGGCCTGTACACTTGTCTTCTTTATTGGCCATTCTAGCAATCGGTTCACTCAAGGAACGCATAAACCAACTAATATCGGTTAAACGTTCTCGATATAGCCCAATACAATCATTAACCGTCTTTAATTCAAACTCATTAAGGACTTCAGCTTTAACAAATTTATGCGTCAACAGGGTGCCTTTAAAGCCTTTATGCCATTGGGTAAGCACATCTATATCAGACCATTCTTTGGCTTTATCCACATCGACTTTAAGCACCACATGTAAATGATTACTCATCACCGCATAAGCACAAATATCAATCGCGAAAATCGTCGACAATTCAATAATTCGGTTATCTACCCACTCACGGCGATGTTCATAGTTTTCGCCTGTCGTCTTATCAAACCCACACAAAAATGCCTTACGTACCACACGCGAACAACAGTGGTAGTAAGGCGTATCTTCTAAACTCACGAGTTTTTTTCTAGGTCTGGCCATCATTAATTACCGAAAATTAAGTAATAACTAAAGCCTAGTAGGGTGTTTAACATTTAGCCAACTAGAATGGGTGGCCATGTTAATTCACTCTGGTGTCCGTACATCTTGTCATGTCCAGGAATATTTAACTCCCAACAGGGAGGAGCCTCTCCGATGTGGTCTCGCACCACATCTAGAAATAACCTTGTACGAATAGGCATATCCCGGTGAGGGTAGACTGCGTAGAAGGGGGGATAAGAAGGCAGTTTCAGATCCGTCATAATTGCAACCAATCTCCCAGAGCTTACCTCATCAGTAATATGAATCATCGGAATCTTGCAATAAATGCTACCAGACAGAGCTTTATGTACAACAAGATCGATATCATTACCATAATAGATACAGTTCATTGCCATCATCTGGCTTTGGTTTTTATTATCTACATACTTGAGTTGATCAATGCGAGAGGTTTCTGTCGCATATCCGCCGGCGGGCAGTTGCTGTAGCTCCTCGATAGTTTTTGGTTCACCGTGTTTTTTTAGAAACTGCGGTGATGCAACCAGTACTGGTCGATTGCGCGCTAACTGGCGGGCAATCAATGATGAGTTCTGCAGCTGTCCAGATCGAAAAGCGATATCAAATCCTTCTCCGACAATATCAACCAAACGATCCTCCATGTGAAGCTCAATGACAACCTCTGGATAGAGAGTCTGAAATTCATCGATTACCGATTGCAGAACATTTTTTGCAAAAGATGTGATGGCCGTAATTTTCAGTAGCCCCTTTGGCTCGGAGTGAAAACTTTGTGCTGCCTGAATGGTTTCTCTCAGATTATCCCGCAATACTTCAGCTCTACGCTTTACCTCCACACCTGCAGAGGTAAGTGAAAAGGCTCTGGTAGAGCGGTTTAATAATCTAACCTCAAGCTCTTTTTCCAATTTGGCTATCTGTTTAGAAACGACTGAGCGGTCGATATTACGAAGCTCTGCTGTTTTGGCATAAGAGCCGCGCTCTGCGACATCGAGAAACAGTAATAATCGGCTGGTGATATCCATTTTATCTTCCTGTATCAAAACTATATTGGTGCAAAAATGGCACTAGTCAAGTGCTTTTTTGGGGCTTCTTTCGCACCGAGTAAGTTCGTAATATATACCTGTTTTATCACTAATTGCAATCAACAAAATAGATAGCACTGGAGAGTAAGAAATGAATATTTTAATTACAGGTACAAACAGCGGATTTGGCAAAGAGATGACTATCACGCTAGCTCAGTTAGGTCATACCGTATATGCCGCTATGCGTAATCTTCAGGGAAAAAACAGCGCAAGTGGCGATGAATTATCCGCTTTATCTGAGACCTTATCCGGACAGATTATTCCATTAGAGATGGATGTAAGTAGTGATGATTCCGTAGAGAGTGCAGTTGCGAAGGCCTTGGGTAATTCATCAGGGGTGCTTGACGTCGTTATAAACAACGCAGGTTTCTTTATCAATGGTCTGAATGAGACTTTTTCGTCTTCACAGGCACACGATATGTTCAATGTTAATCTGTTTGGTCCACTGCGAGTGATGCGTTCAGTTTTACCTGCACTGCACAAACAGGGAAAAGGAACTATTATCAATGTAACCAGCAGTGCGAATAGATTTCCGATGCCGGGTAGTGGTCACTATGTCGCCAGCAAGGCCGCATTGGAAAGTGTTACAGAAAGTTACGCCTATGAACTGGCTCCGTCAGGTATAGAAGCACTTATCTTACAGCCAGGGGCATTCAATACCGGAATTGCAGGTAAGGGGTATGCGCCTGACGACGTTCAGCGTAGCAGCGCTTATGCTGAAACATTTGAGCATATGGAAAATCTGATGCCACGGTTTATGGCACTGATTGAAGATACCTATATGAATCAATCACCGACAATGCTTGCAGATGCCGTCGTTGATTTGTTGGCCCTTCCGTATGGCAAGCGTCCTCTGCGTACTTTGGTTGATACCTCTGGTCTTGGTAAACAGACTGCACAAATAAACAGATCTTTTGAAGAAGCTCAGAAGAAGTTTCTTCACTCTATTGGTCTTGAGAAAATGGCTCAGGTATCAATTAAATCAGACAAATAATGACGGAGAATTAAGATGAAATCAACAAAACAGAAAACAATCTCAGCGGAACATCCAATATCTGTAGATGATAAAAATGAAAAAAGATCATCTCTTTCCCGTCGAGATTTTGGGAAAATAGCGGCCGGGTTAGGCTTAGCTTCGGTTGTTGGATCTTCAAGCGTTTTTGCACAAGAGAATAAAGGTTCACCTTCTCATGAAGAGAGTAAAACCAGCGCAACTCCAGAAGGATATGAAGGAAATATTGCTGTCTGCACTGTCTTGATTGTGAAAGAGGAGATGGAAAAAGAAACTGACAATGTGTGGGACAATCATAAGCAGTGGTTAAAGGAATCACATGGTCCTTGGGGAATGGTCTCTTATACAGTTGCCAAGCATAAAGAGTTGAAGTACCCATTAAATCCCGAAAATGGTGAGACAACAAACCGTATTGTCTATGTTATTCATGAGGTCTATAGGCATATTGATGGGCTTAATAAACATTATGCAGAGTGTCGGGATGGTAATTATCTAGATGAATTTATTAGGATTTGTACCACAGAAGGGAACTCTTTCACCGTTTTGCAGGGCGCTCCAGTGACTCACTCCTTGTTGCCCAAAGATTGTGATTTCCCTATTACGTTTAATTCATAAAATTTAGGTAACTACTCAGGTCGTCGCCATTTAAGGCTATTTCATCGTTGAAAAATGCGCATTTAAACCACTAAACTGTGCTTTTTCGCCTTGACCTAACCATAAATGGCTTAGTCCTGAGCATTTACGGTCTGTTTTGTACAAAGCACCTGAATTTAAATGGGGTGCTGAGTAGTTACAAATTTAGTTGCTCTTCGTTTATCTTGCGGCTAGTCGAGCTAGCCTTTTTACTCAATTTTTAATTATGGATATATATGAAAATAATGCGAATCAGCACATTTTTAGCTGGGTGTGCAGTCTCTGCTTTACAACTCTTAATCGTCTTACCCGCTTTTGCTGGTTCATTAACCCTCTCAAGTAATGATATTGAGCAGGGCAAAATGATGAGCTCAAGACAAGAAGCAAATGGTCTCGGCTGTAGTGGCGGTAATATGTCCCCTCATCTGAAATGGGCAGGAGTCCCCCAAGGAACCAAAAGCTTTGCAATCACTGCCTATGATCCGGATGCGCCTACGGGCAGTGGTTGGTGGCACTGGCAGATTGTAAATATTCCTGCTCAAATTACGGAGATACAAGCGAATGCAGGTAGTACGACGGAAATAATTAACAAAGCCACCCATTATTTTGAAGTTATAACATATCGCCTTTCGTTTTGAGTTGCCAACACCTACATTCATTTACTGATGGACGATCCCAGCCAAAGGACTGAATATTTCATCATTAATCACCAAAATTAACTCATAAACTAAATTCAATCCAGCAGAAAAGCTTGATATCAATCAAGTGGAAAATGCTGTTATTTGAGATTAAGAAATGATTTATTAAGCGCACAACCAGCGCTGACAGTTAGCTGCACCTTGTCGTCGTTTACGGTCTAAATGCTCACAATAATCTGTTAATGCAGGTAACGCCCCTACTGCACCTTTGAATAAAGCGCCAAACTCAGTGGTGATTTTAAGCCAATTCTCTGCGGGAATGTTCAGCCTATTGAGGATATTCTGACTACTCGCGCTAATGACGCCGCGTTTATCTTCTCGAATAATTAGCCCTGTATCTTAAACCAGCACACTTGTTCAACTAATTAGGGGCAAATATGATTCCCAAAAACTTAAAATTTAGATTAGGTAGTACAAATAATGAAAAGAAAATCCTCTAAAAAATTATTAAAAAAATTTTATGGTTTGTGCTGCGTGACTAAAGTCTTTTAAACAAACCTTCGCACTCGTCGATACACCATAAAACTAAAAAGACGAACCAGGCTGTGCTAAAAAAGCTAATTCTTCTATGGTTGATGTTCGACCAAGCAACTCATTTCGATGGGGGTAACGGCCAAAACGTTCAATAATTTTTAAGTGTTTTAATTCAAATTGATAATTAGATTCAAGCCCATTACTTTTAAATAGCGCTAACCCTTGTTGATGCACTTTTAACGACTCACTGTGCATATAGGGCATATACAAAAAAGTTCGCTCGATTGCGGTTAATTGTTGATCAAGCCCCTGTAAAATGGCCTCTTGGGCTAAGGCTAATGCCATGAGATCAGCGCTAAATGCTCGAGCATCATCACGGTAAATATTGCGGGAGAACTGATCCAATATGATAATTTCAGCTAAGCGCCCTTGCAGATGCTGACGCCATAACCATAATTCCCCCGCTATGGCTTGAGTATGTAACTTACCAAAGCGTGTGCGAATTAATTCATCAAAGCTAACATCTTTTTTAAACCATTGGGCAGGCTCAATTTCAGTAAACCAAAAGTTAATAACCTGCTTTACCTCATCCATTCAAACTCCTCGTGGTAAAAATAAATTTTTGGGGCGTATTCTAGGGTTTATTCTATGCTAGATTAAAATCAGGTTTAGCTTAGTCATAATAAAGCCGACCTTACGCTAATAACTGGCTGATACCAAAATACAATGACTGCTATTTTGTTTGATAATTATGGAAAATATATGCCACAAAGCAATACGGATGTAGCTAAAAAAACCGCTAAAACTGACATTAACAATGAAGTTCAACCTAAAGTGACAGCGGCTTCGCCTAAGTCTATTAGGCAAGATCCTCTCATTGCAAAAATGCTTAAGCGTTCGCCGTCAGATATTGCTGATAGTTTTACTGATGCGCAGCTCAATGCGATTAAGCAAGCCTTGGGTCCATCGACTTGGGGTGGTCACTTTCTTGATAGCCGTGGCACCTTTAAGTTTCCTTTTATTAAATGGCGTTTTTATTACGTCTTATTATTAGGTAAAAACAAACGCGCCTATACTCGCCGCGAAAAACGAATATCGCTAGTGATGATGATTACCACTGTCACCGGTTTTATACTTTTCAGCATGTTATTTGGTTTGTTAGCTCTGTATTTATTAAAGTCTGCCTTAGGTATCGACTTGTTTCCTGATACCTCGTTAGGGATTTGGCATTACTTTAAAAGCTTGTTTAACTGATGTGTTTAGACTGAGTTTGGAACGCTGTTTTAATTGATGTTATCAATAGCGATTGTCATAGCCTATTCTCATAGCCAATTGTCAGTGCTTGTTGTAAGCGCCTAGTTACGCAATTGAAAATAAATTTTAACCAATAAAAAACGCGCTAGAGCGCGTTTTTATCTCTGCTTTTCAAGGCAGTGATTCAAGACCTAACACCTAGTCAATTCATCGCCCTGCTAATGCCGTTGCTGGCGCTATTTTGGTTGCTTTATAGGCCGGATAAATAGTCGCCAGTAAACTCATCACAAAGCCCATACCAACAACCACTAACACATCTTGTTGCTGTAGCTGTGACGGCAAGAAGTCGATAAAGTAAATATCAGATTCTAGTAATTTAATCCCAAAAAATTGCTCAACAGCATTGGCAAACGCGCTCAGATTAAGTGCCAATGTCACGCCTATAGCAGCGCCAATAGTGCAACCTAAAGCACCATTGAGTGCACCTTGCATAATAAATATCGCCATCACTTGGGCACGCTTTAATCCCATTGTCATCAAAATAGCGATTTCGGCGCTTTTATCTCGCACTGCCATCACCAAAGTAGAAACAATATTAAAACAAGCCACGGCAATCACCAGTGCAAGTACCAAATACATCACCATTCTAACCAGCTGAATATCTTGATATAAATGCCCTTGTGAACGAGTCCAGTTATTTAAATGCAAATACTGATTTTGTGCATAACCCAAATCGCGAGTAATGCGCGGCGCACTGAAAACTTTATTAACCGTAATGCGCAGGCCTGTCACTGAGCCCACAGGCAGTTTCAGTACTTCAGCAAGATACGGCAAAGACACATAGGCTTGAGTTGATTCTATTTCTCCACCCAAGTCATACACACCAGCAACCACAAAGCGATGACTTTTCGCCGCAGTTAACTTATTGGTTTGCCCCATATCTGGGGTGTACATTGATAAGGTGTCACCGACCTTTAAACCAAGTTTGTCTAATAAGCTGCGACCAACGACAATGTTGTTGGAGTGAGTACTTAAAGAGGCCCACGCCTGTGCTGGCATAAATTCATCAATGGTTGAAACCTCTTTTTCAAGTTCTGCCTCAATACCATTAAGCTCTAGCCCTTGAAAGCCGCCCGGCTTTTGTACCAAGCCCTGCATTTTAATAAACGGCGCGGTAGCAACAATTTCTGGCATGCTTTTAGCCGTTTCTGCAATGCCTTGCCAGTCATGTAATGGCTCGTTAACGCTCAGCAGTTCACCATGTGCAACAACGCCTAATAACCTCTGCTCTAATTCACGTTCAAAGCCATTCATGGCTGATAACACTAAAATTAACACTGCCACACCCAGCGCAATACCTGCGGTGGAGGCAAATGAAATAAAGCCAATAAAGCCGTTAGATTGTCTTGCGCGATAAAAACGCCAACCGATAACCAGTGGCAGTAATGACTTCATTATTTCTCTTCCGCTACTTGCTGTAAAACGCCGTCTTTCATGGTTAATTGACGATCCATTTTCGCTGCTAATTTATAATCATGGGTTACCACTACAAAGGCTGTGCCCAGTTGCTGAGCAAGCTCACGAATCAGTTCGTACACACTATCGCCGCTGCTGGCATCTAAGTTACCGGTTGGCTCATCGGCCAATACTAACTTGGGTTTATTAATCAGCGCCCGTGCAATGGCGACACGTTGGCGCTCGCCGCCTGAAAGCTGCGCAGGAATATGCTCTAAACGATGCCCTAGTCCAACTCTCTCTAATAAGGCTGTAGCTTCAGCTAACGATTGCTTTTTATCTCGACCTTGAATAAACGCTGGCATGGCGACATTTTCAAGCGCAGAAAACTCAGGTAATAGGTGATGGAATTGATAAATAAAGCCTAAGTCTTTATTTCTGACTTCAGCTTGTCTAGCTGCGCTTAGCTGATAAAGGTCTTCACCATCTAGCTTCACGGTGCCAGATGTTGGGATATCTAAGGTGCCCATAATATGCAGTAAGGTACTTTTACCTGAGCCAGAGGTGCCGACAATGGCCAATTGCTCACCTTGATAAACCGTTAAATCAACGCTCGAAAGCACCTTGGTGGTGGTTTCACCGTCATGAAATTGCTTAGTGACCTTGTTAACTTCTAATACTACTGGTTGTTTATTCATTATTCATATCTCAAGGCTGTTGCAGGTTGCACTCGCGCAGCCGTTAATGCTGGATAAATGGTGGCAAGTAATGTCATGATAAGAGTGCCAACAACAATGACCATAATTTGTTGACTTGCTATGATCACCGGTAAATTTTGCCCTACTCCAAGTACTGATATACCCAAGACATTAAGCATACTATTTAAATTTAAAGTAATTGTGACCCCAGCTAAGGTGCCTAATGCCAAACCAATAATGGCATTCAGTGAGCCCTGAACAATAAAGATGTTCATCACCGATTGCGTCGTTAAGCCTTGGGTTTTTAGCACTGCTACATCGGTGGTTTTATCTATTACCATCATCACTAATGCCGACACAATATTAAACGCCGCCACGGCAACGATTAAACTGAGCATCAATGACATCATGTTTTTTTCCATTTTTACCGCAGCAAATAAATGGCCAAAATCATCGCGCCAATCGCGGGTTTCAATAGCTATGCCTTGCTGAGCTAATTTATCTGTCAATGTAACGCCCATTTCAGGGGCGATGAAGGGATCGGTTAAGTAAACCCGTAATTCATTAATTTCACTGGGGCTTACACGCATTAACCGTCTTGCATCTTGATAATGCACATAGGCTAATACTCCATCCACTTGCGAGCCCATTTCAAATAAACCCGCCACGGTAAATTTACGCTGGCTTGGCACGGGGCCTAATGGTGAGTACACCACCCCATCGCCACTTAAAATGCGAATTTTGTCGCCAACACTGATAGATAGTTTTCTGGCAAGCTCGCTGCCCAGCACCACGTTGTAACTGCCTGGGGTGAGTTGTTCAAAGGCGCTGGAATAGGTATTGGCAACAATGGCAGAAAGGTTTTGCTCATACTCAGGGAACACACCATACACTTGTACAGCGCTGATATTTTTACTTGATTGCACCATAGCTTGAGTCGTCACCGTGGGTGCGAGCCCTTGTACTTGCGGCAATGTTGTTAACGACTTAGCTTGGGTTTGCCAATCACTAAAGCCTGCATCATTAATGAGGGTTAGTTGTGGCACTGCGCCTAAAATTCGCTGTTTAAGCTGACCTTCTAGACCGTTCATCACTGAGCTGACAATGATCAGCGCGGCTACCCCTAAAAAAATGCCCGATACCGCAAAAAAAGTAATGAAAGATGCAAAAGCATTGGCTTTACGCGTCCGCCAATAGCGGTAGCCCATGAATAATGAAAACCGAAAGTTCATAAAGAAAAGTGCATCCTTGGTGTTTATTGGAATAAAAAACAGCAGTTTAATTTAACACAAAGGCTAAAACTTGCTAAATCATTAAGATGGGCATGATAATAGGGGTATTAGTCTGATAAATAAAGAGACAAACCTTGTTAACTGAATCCAATGCATATTTTACCGTGCCCCATGACTTTGCTGTTTATCTTGAAAACTGGTCAGGTTCTCAAGGCATTCCGTCTGAACAAGACTTACGCTCGATGCAATCGGTTGGGCTTAAATTACTATCAGAAGTCAAAGAGTTAGAAGCAAGCTGTTTACTGCAATTAAGAAGTATTGATAACGATGCTAAAGCTGTGGTCGACTTTCTTAAACTGCAATCACGTAAAGTAGATTTAGTGCTGCATCATGTGCTAGAAAAAGAAGTCCAAAGCGGTGAAAAATTCCAAGGCAGCCATTTTGGTGGTAGCGGCATCAGTTTAATTACCCCTAAGCCACTGACCATTGGTGAGTATTTTAAAACCTCGATTTATATCAGTAGCGAGTTAGTGGCCATTTTGTGTCTTTGTCAGGTGAGCCAATGCAAGCTCATTAACTTTGATGATGACGCAGAGCAAAATAATAAAAGAAATCAGCCACAATATGCCGTCAGCTTAGATTTTAGTCAGATTTTAGATGCCGATGTAGAGCAACTGGTTAAAGCCAGCTTAACAGTGCAGCAAAAAATGCTTCAGCAGCGCAAACAAATTCGCCAACAAGCAGCCAAATAACACATATTGCCTGCATATTGTTTTAAGCTTGCTTATAATAGCTATCATAATCTGGTGCTAATCAACTATCGCCAATACAAATTTAGCCAAGCCTGATTGGTTTTGATGATCACAATCTGCGGGCTAAATTTATCACTTTTATAAAAGAAGTTAGTTAGATATTCAATGAAGAATTTTAGCGTTCTAACACCGCCAAGTGTAAAAAAAGGCCAACAGTTTCAAACCTTAACAACACTGGGGGGGGTCTCACAAGCTATTACGCTTTCTAGCCTAATTTCCCAGCATTCGGGTACTAGTCTGGTTGTTACCAATGACACCCCAAGCGCATTACAGCTTGAGGTTGAACTGGGTTACCTTCTGGCAGAATCTGACATCAATGTGTGTTTATTCCCAGATAGAGAAACCCTGCCTTACGACAGCTTCTCGCCCCATCAAGACTTGATTTCACAGCGCTTAGAAACCTTGGCAAAAATGAGCCAGTCACATCACAATGTGATAATCGTACCGGTGAACACCTTGATGGTGAAGTTACCGCCAAAATCGTTTTTAACCTCCAATGTCATGCTACTTAAAAAAGGTGACATTTACGGCTTACAGCAGGTTAGGCAGCACCTAACCGACACCGGCTACTACTTGGTTGATCAAGTTTATGAGCATGGTGAGTTTGCGATCCGTGGCTCGATTTTAGATATTTTCCCTACGGGATCTTCCCAGCCTTTGCGCATTGAATTATTTGACGATGAAGTAGAAACCATCCGCTATTTTGATGTGGACTCTCAGCGCTCAAAAGAAGAAATTGATTCAATACGCATGTTGCCCGCAAAAGAGTTCCCTACCGATACAGCGGGTATTGAAGGCTTTAGACAACGTTACCGTCGCCGCTTTGAAGTGATTTCAAAAGAAGCGGAATCGGTTTATCAGCAAGTGAGCCGTAATTTAATGCCCGCGGGTATTGAAAACTATTTACCGCTATTTTTTGAAGAGTGCGCCACTTTATTTGACTATATTCCTCAGGATACTCAACTGATCACCCTTGGGGATATTGAACAAGCCAGTGAGCATCATTTAACTGAAATTAAAACTCGCTATGAAGATCGCCGCGTTGACCCGTTAAGACCGTTACTGGCGCCCCAAGAGCTATACATACTCACCGATGAGTTATTTGCAGCCTTTAAAAAATACACCCGCTCGCAAATTAGCACGCCTAACAAAAATGCCGAGGGCGAGCTTGAGCTTATTGTAAAAGCCAAGCAGGCAAATGTAGCCAGACTGCCTGATGTTAATGCCAACCATAAGCTCAAACAGCCGTTAATTAACCTGCAAGCGTACACCAAGGCCCAAGGTCAGACTAAAGGACAATTATTATTCAGCGCTGAATCTGAAGGGCGACGTGAAGCCTTAATTGAATTGCTTGGCAAAATTGACATCAAACCTAAGTTATTTAGCCATTTAAATGCCTTTATAACCGCTAAAGACAACATAGGTTTAATCGTCTCGCCGTTATCACAAGGTTGCATGTTACTTGATACCCCTAAAGGTGATATCAGCGTAATTTGTGAAACAGAGTTATTTGGCCAACGAATTTCTCAGCGTCGTCGCCGTGAAAAGCAAAAACAAGTTAGCTCAGATGTACTGGTAAAAAACTTAGCAGAGCTTAAAGTCGGCGAGCCTATTGTGCATTTAGAGCATGGTGTTGCGCTTTATCAGGGGCTTGTCACCTTAGATACGGGCGGCTTAGTGGCCGAGTACCTGCAACTTGAATATACCGCAGGCGATAAGCTGTATGTCCCAGTGTCATCGCTGCACCTTATTAGCCGTTACAGCATTGGCGCCGATGAAAAGCCGACATTAAATAAACTGGGTAATGAAACCTGGTCAAAAGCCAAGAAAAAAGCCATTGAAAAAATCCGCGATGTGGCGGCTGAATTACTGGATGTTTACGCTAGACGCCAAGCTCGCCCGGGTGATGCGCTAAAAATTGATGCAGAAGAATATGCCCAATTTTCACAAGGTTTCCCCTTTGAAGAAACCGTCGATCAAGAAACTGCAATTGAAGCCGTACTAAGCGATATGCAAACCCCAATGGCCATGGACCGCCTTGTGTGTGGTGACGTTGGTTTTGGTAAAACCGAAGTTGCGATGCGCGCAGCATTTGTGGCGGTCAATGCCGGTAAACAGGTGGTGGTGTTAGTGCCAACTACCCTACTTGCACAGCAACACTATGAAAACTTTAAAGATCGTTTTGCCGATTGGCCAATGGTAATTGAAGTGATGTCGCGGTTTCGCTCAGCTAAAGAGCAAACTCAAGTGCTGCAGTCATTATCAGATGGCAAAGTCGACATTGTCATTGGTACCCATAAGTTACTGCAGGCTGAAGCAAACTTTGAAAACTTAGGCTTATTGGTTATTGATGAAGAACACCGCTTTGGGGTGCGCCAAAAAGAAAAGATAAAAGCCCTGCGGGCTAATGTCGATATCTTAACCCTTACTGCCACGCCAATTCCACGTACCCTAAATATGGCCATGTCGGGTATGCGTGATTTATCCATTATTGCCACCCCACCGGCTAAGCGCTTAGCAGTAAAAACCTTTGTACGTGAGTACGATATTGCCACGGTAAGAGAAGCTATTTTGCGTGAAATTTTGCGTGGTGGGCAAGTTTATTTCTTACACAATAATGTCGAAACCATTGAAAAATGCGCTGAAAACATTCGCCAATTACTGCCTGAAGCTCGAGTGGTTACCGCCCACGGCCAAATGCGCGAACGTGAACTTGAAAAAGTCATGTCAGAATTTTATCACCAACGTTTTAATGTGCTGGTGTGTACCACCATTATTGAAACCGGAATTGATGTTCCCAGTGCTAACACCATTATTATCGACCGAGCGGATAAGTTTGGTTTAGCACAATTGCATCAATTACGTGGTCGTGTGGGCCGTTCACATCACCAAGCATATGCTTATTTGATGACGCCGCACCCTAAATTAATGAGCGCAGATGCCCGTAAGCGATTAACCGCCATTGATGCCTTAGAAGACTTAGGTGCAGGCTTTATGCTCGCCACTCAAGATTTAGAAATTCGCGGCGCCGGTGAATTACTCGGTGATGAACAAAGCGGCCATATTTCTAAAATTGGTTTTAGCTTGTACATGGAAATGCTTGAATCAGCAGTAAAAGCATTAAAAGAAGGTAAAGAGCCTTCACTAGATTATATGCTTAAATCCCAGTGTGAAGTTGAATTACGCATTCCAGCGCTACTGCCTGATGATTATGTTTCTGATGTTAATATGCGCTTATCGCTTTATAAACGCATTGCTAACTGCGAAACTGAACGCATGCTTGATGAGTTAAAAGTTGAGTTTATTGACCGTTTTGGCATGTTGCCAGAACCGACTAAAAACTTAATGGAATTAACCTTATATAAGCATCAGGCAACAGCTTTAGGTGCAACAAAGATTGAAATGCATGCCAAAGGTGGCAGCATTGAATTTAGTGACGACCATAAAATTGACCCAATGTTTATCATTGGCTTATTACAAAGTCAGCCACAAATTTATCGAATGGAAGGCCCAAATAAGTTAAAGTTCACCTTGCCTGCTGAAACCAGCAAGCAACGACTAGACTTAATTAAGACCTTGCTCGAGCAACTTGATAAACATCGTACTGGAGAAACTAAATAGTGCTGCGTAACATTGCTTTTTCTATTGCCGCTATATCGGCACTATCGACACCAATGCAAGCCCAAGCTAAAACATGGTTTGAGGTTGAAGTATATGTGTTTGAAAGACAAACCAACAGTGTCGAAAAGTGGCAAGACGATAATGCAGCGGCGCCAAACCGAAAGAATATCGATTTGATCACCCCAATGATCAGTAACGATATTACCGGGGTTGCGCTAGGTTTAAACGGCTGCACCTCAACTGACTGGAGTAGCAGCGAAATCGACTGCCAAGACCCGTTAGTGAGCGCCAACAAAACCGCCTTTCCAAGCCAAGTGCCATTTTCTATTGCTGCTGCGAGTGAGCAGCAAGCCTATTTAGGTGATGGTCCTGTATTACTGGCTGAGTCTCAAAGTGAATTTGGTGAAATCATCCAAGCGGTACGCCGCGAGTCAAACGTGCGCAGTTTACTTCACCTGACTTGGCAACAAGATATGCAATCTCGTAATCGTGCCAAACCGATACGTATTTTTGCAGGTAAAGATTACTCTGAAGACTTTGAATATTCTGGCAATGCTATTTCTGAGCAAGTAGAGGATGAATTTTCAGGCTTTGATTTTAATTCAAGTTTTGCCAGTTTAGCGCCAGAGCCTCAAACCACTCCAGTGTGGGAATTAGACGGTAATATTAATATTTACCTAAGTCATTATTTGTTTATTGAAACCAACTTAGCACTGCGCCAGCCGATCCAAAAGCAAACAGCGTCCAGTGAATACTTTCAATACGCTGAGCAAGCTGATATAGACAAGGTAATGAGTCCATTTTTACAATCGATTCCTATGGTGCAAAACCGCCGCGTGAGAAGTGGTGAAATCCATTATTTTGATCATCCAAGGCTCGGCATTGTGATGCAAATCCGTAAAATGGAACAACCGACGGAAACTCGTCCTGTGGCGTTATTGCTTGATGACACTGAGGTAAATACCGCGGTTACTGATACCAATCTTGATGCTATTGTTGATGCTATTGTTGATACTGAGGCAGAAAGCGGCCCTGAATCCATGGTTGATGCTATTGTTGATACTGAGGCAGAAAGCGGCCCTGAATCCATGGTTGAAAACGCAGTCGCAACTGAAGAGCGGACGCTGAAAAGCTTTTAACTCAAACCACTATAAACCTCTAGAAAAAAAACAGCTAATCATAGGATTAGCTGTTATCACAAGTCTCTAGTAAAACTTAAAAAAGCCCTAGAAATAAAGTTTTTAAAATAATATGACAGTGAGCTTGGGTCGCATGCCAAACTCACTGTATCAATATGTAACATAGGCGCTGCGGTTTTACTATTGTCTCACGTGTGACTGGCCGTTAATTAACCAGCCATAATTTATCGTGCAACTGCAAACAAACTCTGTCGTTTAACAGCAAGCCAAACTTAACCGCTCAAAAATCATCTAAGGCTCAATTTCTATTATTTTTTTGCCGCTAATATTTGCTTTGCCAATTGCTGCGCATGTTGCCAGCGCTCAGACTGTTCAAGGGCATTAATCACCTGCTTAGCATTCGCTCTTAATGCGAGTGCAGATTTAAATTCAGACAATTGCTCAGGCCAAGTAAACTCGGTTAATAAGGTTTTAACCCCTTCAGGATCATTACAAACCAAAATCATATTACAACCTGCTGATAATGCTGCTTGGGCTCTGCCAATATAATCGCCAGCAAAACTTGCGCCTTTCATGCCTAAATCATCTGAGAAAATCACCCCGTCAAATTTAAGCTCTTTACGCAGCACCTGTTGCAGCCAATAGTTTGAAAAACCTGCCGGATTTGGATCTACTTGCGAATAAACCACATGGGCAGGCATAACGCCATTTAGCTGCTGCTGGCCTATTAACTGCTTAAAAGGCTGCATATCATGATTAAAAATAGTCTCTTTAGTGCGCGTATCTACAGCCATCGCCACATGGGTATCTGCTTTTACACTGCCGTGACCGGGAAAGTGTTTACCCACTGTCGCCATACCCGCTTGAGTCATGCCTTGAATAAAGCTGTGAGCTAAACTGGTCACTTGCTCAGGTTCGGCGCTAAAGCTGCGAGTGCCAATAACATCACTGATACCATTAACATCTAATACTGGCGCAAAGCTTAAGTCGATATCACAAGCTAAAAGCTCAATCGCCATTAAAAAGCCTAACTCTTGGCTCCAACGTTTCGCAAGCGCCATATCGCCCTTGGCGGCAGGCAAAATATCCCCCATGGCTGGTAGCAGAGTAAACTCTTCACGAAAGCGTTGTACCCTGCCACCTTCATGATCAACCGCAATCAATAAATCACGGCGAATATGTCGAACAGATTTAATCAAAGCCTGTAATTGTGCTTTATTAGAAAAATTGCGTGTAAATAATATAATGCCGCCCACTTTATCGTGGCTTAATAGCTCGGCTTCTTCTTCGCTGACCGTAACGCCAGCCAAATCCATCATTAGATAACTCACGCTTACTCCTAAAATATCCTGTTAAATGTTAATTACCACTGTCATTGTTGATAAATTTAAAAACAACACCTTGATAACTGACGCTGCAATAAACTCACCTAATCTGAACCACTATGCATAAGAAAATCTAATGAAGTATCTCGTAAAAAGTATGGGATACTGCAGTTAAATGGCGCCATTGCTCTAGATAAAAATACCAGCTACTTAGGCTATATTGCTTGGTATAATCGCAGTTAATTGCAAACTTAGTCTGCCAAATTAACGCCATTATGCCGCTAAATTTTAATTTCCCTAAGGAAATTCCCAATAAAATGACCCGTTACAGGGAGATAACTAACATTGCCGCACAATTTTTACTCACTGCGAGCGCTAGAATAAAACGCCAAAAAATTTAAACGACTAAAATAATAAAAACTGATTAAAGGTTAATAACAATGATTAGTGTATTTGATATGTTCAAAATCGGTATTGGGCCTTCAAGCTCCCATACTGTTGGCCCGATGAAAGCGGGTAAATTGTTTATGCAACACTTGAGCGATCAAGGTTTTTTGCCACAAACTGATGAATTACAATCGCAACTCTTTGGCTCCCTTGGCCAAACAGGTAAAGGCCATGGAACGGGTAAAGCCGTCATATTGGGCTTAATGGGTGAAGATCCTGATACCGTAGATACCGATGCGATTGATGCCATACTGGAAAAAGTTTCAGCCGAACAAACCCTTAAAATTGCCGATGGCCGCCTAGTCAAGTTCACTCGAGACAACGGTATTACCTATCATCGCCGTAAAAGCCTGCCTGCCCATGCAAACGCCATGACCCTATATGCGTTTAGCAAAGGTGAATGCATTTATGAGCGCACATATTACTCAGTCGGCGGCGGATTTATTCTAGATGAAGATGAAATTACCCAGCGTGATGCCTCGCCTGCGACCCCGATAAAATCCGCCCCTTATGATTTTAATTCTGCCGCGCAGTTACTGGATTTGTGTTGTGAAAATGGTTTAAGTATTTCTTCACTCATGATGTCAAATGAGCTAAGTATTGCCAGCGAAGAGGACGTTAAACAAGGCTTGTGGAATATCTGGCAAACCATGAAAACCTGTATTGAACGTGGTTACCAAAAAGAAGGCATGTTACCCGGAGGTTTAAAGCTGCGCCGCCGCGCGCCAGCTTTATATCGCCGCTTGCAAGCAGAAGGCCGTAATAACAATGACCCATTAACCGCCATGGACTGGGTTGATTTATTCGCATTATCTGTCAATGAGCAAAACGCCGCTGGCGATCGCGTTGTTACAGCGCCCACCAATGGCGCTGCTGGCATTATTCCGGCAGTATTATGCTACTACCACACCTTCGTTCAAGAAGTTGATGAGGAAGTCTGTTGCCGCTTCTTATTAACCGCGGCCGCTATTGGTATTTTGTATAAGAAGAACGCCTCTATCTCGGGAGCTGAAGTAGGCTGTCAGGGTGAAGTGGGCGTGGCTTGCTCAATGGCAGCAGGTGCACTCACTGAAATAATGGGCGGCACTGTCGAACATGTGGAGAATGCAGCTGAAATTGGTATGGAACATAACTTAGGTTTAACTTGCGACCCTGTTGGCGGCTTAGTACAAGTGCCTTGTATTGAACGTAATGCCATGGGCGCAGTAAAAGCCATCAACGCTTCACGTATGGCATTGCGCGGCGATGGCAACCATAAAGTCACCCTCGACAAAGTCATCAAAACTATGATGGATACCGGTAAAGATATGCGCAGCAAATACAAAGAAACCGCCAAAGGTGGTTTAGCAGTCAACATTGTTGAATGTTAAGCGCTTATTATTAAGCTAATAATGCTCACTGCTCAGGGTAAGCACAAGATCTTAGTAAAGTAATTAACTTGCTGATGGATTAATTACTCGAATTAAAAAGAGGCTGCAAAGCCTCTTTTTTAATGATATTTTCAGCCTTATCTCGTAAGTATCCCTGCCAAACACAAGCTAAAAAGGATTAGACATATTTTTATTGGATAAAAACCATAAAGTCCAATTTATAATTAATTCGTTGCCAGCTTTTAATAAAACTTACAGTTTAACTCACCAGTAGCATCACATATAAGGAAATATCATGCTCAGTGTCGAAGACCATTATGAAACGTTATTATCTGACGTATACACATGGCTGATGGGCGGTTTTGCTCAAGCAAAACAACAGAATATCGCCTTCTTTAGCCATCGTAATATTAAACCAACAGGTTCAGGCATTGCAGTCGATCTCGGTGCAGGTTCGGGGTTTCAATCAATCCCGTTAGCCGAATTAGGCTTTAATGTCACCGCCATCGACCTAAGCCGAAAATTATTAAATCAGCTAACATCTAACGCCAAAACCGTTGACATTAAAACCATCAAGGATGATATTTTAAATTTCCCACATCATCTGAGTGAACCTTGTGAATTAATTATCTGCATGACAGACACTTTGACCCATCTAAAATCAAAATCTGATGTTTTAGCCTTACTGCAACATGCATTTAATTCACTTGAAGATAACGGCAGCTTGATATTAAGTTTTCGAGATTTATCCAATGAACTCAAAGACACCGACAGGTTTATTCCATTAAGAAGTGATGAAAATATCATATTCACCTGCTTTTTAGAGTATGAAGCTGAAACAGTTAAGATCCATGATCTGGTACACCTAAAAACTAATGGCACATGGACGCTTAATAAAAGCTGTTATCGTAAATTGAGGTTATCAGTCCCATGGGTTGAAGCCGAGCTTTTGAACATTGGTTTTGAATTACAAGAATCAAGTGAAAACGGCGGATTTCAAACCATTATTGCCGTCAAAAAAGTCACAGCCGAACATGAACGTTAACAAGGGGTGTTAGTTCACATCATCATAAATAATCCAAAAACAAAAAGTCCGTTAGTGGTTAGCCAACGGACTTTATGTTTGTGAAACGTGATGATATTTAATATAAATGCCATTCATATTTCACTATCTGGCAAGCTATTGATTTTACACAACTTATGCGGGCAGCAAATGTAATGAATCAATATCTTCAATCAATTTGTAAGCCATTAGTGGGGAGGCTAACAACTCAAATTGATTACGCTTCTTTAGCGTCTGCTGGCATTTCTTTAGCTTCAGCTTCAGCTACTTCAGGAAGTGCAGCAAGAAAAAGTGCACTAGCAAATAAATTTTTGAATGCTGTCATGTCATATTCCTTCAATTTAAACGGTTAACTGGTTTCTATGGAATAGACTATATTCTTAGGCTATAAATAAGTAAAATGACAAAAAATTACTTACTGGATTCCATATTGGCATGAACATATCAATTAAAAACTTACAATGTTTTTTAACTGTGATTGAGGTTGGTCACTTTACCCTCGCCGCTGAGCAACTTTATATGACGCAGCCGACCTTGAGTAAAACCATTAAAAAAATGGAACAAACCCTTGATCAGACATTGTTGATCCGTAACAACCAAAAAGTGGAAGTCACTGAAGCGGGTTTATTGCTGGCTAAAAGCGCTCAGCAAATCGTTGGTCAGTGGAATCGAATGTATGAAGATATGAATGCATTAACCGGTTTAAGAATTGGTCGTCTGCGCTTAGGTTTAAGCCCTATGACTGGCGGGATGTTTATTAATATGCTGGCATCTTTTACTCGCACTTATCCCGGCATTGATGTCAATGTGTTGGAGGTTGGCGGCGTTGCGGTCGAAAAAGCCCTACTCAATGACAGTTTAGATATTGGCGTAACCGCTTTGCCATGCAGTAACACTGACGAATTTAATATCTTACAGCTGCAAAGTTACCCACTCAATGTATGCGTGCATGTTGAGCATGAACTGGCAAATCACAGCTGTATTCATTGGCAAGATCTCACCGGACTGCCTTTTGTGCAATACAACGACCAATTCTCTATCGGTAAAGTGATCAGTCAAAGTTGCCAAGATGCCGGTTTCAAGCTCAATGTGGTGTCTCAAACTGGGCAGTGGGAATTTATGGCGGCAATGGCCAAGGCCAAAATGGCTTTTGCCATCTTACCGGCACCGATTTGTAAGCGAGTTACCTCAAAAAAATTAATTTTTATTCCCTTAGCTGAACAGGTCGCTTGGGAGTTAGCCTTTATTTGGCGTAAAAATTTACCCTTAACCGCTGCGGCCGCGGCTTTTATTGCTCAAGCAAAACCATCTTATAAAGAAGATAGTTAACTTGCTCTGTAAATCATCGCACTAATAAGGGTCATGACGCTAAGTAAGGTTAACTTTGCAGCTTAAATTCGCCAGCTATACTTATTAGGTTATTTGAATTTAAGCTGAGTACACCCTATGGGCTCTGAATATGAAAAAGGTAAGATCGAAAAAAGCATTTTTGTTCGCTTTGCAGCAGCTGCAGGGCTAAATTTTCAATCGGTTGAAAAACAGTCCCCTGAAGAAGGAAAGCCTGATTTAAAATGCATGACCGATGGCAAGGTTATTTACTTTGAATTAACTGAGGCTTGCTCTGAAGATGTGGCCAAAGCCATCTCGCACCCTAAAAGCATTAATTGCAATGACTTAAGCGCAGAAAAAAGCACAGACAAAAGCACTGCCACATCAAGCAGTACAACTAATTACCCTAGCGACACAGACATTAAAGATTACACCTCTGAAACCTATAAAAAGAAGATCAATAAACGCTACTCGGTATCAGAGCCCATTGATTTACTGATTTATAATGTCGGCAGAACCTTACTTACCGATGATGTATTAGTTAACAATGTCAAAGCCTTAGCCAAAGATAATAAAGGCCCTTTTCGAAAGGTGTGGTATTTTGGCGAACATGTCACTGAGCTATAGTACTTAATTTTAGTACTTAATTTTAGTACTTAATTTTAGTACTTAATTTTAGTACTTAATTTTAGTACTGAGTATTAATACTGAGTATTAGTACTGAGTATTAATACTGAGTATTAGTACTGAGTATTAGTACTGAGTATTAGTACTGAGTATTAGTACTGAGTATTAGTACTGCGTTTTGTTTTTGTGCAGTAACATGCTCAGGATTGATGACCGTAGTCACTCATATACTATGATGACTCGTCCGGTCGATTTAGCCCTAATCAATAAGGGCAGGATGACTAATTAATAAGGGCAAGATGAACACAAACAGTGTTAATCATGCTCGTAATAAATCATTGCTTTAATTAAGTCATTATTAATTAGACTTTAGCTACTTAAGCCTTATTTATACCTTAGTTTTCCAAACGCTTTCAATAAACAGTTAAAACGCTTCATAGGCATTGGCGGCGATAGGCTTGACTGCCTTCATCGCTGATACTCAATACTGCACTAGCATCTTTGATAATACAGCGACCATCCTCTACTTTGGCCGTTATATTGGTGCCATTATATTCAAAGGCTTTAACGCTACATTGCTCAAAATTTAATGCATCGGTTACGGTTTGACTACCATGATCCCAGTTAGAAAACAGTGTATTACCTTCACTCCAAAAAGTATTTTCAGCTTCAATGCTAAAATCACATGCTTGAAACCTTAAGGCATATATTGCCCCTGTCACACCTGCGCCGCCGCCCATGTTGACAGTAATAGTGCCCTGCTCTCTATTAGTATCAACCAATGACATTGAGCGGCTAAAACGTTCCTCTGAAGCTAAAGATAAATCAAAGCCGCCCTCGATTTCATTAATGCGGCTATAAGATTTAACGCTTTTATCGGGGTTTAAATACAATACATAGCCCACCCCTGCGCCATATTGATTCGCGCCAGTGATTAAATCGGCCACGCCATCACCATTTAAATCACCAGCTGCCACTAAGGCATGGCCAAAGTGTCCACCAGCAGTGCCATTAGGGTTTGAATCTAAGGGAATGGTTTCATCAAAGCCTGCTAGACCTGGAGCAATTTTCAGTTTATCTACAACTTCATAAGTGTCGCTATCAAGAGACAAAACCCAAATAGCACCCATACCACTGTCTGACTCAAATGCACCGACTGCGAGCTCTTGAGTACCATTATTATCAAGATCCCCAAGCAACGCTGACTCTCGACCGCCAAAACTATCATTGGCAGTTAACCCATCACCAAAGCCACCCTTATTGCTGCCTATGGTGACGATATCATCATCAATAACCTCTGCATTTTCATCAAAAAATAACAGTTGAATGCTGCCACCATCAACACTACTGGGTTGGGCGGCCACTAAATCGATTTTACCGTCTTCATTTATATCCCCAATAGCGCTCAGACCTTGAGCCACAATACCGCCATTTTTAACCATGGATTTGACTGTGCCATCGCGATTAAGGTGCAGAATGTACACAGCCGGTATACTGGCTGCGGGCGCCGATACGGCAATATCGGGAATAGTATCGCCGTTGTAATCACCAATGCCAGCAACGCCATAACCAAAAAAATCGCCTTCATCTAGGCTATCTGAAAACCGGCCTTGCACCATGGAGATTTTTTGATTTGCCTTGACGGTACCGTCTTGATTCATAAATAAAATATACACAGCACCGGCATCCGTTGCGCCGTCATCATCCGAGCGAGCACCGACGACCAAATCATCAATACCATCACCATTAATATCACCGGCATTGTCATGATCGCGGCCAAAACGATCGCCACTGTCCAAATCTGCTAAAAAACCAGACTCACCTTCGGCAATACGAACAACCTCACTTGGGCCAAATGCTACAAAGTCGCCTAAACTGGGTTCAGTGGGAGTGGTCTGCGGCGGTGTGCTGGTTGGTGGATTGACTATCTCGTCTGTGGGTAAGCCAGTACTATCATCTGAACCGCCGCAAGCTTGCAGCGCCAGTGTTATTGTTACGAGAAGTGTGAATAAGTTTGGTCGCGATTTATTGTAATCCATCAGTATTCCCTATTGCTGAAGTTGTTATTGTTAATTTGGATATCTCGAGGCTGTTTAGGTCGCTATCAAAATGTGACCTTGCGCACTTTTATAATGATTTTTTAATCAACACATTGTTTTTAAATCATCATATATGAAAAGCTAGCCAAACTACGTCAAGACAAGTTAAAGAAATGTAAAGCGGGTAGTCGCGATAAAATAAAGGTGTCAGCGGATTTGACCACAAGGCGGATTCTGAAGAGATAAAATAGCTAACGTTAAATAATCACCTTGAATTATACCTCTTTGGGGCTAACTCAAAAATTGAGTTCTTAGATATTGATGACGTCAGTTAGGCAGTAAAAAGAGCCTTGGGGGGCTTATCAAAAGCCATAAAATACTTGAGCAGCAAACAATCACAACAGACAATTTAACTTCTTTAATACAAAATTACAGAATAATTGCATTGTAACCACGCTAAAAATGAGATCTTCATCACTATAAGTAATACCCGCTACAATTACAGCTCACACTTTGAGCTAGAGTATTAAACAATGTTCATCTAGATGATCTCGATCAAAAAGCAACATCCCTAAATGCAGTCTATTGTAGCCACTTTAGCAAAAGCGAATAATGGGTTTACGCTTTCGTTAACAAAGTCACTTAAACTAGTAAAAATCTAAAATATTATAATATGCACTCCAATAGAGGTACGCATGACCATATTACAACTACTCGCAAGTCTGACACCAATCATCAGTGTCATGGTGTTTTTAGTTTTATTACGTATGCCCGCATCGAAAGCGATGCCAATATCTATGGTAGCTACCGGCTTAGCTGCTTTATTTATTTGGCAAATGGATACCACTTTAATCGCCGCCTCAGTGGTAGAGGGACTGTTATCCGCACTCACTCCTCTCACCATCATTTTTGGTGCTGTATTTTTACTTAACACCCTTAAATATTCTGGTGCAATGGATACTATCCGCGCTGGTTTTACCAATATTAGTGCTGATGCTCGTGTTCAGGTCATTATTATCTGTTGGTTGTTTGGCTCATTCATTGAAGGCTCAGCTGGTTTTGGTACCCCTGCAGCGATTGGTGCGCCACTATTAGTGTTACTGGGTGTTCCGCCGATTGCATCTGCCGTTGTG
Organism: Shewanella sp. 10N.286.48.B5; assembly: GCF_002874355.2. Taxonomy (NCBI): domain Bacteria; kingdom Pseudomonadati; phylum Pseudomonadota; class Gammaproteobacteria; order Alteromonadales; family Shewanellaceae; genus Shewanella; species Shewanella sp. 10N.286.48.B5. Next base: position 2,112,266 of record NZ_MCVG02000001.1, read on the forward strand.
GCATTGATCGCTGACTCAACCTCTGTGTCATTTGGTGCTATTGGTTTGCCTGTGCTATTTGGTATCGAGCAAGGATTAACTGAAGGCGGCGTAAACATGGCTGCTGTTCAAATCGCCCAACATGGCGGTAATTTTGCTGACTACGCTCAGTATATTGCAATGCACATGATCACCATTGACTTAATCACTGGTAGTTTATTGCCTTTGGTCATGGTGTGCGTACTAACCGGGTTCTTTGGTAGAAACAAGTCTTTCCTTGAAGGTCTTCAAGTTTGGAAGTTCGCTATTTTTGCCGGCCTAGCATTCACTGTACCCGCTTGGTTAATTAACTATTTTGCAGGTCCTGAATTCCCATCAGTGATTGGTGCATTAGTCGGCATGGCTGTGGTTATTCCAGTAGCTAAAAAAGGTTGGTTACTGCCATCAACACCTTGGCATGATTTTGCTGAATCTGACTTTGATAATGCCGCGGTAACAGAGCAGTCTGCTACCCCTGCTAAATTCAGCCAAATGGCAGCATGGTCTCCTTACCTCATCATGGCTGCGTTATTGGTCTTGTCACGTGTTGTTGAACCATTCAAAGCCTTCTTAAACAGCTTCAATATCAGCTGGACTGGCTTACTCGGTACTGAATTAAAAGCAGGTTTTGCGACCTTCTATGCCCCTGGTATTTTCTTTATCGTGGTATGTTTAATTGGTTTTGTATTATTCAAAATGAATAGCAAATCTATTAAGCAATCATTCACCACATCTTGTTCTTCAATGCTGCCTACGATTATTTCTTTAGGTGCTTCAGTACCTATGGTGAAAATTTTCCTTAACTCAGGTGAAAACAGCGCAAACTTAGCATCAATGCCTGTAGCACTAGCTGACTTACTGGCTAACACTATGGGCGCGGTATGGGCATGGACAGCACCGGTTGTCGGTATCTTCGGTTCGTTCTTATCTGGCTCTGCCACTTTCTCTAATATGATGTTCTCTGGACTACAATATTCTGTTGCAGACAACATTGGAATGAACCATGCGCTAGTTTTAGCACTCCAAGGTATTGGCGCTAACGCAGGTAACATGATGTGTGTCATGAATGTTGTTGCTGCTGCTACTGTTGTTGGCATGGCAGGTCGCGAATCAGAAATCATTCGTAAGACCATGCCTATCGCACTAGTTTATGCCTTTGTTGCTGGTACTATCGCAGTCGCTTGGGGCGGTTTCTAAGATTGAATTAATTGCAAGCAATCATCAGGTTGCTTGCTCTCATTGTAGATAACAAAATATGAGTACAAAATATGACTATTAATTATCAAACAGTCATGGATGAGTTATTGGTTAAGTTAGGCAAAGATGCCGTTAGTAACGACCCTGTACGTCGTTTCGCTTGGTCAACAGATGCAAGTTATTTCAGAATTGTCCCTGAAATTGTTGTTCATGCAGATGACGTCGAGCAAGTTAAAGCCACGCTAGAAATTGCCAATAAACATCAAGTCCCTGTGACTTATCGCGCTGCTGGTACCAGTTTATCAGGCCAAGCCATTGGTGAAGGTATTTTGCTTATCTTAGGTCATGATGGCTTCAGAAAAATTGAAATCACTGAAGACAGCCAAAAAATCACTTTAGGCTCAGCAGTTATCGGCTCTGATGCTAACGCAGCCTTAAAGCCATTAAACAAGAAAATCGGTCCAGATCCAGCAACCTTAACCTCTGCCAAAATTGGCGGTATTGTCGCTAACAATGCCTCGGGTATGTGCTGTGGTACTGCGCAAAACTCTTATCAGACCATTGCATCAGCTAAGTTAATCTTTGCCGATGGTACTGAACTTGATACTGGCTGTGATCAGTCTAAAGCCGCATTTAAAGCAACACATGGTGAGTTACTGCAGTCGTTAATGGACTTAGCAGAAATGACGCAAAATAACCCTACCCTTGCGGCGCGAATTAAGAAAAAGTTCTCTATCAAAAATACCACGGGTTACAGTATCAATGCGTTAATTGACTATAGCGACCCATTTGACATCATTAACCACTTGATTGTGGGCTCAGAAGGCACACTGGCTTTCGTTAATGAAGTGACCTACCACACTGTGGAAGAAGCGAAATTTAAAGCTTCTGCCATGGCAGTATTTTTCAGTATGGAAGATGCCGCTAGCGCCGTACCACCATTAAACATTGATGCGGTAGCAGCAGTAGAATTACTTGACTGGGCATCGATTAAAGCCGTAACAGGTAAACCTGGCATGCCAGAGTGGTTGTCACATTTGCCTGAAGGTTCGGCGATTTTACTTATCGAATGTCGCGCAAATGACTCAGAAACCTTAGCGCAATACACTGAAACAGTAACCGCTAAAATAGCTCATATTAAAACTGAGCGCCCAATTACCTTCAGTGCCGACCCTGCGGTATTTAGTAAATACTGGGCAATGCGCTCGGGGTTATTCCCAATTATTGGCGGCGCGCGCCCAAAAGGTACTTCAGTTATCATTGAAGATGTGGCATTTGAATTACCACACCTTGCACAAGCTGCGGCTGATTTAACCGCACTATTCCATAAGCACGGCTACCCTGAAGGGGTTATTTACGGCCATGCATTGGCAGGTAACTTCCACTTTATTATCACCCCAACTTTTGCCAGCGACGCTGATATCAAGCGCTTCCATGCCTTTATGGAAGATGTGGCTGAAATGGTGATTAATAAGTACGATGGCTCAATGAAAGCTGAGCATGGTACCGGCCGTGCTGTCGCGCCATTTGTAGAAATGGAATGGGGTGCTGATGCTTATACGTTAATGAAACAAATTAAGCATATTTTCGACCCAACCACGTTATTGAACCCAGGTGTGTTATTAAACGATGACGCCGAAGTTCATGTTAAAAATATTAAACCTTGCCCAGTTGTGGATGACTTTGTCGATCGTTGTATTGAGTGTGGTTTTTGTGAAAAAACCTGCCCAACTTCAGCGCTAAACTTTTCCCCTCGTCAACGTATCGCAACCTTGCGTGAAATTGAGCGTTTAGAGCAATCGGGTGAAAAAGAAGCCGCCGAAACAATGCGCGTCAGCTCAAAGTATGACGTGATTGATACTTGTGCAGCTTGTCAGCTTTGTACTATTGCTTGTCCAGTTGACAACAGCATGGGTAATTTGGTGCGTAAATTGCGTACTCCGCACATTACTACGACAGAGCAAAAAGTACTCGACTTTCAAGCTAATCACTTTGGTTTAGTTAACCAAGCGATCAGTACAGGCTTTGACGCCTTAGGTGTTATTCATAAAATCACTGGTGATGGTGTCACCAACTCAATTATGAATGTCGGCCGTATGATCACTAAAGAAGTGCCATATTGGAATCCTGACTTTCCTAAGGGCGGCAAAGTCGCTAAACCATCGGCTCATATTCCTGGTCAGCAGACGGTATTGTACTTCCCTGCATGTGGCGGTCGTACTTTTGGCCCGACACCAAAAGACCCTAACAAGGTAACGCTGCCAGAAGTAGTTGTGACTTTGCTAGAACGTGCAGGCTACAACGTGATCACCCCAGACAATACTCGTGAGCTGTGTTGTGGCCAATTGTGGGAGTCAAAAGGTGATTTCAAAAATGCGGATGCTAAGCGTGATGAACTGATTGATACCCTGAGTGAGCTAAGCGAAAACGGTAAAGTCCCTGTGCTTGTTGACGCATTGTCTTGTACTTATCGCACTCTAACCGGTAATCCTAAAGTAGCGATTACAGATTTAGTTGAGTTCATGCACGACAATATTTTGCCGAACATTAAACCAAGTATCACCAAGAAATCTAGCGTGACCCTGCACCAAGGTTGTAGTGCCCGCAAGATGAAACTTGAGCCAAAACTTCAAGCCATTGCTGATGCCTGTTCTGAAACAGTGGTATTGCCAGATGGTATTGCTTGTTGTGGTTATGCCGGTGAAAAAGGTCTTTATAAACCAGAAATTAATGCCAGCGCCCTGCGTAATATTAAAAAGCTGATCCCAGCTGAAACCAAAGAAGGTTACTACGCTAACAGAACCTGTGAAGTGGGCTTGACCCAGCACAGTGGCATTTCGTATCGCCATTTAGCATACCTACTGGAAGAATGTACTCGCTAGGCATTTAAGCTAAGCAAGTATAAAAAGCACTGAAGTTGATATTATCAATTCAGTGCTTTTTTTTGTGCCAATTAAAACGACCTCCTCGATTGATTTAGATGATTTATCGCGCAAATTATGTTTGTATGAATGGGCAAAAAACCTTTTATGGATAGCATTAAAGATTAAGACTCGAGGCGAGTGAATGAAAAATATTATCTGCGACATTGATGGCGTTTTACTGCACGACAACAAGCTCATACCAGGAAGTGACAAGTTTATTCATCGGGTACTTGAACAAGGCAACCCACTGGTTATTCTCACCAATTACCCTGTGCAAACCGGAAAAGACTTACAAAATCGCCTTGGCGCTGCAGGCATTAACGTTCCTGAAACCTGTTTTTATACCTCAGCCATGGCCACCGCTGACTTTTTAAAGCATCAACAAGGCAGTAAAGCCTATGTGATTGGTGAAGGCGCCCTCACCCATGAACTTTACAATGCAGGCTTTACCATCACAGATATTAATCCTGATTTTGTAATTGTCGGTGAAACCCGTTCATTTAACTGGGACATGATCCATAAAGCATCAAAATTTATAGCTGCAGGAGCGCGTTTTATTGCCACCAATCCTGATACTCACGGGCCAGCTTATAGTCCTGCATGCGGCGCATTATGCTCACCCATTGAGCGTATCACTGGCAAAATGCCTTTTTATGTGGGCAAACCCAGTTCGTGGATTATTCGCTCAGCACTTAATCACATAAAAGGTCATTCAGATAACACCATCATTATTGGCGATAACATGCGCACGGATATTTTAGCTGGATTTCAAGCGGGACTAGAAACCATCTTGGTTACCAGTGGCGTTAGTCAATTTACCGACATTGATAAAGAGCCATTTAGACCTAACCATGTGTTCAAATGCGCAGGCGATATTGATGTGGTTTAAGCCATTATTTCCTGTTGATTAACATTAGGTAACATAATTTCAAGCCTATGCTCTTGTGTGATGCATAGGCTTGATTCATTATGCGGCTACAATAATCTTTATTGCCTTTATGCCGCTGTAGTTTTGTCTGAAATATCGTCTACAAATATAGCCTGTAAACCTGCAATAACACATAAAAACGATAACAATAGGAATAAGACCTATGAAGAAAATACTCCCCTTATGCGCACTTACCCTTTTAAGCGCCTGCAGCCAACAAAGTACTGATACCAATCAAAGTTTACAAAGTCAGCAATTAGCAGCAGAAACCAGCACCATCACTTTTGATGAAGCGCGTTTTAGACAAGATATTAAAACCTTATCCTCAGATGAATTTGAAGGCCGAGCGCCAACAACTCACGGCGAAAAATTAACCTTAGATTACCTAACAGCAGCTTTTGAAGAAATGGGCTTACAAGGGGCTTATCAAGGCAGTTATCTACAACCAGTGCCCATGGTCAGTTACACCGCCAGTGAGCAACAAGCGGTCAGTTTAGCCGGCATTGAGCTTAAATATCGCAAAGACATCGTCCTAAGCACCCGCCATGATAAAGGCGGAGTCAATATTAGCAATGCCCCATTAGTGTTTGTTGGCTACGGTATTAACGCTCCAGAATACCAATGGAATGATTATGACGGTCTTGATATGACGGGTAAAATTGCCGTTATATTAGTTAATGATCCAGGCTTTGCTAACCCAGAATCGAAAAAGTTTAACGGTAAAGCAATGACCTACTACGGTCGCTGGACATACAAGTACGAAGAAGCTAGCCGCCAAGGCGCCTTAGGCGCTATCATCATTCACGATACTGCACCTGCGGCATATCCATGGTCAGTTGTTGAAAATAGCTGGACAGGTCCACAGCAAGACTTGGTATTCAGTAAAGCGGTACAAGATGAGCGCATTGCGGTTGAAGGTTGGATAACCATGGACAGCGCTACTGCCTTATTCAAAAAATCAGGCTTTGAACTTGATACTTTAATGGCCAGAGCCGCTAACAGCGCCATAAACATCGATCTTAAGCAAAGCGCAGATATCGCCTTTAGCAGCAAGGCAGAGTATGCCGACAGTTACAATGTTGTGGCCACCTTACCAGGTAGCGATGCCGCAGATGAACATGTGTTATTTACAGCTCACTGGGATCACCTTGGGGTTGACCCAACTAAAGACGGCGACAATATTTACAATGGCGCACTTGATAATGCCACTGGCACCGCGGGTATTATGGAAATTGCCCGCCAGTTTGCCAAACAGGCAAAAGCAGGAAACCCCTTACAACGTTCAGTTACCTTTATTGCCACCACAGGTGAAGAGCAAGGCTTATTAGGTTCACGCTATTATGCCGCGAACCCTATCTATCCTATTGATAAATCGGTGGCGGTATTTAATTTAGACAGCACCAATGTTTATGGTAAAACCCAAGATTACACCATAGTGGGTAAAGGCCAATCTGAACTTGAACGCTATTTAACAGAGATAGCGACATCGCAAAATAGAACGGTCACCCGTGAACGCAATCCTGCATCAGGTGGTTTTTTCCGCTCAGATCATTTCAGTTTTGCAAAACTCGGTGTCCCAGCTGTATTTGCCGGTGGTGGTAGTGTGCCGTTAGATGAGCAAACTGCCCAATACAAACAGCAAATGCAAAAGTTAATGAAAGGCTGCTACCACAACGTCTGTGATCATTACCGTGAAGAGTGGGACTTATCAGGCGCGCTGCAAGATATTAGCGTGTACTACCAAGCGGCAGAAACATTAGCCAACAGCCAAGATTGGCCTGGTTACTATGAAGCTTCTGAGTTTAATCGCCTTCGACCAGCGAAAACTGAGTCAATAACCAACTAGGGCCAAATAAATTTTCGTGAACTTGGCGCTTAATTTGAGCATGCCAATAAAAAGATAAAATCAGCAATGCCGTTTTGTGTTAATCATAAAGCGGCATTTTTGTACAAATAACACCCAAAATAACAATGTTTTTATTGATTTTTTATTTATTAATTTTGATTCCATAATCATAAAATCTGAGTCTATATCCACACCGTTAAATATAGATACCTCAACAAAAACTCACTATATTTAAACGATCCTCAAAATAGATAGCTTCAAAGTTAGATTTTGCCGCACCAAAAGGTTAATTTAACAAGAATAATTCAACAAAAGAGTTTGTACACTGATAAAAATGCTGTCAAAGTAGATTTCAGATACAGATCCTTAAGTTTGTAATCATCAATTTTAAGTGACCTTTTAAATTAGATTTAACCTGATATTTGCTGGAGCCACATTATGTGTTCAATTTTTTCGATTTTAGATATCCAATCAGACGCTAAAGAATTGCGTCAAGTGGCTTTAGAAATGTCTAAGCTATTGCGTCACCGTGGACCAGACTGGTCTGGTGTCTATGCCGATGATAAAGTCATTCTTGCCCATGAAAGACTTGCCATTGTCGATGTCGATCATGGCGCTCAGCCATTAATCAGTGAAGACGAAACCATTGTGCTGGCGGTTAACGGTGAAATTTATAACCACAAACAACTGAAAGCTGAGTTAGGCGACAAATACCGCTACAAAACCAACTCTGATTGTGAAGTTATCTTGGCCTTATACCAAGAATACGGTGTCGATTTTTTAGATAAATTAAACGGTATTTTTGCGTTTGTGCTTTACGATAAAACTCAAGATGCCTTCTTAATTGGCCGTGATCACATGGGGATTATTCCATTGTATTCAGGCCGCGATAGCTTAGGTAACTACTATATTGCATCAGAAATGAAAGCTCTAATGCCAGTATGTAAAACCGTTGAAGAATTTAAACCAGGCCATTACCATTTCTCAAAAGATGGCAATTTAACCCAGTATTATCACCGTGACTGGCGTGATTATGACGCAGTAAAAGATAACCCAGCCAGCAAAGAAGAATTACGTGATGCGCTAGAAGCCGCTGTAAAACGTCAATTAATGTCTGATGTCCCTTATGGGGTATTGTTATCTGGCGGCCTAGATTCATCGGTAATTTCAGCGATTACTCAAACTTATGCTAAGCATCGTATCGAAAACGACGGTGAAACCGATGCTTGGTGGCCGCAACTGCATTCATTTGCAGTGGGACTTGAAGGCGCACCAGATTTAATCGCTGCCAAAAAAGTTGCTGATTCAATTGGCACTATTCACCATGAAATTCATTTCACCTTCCAGGAAGGTTTAGATGCGATTAAAGAAGTGATTTACCACTTAGAAACTTATGATGTCACCACCATTCGTGCGGCGACACCTATGTATTTAATGGCCCGTAAAATTAAAGCTATGGGTATTAAAATGGTACTATCAGGCGAAGGGGCTGATGAATTATTTGGTGGTTACTTGTATTTTCATAAAGCGCCAAATGCACAGGCATTCCATGAAGAATTAGTCAGAAAGCTGGATAAATTACATTTATTTGATTGCTTGCGTGCTAACAAAGCCATGGCAGCTTGGGGACTAGAAGCCCGTGTACCATTCTTAGATAAAGAGTTTATGGATGTGGCAATGCGCATTAACCCCGAAGCCAAGATGTCTAAAGATGGCCGCATTGAAAAGAACATTTTACGTGAAGCCTTTGAACACGCTCTTCCCCATGAAGTGGTATGGCGTCAAAAAGAGCAATTTAGTGATGGTGTTGGTTATTCATGGATTGACGGCCTAAAAGATATTGCCGCAGAACAAGTTGATGACTTGCAGCTCGCAAATGCTAAATTTAGATTCCCATACAACACCCCAGAATCTAAAGAAGCTTATTACTACCGCTGTTTCTTTGAAGAGTTCTTCCCCCTAGAAACCGCAGCCGAAACAGTGCCAGGAGGCAAAACGGTAGCCTGCTCAACCCCTGAAGCCTTACTTTGGGATGCAAGCTTACAAGGCATTAACGACCCATCAGGCCGTGCCGTTAAAAATGTGCATGACAGTGCTTATTAAGCATAATCTAGTGTCATAAGTCATTTAACAGCCATCTAAATTATAGGTGGCTGTTTTAGTTACTGTTCACCAATTTTCATTAATGATTCAATTCAAACTTTATTCGTTTCCAGTTAAACTGCAGCTACAACTTCCACCATATAAAAAGCCACTATGACTGCCGTTTCCATTTTTCATCTTGAAATGCTTTGCCTTGAACAATTCAATCCCAAATTAGATGCTAAAGATCTCACCGTCATCAAAGCTGAAAAACAACAATATGAATTTAATAAATTTTTATATCAGTTTGTGGGGAGTGCTTGGCAATGGACCGACAAGTTGTCTTGGACTGATGAGCAATGGCAAGCTTACAGCGAGGCTGACAACTTGCATCTGTATGTGGCTTATTTTCAAGGCTCACCAGCGGGCTACTTTGAGCTGCAACAACAAGCACAGGGTAACGTTGAAATCATGTATTTTGGTTTAGGCAATCGTTTTATCGGCCAAGGAATGGGCGGTTATTTACTAAGCCAAGCCATTGAGAATGCATGGGCACTTTCAGGCACCCAACGCGTCTGGGTTCATACCTGCTCTTTAGATCATCCTAGTGCCTTACTCAATTATCAAGCTCGCGGCTTCAAACTGTTCAAAACTGAGATCGAATAATAACTCTAAACCCATGATGATTTAAAAGCCCCATTATCCAAAAAGCGCTGCTAAACATGTCGTTTAGCAGCGCTTTTTAATCAGCATAAATTTAATCGCTCGATTAATAGGGCTTTCTTTGCTCTGCCCTAATTTTTAAACTATCAACTAAAGCCAATTTTTCAGCATCATTCATAGTATGCCAAGCAAGAATTTCATCATAGCTTCGGTGGCAACCAAGACAAATATCAGCTTCATCTAAGCAGCAATTTGCCATACAAGGATTACGTGGGCCATTCGGGCCACTGGAGGCGATCATTATTCTGACCAAACGGCATATTCATTGCCGTTAACATCGTCAAAATGAAATCGTTTTCCGCCAGGAAAGTTAAATATCGCTTTAACAATACTGCCACCAGCAGCAATAATGTTCCGCTGGCTAGTTTCTAAACATTGGCTGTATAACACGATAAGTGGGCTACCACGGCTCACCTTGAAGTTTTCATCAGCAACATAAAAGCCGCCTTCAATACCTACATCTAAAAAGCAGCTGTATTCAGGGCCGTAATCTTTAAATTGCCAACCAAATGCTTCGGTAAAGAATGCCTTTGTCTTGATCAAGTCTTTAACCGGTAATTCGATATAGTTAATCTTATGATGCTGGGACATTGGCACTCCTTCAATTTAAACTCACTCGCTTATAAAGTAGTGGAGATTAGGACTATTGTCGATTATTAATCGAGCAAAGCAAGAAAACTTACGCTTGTACTAACGCCGCTACAGCACCAATGATACCGCCAAATACGCCGCCCCAAACAACCAGCCAGCCTAAATGTTTACGGATCATTTCTTGAATAATATCTTTAACCATTTCTGGGGTTAATTCATTTAAACGTTGCTCAACAATATTTGCGACTTTCGCTTGTAAGTCCGCCATCACGTTGGGCTGTTCTAACTCGTTTATAAGGATTTGATTAAACGCTTCACTTTGAGCAAGGTCAGTCAGCGATAGCTTCATTTTTTCGATAAAAGGCTCTTTTAACGGTATTAAAGCTTCTGTACCGCCAAACATTGCTAGCATTCCACCAAATGATGATTGCTCTACTGTAGTGATTAACGCATCAAATGATGGCTCTAAATCCACCTTTTCAATAACGGGTGTTAAGTCTATTGCTGAAGCATTATTTTCCGTCAGTAATCTATCAATATTTTCTTGAGTAAAAAACTGCTCCATCATCAGATGCTTAATGCCACCTTTAAACTCTTCAAAGCGAGATGGGATCACACCTGAGCCATATAAGCCTGGTACTTTTTCAAATAACATATGCACTGCCAGCCAGTTTGTCACTGCGCCTGACAAGGCAAATAAACCAATAGTAAAAACCACTGGTAAAGCTAAAAAATGCCCCGCAACAACTAATGCAGCGGCGATGACATTGACTATTAAACTCTTGTTCAATCTAAAATCCTCGGACATAAAAAAACCTTTGGCATTTTATCAATTTCCAAAGGTTATACTAGGGGCTGACTCAATAATAAAATTTATAACTAAGGTTCACTGTGGTAAAGGTACATTCCCTCAACTTCAGTCATATTCGTCAAGCTTGAGCTTAGCTCATTTTTATTGACCTGAGTTCGTTTTACAAAAAGGACCTCTGTGCCTAGTGCTAACGTTTTAGCTTTATCGAGCAGAGCAGTCGCGATCCCCTTGCCTCGAAACTCTTCAGCAACGAACACATCATCAAAATACCAAACCGATTTTAATAATAAAGAAGAATAGGATGGGTATAACTGAACAAAGCCTAATGCTTGTTCATCTTCTAACGCCACGAATATCATCGAATCATTTTCAGCTAAACGGGAGGTAACAAAGTGGCGACATTTTTGCGGTTCAGCATTAAAGCCTAAACTTTGCCTATAATCATCAAATAATGTGACTAGAACATTGAGATCAAGTTCAGAAGCGAGTCTAATTTGCATCCTTGCATCCTTTTTTTAAGAGAATCAAACCATACAGTTGCTACATCTGAGTAAGAAATTACCCTTGGCTATTACACCACGAGATAAAGCATTGATTAATCTATATAGCTAACCAAGACAGGTAATTTGATACCACAGCAGCCCAAAAATCTAAATGAAGAAATTATTCATTAATACATAAGCTTAATTTGTAACCTCGCAATTGTCTATTTAAAAAGCAAATGAAGATAAATTGTAAAAAAGTTTTAAAACCGACGAGTAACTGAACCTTAATTTGGTTAAAATGTCTAAATTCAACTATAGCCATTATTCAGCAATAGGCTCGATGTTTATGAAGTCATCTTTAAAAGCGTTAACATTAGCATTCAAACAGCGCCCTCGTTACCAAAAAATCGTCATTTACACTGCGATGTTGTATCTAATTTTTGTCATGATATTAGGATTATTAATCCCTTTTATCGCAACAAAACAACTGCCTAAAAGCCTATCAGCTTTACTCGGTAGAGATGTCAGCATTGAAGCCATCAAGATTAACCCTTTCAGCTTTGAATTGAGTGTCGATAACATCAATATCGCAGAAGATGACACAGCTAACACCTTCATGCACATTAACCATATTGCCACCGATATTATGGTGTGGAAGTCTCTTTTTAACTTAGATGTATCACTAGACTACCTGACTATTGATGGTACTGATGTCGCCTTAGCAAGATTTGCGTCAAGCGCTAACGGTTCTAATAGTGCTTACCAATATAATTTTTCAGATATTGTCACCACCTTAGCCAACAATTCGATTGATGAAGAAGTTAAACCAGAGCCCAATGACAGTGACCCTATCTCCTTCAACATCAACAATTTCACTTTTGCCAATGCAAATATTAAGATTACCGATGCCATTACCGATTCAGCTTTAAGCTATAACGAGATATCAATATTACTAAAGCAATTTAGCACCACGGCGCTATTAGATAGCAGCACTAACGCCAATCAATTTTCATTGAAGCTTGATGATAATCAAACCGGTAAAATTACCCTCAATGGCCAAGTGCAACTTAGCCCACTGATAGTTAATGGCCAATTGGATGTCAATTCACTGTCAGTAACGCCTTATTGGCGTTTGGTCGATAGCTTATTTGAGGCTAGCCTGACATCAGCTGATATCAAGCTCAATAGCACCTTTTTAATCACGCAAAAAAGCCCTGACACCCCAATAGAAGTTTCACTAACAAACACTGATTTTGCCCTAAAAAATTTAACCGCCAAAGATGCTAACAGAAACGTAGCCAGTATTGGTTTACTTGCTCTTAATGGGATAACCGTATCAACGGCCAAGCGCAGCATTGATATCAATGAGCTGCAAACAAACAATGCTGACTTCTGGCTTACTGCAGCGCCAGAGAATATCAATTTCGTGAATTTATTCTCACCAAAACTTGAACAGCTTGAGCACATTTTAGGCACCTCAGAGCCTGCAGCTAATTCAACGATTAATGCACCTAAAAACGCTAACATTGACGTCATTGAGCCAAACTCAAATACTGAAAGTGAACCACAATGGCTAGTCACGTTAAATAAACTGAACCTAAGTGACTATAAAATTGAAGTCACTGAAAGTGTTGCCACTGAGCTTGAAAATTATTGGCTGTTTAGTGGCTTATCACTGTCAACAGAGCAATTTAAATCTGATCTATCATTACCCCTAAGCTACCAGTTGGGCGTTGATATCAATAATCAAAGCCGCATTGATTCTAGCGGCCAATTTGATGCTAAAAATATCAATTTAGAAGCCGAACTTGATTATCAAAATGCCAGCTTAGCTAAGTTACAGCCCTATATATCGCCATTTATGAACATCACCCTTGAATCCGGTTTTTTCAGTACCAAAGGTCATATCAGTGCCGATACTAAGGATAAATTAATCTATCAAGGCCAAGCTTCAATCATTGATTTAAAGATAAAAGATAATTTGCTTAAACAGCCACTGCTAAACTGGCAAGCGATGACTGTTAGTGAGCTTAAGTTTGATCAACACGCTAAATCCCTGTCCATTGATGAAATCTTGTTTGATACCCTATTTACCCGTTTGATCATTGCTGAAGATAGAAGCACTAACATTGCCGATTTAGTCGTTAGCCAAGTTCAGCCCGCTGATAGTTCGATCGTCACCGAAGCAGCACCTGAAACAGCACCTGCAGAGGCCGCATTATCTTCAAACAATGAGGCAAAAGCGCAAATCAACGCCCAAGTCGCCACCTCAGATACCACTGAAGCAGCATTTAACTTATCGATTAATAGAGTTGCTTTTAAAGATAGCTCCGCCTTCTTTGCCGATAATTCATTAACACCAAACTTTGCCTCAGGAATTGAGCAACTTAATGGTGAGATCACCCAATTATCTTCCAATCCAGACACTAGAGCTTCAGTTGATTTAGCCGGTAAAATCGATAAATATGCCCCTGTGACGTTAAAAGGCGATGTAAACCCGCTATTAGCTAACCCATACCTTGATTTAAACTTAGCCTTTAATAAGGTGGAGCTCACTTCAGTTAACCCCTATTCTGGTACCTACGCGGGCTATTACATCGACAAGGGCCAATTGTCGCTAGCGCTTAATTATCAGCTAGAAAATAATCAATTAGTGGGTAGTAATCATTTGGTTATTGATCAATTACAACTGGGTAAACCCACAGATAGCTCCCTCGCCACTTCTTTGCCTATCACCTTAGCCATTGCCCTATTACAAGACCGACATGGTGTGATAGACCTCGGGGTTGATGTTGATGGTGATTTAGACTCGCCAAGTTTCAGCATTGGCGGCATTGTGATGACCGCTATCACTAACGTCATTACCAAAGCCATCACAGCGCCGTTTTCACTGTTGGCAGGTTTAGTTGGCGGTGATGATGACGAGATGGATAAAATTGCATTTGATTATGGTCAATTTGATATTACTGATAAGCAGCAAAGCACATTAACATCACTGGCAAAGGCCCTTAACGATAGACCGCTACTGAAGCTTAATGTTAGAGGTGACGTTGATTTAGTTAACGACCAACAAGCCTTGCAAGTACAGCAGTTACATCAAAAGCTGGCGCAATTAGCACAAATACCCGCAGAGGAATTACCGGCGGATTTATCTGCTAGCCAATACCCTCAGCAAGGGCCATTAACTGACGCATTAATAGCTTTATATCAATCAGATTTACAACTAGATCCGCAGTTAATTAAACAAGCCATTAGTGAAGAGCACCCACAAATTGACAGTGTCGAGCTTCAAACTCGCTGGCACATCGCTTTATATAACTTTACTCTTAATCAGCAAGATATCTCAGAAGACGAACTCGGCGAATTAGCTCAGCAACGTGCTAACGCGGTTAAAACCTTTTTGGTAGAGCAGGCTCAAATCGACCCAAGTCGAGTGTTTATTTTAGAAAGCAGAGTCAATACCGACAAAAATGCGGCCTTAGCGACCTTAAGTCTGGATGCTAACTAAGTAAAATTCGATTCAAAACAGAGCGTCACTAACATTTTAGAACAGCACTGTAATAGATACAGTGCTGTTCTCTGTGATAAACATCACGTAAACTGTGGCAAAATGGATTGCGGTAAAAATGGATTATCGCAAAAGCTGTTTAATCCATTACATAAAATAACAAGATCAATTATTAAAACTGAATATTTAAGGAAGCAGTATGTTTGTCATTCGTTGGATCCTTGGCCGTATCATCTTATTACTTAACTTTGTTTTCCCTCCTAAAAAGCGTCAGCGACCTATCATTGAACAAGCTAAAATTGATGAGCAAACAAAGTCGTTAGCCCTTTATCAATATGCCGCTTGTCCTTTTTGCGTTAAGGTGCGCCGTTCAATTCGCCGCCAAGGCCTTAATATTGCTACAGTTGATGCCAAACAAGACGTTCATAAACAGCAACTGGTTAATGAAGGCGGTCACTTAAAAGTGCCATGTTTAAAAATACAACAAGATGGTCAAACTCAGTGGATGTATGAGTCTAAGGACATTATTGCTTATTTATCGAAACAATACGCTTAAGCGCTTTTATTGAGATAACTGCTGGCTTGAATTGATTTAAGCCAGTACATTTGTTTTACGCCCTTGATAACAAGCAGCCTCAAGCCCCCAATCATCTATCGCCAATATCTGACAGCTATTTTTTACAGATAAAATCCAGAAGGATTAATTTAGTGTTCAAGTTTTTATTTACGCTTACCAGTACATTACTCCTCAGTGCATGTGCAACCCAAGCACCCGATCCCGAATTATTCGCAGGTAAATATAGAGATACCTTTAGCTCATCAATAAAAGGCGAAGGCATCAAACTATTTACTTATAAAGCTAAGGTCGCTAATGCAACAGACCGCGGTATAGAAGATCCACTGCCACATCAGCAGCGTGTTGATCGCCGTAAGCAAGATGCCCGCAGTTATGCAAGAGAACAGGAGCGTCGAGCCGACTTTTTGGCGCTATGGAGTGCTCAGGTGGATTTAGGTCTAGAGAAAACCCTCGATATGAATGGCTACTGTAAAGAAGGCTATATTGTACTTCATCGCAATGTCAGTGAAGGCAGAGGTGAGATTCGAGGCGAATGCAATGATGGTGCAACTGCAGCCGACATTCAGAAATTTAGCCGTAAGTATTAACCTTCGGTGCCTAAATGTTAATTACATTAACATTCAAACTGCCTAACTAGCACAAGATCAATAAATAACGCAGTTATACTGTATACCCATAGTAGATTGCGCTAAACTTAGCGCTATTCAAGACATTTAGCTTAGCGCACCACTAGCTAATTTTATTTTCCAAATCGTGCCCAGCTGGCACTTTTTAAAAGAGTTACCAAGTATCATGAACAGAAAACAGCTAATGATAAAAAAGACCGCCAAGCGGGCTAAAGCAAAAAAAAATAAAATTACGCCGGATAATCCGCAAAAAAATCCAAAGGTTGGCTATATTTCAAAAGCTGAGCGAGCGCGAATTGCTTTAGAAGAAGAGCAACAATTGTTAGCAGCAGACAACAACTCTGCAGCTGAAGTGCTTGAAGCCAAGGAAAATACCCAAGCTTAATCGCCACAAAGGTTTTTATAAAAAGACCTTTATAAAAAGATTATTAAAAAAGCCCTCAACATACTATGTTGAGGGCTTTTTACATCTTGTTGCCCATTGAGTTTTACAAGGCAGCATTCAGACAGCGACTTGAGTCAATCTGTGATGCACTAGCTTTTCGGCGTTCGCGGGTTATCTAAATCCCCATCACGGACAATCTCTTCACACAATGGCTCTTCGTTTAATTGCGCTAACTGAATATATGATGACGACTGCGGTGAGCTGGTCGGGCTCATTTCTAATTCAATCTCATCATCAATGGTCTGTGGCTTAATTAGCTGCTGAGGCCCTTGTGAAGCCGCTTGAAGCTTATCAACCAAACGATAACCCAACCACACTCCGCCAACACCAAATAAAATAGACCCAATCGCTTGACCAATTAATACGCCGTATACGCCGCCCATTTGCGCGCCAAAATAAACAAAAGGAATGGTGCCTAAGGTCGCTTTACCTACATTAAAAAAAGTTGAGTATTTGGGTTTACCAAGATTATTAAATGCGGCATTAGCGACAAATAACACCCCTGAAAACACGAAAAATATTGCAATGTATTTACAGAAAAACAAAATAATATCTGCCGCGTCACCTTTCATATCAAAGGCTGACACAATCACATTTCTGGATAAAAACAGCAATAACGACACCACTAACACGTAAACAAAACAAAATTGAATCGCCTTAGTTAAGCTTTCTTTTACTCGTTCAAATTCTTGCGCGCCATAGTTTTGCCCGATAATAGGCCCTACTGCGCCGCTTAAAGCAAAAATCATCCCAAAGCTTACGGGGATTAACCTACCAAGCACCGCCCAACCAGCAACATAACTGTCACCAAAATCAGCAACCGCTTTAGTGACCACCGCGTTACCAATTGGTGTCGCCACATTGGTAATCATCGCAGGCAGAGCAATGGAATAAACAATGCTAATATCTTCAACAAAATGCTGACGGTTAAACTGACCTAACATCTTATGCTTCACAATGACCCCTCTGGCAGAGACCACAAATACCGCAATTCGGGCAATAACTGAGGCAATTGCTGCGCCTTCAATGCCCATCCCTAAGGCAAAAATGAATATCGGATCTAGTACCAGATTTACACCGCCACCCGCTAAGGTAGACAACATGGACAATTTCGCATCGCCAATGGCTCTTAAAGCGCCACCTAACGCCATAGCTAAACAAATAAAAGGTAAAGAAGGCACCAAAATTTGCAGATAACTTTGCGCCAACACCGCAGTTTTCCCCGTTGCGCCAATGAGAGCCAGTAACTCGGGAATAAATATAAACACCACAATCGCAACAAAAATACTGGTTAGCAGAGAGATCAACGCGCTGTTAAGCAACATTCTTTTAGCTAGCACCATATTTTTAGCGCCAACAGCACGGGAGACAAGCGCCCCAAGCGCAATGGATAAACCAATCCCAATTGAAGTCGTAAAAAAAGAAATCGCCCCGGCATAACCCACGGCGGCAGCTAATTCCAACTCACCGAGCAAACTGAGGAAAAAGATATCTAATAAATCCACCACAAACAGCGCAGAAATTCCCACTGCGGCGGTGGAGCTCATAACCAATATATGACGAAATATTGGCCCTTGAACAAATTTAGCTTCGGTCATGACTCCCCTTCAAGGTTGCTGATTTCTAACTCACTGCCACAGTGATGGCAAAACAATGCATGTAATTGATGACCACGAGCGCCGCAGTTACTGCATTTTCTTAAATCTTTATTCAGTTCTCTTTCTGCGCCCATTTCATGGGAAATTTCAGCAGTTAATATTCCCGTTGGTATCGCAATAATAGAATAACCTATCAACATGGTCAGCGATGCAATGGCTTGGCCTAAATTGGTTTGCGGAGTGATATCACCATATCCAACCGTGGTTATGGTAACGATAGTCCAATACATGGACTTAGGGATCGAAGTAAACCCGTTACTTGGCCCCTCAACCACATACATCACCACACTCAGCGCCATAATAATCAGACTCACTGAAAAGAAGAAGATGAAGACTTTGCGTCTAGCGTGGATCATCGCCTTAAGTAAAATATTGCCTTCACTTAAATAGCGTAATAACTTTAACACTCTGAAAATTCTGAATAACCGTAATACTCTAAAGGCCAATGAAATATTGGCTCCTGGGATAATCAGCGCTAAAAAGCTTGGCAGAATTGACATTAAATCCACAATGCCATAAAAGCTACGCATATAGGACCAGCGATTAAGTGAGCCGTATATTCTCAGCAAATACTCAAAGGTAAATAACCAAGTAAACCCCCATTCAGCGTAATAAATCGCTTGGCCATACTGAGCATGAACGCTATCTATCGTGTCTAAGACAATCAGCGTTACACTGAGTAAAATACAAATAATCAGTGTTATATCAAAGCCTTTACCCAAAGGGGTATCGGTACCAAATATAATGGTTCGGATTTGCTTTTTATAATGGTTATCGTGTTTATCTTCTAACGTCATGGGTTACTCTACAATCCACTTAAATTTAATACCGCCCTAAGGAAAAAGTAAGGTATTATCACTAACGATATCTGCTCTAATCATTTTTATGCGAAGCATATTTTGAACTGATACTCATGTTAACATTATTAACATAAAACAAATTAGAAAATCCTGCTTTTTTGGAGTCTGCATGCGCTTGGTTAAATCCCTTATTTTTATCGTCATTTTACAGTCTAGTACGGTTCTTGCGTCTGTTGATAAATTAACTCAAGCAAAAGTTGATTTAGTTGTTGTGAACAAGTCAGAAGCTAAAATGTCTATCTACCAGCAAGGCAAGGTATTAAAAACCTATCAAATTGCCATGGGCGATGCCCCACAAGGCCATAAATTTAAAGAAGGCGATCAACGCACTCCCCAAGGCCGCTATGTTTTAGACTATAAAAAGTCAGACAGTGCATTTTATAAATCAATTCATATTTCTTACCCTAATGAAGAAGATAAATTACGTGCCAATGCCCTAGGTGTTAGTCCTGGCGGCATGATTATGATCCACGGTCAAAACCCCAACTCAGAATTACCCCCTGAACAAGCTCAGCAATACAATTGGACTAACGGCTGTATTGCGGTGACTAATAAAGAAATGGATGAGTTGTGGCGAGTCATCGAAGAAGGCACCCCAATCGAAATTTGGCCTTAACCTTCACAGCTTAATAATATTAACAATATCGTGATAGCGGTTGAGTGCGACTAATACTCCAGCCTATACAAACGGATACTACCGATGAATTACCCTTATTTAATAGAAACTTGGCCAGAATTTAGCGCACGCATTGAGGCCTTCATTAGCCAACTTGGTTTAGATAAACTGTCTCTTGAATGTGATCACTGCGCTTTAAGAGTCAATGACGCAGATAAAGCAAAATTACTCACAGAGCAATTCAGTGAGCACGATGAAGTGATTTCGAATAATATGATTAACGGCCGACCGATATTGATCATTAAACTGACCCAGCCACTGACACTGGCAGATAAAAACGTTACTTGTGTTGAGCTGCCCTACCCATCAGATAAAAACTATCCCGTTGAAGGCTGGGAACATGTTGAGCTAGTCATGCCTTCTACTGCACAAACCTGCGAGCAATTAGTTACCGAGTTAGTTGAAAAAGTACCGACACTCGCCCCTATCATCGCTGGTGAAACAGCCATTAAAGTTAAGCAAAGCTCGCCTAAAGGGGATAATGAACGCTTAGCCAATCCCACAATTGCCTTTAAAGCCGAGGGCATTTGCGTCAAAGTGCATCCATTAGGGATCGAAGCCATTATTGCGAGCGAGCTAAATTAAAACGGCATAAAAAAGCCGTTATTAACATAACGGCTTTAAGTACCAGCCCTGTTTAAGAAGGGTTATTTGTCGTAATATTGGCTTATTGCTTTTCTGCGGTTTTAGCCTTGTTTTCAGCCGCAAGCACACTCTCCATTGACGGCACAATTGACACGGGATCCAGACGCTTTTGGAACCAGTTCAAACGCCAATCGAGATGCGGTCCAGTCACCCGCCCTGTCGCACCAATTTCAGCTAGTGGTTGGCCTTGAGTGACCACATCACCTTCTTTGGCATATAACTTACTCAGATGTAAAAAAGTCGAGTTAATACCATATCCATGGTCAATGATTAACGTGCCACCTGAATAGAACATATCTGGCACTGATAAGGTAATAACCCCGTCAGCCGGAGACACGACAACCGTTCCCGTAGGACGGGCAACATCTACACCATAATGCGGGTTACCCGGCTTACCATTGTAAACTCGCTGACTACCATAAACCCCTGAAATCCTGCCAGTTACCGGCCAGATAAACGCTTGCATAAAGGCATCTTGCTCACTGAACACATTACGTGCGGCGCGAGTTTGCTTTGAGTCCTTTGCAGCTCTAGCTTGCGCCACAGGATCTGGCTGCATGATTTTTTTACTAATGCCGGTTAAGCGATCAATTTTATATTCACGGCTCGCAATTGTCAGTGGTTTAAGTTGTGTTAACCCATCAGGATAAGTCACTTCTAGCAGCTGCTCTGTTTTTGCTTCGCGCTCAAAACCAATAGCAAATTGGCCTTTTGGAGTCACTTTTACCACTTCGCCATTAAGCTTGACTGCGCTACCAGCAGGAACAGTGCCACGCACTAACGCGCCTTGCTCTAACTTGCCTTGTAAATTAATACTGCCATAACTGGCAACAGAAAACAGCGTAACCATAACCAATGAAGATAGTTTTAATCCCTTCAAAAACATATAAATAACCTTAATCCTTGCTAATTCAGCTCACACTCAAAATGCTAAGTTTACTTAACGGCGATGGCGCCTTTACCCACACCTTCAAAGGCAATGACTTTGAACACAGAATCTGGAGATTTAGCAGCCATAGTGTCAGCAATAAATTGTGCTAACAACTCAACGGTGGTGTCGTGGGGAATGATGTCACAATTCGCTTTTGGCATTGCCAATTGAAAGTCACCTTGTGGGGCTTGATAATGAAAGCCCAAATGGCTGTCATCAGAGATACGGGTTTGCGGTGATAATGCTAAGGCGTGCACAGAGACAACATCTTCTTCACTGCCTAAGTAAATATCTTGCCAGCGATCGGCCCAGTATTTATCCCATTTAGGCGCAGCAATGCCGTTTTCAAACACAGTTATAGGGCTACGGTGACCGTGAGCAATACGCTGGCAGTTACCGTCATGCTTTCGTAAACCATGGGTGTAGTGGTAATAAGGGCTTTCAAGCACTTCGGTGCGCAAAGTTAAGCTAATGCCTTGAACATTATCAGGCAGTGCCTGACGTAATGCTTTAATTAAAAAGGCATTAACGCTTTCAAAATCGATAACTTCAGTAGGTATAAGCGCAAAGGCTTGTGATGGGCATGCCAGATGAATATCACCTTGCTGACTGGTGAAATCCATCCATACTCTGTCGCCCTGCTGCTGCCAACGAACGTCACTGCATGCGGTAGGTATTAATAGTCGGTGATCTGCTACATCATCAATGGTGCTTTTGATGGTCTTTTTGACTTTAGAAAAATCGAGCACCATATTTTGCTCATCTAAACCACCATCAAGCAATACATCAACAATCCAGCTTTCGCCCACCATGCCCCGAATTGGACATAAATAAGAAAAGTCGATTACGGTTAAATCTTTTACAAACAGTTGCATTCAAGCTCCTAGACAGAAAAACAGTCCGTCTCAGTTTAAAAGTGTCCCAAATAGCGATGGCTAAGGGGATCCTAAAATTAAAGCTATTCTAAACAAAAGCAGACCAAGGCGCGAGAAACATCAGCAAATATAGTAAAAAACTCATAAGCACAATTAATAGGGGTAAAAGGAAAACTACTCAATTTTATAACCCACACCGTAAATAGAGTGCAGTAAATCAGCTTGTTTATTATTGAGTAATAATTTTGAACGTAAGTTTTTGATATGACTGTCAATGGTGCGAGAGCTCACAACGCGGTCATCGACATAGCAAACTTGCATTAAACTATCACGGGAATGCACCACGCCCGGTCTTTTAAGCATAGTATGCAAAAGCCTAAACTCAACGGGGGTTAAATCGACCTCTACGCTAGCAGCGTGGCATTTAAAACGCTCAAGATTTATCACTAGATGCTTATAGGCTATTTCATCTTCAGCAAGTTGAGCGCTAGGCTCCATTCGTCTAATAATTGCTTTAACCCTTGCTACCACTTCCCTTGCTGAAAAGGGTTTACAGACATAATCATCAGCGCCAATTTCTAAGCCAATTAAACGATCAATCTCTTCAACGCGCGCAGTTAACATCAAAATCGGCACGTTTGAAAATGACCGCACTTCTTTACAGATAGTCAAGCCATCTTTGTGCGGTAACATTAAATCTAAAATGACAAAATCAATAGCGTCATTTTGGATCCTTGCGACAGCATCAAGCCCATCGTGTAAAACCGTAGTGACAAAGCCTTCAAGGGTTAAAAAATCCACAAGCACTTGGGCTATTTTGGGCTCATCCTCTACAATCAATACGCGTTTATTTTGATAATGATTATTCATGATCTATGAATACTCCGTTACTTGTAACAACAGCCAAGTAGCTAGGCCAATGGCAATACAATCTCAATACATAAACCGCCAAGATTAGAAGGCCTTGCGGTAATTGTCCCTTTATGGGCTTCTACAATATTTCGGCAAATCGTGAGTCCAAGGCCTGCGCCATTACTACGGCGCACCCGAGAGCTATCTTGTCGATGAAGCGCCTCAAATAGTAGCTCGCAATCGTCTGTCGCTACTGAAGGTTTAGTATCATTAATTAATATCAGCACCTTGGTATTTTGCTGAATTAAATCGACATCAATACTACCTGGAGAGTCTGTATAAGCGACTGAATTTAATAAAACATTAGAAATTAGTTGCTGAATTCTCATTTTATCAGCATTGATTAATACCGGCTCAATATGGTTAAAACGGTAGCCTAACCCTTTAGCAGAAATTTTATTGCCTAATGAGGCTATTGTTTCTGAAATGCACTCAGTGAGATCCATCGGTTGGATATTGTATTTAAGTCCACCGACATCAGATAAAGACAGCTGATACAAATCATCGACTAGATGTTTGATGCGCATGACTTCTTGCTCTAGTGACTCAAGTTGTTGTTGATCAAATTGACGAATTCCCGCTTTGATGGCGTCAATTTCACCACACAAAATACTTAAGGGGGTTCGAAGCTCATGTGATATATCGGCAAACCATCTATTTTTTGCAGTACGGTTTTTATCTAAAATCATCGCTAAATGGTCAATGTCATTCATCAATTGACCTAATTCATCTTGACGTTGCTGAGTAAAACGTTCGCTATAATTGCCCTTTGAAAGAAAGGAAATACCTTTAACCACCTCTTTCACAGGTACTAATAAAAATCGAGCTAACAGCCATGAAATAATACTTGCCAATAACAAGCAGCCCAAACCTATCCAGAGTGTGGTCCAAAGCTGTTGTTGCGAAAAAATAGCTGCAGATTCACTATTAACCTTAACGATTGGTGAGCTATATAACTTAGCAATAAGCTCTCCTTTATAGGTAACAGGAACATAAGTTGCCTTATTACGGTCATCGATAGCCACGCCGGCAAGTAACTTATTCTCTAAGTTGTAAATTGCTGTAGGAGGTCCAAAGCGCACCTGAGGCTTCACCTCTCTATCCCTTCTTTTGCTGTCGGGTCTTTTATGAGGCGGCGGTTGGCGGTGTTCTGGCTCAAAGCCTTTAGCGGGTTTTCGATGTTCAGATAAGTGTGGCGGTCTTCGATCTGGGTGTGGTATACCTTGCCTATTCGACAATGAATCATTTCGCCCCAAATGCCTTGGAGCCGGCCCTGGTGAATGTAGTCTGAGTAATTGCTTATATTGGTCTGAGCTAATGTTACTCCAATTAAAAGCTGACTGCTGATACAAATCAGCCACTGCAGTTGATAAACGAGCTAAACGTTCTTGTTCTAGGGTATTAATATAATTTAGAAAGCCTTGATCAAAGCTCCACCTTGCTAACGATAACGTCGCAAGTAACACTATGCTAGTTAAGCCCACAAAGGCTAAAAATAATTTCTTTGATATTTTCATAAACTAAGTATATCGACCTACAAGGCTGCAAACTAGCAACAACAATGACTTGGCTGTAATCTCCATGAAATCTGCACAATTACTGCATATTTAATTGCTAACCTAATGATGAATCAAACAAAGGCTTTAATAAAAAGTCATATCGTTATCACTAGGATGGATTAAAAATGAAAAGAATAGCCTCTTTACTTGCCCTTATTCCTTTACTGACATTGATGTCAGCCAATATCATCGCACAAGAAAAAAACCGTCAAATGCGTAAACCACCACAAGAAGCTTATGCAATCTGTGAAAATAAAAACGCTGAAGATCAAGTTAGCTTCACGACGCCAAAAGGCGATGAAATCGAAGCCACCTGTATTTTAATCGATGAAGAACTCGTTGCTGTACCTAATAACCACACACCGCCAGAACATAAACAAAAACGTGGTCAATAAATAGGAGCCTGATATGCAAGTCTTAATGAGCAATAACATCTCGGCACAACAAAGTCAGCTAAACACGCAATCAAGCAGCAAGCCTGAAAGACCACAAGGTCCACCGCCACCTGGGAGCACTCCACCAGGACTTGAAAAAGCAGTATCGACCTTAACTGAAGAACAACAAGCTGATATTTCATCAATGTTAAGTGCATTAACCCCAGAGCAGCATGAGTCTTTGAAATTAGCGTTAGATGAGCTAAAACCTATGGCTGAAACCTTATCAAAAGATGATATGGGAGACGTATTTCTAACAACGGTAACTGAAATAGCAAACACTTCAACCGAAAATGATATCAGCAACACAATAGATATATACGCATAAATCAGTTTAAAAGTGGACTTTTCTATTACAGTAAAGTCCTTAAATAATCGCCTATAAACAAAATTTAAGGACTTTTATTTACTGTTTGTTAAGAGAGGCGTGAGTGTTGATGCTAATTGCGGACGACTAAAATAATAACCTTGTGCTTGATCGCAGCCATTTTCCAATAAAAAAGCCGCTTGCTCTTTAGTTTCTACCCCTTCAGCAATGATGTCGAGATTAAGTGCATGACCTAACACAATAATAGCTTTGGCTATTGCGGTATTATGACTATCAAATGGAATATCGCAGACAAAAGACTGATCGATTTTAAGCACATTAATAGGTAACTTTTTAAGGTAACTTAACGATGAATAACCGGTTCCAAAATCATCAACAGATAATTGAATTCCCATGTCCCCCAAGCGTTTTAAATCACTGATCACTTTTTCAGGTTCATACATCATGCAGCTTTCAGTCATCTCTAACTCAAGACAACTAGCAGGCATTCCAGTTTCTTGCAAAATCATTGCGACATTGTCGATAAAATTACTGCGCTGAAATTGTATACTGGCAACGTTAACCGCAATCCGACCAAAATGATAGCCATTATCAAGCCATTGCTTGCCTTGAAGACAAGCCATTCGAAGTACTACTAAACCAATTTCGTGAATTAAACCGGTTTTTTCAGCAATAGGAATAAACTCAGCTGGTGAAATAAAACCATACTCCCGATGCTCCCATCGGATCAACGCCTCTAGTCCCACCAATTGACCACTACTCAACGATAATTTAGGTTGATAAACTAAATGAAAATGCTGCTCTTGAATGGCTTCGTGTAAAGCATTTTGGATTTTCAAATGCGCTACTGAGTTCATTGTCATAGCTGAATCGTAAAAGGTCACTGTATTACGACCACTTTGTTTTGCTATATGTAATGCTGTATCGGCATTTTGTAATAAGTTTTCGCTATTTACAGAATCATGGGGGAAAACTGAAACGCCCATACTCACGGTAATTCGAATTAAAGAACTATCATCAAATCTAAATGGCTGCTCTATTAGAGACTTAATATGATTTACACGGGATGCCACCATATCGCCCTGAGTAATATCATTTAAAACAAGCACAAACTCGTCACTGCTTAGGCGGCCAACATTACAATAATCATGACTGATATTAGATAGTCTGCGGCCGACTTCAACTAATAGTTTATCACCCACCTCGTGACCTAAACTGTCGTTAATATGTTTGAAAAAATCAATATCGAACATGATAACAGCAAGTTGAGATTGTTTAGTTGCCGCATGCTCAACTTGAACTTGTAAATTAGACCGTAATAAAATTCGATTAGGTAATTGGGTTAAGTTGTCGTAATAAGCTAAATTCTCGAGCTTTTGTTCGTTAATTTTCTGCTTTGATATATCTGAAAATACAGCTACGAAAAAATTAATAGTATCATCTTGGCCATAAACCGCATTAATGGTAGCTGCTTGGAGGAATATGTCACCATTTTTTCTTTTATTCCAAATTTCGCCATGCCACTTACCTTTTACGAGCAAGGTATTCCACATTTTGGCAAAAAACTCAGTATCATGTTTGCCGGAATTTAAAATACGCGGGTTTTGACCTATAACCTCTTCACGTTCAAAACCGGTAATATTGGAAAATGCACTATTAACTTCAGTTATATTGCCATCTCTGTCGGTAACTAATACACCATCAATCGTGTTCTCAACCACACTTTCGGCCAGTAACAATTGTTTTTCATTTTGTCTATGCCGACCAATATTTCGGGTAATACCGATAACGCCTTGGATAGTATTTGTATTATCGATTAATGGCGCTTTAACCGTTTCTAACCAGTGACGGTTATTGTTTGGATCTGTGCCTTCACACTCAGACACTACAATCGGTTTTCTTGCCAAAATCGCACTGTTATCGGTCTCGATAAAAAGCTTTGTTGTTTCAACATCAAATAGATCATGGTCCATTTTACCGACTATTTGACCCGTCTTTTTATTCCAAGCTTTTTCTATACTCTGATTACAAACAATATACTTACCGTCAAGATCCTTTACCCAAATATGTTCACTAAAAGCATCAATGAAATTCTGTAAGTTAATGGATTGATATTGTTGCTGTTGGGAGTGAAGCTTAGATAAAGAGTGTTCCAGGCTATCAACAGTGAGATTAATTAAAGCTAAGTTAAAATCTTTAGATAACAATTTAGAATAAATCGCACAAAAGCAGCCCAGTTGTTTACCGTAATCATCAACAAGAGGTTGCAGATGGATACTATATTGTTTTTGTTTATGGGTTATTGATATGACTTGATTAGTGGCTAATTCCGATAAAGGAATATTATTGATGACTGGAGTGGTAATTTGCTGTAATTCGCGTAAATCTATATCGATGATTTCTTCATTACATGCCACATAACGCATCATCTGCTGAGCATCTAACAAAAAGGCACACACATCAGTACTCAGTGCTTTTGCCGTTATATCTAAGGTTTTTTGCCAATAAGCTTTGATATTTTGAGTTGTATGCATTGCTAAAAAGAACCTACTTATTGGACTTTACACTTATATATACATTTGATTATATAGCCACACAGAAAGTTAATAAATCAGTAAACCGCGGATCTGCTAGCTAGATCATTTAACTGATAAAAAACCACTTAAATATTTGTATGATTTTATAAGATACTGATATTGGCATGCTGTTTTAAGGGAGGGTTACAGTTGAGGGTACTGTTCTTTACTTAAAACAGTGCAAACGGTTGAAATAGGCTTTATAAACTGATCGAGATACTGTAACTACTATTGGCTTACGATGATAAAACTTCATAGAAACATAATTTCAATAATATAGTTCTACTCAGCGGCAGATATTTAATTGAATTCGACAACGAAAAAGTCATATTCTAAAGGCACAGACAACTCAGCTAACATTCTTTTTCTTTATCAATATAAAGCTGAAAATAATTAAATTACAAAACGAAAAAAACCTCTACATTGCTGTAAAAGCTTTCGTTTTTGTGTCGGCGGAGCGGACTTACTCTTATCAAGAGACGACCCCTCGCCGCCATCGTGACAGGCCGTTGATCTCTAATCAAGCGTCTAAGCAACTGAATTACCGCTGCTTTAGCAAACTACTTTTGCATGTCACTATTATTCATTATTTAAATAACAGATACGAAAAAGCCCTGCTATTGCTAGCAGGGCTTATCGTAATGTTGGCGGAGCGGACTTACTCTTATCAAGAGACGAACCCTCGCCCCCGGCGTGACAGGCCGTTGATCTCTAATCAAGCGTCTAAGCAACTGAATTACCGCTGCTTTAGCAAACTATTTTAGCAAACTACTTTAGCAGGTCACTATTATTCATTCTTTAAATAACTGATACGAAAAAGCCCTGCTATTGCTAGCAGGGCTTATCGTAATGTTGGCGGAGCGGACTTACTCTTATCAAGAGACGAACCCTCGCCCCCGGCGTGACAGGCCGTTGATCTCTAATCAAGCGTCTAAGCAACTGAATTACCGCTGCTTTAGCAAACTACTTTAGCAGGTCACTATTATTCATTCTTTAAATAACTGATACGAAAAAGCCCTGCTATTGCTAGCAGGGCTTATCGTAATGTTGGCGGAGCGGACTTACTCTTATCAAGAGACGAACCCTCGCCCACGGCGTGACAGGCCGTTGATCTCTAATCAAGCGTCTAAGCAACTGAATTACCGCTGCTTTAGCAAACTACTTTTGCATGTCACTATTATTCATTCTTTAAATAACAGATACGAAAAAGCCCTGCTATTGCTAGCAGGGCTTATCGTAATGTTGGCGGAGCGGACTTACTCTTATCAAGAGACGAACCCTCGCCCCCGGCGTGACAGGCCGTTGATCTCTAATCAAGCGTCTAAGCAACTGAATTACCGCTGCTTTAGCAAACTACTTTAGCAGGTCACTATTATTCATTCTTTAAATAACAGATACGAAAAAGCCCTGCTATTGCTAGCAGGGCTTATCGTAATGTTGGCGGAGCGGACTTACTCTTATCAAGAGACGAACCCTCGCCCACGGCGTGACAGGCCGTTGATCTCTAATCAAGCGTCTAAGCAACTGAATTACCGCTGCTTTAGCAAACTACTTTTGCATGTCACTATTATTCATTCTTTAAATAACAGATACGAAAAAGCCCTGCTATTGCTAGCAGGGCTTATCGTAATGTTGGCGGAGCGGACGGGACTCGAACCCGCGACCCCCGGCGTGACAGGCCGGTATTCTAACCAACTGAACTACCGCTCCTTTAGTAAATTGCTTACGCAGTATACTAAATTCTTTTAAAGTCGCTAACGTGTCAAAGTTAGTAGACTTGCTCTTTCGAGCTTCTCTTACGAGAAATTAGGCGCTTGGCGATGACCTACTTTCACATGGGGAGACCCCACACTATCATCGGCGCGATTGCGTTTCACTACTGAGTTCGGGATGGGATCAGGTGGTACCACAATGCTATTGTCACCAAGCAAATTCTTGCTTTATCTACCGCAAATGCAGTAAATAATAATTCGGAAAGCTGTTTGAGTTTCTTACTTTATCAAGTGCTTAAATTCTATCACTAAGTCTTTGTAATAAATCTAGTTACCATCAACTCAGATAAAACTCATCTGGGTTGTATGGTTAAGCCTCACGAGTCATTAGTACAGGTTAGCTCAACGCCTCACAACGCTTACACACCCTGCCTATCAACGTCCTAGTCTCGAACGGCTCTTTAGAGGAATTAAATTCCTAGGGATGACTCATCTTAGGACTCGCTTCCCGCTTAGATGCTTTCAGCGGTTATCGATTCCGAACGTAGCTACCGGGCAATGCTATTGGCATAACAACCCGAACACCAGCGGTTCGTCCACTCCGGTCCTCTCGTACTAGGAGCAGCTTCCTTCAATCATCCAACGCCCACGGCAGATAGGGACCGAACTGTCTC
Organism: Shewanella sp. 10N.286.48.B5; assembly: GCF_002874355.2. NCBI lineage: Bacteria > Pseudomonadati > Pseudomonadota > Gammaproteobacteria > Alteromonadales > Shewanellaceae > Shewanella > Shewanella sp. 10N.286.48.B5. The sequence continues at coordinate 2,142,867 of NZ_MCVG02000001.1, forward strand.
ACGACGTTCTGAACCCAGCTCGCGTACCACTTTAAATGGCGAACAGCCATACCCTTGGGACCGACTTCAGCCCCAGGATGTGATGAGCCGACATCGAGGTGCCAAACACCGCCGTCGATATGAACTCTTGGGCGGTATCAGCCTGTTATCCCCGGAGTACCTTTTATCCGTTGAGCGATGGCCCTTCCATACAGAACCACCGGATCACTATGACCTACTTTCGTACCTGCTCGACGTGTATGTCTCGCAGTTAAGCTGGCTTATGCCATTGCACTAACCGTACGATGTCCGACCGTACTTAGCCAACCTTCGTGCTCCTCCGTTACTCTTTGGGAGGAGACCGCCCCAGTCAAACTACCCACCAGGCACTGTCCCGAACCCCGATAAGGGGCCGCGGTTAGAACATCAAAACTACAAGGGTGGTATTTCAAGATTGACTCCACTCCATCTAGCGACGAAGCTTCAAAGTCTCCCACCTATCCTACACATGTAGGTTCAATGTTCAGTGCCAAGCTATAGTAAAGGTTCACGGGGTCTTTCCGTCTAGCCGCGGGTATACGGCATCTTCACCGCAATTTCAACTTCACTGAGTCTCGGCTGGAGACAGCGTGGCCATCATTACGCCATTCGTGCAGGTCGGAACTTACCCGACAAGGAATTTCGCTACCTTAGGACCGTTATAGTTACGGCCGCCGTTTACTTGGGCTTCGATCATGAGCTTCTCCGAAGATAACCCAATCAATTAACCTTCAAGCACCGGGCAGGCGTCATACCGTATACGTCATCTTGCGATTTTGCACAGTACTGTGTTTTTGATAAACAGTTGCAGCCACCTGGTATCTGCGACTGCCGTCAGCTTAGGGAGCAAGTCCCATCACCAACAGCAGCGTACCTTCTCCCGAAGTTACGGTACCATTTTGCCTAGTTCCTTCAGCCGAGTTCTCTCAAGCGCCTTGGTATTCTCTACCCGACCACCTGTGTCGGTTTGGGGTACGATTCCTACTAACCTGAAGCTTAGAAGATTTTCCTGGAAGCATGGCATCAACTACTTCATCACCTTAGTGACTCGTCATCAGCTCTCAGCCTAATGTAAACCCGGATTTGCCTAAGTTTACAGCCTACAACCTTAAACGCGGACTACCAACGCCGCGCTAGCCTAGCCTTCTCCGTCTCTCCATCGCAGTTAGCAGAAGTACGGGAATATTGACCCGTTTCCCATCGACTACGCCTTTCGGCCTCGCCTTAGGGGTCGACTCACCCTGCCCCGATTAACGTTGGACAGGAACCCTTGGTCTTTCGGCGAGGGAGTTTTTCACTCCCTTTATCGTTACTCATGTCAGCATTCGCACTTCTGATACGTCCAGTGTGGGTTACCCCTTCACCTTCAACCGCTTACAGAACGCTCCTCTACCGCTTGCTCATAAGAGCAAACCCATAGCTTCGGTGTATTGCTTAGCCCCGTTAAATCTTCCGCGCAGGCCGACTCGACTAGTGAGCTATTACGCTTTCTTTAAATGATGGCTGCTTCTAAGCCAACATCCTAGCTGTCTAAGCCTTCCCACATCGTTTCCCACTTAGCAATAACTTTGGGACCTTAGCTGATGGTCTGGGTTGTTTCCCTTTTGACGACGGACGTTAGCACCCGCCGTCTGTCTCCCGAGTAGTACTCACTGGTATTCGGAGTTTGCAAAGGGTTGGTAAGTCGGGATGACCCCCTAGCCTTAACAGTGCTCTACCCCCAGTGGTATTCGCTCGAGGCGCTACCTAAATAGCTTTCGAGGAGAACCAGATATCTCCGAGTTTGATTGGCCTTTCACCCCCAGCCACAAGTCATCCGCTAATTTTTCAACATTAGTCGGTTCGGTCCTCCAGTTGATGTTACTCAACCTTCAACCTGCCCATGGCTAGATCACTCGGTTTCGGGTCTACGCCTTGCAACTAAACGCGCAGTTAACACTCGGTTTCCCTACGGCTCCGCTATTCGCTTAACCTCGCTACAAAACGTAAGTCGCTGACCCATTATACAAAAGGTACGCAGTCACGGTCTCAAGAACCGCTCCCACTGCTTGTACGTACACGGTTTCAGGTTCTATTTCACTCCCCTCACAGGGGTTCTTTTCGCCTTTCCCTCACGGTACTGGTTCACTATCGGTCAGTCAGGAGTATTTAGCCTTGGAGGATGGTCCCCCCATATTCAAACAGGATGTCACGTGTCCCGCCTTACTCGTTTTCATCTATGGTTAGTTTTCATGTACGGGACTATCACCCTGTACCGTTGAGCTTTCCAACTCATTCCACTAACACCCCATAGACTTAAGGGCTAATCCCCGTTCGCTCGCCGCTACTAGGGGAATCTCGGTTGATTTCTTTTCCTCTGGGTACTTAGATGTTTCAGTTCCCCAGGTTCGCCTCATAACGCTATGTATTCACGTTATGATGACCACTTATGTGGCCGGGTTTCCCCATTCGGACATCGTTAGCTCAAATGCTTGTTACTAGCTCGCCAACGCTTTTCGCAAGTTACTACGTCCTTCATCGCCTCTGACTGCCAAGGCATCCACCGTATACGCTTAGTCACTTAACCATACAACCCAAATGAGTTTCACAAGGAAACTTAATCGTTGTTAGAGCGGGTAGCCCTAACAGCTGTATCGTAACTAGCTGGTTTATTACATAATTTGCATCTCTTGCGAGTACACAAATTCGCCTTAGTTTTTAGAATATTCAAGACACTTAATAAAGTGTTTTGAGAACTCAATGTATTATCAGAAAAGGATTAATTTCCCAATAATACGATTTGTAATTAATACAACGACAGACATCATCGTATTAAATACTATCAGCTTTCCAAATTGTTAAAGAACGGGCTAAAAAAAGCCAAAGATAATGGTTAGATTATCTTTGGCATCTCTTAATTGCATATGTCGACTCAACTTATTGAGAAGATGTAAATGGTGGAGCTATGCGGGATCGAACCGCAGACCTCCTGCGTGCAAGGCAGGCGCTCTCCCAGCTGAGCTATAGCCCCATTTACATGCAGTAAAACAAAATACGTTAATACAAAATCTTCGCTTAGGAGAAATGAAGATTTTGGTGGGTCAGAGTGGACTTGAACCACCGACCTCACCCTTATCAGGGGTGCGCTCTAACCAGCTGAGCTACAGACCCATTCTTTTTGGTCTTTTAATCGTTACTCAGCGTTGCTTTTGTCGTTCAATCGTCGTGTAGTGTACTACACGTCCTCATTCACTCCTCAAGCGCCTTGATTAACAATCAAAAAACTCAAAAATACCTTTCGATATCTTTCTCTTTCTTTCTATCAAGTAATCTGTGTGAACACTCAACAAACATTAAGTTAGTCGTATAGGTAAGGAGGTGATCCAGCCCCAGGTTCCCCTAGGGCTACCTTGTTACGACTTCACCCCAGTCATGAACCACACCGTGGTAAACGTCCTCCCGAAGGTTAGACTATCTACTTCTGGTGCAGCCCACTCCCATGGTGTGACGGGCGGTGTGTACAAGGCCCGGGAACGTATTCACCGTAGCATTCTGATCTACGATTACTAGCGATTCCGACTTCATGGAGTCGAGTTGCAGACTCCAATCCGGACTACGACGTACTTTGTGAGATTAGCTAGACCTTGCGGCTTTGCAACCCTCTGTATACGCCATTGTAGCACGTGTGTAGCCCTACTCGTAAGGGCCATGATGACTTGACGTCGTCCCCACCTTCCTCCGGTTTATCACCGGCAGTCTCCCTAGAGTTCCCGCCATTACGCGCTGGCAAATAAGGATAGGGGTTGCGCTCGTTGCGGGACTTAACCCAACATTTCACAACACGAGCTGACGACAGCCATGCAGCACCTGTCTCAGAGTTCCCGAAGGCACTAAGCTATCTCTAGCGAATTCTCTGGATGTCAAGAGTAGGTAAGGTTCTTCGCGTTGCATCGAATTAAACCACATGCTCCACCGCTTGTGCGGGCCCCCGTCAATTCATTTGAGTTTTAACCTTGCGGCCGTACTCCCCAGGCGGTCTACTTAATGCGTTAGCTTGGGAGCCCAGTGCTCAAGGCACCAAACTCCGAGTAGACATCGTTTACGGCGTGGACTACCAGGGTATCTAATCCTGTTTGCTCCCCACGCTTTCGTACATGAGCGTCAGTCTTTGTCCAGGGGGCCGCCTTCGCCACCGGTATTCCTTCAGATCTCTACGCATTTCACCGCTACACCTGAAATTCTACCCCCCTCTACAAGACTCTAGTTCACCAGTTCCAAATGCAATTCCCAGGTTGAGCCCGGGGATTTCACATCTGGCTTAATGAACCGCCTGCGTACGCTTTACGCCCAGTAATTCCGATTAACGCTTGGACCCCTCGTATTACCGCGGCTGCTGGCACGAAGTTAGCCGGTCCTTCTTCTGTAGGTAACGTCACAGCTAACGGTTATTAACCGTTAACCTTTCCTCCCTACTGAAAGTGCTTTACAACCCGAAGGCCTTCTTCACACACGCGGCATGGCTGCATCAGGCTTTCGCCCATTGTGCAATATTCCCCACTGCTGCCTCCCGTAGGAGTCTGGGCCGTGTCTCAGTCCCAGTGTGGCTGATCATCCTCTCAGAACAGCTAGGGATCGTCGCCTTGGTGAGCCATTACCTCACCAACTAGCTAATCCCACCTAGGTTCATCCAATCGCGAAAGGCCCGAAGGTCCCCTCCTTTCCCCCGTAGGGCGTATGCGGTATTAGCAGTCGTTTCCAACTGTTATCCCCCTCGACTGGGCAGATCCCTAGGCATTACTCACCCGTCCGCCGCTCGTCAGCAAATTAGCAAGCTAATTCCTGTTACCGCTCGACTTGCATGTGTTAGGCCTGCCGCCAGCGTTCAATCTGAGCCATGATCAAACTCTTCAATTAAAGTTTTGTTGAAACAACCACTCTTATAAATAAAAGCTTCGTTTCGGCTCAATGAATTCTGATTTCGATTTAAAGACTCGGAAGAATCTCTAAAACGTTTGTTACATATTGCTATGAACACTCATCGTTACATTGAGTAATAATTTTGATTGCTTCACTCTTTACGAGAAAGAATGAGCAATTTCGATTAACTCAACGCCTGTGAGTGTCCACACAGATTACTTGATAAATTGTTAAAGAGCGGACTCGGTAACTAGCGTTTAGACGCCTTGTTCCGTGTCAGTGGTGCGCATTATAGGGAAACTAAAATTTCATGCAAGGGCTTTTACAAATTAATTGACAAACATTGATTCAAGTGCTTTTTAATTGAGCGTATTGCGCTAAAATAAAACAAGTTGGCTATTTTATCGCTGTTTATTTGGTTTTAATCACTAGTTACAGGCTCTGCTCTATATATGCTGCTACGTCTGCAATACGTCAACTAGCGCTGTAACTTCATTAATACCAGTTTAATGCTTACGGCTAGAACTCGACGATGAGCATGTAATCTCAATGACATTTCAACTTGATGAAGGGTTAATCCATTTCTTTAGCGCTTACGGCTAGAACTCGACGATGAATGTGTAAACTCAATATCAATTCAACTTGATGCAGGGTTAATCCATTATTTTAGCGCTTACGGCTAAAACTTGAAGATGAGTATGTAATCTCAATGACATTTCAACTTGATGCAGGGTTAAACCATTACTTTAGCGCTTACGGCTAGAGCTCGACGATGAATGTGTAATCCCAATATCAATTCAACTTGATGCAGGGTTAATCCATTATTTTAGCGCTTACGGCTAAAACTTGAAGATGAGTATGTCATCTCAATGACATTTCAACTTGATGCTGGTTAATAGTTACTAGCTCCACCTCATTATCAGTAAAGTTTCAATTCAGTCACTTTATATCTATCTAGCCACAGCTTTAATTAATCTTAGATGCTAAAGCAATTTTCAAATTTTTATGAGCTCGTTCAAAATAGGTCGGTGAAGTATCTATTGCTTGCTTAAATAAACTTATCGCTTGTTCGTACTTGCCTTCTAACATCAAAAAGTAGCCAAGATCATTTAATGCATCCGCTGTTGTCATGGTTTGTTCAAAACTAGCCAGTGCCCTTCTATAATTTCCTTGGCGGATATAAACCAAACCTAAATTCGACCATGCTCGGGTAAAACTCGGATCAGCTCTTAGTGCTTGCTTGAGATATGACTCTGCATTATCAAAGTCTCCCACAAGATAAAATGAATAACCTAAATTGGTAGCGATAATTGCTGATTGAGGTTGGAATGCTAGTATGAGTCTAAAATATGTTCTTGCTGCTTCATTGTTGTTTTCCAGATCTTCCAAAATAGCCAGTGCGTTATATACTCTTAAAGGTGATAGCTCATCTAAAGAAGTATAATCTGCTCCAGCAGCCTTACTCTTAATTGCCGATAATCGCTGTTGATCAAGAAAGATGGTTTTCTTAAGATGCTTTCTTGCCAATACATATTGCCGTCTATCTATTTCAAGAATTCCTAACTCTGCATTTGCTAACCTATGATCAGGGTTTATTGTCAGCGCTTCGTTATAGGCTTTTAATGCTATGTCTTTATTGCCTTTAGCAACGTGTATTCGAGCAATTTGATAAAATGTGTCAGCGTTTTGCTGATTGAAGTCTAATGCTTGTATATAGGCGTATAATGCTTTATCTAAATCGCCAGAGCGTTCTGCATCTTGAGCTTGATTAAGAGCCTCAATTTCTGATTGAGGTGATCCCCCGACTGCAATCTGAGATTTCCCTTGATACAAATCTTGACGCTGCGGTATTTTTGTCAGTTCAAGATCCTCATCAACTGATGCACAACCACAAAGACTAAAACTAAGTATTGCCAGCGTGAAAAGCATTTTTAGGTCACGTTTCATCATTGACATATACCTCGCCTTTTGCTGAATCCAGTAAAATTAATATATAGAATATTCATATTAAAAGGCTTGCCCCCATACTTTCATTACTTTAAGTACAGCAGGACCTACTGCGACAATAAAAAAGGACGGCCAGATACAAAACATCATTGGGAAAATCATTTTTACTGCCATCTTTGCAGCTTGTTCTTCTGCCTGTTGTAGTCTTTTGTCTCGATATTCTTCTGAAAAACCCCTTAATGTCGCTGCAATCCCTGTTCCTAAACGCATACTTTGGGATATTGCAGAGTTAAGCCCTTTAATGTCTTCTAAGCCCGTTCGCTCGGTAAATTCACTTAAAGCAACCCTAATAGTGAGACCTGCTCTAACTTTATTACACACTAACTCTAATTCGCTGGATAAATTAGGGTGGCTTAATGAAAGTTCGCGAGCTACACGTTGCAATGCTGCTAATAGCCCTAAACCCGCTTCACAACACACCACCAGCAAATCAAGTGCATCAGGAAAGCCGACACGTAAAGATCGCATTCTTTTATTCGCTAAGTAGGTTAAAACTAAAGAAGGCGCCAAAAAAAATCCCCCCATAATCAAACACACTAGATAAATACTGATCAATGTCGATAAATCCGGAAATATTTTTAAAACCACGATAGAAAGTACTGCACCTATTAGCAACAGTAGTAAACGTATCGCACTAAAGATGGCCAATGCGCTATCGGAATGTAGCCCCGCATGAATTAACAACCGCCTTGTTTCATTATTTGATAAATTCAAAAATGGCACTTTGCCTAATTGGCCAATTCCATGCTCCAGGGTTTTATTTACCTCGTTATTTTCAACAGCCGAGCTTTGAGTATTAACGCCAGAAATTTGTTGTAAGCGTTTACGCACAGGCGAGTATACCCCGCTTACTAACAACGAAATTGATAGAGCAAATGTAATACCGACTATCGCAGCAACAATGTATATCGCCCACTCAACATGTTGGGGATTGTCGAATGTCTGATTAATGAGTCCAAGTAAATAGTCCATATCACATATCAATCCTAATCAATTTACTGATCCAAAGGCCACCTAACGTCATCCCAATTGCGCCCCACATTAACAATGTCTTGCCATCTTCGGTGCCAGTCAGCTCTCCCACATAGTCAGGTGTTTGTAAATAGATAACAGCGAACAATACAAATGGTAATAAGATTAAAATCCACGCAGATAAACGTCCCTCAGCCGACAACGTTCTTACTCGACGCCTGAACATAAAACGTTTACGAATAACCTGTGCCAAGTTATCAATGTTTTCAGCTAGATTACCGCCGGTTTCTTTCTGCACCATCACCGCACTTGAAAATGCCATCGCGGACACACTTGGTACCCGCTCAATAAATCCAAGAATAGCCCTTTTGGTATCTTTACTGTAATTGATGTTGGCAAACATCAAGCTAAACTCTTTGGCTAATGGACCTTCCATTTCCTCTGTAACCAGTTTTATGGCATCAGAAAACGAGTAACCCGCTTGTAAAGCGCGCCTTAATACATCAAGCGCATCAGGAAAACTTGCCTCTATCGCATCCATTCTTTTTGCAATATCACGATTTAATTTAAAATAAAACAACAAGAACACGATAAACATTGCAAAAAATACCATCAGTGGTACACGAAAATACCACCAACTTACTATCCCCACTAATGTGGCAACAAATAAAGCTAAAAATAAAAATTGATGCCCTAAAAGTCGATAATCAGCCAACTCGAGACGGTAACTTAAGTCTTCAATAAAACCGATGCTTTCTAAAGCTCGACCAATCTTACCAACTTTGCTTAATCGGTTTTTTCTCAGTAAAGAAGTCTCAAGTACACCATCACCAGACTCTTGGGATAGTTGCTGTAATCGCTTACGTACTTGGGCTGTATTTGCCCGCTGCGGACTATAGACAGGTAAAAATAACGCCTGAGAAAGGAAAATTACGGCAATAAAAATTAAAACTAGGAAAATAATTTCATTGGAAGGCATAAAAGACTCCTAAAAATTAGCGAATGGGTCACCGCAATTAAATAGCTTAAATGGCAGATCAATACCATGCTGCTTTAATTTAGAATGGAAGTTGGGCACTACACCTGTGGCATTAAAATGACCAATAATTTGACCTTGTTCATCAACGCCTTCACGTGAAAAGCGAAATATCTCTGACATGGTTATGATGTCGCCTTCCATACCATTGATTTCTTGGATACTTATCACCCTTCTGCGGCCATCTTCTTGCCTTTCAAGCTGTACAACCAAGTCAATTGCCGATGCTATTTGTGTCCTGATATTACTCACAGGCATATCAAATCCGGCCATACAAACCATATACTCCAACCTGCCGAGGGCATCTCGTGGGCTGTTGGCATGCAATGTTGTTAGTGAACCTTCGTGACCGGTATTCATTGCGGTCAGCATATCCAATGCTTCTCCACCACGCACCTCACCAATGACAATTCTGTCAGGGCGCATTCGAAGGCAATTTTTTACCAAGTCACGTTGGGTGATTTCGCCACGACCTTCGATATTTTGTGGTCGAGTTTCTAAACGGACAGTATGCTCTTGCTGGAGTTGAAGTTCTGCAGAATCTTCAATGGTGACAATGCGTTCATTAGCTGGAATATAGCCCGAAAGCATATTCAGTAGCGTGGTTTTACCACTACCAGTACCACAAGCTCAATCAAAAATGCAGCATCAAACTAAACATGATGTTCAAGGGCTACACCAAAACAAAAATGAAGCGCTAAATTAAAATGACTCGGAATTAAACATAAGAGATAAGCCATGCCTAAAACCGTAACAAGCAATGCTAAGCTTAGCGTCCCATCAATCTCTTTGATGCGCACGTATTTTAGAACGCTTGCGGTGTTAATTTTTCTAATTGTGATTGCATTTAACTATAAACAGTTAATACAAGACCACTCCCCCTTCTCTATTGCCAATGCGATGACACAAATCAAAACTCAGCACTTGTTAAGTAATGGCTTACTGTACGATCTTAGTTTCTTCGCAGCTATGGTCATATTGCTACATGCCTGTTGGGCTGCAGTTATTACCCTTTCATGTCGGCCTTGGTTTCAGTATTGCAACAATGACAATATTAAGACACAGATCTGGATTGTGATCCTACTACTCCATTGTATTTTTGTGGTTGCGGCAAACTCATATTTATACCCCACCTCTTTGTTGGGGATATTCCGTGGCACAATATTCGTAGAACCTTGGGTAGTCTGGGGGCTGTTTTTCTTACTTCTAAGTAATTTTATCTTTGCCCTTTTCAGCAGTATGCCACTTCATAAAACCGTTGTTTTAATTGGCCTATTAATTGTTAGCATTGGATCTGTTAATTTTGTTAGTAACAACACGCTTTCAAGCAGTAGCAAACCGGTAAATGAGTTACCGAATATTTTTGTTATCGGTATTGACGGGCTACGCCCTGACCACCTTGCACACAGAGGAGCTGATAATTCAATAGCACCAAAGCTCAATCAGCTATTAGCAAAATCATTAATCTACGATAAAGCTTATACACCACAAGCACGCACATATGTGGCATGGATGGGGATATTATCGGGACAATACCCTGTCAATAATGGAGCAAGGTTTAACTTAGCCCCCCCTGAGCTAGTCAATAAAGATTTGCCGCTCCTAAACTCACTTTCAAGTAAAGGGTATCAAACAACCTATGCAATGGATGAGCGCCGCTTTAATCAAATAGATGAGCATTATGGCTTTGATCGTGTTATTGGTCCCAAAGTTGGGGCTGCTGATGCCATAATAGCCAGCGTAGCAGATATCCCCCTGATAAATCTTGCCATCAACACCCCCATCTCAGGCTATATGTTTCCCTATTTATATATTAATCGCGCTTATGGCAAAGCCTATGATCCTATGCGGTTTAATCAAGAAGTGCTCAATGCGTTATCTGTCGATACGCCCAATTTCTTAGCGGTGCATTTTTGTCAGCTACATTGGCCGTTCACTTCAAAAGACTTTATTGAATTGGATAAATCACGCTGGGACGGTAACTACAATCATTATATGCATCGAGAATTGATTAAAACAGTAGATATACAGATAGCCAATTTTATGAGCGGCTTACGCCAACGTGGCATGTTAGAGAATGCCATAGTGTATCTACTATCAGACCACGGAGAAGGATTTTTATTAGCTCAAGACAAGTTAACTGCCGCAGTAGATATACAAGATGACAATAACAAGCCTAGCGATAAAATAGAAAAACTCAATGTAGCCGCATGGGGCCATGGGACCAATATCTTGTCTCAGGAGCAATCACAAGTATTGCTTGCAAGTTTGCGATATCGCCATAGCGAACCGATTAACCACACAGGTAAGGTGCCAGGGTTATTCTCTCTTATTGATATAGCACCAACTATCGTGGCTAGTTTAAAATCAGATTCGACAAATAATGATTGGCAATTTGACGGTATAGCGCTTCCACAGATGCAGACAGATTTAGATGATACGCGATTTGTTTTTGTTGAGTCTTCACTGCCTGTTCGCGCTATCAATACCAGCTTCATCGATGATAATAAAGTCATGTCAGAAACCGCTTCACAATATGAAGTAAGAGACTATGGCCGAGCGGTAATGAAACCCGAGTTTTATAAAAAAAATATCGCTTTGAAGCAGCGCTCTGTATATGAAAATCAGTGGCAACTCGCCATGTTGCCTAAGGTTGAACGGCTCATTTTAGTCAATACTGACACTATGCAGTGGCACAACCTAGCCAACTATCAAGGCAATGCCCCGTGGCAAAAAATGTTAACCGCACTCTGCGAACATTACCAAGCTGATTTGGTTAACATGCCAAAAACGCCATGTCAGAATTCATTGGATTTATACTCTCAGTTAGAGAATTAATGATGAGTTTGCAAGGCAGTGGGATTAAAGTAATTTAGTTAAAGCGTAAACAGACTTAACGCGCTTTATTAATTACCTAAACCGTTAGGTCTATGGCAAAGTTCCAATGAGAAAACAACAAGGCTAGCATGGGCAATCTAGCCTGTTAGTTGCATTTTATAAGTATTTATTTGCTTATTATAAAATTTGCTCTAAATAAGCTGGCACGTCTGCAATACTATTTACTACCGCAGTGGCTTCACTTACCCCAGCTTCATCAACAACTTTACCGGTTTTAACTAAAATCGATGTTAGGATGCCTGCCGCTTTTGCAGCGCGAATATCATCGGCTTTATCACCCACCATGATAGATTGACTCATATCAATTTTTAAAAATTCTGCAGCACTATTAAGCATACCGGGTTTAGGTTTGCGGCAATCACAATCTTGTTTGTAATCCCCGATGCCTTTAACTGGATGATGTGGACAATAGTAGATACCATCTAAATCGACACCTTTATCTGCAAAGTTCCAATCCATCCATTCTGTTAAATGGTGAAAATCATCTTCACTATACATACCGCGAGCAATACCAGATTGGTTTGTCACCACCACGACCATGTAGCCCATTTTTTTAAATGCTAAGCATGCTTCAAACACACCTTCAATGTATTCAAAGTCATCAACCAAGTGCACATAGCCTTTATCGATATTGATAACGCCGTCACGGTCTAAAAAAATGGCTTTATTCACGGTACTACTCCTAAAATTTCAATTACAGTGATTATCCCACTACTTAGTTAAATATGCACATGTATTATAAAAGGAAGATTTTTTACATCGATACTTTATAATAACGCCAGTAAAGGTTACCCTTCCGTAGATATTTTGTGACAATTATAAGAAGTAATGAGTCAAATAACGCCAATAATTCATAAAACTCGCACCCAAGCTGTAGTAGAAGTTTTGAGAGAACAATTACTTTCTGGCTATATCAAAGCGGGTGAACCGCTTAGACAGTCAGCAATTGCTGCACAACTTAATGTCAGTCGTATTCCTGTTCGTGAGGCTTTAGTACAGTTAGAGGCTGAAGGGTTAGTCAAGTTTGAAGCCCATAAAGGTGCCACTGCGACAATGCTTTCTGTTGAGCAGGTCACAGAATTATTTGAGCTACGCGCTATGATAGAGAGTGATTTGCTTGCAAAAGCAATTCCTAATCTACAAGATGATGATTTTGAGCGGGCTGACAAGGTGCTAGCCAAACTCGAGTCAGCTTTTAAGCAAGAGGACTCAGTTGCAACTTGGAGCGAACTCAATATCCAGTTCCATACGTGCTTATATGAAGCCGCTAATCGACCTCATACTCTCGAAGTTGTCCATGGTTTAAATAATAACTGTGATCGCTATATCCGTTTACAGCTACTTTTAACCGGTGGAATACCAACGGCGGAACGAGAGCATCGCGAACTCTTCGAATTGTGCAAACGCAAAGATATCGGCAAAGCGACCAAATTATTACAACAACATATTTTACATGCAGCAGAAGCCATTAAGGCACTTGTGGTCCAGCATTTAAAGTAGGTTTAGTGGGGAGTAACAGTCCCTCTATTAAATGAAGACATTTTATTACCAGATTATTTTTTAATTTTTATTTGAGAGATCACCACATGCAGTATGCTCATATTACCGGCTGGGGAAAATGTGTCCCACCAGCAACTCTGACCAATGACGATTTAGCCACATTTATGGAAACGTCAGACGAGTGGATTAAAACTCGTACCGGGATCAGCGAAAGACGTATTAGCCACGTCAATACCTCAGAACTTGCAACCGTTGCAGCGCAAAATGCGTTATCAGCGGCAGGTATTGATGGCAGTGAGATTGACTTAATCATCTTAGCAACAGCAAGCCCTGACACTTTAATTCCAAACATTGCTTCAACGGTGCAAGCCAATATTGGTGCAACTTGCGGCGCGTTTGATATCAACGCGGCCTGTAGTGGCTTCTTATACGGTCTTGGTCTTGGTAGTTCAATGATCAAAAGTGGTCAAAATAAAAAAGTGTTGGTTATTGGTGCAGAGCGTTTGTCTTTTTACCTTGATTGGTCTCGCCGTGAAACGGCCGTATTATTTGGTGATGGCGCCGGCGCGGTGGTATTAGAAGTAAGCGACCAACCAGGCGGTGTTTTAGGTTACGAGTTAAATAATGACCCTGCTGCGCGTGATATTTTAGCCTCTGGTTTTGGTACCAAAATGGATCGCTTTGATTCATCTTCTTTAGACTTCTTCATTCATCTAAATGGCCAAGAAGTGTTTAAACGCGCGATTCATGGCATGGGCGGTCTAAGCACTAAAGTGCTTGAAAAGTGCAATATCAATAAAGAAGACGTTGATTTTGTTATTCCTCATCAAGCCAATGAACGTATTATTGATACCTTAATCGGCCGCATGAAAATTCCAAAAGAAAAAGCCTTTGTTAATATTGCAAAATATGGCAATACCTCGGCAGCCACTATCCCTATTGCGATTTGTGATGCTCTTGAACAAGGTAAGTTGAAAGCAGGTCAAACTGTTTTATCATGTGCCTTTGGCGCGGGTTTAACCTCAGCGGCTGCATTAGTTAAATGGGGTGAGCGTACTACACCGATTAACCCACCTACAGCCGAGCTTCCACCTTGTGAAGTCACTGCCTTAGAGCTTATCAAGCCAGCTGTTGATTTCTTCATGAACAAATCAAAGTAAACTCAGCTTGCTAAACCATTAAACCAGCCTTGTGCTGGTTTTTTTATATCTATTTACTGGATTTAAACTGATTTGATTAAATTCAGGCTACTGCCTTTATATACTAATAAATTGCGCCGCCTTCATGGTTTTACTGTCGCCAATAGAGGCTATTTGTGCCACAAACAATTCGGCGCACGCTAGTGCATCTGTGAGGGCATCATGGCCATAATAAGTCGGCAGACCGTATCGTTTTCGACAAGCATCCAGTCGTAAACTACCTTCTTGCAGCACATCATGTTGGCGTAAAAGTCGTTGTTTTTCTATCGCTAAGGTATCAATAAAAGGCAATTTAATGCTTCTTTTATAGACTTTTTCTAAATGGCTTTGGATAAAACTAATGTCCATTGGTGCATGATGAGCTAATAAAATTGAGCCTTGAGTTTGTGCAAGCAACCAGGCCATGGCTTGTGTTAGTGATAACGCTTCTGTTAAATGATTATCGATAATCCCGTGCACAGCTGCGCTCTGTCCTACACTTCCATCGATTGTCACCATCACTTGCAGGGCTTTTGATAACGGAATGGCGCCATGCTCAATCGGCACGATACCAATACTGATTATTTGGTCGTTATGAGGATCTAACCCGGTCATTTCTAGATCTATTGCCATAATCGGTAGATCCGCAATCGTAGCACTAAGGCATGGCTTAACGCTCGACTGGTAAGCCGCAAGCTCGTCTTTTTGACCGAGAAGTTCTAACTGTAAGCGCGTTTTAAGCCATAACTCATTCACTAAGTTGTTTACTCCACACTATTAACATCACAAGCTAAATTAACATCACAGGCCAACCCACATAGAAATACCATTAATAACTTCGCATAAACTTCATTCTTAAGCCAGATTGCGCATCATGAACCACTTTAAAAGCATCCCTGAGTTGATGTCGCAATAACGATGACATTTGCTGCGGTTTTAAGTAATTGGTGACTTCTTGTTGTTGTGTATGCTGCTGACCTTGATTTGATAACCGCATATGCGCAATAAACTCTAAGGCATCCGCTAGATTAAGGGCATCTTTACGGTTAATGATATTGGCTTCCATCAATGCTCGGATCCGCTTAGGCGTATTCACTTCAGTAATACCTGCACTTAAAGCATACACTCTGGCGATATCGTTGATTAACGCTACGCCTTTATGTTTCAAATCCATACCTTTTACTTCACTGCCGTCACGCTCTAACACAAACTTTCTAAAAAAGCCTAGCGGCGGCGTTTCAACCAGTGAGTTACCCGCCATTCCAGCAAGAAAAATATCATTATCTTTGGTGTTGCTTAAGACGTGCTGTTGTAACTGATCAAATAAATTCTGCGGCCCATAAACGGAGCGCATATCAAAAAAGATACTGGCATGCATTAAGGCTTTAGGTTCGGGTGATAGCACCCATTTTTCAAAGTGTTGTTGCCATTGGGACAGTGACAAACGCCATTTGGGGTTTTGCGCCATAATATCCCCGGGACAATATATATAGCCGCATTGATCCAGCCCTTTACAAACCGCATGGGTTAAGGCGTCAAAATAGCCTTTTGCATGCTCATCAGGCTCATGGGCCAGCAAAATACCGTTATCTTGATCTGAACAGGCCGCTTGATCTTGCCTGCCTTGTGAGCCAAACGCTAACCAGCAAAAGGCCATTGGCGCTTCACCTAAAATTTGCTGATTTAAAATAATTAATCGCCGGGTTAATGCATCAGTAACCGAGGTTAATACCCTGCCCACTTCTTCTGCTCGGGCATCTGCACTGATTAGATTTTGTAGTAATACCGGAATTTGTTTACTGACATTGATCAGGCTATCGATATTGGTTTGCCGCTCGATTTCGCCGATTAATAACAAGGGCTGTGAACTCTGGCCGCGTAAAATATCAGTACTGGTTAATATCCCCACCACATTTTCTTGTTCCATAATGGGTAAGTGATGAATGCCATGTTCACTCATCAACAGCATTGCTTCAAATACTAAGGCGTTAGCTTCAAGTTTGGTGGGATTGGGAGTCATCGCTTGATGAACCGGCAAATTGCCATCAAAGCCTTCAGCAAGCACTCGATTACGTAAATCTCGATCGGTAAGAATACCAATCAATTGCTGATTATCCATCACTAGCACTGATGACACTCTGGCTAAACGCATTTTTTTCGCCGCTTCACTGACACTGGCATTACAATTTATAATTAGAGGATCGGCAGACATTAAACTATTGATACGATTGGTTGTGGTTAAGTCTTTTGCTTTAAATCTAGCTTGATGACGCATTCTTCTGGCAAAGGCACGATTAAAAAAGCGATCGAAGCTGCGGCTTTCACTACGTAAAAAATCAAAGGTTTCGGGATCTAAGTGATACACCAAACTGTCTTCTAAAATCTGCACTTGGTTACTGACTTTTTCACCAGATAGCAAAGACGGAAAACCAAAGTAGTCTCCTTCGCCCAACCTATCTAATAACTCACCTTGATTGTCTCTTACTTCAAATGCGCCAGAGCGAACAATATAAAGTTGTGGATGACTGGCATCTAAGGGCACTACAGCCGATGCTTTACTGTAATAACCAATGGTGATTTGCTTGCAGCAGCGCGTTAAATTTGTCTCTGAAAGACTATCAAATGGCACTAACTCTTTAATAAATTGAACAATGGGTTGCAGTTCACTGGCATCTTTCATCGCGGGCCTCTTACTTACTGCCAAATCATTTTCTGTCTTATTAATTTAATATACGTAAATTATATTGAGGCTGATATTCGACCAATGGCCATAAGTGGCAATATTTAACTCACTAATATTAAACACTTGCTAACAGCATTTGTTCATAAAGAATTGAACACTGTCACCAATAAAAAAAGCGCCGAAGCGCTTTTTTATCCGAGAGTTAAATACTCACATTTTAAAATTCATATTGTATGAATCTTAATGGTCGTGCGCTTCACCTGAGCCTTTCGGGAATCGAATTGACTCAACCATAGCAACCACGTCAGCAGGTACCGCTGCAGTGACTTTGCTAACAGCAAATGCAACACCAAAGTTAATCATCATACCTAGCATACCAATACCTTCAGGCGAAATACCTAGGAACCAGTTTTCACTGCTATTGGCACTTGGGTTAACAAACTTAAAGTACACGATATAGCTTGCAGTAAATAGTAAACCTAAAACCATCCCTGAAATCGCACCTTCTTTGTTAACGGTTCTTGAAAAGATCCCCATAACAATGGCAGGAAACAATGACGAGGCAGCTAGACCAAATGCAATCGCAACAACCGCGGCCACAAAGCCTGGTGGGTTAATACCAAAGTAACCCGCCATGACAATACCTAGCGCCGCGGCAATTCGCGCAAATAAAAGCTCTTTCTTATCTGAGATATCTGGCATGAAGTTTTTCTTCAATAAATCATGGGATACCGAGGTAGAAATAACTAATAATAAACCCGCAGATGTAGACAGTGCCGCCGCAAGACCACCAGCAGCGACCAATGCTATGACCCATGCTGGCAGAGATGCAATTTCAGGCGTTGCTAATACCATGATATCGCGGTCAATTTTCATTTCATTGGTATCGCCTTTAGCATAATAGATATTGCCATCAGCATTTTTATCATCCCAAGTAATTAAGCCAGTTTTTTCCCAGTTTTTAATCCATTCAGGCGCTGTTTCATAAGCAACACCGGTTTTTTCTGGGCCATTAATGGTTTCAATCATATTTACACGAGAGAAAGCTGCCAATGCTGGAATTGTGGTATACATAATAGCAATAAATACTAATGCCCAACCTGCTGATACACGCGCATCTTTTACTCTAGGCACTGTAAAGAAACGCACGATGACATGGGGTAAACCAGCGGTACCAAACATCAAGGCACCAGTAATAAAGAACACATCAATCATGCTCTTTGAGCCTTCAGTATATTGAGAGAAGCCAAGTTCTGCCGACAAGCCATCAAGCTTATCTAACAGGTAAACTCCTGTTCCATTACCTGCTGCATCAACAAGTTCTGCACCAAAGCCAATTTGCGGTAACACATGACCTGTCATCATTACCGAGATGAAAATGGCTGGTACCATAAAGGCAAAAATAAGCACACAATACTGCGCAACCTGAGTGTAAGTAATCCCTTTCATACCGCCTAAAACAGCATAAAAGAACACCACTGCCATACCGATATAAACCCCAGTTTCAACTTCGACTTCTAAGAAACGGGAGAATACCACCCCAACACCACGCATTTGACCGGCGATGTAGGTGAAACAGATGAAAATCGCACACACGACTGCCACAGTTCGCGCAGCTTGTGAGTAATAGCGATCACCAATAAAGTCTGGCACAGTAAATTTACCGAACTTACGTAAGTATGGAGCCATGCAAAGCGCTAGCAGAACATAACCACCGGTCCAGCCCATTAAATAGACAGAACCATCATAACCAGTAAATGAAACAATACCGGCAAGTGATATAAATGATGCCGCGGACATCCAATCCGCCGCTGTTGCCATACCGTTCATAACTGGCGGCACGCCGCCACCAGCGACATAAAACTCTTTAGTTGAGCCAGCACGAGACCATATTGCGATACCGATGTACAGGGCAAACGTCAAGCCCACGATAATATAAGTTAAAGTTTGAACATCCATGATTTATTCCTCAGTCTTCGTGTACGTTATATTTTTTATCTAAAGCATTCGCTTTCGCTACATACACAAAAATCAGTGCAACAAACACATACATGGCACCTTGTTGTGCAAACCAGAATCCCAATTTAAAGCCCATGAAGTGGACTTCATTAAGAACATCGACCAGTAATATACCGCAGCCAAATGATACTGCAGCCCAAATTGCCAGCAACCCCAATACTAAGCGTAAATTCTCACGCCAGTACCCACTTGCTGTATCTTGATTTTCGAAACTCATAGTGACTCCCCAGTGCTAATTATTTTTTAAGTCGATAGTTAATCTAACAACTCAAAATGTGACCACAATCACGACCTTAGTCTAAGATTTGGTTTGGCCAGTTATAGAAAAAACAAAATAGTTACTTATTAACAACAACTTAATCTATGAAATGCTGAAGTTATGTCTACATCACCAATTAAGCTAATGTAGACCAAGGTCGAACTGAATTTAGTGATTGACTAAGATAAGCAGCAGGAAAGTATTGCCTCAAATGGGTATTGAGCTCACAAGCAGAATTCAGATTTTTCACATTACGGGGGCCACAATATCGTTTCCACTTGAGTTAAATGCTTGACGAGTATAAAATTTTTACATAACAGTTCGATCACATGGTATTCGATTGCAGTTTCCTATAATAAATAAAAAAAACCTCCTAATTGCACTCTGTTTTGGCCTATTAGGAATGGTAATTAATTGCTACCCCATTCCAATATTCGCCAATGTCCAATTAGTGCTAGGTAATACTTTTACCGTTATTTCAGCTGTGCTTTTAGGCCCTTGGTATGGTTTAGTCACCGCCATACTCAGCGCAAGTGGATTAATGCTCACTTGGGGTAGCCCCCATGTATATTTACTATTTTGTACCGAAGCAATATTCATTGGCATTGCTCGCAGAAAAGGCCTGTTTCCCTTATATAGCAGTGGTATTTATTGGTTAGCTCTTGGTATGCCATTAACCTACATATACATGGTGACACTTGCTGATTTTCCAGATAGCCACATGTTATTCGCCATTATCAAGCAAAGCATCAACGGTTTAATTTACGCTGGCTTGGCGTCACTGTTCATCTTGTTTATTCCTAATACGTGGCAGTTAAACGACACAAAAACCAACCAAAAACGTCGTAGTTTTAACGCTCAAGTCACCTACTTTATGACGTTAATGATCACCCTTTGCTTGTTATTATCAGCACTGACTTTTAATTATTTGTTTCTTAAAAAACAACAAGAGTTACTGAAGCGAAATTTAACTGACACCACCGAACATATTAGTACGGCAACCGAGCAATACCTTAATGAACATAAAATGGTCATTGATTATGCAGCAGATTTAATCAGCTTAACGACGTCATCCTACAGTGAATTACAACAAGTTTTAATCAAACTGCATCAGCATTATCCTAGTTTTATTACTATGCTGCTGGCAGACACTGATGCTCAAGTGATTGCCGCAAGCCCCAGCAGTATTATGCTCAATAAAACAGGGCAACCTCTGGATTTATCAATTTCAGATAGAGACTACTTTATTGAGTCTTTTTATAATCAGCGCTTGTTTGTTTCGCCTGTGTTTAAAGGCCGCGGCTTTGGTGACGAATCAATTATCGCCATCAGTGCCCCTTTTTATCACAATAATGATCAATCAAAGGTCAGTGGAATTATTGAAGGCTCGCTGGATTTAGCGTTCTTTTCTAAGATAGATAATCAAAATGGAACAGGGGATAAAGAGTTTATTATCATCGTTGATAACAATAACAACATCATTTATTCCACCCCTTCTCTAAACTTAAGCACTCACGTAGAATTTACCTATTCAAATGAAAAAGGAAATTACCGCACCAGTTTAAATGTGATCAATATTCACAACTTAACCGCCACATCACCTGAATACGTGTACATCAGTAATCGACTAAACAATGGTTGGAAGTTGTATGTATTACAGCCACTGTCTCCGTTAGTTAAAACCGCCGAAACACAAATGCTAGGCACCTACTTGATGCTATTCATCTCCATCATTTTGACCTTTTTAATCTCCTCCAGAGTGTGTCGTTTACTCACTAACTCATTAGAAATTGTGGCTAATCAATTCGGACAAATCAGTGGTACTGAATTAAAAGAACAAATTGATAATGAAAGTACATCAGAAGAAGTATATAACCTGTACAAGAGCCTCACCGCCAGTAAACGTGACTTACTTAAGCACCAACTGGAGCTAGAAGAAACTGTCGCGATTCGCACCGATGAGCTTGAAAAAGCCAATCAAAAGTTATTGGCATTAGTGGATAAAGATCCACTAACGGGGCTTTATAATCGCCGTTATGCAGAAGATAGATTTGATAGCTTGCTGGATTTTTGTCTGCGAGGTGAGCATGCCATTACCATTGCTATCCTTGACTTAGATTACTTTAAACAGGTCAATGATAGCTACGGTCATTTGGCTGGGGACGAATGCTTAAGAGTCGTATCTAAACTATTAAAACAGCAATTTAAACGCGATACCGATATCGTTTCTCGCTATGGTGGTGAAGAGTTTATTTTGATATTGCCTTTATCTAATGCCCTTAAAATTGAGCAGCATCTCAATCATTTTAGAGAACAGTTAGCCAAAGTAATAATTAACTCGCCAACGGATGAACAGCACTTTTCAGTCACCACCAGTATTGGCGCGATAACGGCTAACGCCAACTTTTCTAAAGACATTGATCACTGGATAAAAGTTGCAGATGACAACCTATACAAAGCAAAAGAGCAAGGGCGAAATAAAGTCATTATTGATGTGATTAATGATCCAAGTGACCCAGAGTAGCCCACTAACGTTTTATATCAAAACCATAATCGCTAAGCTAGTGACGAGTTTAGCTACCGCGATAATCACGGCTCAATAAACTGCTCCAATCTATCTAACATATACGGATAAAATGGATTCCATTTCTGTCTTAACATCTCTGCGGCGGGGATCCCAAACAATCCCCGCTCACCTTTAAAGATTGCCTGCCCTATCTGAATATGCTGACTTTGAGGCTGATAATGTGGTCCGTATAAGGGGTCATTTTCAGGAAAAGGCAAGGCAACATGCGATAATGAATACACCCCAGCTGGCCATTTCAGTGCTAAGTCTACTGTTGCTCCCTCTTCGCTCTCAACCAAGTTTTGCTCTTGCACGCCATACTCAGATTGCTGGCTATTTTCAATTAAACTTAAACGGTAGTTCATGGGCATGTTGAGCCAAAGTGGCCCCATTTCGTTTAACAAGTTTTTAGTGATCAATTGATGATTATTACGGTTACGATTGATATCAAATATCACTAAGCTATGCTTATCTGAGGGTAAATATTGATACAAATGCTCGACCACCGCGTTAGTAGAAACGGTATCATCTGCAATTGACTGGAAGGTTAAAATAGGAGGAATATTGGCTAATTGCTGCTGATCAAATTGTTTTATTAAATATTGATTTCTTTCAGCCAGTTGATAAACAACGTCACCGGCATTCACTGCAAATGAGATATATTTGAAAGGGTCGTATTCAACCTCAATGGTATTCCAAAACAGTTTTTCTTGATTAATTAAACGCCCTAACCTCGCTTGCCACTTTGCGCCTGCTGCAATGGGCGCTAACCCTATAGCTGGCGAAAGAAACATCATTGCTTGATAATCTGTAGGGTTATTAACAGCAATTGCTTCTAGTTGAAGGTTTAATGCCAGTGCTGCACCGGTAGAAAAGCCCACGACATATAACGGTTTACCGGCCAATTTTTGCTTCATGTGCTGAGTCGCTAATGCTACTGCGCTGGCTAAATCTGGCCAAGTGATATCTGCTAAGCCAGCAGGAATAGTGCCGTGCCCTGGTAAACGTAGCCCTAAAACATCGGCTGAAGCGCTAAAATGTCGCGCTAGGTTTGAAATCGCATAAGGGGAGTCTGACATACCATGGAGAAATAAAATGCCATAATTGGCATCGGGGTTTGACCACTCAAAAGAGCGATTCCAGTTTACATCCCAATGATTTGGATCTGATAAACTATTGGCTTCGTAACGATTAATAGGTGAAGCCAGCTTAGGAGTATATTGTTGGTATATTTTGCGGTCTAACTCATTAAATAGCTTGTCTTCAAGAGCAAGATACTGGGAAAAGTCTGTTAAGCCAGACAACTGATGATATTCATTTTTTAAACGCGTTGTATGCCAAATTTCCAATTCAGAGCGAGCGGTTAAAAACCAAACCACAGCGGCGATAAAAAGCAGTAAACTGGCAATAAAACCATAAATAGCAAAAAATAACAGATGTTTAGTCGAACCGATTACTATTGCTTTCATTCGCCAGTCCTATGGAATTAATTTTTGTCCGTATAGTTTTAATGATAGTCTAAAAAGAGTCTGAATTTACAAATAATAATATGCCATCAGGCCGAAAATATTGAGTAGCAAACCCATAATGAAATCAACTCAGCCAAGCATTCATACAAAGCCTGCTGTTATCACAAATAACGCGACTAAGCCAAACGCCGAGCTTAGCTCAAAAGCTATTTTATTAGGCTCTGAAAAAGCTGAAATCACATTCTATTTGCCAACGCCACCTAAAGTCTCCAAAGCATGGCATTGGCAAAATACAAATGCTATCGAGCAAATCATTAACGATAATGGCAATCATTGGCGAAAAATATTTACTATCATGGCCAAGATTGCTGTTACTGATAAAGCGCCAGATACATGGCGAGATTGCCGCAACCAATTATTTAATCCGCAAGCTACTGATGATTTAAAGCGGGTAGATTTTAGTCAATGTAACATTATCATTAATGCTACTAAGCTTAGTGTGAATAGCC
The DNA here is from genome assembly GCF_002874355.2 of Shewanella sp. 10N.286.48.B5. Taxonomy (NCBI): domain Bacteria; kingdom Pseudomonadati; phylum Pseudomonadota; class Gammaproteobacteria; order Alteromonadales; family Shewanellaceae; genus Shewanella; species Shewanella sp. 10N.286.48.B5. Next base: position 2,166,877 of record NZ_MCVG02000001.1, read on the forward strand.
ATATTCATATCATTTGTGGCCAAGCTGCATTCGCTAATATAAGCGATCAATCGTTTATATCTGCGTTAACCGCCATAGATGAAAGCCAAAAAATAATGGCGCATGAGCAGATACTCATCACGCCATATTTAGATTACCGCCAGTTTCCCAATGTGTTAATTGAGCAGCTAAGGCGCTATTTAAGCTCACTTAAACAATCCTTGCTCTAAGCTAGTGGGAAGTTAAATTAGTCATAAATCGTCGGGATAGGTTGACGCTTATGTTGGGTGCGCTGGTAAATCGCAATAAGTTTATCTTCAACAAAGCTATCAACCTCTTTGCCTTCTAAGAAATCATCGATTTGATCATAGCTTAGCCCTAATGCCACCTCATCTTCTAATTGCGGTTTATCGTCTTCTAAATCTGCAGTTGGCGCTTTGGTCACTAATATATCTGGCGCTCCAAGGTAACTGGCTAATTGGCGAACTTGACGCTTATTAAGACCAAACAAGGGTGCTAAGTCACAGGCGCCGTCACCAAATTTAGTATAAAAACCGGTAATATTTTCTGCACTATGATCGGTGCCAATGACTAAGCCGCCAGTTAGGCCTGCAATATGATATTGAGCAATCATTCGCATACGGGCTTTGACGTTACCTTTAATGAAATCAACATTATCATTATTAGCGACTTGAATACCGGCATCCTCAAGTCCTGAAACCGTTGCGTTATGCACACCAATAACCCCATCAGCAATATTCACTGTTACCTGCTTTGAGGGTTGAATAAATTGACATGCAAGCTGAGCTTCATCTTCATCTTTTTGTACTTGATATGGTAAACGCACCGCAATGAATTGGTAAGCCTGCTGTGGATTGTCAGCATTTAAGCTGTCTACCGCTAACTGGCATAATCTGCCGGTTACAGATGAGTCAACACCACCACTAATCCCTAATACCAAACAATGGCTGTGAGCCTCGACCAATTTGGTTTTAAGAAATGCTACGCGGCGCTCGACTTCATAAGCAGGTTCAATCGCCTTAAGTACTTTCATTTCTCTTAAGATTTGTCCCTTCACAATGCTCTCCAATGTATTTTTAAAACCAGAATTACTTAAAATGAGGTATGTTTCTGCATATTCAACATCCTACTGAATTTTTCGGCGTCTACCAAGTACTTGTTTATCTTGATGCAAACAAAAAGGGCAATCACCACTTGGTGATTGCCCTTGATTTAGTCACTGATTATATAAACGGAAAACCTGTCTGGTTATCTTTCCCAGTATGACTCTTCTAAACTATCTTCACGCTCAGGTAAACCACGAGATAATCTTGGGCTATGCTGGGCTAATACTTCATAAGCGACGCGGTTAGCATATTTACACACTTGCGAGAAAGATGAATAACACAGGCCATCACGCTGATGCTTACTTGAACCCGGTACATTGGTTTTATGGAAAGTATTAGCTGCTAAGTCATGCAGTAATGCTGATAACGCTCCATCTCCGGCACCGTTTGTATTACGGATATAATCTGGTCCACCCATATAAGGCGAGATATGAGCATACACTTTAATCGGTGTAGTACAGTCTGATTTACGTTTAGGACGCGAGAATTCGTAACGGTTAAATTCAGGAATTGCGCCCGGTAATAATAAATGGGCTGTGGCTCTTTTTTCAGAGTCTTCAGTATAGCCTGCTGTATATAAACCTAACGGTCCTGCAGTACACAACACCATATCACACCACTCTAAGGCCGCTTCGCTGGCTAATAGCGGATCGCTGAACCCCGTTAAGGCCTCGCCTTCGTCTTCATTCATCGCCAAAATTGTTACATTATCGCAAATGAAATCTTGCCACCATTTAGGGTCTTCTTGAATTAAGAAGCGGGTACCTAAAGTCAATACCACTGGCACATCGGCTTCTTTAGCATATTCAATCGCTTTCATTGCCGCTTCAGTGATTAAATCACCTTCGCTGGCACGCATTAAATACGCAGTTAAAACTAGCGCTGAACTACCTTGAACCACGTCTTTATTAATATATTCTGGGGTTAGCTTATCCATTGCACCTTTGCTAATCGCAAAGGTACGTTCACCTTCAGCAGAGATCAAAGTAAAACAACGACCGATAGGGCCATCTACTGGCTGCAGGTAGTTTAAGTCCACTTTAGAGGAGGTATTACAAAGGTAGCGATAGGCATAACTACCGACCATGATATTCTGGCTCATAACGCCAAATAATACCGAACGGTCATCAGCTAAAATTGAGTAGTTATGAACGGTATTACCAATGGTGCCACCAGCAAATTCATCGCTGATCATCTCATTGTTTTTTAGTTCATTATAAAGTTCGTGAGCTTGCTGATCATCAATAAGAGTTGAGTTGCCTTTTGGAAGCCCGTAACGGCCCAGTAGCTCATCTTCGACTTTTGCTTCAATATCCACAAGAGTTTGGTCAATACCGCAAATATAGGTAGATACAGACTGCTCTTGCTGGGTTAACTGAGCCAATAATGGGTCTCGGTTGTTTACTGGGAAATAGTGCTTAGATTTGCGTTGACCAGGGAACTTCATCTTAAACTCTCTTGAGTAGGCATCCATGCAATAAGGATTATGGGTTATTCACAGCTTTTGAAAACAGTAACGCTTTAATAGAAACGTTCTTATTACCAAACGCTAATTTTAACACAAATACAATCAACACCAAGATAGATGTCAATCATTCTCAGTTTTTGTGACGATGATTTTATTTATGACATAAAAAAACCTGCAATGCAGGTTTTTTTTATAATTCAACAGTATAAAAATACTACTTTATAGGTATTAACCTAACAACTGCTTTACTTGCGCGCTAACAGCGGCAACAGTTTGAGTACCATCATACTTAGTGTATTGAGTGTTACCAGCAGCTGCGACTTTACCATAGTATTCTACTAGCGGCTTAGTTTGCTCATGATAAATACCAAGACGCTTACGTACAGTTGATTCTTCATCATCTGGACGGATAGATAAGTCTTCACCAGTGACGTCATCTTTACCTTCAACTTTAGGTTGGTTGAAGATAATGTGATAAACACGGCCAGAGCCTGAGTGAACACGACGACCACTCATACGCTTAACGATTTCTTCGTCAGGCACATCAATTTCTATCACGTGATCGATTTCAATTCCATTAGCAACCATAGCGTCTGCTTGAGGAATAGTACGAGGGAAACCATCAAGTAAGAAACCCTTTGCACAATCATCTTGGGCAATACGTTCTTTAACTAAACCAATAATTAGGTCATCTGATACTAACTGGCCCGCATCCATCACTGATTTAGCTTCTAATCCTAACGGAGTGCCAGCTTTAATTGCTGCACGCAGCATATCACCAGTTGAGATTTGTGGGATACCGTACTGCTCCATAATGAACTGAGCTTGTGTACCTTTACCGGCACCAGGGGCACCCAATAGTATAATGCGCATCTCAAAAGTCCTCTATATTGCTTTCATATTTTTAGGCGGCGATTTTCGCACATTTAGACGGTCTTTAGAAGGTAAAACCTCAAGATTTAGACCAATATCTAATACGAAAATTTTCCGTGTTTAATACAGTAAACTGTATAAACGGCGGCGATACTGACTGGCTATGGCGTTGCCTTGCCCTAGTGCTGTCAATATTTCCATAAACACTTGTTTAACTTTTCCATCCGCAGCGGATAAATCTTTCTCTAAAATGGCAAATAAACACTCAAGTGCCTCTTCGCCACGATTAGCTTGATTCAATGCTTTGGCCAAATCGATAGTCAGTTCAATATTACCAGGCTGCTGTTGTAATGATTGTTGTAACTGACGAATTTCAGGGGTATCTGCAGCGTCTTCTGCTAGGGCTAACTTGGCTTTTAAGTTCTGATAGTAACTGTCTTGATCTGCAAGCCCTATCGTATCTAATAAGGTCTTAGCTTCAGCCAGTATGCCCAATTGTAAATAAACATCGATAAGCACTAAGGCCACTTCTGCTTGTTGCTGAGATTCAGCAAAGGCACTTTTCAGTAATGCTAAGGCTTGTTCAAGTTTTTCGTCGCTTGGCTTTTCAATGCCTGCTTCAACCAAAATCGCTTTTGCAGCATTAAAATCTGTTACCCATAACGCAGGAAGATGCTTATCAAGTAATTCATTCACTTGCGCTGCACTTTGCACCCCAGCGAAACCATCAACCGGCTGACCTTTACTCAGCACTAGGTGGGTAGGTAAGCTCTGAATTTGGAAGTAATTAGCAATTTCTAACTCAGCTTCACAATTCACTTTCGCAAGGATAAAGCGCCCAGCTTGCTCATTGGCAATCTGTTCCATCACTTGTAGCATTTGTACACTTTGCGGTTGCTGTTGTGCCCAAAAAGACATCACCACAAAGTTATCCATCGAAGCATCAACAATTTGCTGAATATTTTCTTTAGTTAAATTAATAATATGTTCCATATTGATTCCTTTTAACTATTTCGTGATAGCTAACAAAAAGCGGGCCTAAGCCCGCTTTATTGCAATACTAATGACTATTTTAAGCTCGCCACTAGCATTTGGTTGGTTAACTTAATGAATGCCGATGGATCCGCTAAGCTGCCCTTTTCTGAAAGCTGAGCTTGTTGTAATAACAAATCTGCCCAGTTAGCAAATGCTAGCTCATCTTGCTCGTCATTTAGACGCTCAACCAGCGGGTGCTGTGGGTTAATTTCAAATGTCGGCTTAGACTCAGGTACAGGCTGACCTGCTGATTGCATAAGCTTAATCATTTGCGATGACATTTCACCTTCACCGGCAACCACACATGCTGGCGTATCAGTTAAGCGAGAAGTCACTTTAACGTCTGATACTTTACCTTCTAGCGCTGTTTTAATACGTGATACTAATGACTCAGCTTCGCCAGCTAACTTTTCTTGAGCTTCTTTTTCAGCAGCATCTTCAAGTTCACCTAGCTCTAAATCACCGCGAGTAACTGAATGAAGTTTCTTGTCTTTAAATTCAGTTAAGTGGTTAATTAGCCATTCATCGATGCGCTCTGACATTAATAGAACTTCAATGTCTTTCTTGCGCAGTAGCTCTAAATGCGGGCTGTTAGCTGCCGCTTCATAGCTATCAGCCACGATATAGTAAATCTTATCTTGGCCTTCTTTCATGCGACTGATGTAATCATCTAATGACACATCTGTCACTGGTGAATTGTTATGGGTTGAAGCAAAACGCAGTAAACCAGAAATACGCTCACGGTTAGCGAAATCTTCAGCTGGGCCTTCTTTTAATACTTGACCAAATTCAGCCCAGAAAGCTTGATACTTTTCAGCATCGTTTTTAGCCATTTTTTCTAGCATGCCAAGAACGCGCTTAGTCACACCAGTGCGCAATGCTTTAGTTACGCTGTTATCTTGTAAGATTTCACGCGATACGTTGAGTGGCAAATCATTTGAATCGATTAAGCCTTTAACAAAACGTAAATAAGTTGGCATAAACTGTTCAGCATCATCTAGTACAAATACACGTTGAACGAATAGTTTTAGACCATGCTTAACGTCGCGGTTAAACATATCCCAAGGGGCTTTAGTTGGGATATATAATAAGCTGGTATATTCTTGCTTACCTTCAACACGGTTGTGAGACCACGTTGCTGCATCAGCATAGTCGTGAGAAATATGCTTGTAGAACTCTTGATATTCTTCATCTGATATATCTGATTTGCTACGAGTCCAAAGCGCAGTGGCTTTGTTCATGGGCTTCCACTCGCCTTCAGTAGCAGGGATTTTCTCGCCATCTTCGCCATCTGTTTCTGGTAGGCCAGCTTCAAACATTTCTACTGGTACTGAGATATGATCAGAGTACTTAGTAATGATTGAGCGCAAACGAGTATCATCAGCGAATTCTTTTTCTTCATCACGTAAATGAAGGGTAATTTCAGTACCGCGGCTATTTTTAGTGATGGTATCAACGGTAAAGTCACCTTCACCTGCTGACTCCCACAGAACCGCTTGATCAACTGCTGCACCTGCTGCACGGGTACGTACAGTGACTTTATCAGCAACGATAAAGGCAGAATAAAAACCTACACCAAATTGACCGATAAGCTGCGAATCTTTTGACTCTTCACCTGATAAGTTTTTAAAGAAGTCTGCAGTACCTGATTTTGCAATCGTACCTAAATGTTCAATCACACCATCACGTGTCATACCGATACCGTTATCTTCAATAGTAACAGTGCCTTTTTCTTGATCGGTACTAATACGAACACGCAGTTCAGTATCGCTTTCATATAATGCGTTATCAGTTAATGCTAAGTAACGTAGCTTATCTGCCGCATCCGCAGCATTTGAGACTAGTTCACGTAAGAAAATTTCTTTATTTGAATATAAAGAATGGATCATCAGATGTAGAAGCTGTTTTACTTCGGTTTGAAAGCCATGCGTTTCTTGTTGAGACATGAAAATTTCCCTTGTTTACGTTAATACATCAACCATGTTGTATCCAACACGGTATAAAAATCTTTGTTACCTAGGAAATGGGGCGCGATAAATAGAATTCAAGGGGAAATTATTTTATTGCTGAAAAAAAACCATGAACTGGCGAAATAACTGGCGATTAGCAATCGATTTGAGCTAATACCGGCTAATATTGGAAACAAAAAGCCCAGCTTACTCACTCATAAGCTGGGCTTTAAAAGAGGGTGTAACAGATTCTGTGTAACTGCAATTTAGTTAATATGCTTCACAATTCTGTCTTCGAACTCAATAATAAATCGGCTCATCGCAGTACGCCAGTTTCGGATGGGCATGGTCCATTTTTTACTGGCTTCTTTTATCGCAAGGTAAATCATTTTCTTGGCCGAGTCATCATTAGGAAATACCTTACGTTTTTTCAACGCTCGTCTAATCACGCTATTTAACGACTCTATAGCATTGGTTGTGTAAATGGCCTTACGAATATCCTGAGGATAATTGAAAAACGTATTTAAGTTGTGCCAATGATTATGCCATGACTTGCTGATTTGGGGGTATTGCTCATCCCAGGTATCGCTGAAACGGTCTAATTCAAGTAAAGCTTCCTCCTCCGTTGTTGATTGGTAGATGCTTTTAAGGTCCGCAGTGACTGCCTTGTAGTCTTTCCACGATACGTACTTTAATGAATTTCTGACCATATGTACGATACAGAGCTGTACATGAGTATCTGGATAAACGGTATTGATAGCATCAGGGAAGCCTTTTAAGCCATCAACACAAGCGATGAGAATATCCTCAACGCCTCGTTGCTGTAGTTCAGTGAGGACACCTAACCAAAATTTAGCCCCTTCATTTTCAGCTATCCAAAGCCCCATTAGCTCTTTGTGACCTTCAAGGTTAATGCCTAACGCTAAGAAAATAGATTTGTTAATAACGCGCTTATCCTGACGGATTTTTACGACGATACAATCAAGGTAAACGATTGGGTAAATGGCATCTAAAGGTCGACTTTGCCATTCAATAACTTGCTCTAGAACGGCGTTGGTAACGCGAGAAACTAACGTGGGTGATATCTCTGCGCCGTACCATTCATCAAAGGCTTGAACGATATCACGAGTACTCATGCCTTGAGCGTAGAGCCACAATATTTTATCGTCCATAGAGGTAAATCTGGACTGGTGTTTTTTAACTAACTGAGGTTCGAAACTGCCTTCACGGTCTCGCGGCGTATCAAGCTCAAATTGACCATCTTCAGTTTGAATGCGCTTGCTGGTTTTACCGTTACGGCTATTAGCAGAAGTCGATTTATGGTGTTTCTCATAGCCCAGGTGGTCATCCATTTCGGCATTAAGAGCGGCTTCGACCGTTATCTTTTTGAGCATCTGACTGAATTGGTTTAAGTCTTCTGGTGTTTTAATGCTTTTAGCAGCTTCTTTAGCAAAAGCTTCAATATCTTTTTTGTTCATGAGTATCTGCCTATCCTTGACTCTCTATAGAGTACGTGTTGATAAGCAGTTACACAAAATTAGTTACAGTCTCCTTTAAAATAAGACACAAATTCACAACTATAGTTCGCAACTATAGTTCGCAACTATAGTTCGCAACTATAGTTCGCAACTATAGTTCGCAACTATAGTTCGCAACTATCATTTATAACTACAGTTCGAACTATCATTTATAACTACAGTTCGCAACTATCATTTATAACTACAGTTCGTAACTATCGTTTATAACTACAGTTCGTAACTATCATTTATAACTGCAGTTCGTAACTATCATTTATAACTGCAGTTCGCAACTATCATTTATAACTACAGTTCGCAACTATCATTTATAACTGCAGTTCGCAGCTATCATTTATAACTACAGTTCGCAACTATCATTTATAACTACAGTTCGTAACTATCATTTATAACTACAGTTCGTAACTATCGTTTATAACTACAGTTCGTAACTATCATTTATAACTGCAGTTCGCAACTATCATTTATAACTGCAGTTCGTAACTATCATTTATAACTACAGTTCGCAACTACAGCGGAATACGACCATTGAATGACAACGCTAACGTGGTGCTATCAACATACTCAAGCTCACCACCAACAGGGACTCCGTGGGCGATTCGGCTGATCACTACATTATGTCTACGGGCCATATCAGCAATAAAATGCGCCGTGGCATCACCTTCTACTGTGGGGTTGGTTGCTAAAATCAACTCTGTGACATCATCTGATGCAAGGTGTTGCTCTAATAACGCTAAGCCAAGCTCTTCAGGGCCCACACCATCAAGGGGTGATAAATGCCCAAGTAACACAAAATAGCAGCCGCTAAAATGGCCACCCGCTTCAATGGCTAACACATCAGCTGGGGTTTCAACCACACAAATTACTTCTGAATTACCCCGTTTAGGGCTACTACAGATCGGACATAGCTGCTCTTCAGTAAAGGTACGGCAGGCTTGGCAATGCCCCACTTCACTCATTGAACGTTCTAACGCACTGGCTAATTTATGGCCCTGTTTGCGGTTACGCTCTAATAATTGAAACGCCATGCGTTGGGCTGATTTTGGTCCGACACCCGGTAAGCAGCGCAAAGATTCGATAAGCTCATCAACCAGTGGACTAAATTTCATAAATACTTCATTGCCTTATTTTATTAATTAAGCGTGCTGATTTAAGTTAATAAACCATTCAATCAGCATCAATGTGCGTATGGTACTGTAATTATGATTGCGACAAAAGAATGATGTTATTGCTAATGCTACTCACAACACAGAACTCGTCAGTTCGGTTAGCGTTTCTTTGTCAGTATTAACTGTTGCCAAGGCTAGCTAGCTTGCTAACTATTAGTGCTAGGACTTAGTATCACTTTCGGGGTGATAACTGAATACCTGATCTAGCGGCAGTTCAAACACTTCAGCAATTTTAAAAGCCACTTCAAGAGTGGGTGAATACTTATTAGACTCAATGGCCATCACGGTTTGCCTAGTGACACCTATTAATTCAGCAAGCTGCTTTTGTGTCATTTCACCATTTAAAAAACGCAAGGTGCGGATAGCGTTAGAAATCGCCGGTTTACTCATAAATATCACCTGTACGCCCCTTGTATAGCTGCACCCCATAAAATGCCAGCTCAGCACACAAAAAAGACACCACTAAAATATGCAGCGGCGCATGAGCAAAGCCCAATTGTGATAGACCAAGGTCATTGGCTTCAACACTGTATTGCACTATGGCCAGTATCACGCCTACATTCAAAATAATCGCTGAATACTTATAGCCAATGAGATTAATTTGTTTTTCGCGTACATCCATAGGTTGTGACAGTTCATCGTCTGTGATTAATGCCAGAGCAATGTAGCTCACCACCATTAGCACTACTGAATAAATTATAATTTCTAAAAAGATACCTGAAATCCACTGTATTGAAGCTAATTCTTCAGGGCTAGCATGAAATAAGCTGCTACCATAAAAATAGAAAATATAGCCCGTTACCAGTAAATCAACGGATAAAGTGACTTCTCGAAAGCTCGTTTCTTGCAGCCATTGCAGTAATTTATTTGCATTACTCATGTTAATTAAACCTCACTTAATGTTAACTATTTTTGACACGCTTTTAGTTTAGGCTAACAATCAACCATGTCAAATATTTTTAACCTTGGGTTAACAAATTAATGCTTTTATCGCTTAGCTGTCTGCGGGGTGATTTATACCATCGTTAAGCACAACATCATCAATATCAAAAGGATTAACACCTTCTAAGCAGCCAATGTTATAGCCATATTCTGTAGGATTAGAGCGACGTTGATGGTGGGTATAAATACCGCAATGGCGACAAAAGTAGTGCTTAGCAGTGTGGGTATTAAATTGATATAACTTGAGAGCATCCGCGCCTTTTACGATTTGAATGCCAGCTAATTCTACCGAGCCCACAATGGCGCCTTTTCTGCGACAAATTGAGCAATCACAGCGTCTTGGCTTTTCAATGCCATTGGGTAATGAAAGTGATAATACAACCGCGCCGCAATGACAACTGGCTAAGTGTTTCGACTTTATAACGGTTTCACCGACCTTGGTTAGCATAATATATCCTTATAAGACTCTGACATGGCGGTACAATTTAGCAGAAAATTTAATCTGAATGAAACGCGATCAAAAAAGCCCAAGATAAACTTGGGCTTTTGAATCTTAAAACCTTTAAGATTTAGAATGGCATTTTCATTCCTGGAGGTAATTGCATACCGCCAGTGACTTCAGCCATCTTAGTCTTTTGGTTTTCTTCGATGCGACGTGCTGCGTCATTGAATGCTGCAGCAATAAGATCTTCCAACATTTCTTTGTCGTCTTCCATCAAACTAGGGTCGATGTCAACTTTACGAATGTTGTGTGAACCCGTCATGGTCACTTTAACTAAACCTGCACCCGCTTCACCGGTCATTTCAGTGCGTGCGATTTCTTCCTGCATTTTAGCCATTTTGTCTTGCATCATTTGGGCTTGTTTCATTAAGTTGCCCATACCGCCTTTTCCAAACATAGTCTTTTCTCTTAATTAGGTTATTAGCAAGCAGCCAAAGTGGGGCTAATCTTACTGAAAAAAAATAAATTGGCAATAAATCCGCGGCTATTGCTATCAAAGTTTTGACGCCTATAACGCTTTAGCTGTTTTATTGAACAGTCAATGCTGGAATTTGTTGCCCTATCGCCTGTAGCTTTTCAACCGGATACACTAAAGTATCTGGATTTAGCTGAGCCGCTAAACGAGTAAACATCCATTGTACTTTGTCATCGTTAATTAAAGCGTAATTTGCATTAGCTAATAACTCTCGATGAAATCTTTTACGCAATTCAAGTGGGGTTTCATGTTGTGGATCAAGCCCAACCTGAATTTGCACCTTTGTGTCTTCGCCCAAAAGCTCCGATAAGGCAATTTGTAATTGCTCAATCGCCACTTCGGCGGATAAATGTTTTTGATCCGGTTTAAGTAATAACGGGATCGGATTGTCCAGTCGTTGGCATACCGAATTAACGGCGAGCTGTCTTACCCTGCCGCCTATGCTTAACTGCGACATAATTTTGTACCAGTGCAAATCTAGGCTATCACCTGAGATTTCATGGTGACCGTTTAATGCCACTTCAGTCGATACGTGAGCGACTGCTGTCTCAGCCACTGGGGCATTATTCTCAGCTGACGCTATGGCAGTGTGTGCATGCTGACGACTTCCCGGCTCCTCATTAACAGCGCTTGTTGGCACTTCAACGGCGGCGATAGTAGTTTGTGCATTGTCAACTGCCATGTTAGTTGCTGCACTATGGCTCACCTCAGGCTCAGTTGTTGCTATTGCAGTTAAAACTGAAGCTGCAGGTAATTCAGTGGGCTTTTCCCATGGCGGTCTATCTGCTGCATCATTTGCTGCATCATTTGCTGCACTTGTGTTTACTTGCGTGGTTACATCAATAGTAGCATCAACTGTGGCGGTATTTTCAATCGACTGCATTTTCGCTTTGGGTGCAGGAATTTTAATACTTGGATTGGCTACCGCCTGTTGCTTTTTTGCTTGTTCACCTTCTTCGGCTAGCGAATTTAATTCCGCCTTTAATGAATCATTGGTAGCGAGCACAGCATCAAGTAAAGCATCCATGTCGCTTAAGTCAGCTTCTGTAGTATCAACGGTTGTTTGCTCAAGCTTAGCTTGCGCGGCACTAGTTTGCTGAACATTAGCTTGCGGAGTACTTGCTTCTGCCTGCTGATATTGATTGTGATCGTCGTTATCAAATTCAGCATAAGATTCGTCACTTGCCTGAGCAAACTGCTCGTAGGCATCAATGGGCATCTCATTTGACGATGTTGTTGATGTGACAGGCTGAGTTTCAATTGCTGGCGTTTCTACTCTAGGTGTTTCTACTGCAGCGGCTTTAACTGCTGGCGCTGCAATAACGCCTGAGTCAACTGCTTGCGTTTCAGTCGCTGCTTGCTGATTGAAACCTAAACTGTCAGCTTGACTAAGGATAATAGCTTGCTCTGCGGCTATCTCGGGAGCAGCATTTAGATTATCGTCCTCAGCTGCGATACTTGCAGTTTGTGGCAGCGTTATTGCCGCAGACACAGAACTGCTATCAACTGCAGTATTGCTTACTTGGGCTGGCTTAGTAGCCGTTATTGCTTCATTGTCTGCAACTGAAGCGCCTGCATTATTTGTAGCAGTGTCAGCCTTCGAGCTAACCGGCGCCGATTTAACCGTTTCTGGGGTCACGGGGTCTGGCGTCAATGAAATCGTTACTGGCTCATCGGTGTGCCAACGTTTAACGGGCTTTTCAGGTACAAATGCCACGGCTCTAAGTAACGCCATTTCAAGACCTGATTTAGGATCAGGAGCAAAGCCTAATTCTTTGCGACCCGTTAACAATAACTGATAGTAAAGCTGCACTTGCTCAAGGGTTAATTGCTGAGCAAAGGCTAAAATTTGTTCGCTGTATAACGACTGCTGCGCCGCGGCTGGCGCAAACTGCGTTAAGGTAATTTGGTGGAGTAATTCCAATAAACTGCGCAGCACCTCATCGGCATCTGCGCCAAAACTCAGCACTTGCTGAATAGTTTGCATTAAGTTAGCAATATCGGCATCACATAAGGCTTTTAGCAGCACTAAGACTTGCTGGGCATCAATACTGCCAAGCATGGTTTGCACCTGTTGGTGCATCACTTGGCCGCTACCAAAGGCAATCGCTTGATCGGTTAAGCTCAGGGCATCACGCATACTGCCGTTAGCCGCTTTTGCCAATAGTGTTAATGCTTGGGGCTCAAAGGTTAATTGCTCTTGAGTTAAGATAAAATCTAGCTGCTTAGTAATTTCATCTTGAGACAGACTTTTTAAATTAAATTGTAAACAGCGAGACAACACAGTCACCGGCAATTTTTGCGGATCTGTGGTGGCCAGTAGAAATTTCACATGCTCAGGCGGCTCTTCAAGGGTTTTCAGTAAGGCATTAAAACTACTTCGAGACAGCATATGTACTTCATCGATTAAGTAGACTTTGTAACGGCCTCTTGAAGGCTTATATTGCACGTTATCAAGTAGCTCACGGGTATCATCGACCTTAGTTCTTGAGGCCGCATCCACTTCAATAAGATCAACAAACCTGCCTTGGGCTATTTCAACACAACTTGAACACACGCCACAAGGTGTCGAAGTGACCCCTTGCTCACAGTTAAGCCCCTTAGCAAATAGGCGCGCTAAACTGGTTTTACCCACACCTCGAGTGCCAGTAAATAAATACGCATGATGTAATCGTTGCTGTGTGAGTGCATTTGTAAGTGCCAGTAGAACATGTGACTGCCCTACCATTTCTTCAAATTTGGCAGGGCGCCATTTACGGGCTAACACCTGATAAGACATGGAATTCCCCAAGCTTTAATGAAACGGGATGATCTAAATAATACCAATGGTAATTAATTGTACCCGAAAATAAAAATAACAATAGCATGCTCATCAATCACAGGCTATTGCTACTCTAAAAGGCTGGATAATTTGCTGAAGATTCAATCGATGCAGAGCAAAAATCAGGCTTTATTGAGTTAAGCTCAACAAAGCCGCTAACATATTATGCGTGCTTGGCTATTCGCCTTCAAACTCACATAAGGTCAATAACTCAACCCCTAAACCTTCAAGACGTTTTTCGCCGCCGATATCTGGCAGAGAAATAACAAATGCAGCGTGCTTAACTTCGCCGCCTAATTCACGGATTAATTTTACCGTTGCTTCAATGGTGCCGCCTGTAGCAAGTAAGTCATCAACGACCAATACTTTATCTTCAGGGGTGATCGCATCTACGTGAATTTCTAAGGTGTCTTTACCGTATTCAAGATCGTATGTTTGCGCAATCGTCTTTCTCGGCAATTTTCCCGGCTTACGTACGGGTACAAAACCAATACCAAGCTCTAATGCTAATGGCGCACCGAATAAAAATCCACGCGCTTCAGTACCGACAACTTTAGTGAAACCTTGATCTTTATAATGCTCTACAAATAAAGCGATAGTGGCTTTATAAGCTTCAGAGTCTTCTAAAAGGCTGGTGACATCGCGAAACATAATGCCTGGGATTGGGTAATCAGGAATAGCTTTAATACTGTTTTTGATAAGCGCTAAACGTTCTGAGTTCATAGTCATATTAGATAATCTATTGTAAAAGGAATGTTTTAATAGCCATCATTTTCAATATCATTAGCTTGAAATTGAAAATATAGTTTCTGGCATATCACTCAATGGCAGTGATACTAAGCATGTTTTAAGATAGTTGCAACTAACGAGCAAATTAAAGGTAACTTTTAATCTAACTCTGGGATCTGCCACAGATAAACCAGTAGGCAACATAACATGCAAGCGAGCATCACTTTCACCCAAACTAATGGCACAATTAAAATGCTCACAACAAAGCTTAAGGTGGTCATTATCATGGCTTTTTTCTTCAACCGTTTGTTGATTGCTCGTTTATCTTGCCAATCATTTAACCCTTGAGCAAACCAAGGATGAGTCATCAACCAGTGATGCATCCGCGTACTTGAGCGGGCAAAACAATAAGCAGCCAGCAAGATAAAAGGCACTGTTGGTAATAAGGGCACCACAATACCAATGGTGCCAAGCGTTAAGCTCGTTAAACCAGTAATGAGGAACAAGCCTCGTTTTAACGCCATATGACTCCAAGCCCAAATCAAAAAAAACCATTCAATAGAATGGTTTTTGGATAACCGACTCTATGACTTAACTGAGCGGTATAATAACTGAGATTGGCAGTTAAATTAAGCCTGCAAGTCGCAAGGCAGATAGAGACGCTGGTAGCGTTGGTAACAATAAAACAAGAATAAAACCAATAAAATACATAATGTTAAATGGGTCTTTAAACGGCTGACTCATAGTTTTTACTTCCTAACAGTAATGTTGGCCGCCTTACAGCAGCGTGAACTGGATCACAAAATTCGCGCTATTGTATGTAAAAAGACTTTTAATATAAACCACAAATTAAGTAGGAGTTTTATCCACTGTTTAAGCCTGTGTTAACGAACAGATAACCCTTTTGTCGGCCAATTGTTGCAACATTTGCAAGCAGCCATTAGATAAGGTTTCCGGCGTCATCTGTGGGTAGGTCTCGCTAAGCCATGTCAATACATCATTAAAGTAACATTGCTCGGCTTGAGCAATATAGGCTAACACTTGGGCTGTTAATGGGTTTAACTTTAAAAAGTTAACTTCATCATGTTCATCGCGATAAACACAAAAGCTTTGCCCCTGCTCACTGGGCTCTGTGGGTTGGTAATCGACACTGATGTGCTGCACATCATATTGATATTGCGCCACAGTGGCGGTCACTGACAGCTTTAGCGGTAGCTCGGTAATCAAGTCTTTGGCAATTGGCTGCTCATTAACATCATCGAAAACAGTGGCAATATATAACTCTAGCCATTCGTAATGTGCTAGCTCCAACATAAAGGCAGGGTCGTAATCCGCAGGCTGATATTGAGTTTGCAAAAAACAGATAAACTCTTGGGATATTTCAATAAATATGGGGGTTTTACAGTCAAAACTTACAAAAAACTGTTGAATGAGTTTGGTCCATGCATCATCAGTATAAAGACTTTTCAGTACCGGAAACGCGCCTGACACAAAGCCATTGATGTTATTGAAAAATAGCTCACGGTAAACATTCATTCGCTCAAATGTCATGCCTTGTGGCAGTGGCTTGCTGGGATCGCGAATATAATCCATAAAGGCTTGTTGAGTGTTAATAAAATCCATTAAGCACTCCTTTTGATCGCTTTTGCGGCTTGTTGATAGCGATGAATTTGATTGATCTCTTGCAGTAATTCAGCGGTTTTGGGGATATTAAAGTCACGCTCTAATAATGTCGGAAACACCCCATGTTGCTGATAACTCTGTTGCAATAATTGCCAAACAGGATCAATCACATCAGCGCCGTGGGTATCGACCATTAACTGGGATGATTCTTCATAATGACCCGCGATATGCATATATTCAATCCGCTTGGTCGGCATTGAGCTGAGAAATTCAGCGGCATCATATTGATGGTTTATTGAGTTTACATAAATATTATTAACATCAAGCAGCAGTTTACAATCTGCCTCATCCAGCACAGCATTAACAAATTGCTGCTCAGTCATTTTCGCACCGGGCGCAGCGTAGAAAGACACATTTTCTAAAATAAACGGCCGCTCTAAAATATCTTCAACTTGGTTAATACGCTTTGCAACATAAGTTACCGCTTCTTCGGTAAAAGGGATCGGCATTAAGTCATACATGTGGCCGCTACCAGAGCAATAACTTAAGTGCTCAGAGTAGATATTGATTTGATGGCTATCTAAAAAGCGTTTTACTTGCTTAACGAACTCAGTATCTAACGCATGTGGGCTGCCGATAGATAAAGATAAACCATGGCAAAAAAATTCATGTTGCTCTGTAAGTTGCCTAAACTGCTTACCAAACTTACCGCCTAGGGTCATCCAGTTTTCAGGCGCCACTTCGAAAAAGTTTATTTCATCAGGCACATGCTGACAAAACTCATCAAGCATTTCTCGGCGCAAACCCAGTCCCACTGTTGCTTGTTTTGCCATTTATCACCTCAAACACACAATTAATCAGTTAAATTAATGAAAGTTACCAACTAAAAAGGCCTGTATAACAGGCCTTATATTGGCGTAGATTTAATCGGCATGAAAGCTATAAATCGATTTCTGCTGCTAAATCAGCCTGCTAATAATCAGATTGATTATTTAGCACCACCACACTTACCTTCACCACATTTGCCTTCTTTGGCTTTACCTTCAGCCGCTTTTTTCATCTCGCCGCCGCACTTACCTTCACCGCATTTGCCTTCTTTGGCTTTTTTCATATCGCCGCCGCATTTACCTTCACCGCATTTGCCTTCTTTGGCTTTTTTCATATCGCCGCCGCATTTACCTTCACCGCATTTGCCTTCTTTGGCTTTTTTCATATCGCCGCCGCATTTACCTTCACCACACTTGCCTTCTTTAGCTTTTTTATCGCCGCCATCTAACTGATAACCTGAATTCATTTGCTCAAAACCAAATGGATTAGCCTCTACAGACGTAGATACGCCAGCGGTTAATACGACTGCACCTAATGCCAATGCGACTGTTGTTTGCTTTACTGAGTTCATAATAATTTCCTTAAATTCAAACTTAATAATGATGACCAACAACAAACAGTGCTGGCTTACAGATGAATAGACCTACAACCTGCTACTTTTATTTCACATTAATTGATCTAAATCATCATTTTTTATTAAAAATATTGCTAGAGAAGTTCTCTAATGATTAAGGATAGGACAAAATATTCATCTATCAACTTGATATAAAAGATTAAATATTCAGTTGCAGCAGATAACAGTGAATTCAAATACTTGAAATGAATTTGTATAAAAAATTAAACTCGCTAGAATAGCGCTCCTTTTATAGTTAACCAGGTAGTACTGTGCGCGTAGTCTTAGCTCCGATGGAAGGCGTCATTGATGATTTGATGCGAGAAATTTTATCTGAAATCAACCCTTATGATTTGGTGGTAACCGAATTTGTGCGGGTGATTAATCAGTTACTTCCTGAGAAGGTTTATCATAAGTTATGCCCTGAGCTGCGTAATGGCGGTTTGACCGCATCAGGCACCCCGGTAAGAATTCAATTATTAGGGCAACATCCGCAAGTGATGGCAGAAAACGCCCAGCGCGCGGTTGAGCTAGGCTCATGCGGTGTTGATGCTAACTTTGGTTGCCCCGCTAAAATGGTTAACCGCAGTAATGGCGGCGCAGTATTACTGCAATACCCGGATAAAATTCACGATATAGTCAAAGCAATGCGTGATGCAGTACCAGCAGATCAACCTGTTACTGCTAAAATCCGTCTCGGTTACGAAGATAAATCATTATTTATGGAAAACGCTATCGCTGTGTATGAAGCGGGTGCTACCGAGCTTGCTATTCATGCTCGCAGTAAGACTGACGGTTACAAGCCGCCTGCTTATTGGGAATACATAACCGAGGTGCGTGAGCGTTTACCTATCCCTATTATTGCTAACGGTGAGATTTGGAATAGTGATGATGCTAAGCGCTGTATGGCAGTTACAGGCTGTGACAGCATAATGCTGGGGCGCGGGGCAATGTCTCTGCCAAACCTTGCTGCCACCATAAAAGGCGTTGAAGCGCCTTACACTTGGTCACAAACGCTAAATTTGTTACTGAACTACACCCAAAAGCAGTTGGTTAACAAGAAAATTGATTATTACCCTGCCCGAGTAAAGCAATGGTTTACTTATTTGAATAAACAGTACCCTGAAGCTGATGTGTTATTCAGAGAGCTCAGAGTGCTTAAAACGGCTGAAGGTATCATTGCCATTTTAGAAAAAGCCCATGAACAACAGTTAGCGACTAACGGCTAACTTAAGCAGTCTTTTTAGCATTAACAGCTTTCATTAACTGAGAACTCATTTCTGTGATGGGTTTTCGGTTAAACAAACTGCATAATTCTTTTTGAGTCAGCAATTTGCCCCGATACAGACCATCATTGAGCTATCCCCTTCGCTATCTTGCTTAATTTACAGCACAAAATATAAGATTTTGCGCGTTTAGTTACCTACTTAGTTCACACTATATAAATAAAGCCTAATACTGAAATCCCAAATTAACTCTCAATTGATCTCCATCATAGTAAGCATATTGATTAACGGTAGACTGGATAACCAGTGAAATGAACAAACTAATTAGGTGATCTTGTGAACACTCAAGACGTACAACAAATATTATTGCAACGAGAAGCACAGTTAAAATATGAACTTGTACATCAATTAAACCAACAAACTCAGCCTTCTGCTCAAGTTCAATTTAATATGAGTTTGACCGAGTTGATTGAACTCATGAGTGAGCAGCGATTAACTGACACCCCTCTATTTGGACAACTAACCCGTCTTGATGCCGCTCTTTGCCAGCTTGAACTTGGCCTCTATGGTTTATGTTCTGACTGCGAGTCTGACATTGAAGCGGAGCGTTTGGCCGCCGATCCCACTGAGCAGCGCTGTGCTCACTGCGCTGAAAAGTACAACCAACAACATCGTCATGAGCTTAAGCTAAGTCATTAATTGGCCTGTATTACTAATGCACTTATATCATGCCAATAAACATTACTCTTCACTAAAGGCTTTATAGTCGCTGCGATTAATTGCTTTTATAAATAAAAAAACCTCCGCAAGCGGAGGTTTTTTGGTTTCTTATACAATCCCCTCAATAATATTGAAGGCCAAAATTCTAAGTTTTTTTAGAATTTTTGCGTATAACTTGCTGTATATGTACGACCGTATAAATTATAAAGTGCTGAGTCATAAGCAAGATTTGAATCTAAAACTGGATCTTCATTGGTGATATTACGAACACCTAATCCGAACTTACCATTCCACGATGTAGAGTAACTATAACTTGCATCGAAAGTAGTTTGCGAATTCAGTTTACCAACTTGAGCATATGTTTCTGGATCTATTGTTTCAGCCTGCCCATCAATATATTGAGTTAATAATGATGCTGCGTGATCGCCGTATGACCAATCGATTACCCAAGTAAATCTGTATTCAGGTAAACCATTACGACCAATTTGATCATTTACAGGGCCATCGAAATATTCTTCATCGTTGTATGCAAGAACCCAAGTCAAGTCAAAGGTAGTCCCAAAGTCACCAACTGCAGTTTCAAGACCTGTATAAGTTATATTAAAATCAATACCAGATGTATCAAATCCATTACCATTTACTTGAGGAGTTGTTGCTTCTAAGATTTTACCGTCAGCATTATCGCCCGCTCGTATAATTTCACCGCGAGACAAGTTACCGTATCCTACACTCGCTTCTTCTTTTAACAATGAGTCTAATGAAACGAATTGAATAACATTATCAACAGATAAATGGTAGTACTCAGCTTTAGCACTTAAATCATCAGTTAGATTCCAAATTAAACCCATGTTATAGAAGTCAGATGTTTCAGCTTCTAATTCTGAGTTAGCCGTTCGAGTAACATCGTATTGAGCGGAAGGACAATCAACAGGTGCTGTGCCCGCTAATTCACAAACATGATAATCCGTCGCGTAGTCTGCACTGTATGAATCTGCGGCATATAAATCTGTTAATGCAGGAGCTCTAAAACCTTGTCCCCAAGAAGCTCTAAGTACTAAATCATCTACAATGTTATATCTTAAAGCAACTTTTGGTGTTGTCGCATTACCAAAATCAGAATAATCATCAAAACGAAGAGCAACGTTAAACTCTAAGTCATCAGTAACGGGTATAATTGACTCACCAAACACAGCAAATACATCTCTATCGCCGCCAGAACCGTTACCCGAAGAACCAATTACTTCCCCTGCCGCAGACTCAGCATCAACTTTAGAAGTATATTTATACTGAGCGAACTCTGTTCCAAAATAGAATCCAACTGTACCAGCTGGTAATTCAAATGCCTCAAAGTTTATACCGGCATTAACACTTTGAAACTCCATAATATCTTGAGCTAGAACATCGTGGCTAATTGAAGCGACAACAGCAGCGTTATTACCTTCTGGGCCAAAGTTAAAATCGCCAGACTTAACAAGCGCTTCTACTGTAGGGCGATGAACATAACCTGAACCGTAGTTACTATTTTCAGCTAAGTTATAGTGATATGTGAAATCCCAGCCAAAGTCATCGTGTGAACCTTCTAAACCAATTTGGATATCGGTACTATAGTCGATTGTGGTCGAATCACGAGTACCTACATCTGTAAAACGATAATACGTACGACCAGCATTTTCGTTCTTCGAGGTGCCTAGATAGTTCCCATTTTCGTCATAGTTTTGAATATCAATCTGTCCAGCATCGACATTAAACCAACCAGCAGCAGGAGCAAAACGACCAAAAGTTTCATTGCGAGAAAATAAACCCTGACCAATAAATGTTATTTCATCAGAAATTTCATAATCAGCATTTACATAGCCAGCAGTATAGCCTCTTGAGGCATGGTTTGCAGCTTCTGAAGTGTAGTCATAACCACAGATAAAATCGCCATCACCGTAATCATAAACATGACCACCACCTACCATTTTATCATTGTTACAAGCATCCATTGGGCTAAACTGGAAAGTTGTCATATCTAAGAAGTTTCGAGCGTAGGCTGAAACACCTGTAGTATCGCCATAGTTTGGAGCTAATACATTAGTAGAGCTTGTGAACCAACGATCTCTTTGATAAATAATATCTCGATTTTGATGCTCGAAAGAGAAAGTCATACTACCTTTATCACTATTGACACCACCAACTACGTGAGTTTTCCACTCTTCGCCGCCAGCCTGTTGAGGGTTAGTCATAGTTGCAGAAACCTCTACACCTTCATAACCTTTCTTAGTGATAATATTAACAACACCTGCAACAGCATCTGAACCATATACAGCTGATGCTCCGTCAGTTAAAACTTCAATACGCGCAATAGCTGCTGTTGGGATTGTATTTAAGTTTACTGCCGTTCCACCCATAGTTGGTGAACCTGGCATACGTTTACCATTTAATAGAACTAAAGTTCTATCAGCACCGGCACCACGTAAATTAATATTTGATTGACTCTGCCAAGTACTACCTGAAGATTCAGAAAAAGAACCAAAAGTATTTAGATTTGAGCGACGCAATACATCGGCTACTGACATTTCACCAGTTTTTTCGATTGCGGCAGCATCAATGGTAGTAATTGGTGATGAACCTTCCAAATCGGTACGTTTAATGCGAGAACCAGTAACCTCAATTCTTTCTACTTTATCAACTTGAGCTTCTTCTGCAGCGCTAACAGAAAAAGTTGAAGTTGTTGCAACGGCTGTTGCAGCTACAGTTAATAAACCACGGCGAATAGCCTTAGCTGTCAAAGATAATGAACTCATTATTATACTCCCTTCGTTATGTTCTAAATAAAGCCACAACGTTATATTTTTATTTTTTAAGTTAATAGCTCCTATTAACTGAGGTTAATATTGTTAAATAAAGACGAATTAGTCAACATCTTTTACAAATAAATAAACAACCACTTGAGCATCTATATACAAAACAAGTAAGTAATAATTACATAATAAGTAAACCTTTTATTTACAACGCCTTACATTTAAAAAAACAAACAATGTTACCGCCAACTGATACTAATGTTACCAGACTGTAACCGGTAACATTAAAAAGGATCAATAAACGAACAGCTCAGCTTAAATAAATAGATTAAACACCAATTAAAAGTAACACCAAGATCATATAAATCAACACTTATAACAAACCATTAACCTAAGTAACCTTTATTTATTATAGTTTAATTTTATTTCATTATTAAATCGCCCTTTAAAATTAACATTTAGATAGCATTTTAGTTCAATCTCTTCAGTCAAAAGTGCGTTTGGTTTCAATTTTGTATTACTTTTCACTTGGCGGTAGTGAAATATATCTAGCTTAATCTTGATAGTTCGAACTGGACTTTGGACTTGGAACTTGGAACTTGGAACTTCGGGCCTGGGGCTTGAGACGATGAAGTAAAAGTTAGAATGGGGTTTTATAGAAGAGTAATTTTACTGAGTTGTTATGGCTGGGGTGATAATTACGAAGTAAGCAACAAGCTTGGGTAAGTCAGAAATAAGGGCATCTCTACGTTGCTGGATAGACAGGCATAAAAAAGGAGCCATAAGGCTCCTTTTTAAAATCAATGTAGAATTTAGCGTGTGCGTGCACACAACTCTTCTGCACTGAAGAAGTAAGCAACTTCACGTTCAGCAGATGCTACAGAATCAGAACCGTGAGCAGCGTTCTCATCAATGCTTTCTGCGAAATCTGCACGGATAGTGCCTTCAGCAGCTTCAGCTGGGTTAGTCGCACCTAAGATTTCACGGTGAGCTAGAACAGCGTTTTCACCTTCAAGCGTTTGAACCATGATAGGACCAGAAGTCATGAATGCAACTAAAGCACCGAAAAAAGGACGCTCGCTATGCTCAGCGTAGAAACCTTCTGCTTGCTCTTTAGTAAGGTGCACCATTTTAGAAGCGATGATCTTAAGACCAGCAGTTTCAAAACGGTTGTAGATAGCACCGATGTGGTTTTTAGCAACTGCATCTGGTTTAATAATTGAAAAAGTGCGTTCGATCGCCATTAGAAGCTTCCTTTAGATAACAAGTATTTTTAAATTCGCGCGGATTATACGTAATTTACCCCGTAATGCATAGCGTTATTGATGTCACATAACCAAATTGTAATCATGTGAGCTAGGTTATACAAAAATTGTGATTAAACTCATACTTACAACGAATGCTGTTGGAAAGATTGATTAAGATAGCCCAATAGCATTTTAGGTAACTGCTCCACAAATTTAGCACTAGACATCGAACATGCAATTGCTGGGGTCAATGTAGGATATAAGATCTTATCCAGCAAACTATTTATCAGCATATAAATAACCATATCGGCTGCTTGTTGCTCAACGTTTGATGGCGCTATGGTCACAGTGAACTTCAACAACAGCTTAGAAAGTCGATTATAGGTTTCATTCCTGCTTAAGGTAGGATTAGAAAAAATAGTGTCCGGATGCAATCGCGCATTAAGATGAATAGTTCTAAAAACACTGCGTCTGCTATCAAGAAAATCAAATGTTTGCTGACACATCAACAAAACTTGCTGTTCTAAGGTTTCACACTCTATCAATTCTAATTCATCAACCCATTGAGATAATTCGCGCCCAAAGTCATCGTATAACAAAGGCAACAAGGCTTCTTTGTTCTCAAATCGACGATAAAACGTCCCTACAGACACCCCTGCACCTTCAGCTAATTCTTTAATACTGATATGTTCAAAGTACTTAACCTTTAATGCATCTTGTAAAGACTGCAGAAATTTATCATGAGTCACTTGGCTACGTTTTTGTTTTGGGCGTAAATCTATGGCTAACATGCATTTTTCCAGTTCGAAATCAGGGAGGAAACCAAGGTAACAATCCCAGTGTATTGTTACCTTAAGCATCATACAATTTCTACTGGCTAAACTCTAATTCAACAGGTCATTTACTGCGCTGTTAAGTTAATGTAATCCTACTATCGCTTTATTATCAGCAACGATTTTTTTAGTGTCATAGCCAATGCCATTTTTAAATACTACTGGCATGTCTTGAATACGACTAATATCAACACTCAAATCGCCATTTATTAATACTAGATCAGCATTTTTACCGACCTCAACTGAGCCAATAGTTTGCTGCTTATTAAGATAGTTTGCTGCATTCAAGGTGGCGATTTTAATCACTTCTTCGACACTAAAGCCTGCTTCATAAAGTAGCTCAATCATACGTTGATTTGAAAATCCAGCGACGACCCCGCCATAACCGGTAGGATCCGTTCCGGCCATCAACAAGCCGCCAGCTGCAACAAACTTCTTTTCTAATTGCATCATTTTATTAAACACGACAGGCCAAGTAGCATCTTCTTGCTGAGAGATAGTGAGCCAACGATTTTGATACTGCTCCCTAACTTGTGGAATAAGCGCTTCTAATGCTAATGGGTAGGCTTGTGGTCGCCCTTTTGTGAACGTTTCATAAATAGTTAGCGTAGAAGTAATAGCGACTTTCTTTTCGACTAAATAGGCAATGAGATCATTGACCTCAGGTGAATCAATATCTAAATCAACTAATGACTGATGTGCCCCTTCTGGGCACATATCTTTCTGTTTGTCTTTAACAAAATCAGTTGCGGCAAAGAAACCATGTTCAAGGTTATCAATTCCCATCTCAGCGGCTTCTCGGTAAGTAATAGAGCAAAGATGTGCTGTCACTTTATGATCCCGCAAATGCGCTTGCTCTATGACTGTTTCAAGCTCTTTTGTACGAATATTAATATAGGCTTTATATGACGTTACCCCTTCAGAAACCCAGTAATCTATCATTGCCTTAGCATTTTCTGCATCCCGCAGCGCTTTGAGTTTTAGAATTGGCAGCCCAGGACCATTTAAATACGGCGCAGTAACATCCATAGCAGGCCCAATAGTGTCACCTGAGTTAATGGCATCTCTTACATTTAAATCCCCGTAAGGTGAAGTGGTGCCAGCAGTCCTTACCGTGGTTGCACCGCCAGCTAGGTAAAGTTTGGGAAAGCTGTGGAGCATTTCGGTGTAATGGGCATTTCCGGTGGGATAAAACATATGCTCATGCATCATGATCAGGCCAGGAATTAAGGTTTTTCCCTTACCATCGATGATAGTGACGTCCTCTGCAATCGTTGTCGAAGCAGAAGCCATTATCGTTTTAATTTTCCCAGCCTCAATAACAACAGTTTGCGCTTCCTTAATTTTACTGCCAGTGCCATCGATGATATTGACATTGGTAATTGCAATTTTAGGTTGATCATATGATACATAACCACTCGCCACAGCACTTAAAGAAATACTGTAAAGCAGCATACCTAATGTGCAAAACAATTTAGATTGATTCATCCTTAACCTTATTCAAATTTATTTTGAACAAGATGATATCGTGCAAACAGATTTATGTAAATCTAGATTCACATTAGGGGCGGTTTTTATTGTTATTTTGCAGCAATACATTCAATTTCAATGCTGGCACCAAGAGCGAGACCTTTGACTGCCATAGTACTTCTTGCGGGATATGGGGAACTAAAATGCTGCTTATATACCTGATTAAATGCTGAGAAATCTTCAATATCCGTAAGCATCACAGTGCACTTAACCACATCTTTCATTTCATAACCCATTCGACCTAAAGACCCTTTAATGCCTAATAATGTCGATTGAGCTTCCGCAACGATGCCACCTTTAACTAAGGTCTTAGTCTCAGGGTTAAATCCTATTTGACCAGATAAATAGACAGTCCCGCCGACTTTCACCCCTTCAGAAAATGGCAAGGTCATGTCACCTTGCTGGGTATTTAAAAAACTAACTTCACCCTCTGTATAGCTACCAAGATTTACTGGCAGCACTTTCTGTTCAGAACTCTGCACAGCATTAACATAAAAACTCGCTAAAATAGATAAACTGACGATCAATTTCATTGTCATCCCTTAATATTATGGTGTTGTTGAAAATGTGCTTATGTCATTTAAAGTATTCAACCAAGGTTGTGCTGAACGATGCCAGATTTGCATAACCGGCGTTAATTCATTTCTTTGATCCACAACCCCTAAACGAATTCCATACACCCTAGACTTATCACCAACGGAAGTGGCGTACATTGCTGAGCCACATTGCTGACAAAAACCTTGGGCTCGTTGATTACCACTTTCGGCAACTTTGATGTATTCCTTTGGCGTGCCTTTGATAAAATTCATACCGTCAACTTCTGACATCACTACCGTCCTAAAGGCGCTAGCCGATAGTAATTGGCAATCAGTGCAATGACAGATGACAACTTTTTCTGGTAAAACCTTGGCAGTAAAAACTAACTCACCACAATGGCAATGTCCGGTGATGTTCATATAGTCCTCTAGATAAAATGATGCCAACTTAGTTTGCGAATACAAATTCACAAACAAGATAGTTACATTAATTCAACATTGCAACTTAAAATCGTGTCAATGAGTAAAGAAGTAAATTGCTTTAGAGATAATTAGCATAACGAACATAAAGAATATCGAGCGAAGGGGGATATGAATAATGACGCAAAGAAAAGTTAACTGTTTCTAAAAATTGTCCAAAAAAAGCAACCTCTATAGATATAGACGTTGCTCAATTTATTACACCCGTTAACTGTATTTGAATATTCTAGCCTTCACTGACCATATTAACGGTATACTTTGGTATCTCGATAACCATATCAGTATCAACCACTTTAGCCTGACAAGCTAGACGACTTTCAGGCTCTAAACCCCAAGCTTTATCTAGCATGTCATCTTCCAATTCATCACTTTCTTCTAGCTCATCAAAGCCTTCACGGACGATACAATGACAAGTGGTACAGGCACATGACTTTTCACAAGCATGTTCAATATGAATGCCATTTTTTAAAGCAACGTCTAAAATCGTTTCGCCTATTTCTGCTTCAAGAACTGCTCCATCAGGACACAGCTCTTCATGGGGTAAAAATACTAACTGCGGCATTTGTTCACCTATATATTATCGACAGACTGGCCTTTCAGTGCTGTTCGAATTGAATTATCCATACGACGATTAGCAAACTCTTGGGTTTGTGCATCTAACGCTTCAATCGCTTTTTCAATCGCGTCAGTATCATCGCTTTGAGCGGTCACTTGTAACTGTTCAATGGCGCTATAAATAGCACTGCGCTCTTGCTCATTTAATAAGTCCGCATCTTTTGCTAATGCTGCGGTTAGTGTTTCCACTACTCGAGACGCTTCAACTTGCTGCTCAGCTAGCATACGACGGCTAATGTCATCTTTAGCATGCTTCATTGAATCTTTCAGCATAGTCGCTATTTCAGAGTCAGATAAACCAAATGAAGGTTTAACCTGAATCGTGGTCTTCACTTCGGTTGATTTTTCCATAGCGGTTACGCTAAGTAAACCATCTGCATCCACTTGGAAGGTCACGCGAATATGCGCAGCGCCGGCTGCAAGTGCTGGAATACCATTTAAGGTAAAGCGCGCTAATGAGCGACAATCGTCAACCATTTCACGCTCGCCCTGCACCACATGAAATGCCATCGCCGTTTGACCATCTTTAAAGGTGGTAAACTCTTGAGCTCGCGCCACTGGAATGGTGGTGTTACGGGTGACGACTTTTTCAATCAGCCCACCCATAGTTTCGATACCCAAAGACAATGGAATAACATCAAGTAATAATAAGTCAGATTCTGGTTTGTTACCCACCAAAATGTCAGCCTGGATCGCAGCGCCAATGGCAACCACGCGATCAGGATCGATTGAGGTTAACGGGGTTTTCTTAAAGAAATTTTCAACTTGTTCACGTACTAAAGGCACGCGAGTTGAACCACCAACCATTACAGTTTCGATAATCTCATCAGTACTGACATCGGCATCACGTAACGTGCGGCGACAACTGGCAATGGTTTTTTTCACCAGTGAACTGATCAATGTTTCAAAATCAGCTTTAGTCACTTGTGTTTCTACGCGCTCAGCATTATCTAACGTAATCGATGCTATGCAGCTCTCAGATGTGGTTAAGTGCTCTTTAACTCTTCTCGATTCAATCAATAATTGACGTGAAAGCGTGGCAGACAAATCAGTTAAACCAAAAGCTTGCTGTAGATGTGCTTGCAATAAATGGTCAAAGTCATCACCACCTAACGCAGAGTCACCACCAGTGGCTAATACTTCAAACACGCCGCGATTTAGGCGCAGTATTGAAATATCAAATGTGCCGCCCCCTAAGTCGTAAATGGCAATCACACCTTCTTGTTTTGAATCTAAACCATAGGCAATTGCTGCTGCCGTTGGCTCATTGAGTAAACGTAATACTTTAACACCTAATAGCTCTGCTGCATCTTTAGTGCCTTGACGCTGGGCATCATCAAAATAAGCCGGTACGGTAATCACCACACCTTCAAGATTGCCACCTAATGTCAACTCGGCGCGAGCAATAAGAGGCTTTAAAATTTCAGCCGAGACTTGCACGGGGTTAACAGCACCAAAAGCAGTATTAAAAATCGGTAAGCCATTGTCACTTGAGCTAAAGTCGTAGGGTAACTGTTGCTCTTTTGCTTGAATATCAGCAAGGCTTCTACCCATAAAACGTTTTACTGAAACAATGGTATTTTTAGGATCTTGGGCAGATTGTGCTTGCGCATTAACACCAACATCAATAGATTCGGCATTATAATGGACCACAGAAGGAAGAGAATGCTGTCCGTTATCATCAACTAATGTTGATGCTTCGCCACTTCTAACAGCCGCTACTAAAGAGTTTGTGGTACCTAAGTCGATACCAACAGCGAGACGATGCTGATGGGGCGCGGCGCTTTGACCGGGCTCAGCGATTTGAAAAAGGGCCATAGTAATCCAATAGTTTATTAGTGAACATTCATCGATTAAGTCAAAACAAAATGCTCTGTTAAAAACAGAGCATTAAGTTTACCAATCCATTAGTCTAGTAATGAATCTTCAATTTTAGCGAGTTCATCTTGCAATTTTGCCATAAATTTTAGCTTTCTGATCTGATCTGCCGCTAATAAATTATCATTATCGGTGTCTTTAACCAGTAAAATAGCAAGGCTTTGCGAGAGTGACTTTTCAAAATCAGCAAAAGAGTCAAATAAGTCACTGATTAAGTCGTCGGGTTGCTGGCTGTGCTCGATATCTTCTAATGCTTCACGCCATTCCATCTGCTGCATTAAAAATGCAGTGTCTTTAACTGTGGTGGTTTCATGGCTTATATCAATACCACGAAGGCTCAATATGTGTTCGGCACGTCTGAGCGGATTCTTGAGAGTCTGATAACCATCATTAACTTGTGCAGTACGCTGCACGGATAATAATTTTTGTTGCTCAGATCCATTAGCGAATTTATCGGGATGAACCGCCCGTTGCAGTTCGCGGTAGCGTTCTGCAAGTTGGGCGATATCGATATCAAAGGAAGGTGAAAATTGAAATAACTCAAAATAATTCATTGGCAGATATCATGCTCTTTGATTGGTGATTTGCGATACAAGCTTCATAGTATAGATTAACTAAACAGTGAAACTTTCACCACAACCACATTCACCTTTGGCATTAGGGTTGTTAAATTGAAAACCTTCGTTTAGGCCTTCTTTAACAAAATCTAACTCTATACCTTGCAGATAAATAAAGCTTTTGGCATCTATGATGATATTAACGCCTTCGATGTCATAAACTTCATCGTCGTCATTAATTTCATCGACAAACTCGATGACATAAGCCATACCTGAACAACCAGATGTTCTTAACCCAAGGCGTAAACCTAAACCTTTCCCACGATTTACTAGAAAAGATTTAACTCTATCAGCCGCAGCTGGGGTCATTGTAATTGCCATCTTAACTCCAGGTATTACTTATCTTGCTTTGATTTGTACTCATCCAACGCTGCTTTAATAGCATCTTCAGCTAAAATTGAGCAATGGATTTTAACTGGTGGAAGCGCTAACTCTTCTGCAATGTCTGCATTTTTAATCGTAGCGGCTTCTTCAACAGTTTTGCCTTTAACCCATTCTGTTACTAATGAGCTTGATGCAATGGCACTACCACAACCATAAGTTTTGAATTTAGCATCTTCAATGATGCCATTCTCGCCTATTTTAAGTTGTAATTTCATTACATCACCACATGCGGGTGCACCTACCATTCCGGTTACCACTGATGGATCATTTTTATCAAATGAACCAACGTTACGTGGATTTTCATAATGTTCGATTACTTTTTCGCTGTAAGCCATAACAATTCTGCTCCGTTTATCGCTATCGATAATAATGTATTAGTGATGTGCCCATTGAACTTGATCAAGGTCGATACCATCTTTGAACATCTCCCATAATGGAGACATTTCACGTAATTTACCGATAGATTCATCAATTACTTTAATTGCATGCTCGATTTCTTCATCAGTGGTAAAACGACCGATTGAGAAGCGAATTGAGCTATGTGCCATTTCATCATTTAAGCCTAGTGCACGTAATACGTAACTTGGTTCTAGGCTTGCTGAAGTACATGCAGACCCTGATGAAACCGCTAAATCTTTAAGCGCCATCATTAATGACTCGCCTTCAACAAAGTTGAAGCTGACGTTGAAAATGCCGCAATAACGTTGCTGCATGTCACCATTAATATAAGTTTCTTCAATATGTTTGATGCCATTCCATAACTTGTCACGTAGACGAAGGATACGGGCACTGTCTTCAATCATATCTTGCTTAGCAATCGCGGCTGCTTCGCCTAAACCAACAAGTTGATGTGTCGCTAATGTACCACTACGCATACCACGTTCATGTCCGCCACCATGCATTTGTGACTCTAAACGGATACGAGGCTTACGGCGCACATATAATGCACCTACGCCTTTAGGCCCATACATTTTATGGCCAGAAATTGAAATCAAATCAACTTTAATTGCTTGTACATCAATCGGTAATTTACCAGCACTTTGTGCTGCATCCATATGGAAGAAAATACCTTTTGAGCGACATAGTTCGCCAATGGCTTCGATGTCTTGAATCACACCAATTTCATTGTTTACATGCATGATGCTCACTAAAATAGTGTCTTCACGCATGGCAGCTTCAATCACTGACAATGCAATTAAACCGTTTGCACTTGGTTCAAGGTAAGTGACCTCAAAGCCTTCACGTTCAAGCTGACGACATACATCTAACGTTGCTTTATGTTCTGTCTTGCTAGTGATGATGTGCTTGCCTTTCTTGTGATAGAAATGCGCAATACCTTTAATGGCAAGGTTACTTGATTCAGTCGCACCAGATGTAAATACAATTTCACGGTGATCAGCGTTGATTAAATCTGCTACTTGGTTACGAGCAATATCAACTGCTTCTTCGGCTTGCCAACCATAACGATGAGAACGAGATGCTGGGTTACCAAACACACCGTCCATTGTCATAAATTGCACCATCTTGTCGGCAACGCGTTTGTCGACAGGGGTTGTTGCGGCATAGTCTAAATAGATAGGAAGCTTCATCATACACTCCGTACTGAGTAGCCCAAAGGAGGCTACTAACAACGTACATATAAATAGTTATCAATATATGAACAGGAAATTATAAACTAACTCTATGTTCATTCTGCATTTCATCTTGCTTTAGTGAGATAAATTGAACATCTCGTTTGTGCATCAATCCAGCAAGTGTAATGCCATCTAAGAAATCTGAAATTTGTTTACTTAAGTCACCCCATAGCGAATGGGTTAGACAGCGGGTGCCACTTTGGCAGTTCCCTTTTCCCTGACAACGAGTCGCATCGACAGACTCGTCAACAGCATGTACGACCATGCCTACAGAGATATCATTGGCTTCTTGGCCAAGGCGATAACCGCCACCAGGACCACGAACGCTTGATACAAGACCATGTTTACGAAGCTTGGCGAAAAGTTGCTCAAGATAGGAAAGCGATATTCCCTGTCTTTCAGAGATATCCGCTAAGGGAACTGGCCCGGTAGCTGAATGAATTGCAACGTCCAGCATAGCTGTCACTGCGTAGCGACCTTTTGATGTCAGTTTCATAACGTTATTTGCTCCCATAAACCATAGAGCAATTTCACCATACCCGAGTAAACTAGTCAAGTATTTAACCAAGTAATTTACTCAAGTATTATCTCTCGTTCACATCTAACAATTTAGGTCTTGAAATTTGCAGGGCTATTTAACCTTTTTATACCGCAAGATTCAATGCCAGCAAGCCATTAAAAAGGCGAATTTGTGATAAATCTGTCTTATTTTATAAAAATGCTTCAGTTGTTAAAATTTGCAGTACAGAAATAAAAAATCGACACCCAAATAAATGGGTGCCGATTGATTAGTTTTTAAGCTTATAGATTATATACTAGGGTCAAACTTATCAATTTCTTGAGTACGTTTTTCAGCCGCTTCTTGCTCAGCTTCAGTAAAGTCATCAACATTTAACTCTGGCAGTTTTTCAGTACAGACTTCACCGCCCATGGTTTGCACTGCTTGGCAAATTTCTTGTACCTTAGAGTCCATTAAATGCATATGATCAAGCATCTGCCCTATCGCGCTGGCAACAGGATCTGGGTTGTCTGGCGACACAGCATAGGCATCAAAACCGTATTTTTTCGCCATAGCGCTTCTGCGCTCCGTTTGTTCTTTCGATTGCGCAGAAGGCGTTGCTACCACACGGCCAGGTATACCCACTACAGTAGTGTCTTTAGCAACATCTTTAACCACTACTGAATTTGAGCCAACTCTTGCGCCATCATGCATCGTAATAGGCCCCAGAATTTGTGCCCCAGCACCAACCACCACATTATTTTGCAGTGTTGGGTGACGTTTTCCCGCTTGCCATGTTGTGCCACCTAAGGTAACGCCATGATAAAGCGTACAATCATCACCAATTTCGGCTGTTTCACCAATCACAACGCCCATACCATGATCGATAAAGAATCGACGGCCAATAGTCGCACCAGGATGAATTTCGACCCCTGTTAACCAACGCGAAAAAGTAGACAAACATCGAGATAGCAGACGCCAATTTGCATTCCAAAGCTTGTTACTGATGCGATGGATCCAAATTGCCTGCATACCAGGGTAGTTCATTAATATTTCGAAACTACTGTTCGCCGCGGGATCGCGGTGATATATAGATTCAATATCTTCTTTTAGTCGCGCAATCACGCTCATATAACAATCCTTAATACGTTAACGTTATGAATCTTTGTTCTCGTCTGATTTCGCGACTTTTTTATCGATTGAAGTCAATATACCGCGCAGAATATTCATCTCCGCAGTTTCAACCCTTGCACGGGCGAATAAACGTTTAAGTTTGGTCATAATCTGCCCTGGATGATTCTTAATAATGAAGTTAGTTTTTGTTAGTGTTGACTCAAGGTGTACATAAAAACGCTGTAAGTCTTCTGCTAACGGGTATTCTTCTTCAACCGTTGCTTTTTCATCTAACGCAAGGTGGGCCATGCGGGTTTCATAACAAATGATTTGTACCGCTTGCGCCAAGTTCAATGAGCTATATTCTGGATTTGCAGGTATGGCTACATGATAATGACACTCTTGTAATTCCTCATTGCTTAACCCGTGGTTCTCACGACCAAAGACAATCGCTACAGGCCCTTTTATCCCTTCAAGAGCAAGTTTTTCACCTGCTTCTTTTGGCACTAGCATTGGCCAATCTAAAGTACGACTTCTGGCACTGGTTGCAATGACTAAGCTACAGTCTTTGATTGCATCCGTTAAAGAATCAACAATAGTGATATCTCGGATTAAATCTGCTGCGCCAGCAGCAAGTGCAATAGATTGCCCATCAGGCTCAACTCTTGGTTCAGCCAAATATAAATTTGATAACCCCATGGTTTTCATGGCTCTTGCTGTAGAACCAATATTACCAGGGTGTGATGTACCCACTAAAACAACGCGTATATTACTCAGCATGAAACTACTTTATTCTTTAAAAAACTATTTTGGAATAGTAACACAAGCAGCAATTAATTCGTTATATGAAAATCTGCATTTGATATAACTGTCAAAAAGCGTATAATATGCCGCTGATTTATTCGTTCTTTAACATCCAGGGGATTGCTATGCATCCGATGCTGACTATTGCCACGCGCGCTGCACGCGCTGCGGGCCAAACTATTATGCGCGCCTACACTGAACTCGACAATGTTGAGATTGATTCAAAAGGTCTAAATGACTTTGTTACGAGTGTAGACAAGGAAGCTGAATCTACCATTACATACCAAATTCGTAAATCTTACCCAGATCATACGATTGTTGGCGAAGAAAACGGTGAAAACCGTGGCACCAATAAAGATTATGTGTGGATAGTTGATCCTTTGGATGGTACCAACAACTTCGTTCGTGGTATCCCTCATTTCGCAGTTTCTATCGCTGTTCAATACAAAGGCAAAATTGAAGTTGCCGTTGTTTACGATCCTGTACGCGAAGAACTGTTCTCTGCCGTTCGTGGTAAAGGCGCTAAAGTTAATGACTTCCGTCTACGTGTAACTAATGTTAAAACACTTGATGGCACCATTATTGGTACTGGTTTCCCGTTCAAAGCTCGCCAACACACTGAATCTTACCTAAACATCTTAGGTGAAGTATTCCCTGTATGTGCAGACATTCGTCGCACCGGTTCAGCAGCACTTGATTTAGCCTATGTTGCCGCGGGTCGTTTTGACGGTTTCTTTGAAATCAGTCTTAAGCCTTGGGACATCGCAGCAGGCGACTTAATCTGTCGTGAAGCTGGCGGTACTGTAGCTGACTTTACCGGAAACCATAACTATATGACTTCAGGTAATATTGTTGCAGGTTCTCCTAAAGTGACTTCCGAGTTAGTTAAAATTATGCGTCCTTTATTAAATGAAGGCTTAAAACGCTAATTTCAATTAACGCCAAAAGCCGCCTTTTATGGCGGCTTTTTTGTATCTGCAGTTCTTTAGCCTTCAATGGCACTGCTAAATAGTGATGATATTGGGATAAATTTATATTATTTGAACTAGATCACTCAGTATTATTCCATCTAGCAGAATATACTGAATTATCAATCAAATTTATAATAAGAGATGTAATAATCATGCCACTCCCTATACTCCGCCAAATAGGTGTTAAAAGCCTTAAAGGCGTCGAACATATCGTTCTTTTCATTATTTCTCTTGCGACTGTCTTTGCCATTGGCGAAGAGGTGATGCATATGTTCGATATTAGAACCGTAGAACTTGCCGATTTGCTACTACTCTTCATTTATCTTGAAGTCTTAGCCATGGTGGTCAATTACCTCGAGTCAGGTAAGCTACCTATCCGCATGCCACTATATATTGCTATTGTGGCACTGGCCCGTTACTTAATTCTTGATATGAAAGATATGGATGACTGGCGCATACTGGCAATTTCTGTTTCAACGATTGTGCTAGCAGCCACGGTCATTGTCATTCGCTGGGGACAACTGAAACTGCCCTACCCTAAAAGCAAAGATTTCGACTAAGCTCACAGAGTAGACACCTTTGTTAATTTATATCAACAAATAAAGCGATAAGTGACT
This sequence comes from Shewanella sp. 10N.286.48.B5, assembly GCF_002874355.2. Classification (NCBI taxonomy): domain Bacteria; kingdom Pseudomonadati; phylum Pseudomonadota; class Gammaproteobacteria; order Alteromonadales; family Shewanellaceae; genus Shewanella; species Shewanella sp. 10N.286.48.B5. Next base: position 2,203,032 of record NZ_MCVG02000001.1, read on the forward strand.
TACTTATCGCTTTTTTTAACGATGTTGATTACTATCACTAATAATGACTAATACTTATGATGGATTAAGCAAACAGGGAGCGATAAGGTTATGTCAAATGAGCCTATAGGGTTTGAAGAAAAAAGAGCTTCTTTAAGAGTCGATATGGAAGCCGAGCGAGTTTTATTGCATTGGATTGACGCTAATGGCCAGCCCCAGGAAGATGCTGGCATTTGTATCGATTTAGCCCGTAAAGGAATTTTAATCGACTATAAAGCGCCGTTTGCCTTAGGCGACTTAATCGCAGTCACCTTCAACCATAACACTGACAAACAAAATACCATCAAAGGCCAAGTATGTCGTTGCCTTGAGTCAAATCCACAGAGTTATCATATTGCCATGCAGTTGCTTTAAACGCTTAAAGCAGTGCAATATCTTTAACATTAAGGTGATACTATGATTATATTAGTCGGCGGCGAAAAAGGTGGTAGTGGCAAAAGTTGTTTAGCGCAAAACCTCGCTGTATATGTAACCGAAACCTTCAATGCCAGTGTATTGATGGTTGATTGTGACCCGCAAAAAACCACCTCAGATTGGATCCAAGCCAGAAATGAACACCCCAGTTTAAAACCCATTAATTGCATTCAATTATACGGCAAAATCCGTAATGACTTACTTAGTCTTAATGAGCGCTTTGAATACGTTATTGTCGATTGCGGTGGTCAAGATAACCTTGCCATGCGCGCAGCGATGTCAGTCGCCACTTACGTACTCATTCCGCTTAGGCCCAAAAGACGTGATTTAAAAACGCTTCCACACATGGAGGACATGCTAAGCACCTGTAAAATGGTCAACCCAAAAATGGTGGCTGCAATAGTCGTCAGTCAATGCCCTGCTCTGCCATCGCAATTTAAGCGTATTTTAGAGGCCAAGGAAGTAGTGCAATCATTTGGCTTAAAAGCGCTAAATGCCATTACCTTCAATCGTAATATTTATGATGACAGCGAAGAAAGTGGCTCGTCAGTGCTTGAGATTGACCCTGAAGGTAAAGCAGCAGTAGAAATTCGCGCCATAGCCGAAGAGCTTTTTGCCATTCCACCAGATAATAGCTTCGAGTTTTAGGTCTGATATGCTGAAGTTTCAGTGTGGTTAACTTAGCACTGAAACATTTCAGCACTAACGTCATCAGCAAGCCAATGTTATAATGTCGGCAAATTGGTAAATTAAGCTGCGTACATGACTCAAGCAAACAATCCTCTTCATGGAATTAAATTAGAAACTATTGTCACTGAATTAGTGGAAAAGTATGGCTGGGAAGAATTAGGCAGCCGCATTAATATTCGCTGTTTTCAAGATAATCCAAGTGTTAAATCCAGCCTCAAGTTTTTAAGAAAAACCGAATGGGCCCGTGATAAAGTTGAATACTTATGGCTAAAAACCAACAAGCTGCCTTTGCCTGCTCCTAAAGTTTATGATGCAGCAAAATCAACGACAAAGGCTCATCAAGGCTCGGGTGGCAAACCTGTGTCCAAAGCGCAAAATAATAAATGCACTGCAGGTGTTAACGCTGATATTTGGGGCAAATAAACACCATTGATAAACAAGCGGTCTGAAACAAACCTCTAACTACCTGTTTATTCGGTAAATAGTACAAAAAAGCCTGATTGGTTTAATTAAACCATCAGGCTTTTTTGTAACCGATGAAACTACATAGGGAATTCAAAAATTAATCGCCACACCTGTAACTCCCCATCAGTTTGATAACTCATACCAAATCGGTCTGTACTGAACCATCCCCAACCTAACGGCTTAGACAAGGCTAATGTCACTCCCACTTCATAGGAATATTGCGTAAGCACATTTTCTTGCACTGGGGTAACAAACTTAAGTTTATCGAAATACCAGCGCCCCGCTACAAACAAGCGTGGCTCAACGGTATACTCACCCCAATCCCAGCGTTGATTTAAGCCAAAATCAATGCCAGATTGCAATACAGAATAGCCATCAGAGCTGTCATTGATACTGCTTTTATAGCCAGCATAATAAATTCGGTTAACCCACACCGGATTATATTTGGGTTGTGCCAGTTCATATAACGCTGAAAAACCAGTAGAGAAAATCCCCACATTACTGGAATTTGAAAAGTTATGCCCGTAGCCCAAATCTAAATAGGTTTCTAGGGTGAGCTGCTCGTCATAAAACCATTTGTACTCAATCCCTGGGGTTATGGTCATAGTGCCGACACCATCGGGTAGTTCACCTTCTGGCAAGTCACTAAAAGAGTAATTAAAAAAGCCCAATGAAACTGGCAACCTTAAGGTCAGCAGGTGATCATCGGCCTGTTCAATATCAAATGCGAAAGGAATATTGGCCACTGCAGCGCTCTGGCCAGAAGCGCGATAAATCCCGCTGCCAATATAATTTGCAAAAGCGTAATGGGAAAGATCGGGGTTGTCAGCATCAAATTGAGCCTGACAAGGTTGAACAACAAAAAGCGCTGCAATAGCTATTACAGCGCTTCTATATAATGGAAATTGATTTGCTTTAAAACCAGTAAACCAACTCAGTAACATGATTTAATCTACGCTATTTCGTCAACTGTTATTTATTGTCATCAATAAAATGGTGTTCTGTCATCATATGACCTAACTCGGTTGATTTGGTTTTTAAATATGCTTCATTGTAACGGTTTTTGCCCACTTGCAATGGAACTCTTTCGCTCACTTCAATGCCAACTGCCTGCATGGCCTTCACTTTACGTGGATTATTGGTCATTAACTTCACTTTGCTAACACCAATTTGAGCTAACATAGGTTCAATCATATCGTACTTACGCATATCAGCTTCAAAACCTAAACGTTCGTTAGCTTCAACAGTATTGGCACCTTGATCTTGCAGTTCGTAGGCTCGGATTTTATTCAGTAAACCAATGCCACGGCCTTCTTGTCTTAAATAAAGAATAAAACCTTGGCCTAATTCAGCAATATTTTGCATTGCAGTTTGCAGCTGAAAACCACAATCACAACGCAAACTAAACAAGGCATCACCGGTTAAACATTCAGAGTGAATACGACCTAACATTGGCTCATTAGCATTTAGCTCACCAAACGTTAGCGCAACATGTTCTTTACCGGTTTCGGTATCTTCAAAACCATGCATTGCAAATACGCCCCAAGGCGTAGGTAACTTAGAAGTGGCGATATATTTAATCGACATTGACCAACCTTTCAGACAACGCTCAATTTATGAGTCTCATCATCCATGCAACTGACTTACGTCATAACTAATAGGGATAAACTGGATTAGAATTTTGCTGGGGCAAAACCAGTTACTGCTTTAATATTCATTTCGCGGCCAAGCGCAGTCATTGGATGTACAACAACTAATCCTTTAACTGATTTTTTTAATTTACCCATGTCTGCTTGTTCCGCTTTGGTCAGCACACGACTAAATTTTAGTTCTTTTACATCTTTACCGGCTTTGTTTAATTGACGTGATTGCTGATTTTTCAAACTTGCAATACGTTTTGTTACTGTCGCGATCTCTTTTTTAAACTGCATGATAACCGCTTTATCTTCACGGGCTTGTGCAGCAGCAAGTTTACGGCGAAACTTTTCTGCTTTATCGTTTAATGCTTGCAGTTCTTCTTTTAAATTCATTGTGTTACCTTAAATTTCAACATTGTGCCACTGACACAATAACATGCTCAAACACAGCACTTGTATCAATCCAACACGTTTACGGAGGCGAAGTATAACAGTTCGTTAGACGAAACACATTATCCACAGCAGCTTATGGTTAATCTATTTGAACTAAATCATGAATAATTTGATTACTGCTACCACGCCACTTCAAACTGGGATCCGCTAAATCTTGCTCGAACTTGCCATCCACTAACACATCTACATAGTCTAATACTTGCAGTTGTTTGAGGGACATTTGATCGAGCTTGTAGCCACTCCATAGCCAAATGTCTTTATCTGGGCATTGTTGTTTTACCCGTTTAACCAAAGACAAAATGCTGTCGAGATTAGCTGGGAATAATGGGTCGCCACCAGAAAGTGATAAACCACGGCGCTTGATACGAGTATCATTTAAATCAGCAATAATTTGATCTTCCATCATTTGGCTAAATTCATGGCCTGAACGAGGATCCCAAGTAGACTGATTATAACAACCACGGCATTGATGCTCACAACCTGAAACAAACAAGGTCGCGCGGGTACCTGGGCCGTTGATCACATCGATAGGAAAATACTGATGGTAATTCATAATCACTTCTCTTACTGCTCATTGTCGCGTAAACACTCACGCTGTAAACCTATTTGCATCACTAAGGCCAAACCAAAACAAGGCGCTTAAAGCGCCTTGTTGGGTTAATCACGGAATTAGCTTTGCTAACTTCATGAATTTGCTATTTATAAATGCTTAACGCGGCGTTTAACTTCTTCTTGCTTACCATAGTTAAATGGTCTTGCATCAGGGCTGCCTAGATAACCACATACACGACGGGTTACCGACACACGGCTTGGCTCATGGTTGCCACATTTAGGGCACACAAAACCTTTACTGGTACAGTTAAACTCACCAACGTAACCACAGTCATAACATTCATCGATTGGGGTATTGGTACCGTAATAAGGCACTCTGGTGTAACTGTAATCCCAGACGTTTTCTAATGCTTCAATATTGTGCTGCATGTTCGGGAACTCACCGTAACAAATAAAGCCACCATTGGTGATTTCTGGGTACGGTAATTCAAACTCAATTTTATCGTATGGATTGACTTTCTTTTCGACGTCTAAATGGAAACTGTTAGTGTAGTAACCTTTATCAGTAACCCCTGCAACCACACCAAACTCTTTGGCATCTAGCTGGCAAAAACGACTACATAAGTTTTCACTTGGGGTGCTGTATAGGCTAAAGCCATAACCTGTTTCTTGTTTCCACGCTTCAGTCGCGCGCTTCATCACTGAGATAATTTCAATGGCTTTAGTGCGTAACAGCTCGCTATCAAACACGTGCTCATCAGTACCATAAAGTGCATTAATGGTTTCATGTAAGCCAATGTAGCCTAATGAGATTGACGCGCGGCCATTTTTAAAGATTTCAGACACATCATCATCTGCATTTAAACGAACACCACAAGCACCTTCCATATATAGGATTGGTGCAACACGCGCTTTTACACCCACTAAGCGGGCAATACGGGTATCGAGTGCTTTACGAGCGAGTGTCATTCTCTGTTCTAATAAGGCAAAGAAAGCGGTTTCGTCGCCCTTGGCTTCAATGGCGATTCTAGGTAAGTTTAAGCTGACAACACCTAAGTTGTTACGCCCTTCATGAATTAACTCACCATTTTCTTCATAAGTTCCTAAGAATGAACGACAACCCATTGGCGTTTTAAATGAACCAGTAACGCGTTCAACTTGTTCATAATTAAGAATATCTGGATACATGCGCATGGTGGCACACTCTAATGCTAACTTCTTCACATCGTAGTTAGCATCAGCAGCTTTATGATTTAGGCCATCACGAATAGCAAAAACCAGTTTTGGGAATACCGCTGTTTTACGGTTTTTACCTAGACCTGCCATACGTACTTTAAGAATCGACTTTTGAATTAAACGCGCTTCCCAGCACGAGCCTAAGCCAAAACCAAAGGTCACAAATGGCGTTTGACCATTGGCGGTATGAAGGGTATTTACTTCATATTCTAAAGACTGGAATGCGTCGTAACATTCTTTTTCAGTTTGCGCCATGGCAAAGGCTTCAACATCTGCTACGCCCCACTCTTTACCGATAACCAACTGCTTTTGATAGCTCTTTTGAACGAACTCAGCTAATACTTCATCAATGCGGTTAATGGTGGTGCCGCCATAGATATGGCTAGCCACTTGGGCAATAATTTGCGCAGTTACTGCAGTCGCAGTTGAAATTGATTTAGGGGTGTCAATTTCAGCGTTACCCATTTTAAAACCATGGGTTAACATGCCAGCTAAATCAATTAGCATGCAGTTAAACATAGGGAAGAATGGTGCATAGTCTAAGTCGTGATAATGCAGTTGACCTGACTCATGTGCAGCAACAATATCTTTTGGCAATAGATGCGACTTGGCATAATGTTTGGCCACGATGCCAGCAAGTAAATCCCGTTGAGTTGGAATAACTTTAGCGTCTTTATTGGCATTTTCATTTAAAATCGACGCGTCGCTTTGTTCAACCAAACCACGAATTTCGCAGTTCAATTTACTTTTGGCTTCACGGCAAATATCACGGTCGTGACGATACTCAATATAATGACGCGCAACCTCTTTATGAGGACCTTCCATTAATAAGTTTTCAACTAAAGCTTGTAAATGATGGATCTCAACTTCTTCATCGTTAGCAACTTGATCTCTAATCACACAAGCGACTGTTGAAGCATAGTCTTCATCAGCACTACCTGTAGCAGTTTCCATTGCTGCAACAATGGCATCCTTGATCCGCGACTCATCAAATAGAGTACGACAACCGTCCCTTTTAATTACTACAGGCATTACTTTTACTCCTTTTATGCACAGGATATAAACACTATATATCCACACATAATTATCAACAAACACAATATATGGTGCATTAGGCAATAATAGGCACTAAAAATCCATGATCTAGATCATGTTTTGATGAAGGGGAACAAAATGAAAAAAATTACTGCCAAGCTCAACACTATTTAGAAAAGTTGAACTTGACCAGGTTATAAAAAGCAGCTACTGAGTGCTGAAACGCCTATAAATAGATTGCTATTTATTACAGATTTAAACTGGTAATTGCAGGCTTATAAGAATAGTTATCACAGATTTATACTGGTATATTGATGCTTAAACAGGTCATTTCAACCGTTAAAAATCAGTATGATTAAAGCAAAGCGCTTTAATTGGCGTTAATCATTTGGGCTAATACCAAGGGCTGCATAAATTAAATGCGCAGATTGGCGCACAGATTGACGGCCTGCTTCTATGGCTTCATCAGCACGATGAAACTCCATGGTACCGATATCAGCAAGCTGTGGCACTAAACACACATCCGGTGGATCGCCCATTAATCTGGCGCGTTTATGGCGCTGCTCTAAAATATCCATTGATTGCGACATCACCGCAATCATCCCAGGGTGAGATTTCGTGCTTGTGGAAAACTTTTCTGAAAAACTATTTATATACTCTTTACCTTTACCTAGCAGATCCATAAACGCCGACTCTGGCTCTTTGGCCACTAATTGCTTTTCAATTTCAGTGGGCGCACAGCTGGTCATTTGTTGAGGCAACATATGCATACTATTACGGCGGTGACCATTTAAGTCCACTGCAATCACTACATCAACGTCCATGGTGCGGCACATTGACACTGGCACAGGGTTTACCACTGCGCCATCCACTAACCAGCGATCATGCAATTGTACTGGGGGTAAAAAGCCCGGCATTGAACACGAGGCTCTTACCGCATGACGTAAATCGCCTTCTTTGAACCAAATTTCTTGGCCAGAATATAAATCGGTCGCCACTGCCGCAAACGGCTTTTGCAATTGCTCTATTTTTAGATCGCCTATTCGACCAGCTAAAACATCAAATACTTTTTCACCACTGATTAAGCCACCTTTGCGCCAGCTTAAATCCATTAAGCCTAAAACATCCCAACTAGAAAACCCACTCACCCACTCATGTAACTCTTCTAAATGATTATTAGCATAAGCTGCGCCCACCAGAGCCCCAACAGAGCAGCCAGCAATCTTTTCAGGGTGGATCCCCATGGCGGCCAGCTCTTTTATCACCCCAATATGAGCCCAGCCCTTAGCCGCGCCACTACCGAGGGCGATCCCAACACGAAGTGATGATTTATTTTCTTTTGAAGCCTTAGACATTTACCAAACCCTTAACCATTTTTGCACACCTAAGTAGCTTATCTTACGCTTAAGCTGTTGGCTATCAAGTCGCTTACACGTTATAATATCTGGCTATCATTTTTTAGGGGATTTACCTTTGTTATTTACCGATTTTTCTTTAGATAAACGCTTACTAGACAGTCTAAAGCATATGGGCATTTCTGAGCCAACAGAAATTCAGCAGCAAGCCCTGCCAATTGCCCTAGCGGGTAAAGATTTAATGGCATCATCTAAAACCGGTTCAGGTAAAACCCTGGCGTTTTTATTACCTGCTTTGCAGCGGGTAATATCGACTAGGGCCCTCTCTAAAAAAGACCCTCGCGTTCTGATTTTATTGCCAACCCGTGAACTTGCTCAGCAAGTCTATGGTCAATTACGTTTACTGGTTGCCAATACCCAATATAAAGCCATTAGTATTTTAGGTGGCGAGAACTTTAACGATCAAGCAAAATCGCTATCTCGTGACCCACACTTTATTGTGGCAACACCTGGGCGTATTGCCGATCATCTTCAACAGCGCCACTTATACCTAAATGGCTTAGAGTTACTGGTACTTGATGAAGCCGATCGCATGTTAGATCTTGGTTTTGCGCCACAACTTAAAGCCATTAATGACGCTGCAGATCATAAGCGCAGACAAACCTTGATGTTTTCAGCGACATTAGATCACGATGACATCAATGATATCGCCGCAACATTATTAAAGACCCCTAGCCATGTGGCTATTGGCGCATCGCATGCAGAGCATAAAGATATTGTTCAGCGCATCTTTTTAGTTGACCACCTTGATCACAAACAAGCCCTGCTGCAGCATATTTTAAAACATGAGCAACACAAGCAAGTGATCATTTTTACTGCAACTCGCTCAGACACTGACAGACTCGCCAAACTATTGTCTGCTGAAGGGCTAGAAACCGCTGCGCTCAGTGGTGACTTAAGTCAGTCAGCACGTAATCAAATTATGGACAAATTCAGCCGTGGCCAACAAAAGATTTTAGTCACCACAGATGTTGCTTCTCGCGGGTTAGACTTATTAAATGTGTCATTAGTAATTAACTTTGACATGCCAAAGTTTGCAGAAGAATATGTTCACCGTATTGGCCGTACTGGCCGCGCAGGCGCTAAAGGCGATGCTATTTCATTAGTAGGCCCGAAAGACTGGGATAGCTTTAAGAAAGTACAGGTGTTCTTACGTAAGAACTTTGACTTCTCAACTATCGCAGGCCTTGAAGCTAAATTTAAAGGCTTAAGAGACAAGCCTAAGGCATCAAGCGCCAATGCAAAATCAGCTGATGCCAATACAGGTAATGCCAAGCGTGTCGCTAGCAAGAAGCCAAAAGTGGCGCCTAAACGCGACAAGCGCTTTGCCACCGGTATTGATATTGGTGACTCACCAATGCGCCGTAAAGCAAAACCAGCAAAAATTATCGAAACTGATGATTCAATTGTCAGTGACGAAGAATAACCGTAATTTTGACAGCATGAACATATTTGAGCACAGCTCAACAACATGCCAAATAAACTCGCTCTAAGTAAGGTATAACATGAAGATTTGTGGTGTAGAATTAAAAGGTGGCGAAGCCATCATCAGCTTATTAAATTATGAGAAAGAGTCATTCAACGTACCGGAATGTCGTCAAATCTCGTTCAGCATTTCAAAATCTGTTGAAACAGAATCAATTCGTGAATTTCATTTTGCTTTCCATAAATTAATGGAAGATTACAAAGTTGATGAAATCGTGATTATTGAACGTGAACAAAAAGGCAAGTTCTCCGGCTCTGCTACTAGCTTTAAACTTGAAGCAGCAATTCAAATTACTGAATTACCAGTAGCGATTATTAGCCCAGTGACTATCAAAGAAGAGCTAAAGCGTAATCCGCCACAAGCCGATCTTGATACCCTTGAGCTTAAACGTGTGCAATTACCTGCTTTTGAAGCCGCATACGCTCAGCAAAACCGCCACATGTATGGCAAAATCTAACTCAGTTTGAATTAGATTTTCTTGTGAGTAAGCTGCTTTATGGCCTGTTTGTGGGTAAAAGCAGCTTACTGATAAGCTTAAAGTAAGCAATAAATATCCCTATGAATTCAAGAAAATCCGCCTCATTTTCCACTCCTGTTACATCAAAAAAAGTCAGACCAAGTGCGCCGCCGCAAATGACGGTAAAAGCGGTTAATCAAGCTACAGCGACTAAACTGGCGGCTAAGCAAGCCCTAGCAAGCCTGGTAACCAGTGATGAGGTAAAGGCCAAAAAACAGCAAACAGCCCAGCTTAAATACATTGCCGGTTATTCAGCCCAAACCATCGAACAGGTAAAAGGCTATATTGCCAATGACAGCTTAGCTGCCGTGCTATTAAAGCGTTACCCAAGTGTGCACGATATACGCACTGATAAAGCGCTTTATGACTACACCATGGTGTTTAAACAGCAATTCTTAAAACAGTCTGCGCCGCTTTCTAAAGTGGTTTTTGACGACAAAATCACCCTCAGTCATCAAGCCTTAGGCCTACATACCTACGCCAATCGCGTACAAGGCAGTAAGGTCAAAGCTAAGAATGAAATTCGAATTTCATCACGACTACGCCATGTGCCTGAGCCATTACTGAGAATGGTGGTGGTGCACGAATTAGCCCACCTTAAAGAAAAAGATCACAACAAAGCTTTTTATCAACTGTGCGAATATATGACCAGCGATTACCACCAGCTGGAATTCGACTTACGCTTATTACTGACCTGTATTGAGCTAGGAAAAGCCCCTTATTAAGCTTAAGATATTCATAAACCTATTTTCTTAGGAGGGTATTAATGTATGTAGCAAGCTTTAGGGGCGACAATCGTCGCACTCGAAAATACAAAACCGAAAAAGCAGCCATGAAAGCCATTCGTAATTGGCTTAAGGATAATCAACTTAAAGGGTTTTCGGTGGGTTTGATGGGACCAGATCTGGCGCCATGCGAATTTAATGATTGGGAGTTAATCCCATTTGAAGAACCCAAATCGGTATCTTTTTATTCATCTCAAAAATGGTTAAGCCTGCGTCTAAACGCTTTTGAAAAGTACGGCTCAGTTTGTCAGTGCTGCGGCACTAGCCCACAACATGGCGCAGTCATGCACGTTGACCACATCAAACCTCGCTCCAAATATCCTGAACTTGCGCTCGATATCGATAACCTACAAGTGTTATGCGATCAATGTAACCTTGGTAAATCAAATCACTCAGAAACCAAATGGCGCAAATAAAAAACCACTTTCAAACGAATTAAAAAGTGGTTTTAATTTAACGATAAAAAGATTAAATGGGTTAACCTAAATCCATCATCATTTGTTTGGTTTTCACCAGTTGCTTAAAGGCGTTCATTTGCTTTTTAGGCAATACCGAGGCTTCAATGATACTCACCTTCATTGGGTTAACTGGGCGACCATTAACATGAAACTCATAATGTAAATGTGGTCCCGTCACCCGACCTGTGCTGCCTGATAAGCCAATCACCTGCCCGCGTTTAACCCGCTGGCCTTTTCTGACCAAGAACTTCGACATATGCAAATAGCGGGTTCTAACATTATTGTCGTGTTCAATCACAATATACTTGCCTGCAAAGCGATGATTAGTGACCATTGACACCACACCATCCCCCGGCGCTACCACTCTGGTGCCAGTAGGAGTGGCAAAGTCAGTACCGTTATGTGGCGAGGTTCTACCAGTAACAGGGTGCTTACGGGTCGGATTGAAATGTGAAGATAAGCGATACTGCCTTTCCAGCGGTATTCGCTGAAAGGCACTGGCTAGACCTTGGCCTTTGTCATCATAAAAATTACCATCCACATTTTGAAAGGCGCTAATATTTCTACCTCTGGTTTCAATACGCACTGCTTCTAATTTACTGGCTCCGGTGGATACGCCTTCAATAAATTGATCATTCATTAATACTGAAAATTGATCACCTGCACGCAAATCACGGGAGAAATTTAGCTTGCTTGAAAGTAGCGTTTCTATGGTTTGTATTTGCGCTGCAGTTAAACCTGAGCGCTGGGCCGATAAATAAAATGAGCCATTGATATCCCCACTAATAATGCGGTTTTGCCAAATGCCTTCTATATTGACCTCATTAACCTCGTAACTGCCATCGTCAAAACGGCTAAATACCACTTGGTAAGCTGGATTAAAATACAACTCTAGTTTGGTTAGTTTTTGCTGTTCGTCTTGCCAAAATCGAATACGATTACCCGGCGATAATGTATCTAATGCCAGTACATTTAAATCAGCTTCAAGCACTTTGTACATGGTCTGTTGACCAATACCAGCTATTTCAAATAACTGACTTAAGGTGTCACCTTGCTCAATAATACGTTCAAATGTCGGCGCAACCGGCTCACTAATTTCAACCGGAGTATGATTGGCTACCTGTGGGATCAAGGCTTCGATATCAAGGGCAACAGGGATCCGCTGTGAGGCAAATTCTTGCGGGGTTGGCCACAGTAATGCCGCCGCGACAATAAACACGCTTGCTAGCAATAATTTCCGATGTAATGTGGGTAAGTTTTGCGCTTTACCAACCAGCGTTTGTAGCTTATCCATTTGAGCTGAAAGCAATCTCGTGTCCGCCCTACTGCACGTATTAATATACGTATAAAAGAATGTATACTTAAGCACTAGTTTAATGAGTGCTTAAGTACTATATACCAAGGGGGAGTTATATCAAAAAAGACTGCAAATACAAATATAAAAACTCACCACGCCTGCATAACTTTGAACTAGGCAATTGAAAGTAACTGAGATGGGAAAAGACTGTTATCAGTCATGATGTTTTTAATTTACATCTATTACTCGCTTAATTAACCTAAAAGCGCTGCAACAATGGCAGCTTTTTACTCAGCATGGTTGATTTATCATTAGAATTTATTGACCTAAAAATAACCCTACCCCAAAGCAAATAATGAGGCTAATGCGGCTGCATTAACCTCAAGTGACGGTTTAGTTGTTAGCCTAGCCGCGAGTCTGAGCGATAAGCTTTAGAGACAAACTTAAGCCAATTCGACATCGCTATTAACTTTATATTCACTCTGCAACTTACTGACTCCAAGTCCATTCATTTTATGCACTTTAATTTGCACCCCAATGCGCTCTTTCATCGCTTCAATGTGGCTGATCACACCAATCATTTTGCCTGAAGCATTAAGGTTATCTAGCGCATCAAGGGCGGTATCTAAGGTTTGACTGTCTAAGGTGCCAAAGCCCTCATCCAAAAATAACGAGTCGATACTGGTTTTATGACTGACTAAATCCGATAACGCTAACGCTAATGCCAAACTGACTAAAAAGCTTTCACCACCTGATAAGGTGCGAGTATCTCGAATTGCATCGCCTTGCCAGGTATCCAATACTTGCAGCTCTAGATCTACCGATTGTTTGCGCTCAAGCAAATAGCGTCCTTGAAGCCTATCCAGCTGCCGATTAGCCAAAGTAACCAGATGATCTAATGTCAGCCCTTGGGCAAACTTTCTGAATTTATCGCCTTTTTGCGAACCGATGAGTGAGTGTAAATAGGCGATATCATCATAAGCTTGTTTGGCTTGGTTAAGCTCTAACAGCATTTGCTGCTGACTTAGGCGCTTTTGTTTATCGTCATCCAGTAAATGGTTCACTTGCCATAAGGTTTGTTTTATCTCACCTAACTGGGTCTCGACTTGTTGATGCTGCAAACTGACCTTTGCTAAATAGCCTTGTGCAGATTCTTGCTGTGACTTTAGCTCTGAATCTAGATCAGCCCCTTGAAGTAAGACTTTGTCTGAGCCTTGTTGCTGCTTTTCAGTCGTTAGCTGCTCATAATCAAATTGCTCTGCTTGGGTCATTAACGCTGTTAATTGCTGCTTGGCTTGTTCTACCAAGGTGCGCGCTTTTAACTGCTGCTCATTAAGTTGCTGCTGCAAGTTAATTAACTGCTCACGCTCAGCCTGAGGAATAATGGCTTGCTCAAATTCCGCTTGGCTAGCAAATGGGCTTTGGCTTAATTGCTGCTGCCACTGCTCGGTTGCCGCGGTTAACTCAGTCAATGCCACTGCAATTTGTTTATTAACGGCTTCAATATGCGCCTTAACATTATCTTGCTGCTGCTGATATTGATTCAATTGGCTTTGTAGCGCTGTTAACTGGCTTTCTGCTTGCTCAAGCATGGCGTGGCTAGCCTGCTTTTCAGTTAATGTTTGCTTATCGGCAAATAGCTGCAGCCTTTGGCTCGTCAACTTGGCTAACTCCGCTGCAACTTCAGTTAATTGCGCTTGCTGCGACTGTGATTGCTGCAACGCCTCTTCTAGTTGACTCGCCTGGGTTTGCTGTTGCTGCTGCAATAATTGTAATTGCTGCTGTGCTTCAAGTTGCTGATCGCTTGCTTGCTGCCACTGCATTATTTGTTGTTCAAGGGCGCTTAACCACGCTTTAAACCCAGCCATATCTGGCATAGACTCTGCGGTTTGCGCAATTGAATCGCTTAATTCAGTCACTAGGTTATTAAGGGTTTTATTCACCTCAATAAGCTGCAGCTCAGCGTCCTGTAAGCCATTGTTGCAGCTTGTATGCTCTTGGGCTAATAAGCTTAATTGGTGCTGTTGTTGCTCAGCGGCGTTATTCGCTTGCTGGTACTGATCGTTTTGTTGTTGCAGGTGAGTTTTAGCCTGCCTGATATCGGCTAATCGCTGGGATAAGTTTTGCTGCAACTGCGCCATTTGCGCTACATAATCACTCAGCTGGCTATCATCAATAGCAAATGCAATTCCAAGTTGCTGACAATTTTGCTGCCAGTCCTGTTGTAATTGCTGACTCTGCGCCGTTAGCTTAGCCACCGCTTGTGAGGCTGACTCATATTGTAACTGCAAGGTTTGCAATGCCAATTTAGCTTGCTCGCCTTGGGTTTTAATCTTATCTAATTGCGCGCTAGTTTGTTGATGGCGCAGCTCTGTTTGCGACAAATCAACCGCTTGATATTCACTCACTAAAGGGTGATCCAACGAGCCACATAAGGCGCATGGCTCACCTTCTACTAACTTAGCCCGATGCTGGGTTAAATCAGCAATATGTTGCTCTTGTTTTAGCAAGCTTGTTAAGTCTTTTAATTGCTGATTTTTATCTGTCCACAAGGCTCGTATTTGGGTTAACTCAGCTTGCTTTAACTCAATATCGTGTTGGGTTTGCGCGTTTTGCTGGCGATGTTGATTAAGATCTAATTGCAATTCACTGTAACGGGTCGACAAGTGTTCAAGCTGACTGCGCTTTGGCTGCTGAGTCACTATGTCATTATATTGCTGCTCAATGAGTGCTTCTTCATCACCGGCTAACAAGGTCTGTAATTGCAGCTGGGCTTGTTGGCGGCTGAGTTGATATTGTCCAAGTAACTGTTGCTCACTGGTTACTTGCGCTGTCAGTGTGCTTTGCTGCTGTTGGAGCTGAATTTGCTGTTGCTGAAAACGGGCAATTTGTTGCGTCAACTTAGTTTGCTGAGTCACTTGCTCGGCGTAGTTAGCATATTGCTGCTGCCACACACCAAGGCGAGTTTGGATCAACTTGCCCTGGGGATATTGGTTGATGACTTGCTGCTGCTGGGCTTGTAATGCCGTAACGGTTTGAATTTGTCCGCCGATGGCCTGCTGCTTTTGCTGTAATTGCTCTAGCAGCTGGGTTTGTTGCTGCTGAGACTGTAACTGCTGAGCATGTTTAAAGCTCACTTGCTCAATTTGATTATCAAGTGGCTGCACCTGAGTATCAATTAGCGTCACTAAATCCGTATGTTGCTGCTTAGCTAAACTAAAGTGCTGAGACTGCAACTGTTGCTCAGTGGCGATTTGACTTAATTGTGCGCTGGCCTGTTCAAGCTCAGTATTGCGCTGCTGTAACTGCTTTTGCAACTGTGCATGGCTGTTTTCAAGTTTGCTCATGCCTTCAAATAACGGAATTAAGCTTTCAGCTGGCTCACTGGCAGCTAACTTAGCTAAACTGGCTTGCTGGGCTTTAAGTTCAGTCTGCGCTAGTTGTAATTGTTGCTCACTGGCAAGATGTCGCTCAGTTGCTTGCTCAAGCTGCTTAGCCCACGTGACTTGCAGCTGCAGTTGCTGCAGTTGTTGCTGGCATAAATCGGCTTGCTCAATTAACTGAGTTTGCTCTATTTGTTTAAGGCTAATACTGTCATCATCTAGTAATTCAACGCTGTTTGATTTAGCTTCAAGCAAGGCAAGCTCCTGCTTTGATTGGCTAAATTTTTGATGTACTTGCTCCGAGATAAGCCCGTATATTTCTGTGCCGGTAAGCTCTTCAAGTAACTCAGCCCGTTCATTAGCTTTGGCATTTAAAAAGGCGGCAAACTGACCTTGGGATAACATCATCGATTTAGTAAATCGCGCGAAATCTAATCCGGTAATGGCTTCGGTTAATTCGGTTTTATGCTTAATTTGGCTGGCAAGAATTTTACCATCTTCAAGTTGCGCTAACTCAACTTGGGCATCTTGTAAATTGCCATCAACTTGACCACGGGAGCGTCGTTGGCTCCAAAAGGCGCGATACGCCTTACCTTTCACTTCAAACTCAACCTCGGCCAGACAATCGCTGGTGCCACGAGTCATGAGCTCATTGGTGGTTTTTGAAATTACCCCTAAGCGCGGGGTCTGATGATACAGCGCTAAGCAGATAGCATCTAAAATGGTTGTTTTACCCGAGCCTGTAGGGCCAATAATGGCAAACAGGCCGTTTTCTTTAAATGGCGACTGGGTAAAATCAATTTTCCACTCATTTTTTAATGAGTTAATATTTTTAAAACGCAGGCTAAGGATTTTCATTATTTTGCCTCCTCAACATGTTGCGCTGTGCCATTAAGCTGCTCATTCATTTCATCAAGGATAATATCAAACTGTTGTTTTACCCGTTCAAGTCGCTGTTGCTGCTCGGGTTCTGAAAAGTCTTCTTGGGCTAAACGGCGCTCAAACACTTCTGTGACGCTTAATTCAGTTAAGGTTTCATTATCCATTTGCTGAATTTGCTGTTGGCGCTGGCTACGAGCACGCTTAAGTTGCAGTACTTCTACAGGTAAGGCGTCGGTCAATTCGGCTATTCGGCTTTGTAAGTCGGTTAAAAAGTCTTGCTCGGCCACTTCGATACTCAGCCAAGTGACTTGATCGCTGCCTTGCTCAACTAAGGTTTCAAGCTGGGATGCGATTTCGGCCAAGCTGCCTTTTACACTTGCCATGGCTTGAAACTTGGGCACTTCAAGGGCACTGACCTCGGCTAATTTAGCCTTATCAAACTCAACCAAATACACACTTTTTTGACTGTTAAGTTCATCAAAACTTAAACTGATTGGCGAGCCGCTATAGCGAATATGCTCTGTTTTGGCGATTTTTTGCGGTCGATGAATATGGCCTAGTGCAATGTAATCCGCTGCAGGAAACAAGTTGGCATTAAATGCATCAAGGCTACCAATATAAATGTCTCGCACCGACTCACTGGTGCTGGCACCCACTGTGGTTAAATGCCCTGTGGCAATAATGGGTAATGGCGTAGTTTGCTGGTTATTAATTGCTTGGGCATGAGCAAAACAGCGCTGATATAAATCGGCGATTTCATTAGCTAACTTGCGCTGTTTATCTTCACTGGACTCACCCGACTCACTTAATACTATATCTCTAGGGCGTAAATACGGTAGCGCACATACAATCGCGCAGGGGTGATCATGACTATCAGCCACTAACAACACATGCTCAGCTGCGTTATCAAGCGCACCTGGGATAACCGTGGCATTTAAGCACGCCAGCAACTGCTTTGACTCACCTAAGGTAGCAACAGAGTCGTGATTACCACCAAGAACGATAAGCTTACAATTTGTTGCTTGAATATCGACAATAAATTGATTGTACAAACTGCGGGCATAACTTGGCGGCGTGCCAGTATCAAAAATATCGCCAGCGACAATCAGTGCATCAACCTGATGCTGGCTAATTTGTGCTAACAACCACTGCAAAAATGCCTTGTGCTCAACAGCGCGACTTTTACCGTAAAAGTTTTGACCAAGGTGCCAATCAGATGTGTGAATAATGCGCATGAAAACCTTTTCTGTTCGATGTGTTGTTATTGAAATCTGTCATAAAACGCTTAATTAGTCTGGAGATATAAGTCACTTACCCGTACTGCGCCCACAATAATTTAAAGCTCATTAAAAATGCCATGGTGATCACCAGCGGTTTAATAATTTTTACCCCTTTGGTCATCACTAAGCGTGAGCCAAAAGTTGCGCCGATAGCTTGCCCGACTAACATAATAAGCCCTAATAAAACCGCCACTTGGCCGCCAATCATAAAAAAGATTAACGATGACACATTAGTAGCAAAGTTAAGCACTTTGGCATGGGCGGTGGCTTTAGCCAGTCCGTAACCTGCCAGTGACACAAAGGCTAAAGCAAAGAAACTGCCGGTTCCGGGTCCAAAAAATCCATCATAAAACCCCACCCCAAGAGCGGCAGTAAAAGCAAACATGGCAGGTGTCAGCACTTGTTGTTTATCTTCTTCTGAGATTTTTTTAGAAAACAAAAAATAACAGCCAATGGCGAGGATAAGAAATGGTAATACCAGTTCTAATACGGTGACATCAATCATTTGTACAATAATGGTGCCCACTGCAGCGCCAATAAACGCGCACACAATGGATAAGCGTGCTTGTTTTAAGTCAACCATGCCTTTGCGAATAAAGTACAAGCTAGCAAAAAAGCTGCCGCCACAAGCTTGCAGCTTATTAGTACCTAAAGCCGCAGCTGGCGGTAAACCCGCCCACATCAATGCAGGAATAGTGAGTAAACCGCCACCACCGGCAATGGCATCAATAAAACCCGCCAATATGGCGACGAAAAATAATATAACAGCAATTTGTAGGGTTAACTCGAACATTAGATAGGTCTATAAATCAAAATAATACGCTATTAGACCTGCTTTAATGGCAAAATTCAAAAGCTATCTGCATTAGATTGTGCCTTAGTTTATCCAAACGTTTACGTCGCTATTTTTAATAACACAGAGCCTGTGAACATTTAATAATTGTTGACAGATATCGGCTAAAAAACGCAAAAAGGTAACCTAAGTTACCTTTTTATTAGTGAGTAAAGTGATTGCGCTTTTTAACTGTGATTAACAGTGCAATTAAAAGCCCCAGAACAAGTTGGTGATTAAAAACAGCACCAACATACTTATGAAGTTAATAATCATACCTGCACGCATCATTTCAGATTGCTTGATATAACCTGAGCCAAAGACAATGGCATTAGGCGGGGTGGCGACAGGCAACATAAAGGCGCAAGAAGCTGCAATACCAATCACTACTGAAATCATCACTGGCGATAAACCTAAGGGCTCAGCAATTGCAGCAAAAACTGGCACCAGCAATGCTGCACTAGCCGTGTTACTGGCAAACTCAGTTAATAACACCACAAAGGTAATCACTGCAATCATAAATAGCGCCATGTGGGCATCGCCAAAAATATCTGTCACAAAGTGGGCTAAAAACACACTGGTGCCTGTGGCTTTTAACACTGCACTTAACGTGAGGCCACCGCCGAACAGGATAAGTACTCCCCAGTCCGTGGTCGATTCGATTTTTTTCCAGTCCACTAATTTAAGGCTGGCAAGCACAACTACCGCACCTAAAGCAACAATGGTATCAAACTTACTGATCCCACCAAGTGCTTGGGCTAATGGTTTACTGAATATCCAACCACAAACTGTAGCTAAAAATATAATCAGGGTTAATTTTGCACTAACGGTCATTTTTACATTTTCTGTTTTTATCTCACACACAGTCGATAAATCAGGTTTTAAAAATAGATAAAGCGCGATTAACATGCTTGGTAACATAATAGCCACAGTGATTAAACCAAACTCGAGCCAATCACTAAAGCTTAAGCCCACTTGTGCCGCAGCAATGGCATTAGGCGGACTGCCCACTAGGGTACCAATTCCACCAATGTTGGCAGAATACGCGATTCCCAGTAGCACGAACAAATAGGTTTTACGGTACTGTTTAAAATCCAGTTGATGCAAAATACCCAAGGCTAGTGGCAGCATCATTGCGGCTGTTGCCGTATTACTGATCCACATCGACAGCACTGCGGTCACTAAAAACAGTAACATACAAGCAATACTCAACTTACCTTGAGACAGCAGCAACACCTTTTGCGCAATTAAGCGGTCAATGCCCTGATGATTTAGCGCCGCCGCCAACACAAAACCACCAAAGAATAAGAAGATAATCGGGTTAGCAAAATTACTCATGGCGGTGGAAGTATCAAACACCCCCAAAAACACCGCTAATATCGGAATTAAAATGGCGGTAATACTGATATGAATCGCTTCGGTTAACCATAGAATAGCTGCAAAAATAAGTAGCGATAGACCGGTATTGACCCCTTGTTCAAAGGGTAATAAATGATATAGCAAGGCAAACAAGGCAATGTTGCCAAACAAGATGATGAAGTCAGTTTTATTGTTTTTGGTTGTCGTCGACTTTGTTGGGCAGTTTTCCATTAAAGCGTTCTCCCTTATTTTTTAATGACAACAATGTAAACAGAGTAATAGGTAAGATAAAGCATTGTTTTTGGTTGCTTGATTACATAGTCAAGCCTGCGCGGCGTGAGATGAATCCCATTACCAGCCACTGTTGTGACGCGCGACAATAGTAACACTAGATGTATTGTGGTTATTAAGTTTCAAATTGACGGAATTCGCCATTTAGTACTCTCAAACTGAATGTTTATTAGCGTTTAAATAATGTGACATAGATCTAGCTGGCCCAGGATAAACTTGTAATAAGACAAAGTTAATTAGCGTTTCGTGATCTGTAATAACCATAAGTGGTTTTAAATGCCGCTTAGAGAAATGATAAAATCGTGATGCGTGATGGGTGATGGGTGACGGGCTATTAATAGTAAAACTAGCTTAGCAAAAAAGATCCTTTAGCAGCAGGAATGCTCAATAGGGGCGTTAAAAAAGTAAAATAAAAACTCAGTAAGGCACATCCGCCTTACTGAGTATTAGTCGTTATGCGATTATACGATGCAATAACGCGAGCTTAGATTTCACCCGTCACAATGCAGTAACCAGTAACGGCCTCTTCACCGTGCACTTGAACCTTGGCATATAACTTATGATCAGCTAGCGGGTAATGATTGTATAAAAGGTAAGTGGGTGTTTCGCTGATGTCCTGGCCATCAACTGCATCGATGCGATAAATATTACTTAAGATCGGCGATTTATAGCCATCAATGTTAACCACAGGTTCATTTGAACGTAAAATATCAATATTAGCCATGGTGATATCATCACCACCAGCAACAGTGCATGATAGATCACTTGCATGCGCCATACCTGTCAGCGCGGCGATGCTCAAAGTTGAAACGAGTAGTGTTTTTTTAAAAGAGCTCATCAGGTGTTACCTCAATATCGTAAGTTATAGCTATTTTAATCAACTTACAGCAATTGAATAAATCCCATATGAAGGATATGACCCTACCACAAGCTAATTTGCATGACTCAAGTGTAGTATAAGAATACTGGCGATGATTCACCCTTCAAATAGGCCGCTTAAATGGGCTTTATATTGGCCAACATCGCTATCGATATTCGTTTTTTAATCACATCATTACTCATAAAGGCCTTTAGTGGTGTCATGCCTAAAAACTGATGGGCTTTATAGGGGCGCTGTATTTTTCGAGTTTATCAGCCAAGAAGTGCCGTTCTAGTTAAAGTAACCAACAAGAAAATTATAAAGTCACGCTAAGCTACACATCACTTGTGCCTATTCATTTAGCAAAGGATGATCTTTAACCGACAAGCTATACGAAAAAAAGCGGCTATCTTTTACAAAGCCAATTTTCTCATAGACAGATTGAGCAGGAAAATTCACTTTCGCGGTGCTTAACTCAACCCTTACGGCTTGAATACCGCGAGCCAATTCAATAGAGCATCGGATAAGTAAATTAGCGGCGCCTTGATTTCGATAGTCAGGCTCAACAAATAGATCATTTAACACTAATACTTTACCTAGCTCTGTGGATGAAAAACTTTGATAATTAAGCACGAAACCAATCGCTTTATCCGCTTCAGTGTAAGCCCCAAAAATAAACGCTTCTTGATTATTTAACCGTTCCAGCAAATAGGTAGCATACTCAGTCACGGCTTGCTCAACCCCGTAAAAATGCATATATTGGCTAAACAGAGGCAAAACATCATCAAGTCGTTCAGCAGTAATGCGTTTAATAATCATGGGTTCCCTCTTACATTATCCTCGAATCATATAAGCCAATACGGCTTGTACCGGCTTTTGGGGCAAACATCCTTAACATAAGCCTGAAGGGCTATAAATCAAGATAACTACAAGCCAGAGTTTTGATACTCAACTTCATCGAGCCCTAACTGCTCGGCATAACTGCGGTTAGGAACGATACGAAATTCAAATTTCAAAATACTTAAGCAAGCCTCAAAAAAGCCTTCGCCAAGCCACTGCTTATCAAAGCTCATTAAGGCGTTAATCATGGCATCTGCGCCACTGCCTTGTTTAATCGACTCTGGAGAAATCGCATCGACAACACTTGCGACCAAGCCATATAAATCTTTTTCAGCATCGCCTTCTACAGACCACATAGTCGGATCGGCATATTGCGCAGCGTAATGGCTGGCAGCTATATCAGAACCTATACCAAAGTTTACTAAGGTAGCCTTACCGTCTCGGCAAATGATATTTTTAGGACAAATGGCCCCATGGTGAATATCTAAACTGTGCAAGTATTGTAGTGCTGTTAATAGTTGAATAAACCACAACCTGGGTTGACCCACTTGTATTGTGGCCACTTCATCTAGCGCGACCCCTTGTACCCAATCTCTGGCAATGAATAAATCATCCGACTGTGGCAATTGCCCAAATGCCAGCACACGCTCAACATGTGGATGATAAATTTTAGCCAGGCTGCGATACATGTTACTCAGGGTGTGCCATTGGTTATCCACATCTTGATAAACACTGACGCAGCATGGGAAGTTCCCTTGTAAATGCAATGCCCGCCATAGCTGGCTGCGAGGCGTTGCTGAAATAAAGTGATCGAGGCGGTAATGATGATCAACCACCGCGCCCTGCTCGATAACGATTTTGTGCGGTAAAGTGTCACACACACCTAAATCGATAACTGCAGATAAATCACAACGAATCGCGTCAAGGTCAATGGTGCTGCCTTTGGCTGCAGCGCGATACCATTGGTAAATACGTGGTTGTACGGTTTTTTCAGCTAATTCTAAAAAGGCCGTGGCATAAGCTTGTATATCTTCACTGGTATTAAGTGAATCTTTAATATCAATAAATTCAACGTCAGCGTCATCTGAGATAAATATACAATTATCTTCCCAGCCACCTATGGTGTAACCGCGGCGATGGATTTGCTGTAAGCCGGTGACACTGCGGCGCAGAATTTCTAACAGCTGATAAGTGGTTTGCTGTCCAATATCAAAAATATTCAGTGGCACACCACGGGGCATTCTGATGGGCAAGACCACCTGTTCACCATCTTGAATAAGTGGCGCGCAAAAAGGCACGCAGCTACAACCTGAAAGTGACTGAATCCGTTTAAATTCATCACGCAATTTTTGCTCGTGATAATTGGCATCAATACTGTCGTCAAACTCACTGGTCACCAGTATTTTCAACAGCCATGGCGCGGTCCAGCCACCCGGATTATATTCTGATTGCCAAACTTCCAAGCCTTGCTGCAGGAATAAACATTTGAGCTTAATGAAATCTTGAATTTTGTTGTTACGTTGCTCAACCAGTGCCACCTGGCCTATGGTGTCTAATACCATTTCTTTTTGAGTGTCGGTCACAGGATGAATATGCGGCGCCGTTAAGCCCCACTCTTTGGTTAACGCGGCGATGATTTTTGCAGGGGTATAAATACTCAGTTTACCGGTATCTTTTTCAACCAGAATTTCTTCTCCTTTACGCCCTGTAACAAACACCATGCCCTGACACCAAGGAGCATAAACGCCCACAGGAATTTTGTTCTTTAATTTACCCGCTAATACTCGGGCGACATAATTGGCTTTTGATAAACTATTGTCCACATGACGACCATCCAGTGACCAAGCATGTAAACCAGCGTTTAAGCGACCAATGTAGCCTTTTACGTCAACCACATACACACCAAACTCACCGACAACTAAGGCGTCAACCTCCATTGCTTGGCCAGTTTGAGTAGGAATTTCTACATTGGTTAAAAGGAGATAATCTTCAGGAAGTTCGTCAGATAAAAGAGAAAATGCCCAACGTTCGGCATCATTGACTGGGGTACCAAAGCTAATGTGTCTTGCCATTTAAAATGCGACTCCATAAATACTGCGGGATATTAACTTCCCTTAACTGCATATGGCTCCATCCTATAATATAAAGACACAAAAAAACCACCTAATTGGTGGTTTTTGTTTTCAATATTTTAACAGGCTAACTAGTGGGTGTGTGAGCAGTTGTCGTCACATTGATGCTCATCATCAGCAAACTCGTCATCACCTTCTTGATGTTGCATTACGCCCCATCCATCTGTCATGCCGTCAAACTCTTGGGCAAAGGTGTTTAACTCAAGTTCTTTAGCCACCAAGTCATCATAAGTTGGCACCATGTTTAAACAAACAATCAGCTCCCACTTTTCGATTTCTTCGCTAAAGTTAAGCTCTAACTCACCATTTGAGCCCATTGCTGCGAGTGCTTCTAATGCTGATTCTGCATCGCGTTGATCATCAAAAATCAAAAAGAAATCAACATCAAGTGCTACAGTTAAGTCAATACCAGACTCAGCCATTGCGGCTAACATTTTACCATTGTCATCATCAGGGAATTGCATGCTTGTATCCTTATGCTGTGGCAACAATTTGAATTTTATCGCCATTAAATTCAATGACATCACCAACGACACACTTTTTACGCTTACGTGTGTCAACTTCGTTGTTTACTGTGACTAAGCCTTCAGAGATGACATGCTTAGCTGCACCGCCACCATCGACTAAACCTTGTACTTTTAATACTTTATATAACTCAACAAACTCATCGCCACTCAAAAGTGCGAATTGTGCAACTTGGCTGCTCATTCAATTTTGGCCTTTAATCATAAATATGGGTTGCATTATACCTGATCACTGCTTAATACCAACCATCTCGCCGCTAACGAGTTATCAATTAACAAGCTGCTAGCATTTTTAGCGGATCGGGATGAATATAGTTGAAATTAAGCTGTTGGCAAATCAAATTACCATTTATTACTTTACTGGCTAATTGGGTTTGATTAAATTGCGGCGCTGCTAAGCCCAAGTCAGCAGTCGCTGCTTGGTAAAACTCAACGCGAGTAGGATGACTCGGCGCAGTTAAATTGTAATAGCTCGACACATTTTTCCCTGAGCTCGTCGCCGCCAATATGGCCTCTATTGCCTGAATGCAATCATCAAGATGAACCAAATTAACCGCGACATTTGCGCCGCTAACATCGGTTTTACCAGCAAAAAACTTACCCGGATGGCGCTTAGGGCCAATTAAGCCTGCAAAGCGCACGATACAAGCATTATCCATTGCAGCAATTAACGACTCCGCAGCCAATAATATTGCACTTTTATCATCATATGCCGCAGCATCCGCTTCGGTCATTATGCGATTTTTAGCAGGATAAACCCCTGTGGTACTGATAAAAATCACCCGCTGATATTGGCGCGGTGCAATCAAGTTGACCAAGGTTTGAATATGCTCAAGATAATGACTTTCACCTCGGCGCAGGCCCGGCGGAATATTAATGATTAACGCATCGGCTTCAAGTAAGCCTTCAAGCTGTGTTGCTTCAATATTTTGCTCACTTAAATCTAGCTTATAAGCATCAATACCCAGTGAGGATAACTGCTCACAACCGGCTTGGGTTCGCTTAGTGCCGCTAACCTGATAACCTTGTTTAACTAATCTTGTCGCTAATGGCAGGCCAAACCAACCACAGCCGATAATTGCAATACAGTTCATGAAAATCCTACGGGTTAAAAAACGCTAAAATTAATCATTAATATGGCAAACATAAAAACATACAGGGGCGTGAACTTCTAGCAAGTTAGCTAGTTTTTTTGATAAGTCTTCTAGTTTTACCGTCTCAACAATCGTTACCCCTTCATCAATTAAGCATCTAAAACTGGCCTGAGTACCATGAGCTGAACAACTAACTACATGGGGCTGCTTAGATGCGGTTGATGTCATCATTACCTTGGCGATACTACCATCGGACAATTTAACAATGGAGCCCGGAGGAAAAACGCCTAACGTTTTCACTAGTATGCTAATCAAGGCTTTATCATGTTTATCAGCACGGCTTTTAAATAAGGTGCCTAATGCCAATTGTGCTGAGCCTGTGCTTTCTAACAATACCGTATAGTCATTCGCTAGAATCACGATTTGGGTCAATAAAGGAATGTGATTTTTGGTGAGTTTATTGGGGTAACCACTACCATCGATATACTCATGATGATGTAGCACAATATCCAACATGGCTTTAGGGAATAAACCACTTCTATCTAGCATTTCATAGCCGATATTGGGATGGGTCTTTATATAGTTTCGCTCGTGACTAGTTAAATCAATGCGTTTGCGACGTATGGCATCAGGTATTTTTAATTTGCCAATATCATGAAACACACAGCCTAACGCAAGATCTCGCATTTGAGCAGGGGCTAACTCAAGGCTGTGCCCCATTAAAATGGATAACACAGCAACCGAGATCCCATGCTGAGCCATGTTTATTTCTTTATCAGCACAGTTAACTAATCCAATTTGTGGCTGTTTGGTTTCATGTAAATGGGTTAATAGTAACTCCACGACTGTCACTGCTTCTCGATGTGATACCGGCGGATCACTAATGACTTTACTATATGCGGGGCGAAGATTACTGCAGGCTTTACTGAAGCGAACTCGACTTGTATTTACTGACTTTTTGATTATGGCGTTAATATCAAACGCGGGGGCCACTTCCGCAGCAACCACAGGTTGACTGATAACGGGCTCAACAAATAAATGCTGACCGTCAATCACAGTCACATAGTTAATGCCTAAGCTATTAATCAGTTCAATTTCTGCTTGGGAGCTAATCAGTACTTTATTACGAAAAAACGGATTATTAAACCACGATAACGGCAGTTTTACCGTCATACCGACCACCAGTTGTGATAACGGTATATTGATAGGCTCAGTTTTAGCCACTACTTTAGCCAAGATAAGATCCTTTTTAACCGCCATAGCAGCCGCTGGTATTGGTTTTTATTTCTGTCAGCTACTATGACTTAACATGTTTTACTTATTCACCTTTATCGAGTCGGTTATTTCTGTTGCAATAACTTTATTAGACACGCCTCGATTATGTTTGGCTGACTCGACAACCTTTTGAGTATGCTGCGCGGCTTGTGACTGTTCATCTGGCTCATAAAGTTGAGCATCTTGTTGTTCTTTCGCCATGGCAAGTTCAGCTTCTACTGCCATATAATCGGCTTCATTTTGCCAATCTTTAAAATAATGCTGCAATCGTTTTGATTTTAATAAATAAATAGCTGACCAAAAGATAAATAATGCATCAAGTGCAAAGCTGACTTTGAAAACAAAATGATCGTGAACCAGGCGTTGGCTAAGTAATAAAGCATCAACAATCAGTAGTAGCCATAGAATGTACTTAATCTGATTAAATAGCGGCCTTAATACCTGTGGGCTGCGTTTTCGCTCCGCAATCACTAATCCATAAATAATTACCGCACCAACCCCGCTCGCTAATGCCAGTAAAAAATCGCTTTTTTCAGGATAAAATAGTCTCACGAGCCCAGTGCGATCGTTAAATTGGGTTAACGATGCAATAAAGACACACCAACCACGGGCGAGAAAGATCAGCATTAAATACAAAAATATCGGCGGTTTTATATGGCCCTTGTCATCAAGCCAAGTGATATTGCTAAAATTCACAGGGTATCCAGTTTATTAGGTAAAGGCTTACTTGCTTAGTTCGAAGCTAGGTAAGCCTTAACTTATGCTATTAATAAATTGCCAGTAGCTACTTTTTAAGATTATTTAAAGCGACTAATTGTTAGTGATTAGTGTTTATTAATTAATAATTAGTGACTTAGCAAATCTAATAAGCCTTGTTCATCAATCACTTTCACGCCTAAGTCTTGGGCTTTGGTTAACTTAGAACCTGCAGCCTCCCCCGCGACTAAACAGTCGGTGTTTTTAGAAACACTGCCGGCCACTTTTGCCCCCAGCGCTTGTAACTGCGCTTTAGCATCGTTGCGATTTAACTGAGTTAAGGTACCTGTTAATACCCAGGTTTGGCCTTTAAGGCTTAAGGCTGACTCATCAACGGCTTCAAGAGCAGGCCAATTTACACCCGCAGCGACTAACTTATCAATCACTTCAAGGTTATGGGGCTGAGCAAAAAAATGCGCTATATGTTTGGCAACAATCACGCCGACATCATCCACTTCAATTAACTCATCAATGCTGGCCGCTTTAATGGCATCAAGGGTTTTATAATGGCTGGCTAAATTGGCTGCGGTGGCTTCACCAACTTCACGAATACCTAAGCCATAAATAAATCTTGATAAGGTAGTGGTTTTGGCATCATCAATGGCGGCAACCAGCTTAGTCGCCGACTTCATTGCCATACGTTCTAGCATGGTGATCATCGATGCTGTAAGGGTAAACAGCTCAGCAGGGCTTTGTACTAATTCTTTATCAATCAGTTGCTCAACCACTTTGTCGCCCATGCCATCGATGTTTAATGCTTTGCGAGAGGCAAAATGTTTAATGGCTTCTTTACGCTGGGCTTCACAAAATAAGCCACCACTGCAACGTGCTACCGCTTCACCTTCAAGCCGCTCGACTAAACTGTCACACACTGGGCATGCTGTCGGGAAGGTAATCTCTTTAGCATCATCAGGGCGCTTTTCAGCCACAATGGCAACAATTTGCGGGATAACATCACCCGCGCGGCGAATAATCACCGTATCGCCGACTTTTACGCCTAAACGCGCAATTTCATCAGCATTGTGAAGCGTGGCGTTTGATACGGTAACACCGCCAACAAACACCGGTTTTAAACGCGCAACCGGCGTCACCGCACCGGTGCGGCCAACTTGAAAATCAACCTCTTCAAGTAGCGTCATCTCTTCTTGCGCGGGAAACTTATAGGCTATTGCCCAGCGCGGCGCTCTAGCGACAAAGCCTAAGGTTGTTTGTTTGGCAATATCATTTACTTTAATTACCACTCCGTCTATCTCGTAAGATAAACTGCTGCGGCGCGTCATAATATCGCTATAGTAAGCAAACACTTCAGGTAAGCTGTCACAGACTTTAACTTCTTGACTAACAGGTAAGCCCCATTGTCTTAATTGGGTAAGCTGGCCAAAGTGACTCTGTGCCATTGGCGAGCTTTCACCTTCGACCACACCTAGAGCATAAGCGTAAAAGCCTAATGCGCGCGTGGCGGTGATTTTGCTGTCTAATTGACGAATACTGCCAGCGGCGGCATTACGTGGGTTAACAAAAGTCTTCTCGCCTTTGGCCTGTTGACGCTGATTAAGCGCATCAAATGCTGCTTTAGGCATGATCACTTCCCCACGCACCTCCATCAGTTCAGGGAAATCATCACCCCGAAGCTTTAACGGAATCGAGTTAATGGTGCGCACATTATCTGTGATGTCTTCACCTACGCTGCCATCGCCTCGCGTTGCTGCGCGCTCTAATACGCCATTACGATATAAAATACTCACCGCTAGACCATCAAGCTTTGGCTCACAGCAGTAACTGACCGTATCTACTTTATCACTAATACGTTTATTAAAGGCTTCAAAGTCTGCTTGCTCAAAGGCATTATCTAAACTGAGCATCGGCTTTAAATGGGTAATTTGATCAAACTTGGCCAGTGGCGCGCCGCCAACTCTTTGGGTGGGAGAATCAATGCTAATCAACTCAGGATGAGCCGTTTCAAGCGCGATAAGGCGCTGCATTAAACGGTCATACTCAGCATCAGGAATACTCGGCGCATCATCCACATAATAAAGAATATTATGACGGTGTAGTTCACTGCTAATTTGCTGTATTTCTGTTTTAATGTCTTGCATAAAATCACTCATCTAAAAAGCAAACAAGGCCGCAAGTGCGGCCTCATTGTAAAATATAATAAAATTTAAGAAACGGCTCGAATTCGGCTTAAGTATGCTTGTTTATTAGTATCAGTCCAGGCGTTACGCTTGTCGTCTAACACTTCAGCGCCTAAGTCATCAGCCAGTTGCTGGGCTGAATTAAGCATAATTGAGAAATTTCTTAACGCATCGCCATGGCAAGGCAATGTCATAAATAACACCACACCTTGAGTGGCAAACTGTTCCATATTGTCAGGGTCAAATACCCCAGGCTTTAACATGTTAGCCATGGAGAATAGCACTTTTCCATTACCGGCATTATCTTGATGACGATGGAAAATATCCATATCGCCGAATTTAAAGTTAAGCGATAACAAACAAGGTAATAGCTCGGCGCCTTGTAATTGTTCACCGTCACGGGCAACCACATGCAGTACTAATACATCTTGCGGCTCGCCAAGTGGCTCTTCTACTGGCTCAGCCTTTGGCGCA
This sequence comes from Shewanella sp. 10N.286.48.B5, assembly GCF_002874355.2. Lineage (NCBI taxonomy): Bacteria > Pseudomonadati > Pseudomonadota > Gammaproteobacteria > Alteromonadales > Shewanellaceae > Shewanella > Shewanella sp. 10N.286.48.B5. Next base: position 2,233,627 of record NZ_MCVG02000001.1, read on the forward strand.
GTTTCGACAACAGGAGTGAGCGGCTCTTGTGCTAAGGTTTGATGTTCTGGCGAATGAACACTCGCAGAGCTCACATTAGATTCAGCTTTGGTTACTGAGGCTTTTTCAATAGGGTCGTCAATAAACGGTTCATTAGAGTCATCATTAAACTCTTCACCAAACAGCGCTTGCTGGGTTGGTATATGCTCTGGTTCTTTGGCAGCGGTAGTCATTACGGGATCTTTTCTACCCGGATGGTAACTTGGCGCTTGCACATTCACTGCTGATTGGTTTTGTAGGCCAATGCCCTTTTTTGAACCCGCTGCAGTAATTTCTAGCTCTGCACTATCAAGTTGACTGCTGCTTACATTAGGCTTTAAATGTGGGCTAACCTTCGACTGTCTCATAACAGGCTCAACTGAGACCTCGTCAGCTTTAACCCGTCTCACTTCACCAATACCATCAGCGTCAAACCCCTGTGAGTCACGCTGCTCTGCTTGGCCTTTATAAAACCCCGTCATTGGGTTGTCTTTTAACGTTTTAGGTTGTTGTTTACGAATAGACCAAAACCCATGTACCAATACTGCGATAATCGCTATTGCGCCTAGTATTGACAAAACCAGTTGAAAATCTTCCATTGGTGACCCTGTAATCCTATTTATTCTATTTATTCAGCGTCGGCAAGTGCCACCGCTTCTTCGATATCGACTGCGACTATACGTGAAACGCCCGGTTCATGCATAGTGACACCTATTAATTGATCAGCCATTTCCATGGTGATTTTATTATGGCTAATATAAACAAACTGCACACTCTGTGACATCTCTTTTAATAAGCGGCAAAAACGCTCAACGTTGGCATCATCTAAGGGTGCATCAACTTCATCAAGCATACAAAATGGTGCTGGATTTAGTCTAAATATGGCAAATACTAATGATAAAGCGGTTAAGGCTTTTTCTCCACCACTAAGAAGGTGAATAGTACTATTCTTCTTGCCGGGTGGTTGCGCCATAATGGTCACACCCGTTTCAAGTAAATCATCATCCGTTAAGGCTAAATAGGCTTTACCACCGCCAAAAACCTTAGGGAATAACTTTGATAAGTCCGCATTGACCGCATCATAAGTGGTTTTAAATCGAGTGCGAGTTTCCTTATCGATTTTACGAATGGCCTCTTCAAGTGTGGCTAAGCCTTTATTTAAATCATTATCTTGATTATCTAAATAAGCCTTACGTTCACTTTGCTGCTCAAACTCTTCGATTGCCGCGAGGTTAATGGCCCCTAAATGACTGATTTGGGCTCTTACTTTATCAAGGTTTCGCTGCCATACAATGACTTTAGCTGTTTCAGGAATATGTGCTATCACATCTTGAATCTTTATCTGTTGTTCTTCAAGTAACTGAAATTGGCCATCGGCCTGACCTTTTAATCCTTCACGACGTAACTTTAACCCGCTGAGAGACTGAGTCAAGTTTTGCAGTGCACCAAGCTGTTGTTTTTGAATCAATACCGCACTATCGAGCCGAGTTTGTAACTCTGCCTGCTGTGTACGATTTGAATTCAGTAATTGTTGTTTAGCTTGCTGAATGTCGAGTTGCGCGTTTAATTGTGTTTGCAGCTGTTGTAATTGCTGCTCACCTAAACTGGCATTAGTTTGCTGCGAAGATTCCCGCAGCTGCTTGATTTGCGCTGTGGTGGACTCGCTCTGCTGGGTTTGCTGGCTAATATTGGCTTGTAATACTGCTACTTGAGTGTGCAATTGTTGCATTTTTTGCCGGCAACTATTGCTATCACGCTCTTGCTGACTGCGGTTAGCTTTATAATCTCGTAGCTGCTGACTGGCAGTTTGCCAATCTTGATTTACTTGCTGCTGGGTTGCCAACTGCTGTTGATGCGTTTGCTGGGATAACTCAAGCTCGGCAGTTAATCGCTCTATCGCTTGTTGACCTGCGCCAATTTGTCCTTGCAGCTGAGCCACTTGTTCATCAAGGCTTTTTTGTCGGCGTAATCTGTCTTGTTGCTGCAGCACCAAACTGTGGCTCTGAGCATCAAGCTTACTGCAATCTAATTGCAACTGGTGATGTTTAAGTTGAGATTGACTCAATTGCGCGTGAGCATCGCCAACTTGCTGAGTTTGTAAGCTCACTTGCTGCTGCAACTTCAACAATTGCTCATTTAATTGGCTAATTTGTATTTGTAATTGCTGGTACTCATTTTTAAGTGCCAGCTGTGATTGCTTAGAGTCGGCTTTTTTAAAGACAAAGCCATGACCCACTAAATAACCATCTTGAGTGGCAAAAATGCCATCTGAGCTTAACTGCTTAAGCTGCGCTTTTGCCTCATCAACACTGGCACACCAGCTTACATGGTGAAGCCAAGGGGATAAATTAACCGCAGCGCTAATTTGGTGATTCAGCGCGCTCACCTCACCTGTGGCAATAAAACCACTCACTGATGGGCCAATTGCACCACCAGCATCAATCACTTTGGTGGCTAAAATGCCTTGCAGTAATACATCAACAGCCTTTTCCCAGCCTGGCGTTACCTCAATGGTTTGCCATAAAGCTTGCTGATCATCGTCATTGCTGGTTAGCCATTGCTCAATCAGCTCACTTCTGGCGCTTAGTGACGATAACTGCTGTTTTTGCTGCTGATAATCTTCACTTGCCTGAGCTAGCTGTTGTTGCTTATCTTCAAGTTCATCAGTGAGTTGATGTTTGATTTCATCTTCTAATTCAAGTTGCTCTTTAAGGGCGGTTAACTTGAGGTCAAGTGCGGTTAATTCAGCTTGTGAGTCAGACTCAGTATTTCGCTGCTGCTCAGCACTAAGTTCGATTAACTGCTTTTGTTGCTGCGACAGCATTTGTTGTTGATGCTGCAATTTGCTCTGGGTTAGTGCCGCTGCCATTTTGGCATTCGCCGCGCCATCAGATAACACCGATAAATGCTGCTGTAAGTCTGCCGCTTTTTGCTCAACATCTTGCAGCTGAGCATCAATAACGCCCAGCGCTTGTTCTGCTGCAACAAGTTCAGGTTTGCCCTCAGCTAACTGCGCCGTTAATTGTTGCTCTTGCAGCATCAAGGTTTGCAACGCATTACTAGCAACTTGCTGCTGCGAAATGAGATCTGCTAATTGTTTTTCCAGCTGATTATCTTGTAGCTGTTGATGTTTAAGCTGTTGTTCAAGCTTAGCGATTTCTGTGCCTGCTTGATAATACTCGGCCACCAGCTGTTGCTCAGCAGCGGTTAATTCTGCAATTTGGGTTTTAAGCTGAGTAAGGGTTAATTCAGTGGTTTCACCATCTGCATTGGCAGCAGCTAAATTAACTTCAAGTTGTAAAATCTCTTGAGCAATATTGTCGCTTTGGTTTTTAAGCTCTTGATAGCGCATCACCAACAATTGCGCATGTAAGTCACGTTCTTGTTGCTTAAACTCACGATATTGCTTGGCGGCCTGCGCTTGTTGTTCAAGCTTGTCGATTTGGCTACCGAGCTCTAAGCGAATATCGCCCAATCGCTCCAAGTTTTCACGGGTATGGCGAATACGGTTTTCAGTTTCACGGCGGCGTTCTTTATAACGGGAAATGCCTGCTGCTTCTTCAATAAAAACCCGCAGTTCTTGGGGTTTAGATTCAATAAGACGCGAAATCGTCCCCTGCTCGATAATGGCATAACTTCGTGGGCCCAAACCTGTGCCCATAAATAAATCGGTAATATCTTTACGGCGACACTTTTGACCATTCAAAAAGTAATTTGAGTCACCATCGCGACTGACTTGTCTTTTTACCGATATTTCTTGATAACTGGCATATTGGCCTGCTAATCGACCATCGAGATTTTCAAAGCTCAACTCAATGCTGGCAACTGACACGGGTTTTCTGGCGCTAGAGCCATTAAAAATCACATCCATCATCGAGTCGCCACGCAAATGCTTAGCAGAGCTTTCGCCTAGCACCCAGCGCACGGCATCAATGACATTGGATTTACCACATCCATTGGGGCCTATAATGGCCGTTAAAGGTTGGTTGAAGGGAATTTTGGTGGAGTCAACGAACGACTTAAAGCCAGCAAGTTTTATTTGTTTTAATCGCATTGTGCTTGTGAAGTTGTTCCAGTGAGATTGATTAAGAAGCGTCAATGAATAATCATCTCGTCTGCGTAAGACGGATAAAGTACAACTTTACCAATCGCGCTGCATTTTGTAACGATTTTTATGACTTAAACACACTTTAAGGCTTGTTTTCCGCTCAATGCATCACCACAATCATCATAACTAGTTTTTTCAAGGATGTAATCGATGCCAATTAAACCAATGAAAAGTGGTGTTAATTATTTTATGGATGGGTTTAAGCTCATAAAACAACCGGGGCTACGAACCTTTGTCTTCATTCCATTAATGGTTAACTTAGTTTTATTCTCAACGGTCATTTATTTTGCCATTGGTAAATTAGATGAAATGTTTGCTTGGATGAACGGCCAAATCCCCGAATACCTCACATGGTTAAATTTTTTCCTGTGGCCACTGGCGGTTGTTAGCTTATTAGTGGTGATGTCTTTTATCTTTAGCTCAGTGATGAACTGGATAGCTGCGCCCTTTAATGGCCTGCTGGCTGAAAAAGTTGAGATGCACTTAACCGGTAAGTCACTTAACTCTGGCACAACGGTAGATTTAATTAAAGATTTGCCGCGAATAATGGGCCGAGAGTGGACTAAATTAAAATACTACCTGCCTAGAGCATTACTGTTTCTAGTGTTATTTATCGTGCCTGTTGTTGGCCAAACCGCCGCCCCCGTTTTATGGTTTTTATTCAGTGCATGGATGATGGCAATTCAGTATTGCGACTTCCCATTCGATAACCATAAAGTGCCGTTTGAGGATATGAAGTTTGCCCTCAATCAAACTAAAGGCACCAGCTACACCTTTGGCGCAACAGTGACGCTGTTTTCAATGATCCCGATAGTGAACTTTATCGTCATGCCAGTGGCTATTTGTGGCGCTACTGCAATGTGGGTTGATAAATATCGTGATGCTTATAAACACCCTGAAATAGCACCAGAGTAGTCGTTTAGTCGTCGTTTGATAGTAAACTTAATGAATTGAGTTAATTCATAAATGCTAAAGCCTCAACGAAACTGTTAGGGCTTTTTTGTTTTACATATTTGAACTTGAGTAGCGTACATCTGGACAGAAATTATTTAGAACAAAGGGTCTAAATATCGGTCCTTGGATTAGTCAATTTATGGTGTCCAAATAAAGTTTACACTGACCCCACATATCGACCCCACATATCCATTATTATTAGATTAAAAGCATAAAGAATATTTAGTAGTATTCGTTCAATAAGGGGATAGTGAGTTATCCTCTTATTGAGTTTCAAAGGGAGTTAATTTAGCTCAGTTCTGTCAGAACTTGTTCTAGCACGTCTACCACTTTTGCTGTTTTAGCCACATCTAAAGCGTCAGGGTGAGGAGAGGCGAACTGTCCTCTATCATTATCAAAATATTGACCTGTCGCCTCTGCAAACTCATCAGCTAATGCTGCGCGAGTTAATATATCAGCGCCAATCGATAAGTCGCCACCTGCAACGCCGTATGCTTGTTTGACCATTTTACTGCCAAGCATTGATGCTGGGTTAACTGCCACAATCATTGGGCCAGTTCCTTTAATCGCTAAACCTAAATGGCGTGACCACATTGTCAGTGCCAATTTGCTTTGGGCATATACGGTTGAGTCAGACAATGAGCTTGGTTTAGCCATATCATTGGCAGAAAATGCCGCCTGTGCAGCAGAAGATAAGTTAACGATACGACTGCTTGAATCCATGATAGGCAGTAATAATTGGCTTAATAAATAGGGCGCATAAGTATTAACCGCATAACGTGAATCTAAGCCATCTAGGGTAATTAATGTGCTTGGGTTATAAACCCCTGCGTTATTAATCAGCACATCAAGATGATTATGCTTGGCTTTGATTTGTTTAGCCAAAGATCTTACCTCTTCCATGCTAGATAAGTCGGCAACATAAAACTCAATTTGTGGTTCATCTGCAGCTGTTGCTAATAGATTAACAACGTCAGTCAGTTTATTTGGATTACGGCCATGTAATAACACCTTATGACCTTCAGCAATTAACATCTTTGCTGTTTCTAAACCAATGCCATCGGTAGAGCCGGTAACAAGAATCGTCTTTTGCATGATGAGTTCCTAGGGGTTAATAAGTTACGGGGCTGCTTTTAAGGTTTCACTTTTAAGACTTCAAGGTTTAAAAATTCTTGCTTTATAAACCTAACGCCCACACATTCAATATATGAATGTTAGCAGGTATAAAGTGATTGATAAGCGAGGGTTCAACAGAATTAGTTTATAGGTTTTGTTAATAATAGTGGGCATAAGTAAGAGCTGAACTAAGCCTCTCATTTTTAAAGGAGTAACTTAACGATTTTTACTTGGATGAATTAAGTACATCACAAATATATGGCCATGTTAATCGTCTATCGGGATAAGGACGCGGCTACGCGCGGCCTATCCTTATCTGTTAGACATTACAGCTCGTTTTTACCATCAAAGTGAATGATATTTAGATTACGTGAATCTACATTTTTAACACAACCTAAATTAATCCTGAATTTACCTGGTTCATATGTTGTGTCATGAAATGGGTAAATACCACATTGATTGCAAAAATGATGATTTACATCATGATCACCCCAATGATAGGTTTTGAGGTTCTCTTTGCCGCTTAACAGCTTAAATTCATTTGGCGCAAAACTTTGCTTAGACATAATTGCATTTTTTCTTATGCAAATTGAGCAATTACATTGTAATGCTTCCTTTATTTCATCAGTTTCGAATTCAAATTTAACTGCTTCACAGTGGCAACTACCAGTATATTTCATTACTTCTTCCTTTTTGAATAGAACCAAAACAACTGTATATAAAAACAGTTAAAAGGTAAAATCCAGATTTGAGGAATGCCTAACGCCGCAATATTGGGCGCACAAATGCATGGCTATAATCAGCGACGAAGGAGCGCAAGCCATGCGTTTTGCGTCCTGACTATAATTGACTTGTTAGCAATTTAGTTAAAACAAACACCCGATTTACCCTGCAATAGAGGTACGGCTATATCAGGGTCTTCAACCTGATAGTAGAGTGACAGTATTTTCCATTTAGGGCCCGCTACAGCTAATTGTGCCACCCATTTTAAAACTTGTTAGTTAGTCGGAGGTTATCAGTTGTCCATTGACTATGGCTGCCTATGGATTTACTAGGTGGTAACTCACAAAGATATGCATCTGTGAGTCCCGAGTAAAACCCATTAAGAAAGGTTTGCGATTAAGTTAACAACTTTGTATATTCATTCGTAGCAATAGGTTAGACACTATTGTTTGATATTTACAATGGAATGTAACTCTTAAGGAAGTCATGAATAAATTTACCCTTACTTTAATCGCAGCAGCTCTTCTTGGCGGCTGTGGTGGATCTGACTCTGCTTCAGAAACTCCCGACCCAACTCCGACACCTACTCCTTCACCAACAGCAATTGCAGATACAGGGCTTGCCCAAAATAATCTAGCGGTAACGCTCGATGTGCTGGCTAATGACACTGATCATAGCGGCAATGGCTTAACGATTACATCAACTTCAGATTTAGAATTCGGAAATGTTGAAATAGTCAATAACCAACTTGTTTTCACACCTGAAGAAGATACTACAGGCACTGTAACCTTTAATTATCAAGTTAGCGATGGCGCCAACAAAGCGAATGCTGACGTTACAGTAACCGTTAATCATACCCTAACCCTTTCAGGTCAGATAACTGACAGCCCCATTGCCAATGCCGAAGTCGTGGTCACCTTAGATGGCATAGACCACACAGCAACTGCTGATAGCGAAGGTTACTACTCGCTCCCATTAACCATCAATAACCTTGATGAAATAATTAAAATACAAGCGTTCGGCTCCGCTGAAAGCAACCAACAAAATGTTGAGCTAATCTCAATTGTTGGTCAAACAGGTACGTTGCTGCAGAGGGTTGATGAACAACGCAAGATTACTGCTGAACAGGCTAAATCGCTTAATGCTACCCAATTATCAACAGCAGCTTACTTGATTGCTAAAGACCGCAATAACAATGAAGAATTTGAATCTGCAGAGCAATTTGAACAGGTTCTAGCTGGGGTACCAGCACAGCATCTGCTTGAAACTGCAGGATTCATAAAACTGTTAGTGGATAATAGTGAATTTGAAATTCCCGAGGGGAAAACAATAGTCACACTGCTTAATGACGAAGAACTCAATACCTTGCAGTTGATTAATCAGTATCTGATAAATAATGAACTGATTGATGAAAACGGCAATCCGAGTGAAGCCTACGAAGAAGCGCTGGAAGAGGCAATTAAACAAACCTTAGCCGATTCAAAGGTTGTTGATAGCTTTACCAAAGAGATGTTTACCGACAAATCAATGAGCTGGCTAGTAGGAGCGCAACCTGGTTGGCTAGAGTTCCGCGGCGACAGTATTATCTTTAATGCCAATGGTTCAGGAACTGTATATTTGGATTCATACTCTCTAAACAACGAATTACCTGAACCTGAAGGATTTGATTGGTCTATTCAAGATGGAAAGGCAATGATTGAGTACACTGACAGAAGTTACGTTTCATACACCTCTGTTTCCTACCCTTACTACCAGTTGGAAGAGAATTATGGATTTTCATCCGACGTCGTTGAAGCATTTATTGCTGCGTACGAAAGTGGATATTATGACAGTCAAATTCCGCTAACTTACCGTACCCAAAGCGACAGCATTACCTTACTTCAAGCCAATGAGATGTCTTATCAAGTTAATGTTGACTCTACTATAGAATTAACGATTGAAATGCCTGAGTGGGTCGACTGGAATAAAGATAATCCCAAAACAGTGATTACTGAGTCATCACAACAAGTTCTTCACCATAATTACAAAAGTGCATTTGCTGGTAAAGCGCTTGAAGATTTCAATGGTAAGTGGGTACTACCTATCGAAAGCAACTACCTCGCTCAACCTGAATTCAGCGAATCAACTGGTGAATACGAGCAAAACGTGAAAACTGCAATCAAAGCAGATGTCATTACGATCAACAATGGCCAAGCTCAGAGTCAAATCGGGGAAAAGAGCTTTACCGTCAGTTTGGAAAATGATGTTCTTAAACTAACGATTGGTGATACACACTTTGAATATACTCCATACGCTTCACAAGGTGATGAGCACTTGGTCTTAGTGGCAAAATATCAAAATAATGCATTCCAGTATTCAACTTCCCAACGTATGGCTAAGTATACCGCTGGTGACTTTGTGGTAGGGAGTAAACTTGTGACAGAATTACCTGAAATGTCACTTTCAAATATCAATGCCTACTTACCTTCATACTGGAATGGTAATCAAATGACTGTAGGTGGAGTATGGGGACGCCTATTTAGAGCTGATGGCACTTTTAATCATGGCATCTCAGGAGTGGAACCTGGTAATTGGAGCAATGAACAACAAAAAGTAACTGATATACCAATGTTTGATATAGGTTACCATGAGGGTACATGGACGAGCGTTGGTAATAAAGTTGACCTGCATATTTCACAAGATTATATTTTGAGAACACGCCATCGCGAATGGGAAGTCGTTTCTGTGGACTCTGAATCTGGTCGTATGGTCGTGTTTGAATACTCAAATTGGCATCTAGATATGGATGGGGACGGTGTTCTAGAAGATGCCGAACGGTACACTATCATTCCTCCGAGAATCAACTATGTTTCTACTATTGATCTAAGCGATTGGGAAGATGCTTGGAAAAACTCTCAAGATTTAGGCTCCATGCAAACCAACGCTACAACACCTATCTCTGCGTCAAAGTTTAGTGGCTTAGATAAACGGTTCGATAACAAACTGTTTATGGAGCCAAGCAAGCATTAATGTAAAACTTTTAAGCAAGAAATAACAAAAGATATGGCTGTCCAGCCTCTTCGATAAGAGTAATCTGACAGCCATGGTCTTAAGAGTTTCATACACTTTATAGACATTCACCATATCCCTAAAATTTAACTACAACTAAATCTGCGGCCCATTTTTAAAGTTCAGTTAAAAGTTTAAAAAAGTCATTTCGTTTGCTCCTAGCAAAGGAGTTTAAATCTCATTCTTTGTACTATGAGCATCAAAGCTTGAGTTTTAAATGCTAAAAAATAGTGAGTTTGACTGATTACACACAGCAGTGACCGCTTGATATCCATCAAGTAACAGAAAACTGATTTACTGTGACATAATTATTTTTTTTAAATATTAATTAAAATATTAGTTAGGTGTAGTGGCATAGTTAATTTGGCCACCTAGTTAGAGGTGATATCATCACCTCATAAGTTAACAGGTGACACTATGAAAAAACGTACAAGAAGACTTTTTAGTGCAGAGTTCAAACTTGAATCTGCACAACTCGTGCTAGATCAGAATTACTCAATTGTTGAAGCTGCTCAAGCTATGAATGTGGGCAAATCAACCATGGATAAGTGGGTACGACAATTAAGAGAAGAGCGACAAGGTAAGCAGCATAAAGCATCACCTATATCACCAGAACAAGTTGAAATTCGAGAGTTAAAAAAGCAACTAGCTCGCCTCCAGGAGCACAACGAAATATTAAAAAAGGCCACAGCTCTGTTGATGTCGGACTCACTGAACAATTCTTAATAATTGAGAAACTCAGGCAGAGCTATAGCATAAAAACATTATGCGAAGTGTTCAGTATTCATCGTAGTAGTTACAAGTATTGGAGAAAGAGACCAATAACCATTAACGCAGATAAGGTTAAGCTTCGCAGCCTAGTCAGCGAAGTACACACTGCAAGTAATGGATCGGCAGGTGCTAGAACGATTGCAGATATGGTTAGCCAGCAGGGTGTCTCGCTAAGCCGTTATCGTGCCACTAAGTTGATGAAAGAGCTTGGTATAGTTAGCTGCCAGGTACCTAGGCACAAATACCGAAAAGCGACACTAGAACATATTGAAATCCCTAATCACCTAGGTCGACAATTCGCTGTCACAGCTCCGAATGAAGTCTGGGTTGGTGATGTTACCTACGTGTGGGCTGGTAACCGTTGGATGTACTTAGCTGTGGTGATTGATCTATTTGCACGTAAAGTGATTGGCTGGGCTATGTCGTTATCACCTGATAGTCGTTTAACTGGCAAAGCGCTTTCGATGGCCTATGAAGGTCGTGGTAAACCTAAAGATGTTATGTTCCATAGCGATCAAGGGACTCACTATACAAGCAGAAGATATCGGCAACTATTATGGCGATACCAGCTCAAACAAAGTTTATCTCGACGTGGGAATTGTTGGGATAATAGTCCTATGGAACGTTTTTTTAGGAGCCTTAAGACAGAATGGATACCAACTACAGGGTATCGTAATTTTACTGAAGCGCAGAATGAAATTACACGATACATTATTGGATATTATTGTCAGCTTCGGCCGCATCAATATAACGGCGGGCTGACGCCCAATGAGTCAGAACGATTGTTCTGGTTAAACTCTAAGACTGTGGCCAATATTTCTTGACCACTACATATCGAATTTTGTGTAGCTAGGCCTTAAAGCGTTATATCTAACTCTTTGGACTTGACCAGCATTAATTTTATCTCTCTTTTCTATCTCTTCAATATCAAGTACTTCAGCATCGAGATTTTCGTCATATTTGGTTACAGGAAAACTAGCATAATCACTAAACAATTTATGGTTTAAATTTAGCTCAAGAATTATGCCCTTATGTTGATCTGCATAATGAGACCACATTAATAAATTGTTATTGGTTTCAGAAAGAGAAATAACGGCATAATCGAAATAAGAACTTTCAGCTAATGATTTCTCGCTTTCACTGCTACTAGGACGAAGTTCAAAAGGATCGTTTAGCGCATATTTCTGGCTACCTCTAATTAAGAAGTTATCAAAAAACTCTTTTCTTAATGGCATGTACTTATAGAGATTATTTAACACTAAGTAACCTTATTAACTAATGGGAATACCACGATTCAAACTAACAGCTTATTCAATAGCAGCACAATAATGTTCCAGGCTGCTCAATTCAAACATCAAAGGTAGCATCGCTAAGCCATTGTTGTAAAATGAATATTTTTGTGAATACGTAAGTAATGCTCAAAATACTGCCGGAGAAAGAATGCGTCTATGTTGACGAGGTCTATACAACACTTTAAAAAATTTCGCAGTAGATTGATATGTCTAGTTTTCTCGAATGATACAAAATTATCGATGCGTAAAAAGCTCATTTTACGCATCCTTTGGCGCCAGAAATATCTCAATTTGGAGAAAATCAGTTATACCTGTATAGGCAACCAGTCATTTGGGCGACAAGTAAGGCGGTCATAATCGATTAGAAAAAGTAACGTTATGCTGATTATCCCATTGCTAGCACCAACTCCCTTTGGGCCATAAATAATTTAAGCCCCTAACCCATTCCTAGACTGAACGAGTTAACACGAAGATACATAACGAATAGAACACATAATTACTCTTCACTACACGCTTAAATAAATCACCTACTTTTCCCTAAAAACCCCATTAACAACTTGAAACTAAATTGTTACAAATAAGCACAAATAATTAACGACATCAATGTGGCTTTCTGACACAATCACGCAAACTAACAATGAGTTACTGATGCTATTGTGATTAAAATTTCTTCTAAATCCTTATTCCATACTCGTACACTGGCCTGCTGCTCAGCCTTGTTAGGCGCAGTAATCACTCACTTTGCCGTTGCTGGAGAGTCTGCACAATTTAATGTTTCGATTCCTACACTGGCAGCACCTGCGGAAATTGATGGCAATTTAAATGATGCTCAATGGCAACAAGCTGCAACCATGCAGCTTAAATATGAAACCTCACCCGGTGAGAATATTGCGGCCCCGGTGACCACTGACGCCAAGATTTTTGCCACCGAAACCAGTTTGTTTGTCGCCTTTATTGCAAATGATCCAAACCCTGAAAAAATCCGCAGTAATTTACGCGACCGTGATAACTCATGGGGCGATGACCAAGTTGGTATTAAACTCGACACCTTCAATAATGCGCGCCTTGCCTATCAGTTTTTTATCAACCCTTATGGGGTTCAAAATGACTCTATTGAAAATGAGTTAACAGGTGAAGAAAGTGATGCCTGGGACGGTATTTGGTATGCTAGTGGTCAGATCACAGCCCAAGGTTATCAAGTTGAACTAGAGCTACCATTAAGACTATTTAACTTTGATGACAATAAAGACCTGCAAACTTGGGGCATTGAATTAATTCGCTTTTACCCAAGAAACGAAACTCACCGTATATCAAGCCATAAGATCGATCGCAATGTGTCATGTCAATTATGCCAACTCGGCACCGCAACAGGCCTTGAAGGCGCTAAGCAAGGTAAAGATATTCAAATTACGCCATCAGTGGTGGCAACCAGTAATAATCAACGTAATCTTAATCCTAACCAGCCTTGGGAAGATGATAATCATGTTGAAGCTGGGCTCGATTTACGTTGGGGCATCACCCCTACAACGTTATTAAATGCCACCATTAATCCTGACTTTTCCCAAGTAGAAGCCGATTCTGGTCAGCTAGATGTTAACAATACTTTTGCGTTATTTTACCCTGAAAAACGTGCTTTCTTTTTAGATAATAAAGATTATTTCGATACCCAATTAAGCCTATTACACACTCGTAATATTGCCTCACCCGACTATGGGGTAAAGCTTACCAGTAAAACTGATGATCACACTTTAGCTGTGTTAGCGGCTAATGACGAAAATACCCAGTTTTTAATCCCGGGTAACTTAAGCTCAGATATCGCCACCATTAACGAAGAAAGCTATAACCTTGCAGCAAGGTACCGCTTTGATCCCAACAAGAAGCTATCTTTTGGTGGTCTGGTTACCGCTAAAACCTCAGAGAATTACCATAACTATGTTGCCAGTGTTGATATCAAGTATCAGCCCACTGAGCAAGATACTTTTACCGGGCAATATGTATTTTCAGACACGCAATATCCTGATGATTTGTTTCAACAGTTTTGCCAAGGCGAGGATTGCAGCGCACCGCCACAAAGCTGTGAGTTGGGTAATTGTGAATACAATGAACGCGTGCTACGCACTAACAAGCAAGATAACTTTTCCGACAGTATGTACCGGGTAAGCTACGACCATATTCGTCGTAACTGGCGCGCCTTTAGCCGTTATGAATCCATTGGTGAAGACTTTAGAGCTGACTTAGGTTTTATTGACCGAATTGATGCCAGTAAGTTTGTCGTCGGCGGTAATTATGTTTGGTACCCAATGGAAAACTTTTTCAACAAAGTGGTATTTGGCGGCGATTGGGACATTACCCACAATCAAAATAATGAAAAAATTGAACAAGAAGCTGAGGTGTATATTGAGTTTAACGGCGGCTTACAAAGTTACATCTCAACCGGTTTTGTTCACAAAGACCGCGTAGGTAGACGCCATGATGGCTCATCACTGGCCATTGATGGCAATACCACCATGTACGATATTAATTTCAATTGGTTGTACGCCAACTTTACCCCGATACAGTCACTGAAATTAGAAATTGATATGAACTACGGTGATGATATTGATTACGCCAACGACCGTGCGGCTACTGTGACTATGTTTAACCCAGCGGTGGAGTGGAAGGTGACTGAGTCAATCATCTTAGATGTGAATCATCGCTACCAAACCCTTGATGTTGATGAAGGTACTTTGTTTACCGCTAACCTGACTGATTTACGTCTCAATTGGCAAATCAGCTTAAATAGTTTTTTACGTTTAAGCAGTGTCTATACCGATATTGAGCGCGATCCAAGTTTATATCAATACCAATCGCCGAATAAGCAAAGTCAGAATTTAGGCAATGAAATTTTATATGGCTATAAGCTAAATCCACAAAGTGTATTTTATCTGGGTTATTCCGACGGCTTGGTTGCTACCGATGAAATCGATTCATTAACCCAAAAAGATAAAACCTACTTTATGAAAGTAAGTTATGCCTGGTTACTGTAGTTATTAGTCGTTAGTTGTTAGTTGTTTAAGATTTTACCCATTGATGATCAAAAAGACTGCCTTGGCAGTCTTTTTGATTTAGTTGAAAGTACACACAGTTAAAATTAAGTCTTCTCTAAAATAATACTGCCAACAGAGTAGCCTGCTCCAAACGAGCAAAGCAGACCTAAATCACCAGTTTTAAAGTCCTGATTATATTTATTAAAAGCAATAATCGAGCCCGCTGAAGCCGTGTTTGCGTATTCATCTAATACCACTGGTGCCTGCGCTGCATCCACATTGTCACCAAGCAGTTTACGCACCACAAACTGATTCATATTGATATTGGCTTGATGTAACCACAAGCGTTTAAATTCATTAGCTTGTATCTGCTCTTGTTCGAGTTGCTTGTCTAAATGCTGATAAATCATTGGCAACAACTCTTTAAATACCTTGCGCCCTTGTTGATGAAACAACTTATCACTGCTGTTAGCATTGAGCGGATCACAGCGATTCATATGGCCAAAATTACTGCGGATATTATTAGAGTAATCAGTAACGCATTTGCTCGACAGCACATTAAAAGCAAACTCAGTGTGAGCATTGTTCGCTTTTTCAACCACAACTGCGGTTGCGACATCGCCAAAAATAAAGTGGCTATCGCGATCGCGATAATTAACCTGCGGCGAACATATTTCAGGATTAATCACCAATACCCTAGATGCTGTACCTGACTGCACGGCATTGATCGCATTGACTATGGCAAATGTAGCTGACGAACACGCCACCAACATGTCGTAGGCAAAGCCCTTTGTGCCCATGGCTTGCTGAATTTCGATAGCAATTGCAGGGTATGAGCGCTGAGTATAAGCACAGGCAACAATCACTAAGTCAATGTCACTGGCGAGCAGTTTAGCCTGTTCTAAGGCTTTATTCGCCGCCGCGATACCCATTTCAGCCTGCATAGATAATTCGGTACTTGGGCGATCTTTTATCAAAGGCATCATGATGTCAGGCTCTAAAATGCCCTCTTTGACCATCACATAACGCTGCTTAATTCCTGAGGCTTTTTCGATAAATTCAGCCGATGAGTGGGCTAATGCGTTTAATTCACCATTCGCGATTAAGCTAGCATGCTGGCTGTTATATTGGTCGACGTAACGATTAAGGCTTGTTACTAGCTCTTCATTACTAATGCTATGGGGTGGGGTGTAAAGTCCACTTCCTGAAATCACCACTTTGTTCATATTATATCTGCCATTAAGGTATTGGGGAGTAACAAGTTTCCCACCTCGACATTGCCATACTGATAACTTTTGGCCATCTGGTTAATACAGGGAAAATTTTACAATTAAAACAAGTCTATTGGGTTCTGGCATTTTCGCTAAGCACTAATTGACGATTTGCTAAAGGTCTGACCATCTAAGCGAGTAATAATGTGCTTAACTGTTGCAGCAAAAGTAAATGATTGTTAATTAAGAAGATGCTTTATTATTATAGTAGAGTTTGCTTTAATAACTAAAAGGAATAACGAATAACTAACTGTCACTGTTAAAGCCACCTAAACCGATTATCATTAGACAATGCAAACAAGGAGCTAAACCATGAGCAACATTTACGAAGACAATTCATATACGCTAGGTAATACCCCACTAGTGCGCCTTAATCGAGTAAGCAATGGTAATGTGCTAGCAAAAATAGAAGCACGCAATCCAAGTTTCAGTGTTAAGTGTCGTATCGGTGCCAACATGATTTGGGATGCCGAAAAGAAAGGTACCCTCAAAGCTGGTATCGAATTAGTTGAGCCAACCTCAGGTAATACTGGTATTGCACTAGCTTATGTTGCTGCCGCGCGCGGTTACCAGCTAACACTTACTATGCCAAACACCATGAGCCTTGAGCGCCGCAAATTATTAAAAGCATTAGGTGCTAACCTTGTGTTAACTGAAGGCGCTAAGGGCATGAAAGGCGCGATTGATAAAGCAGAAGAAATTCGTTTATCTGATCCTTCAAAGTACCTTATTCTCGGTCAATTCAGTAACCCTGCGAACCCAGAAATTCATGAAAAAACCACAGGCCCAGAAATCTGGAATGACACCGATGGTAAAGTCGATGTATTCGTAGCAGGTGTTGGTACTGGCGGTACTATTACGGGTGTGAGCCGTTACTTAAAAAGTCAGAATAAAGATATTGTGTCAGTGGCGGTTGAGCCAGTTGATTCTCAAGTTATTGCTCAAGCTAAAGCAGGTGAGCCTCTGCAACCTGGACCGCACAAAATTCAAGGTATTGGCGCAGGTTTCATCCCTGGCAACTTAGATTTAGATTTGGTTGATCTTGTGCAAGCTGTTAGCAATGAAGATGCAATTGATATGGCGCGCCGCTTAATGAAAGAAGAAGGTATCTTAGTGGGTATTTCTTCAGGTGCAGCTGTAGTTGCAGCGAATCGTATTGCTGAACTGCCAGAGTATGCAGGCAAAAATATTGTTGTTATTTTGCCTTCAGCTGCAGAGCGTTACTTATCATCAGCACTATTTGCTGGCGAATTTAGCGATAGCGAAAACGTACAGTAACCATATTTAGTGACTGATTGCTAAAAATCGCTAAACACTTTAAAAGCTCTGCATTTGCAGAGCTTTTTATTGGTTTAAACAAACGTAACTACCTGCACATAAATAAGTTTCAATTCAACTATCTGCAACTTCTAAGGCGTGTGTCCCAAAAATGCATTATCCCGCCCTAGCATGTCGTTAACAAGCTCAACATCTAGAGCTAGATCAAGCTCCTATTTAATAGTGTTTGCTAATATCGCAGCACTTTTTCTCCTGCTGCTAGAGCAATCTTCATTTTATGTCTTTTTATCAATCACCGAAAAAAATATCCGCCTACGATGCTAAATTCGAAGCACAAAAAATAGCCTTCGCACCTGTAAGCTTTCAAGTGGCCCGTTGCCTTAGCCAATTCGGCCTACTGGCACAAATTGATGCAGCAGGCGATCAAGGTATTAGCTTAGCGCAGTTAGTAAATGATGCTGACGTATCTGAGTATGCTATTCATGTTTTGCTAGATATGGGTCTAAGTATGGGTCTACTTTGGTGCAAAGATGAGCTTTACCGCTTAGATAAAACAGGACATTTCTTATTACATGATGATATGGCTGCAAAGAATCTTAACTTTATTCACGATGTCTGTTACCAAGGTTTGTTTGAATTAGAAGCATCTCTTCGTAATGGCAAAGCTGAAGGCTTAAAATACCTTGGCGATTGGGACACCATTTACCCGGGATTAAGCCAATTACCTGAGCAGGTTAAACGCAGCTGGTTTGAGTTTGACCATTACTATTCCGATCATGCGTTTGATAGTCTTTTACCGTTAATTTTTCGATCTAAGCCACAACATATTGTTGATGTGGGCGGCAATACAGGTAAGTGGGCGTTTGCTTGCACAGGCTATGATGACCAAGTCAACATCACCATTATGGACTTGCCGGGGCAGTTAACTGTAGCGATGGAAAATGCCAAGATAAATAAGGTTGCCGATCGAGTGCATCCACTTGAAACCGATTTGCTTGATAGTGATAAACCTTTCTATCAACATGCTGATTTATATTGGATGAGCCAATTCTTGGATTGTTTCTCAAAACAGCAAATTGTCACTATTTTAAAACGCGCCGCTGCTGCTATGCGCTCTGATAGTGAGTTGTGTATCTTAGAGACTTACTGGGACAGACAACCATACGAAGCGGGTGCCTACTGTGTTAACGCCACCTCACTATATTTTACTGCAATAGCGAATGGTAATAGCCGCATGTATCACAGTAAAGATATGCTAAAAATGATCAGTGAAGCAGGCCTTTATGTGGATGAAGATATAGATAACATTGGCATAGGTCATACTTTGTTACGCTGTAAGAAAAAGCCTTGTTAAGCTCATTTTTAAGTTAATGACTTATTTAGTCGTTATCACAATAAAAAAACGGCATCAATTCATTGATGCCGTTTTTAATAAATGCCATTTATAATAAATAATATCGCGCCTTGTTTAACTGAAGCCTAAATAATGGGCCGTAATCACTGCAATGCTCGAAAGCACCATTAGCGCTACCATAAAGCGCCAAATAAACTTAACCCAATCACCCCAATCCACTCGGCATACGCCTAAAGTCGCCATCAGCGACGCTGAAGTAGGCACTAACACATTGGTAAAGCCGTCGCCTAACTGAAACGCCAGTACTGATACTTGACGAGTCACACCCACAAGATCTGCCAGTGGCGCCATCAAGGGCATGGTTAACGCCGCTTGGCCTGAGCCTGAGGTGACGAAGAAATTAAATACCGACTGGAATAACAACATAAACCAAGCAGATAAGGCATTCGGTAGCTGGCCAATCACGCTACCTGCACTGTGCAAAATACTGTTTAGCACACTCGGTTCTGTTGCCCCCCCACTGCCAATTAATAATAAAATGCCAGAAGCTAAACCCACTAATAGTGCAGGCTCGAGCATGGTGCCTGCACCTTGCTTAAAGCTTTGAGCTACTTTATTCATGGTTAAGCCGTTTAGGTTGAACAATATGCCAATAATACCGACTACAATGCCCATGGTAAAAAACTGGCTGGCAATTTCAGGAATAAACCACGCATGAGCAATCACGCCCCAGATAACCCAGCCTATGGTTGCTGCAATGGTTAGTAATACCAATATGTCACCCATATTAAAGCGACTGTCTTTTACTGTTCCTTGCTGGTTATCTCTAAAATGCTGATCACTATGAAAACTAAACGACAAGCTGGGTTGCTTTTGAATTTTACTGGCGTAGCGCATGGTAAAAATAATCCCAATTAAGGTAAAGCCAACCCAAAGCCCAAAGCGTACCCCTGCCCCAGATAATACCGGCACCCCTGAAATGCCTTGAGCAATCGCCACACTAAATGGGTTCATCCACGAACTGGCAAAACCAATTTGTGTCGCAACGTAAGTCACCATCACGGTACATATGCCGTCGTAACCAAGGCGGATCATTAACGGGCAAATGATAATTGCAAAGGCGATTGCCTCTTCGCCCATACCAAAAACCGCCCCGCCTAAAGAAAATAAACTAAAGATAACCGGAATAAATAACTGCTCGTTGCCCTTGGTTTTATCGATTAAGCGTAAAATACCGTTATCAATGGTGCCAGTGGCCATCACCACTCCAAATGAGCCGCCGATCACTAACATGAACATAATCACGCCAATGGCACTGCCCCACTTAGAACCAGAAACTAAGCCTTCAAAGGCGAAGTTAAAAAAGCCCATGCCACCATCACCTTTAAATAGCCCCATTGGGCTAAGTAGTGGCTCACCTTGTTCATCTGTTGCATAGCTAAACGAATTAGGGTCGACAACACTGCGTGTCTTTTCCACACCATCGACAACATAATGTGCCTCTTGGGTAGTAAAGGAGCCAATGGGCACCACATAGGTCAACAGTGCTGCAGCAAAGGCAACAAAGAATATGATCACTAAGGTATCAGGCATTACTTTGGTTGTTTGGGGGGGATTACTGGCTATTTGTTGCTCTAACATTTCATTACCACTGTTATTGTTATTATCAGGTAGGTTTTATTTATAAAATACTAGCATTTAAATAGTCTTAAATATTGCAGACTTTTAGTTAAAATATCTAAAAATGGCAGGTTAACAATATATTAGCGCCTAAAAAGTAGCCTTAACGCATATTCGTTTGTTATTGAAAAAGTTTAATCGAATAAAAACCAGTCAACAATAAAAGCCTGATGATATTATTGCTTGATATCAAATGCTGCTGAGTTTGAAATTGCTTTGGTAAAAAAGGCTAGCTACAAAAATGCCCAGCAAAGGCTGGGCATTCAAATTAAGACTGACAGTAGTTCTATGCAGACTTCATACTCTAAGGGGCTTAATCGTTTTTAGGCTCAACACGGCTTGTAATAGTGCCGTGACTTGCGCCGTCAGTGCCAAGGGTTAATTTACCTTGTTCAACTAACCAAAAGCCGATGCCAACAAACACCCCACCACCCACTATATTACCTAAGGTTACAGGGATCAGGTTATGAAACACGAAGTTACTCACAGTAAGATCGGCAAATTGTTGCGGGTCTAGGTTAAGTGCTACATAAAAACTATCCGGTGCAAATGAATGGATAGCAATACCAATTGGCACCATAAACATGTTGGCAATACTATGCTCAAAACCGCTGCTCACAAACATGGCTACAGGCAGGATCATCAGTAAGGATTTCGTCAGGAGATCTTTGGTGGCAAAGGTCATCCACACAGCTAAGCACACTAACATGTTACATAAAATACCTAAGGTAAATGCTTGTGACCAAGTGTGATGAATTTTGTGCTGTGCAAGCTTCATTGCACTTAACCCCCATTGACCATCATTGAGTTCAAACATGCGCGCACTCATGATCAGAAACACCATCAATAGTGCGCCGACTAAATTGCCCGCATAAACTCTGGCCCAACAACGTAATTGGGTCGCTGTTTTGACTTTTTTCTGCGCCCAAGGGATCGAGGTTAACACTGTACTAGTAAATAACTCTGTGCCGCACACCACAACTAAAATTAATCCTAAGCTAAACGCAATACCGCCAATAAAGCGTGTCATGCCCCAGCCCATAGTACTGCCGTTAGTCACTGTAATGTAAAACACAAATGCAATCGCAATAAATGCACCGGCAAATATCGATAACATAAATGATTGCCAAGGGCTTTTAGCAACTTTAGCTAAACCAAATGCTTCAGCATTTTGGAAGGTGGTTGGCGTCGCAGCAATTTGCTGTTGATCGCCAGATGCATTTTTCATAAAAACCCCGAGTAAAACTATAAGTTAAATTGGTATGACCAAGAGCAAAGATTAAAAAATCTACCAGCACCATGACCCAATTAGATTAACAGCCACTAATTAAGTATCAGTTTTGCTAAAAGGTGCTATAAATCAGTATAGCAAGCAATATAGGGCTAAGCAGCCTTAGCAGCACGCTTGCAAAAGGTTAGCAAGAATAGACCCAATTGATTAAATAAAAAACTTTTTGCTCAGAAACTGTTAAGCACTTAACAGTTTCACTGTTCGCATAGCCAAATTTTATTTTTTTAAGTGAAGTTAACCCAAAGCTATGTTAATCTTTGCAGGGTAAATTGGTCTTACCAATTTAGATAAGTGGGAAATTTAGCTTAATCGCTATTACGATAACGGTTAAGCCAACGGATTAGATGCCCTTGCGATCATCCATCAATAGGGATCTCAATTTTTGTTCTGCTAACTTGTTTGTAATAGACATCAACTAACATCAAGTCGCAGTTCAGCAGCAGTTAATTGACGAGAAGGTAAATTACCATGACCGATAAAACAGAGTTATTTGCAAATGCGTGGCAAGGTTTTGAAGCTGGCGACTGGAAAACAGAAGTCAACGTTCGTGACTTTATTCAGAAAAACTACAACCCATATGAAGGTGATGAATCTTTCCTAGCTGGCGCTACCGCAGCTACTGAATCACTTTGGGAAAAAGTGATGGTTGGCATCAAGCAAGAAAATGCAACCCACGCACCTGTTGATTTCGACACAGAAATGGTTTCGACCATTACTTCTCATGATGCTGGTTACATCAATAAAGATTTAGAAACTATCGTTGGTTTGCAAACTGATGCGCCGCTTAAGCGTTCAATGCTGCCAAATGGTGGTATTCGTATGGTTGAAGGCTCTTGTAAAGCTTATGGCCGCGAATTAAACGCAGACGTTAAATACACTTATTCTGAATTACGTAAAACCCATAACCAAGGTGTATTCGATATTTATACTCCTGAAATTATGGCTTGTCGTAAATCTGGTATTTTAACTGGTTTACCTGATGCATATGGCCGTGGCCGTATCATTGGTGATTACCGTCGTATCGCGCTTTACGGTATTGACTACCTAATGCAAGATAAATACGCTCAGTTCTCTTCACTTCAAGCAGGTTTTGAAGCTGGCGAAGATTTAACTTACACAATGCAACTGCGTGAAGAAATTGCAGAGCAACATCGTGCATTGGGTCAAATCAAGAAAATGGCAGCAAAATACGGCTGTGATATTTCTCTTCCTGCGACGAATGCAAAAGAAGCAATCCAATGGACTTACTTTGGTTACCTTGCAGCTGTTAAGAGCCAAAATGGCGCAGCAATGTCATTGGGCCGTACTTCTACTTTCATCGATATCTTCGTTGAACGTGACATCGCTAACGGTGTTATCACTGAAGAACAAGCACAAGAAATGGTTGACCATTTCGTAATGAAACTTCGTATGGTGCGTTTCTTACGTACTCCTGAATACGATGAATTGTTCTCAGGCGACCCAATCTGGGCAACTGAATCAATTGCTGGTATGGGTTTAGACGGTCGTACTTTGGTAACTAAATCAAGCTTCCGTTTCTTACACACGCTTTACAACATGGGCCCAAGCCCTGAGCCAAACATTACCGTATTATGGTCAAATGAGCTGCCACAAGGTTTCAAAAACTACTGTGCAAAAGTATCAATCGATACGAGCTCAATCCAGTACGAAAATGATGACTTAATGCGTCCTGATTTCGAATCAGATGATTACGCAATTGCCTGTTGTGTTAGCCCAATGATTGTGGGTAAACATATGCAGTTCTTCGGTGCCCGTGCCAACTTAGCGAAAACCATGCTTTACGCTATCAACGGCGGTGTTGATGAAAAACTAAAAATCCAAGTTGCACCTAAAGCAGATGCAATCACATCAGAAGTATTAGAATTTGATGATGTAATGGGTCGTTTAGACGGCTTAATGGATTGGTTAGCGACACAATACGTGACAGCACTTAACTCTATCCATTACATGCATGATAAGTATTCATACGAAGCTTCATTAATGGCATTACATGACCGTGATGTACGTCGCACCATGGCATGTGGTATCGCAGGTCTTTCAATTGCAGCCGATTCACTATCTGCAATTAAATACGGTACTGTTAAGCCAATCCGTGACGAAGACGGCATTGCAATTGATTTTGATATTTCTGGTGAATATCCAAAATTTGGTAACAATGACCCACGTGTAGATGACATCGCTTGTGACTTAGTTGAACGTTTCATGGCTAAGATCCGTACCATGAAAATGTACCGTAATGCGATTCCAACACAGTCTATTCTTACTATTACTTCTAACGTTGTATACGGTAAGAAAACGGGTACTACACCTGATGGTCGTCCAGCTGGCGCACCATTTGCTCCGGGTGCTAACCCAATGCATGGTCGTGATGAAAATGGCGCAATCGCTTCATTAACATCAGTAGCTAAACTGCCATTTGCTCACGCACAAGACGGTATTTCTTACACATTCTCTATCGTGCCAAATGCACTAGGTAAAGATGAAGTTGGACGTCGTGCTAACCTTGCATCATTGATGGATGGTTACTTCATGAGCAACGCTAACAGTGAAGGTGGTCAACACTTAAACGTTAACGTAATGAACCGCGAAATGCTTGAAGACGCGATTGTTAACCCTGAAAAATACCCACAGTTAACCATTCGTGTGTCTGGTTATGCGGTACGTTTCAACGCGTTAACACCTGAACAGCAACAAGATGTTATTACACGTACCTTTACTAAAAGCATGTAATATCAACTAAAATCGGTTGTGCTAATATAAGTGATGTCACTATTGCTAATTAGCACAACCTTTTTTCATTTGTTTGTTCGGAGTTCTCATGACCACAGGTCGCATTCACTCAATCGAGTCTTTTGGCACAGTAGATGGCCCAGGCATTCGTTTCGTTGCCTTTATGCAAGGCTGCTTAATGAAATGCCAATACTGCCATAACCGTGACACTTGGGATTTAGATGGTGGTAAAGAGGTCAGTGTTGATGAACTCATGAGCCAAATCATCAGCTACAAACCTTTCTTAAAATCAGGTGGCGTTACAGCAACTGGTGGAGAAGCGATTCTTCAAGCTGATTTCGTAAACGAGCTCTTTAAAGCCTGTAAACAAAACGATTTGCATACCTGTCTCGATACCAATGGTTTCGTTCGAAAATACACACCGATTATCGATGAACTACTCGATAACACCGACTTAGTATTGCTTGATATCAAGCAAATGAATGATGCCAAACACATTGATTTAACCAAAGTGAGCAACCAACGCACACTGCAATTTGCACAGCACCTTGCTAAACGTCAGCAAAAAACTTGGGTTAGATATGTTGTGGTTAACGGTTTTACTGAAGATATCGACTCAGCCATTGCCTTGGCAGATTTTATCAAGCCGATGACAAACGTTGAGAAAGTTGAATTACTGCCCTACCACCAGCTTGGCACCCATAAGTGGGAAGCTTTCGGTGAAACCTATCCGTTAGAAGGTGTAGAGCCGCCAAGTAAAGAAACGATGGAAGCCATTAAAGCGGTATTCGTCGAGCGTGGAATAAATGCCAATTATTAAGTTTCGCTAACTTATGATTGACTCAGTCATTTTTAAAGTGTGTAACCCTTGAAGGCTATAGCTCTTCCCAGTAACTGCGATCTAAACGGTCAAAGGCCACTTTTAAAATCACTGCCATATCTAAGTAACACGCTTTAGGGCCCAACGGTTTATTGCTAATCCCCATTGCGGTTAGCTTTGCACTGAGTTGGTTAGCCCAATCAAATAAGGTCAGTGGCAACGGGTGTCTTGCACGCCAGCCCAACCACAGCAAGCCTTGAACAGGTAAGCTGATAAAAAATAATAAAATGGCAATGGCTTGGGGCAAAAACGCCCATCCATTGACATACACTTGGCTCATTGCAGCCAAAATAGCAAAAAAAGGCATGAACATGATGCCTAAATGGGTTGCCCTTACAACGCGGTATTCAGGGAAATAAAACCCAAGTTGTCGGATCATTGGCCACGTTTTCATATAACGTCGACCATCGCCGATGATTTTGAATACTTTTACGTTCAACGGTATGCCCTAAATCAATTAATAGATACATGCACAATAGCACACAGCCCTATTTAGCCCCAAATTTCAGCTAAATTTATCGGCTAATTTGTAAATCATTAACTATGATTGATTGTTGAAATAACAAGGTTTCACATCAATTTAAATTTTGTTCGATTAGAATGTAAAGGTCTCAACATGTCAGAAAAACTCGTATTGGTTCTCAACTGTGGTAGCTCTTCTTTAAAATTTGCCGTTATTGATGCCGTTTCAGGTGATGATTATATCTCTGGTCTTGCGGAATGTTTCGGTTTAGAAGATTCACGTATTAAATGGAAAGTAAACGGCGCGAAAAATGAAGCTAGTTTAGGTGCATTTACTGCTCACCGTGAAGCGGTTGAATTTATTGTTAAAGATATTCTTGCTGGTCAGCCAGAACTTGCTGCTCAAATCCAAGCTATTGGTCATCGTATTGTTCATGGTGGAGAGAAATACTCTCGTTCAGTGCTTATCACTGAAGATGTGATCAAAGGTATCGAAGACTGTGCATCACTGGCACCACTTCATAACCCTGCACATTTAATTGGTATTCGCGCTGCTATTGCATCATTCCCAAAACTTCCTCAAGTTGCGGTATTTGATACAGCTTTCCACCAAACCATGCCTGAGCGTGCTTATGTTTATGCACTTCCTTACAAACTATACCGTGAACATGGTATTCGTCGTTATGGCATGCACGGTACTAGCCACTTATTTGTTAGCCGCGAAGCCGCTAAAGTATTAAACAAAGACGTTGCTGATACTAATGTTGTCGTTGCCCATCTTGGTAACGGTGCATCTGTTACTGCCATTAAAGGCGGAAAGAGCGTTGATACTTCAATGGGTCTAACACCACTTGAAGGCCTAGTAATGGGTACACGTTGTGGCGATATGGATCCTTCAATCGTGTTCCATTTAGTGAACCAATTAGGTTACACCCTTGATGAAGTTCATAACTTAATCAATAAGCAAAGTGGTTTATTAGGTATTTCAGAGCTGACTAACGACTGCCGCGGTATTGAAGACGGTTATAAAGATGGCCATAAAGGCGCAACCTTAGCATTAGAAATTTTCTGCTACCGTTTAGCTAAGTACATTGCTTCTTACACTGTGCCATTAGGTCGTTTAGATGCTGTTATCTTCACTGGTGGTATCGGTGAAAACTCAGATCTCATCCGTGAAAAAGTACTTAATATGCTGCAAATTTTCAACTTCCAAGTGAATGCAGAAAAGAACACTGCAGCGCGTTTCGGTAATGAAGGTATTATCACTGAAGAAGGCAGCACAGTTGCGATGGTTATCCCAACTAACGAAGAATGGGTTATCGCAGAAGATGCTATCAAGCTGATCACTGCTTAATCGTTAATTGCTTAATTCTTTTTAAAGACTGTTATTAAACAGGCTTTGTTCAATTTATATTAGAGGTTTTTATGTCTCGTAATATCATGTTAATTCCAATCGGCACAGGTGTAGGTTTAACCTCATTAAGCCTTGGGATGGTACGTGCCTTAGAGCGCAAAGGTGTTAAAGTTCAATTTTTCAAGCCTATCGCGCAAATCCGTAACGGCGATACCGGCCCTGAACGTTCAACCACCATTTTAAGTCACTCTCCAACGGTTAACCCGCTTGAGCCATTTTCAATGGAACATGCTGAGAACCTGATCCGTGCAGAGCAAATTGATGTACTCATGGAGCAAATCATTGCTCGCGCGAGTGAATGTGCATCAAACACTGAGACCATCGTTATTGAAGGTTTAGTGCCAACGCGTAACCACCCTTTCTCAGATGACATTAACTTTGAAATTGCTAAAGCATTAGATGCGGATATCATTTTCATCGCGACTCCGGGTAACGATTCACCTAACGGTCTAATGAACCGCTTAGAAATCGCTTATAACTCTTGGGGCGGCGTTAAAAACAAACGTCTTATTGGTTCTATCATCAATAAAATTGGTGCACCTGTTGATGAAGAAGGCGCAACACGTCCTGACTTATCAGAGATATTTGATCACACCGACATTAACAAAGCTGATTCATCAGCGATGTTCCAACTGCCAGGTAAAAGCCCATTACGCATTTTAGGTAGCGTGCCATATAACCTGGACTTAGTGTCTCCACGTGCATCTGATTTAGCCAAGCATTTACATGCCAAAATCATCAATGCCGGTGAAATGAACACCCGTCGTTTACGTAAAGTCACCTTCTGTGCCCGTAGTATTCCAAACATGGTTACTCATATGCGCACCGACTCATTATTGGTCACCTCAGGGGATCGCTCTGACGTGATTGTCGCAGCCTGTCTTGCCGCCATGAACGGCGTGAAAATTGGTGCGTTATTACTGACTGGTGGTTACGAGCCTGAGCCAGAAGTCATGGCATTGTGTGAACGTGCCTTTGATACCGGTTTACCGGTATTCCTTGTAGACAGTAACACATGGCAGACATCGCTTAATATTCAACGTTTTGACCATGAAGTACCGGTTGATGACGCTGTACGTATTGACTACGTTCAAGAATATGTTGCCAGTCATATTGATCAAAGCTGGATTGAAAGCGTTACTGAAAACTCGCCAAGAGAACATCGTTTATCGCCACCAGCATTTAGATACAAGTTAACTGAACTTGCTCGCGCTGCGAAAAAGACCATTGTCCTGCCTGAAGGTGAAGAGCCAAGAACCATTAAAGCTGCCGCTATTTGTGCTGAACGTGGCATTGCCCGTTGTGTACTTTTAGGTAATGCAGAAGAAATTCAACGTATTGCTGCATCACAAGATGTGGTTTTAGGTGAAGGCGTACAAATCATCGATCCACTGCAAGCACGTGAGCGCTATGTAGAAGGAATGCTTGATTTACGTCGTCACAAAGGCCTTACTGAAGTTGTCGCTAAAGAGCAGTTAGAAGATAACATGGTGTTAGGCACCATGATGCTGGCGCAAGATGAAGTTGACGGTATCGTTTCAGGCGCAGTAAATACCACTGCCAATACCATTCGCCCACCGCTGCAGTTAATTAAAACAGCGCCAGGCTCAAGCTTAGTGTCATCTATCTTCTTTATGTTGATGCCTGATCAAGTACTTGTTTATGGTGACTGTGCGATTAACCCAGATCCAAACCCTGATCAATTAGCAGATATTGCCATTCAATCAGCTGAATCTGCTGCTGCATTTGGTATTGAGCCACGCGTTGCGATGATCAGCTACTCAACGGGTACTTCAGGTACCGGTTCTGATGTTGATAAAGTACGTGAAGCAACCCGTATCGCGAAAGAAAAACGCCCTGACTTAGTCATTGACGGTCCATTACAATATGATGCGGCAGTGATGGAAAATGTGGCCCGTTCTAAAGCGCCTAACAGCCCTGTAGCTGGTAAAGCGACGGTATTCGTATTCCCAGACTTAAATACTGGTAATACGACTTACAAAGCGGTACAGCGTAGTGCTGATCTGATCAGTATTGGTCCAATGCTGCAAGGTATGCGCAAACCAGTAAACGATTTATCACGCGGCGCATTGGTCGATGATATTGTTTACACCATCGCATTGACTGCGATTCAAGCTAAACAAAACGAACAAGCTTAATGACTTTAAGTAGCGCGATGTAAGCTGCGCTAAGTTTTAAGCCGAAAAGCACTAACGTCTAACGCTAGTGCTTTTTTTGGGGGCCAAATTCATTTAAAACTAAGCCGTAATTACAAAAGCTGAACAATGACAGCACTGTTATTAGGCTGTAAAACCAAAATTTAAGCTAACAAGCAGGCGACTTTACAACTTGCTACTCTCACTTCCCCTACTTAAAATACCCTGCCATTAACCGCTACCACCTTAAAAATACCTCAGTAACCTTCTATGGTAAAAAACCTATGCCATTATCAGTAAATTGCTCATCCATGCACGTCATACGTCATCGAGTAATAAAAATCTGTTGTGGTCTGTAAGCCACTAAATATCCCCAGCAAGAACGCCGCTATTCACACTGCATTTATGACATGAATCTGCATAGGGTTTCAGCATTAAACAAGGGTTGAATTTTCAACGACCTAAAAGGATTTATTACCCAAATGCAAGGATAAAATGATAAAAAAGCAAGTGAAAAGTAAAAAGATTCGAGGGGGAAATTATGATGTTATTTTTTAACCAGCATTGATAACTGTTAATTTTCATGACGTTACGCAGGCAGAATATAGTCTTCAACATAGTTGTCCACAGATTTTGTGGATAACATGAAGTTATACATAGCAGTCGAAGTATTGAGTTACTAAGATATGCCACGGCTGAGTTTTTCAGTCAAGATCTATTTAATATTTTCTGGAATATTTGCGTTATTCTTGTGTCTGAGCCTTTAAATAGCGATACTCAATCATCTTATTTTACCTTATCAACTCATCATGCATAAAATCGTTGTTATTATCTGTTTATTACTTTTAAGTGCCTGCAGTCCTTCTGAACAAAACCCTCAAGGCCGATTAGAAAAACCACTCTCCCCTGAAGAAGTATCATTGGGATTCTTTAATGCTATTTATGTTGATAGAGATATCAATCAAGCCATGATTTATGTCAATCAAGAATTAAAAGATATCATCTCCCATTACCATATTGCCTCAGCAGTACAGCGCCATGTGTTGGGGCTGTCCATGACAGAGGTTAATATGAGTGTTGACGATATCAATATCGACTTTTTCCGCAAATTTACCGATGAAGTTGATGTAAAAGTTAAAATGGAAGGCTTAAAAGGAGGCAACCCTTGGGTTGATGACCGTACCATTAAACTCATTAAAAACGGTAACCGTTGGACCATCACTGGCGTAATAACTGAAAAGGGCCGCATTGACCTGTAAGCGGTCTTTAGCCAACGTGAGTTAAGCTAGCTCGACTCGCCAATTTTAAGCATAAAAAAAGCAGCTGAGGCTGCTTTTTTTATGCTTGTGAAAGAGCTAATACTATTAGTTCGATCCGCTTATTCTTCTTCAGTAGGTAACGACTCTAAAACATCGTCTTTTACTTGGTAATAAGCATTATCATATTCATGAACTTCCATAATAACTCCTATCAATCTTAGGTCGTTTGTAAGGTGCATGGCATGTCTATAATTAGGGGTGACATTTACCAATACAGAGAAGCGCAACCATCGGTCTTCTTAAGGCTAATTGTAGCAAGCCAACACTTTTAATGATACCAATAATTACGAAAAACTTACCAAATCGTATGTTCAATATACAAGATATTCGTTTATATACGATTTTTACGCTCCTAAAACTGAAAGTCTTTCATAAAAGATCACAAATTAGCATTAAATTGTTAGAATTTTAACTTCAACAACAGATTTCACTGTCAGGGCATTTAAACACTTGTCACTCGCGGCGGCGCAAAATTTACCCATAAAAAAACGCGTAAATTACGCGTTTTTATTGGTATTTAAACTTAACAAACAGGATTAGTCACCCATCATGCCTGCTTTATATGCATGACGACCCGTTTTTCAGAAATAGGATAAGCTGTACCAAGTACCTGCGCAAAGCAAGACACTCGGTATTCTTCTATCATCCAGCGGGCTTCAAGCAGTGCTTCTGGCACTGGTTGAGTTTTAGGTACCTTGGCTAATTGCGCTGAAAGTAAGTCCTGAAGTTTACTAATGCTCACCATATGTAAGCGATCACGGGTTGGGTCAACAGGCAGCTTTTCAAGGCGATTCTCTATCGCTTTAAGGTAACGGCCGACATCAGCGAGCCGTTTCCAACCGCAATGCTCAACAAAACCTCTAAACACTAACTTATCAAGCTGGTTGTTGATGTCACTCATCGCAAAGGCAATATCTAAGCTGATCTTGCCTTTTAAGCGTTTTTTGATGCGTTGATAGATAGTCAGCACTTGCTCCACTTGCAGTGAGATTTGTTCAGCATAGCCATTAAGCTCTTGTCTAACCCAATCTTTAGCTTGCTCAAATTGCTGTTCATTGCGCACATCTAATTGTTTTTCATCAAGTAGTTGCTGCACTGATGCCGAAATTATATCGTCAATTAACAACTGTACTTGTCCAAACGGATTAAAATACATCGCAAGCTTGGCTTTGTTAGGCAATGCTTTTTGTAAATGCTTAACCGGTGACGGAATGTTAATCAGCAATAAGCGTCTTAAACCTGCTCTATGATGTCGCTCTGCCTCAAATTCATCATCAAACAGTTTAATCGACACCTGACTTTTCTCGTCAATTAGCGCTGGATATGCTTTAACTTCATAGTTGCCCCTGCGTTTTTGATATTGCTTAGGTAAGTCGCCAAATGACCAAGTAGTAATATCTTTCTTTTCAATGCCATCTTCAGCGACATTGCGAATGGCTTTAGCCACCACACCTTGTAGTTTATCTTTCAAGGCATCGAGATCTTTACCTTGATCTACCAAGCGATGTTTATCATCTTCAATTTTAAAATTCATTGTCAGATGCGCGCTTAACTGGCTTAAATCAAAATCATCAGCGCTAATACGGGTCCCTGTCATTCTTAATAACTGTTTGCACATAGAATCAAGCATTGGCATTGCAAACGGCTCCATCGCTTGTACACAAGCTCGGCCATAATCAGGTGCGGGGACAAAATTACGACGCAGGGTTTTAGGTAATGATTTAATCAGCGCCACTACTTTTTCTTCGCGTAACCCCGGCACTAACCAATCAAAGTCTGCAGTATCAATTTGGTTAATTAACGCCACAGGAATATGAATAGACACGCCATCATCAACCGCCGCGGGCTCAAAGTGATAACTCACTTTTAAGCCCAAGTTGGCTTTATGCCAAATCTCAGGAAAATCCAATGCTGAAACATGGTCAGCACTGCGCTGCATTAACAGCTCTTGGTTAAAATCAAGTAACTCAGGTGAGGCTTTACGGGCTTCTTTCCACCATTTAAAAAATAGTGGCGCGTTATAAATCCCTTGCGGAATTATCGGTTCGTAAAAATCCACCAGCACTTGTTCATCAACTAAAATATCGCGGCGACGTGATTTGTGCTCTAGGGATTCAATATCATTAAGTAGCTGCTGGTTTTTAACAAAAAACGGTTCTTTGGTTTGTAACTGCCCTTCTGCTAATGCGCTGCGAATAAATATCTCCCGCGCTTCCACAGGTTCTATCGGGCCATATTGCACTCGGCGGCGATTAACCACGGTTAAGCCGTAAAGCACTTGGTTTTCAAAAGCGATAACACTGGCGGGTTTGGCTTCAAAGTGCGGCTCGATATGATTTTTCTTAATCAAATGCGCAGCAAGAGGCTCTAACCATTCAGGCTGAATTTTGGCGCAGCAGCGAGCAAATAAACGCGAGGTTTCAGTTAGCTCTGCTGCCATGATCCACTTAGGGCCTTTTTTAGCCAGTGGTGACCCCGGGAACACAAAAAACTTACGGTTACGGGCACCAAGGTACTCGTTATTGTCATCTTTAAAACCAATATGACTCAACAAACCTGACAATAAGGCTTTATGCAGGTTGTCATAACTTGCAGGGGTATCATTTAAACGCCACTTTAAGTCATGCACGGCTTGTTTAAGCTGGGTGTATAAATCTTGCCATTCACGTACCCGTAAATAGGCTAAATATTCTTCACGGCACTGCTTTCTAAATTGGCTTGCCGATAACTCGTTTTTTTGATCTTTAATGTAATTCCACAAATTAACCCAACTGGCAAAGTCAGAGTCTTTATCGGTATAACGTTTGTGACACTCGTCCGCCGCTTGCTTCTTATCTATGGGTCTTTCGCGTGGGTCTTGAATCGACAAACCAGCAGCAATAACCATCACTTCATGTAGACAATTCATATCTTTTGCTTCAAGCACCATACGGGCTAAGCGAGGATCTAACGGGATTTTAGCGAGATTTCGACCCAAGTTTGTCAGCACCAGATCTTTGCGCTGCTTTTTAACCGCCTGTAGCTCTTCAAGCAATAAGAAACCATCACGGATGTGTTTCTCTTCTGGCGGCTGAATAAACGGGAATCCAGCGATATCGCCTAAACCAATGGCTAACATCTGCAAAATAACCGATGCTAAGTTAGTACGCAGGATTTCAGGGTCGGTAAATTCCGGACGCTGCATAAAATCCATTTCATCGTATAAACGAATACAAATACCCGCCGCAACACGACCACAACGACCTTGGCGCTGATTAGCACTGGCTTGTGATATTGGTTCAATAGGTAAACGCTGCACCTTAGTGCGGTAACTGTAGCGGCTAATACGCGCTGTGCCGGGATCAATAACATAGCGAATCCCAGGTACCGTTAATGATGTTTCAGCGACATTGGTTGCCAATACAATTCTGCGGCCTACATGACTTTTAAAGACTTTTGATTGCTCGCCATAGGATAAACGCGCATATAGCGGCAGCACTTCTGTATCGCGATAGTTTTGCTTACGCAGCATTTCGGTGGTATCACGAATTTCTCGCTCACCGTTCATGAAAATCAAGATATCACCAGGGCCTTCTGCCATTAACTCATCAACAGCAGAAAAAATACCGTCACTGACATCTAGGTCTGCATCGGTATCACGGACTAATGGCCTGTAGCGAGTCTCAACCGGGAAAGTACGTCCAGATACTTCAATGACAGGGGCTTGATTGAAATGCTTCGAGAAGCGCTCAACATCAATGGTTGCTGAGGTAATAATAACTTTTAAATCAGGACGCTTTTTAAGCACTTGTTTTAAGTAGCCTAAAATGAAATCGATATTGAGGCTACGCTCATGAGCTTCATCAATGATGATGGCATCGTATTGATTCAAGAACTTATCAGAGGTCAATTCCGCTAATAAAATACCGTCGGTCATTAGCTTGATGTAACTATCTGGACTAATGGCATCAGCAAAACGGACTTTAAAGCCAACAACCTCGCCTAGCGGGCTGTTTATCTCTTCAGCGACGCGATTTGCCACACTTCTTGCGGCTAATCGTCTTGGCTGGGTATGACCAATTAAGCCACGGGTACCAAGGCCTAACTCTAAACAAATTTTTGGTAACTGAGTGGTTTTACCTGAGCCGGTTTCACCCGCCACTATCACCACCTGGTTATTGGCAATGGCAGAGGCAATATCATGACGTTTTTGCGATACAGGTAGCGAGTCAGGGTAACTCACTTTAGGAATGTTATTAAGCCTATATTGGGCTTTATCAAACGCTTTAACGGCTTGCTCTGATAACTTAGCCAGGAGTTGATCTTTCTTTTCAGATTGCGGCTCTTTTTTTAACTGAAACAACCGACGACGAATTTTAGCCGCATCGGTTTGATAACATGAGTTTAGGTATGCTTTAGAGAGCGGGTGTTGATCTGAATTCAAATCTAATTCCTAGCAAGTATGGCAAAAATGCGATCCTAGCAAGGAACTAGACTGAATGGTATTAGTTTACGTCATTCCCTTTAAGCAGGGGTTAAATAACACTGTTGCATATAAACATTCATCGCACTCAGTACATTGGTGCGGTTAATGGTACCAATCACTTTGCCATTTTCTACTACGGGGTAAATTTTAGGTTTCGCGCCTAACATTTGCTCAGCAAGTTGCAAAATACTGCCATCGGGCGTTGCCGTTAGCACCTCTGTTTTCATGCAGTCTTTGACGGTCTCAGTCATATCACAGTGGTAACTGCTTTTTAGCATCACAGATAAACAATCTTGCTGAGATAAAAAGCCCACCAATGCGCCCTTATTATCAATCACTGCAGCGCCCGCTTTATTGTGGGCTAATAGGTGTTCCACTGCAGTAGCCAATGACATTTCGGCTTTTAACAGTACGGGTTGTCGATCCATATATTCAGATATTTTTATTGAATCCATATATTACCCCTTAACTCATTCATAACGCGCTGGTGATTTATTGAGCCACTGGTGCTTACCTTATTGGCTCAATAAACTAGCTTGCTGTGTCTATGACAGCTATTTTCAATGTACTCATTAAGTACTCTTATTGAGTGTAGTCAAATTTAACAACATTCGTTGATTGAATAAGTCGATTGCGGTAACAGGAATTTGTGTTTGTGAATACATGGGGGAGTTTAGTTTACGTTTTGTCCGCTTGAGAAGTTAGTTAAAACTCATATTTAGATAGACACGTTTGGTCACTTTGATTCGCTATCCCCTTTGGCCAGTTAATCGCAAATGGATAATCGCAAATGGATAATCGCTAAACCACTGAATGACGACTAGATTCAATAGGAGTTAGAAAGGGTCTAGCTGAATCATATAAAATGACTATGTAAGCCATGTATAATCCGTTGGTTAAATGACCAAGCCTAAAGGGTGTTGTTTATCTTTAAGTAATAACTGTTTAAATTCATCAGCGGTTACCGCTTTACTAAACAGATACCCTTGACCAAATTCACATTTCATATCGGCTAAATATTTCGCTTGATATGGCTCTTCTATTCCCTCAGCGATCACTTTTAAATTTAGTGCATTTGCCATTGCGAATATTGCTGTCACTAATGACCGATTAGCTGCATTCGTTTGCAAACCATCCATAAATGCTTTGTCTATTTTAAGTTTTGAAAATGGAAATTTTTGTAAGTAACTTAATGATGAATACCCCACACCAAAATCATCAATAGACAGACCGATGCCAAGTTTATCAACCTTATTAAGCATATTAAGTAAGTCTTTATTATGATCGATCAAGAGACTTTCTGTAATTTCAATGGTCAATTTATCTGCAGGGAGTTGACTCTCATTTAAGGCTGTTTCAATTTTTTCGAGGAGAGCATTACAATACCTAAATTGCACACTAGAAAAATTAACCGCTATATTTATTGGGGTAATTTCTTGCCATTCTGCCGTATTATAGCAAGCTTGCAAAAGTGCCAATTCACCAAGTTGATGGATCAAACCGTTTTTTTCTGCCAACGGTATAAATATATCAGGTGCAACAAAGCCTAACTCGTTATCATGCCATCGCATAAGGGCTTCTGCTGCGACAATTTTGCCACTTTTTAGCTCAATAATCGGTTGATAGTACATCTCAATGTCATTATTGTTAATGGCTAAGCGTAAACGCTTGTCTAATAAAACACTCTGCTGTAAAGACTCATTTAAACTTGAGTCATAAAAACTAAAGTCATTCCGGCCAGAGTCTTTCACACGATACAAGGCCATATCTGCATTTTTCAGCAATGTTTCAGGGTCATATCCATCCATTGGATACATAGACATGCCAATGCTCGCCGTTATAAAAAATTCAAAGTCATTTACGATAAATGGTTCATCAAAAATACTAAGAATTTTAGTTGCCAGATCTGTTGCTCTACCTATATTCATTTGAGACTGAGCAATGAGTAAAAATTCATCACCTCCCAACCGGGCAACCATATCCGTTTCATACACGGTATCAAGTAGGCGACGACTTGCCATTTTAAGGATATCGTCTCCAGCTGCATGGCCTAGTGTGTCATTAATTTTCTTAAAGTTATCTAAATCAATAAACATGACTAATATTTCAGTGTTGTTTATTTGTGATTGCTGAATAGTTTGACTTAAGTATGTATGACTAACATTCCTATTTACCAAGCCGGTAAGTTCGTCATGGGTTGCTTGATAAGCGAGTTGACTTTCCGACTGTTTACGCCTTTTTATTTCACGTTCTAACAAAACATTTTGCTGACTTAATTTATCTTGCTCTTCAACCGAAACATTAATTTGAGTGCGTAAAATGGTATTGCTCTTATCAATTTTCAATAAGTAATAAAGACCAAATAACAAGGGGATAGCAAGAAAAGAAAGGATTAAAGTGAAATTAGAAGAAGTAAGAATATCTTGATCAAAAATAGGTTCAAACCAACTCTCTAAATACAAATCAACACCTGCAATTTCATTATCAATTGCAATGTTATTGGCTAATTCAGGCTTTAAAGTGAGATTATTTTTATTGTCAGATGAAATAGAGTCCCAGATGAGTAATGATTTACCATTAGGGGCTGTCAGCTGCAAACGACTATGACGGTCAGCAGTATTTTGTAATTTAAGTTGATTGATGACCAAGTGTAAATTAAGGTCAGCAACAAATACTCCAACAGGTTTTCTTTGATGAAAAACGGTTTTATGTAACTGTATTTTTAATCCGTTGGAACCTTCTACTACAAAAATCTCACTTTGTTGTTCTAGGCTTTTTTCCTTTGAAATGTTCGCCTTATCAAAAAATAAATCAGTATGAGTATCTGCGATTGCATTGCCAGACAAATCAATTAACACCACACGATTGAATATTTTATGCTCATCTAATTGACTATTTACAACAAAAGAACCTAACTGCCTTTGTAAATTAGTTAAACTTGAACCAAGCCCATACTCCATAGACATACCGGAATGGAGATTAGCAAAAAAAGTACTAACCGTTTTATCATCTTCTAAATCAATGACATATTGTTGACTCACTGAAAGAATAAACTCAATGGTTTTTACATATTGACTGACCTCAAGCTGCAATACGTTAACCTGAGATTTTTGGAGTTTACTCTGCCCAAAATGAGTGACAGTAAGAATTAACCCAAGATACGCAATCAGAATAGCGGCACCAATTATGATGATACTTTTAGTACTAAAAAACTTTATCACTTTCATCAGCTATTAATCTAACGTTTCAAAAAATTGAGGATAAAAATAGAAGACATCGGGATAATATTTTTTTACTAACTTTATGTAACTGCCGTCAACTAATGTTGTTTTAAAATAAGTATTAAATGCTTTTCGTAATTCAGGTGAATTTTTACGGAATGCGACAGCCATACGCTGCTCTTCAGATATTGGGCCAATGACTTTTATTTCGCCCGACCACTTTTGCAGTGCAATCAGTGTATCTGGTACATCAAGCAAGGTACTTTCAGCATCTTGATTTAGAATAGCGGGAACCATTTCATTTAGCTTGCGCGCCTTTACTGGCAAGATAATATTGGCCCCTGTTTGCGCCATATTATATAAATCTGGATCTAAGCAAGATTGCTTCATTGCCAAAACATCTCTTCCCAAAAGCTTTGATTTTACCGTTTGAATATCAGTAGTAATCGAACCACTAGGCTTAATTGGCTGTAAGCTAGAATCTGTCCGCGCGACTAGCCATACTGCCGATGGAAAATACACTTCGGAAAAATCGACAAGTTGAGTCCTCCAATCAAGAATGGTATATCCATTAGAAATAACATCGCCTTGTATTGCTTCTTTTGATCCTAACTGAATATTTTTGTCTACAAAGATTGCATTTTGGCCATTAATTTTACCAATTAGGTTGCTCCAAGATGCTTCAACAAATTGATATTCAACATCTAAATATTCTGCAAAGCCTTGCATAAGCTCCACATCGAGACCTGTTAGGACTGTTTTCTCGTTTTGTGGGTATTGAATGACAAAGTTTGCATAGGGAACGCCAATATGCCTGAGCACCCCTGATTCCTTAACCTCTTGAAGATCATACGCAAGAGACTGAGGACTAAAAATAACAATACAAAACAACCATAATGTATTTAATAAGTTTATATGGCTTCTTTTATTTAACATTTTACTTCCAACTAATTTAAACTACCCACTTAATACAAATAGATACTCACCACATCAATATAGACGATATTCATCTTGTTATCTTTGATAACAATGTCACTTCAAATGACATTATGGTTCATCAGTCAATTATTTTCTGTTCCCGGAGTAACAAAAACTTATTTTAGCTTCATGCTTTCTTGACAAAAAATATTAATTTAGGCTCATTTAAAATTAATTAAATAACTTAAAAACAGAAGGTTACTTAGGATGTATACAGACAGGAGATAAAAAGCTAATACAAGATATTCAAAATAAAATTTATCAGAGATTTGATTAGCACATCATTATAAAGGGCTTTGCTTCCCGAAATGGAAAGCTCGATGATTATGCTCGAGGCTAGCCAAAGCTGTACTTAATTGTTCTTGCTTTAATCTAATCCATTACCTATCTCAGCTAATGTTTAGAGTTTAGGGTCGATGTTTAGAATTTAACATGCCCCGCTTACATAAATGTGAGCTGAACTCATCGACGTTACAACATGTCCGAGCAACATTTTCGTTGAGGGTAGAGCCACGACATCGATGAATAAAGCCCTGTTCTTTTATGTGCTTTCTGCCTATGCCCGGCGCTTTTTAAACGCATGTAAACCAGCACTTAGAATAGTTTTGAACACCACACCAAGGGCACTTAATTTGGGGTCGGCTTTTTTACCTGCGGCGATACGCCACATTTGGTGTTCATACCACACCAGTCCAACCATGCCTATTTTGTCTAGCGCAGGTTTGCCAGTAGTTGGAACAGTTAGCGGCATGCCATAGTTTGGATTTTCAATTAACTTATTGGGAAAATAAGGGTCTACCGCCATAGTTCGTGCAATGCCAATAAAGTCTGTAGCCGAAGTATTTAGTGTAGTCAAATTTAACAACATCAGCAGATTGAATAATTAGATTGCTGTAATAGGGCTTTTAAATTAATTGGCAATAGCATGGAGCAGTTAATGGATCAGGTCAATTAAGCGCTGAGTTAAGCGATGGCAGGCTATAACAGTCATAGCATGAATTGCTGATATAGAGACTTCATATAAAAATCACAGCGACTTTAATTACTGCGTTGCATTTTTGCCACATTAACCCAGCAAGGCACAAGGTAGGACTAGCCAATGACTTTACCGTCCCATTAGTTATCATTTGAAGTAAAGACGATTTGAGGTGAAAACACTGTTCGATTTTTTCCTAATTTCTTAGCTTCATACATCAAATCATCTGCAACTTTTATTAAACCTTCTGCATTTTCTGCATCTGTTGGGAATTTGGCTACCCCAATACTGCATGACAGATTAAAAGTAGTTTGTTCGTATGTAATTGTTTCACTGTTGAGTTCATGAATTTTGCGAGCTAAAGTTTGGATGCCTAAACTATCATTTTCGGTCACCAATATTAAAAATTCATCACCGCCATATCGTGCAATACAATCTGATTTTCGACATGAAAGCTGTAAGCGACTCGCTATCTCTTTTAAAATAGCATCGCCACATGGGTGACCATAGGTGTCATTAATGCCTTTAAACCTATCTACATCAATAAAGAATAAATAAGCATGGCTCCCGCTACGCTGAGCAAGGTTGAGTGTATATCTTGACTGCTGTAAAAAGCTGTTACGGTTGCATAATCCGGTTAAATTATCAGTTTGGGCAAGCTTGGTTGTTTCCGCTTCTAATTCTTTTATTCGGGTGATATCTCGGCTAATCCCAAACATGCCTATTATTTCGTTAGAATCATTAAAAATCGGGGTTTTGCTGGTGCTTATCCAGCACAGCTTCCCATGTTGATCAAAATAAGTTTCTTGCAATGAATCAATAACTTTACCCGCTAATATGTCTTTATCAACCTGTCGATAATGAGCGGCATGATCCTCATCAAAAAGATCAAAGTCTGATTTTCCGATAATATCTTCAAGGTTTTTTATTTGCAGAAGATCCAGAAAAGGTCTGCTGGCATAGGTAAATCGAAAATCCCTGTCTTTAAAATAAATAAAATCTGAGCTGCTTTCTAAAAAGAAAAGAAAATAGTCATTCCCTGACATTTTATTGTGTTTACCTATCATTATTAGCTTAATCCTTTAGTTAAATATAAGCTATAAAACGTCGAAGCAAGATGTCTTCTCAGCCTTTATCCATTTTAAACAAAGCTCGAATTATCACAAT
Organism: Shewanella sp. 10N.286.48.B5; assembly: GCF_002874355.2. Classification (NCBI taxonomy): domain Bacteria; kingdom Pseudomonadati; phylum Pseudomonadota; class Gammaproteobacteria; order Alteromonadales; family Shewanellaceae; genus Shewanella; species Shewanella sp. 10N.286.48.B5. The sequence goes on from NZ_MCVG02000001.1 coordinate 2,275,346, forward strand.
TCAAGCTATGATCCATACCAATCAAAGATTTAAAAATAACATTAACACCTAGATTAGGAATTGCAACTTTAGCTGCAGTTTGTTGAATCGTATCAAGGCAGTTTAATACTACGCTAAGTTAAATATAGTAGCGATGGCCAACTCACTTAAAGCAAGTTGATAGAATTGCTTTAAGTGACTGCGTTAAACTCTTTTAAGGCTAAAAGAGCCAACTCGGCCTTAGCTGATGGAACAAAGATATGATCGTGATAATAAGCCGCAATGACGTTAGCACTAATACCATAAGCCGTTAATTTGGCAGATACCGCCGCGGTTAACCCTACAGCTTCAAGACTTGAATGCACTGTTAACGTTATTTGGCGAAATGAGCCTTCAAACCCTAAACCAGCTTGTTGGGCGGCAGTTTTATCCAACACTAGCGTTAATCCTTCTGCTTCACAAAATGTGGCGACAGGATCAAGGGAAATATAATCAACTAACGCGCCTGAAACCGTACAGAACACAAATTCTGCTGGCAGCAGTTGTGGCTCCATCGACTTTAATAGTGCATTTAACTCTGTAATACCTGACATGATGACTCCTCTATTGCTGACACGCTATTATTAAACCTAAAGCTTGGCATAAATCGCTATATCACGGGGCAAGTTAATACTTACTTATTACTGCGGTTTTTAAACATGTTTTTTAGTTTTAATTTTAATGGTTTTAGCTTCATTAGATAATCACGAATAGTGTCAGTTTTTGCAAGAAAAGCATATTCTTGTTCAGTTAATTGTTGCGGCTGATAAGTTCGTATTAAACGATATAAATGGTAATGACTGACCTTTTTGGCAATCAACCAAATTGGCGACCATTCAAAGCTTCGAAATGTAATTCTTTCGAAATCAACCATGCCCAGGTTCTCATCACTGTCTGCTAATAAATCTCGCACAGGCATTGCATGGCGCGCGACACCTTGAGCGAGCATATTGGCAACCATTTCCCGTAACAGGATAATTTGTTTCACTGATAAGGTTTCTGGTGCAGTACCTTTTAAACGACTCATGGTCAGCGTGGTATTTTCATCGTCGAAATGAAGTAGTTTTGGGAAATTATCGAGCCCGATTAATCGTTGTAAGGCTATTTTTTCTCTGAAGTAGCGCTTCTTGTAATCCTTCACCTTTTTGAATGTTTTAATGACAGAGCTAGCCTCAATCACAACGTTCATTTTTGCCGTCTCGTAAACACCATCTTTAACCACTTTCATAACTAGCCTTAATAATACTTAATCTTAAAGAAATTCCTAAATACTACATATCGTCTTTGCATTACTGGCTAACAGCGCCGTTTAGGTATTTGTAGCCTTTTTACTTCAAATCACAACTTGCGTGTATTCATTCAAATTCAATGTAAAAAATGACTTTCCCATTAATCGCCTACCTTCAATATTCATTTACTTAGCTTGTGTCTCACAACCTATGTTTAGTGTTGTGCTTAGCTAGCTTGTTATTGAGGCTGGTACATAATCATAATTCAGTATAACTATACGGTTTTGTGTATCTAACTCACGGATAATTTAGAGGCTTAGCTCATATAAACTCGACTTTTATACTTATGTACAACAGCCATAAAGCAGTAACAAAACAAGCTGTAAACTTTGCAACAAAAACACAAAGCAACGACCATTTTATTTCAAAAATAGAATTATTAACTATAGTCCAACAACAGCTAACGAGTTACCATCAATCACTTTCTATTTGCACTATAGAAACTTTAATCGCTTACCGCTGACTCACGCTTATGTAATACCTATTAGCATTGATCTTGCTAATACAATTCACCACAGGCTCAACATTTGAATAACCCTATTAAGATAAAGGGAATATTTGCCCGCCTCAAGTGATTAATAATCAAGCACAATCACATTAAACAGTTTTAAACAGTTTTAAACAAGGCTTAAAAGAAAAAAGGCACCAAGTGAATACTTGATGCCTTTTTAGCTAGTGCTTAATACTTGTATTAAAAAACGCACTAAAGGGCTTACTTATCTCGCCAAATCATCACTTGGGCTTGTTCACCCTTTTTACGGGTCGCACGGTACATACCTTCGGTATTAAATGGTGTGGCAATATTGCCGCGATGATCAATAGCGATAACCCCGCCGGTGCCACCCGCAGTGATAAGGCGCTGATTAATCACTTCATCGGCAGCTTGAATAATGGATTTACCTTGGTATTTCACTTTGGCGCAAATATCCCCAGCCACATGGTAGCGAATAAAATATTCACCATGGCCAGTTGCTGATACTGCACAGACACCGTTTTCAGCATAAGTGCCTGCGCCAATAACGGGTGCGTCACCAATACGACCATAACGCTTATTGGTCATGCCGCCTGTTGATGTACCCGCACTAATATTGCCACTTTTATCCAGAGCTACCGCGCCCACTGTGCCCACTTTAAATTCGACATCGAGTGCATTATGGGAAGCGATATAGTCTTTATTATCTAATTTTGCTTGCTCCATTTTAGCTTTAGCCCGTTGCAATGATTCATAGCGGTGTTGAGTATTAAAAGTCTCATTGGCAACCAGCGGCACCCCTTGGGTTAAGGCAAACTCTTCAGCGCCTTCGCCATAGAGCATCACATGTACTGATTTATCCATCACCAAACGCGCCAAATCAATGGGATTTTTAACGTGCTTAACCCCCGATACAGCGCCTGCATTCATGGTTTTTCCATCCATAATAGAGGCGTCCATTTCATGCTGTTCATTGTGGGTATAAACCGCCCCTTTGCCTGCATTAAAGTATGGCGAATCCTCTAAAACATTAATAGCTTGAGTTACTGCTTCAAGGCTTGAACCGCCCTTTTCTAACACCACATAACCCGTATCAACGGCCTCTTTTAATTTAGCGCGATAGGCTTGTTCTTGCTCAGGAGTAAAACTACTGGCCTTTATCGTGCCTGCACCGCCATGAATAGCGATGGCAAACGGCTTGTCATTGGCAACGCTGCCAAACGATGAAGCAAGTAGTGTAATACATGACAACATGGTTAATTTATTCATTGTTATTCTCATATTTATCAAGGGGAGAAGCGGCTAAGTTTATTGATTCTATGGTAAAAATAGCATTAAGCAACGAAGTTAATAAATTTTGATTATTTAAAAATAGTTTATTAAAGGCTTACTTATGCTTCAGATGCAAAGCTCATTCAATTGTTGAATAGCACTGGCGCCATGAGGAACTTGGAGTCTCGGCTGGTCAGTCAACCAAATTGCGTTAATACCCGCTGCAATCGCTGGCTGAATATCTTTAAGTAAACTGTCCCCTACCATGGTTACTTGAGACTTTTCAGCATCAAGTTTATTAATGATTGACGGCAGGAACTCAACTTCTCCTTTAGAGAAACCAAGGTTTGCTTTGCAAAAATAGCCGCTAATGAATGGATCTAATCCTACACGTTCAAAGCTTGTTTAATGTCAACTTCTGCGGAGTCTGCAGCGCCAGTGGCGACATAAATATCAGCAGATGATGACAAGTAAGCAAGGGTTTCAATTGCGCCATCAACCGCTTTAACCTTTTCCCAATGACACATTTTTCCTTGCTCATCGGTAAAGTCGACCATCAAGGTGTCACCCCAATCAAACAAATAGATAGCTTTCATTTACCTTCCTTGTACTCAACAATATCGGTTAGTCTAATTTAAAACATTACCAACTAAATGTATCAAGAGAATCGTTTACTTACTTTAAATTGAGTCGTTTCATTAATCGATGTAGATTACCGGGGCTTAATCCTAGTGCATTGGCTGTATTGGTCAGTTTTTCATTATTGGCGACATAGGTTTGTTGAATCAGTTTAGTTTGAAACAGTTCTGTGGCATTTTTTAAATCCATATGCACATAGGGTTCAAATCCCTTCTGTGATTCAAATGACTGCTGCGATAAACTAGGCTTAGTTACCTGAGTTGATGCATTTGAGGACTCATCTTCAGAGAACATCAGCTGCGTTGTTTGCAGTAAATTAAAATGATGAGGTTTTAGAATTAGGTGCGTTGAATTAGTTTCCGCTTTGGCCAGCACTGCAGCGCGATTCAAAGCGTGCTCTAATTCACGTACATTCCCTTCCCACTGGGTTTGTTGTAACAACGCAAGCACCTGAGTATCCAGTTTAATGCTGGCGACATTCAGTTTGTGCTGGCAACGCTCTGCGAAAAAACCTGCCAGTAATATAATGTCTTTACCGCGTTCTCGTAGTGGCGGTACAAATAAAGGAAACACACTTAAACGATGATATAAGTCAGATCTAAAATGCCCAGCTTTAACCTCTTCATGCATGATGCGATTAGTTGCGGCGATAATGCGCACATCAACTTTAATATTATTATCATCACCAACACGTTGAATATCGCCATACTGCAATGCCCGCAGTAATTTTGCTTGTAATGCTAACGACAGCTCACCCACTTCATCTAAAAATAAAGTGCCATTATTGGCTAGTTCAAACTTACCTTTTCGATGACTAATCGCCCCAGTAAACGCGCCTTTCACATGACCAAATAACTCACTTTCAGCCACAGATTCTGGCAATGCGGCGCAGTTAAGGTAAATAAATGGCTGGGTGCTTCGAGTCGACTTTTCAAAAACAGCATGCGCAACCAGCTCTTTACCCACGCCTGTTTCACCCATAATTAGTACCGACAAATCCGTTTGTGCTACCGCCTCAATATGAGATTTTAGCGCCTGCATGCCTTTCGATTTCCCAATCATCTCATGGTGACTGGCGCTAAAGCTTTGAGGCTTTTCTGAATTAATAACGTCAATATTGCTTTCTAGTTTTTCCACTAATAAGGCGGTATGTAAGCTGTTTGCCGCCAAGGCACTGATTAAACGTAAATCACTGTCTTGAAAGTCATCAAACTGGTGAGGGTCAAAAGCATCGATGGTGACAGCGCCAATTAGGCGACCTTGCTGAATAAGCGGTAAGCCAATGCAGGAGTGAACATGAAGCATTTCATCATGATTCGGGATGAGTCCATCATAGGGGTCGGGTAAATCACTGTCAGGCGGGAATCTGACGATATCACCTGCACGGGCAATCGCTTCTAAGCGAGGATGTTGTTCAATTTCAAAGCGTCTGCCTAACACATCTTCAGTCAAGCCATTGATTGCAAGTGGAATAAACTGTTGCCCTTTGAATAGCAATAGTGCGGCAGCATCGCATTTAAGCTGACTTTGAATGGTCGCCAGTAAGCGCTCAAAGCGGTCTTGCTCTGAAATACTGGAGGAGATATCTAAAGCGACTTGTATCCAATCATTCTTATATTGATCCATATTACCGCCACTTGTTCAAACACATCATTACCTGAGCTCAGCATAGCATTTAATTATCAAATCGATAATTAATTATCCAATTGACAACCAAAATTGATTATCAAAAAGATAATTAATTTAGCTTATTTTTTAGATAACTCACAAAAACAGCATGTTAAAAAGTTGGCCTACTACGTGCAATGTGCTGGACAAGATTCTTATTAAATTATGTTTTATATAAAGGCTGTAATATGACAATTCATGTAAAGAACAACATTCATTGGGTAGGTCAACGCGATTGGGAAGTTCAAGATTTCCATGGTACTGAATATAAAATGACGAAAGGCACTAGCTATAACAGTTATTTAATACGTGAAGAAAAAACCGTCCTTATCGATACGGTAGACCACCGTTTCAGCCTACAGTTTTTACAAAACCTTGAAATGGAAATCGATCTTACCAGTATCGATTATATTGTCATCAACCATGCTGAAGAAGATCATTCAGGTGCTTTAGCGGCGCTAATGGAGCGCATTCCGAATACGCCTATTTATTGTACTGAAGCAGCGATTGATTCGATTGTTGGACACCACCATCACCCAGAGTGGAACTTTAAAACCGTTAAAACCGGCGACAGTTTAGACATCGGTAATGGCAAGCAATTAGTGTTTATTGAAGCGCCAATGCTGCACTGGCCAGACAGCATGATGACTTACATCACCGGTGATGCAGTGCTGTTTAGTAATGATGCCTTTGGACAGCATTACTGTGATGAACATTTATTCAATGACGAAGTCGACCAAGCTGAATTAATGGATCAATGCATGCGTTATTACGCTAACATTTTAACGCCGTTTAGCAGCCTTGTTATTGCCAAAATCAAAGAGGTACTAAGCTTTAATTTACCTGTTGATATGATTGCTACATCGCACGGTATTGTGTGGCGCGATAACCCCATCCAAATTATTGAACAATACCTTGAATGGGCTGATAGCTATCAAGAAGATCGCATCACCATTTTCTATGATTCTATGTCTAACAACACCCGTATGATGGCCGACTCTATCGCCCAAGGTATTCATGATGTCGACCCTGGTGTTGCAGTAAAAGTCTTTAATGTGTCACGCCATGATAAAAATGAAATCCTCACTAACGTATTTCGCTCAAAAGGGGTGTTAGTCGGTTCTTCAACCATGAATAACGTGATGATGCCTAAAATTGCCGGCATGCTAGAAGAAATAACCGGTTTACGATTCAAGCAGAAAAAAGCGGGCGCATTTGGCAGTTATGGCTGGAATGGCGGCGCAGTTGACCGTATTCATTCACGCTTAACCGATGCCGGTTTTGAAACCACGGTAGGCTTAAAAACCAAGTGGCGTCCAGATGGTAAAGCGATGCGAATTTGTCGTGCACACGGCCAACAAATTGCAAAGCAATGGGCATTGCATGAGCTTAATATTACCCCTTTTGTACCAGAGCCCGTTGCTGAGCCGGTACTGTTTAAAGCAGTAGAGCCTCTAGCTATTACTGCAGAAGTTACTGCTGTAGATGTTGCTGCTGTAGATAATACTAATAGCGTGTCACAAATAACATCCGTTGAAAATGTAGGTGCATCAAACACAACAGCTGAAAGCGAAGCCCATGATAGCGATTGCCAATGCATGATTTGCACTGTGTGTAATTGGGTTTACGATCCTAGCATTGGCGAACCGAATCAAGGCGTGTTACCCGGCACAAGCTGGGCTGAAGTACCTGATTACTTCTTATGTCCAGAATGTAATCTCGGTAAGGATGTATTTGCTGTACATAGCAAGGTTGAGGTTGCGTAATGAATAAACCCATTACCATTATTGGCAGCGGCTTTGCCGCTTACCAGTTGGTGAAAACATTACGCCGTATGGATAGCAATGTTGCCATTACTGTAATTACCGCAGATAAAGGCCATGATTATAACAAGCCAGATTTAAGCCATGTATTCTCTAAAAAGCAGTCTGTTGCTGATGTTATTACTATTCATGCTGATGACTTTAAACAGCAATTTAATGTTGAGTTGTTTGCTGAGCATCACGTGACCAATATTGATACTAATAAACAAATCATCACAGCAAACAACCAAAGTTTTGAGTATCAAAAATTGGTATTTGCCACTGGGGCGACTCCTTTTGTACCGCCCATTACTGGTATGCATGACGGTTTAGCGCTAACGCTTAATAGCCTGAATGATTTTGAACAAAACCAGCAACACATTCAAAATGCTAAATCAGTATTAGTGATTGGTGGCGGCTTGATTGGGGTTGAGGTGGCATTAGATCTTGCCAATGCAGGTAAAAAAGTTACCTTAGTTGAGCCCAATAGCCAGCTGATGCAAATTCAATTGCCTGAGTATGTTGCCCAGAAGCTCACTCAAGCTTTAGAGCTGAAAACCATAAAGGTATATACCGCCACCGGGGTTAGCACAATAGCTCAAACTGATTATGGGGTTGTCGCCACGTTAACTAGCGGCGAGCAAATTGAGATTGAGCAAATTCTTGTGTGCGCTGGTTTAAAACCCAATATAAACCTTGCGCAGCGTGCAAACCTAGAGGTTAACCGCGGCATATGTGTTAACGAGTTCATGCAAACGTCTAATGCTAATATATACGCTTTAGGGGATTGCGCTGAATTTGAAGGGCAAGTAAAAGCGTATTTACAACCGACCTTAATTAGCGCTGCTGCATTAGGGAAAACATTATTGGGAGAAGCAACCAAGGTGACACTGCTAAATATGATGGTCAAGGTTAAAACCCCTAATTACCCCATTCAAATAGGTGGTAAAACCGACTCTAGTTCAGTATCACGTTGGAATCTTGATGTTCAATCTCAAGGCATTGTCGCCAAAGGCTATGACAGCGCTGATAACATGGTGGGATTTGTGGTGACTCAAGATTGTACTCAACAAGCATTCTCTTTGTTAAGACAACTCTAAAAACCTTAATTTAATAGCTTCACCAACACTAAACAACAAAGCAGAACAGTAATTAGTTCTGCTTTTTTATTTGGACGATTAAATCACTCCAACATTAAGGTAAAATCAAGGTAGCTTTGACCTTGCATGGCCAAAACCTATCTTAAGCCGAGCACTGGAATGACTGGTTTTTATATTAATGCTTTAATCAGACGATTCTTTCTATGCATTTCAAAGGTTAATTTCAATCCACAACTTGCCTGATTCACATATTCTAGCGACAATACAGTATGAGTTTATGGCCTTTATAAGCATCCTATAATTGTTATTTAAATCTTTTCAATATTGCGTTGTCGCCTTTGCTGCCATTGTCATGATGGTACCTAATTTCGCTTGGGCAAAAGATAACTGGTTAACGGTCAAGGTAACGGGCGCATCAGGACGGTTAACCAAAAATATCCAAGCGCATTTAGGCAATAACCCTGATTCTGAAGTACAACGCAGAGCCTATTTATTTACTGTAGAAGACAATGTTAACGCCGCGCTGGAATCCATCGGCCATTATCACGCAAAAGTATCGATTAACGTTGAAGAAGCGACCAAGGGCCCCTGGAAACTTAACATCGATATCGATGAAGGTGCGCCTACCATTGTTCAGTGGATAGACATTAAATTCAGTGAGCAAATGATTGAAGATAACAGCTTTAATCGTTGGCTTGATCAGTTAACTATCAAACCTGGTGATGTGTTAGATCACGGCGTATACCAAGAGTTAAAAAATCAGCTGGTTACATTAGCTATGGCCAGAGGCTACTTCGATGGAAAATTCTCACGGGCTGAAGTGGTGGTTAATCGGGATGTGAATACCGCTAAAATCCACTTGCATTATGACTCAGGTAGACGCTATCAACTGGGTAACGTCGAGTTTCATGGTCATACTCTCAATGATGAGTTCATGAAAAAACTCATCCCGTTTAAACCCAATTCAAATTATTCAACCCGGCGGTTAAATCGATTGAACCGCAACCTTATCGATACTGGCTACTTTAGTAATATCAAAGTGTTACCACAAGTTGATGCCATGACCGACGTCGATGTCCCCATCAGAGTTGACTTAAGCCCAAGACCAACACACTCATTTGAATTAGGTTTGGGTGCCGATATTGGTACCAATGCCGAAAAAACCATTGAGCCAAGGGTCAGGCTCACTTGGCGGATGCCGCAAATTAACAGCTATGGCCATACTCAAGAAACTACTATGGAATGGTCACCTGACAGGCCTAAGTTTTTAACCACCTATACTATTCCGTTAAAGCACCCGTTAGATGATCAGCTACAATTTAAGATTGGATTACTGCGAGATAAATATGGCGTTACCCAAGATTATAATGAAGAAGATAGAAGCTACGATTACACTGGCCAGCTAGAGTCAGAGAAACGTTTACTCGGGGTGATCAGACAACAAACCCTAGCCGACCAATGGCTATTTGGTTATTCACTTGAATATAGCCAAGAGCTTTATAATCAATCCAATATTGATTACGATTCAAAATTCCTTCTTGCAGGCTTTGGTATTGGCAAAACCGTTCGCGGCGATAACACCTTAGACCCCAAGTCGGGCTACCGTCATATTTACAGTATGCAATATGGTGACCCTAATTTAGGCTCTGAAATTCGACTGTTAAAATTTGAAGCTAACTTTAAATGGATTGATACCTTTTTCGATCGGCATCGTTTTGTAGCCCGACTCGACTTAGGCGCCAACATTGCTGATAGTGACGATATCGCCCAAATATCACCTTCGCTACGTTATTTTACCGGTGGCGATCAGAGTATTCGCGGTTATGGCTACCAAGAGCTAGGGCCATTCATTGAATACACCAACGAAGACGGTAGCACGTCACGTCAGGTTGTCGGCGGTCGTTATTTGATGGTGGGCAGTTTAGAGTATCAATTTTATTTAACTGACACATGGCGACTTGCCAGCTTTGTGGATGCGGGTAACGCTTTTGATACAGAAACATTTGAACCTATTGCCTCCGTCGGCGGCGGCGTTCACTGGATCTCTCCTATCGGACCCATTAGATTCGATTTAGGTGTCGGCTTGAAAGAAACAGAAACGGTCGATAGATCTTGGCGAATTCATTTAACCATGGGGACGGATTTGTAATGACAGAAAAATCCAAGCTACCCCAGCATCATAACGACCATGAAGCCCATGACGCTACACCACTAGATAAAGTGCCAGCAAAGCCGCCATTAACGCTTTGGGCGCGATTATGGAAATACTTCAAACATACCACTCGAGTGATTATCTATATTCCACTGCTGATTTTAATTTTGCTAGCAGTGCTCATTGGCACGCCTTTCGGCGCACGTATGTCAGTGATGTTAGCCAATCAATTTGTGCCCAATCTCGCATTAGACTTACGCTCTGGCACCATCAATAAGCAACTCGAATTTAACCATGCAAGCTGGTCAATGGATGGCGTAGCGGTAGAGGTTGATGACTTAAGCTTATCTTGGCTGCCAACCTGTTTGTTTAACAAGCAAATTTGTGTCGATAAGTTACACGCAAGTGGCGTGCGGGTACGAGTAGCTACTGATGAGTTTGCCGATGATGTGCCTAGTGAAAGTACCGTTGCAAACGCTCGAACAACTCAAGCTGCATTAGCAGATAATCAGCCAGCTAACACTGATAAAACTAATGAAAGTAAAGATGAAGTACCTGAACCGCTGATTTTACCTGTAGTTATTGGCCTTAACGAATTAGACTTAAACTCAGTTGAGGTCAGCGTAAATGACATGCGCTATAACGCCAGCCGCTTGCAAGGCAAAGCACTATGGAATAGCAAAGGCTTAAGAGTTAATTACCTTTATAGTGACGGTTTGCTGGTTGATATTCCTCTTGCCAGTGATGATGTTGCAGCGCCGAACAATACCACTGAGGTAAATGACGACTGGGCTATGGCAGCATTACCAGTGGTTTATATGTCATTCCCTATTTACCTTGAACAACTGATTAGTAATAACAGCGTGATGGTCTTGGGAGCAAGAACCGATGATTTCGCAAAAATAACCTTAGCAGGCAGCTATGTTGATGACTTAATTGATGTGCAGCAATTAGCCATCACTCATGATTACGGTGAGGCAACATTAGAAGGCGATATCCGTTTAAATCACGATTACCCAATGAATATTAACGCCGATTTTAGCCTTAACAATGTGGCCGAAATTCCTGAATTAACCCAGCAAAAAATCAAACTCAGTGCACACAACGGCTTTGATGATTTAGCCGTTACCCTTGCCGCTGAAGGTGACTTTACCATTAATTTTGACTCAAATATCACTTTGAGTAAGCCCGAAATGCCTTATCGAATTGATATAAGCAAAGCCCAAATTCAGTGGCCTTTGATTAAGCCTGACTATGTCACTGATATCAAAACATTATCAAGTACCGGTGACTTCAACCAACAACATGTTGTCCTTGATGGGCAATTCCTCAGCCCCTATCACCCGCAGCTTGAAGTTAATAGCGCAATGCAGCTATCACATACCAATGTGGATATTGCAGATATTGTCATTAGCTCAGATGCGGGGGATATCGCAGGTCAAGCGAGTCTTGATTGGGGCAATGATTTTAGCTGGCAAGCCAAACTCGACACCACTGATTTACAGCTAGAAAAAATCGATTATCTTTATGAACTCACCGAGCTTAGCAGCCACATCAGTGGGATATTAACCACCACAGGTAAGGTTTCTGATACTAGCTGGGAAGTAAATATTGTAGACAGTGATTTAAGCGGCAGTTTAAATCAGTACCCTCTTAGCGTTAAAGGTCAGGTACAATTTGATAATAACTTCGCCATCAATGCCAAAGACCTACAAGCACAAGCCCTCGGCACAACCCTACTTATCAATGGTCAAGCAGATACAGTATGGGATGTAGATGCATTACTTGATGTACCTGACATCAGCCAGTGGCTACCAGATAGTAAAGGGTCAATTACCGCAAAAATCGATGTCACTGGCGATGCCAAACAACCTATCGTTGATATTAACGGCCAAGTGGCCGATTTTGATTTTGCCGATATGAAGCTCGACAGACTGACATTAACGGGTCACTACTTACCGTTAAATGAGCATCAATTTAGCGTGAATCTCGCCAGTACTGCTTTTAGCTGGAGCGAACTGGACTTAACTGACGTAGAGCTAATCGCCTCAGGAGATCTTGGCCAGCAAACATTGCAACTGTCTACGGGTGGAGAGCTAGCCATTAACACCCAATTGAGCAATATATACACGGCAGATAAACAACGCTTTGATACTGAAGTTAACGCCTTATCCTTAACCAATATGCTCGGAGATTGGCAGTTAGATAAGCCCATCATGATCGTTTGGGATCAACTCAATCAACTTGGCAGCGCCAGTCCTTTTTGCATTAATCACCCCAGCAATAGCCTGTGCCTGATTGAACCTGCAAATTTTGGTACCCAAGGGGATATTCATATTCTTGCACAAGGCACACCTGGCCGCCTACTGCAGCCAATATTACCCGAACGCTTGGTATGGATTGGTGACTCTAGCCTTGATGCCAAACTGAATTGGTCTGAGGTTGAAAAGTTACAAGCAGATGTTGATTTAACCTTATCTGAGGGCAAATTAGAATTAAAGCGCTCAGAGAATGATCGCATCGATATCATTTACGACTTAGTTAACTTACATGTCACATTAGATGAGCAGCAACTAACGGGTCAATTATCAGTGCAAGCAGATAGCATCTCAGATATCAGCAGCCAAGTTAACATCAGCACCCAGCCTTCAAGAGAGCTATCAGGGCATATCAATATTGACGAGTTAGATTTAACTGGCTTACAGGGCTTCTTCCCTGAGCTGGCGACATTACAAGGACTGTTTTCCACTGATTTAACCTTATTAGGCACTTTAAATGAGCCTGAAGTCGGTGGCAAAATGACACTATCAAAAGCAGCTATTGCCACTACAAACAACCCGACTTTGATTGAAAATATCAATTTAATAATGGAGCTCGCTGGCCAACAAGGTAATGTAACAGGCGATTTAACCATGGGGAAAGGCCAGGCAAATATCAATGGTAAGTTGGCTTGGCCAGAGGGTAACTTTAATGGTGAAATTGATATAAAAGGTAAAAAGCTCGCCTTTATTCAGCCCCCTATCGCAATATTGGATATTACTCCTGATGTAAAAATTAACTTTAGTAAAAATCAGCTGGCGATCACGGGCACTGTCGATATTCCTAGCGGGGAAATTACATTAGTTCAACTAGCTGAGGGTGGTGTAGCGATATCTAGCGATGTGGTATTTAAAGACTCGATTTCAGAACAAGAAGAAAAAGTCAGCCCTTACGCTATCGTCGCCGATCTCAATATTAATGTGGGCAAGAACCTTAACATTGATGGCATGGGCTTAAACGGCAAGTTAGAAGGAACATTATTGCTACAGCAACAAGCCTTCAAACCACCGCTGTTATTTGGTGATATTAAAGTGAATAATGGCAGTTATAAATTTATGGGGCAAACCCTAACCATCAGTACTGGTGAAGTGCAGTTTGTTGGCCCAAGCTCAGTACCCAACTTAAATATTGAAGCAGTAAAAGAAATCAAAGATGAAGATCTCACCGCAGGCGTGAGAGTCACAGGCACAGCCATGCAGCCAGTAGTGACCTTGTTTTCAAACCCTGCCAAAGAGCAAGCCGAAATTCTATCCTACATAGTCACCGGCACAGGCTTTGCGAACTCTGGTAATGATCAAAATAATGCTTTAATGATGAGCGCGGCGTTAAGCTTAGGCTCACAGTTTGGCGGCGGCGCAATGAACAACATTGGCTCAACAGCGACGGGCTTAATTGAAAAAATGGGCTTTTCTAATGTACAACTTGATGCCAACGATGAAGGACGCTTTGCCATTAGCGGTTATATTGGCGAAGACTTGATGGTGAAATACGGTATTGGTGTTTTTAACCCCGGCTATGAAATGACGGTAAGGTATTATATTTTTTCACAGCTTTACCTAGAAACCGTATCAGGCAACTTAAATCAATCCTTAGATATTTACTATAGCTTTGATATTGATTAAGCGTTACAAACCAAATTTTAGTCACAAAAAAAGCGCCTTAAAGCGCTTTTTTCATTCAAATTAGCAATTAAGCAAATTTGAAATCGATGTGTTCGATAAGCATTTTGTACGCGTGACGCTGTACAGCTTGTGCACGAACTTTAATTTCTTTGCCATCGATTACGATAGTTAACTCGCTTGTGTAGAAATCTTCATTCAACTGTTGGTTGATGATATCTTTTTGAGCGAATTTGATAGAAATAGGCTCTTTACCTGGACCGTAGATTACAGCAGGAACTAAATTCGCATGACGTAGGCGGCGGCTCGAACCTTTCCCGATTTCAGTACGGATTTCAGCATTGATAGTATAAGACATGTAATTCTCACTTATATAAAATAATTTTTGTTGTTATTTTCGACCAATAACAACTCGTGCTCGTTATAAAACTAAGCGCGCGGATTCTAACACAGCTAAATAGCGTCAACAAGCATCACGCCGGTATTTTATCCACATGAACTAACTATATAGCCTTTAAATCATGCTAAATATCAGGCCGTGGGTTTTACCAGCTTCTTACCGGGCCAGTATCAAGGTGAATAAAACCAGAACGAGGGTAATAACCAACCCCGCCCATTTTTAACGACATTGCTGCATCACGTAAGGTTTTAAGAGCAATGCCGGGTATGGCTAAATCCATTGCCATTCCCTTCATATGATAACTTTTCTTGGCAACACCATTACTGTTGGCCGCTAACATATTATTGGTGATCGGAGAGCGATAACCAGAAATCACATGAATTTCATCTGAGTTATTCAGTGTCTGTTGAAGCTTATACAGGATTTCATATAAACGCTTATCCATCGGCGCCGCTTGGTTTTGTCTATGGTCACGTAATACATTGCTAAAAAGCGTTAAGGTATCACTGCGATATTCACCATCAACCCAAAAACTGCCTTGCCCGCGCTCACCAGTATGACGGTTGTAAAAGCTCAGATCACGCTGCCCTATTGTAGATCGGCTTGCTTGAGCGGAATTAGAAAACATTGAAGCGACAGCCACCCCACTAATTCCAAGGATTAACTGCCTACGCGAAGGACAAACTAACGACATTAACTCACCACTTTTTAAAAATTCATACTGTGCACTTTTTGCACAAACGAGGGTGAATTTAAAGCTTATGGCAAACAATAGCAACTCTAAAAGAACATAAGTTATGTATAAATCATGTGCAGTTTAGCAACTTCTAATAAGGTCAGGCACTTAACGTGACGTCAACTGTAACGGGCTTGTTGCATTATTTGCCACTACTGTTTTATCTGTGTTATTTAAATGATAAATATCATTTCGATATTGGGCCAAGTTATCTTCACCAACCCAAGCATTCCAATACACTATATGCACAGGAATGGTCTGTGACAGCGAAAACCATTGAGTATTTTTTTGATTAGACTGCATACGCGCCCAAGTGCGTTTATCTATTACCACATTATCCGCGAACCACTCAGCCAATTGCTGCACTTTTTCAATGCGAATACAGCCCGATGAAAGCGCTCGATTTGCCTTATTAAAAAGCCATTTATCTGGTGTGTCATGTAAGTATATATTCAGATCATTTTTAAAATGAAATTTATAACGCCCCAACGCATTAATTTCCCCGGGTCGCTGCACCAAACGATATGGAAAGGCTGCAGTTGCGGCCATTTGCCATTCATCAGCGGTTTTATCAATTTTAATCCCAGCTCGATCAAAAACATCAAATTGTCGATCGCGAAAATAATCACCATCTTTAGCCACTTTAGGCAAGATATCCCGTCGTAACAGCTTTTTAGGTACTGTCCAAGTAGGATTAATGACCACATTGGATATTTGTCCTGACATCACAGGGGTTCTTCGATAGGCCTTGCCGACAATTACTCGAGAGGTCATGGCGATTTGACTATCATTGACTAGCACCATTTCAAAGGCGGGAATATTTACCAATAAATAACGCTCTGACAGTTGATGTTGATAACTGGTTTTAGCCACAAAATTACTGGCAAGTAATATGGCGCGCTGTTTAGGTGTTTGGTTTAACCAATGTAAGGTATTGGGACCAATAACAGCATCGGCTTTTAAGCCATGACGCTGCTGAAATGACACCACCGCGTTCGCTATAGTGTCATCATAAATATGTTGCGCTTCTGAACGAGATGATAAGTCCCCAAGTAACCATAAACGCTGTGAAATAGCACTGATAGTCTGATGGCTATCGCCAGGCCGTAAAAAACCGCCGGGGACAATTGGCTGCCATTCATGGCGGTTATCAAGCCACATTAATCGTCTAATATGGTTAAGAACTCTCAAGTAATCATCTACCGGAGGCTCTAAAGAAAAAACTTTCTTTTGAAGTGAAGCGTTGGAAGCCAGATTGCGATACTGCAGTTCAACAGACTTATCAGCCCAAAACCTATCAACTTCATTTTGTATTGTGTCGATATATTCAAGCTTTTCAGCCTCTGTACCCTGGCGCAGAATCGTTAAATATGCTTGCCATTGAACACTGGAGTCAGTCAACGAAATCAATAATACATGTTGCGCAAGGGTGTTATAAACCGCATCCGAAGCCGCAATCTTAGTTATTGGCGTAAAATACAAGAATAATATCACTGCAAAAGATAACGCAACTCGATGAAAACAGCATCTCACCATGAATTATCCTCCTAAATACTGACTACGAGCTTTTGAGTATGGCAAAGAAATACCATCCTTGTGTTACATAAAATATGACACTGTTAAAAGATAATACGAAAGTTGGAGATAAATAGCGGATTTAGCGCAGCAATTCGACAGTGGTAGAGCTGTGATAAGTCGAGTTCTGTTAAACGATGGGCATAACTGCTATAAACAAACTCCGCAATACTTATTACGTTAATTTCACAGCAGTTAATATGAATAAAAAACAACTCATGCAAGTGATGGCCTCGGACATCGGTATCTCACAATCTCAAGCGAAAATTCAAATCGATCAAATTGTTTCTCAGATCCATAAAGCACTTACCGAAGGTGAAAAAGTTTACATTCCGCAATTTGGCACATTTGAATTACGCTACCATTTAGCGAAAAATGGCTACAACCCACAAACCGGTGAAGCAATGGAAATTCCAGGATTTAACCAACCAAGCTTTAAAGCTGCGCCTGGATTGAAAAAACTCATCAATCAGTAATAAAGCCATAATCCCATTTCAAAGGCCTTGTTTTACTAGTAATAGCAGCAAGGCTTTTACCAATAACTACACCATTTCATAATCATCTTCTAAACTTAAAGTCAAAGTCACCTTACCCAGCGCTCAACCATGAACCTTAACCATGCTGTGATAAGTGTTGTTCTACTGCTATGCACTTTTATTCCATTACAGGAAACTTCAGCCTCCTACGAGAGCTTTGAGCTATCAACAACAGCAAAAATTATTGTTGTTGGTGACATCCATGGCGACTATGGTGAATTTGAAACATTAATTCGTGCAGCAGGCATTATCGATGACCAACTGAACTGGCAAGCTGGCGACACTCAGCTAGTCAGTGTCGGCGATCTGCTGGATAGAGGCCCTGACTCCCGCAAAGTAATGGACTTGTTTATGCGTTTAGAGCAACAGGCCACCGCAGCAGGAGGCGCAGTACATCTTGTGTTGGGTAATCATGAATTGATGAACCTTATCCGTGAACTTAACTACGTACCCACTGATGAATATAAACACTACCTGGATGATGAATCTGCGGACGTACGCGAAAATTACTGGCAGCAATACCTTTCATATGCAACTGAAACCAGTGCCGGAATGAGTCAGCAATCGCTATTATCGACCTTTAACACTGAATACCCTCCCGGCTACTTTGGCCATATGCAGCTCTTTTCTACCAAGGGTAAATATGGCCGTTGGCTGTTGAGCAAGCCCAGTATATTAAAGATCAATGAGGCGCTATTTCTCCATGGTGGACTTTCTGCCAAGTTCCCTCTGTCAACCTTAGCCGAAGTAAACAACGAATCAGCAAAAGTAATACATGATTACATGGAAGCTTTTGAGCAATTAAAACTCCAAGGCGCATTAAGTCACCTTGATGATTTCTTTAGTCGCCAAGAAAAAATAGCACGGCGGTTACTATCTGCAGGCTCTGACGAACATAAATCCTTGTACCAAAGCTTTGTTAATCTCAGCCAGTCTTTTTACCTCGATGGAGAAAGTCAATTCTGGTATAGAGGCTCAGCTCTTTGCCATCCAATCTTTGAGGAAGAGATACTTGATCGCGTTTTGCAACACTATAAGGCCAAACAATTGGTGATTGGTCACACAACCACGAGTAGCCGCGTTTTTGAAAGCAGAATGAAGGGCAAGGTGATCAATACTGACACTGGACTGTACCGAAAATATTATCAGGGCAATCCAATGTTATTAGCCATTAACAAAGATGAACTTCAACAATTTGATGGTAATCAATGGCGTCCTTTTGAGGTTGACGATGGTCAATACCGTGAGATTTACCAAGGCCACAGCTATCAGGACTGGGAACAGTTATTAACACAGGCAATTATCACTAAACTTGAGCCTATAGGGACTGGTGTGACACAGTCGAAAAAAGCTTATTTGGAACATAACGGACTGCGTTTCAAAGCTATTTTTAAAACTGAAAATATCATCCCCAGAAATGCCTCTAAAGATAAATATCGCAATACCGACAGTTATAAATACGAAATAGCAGCGTACAGGATAGCCCGTCACCTTGGATTGAATATGATCCCGCCAACGGTACTTCGAACCATCAAAAATAAACAGGGCTCGCTACAATTGTGGATAGATGACACTTTTAACGAAAAAAATCGCATCGAGGATGAACGTTATCCAAGCGAGTATTGCGTTCTGTCATACCAAGCCAGCCTGATGAATATGTTTGATATTTTAATTTTCAATGTAGATAGAACCCAAAGCAATATTCTCTATACAGAAGCGGATTGGATGATGTGGATGATAGACCACTCTCGAAGCTTTAGAACTGGCAAACACGCACCAAAATATTTAAAGGCGGCACGTTTGCGTCACTCGCTAAAAATTGAACATCAATTAAAAAACTTAGACTATCAAAGCCTAGATAAACTCACTAATGGCCTACTCAAGAGAAAACAAATCAAGGCGTTACTCAAACGTCGTGATCTGTTATTAAAAAAGCTGGCAGAACATGAGTAAAAATCCTCATTAACTACGCTCGCTACCTTAAGCCGCTTAAGTGATTTATGCCATACCTGTCAGTAATTCCGTGTTTATTTTCAATATAAGAGCTTAAGCAAAAGCGCTGTACTAGCCCATAAACGCCAAATACTCTAATTAAGATAAAGAGTTAACCAAACTCATAGAGAGGATAACAGGCAAGATACTGATATTGACTTAAATGATTGTAGATTTACTGAGGCTGTAACCAAGAGATTGTAACCCCCTGATAAATAGCGCTATATTACAGCGGGTTTGACATGTCATCTTTTAAGCCGTCTTCGAAGAGGGTGTAACAGATTCTGTGTAACTGCAATTTAGTTAATATGCTTCACAATTCTGTCTTCGAACTCAATAATAAATCGGCTCATCGCAGTACGCCAGTTTCGGATGGGCATGGTCCATTTTTTACTGGCTTCTTTTATCGCAAGGTAAATCATTTTCTTGGCCGAGTCATCATTAGGAAATACCTTACGTTTTTTCAACGCTCGTCTAATCACGCTATTTAACGACTCTATAGCATTGGTTGTGTAAATGGCCTT
Organism: Shewanella sp. 10N.286.48.B5; assembly: GCF_002874355.2. Lineage (NCBI taxonomy): Bacteria > Pseudomonadati > Pseudomonadota > Gammaproteobacteria > Alteromonadales > Shewanellaceae > Shewanella > Shewanella sp. 10N.286.48.B5. The sequence continues at coordinate 2,295,459 of NZ_MCVG02000001.1, forward strand.
ACGAATATCCTGAGGATAATTGAAAAACGTATTTAAGTTGTGCCAATGATTATGCCATGACTTGCTGATTTGGGGGTATTGCTCATCCCAGGTATCGCTGAAACGGTCTAATTCAAGTAAAGCTTCCTCCTCCGTTGTTGATTGGTAGATGCTTTTAAGGTCCGCAGTGACTGCCTTGTAGTCTTTCCACGATACGTACTTTAATGAATTTCTGACCATATGTACGATACAGAGCTGTACATGAGTATCTGGATAAACGGTATTGATAGCATCAGGGAAGCCTTTTAAGCCATCAACACAAGCGATGAGAATATCCTCAACGCCTCGTTGCTGTAGTTCAGTGAGGACACCTAACCAAAATTTAGCCCCTTCATTTTCAGCTATCCAAAGCCCCATTAGCTCTTTGTGACCTTCAAGGTTAATGCCTAACGCTAAGAAAATAGATTTGTTAATAACGCGCTTATCCTGACGGATTTTTACGACGATACAATCAAGGTAAACGATTGGGTAAATGGCATCTAAAGGTCGACTTTGCCATTCAATAACTTGCTCTAGAACGGCGTTGGTAACGCGAGAAACTAACGTGGGTGATATCTCTGCGCCGTACCATTCATCAAAGGCTTGAACGATATCACGAGTACTCATGCCTTGAGCGTAGAGCCACAATATTTTATCGTCCATAGAGGTAAATCTGGACTGGTGTTTTTTAACTAACTGAGGTTCGAAACTGCCTTCACGGTCTCGCGGCGTATCAAGCTCAAATTGACCATCTTCAGTTTGAATGCGCTTGCTGGTTTTACCGTTACGGCTATTAGCAGAAGTCGATTTATGGTGTTTCTCATAGCCCAGGTGGTCATCCATTTCGGCATTAAGAGCGGCTTCGACCGTTATCTTTTTGAGCATCTGACTGAATTGGTTTAAGTCTTCTGGTGTTTTAATGCTTTTAGCAGCTTCTTTAGCAAAAGCTTCAATATCTTTTTTGTTCATGAGTATCTGCCTATCCTTGACTCTCTATAGAGTACGTGTTGATAAGCAGTTACACAAAATTAGTTACAGTCTCTCTTCGAACTTAATCGCTTAACCTTCACCAAACCCGATGCCAAAGCCCCGAGCTGTAATATTCTTCATCAGTCATGCCACTCTTTCGCTGCTGTTCCTCAAAATGTTGTTTTACTTTTTGAAAGCGATGCTCAATAGATTCCAATCTGAGGTGAGCTAATTGTTGCTCAGATAGACCACTCGCTCGGAGTCTTTTTTCTAGTTCTTCAATTTTCCAATCTCTCATCCCTTGCATAAACTGCATGCTAATAGCATCTGACTTTAACTTACTTAGCTTACAAGTTCGGATGTCTAGCCGAGGCCCTCGATAAAAAGATCTAGAGTGATCGATGGCCCAAATTTTACCAAGATAAGCTTTTTTCCTGTCCGTCACTTCATTTGGGTCTTCAAATCTTTCATTCAGATCGACTAAAAGGTTGCCAGCATGCCTGTCAACATTGCCAATAATACAATCGAATGTTTTGATTTCTTTTATTTGGTGATTTTTATATTCGGCGGATCCCGGGTAAGGCAGGCTAAGAGCAGTTAAATCGTAAAGCACGACACTATTCTCTACCCATAATTGCAAACTGCCTTTTCTCAATTTTTTACTCGGTTTTAGCCCTTTTCTCCCTATTGGTATACTTCGAAGCACTGTCGCAGGAATAATATTAAGGCCAAGGTATTTTGAAATAATATATGCTGCTAATTCATTGTAGTAGCTATCGTAATACATTAAACCAACGTTACCTCTAGCATAATCTTTTACTGTTTTATCTCGAAAGGCGGCACGTATCTGTACACTATTTTTGACTAAACCTACCCTGCGAATTTCCATAATACTTTCTTTTGTCGTGAACGCTTTAGCAACACTTTTAGAAAGATTAATATCGCCATCATTTAATAAGTCAAAGATAACCGTTTCATCTCGGATTAAAGGAACGGTTACAGCGTGAGACAAGAAAGCGACTAAATATATCGTCAGAAAAAAAGCCATCTTCAAATATTGCATATTGCGCTCCTTCTATTCAATCGATGAGATATCACGCTGGTAAAGTCTATTTTTAAGGGCGATGGATTTCACTTATATCGATATATTTAGGCTCTTTAAGCCACAGATAACAAATCCGTTTATGACAATGCAACTACTTAAAATTAGTTAGCGCTTAGCAAGACATCAGAATTAAAACAGGTATTAATCATGCTCATTGACCAATTGCTTATGCTTGCGAGCAAGGTTAAATGCCAATATTATCCAAAACAGGGAAAGCACCAGATTAACCGCCGCAAACTCATAATAATCAAGCTTGAATACTTTAAGGCCAATAAAGATGATCACCACATGAGCCAAATCTCCCAAACGCCAACAAAATGCATCGATCACAGTCTTCCCTTCAAAAATTTGTTGCTGATTTAAAGGCAGAAACAGTGCATGCCGGGCAGTATTTTGTAATGAATAATCTATGCTATTTTCAGCAATCTTTATTAGCTTAAATAGGGTGAATATAGGGATAAAAGTCGCTAATCCATAGCCCACAAAAGCGACAAAGGGTAAAATTAGAATGGCACCATGTATATGGATCCACTGGAATATTCGAGAAACCAGTAATAGCTGAATTATCATGCTGAATAAGTTTACCCAAGTGTAAAAGTCACTGTAAAACTCACCTATAATCAGTTTGACATCGGCTCCCTGCTGCGCATGAATTTGCACCCATTTGGCCAGAATGTATTCTCCTGTAGTATTCACACAGTTGAGTAACACTACAAACCCAGCAATCACCAACAAGTAACGATTATTCAGTACGGTATCAAAACCTGTTTTGAATGAATGACCATGGTAGTCATTTGTTTGTTTTTTTTTAGATTTCAGTCCAATTAATTTGGGTAACCACATGGTCGCGATAAGTAAAACCGCAGCGACGAGCATCAAGCCTTCAGCGCCAACAAGCTTAAATAGATGTTTGCTAATTTGCGCACCTAATAATGATCCTAAAGATGCCCCTGCTGCAATAAAAGCAAACAAGCGTTTACCCTCATCTGGACTGTAAATATCTGCAGCATAGGCCCAGAACTGGGCAATTAACAGCACATTGATCACACCTAGCCAAACGAAGAAAGGGATTGAAATAGGCACCTTAAACAAATAAAGCCCCCAGAATAATAACAAGCTCACAGCCACAGCTAAGGTGACTCGGGGCAATATTTCATTCGTTCCCTGAGTCCTAATCCAGCTAGCGTATAAAGGCACCAATATCATTAACACCAATGCTTGAATCGCTATCGTGTAAGTGCGTATTTCAGCGGTGTGTTCAGAGAGGATGAGTGCTTCACGGATAGGCTTTAAAATGTAATACAGCAACAGTAGCAAACAGGCGTAAGCGGAGAGCATCAAGGTTGACTTACCTTCTCCCGGTTGCACATGAGTAAACAATCTCATTAAGCGTTCTAGGTAACTTAAGTCGTTCCTGCTGTTTGCTTCCATACCTGTAAATAATACCTTGTTTACTTTCAGGGTATCGAAAAGCTTAGCAGAGGCATGTGTACAGTCAAATATGTAAAGCTAAAGGCAACACTCATCCCAGCGACGTAAAGATATTGATTGAGAGGATTTTTTATCGTCTAAAAATCCGATATGGCTAATTGATTTAATACATTAATTTAGCAAGAACAATTCAAATAAGTCCGTCAACAATAGTCGATGAATCTGATTGATTTCGTCGTTTTAACACACCTGATACGGATCAGGATTTCAACACAAAGTTTCAATGTAACGCGGCTAAATTTAGCTGTGTTCACTCGTGGTACTCGCCAGACTTGAACGAGCAAATATCACTATTTCACAAACTTCAGATACAAAAAGGTCAGACTTGAACCGGCACGCCCTATTTTAAAACGATGAGGGATTGTTATATCTTGTCATTCATTTAGCAAATTTCAGATACAAAAAAGCCTCAACTAATGTTGAGGCATTTTGGCACCATACTGACGTATATTTTTGATAATAAAACTGATGGTACCCGAGGCCGGACTTGAACCGGCACGCCCTATTTTAAAACGATGAGGGATTGTTATATCTTGTCATTCATTGAGCAAATTTCAGACACAAAAAAGCCCCGACTAATGTCGAGGCTTTTTTGCACCATACTTACGTATGTAATATGGTACCCGAGGCCAGACTTGAACTGGCACGCCTATTAAGCGAGGGATTTTAAATCCCTTGTGTCTACCGATTCCACCACTCGGGCAAACTTGTTGTAACTTGTCGAAACAAGCTACGGAATCTGTTTTCAATTGCTGCAATTGCTTGCTGCCGCTGAACTTGGTGCATACTTTACTGGTTTTTCAGAATGGATCAATAAAAAAATGAAACTTATTGTTCAAGTGCTGACTTTGCAATCAATTCGTCTAAAAACATAGCTAAATTAGCCCTTTCAATTAAATATTTCACTTAAGCATGCAAAATATTCTGCACTGTCGATTTTATTACTGGTAATAAATCTTCAGCAAACCATGGATTTTTTGCTAACCAAATATTGTTGCGAGGACTTGGATGAGGCAATGCAATGATGCCCGAAGGTAAATTACGCCAATCTTTAACAGTTTCTGTCAGCGTTTGTTGCCTGTTTGGCAAGTGATAGTCTTGAGCATACTTGCCTATAAGCAAAGTTAACTTCACATCAGTTAAGTGGTTAAGTAAGGGTTGCCGCCACGTTTGGGCGCACATTTTCATTGGCGCTAAATCACCGTTTTTCCCCTTACCGGGATAACAAAAGCCCATGGGTAAAATCGCAATCTGTTTAGGGTCGTAAAGGGTGTCTTTGTCGATGCCTAACCAATCTCGTAACCTGTCACCACTTTTATCATCAAACGGGATGCCAGACTTATGCACCGCAAGGCCTGGAGCTTGCCCAGCAATAAGAATACGCGCTAGCGGATCAATTTGAATCACTGGGTTAACGCCATGGGGCAACGCATGCTGGCAAAGCTGGCATTGACGTACTTGTGCAACTAACGACGTTAATGACGCCGCAGGCATAACGCTCCCCTATCCTGTTTATAAATTTAACTATCTGGGCCTAAATATAAGCGACGATTGTTAATCCAATAACTGCTGTTGAATGGTGGCTAATTGCTGCTGGATATGAATAAACTGAGGTCGCATCGCTACGTCAGCCTGCAAACAACTAGACACTATTTGGCTTAATTGGCTAATGATCTGACTATCTGCAGTTGCTAACCTTAGCTGGTTATTATCATGGCCTGTAAATTCATTAAAATGCCCCAATACGTCATCTAGCATATTACCTAATGCTCTGACTTCAATGGCTTGCATATACGCTGCTTGCTCTACTGCAAGCGCTGACAAGTCCGTTGCTGCGCCAAAATCACCAAATAGCATATTGGCATCACTATCAATCATGGTGTTGTGAGCGTATATATCGCCATGACTGACTTTATGTTGATGTAAATGGGCTAGCGCAGCTGCCATACTGCGCATAACGGTGACGATTTGCCTTAGGGATATATCCATGTCATCACAAAAGGTATCGCGAGTACAGGTTTCCAGTGACGGCGGTAAACCCAAGTTGTAATAACGCTGAGGAATGAGCTCCATGACTAAACCAAGATTGTCAGCATCAGCAATAAAGCCAAGTACGCCAATTAAATTAGGATGAAAGCCTGCTTGCAAACAGCAATGTAATTCATCTTTTGGGTAACCATCTGATGTCACCGCACCTCTGAATATTTTCACCGCTACGTCCAGTGCTGTGCCAGAGTCCTGCTGCCATTGTGCTTGATAAATCACCCCTGAAGCGCCTTGGCCTAATTGCTCCCCTAATGATAACTGCGCCATTGGCGTTAACGCACAACCACTATTAACAGCAGCGTCATCACTATTGATAACAGGCGCTGTTATAGGATTGCCACTAAATGCCAACCAAGCTAAATTGGGCAGTTTGAATAACCAATCTGGAATAACAGTCAATTCATTGGCTGAAATACGTAATAGCTCTAGTGATGTACATTGACTCATTGATGGCGGCAAATTGTTGAGCTTATTGCCTGCCATGGCAAACTTCTGTAGTCGATGTAGCTTGCCAATGGATTGAGGTAATTGCTCAATGTTATTGTCAGTGAGAATTAACCAGCGGGTATCAACAGGAAAACAATCTTCGGCAACTGTAGTTATTTGATTGGCTTTAAAACCGATCATTTCAAGCTTTGGGCATTTAGCAATGACATCTGGGATGTCAGTAAAACAATTAAACGATAGGAATAAAATTTTAAGCTGTTGCAACTGCTCAAACTCATCAGGTAGCGATGATAAACGGTTATTCGACAAATCAAGCACTTCAAGGGAATCAGCAAGCTTAATAATTTCCATGGGAAAGCTGGTTAACCCTTCAGCTATCTGTAATCGTTTTATCTTGTTTTGGTGTAATTCACCAGACTGTAATTGAGCCAAAGTATGCAATGGAAATATCCTAAAATAAGCAGTAAGTCGCAATGGCGCTCATGATAAGCCAAACAGATAAACAAGTTAAGGCAAACCTCAGTAAACTGATTTACTATAACGCACAATAAACCTGCAATTAATAAAGGCTCAAAGCCACTATGCCAGCACTTAACAGCATCACTTTTTTCAGCCGCTTTGAAACAGACATTCTGTCAGGCGCTAAAACTATTACCTTACGCGATGACAGTGAATCCCACTTTATTGCAGGTGAAACGTTAACCGTATCCACCTTTGAGGAAGATAAATGGTTTTGCGACATCAAGGTTATTTCCGTTAATACAGTGCCATTTACACAATTAACCGACTTGCATGCGCAGCAAGAAAATATGCCCTTGGCAGTATTAAAAGCCTTAATACAGGAAGTGTATCCGGGTATTGAACAGCTTTATGAAATCAAATTTAAGGTCGTAACCCCTTAAATAAGCACATAACAAAGGAATGTAACATTGCACTATCTAACACTAATATTTTTATGGCCTATTTATTTAGTACAGGCTATTTGGGTAAAAAAAACCACCATAAAATTACCAGAGCCAAGCGGCGAGCGCGTTAATGCCTCATGCCGTTCGCCACAATTGTCGCTACTGATCCTAGGTGACTCTGCTGCAGCGGGAGTTGGGGTAAGCCACCAGCAACAAGCACTGGCGGGAAACATGGTTAAGCGGCTCTCTAATGATTATCAGCTCAATTGGCAACTGGTGGCCCAAAGTGGCTATAGCACCCAAAACTGCCTCAATAAAGTCAAACTCATGACCCATCAAAATCAGCTAACAAAAGCAGATGTTATTGTGATCTCTCTGGGCGTAAATGATGTGCTGAGTCCAATATCGGCAAAAACATGGATATTACAATTAAGTGAGTTGTGCGCATTGATCACATCAAAGTTAGGTGGAACACAAATTATCATTACTAATGTGCCTCCAATGGATCGATTTCCAGCGTTACCACAGCCTTTTAGGTGGTTTTTAGGCGCAAGAAGCCGAGAGTTCAACTTAGCTCTTTCTAATTGGGTTCAAACAAGCTCACTGCCATGCGAACAACTTAATATGGAATTGACGTTAGCTGATGCGCCAATGGCCATTGATGGGTTTCATCCAAGTGAGGTTATTTATGCCCACTGGGGACAACAAGCATGCGACATGATTAAGGTGAAAGCGTAAGCCAGACTTCAACCACACCCCTTCAAAATAACTTTAAGAAATGAAATTGATATAGCCAAATTGCAAACACAAAAAAGCCCCAACTAATGTTGAGGCTTTTTCGCACCATACTCTTTAATACTAAAAGTCGTATATAAACGCTTTATAGAAGAATAATGGTACCCGAGGCCAGACTTGAACTGGCACGCCCTATTTTAGAACGACGAGGGATTTTTTAGTAAAATCATTCATTCCAACAAATTTCAGATACAAAAAAGCCCCAACTTAAAACGACGAGGGATTTTATCTTTCGCCAACGCTCGAATTACAGGCACAAAAAAGCCACAACTAATGTTGAGGCTTTTTCGCACCATACTCTTTAATACTAAAAGTCGTATATAAACGCTTTATAGAAGAATAATGGTACCCGAGGCCAGACTTGAACTGGCACACCCTATCTTAAAACGACGAGGGATTTTATCTTTCGCCAACGCTCGAATTACAGGCACAAAAAAGCCCCAACTAATGTTAAGGCTTTTTTGTACCATACACCTTAATACTAAGTCGTATGTAAGCGCTTTATGGAAGAATAATGGTACCCGAGGCCAGACTTGAACTGGCACGCCCTATCTTAAAACGACGAGGGATTTTTTAGTAAAATCATTTATTCCAACAAATTTCAGATACAAAAAAACCAACTTACGTTGAGGCTTTTTTGTACCATACACCTTAATACTAAGTCGTATGTAAGCGCTTTATAGAAGAATAATGGTACCCGAGGCCAGACTTGAACTGGCACGCCCTATCTTAAAACGACGAGGTTTTTTTTAGTAAAATCATTCCAACAAATTTCAGATACAAAAAAGCCCCAACTAATGTTGAGGCTTTTTCGCACCATACTCTTTAATACTAAGTCGTATGTAAGCGCTTTATAGAAGAATAATGGTACCCGAGGCCAGACTTGAACTGGCACGCCCTATCTTAAAACGACGAGGGATTTTTTAGTAAAATCATTCATTCCAACAAATTTCAGATACAAAAAAGCCCCAACTTACGTTGAGGCTTTTTTGTACCATACACCTTAATACTAAGTCGTATGTAAATGATGGTACCCGAGGCCAGACTTGAACTGGCACGCCTATTAAGCGAGGGATTTTAAATCCCTTGTGTCTACCGATTCCACCACTCGGGCATAAGTGTTGTTTTAATTGTTAATATAACAACTAAACAAAATTTGTGGAGGCGCGACCCGGAGTCGAACCGAGGTCGACGGATTTGCAATCCGCAGCATAGCCATTCTGCCATCGCGCCGATATAAACATGATTTGGAGCGACATATCGGGTTCGAACCGATGACCTATACCTTGGCAAGGTATCGCTCTACCAACTGAGCTAATGTCGCGTAAATCATTTGTTTATCTTTTCAAATAAACCTGATGTCTTGTAGCTAAAACCTTTTGGTTATAAGCCGAAGCATCCTTGTCTACGGGGGTGCATTCTACCGATTTCAGTGTCGGTGTCAATTGCTGTTTTCAACAAAATTAACTGAGTGAACACTAAGTAAACGTATTGAAGTTTTATTGCGCTACTCAGCCGTTAAGTCTTTCCATGCTGCAGAAATATAGCTCATCATCGACCAGAAAGTCAGCACTGCAGCAATATAAAACAAGCCATAAGCCACATCGGTCAAAAATTCATTCGGCTGCCAGATCAAACCAACAATCGCCGCCATTTGCGCCGCCGTTTTGTATTTACCAATCCATGATACTGCGACAACACCGCGTTTACCGATTTCTGCCATCCATTCACGTAGCGCAGAAATCACAATTTCTCGGCCGATCATGAATAATGCCGCTAAGGTTAGATAAATATTATCATTTTGCTGCACGAGTAATACTAACGCCGTGGTCACCATTATTTTATCGGCAACCGGGTCAAGAAAAGCACCAAAGCGAGTCGACTGCTTTAATTTTCGCGCCGCATAACCGTCTAACGCATCAGTTACCGCAGCAAGCCAAAAGATAAATGCCGAAGCAAAAGGGGCCCACGAATAGGGAAGATAAAACACAACAACAAATACCGGCAATAAAACAAGCCGAAATAAAGTTAATGCTATAGGTAAATTAAAAGGCATGAACGAAACCAAATAGTCAGAAGCAGCGCCAATCTTGCCTTAATTTTATCCCCCTCGCAATGCATCATGGATTGTTTGTGCCATTTCTAGGCTAATTCCAGGAACTTTTGTTAATTCAGCGACACTTGCGCCCTTCACTTCTTGAATACCGCCCAAATGTTGTAACAATAGTTTGCGCCGTTTAGGCCCCACACCAGCAATGGATTCTAGCGTCGATGTATTTCGGGTTTTCTGGCGCTTATTTCTATGGCCTGTAATTGCAAAGCGGTGGGACTCATCACGGATATGCAAAATTAAATGAAATGCTGGTGAATCACTGGGTAATTCAAAGGTATCTTCCGAGCCACCAAACACAAAGGTTTCAAGCCCTGCTTTACGACCTTCGCCTTTCGTTACCCCGATCAGTAAAGGCGCATTATCTAAATGCACACATTTTTCATCAACTATTTGCTGTGCAATACGTAACTGGCCTAAACCACCATCAATAAATACAATATCTGGCACCTTACCCTTGCTATCAATTTTATCAAATCGGCGACTTAAGGCTTGTTCCATGGCAGCATAGTCATCACCACCGGTAATGCCATTAATATTGTAGCGGCGATAATCGGACTTGTGAGGCCCCTCACGGTTAAACACCACACAAGAGGCAACGGTACTTTCGCCCATGGTATGGCTGATATCAAAACATTCCATCCGCTGGATTGGGTGACCTAGCTCTAATGCTTCTTCTAATAATTGAAAGCGCTGCTCAACGGTATTTTTGTGGGACAGGCGCGTATTAACCGCATTGGTGGCATTGGTTAGTGCTAGGCGTAAAAAGTTTGCTCGCTCACCTCTGACATGTGTTTTGATTTCAAACTTTCGTTCTAATGCCGCAGATATAGTTTGTTGTAATCTAGTTAGTTCTTCAAAGGAGTGACTTAATAATACTTCTTTAGGAATTGTGCGCTGGATGTCGGCATTTAAATAAAACTGCCCCATAAAAGAGACGAGTACTTCTTCAAGCTCAGTTTGTGCTGGCACGGTTGGATAATAGCTGCGACTGCCAAAGATTTTACCATCTCGTATAAATAATAAATGAAAACAAACGATACCTGATGCGTAATGTACCCCTATCACGTCCATATCGCCTTTGTGATTAGACACTTCTTGCTGCTCAGCCACTCGCCTTAGGGCGGTGATTTGATCGCGAAATTGCGCTGCATGTTCGTACTCTAGCTCATTGGCAGCCTTATCCATCTTCACCACTAGCTCACTGATCACTTGCTGATCTTTGCCTTTTAAAAACAGGCTGGCTAATTTCACTTGCTCGGAATATTCATCATCGCTTACGCGACCAACACAGGGTGCACTGCAGCGATCTAATTGATACTGCAAGCAAGGTCGAGAGCGCGACTTATAATAAAGATCATCACACTGACGAATAGGAAACAGCTTTTGCATCAGATGTAAGCTTTCTCTAACTGCACCGCCATTTGGATATGGGCCAAAATAATGGCCTTTTTCACGCTTAGGGCCACGGTGATAAGCAAGTCGTGGATGCTTATGGCCACTGAGCAAAATGTAAGGATAGGATTTGTCATCTCGCAGCAATACATTGTATTTGGGCATGTATTGCTTGATGTAATCATTTTCGAGCAATAACGCATCGGTTTCACTGTGGGTCAGTGTGACATCAATATTGGCAATACGCGCCACTAATGCTTGAGTTTTTACATGGGGAATATTGGCTCTGAAATAAGATGATAAGCGCTTTTTAAGATCTTTTGCTTTACCAACATAAATGACTTCGCCCTTGTCATCGTACATCCGATAAACACCTGGCGAAGAAGAAACATTCTTGAGAAATAACTTTGGATTAAAACGAGATGGCATCAACTATCCTAAAATAGGTGTGAAATACCAGTTTGATTCAACACCTATTAACTAAAAAGAACTGGCATCAAGCATTTTGTAGCGAATCGCCAAACGGGTCAACTCTACATCACCACCAATATTCAACTTGGCAAATAAACGATAGCGATAACTGTTAACGGTTTTCGGGCTTAAATTGAGCTTTTCAGAAATGTCGTTGACTTTTTCACCATTGGTGATCATCAACATAATTTGAAGCTCACGTTCTGACAGGCTGCTAAAAGGGTTTTCGTCTGTTTGACTAAACTGACTCAAGGCCATTTGCTGGGCAATCTCTGGAGATAAATAACGTTGCCCCCGAGATACCTGCTGAATGGCTCTTAATACCTCAGGCTGTGTTGCCCCTTTGGTTAAATAACCAGAGGCGCCAGCTTGCATGACTTTGGTAGGAAAAGGGTCTTCAGTTTGTACGGTTAATACGATGATTTTAGCTTCAGGTTGATAACGTAAAATTTTACGGGTCGCTTCTAAACCGCCCATACCGGGCATGTTCATATCCATCAAAATAACATCAGCTTCATTTTGACGTGACCACTGCACGGCGGTTTCGCCATCCGGCGCTTCGCCAACCACTTTTATACCACGCTCATCTTCCAATAAACGTCGAATACCGGTTCTCACTAGCTCATGATCATCAACTAAATATACTGAAATCAACTTCAACCCACCTTAAGCGTATTCTTCCTGAATTTTTATCATATCCTTACCGTTGTAATTTAGCCTATTGAACGAGTATCGCAAAGCAATATTAACCACAATAATGGCATAATTGTTCACTCCTTATGCAACCACTAACAACTAGCCCCTGTTGGCGGTTAATTATTAGACTGTTGCGATATACAAATATAACAACCAACAAAAAACCGTAGCAGTTGCCTACTACGGCTTTTAATTTTTTGTGCTTCAAGTCATTAGAAAAAATTAGTCTTCACTATTTTCCATGAAATCATCAGAAAAATCGGTTTCCCAATACTTATAACCTTGTACGGTTGCCTGAGCTGCGGCGCCCATTAAGTTAACTTGATAGGTTTTTACACCTGTTACATCAACTGATTGGTTAGCTGAAGCTTGATCGCCACTGTCTTCATATTTAGCGCTCGCTTCTGCTTGAGCTTGGCCTTCATAGCCTGACTCTTTAAAACGTGTCATAGCATTATTATTCATAAATGCTTGCACGAATGCCATTTGCTTCCAGCCAATGCCAGCACCGACGCCTCCGGTTGCAAAACGGTAATAGGAGTTTTGGCCTTTAGAGGTGAGTACGCAAACACCGCCACCGGTTGATAATGCAAATAAGTAACTATTGCTGCCAGTGCACACGACATATCCCACAGAGCTCGCTACCGCAGCTTTAGCTTCATTGTGCTCAGCATAAATTTCTTGCAATGCGGCTTGGGTTTCTTTGCGGGCATTGGCTTTTTTAGCCTCTGGTGTATCACCTGTAGCACAGCCGGTTAACAGTGCTGGAAGCATAACCGCAGCCAGCAGCATTTTTTTACTGAAAAGCGTATTAGACATTGATATTTCCTCTGTTGAACAAGTATTGCGATATGTATTTAGCCATAGCAATTATCGAGTGTATTTAATGACAGCATTTAACGGCACATCAAGAATATGAGCCGCTTATATTCGGATCATACTCGCTATTCATCGTTTAAAATCACAAATGGCTTATTTAGCCAATAACTGCTTGTGAATCCAACAATAACTGACGATAACAGTACCTAATCCATAGCAAAATTTTGACAAACACCCCCAACACCTCAACTTTTATTACATGCTTTTAAACTGCTACTATGTATCGCTTTCATTAAATTTAGCCTTTATTTCAAGAATTTGATCTAATTTTTCAACAAAAAGTGGCACAAGCTGCGGATCAAAGTGTGTTCCAGCTTCTTTTTTAAGTAATTCAAGCGCCTTTTCAACGGGCCAGGCTTCCTTATAAGGACGCTTACTGGTGAGTGCATCAAACACATCTGCCACTGCCACAATACGGCCATAAAGCGGTATATCCTCTCCGCTTAAACCATTGGGGTAGCCACTGCCGTCCCACTTTTCGTGATGGGTTAAGGCTATAGTTTGCGCAACATCCATTAATTCAGAGTCTTGCTCGCCTAAAATTTCAGCGCCGATTTCACAGTGCTTTTTCATTTGTTCAAATTCGTCAAAATCTAATTTGTCGGTTTTTTTTAAGATGGCATCCGATATGCCGATTTTACCCACATCATGCATGGGAGCGGCGTGCATTAATAGCTCGGCATCGTCTTCGCTTAACCCTGCTGCAAGGGCCAATATATGGGTGTAATAACTCATACGGATAACATGCATGCCGGTTTCGTTATCTTTATATTCAGCAGCGCGCCCAAGGCGGCGGATCACGTTCAATTGATTTTGGGCAATTTCAGCTGTTTTTTGCCTTACCTGTATGGCCAACAAGCGGCTTTGACTGGTTAAGGCTAACTGGGTTTGCACTCGCCTAAGCACTATGGGGGGATTAAAGGGTTTGGTGATGTAATCTGCTGCCCCTAACTCGAGCCCTTTTAATTCATCTGCCGCAGATATTTTTGCGGTAACAAATATAATCGGAATGTGCTGGGTGCGTTTATCTTGTTTCAATTGCCTGCAAACTTCAAAACCGTCAATACCGGGCATCATAATGTCGAGCAAAATGAGGTCTAATGTCATTGCCTTAGCAATTTTTAACGCGAGTTTGCCGTTCTTGGCAATTTTAATCTGATAGTCAGATTTTAATACACCGGCCAACACATCAATATTTTCAGCGGTATCATCGACCACTAAAATGGTTTGCCTTTCCATTTGAACTCCTATTAAACGCAAAAATTTTTAGTGAATAAGCCTCAATTACATGGCTGTTACTTTCTCAAGCATTTGGTTGGCAATTTCGAGACCACGATCCAACTCGTATTCCGACAATTGATAATCAAGCTGTTGATACTCATGTATTAATGGTTTTAAGTTTAAGCATTGTCCGTGGCTAATAAAATACTCTGTGGCTTCCATATCAAAATTCGATAGCATTGAAATGAGGACTTCTAAGGTTTCAATTGCTAATGACTTATTCAAAGTTTGATTTTCTAATGCAGTTTGGGCGAAATCAGCACCTATTGGTTGTCGCTTTGATAATTGCAATGGCTCTGATATTTGTAGTCGCTTAGGCAATAGCCGTTCAATGTCATGACATACTCCTTGTAACTCTATTGATAGTTTTGTAAAAACCCGCTCATAGTGTGCTTCAGATAGACTATCAAGCGTTTGTTCAAACTTTGCTGCCAATGTGGCAAGCATTTGTGCGCCAATGCTGCCAGCAACCCCTTTTAAGGTATGTACCAACCGCTGAGTCAGTTCGGTATCATTATCTATAACAGCTTGTTCAACATACTGCGGAAAAGCTTTTTGCCCTCGGATAAATCTTACTAATAATTTGTGATACAAGCTTATATCACCTTGAATTCGGCTCAAGCCTAGGGCTACGTCAATATGATCACAGGCAATTGAATTGAGGTTTAGGGCAAACTTAACGACATCGGCATCTGTCGTTTCTATTGCCGATTTCGCTGGCTTAGTCGTGTTAGTGGCAACCGTTGGGCTTATCCATTTGGCCATAGTGATAAACATCGACTCAACGTCAATAGGTTTAGAGATATGATCATTCATCCCAGCGGCTAACGCTTTTTCACGGTCACCAGCCATGGCATTCGCTGTCATGGCAATAATGGGCAAGTGTTGAAATTGTGGCTGCAGCCTGAGTAACGAGGTCGCAGTGTAGCCATCCATCACCGGCATCTGGCAGTCCATTAACACCCCATCAAAATCTTGCTGCGCTAAACACTCAATGGCTTGTTGACCATTCTCAGCCAAAACAGTATCAATTTGCTTATTAATTAATAACTCTTCAATTAACTCTTGGTTGAGATCATTATCTTCAACAACAAGCACCTTTGCTCCTACCAAAGAGGTGATCGCCTTATCGAATGGGCTTTGAACCTTAGTTCGAGGATCTGCTAAAGATTTCCCAGACACTAATGAAGATAGGCTTTGGGTTAATGTTGTTAACGTAATAGGTTTAGTTAAAATATGGTCGATGTGAACAGACATTACACTCATGAGTAGCTCTTCTCTACCAAAAGCGGTAATCATGATGAGTTTAGGTTTAAGCTCGGGCGCAAGCTCGCCAATAAACTTAGCTACATCAACACCGTCAACCCCTGGCATTTGCCAATCGATTAAAGCAAAATCTGGCTTATTACCTGCCGCAATATATTGTATAGCCTCACGGCCACTGGCAACGGCTACTACTTGTAAACCTATTGAGCCCAATAGGTTAGTCAGTATCGAGCGAGCGATATCATTATCATCAGCCAGCAACACTGATTGCCCATCAAAGCGACGTTTTTCCAAGGTATCGAGAGTCACTGACGTTGAACGACTTAACTCAAAAGGACAATACAAACTAAACGTACTTCCCTGCTCAAGCTCACTTGTTACCGTTATGCTGCCCTGCATTAATTCGGCTAAATTCTTACAAATGGCTAAACCTAAGCCTGTGCCGCCGTATTTTCGGGTAGTTGAAGCATCAGCTTGGGAAAAGGCTTTAAACAATCTTGATTGTTGTTCTTGACTCATTCCGATACCGGAATCTGTTACTGAAAAGCGAATGAAAGCCTGTTGGCTGGTTAACCTTTCGAGTTTGACTGCAATAATAATATTGCCACGTTCAGTAAACTTTACCGCGTTATTGGCGAGGTTAATGAGCACTTGCCCTAGGCGAAGTGGGTCTCCTAATAGGTTTTTAGGGATAGTATTATCAATATCAAATAGCAGCTCTAAACCTTTATCTGCGACCTTGATCCCAATGAGGTTATTAACATTGTTTAACACTGCTTCGATATCTAATTCGATATGTTCTAAAGCTAGCTTACCCGCTTCAATTTTAGAAAAATCGAGAATGTCATTAATAATCCCTAATAAGGATTGTGCCGAGCGATGGGTTTTTTCAATATAATTGCGTTGCTGAGGGGTCAGCTGGGTGTCTAATGCTAAATGGGACATGCCAATTATGGCATTCATCGGTGTACGAATTTCATGACTCATATTGGCTAAGAAGTCACTTTTTGCTTGATTTGCACTATCAGCGGCTGAAATAGCGGCGGCAAGTTTAGTTTGTAATGCTCGCGCTTCATTAATGTTGATATGAACCCCACTGATCCGATCGGGAACCCCATGCTTATCAAAAGAGTAAGGTTGTCCAACGCTTAAAATCCAATCGTAACTGCCGTCTTTTCTGCGCATTCTCAGTTCATGGCGAAGAATTTTATTGTCACTTGCAGCCAATGCTTGTTGCGGATTGGAGATCAAGTTTTGCTCATCGGGGTGGACTAAATCAATAAAGGTTTGCGCGCCATTGATTAATGGCGACCACTTGTCATCCTCTTGACATAAATCAGTTGGTTCATAACCTAGCATCTTTGAATACATGCGGTTAACCACGACTTGTTGCTCATTAGGATAAAAGTCCCACATTCCCATTTGCGCACTTTCTGAGGCCACTTCTAACTTTTCTTCTGATGCGAGTAACCGATTGGCAGCAATTTTTTGTTCGGTAATATCAAACACAATGCCATCAAAAAAACCTGACATGTTATTGCCATTACCGTCAAACTGAGCATTCATTTGTAAATAGCGTAGCTCACCTGAGCGATTAATAATTCTAAACTCCGCGACAATTTTATCTTGCGCTTTGATGGTTTGTTCAACCATGACTTTTAAATGCTCTATATCATTTTCAAAAGCAATATCAGCAAGTCTTCTAACTGGATGTTCACCGATAAAGTCTGCCATTTTATAGCCAGTTATTGGTTCTATGTTGGGGCTAATGTACTGTAAATGGTAATGGTTTATGTCAAAATCAGTGACTTTATATCTAAATACTGCGCCTTGAATATTCTCAACCAATGTTTGATATTGATGTTGATTTTGTAGCATCTCAGCACGGACAGTTTCTTGCTCATTAATATCTAATAGAGATAAACGGATTTCACTAAATTCACCCGCAACATCGGTTTCAACACGGGTCGATAATGAAACAATTAAGGTATGACCTGAATGATTAACAAGCTCTACACGTGCATCAGACGTATCAATGCCTTGCAACGCTTGGCTAAAGATTTGTTCGCCTTTAGCGTGCTTAGTGGCGAGTACGTCATGCCAAGTTAACGACGAGAAGTCTTTGCGGTCATAACCAGTAATCTGTGCAAATTGTTTATTGTGTTTAGTGAAGCAGCCTTGAAGATCTAATGTGGCATAAGCTACAGCAGAGTTTTCATATAAATCCCATAAGCGCTCTTCACGCTCTTGTAAATCTTGGGTTCGTATTGAAATAGTTTTTTCTAACCTTTCATTGTCAGCTTTAAAGCGCCGATGTACATGACGACTTAGCCACCAACCACCAAATGTCAGAAGCAAGCAAGAAATGGCAATAATACCAATCAGCATCACGACAATATTTCGAAAAAATAAATAGTTTCGGCTGGCTTCTTCAAGGGTCATTTCCGTCACAATACCAAAACCGTAGCGCTCATCCCATGTCCAGACACCGATAACATATTGCCCCAAGTAATTACGATAAGGCTGATAACTATAACCATCGTGTTTAAGGCTAATTTCTTTTGCTGCTAGGGTTAACGCTCCCTTGCCCCGACGGCCGTTAGCAGGTTGCTTTTCTGATAATAATCTCTGCGGATTAGTCACAGTCAAATTAAGTACTGATACCTGACCTGCTTTTAATAAACCCAGTGACACCAAGTCATTTTCATAGCGACTGTGAGACAGCATTCTTCCTTGGGCATCGACAAAGTATGATTCACCAGTGTCACCCACCGCGCCACTTTGAGTCAGCTTGGCAAATTCAATGTAAGGGTCAATACGAAGTGACAAAATGCCACTGATACTGCCATCATCTTGAGTAATGGGGCTTAAGGCAAACATGGTGAGTGTTTCAGCTTGCTTCAACCCAAATGGGTTTGATAACGCCACTTCTGATGGCATAGGTGGAGTAATGACAATATTACCGGCCAAGACTTGATTAAATAGCATCGGATACTGTTGTTTAACGATATTGATTTGACCTAAATTGCTGTCACGACTTGAAGATATATTGACTCCATCAACTGAGATAACAAAAAATCCTAAGGTGCCAAAGGCCTGACTATAACGCCCGTAAGCTTCGCGAGACCAAAGCACATGTTGATTTCCGACAAGTGGCGCTTTTTTCGAGTCTAACTTAGCTAACATTGCAGTGCGCTTAAGTAATAAAGGATTTGTGGCCACTGCACTCACTCGGTTTTGCCAGCCTAAAAACCAAGATGCCAAGGCTGCATCAGTGGTTCTAGACACCGACTCCAAGGCTAAGCCACTTTTTTGCAAGTCATGCTTATAAGCAACATTCAAACTAATTGCAGCGATAGATGAGATGAGCAGTAAGAAAGAAACAATGATGAGGCTAAAGTAAATCCTATTTTTATCGCCTTCAAAATAGCGGGCAATATCATGATTAACTTGCGCCTTTAGACGCCAAAAACACCAACCTAGTAATAGCAATAACCCAACAATGACGAGGCTTAATAATAGATTCATGTTTATTGTTCCCCATACTGTTGTGCGAGACGGTTGACCTTGAATATCACGTCGCAATGAGTGCTTTTTGAGTAATAGTTAGTTGCGTAATCTCTCAGCTTTATTGCAGTTATCGCTATAAATATTGCGTACAGTTGATGATAAGTCACTCCAGGTTATTTCGGTTCGTGGTTGGACATTTTGGCTCCAACTAAACTGGCAACAATGATCGCCATATAAAACTGACCTGTAATCGCTTCAGAAAAAGCGAAAAAACGCGCCATTGGCACTGCTGGTGATATTTCACCATAACCGACTGTAGTCAAAGTGATGTAACTGTAATAAATCACAGTCGTTAAATTATCGGTCCAATTTTGGGCTTCAATACCATTGAAAGCCACACCAAAAATCTCAATCAGCAATAGATAAATAAATGCCCAAATAAGCCCTAGTAACAGAAATATACAAATAGATCCGATAATTTGATTAGTTGAAATAACCCCGCTAAACAAGACCTGCTTAGCGGCGCGCCAGGTGGCCAAAATAAAAAAAGTTAAAATGGTAAATAGCGCGATAATATCAAGGTTCAACAATTCAAAAACTGAGCCGATACTGGCTACCACTAAGATAGTAAACATCACCCCGAAACTTGAGCGAAACCAGTGTTTATTCGCGCCTAATCCAATCACTGAAATAGACAAACTCATCACAGTTGTCGAAACAACAATGAGCTGGCCCTGTTCAAAAAACTGTTCCACAAAAGCTGAACTTAACAGCACTAACACCAACGACCCCAGTAGGTAGCTGAAGTTATCTTCTTCAGACATAGGTTTAACCATTGCAACAACTACCCTTGTGAGTTCTCTGAGTTCGGTAACACTTCATCACCATCAACTTCAGCCGTTTCAACCACTAGCCATGCTGAAAATAATTTATAACTTAAAGCTAAAATCACCGCGCCAACAAACAAGCCAACAATACCCGAGAGGATCATCCCACCGATAGCGCCTAACAAAATCACCAACATAGGTATATCAACGCCACGGCCCATCAACATCGGTTTTAAAAATGCATCACTGGCACTCACTAAAATGCTCCAAATCATAAAAATAATCGCGGTGGTTGATGATTCAACAGAAAAGACATACGCAATAATAGGACCTAAAACCAAAATCGGTGGCAATTGAATAATCGCGAGTATTAGCACCAGTAACATCCAAATCCCGGTTCCTGGCACCCCGACTAAAGCAAGCCCAACACCTGCTAATATTGATTGAATAAAGGCTACCCCAATCACCCCCTGAACCACACTTCTGACGGTTGCAACGGCCAATTCAGAAAACTCTTCACCATGTTTGCCAGCTAGCCTGACTGAGACTTTATGGAACATTTGGCTTGAGCCAGATGCTTTACCCATAAACACCCCTGCGATAATGATTGAAATTAAAAATTGCAAAATTGTCATACCAAAACTACCAAAAGCACTGGCAGCCTTAGTCGAAAAGCTTTTTATTTCATCGGCATAGGTTTTTACCACATGCTCGAGATCTGCAGAGACGTCTGACCAGAATTCATATAGTTTCTCACCAACAATCGGGAGTTCAGCTACAGAGCTTTTCGGCGCGGGGATAACTAAAGTGCCGTCATGTATTTCTGCGACAAAGTCCTGCGTGCTTGAAACTATCGCACCTGAAAATAAGTAGGTAGGTACCAATAATATGGCTAAGGCCAGCAAGGTAATTAACAGGCTAGATTTACTCACCGACAATCGCAGCTTGCTACTGATAAATAACACCACTGGATACAGCGCAATGGCGATAATACCGCCCCATAAAATGGGCATAATGAAAGGCTGAATAATCTTAAAACACCATATGACCATGATAAAAATCAGGGCTATTTTAATCGCGGCATCCACTGCCGCATGAGTAAACTCTTTCGAGCTTGATATTGGTTTATCACTCATAACTTATCTATCCCTAATTAAATGCTGTTGCGTTTTAAAATTAAACCTTAGTTAATGTATTGACACCTTTATGAACATCGAACTTATTGCAGTGAAAAGCCATCACAACAATAGGTGATTTTTCAGTAAACCTAGTATTGATAAACGAGAAAATTTGATTTCCGCCATTAAATCAACACTTAGCGTTCAATAAAATATAGCCTAGCGGCTACAATAAAACCGCCTAATCATGATTAGTTTGTAAGAACTTCCAATTTCTGGTTTCTAAAAAAAATGAAGCCACAACCATATAAACACCGACAATAAATAGCTGCGCAATACGAATATAGAAGTTGGTTGCGACATCGGCATCTGTTGACGAAGCCGTCGAGCCGACAACCACTAGCAAGGCTGAAAATATCCCCGCAAAAATAGGCGCTTTAGCAGGATCATCATAAATTTTTTGTGCAAAAAATAACGCGGCTATCATAGTGAGCCCGATATAAAACGCTAACTCAGGCACGACAACTAACATGTTATAAAAAATAATCGCCAGCACACCACCTATGCCATTAGTGAGTAATAAAAACAAACTCACTTTAACGCTCTTAGTGCCGGCCGTTTGCAAAGATAAAATTGCAATAAATATCATGGTCAGTAATGCGCCGGTCACCTCAAATAAAAAGAAAAAGGTGATCACCGGAAATGAAATAATTAATGCCCTAACTGACTCGTAAAGCCGCTCGTCATTAGATAATTCTGACTCAGAATGAGTTTCTTTTTCTGGTGCTAAATCAGGCAACAAAATATGCAATAAAGTAAAAATGATGACCGCCACCACGCCTGAAAAGCTTAAGCCGACACCAAAAAAAATCGCCGCACCTGGATGTAAAATCCCTAAATAGGGTAATACTAATGTCGAGACAATTAATATAGTGGCGAAAAAATTCCACTTGGGATCAGAAAACAGGTAATAGGCCCATAGCATCATTAATGCGAGTAATGGCAACAGTACAAATGGATATTGAACCGGCCCAAAACTCACCATCCAAGCAATGGCAATAGTGACCACCATTGAAATAAGCAATTCGTAAATGGTTTGCACTGTCGGCACCACTCTATCAACTAAAAACTTAGCGACAAACACCGGTAGTATAAAAGCTAATTGCCAATCAAACACCGCAGCTATGGCCACTGCAATGCCTATCCCCAAAGTGAAGCGTAATACTCGACGGGTAAATATCGCCTCAGCAAATTGAGCATTAATGGCTTTAAAGGCTAGCTCGCTATCTGACATAGGAGAACCAGCTAACGACTCGGATCCAAAACTTACCAAATAAGTTCATCAGTGAACTTTCTTCGGTATACACCATGACATCCGCTTGACCGCCGACACGTCGCAACCCTTTAGCCTCTTCGTCATCAAAATGAATGGTTACAGGAAATCGCTGAGATTGTCTTAACCAACCTGTTTGGCCTGTTGTTTGAGCCAGCTTTCCCGTTTGTTCACTTTGTCCCCAATCAACACCATAATCGATATAGGCTACTTTCCCAGTAAAAACCTCACCCGGAGCATAATCCAGTGCAAACTCGACTTTATCGCCCGCTTGCATATTGCCTAAGCTATTTTCTCTAAAGTTCGCTTCAATCCACACATCTTCAGATGAAATAAAGGTCATTACCGGTTGACCAGCGTTAGCATAAAAACCTTCTTTTAAACGAAAGTTTGATGCCACGCCATCGGTGGGCGCTTTAATTTCGCTGCGTGCCAGGTTAAGTTCAGCTTGCTCTAAGGCCAATAACGCTGATTTTACCGCGGTATTGTTTTCACCTTCTGAGCCCAACCTTTCTTCTGCTTTGGCTAAATCTGCTTTAGCACTAGCGACACCCGCTTCTGCGCTAGCAAGTTCCGCTCTAGCATTGTCGGCATCAGCCTCTGACATCACCTGCTGCTCAACCATGGTAAAAATACGCTTAGATTGTACTTTTGCATTAGTAAAGTTTGCCTCCGCATTAACAACCTTTGCTTTTGCAGCGGTGACATTAGCGGTTAAAGCTCCCATATTTTGCCCAGCCTGCGTCACATTTTGCTCAGCGGTAAATAATGCAATCTCATAATCTCTTGGGTTAATTCTCGCAAGCACCTGCCCTTTACGGATCAAGGTATTTGGCGTGGTTAAAATTTCAATTACCTCCCCTGAGACTTGCGGGGTAATGGGGACCACAAAACCGCGAACTCGACCTAAATCAGTTGAAGGAATATAACGATCAGCAATAAGATGGAATACAAACAAAAAAGCGACCACTATCAGTATGATATTGGTCGCTTTTCTTATTTTCTGATTTTTGGACTTATCCGCTGCGCCATTAGCAACATGAATGTCATCTGTAGGCGTTGATAAAACGGCTTGCTCCGGTGTATTTGCCGGTAATTCAGTGGATGAAATATCGTTATGCTTATCTGCCATACCCTTCCCTTGCATTGAAATCAATTGCATTACTTTTTAAATTAACGGCTTGCATGAGCCAATAATGTTAATAAATAGTAGAGTTGTTACATTAACGTCAGTATAGGATTATTTTTGCTCAAAACTCAACACTCTAGCTCAATGAACAAGCAAGAAAGCTGTGTTTAAGCCCTTTACTTAAGTTATTGATTTAACATTTTGATTTTAACTAATGATTTGAACGGCCGTTTGAGAAGGCCCTTGCTGGGGAATTGCATTAAATTGCGATGTATATTGTTACTATTACTACTTAAGAATCTATTTTAAATTAAGTGTATTCTTTAAAAGCTGCTTGGTTTTAATTGCCTAATATTAAAAAAGCAAAGCAAGTATAAAGATCAACTCAAAAGCATTCCTACAGAATGAAAAATCCTAATTAGACAAATCAAGACCTTAATTTCACCACTAAAAATCTAACATCTGCAGCTGGTAATAATCTGCCCATTTTTCACGCCAGATAAAGGTTTAGAGCTTATAGATTAAGCCCTAGCCAGATTTTTAACTTTTTTGTATATCGCTCTTAATGGCTTAATTTTTGAAAATTGCATTCTAATCGTCTCAGCAAGGTATTTTTTATTTTTAAACCGCTTAAGACCATTAGGCGCAATCATTTGGTTTGTATCAACACAATAAACAAACTTGTTAGACCGATTAGCAATTTCAATTGCTTGCTGATAATCACTTTCGATAAATAACACATTTGGGCTACGCTTAAAGTAGTCTGCCTTATGGGAAAAATAATCTACTTGGGCCCGTCTTGCGGCTTTTGAAGGCAAATCTAACATTTCTAGTTTGTTATAATTAACGCCATGTTTTGCCAGCCATTGCTCAGTATGTGGTCGAAATTTTTCTAACCTATTAGTTATCAGCACATCAACTTTCATGGTTGGGATAAATCGAGGAGTCGCATCAGCGAGAAACTGAATATATTTCTCCCCATCATCATTTTGTTCCTCAGTTGGATCCTGGCACAGGACACCATCAATATCGACACAAGCCTCAGTCACGATAGGATGATGGAATAAGTTCCATTCAAAAACCCGTGGAAAGTCCACATGCTCAAAAAAGATATCAACTTTGTCACTGACAAGCGCAGTGGTGTAAATCGCAGCTGTGGTCACCTTGCCTTGGAAGCTGCTAGGTATTTTGGCTAGCGCATCTATCATCGAACCACCAGTTAGAATGCTGTCATCGACAATTAAAATGTTGCTTGCTTCATGGGGGAAGTTTAAGGATTTTTTGGCATCACGAGTAATGCCTTTACCTAACTTATCATTGCGAATAAAAGCAGGTAAATCGATACAGTTAGCATTGAGCAATAACGCCACCATATACGCAGGTACCATTCCACTTCTTGGAATACCTACAATTAAATCAAAGTCTTGTTGATTGATTTTGTGAATATTATTTTTAATATCATCACTCAAATCACAAAAGGACTTATAATTCATAGCAAACTCCAATGTTCATAGATTACAGCCTGATGCTTCAAAGCAGACGCTGTTAAGCTTAAATTCTACTAAATACTCATAGAGTATTGGTCCGTAGCCGCAACTACTATGCCGCCCAATACATACCGAATCATTAACCTATGTTGTTTGAGTAAAGTTCAGATTCGATCCCTCAAGACTCGACTCTAACTAATGCAATTTATTGAATTTAGCCATAACAGCAAGCTTTATCAATTGTAGCTTGGTCTAATAAAATACAAATAACCCTTTAACAGCCTAAATTAAAAATACGCCATAAAAATGACAGTTTTAAGTCTAAATCAGATTAGTAAATTATCAAATCTACAAATATCAACAAACAGGATAAACATCAACCTTGCCTGTAGCACTACACAGTTTCAGCCAATGAACAATTAAGCGGATAAAAAAATGCCACAGATAAAAACAGATATTATCTCATATAATCAATAAGTAAGTGACTCATTCAAAAATAGACACACTATATATATATTTTATTAAAGCAAAATAACGACTCAAGATGATAATTATTTCAACCATAAGTCGTAGCTAAGAGTTGAGTTCAATTCACTTCAATATGAGTAAATCGCGACAAGCTTCGAAATTACCAATTAAAGCTGATCTTAATCATAAAATTAATTAATTTCAGTTTTAAAATCTAACCTCTAGAACTTCTTATTTTTTATTGTCTATCTTGAGTTTTATTACCCTGTGGAACTTCAAATTGACTATCATGATTTTGTTTTTCAGAAACTGAAATTACTTCATATATATAACGTGCTAATGCCTCTTTTTCCACTCAATTACTATGTCATCGACCATACGAATTAAAACTGAAATACGCCAGCTAAGTATTCTTTATAGCGTTAACCCTGCATGAGTAGCTCATCACGATACTTCATGGCATCAGCCGAAGTAATATCGTTAACGCAAATAGCTTAGGTATCTTTTTGATGATCGATTTCCTATTTTGGGCAGCAACTCAACGAAGTGACGGGGTCTTTGCGCAAGCTGGTTAATAGATGCAGGTTAATAAGTAGTGGACTAAAACCTGATTTCTCTTTTGAGGTAACAAATGCTGCCAATGCATTATTCAAGCTCATAACTGGCAGTGGTTTGGCTACTGAGTAAGTTTCACTGTGTTGTGGCAGCTTAGTGTCTCTGATGGGGATACTAAAACTTGCTGGCTTTGTACTGATGGCCGACTTGTTTTTCTCAAATTCACTGCGAAGACTGTTAATCACTTCATCAACATAACGAATAAAGTCATTGATACAGGTTTGATGGTCTATGGTATTGATGATTTTTTTCAGCGTGCCTGCGACATCGATATTGCGAATAACCGCTTGTGCTCTGTCACGAGTCAACAAAGAAACTTTAATATCAAAAGGAAAGCCTTTATCGCGTAACGATTTGGCTAAACAGATACGTGTGAAGTACACACTATTGGGAGCTCTATAAAGGTACATTGTCTGAGTCAATCCTCTCAGAAAGCCCCTCAAATGCCAGAAACAAAAAAAGCCGTTGATAATCAACGGCTTTTCTCGTATTTAATATGGCGGAGAGATAGGGATTTGAACCCTAGATGGGCTACAAACCCATGCCGGTTTTCAAGACCGGTGCATTCGACCACTCTGCCATCTCTCCGAACGAGCGAGATAATAGCTATCTCACTGTCTGGTGTAAAGCATAAATTGTCATTATCTTTCTGTTTGACTATTTCGGCAGCAATTTTGTGGTTTGTGCTGCCATTTCGTACTCACTATTTGCGATCTGATACTAGTTATCCATTTTTACTGGGGTTAGGCCTTTAGCTCGATCTTCTATGGCATCTTCTAATTCAAACCCTGACTGCTTCCATGTACCCGCTTCTTCTGGATTAAATTTCTCTTTTGACCATTCAGCTGCTGACTCAACATTAAAGCTCGCTTCGCTCCATTGCTGTGATTGTTCAGCATTAAAGCCGCTCTTACTCCATTTTTGAGCTTTAGCTGCATCAAAGCCTATCGCTTTCCAATCTGCAATATCTCTTTCTGACATTCCTTTCCAGGTTGCTGGCGATGAAGCACAGCCATAGATAAGACACACAAAGATGGCACCGATTAACTTTTTCATTGAATACTCCCTTAACTGTAAGTGTACGTAATTGATGAAAAAATCATCAACATTAAATATAGTTAGCAGATATCACAGTTTCAAGTTAGCGATAGGGAATTATGAGATTAATAGCAAAACACCACGAAATGACTAACTAATAATGCTTTATTACGGGTGTTTTAATAAGTAGGCAGAGGTTTTAGGTATTAAAAAGGCCACATAGTGTGGCCTTTTGTGTCAAACAAGCACGTACTAAAACGTATTAACTACGCTGGCGGTTTGATTTAGGACGCGCTGCGGTAGTTTTGTGCTTACGCACGGCTCGGCGGATCTTAGCGCCTTTCACTTTAGCACGAGCGACACTGAACTAATACATAGCCACCCATTATTTTGAAGTTATAACATAACGCCTTTCATTTTGAGTTGCCAACACCAAAATTCATTTACTGATGGCCAAAGGACTGAATATTTCATCATTAATCACCAAAATTAACTCATAAACTAAATTCAATCCAGCAGAAAAGCTTGATATCAATCAAGTGGAAAATGCTTTTATTTGAAATTAAGAAATGGTGTATTAAGCGCACAACCAGCGCTGACAGTTAGCTGCACCTTGTCGTCGTTTTAGGTCTAAATGCTCACAATAATCTGTTAATGCAGGCAACGCCCCCACCGCACCTTTGAATAAAGCGCCAAACTCAGTGGTGATTTTAAGCCAATTCTCTGCGGGAATGTTCAGCCTATTGAGGATATCCTGACTACTCGCGCTAATGACGCCGCGTTTATCTTCTCGAATAATCCGCCCTGTATCTTCAACCAGCACAATGTAGTCTTTAACACTAAACATCAGTCCATTAGGCATATCTAAACGTTCATTTCCTACAAATGGTAGTAACTCTTTTGGTTGCTCACCTTTAATCGCTGAATTTATGCGTCGTTGAATACTTGTGTAATCTGAAGTTTCAGGTGTTGCAGCCATTTGTGCGCGAATTGGATTCAAATCAACATACGCCATACAGGCGAGTACGGCCGCATCATCTAACAAGGCTTGAGATTTAAACCGCCCTTCCCAAAAACGGCCTGTACACTTGTCTTCTTTATTGGCCATTCTAGCAATCGGTTCACTCAAGGAACGCATAAACCAACTAATATCGGTTAAACGTTCTCGATATAGCCCAATACAATCATTAACCGTCTTTAATTCAAACTCATTAAGGACTTCAGCTTTAACAAATTTATGCGTCAACAGGGTGCCTTTAAAGCCTTTATGCCATTGGGTAAGCACATCTATATCAGACCATTCTTTGGCTTTATCCACATCGACTTTAAGCACCACATGTAAATGATTACTCATCACCGCATAAGCACAAATATCAATCGCGAAAATCGTCGCTAATTCAATAATTCGGTTATCTACCCACTCACGGCGATGTTCATAGTTTTCGCCTGTCGACTTATCAAACCCACACAAAAATGCCTTACGTACCACACGCGAACAACAGTGGTAGTAAGGCGTATCTTCTAAACTCACGAGTGTTTTTCTAGGTCTGGCCATCATTAATTACCGAAAATTAAGTAATAACTAAAGCCTAGTAGAGTGTTTGATATTTAGCTAATTAAAATGGGTGGCAATGTTAATTGATTGCATAACAATTAACAGGGGAAGTTTTTGCTATTGTAATATCAAGTGTTCATTGAGCGCTTGCTGTTACCTCATGAATAAAGATCCAAAGGTCAGGTCTTTAATCTTGAATTTCGACAAATTGTAAGTTTATTTCCTAAGTCGGTATGTGCCCCGAAGCGCCCCCCCCACTGTTTTAGTTCCGTTTTAAGCGTCTTGCTGGATTCTCCGACGAAGGTCCCATTTGGACTCTTAGCAACCCGATTCGTCAATCTCTACGACATATTTGGTCATATCAACATTTATATGGTAATAAACACGGCATTTTCTGCTGTAAGTCCCGTCAGACTCCACCCACATATATTCAGCGTAATTGTCCGCACCGTACCAAGAGCTAGGATTACTAGGGTCCTCTAGTTCCCATCTCCCCCCCGAAGCAAGAACTAAGCCTCGCATGCTCCTAGGAGAGGGGTAACCATTAATCATGGTTATTGTGGTACCGTCTATTTCAATATCATCATTGAGTTGCTTACCTTTAATACGCTGCTTGAGATAGGCCATGTCTGCAGCTGCATGTAACGCCCCTGTTAAACCTTCAAACGAAGCTGTACGCGCTGAATCTGTCAGATTAACGAACTTGGGGAGCACCGTTGATGCCAACACCCCTAAAACAACAATCACAATAATCAACTCTATAAGAGCGAAACCTTTAGAAGGCGCAGTTCGATTCATACATTCACTCCAAAACTCAGTGTTGAACGAAGCCGCTGTGCGGCAGAAAACAAAATACAAACAACACGCATACTTATATTTACATCACTTTTCGGTGATACCTAATAGGAGAATAAGCGATAAACACCTCAGAGCAACAAAACTTTAACCTTTTATATCAACAATATTTGAGCAATCTCACACTACAAGGAAAGCGACCAGACACGATCACTAAAGCTGATTTACCAGTCACCGGCTGCATTAGCGCAGTGATTTTGGCCACTAATTTAGAGGCTTAATAGTAACTTTTCTAAGTCGCTCTGTGCCCCAAAGCGCCTCAGTTAGTAAAAATATTCACGCTCGTTTTTTCCCGATAGCAAGCAATATTTCATGTTAGTATTGAGTTTTTTATATATTCTTGGTAGTAAACAAATTCAACTCAATAGTTTCTTGCTTAAAACGACCAAAAATATCCATCACCTTTTCATATGATTGAGTAAGTGGATTTTTATCTCCAGATTCTGGGTTTGATTTAGTAAACGTCATTGAATCACCAATCTCCATGGATACAGCATGCTTATCTAGATCCCCCTCCAATTGCATTTCATTGCAATTATCATCGAGTAATTCCCCCTCTAAACTCACATGCATTTTTTCAAATTTAACAATACTGACCTCAGTGGGTACATCTTTACCAACCCTATTTGCAAATTCAACCAATTTTGGCTCTGCTGGCATATACATAACCGCCTCTTGATTAATCGAATCTGTTATTCTCAACACACGGCCTAAAATCTGTCGGTAGTGCATCTCTGTTTTGATATTGGTTAAATGGCAGCAAACTTGAAGCCTTGGAATGTTGGTCCCTTCACTGATCATTCCGACACTAATTATCCATTTCTCATTACTATTGCGATATTGCTTTATAAGCACCATTGGCTCATCTTCACGATAAGTCACCACAATCGCCTGTTGCTTTAAATTATCCGCCAAAATTTGCTGTATTTGTTTTGCATGTTTCACCGAAGACGCGACTATCAGACCACCTGCATCTGGGCTTTCAGCCCTCAGCTCATCTAGCTTTGTATTTGCACTCAGAAGTACATGATCGATCACCCTTTCATTTTCAATAATGTCGGAATGCGGCAGAATTGAGGTAGATAATAAATCAAAAAAACTAGAAAAATGTTTTTTATCTTCTCCTGCCTCAACTGTTATATTGTCATTATCAATGGCAATAATTTGAGGAACACGGCAAACATTATCTGTTATTGCGTTCTCTAGGCCGTAGATATAATCACATTCAATTTCATTTGTAACGCTGCCATATTGAGCCAATACAATTGGAGCAGCGTCAGAGCGCCATGGCGTCCCTGTTAGCGCAATTGAATATTTTGATTTATCCTGAATATTCAATATTATTTGCTCCCCCCAAGAATTAGCATCTTCTACATTAGATCCGCGACAATGATGAATTTCGCAATTTTGTGGTTTGTGCTGCCATTTCGTACTCACTATTTGCGATCTGATACTAGTTATCCATTTTTACTGGGGTTAGGCCTTTAGCTCGATCTTCTATGGCATCTTCTAATTCAAACCCTGACTGCTTCCATGTACCCGCTTCTTCTGGATTAAATTTCTCTTTTGACCATTCAGCTGCTGACTCAACATTAAAGCTCGCTTCGCTCCATTGCTGTGATTGTTCAGCATTAAAGCCGCTCTTACTCCATTTTTGAGCTTTAGCTGCATCAAAGCCTATCGCTTTCCAATCTGCAATATCTCTTTCTGACATTCCTTTCCAGGTTGCTGGCGATGAAGCACAGCCATAGATAAGACACACAAAGATGGCACCGATTAACTTTTTCATTGAATACTCCCTTAACTGTAAGTGTACGTAATTGATGAAAAAATCATCAACATTAAATATAGTTAGCAGATATCACAGTTTCAAGTTAGCGATAGGGAATTATGAGATTAATAGCAAAACACCACGAAATGACTAACTAATAATGCTTTATTACGGGTGTTTTAATAAGTAGGCAGAGGTTTTAGGTATTAAAAAGGCCACATAGTGTGGCCTTTTGTGTCAAACAAGCACGTACTAAAACGTATTAACTACGCTGGCGGTTTGATTTAGGACGCGCTGCGGTAGTTTTGTGCTTACGCACGGCTCGGCGGATCTTAGCGCCTTTCACTTTAGCACGAGCGACACTGTGTTTATCAGTACCTAACATGGTGCGAGTTTCAGGCTCTAGACCTGCAACTTGGCGCAAGTAGTTTACTTGCTCCATATCCAGTTCAACCCAACCGCCACGAGGTAGTGACTTAGGTAGCTCAACCATGCCATAACGAATACGGATAAGACGGCTAACTTGCACTTCTTGTGATTCCCATAAGCGGCGAACTTCGCGGTTACGCCCTTCTTTTAGGGTCACATGCCACCATTTATTAAGGCCTTCACCACCAGCAGCTTTGATGGTGTCAAAGTTGGCAGGACCATCTTCTAATGTCACGCCTTTACGAAGACGTTGAACTGCCGCTTCAGGTACATCACCAAATGTGCGCACCGCATATTCACGGTCAACTTCATTTGATGGATGCATTAAACGGTTAGCTAGTTCACCATCAGAGGTAAATAACAGTAAACCTGAAGTATTGATATCCAAACGCCCTACCGCTACCCAACGTGAGTCACGTATTGTCGGTAAACGTTCGAAAACCGTTGTTCTGCCTTCAGGATCTTTACGACTACAAATTTCACCTTCTGGCTTATGGTATGCCAACACACGACAAATAATGTCATCTTCGGTTTTGATGGTTATAGCACGGCCATCGATACGGATTTTAGCTTCTGCTTCAACGCGATCACCTAAGTTGGCAATTTCTCCGTCTACACTAACACGGCCTGCAGCAATCCATGCCTCCATCTCACGACGGGAGCCATGGCCTGCACGGGCCAAGACTTTCTGCAATTTTTCGCTCATCTAGTTCGACTCTTCTGTTTGTTGTGACGCCATTGAGACTTTCTCAAATAACGCCTGCAATGACTCTTCATCCGATAGCGACGGTAAGTCTGCTAGGGTTTTCAAGCCAAAATAAGATAAAAATTCACTGGTGGTGGCATAGAGTGCCGGTCGCCCAGGCACTTCTTTATGACCCACTGTTTTTACCCAGTGTCTATCAGCTAAACTCTTTATTATGTGGCTGCTGACGGCCACACCTCTTACATATTCAATATCACCGCGAGTAACTGGTTGCCTGTATGCAATTACTGCTAAGGTTTCTAAGGTCGCACGTGAATATTTAGGGGATTTCTCTTGCCACAATGGTTGTAAGAATTCACTTAACAGCTCTTGGGTTTGAAAGCGATAACCACCAGCCACTTCGACCAGTTGTACCCCACGCTCTTGATAATCTTGTTGTAATTCATCGAGGCATTCTTTAATTCGTGCTCGAGAGACATCAAATTTCACTAATACTGTGTCTTTTAATGCTTTTACGGTTAGTGGTTTACCCAACACAAATAAACTGGCTTCGATTAATTGTTTTAATTGAATCATGTTTATTTGCATGGTCATCCTTTATCGTATCTTGTGCAATGCAGCTTAAAACGCTTTGACATAAATGGGGGTTAACGGCTCGTTTTGAACCAAATCAACCAATAGCTCTTTAACCAGTTCCATTAAAGCTAAAAAGCTCACTACCACGCCAGCTCGGCCTTCACTAATGTCAAATAAATCAGTAAATGACACATAATGCTCGGTCGATAGTAAAGCTAATATCTGACTCATGCGTTCACGGGTCGATAATAGCTCGCGTTTTACATGGTGATGTTCGTTGGCATCAATTCTTTTGAGTACCTCTGAAAATGCTTGAGCAATATCAACTAAAGACACTTCAGGTGGCATCACCATTGGTTTTACATTGGGCGAGAGTGTCGCTTTCGCTAAAAATACATCTCGCTCTAGCCTCGGAAGTTCATCTAAATCAGCTGATGCCTGTTTGATAACTTCATAAGCTTTCAATTGACGAATCAACACTACCCGAGGATCTTCATCATCGTCTTCTTCGGTTGCCATTTTAGGCAACAGTAGTCGTGATTTTATCTCAGCTAATGTGGCTGCCATGACTAAATAATCAGCGGCAAGCTCTATTCGCGCTTCGGTTAAAATTTCAATATAAGCTAAATATTGGCTGGTGATTTTTTCTATTGGTAAGTCAACAACGTCGAGTTTTTGCTTACGAATTAAGTACAACAATAAATCTAGCGGGCCTTCGAATGTTTCTAAAAACACCTCAAGGGCTTCAGGAGGAATGAATAAATCATTAGGCATTGCGTCAAACGCTTCGCCTCGAACAACCGCTAAAGGTAAACTTTTCTGGATACCTTGCATTGCCGTCCCTTAATTTAATGATTAAAATCAGCTTTCTAAGTCAAATAACTTATTAAACTACATTACTACTGTTTGGCTATATCTGTTGTATTTCACAAAGATTAAACTTATATCAACTAAGTATTCAGAAAATATCTGCATCTAATTTTAGCGAGAAATTACCAAACGCGCGATTATACGCACTATTGACTGTGGTTGAAACCACTATCAATCAAACTTGTGCATTCAACCGTTGCAAGGGTTATTCAAAAATACTGGTATCGCCGGCGCCTTGACGAATTATATCGATATCGCCTTCAGACATATCTATAACCGTGGTTTGATTTTCAGCAAGGTAACCACCATGAATAATAGCATCGACATTGTGCTCTAAAATATCTCGAATATGCTCAGGATCAGACTCAGCAAATTCTGCATCTGGCATCACTAAACTGGTAGACATAATTGGCGCTTCTAACGCTTCCAATAATGCCAGTGCAATTAAATTGTTTGGCACACGAATACCAATGGTCTTTTTCTTGTCACATTGTAGTCGACGCGGCACTTCTTTACTGGCTTTAAAGATGAAGGTATAAGGCCCAGGTGTGCAGCTTTTCAATAAGCGGTAAGCTTGATTATCCACTCGAGCGAAATTGGCTAATTCTGATAAATCGCGACACATTAACGAAAAATTATTGTCGTTATCAATCTTACGAATGCGCGCCATACGGGTCATGGCATCTTTTTCACCGATCATGCAGCCCAGTGCATAACCTGAATCGGTAGGATAAACAATCACCCCACCTTGTTTTAAAATATTAACCGCTTGGCTAATTAATCTCGCCTGCGGGTTTTCATCATGTATATAAAAAAATTGGCTCATGTTCGCTCCGTCCAAGATTCTGCTTGCCACACCCACTGTATTCCAGCAGGTTGGAATAAATTTTTACCCAACTCAATCCAATTACTTGGAAAATGAAAATCACTGCCAATTGACCCCATTAGGTTATTCAAATGACTTAATGCGACCAAGTTGGCTCTATCATCAATACTTTGTTGTCCTAATACGACTTCCATCGCATCACCGCCCGCTTCTTTATATTCACGGACTAATTTTTTAAGCCATTTAGCAGATAGCTTATACCCGCTTGGGTGAGCTAATACCGCAACGCCACCACTACGGTGAATAATATTAATCGCGCTGGCCATATCGCCCCAATTATTGGGAACATAACCGGTTTTATTGCGGGCTAAATACCGTTTAAAAACACTCGGCATATCTTTGGCATAGCCTTTTTCAGCTAACCAGCGCGCATAATGGCCTCGACTGATAGCTGCGCCTGCTGCAAATTTTTGTGCGCCTTCATACGCACCTTCAATACCCGCCTTAGCTAAACGAATACCAATGTCTTTAGCCCGTTGCTCACGTAATTCACGTTGGTTTGTTAAAAACGCAAGTAGCGCAGCATCGGTAATATCCAAATTTAAACCGACAATATGAATATCAAAGTTATTCCAACGAGTTGAAATTTCAACGCCATTAATCAGTTTTAATGGCGTGGAATGTTGGTTATTGTATTGATGCGCTTCAGCCAATCCAGCAACGGTGTCATGATCAGTAATAGCGAGCATTTGCACGCCTTTATCAATGGCACGTTCAACAAGTTCAGCAGGAGTGAGTACGCCGTCAGATGCGGTCGTGTGGCTGTGAAGATCGGCCAATAGGGAGTCTGTTATCATTAGGTTATTGTACTTTAAACTTTGTTAGAATGCTTAGCCATCTAGCGTTTATTTGCTACATATACATCAAATTGCTACTGCTTTAGTCGCTAGTTGTAAAAAAATAATAAATTTGAGAAATATTCAATTGACTTTATAAGCCAGCTAAGGTCTTCTATAGCTAGTTACAGAATATAAAACCCATTATAAATGACTTCGCAGTGAAATGACCTGCAAATGACATAAAGAGAACCTTTTTAAATGACAAACTTTAACGCGTTAAACATCAGTTGGTGGTGGCACTTCCCAAATTAACGGGTGGTGTGAAGCGTTGTGGTTATTTAAATAACACAAGATTTTACTAAAAAGCCCGCAGAGATGTGGGCTTTTTTGCTATTTACGGCTTGCACTCTCCAATAAAACTAACGCAATCCAAGCTAAAATGAAGAGAACAGAGTATGAAAAAGCACACTATAAGCGAGGCGCAATAAGCATTATGGAACATCAATTTGCCCATGTGGTAACCCAAAAGCAGACCTTAGCATATCACGCTGACCCGCTTAGTCTTTATCAGCATATTACTGCTAATGCGCCGCATACTATGTTGTTAGAGTCAGCAGAAATAGAAAGCAAAGATCATCTTAAAAGTATTGTATTGACCCATGCAGCCATGATGGTCCGCTGTGATGGTTACCAGCTCACCTTTACTGCATTAACTGATAACGGCGCCAGCTTACTTACGCCAATCAGTAACTTTTTCCAATCCAGTGAGCAACAACGCCAAGATAATGTTATTACCATTCATCTTGCTAAAGCCAAAGAGCTACAAGATGAAGATGCCCGCTTAAAGTCCACCTCACCCCTTGATGGTTTAAGAATGTTTGTCCAGCACATACAAACTGATCAAAGTGATGCTTTTGAGGACTTATTTTTAGGCGGTGTGTTGGCCTATGACTTGATTGATACGGTAGAGCCGCTACCTGATGTTCCTAATGCCGACAACGATTGCCCTGATTACTTATTTTATTTAGCTGAAACCTTAATCTTGGTTGACCACCAAACCCAGCAAGCCGACATTATTACTCATCAATTTTTCGACAGTGCAGCTCAAGCCTCGTCACTGCTTGAGCGAGTTACTCAGCTTAAAGCCAATTGCCAAACATTGGCAGCAGTAGCGCCATTGGTCAGTATTGATGCCCCGACTCAAGTCAATATCAGCGATGACGCCTTTAAACAAACCGTGGTTGATTTAAAAGAGCACATTGTTGCTGGCGATATTTTCCAGGTTGTCCCCTCACGTAGCTTTAGCTTGCCTTGCCCTAATACTCTAGGTGCATACCGCGCATTAAGACTGACTAACCCAAGTCCATACATGTTTTACTTTCGTGGTCCTGATTTCACTTTATTTGGCGCATCACCTGAAAGCGCCCTTAAATATGAAGCCGCCACCAATCAAGTAGAAATCTACCCTATTGCGGGTACCCGCCAACGGGGTAAAACTGCCGATGGCCAGATTGATTTTGATTTAGATAGCCGTATTGAACTTGAACTGCGCCTTGATAAAAAAGAGCTCTCTGAGCACTTAATGTTAGTGGATTTGGCCCGTAACGATATTGCTCGTATTAGTCAAAGCGGCAGTCGTAAAGTGGCCGAGTTATTAAAAGTTGACCGTTACTCTCACGTGATGCATTTGGTGAGTCGGGTGACAGGTCAATTACGCGAAGATTTAGACGCGCTACATGCCTACCAAGCAAGTATGAATATGGGCACCTTAGTTGGCGCGCCTAAAGTTCGTGCTTCACAGTTAGTTAGACAAGCTGAACAAGCTCGTCGTGGCAGTTATGGCGGCGCTGTCGGTTACCTTAATGGTTTAGGTGATATGGATACCTGTATTGTGATCCGCTCAGCCTTTGTAAAACATGATGTTGCCCATATTCAAGCTGGTGCGGGTGTGGTGTTTGACTCCGATCCCCAAGCTGAAGCCAACGAAACCCGTCAAAAAGCACAAGCCGTTATTTCAGCAATTAAAATGGGAGGCGGACTATGAGCACTCTTTTAAACACAACTGCCAGCCAAGACAATAATATGAAATTGTATTTACTCGATAACTTCGACTCATTTACCTATAACTTAGTGGATCAATTCCGCTGCTTAGGCTTTGAAGTGATGATTTATCGTAATGATGTCAGTGCTGATTATTTAGCAGAAAAGCTAATAAGCGAAAACGGTAAAGCCGCATTAGTATTATCTCCCGGCCCCGGTGCGCCTCACGAAGCAGGCTGCATGATGGAGCTTATTGCAAAAGTGGCGGGTAAAGTCCCTATGTTGGGAATTTGTCTGGGTCATCAAGCCATGGTTGAGCATTACGGCGGTAAAGTCGAACGCGCTCCTTTTGTCGTTCATGGTAAAGCCAGTCCAACCATTCATAATGGCGAAGGTGTATTTGCTAACCTGCCTTCACCTCTGCCCGTTGCCCGTTATCACAGCTTAGTCGCCACTCAAGTGCCGGCATGTTTAGAGGTCATTGCCAGTACAGATGATATGCCAATGGCAATTTTGCATCCTCAAGATAAAGTGGTGGGTTTTCAATTTCACCCAGAATCAATATTAACCACTTTAGGCAGCACCTTATTAACGCAAACGCTTACCTACCTAACTCAAACATCTGCAGATGTTGATACGTCAGCTAGTGTTGATTCACCAGTTAAAGGAGCCCTGTAATGGCTGAGCTACAACCACTTTTAGACTCGCTATACCAAGGTAATGCCCTTACTCGCGGCCAAAGTGCGCAATTATTTAGTGCTATTGTTGCTGGCGAAATGGATCCCGTCGCCATGGCGGGCATGTTAGTGGCGCTAAAAATGCGCGGCGAAACCATTGATGAAATAACAGGTGCTGCAGATGCGCTGCGTCGAGCGGCTAAACCTTTCCCACGAAGCGCATCGTCGTTAAGTCAAGGCGTAGTCGATATTGTTGGCACAGGTGGCGATGGCCATAACACCATTAATATCTCTACTACCGCGTCTTTTGTTGCTGCAGCTGCAGGAGCAAAAGTCACTAAACATGGTAATCGCGGCGTATCGAGTAAATCGGGCGCATCTGATGTGCTATCGCACTGCGGCATAGCCTTAACCATGAGCCCTGAATCTGCCAGTAAATGTGTTGATGATTTTGGTTTATGTTTCTTGTTTGCGCCCCATTACCATGCCGGTGTAAGACATGCTGTGCCTGTAAGGCAAGCCCTTAAAACTCGCACCATTTTTAATATTCTAGGCCCGCTGATTAATCCAGCAAAACCTGAAGCCATGTTACTTGGGGTGTATTCACCGAAACTAATCGCGCCGATTGTCAATGTGCTTAATGCCTTAGGCGTGAAACGTGCAATGGTGGTGTATGGCAGCGGTTTAGATGAAGTTGCGTTACATGGCGAAACCCAAGTAGCTGAGCTTAATGATGGCAAAATTCGTTTTTATAAATTAACCCCACAAGACTTAGGTGTTGAGCCTGCAGAAATTAAAGCACTAGAAGGTGGTGAGCCAAGTGACAATGCCCTTATCACCCAAGCAATTTTAAAAGGTGAAGGCCAACCTGCTCATCGTGACGCTGTCGCCATTAATGCCGGCTGTGCGCTTTATGTCAGCGGTGTGTGTGACACGGTACAGCAAGGCACAGCGTTAGCACTTGAAACCATCAACAGTGGTAAAGCTTATGAAGTATTAACCCAACTCGCTGCAGCAAGCCAACAAGAGGATGCGAAATAATGACTACCACTAACTCTGGCGCTAATACAGCGGATAAAGAATCAAACGTATTAACCAAGATTGTTGATACCAAAGTAGCGCATATTGCCTCATTAAAATTGCGCTACCCTGAAGCCAGCTTACAGCCAAAAATTTCAGACCGTAGTTTGTTTGATGCGCTTAAGGCACCCAATGCCGGTTATATTTTTGAATGTAAAAAAGCCAGCCCTTCTAAAGGCCTCATTCGCCCTGTGTTTGATGTTGAAGCCATTGCCGACATTTACGTCAAATATGCCGCCGGTATTTCAGTATTAACCGATGAGCAGTTTTTCCAAGGCGATATAGACTATATTCCGTTAGTACGCGCTCGCGTTAGCCAACCTATTTTATGCAAAGACTTCTTTGTTGACCCATACCAAATCAAGCTTGCGGCTCATCAAGGCGCCGATGCAGTGCTATTAATGTTGTCAGTACTTGATGATGAGCAATACAAGCTTTTAGCCGCTGAAGCCGCAAAATACAATTTAGATGCCTTAACTGAAGTCAGTAATCAACAAGAGTTAGACCGAGCAATTGAACTTAATGCCGCTATTATCGGTATTAATAACCGTAACTTGCGTGACTTAAGTACCGACCTTGCCATGACAGAAGCCTTAGCGCCGCAAATTCCAGCTGACCGAGTTATTATTAGTGAGTCTGGCATTTACACCAACCAACAAGTTAAGCGATTAAATCCACTGGTTGATGGCTACCTTGTTGGCAGTTCAATTATGGCCCAAGATGATATTGATTTAGCCTGTCGTCAGCTCATTTTTGGCAATAATAAGGTGTGTGGTTTAACCCGTTTTGAAGACATTAGCGTGGTAGCTCAAGCGGGCGCGGTATTTGGCGGATTAATCTTTCATTCAAAATCGCCACGTCATGTCAGCGTTGAACACGCGGCAGACCTTGTTAACCAAAGCCAGCAAGCAGGCATTGGACTTCATTTTGTCGGCGTATTTGTCAATCAAGCCAATGCTGAAATCGTTGCAACCGTCAAGGCTGTTGGTTTAAAGGTAGTGCAATTACACGGTAATGAAACCAGCGCCGACATAAGCGAGCTAAAACAATTACTCGCAAGCGCCAAGCTTGATTGCCAAATTTGGAAAGCGGTGAGCGTAGACAGCAGCACCAATACCGTTGGCGATAAAGCACAAGGCTGTGGCCGATACTTATTCGATAGTAAAAATAGTGCTGGATTTGGCGGCACCGGCGAGACATTTAACTGGCAAGGGTTACTCGATTCATCAGTTATAACAGCGACTGAACGAGATAACGCCATGCTTGCAGGTGGGCTGACACCCGAAAACATATTTGAAGCCAACCAGCAAGGCTTTTATGGCTTAGATGTTAATTCAGGGGTTGAATCTGCGCCCGGAATTAAAGATGCACACAAAATTAATTTAGCCTTTAACGCCATTAGAAAGAATTAGTGCCATTAGGCAAGACTGAATGGCAAAGCGCCTGCTAAACAACAAAATTAAACAGAATCATTAAGGAATACCCATGACAAAGCTTAAGTTAGACCCTTATTTTGGTGAATATGGCGGCATGTATGTGCCACAAATTCTAGTCCCTGCTCTTAAGCAACTAGAAACTGCCTTTGTTGATGCTCAAGAAGATCCTGAGTTTCAAAAAGAGTTTACTGATTTACTGAAAAACTATGCTGGCCGCCCAACTGCGCTGACATTAACCCGTAATTTAAGCCCTAACCCAATGGTAAAAATTTACCTAAAGCGTGAAGACTTACTCCACGGCGGCGCCCATAAAACTAACCAAGTATTAGGTCAGGCATTACTGGCAAAACGTATGGGTAAAAAAGAAATTATTGCAGAAACCGGAGCAGGCCAACATGGCGTTGCATCGGCATTAGCCTGTGCGTTATTAGGGCTTAAATGTAAAGTTTACATGGGCGCTAAAGACGTTGAGCGTCAATCACCTAACGTATTTAGAATGAAGTTAATGGGCGCAGAAGTTATCCCTGTCACCTCAGGCTCAGGTACCCTTAAAGATGCTTGTAATGAAGCCATGCGTGACTGGTCTGCAAGTTATGACAAAGCACATTACTTATTAGGCACAGCTGCTGGGCCGCATCCATTTCCGACAATTGTACGTGAATTTCAGCGCATGATTGGTGAAGAAACTAAACAGCAAATTCTTAAAAAAGAAGGCCGTTTACCAGATGCCGTGATTGCCTGTGTCGGTGGAGGTTCAAACGCCATTGGCATGTTCGCTGACTTTATTGATGAAAAAGACGTTGAGCTTATTGGCGTTGAGCCGGCAGGTAAAGGCATTGATACCCCAATGCACGGCGCGCCGTTAAAGCACGGTAAAACTGGTATTTTCTTTGGGATGAAAGCGCCGCTAATGCAAAATAGCGATGGCCAAATTGAAGAATCATACTCAGTGTCAGCAGGTCTTGATTTCCCATCTGTTGGTCCACAGCATGCTTATTTAAATTCAATTGGCCGCGCTCGATATGAGTCAGCAACCGATGATGAAGCCTTAGAGTGTTTCCAGTTATTGGCTCGCACTGAAGGGATTATCCCAGCATTAGAGTCAGCTCACGCGATCGCTTATGCCGTACGATTAGCAAAAGAGGCAACCAAAGAAACCATTTTAGTGGTTAACCTTTCGGGCCGTGGTGATAAAGATATTTTCACCGTCTCTGACATTCTAGAACAACGTGCTTCAGCTGATGCTGCGAAATAAGGAAATCAACATGTCTGTAAATAATACCAATCGTTATCAAGCTGCTTTCGCTGAATTAGCCGCTAAAAAACAAGGCGCTTTTGTGCCTTTTGTGACCTTAGGCGATCCATCGGTTGAAGTATCACTTAACATCATTAAAACCCTAGTGGATAACGGCGCTGACGCATTAGAGTTAGGCTTTCCGTTTTCAGATCCATTAGCAGATGGCCCAGTGATCCAAGGCGCAAACTTACGTGCCCTAGACTCTGGCACCACAGTGGCTGATTGCTTTGCGCTGCTCACCCAAGTGCGTGAGTTATACCCAGATATGCCTATTGGCTTATTGTTATACGCAAACCTTGTGTTTACTAATGGCATTGATGCGTTTTATAGCAAAGTGCAACAAGCCAGTGTTGATTCTGTGCTAATTGCGGACGTGCCCGTTGAAGAGTCAGCTCCCTTTAGTGAAGCTGCTAAAAAACACGGGATCTCGCCAATTTTTATCGCCCCGCCTAATGCTGATAGCGACACCTTAAAAATGGTCAGCGTTGAAGGTCAAGGCTATACCTATTTGTTATCTCGTGCTGGGGTAACAGGAACAGAGTCAAAAGCTGGCCAGCCCATTGATCAAATACTCGCTAAACTGGCTGAATATAATGCACCGCCACCATTATTAGGTTTTGGTATTGCTGAGCCAAGCCAAGTCAGTGAAGCTATTAACGCTGGCGCTGCTGGCGCAATTTCAGGTTCTGCTGTAGTGAAAATCATTGAGCGAAACCAGCACGATGAAGCGGCATTGCTACAACAGTTAGCTGAATTTACCCGTAATATGAAAGCGGCGACGCATAAGGGCTAATTGAGTAAGCTTACAAGTCAACGGACATAAGCTGACGTTAATTAAAGCAAAACATTGAAACTAAATATGCCGTAATCCAATAGGATTGCGGCATTTTTTTATATTAATGGGGCCAAACATACACAGCGCCAATACCGATCCTCAACGATCAATAAAAACTTATCAAAATTTCCCCAAGTTCAGCCGAACGACGGCGAATCAACTTCAGATCAGCTGCGGTAACTGCTACACTTTGAGCCATTATTTTCCTTTAGCAAACGGACTGCTAACACTTACTTTTAGGTTATTGCATCTAATGAAACAACTGCTTGATTTTCTGCCATTGGTTATCTTTTTTACCGTCTATAAATTTTATGATATTTATACTGCAACAGGTGCGCTAATTGCTGCCACAGCCGTGCAGCTTATCGTGACTTATTTGCTCTATAAACAAGTCGAAAAAATGCATTTAATCACCTTTGCCATGGTGACCTTTTTCGGCACCTTAACCTTAGTGTTCCATGATGACGCATTCATTAAATGGAAAGTCACCATAGTCTATGCCTTCTTCGCCATCGCATTACTTGTCAGCCAGTTAATTGGCAAGCCAATTTTAAAAAGCATGCTTGGCAAAGAAATGAAGTGTGCTGATAACATTTGGGCCAACGTCACTTGGTATTGGGTTACCTTCTTTGTTGCCTGTGGTTTGGCTAATATCTATGTTGCCTTCAGTTTGCCGCTAGAAACCTGGGTCAACTTTAAAGTCTTTGGCTTAAGTGCATTAACACTGGTCAATACTGTTATTACCGTTGTGTATCTGTATAAACATATGGAACATGATGAGTCTGAACAAGCAAAATAAACTTAAGGAAACTTACTTATGTGGTACATGATTTCGTCACAAGATGTT
Source organism: Shewanella sp. 10N.286.48.B5 (assembly GCF_002874355.2). NCBI lineage: Bacteria > Pseudomonadati > Pseudomonadota > Gammaproteobacteria > Alteromonadales > Shewanellaceae > Shewanella > Shewanella sp. 10N.286.48.B5. The sequence continues at coordinate 2,339,497 of NZ_MCVG02000001.1, forward strand.
GAAAACAGTTTAGAAAAGCGCATGGCTGTCCGCCCTGCTCATTTAGCGCGCCTAGAAGCATTGGCTGGCGAAGGTCGTTTGCTTGTTGCAGGCCCTCATCCTGCTATTGATAACGAAAATCCTGGTGAAGCAGGCTTTACCGGTTCGTTAGTAGTTGCTGATTTTGAGTCATTAGTCGCTGCACAAGCTTGGGCAGATGAAGACCCGTATATTGCAGCGGGCGTTTATGAAAAAGTTATCGTTAAGCCATTTAAAAGAGTACTGGTTTAATGAAAATAGTCTCATTTAACATTAATGGTATTCGAGCACGTTTGCATCAGCTGCAAGCGTTAATCGACAGCCACCAGCCTGATGTTATTGGCCTGCAAGAAACCAAAGTCCACGATGAAGCATTTCCAATCGCTGACGTTGAAGCAATGGGTTATCACGTACATTATCACGGTGGTAAAGCCCATTACGGTGTGGCTATGCTGTCAAAAGCTGAACCTGTTGAAGTCATTAAAGGTTTTAGTAGCGATGCAGAAGATGCCCAACGCCGGATGATCATGGGTAAGTTTACTCAAGCTAATGGCCGTATTCTAACTGTGATAAATGGCTATTTCCCACAAGGGGAGAACATCAGCCATGAGACTAAATACCCTGCTAAACGCAAATTCTACCAAGACTTAATGCAGCATTTAGCTGACAACCACACCCCAGATGAAGATATCGCGATTATTGGTGATATTAATATTTCACCGATTGATTTAGATATTGGTATTGGTGAAGTGAACGCCAAGCGTTGGCTTAAAAGCGGTAAGTGCAGTTTTCAACCTGAAGAACGTGAATGGTTAGCGACATTAAAAGACTGGGGCTTTGTTGATAGTTTCCGTGAATTACACCCAGATCGCACTGAGCGTTATTCTTGGTTTGATTATCGCAGTAAGGGCTTTGTGGATAACCGCGGTTTACGTATTGATGTGGTGATGGTGACCAAATCTATGTTGCCAAGGCTGACTGAATCAGACGTAGATTACGATTTACGCGCTATTGAAAAACCATCAGATCACGCCCCGATTTGGAGTACTTTTTCAGACTAGTTTTCTGATGCGAATGTAAAACCTTAAGGTTGGCATTCCTATGTCTTGTCCTAAAAAGCCTAACTACACCTTGAGTATATAGTAGTTAGGCTTTTTGATAACTGCCTCGCTTTAAATGACCAAGGTGGCTTTATTGATGCCTAGATTAATCAGCATAAGTTTCAGTTGATGCACAAACTTTGTTTCGGCCAGATTTCTTAGCTTGATACATGGCATGTAAAGCTGCACAAATATGTCAAAATCGCCTTGCTGTATTAATCGCATCGACAGGCGTTGAGTGTTAAAGCTGTAATTCATTTAACCGCACCCGTTGATACTGATAGCTGATGTTTGGCTGCCCCTTGCACCAGTTTTGATTCAAAGGGTACTTGCTCTGCAAAACGAATCACTCCAGTTTTATGCTCCTCCCGATCAAAAATAACGTAGTAATTGTTGAGTAGCGGTAAGCCAATTAATGACTGATTACCCCACTGAGGTAACTTGCCAATAATTTTGAAACACGCTTTACCTTGTAAAGGACTATTAAGTTGCCAGTAATCATGGGGCTTGCAAGTTAATGTGATGGGTTCTGGTTGGTGACTATTGGTTTGAGTATGAGTTTGAGAGTGAGTATGAGAAGCTGGCGCACCGCCATGACCATCACACTCAGAATGACCCGCAAAAATAAACTCAATATCTGGCCACTGCGTTAAATCCAGTAATTCGGCATCGATCCCCACTTCTTGTGCTGCAAGGTCGGTAAAAGGCGCAATTAAGCTTAAAAAATCCTGTGGAATGCCAGTGTGTTTGTTTGGTTTGGACGCCGCTACAGTTTGAGTCAGTGTGTGTAAGTTCTGCTTTAACCCCTCGAATAACACATCGGTTAACATGATACCGCTAGTGCCGGTATCGATAATTGCATTGGTTAAGTAGTAGGCAAATTCAGGTTTAAGATCGGCGGCATTAATTTGCGCAAAGTCACCCACTTTAATCCCAACTAAGGTGATATTGTAGTGTACGTTATGTTCAACCTTTATGTGCTTGAATTGACCTTGATATAAGTGTGTTTGCTCTTTGCCACCACCAAGAATTAACCAGCCCTGATTTAAAGGATCTGCAGCAAGTGATGCTTTTGATGGCGTTGCACTTGCCACATGCACACTGGATCGCTGAGAGTAAAAAGCGAACTTGTTTGCACATAATCCTTGAGTTTCTAACTGGGTAAAATACGGCAAAATATCCTGCTCTGGCTGAGTTTTTAAAAAAGCCTTAAAGCGGGTTAAATCATTGCTACTAAAGTGCTGATGTTCATCAGTGTGGTGATGAGTATCATTTGGGCAAACCGAATCCTCTTCTGAAAATGGCCAAGGATAGGTAACTGGCGGGGAAACATTACGTTCAACTAAATAATCATGCAGGTCATAGCTTGAATTCAGTTGATAGTAAGCTAGGCCTAAAATACCATTGGCTTCGCCAAATGTTTTGCGTTGTGCCAGCGAAGACACCACTGCTACAGGACACGGATTCAAAGTAAATGAAAATGTATCATTGCCTATGGTGACATTCGTATTTATGACAGGTCCGTCCCAACCACCGATACCGTAAGTCACTTCCTGAGCAAAACTGGTGGCCGTTAAATCTGTATCATCTTCGGGGTGATAAGCGACTTGACCGACAACTAATGTGCTACTACCTGAATCAACAATTAAGTTCACTTCCGTTTGTTGACTGCCAATATGTAACTTTACTGTGTAACCGCCTTTTGCATAAATATTGATGAGAGGTAAGGCCAATGGATGTGTTGCTGTCATGTGTCGCAGTCCTGTGCTGTTGAGATTTACTTTTAAAATCGATAATTTAGCTTTAGCTTATATTAAATAAAATTACCTTACTTGTTTTAATTAACTCTTAGCCAAAACATTAGCATGGCCCCTTTTTACAAAAAGCGTCACTGTTGACCTTCTAAATCGAATATGTGCTCACTTCAATAAAGCCTGTGCTGGTCTTGCAAATTTCAGTGTTATTTATACTTTATTATTAAAAATACTTACAAAAAAACGCCCAAATTCTATCACCAATTTGGGCGTTTAAACTTGCTGGCTAAAGTTACATTTTTAACACTTTATTCAGTGGTAAATCACGATAGCGCTTACCGGTAGCAGCAAAAATCGCATTGGTTAAACTTGGCGCCACAGGCGGCACACCGGGCTCACCCACACCAGCGGGTTTTGCGCTTGATGCCACGACAATGGTTTCAATTTCAGGTGATTGCCCCATTCGTAATAACCGATAGTTATGGAAGTTTGATTGCTCCACTTTACCGTCTTTGTAGCTAATCTCGCCCATCATCGCGAGGCTTAAACCAAATATAACCGCACCTTCTGTTTGCGAGTGCGCTCTATCAGGGTTAACCACTGTACCCGCATCAATGGCGGCGATACTCTTTAAAACCTTGAGGTTATCGCCGTTAACTTCAACTAATGTCGCAACCGCCACGTAGCTGACAAAGCTACGATGTACTGCAAAACCCCAGCCTTGACCGTCTTTGACTTTAGGGTGTTTCGCCATCGCTTTTTCTACCGCATCGATAACACCAAGAAAACGACCAATATCGATGGGAAAATCATCTAAGGTTTCACCATAGTTACCGTATTTGACGATTTGGTTCTCAAGCTTTTCATAGCGTGGCGTACCGAGCAGCTCACGCCACATTGCAATGCAAGGTTTACCTGCATTGACCGCCAGTTCATCGACAAAGCTACCGATCCCAAAACCGTGTTGAATATTACACACAGAGCGCATCCAACCGATACGAGAGTGAGCCGTGGCTTTCACTGACTCTAATTGAATTTGAGGTAAATTAAACGGCATATCGGAAAAGCCCAGGTCCAATTCGCCAGCCGATGGCATATCAACGCCTTCAGCAAAGGTTGAACTAATAGACGGGAAACCACTGCGAGCCAGTAACGCCTGCGGCACTTTGTTGCTATCTAACTTAGCTTGATAATACTGAGCGCTAATTGCATGGTAATAGCCATTTTGAATTTCATCTTCACGGCTCCAGCTGACTTTTACTGGTTTATTCAGTTGCTTAGATAATATCGCCGCTTCTACACTAAAGTCGGGCTTAGATTTACGTCCAAAACCACCACCAAGTAGGGTGACATTGACTTTAACTTGCTCGTCTTTAAGCCCTAAAGTGCCGGCAACATTTTTCTGAGTGCTTTGGGGCGTTTGAGTTGACGCCCACAGCTCGCAACCTTCTTTGGTTACTGAAGCGACCGCTACAGGTGGCTCCATCATCGCATGGGTGAGATACGGCACTGTGTACACCGCTGATAAGCTATTATCTTTATTCCAATCAGTAACACTGTCACCCAATTGGCGAATAACTTGTCCAGGTTGGCCAACCCGAGTCACTAGCTGAGCTAAATCTGCATCAGAGTCATAACGGCTATTAGCTGATTCGGTCCAAGTTACTTTTAATGCTTTTCGACCTTGAATTGCGCTCCAGGTGTTACTCGCAATAACAGCTACCCCGCCAAGGGCTTGAAATAACGGCGCGCCTTTAGCAATAGGAATTTGAATAACATCTAGCACTCCTGCAACCGCCCTTGCTGCACTGTCATCAATTGAGGCAACATCGCTGCCTAAAACTGGCGGGCGAGTGATTGAGGCGTAAACCATGCCTTCAACCTTAATATCATAACCAAACACCGCTTTACCGCTGATCATGTCGTCCATATCAACAATTGCGGGAGATTTACCAATGTGGGTAAATTTTGACGCAGGCTTTAAAGTCACATTATCAAGTGCTGGCGTAGTTAATACACTTGCTGCAAGCGCTAAATCGCCAAAACTTAACGACTTTGAGGAGGACTTGTCATGGACTTTACCCGCCTTGGCATACACTTGCGATGGCGGTACTTTCCACTCATTCGCAGCAGCTTGCTCAAGCATGACTCGGGCAGTAGCACCCATTTGACGCATTCGCTGATAATGCTTACGTATACTGCGACTGCCATCGGTATTTTGACTGCCAAACTCTTCGTTAGCGAGACCTTGCACGACGACGATTTGTTCCCAGTCAGCTTCTAACTCATCTGCTAATACTTGAGGAATACCCGTTCTGATCCCTTGGCCCATTTCAGAGCGGTGACAGGTCAAATACACTTTATTGTCTTCACCAATGGCAATAAACAAGTTTAGCTGCGCTTGTTTGCCTTCTGCCATGGCCATTGGGCTCCAAGCAAGCCCAGATGCTCCAAGGGCTAAACCACCTCCTACGGCGCCAAATAACTTCAACACCCCACGGCGACTCATATTTTCTACGGCGGTAAAGGTAGTCATAATTACGCCTCCGCTTTGCTGTTAGCAGCAGTAAAAATAGCTGCCTTAATACGTGGATAGGTGCCGCAACGACAAATATTACCGGTCATCGCTTGATCAATTTGTGCTTCTGTTGGATTAGCTGTCGTGGTTAATAATGCCGCTGCAGACATTAACTGCCCTGCTTGGCAATAACCGCATTGCGGTACGTTATGTTCAACCCAAGCCGCTTTTAACTTGTCAGCTTCAAGGCCTTCAATGGTGGTAATTTGCTTACCTGCTGCTTGCTTAATACTGGTCAGGCAGCCTCTAACCGGTTTGCCATCAAGGTGAATAGTGCAAGCGCCGCATAAGCCAGCGCCGCAACCAAACTTAGTCCCAGTTAAGCCTAAGATATCGCGCAGCGCCCATAAAATGGGCATATTCGGGTCGGCATCAAGGCTAAAATTTTTGCCATTTACCTGCAACGTTTGTGTTTGTTGTGTCATAACTTACTCCTTGTTGACCAACCACTGCTTGAGATCGGTTTGAGTATCAATATCAATTGCCGCTTGCGCTAATGGCAAAACAGTCAATTGTTGCTGTTCTAAATGTCGTGTTAATATTTTTTTCGCACCACTGTCGCCTTCAAGTTGCTGTAATGCTTCAAAGTCACTGGCGAGAAAGATGGCTGGTACACCGGGGCTTTGCTGGTAATAAGCCGCAGTGGTTTTACCAAATTGGCAAAAAAGCCCATACAGGCTTAAATAATCTGAATGAGAGATGGCAACTTGATCTGCTAATGTCAGTAGTAATGCATCAACCTGTTGTGATTGGGCATAACTTGCCGCCATAGCCACTGAACTTGCCAAACCTGATTGCCAGTTTTGATTGGTTAATATCTCAATGTCATTGGCGAGTAATGGGCTAAGTAGGTCTTTATGGCCGCCAAGTACCAAAACTGGAGGCGATAGATCTAACTCGGTTGTCGCCTTACTCAATATTGCATAACTCTGTTGAATTAGGCTTTGCGCGTTATTATCAGCGCTTAACGTTGTGGCAAGTTTTGTCCCATTAAAGCGAGTACTACCCCCTGCGGCTAACATCACGGAGACCACATTAGGGGGAGTAGAAAATAAATTCATCAAAGCATGACCTTATCAAGATTACTTAACTCACCTTGCCGCTTAAGTCCGTGATGTAATACCCCGTGGCATTGAGACAAGATACTTAAGGCCACAGAACTTGGTAGCTCTCCGCCTAATGCCAGCCCTGCAGGGGCTGAGAAAAAGCCACTAAAATCATCAGTTGAAAGCTGACATTTTTGCAACACCTTATCTCTTCGATGAGTTGGCCCTAAAAGCGCGATATAAGCGAGGTTTGTTCCTTGCAATAGGCTTAATGCTGCAGCGTCCATATCCAAGTTATGATTCATAACTACGGCCGCATCAAGGTGTTGTATTTCTAACAAATCTATCTGCGTTAGTGGTTTTTTACAAATCTTAGCATCTGGAAAATCATAGCCTCTTGCATACGCAGAGCGACTATCAAATACGCTGACTTGCCAGTCAAGCTGCTGCGCCATAGCCACCAAAGGCTGTGCATCCAACCCGCCACCAAACACCCCTAAATGAAATGGGCTTCTGACTGGGATACGTAACAAGTTGAGGTTATTGTCAGAACTCACGTCAGTAACAATACCAGTAATAATGTCTGCTGCAGTTTGCTTGTAAGCTATGTCATCAGCAACGAACTTACCTACGACTTGGCCAGCATGGCTATGATGCTCAACTATCGATAATTGGTACGAGCCTTTTTTACCTAGCGTCAGCTGGTGATGTAACTCGGCTAAGCCGAGGTAATGATTATCACCTAATAGCGGCACCATCATAATGTTGACCAAACCACCACAACCTAGTTGGTAACTGGTGTCATTTTCATCAGTGGCGTCATAGGTTAATTGCTGAACTTGCTGGGTTTGTATGGACTTTTGTGCGTGACGACGTAAGTCTGCTTCCAAGCAGCCACCACTTAACATGCCTAAGGTTTTCCCCAAAGGGTCAAACAACATAATGGCGCCAGGTTTTCGGTATGAAGAACCTTCAACAGAAGTGATGACTGCTAAGGTCCAGTCTTGTTGCGGTTTTTCAGCCCAAGTGTCTAACAATGATAATAAATGATGTGCCATGAGTCCCTGCCAGCATGCTGATTGATATGAAAACACCGCTCAGCAGTAATTAATCAAAGCAGCATAAGTGCTTTAAGTGACTATAAGCTAGCAAAGCCGCTAAACAATGCAAAGCCTTATGGCACTTAACAAAGTATTAACTGTATTAATTTAAGGGCAGGAATAACTATGTTTGAACCAGCAAGTCAGGCTACTCGCTGGTTTAAGGGATGTGAAGCTGATGTAAGATAAAATGTAACGGTTTATGCCAATTGGGCTAGCAGTGTATTTTACATTACAGTAAGTGCTAGCTTGCTGCGTAAGCCACCGCAAAATATAGCCAGCAGCTGAAAAATATGCTTGAGCCTAGCCCAATAATTGATCAGCAACAAATGGATTATGCTGACGCTCTTCTTCAAAAGTCGACATAGGGCCATGACCTGGAATGAAGCTGACTTTTTCCCCTAGAGGCCATAATTTTTGAGTAATAGAATGGATAAGTTGTTGATGGTCCGATTGCGGAAAATCAGTGCGGCCAATGGAGCTTCTAAATAGCACATCACCAACCCATGCAAGGTTTGATTTATTAGAGTGAAACACCACATGTCCTGGAGTATGACCGGGACAATGCACCACCGATAAACGCTCTTCGCCAATGGTCACTTCATCGCCTTCATTTAAATATTGGCTAGGCTCAAACGAGTCAACATGCGCAAAACCAAAGTTCTGGCTTTGCTTTGCTAGCCCTTGTAGCCAAAATTGGTCAGCGATATGTGGGCCAATGATAGGAATATTAAGCTGATTAGCCAGTGTTTTCGCGCCGCCAACATGATCAATATGACCATGGGTTAATAAGATTTTTTCTAAGCTCAGACCTAACTTATTAACTTCAGTAATAATACGTTCAATGTCACCACCGGGATCGACAACGGCTGCCAGTTTGGTTTTTTCACACCAAATAACACTACAATTTTGTTGAAACGGGGTGACTGGAATGATTTGGTACTTCATTACTTCTATCCTCAAATTGAGAAAATTATCGCGACCAAGTTATTATGCGTTAAAGCTTAATAAAATGTTTGATCTATCTATAAGAATCAAAAAATAAAACCAATTAGTTGGTTTGAACACAAGCATTTTTACTGAGCTTGCATCGCTGCCCAAACAAATGAATAATTTAACATCACCACTTCATTTAATTAGCATCATATTTTCATTGTGACCAAGGACTAACCTTCATACAATACTACCTTTCTGAATCCTATTTTCACAGGCACACCATGCAAATTGACAGTATTCTTTCTGGGATCGTTTCCACAAAACACTTTTTTAGCGTTCCATTAGATTATCAGCAGCCCGAAGGTGAGCAATTATCAATTTTTGTTCGGGAAATCGTCAGTACAGAAAACCAAGATTTATCCTTACCCTATTTAGTGTATTTTCAAGGTGGACCGGGCTTTGGTGCAGTGCGCCCTGTTGAGAATAGTGGCTGGATAAAACGCGCCCTAAAAGAATATCGAGTGCTGTTGCTTGATCAGCGCGGCACCGGTCTTTCAAGCTTACTAAATAGCGCCACACTGGCGCATTTAACCGCGCAAGAACAAGCCGATTATGTGTGCCACTTTAGAGCCGATAACATTGTTCGAGATGCTGAAGTAATTAGAGCTCAATTAGCAAATAATCAGCCATGGAGTATTTTAGGCCAAAGTTTTGGCGGCTTTTGTGTTTTACGCTATTTAAGCGCAGCGCCACAAGCACTAACTGAAGCCTTTATCACAGGTGGTATTCCATCATTAACCCGTCAAGCAGATGACGTCTATCAAGCAACCTATAAACGGGTACTTGCCAAAAACGCTGATTTTTATCATCGTTTCAAAGATGCTGAGTCATTAACAGCAGAACTGGCTGACTATATTGCTGATAATGACGTTTACCTTGCCACAGGCGAAAAACTCACCGTTGAGATGCTACAGCTGCTCGGGGTTAATATAGGTATGGAGCAAGGCCCTGAAGCCCTCTATTACTTACTTGAGCAAGCCATGATCGATACTGCCCAAGGTCGCACAATAAACCCGCTATTTTTGCATCAATTTAGTCAATTTTTGGATTACAACACCAACCCAATTTTCGCGTTATTGCATGAATCGATCTATTGCCAGCAGTTTCATCAACAAGGGGCTAATTGGTCAGCCCATAGAGTCAGAGAGCAGTTCCCTAAATTCAATTATCAACAAGGGCAGCGCTTACTGTTTACTGGCGAAATGATTTATCCATGGTTCTTTGAACAATTTAATCAGTTAAAGCCTCTCAAAGAGGTGGCAGAATTAATTGCGCAAAAATCAGATTGGAGCAATTTATACGATGTGGACGTGTTACTGCAAAACACCGTCCCGGTCACTGCGGCTATTTACAGTGAAGATATGTATGTTGATATGAATTACAGCCTTGAAACTGCGCAGCTAGTGAATAACCTCAGCTATTGGCTAACATCAGAATATGAGCATAATGGCATTCGTATGGATGGTGAGCATATTTTAGATAAACTCATTTCATTGAGCCGAAAGGATAGCATTCGATAACAAATGTAATTTAATGTTCAGTTTTAAATTGATTAATATTGAAGTCGATCACACTCCACAGCACGTCGACAGATTAAATTAATTTTCAGTTAAGTAAGTTCGGCCATAATCTAACCTGTTCCGCCCTTTATGTTGTGAACTAGTGAATTTTTATGAGTAAACCCTAATTCGGTTTACTCATTTTTTTTGCCTAAAATTCCGCTATTGCCTTTAAGAACAATCGAGTGCGAGCGATGCAATACCTGTATCCCATGATTTATTCATACAAACTCTCTTTTATCGGCTTATTTACTCGAGCTGCGCTTACGGGAAGTTTTAGCCGTAGAGGTTTTGCTTGCTGCACCTTTGCGCTTATAGCCACTACTGGCGCGGCGTTTTTTATAGCCAGGCCCTTTAATGCCCTCAAGAGCTGTAGGTAATTGATTTGAAGCTTGCTCAATCAGTTGCTGTAATTGCGCTAACAATGGCTCCATAAAGGCATCATACCTAAGCTGCTTTTGACTTATGGCATCAAGGCTACTTTCCCACAGCGCAGTCATATCCGGTGTGGTGGCTGTTTCTGGTAATGAATGGATCAAGCCAACGCCAACTGGGGTGGCAATGATTGATTTACCCTGCCTTAATAAGTAACCGCGATTAAACAGTAATTCAATAATGCCTGCTCGGGTTGCCTCGGTGCCCAAGCCATCGGTGTCTTTTAGGATCTTCTTCACTTCAGGGTTAGTGACATAGCGATTGATACCCGTCATGGCGCCAAGCAAGGTCGCATCTGTAAAATGTTTTGGCGCTTGAGTGGTTTTTTCAAGCAATTCGCCACGCTCACAATGGAGTTGTTGACCTTTTTTCAGTGGCGGCAAAGTCGCTAAATTTTCATCATCACTGCCATCTGCATTATCTTTACCCTGCATTTTCGCAAATAAACATTTCCAACCTAATGACAGTTCTTGCTTAGCTTTAGTGGTGAATAAGCCACCCGCAATGGTCACTTCAACTTGGGTTTCATCATAAGTATAGGCGGGGTAAAACTGGGCTAAATACTGCCGTGCAATATGAGAATATAGCTGTGATTCTTTGGCTGATAAGTTTGCCAAATTAGTGGTTTTTTCAGTGGGAATTATCGCGTGGTGAGCATCAACTTTACTGTCATTCCAGGCTTTGGACTTTAGCTTGGCATTAGGTTTATCTGCTTTAGCGGTTAAACCGGCATCATTACTTAATACTGCGCGAATGACTTGGGGTGCAAGGCCATGTTGCTCAGCAGGTAAATAGCGACTATCTGAGCGCGGATAGGTAATTAATTTATGCCTTTCATATAGACTCTGACAGGTATCAAGTACCTCTTTAGCGCTCATGCCAAAGCGTTTGGCGGCATCTATTTGCAGGCTGGATAAACTATAAGGCAATGGGGGGGGCTGACGCTTATTTTTTGATTCAAGCTTGGTCACTTCAGCTGGCTTGTTAGTTATCCGTCCCACCACATTTTCAGCTAAGCCTTTGGCGAGCACTCGCCCCTCTTCATCCATATATGGCTGACATGCTTCACTGGGTTTCCACTTAGCCGAAAAGCCTTCTTGGTTATCGGTCAGTAAATGCGCCAATACTTCATAAAAAGCTTTGGGCTGAAAATTGGCAATGTCTTCATCTCGCCTTACCACTAACCCCAGTACCGGTGTTTGCACGCGGCCAACCGACAATACGCCCTGATAACCTACTTTTTTGCCTTGAATGGTATAAGCGCGGGTCATATTCATGCCATATAGCCAATCTGCGCGGCTGCGGGCTAAGGCTGAGGTAGATAAGGGGACAAACTCTTTATTAGTGCGCAATTGCCCTAAGGCGCGTTTTACCGCCGAAGGGTTAAGATCGCTAATAAGTAAACGCTGGGTTTGAGCAATCTTGTCGGCCTTTACACCTGCATAGGAAATGACTTCATCCACCAGCAGCTGCCCTTCTCTATCAGGATCGCCAGCATTAACTAAACTCGATGCTTGTTTGATGAGCTTTTTTAAGATGCTCAACTGTGAGCGGGTATTAGTTTTAGGTTTTAACTGCCATTTACTCGGAACTATGGGTAAATGGGCTAATTGCCATGATTTAAAAGCGGGATCATAGACATCAGGTTCTGCTTGCTCTAACAAATGCCCTATACACCAAGACACGCAATCCCCATTGGCGCTCATGATAAAACCATCACCTTTTTTATGGGGCTTTGGTAATACATCGGCAATTGCACGGCCTAGACTGGGTTTTTCAGCAATATAGAGGATCATAGATTTATTAGACTTTTAAAACACTGTATGAAATTACAGTGTAATTTAGCGAATAGCAAAAATAAGTGCAACTGTTAATGTAATGGCAGGTTTCTTAGAAAGATGGGCTGCTACTCAAAACACTAGGCCAAAGCATTAAAAACCACGTTAATAAGGCGCTAAATTTAACCAAAAAAAATTAATACAAATTTACTTTAAATTGTGATCTTAATGCAAAAACATATCGGGATATTAAGCTTTAATTCAGAATGTTCAGCTAGGAGGTTTGCATTCAAACTATTGAATATAAACAATTAAACTAGTAATACCCCTAGTTTGCGATCTAGTCAACAGTTGCCAAGCAATCTTTACATTACGCTCCAATTACCCATTAAGAGGTAAGAAAAACATTTTGGAGTATGAGATGAAATTAATGAGCAAATGTCGTGTTGCTTTACTTGTGGCTACTGCACTGGGGATGAGTGCTTGTAATGATGGTAAAGATGGAAACGATGGCCTACCTGGTGCACCTTGGGTGCCACCAGTAGTGACCACATCAGCAGTAGCAAAAGTCATGGAATGGCAATATGCCGAGGGTGTCGTGAATGTTGAATTTTCGGTGGAGAACCAAGATGGGGTTCCAGTAGAAGATTTAGATAAAGTCCAGTTAATGTCAACCATCAAAAATGAAGCAGGTTTACTTGCTGACACTGTTGATGTGACTTGGGTTGCGGGTGATGATAACGCACCGGGTACGCTAACTCACGCTGGTGAGGGTATTTATAACCTTTCTATGCCACATGAAGCTGCGACATCTGAATCAATTGGTACTGGCTATATTCGACCAGGTAATGGCGAAAATGGTATGCCACGTACTAAACGCGTGATGTTTACCAAAAACGATTATTATGCACAAGTTAGCACCACTGACGATGCTAAATGTGTCGCCTGTCACGGTGAATTTGAAGATGCTACTAGCAACGCAACTTGGGGTTGGCATCAACATCACCATGCAATCGACAATGACCAAGAAGTTATTATTGTTGAAGCATGTCTAGTTTGTCACACTCAAACTGAACAAAAAGATGGCGGCTGGGCTGAAAACACCATGGCAATGCTGGGTCATGGTTATAAATATGACGATGATGGTGTGATACAGGCTTCTGGCCATGCTTCATTAAGTACAAGTTATTCAATGGATAAATACCGTTGTTCAACTTGTCACGTTGACGATGTGGTATTTACTGCGTCACTCAATGGCTGTGCAACCTGTCATGCTGATTTACAAGATGCAGATAAAGATTTAACTGTTAATCACAGTAACTTTACTGACCTTGATTGTGCAACCTGTCACAATTCGTTCCAACATGAACATGAAAACGGTGCAAATCGTGATGAAGCATTAAACCGTTATAACTTTGAAATTATATCTGTTGTTCGTAGCGAAGATAAAGCGACCATCGAAGTAACAACTAAAGCCACTGACAGTGAAGGTAAAGTTGTTGACATTAACGCACTCACTGACGCTAGCCCTAATGGTTGGGCAACTGTGATGAGAAACGGCGAAGCGATGCTTCCTGGTCGCGATGAAGGTCATGTTGCTCGAGCAAAAACAGCGCCTATTGCTGGTGAAAACGGTGAAGTAACCTATATCATTACCCACGCATTACCCTATGTTGAAGGTGAAGTATTAGTCGGTGGTGTAGATGGTCGTATTAGCTATACTCACCGTTGGGGATACCCTGCTAATGCCCCTATCTCGGTATCGAACATCAAAGATGTCCGTCGTACTAGCTCTGATGGCATGAAGTGTCTAACTTGTCACACTGAGGGCTTGGATGGACATGGTTCTGCTCGAGGTGGTTTTGATTTAGGTGGTGATGCTTGTACTCAGTGTCACTCTGCTTATAACTGGGCTCCAGGTAAAACACAGGATGATGGAACCATAGGAGACTACGCGATGGCGTGGGGACCATTTGTTCACAACATGCACTTTGGAGCATACAAGCAAGACCGAGGTCTAAATGACATGCCAACAACCGACAGAAACATGCCGGTAGACTGTCAAGCTTGTCACACTGGTATGATTGACCTTGAAGATGTAGCACCAGCGGTTGTGTTAAACGGTATGGATGAGAGCAGTGTTTACGGTATCACGGCGATTTCTGCTAACTGTGCCACTTGTCATACAGGTGATGCTGCGAAAAATCACATGATACAACAAGGTGGTGATTTCAATGTGGCTATCACGCCAGAAGCTGATATACACACGGGTGAAAGTGGCGACTTTGCCGTATTTGACCCTGCACCTATCACTGAATCATGTTCTGTATGTCATTCCCCTGCAAGACTAGCTGAAGCTCATAATTACTAATATTTTTATATTAATAATCTGAGATTGATTCATCATCAATAAACCGAGCAAAATGCCTGAAGTGATTCAGGCATTTTTTTATCTGTAGTACTAGTTTCGATTACTGAAGGAAAAGAAAAACAAAAAAGCCAGCGGCTAGCTGGCTTTAATCAGTTACTTAGAAAGTATCGTTTAAGGATGACAAACGTTATGCATTTCTAAGTTAGTACCAATGTCTTTATTATTGGCTTTGGCATCATCATTTCGCAGTTGAGTCAGGTGATCCAAGTACGCCTGGTCAACATCGTTAGTGATGTAATGACCATCAAATACTGAGGTTTCAAAGCGCTTAATTTCTGGATTTTCCATTCCAACGGCTTCAACCAAGTCTGATAAGTCTTGGAAGATAATCCCATCAGCGCCGATGATTTTAGCGATTTCATCAGCATCACGGCCATGAGCAATCAACTCATTGGTGGTTGGCATATCAATACCGTAGACATTCGGGAAGCGAATTTCAGGTGCTGCTGAAGCAAAATACACTTTCTTAGCCCCAGCTTCACGAGCCATTTCAATGATTTGCTCAGAGGTGGTACCACGAACAATTGAGTCGTCAACTAACAATACGTTCTTACCAGTAAATTCAGTTTTAATCGCGTTTAGCTTACGGCGAACAGATTTCTTACGCTCTTGCTGACCCGGCATAATAAAAGTACGGCCAATATAGCGGTTTTTAACAAAACCTTGGCGATATGGCAGGTCCATTCCACGAGCAATTTCTAGGGCGATATCACACGAGGTTTCAGGAATTGGGATCACCACGTCAATATCATAATCTTCCCATTCCTTTTGAATTTTTGCGCCTAATTTAGCCCCCATGTTTACACGGCTGGCATAGACAGACACTTTATCAATACTCGAGTCTGGACGAGCGAAATAGACGAATTCAAAAATACAAGGTGCATAGCTTGGCTCAACCGCACATTGGCGAGTAAATAGTTGACCATCAAGTGAAATATAAACTGCTTCGCCTGGCGCAACGTCGCGCATCACTTCAAAGCCAACTGCATCAAGTGCCACTGATTCAGAGGCGACCATGTATTCGGTACCTGTTGGGGTTTCGTTCTTACCAAGTACTAAAGGACGGATCCCAAATGGGTCACGAAATGCCACTAAGCCTTGGCCAATAATCATCGCCGCAGCAGCATAAGCACCGCGAGTTTGTGAATGAACTTTCGCTATTGCATCAAAAACTTCATCAGCGCTTAAGGTTAAGCTGCGGGTTTCTTGCAGCTCATCAGCAAGCAAGTTTAATAACACTTCAGAATCTGAGGTGGTATTTACATGACGGCGCTTTTTGATCAGTCCTTCAGCAAGCTCAACTGTATTCGTCAAGTTACCGTTATGGGCTAAGGAAATACCAAATGGAGAGTTAACATAGAATGGTTGTGCTTCAGAGGCACTCGAGCTGCCTGCTGTTGGATAACGTACGTGTCCAATACCTGCATTACCTTGAAGGCGTTGCATGTGTTTGATTTCAAATACGTCTTTAACGAGTCCATTAGCCTTACGTAAACGAAATGCATTTTTGTCCACGGTCACGATGCCTGCAGCATCTTGACCACGGTGCTGAAGCACGGTCAACGCATCATAAATGGTTTGATTAACCGATGACAGACCAACTATTCCGACGATACCACACATGGGTAAGCTTCCTCATTGTAAGATGTTTTATATTTATATTTATATTTTGGGTACAAAGCTGGAGGTATTTTCCAGATAGTCAAAAAACCACTGAATAACCACACCAAATTGGGGTACAAGCTCTGAATCCGTCCACCAGTCTTGACTTGAAGCACCGGTAAACGCATCCAGAAAAAATAATATTGCGCTGACGATTAACGCCCCGCGAAGCGCGCCAAAGCACAAACCTAATACGCGGTCTGTGCCTGACAAGCCGGTTTTTGACACCAGTTGGCCTAATATGTAATTAACTAAGGCACCAAGAATGAGAGTAGCGATAAATAAAATAGCAATTGCAACGCCATTTCTAAGCATTTCGTCATTCATCTGCGTTAGGTGAACAGCGAGATCTTGATAAAATTGGCTAGCAACAAAGAAAGCAGCGAACCATACCACTAGCGACATGGCTTCTTTGGCAAATCCACGTATCAAACTGATAACAGTTGATAGGCCGATGATAATGAGAATAGCGTAATCAATCCAAACCATTGAGAGAGGGATCCGGTATAGATGTTAAGACGGCGCGATTCTAACAGAGACTGAAAAGTTTCACACCTCTAGCAGAATAAATTGACTGTGCGCTGAAAAAAACAATGATGAATAGTTAGTTTTCTAGGGGATTGTATTGCACAATCTTGCCTTGAAGACCGGTTATTTTCTGTATTTTTTGTTGATAACTTTTCAGTTTATCTGCTGAGAGTTCAGGGCCGACAAACACTTTTGTTAAAGAACCATCAATCGGTTTAGTCGGTAATGTATAAGCGGTAAAACCATTAGTGCGCAGCTTTTGAACTAAGCCTTCAACATTTTTAGCGTTATTAAAACCACCCAACTGCAAGGTAAATCCCGCTTTGATGGGCTGAGCTTGTTTTATGGCTGATTTAACAGTTTCAGGCTTTGAGGTTACTGCTGTTAATGCGGTTGCGGTGTTGGCACTTGTGACTGACTTTGTTCCACTGTCAGTTTTAGTCGCTGGCGTAGTGCTGGTTTTTTCTGAAACTTGAGCTAAATCTTGGGTTGCTGCAATCTCTTCAACTTCAAAGGTTTCAGGAGTGTAACCCTCGCCAATTTGATCGCTTGCTTGCTCAGTAATCACTGGGCGTAAAGGAATTTCTGTAAACTCTTCAACTTGGCGCTGCTTTTTACCGTCTAATAAATCAGGTAAAAATATAACCCCAAGAGCAACGATCACTATGGTGCCAACTAAACGGTTTTGAAATTGACCAGACAAATCTTTATCCCTTTTTTAATAATTCACTAAACGCTGCCACAGTGTAAAATGAGCCAAAAACAATTACTACATCATCTGCATTTATATTTGACTTAATACTGCGCCAAGCCAAATCCATTGAGTCAAATTGTGATGCAGACAAGCTTGTATTTAACTCCTTGGCTAATGTTTTAGCATCATTTCCGCGCTCAACCGGTAATGATACAAAGTTCCATTCATCAATACTGTCTTCAAGCTCCTTTAAAACTGCAGCGGCATCTTTATCTTTTAACATACCGCATAAGGCAATAATGCGCGCAGGCTTAAAGCCTTGCAGTTGCGTAGCAAGGTATTTCGCAGCATGGGGATTATGTGCTACATCAACCCACACTTTTGGTTGTTCTAGTACTTGCTCAAAGCGGCCTGACAAACTGGCATTGGCAATGCCCTGTTTAATATCGTTATCACTGAGTTGTGGGAAAGCCTGCTCAATAACAGCAATGGCAGTGGCGGCATTGGCTAAAGGTAATCTCGGTAATGGTATAGCCTCTATGCTGCGATTAGCACTGCTATAGTGCCAAGTTGAGCGGTTATCTGTGCTAGTGTCATTTGCAATAACATAGCTAAAGTCTTTATTAACACTATAAGCATACGCATTAATCGCTTGGGCATATTCGGTTATGGAATTAGGGCAATCAGGTTCGCCAATCACCGCTAAACGCTCAGTTCTAAATACTCCTGCCTTTTCACGGCCGACTAGCTCTCTGGTATCACCTAGATACTCTTGATGATCAATATCAATCGAGGTAATGACACTGACATCGGCATCAATAATATTGGTTGCATCTAAACGACCACCTAAGCCCACTTCCAGTAAAATAATCTCAGGTTTAGCCAGCTTGAAAATATATAATCCTGTTAAGGTGGCAAATTCAAAAAAGCTTAATGAGATCTCAGAGCGGGCATGTTCAATGACACTAAAGGCTTCAATAATTTGCGCATCTGTCACGTCAATATGATTAAGCCTTACGCGCTCGTTAAAGTTAACTAAGTGCGGCGAGCTATAAACCCCAACCGTTTTACCGGCTTGCAAAAATACCGCCTCAAGCATGGCGCAAGTGGTACCTTTGCCATTGGTTCCGGCAACGGTAATCACTTTAGAGTCAGCTAAGGACAATAGACTTAAACGCTCAGCAACGGCCGTGACTCGGGTTAAGCCCATATCTATTTCAGTGGGGTGAATCGATAATAAATAATCTAACCATTGGGACAAGCTTGCGTCTTTTGCAGGCTTAACGGTTAATTGCGTGTCATTATCTGTCTTCATTGTATCCCTTTTGAATTTGTCCCATGCTCACATTGTTGTTTCGTAAACAGTAAAAATGCGACTATTTAGCGATCAGTAGCAGCTAAGTGTCTAATCTTGCATAAATAGCGGCCCCATTGGCGGCTTAGGTAAGTTGTAGTGCTCTGGGTAAGTCACATCCACCAGATATAAGCCATTGGGCTTTGATGTCGGCGCGGCAAATTTTCTATCTTTTAATGCTAGAAGTTCATTAACCCACTCAATTTTTTGATGTGACTGGCCGATTTCAAGTAAGGTGCCAACAATATTACGCACCATATGATGCAAAAATGCATTGGCTTTAATATCGATAATAATGAATGTTCCTTGACGAGTGACATTAACAAATTCAATGGTTCTTACCGGGCTATGGGCTTGGCACTGTAATGCTCTGAAGCTGGTAAAGTCATGTTCACCAACAAACAATTGCGCGCCTTGGTGCATCAAATTGTGATCCAGTGGGTAGTGATAATGGGTTAAACCCTTATTTAAAATACCCGGTCTAAATTCACTGTTATTGATAATATAACGATATCGACGTGCAGTCGCTGAAAAGCGAGCATGGAAGGTCTCATCCACTTCTTTCGCCCAGCGGATTGCAATATTATCAGGTAGCTTGGCATTAACGCCTAATGTCCACGCTGACATAGCTCGATTAGCTTGAGTATCAAAATGTATGACTTGACCTGTTCCATGTACCCCAGAATCTGTACGTCCCGCACAGATAATTTCAATCGGTTCATTGGCAATTGATGATAACGCCGCTTCGATTTGCGCTTGCACAGAATCAACTTCTTTCTGTCTTTGCCAACCAAAATATTGACTACCATCGTATTCGACGCCTAAGGCCACACGCATTGATTAAACCCTCTAATTTTAAGTGCGCGCATTTTATAACAAATTAACTGAAGATGTAATGCAAAAGCACAACCCACTGTCAGAGTCTGTATACCTGATACAAAAACGGCGCAGTTAACTGCGCCGTTTTATGTACTTTATGATTAGCTTATATCATTCAGTAGTTTTGAGGCTTCACTTTGTTGGCGTTCATTACCGTCAATTTTGACTTCAGTGAGTAATGCTTTGGCAGCATCTTCATCTTCAATCTCAATGTAGGCACGGGCCAGATCTAATTTGGCATTAACTGAATTTTCTTCGTCATCAACATCAATCATTTCCGCATTGCCAATAAGGGCATTAACTTCGCCCATATCCACTTCAACATCTTTGTACTGATCGCTTACTTCAACTATTTCATCGGCATCATTTAATAATACGTCAATATCGATGAAACCGTTTTCTTGTTCAAAGGTATTAAGAGTCTCTTCAGATGGTGTTGATTGCTTTTCTTCAGCGTCAAGGGCTGCAAGGGCTTCATCAACAGTTAAATTATCTTCAGTAAGAGAATAACTGCCATCATCTGCACTATTAACTTCATCTGCACTATCAACATCATCTTGGTTGCAGGCTCGTTTAAATAATTCTGACTCCCAATCTAATTTGGCCGGCTCAGCTTTTTTTGATTTTAGATCATCAAAAAAGCCTGACTCTTTTGGCTCAAATTCAGGGTTTTCGTTAAGCTTGCTGTCATGGTCAGTGTCAGTGTCTTTATCAGCGACTGTGTCTGGAGCTGCATCAGTTTCAGCTAAGTCATCATCAAGTGCTGAAAGGCCTGCCAGCATGTTATCAAATTCAGCTTCAGAGCCTCTTTCGTCCTCCGAACACTCATCGATTGAAAATAATGGCGGTTCATCATCCTCGGCGAGCTTATCGACATCAAAGTCTGCCAATAACGCATCAAGATCGTCGGCATCTGTATTGCTATCGTTATTAGACTCTGTTGATTTCTCAGCCGCTAATAACTGGTTAACGAGGGGATCATCGTGCTGATCATCATCTAGGCCAAGAGTGACATCATCACCAGAGGCAAATGTGAGTGGCTCGGCTTGGCGCGTATCTGTATCTGCAAGGCTGGCTTCTGGCTCATTATTCATGTCAGCAAGCAAGGCATCTAAATCGGCATCCGATGTGGTGGCGTGTTCGTGCTCGCCTTGTTCCTGCTCAAGCTCGGCGGCAATTTGCGCGGCGAAATCATCTGCCCCAGTAAATGACTCTTCAGGCTCTGCTGTCTGTTGAGGTAACTCGGTTTGTGTTTCTAAATCTGAAATGAGTGAGTCAAGATCGCTATTGTCGCTATCAATTTCAAGCTCTGATTCAATTTGGGCTAGCTCAGAAGCTAATTGCTGCTCGACATCGACATCTGAAGTGGCTAGCGGAGTAAACTCTTTTTCAGGATCGACTGTTGCCAGTAACTCATCAAGATTCTCGCTGTCATCTAATGTGGTGGCAACATCGCTTTCTAATTCAGCTGCAATTTCGGCAGAAAAATCTTCTGCCCCTTCAACATCATCAGTAACGTCGATGGATGCAAGTAAGGCGTCAATATCATCAACTGAATCATCAACTGCGCTATTGGCAGATTCATCAGCCTGTGTATCGACAACATTTGATGATTCAGGCGCTAAATCAAAGTCAGCTAGTAAGCTGTCGATGTCATCTTGAGTATCTGTTTCTGGCGTTTGCTGTAAAGATCCGCTATCTAATTCACCGTCTGCTTCACTGCCTGCTTCGGTTATAGCTTCATCTGCCGGTAAATCAAAATCTGCCAGTAAGCTGTCGATATCATCTTGGGTATCTGTTTGGCTTGGTTCTGGTGCGACTTCAAATTCAGCTTCTGCAGCAACTTCACCAGCATTATCCGTCGGTAAATCAAAATCTGCCAGTAAGCTGTCGATGTCATCTTGGGTATCTGTTTGGCTTAGTTCTGGTGCGACTTCAGATTCAGCTTCAGCAGCAACTTCACCAGCATTATTCGTCGGTAAATCAAAATCAGCCAGTAAGCTGTCGATGTCATCTTGAACATCTGTTTGGCTTGGTTCTGGTGCGACTTCAGATTCAGCTTCAGCTTCTGCAGCAACTTCACCAGCATTATCCGTCGGTAAATCAAAATCAGCCAGTAAGCTGTCAATGTCATCTTGGGTATCTGTTTGGCTTAGTTCTGGTGCAACTTCAGTAGTATCCTCTGCTGGTAAATCAAAGTCTGCAAGTAAACTGTCTAAATCTTCTTCGTCTGTTTGTTTAACTTCTGCTGATTCATCAAGACCGTCAAGTAAGCTTTCAAAATAGTCTCCTTCGTCTTCTATAGACGCCAATTCGACTTCTTGCTCATTCATGGCTTCAGACCACAAATCATCTAGTGAGGTGCCTTCAGCTATTTGTTCGCTAGCCTTTTCATCTTCGATATACATATCAACATCATCAGCACCATCTAAAGATAATTGCGTTTCGTTGGTGATATCTAGATCAAGCAAATCTTCCGTAGAGTCTTCTTCATCTAAATGAATCGCTAAGTCATTGAGATCGTCAATATCATCCGTAACGGCTAAGGGTTCTGAACTAGTTTCAGCTTGAGGTGTTTCATTGATGCTTTCATCCTGCTCATTTTTACGGCGCATCAGCCAGAAAATAATCAGAAAGATTATAATAAGCGGTAATGCCGCGATAACGGCAAGCAATATCATGTTGTCAGCAATTGACCGCCAAAAGTTAGTTGGCTGCTCAATGACTGTTGGCTTAGCATTTTCAGCAACCAATAGCGCGTAGGCCGCTTCAAGTTCAGTGTGCTTTTCAGAAAGTAATTGTAACTCTTCTTGTGAGACAGAAAGCTGCAAAGACAGCTCTTTTATCTTCGCTTTTAAGGCAGCGTTGTCAGCGTCCTTAATCATTAACATATCTTCTGAACGCGCCAATTCATCGGTTAAAGATAAACTTTTACTTTGTGCGTTCTCGAGTTTAACGGTTAACTCATCAATGAGAGGTTGGTTAACCTCGACTGTATTTTTAAGTGTTTTTTCAGCTACGATGGCTAACGGTTTTTGAGCTGAAGTTGCGCTCGTTTGCCCAGCACTTACCGCAGGCTTTTGCGGCGCTTTGACCGTTATATTGGCATTCGCGAAGCGTTTATCATTATCTTCAGCCCGAAGCTTGGCATCCGCTTTGGGGATTTGCGCCATCACATCTGCAGAAGGGACCAACAGCGTCATCCCCCGCTCTAAAGAATTATAATTATCACTGCTAAAGGCATGGGGATTAGCATCAAAAAGTGCCGCCATCACTTGGTATATGGTGATATTTTGATTGGGCCTAACCTTTTGCGCAATACTCCAAAAAGTGTCGGCTGAAGTTGTAGGACCATATTGACGGGCAACGATAGAATTGACTTCGCCGTTGGGGCCGGTAATTTTTAGCGTCTGAGCATGGACAGGCTCAACCGTAGAAGAAGCAGAAACAGCGGCCAAAGCACAGGCCATTATGCCAACAAAATAAGCAGTACGAAGAATCATCAATCTTTCCTTTGAGCGCTATGGGGTTGTCATCATGACAACTGGCTTTAGGCAATTGTATTTATTAGTTTTAGTATTCATAAGACTATAAACCAGATTTAATTACCCTGCTACTGTGAACCACGCTAAAATGAAAAAAGCCTGCAGGCTGCAGGCTTTTTAATCTAAATAGCTCTATTTATAGGGATATTATCGTATTAATAATAATCTCTAATCAAGACTTCGGCTATTTGAACACTGTTTAAAGCAGCACCTTTACGGATGTTATCGGCAGTCACCCATAAATTTATACCGTAATCATGAGAAATATCTTTTCTCACACGGCCAACAAATACTGGATCGGTACCTGCAGAGTCTGTCACTACCGTTGGATAATCTTCATCATTTTCAAATAACACGATACCTTCAGCATCACGTAGGACGGCTTTTACTTCTTCTGCTTCAACAGGTTGGCGAGTTTCAAGGTGCACTGCTTCTGAGTGACCATAAAAAACCGGAACACGCACCGCTGTTGGATTAACCACGATATCGTGATCACCAAAAATCTTTTGCGTTTCCCACACCATTTTCATTTCTTCTTTGGTGTAACCATTGTCCATAAACACATCAATTTGCGGTAATACGTTAAAAGCAATTTGCTTTGGGTATACTTTATTTTCAGCTGGTAAACCTTGAAGTAGTTTGGCCGTCTGACCCGCTAATTCTTCAATAGCTTGCTTACCTGAACCTGATACAGACTGGTAAGTTGCCACGTTAATACGTGAAATACCAAATGCATCATAAATAGGCTTTAGCGCCACTAACATTTGAATGGTTGAACAGTTAGGATTAGCAATGATATTACGATTACGGAAGTCTGCGATGGCCTGCGGATTAACTTCTGGTACCACTAATGGCACATCGATGTCATAACGAAAATGTGAGGTGTTATCAATCACCACACAGCCATGCTCTGCAGCAATCGGGGCCCACTTAGCTGAGACGTCACCACCTGCGGAGAAGAATCCAATTTGAGCCGTGCTCCAATCGAACGTATCCACATCTAGAATTTCGACTTGTTTACCATTAAAGCTAACGGTTTCACCTGCACTGCGGCTACTGGCTAATGGGTATAAGTTTGCAACCGGAAAGTTTCGCTCTTCAAGGATCTCAATCATAGTTTGACCCACTGCGCCCGACGCACCTAAAACAACAACATTAAATTCCTGTGACATAATTAACGCTCGACTCCTGAAAAACCTAATTTATAGACCCAATTTACCTTACAAGCACCCGTGTTGACTAGCGACAATGCACTAAATTCACGTCGATGAGTGTGATTTTTTCTCATATGATCGAAGCCATTGTGATTTAGAAAGGTTTTTCTAAATAATTCGTCATCATCTTTGAGGTTATAAACCTGTCTAGCAAGGGTAAGTAACTGACTTTCTGTCGGTTGCTCTGCCACGGATAATTGATTAATAAAAAATGACGGTAACAGGCTCGATACTGATTTCTCATGGGGCAACTTTAGGATGTCACACAATTTTTCAAACAACATAAAGGTGCCCCGAGCTTTGCCTTCTAAGCTATATCCAGCAATGTGAGGAGTCGCAAATTCAGCTAACGGCACCAGCTCAGCCATTGGGTGTGGCTCACCTTCCCATACATCTAAAACCAGTTTTAAATCGTCACGTAGACGCTTAACTTTTATCAAGGCTCGGTTATCAATGACCTCACCTCTGCAGCAATTTAATAACCAGGTATTTTCTCTTAGCTGCAGTAATCGAGCTTCATCGAATAAATACCAGGTTTTATCTGCGCCTTCTTTGGTAATTGGCACATGTAAACTGATGATGTCGGCTTGCTCGATTATGGTATCTAATGACACGAACTGGCGTTCATCCGCAGCACTTTTTTCTAAAATAGGATCACATAACAGTACTTTCATGCCATAAGCGTTTAGGCACTTTTCTAATGCTGAACCGGTATTACCCGCACCGACAATGCCAACAACTTTATTTTTTATTGGCTGCTTAAAGCGTTTAGCCAATTCAAGCATGGCGATAAAAGCATACTCGCCCACCGCTGTGGCATTGCATCCAGGGGCATTAGTAAACGGGATATTACGCTGCTTAAGATAGGCTAAATCAATATGGTCGGTACCTATGGTGGCACTGCCAACAAACAGTAATTTGTTTGCTTTAGACAATAAGCCTTGATTGACCTTAGTAACTGAACGAACTAGCAGCACGTCAACATCAATCAGTTGCTCTGGTGCTAATGAGCGACCATTTACGCGCTCAATTGTCCCTAGGTGCCCAAATAAGGCTTCCACATAAGGCATGTTTTCATCGGCAACGATTTTCATAAGTGTAATTAGCCATAAATACTGTGATTATCTGCTTATTCTATCAAGTTATTAGAATGCATAGGTATCAATGAATTAGAAATATTGTTTTCGAGCCGCATTGATTAGCTATGTGTAAAAATAGTTTTAATCTGCTTTAAAGGTCAAAAAACACAAAAAAGCCTTCTAGTCTGTCGACTAGAAGGCTTTGATTACTTTATACGAACGACTAATAAAGTCGCTGTCTAAGCTTATTTATACTTGCGCATAACCAAAGTGGCATTAGTGCCACCAAAGCCAAAGCTGTTGCTCATCACAGTCGTTAGCTTTGCATCACGATACTCAGTGACTAAAGGAATACCAACGGCTTGTTCATCCAAGGTATCGATATTGATACTTGGTGCAATAAAGCTATCTTCCATCATCACTAAGCTATAAATGGCCTCGTGAACACCGGCTGCACCTAATGCATGGCCAGTCAATGATTTAGTTGATGCAACTGGAGGCATGTCTGTCGGAAAAACCTCACGCAAAGCTTCAAGCTCACGCACATCACCAACTGGGGTTGAAGTACCATGAGTATTGATATAATCAATTGGGGTATCAACATCAGCTAGCGCCATTTGCATACAACGCACAGCACCTTCACCTGACGGTGCAACCATGTCGTAGCCATCAGAAGATGCGCCATAACCAATGATTTCCGCATAGATTTTTGCGCCACGAGCTAATGCATGCTCTAACTCTTCAACGACAACAATCCCGCCGCCACCAGAGATAACAAAACCATCACGGTCAGCATCGTAAGTACGTGAAGCCTTTTCAGGCGTGTCATTATACTTAGTTGACAATGCCCCCATAGCATCGAAGCCCATGGTTAGGGTCCAATCTAGTTCTTCTGCACCACCAGCAAATACCATATCTTGCTTACCCATTTGAATAAGCTCAGCTGCATGGCCAATACAATGTGCTGAAGTTGCACAAGCAGAACTAATTGAATAATTCATACCTTTAATTTTAAATGGGGTCGCTAAACAAGCACTCGCCGTACTGGCCATAATGCGCGGTACAATATAAGGGCCAACACGTTTTACGCTTTTTTCACGTAAGGTGTCAGCTGCTTGTACTTGATTTTTAGATGATGCGCCGCCAGTACCGACCACTAAACCCACGCGATGGTGAGAATACTGCTCTTCTGTCAAATTAGCATCACTGATTGCTTCTTGCATTGCAATATAAGCGTAAGCTGCTGCGTCTCCCATGAAGCGTAATGCCTTACGGTCAATATGCTCAGCAGGGTTTAATTTGATATCCCCCCAAACATGACTACGTAATTTCATTTCTTCAAATTGATCTGAATGGGTGATACCACTACGTCCAGCTTTCAATGACTCTGTCACTTCTTGCTTGTTATTACCGATGCTAGAAACAACACCTAAACCTGTAATTACGACTCTTTTCATTTTATGCTATCCATTTTGTACATGTCAGTACCTAATTTTGCTGTGGCAATGATATCCGCTTTAGATGAATAAAGTGGTCAGCTTTCAGCAAACACAGGTAAAATAATCTCAATTGAATCATTTTGAGTAACGAACTTTGACCAAATTAACCACTGACTTCCTTTTTATAGACCGAGATTGTGCAACATTTTCGGCAAAATATCCAAGTAGTTACTGTCAAAATCCTGATTATGCCTCTAGCATAAGGCATTATCATCAAACTGTCCTGTCTGATGCAGCAGTCTCAAATAAAACCTTATCCATTGCTCAAATAGGCTTCGGTATTGGTATGGAGCTCATGTCACTATGGCAGTTATCTCTAACAAAAAACCAAAAAACACTGCTCAGCATATTTGAACCTAATCCTATAAATTCAGCTGAATTAGGCTTTTTACATCAACATCTTGATAAACAAGATCCATTTTATGAATTAGCCTTAGTCCTTCAGCAAGCTTGTATCGCCAAAATATCTGGTTGCCAAAGATTGGTGTTAGCCAAAGGTTTATTCACTGTTGATCTGTATTTCGGTTCATTGTTAGAAAATTGCCAAGGTATTCCCAACGCCGAAAAAATGTTGATATCAAACTGGCATTGCTTACCTCATACGATTACAAGCCAATATATAGATCAATACCTTAGTGAAAAGTTACTGTGGCAAATGGGCAGACTGAGTGAAGATACAGCCAATATTCACTATTTTGACTCTGCCAGTGACAATGATAACGCAACGCGCTTTAAACAACTTAACCTATTAGCCAGCAGAAGCGGTTTTGGCGTAAATAATATTTTTAACCAGAAAAGTGAATGTCAACCTGATACTCAAAAACACGATTCTATTGCCTTACAAGAGCGCCAAGCGCTGCGCCGCAGTACTGATAGCCATTACGCCTATTGCTTGAGCCCTTGCAGTGAACATCATCAAAGCAGTGACGACACTATCGCCATTATTGGTGGCGGTATAGCTGCAGCCCATTTGGCGTTATCACTGATTGAACGTGGGCAGAGTGTCACCATTTATTGCAAAGATAACCAATTGGCTGATGGCGCATCGGGTAATAAGCAAGGCGCTATTTATCCCCTACTCACTCCTGATAACAACCTGATGAGTCAGTACTTTCAACAAGCTTTTTTATTCAGTCGCCGTAGGTTGCAGCAATTAACAGCGTTAGGTCACCAGATTGACCATCAATTTTGTGGTGTACTGCAAACTGGGTTTGATGAGCGCAGTGATGCCAGACTGAATAAAATTATGCTTGGTCAGCAGTGGCCAAAAGAAATTGCTTTTAGTGTTAACGCTGAGCAAGCCAATCAACTGGCAAGAATCGACATCAACAAAAATGGCTTTTACTATCCTTGGGCTGGTTGGATCTGCCCTTTTGAATTTGCTCAGGCAGCCATTGCTCATGCCACTTCAGTTGCAGAAAAAAATGGCTGTAAATTAATAATTAAGCTCAACACTAAAATTAACAGCCTTGAGCGAGTTAACAGTCCTGAACGGGTTAACAGCCTTGAGCACGACATTGACTTAACACAAGATGGCAAAGTGCCCTCTCAGAGTGCTTACTGGCAACTTAACGCCAGTCATGACAACGAGCAACATGATAGCTTTAGACATTGTAAAGTCGTCATCGCTTCAGGGGCTCAATTAACTGATTTTAAACAAACTAAATTATTACAGGTCACAGGCTTTCGTGGCCAAGTGAGCCATATACCCAGCCAAGGTGAACTGGCTCAACTTGATACGGTGATTTGCGCCCACGGCTATCTCACTCCCAGTAATAATCAGCGCCACTGTGTTGGGGCAAGCTATGTAAAGTCGCCCGATAATGTAGATTACAGTCCCACTGAGCAATTAGAAAATGCCCAAAAAATGCATCAGAGTTTTCCTGAGCGTAACTGGCTGTGCGATATTGATGTATCAGCTGCCAGCGCCAGAGTGGGCGTTAGAATGGTTACTCGTGATCATTGCCCTATGATGGGACTCGCCCCTAATGTTGAAGCCATTTATGCCCAATATAATCAGCAGCCATTAGAGCAACATCAGCATAGTCCCGCTAGCCGAAAGTTTTGGCAGCAACACCAAGCACCAAGCTATGACAATTTATTCATTTTGGGAGGACTAGGCTCAAGAGGCCTAAGTTCTGGGCCTTTAGCTGCAGAGGCATTAGCGGCAATGATATGCAATCACACGCCACCACTTAGCTATGAAATGCTGGCAATGCTTAACCCCAATCGAATGTGGTTAAGAAAGTTACTCAAAGGTAAAGCGTTAAGCTAATTGAGCGTTTTAATTCAATCGACAGAGATAACAATGAATCATCTAATCCATCAAGCTTACGAAGGCGAGATTTACGGCATTGCATTTTTTAGTTACTTTGAAAATGTTGACGATAATGATGAGCAAAATAAGCTCTGGAAGGCGTTAGTGGAAGTAGAAACGGTTACCGCAGAGTTATTACTACAGCATCTTTTGAAACAACCTCAAAAATATGTGTTTAAAACCGCTGAATTAACCGCACAAGGCGATGACGATGCCAAAAAGTGGATCGACTTACCTTGGCTTGAATTAATGCAGACCTTAAGCCAATGGGTTGAACCTTATGAAGTAAAATATCGACAATGGTTACAGCAATGTCAGCTTCAAGATAGTCAAGAGAGCCGTCAATTAGCACCGACATTTGAACTTATAGCAGAACATGAAACTGCAATTTATCACTGCTTACAAGCTGAGCTAACTCGAGCCTATGCACAAGCAGAAACTCAAGTAGCAACACAAGTAGCAACACAAAAAAGTGGCTTGGAATATTTAAGCTCTTTTTTGAACAAATACAACAAATAGCCACTTAAGCATCTAAAAATCAGGCATAAAAAAGCTCAATAGGACATTATCTTATTGAGCTTTAGTTATTACCAGGCGATTAACGCTGATCCAATTAACCGTTTACTTTTTTAGCCAAGTTTTGACTTTGGTACGATTATTATTGTCGCGACTTTCACGAATTAATTCATCGTCTGCCGCTATTTGAGTACTTTTTGATAAGCGGTCATAAAGCAATACATTCACTGACGCAGCTAAGTTCATACAACCGACAGTTGGCACATAAACCACATCATCCGCGGCATCGATAATTTGCTGGGGTATGGTGCCATCTTCAGGGCCAAAAATATAAAATGCATCTTGCGGGTGCTCAAACAAAGGCAGCGGCGTTGCGCCAACCACTAGATCAACACAAATGATTTTTGCGCCTTGTGGCACTTGCTCAAGTAAAGACTCAACAGCGGTGAGCGGAATAGTAGCGGCCGCATTTTTGGTATCGATGTCATATTGCGCTTCACCAGAACGTGCCGCCAATGCATAACGATTGCCAGTGTAAAAAACCGAATTAGCTCGGTAACAGCCAGCAGCGCGCATAATGCCGCCAACATTTACTGGTGTTTTTGGGTTAACAAGCCCAATTGAAACAGTTTGCTTAGTCATAGATTATTTAATGTCGCTAATAATTTGACGAAGCTGTAACCATGCAGCCTTGACTAGACTGAAATCTGCTTCATCTAGTTCATCGTTTGCTAGCGCTAAACAATCGACCATTTTATCATCTAATGCATCGATGCCAGAAGTCTGCTCTTGCTCAAGCTGTGACAATACAACAGCGATATGGCCTTGCAAATAACCACTGGCAAATAACGCATCATCATCGCCATGGGCAACGTTACTTTCAATCCATGACTCTAATGCAGCATCATATTTTTCTAACATGGTTTAGCTCTCCGATAAATCTGGATTTGCCACTTGGTACATCACGTAATCGTGGTATCCAGTAACAATTTTATAATAGCCCGTAAGCTCTCTATCTAATTCTGGGTCGCCACTATCCACAATTAATGGCCTGCCTTCAAGTGCTTTTAACTTAGTTTTTGTAGCAAGGATAATAATATTGTCTTTACCAACTTGTTTTATTAGCTCTGGAGACAACTGCTGATTACCTCGACCTAATATGTGGCCTTGACCGCCAATGAGGGTAATAACCAGTTTTGTGGGTTTATGCTGAGTAAGCTCAATTAACTGCTTAGCAGTAACATCACTGGCTACTAAGGTTTGATCATGAATCACATCAACACCTAATAAGGTGTTATCAATATTGAGCTCTTCCATTAACGCAGCAACAGTAGAGCCACTGCCTATGATATACAGCTCATCTTCCATCTGACTAATCACATCAGCTGCGATATCAGCTAACACCAGTTCATCGACTTCCTTGCCGCCCATTTTTACCGCTTGAATATAACGTGGCTCTGCAGGCACCTGCATTTCACCGTATCGTTTGGCTTTTACCACACCTTGCCTAAACGCCACTTCATCAATATCCATCACGTCAGCATCCATCAAGCTCACCAATTCACGTTTTAACAGCATTTCAACCACAACACCGGCAGCATGGGGGGTAATCGCATACACCCCAGAGTGAATCTTAACCCCAGCAGGCACACCTAACACAGGTAAAAGCGCAGTATCATCTTGCTCAATGACACTATAAATATCTCTGGCAGTGCCGTCACCACCGGCAAATAACAGTAAATCTAACGATTCATTGATCAGTGCTTTAACGGCTGATTGAGTGTCTTTAGCTTCGGTTATATTCGCAGACTGATAAACGCACTCAGTATTAAACCCAAGCTGTTGGGCTAAATCATGCCCCATCGCGCCGGATGCGGTAATAATATCGATTTGATCTTTAAATGGCAGCACAACCTCTAAAGCTTGTTGCATTCTAAGCTGCGCTTTGGGCTCAGCGCCTTTTGCAATAGCTTGCGTCGCAACACCGTCAGAGCCTTTTAACCCGACACTACCACCTAATCCAGCAAGCGGATTGATAATCAAACCTAAACGAAAACGCTTCACGAAATAACGTCCTTTTTTTTCTCTGAAATGGCCATAACGGCAAGCATAGATAAAAATGCACACATAGCGGCAAAAATCCAAGTATTGGTAGAGCCAGAACCATCACCCCAAATAAGCCCGCTTATCCAAATACCGAGCGCGCCACCAAAACCAAAGCTGATACTGGCGTACATGGCTTGGCCTTTGCTGCGATGGGCAATATCAAAATTACGATGAATAAACTGAATAGAAGCCGCATGGGTTAAACCAAAAGTAAAGGCATGCAGCGCTTGGCTAATGGATAAAATTAAGATGCTCTCAACCCCATAAGCTAACAACAACCAACGAACAGCCGTTAATGCCACACTGAGTAGCAGTAATAATTTAACCCCAAACCGACCCAGTAACCTTGGTGCTAGCATGAACATTAAGATCTCGACCACAACACCAAAAGCGACAAATAACCCCGCGCTCGCTTCAGAGTAACCCGCTTGCTTTAGGTAAAGTACGAAGAAGCCATAAAATGGCCCAACACTCATCTGTAATAATAAGGCTGAGACTAAAAACCAAAATATAGGCGCGGTAATTTTTAAAGGGGGCCTTAAAGATGCGTCAGCAACTTTGACTCGATTAGCAGGCAACGCCAAGGAACACAAAAACATACCGATGAATAACAGCATGCCAATTGAGGGCAATATGTCAGCGCCAAACTGGCTGATAGCAAAGCCACCAGCCACCACTAAACAAATGTAACCGACACTGCCCCAGCTTCGAATCGCGCCATAGCGATGCGCTTCATCACCCAAACTTTCAAGGGTAATCACTTCTAACTGAGCGAGAATTGCATTCCAAAAAAAGGTATAGATAAACAAGCTAATGGCAAGGTAAACCACACCAGCATCAAAGAAAAAACTGATGTAAGTTATCGCCGCGGCAGCTGATCCAAACTTAACTAACTCACTGCGCATGCCCGTTCTATCAGCGACAAACGCCCAAACGTTAGGTGCAATGATGCGTGTTCCCATGAGTATTGCCATGAGAAAACCAATTTCTTGCGCATTGTAGCCTCGGTTATCGAAAAACACACCGAGATAAGGAACCATTAAACCGAGGATGGAAAAGAAAAAGAAATAACAAGCACTGAGCCAAACTGCTTTTGGCTCAGTGCTTAACAAATTAGGCATTACTTCATTCCGATGACAGGGGTTTGGGAAACCACGTCCTGATTTTGCGCGCGATGACGAAGTAAGTGATCCATCAATACGATAGCCAGCATGGCTTCGGCAATCGGTACAGCACGAATACCAACACATGGATCATGACGACCTTTAGTGACCACATCTGCTGTGGTACCTTGAGCAGTCATACTTTGACCAGGTACTGAAATACTAGAAGTTGGTTTTAATGCAATATGCGCAACAACAGGCTGACCAGAAGAAATACCGCCAAGTACTCCGCCCGCATGGTTAGACTCAAATCCTGCTGGCGACATTAAATCACGTCCTTCTGAGCCTTTTTGGGTTACCACACCAAAGCCATCACCAATTTCAACGCCTTTAACCGCATTGATACCCATTAACGCATGAGCAATATCGGCATCTAAACGGTCAAATACTGGCTCGCCTAAACCAACAGGAACACCTGTTGCTGCCACGGTAATTTTAGCACCGACTGAATCGCCAGATTTTTTCAAATCACGCATGTATTCGTCTAGTTGCTCAAGCTTACTGGCATCAGGGAAGAAAAAGGCATTTTGCTCAACTTCATTTAAATCAACTGATTCAGCGCAGATAGGACCTAGCTGAGACATGTAACCATGGATTTCAATACCATGTACTTGCTTTAAATATTTTTTAGCTACAGCGCCAGCAGCAACTCGCATCGCCGTTTCACGCGCTGATGAACGTCCACCACCACGATAATCACGCAAGCCATATTTTTGCTGGTAAGTGTAATCAGCATGACCAGGACGGAATAAGTCTTTAATATTTGAGTAATCTTGGCTACGTTGATCGGTATTTTCAATCAATAAGCCAATCGATGTACCGGTAGTTTTATCTTCAAATACCCCTGACAAAATACGAACTTCATCAGCTTCGCGACGCGCGGTGGTATAACGAGATGTCCCAGGGCGGCGACGATCGAGATCATGCTGCATATCTTCAACGGTTAACTCAAGCCCTGGAGGGCAACCGTCAATAATACAACCTAACGCGACACCGTGACTTTCTCCAAAGGTAGTCACTACAAAGTTTTGACCAATACTATTTCCTGACATGCGTTCTGATTACCTCAGCTAAATTTTATGCTAATAGCTATTATTCACTATCCCTATTATTCACTATCTTTGTAGATGGCGAAAAGTGATTCATTTTCAACTAGCTGATCATAAGTCAATACAAACACGCCATCGCCGCCATGTTCAAACTCAACCCATGTAAATGGTACGTCTGGGAACTGCTCAATTAAATGCACCATTGAGTTACCCACTTCAACCACTAACAGACCATCTTTTGTTAGGTAGTCTGATGCATTAGCTAAAATACGCTTGGTTAAATCTAAACCATCACGACCCGATGCCAGCCCAATGGCAGGCTCATGATGATATTCATCTGGCATATCGCCAATATCTTCTTCATCTACGTATGGTGGATTAGATACGATCAAATCGTACTGCGGCCCTTTTGGGATAGCAGAAAACATATTTGACTGAATAGGGAAAACACGATCTAGCACGTCTAAGGATTCAATATTAATTTGAGCAACTTCAAGTGCATCTTCACTGATATCTAATGCATCGACTTCTGCATCTTCAAATGCATAGGCACACGCAATTGCGATGCAGCCACTGCCGGTACATAAATCCATCACACGATGAACTGGCTTGTTATAAAGCCAAGGGCTGAAATTATTGTTGATCATTTCAGCAATTGGAGAACGTGGTACTAACACACGTTCATCAACATAAAACTCTAAATCAGCAAAGCGTGCTTTATTAGTCAAATATGGAACAGGTAGACGCTCACGAACACGGCGAATAATTAATTCCACTATTTTATGCTTTTCACTGCTGGTTAAATTGGCATGAACCACTTGCTGGCCGATTTCTTCAGGAAGGTGCAGTGCGTAAAAAACCAAAGCAATCGCTTCGTCCCAAGCATTATCAGTTCCGTGACCATAATAAATGTTGGCATCGTTAAAACGGCTAACGGCCCAACGTAACATATCGCCAACGGTTCTTAATTCGGTGACAGCTTCATCTACAAAGATTTTATCCAAAACATCGCTCCTGAAAAATTGTTCCCACACATTGTAACTGAAGTCTATTAAGATGACCTAGAATTCAATACAATAGCAGCATGAATAAAGAAAATAACCCTGACTTTGCACTGTTTTCAGAGCACTTGGATGGTATTAGGCCATTAAACCAAGATAAGCATCATTTTAAACAGTCAGTCAAAACTAAACAACAAGTCGAAATCAAAGAACAGCAGGTTTATGCCGACAGTTATTTTTCAGATAACTATCAGCCGTTACTCCCCGTTGAAGGGCCGATGCGCTGGTTAAACGATGGTGTTGAAAAGATTGAATTAAAACGACTTCGCCGTGGTGATTACCAACCTGACTTGTTACTTGATTTGCACGGCATGCGACAAGCTGAAGCTAAACTTGAGCTTGCAGCCTTAATACAAGCCTGTGTGAAACAGCATGTTATCTGTTGCTGCGTCATGCACGGCTATGGCTCAGGGATTTTAAAACAGCAATTACCCATGTGGCTGGCTCAACACCCAAAAGTCAAAGCCTTTCATCAAGCCACCAAAGAATGGGGCGCTGATGCTGCGCTACTGGTATTGATTGATATTGGTGAGCATCCCCATAGAAGATAGCGGCTATTTACAGTTAATAACGACAAGCATTTAAATAATTATCTTGAGCCAAAACTAAAAAGAGCCTTAAAAGGCTCTTTTATATTAAATACTCAACCAAGATTCAATAACTGCAGTTACCAATCACTCATTGGAAGAACTTAAGCGCTTATTTGAGTTGGGGTTTGCATTAGCTCAAAATGAAAACCGTGTTCGTTTTTATCAATCGATACAATAGCCGATGTAGCAAATATCGGAGGCTCCATACCTGCAACTAATTCACTGACCATATAACCTAGAATAGGCATGTGAGCGATAACTAACACCTTTTGAGCATTGTAATGTTCAGCATAAGCTAAAATAGCATCAACAGCGATTTGAGGGCTGCCAGAAGGCGTTATATCATCTAACACTAACCATTTGTTTGGTTCCGGTAGATGTTTAGCCACTTCTTGCCATGTTTGTTGTGCCCTTAGGTAAGGACTTACTATCACTAAATCGACACTGTTTACTTTCTGCGTTAACCAATTGGCCATGGTATTTGATTGATTACGCCCAACTTGAGATAACATACGCTCTCTATCAGATGGGGCGTCAAAACTTGCTTCGCCATGGCGCATTAAAAATAGCTGCATACTTCTCTCGCTACTCATTATTATAGTGTTTATTGGCTAATTGTAGCCTTAAATAATTCATCCACAAAGAAACTATGAAGTAAAATTAATTAGTCTTTAGTCGATGTTTCTATGAATTTTATGCGTATTATTCTGAAAAGCTATTAAACTCTTTCAACAGTGTGACTAAAAGTTGCTAAAAACCGCTAACAATATCACTATATATATTCAAACTACTTTTTTAATAGTTGCAAAGTGAGCAACAAAGAACCCAAGTAGTTACTCAAGTCGTTATACAGTGCCTTCTCATCTGGAGCATTATCTTGACCATAAAACCAGACACTACACAGCCTGAAATAGTGAAAAGCCCAAATGATCATCGCCAATACCAATATATGGTTTTGGAAAATGAATTGCGGGTGTTATTAGTTGAAGATACCAAGGCTACCCATGCGGCAGCGTCCATGACCGTATCTGTGGGTCACTTTGACGACCCCACTTCGCGACCCGGCATGGCGCACTTTTTAGAGCACATGCTGTTTTTAGGCACTGAAAAGTATCCAGATTCTGGTGAATATCATCAGTTTATCAATCACCATGGTGGTACCAACAACGCTTGGACAGGCACTGAACAAACTAATTTTTTCTATAGTATTGATGCTGAGCAATTTGAAGAATCTTTAGACCGATTTAGTCAATTTTTTATCGCTCCTAAATTTGACTTAGAACTCGTTGATAGAGAAAGGCATGCCATTGATTCTGAATACAGTTTAAAGCTTAAAGACGATATTAGACGGGTTTACCAAGTACAAAAAGAATCAATCAATCCAGCACATCCATTCAGTAAATTTTCAGTGGGCAATCTGCAAACCTTAGCAGGCGACGAAGCTGATGTGCGCCAAGAATTACTGGATTTCTATCAAGAAAAATACAGCGCCAACATTATGACATTATGCCTAATATCGCCGCTATCGTTAGACCAGCAAGCTGAAAAAGTACAACAATATTTCAGTGCTATTAATAATAAAAAGATAATAAAGAGCTACCCTGACACCCCTTATTTAAGCCAAGAGTTATTACTAAAAAAAATTAATATCATGCCAGTAAAAGAGCAAAAGAGGCTCAATATTAGTTTTGCCCTGCCTAGCATGGAACCTTTTTATAAAACCAAACCACTGACTTTCATTAGTCACTTATTAGGCAATGAAAGTCCTGGTAGTTTACTGTCATATTTAAAAGAGCATGGTCTAGCCAATAATTTATCGGCAGGTGGTGGGGTCAGTGGTTACAACTTCAAAGATTACAGCATCAGTATCCAGCTAACCGACAAAGGTTTAACGCAAGTTGATGAAATCGTAACCTGCACATTTGAATACCTTGAATTAATTAAAGAGTCAGGCATTGAGCCTTGGCGTTATCAAGAAAGAGCAAGCCTGTTATCTACAGCCTTTAAATTTCAAGAACAAATCAAAAATCTAGATCTTGCCAGCCACCTTAGTATCAACATGCAGCACTATGATGTTGAAGATGTGGTTTACGGTGATTACCGAATGGATAAACTTATTGAGACAGAAACTCATGAGTTACTTCATTATTTTAATCCTAACAACATGCGTACTCAGTTACTCTCAAAGGAAGTAAGTACTGACACTCAGGCGCAATGGTATTTTACCCCTTACTCTATTGAGGAGATCTCAAAAGAAAAAGTGGCCCATTGGCAGCAGGTAAAACCAAGAAAAGAACTAAAATTACCCCTTAAAAATCCTTTTATCGTTGACGACCCACAAGCTAGAAGTGAACTAAGTACCAGTGCTGTGCCGACCATTGTGGCTGAAGATGAAGGTTACCGTTTTTGGCATCGTAAAGATGATGAGTTTAACGTACCCAAAGGACATTTATATTTATCCTTGGACTCAGATCAAGCTAGCCCCACCCCAAAGCATGCCGCGTTAACAAGACTGTATGTTGAGATGGTGCTAGATTACCTCGCTGAAGCCACTTATCAGGCTGAAGTAGCAGGACTAAATTATAATATTTACCCTCATCAAGGTGGAATAACACTGCATCTAACCGGCTTTACCGGTAATCAAGAAACGCTATTAGCTTTAGTAATTGAAAAAGCCAGAGAGCGAAACTTTACCCAAGATAGGTTTAAGCTTATCAAAAAGCAGCTTATCCGTAGTTGGACTAACGCAGCCCAAGCCAAACCCATCGCGCAGCTCTTCACTAGCTTGACTGTGACACTGCAGAAACGCTCTTACGAGCCCACTAGAATGGCAGAAATGTTAGAGGAAGTGACACTAGATGAATTACATGAACACGTAGGGGCATTTTATGAAAAAATTTATGTTGAAGGTTTAGTCTATGGTGACTGGTTAGCGAGTGAAGCCCAGCAACTGGCGAGACGCTTAAAACAGGTTCTGTCATTGGTAACAAAGCCCAGTAACGAATCTAGTCGCGAACTCATTAATCTGTCTAATCGCGGCATGTTAATGCGCGAACTCAACATTGAGCATCAAGACAGCGCGATCATTATTTACTACCAATCAAAACAAACAACTCCCCATCAAATTGGGCTGTTTAGTTTATTAAATCATACGATGTCTTCGACATTTTTCCATGAACTCAGAACAGAAAAACAACTTGGCTATATGGTCGGAACGGGCTATTTACCTTTAAATCGACACCCGGGGATGATTTTCTACATCCAATCACCCACAACTGCGCCACGAAAGCTTCTTGAAGCCATCGATGAATTTATCGCGGACTTTAACTATGCAGTCATGCAGATAACCAAGGGGCAGTGGGAAGCTACTAAGCAAGGTTTGATCAACCAAATTTCAGAAAAAGATGCTAGTTTGAAAAGCCGAAGCCAACGCTACTGGGTCTGTCTTGGTAATCGTGATTATGAATTTAATCAAAGGGAAAAAGTAATAGAGGAAATTAAAAAGCTCACCCGCGCTGATTTGATTAAGTTTATCGTAGAAAATATGCGCTCAAAGCACAGTGACCGATTAGTGTTATTTAATGTTGGAGAGCAGCATCAACAACTTGAGCCTATTGCTAACACTCAAGTGATAACAGACTTGAAAGGCTTTAAGCAGCAAGCAGAGAAGTTTAATTTTTGAGAAACGTAATATTTTTCA
The DNA here is from genome assembly GCF_002874355.2 of Shewanella sp. 10N.286.48.B5. Classification (NCBI taxonomy): domain Bacteria; kingdom Pseudomonadati; phylum Pseudomonadota; class Gammaproteobacteria; order Alteromonadales; family Shewanellaceae; genus Shewanella; species Shewanella sp. 10N.286.48.B5. The sequence continues at coordinate 2,379,248 of NZ_MCVG02000001.1, forward strand.
CCCGTAACTTAATCACATAATTAATTGTTACTACTTTACTAAACTGCGCATAAATACAGCAACCCAGTGGAATACGCTATAAAAACGTTAAAATTAGATAATTATGAAACAAATAACACTAAATAAACACTATATGCCCTACAAAGAAAACACTATACTAATCATTCACAACCTTAGAAATTAACCATTTTTTGACAAAGGCTTAACTTTCTGAAAAAGTGGTACTTTATTGTAAATAATTATCAATTGCAGCAGACAAAAGTATCCTTAATATGTCAATGATTAGACCATTCTTAATATGCGCATTTTTTATTCTTCAAAGCATTTCTCACTCAGCTATGTCTGCTGGCGCAGATGACTATGAATTAGTCCTAAATACCGATCGATATAATGTTGAAGACGGCTTATCACAATCAAATGTCACTAGTATTGTAGAAGATAGGCAGGGTTATATATGGCTTGGTACCGTCAATGGGCTTAATCGGTTTGACGGTGTTAATTTTAAACATTTCTATGCAGATGACAGCCAATCCAGTTTACCTAGTTCATTCGTAAAAACATTGCTAATTGATAAAAAAAATAGACTCATTGTTGGTACCGATAAAGGGCTTGCTGTCTTTGATGAGAATTCTGAAAAATTTAACCCTATTTTAATAGAAGGTAAAAAAATTGATGAATCAATTTGGTACCTATCCCACCTCTCTGAAGGCATTGCTCTAGGTCTCAACAACAAGGTTATCATCCTAAATGAGAAATTAAATAGAGTAATCTGGAGTTTTGAAAGTAAAGTGTTACATGAAGTAAAAAGAATAATTCAAATTGGTGATATTTTTTATATCCGAAACTATACTGGTACAGTATTCAAATTATTCGAGAATAACTTAACGGTTATCGAGCACCAATCAAATGATATAGGACAGTTGAACGAAGAACTTATCATTTCATCCAACAATGGTTTATATAGTTACAAGAGTGATATTAAAAGTAAATTCTCAAATTTAGTTTTAACATATCTAGAAACGTCTCAAAATGAAAACGAACTTACCTCAATAGCAGATTCAAGTATTGTAAAACTACTAAAAAACAAAGAAATAAAAAATGTAGGATACATTAATAAAGAAGGTTCAATAAAACGCCCTTTGATAAAAGAAACCAAATCAGCAATTTTCGTAGCTGATGTCCATGTTGGTTTAATCATAATAAAAAGAAGTAAAAATCTGATAAAAAACTCGAAACTAATAACAAGTAACATTTGGTCAATAACCAAGAACAATGAAAATATTTTTATTGCAATGGACTCATCTGAAGTAAAAATATTAGACAATACGCTCAAAGAACAGTCATCGATAATACTTGATGATACTGCAGGACCTAAAAGTATTGGACTACTCAATAGAGAACTATATATAGGTAGTATAAATGGCCTCAGCACAGTAAATCTAGATACATTAGCATTAGATATGCTACTTGATGAGCCGGTCACCTACATAACAAGCGATCCTGGCAGGCAATTAGTCTACATATCAACAGCTAATGGTAAGATTTTAGTTTTAAAGAATAATCAAGTAATAAAATCGATGTCAACAGGTGAACGTTACCCTATATTTCAATTATTAAGGAAAGGTGACACTTTCTGGGTTGCTAGCCAAGGAGGTTTATTCAGAATAACTGATGATAAATCCGAAAAGGTATATAACGAAAGTATGGTGACTAGTCTTGCTTTGGATGGAGAGAATTTGCTATTTGGAACTAGACATTCGCTGCTGAAACTGTCCACCAAAACCCTTAACCAACAGACTATTTTTAAAAATAACAAATTGATATTTTCCATTGAAGTTTTAAATAACTTTATAGTTTCTTCTTCTGCCACAGAAATAAATATCACAAACAAAATAAATCTTTCAAACACCACTATAACGAACAAAAATGGTGCTCAAAGTGATTATAACTCTGTCGGTTCGATAATCATTGATGATTATAGCTTATTCACAGGTTCTAATGGCATTAGTATTATTAACCCTAATGAGATTTATAAAGAAATTATTAGTAGCAACTCTTCAAATGTTGCACTAATTGACTTCCAACTGTTCAACATCTCAGAGAAAGTTGGAGGAAGAGTATTATCAAAACCAATTAACAACCAAGAAAATATAACATTAAAGTACTCAGACTACCCCTTCTCTTTTACCTTCACAGCTCCAGGAAAGTCTCTAGAAGACTATAAATTCTTTTATCAAATGGAAGGTCTAAATGATGATTGGTTACCCGCACAGAATATTAACTCAGCCACTTACACGAATCTATCTGCCGGAATTTATTTTTTTAATGTTTACGCTATAAACAAATTATCAGGTAAACAAGGTGCTACAAAATCAATTAAAGTTATTATTACCCCACCTTGGTATTTATCTTTTGAAGCAAAACTATCCTATACCGTATTGGGCTTATTAATATTGCTACTCATAGCCAAGACAATTTTACGCAGACGAGAAATACAAAAACAAATAGCCCTTAGTGAAGAAAGATTAAAATTATCACTATGGGGTAGCGGTGATGAAATGTGGGATTGGGATATTGAAACCGGTGAAATTTACCGATCCAATATCTGGGGAACATTAGAGTTTCCTCAAGATGGCCATCGCTCAGGAAAACCTGGAGAAGAAAGCAATATTCACCCCCTCGATCAAAATAGAGTTAAAACAGCCCTTAATGACCACTTTAAAGGGCTAACAGATCATTTTGAAGTTGCATACCGCGTTAAAAGCCTTCAACACAAATGGGTTTGGGTACTAGATAGAGCAAAAATTGTTGAAAGGGATCACAAAGAAAAACCGCTGCGTATGACGGGTACCATCAAAAACATCAATAATATTAAACAAACCGAAGAACAATTAAGACTATTCGAAAGAGCAATTGAAAACATTTCTGAAGGCATGTTTATTCTAGATGACAAATTTCATTTTGTTGAAGTCAACGATGCTTGTTGTCAATTAACCGCCCAAAACCGAGCTGAATTTCTTGGACAATTATTTAACTTTACTCGTTACCCTGACAGCTACTCTAACCAAATTCACGCAGCTTTGGCCCAACAGGGCAGCTGGAGTAATGAAGTAGAAGCTAATCGCGGCGATGGTAGTTATTTCTTAATGGAGTTGACGATTGATGCAATATACAACGAGCAAGGCGAAACCAGTCATTACGTAGGGGTATTCTCAGATATTACTCGTCGTAAACAGCAAGAAGAAGAACTACGCAAATTAACCAATAGTGATTTGCTCACCGGGCTACCTAACCGTTCTAGTTTACAAGTAACCTTGAACAATCTAGTGAAAAAAGACGTCCACCATACATTAATGGTATTGGATTTAGATAATTTCAAACGTATTAACGACTCGCTAGGCCACCAAACTGGTGATGCGTTACTTATTGATGTCGCTCGTAGGCTTCAAGAAAATATTCCAAATCACGTTAGTTTATATCGTCTTGGCGGTGATGAATTTGCCATCTTAGTTGACCATAACCCTGATATTGGTTCATGTGCGGCTATCGCCTCTCGAATAATAGACTCATTGAAACAAGAGTTTAAAGTTGATAACGAATCCCTCGTTATTAGCTTAAGTATCGGGATAGTTTTATACCCTGAAGATGAGCAAAATGAACAAGCCCTATTAAGAAAAGCAGATATCGCTATGTATCATGCCAAATCAGGGGGTGGCAATCGTTACCAATTCTATTCAGAGTCTTTAAACAAAAATGCGCTACGCCAATTAGAAGTAGAAAACTTGATCCGAGAAGGATTAAAAGAAGATTACTTTGAAGTCTATTACCAACCCAAAGTCGATTTAAAACAAGACAGCCTTGCTGGAATGGAAGCTTTAGTTAGATTAGTTCATCCGGAATTTGGTGTCATCCCGCCAAATGAATTTATTCCACTTGCTGAAGAAAATGGTTTAATTGTAGAAATTGGCGATCTGGTTTTACGTAAAGCCTGCTTTGCAGCACAGAAGTGGCGCGAACAAGGTGTATTTAACGGCCGTGTAGCCATAAACTTATCTTCAAGACAGTTTGCCCTACCTGATTTACAGCAACGCATATTAAGTGTATTAGAGCTCACAAAGCTCCCAGCTTGTCACCTTGAACTAGAAATTACTGAAAGTACCATTATTAAAAATCCAGATAATGCCATCAAAGTAATGAATCAGCTTGCCCAAATGGGGGTGACTCTAGCCCTTGATGATTTTGGTACTGGGTATTCATCGCTTTCATATCTCAAACATTTCCCAATTCATTGTTTGAAAATTGATAAATCTTTTGTGGATGATATCGATAAATCAGATCGTGATTTAAAAATGGTCGATAGCATTATTACTATCGCACATAACATGGGCTTATCTGTTGTCGGAGAAGGTGTAGAAGAAACCGCGCAATTAAATATATTAAAAGCCTTAAAATGTGAAGAAATCCAAGGCTACATCTTTAGTAAGCCTGTTCCAGAAAAAGATTTCACCGAATTATTAAACATCAATCAAAAAAAACAAAGTAAAAAAACCGCCATTTAAGCAACATTGGCATAACAACTGCAACTCTCTATTCAGATGTCAAATAAAAGTTAACACTTTAATTAACCCTGAATAGAGAGATTTAAAAATGATTAATGGAATTATCGTAGCTGCAGTATTATCTTCAACTTCTAACGCCGCTATTAATACAACGGAAACAGTATTAGTTAACCTACCTAACCAAGGTCAATATATTGGCACCCCATATAGCAAACACTTAAAATTAAAAACTAAGCTAGCTCATAACCCTTATATCAAGTATTCAGAAGCAACAACTGAGTTAGCCCATAATCCTTATATCAAGTACTCAGAAACAACGACTGAATTAGCTCACAATCCTTATATCAAGTATTCAGAAGCAACAACTGAGTTAGCTCATAATCCTTACATCAAGTATTCAGAAGCAACGACTGAATTCGCTCACAACCCTTATATCAAGTACTCAGAAGCAACGACTGAACTTGCTCATAATCCTTATATCAAGTATTCAGGAGCAACGACTGAACTTGCTCACAATCCTTATATCAAGTATTCAGAAGCAACGACTGAATTCGCTCACAACCCTTATATCAAGTACTCAGAAGCAACGACTGAACTTGCTCATAATCCTTATATCAAGTATTCAGGAGCAACGACTGAACTTGCTCACAACCCTTATATCAAGTATTCAGAAACAACGACTGAATTAGCTCACAACCCTTATATCAAGTACTCAGAAGCAACAACTGAGTTAGCTCATAATCCTTATATCAAGTATTCAGAAGCAACGACTGAGTTAGCTCATAATCCTTATATCAAGTATTCAGAAGCAACAACTGAGTTAGCTCACAACCCTTATATCAAGTACTCAGAAGCAACGACTAAACTTGCTCATAATCCTTATATCAAGTACTCAGAAACAACGACTGAATTAGCTCATAATCCTTATATTAAGTATTCAGAAGCAACGACTGAGTTAGCTCATAACCCTTATATCAAGTACTCAGAAGCAACGACTGAACTTGCTCACAATCCTTATATCAAGTATTCAGAAGCAACGACTGAATTAGCTCACAACCCTTATATCAAATACTCAGAATCAACGACTGAACTTGCTCACAATCCTTATATCAAGTATTCAGAAGCAACGACTGAATTAGCTCACAATCCTTATATTAAGTATTCAGAAGCAACGACTGAGTTAGCTCATAACCCTTATATCAAGTACTCAGAAGCAACGACTGAACTTGCTCACAACCCTTACATAAAGTATTCAGAATCGACAACAAAATTTGCCCATAACCCATACATTAAATACACCAATTCAAGCATCGCTTAAGGAGATAAAATTATGTTTAACTCTTTATTAAAAGCACTAGGAATTGCACAGCCGCAACGTAAGAAAGTTAAATTACCTGAAGGCCTTGAGCATCTAGAGGTCATCCCAGCTAAAGCATGGTGGAACTAAGTCTTGTAGTGATATTTTACAGGCAAAGAAAAAGGGAGCATTAGCTCCCTTTTTAATACGCGGAATTTGCTAAAAGTATTGTTGCTGTTCATTACTAACCGCTAGTTTACGGGTTAATAAATATTTATGACTGTTGAACAATGGGTAAGCCAGAGGGCCCATCAACAAACCGGCAAATGACCATCTTTTTACTGCCATACCTTGAGCAAAAGCACAATTGCCAAGATAAATCGCCGATAAGATTGAAATAATAAACACTAGAAATACCACTGAAACCTCTACAATTCATTCAGTTAACATCATTTCTTAAGCTCGTAGCATTAAGTTTTTGTGTTCAATGCTAGCTTTGGTCACATTATAACCAAGCCAAATACTCAAAGCTATGGGGATTTTTAATTGAGCCACAGTCAAAATATTCCGCAGCGTACATAAAACAGGCAAATCCCTGCCACTTTAGAATGAAAAAGCGGCATCCTGTTGCCGCTTTGTTAAATGTGTAATCCTTAAAGTCTTAGTTTAGACTAATAAAAACTCGCTCCCTCATCAGCCATTTTGACTAACCTTTCACAAGGGGCAAATCTTTCGCCATGTAATTGCTGATACTGACGTAATTTTGACACTAGATTATTGATCCCCATGGTATCCATATAACGGAAAGGACCGCCTAAGAATGGCGGAAAACCAATTCCAAAAATAGCACCGATATCACCGTCTCTTGCATTGGCAATAATGCCTTCATCTAAACAACGAACAGCTTCGTTTAGCATCTGCACAACACAACGCATAGCAATATCGCTTTCACTACCACTTAACTGATTATTAATGCCTAGTACTTGATATACACTTTCATCCACTAGCTTAGCTTTGTTTTTCTTGTTGCCGTATTGGTAAAAACCTTTGCCGTTTTTACGGCCTTTACGGTCATCTGCAAGTAACTTATCAAATGCACTTGGAGCTTCAAAGCGCTCACCCAGTTCTTTAGTTAAGATCGGCGCGATCTTAGCACCAACATCAATACCTACCTCGTCTAGCAAAGTAATAGGTCCTACAGGGAAACCAAACTTAACTAACGCTTTATCTAAAAATTCAATTTTTTGCCCTTCAAGAAGCACTTGCGCAGCTTCATTCATGTATAAGGCTAAAATACGATTTACATAAAAACCGGCCCCGTCTTGAACAACAATCGGTGTCTTACCTTGCTTACGAGCAAAGGCCACTGTCGTAGCAATGGTTTCTGGAGAGGTTTTCTTGTGCGCAATCACTTCCACTAACGGCATTTTCTCAACTGGCGAGAAATAATGCAGACCAATCACATTTTCAGGTCGACTGGCCGCTTCGGCAATTTGGCTGATTGGTAATGAAGATGTGTTAGATGCAAAGATAGTATTTTCATGACATTCACGTTCTACATCTTTCACCATTTGATGTTTTAATGCTAAATCTTCAAATACTGCTTCTACTACGATATCAGCATCTTTTACGCCGCTATATTCAGTGGTTGTCGTCATTAACGCCATTAGATTATCTCTAACTGCCGGAGTCATATGACGGCGCTTAACGCCTTTGGCTAACAACTTATAAGCATAAGCCAACGCATTACTTAAGCCGGTTTCATTGATATCTTTAACACGAGCAGGAATTTTAGCTTTGGTTGTCGTCACAGAGGCTATTCCGCCACCCATTAAGCCACCACCAATAACCAGTGCCTTGTTCACTTTGCGAGGTTTGCCCCCTTCTGCACCGGTTTCTTTTTTCATTTCTGTGGTTGCAAGGAATATACTACGAAGCGCTTCTGACTCTGGTGACATAATAAGTTCAGCAAAATGACTTGCTTCAACTTCTAAGCCTTTGATCATGCCTTTATTCATACCCTGCTTAACACAATCAATGATTTTAGCAGGAGCTGGATAATTACCCTGGGTTTTCTTCATCACTTGTTTAGCGGCTTGATCAAAAATAATGTCACGAGTCGTACTGGTTGATTCAAGCAACTTGTTTAAAGCAGACTTTTTAACCACTTTAGCAGCAGACTTGCCTTTTTTTGCCATGGCAACTGCAGTCTCAAGCAAAATAGACTCTGGAACAACGTCATCAACCAAGGCTATTTTCAGTGCTTGTTTCGGACGCAGCTGCTTACCTGTTAGCATCATATCGAGCGCTGTAGTAATACCGACTTTTCTTGGTAAACGTTGGGTTCCCCCGCCACCTGGTAATAACCCAAGTTGAACTTCAGGCACACCCATAATAGTTTTCTTACTGTCGCTGCACACACGCAAATGACACGCTAGCGCTAGCTCTAATCCACCACCTAAGCAGGCACCGTTAATAGCAGCAACAACCGGTATAGTGAGGTTTTCTAATTCATTAAATACCACATGCCCTTGTTGTGATAGTTCTTTGGCAGCAGCAACACTGGTACAGGCATCTAACATGGTGATGTCAGCGCCAGCAACAAAAGAGTCAGATTTTCCTGAAATAATCACTAAACCTTTAATGCTAGCGTCAGTTTTTATCTCGGTAAAAATGTCACTAATTTCTGGGCCAAATTCTGCTTTTAAGGTGTTCATGGTTTCACCAGGAACATCCATAGTCAAAACCGCAATACCGTCTTCACGGCGTTGTAAATTAAATGTCTTTTCCATCAGAATTACTCCACTTCTACTATCATTGCAGCGCCAAGACCACCTGCTGCACAGGCTGTGGCTAAACCGGTTCCACCACCACGGCGTTTAAGTTCACGACATACTTGAGTGATCAAACGCGTACCCGTAGCCGCAAATGGATGCCCATAAGCTAATGAACCACCTAGTACGTTAAATTTACTCATATCGATTTCACCAATCGCACGATTTTGGCCTAACTTTTCTGCAGCAAACTTTTTAGAGCCAAACATTTGCATGTTGGCTAAGGTTTGCGCTGCAAATGCTTCATGCATTTCAATTAAGGTTAAATCTTCTAACTGCATACCAGCACGCTTTAGTGCTAGCGGCGTAGCATAAGATGGCCCCATTAACATATCTTGCCAAACATCAATGGCAGTAAAGGCATAGCTCTTAATGTAACCAATAGGCTGATAACCTAATGCTTTGGCACGGCCTTCACTCATTAAGATAATTGCTGATGCGCCATCAGTTAGCGGCGTACTGTTGGCTGCGGTAACTGAACCATGTTTGCGATCAAAAGCTGGACGTAATTTAGCGTAAGACTCTAAAACTGAGTTTTCACGAATGTTGTTATCACGATCAATAAACTGCTTATAAGGAGGCACATGAGCCGTCATCACTTCATCGCGTAAATTACCTGAGTTCCAAGTTTCTGTTGCCAGAGTATGTGAGCGATGAGCCAGTGCATCTTGATCGGCGCGGCTAATTGAATAGGTCTTAGCCATTTGCTCAGCCGTTTGCCCCATTGACAAACCGGTAGAATATTCTGCAACCGCTGGCGGTACCGGCATTAAGTCTTTTAAACCCAAACGACGTGCAATGGCGAATTTTTGTTTAAAGGTACGGGCCTTATTTAAGTCCACTAGCGCATGAGCCAGCTTTTTTGACACGCCAATCGGTAAAACAGAAGATGAATCTGCGCCGCCAGCAATACCAATTTCAACATTACCAGTCATGATTGACTCAGCCACATTCACTGCCGATTGAAAACTTGTCGCACAAGCACGAGTGACACTGTAAGCATCCGTTGATACATCCATGCCAGTGCCTAATACGATTTCACGAGCAATATTTGGCGCAGCAGGCATTTGCACAACTTGACCATAAACTAATTGCTCAATGGTTTTTGGGTCTAACTCTGAGCGAGAAAGCAATTCATTAACCACCATTTTGCCCATATCTAAAGCTGAAACGCCATGAAATGCGGTGGCTTGTTTGGCAAAAGGCGTTCGTAAACCCGCTACAATTGCAATGCGCTCGCCGCGGGCATTGGTTACTTGTTGTCTATCACTCATTGTTCACCCTCTTTTAATTGTTTAGCCTTTATAGGCTTTTCAGTGAAAATCCATTTTGTCAGCGTTATCTGGTCTGACCATAAAAGTGTGATCTGATTCTAACTTTTAATTAGCAAGTTTAAAACACCCGTATGAAAATAACCTGACAATTTCCAACAAAATTAACAACCCAATTGAGATTTATATATTAAATACAGAAGGTTAAACTTTAGAGCATTAGCTTTATTAATATATTTAAGTATCGATTAAAGCTAGCTAACGCACCTTTAGTTGCAGCTAATGAACACCACGAATAAATAAAAATGAAATTCTGTTAATGCTACTAGCCAAAGGCCAATAAAATTCATTAACATAGAGTGAATTAGATAACGTTTTTTAGACAATAAATTTGAGTATCATCATGCCTTTGAGTCGATTTCATTCTTTACGCGCTTATTTAGATAATGTCATTTTGGGACAACCGGTTTTAACTGAAAATATGCTCATCGCACTTATTGCCGATGGTCATTTACTGGTTGAAGGCCCTCCAGGTTTAGCCAAAACCCGTGCAGTAAAAGCATTATGTGATGGCGTTGAAGGCGACTTTCATCGCATCCAGTTCACGCCTGATTTATTACCAGCGGACTTAACCGGCACCGATATCTATCGCGCTCAAACGGGTACCTTTGAATTTGAAGCGGGGCCGATTTTCCATAACTTAATCCTTGCCGATGAAATTAACCGCGCTCCAGCGAAGGTACAATCCGCTTTACTTGAAGCCATGGCTGAAGGACAAGTAACCGTAGGTAAACACAGTTACCCGCTGCCAAAACTCTTTTTAGTGATGGCAACCCAAAACCCACTTGAAAACGAAGGGACTTACCCGCTACCTGAAGCGCAATTAGATCGCTTCTTAATGCACTTAAATTTAGATTACCCAAGTGCCGATACCGAGCGTCAGATTTTGCGTCAGTCTCGTAACGAAGCACTGACTCATCAGTTACCGACCATCGAGCCTGTGGTACAAGCAGATGTATTTTCTGCCCGTGAACAAGCGATGGAACTGTACTTAGCTGAGCCCCTTGAAAGCTATATCGTAGAAATTATTATGGCCACTCGTCAGCCAGAGCGTTATAGCCCAGAACTAGCCAAGTGGCTTGAATACGGCGTGAGTCCCCGCGCTTCAATTTCATTAGAGCGCTGCGCGCGAGCCAGAGCCTGGTTACATCAACGCGATTTTGTCTCACCTGAAGATATTCAAGCTGTGGCGCCTAATGTTTTACGCCACCGTCTACTGTTGAGTTATCAGGCACAGGCAGAAGGGATTAGTGCAGATCACGTCATTAATCATATTTTAAGCCAAGTGGCTGTACCTTAATGTTGAGTTATAGCCACTATGTCAGTAACCGCTATGTCAATTGAAAAAGAGTTGCCGCTATTTAGTAATGGCGTCAACCTTAATGAGCAAGAGCTAATAAGTTGCCAGAGTATTGCCCGTGCGATGCCTGAGAAACGTAGCCGCGCAAAAGCCAGCCTTGCAGGCCATAGAAGCAGCCTCATAAAAGGGCGTGGAATGGAATTTGCCGAAGTGCGACATTATCAAAATGGTGATGATGTGCGCACCATAGACTGGCGCGTTACGGCCAGAACTGGCAAGGCCCACACCAAATTATTTATTGAAGAACGTGAACGCCCTATTATCTTGCTGGTCGATCTAAGTCATAGCTTATTTTTTGGCTCGAGTTTGCTTTTACAGTCTCTGCAAGCCGCCCATGTCGCAGCAACACTTGGCTGGAACGCCATTAACCACGGTGACCGTTTGGGGGCATTGATTGCCAGTGAAACCGAACATGTGGAGTTAAAACCCCGCAGTCGCCGACAAGGTATTTTGCAGCTCACATCAGCATTAATCAAAGTGCATCAAAACCAGTTAAATCACTTTGATGAATTACCCCAAGATCCCCAGCATATTTTACGGGCTTGCCAGCGATTGCAACGCATCGCTAAACCCGGCTCACTGGTATGGATAATTACTGATGGCCAGCACTTTAGCCAAGAATGTTTAGCGGCACTCACCGAGCTTAAACGCCATTGTGATGTGGGTGCCTTTATTATTACAGACCCATTACGACAAGGCACTTTAGCGTTACCAAAGCGATTTTCACTGCCTGTACGTGATGGTAAGCAACAACTTACCTTAACTCGCCATAGCTACAATGTGTGGTTAAATGAACAGTTAGCTCGTCAACAACAGTTTATTGAATTAATGAAAATGCTCAAAGTTCAAACCCGCTTTATCGATGCAGGTAAGAGTCTTAGCGATCAATTGGAACTATTACGTTAGATGAATGCTCCTCAAATCAATCCCGCATTAATGCAAATGGAAGATATCGTGCTGCCGCAGCCAATATCACAATTGCCCATTGCCCCCGGTTATTGGCTAGTGGCGATTATCATTATCGCGGCTGGTGTCATCACTTTCATCAAGCTGCGAAAACGTGCCAAATATCACGCCCCGAGAAAGGCCGCATTAGCGCAACTACAGCAACTTGATATAAATGACAGTCAATACCCAAGCCAGATTAATAGCTTACTAAAACGAACTGCCTTGAGTTATTTACCCAGACAGGATTTTGCACAACTTGATGGCGACCAATGGTTCAAATGGCTTGAGCTAAGGTTACCGCAAGCAGAGCAAGGCCAAATTGGCTTGTTATTAGCCAAGCGTTATCAAGCTTGTGGCTTAAATGCAGCTGAAAAGCAGCAGTTATTTAAGTTAGCCAAGTCTTGGTTAACTAAAAAAGCTCGCTTTGCGCCCCTTAATGCCATCAAAAGCAACGCTAACAGCGCAAATACTCAAGCAAATAGTCCACAGGAGGCATCATGTTCTCAATAGCATGGCCGTGGTTATTGCTTTTATTGCCATTACCTTGGCTGTTAAAACCAAAGCGCGTTTCAAAAAATAATGGCGGTCACCTGCAACTTCCTGGCATCGCTAATGCTGATCAGGTCATATCAAGCCATGCTGACAAACCATCCCGTAAATTGTATTGGTTAATGTGGGCATGTTTATTGTGCGCACTTGTCAGGCCCCAATGGTTAGGCGAGCCTATAGAGCTGCCATCTGAAGGGCGCGACTTAATGCTGGCAGTCGATTTATCCGGCAGTATGCAAATTGAAGACATGGTTGTTGAAGGCAAAACGGTTGATAGATTGACCCTTATTAAACATGTGATTGGCGACTTTATCGAACGCCGTAATGGCGATCGCCTTGGGTTAATTTTATTTGCCGATCACGCCTATTTACAAGCGCCACTGACCCAAGATAGACGCTCGGTGGCAAAGTTTCTCGCCGAGAGTCAAATTGGCCTAGTGGGCAAACAAACCGCCATTGGTGAATCAATTGCATTGGCGGTGAGACGCTTTGATAACGTTAACGACAGTAACCGAGTGCTCATTTTACTCACCGATGGTTCAAATAACGCAGGTAACATAGAACCTGAAGTGGCAGCTCGCATCGCTGCAGAGCGCAATGTCACTATTTATACCGTCGGTGTTGGCGCTGAAATACTGGAAAGACGCAGTATTTTCGGTACTGAAAAAGTAAACCCGTCAGCAGATCTTGATGAAGCGCAATTACAACAGCTTGCAGAAATGACCAATGGTCATTACTTTAGAGCCCGTAATAGCGAAGAGCTAGAAGAAATTTATCAAAAAATTGATGAATTAGAGCCTGTCAGTCGCGACCAATTAACCTACCGCCCCCAAAGCGAGTTATTTTACTGGCCATTGTTGTTAGCGTTATTAATCAGTTTAAGTATTAGTCTACGTAGTCAAATGAATTTACCTAAAAATCTGACTTCAGCCTTTTACAAGGAGGATAAATAATGAGTTTGCATTTTATCCGCCCTGAATGGCTATTGGCCTTAATTCCATTAACCATTATTGGACTATTTTTGTGGCGCCAGAGTAAAAATAACTCTGCATGGCAACACTATATTGCCCCTCACCTTGCTAGCACCCTGATCAGTGAGTCTGCACACATCAAAAAACAACCCAAATGGTTATTAATGCTGTGTTGGTTTATTGCGGTTGTGGCCATATCGGGCCCTGCCGTGAATAAACAAAGCCTACCTGTGTTCGCTAGCGAGCAAGGGCGTGTACTGGTAATGGATATGTCTTTATCCATGTATGCAACCGATCAAAAACCTAATCGACTATCCCAGGCCAAATATCGAGCCACCGATTTTTTAACCAATTTAAAAGAAGGTGAAACTGGGTTAATCGCTTTTGCGGGAGATGCATTTACTATTAGTCCGTTAACCCGTGATAGCTCTACCCTATTAAATCTGCTCCCAACCTTAAGCCCGGACATTATGCCCGTTAGAGGCTCAGATTTAGCCGCCGCCCTTACCCTTGCCCAACAGTTATTAGGTCAAGGCGGGCATATCAGCGGTGATATTATTGTGATGACCGATGGTGTTAATGCAGCCCAATATGCGCAGGCAGCAAAAGCGCTGGATGGCAGTCGATATCGAGTATCGGTGATGGCATTTGGTAGCCAACAAGGCGCAGCAATACAGCTGCCAGATGGTCAGCTCATGCGCGATAATGCCGGTGAGATCGTGGTTGATAAAACTGACTTTTCATTGCTTGATAAATTGGTTACTCCCACTGGCGGTTTAATGTTACCAGCACGGGCAGACGGCGCAGCACTGGGCCAACTCGAAGCATGGCTTGCTAATGATGGTAATGCAAAAGCCACCGAACTTGAAGGTGAAGCTTGGCAAGATTTAGGCCCTTATATTGCCCTCCTGTTGATTATTCCAGTACTGCTGAGTTTTAGGTTTACAGTACTGCCTATGGTGAGTGTCCTCACGCTAGGCTTATTGATGCAGCCAACTCCTGCTTCAGCTAATAGCTGGGATGATTTATGGCAAACCGCCGATCAACAAGCCTCAGAGCAATTTAATCAGGCTCAATCAGCAGAAGACTATTCTAAAGCTGCCGAGCAATTTGACCAGCCTCAATGGCAAGCTAGCGCCCAATATAAGGCTGGTGACTATGAAAATGCCTTAAGCGGTTTTGAGCAAGATGACTCTGCCAATGGTTTATATAATCAAGCCAATAGTTTACTGCAGCTGAATAAAATTGATCAGGCGATAAAGCGTTATAAGCAAGCATTAACTCAACAAGCAGATTTTCCTCAGGCCGAGAAAAACCTCGCTTTGGCTGAGCAAATGAAGCAGCAACAAGAGCAACAGTCGGAGCAGGATCAGCAAAGTGATGACAACCAATCATCTGACCAGAAGTCAAATGATGAGCAGTCATCAAATGATCAATCTCAAGGAGATCAATCACAGCAAGATCAATCTCAAAGTGATGAGTCTAGCTCTGAGCAATCTCAACAGCAGCAGTCTCAAAATGACCCGTCACAAGAAGAGCAATCTGCGAATGATTCTCAGCAGGATCAGCAATCTAGTGACTCTCAACAAGATGACAGCCCCAATGAGGCTGACGAAAGTTCATCAGCTTCATCTCAACAAAATGAGCAACAAGCCGATAATAATGAAGCTGAAATGCAAGCTAACAGTCAAGATAACCAAGCTCAAGCTGAGCCTGAAACTGCTGAGCAACAAGACAAGACTCAACAACAAGCTCAAGCTGCTGAAACATCAGAACAACAGCCAGAATCTGAGTCTGGCACACCAGTGGCCTCATCGGCTTTATCTGAAGAGCCGCTGCCAGCAGATTTAGAAAGAGCACTTCGCGCAGTCAGTGAAGATCCACAAGTATTAATTAGAAACAAAATGCTATTGGAATATCAAAAGCGTCGTCAAAACGGCCAACTTCCTAAGGATAAACAACAGTGGTAAACAGAATCATTTTAGCCCTAGTCGCTATTCTTTTTACAGGGCAAGCACTCGCGGTCACTAACATTCAAGCAACGGTGGACCGTAACCCCGTCATGCAAGGTGAGTATTTTGTATTAAACGTCACCGCAGATGATGATGTTAATGCAGGCTCATTAGACACCTCAATATTGCTAAAAGACTTTGTTGTCGGCCGCACTAGCGTAGGACGAAGCACGCAAATCGTTAACTTCAACTCCAGTAAAGAAACCCGCTGGCAAGTATTATTATCGGCTAAAAATAGCGGCACTGTGACTATTCCTGCCTTTACTATGGAAGGTATTCAATCTAATCCCATCGAGTTAACGGTTTTAGATGCTGGCTCCCAGCCTCAGCAAATGCGCAATTTGTTTGTGGAAGGCGAAGTTAGCACTCAAGAAGCTTATGTGGGCCAATTAATTACCTATAAAGTTAAGCTATTTTTAGCTGCTGAATTACAGCGTGGTGTCATTAGCGCCCCAGAAATATCAGGTGCTGAGATCAAGCAGCTTGGCGAAGATCAAGACAGTGTTGAAGTGGTTAATGGCCGCCGTTTTCGCGTAATTGAGCGAACCTATGCCATGATTGCCGATACTCCAGGTAAACTCGCCATTAAAGGTGCGAGTTTTTCAGGTGATATTTTAGTTGAAGCACCACGACGTGGCGGCATGTTTGGCTTTAATGAAAGCCGTCCGATGCAAGCTGCTGCTGAAGATACTGAAATCATAATTAAACCCATACCTGACAGCTATCAAGGTGATTGGCTCGTCAGTGATTTATTAATCGCTAAAGAAGTGTGGCCTGAAGACAGCAGTGAATTTGAAGTGGGTAGCCCAATCACCCGCACCATTAATATCATCGCATCTAATGCTGACAGTAATAGCCTGCCTGACATTGAATTAGCTATGCCAAGTGCGCTGAAATCATATCCAGAAAAACCAGTTAGACAAACTGTACTTAGAGAAAACCATGTAGTGGCTCAGTACAGCCTTACCACGGCTATCGTGCCAACCAAAGCTGGAACATTTACCCTTCCTGAAATTACAATTCCGTGGTGGAACTCGCAGCTACGCCAGCAGCAATTTACCACCATTCCAGCAAGAACAGTGACCATTGCGGCTAATCCAGAACAAGCACCAACGCCAATTACACCTGAGGTTACACAGCCCAGCAATAATCCTGGTTTTTGGCCTTGGTTAACACTGCTATTTGCCGCATTATGGCTTATCACAATCGCCCTGTGGTTAAACGCCCGTAAGCAAAAGTCGCTAACAGTTACCTCTGAAAATGTTGATGTTCAGTCCTCCTCTGCTCGAGTGAGCATCAAAGACATTAGCAGTGCCTGTGATAAAAATGATGTATCTCAAGTCATTACATTACTGCAGCAGCATTTTTCTACATTACTAAACAAACCAATGAACTTGGCTGATATTAGCCAGTTATCAACTGCGCTAGCTCAAGCAACTCATCAATTACAGCAGGCTAAATACAGCCAATCTTCAACATTTGTTGATAAAGCGGCTTTATTAAAAGCCATTGAGAGTTACAGTCATAATTCTGCAGTAAACTCCCCATCTGCACTGAGTTCGTTAAACCCTTAACGAATAAACTGATTGAATAGCAAGCATAATTATACTTGCTATTCATCAGTAACCTTTTAAGCTATCGAACATAATATTTTTAACAAAAAGATAAAAATGTTTGATAGCTTGCGAAATAAAAAGTCCGAACCCACGGTCATATCTGACATGTTAACTAAACAACGACGATACGACAGCCTCGTCCGGGCACTTCACGCAGATATCTTCCGATATGCCTATTGGCTTATCGGCGATAAACATGTTGCTGAAGACGTCACTCAAGAAACCTTTTTACGTGCATGGCGTGCGCTTGACTCTTTAAAAGATGACAAAGCCGCTAAAGCATGGCTGATCACTATCTTGCGCCGAGAGAATGCCCGTCGATTTGAACGTAAGCAGTTTGACTACAGTGATGTAGAGCAAGAGTTGCTTGAAGACCAAAAGTCTTCCACTACCGAAGAGCAAACAGAGCAATATTGGCTACGTAAACAGATCGGCTTATTAGAGATTGAATATCGAGAGCCATTACTGCTGCAACTCATTGGCGGTTTTAGTGGTGAAGAAATTGCAGAGTTGCTTGAACTTAATAGAAACACCGTCATGACGCGATTATTTCGTGCCCGTAATCAATTAAAAGACGCTTTAGAGTCTCCTGAAGTTAGAGGTCAATCAAATGGATGATCTACAATTTCGTCGCCATGCCTATGACGACCCCAACAGCCAAGATGAAGATTTCTTGGCACAAATTGCTGCGTCTGAGTCTGATGCAAAGTTAGTCAGTGAATTAAAAACATTAGACAGTAAGCTTACCCATGCGCTTAATATTGATGTGCCTAATGATTTAGCAGATAAATTATTATTACGTCAGCAACTGAATAAACATCAGGAGCAAAAAAAGCATACTCGTTATTTAATGGCTATGGCTGCATCCGTGGCATTAGTCATCGGTTTAAGTTTTAGCATGTTAAAATTTGCCCCCGTTGACTTAGCTGAGCATGCGCTCGCTCATGTATACCATGAACCCAAATCAATGCTGGTTGATCAAAATGTTGGCTTTGAAGATGTTAATTTTAAACTGGCTGGTATTGGCGGTTTAGAAAACGCGAAATTCATTCAACAGCCCGGAAAAGTGTTTTATACCTCCTATTGTGACTTTCAAGGAGTTAAAAGCTTGCACTTAGTGATGGAAGGTAAAGACGGTAAAGTCACCCTCTTTATTGTCCCGGCTGAAAATAGAATGGTCACCGAAGAAACTTTTGCAGATCAACACTATCAGGGCTTGGGCTTTCAAACAGCTGGGGCATTCATGATGTTAGTTGCAGAGCAAGATACTGATTTACAGTTTGTTAAATCTGAAATAGAGCAAACCTTTATCTAGTTATAGTCACAACCTGTAACCATCTCCTATCAATTAGATAATAAGCAGTCAATGTAAACTTATTGAGTGCTTGTTATCACATCAAATTTACTTCCCAAATTGTGCACTGGCTCATACATCTGCTAGCATATGCGCCACAATAATAAAAATACGGAAGTATCATGACCATAGAAACCCCCATTCTAATTACTTTTATCGGCTACCTCGCGTTAATGATGGGGATTGGCTACTGGGCTTATCGTAAAACAGATACCGTTGACGACTATATTCTGGGTGGCCGAAAAATGGGCCCTGCTGTCACCGCCTTAAGTGTTGGTGCATCAGATATGTCAGGTTGGTTATTACTTGGCTTACCTGGTGCAGTGTATTTAGGCGGCTTAGGTGAAGCTTGGATTGGTTTTGGACTGATATTTGGTGCCTGGCTCAACTGGCTTTTTGTCGCCAAACGTTTACGTATTTACACTGAACTGGCTGACAACTCGCTGACATTACCTGACTTTTTTGAAAATCGCTTTCATGATAACCAAGGCGTATTAAAAATGGTTGCTGCGGTCACCATCTTAGTCTTTTTCACCTTTTATACCTCATCAGGTATGGTTGGCGGCGCAATATTATTTGAAAAAGTATTTGGCCTTGATTACACCTTAGCACTCATTATAGGTTCAGTAATCATCGTTTCTTACACTTTTGTAGGCGGTTTCTTTGCCGTCAGTTGGACTGACTTTTTCCAAGGCTGTTTAATGTTAGTGGCCTTACTTATTGTACCTGTAGCCATCTTCAGCCAACCTGAGACTCAAGAAAACCTGCAGCAACTTGACCCTGCCATGCTGTCGTTTGTCAGTGAAAACACCACAGTCATCGGCTTAGTGTCATTACTGGCTTGGGGCTTAGGTTATTTTGGCCAGCCACATATTCTATCTCGCTTTATGGCCATTGGCAGCGCTAAAGACATTAAGTTATCTCGTCGCATTGCTATGAGCTGGATGGGTATTTCTCTGATTGGTGCATTGGCAACGGGTATCGCTGGTACCTTGTATTTTGCCGACACTCCCCTAGATAACCCAGAAACTGTATTTATTCACCTTGCCCATGCTGCGTTTAATCCATGGGTTGGCGGCTTGTTAATTGCAGCAATTTTATCCGCGATCATGAGCACCATTGATTCACAGCTTTTGGTTTGTTCAAGCGTAATAACTGAAGACTTTTATCGCAAATGGATTAAACCCGATGCGAGTAATAAAGAGTTAATGCTCGTGGGCCGTTTGGGGGTTATCGCCATTGCTATTGTGGCCGCAGTCATTGCACTTAATCCTGAAAGCAGTGTCCTAGGGTTAGTGAGCTACGCATGGGCAGGCTTTGGCGCAGCATTTGGCCCTGTGGTATTACTATCACTATTTTGGCAGCAATATAGTCGTAACGGCGCTGTAGCAACAATTGTTGTCGGAGCGGTGACCGTGGTGGTCTGGAAACAACTCTCTGGTGGTATTTTTGACTTGTACGAAATAGTCCCTGGATTTTTGCTCGCCTCATTGGCAGGTATCTTAGTCAGTAAGCTATTTCCTGCAAGCACAGAGACGGTGGCCTCATTCAAAGCCTTTCGCCAGTCACTTTAGTGCTTTACAAGGTTAACCCTTAGTAAACACCTGCCGACTTTTTCGTTAACAACAATTAGTCGGCTGGCTCATTTCTAGAGTAAAGATTCTAAACTCAGCGTACAGGTGTTAGCTAAAAAGCAGCCCTAGTCACAATTCTTAATTACAGCAACCTAACAAAGTTATCATTATAAAATCAAACTCAAACCACTGAAATTACAGCGTTAACTCCCACAAAGGTTTGTAAGACCTTCTCACAATTATATTTAACAGCTCAAATTATTAACAAAAATGCAACACCAAAAGTCACTGGTCGGAGTTGTATAGCTTACTTGTGTTACCTAAGATGCGCTCAAATATAAGTGGCAGTGATATGAACACATGCAGTATTCATGCATATGCGACAATAAAGATGAGCAATAATTATGACTAAATTCAACAAGACACTACTGGCAGCAGCTGTAGCTTTAGCAAGTACTCAAACATTCGCAGCGGGTTTTCAACTCAACAGCCAGTCTGCAACCGGTTTAGGCCGCGCAATGGCGGGGGATGCCATCATCGCAGATAACGCTTCAGTATTGGCTCGCAACCCAGCGGCAATGGCATTATTTGATAAATCAGCAATTTCGGTTGTTGGTAGTTATGCCGATGTGAATGTTGAAGTTAGTGATGTCATGATTGGCGATGATCAATATTTAGGCGGGATTGATAATGCTGCAGAAGCTAAGCTTATCCCAAGTTTTTATTACATCAACCCGATTAGCGACAAATGGGCTTTTGGTATCGCTGCATTCAGTAACTACGGTACAGGCACTGATTTAGCCCCGCTAAATTCAGGTCATGACATCAATACCCCAATTGATTTATTGGGTAATACTGAAGTGACCACCATTAACTTTAATGCTAGTGTTTCATATCGTATTAACGATTCTTTGAGTTTAGGTCTGGGTATTGATGCCATAAAAGGTATGGGAACACTGACTAGGCAAGGTAATTACACATTCTCTACGCCTATTGGCGATTTACCTGCAGATCTAGACCTTGTCAATATTGATGCAGATGGTTGGGGATTTGGCGCCATTTTCGGTCTTGCTTATGAAATTAATGAAAATAACAGAATCGGCTTAAGCTATCGCAAAAGCCCGAACATGAAGGCTTCAGGTGACATTACATTTGGTCAAGATATTAACCTAGGCAAAATACCACTTATGGTAGCCGAAAATTTTGATGAAATAGATATCCCTCTGGCCGATATTGCCCAGCTTGCTGGTTTTCATCAGCTAACTGACAAGTTCGCTATCCATTATACAGCCCAGTGGACCAGCTGGAGTAACTTCGACAACATCGAATTAACAGATGGTGATAAAGGCTCTGATAGTTATATTCTTAAGCATTATAACTGGGATGATTCTTGGTTCTTAAGCCTTGGTGCCACTTATGACATCAATGATAAATGGACTGTAAGAGCGGGTATTGCAAAGGACCAAGGTGTGGTTGGTGAAGTATCATCGCTATCAATCCCTGATTCAGACCGTATGTGGTACTCAGCAGGTTTTAGTTACCACATTAATGAAAAATCGAGCATTGATTTCGGTTACACCCTGGTTGCTGGCGAGAAAGTCCATGTTATCGAAGATAGCCTGTTAACTCCTTCTATTGGCGCTTATACAGAATCAGGTGCAAACTACTACTCATTACAGTACAACTACACTTTTTAAGCAGACAGTGACTTAAACAGACTTCATTAAACAGATTGAGTAATTAAAACTTATTCTATATCACTAAAACGGTTAATAATTTAAAAACCATCGATGATCCATCGGTGGTTTTTTTATATCTGCTATACTTTCATTAGATTTTTCTCATAAATGAATTGCGCTTAACATTAAAGTCCATTAGAATTTTCTCATAAACAAATTTTTGAGGTGGTACATGGCAACCTTTCACAAACGCTTATCTTTATTTAGTGCAGTAATACCTACTTTGCTGGCTATTGTTAGCTATAGCGCTATAGCTGATACAGACAAACTAAAAACCGATAAAGCTTTTGATACCCTAACAGTCACTGAAACAGAGTCTGTTTCATCAATAATCATTGATGGACAAGTGGAAGCGATTAAAGCCGCTACCGTGTCAGCACAAACCTCAGGGCGCATTATTCAGGTCAATTATGATGTCAATGATGTGGTCACCGCGGGCGCGTCTTTACTTGAAATTACCAGTGATGAGCAGACCGCAGAATTTAATGCGGCAGAGGCTCAGCTTGCCAGTTCAGAAGCCATGAACTTTGAAGCACAAGCGACACTGACTCGTTATGCGGCGCTGTTTCCTCAAGGGGCCATATCTCAAGGGCAAATGGATGAAGCAACCGCCAATGCCAAATCCAGTAGACAAGCGGTATCCGCGGCAAAAGCTCAGCTTAATAAAGCAAAACAAAGTTTAAATTACACTGTGGTTTCTGCGCCATTTGAAGGCCGAGTGACTGAACGCTTTATTGAACTCGGTGAAACCATTTCATATGGTCAGCCATTATTTTCCGGTTTTGATACCCGAGAGTTACGTGCCACTTTTAATGTTCCCTCGCGTTACTTAGCCAACCTGCAAGCGGCTAAGCAGCTTGAATTAACCTTAACCAATGGTGAAAAAGTTATCAGCAACGATATCAATGTTTACCAATTTGCCGATGCCAACAGTCATCAGCATCAAGTAAGAATTAACTTTAGTCATCCTCAAGCACTCACCGGCCAATGGGTTAAAATCGCGGTACCCGTTAAAACCAGCAACGTGGTCATTATTCCCTTAAGTGCTCTTTATCAGGTCAATGATCTGGATGGCGTGTACCGAAAAGTGGGTCAGCACACCTTGTTAACACAAATTCGCCTCGGAAAAATTGACAAGCAACAGCAAACCGTTGAAGTGTTATCAGGTCTTGATAAAGGTGATGAAATTATCCTTAACGCCAGTCGCTACGTGTTACTGCGCGCAGCTAACCAAAGTAAGGAGTAGTTCATGGCTAATTCAGAACCTCGTTTAGGTATTTCTGGCACCATTGCGAAGAACTTTCAAACCAGTGCTATCACCCCTTTACTGGCTATTTTGGCATTACTACTCGGCTTATTTGCGGTGCTCATAACCCCTAAAGAAGAAGAGCCGCAAATTGATGTCACCTTTGCTGATGTGTTTATCCCCTATCCAGGTGCAAGTCCTACGCAAGTCGCTAATCAGGTTACCTTACCTGCCGAAAAAATTATTTCAGAAATTAAAGGTGTTGATACCCTTTATTCATTCTCACAGCCTGACGGCGCCTTAATCATTGCCATCTTCAAAGTGGGCATTGCTCGAGAACAAGCTGTTGTCGATTTATACAATAAAATTTATTCTAATCTTGATAAATTCAATCAAGCCGCAGGCATTGGTGAGCCGCTGATAAAACCTCGCGGTATTGATGACGTACCTATTTTTGGTCTCACCTTATGGTCAGATGATCCCACCATGAACCCTGAGCAACTCACTAAAGTCGCTACGGTACTAGAAACTGAACTAAAACGTATCCCAGGCACCCGTGAGATATATTCTCAAGGTAGGCATGAGCTTATTGCCAATGTTCGCTTAGATCCTAGTAAGCTAAACAGTTTTGGGGTCACGATTGAACAAATTGAGCAAGTGCTAAACAGTAATAATTCCGTCTCAACAACAGGTTCATTAACCCAAAATAATCAAGAGATTAAGGTTCAAACTGGACAGTTTTTAGACTCAGTTGACGATCTTAAAAACCTGGTTATCAAAGTAATACCCGCTAATAACTCAATCACTGAGCCTGCCAGCGCCAAGGTGGTTTATTTAGCCGATGTTGCTGATATCACCTTAAAAAGCGATATTCAAAAGCAGCAGGTCTGGTATGCTAATCAGCAAGGTCAATTCCCTGCTGTAACCATTGCTATTGGTAAGCAAGCCGGTGAAAACGCGGTAGATATTGCCGGTTTAATTACAGATAAAGTTGCCAAACTCGATAACTTACTTATTCCTGATAACGTCAATGTCGCTGTTTCCCGTAACTATGGCGCTACCGCGGGCGAAAAAGCCAGCACACTGATATTTAAATTAATTTTTGCTACCGCTGCAGTGGTGATATTGGTGCTATTAACTATGGGCGCCCGCGAATCAGCCATTGTTGGCGTCGCTATTATTATTACCTTAGCACTGACATTATTTGCCTCATGGGCATGGGGCTTTACCCTTAACCGTATTTCACTTTTTGCACTGATATTTTCAATTGGGATCTTAGTGGATGACGCCATTGTTGTGGTAGAAAACATTCACCGTCATATGGCGATGAGTAATAAACCGCTCACAGAATTAATCCCACAGGCTGTGGATGAAGTGGGCGGGCCGACAATTTTGGCCACCTTTACCGTTATTGCGGCATTACTGCCAATGGCGTTTGTTTCTGGCTTAATGGGGCCTTACATGAGCCCTATTCCCATCAATGCCAGTATGGGCATGCTTATCTCGCTATTGATTGCTTTTGTGATGACCCCATGGCTGAGTAATAAATGGCTTAATGCCAAAGCTCACCGAGGTAACACCAGCAGTGACCTAAATGAGCAACCCCATACAGAAACAGCCTCAACTAAATTACTGAGCTTTTTCACTTTCATCATGAAACCATTTCTTGATGGTGAACACGCCAGTAAGGCGCGTAAAGCTATGGCGTTAGGCATTGTGCTACTAATCGCACTCGCGGTGTCATTACCCTTCATGCAAGCCGTTGTGCTTAAAATGCTGCCTTTTGATAATAAATCGGAGTTTCAGGTGATTGTTGATCTACCTGAAGGCACGCCGTTTGAGCAAAATCAAAAACTGCTACAAGAGCTTGGACTTTATCTGACGACTGTTGAAGAAGTTGAACACTTGCAGTTGTACGCAGGCACCCACTCGCCAATGAATTTTAACGGCCTAGTGAGACATTACTTTTTACGTGAAAGCCAAGAAGTGGCTGATATTCAAGTCAATCTGGTTGAAAAGTCAGAACGTGATAGAAACAGTCATGATATTGCTATGTCAGTGAGAGAGCCTTTACAAGCCATTGGTGTCGCTTACAATGCCAATATCAAAATTGTTGAAGTGCCTCCAGGGCCACCAGTATGGTCACCGATTGTGGCTGAAGTTTACGCACCGACCACAGCGCTGCGCGAACAAGCGGCTAACGATTTAATGAGCCGTTTTCAGCAAACTGAACACGTTGTAGATGTGGATATTTATTTACCCGCACAGCAAAGTAAATGGCAAGTAAGTATTGATCGTAATCGCACTGCAATTGCTGGGGTGGCTTACTCAAGTATTGTTAATACTATTCAAGCGGCAATTGATGGCAAAGATACCAGTTACCTTTATCAAAGCAACTTGCACCTGCCAACACCAATCAGGCTGCAGCTTGATGAAGCCGCCAAGGTGGATATGCATCAGGTGATGTTATTAAAAATCCCTTCAGCCTCAGGAGCAATGGTCACCCTTGCTGATGTGGCTTCAATTAAACAAACCAGCATTGATACCACTATTATCCATAAAAATATGGTGCCCATGATCATGGTCATTGCCGATATGGCAGGCCCGACAGGCAGCCCTTTGTATGGCATGTTTGATATGGTAGGCCAAATAAACCATGAGCAAGAAAGTGGTGAAGCAGCATACCCAATGAGCCAATACTTTGCCAATCAGCCCGACGGCTTAGATGAAGTTGCCGTACTATGGGATGGCGAGTGGAAAATAACTTATGAAACCTTCCGCGATATGGGTATTGCTTATGCGGTGGGTATGATTGCGATTTACTTATTAGTAGTCGCACAATTTAAATCTTATACCGTGCCACTGATTATTATGGCGCCCATTCCATTAACCATTATTGGGGTCATGCCAGGACACGCAATACTCGGGGCGCAATTCACCGCCCCATCAATGATAGGCATGATCGCGCTGGCCGGTATCATAGTGCGAAACTCAATTTTGCTGGTTGATTTTATCCATCAACAGGCAACCGAAGGTGTGCCGTTTGAACAAGCCGTGATCAATGCCGCTGCAGTGCGCGCCAAACCGATTATGTTAACGGCCTTTGCCGCCATGATTGGCGCACTATTTATCATTGATGATCCGATTTTTAGTGGGCTGGCAATCAGCCTTATTTTCGGGATATTTATTTCAACCATTTTAACCTTGGTCGTTATCCCAGTGCTGTATTACGCAGTAATGAAAAACCGCCAAGGGATCCACAACTAATCTAACGTTTAAGGAGTTACTTATGTCTATTGAAAGATCAATTATGGCTTTTGCCGGCTTTATGGTGCTGTTATCTTTAGTGCTTACCGCTACCGTCAGTCACCATTTTATTTGGCTGACAGCATTTGTTGGTGCTAATCTATTTCAAAGTGCTTTTACTGGTTTTTGTCCCGCCGCTATGGTGATGAAAAAACTCGGTCTAAAAACCGAAGCTGAAAAAGCAACCCAATAGCATTGCAAAAATATATCAATAAGGAGCCACAGTGCAGCTATTAGATTGTAATAAATTGACCATGCAAACAGTTAAAGCGCTCACCCTACTTGCCATGTGCTTAATGGTATTAACAGTGAGTAAAATCAGCGTTGCCCAAGATATGAATCCCGTTATTGCGTGGGAAAAAATTAACAAGGGTGCGATGATATTGGATGTAAGAACCGCTGAAGAGTTTGCCGCAGGTCACCTTGAGGGCGCGATTAATATTCCCTTTAATATCGCCCTTAAAGAGCTAAATAAACAAAATATTGCCAAAGATACAGCCATCGTATTGTATTGCCGCAGCGGCCGCAGAAGCGGTATTGCCAACGATGAGTTAGCCGCTGCAGGCTACACTCAAACTTATAACGGTGGCGGCATTGCTACTTTATCAGCAAATAAGCAATAACCCGCTTTATTAACGCTTACAGCTAAATGAGCCCCTTATTGGATATAAAAAAGGTCTGCCAGATAACTCTGACAGACCTTTTTGTTACTTCATTAAAAGTCTAAAAAACCACGGTTTTGTTACCATAGACTACTACTTGTTCATCAAGGACAAGCTGCAGGGCTTTACTCAGCACGCTTTTTTCAACATCGCGGCCATTATGAGCGAGTTCTTCTGCGCTGAAACTATGATCAACATTAATCACATCTTGTTTGATAATAGGCCCTTCATCTAAGCAATTATTGACAAAGTGGGCTGTCGCACCAATGATTTTTACCCCACGCTCCCACGCTTGACGATAAGGTGAGGCGCCAATAAATGCCGGTAAAAATGAGTGATGAATATTGATAATGGTATTGGGAAACTCAGCGACAAACTCAGGAGTTAAAATTCGCATATATTTTGCCAATACAATGTAATCAGCATTATAGTTTTTTATAACCTCAAGCATCGCTTGCTCGTGCTGGGCTCGGTCTAAACCTTCATGACTAACATGATGAAATGGAATATCAAACTTTTCAGTTAAGCCTTGCAACACATCGTAGTTACCCACCACTGCAGCGATCTCAACATCTAAACCGCCATAATAGGACTTCATTAAAATATCACCTAAACAATGGGCTTCTTTGGTGACTAAAATGACTATACGTTTTCGGCCTGCATCCACCAGCTTCATGTGATTTTGTAAAGGTAACACCTCAGTTAAGTCGGCCAATAACTGCTGATCGTTAATTTGTCCTTCAAGGACTGTACGCATAAAAAAGCGCCCTTGTTCATGGTCAACAAACTCGGTGTTTTTAATAATATTTAGCTTATGGGCAAAACACACCCCGGTAATTTTAGCGATAAGGCCTTTTGCATCTTCACAATCAGTGATCAAAATTTTTCGCTCTAGGCTTGCTGTATTGTTAACTGGGTTACTTTTAGACTTCATAAACTATTGGCTCACAAGAATTAAATCGATGACGTTTACATTCAAATAAAATGCAGCTGGCTAAAAACTATATTTTACTTTTAACATAGCTTTTATGGGAGATGTAATTAAATAACCAGATATATCAATAATTGATTTTTTTATAGCAACCTAATTATTAAATAGTTAAAAGAGTTGCTATATTTATGAGGTTTTAATAATCATTTACGGGTGTCGATGTACTTTTGCAGTAGTTTGCGCAAACTTTCCGCCTTAGTCCCAAATACCACCTGTACTCCATGCCCCACTTTGATCACCCCTTTCGCGCCTAAGCGCATCAACCTGGGTTTATCGACAAGTTTTGGATTCACGACTGTAATCCGTAAGCGGGTTAAACAAGCATTTAATTCAACAATATTGTCTGCCCCGCCAAGAGCACTAATCATGCTGCGTAGGCTTTCTTTATTGCCGTGACCATCAGCTTCTAACCGCCCAGGGGTTTTTAAGTTAAATGCTACAATACTCACCCTAAATAAAAGATAATAAACAAACCCCGTTAATGGCCCTAAAAACCAAATCCATTGAGTATTACTTGATTGAGCAAACAACAAACTGAAATCAATCAGTCCGTGGGAAAACACCACACTGTGTTTTACTTCAAGCAAAACACAAACGCTATAGGCCACACCAGTCAGAATGGCGTGAATTAAAAACAATATCGGCGCCACAAACATAAAGGCAAATTCAATGGGTTCGGTGATCCCAGTTAACCAACTTGCGGTTGCCGCTGACAGCATAATCCCGGCAACGCGATTACGTTCAGATTTATCCGCGCTACGCCAAATAGCCAACGCTGCAGCAGGGAGTCCCCACATTTTTATGAGGTAACCCCCAGCAAAATTACCCGCAGCAGGATCACCAGCAAGATAGCGAGCTATTTCACCTCTCACCAATTTACCGTCATCAATATATTGTCCCACTTCCAAGTAAAATGGCGCGTTCCAAATGTGGTGTAGGCCCAATGGAATAAGTAATCGTTCAATGGCGCCATAAACACCAAAGGCGACAGCAGGCTCTTGATATACAGCCCATAAGGATAAAGAATCGATTTCATAGGCCAGTGTGGGCCAAATATGGGCCAAGATAAACGCCATCAGCATGGAAAATGGAATAATGATTAACGCAGCGCTTCGATGGCCTTCAAAAAATGAGAACACTGCTGGCAGTTTTACATTTTCACTCAATCGCACCACCAAACAAGTCAGCGCGCCAATCAGCACACCACCAGCAATTCCGGTATCCATTGTCTCCATCCCCCAAATGGGCCTCGAGGGTAAGTGATAAAGGGTTGTCATTGCTCCAAGGCTTGAAATATAAACGCCAAAGCCAAAAACTGCGACAAAGGCGGCAATACCTTGGTCTTGACAAAAGCCAATGGCAATAGCTATCGCAAATAATAGCGGCATCATGGTAAAAATTAGATTACCCACATTCGAAAGCACGATGGCGAGTTCGGTAGATATAAAAGGAAGGGGATTGGCAGAAAGCCCGAGCATGACACCTGCAGCGGGTAAAATGGCGATGGGAATTAACAGCGCCTGACTAAGACGCTGAGCAAATTTAAACCACCGCTGGCTTAATAACCTTAACTGCCTTGCGACTGGGTTACTGCGGTTTGCCAAGTTGTTATCCATTGTGTGGCTTCTGTTTCTGGTTCCATGGTTTCACAGGCATCGATTTCAAGGCGCGGCGTAATACTGGTTGCACCGAGTTCAGTAAGCAGTTCATCAAATTGTTTTCCTCCGCCGCAGAATGTTTCATAGCTTGAGTCACCTAA
Source organism: Shewanella sp. 10N.286.48.B5 (assembly GCF_002874355.2). Classification (NCBI taxonomy): domain Bacteria; kingdom Pseudomonadati; phylum Pseudomonadota; class Gammaproteobacteria; order Alteromonadales; family Shewanellaceae; genus Shewanella; species Shewanella sp. 10N.286.48.B5. The sequence continues at coordinate 2,409,356 of NZ_MCVG02000001.1, forward strand.
GGCAATAACGCTGTAGTTAAGCTTAGGCAAATAAGGCGCTATTGAGCGCAACTCATTAAACCATGGCGCAATATCTTCAGGTAAGTCACCGTGACCAGTGGTAGAGGTCACTATGATCAGTAATTCATCTTCAGCTGGAACATAGCCCAATAGCTCAGTTGGCTGAAACAATTGGGTATTAAAATCCAATTGTGCGATCTTATCGGTTAATGTTTCAGCAACAAATTGTGCACTTCCATATACTGTTCCGAACACTATATTAACTTTATCCATGATATACTTTTCCCCAAGCTCACTGACTGCATTGATTATTACAGCTTAAATGCTGACTAATTTGAGTTAATAGCTTCACCATACTGCATTCCAGCGCTGGGCTGCAAGTATGAAATACAAACAAAAGTAACAACTTATCTAAACGTTAAGGTTATTGTTATGCGCCAAGCCAACCGGCATAGATTGTTCAAACTCCAGCATAAGGCCGCCCATATTAGGCGAAACTTTTACTTTAGATGTGAACAACAAGATACTAGCGAGCCACTTGCAAAAATTGATGAGTTCGAGAAGTTGAAGGCATTATTGTTAAAACACAATAAAACCCCTTTAAAACAAAGTACTTAATAAGCGCACTTACCAAGTACTTGGATTTATCTTTAAGATTCTTACGTAACTTATTATTACGTGATAGTTTTTACGTAAGAATTTTTTATAGCCTACTAAGCAATATCCATAGGTGCTGAGCAATCAAGCGCATCATCCCAGCCAAACTGCTCAAATATCCTCAGCCATTCTTGCTCCAATTCTGTTTCTATATGCATTTTCTCTAAGGTCACAGGATGAGTAAAACGAATTGACTTAGCGATAAGCCATAAACGATTTATCTCAAAGTGCGATCTAAAAAACTTATTCTGCTTACCATCACCATGGGTGGTATCACCAATAATAGGATGACGTAAATGTGCCATATGTCGTCTCAGTTGATGTTTACGGCCCGTTTGCGGTGTAAGGTTAATTAAGCAAAAGCGGCTACTGGGATAACGTCCAGAACTGTATGGGATCTCTGCATTCATTAACGGCTTATAATCAGTTACCGCTTCTTGTGCGGGCTTATCTTTATTGGCCTTTTTGTCGGCAACATCATCTAGTTCTACTTTTAAAGCGTAATCTAAACGGCCTGCCTCATGCATATTGCCTCGAACCAAAGCGATATATTCTTTCGTCACTTGATGATGTTCAAACTGCTCACAAAGCGCTCTGGCGACTTCACTGCTTTTGGCAAAAACTAACACTCCTGATGTGGGTCTATCTAATCTGTGCACCGGAAACACATGGCAGCCCACTAGGTCTCGAGTCAGTTGCATCGCAAAAAAGCGCTCCTTTCTTGCAAGGTAACTGCGGTGCACCAACAAACCAGCCGGCTTATGAATAACCACCAGATGCTCATCTTCAAAAAGAATTTCTAACTCAGGCGGTGTTTCATCTTCAAGCCCCTCCGCTGCTAGCGTTTCAGCTTGAAGGCTCGCTGCATCTTCTTGGTCATCGAAATATTCATCATCTATCATGTTATTGCTCACTTAAAAAGGTGTCTAACTCAGCCAATAAACGTATCAAAGGATTAAGATCATCACGCTGACTCCACACATGTGCCGCCATAGGGGCTAAGGCTATTTGAGTAGGTAAAGCCTGCTTCATACAAATAAGCTGTTGCATCTTAGGGATAAAAATAAACTGCAACCATTGCTCAAACCCCATGGTATCGCAGGCAAAAGGAGAACTGCTCGCAAGCGCTTGAGCAGAAGGTTTAGTCGATGACCAAAAGTTTGCATCTTTAAGGTTTTGTTCTATCTGAATTAAGTATTGCTCTGTTTTAATATACGGCATAACTGTGATTTATCGCTCACACAAGTTTGAAATAACACGATTGTTTGTGCGACTAATTATATCATCAGGAGGCAGTTAACCCTATAATACGCACAAGTTAATCGCTATATAAAAACACCATGACACAACTCGAAACCCTAAGTGAATTTTTAGACACCGCTAATACTCAATTTCAGGTTTATGATTTAGGCCGCAGAGTCGAAAACATCGATATGATGTTGTTTAATCAAATTGAAGCATTAAAAACCCCTTACCCTTTTCCAACTCAAGGTCATGCACAATTTGCCATCGTGTTTTGGCGCGAAGCACAGCCACCTTTTATTTGGTTTTTAAAGCTGCCACTGGATGAGCAAGGCTTGTTGTCTCCAGCGCAGCGCAGTCAATTCATCAAAATGATCCTCGAAGCTCTAGGGCAAGATCCAACCAAAGCATTAAGTGATGAAGAACAAGAGCGCTATGCTAATCACCCTTTTAGCTTCAAGCCTAGCCAGGAAAAGCTAGCTCTATTTAATGCCTTAGTAAAACGTCAATTAAGCCAGCAACCATCAGCGCAATATCAATTTGCCGCTAGCTACTTTGCTGCGCTGATAGCAAGTCCAAAGAAAGTGGATGACTCGTGGCAGCAGTTAGGGCTTCAAGGCATTGCCGACATCTGTGTGCGCCTAGATCAACATAACCACGCTGCAGAAATTAATGCCGCTTTTGAATTTGCCCCAGTTGAAGTTCAAGCAGCTATTTGCCAATGCTTAGAACATGTGACCATTGATGCAGTGCTTGCACAAACCTTGTTTGATAAGTTATCTCAAGCGCCGGTTGAGCATAAGCATATCTATCTTAGAGCCCTTGCTTCACAAGCTGAGTTAACTCAAAAAGCCATTAAGCAATTGGTTAATTACCAACAACTTGATGAAAACTTATTGATCACCATTGCTGCCAGAAACTGGATTGCATTAAAAGATGACCAAACTCGCAAACTTTATCTAGAAGTCTTAGCAAATCAGCCACAAATCTTCTTTAACCAAGTATTTGCTGATATCGTGTCTATACCGAGTTTACGCCAGCCGCTGTTGCTTGAACTAAGAAATACCGAACGAAGTGAGAAACTATCAGCGGCTATTGGCGGTTTATTTAAGGCACTAAGCCAATGATGTCAGATTTTATTTTAATCGTAGCAGTCGTGGTTGTGGGCGCATTCTTTTGGCAATTACGACAAATGGCAGAAATTAGCCGTAAGTATGCTGAAAGCGCCTGCGGCAAGCAAAAAGTACAACTCCTTGCTATCGCAATGGAGTCAGCAAGACCTAGCCTGGGTGGTACTACTGGCCTTTGTTGGCGTGCTAAATTTTTGTTTGAATTTAGCACCGATGGCATGAACCAATATCGCGCGCATATCCAAATGCATGGTAAAAAAATAGAAAAAATAAATTGGCCTATTTTCCCAGAGCCAGAATGGATGGATGCGCCGATGGCAAAAGGTAAGTTTGGTGGTTGTGGCGGCGCATCTAGCTGCAACTCCGGAAAGTGTAAGTAATTTATTGGCTTAACGACTCAATAGGTAAGCCATACTGCATAAACCATTTTTTACTGGAAAATCGTTATTTATTAAACGCTAGCCAAAAGAAAGACCGCGACAAATCATTGCCGCGGTCTCTTGTGCTTTTGTTAAGCCATCCAGCTATTGTTGTGCTCCCTGCACCATCCATGCGTCTAACTTGCTCCGAGCGCTATCCTTATTCAATCCTTGATATTCCTTGTACACTTAAGTACTTTCCATCTTACTCGATTATCCATTGACCGAGCCTGCTCAAATCCTTAAGCGTGTCCTTAATTCATCCTTGGGGTTCTTCCATGACATCCTTTAATCAAGTTATTGCATCCAATGCAATCACCATAAATCCCTTATGGCGTAAATCCCTTAATTGATGTCCTTCAATCTAATAAAGTCGCTTATATCCATAAACTGCAGTGATGGGGTATTAGTTAACTCCTTGTCACTAACCTTTTAATCATGCCACTGTCCATAGCGTACATTTTACCTTGATTTGAAAGTCACTGTAGAGCAGAAAACACTTTACTTATAATCCTATTGATACAACTTAAGCACTTCCTGTGCATATTTGCTTTCTTGGTATCTATTATAGTTCATATGGTTCAACAGGTAAGTCATAAGTATTCACATTACAGCGTAATTACAAAGTAGTAACACCACTAAACCAACAGGCGTCAAATTAAAATCAATAAAAACAACAACTTTAAAATAAACCTAATTTAAGGCGCGTTTCAAATGCGATAAGGCTTACACCCCTTGTGAGATATATCGCACAAACACTCTGGCTATTAGGGAAATTAACCACTGCAAAAAAATTCACATATTTAACATTTGTATTTCTGAAATGTAAAAAAGCGCAATCCTAATAAATTAAGATTGCGCCTATTTTACGCTCTGTTAGCTTATCCGGCTAAATTGTGCTTCCCTGCTCCATCCATGCGATTATTTGCTCCCTGCTCCCTTTATTCCCTGTTACTCAATTTCCTTGTATTCTTGCCAGTTGCTGAATACTTGAGCTTTCAATCCATTGAACAGTCTATCCCTTTGACTGACAGTTTTACTCCTAGATTACCATCCTGGTATGCTGCATCCTGCAATCCGTCATCATCCTGAGAGGGTTCATCCTAGTTTCAGTTATCCATAACTGAGCTTATGCCCTTTCCTTGAGCGTGTCCTGACTTCGTCCTGAATTCATATTTTGAGATAGCTAATAAGAGGTTTTCTCATATAAATATCTCAATGAATAACCAGCCCCCTTCCTTTAATTGTCATCTCATCCTGAGACATTAACGACCAAAGGTTGTTGGCTTTACAATATGACTATTCATTATAAGTGCAATATTAAACAAAACACCCTGTTTTATTTATGTTGCGACCTTGTGGAATATTTTAGCTAAATTCATTGGCGAGAAAACACCCCATTTACTCACAAACCAATAAATTCTCGTCACCAAAACAGACCTGAAAACTTAAGGCTATGTTTTAATTGGTAAAAAACAAATTCAGCTAGAGAATGCATACAGACTAAAGTTAGATAACTTACAGGGTATGTGAGATAAGTCTTACACGCCAAAGTGAAACTTGCCTGTTTATGACTTTGAGAGGAATAGCTTTTTTAACATTTGCGCAAACATTACCCAGTCAGCGAACAAACTGTATAGCGGATATTCAAAAGTAGCAGGTTTGTTTTTTTCAAATACAAAGTGACCAATCCATGCAAATCCATAACCGATGACAGGGATAAATAATAGTTGCCACCATTGCTGGCTAACTAGAGTCACCAACAGCAATAACACTATCAGTCCAGAGCCGAGGTAATGTAAGCGCCGACATGTGGCATTTTGATGTTGTGATAAATAAAAAGGATAAAACGACTTAAAGTCTTGATACTGTTTATCAGCCATTTATTGCTCCGATTTACTTTGATAAATTAATATCTCACCATCAACAGAGCCAATGGTTTGATCAGACAAATGGCCAAAACCTTCACCAATAAAAAGCGCTGCATGTTTATCGTTGTTAACAAATACTCCGATCCCATCGAGCTCTAACTGCTCATCGCACCAACTTAACACCGCTTGAATTAATTTTGCCCCATTACCTTTTCTTTGCTCATTAGGGCTCAAAGCGATAAATTGTAAAATACCGTATTGTTTACTCGGTAAACTTTCTAAGATGGTATGCTCTTTTTTAATAAATGCTTGGGTTGAACTCCAACCAGTGCCGAGTACCATTTTTAAACGCCAGTGCCAGTAACGACTTTCACCAAGAGGCACTTGATGGGTGATCACACAGGCGACACCGATGAGACGTTTGCCTTCAAACCAACCAATTAATGGTTGCTCTTGCTGCCATAACTCTGTGAGCTCTTCTCTGATTGCAGCCCGCAGTTTTTGTTCGTAATTGGCTTTATTAGCAGTGGCTAAAGCTTCAATAAAAAATGGATCATCATGATAGGCATTATAAATAATCGATGCTGCAACTCTTAGATCTTCCGCAGTCAAATAAACCGCTCTAGGTTGATCGTTAGTTTGTTCATCCAAAGACGGCGCAGCTTGAGTTTTCGGGGGCAAAGTGTTGTTTTCCATGATGTCACTCTTAACTAATCCAGTTGATAGTCTCAACTTAACAACTTTGAAACATATTGCAATTTAAATAGGGTCACCTAATCTTAGTAAAGTAATATCATTCATACATGGTGAAAGCTCATGGATACGACAACGACAACATTTGAACACTTATTTCAGCAATTAGGATTAAGTTCATCTAAGGAAGATATTAACCAGTTTATCGAACAACATAAACTGGCTAAAAATAGCACCATTGCACAGGCTGGATTTTGGTCAGAATCGCAAAGACACTTTATTGAAGAGGCCTTACATCAAGACGGCCAGTGGTCTGAATTAATAGACCAACTGGACGTTTTATTAAGAAATTAAATGTTTTGGTAAGCAGTTTCACCCCAACCCACTAATTTGTTGTCACTTATCACAACTGGGGTACATTCACTTTTTGTGGTTTTGCCGTCACCTTTACTCCATTGAGTACGGTAGAAAAACACCTGAACCTCTTTCTTCGGACTTTGTGCATCTGCTTGGGTCACATAAGCCTCACTGAAATCAGCCGTTCCCATCAAAATGGTGACTTGATCTTTTGCCATTCCGATTGAAAGTTTCGCTAAGTTATTACGATTAGTTTGTTGTTGTTTTTGCCAATATGAATCACTACGCTTACCTTCGTGATCGCCCACATTCAATACGCAACCAGTTAGTGAAGTCGCTGCTATAGCCATAATTAATGCTGCACCCAATTTTGCTTTCATAATACGTCCCTTTCAAATGGTTCTAATGTAATTTCTACTGAAACTGTTTTTCAGAGTAAGTTATACTGTTCTCAATACTGATTAAGCTAAAAGTGTGCCAAAAGCTAAACCCTTGATTTTATTCATCATTTAAAACCAAGTCTCACTTTTTGAGTAATTTCACTACCAATATTTAAGGATTTTCACTAATTATGAGTCCAATTGAACAAGTCCTTGCGGCGGCAAAATCCATTGCTGTAGCAGGTCATACGCCAACATTAGCGTTAATAAAAGGTAAATTAGGTACGCGGATAGCCATGCCAACCCTTATTCAGGGGTTGCAGCAATTTAAAGCCATCCCCAAAGAGCAATGGCAAGACTTACCCGATTTAGCAGCCATGATACAGCCAGCTAATACTGAAACGGCTCAAGACCCATTAACGGCGCTAGAACAAAAATGGCAGGCTAAATTTGACGCTGTCGAAAGTGAATTTGCCCTAAAGATAGCAGCACTTGAAAAACGAATTGTACAATTAGAAAGTTAAGCACCACATCCTCAATACATTTAACCAGCTAAAAACGGAAAACCATGTTTGTCACTGAACTCAGATTTGAATGTTTCGCCGATACCACTATCACTGCGGCAGAAAAAGCCATTAATAACTTTCTAGAAGCACTCAGAGCCAATGGCCAAGTATTAGGACGAGAATTTGCTATCGCATTTAATGAAGGTGAGTTTAAAGTCAGGCTATTAATACCTGAAAAAAACAGTTTATCAGCCCGTAACAACAGCCCATGGGTCAAGCAAGCATTAACTATGCTAACTGAAGCAAAGTTATTGGCGCCACGTGAAAAGTTTATCGGCCAAGATATCAATTCAGAGCAAAGTAATGTCGGCACTCCCAGCTGGCAGGTGCTTTACACCAGCTATGTACATATGTGCTCACCATTAAGAAGTGGCGACAACCTTCTCCCTATTCCGCTATATCAAACTCCAGCAAGCTTTAATGGCGACCATAAGCGAGTTATTCGCTGGCAAACAGAGTGGCAAGCTTGTGATGAACTGCAAATGGCGGCGGCAACCAAAGCTGAATTTGCAGCATTAGAAGAACTGACCAGTCATAAAAGTGATTTATTTAGACGAGGCTGGGATATCCGCGGCAGAATTGAATTTATTACCAAAATTCCGACTTATTATTATCTTTATCGCGTTGGTGGTGAAAGTTTACAGTCTGAAAAAGAACGAGCCTGTCCACGCTGTGGATCGAAACAGTGGTTATTGGATGAGCCATTATTGGATATGTTTCACTTCAGATGTGAGCCATGCAGAATTGTGTCGAATATCTCATGGGATCATCAGTAATAATTTCAAACGTTATTGTTCTGAAGTATCTAACATCGATCAGAACAGCTGCATCATTAACCTTCTTTTCAACAAAAAGCCTGACTTAATTAATCTATAAGTCAGGCTTTTTGGTTTATCGCAAATTAATAACGTTGATCTATGACTTTCGTCTCAATAAGTCATTCCACATCATTTTCATTCGCTGCCAAATCCCCGGATGTGGCACATGGCCATGATCTTCTTCTACAGGTTCAATTGCTGGTGTGACTCTTGGCGTTAGGCTATCGATAAACCCAGCTAGGCTATTAGCAAGCTTTTCATGGGGCTTATTGCCTGGCACTTCAATCCACACACTGCCATCTTCATTATCAACCGTTAGCATGTTATCGCCATCACCCAATACACCGATAAACCAGGTTGGTGCTTGTTTGAGTTTTTTCTTCATCATCAAATGGCCAATGATATTTTGCTGCAAAGATTCAAAGTCTTGCTGATTCCAAACTTGCAGTAATTCGCCTTCACCCCAGTTTGAATCAAAATACAGTGATGCTGAAAAGAAGTGGCCGTAAAAATCATTGATATCATCATGCAGCTTAAGCTCTAAAGCATGTTCGACATTACTAAAGTCTGCGGTGCTTTTACGCTTAACAGTCTGCCAAAATACCGCTTCATCAGATTCAAGATCATACTGGCCCTCAATACAACTAGACCCTTGACCCATTGGGTAAAATCGCGGTAATTCCCCTAAGGTATCTTGGTAAGCTTGAATATAACGGTTAGAAAATTGATCCAATGATGTTGAACAAGACACTTAAGATGCTCCAATATTGTTTGTGACCAAATAGATTGGTGTATTTGTCACGTACAGTGATTACCTAATTATATAAATTGGTATTATAATAAAGGCCTATTTTGACACGGAAACACACTAGATGACACACAATCACGATCCCTATAGTGATGCTGAAGCACTTAAAGGTTTAACTTTAGGTCAAGCGACGCAATATCAAGCTGAATATGATGCATCATTGCTGCAAGGGGTTCCTCGTAAGCTAAATAGAGATGCCATTGCATTAACGGCTGAGTTACCTTTTCAAGGTGCTGATATTTGGACTGGCTATGAACTATCTTGGCTTAATGCCAAAGGCAAGCCTATGGTAGCCATCATTGAAGTTTACCTTGCCATCGAAAGTGATAACTTAATTGAATCGAAGTCATTTAAGCTTTATTTAAATAGCTTTAATCAAACCCGCTTTGACAGTGTTGAACTAGTACAACAAACTTTACAACAAGATCTTAGCCGCTGTGCCAATGGCGAGGTCACGGTAAAAATCATCGAGCCAAAACATTTTAATACCCAGCGCATTGTCGAGTTACCGGGTAACTGTATTGATGAACTTGATATTGAAGTTGATGATTATCAATTTAAACCTGAGTACCTTGAAGACAGCACTGAAGAGAAACATGTTGCTGAGACACTTACATCCAACTTGCTAAAGTCGAATTGTTTAATTACCTCTCAGCCTGATTGGGGTAGCGTGATGATCCGCTACCAAGGTCCTAAAATCGATCGAGAGAAGTTACTGCGTTATTTGATTTCATTCCGTCAACACAATGAATTTCACGAGCAATGTGTTGAGCGTATTTTTACTGACTTAAAACGTTATTGCCAATGTTCTAAATTAACGGTTTATGCCCGTTATACTCGCCGTGGAGGTTTAGATATTAATCCATTTAGAAGTGATTTTGAGCAGCCGCCTGAGACACATCGTTTAGCGAGACAGTAATTTCAAAAATGATATTACAACTTAAAAGGCACTTTTTAGTGCCTTTTTTGATCTGCAGGTAAACCGACTTAGCTAACGATCAATTTAGGCATGCCTTTAAGGCAACTTAATGAGAATCAATAATAAGCTCAGCCCAATCTATTACTTCAGCGTTATATTCAGGCTCGTTCGCAACACATCCACTATAAAAGCTAATGGCAAACCGATAGCTCTCATTAAGCTTACCTAAACTACAATGCCATTGGTTTTCAATCTCAAAGCGCTCTTTGTCATCATTTATCAGCCGCAAAGAGACATTGAATTGTAAAGGTATGACAGCGCCTTTATTCAGCTTAAGCTCGCTTTTTTCAGCCGATTGAAAATCAAATGCGAATGATTTAAGCGATAAAGCTAAGCCTAAGCCTTTGGCCTTAATGTAAGACTCTTTTAAGGTCCATAAATCAAAGAAACGTTCCCTATGCTCCACTGCTGGTAAAGCTAATAAAGCTGCCGCTTCAGGTTCAGAAAAGTAATGATTTAATATCGAATGAATATTGGTGCTATCACGGCGCCGCTCAATATCCGCCCCCAGCTCAAACGCTTGCATTGGGGCATTAGTTTGATAAATAGCCACCAATAACCAGTCACCACTGTGACTGATGTTGAAACCTAAACCCGTTTGCTGAAATTGCAGATCAGTTAAACGCGGTTTGCCTTTTTCGCCATATTCAAATACCCATTCATTGGGCTTTATATCGGCAAAACGCGACAACAAAGCCCGCAAGTAACCTCTAACCATTAAGCCTTTTTCACGGGCTGATTGTTGAATATAGCGATTCACTTTTTGGGTTTCATCTGCAGGCAACCAAGATGACACCAATGAGGTGGTTTCTTGATCCAATACTGCCGTGGTAAGCGGACAGAAAAATAGATTTATCTTGGTGTCAGAATTCAAAATCAACTCAATAGTAAAACAAAAAGCCATTGTCGCTTGTTTCTAACTGAATTTATAGTCTGTGTAATACGCCAAATAAATAAAAACGGCTGGAACATTACAGCCCCTGCCGTTTTAATCCTATTAGCTTGCGATTAAGACCCGTTTATTGCCGTTGGCAACGATTAACTACTCATAGTGAACCCTTGTCGATTAAGCCATCGCGGTGGTCTTTGCCGCTTGCTGAGGTTGTACGTCATAGCGACTAAAGCTCATCGAGAACTGACCGTCACCACCCGTCATCGATTTTAGTCTAGTAGAATAGTCACTGACATTAGCCAAGGGCACTTCGACTTCAACTGTAACCATGCCAGAGCTATCGGCTTGTGTGCCGCACACCATACCTCGCTCGCTACTGATATCGGCGGTGATATCGCCCACATGTTGCTGAGCAACACAAATATTCATTTCAACGATAGGCTCTAAAACCACTGGCTGAGCAAGTTTAACGGCTTCCATAAAGGCTTTTTTACCCGCCATCACAAAGGCAATCTCTTTAGAGTCCACACTGTGATGTTTGCCATCTAATACAGTAACTTTGATGTCTTGCATCGGAAACCCACCAAGCTCACCAGCTGTCATAGCTTCTTTAATTCCCTTTTCAACCGCGGGAATATATTGAGTGGGTACCGAGCCCCCGACCACTTTGCTGACAAACTCAAAACCTTGACCACGCTCAAGGGGCTCAACTTTAAGCTCTACTTCTCCAAATTGGCCAGAGCCACCGGATTGCTTCTTATGACGATATCTAAAGCTCGCCTCACCCATTATGGTTTCACGATAAGCAATGGCTGGAGTGTCAGTGTCCATATCAACATTAAACAGCGTTTGCGCTTTTTCTAATGCAATTTGCAGATGTAAATCACCTTGGCCTTGCAGCACAGTTTGTCCTTCTGCCTCATTACGGGTAATCTGTAAGCTTGGGTCTTCTGCCACTAACTTATGTAGCACTTCCGATATTTTTTGTTCATCACCGCGGCGCTTTGCAGACACGGCCAAGCCAAAAATAGGTTGCGGCAATACCAGCTCAGGTAAATGAAATTCATCTTCATCATGGCTGTCATGCAGCACAGCGCCAACTTCTAACTCATCAATTTTAGCAATGGCGCAGATATCACCCGGGATAGCCTGATTGACGTTACTATGCTGGTCCCCTTGTAACTTAAGAATGTTAGTCACTTTAAAGGGTTTACGGCTATGACCGATAAACAGTTTCATGCCCACTTCTATGGTGCCTTGGTATAAACGAAAAACGCCCATGCGGCCTAAAAATGGATCGATTGACACTCTAAAGATATGGGCTAATACATGGTCATCAGCTTTTTGGCTAACATCAATAGGGGTGGCATTTTCAGTAAAGCCTTTGATAAATTGCGGCGGATTAGCTTCAAGAGGGCTTGGCATCAACTTAGTCAGCATTTCCAGTAACGAGCTAATACCAATGTCTTGTTCTGCACTGGTAAAACATACTGGTACTAAATGACCCATTCGCAATGCGGCTTCTAGCGGCGCATGCAATTGCTCTGGGGTTAATGAATCACCTTGCTCTAAATACAGCTCCATTAACCGCTCATCTTCTTCAAGCACGGTATCAATGAGTTCATCACGGGCAGTTTCCACATCGCTGAATAAGGTTTTCGCTTTTAGATCGCAATGCAGATAACAATCCACCACATCATTAGCCATTTCATTGGGGAGATTAACGGGTAAGCAGCGATGACCAAATTGCTGCTGGATATCAGTCAGCAATTCAGCAACTAAAGCTTCGTTGCCATCTAAGTGGTTAATGGCAATGATCACTGCTTTGCCCTGCGCTCGGGCTGCTTCAAAGGCTCTTTTGGTTACCGATTCAATCCCAGTGCTGGCATTGACCACCAATAATACCGATTCAACGGCAGAAAGAGGCAATAATGCTCTGCCAATAAAATCAGGTAAACCTGGAGTATCAATAACGTTTAAATGGTGGTTTTGGAAGTCAAAATTAAGAAAGGAAGGTTCTAGGCTGTGGTGGTGGGCTTTTTCTTGGGCAGTGAAATCGGCATGATTTGTGCCCTTGTCGACCCTGCCTTTTAAGGTTATTGCATTGGCGCTAAACAGTAATGCTTCGAGTAAAGAAGATTTGCCTGCGTTGGTGTGACCCATTACAGCCAAATTACGGATTTGCTCAGTGGTGAAATCAGCCATTGTGGCCTCCCTTTATCACATAGTTAATCAATCCATTTCGCTTTAAGCACTGTTAGCTTCACATGTTTAGCTGTAATAACTCAATCTCAGTAAAAGTATGCCGACAGGATTAACTGATTAGTCAGTGAAACCTTGCTGTTCACCTTTTAAGAGCCTGTCCGCCTTGCAAATCAAGTGAGATAATTCATGTCATTTAAAGCAAGTGCCTAGCGCTATTTAAATTCAGTATAGAACTGTAACTATGATTAAAAGTTGACCTAGATCAGGCTTTAACTCACCAATTAAATTTCATAACAAATACTCATTTGAGCTTACAACTGCTCGCTAGTTATGGTCTGATCTGTGAATAATCAGTCTCGGGTGATTGTATCGACCCGAAACCTCAGGTACTCTGCTTGCTCGATTGTGCTAAAACGATGATTATGAAGATTAACTATTGTTCATCTTTACTAGTCCCAACAGATTGTATTGCAAAAATACAGACCAAGGTTAAGCCTTAATGACAGTAGCATTATATAAATGACAGCAGAGCCAAGCGCAAAAGCTGCGATAAAGAAATCAGTGACGGCAGACACTAGCACGCCAGTGGTGCGTCACCGTAATGCCACCACCACCCCTGAAATGCGTCAGTTCATTCAAACGTCTGACTTTAGCGTGAGCCAATTAGCTAAAATCCTCAATATTTCAGAGGCCACCGTGAGAAAGTGGCGTAAGCGTGATTCTGTCAGCGATACCCCCACCACGCCACATCACCTCAAAACCACATTGTCGCCAATGGAAGAGTATGTGGTGATCGGTTTGCGCTACCAATTAAAAATGCCGTTGGACAGACTGCTTAAGGTAACCCAGCAGTTTATTAATAAGGATGTCTCTCGCTCAGGGCTTGCCCGCTGCTTAAAACGCTACGGGGTATCAAAGCTTGATGAATTCGAAAGCCCCTATGTGCCCGAGCGCTATTTCAACCAGTTACCTATTGTTCAAGGCACTGATGTCGCCACTTATACTTTGAACCCAGAAACCTTAGCCAAAACCTTATCCTTACCTGAAGCCACTCAAGACAATGTGGTGCAAGTGGTGTCACTGACGATTCCACCACAATTAACGGATAAAGAAAGTTACTCGATTTTACTGGGTGTTGATTTCGCAACTGACTGGGTTTATCTCGACATCTATCAAGACAGCCATACCCAAGCGACTAATCGCTATATCGCTTATGTGTTAAAGCACGGCCCGTTTCATTTAAGAAAATTACTCGTAAAAAATTACCACACTTTTTTAGCTCGCTTCCCGGGCGCTAAAACCATGCATGCTTCGGAAGCAGCACACTCTACAAATAATTCAGCTATGGATAGACTGAACAACGGAGACTCAAAATGAGCCAAGAACCGACCCCACAAGAGTTAGTTGAAGACAAACGACTCAATAAGCGTCTTAAAGATATGCCTATCGCCATTGTCGGCATGGCAAGTATCTTTGCTAATTCGCGTTACTTGAATAAGTTTTGGGACTTAATCAGTGAAAAAATTGATGCCATTACTGAAGTACCTAAGTCGCACTGGCGCCCTGAAGATTACTTCGATGCAGACAAAACAACCCCAGATAAAAGTTACTGTAAGCGCGGTGGTTTTATCCCTGACGTTGACTTTAACCCTATGGAGTTTGGCCTACCGCCAAATATCCTAGAGCTCACTGACACCTCACAATTATTATCATTGGTTATCGCCAAAGAGGTGCTTGCCGATGCGGGTGTAACACCTGAATATGACACCGATAAAATCGGTATTACGCTCGGCGTGGGCGGCGGTCAAAAAATCAATGCTAGCCTAACTGCGCGCCTACAATATCCTGTACTTAAAAAGGTATTTAAAAGTAGCGGCTTAAGTGATGCAGACAGCGATATGCTGATCAAGAAATTCCAAGACCAATATGTTCACTGGGAAGAAAACTCATTCCCGGGGTCTTTAGGTAATGTTATCGCTGGTCGTATTGCTAACCGCTTTGATTTAGGTGGCATGAACTGTGTGGTTGATGCAGCATGTGCAGGCTCACTAGCCGCTATGCGTATGGCATTAACAGAGCTGGTTGAAGGCCGCAGTGAAATGATGATCACCGGTGGTGTGTGTACTGATAACTCACCTTCTATGTATATGAGTTTCTCTAAAACGCCTGCATTTACCACTAACGAAACCATTCAACCATTTGATATCGATTCAAAAGGTATGATGATCGGTGAAGGTATCGGCATGGTGGCGCTGAAGCGTCTTGAAGATGCTGAACGTGATGGCGATAGAATCTACTCTGTTATTAAAGGTGTGGGCGCGTCATCAGATGGTAAATTTAAATCAATTTATGCGCCACGCCCAGAAGGCCAAGCAAAAGCATTAAAACGAGCTTATGATGATGCCGGTTTTGAGCCTCACACTGTTGGTTTAATTGAAGCACATGGTACAGGTACTGCTGCAGGTGACGTAGCTGAATTTAACGGTCTTAAGTCCGTTTTTGGCGAGTTTAATGACACTAAACAACACATTGCTTTAGGTTCAGTTAAGTCTCAAGTGGGTCACACTAAGTCAACAGCTGGCACGGCAGGTGTTATTAAAGCAGCCCTAGCCCTGCATCATAAAGTGCTGCCACCAACCATAAACGTGTCTAAGCCTAATCCCAAACTAAATGTTGAAGATTCGCCGTTTTTCTTAAATACCGAAACCCGCCCTTGGATGCCGCGCCCTGATGGCACCCCGCGTCGTGCTGGTATTAGCTCATTTGGTTTCGGCGGTACTAACTTCCATATGGTGCTTGAAGAATACACAGCAGAACATGCTCGTGATGCGA
Organism: Shewanella sp. 10N.286.48.B5; assembly: GCF_002874355.2. Classification (NCBI taxonomy): domain Bacteria; kingdom Pseudomonadati; phylum Pseudomonadota; class Gammaproteobacteria; order Alteromonadales; family Shewanellaceae; genus Shewanella; species Shewanella sp. 10N.286.48.B5. The sequence continues at coordinate 2,425,205 of NZ_MCVG02000001.1, forward strand.
AATACCGTCAACGCCAAGTACCTCAAAGTGTGTTAATTAGCGCCGATAATAAAGCGGCACTTCAAACTGAAGTTAGCACGTTAATCGCTGCCATCGCTAAGCTAACTGATACTGACAACACCAGTATTGCTCAAGCTGAACTTACCCGCATTGCTAAGCAATATGCCGTTAGAACATTAGATGTAAACGCGCCACGTTTAGGCTTAGTTGCTGCGAATTTAGCAGAGCTAACGGCTCAATTACAATTGGCATTAAAACAGCTTGAAAGCCAAAACAGTGATGCTTGGCAATTGCCGTCTGGCACTAGCTACCGCTCTGCAGCATTGATAACTGCTGCTAAAGCTAGCAAGTCTGCTAATAGTCCAAAAGTCGCTGCGTTATTTGCAGGTCAAGGTTCTCAATACTTAAACATGGGTATTGAAGTCGCTTGTCATTTCCCAGAAATGCGTCAGCAGCTTAACAAGGCTGATAAAGTCTTCGCTAGCTTTAACAAAACGCCGCTTTCACAAGTATTATTTCCAATCCCTGCATTTGAAAAAGCAGGTAAAGAGGCTCAAGCAGCGTTACTGACGAGCACTGATAACGCCCAAAGCGCCATTGGTGTCGTCAGCATGAGTCAATACCAGTTATTCACTCAAGCAGGATTTGCTGCTGACATGTTTGCGGGTCACAGCTTTGGTGAGCTTTCTGCATTATGTGCAGCGGGTGTTATCTCTAATGATGACTACTACCAATTATCTTTTGCACGCGGCGAGTCAATGGCAGCATCTGCTGTTGATAAAGACGGTAATGCACTTGATAAAGGCACCATGTACGCCATTATCTTGCCAGCAAATGATGCTGACGCGGCCAATGCTGAAAATATCGCAAAATTAGAAAGCTGCATTAGTGATTTTGATGGCGTAAAAGTGGCTAACTACAACTCAGCGACTCAGCTTGTTATTGCAGGTCCTACTGAAAGTTGCGCAGCTGCGGCTAAAGCCATTAGCGCATTAGGCTTTAAAGCAATTGCACTGCCAGTATCTGGCGCCTTCCATACTCCGCTTGTGGGTCATGCACAAAAGCCATTTGCTAAAGCGATCGATAAAGCCAAATTTAGCGCAAGTAAAGTGGCCTTGTTCTCAAATGCTAGCGGTGAGCAACACCCAACAGATGCTAAATCAATTAAAGCGGCATTCAAGCAACATATGCTGCAATCAGTGCGCTTTACTGATCAGCTAAATAATATGTATGACGCGGGTGCACGGGTATTTGTTGAATTTGGTCCTAAGAACATTCTGCAAAAACTGGTACAAGCCACCTTGGGCGATAAAGCTGAGTCAGTTTCTGTTGTCAGCATAAACCCGAATCCTAAAGGTAATAGTGATACCCAGCTTCGCATTGCAGCAATACAGTTAAGTGTATTGGGCGCACCATTGACTGAAATTGATCCATACCAAGCTGACATTGCAGCGCCTGCTAAACCTAAAGGCATGAACGTCAAACTGAATGCATCGAACCATATTAGCGCGCCAACCCTTGCAAAAATGGAAAAATCATTGGCGACAGGTCAAGTAACATCACAAGTGGTTGAAACCATCGTTGAGAAGATTGTTGAAAAGCCAGTTGAGAAAATCGTAGAAAAGATTGTGGAAAAAGAAGTGATAAAAACTGAATATATTGAAGTGGCCTCAGCCAATGCCAACGCACCAGCTGTTAGCAATACAGTAACCACTGCGCCTGAAGCTGGCAATGCACTAGCGCAACCTGCTGCAGGAACTGGTAGCTTAGAAGCATTTTTCAATGCCCAGCAACAAGCTGCAAACTTACATCAGCAGTTCTTGGCTATTCCTCAACAATACGGTGATACCTTTACTCACCTGATGACAGAGCAAAGCAAAATGGTTGCGGCAGGACTCGCTATTCCTGAGAGCTTACAGCGCTCAATGGAGCTATTCCACCAGCATCAAGCACAAACACTACAAAGCCATACATTGTTCCTTGAGCAGCAAGCACAATCAAGCCAGTCTGCCCTTGCTATGCTAACAGGCACTTCGCTGCCAGTTCAGCCGCAGACAGTAGCAACAACAGCAGCTCCAGCAATGACTCAGGCTGTTGCAGCAACAGCGACAGTTCAAACGCCAACTCAAGTACCTGCGCCTGTTGCAGCGCCAGTAGCAAAAGCTCCGGTAACACAATCACAGATAGCACAAGAGCCTGCAGCAAAAGTAACAGCCCCATTAGCACCAGCAAGAACCGTTACTGCAGAACCTATTTCAGCGTCAGCAGCTCCAGTGCAATTAATGCCTGCTGGTTTATCAGCAGAAACAGTCTTGAACACTATGTTAGAAGTGGTTGCTGAAAAAACTGGCTACCCCACTGAAATGCTAGAACTTGGCATGGATATGGAGGCGGATTTAGGTATCGATTCAATCAAGCGTGTTGAAATCTTAGGCACGGTACAAGATGAGCTACCTGGTTTACCAGAGCTTAGCCCAGAAGATTTAGCTGAGTGTCGTACCCTTGGCGAAATCGTAGCTTATATGAACAGCAAACTGCCCGCCGCGGGCGCTATGAACTCTGCGCCACCAGCAATTTCAGTAGCTCAAGCCGCACCAGTAGCTTCAGGTTTATCTGCTGAAACCGTATTGAATACCATGCTCGAAGTGGTTGCTGAAAAAACTGGCTACCCAACTGAAATGCTAGAACTTGGCATGGATATGGAAGCGGATTTAGGTATCGATTCAATCAAGCGTGTTGAAATCTTAGGCACGGTACAAGATGAGCTACCTGGTTTACCAGAGCTTAGCCCAGAAGATTTAGCTGAGTGTCGTACCCTTGGCGAAATCGTAGCTTACATGAACAGCAAACTGCCCGCCGCGGGCGCTATGAACTCTAAGTTACCCGCTGAAGGCTCTAAGTTACCCGCTGAAGGCTCTAAGCTACCAGCGGAAGGCTCTAAGCTACCAGCGGAAGGAAACGTTACAGCTGCAGCTGCGCCAGTTGCTTCTGCTGTAGTTTCAGGTTTATCGGCTGAAACAGTATTGAATACCATGCTAGCAGTGGTTGCTGAAAAAACCGGTTACCCAACTGAAATGCTAGAACTTAGCATGGATATGGAAGCGGATTTAGGTATTGATTCAATCAAACGTGTTGAGATTTTAGGCACTGTACAGGATGAGCTACCAGGCTTACCTGAACTTAACCCTGAAGATTTAGCTGAGTGTCGTACTCTTGGCGAAATCGTATCTTACATGAACTCTAAACTGCCTGCCGCTGGAGCCGTTACAGCTTCAGTTGCGCCAGTTGCTTCTAATGTCGTTTCAGGTTTATCGGCTGAAACTGTATTGAATACCATGCTAGCAGTGGTTGCCGAAAAAACCGGTTACCCAACAGAAATGCTAGAACTTAGCATGGATATGGAAGCGGATTTAGGTATTGATTCGATCAAACGTGTTGAGATTTTAGGCACAGTACAAGATGAACTACCGGGCTTACCTGAACTTAACCCAGAAGATCTAGCTGAGTGTCGTACCCTTGGCGAAATCGTTTCTTATATGAACTCTAAGTTACCCGCTGAAGGCTCTAAACTGCCAGCCGCAGGCGCTATGAGCTCTGAATCACCAGCGATTTCTGCCGCTGCTGTAGCTTCTGGTTTATCCGCTGAGACAGCCTTGAGCGCCCAACAAATTCAAAGCACTATGATGTCAGTTGTTGCAGAGAAGACTGGTTACCCAACAGAAATGCTAGAACTTAGCATGGATATGGAAGCAGACTTAGGCATCGACTCAATCAAACGTGTAGAAATTTTAGGGACTGTTCAAGATGAGCTACCAGGCTTACCTGAGCTTAACCCAGAAGATTTAGCTGAGTGCCGTACCCTTGGTGAAATCGTTTCTTATATGAACTCTAAGTTACCAGTTGGTTCTGCTACTGCGTCAGCAACTGCAGCTCAAGTGGCACCTGTCGCTTCTGGTTTAAGTGCAGAACAAGTACAAAGCACCATGATGTCAGTGGTTGCTGACAAAACTGGTTACCCAACTGAAATGCTAGAACTTAGCATGGACATGGAAGCAGATCTGGGTATCGATTCTATCAAGCGCGTAGAGATTCTTGGTACGGTACAAGACGAGCTACCAGGCTTGCCGGAGCTTAACCCAGAAGATTTAGCAGAGTGTCGCACTCTTGGTGAAATCGTATCTTATATGAACTCTAAACTCGCCACAGGCGCTATAAACAGCAAGCTATCAGCTGATGTAGTTTCCAACACGACAACGACAACGGTATCTGATTTAGCAACTGACTTACCTCCACATCAGGAAGTCGCGCTAAAAAAGCTACCAGCGGCGGATAAGTTAGTTGATGGTTTTTCAAAAGACGCGTGTATCGTCATCAATGATGATGGTCATAACGCAGGCGTTCTCGCAGAAAAACTCACCGCAACAGGCCTAACCGTCGTCGTTATTCGTAGTCCAGAATCAGTCACTAGCGCACAATCACCGCTAAGCAGTGATATCAAAAGTTACAACCTAACGGCTGTAAATGATGACGCGATTAGTGATGTCATTGCACAAATCAGTAAAGCCCATAAAGTGGCTGGCTTTGTTCACCTACAACCACAACTTGCCACTGCGAACAATGTCATGCCGCTAAGTGATGCAGGTTTTGTTGCTGTTGAACAAGCTTTTTTAATGGCTAAGCACCTGCAGAAAAGCTTTACCGAATTAGCAAAAACTGAACGTGTAAGCTTTATGACGGTTAGTCGTATTGATGGTGGTTTTGGTTACTTAAACAGTAATGAACTCGCCACTGCAGAGTTAAATCAAGCAGCGCTTTCAGGTCTAAGTAAAACCCTTAGCCATGAATGGCCAACAGTGTTTTGTCGAGCATTAGATATCGCCCCAAGCTTTGAAGCTGTGGACCTTGCTGATGCCGTTATTGCTGAGTTATTTGATGTTAATTCTGCCAATCAGATTGTTGAGGTAGGTATTAGTAGCGAAGGCCGTCATACATTAACAGCGACCACAACCGCGAAAACGCGCTATCAAACTACTACCCTTGATAGCAATGATACTGTGTTAGTCACAGGCGGTGCTAAGGGGGTTACATTTGAATGTGCGCTTACACTTGCTAAACAGACAAAGTCTCACTTTATCCTTGCCGGCCGTAGCCAACACCTTGGGGCAAACTTGCCAACATGGGCGCAAGGCAAACAAGCTAAAGAATTAAAAGCGGCTGCAATTGGTTTTATTCAATCTCAAGGTAACAAGCCAACGCCAAAACAAATTGACGCGTTAGTATGGCCAATTACCAGTAGTTTAGAAATTGACCGCGCCTTAGCAGCATTCACAGAAGTGGGCGCAAGTGCTGAATATATCAGTATGGATGTCAGTTCAGATGATGCCATTAAGCAATCGCTTTCAGCTTTCAAATCAATTACCGGCATCATTCATGGCGCAGGTGTATTGGCTGATAAGCATATCCAAGACAAAACCTTAGCTGAATTAGGTCGTGTATACGGCACTAAAGTCACCGGCTTTGCAGGTATCATTAATGCCATTGATGCCAGTAAATTAAAGCTGGTTGCTATGTTTTCATCTGCTGCTGGTTTCTACGGCAACACCGGACAAAGTGACTATTCAATGTCCAATGAGATCCTCAATAAAACCGCATTACAACTTGCCAATAACTATCCGCAAGCCAAAGTAATGAGCTTTAACTGGGGCCCTTGGGATGGCGGAATGGTCAGCTCAGCATTGAAGAAGATGTTTGTTGAACGTGGCGTTTACGTTATTCCGTTAGACAAAGGCGCAAACTTATTTGCCCACAGTCTGTTATCTGAAACCGGTGTTCAAATGCTGATTGGTTCGAGCATGCAAGGTTCAGATTCTTCAGCACAAGCAACTGGTTCAGCTGTAAAAAAGCTTAATGCGGACTCTGCGCTAAATGCTGAGAGTTCGCTGACATTATCTTTTTTAAATACTGTATCTAACAGTGCAACTGCAGCAGATAAGCCTCGCAGCTTATCTGTTGTAAGAGTACTTAATCCGGTTGCAATGCCCTTCATTGAAGATCATTGCATCGCGGGTAATCCAGTACTGCCGACAGTGTGCGCCATACAATGGATGCGTGAAACAGCGCAAAAGCTATGTGGTTTACCTGTAAGCACCAAAGATTATAAGTTACTTAAAGGCATTATTTTTGAGTCGGCCCAGCCACAAGAGTTAACTCTGCAGTTAACTGAAACCGCTGAAGGCTTAAAAGCATTGATTTCTAGCCGGGTACTTGACGGTAACAGTGATGCTAACGCGTTATTAAGACCGCAATACCAAGCGAACTTAATCGTCAACAGTGCATTACTTAATGAAGTTGCCACTACAGCAACCGATAAAATGGCTCAGTTAGCGTCAATCATTGATAAGGTTAAAAACAACAAGGCCATTAGTACTGACAGTGAACTTTATTCAAACGGCAGCTTATTTCATGGCCCACGTTTACAAGGGATCAAGCAAGTATTGGTTGCAAATGATAGCCAGCTTATTTGTAAAGTGACCTTACCAGAAATTGAACAAACTGATTGTTTAGGTTTTGAAGCGCAACTTGAAATCGGTGGTAGTCAGGCATTTGCAGAAGATCTACTGCTACAAGCAATGCTAGTGTGGGCGCGAATAAAGCATGACGCAGCAAGTTTGCCATCAACCATTGGTGAGCTAACCACTTATGCGCCATTTGCATCAAATGACCAAGGTTATTTAGTGCTTAATGTCGTAAAAAGTACTAGTCGCTCTTTGACTGCTGACATTGCGCTTTACCATGAAGATGGTCGCTTAAGTTGCACCATGACAGCGGCAAAAACAACCATTAGCAAAAGCTTGAATGAGGCTTTTTTAGCCCCGGCTAAAGCACTTGCTGATTTGCAGGAGTCGGTGTGAGCAATCAATCAACTTCTGTGATGTCAAAGCCTGAGCCAACAAAAGTTGCATCAGTAAAAAGCATGCGCATCGCCTTAAAACTGATTGCCAATGATGCTGCATCATTGGCGCAAGCTGCTAATGGAGCTAATGGTTCCTTGCATACAAATAACAATGCATTTGCTGCTATCAAACCTTGTTCATTGGCTGAAACATTAGGCGCGACAGCCATCCCGCTTGAAATTGATGTGTCGTCATTAGATGGCACATCAAATACCGCCACAAACTTAAACATGAGTTTTCGCGACTATTTAGCTCAAGCGATTGAACGTATTGAGCAACAACAAACGGTATTGCTAAGCCATCCAGCTTTGCCATACCGCCTGTTAATGATGCCAGCCATTGTTGCAGCAAAACATCGATGTCATCCCCATGCCTATTTAACCGGTATGGGTGAAGGCCACGAGTTATCAGATGCCGTGCAACAAGCACTAACGCAAGCCAAACGGGCTCATGTTAGCCCAACTCAAATCGATGCGACTCATTGCACTAGCTATAAAGATAAGTTTTTTGAACTGATTCAGTTGATTGGCCACCTTGCGACTCGTAGCTTGCCAACAACGAATGACAGTAAGAATAACAGTACGAATAAACAGTATTGGTTTAGTGAAATGCACCAAAGCCGTGTAGCCAGTTTCAATTTTATTGAAGCCGAAATGCAACACGCAGTGGTATTCGTTCAGGGAACTGAACTTGCTCAGGCAAGCTCATTACTGGATAACACTAGGTTGTTTTTCCCAATATCTGCCAGCACAGTCTCAGGTATACAGCAGCAACTAACGCAGTTACAAAGCCAGTTAAACGCTATTATTAATACAAATACCAGTGCAGCAATCAATGTTAACCACAGCACGCTGTTAGCACTGATGTTGAACAATCTAAACCAGTTTGATCACCAAGCAGGTAAAGCTGCGGTGATCATGGGCAATTCAATTGAAACTGCATGCAGCGAGATTGAAACCATGTTGGCGATGCTAAGTACTTCAGATACATTAGCAAGCTCGCCATCGGAAGTTGAATACAAGACCCCATCAGGTAGCTGTTTGATACTCACGGCCAATGAGCCATTGGGCACGAATGGTCTTTGTTTCGTCTACCCGGGTGTCGGCACAGTATACCCACAGATGTTCAGTCAACTGCCACGCTTCTTCCCTGACTTATATGCTCAGTTAGAGCGTGATGGTGATGTAAAAGCCATGCTTCAGGCGGATAGCATTTATGCTGATAACGCTAAAGTCACTGATATGAGTTTGGGTGAGCTTGCAATTGCAGGTGTTGGTGCAAGTTATATCTTAACCAAAGTGCTTAGCGAATATTTTAATGTAAAACCTAACTTTGCCATGGGTTACTCCATGGGCGAAGCGGCGATGTGGGCAAGTCTTGGTATTTGGAAGCAACCCCACAGTATGATTGAGGCGACGCAAACCAGTACTATTTTTACTACCGATATTTCAGGTCGTTTAGATTGTGTGCGCCAGGCATGGCAGTTGAATCAAAGCGACGATATCGTGTGGAATAGTTTTGTGGTTAGAGCAACCCCAGCCGATATTGAAGCGGTTTTAACCCAATATCCTCGTTGTTATCTCGCTATCATTCAAGGTGATACTTGCGTGCTGGCAGGATGTGAAGCCAGTTGTAAAGCGCTGCTAAAACAAATCGGCAAACGCGGCATTGCAGCAAATCGCGTGACCGCAATGCATACTGCGCCAGCCATGCTAATTCATCGCGAAGTGGCTCAATTCTATCAACAAGCGCTTCACCACAATGAGCAGCTTGAACAAACTGCACAGATAAAATTTATCAGCGCAGCAAGTTCACAACCGATTAATGTCAGCAGCCTTGATATTGCAACCTCAATCGCTGACACCTTTTGTCAGCCGCTTAACTTTACTGAGTTGGTTAACAACGCACGTAAATTAGGCGCGAAACTTTTTGTTGAAATCGGCGCCGATCGCCAAACAACCACCTTGATTGATAAAATTGCTCGCACAAGTCCTACAGTTTCAGAGCCTTGCCAAGCCATTGCCGTCAATGCCAAAGGTGGAGACGATCAAACTGCGCTGCTTAAATGTATTGCCCAGCTTATCAGCCACAAAGCACCTGTTTCGCTGACCTGCCTTACACAAGGGTTAGCGAATTTGTTGGCTAGCACACTTAAGTTTGAAGTGAACAATCTTCAAGCGGATGCTACTTTAGCCCCACAATTAGAAGGAGAACAATCTTGAGTTCTCAATCGAATATGAAAAATATTGCCTCTAGCGATGCTAATAAAAATAACGCTGGCAGCGTCCCTAAAATCGCAGTCGTCGGCTTAGCCACCCAATATCCTGACGCTGACACGCCGGTTAAATTTTGGCAAAACCTGCTGGATAAAAAAGATTCTCGTAGCACCATTAGCAGTCAAAAACTGAATGCTAATCCGGCCGATTATCAAGGTGTACAAGGTGAGTCAGACCGTTTTTATTGTGACAAAGGCGGCTACATTCAAAACTTCAGTTTCAATGCTGAAGGATACCGAATTCCAGCGCAGCAATTTAGCGGCTTAGACGACAGCTTTTTATGGGCTACCGATACTGCCCGTAAAGCACTGGTTGATGCCGGCGTAGATATTAATAATGCTGAGCACAATCTAACGCTTAATCGCACCGGTATTGTCATGGGAACCTTGTCGTTCCCAACAGCAAAATCAAATGAATTATTTGTACCGCTATATCACAGCGCAGTTGAAAAAGCCTTGCAGCATAAATTGCAGCAACCCAACTTCAATTTACAATCATTTGATAGTGAAGGCTTTAATCAACAACCAATCCCAGCATCACTGTCAAATGGTGCCATTGCCCATAACGCGTCCAAACTGGTTGCTGATGCACTGGGTTTAGGCGCGGCGCAATTAAGCCTTGATGCAGCCTGTGCTAGTTCAGTTTACTCGTTAAAACTTGCCTGTGATTACTTACATACTGGTAAAGCTGACATGATGTTAGCGGGCGCTGTATCAGGTGCCGACCCATTCTTTATTAATATGGGTTTTTCCATATTTCACGCTTACCCAGATCATGGTATTTCAGCGCCTTTTGATAGTAATTCTAAAGGTCTGTTTGCTGGTGAAGGTGCTGGCGTATTAGTGCTAAAACGTCTTGAAGATGCAGAGCGTGATGGTGACCATATATACGCTTTAGTGAGCGGTATTGGACTATCTAATGACGGTAAAGGCCAATTTGTACTAAGCCCAAATAGCGACGGCCAAGTAAAAGCCTTTGAACGTGCTTATGCTGATGCGGCTATGCATGATGAAAGCTTTGGCCCTGCCAATATTGAAGTGATTGAGTGCCATGCAACGGGAACCCCACTAGGTGATAAAGTTGAACTGACCTCAATGGAGCGCTTCTTTGAAGATAAGCTTAATGGCACTAATACGCCATTAATTGGTTCGGCTAAATCAAATCTAGGTCACTTATTAACGGCTGCCGGTATGCCAGGGATCATGAAAATGATTTTTGCCATGCGCCAAGGCGTGTTACCACCGAGTATCAATGTCAGCGCACCCATCAATTCACCAAACAGTACTTTTGGTAACACTAACTTGCCAAGTGATGTACTGCCTTGGCCTGATAAGGCAGGGAATAATGCTCGCCATGCGGGAGTCTCGGTATTTGGATTTGGTGGTTGTAACGCGCATTTATTAATTGAGTCTTATCAAGGTAAAGCTCAAACGATTGATTCGAAGACTAATGCTTCTACGACTCAAGCTTCTACAATCAATGCCCAAGCGCCAATGCACATTACCGGTATGGCGGCTCATTTCGGGCCACTATCAAGTATTAATGCCTTTGCTAAAGCCATTGACGCTAAACAATCGGCGTTTACAGCCCTGCCAGAAAAACGTTGGAAAGGCTTAGATAAACACCCAGAATTATTATCACAGTTTGGGATCAACCTTGAAGGTGAAGCCGCGCCAAAAGGTGCGTACATCAATCAGTTTGATTTTGACTTCTTGCGCTTCAAAGTGCCGCCAAATGAAGATGACCGCTTAATCTCGCAACAATTGCTATTAATGAAAGTCGCAGATGAAGCCATTCATGACGCAAAGCTTGAATCTGGCAGTAAGGTTGCTGTGCTAGTCGCCATGGAAACAGAGCTTGAATTACATCAATTCCGTGGACGCGTTAACTTGCATACGCAAATAGCGGCAAGTCTTAAAGCTCATGGCGTTAACTTGTCAGAGTCTGAATACCAAGCCCTTGAAACCATTGCGATGGATAGCGTGTTAGATGCGGCGAAGTTAAATCAATATACCAGTTTCATTGGTAATATTATGGCATCGCGCATCTCATCACTTTGGGACTTCAATGGCCCTGCTTTCACGATTTCTGCCGGTGAGCAATCGGTTAACCGCTGTATTGATGTGGCGCAAAATCTACTGGCGATGGAGTCTCGCCAAGAGCCTTTAGATGCGGTGATTATTGCTGCTGTAGACTTATCAGGTAGCATTGAGAATATCGTCCTTAAAACAGCCTCGCTTGCTCAAGCGGGTGCTAATGATCACTTAAGTGCTCATACTAGTGCAAGTCAGTCGTTATCAATTGGTGAAGGTGCTGGTGCTATCGTATTGCAGGCTACTAAAGCAAACGCTTCCAATGTGGACTTGATTCATCAAGCCCTAGGCGCGCTTTCTGATCAAGATATGACTGATGAAGGTACAAGTGAATCTGGCTTTGCTGGCAGTTACGGCACCATTGAAAGCCTTGAATTTGGTTATAGTGAACAAATCGGCTCAATCGCTGATACCTTGCTGACTCAAACTGGATTAAGTAGTACGGATATTAAATTAGTAGAATTAAACCAAGCACCTGCTTGTTTAAACACGTCAAGCATCAAGGCTTCGCAAGCCTTATCGCAGTTGTTTAGCCAGTCCCTAAGCACTACTGCTCAATCTTGTATTGGCCATACCTTTGCTGCATCTGGAATCGCCAGTTTATTACATGGTTTGTTAGCACTTCCGAGTAAATCAGCTGCGCCTCAACATGCCGTCATAGCCACATTGAGTGAAAACCAATGTTCACAGCTATTGCTGAGTCAAACTTCACAGCAACAAGGTGCGAGTCAGCAGCGTTTAGACATCGATATCCAGCAGCAAACAGCCAAGAAGCTCAGCTTAGTTAAGCAAGTTAGCCTTGGTGGCCGCGATATTTACCAACATATTGTCGATGCGCCACTGGCTGAGATTAATAGCATCCGAGCTAAAACAGCCCAAATAAAACCCTTAGCGTCTGCTGCTGTCACAGCAATGACGAGCCGAGGACATTTTGAAGCACCTCAAATGAGTGAGCAGCAAAATACTTCAACGACTAAACAAGCGATGGTGAATTCACCATCAACAATAATAGAGTTCCCTATGCCGTTTTCAGATCGTTCTACCCAGTTCAGTCCTGCTAAACAGGAACCTGCATCTTCAGTGCAAACACCTTCGCTTGCACAAGCTCAAGCACAAGTTCCGCCAGCACATCTAACTGCTTTTGAACAAAACCAGTGGTTAGCACATCAAGCGCAACTGGCATTCTTAAAAAGCCGTAATGAAGGTTTGAAAGTTGCTGATGCACTGATGAAGCAGCAACTTGCGCAGGCCAATGGTCAGTCGTACGCTTTACCAGTACAAAGCGCCCCGACTCAAGCAGTAAACGTGCTAGCTCAGCCAGTTGCAGTTGCGCCGATACTTCGCCCTAACCATGCCAGTGTGCCACCGTATATCGCGCCTATCCCTGCGGATAAGCCATGTATCTGGAATTATGCTGATTTAGTTGAATACGCTGAAGGCGACATCGCCAAGGTATTTGGTCCTGATTACGCTGTTATTGATAACTACTCACGCCGCGTACGCCTGCCTACCACTGATTACTTATTGGTCTCGCGCGTCACTAAATTAGATGCCACCATGAACCAATATAAGCCATGTTCAATGACCACTGAATATGATATCCCAGTTGATGCGCCCTATTTAGTTGATGGCCAAATACCTTGGGCTGTAGCGGTTGAATCTGGTCAATGTGACTTAATGCTGATCAGTTACTTGGGCATTGATTTTGAAAACAAAGGTGAGCGCGTTTATCGTTTACTTGATTGTACGCTGACCTTTTTAGACGACTTACCACGCGGTGGCGACACGCTTCGTTATGACATTAAGATTAATAATTTCGCTAAAAATGGCGACACCTTATTATTCTTCTTCTCTTACGAGTGTTTTGTTGGCGATAAGATGATCCTGAAAATGGACGGTGGTTGTGCAGGCTTCTTTACTGACCAAGAACTTGATGATGGTAAAGGCGTAATTCGCACCGAAGATGAAATTAAACTGCGTGAAGATGCGTTTAACAACCCGAATAAGCCACGTTTTGAGCCATTATTGCATTGCGCTCAAACCCAGTTTGATTATGGTCAAATCCATAACTTACTGCACGCCGATATCGGCGCTTGTTTTGCGGGTGAGCATCAAAACCATCAACTGGCTTCAGGTAAGCAAGATTCATTATGCTTCGCCTCTGAAAAATTCTTAATGATTGAGCAAGTTGGCAATCTAGATGTTCATGGCGGCGCATGGGGCTTAGGCTTCATTGAAGGTCATAAAACACTGGCACCTGATCACTGGTATTTCCCGTGTCACTTTAAGGGCGACCAAGTCATGGCTGGCTCACTAATGGCTGAAGGTTGTGGTCAATTACTGCAGTTCTTCATGCTGCATATTGGTATGCACACCTTAGTTGAAAATGGTCGTTTCCAGCCACTTGAAAATGCCTCGCAAAAAGTGCGTTGTCGTGGTCAAGTTCTGCCACAACACGGTGAACTGACTTACCGCATGGAAGTGACTGAGATTGGTATTCACCCTCGCCCATATGCCAAAGCCAATATTGATATTTTGCTTAACGGTAAAGCTGTGGTTGATTTCCAAAATCTGGGTGTGATGCTTAAAGAAGAGAGCGAGTGCGCGCGATATATTAACGATACTGTTATTAACGACACTGCGACTGTTTCGAGTACTGAGACGAGTAAAGCTAGCGGCCAAGCATCAAAAAATGCACCGTTAATGTCACAAATACCTGACCTATCTGCAGCAACCAATAAAGGCGTGATTCCGCTGCAACATGTTGAAGCGCCGCTTATTCCTGATTACCCAAACCGCAGCCCTGATACGCTACCATTTACGCCATACCACATGTTCGAATTTGCAACCGGCAACATTGAAAACTGTTTTGGCCCAGACTTCAGCATTTACCGCGGCTTTATACCACCACGTACCCCATGTGGCGATTTGCAGCTCACTACGCGAGTGGTCGATATTCAAGGTAAACGTGGCGAACTTAAAAAGCCGTCATCGTGTATCGCTGAATACGAAGTGCCTGCAGACGCTTGGTACTTTACAAAAAACAGCCACGCTTCAGTGATGCCTTACTCGGTATTAATGGAAATTTCTCTGCAACCTAACGGCTTTATCTCAGGCTATATGGGCACCACACTAGGTTTCCCGGGCCAAGAGTTATTCTTCCGTAACCTAGATGGTAGCGGTGAGCTATTACGTGATGTTGATTTACGCGGTAAAACTATCGTCAATGACTCAAAGTTATTATCCACCGTGATTGCAGGTAGTAACATCATTCAAAGCTTTACCTTTGAATTAAGTGTTGATGGCGAGCCATTTTATAAAGGCAGCGCAGTATTTGGTTACTTTAAAGGCGACGCCCTTAAAAACCAATTAGGGATTGATAACGGCCGTATTACTCATCCTTGGCATATTGATAATAATGTCGCCGCTGATATTACTGTCGATTTACTCGATAAGCAGTCGCGAGTATTCCACGCCCCTGCTAACCAGCCACATTATCGCTTAGCTGGCGGTCAGCTTAACTTTATCGACAAAGCTGAAATCGTTGATAAAGGCGGTAAAAATGGTCTAGGTTACCTATCGGGTTCACGCACCATTGACCCAAGCGATTGGTTCTTCCAGTTCCATTTTCATCAAGATCCGGTTATGCCTGGCTCATTAGGCGTTGAAGCTATTATCGAGTTAATGCAAACTTACGCCATCAGTAAAGACTTAGGTAAAGGCTTTACCAATCCGAAGTTTGGCCAGATTTTATCTGACATAAAGTGGAAGTATCGCGGTCAAATTAACCCGCTGAACAAGCAAATGTCATTAGACGTGCATATCAGCGCCGTGAAAGATGAAAACGGCAAGCGCATCATTATTGGTGACGCAAACTTAAGCAAAGATGGCTTAAGAATTTACGAAGTAAAAGATATCGCAATCTGTATCGAAGAGGCATAAGGATTAATAATGACAATTAGCACTCAAAACGAAAAGCTATCTCCATGGCCTTGGCAAGTTGCCCCAAGTGATGCCAGCTTTGACCCTGCCGCTATCGGTAATAAATTAAAAGAGCTTTCCCAAGCTTGTTACTTGGTGAGCCATCCTGAAAAAGGCTTAGGGGTTTCTCAAAAAGCCCAAGTGGTCACAGAAAGCATTAGCAGCGGCCAAGACTTACCTGTCAGCGCTTTTGCACCCGCACTTGGCACCCAGAGCTTAGGCGATAGTAACTTCCGCCGTGTACACGGGGTTAAATACGCATACTATGCTGGCGCAATGGCTAATGGTATATCATCTGAAGAATTAGTTATCGCCCTCGGTCAAGCGGGCATCTTATGTTCGTTTGGCGCTGCGGGCTTAATTCCTTCACGGGTAGAGCAAGCCATTAACCGCATTCAAGCGGCGCTGCCAAACGGCCCATACATGTTTAACTTAATTCACAGCCCAAGCGAGCCAGCCCTTGAGCGTGGTAGCGTTGAGTTATTTTTAAAACATAAAGTACGCACCGTTGAAGCATCGGCTTTCTTAGGCTTAACACCGCAAATTGTTTACTACCGCGCGGCAGGTTTAAGCCGTGATGCTAGCGGCAATGTGGTTGTTGCTAACAAAGTTATCGCCAAAGTGAGCCGCACCGAAGTCGCGATTAAGTTCATGCAACCTGCGCCAGTTAAAATACTGCAAAAATTGGTTGATGAAGGCTTAATCACCCCCGAGCAAATGGAGCTAGCTCAGCTTGTTCCTATGGCTGATGATATTACTGCAGAAGCTGACTCTGGCGGTCATACCGATAACCGACCTTTAGTGACGTTACTGCCGACTATCTTGGCCTTAAAAGACAAGGTACAAGCTGAATACAACTACAACCCGCCTATTCGTGTCGGTTGTGGTGGCGGCGTGGGTACCCCTGATGCCGCGCTGGCGACCTTCAATATGGGCGCAGCTTATATTGTTACCGGCTCTATCAACCAAGCGTGTGTTGAAGCAGGCGCCAGTGAACATACTCGTAAACTGCTTGCCACCACTGAAATGGCTGACGTGACCATGGCACCCGCTGCGGACATGTTCGAAATGGGCGTGAAACTGCAAGTGGTTAAACGCGGCACGTTATTCCCGATGCGCGCGAACAAGCTTTATGAGATTTATAGCCGTTATGAGTCAATTGAAGCGATTCCAGCAGAGGAGCGTGAAAAACTTGAAAAACAAGTATTCCGTTCAAGCCTTGATGAGATTTGGGCAGGAACAGTGGCGCATTTTAACGAACGCGATCCTAAGCAAATCGAACGCGCACAAGGTAATCCAAAACGTAAAATGGCGCTTATTTTCCGTTGGTACCTTGGCCTTTCAAGTCGCTGGTCGAATTCAGGTGAAGTTGGCCGTGAAATGGATTACCAAATTTGGGCAGGTCCAGCACTTGGCGCGTTCAATGAATGGGCAAAAGGCAGCTATTTAGATGATTATACCCAGCGAAATGCGGTAGACTTAGCAAAACACTTGATGCACGGCGCAGCTTATCAAGCACGTATTAATCTACTGACCGCCCAAGGCGTAGCAATACCAGTAGCATTACAACGTTGGAGCCCGCTTGATCAGGTCAAGTGATTAAGTGCTGTAATCAAGCTAAGACAATTTTCATATAGGTAGCGGTAATGAGCGAAACACAAAAACTGGATTTTTCAGCGGTAAATGGCACCACACAAGAGTCATTTATCCAACAAAAGAACTTGATAAAGCGCATGCTGAAAGGCAACAGCGCAGAATGCAGTGAATGTAAAAAACCGCTCACGCTGCAATTACCGCCTAATACTAAAAAGGCGAAGCCGACAGACAAAGCACCAGGAATATATTGTGCCAAAGGTTGTACTGATATAGAACTGGATATGGAAGCAGTGGCGTTGTTGAAATAACCTTTAGTTATTTCGGGTTTAAAGCTAAAAAGAAAAGGCATCGAAAGATGCCTTTTTTGTTGGTTTTTTTAGGTTTTAACATCTGGCTGGAGTTGGGGATTGCATTTAAGCCCCAATTACCTGCCGTAGGGGCAGTATAAGATACAAATATCACGATCACATGGATGTGAAAGGTCAACCTTTCGTGTAAGCACAGCTGTGACATTTGTGTATTCATATCCATCAAATGACGAATCTAAGGCTGTAGTCCATTCGCTTATAATAATTAACTTTATTAAAAGCCATGATTTGAAGTAACTGATAATTGTCAAAAACGCACAATTATCCTTGTTGTTTAAATTAATGTTTTAAAAATTCAATGTGATTTAAGTACAGTATTCAACACTATTTTATGTTGCTGTGGGTGTACTTTATTAATAAAAAAAATAGATTCACAAGCGTGACAACATAGCTTATCCCACTCTTTATACTTAAAGTTTCTTTCCCAAAAAGTACGATGAATCTTATAAAAAACGGTTTCTTCTTTACAGCATGGACATAACTTTGAGTAATTCATCATGTTTACCTAAGGTTTAAAAGTATGTAGCCACCTCCTTGTTCTCAAGGTACTTTCACCATGGGGTGTCGCAGTTATTATCTTCTAGGCTCACATACATTATTTAGCTTGCTACAGCTATAAGCCGTAACCTACAGCCTTTAAAATAAGCTAATTCAGCTTACAAGTGGTAAATTTAAATGATTAAGTTGAATTTCAATACTAAAGTTTTAGCCATTGAATTACTGAGCACAATAACTAATTAGAAATAAAAGCATATTCAACTTATCTCAGGACGGGACAGTTAACTTAAAAAAAAGCCTGCAAATTACTGCAGGCTTTTTTAATAACAACTAAAAATTAAAAAAAGCTTTTATGCTTTAGCAAACTTATAGGTGCGGTAACCGCCGATAAGGTTTCGGGCTTTAAAGCCGTTATTCACCAGCTGACGATAAGCGACGTTACCGCGCAGGCCTACTTGACAATAAATGACGATTTCTTTGTCTTTTGGTAATTCGCTCATGCGTTGACGCAGTTGATCTACAGGGATATTAATCGCGCCAGCGATACAGCCACCCGCTTCAAGCTCGCCTGGGTTACGGACATCTAACAATAGTTGATCTGCCGATAAATCATCCATTTCTTCAAAATGTATCGCGCTTGCATCACCTTTGATAAGGTTATTGGCTACAAATGCCGCTTGGTTGATGACATCTTTAGCGCTGCCATAAGGCGGTGCATAGGTCAGTTCAAGGTCTTGTAGCTGTTCAACTGTCATACCGGCACGTTGGGCAACCGCCATCACATCAATACGTTTATCGACCCCATCTTTGCCCACTGCTTGAGCGCCAAAAATCTTGCCTGTTTTAGGGTCAAATAGCATTTTAAACGAGACAATTTCTGCGCCTGGGTAGTAGCTTGCATGGCTTGCGGTATGCACATACACTTTTTGGTATTCAACGCCATCACGCTTTAATTGCTTTTCATTTTGACCTGTTGAAGCAACTGCAAGGTCAAAAATCTTACAAATTGCGGTGCCTTGTGTACCCTTATAGGTTTCATTGCGGCCAAGCATATTATCTGCTGCCATACGCCCTTGGCGGTTAGCTGGCCCTGCTAGCGGCACTAAGGTTTGCTTACCAGTCACAAAGTCTTTGTCTTCTACTGCATCACCAACGGCATAAATATCTGGATCACTGGTTTGCATGTTTTCATTGGTATAAATACCGCCTAAATCGCCAATTTTTAAACCCGCTTCTTTAGCAAGTTTGGTTTCAGGTCGAACACCAATGGCCATAATAAGAATATCAGTCTCTAAGGACTCACCATTATTAAGGCTAAGGCTTAACTTACCTTGCTTGTGTTGGTGGGCTTCATTTTCGCCCGACTCAATACTTAAGATATGATCGCAAGGAGTAAACTCAACAGCTTCAAGTGCTACTCCAAGTTTTAAATCCACACCTTGCTGGCGAATTTCAGCATGAGCAAATCCTGCCATTTCACGATCAACAGGAGTCATCACCTGCTCGGCCATTTCAATTAAAGTGGTTTTTATCCCTAGTTGATGAAACGCTTCCATCATTTCTAACCCAATAAAGCCACCGCCAACCACTGTTGCGTGCTCGGGTTTATTGGTTTTGATGGTATTAAGAATGCGATCCATATCTGGGATATTGCGTAACGAGTGCGTCAGCGGATTATCAATGCCAGCAATAGGCGGAACAATGGGGCCAGCACCTGGGCTAAGTAACAGCTTGTCATAAGTTTCAGTGTATTCATTGCCACTGATCAAATCTTTTACCGTGACCGACTTAGTTACGCTATTGATTGCAGTTACTTCATTCATGACGCGAACATCAACGTTAAAGCGTGCCAAGAAACTTTCTGGCGTTTGTAGCAATAGCTTGCTTCTATCTTTGATGTCACCACCAATATGGTAAGGCAAACCACAATTGGCGAACGATACGAACTCGCCTCGTTCAAACATGATGATTTCAGCATCTTCACTAAGACGACGAGCACGCGCTGCAGCTGATCCGCCACCCGCTACACCACCGATAATTAAAATTTTTGACATGACTCTCTCCCGTTACAACCGATTGCTGAACTGAAATAACTGTAATGGCAACTTAGTGTTTTGCGACGATGTCGTCTGCCATACTTTTTATTCATCGTTCTATATAGTCCACATATTGAATAAAACACATTATCCATAAGTTTTTTCTAATGCACAACTAGTTAAACAAAATTTCATAAGATTAGATTTTATTAATATACCCGCTCTTGTATACTGCTCTAAAACCTTGCTTTAACAATGGCTTGTGTGAAATTAATGCTGCGCGATAGCGTTAATTGTTACCACACTGACAATTAGGTGTTACAGCCGTTAAATTATATTGGAGTGTTGAATGACAGAATTCACCCCTTGGAGTGCCTTATTTGGCGGAATGCTATTAGGCCTTTCGGTAACCATGCTCATGCTATTGAGTGGCAAAACAGCCGGGATCAGTGGCATTTTAGGCGGCATTTTTGGCGCTAACAACAAAGACAGAGCATGGCGAGTGGCTTTTGTTATCGCCATGGCTGCCAGTTTATTGTTTGACCCTTTAATGGGCCTTCACACTGCCGCTTTACCTGACTATTCATTAACTTGGTTATTAGTTGGCGGGTTAGCTGTCGGTATTGGTACCCAACTCGCTAATGGCTGCACTAGCGGCCATGGTATTTGCGGCATAGGTCGCCTATCAATGCGCTCAATGATTGCCACTGTGATATTTATGTTAAGTGCGGCGTTAGTAGTGTGGTTGTCTGGAGGTGTGCATGTTTAAGGTCTTAGTAGGGTTAATCACCGGGCTGTTATTTGGCTTAGGTATGAATATTTCGCAAATGGTAAACCCTTACAAGGTGCTTAATTTTTTGGATGTCACCGGCAATTGGGATGGCAGCTTAGCGTTTGTTATTGGTGGCGCACTATTGGTATTTTTGCCAAGTTATCATTTTTTAATCAAACCCCGTACTCATGCCGTTAATGGCGATGAAATGCCAACGACGCCACAGGGGCTTACACCTAAGTTAATTATTGGCTCAGTTATTTTTGGTCTTGGCTGGGGAATGGTAGGCATTTGCCCAGGACCTGCGGTGGCAAGTTTGTTACGCGGTGAGTCGGCGATTTACTGGTTCATGGCCAGTATGCTGCTTGGCTACTACGGTAGTAAGAAGATCTCTTGGCCAATGAAAAGCTAGTCCCCTTAAGAAACGCAGTAGGACCTTGCGCGATTAAGCTCAAGTGAGCGCTTAGCATTTTGCAGCACCAAAATATCTATCCCTTTTTGAAAAATGCCAGCGATATAATCGCTGGCATTTTTTTATCGCTGAAAGCTAACTGACTGAAGCATCTGGCAGCTTTTTCATATAAGCCATAACCACTAACCCTAGCCCCAATAGCACAAATGGCACGCTAAGCATTTGCCCTACACTCATACTCCAATCTTGGGCAAAGTCAGCCTGTCTTACTTTTACAAATTCAATTAAATAACGTGAGCCATAAACCAACGCTAGAAATAGCCCTAATAATGCCCCTTGTTTTTGTTTTATCTCAGTAAAGCGATATAGCAGCCACATTAGAATAAATAGCCCTAAATAGGTGATTGCTTCATATAATTGCGCCGGATGACGTGGCAGCATATCAATACGCTGGAAAATTATTCCCCAAGGTTTATCTGTTGGCACCCCGACAATTTCTGAATTGGTAAAGTTGGCCATACGGACAAAAAAGCAGAAAATCCCCGTAGCAATGGCAATGCGATCCATCAAGAATAAAAACGGTAACTGTACCTTGCGTTTATAAAGGTACATGGCTAATAACACGCCGACCGTGCCGCCGTGACTGGCAAGCCCGCCTTTCCAAATGGCAAATATTTTTAAAGGGTTGGCAAAGTAATAGCCTGGCTCATAAAATAACACGTGCCCTAATCGCGCACCTACAACAATGCCAACTACGCAATATATGACTAAATCATCCAGTGACTCGAGATCAAGCTCTTCAAGCACATAAATGCGCCTCATAACCAAAAAACCACTGATAATGGCGGTGGCAAACAACACGCCGTACCAATGAATTTTTAGCCCCATAAACGACAACATAACAGGGTCTAAATTCCAAACTATATGCTCCAAAATCGATGCTCCATATCGGATTGAACAATAAACATGCTAACAAGAGTATTACGTGCTTCTAGGTGGTAATTCAAGCAGTTATTATTCATGGCTTTGAGTTAGCAGCAAAATCATCCTTATCCCAAGTAAAGTTATTTTCCGTTACTGCTGTCATTTATCACCAAAAACCAACGATACTGCCGACTCAGTGATGCTAGCCCTTGTCCGTTAAGCTATGATGGTATATTGGGTGTATTTGATCCTCGTCAGTCCAAGCCGCTTAACAACTAGGAGCTATCGTTATGAGTATTACCACCATTGATACCCAAACAGCCTTGATCGTAATCGATTTACAACAAGGGCTGGTGACATTAGATACTTGTCATCCCATCGAAGGTATTATCGAGAATAGTTGTAAGTTAGTGTCGTTATTTCGCTATGCCAGTTTGCCCATTGTATTAGTTAATGTTGATGGCATCGCTCCTGGGCGCACCGAACAAGTCAGAGTGCAGCAACAAAAACCAGAAAATTGGAGCCACTTGATTGATGAGTTACAACCTCAGCAAGAGGATTTACAGTTAACCAAAAACACTTGGGGCGCTTTTGCTTCAACTGAGCTGCATAAGTACTTAGCATCATTAAAAGCCACCCAAGTAGTCATTAGTGGTATCGCCACCACCATGGGAGTAGAGTCAACCGCAAGACAAGCATTTGAGCTGGGCTACAATGTCACCATCGCTACAGATGCCATTACTGATTTTAATATGGATGTTCATAACAATAGCGTTAACTCTATATTCCCAAAGCTGGCTGAAACCGGTACCACTGCAGATATTGTCGCTAGAGTTTCTACTGACCACGCCTAGTCTTAACTGACCACGTATAGTCTTAACTGACAACGAGTAAGCACTAGGTTAATAATACAGTCCCATCGTTTTAACCGCTTTCAGCCCCCTAAATCCATAGGTGATTGTAGCGATTGACTGCGCTGCTTCACTAACGACCAACAAAATGGTGCCATCAAGGCGGTTCAATCAAGACAGTTCAATAAAACTACTGCTTTGTTCCACCCTTTCTGCACCAGTTCTGCACTTTAATTGATTACCCTAACCTGACAACAACCTTGTGTTAACAACAAGTATCATCATCAGGAGTTTCTTATGCTCAATATTGCTTGCTTTTCATCGACTCGATTAACCGGGATCCCCTTAAAGTTTTTATTACTCGCAAGCCTTAGCTGTGGTTTATTACTTTCAGGTTGCAGCGGTAACGACGAAACCACAGAGCCCGAAGACACCACACCTGAAACTGGCATTATCATTCCAGAAGAGGATTACAGTGACACAGATTTTGAGACCATTGATTGGACTGATGAGACTCACAGTAAAAATGTCGATCCTAATTTTGAAGAAGTATTCAGTGATACTGAAGTCAAACGCTTAGATTTTGTGGTTACCGAAGACCGCTGGAATAGCATGCTCGATGATATGACGAACACCTACGGCAGTTTTGGCACATCTTCAGGTTCTAATAGTCTTCTAGATAGCGATGAAAACCCAATAATGGTGCCTGCGGATATCTATTATGAAGGCAAGCAATGGTATCGCGTTGGGATCCGCTTTAAAGGTAACTCGTCGTTGCAATCAAGCTGGCAGAACGGCGTGCTTAAGTTGTCGTTTAAGTTAGATTTTGATGAATTTGAAGATGATTACCCCCAAATCGATAACCAACGCTTTTATGGTTTCAAAAAGTTAAGCCTGAAAAATAACTATGATGATGAGTCACTTTTACGTGAAAAAGTCGCTGCTGATGTCTTTAAAGATGCGGGCCTTGCAGTATCACATACCGCTTTTTACACCTTGTATGTTGATCATGGTGACGGCCCTGAATATTTTGGCTTATATACGCTGGTTGAAGAAGTCGACGATACTGTGATTGATAGCCAGTTTGCTAGCGATGATGGCAACCTATATAAACCAGAAGATGATGGTGCCATGTTTATTGAAGGCACATTTAGCCAAGACAACTTTGAGAAGAAAACCAATGAAGATGATGAGGATTGGTCAGATATCCTCGCATTATTTGACGCCTTACATGACGATACTGCCAGCACTGACCCACAAACCTGGCGCGCAAACCTTGAAGCGGTATTTGATGTGGATGTGTTCCTTAAGTATTTAGCCGTAAACGGGGTGATTCAAAACTGGGACACCTATGGCCTAATGCCGCATAATTTTTACTTATACAACGACCCAGATACCGCAAAACTCACCTGGATCCCATGGGACAATAATGAAGCCTTACAAGATGGCAAAATGGGCGGCGCTCTAGCGTTAGATTTTGCCGATATTAATTCAAACAGCTGGCCACTGATTGCTAAAATTTATGCCGATGACACTTATCGCGATACCTATAACCAATATTTACTCACTGTAATTAATGATGCCTATGAAACGAATAAAATGCAGGCGATCTACAACAGTTACTCAGCATTAATTGAGCCCTATGCCACCACTGAATTGTCAGGTTATTCATTCTTAGAAAGCTCAAGTGACTTCTATCGCGCTATTGATGAGTTAATCGAACATGCAGAAAATCGCACTGAGGCCGTGGTTGATTATCTTGATAAGCAATAGTGATTTCTGAAGCTTTAAATTGTTAATCTATTTATTGCAAAATTCGGTCTAAGCAACAAATTAGGGAATGACAAAAGACCTGAGGAAAGTAATTCCCCCTTTTGGCTGCTTAGCTGTTTTATCTCACTTGGTCATTTTGCCCTTGTAATAATAAGACACGGTGAAACAGATTAATTTTAAAGTTAACATATTGAAATGCTAATATTTAAATCTTAACAATAGATCATAAATACTTGACCGCTATCAATTTATCCATAATGCAGCTCAGGCAAAATGTAGCCACTTTTATATCCTCTAATGGTTACCATGCGTATAAATCAACCTATTATAAATAGTGAGCGAGCACTCACCAACAACTGCATTCTGTTGTCGACCACCGACCTTAAAGGAAACATTAAATACGCCAATCAAGAGTTCATCAACATCTCAGAATTTAGCGCAGATGAATTACATGGGCAGCCCCATAATATTGTTCGCCATCCAGATATGCCGCCCCAAGCATTCGAGTCTATGTGGCAATGTATTAACTCCGGAAAACCTTGGGTTGGTATCGTCAAAAACCGTACTAAAAGCGGTAAATACTACTGGGTTAATGCCTATATCTCGCCAGTATATGAAAATGGTGAAATACATGAATTTCAGTCAATTCGTCGTAAAGCAACCAAAGCCCAAATTGCGACTGCAGAAAAGGTTTATCAGCAACTCAATGATGGCATAGCGCCAAAAGAACTCGCTAGTCCCATCATGAGTTTTGTCGGCAAGCTAAGTTTATGGGCAATGTTTATCTTGTTAATCAGCACAATTGCCACCAGCATGATTTCAACTCCAGCCCTTAGCATTGCGGCCGCGACAATCTGCACTATTGTCGCAGCACTAGGCATAAACTACCTTTGCCACCCCTTGAAAGCGTTAATGGTTAAAGCCACTACCATTATTGACGACCCCATTGCCTGCGGCATTTTAACCGGTAGCCGAACTGACATAAGCAAAATCGATTTAGCATTAAATTACTTAATCACTGAAACCGGTGGCGTCGTTGGCCGCATGGCTGATTCAGCCACATCAATTAGTGAACAAAGTGAGCAACTTAATCAGACTATTATTGATACGCGTGAGCGTGCTCAAAGCCAATGCCAGCAAACTACTCAGGTCGCCACAGCCATGGAGGAAATGACCACCAGCTTTACTGAAGTCAGTGATAACACCAATAACACAGCTCAAGAAATTACCCGTAGTCATAACGCTTCCACATTAGGTCAGGAACGTATGGTGAATGTAGTTGCTGCCATTAGTAAGTTAAGACAAGAAGTGACCCATTTCTCAACCATTGTTGAATCAATTGAACATGACAGCCATGCTATTTCAACAGTACTTAGTGAGATAAAAGGCATTGCTGAGCAAACTAATTTGTTGGCGCTTAACGCCGCCATTGAAGCGGCTCGAGCGGGGGAATCTGGTCGAGGTTTTGCCGTAGTGGCTGATGAGGTGCGTCAATTGTCGATGCGAACTACTGAGTCCACCACTCAAATTGGTAGCATTGTGAGCAATTTTCAGCAAAGTACCCAAAGCGCAGCTAAAGCTATGGATGCAGGTCAGGCACAAGCAGATCTTTCAGTGAAATTAGCAGAGGATGCCGATAGCGCTTTTGATCAGTTACGCGCCTCGTTAGATAATATTCAGGCGATGGCAGAAATGAATGCCACCGCCATGAGCCAACAAGCCTCGGTAGCCGAAGATATCAGTCAATCCATCGTGGTGATTAATGAGTTATCCAATACCAGCTTAGCGCAAACAGACCAAGCTAAAATCAAATGTGAGCAAATGACTCGTTTATCCAATAAAACGGCCAACTTGTCGAAGCAGTTTTGGCAACAAAGCGTTCAAAGGGAGCATTAATTCCCATAGAGCAAAGTCGCTATTTAAAAAGCACGATGTGAAAAAGTCGCTAGAATTAACACTAAAGGGTCGAGTTTTCGCCCCTTTTTTCATTTAAGGTTTACATATGTTTAAGTCGGCGCGTCCCCATATCCAAATGCTATTTTTCACCTTCATCATTGCGATGACTTTTCCTGTAGGCAAGCAATTAATGCTTGAGGTTCCACCAATGATTGCCACTTGGCTTAGATACGTTATTGCTGCCTCATTATTTGTGGTCCTATTAATTGTTACTCGGCGCTTTAATTTACCTAGCGCTAAAAGCCTATTGCGTTATGCCTTAGTATCCTTGCCCGCACTGGGTTATTTTTCTGCCATGTTTAGTGCCTTAACTAAAACCTCGGCCTTTGCCACCAGTGCACTCTCCACTGCGCTGCCGTTAATTACGGCTGTATTAACCATGCTAATTTATAGAAAGGTGGGTAAGTTAAGCCATTGGTTAGCACTTATTGTCGGCTTTAGTGCGTCACTTTTTTTAGTCCTGCAGCAATCGAATGCTAACTTGGATTTTGAATGGAACACAGGTTACAGTCTGTTTATGCTGGGCTGCATTGCTATGGCAGCTAATCCTCTGGTCATAAAAGCCTGCTATCGACAAGAGAACTTTATGGTATTTACTGGCTGGAGCCTAATCGCTGCCGCGATTATATTATCGGTTTGTTTAACCCCACAGATAATCGACTTCAACTGGCAACAGGTCTCTGGCAATGCTTGGTTGGCGTGCTTATACCTTGCTGTTTTTGCCACTGCGATTAGCTTTTTCCTGTTTCAAAAAGCCAGTGTAAAATTAGCACCGCAACAAGTTTCAGCTTATATTTTTCTAATCCCGGTGTTTGTATTAATGACAGGTGGCAATATCGATGTTAACTGGATTTATACAACCATTGCCATGCTACTGCTTAGTGCGGCAATGTATTTACTGATGCGAAAGCAATAAGGCATCTTTATAGCGCTATTCGCGTTAAGTGTTGGCCTTAGGTCGTAGCACATTCCAACGTAGCTGTTTTTAGGTTTGTAAAAATGCCTGTGTTGTATTTCTGTGTCGCCATACTTTGTTGATAGCCGTTGTCTTGCAACAGCAGCACTTAGTTTGTGGAGTGGAGTCAGTAGTGTCATAGCTAATTTGGCCACCTAGTTAGAGATGATATCATCACCTCATAAGTTAACAGGTGACACTATGAGCAACGTACAAGAAGACTTTTTCGCGCAGGGTTCAAACTTGAATCTTCTCAATTTAGTGCTAGCTCAAAATTACTCAATTGTTGAAGCTGCTCAAACCATGAGTGTAGGCAAGCCAACCATGGATAAATGGATTCGTCAATTTAGAGAGGTTCGACATTAACACAAGTAGGCACACACCACACATAAAAATCACAACCACAACAATGGCTTAACCAATATTAAATGTCATTCATGTACTTGCCTTACATGTTTAAGCAGCGCTATTCTTACTGCCTAAGGTTATGGTTTTTTTGATGCCCCTCAATTTTAAACGTCGCACCAATCCTGAAAGTTAGCCAACGCTATATTCAGTTACCAGATCTACTTATTTTAATGTAACGGAGTTAGCCAATGAGAAATTTACAACTATTCAGCACCGCATCTGTCGATCACTTACTATGGTCAACCAAAGTTCAAGTTGCACATATGGACTCACCTGCATTAGATATTTTTACTGACTTTGATGTTGCCCGTCCAATCGTAGTTGATGCGTCAACCACTGCGGTAGGCACAGGTAAAATCATGGAAAAAACCCATGCTTATATGCGACTTGTTATTGATAAGGATGATAAATTCCTTGGTGTGGTTACCATGCAAGAGCTCTCACATCATAATTTATTAATGACAGCGAAAAAGCTAGAACACAACATTGATGAAGTGCTAGTGACTGATGTCATGGTAAAAAGAGAAGATCTTCAAGCGTTTGACTATGATCAAATTGCCACTGCAAAAGTCAGCGATGTGGTACGTATTTTAAAAGAAAACAGCTTGCACCATATGTTAGTGATTGATCACGAACTTCATCATATTCGCGGTATTATTGCAGCTAGTGACTTAGCAAGAAAACTAAGTGTGCCAATTGAAATTCATCAACGCCCTTCATTTAGCCAGATTTTTAACACTGCCGGCTAGAGAAATCTGCGGTGAATTAACTCTGAGAATGATACAAATTCAATCTATAAGCCTTACTCTACAGGCTTATAGATTTAACATTCTAGATCCATATATTCAGATAAACCCAAATTGTACTTATACCATCGCCCAAACCGTATCCAGTCAACCTAGTGAACTACCCCCGCAACTTTCGCTTCGCTCGGATCACGGGGATCTCGACAGATATTGATAAAGACACCATAATTAAGCCACTTCAAGTGTAAATTCAATGCAGCAATTTTTGCCCTGCTCTTTGGCGCGATAAAGCGCACTATCCGCTTTTTCAATAAACTCTCTGGCCGTTGTATCAACATCTGGCGTCATGGTAACAAAACCCACACTCATTGTGACTACGGGCTCTACCCCATGAAAATGAGGGATACTTAACTCAAAGACACTTTTACGAATATCTTCTGCCAGTGCAGCCGTATCTACATTTTCGCCATAACAAATAATGGCAAACTCTTCGCCACCATAGCGGCACACCACATCTGTCGAACGGCTGCATACTCGGGCAATACACTGAGCCACTTTTATTAAGCATTGATCGCCCTGATAATGACCCAAACTATCGTTGTAAGCTTTAAAGTAATCAATATCACACATGATTAAAGAGACATTTTGATGCTCTCTTTTGGCTAAGTTAATAACAAAATCTAATTGAGAATCAAATTCTCGGCGGTTATTAAGCCCAGTTAAACTATCTATTTTCAATAGTTTAAACAGTTCTGCACTGGTGCGTTCACACTCAATTACTCCAAATAAAATGATTGCGTTGCCTTTATCATCACGCAGTACCGCCCTTGCTTTACTGGTAAAATAAAGTACATCGTCAACGCGACTGTCGTAGTAAGGAAAACGATTATTAAACTCTTCGATGACACCGTTTGTTAATTTAAGATAATCATCGCGGATCTTGTTGGCTTTTTGGGAGTCTTTGATAGCAATATTTTGATTGTAATCACCAGCAATGGGACAGGTTTTTTTAACGCTGTGATGATTTAATTGTTTATCTAAAGCAAACATGTCACACATACTATCGTTGCAATAGTAGGTATTACTGTCTTCAGATAAATCGATTAACCACCATGACACACCAGAGAAATTGAACAAGTTTTGATATAAATGATAATACTTTTCTATACAGGAATTAGGAAATGTCATATTTAATTAGCCGCTCATTTATAGCTAATTTATTAGCCTGATAACAGACTAACTTTCCTTTTAGCAGGATTTAAGATAAAGGTCTTTCGCTAAAAGTATAGACCTTAAAATCAAAACTTCCTCTTTAAGCTTTCGCGGCTAAGCATCAGATTACTATCTTGAACAAAACTATTTAGCCAACCATTGCTGGGTTAGCAAAGGCGTATTGTTCGACATGTAAGCCTCAATTGAATGACTATCCTGGTACTCTTTTCCTGCCCATAGTTTAATGGTAAAAACATCACCAGCATTAACCATTCCCACACCTTTTGGGGTACCGGTCATCACAATATCACCGTCTTCTAAACTGATAAATTCAGTTAACGATTGCTTAATGGCAGATGTGCTATACATCATTAAGTCGCTGTGACCCACTTGGATAACTTTTTCGTTGATTGATAATTGAAAAGCCCACTTTTCGCAGGCTGATTTACCTAATGAATCAAGGGGAATAAAGTCACTGAATAGCGCCGAGCCGTTAAAGGCTTTTGCCCGTTCCCAAGGTAGTTGCTGGGTTTTGAGGCTAGATTGCAGTGCTCGTTTGGTTAAATCTAACCCCACACCTACAGCTGAAAATTGGTTATTTTTCATGACAAAACATAACTCAGTTTCGTAATGAATAGGCTCTTGTTGAAAGGCTATAAGCTCTGTTGAGATGGCCGAATTGGGTTTTAAAAATACCACCATATCTGCAGGCATCTCATTGCCCAGCTCTTGGATATGATCGACATAATTACGACCAATACAGACGATTTTAGAAGGCGTCATCTTTACAGGGCTTGTATTAGAAATAGCAGCTAAAGCCGAAGACGATGAGCTAACGGTTGGGTTGATGATTGATACGGAATGTAAAGCCACGATAAGTCCTTATTTTATGACTCAGTTTTGTGAATAAAAACCAATTTAAATTAAGCGCCAAGCAAGTATGATGCGGATGAATCTACCAAAAATCTTCCTGATAATGCCCTTCTGCCCAGCAGCATTCTAAATTGCATATTGTCACGAGCAGTCAATGTCAGCTCAATATCAAAATGATGCTCACCAATGATAATCGGCGTTTTTATCACATAACGGCTGGTTATATGTCCGCCAGAATCTTTGACATTACGACGATCAAACACCGCAAACTCACACACAACTTCACGCAGCGACTTTTGCTGAGGATGAAACCACACTTTAATCCAATCTTGGTCATTTTTTATAAAGGGTTCAATTTTAAAAGCATGTAAGCATGATGTTTTGGCGCCGGTATCAATTTTCATATTGACCCGTTCATTAGCAATTTCTGGAAATGTGGCCCATTCACACCAACCAAGCACTTGTAACGATGTCGTCATGGTAAACCTTTAACGTTTTCTGTTTAATCCCAAGGCTAGACTATCAATACTGCAATAATTAGCCTTTGACAGTGCATAGCGCTAGCTTAATATAAGCCTTTCTGATACTTAACCCTAGCTGTTAATAGATTGAATTTAACCTTAATCTATATGATTGAACAAGTATTTGAACTAATGGTTATCATATGCCGTTATGAGACAATGAATGATTAAGACTAATAAGGCAGCCAATGTATTCTCAACAAAGCTTTAATTTTTTAAGTCAGTTAGCTGATAACAACAACCGAGAATGGTTTAAGCAACATCAGCAAACCTATGAAGATTTGGTGCGCACCCCAACCCTTAAGTTTATCGAAGCCATGCAAGGGCCCATCCTCAGCTTATCGCCAAGGCTGACTGCAGTACCTAAAAAAGTCGGTGGCAGTATGATGCGCCCTCAACGAGACAGTCGATTCAGTAAAGATAAAAGCCCTTATAAGCTTAACGTCGGTATTCAGTTTCGGCATTTTCAAGCAAAAGATGTCCATGCCCCGGGCATATATTTACACCTTGCCAATGATGGTTGTTTTTTAGCGGCAGGAATATGGCATCCTGAATCAAAAGCCCTCAATGCCATTCGTCATTGTATTGATGAAAACCCTAACGGTTATAAAAAGGCTTCGGTACAATTAGCCGCAGCTGGGTTTGAGTTATCTGGGGACCGTTTAATAAGACCACCGCGTGGATTTGATAAAGATCATCCATTCATTGAAGAATTAAAGCGCAAAGATTTTATTGCCATCAAACCTGTCACCATTGAGCAAGTCTGCGCTGATAATTTTGTTGAGTTCTGCGCTGAAGAGTTCAAGCATACCATCGGTTTAATGAGCTATTTATGCTTTGCCTTAGACTTAGATTTTTAGTGATAATGACTTATATCATCGTGATAAAACGGCCGTGGATAGAGTTTGCTTTAAAGAGATAAACATTCGCCGCTAAACGAGACTAACCAAGACACTGAAAACCGTGTCGGTGAATTAGCGGACGACTATCCAAATTTCAACTAGTATAAAACTAGAGACTAACATCACCAGCAGGCATTTAATATGACAGCATTCTCGCGCCTATATTCTGCCATTAACCCAAAAGAACTCAGCAAAGAAACGATGATAGTGCTGATGGCGCTGTATTTTGCGCTGGTGATTAACTTTGGGCTTATCCAACGTATTTTTCAATTATCAGCTGATAGCCATTTAGTGTTCTCTCTTACGCCGGCGCTCGTACTCTTGGGCATTTTTATCATTGTTTTTTGCTTATTTTCGTCTCGGTTTATCTTTAAACCCTTACTGACAATCTTACTGCTCACCTCTGCAGCAGCCATGTATGGCACCATGAAATACCAGGTGTATTTTGATTACGCCATGATTGAAAATATCTTTGAAACCAATACTGGCGAAGCCCTGTCCTATATCAGCACCACGTCTATTTTATATATCGTGGTGTTTGGACTAATTCCAACCATATGGTTGTGGCGAGTGCGCCTAACGCCATCACAAAGCGTAGTTAAATCCTTAATGAGACGCTCAACATTAGTGGTTGTAGGCTTAGGTTTAATAGGAGTCGTGCTGCTAGGCTTTTATAAGGACTATGTGTCCATGGGGCGAAATAATACTTACCTTAAAAAAATGATCATACCCGCCCATGCTTTCAATACGGTAAAATATCTTTATAAAAACAACTTTGTCACCCCCTTGCCCTATACCGTTAGAGGCCAAGATGCACGCTTAATCGATACCAACCCAACTAAGCCAACTTTATTTGTACTGGTCGTCGGCGAAACAGCCCGCGCTCAAAATATGGCTTATTACGGCTATAGTCGTAACACCAATCCATACACTGAAAATTTAGACTTCATTATTGTTAATAACGTCAGCTCATGTGGCACCGCGACCGCGCATTCATTACCTTGCATGTTTTCCGATCTCACTCACGATAATTATAACCGTGAAAAAGCACTGGCCAGTGACAACCTACTAGACATTATTCATACAGCAGGCGCAGAAGTGGTGTGGCTTGACAATGATGGCGGTGATAAACATCTGGCAGCCCATGTGATTGAGTTTAATATTCCGACTGACTCAAGTGATGACTTGTGTGACGGTAGTAGCTGTTATGATCAAGTACTGGTGCGCGAGTTCGCTTCACATATCGAGCAGAGATTAGAAAACAAGCAGCAAACCTTAACCAATCAATTATTGATATTGCACACTATAGGGAGCCATGGGCCAACCTATTTCAATCGTTACCCTAAAGATAAGCAGCATTTTAGCCCCGCCTGCGAGCGCAGCGATCTTGAAAATTGCAGTGATGAAGAAATCATCAATGTCTATGACAATACCTTAGTTTATACCGATTATATTTTGTCAGAAATCGTAAAACTATTAGAGCTATATGCCAGCGATTATGAAGTGGCAATGATGTATATCTCTGATCATGGTGAATCACTAGGTGAAAGCGGCATGTATCTTCATGGCACCCCTTATGCCTTTGCGCCAGCAGAGCAAACCCATGTGCCTTGGTATCTATGGTTACCAGAAAGCTACACCCAGTCAAAGCAACTCGACCGTCAATGTATCATCACGCAAGTGAGTCAGGGGACACATTCCCATGACAATTTGTTTAATACGCTTATCGGCTTGTATGGCGTCGATACCCATTTACTCGATACTTCGCTTGATCTTAGCCATTCTTGCAAGCAAACAACTGAGCTTTTGGGGACAAAATAGCATTTAGTGATAGCGATTTAATCTCTGCTATCACTCGTCGCCCTCAAACTAGTCGCAATAAATATGGCCTAAATTAGCCGCCGAATTAGATTTTTAATCAACTTCATCTATATTTATCTAATAAATAAAATGATTAACTATCAGCCCGTTAATTACGTACTCACCGACAATGTTAAAGGCTCACGGATGATAAAAATGCGCTTTTCCCGAGCTTCGACTCGATACTATTTCACCGCCCTTTTGGCCTTTTCACTATTACTGACGCAATCTTTTGCCCATAGCGCGCCAAAGAATATCAAATCCATCGTTAATCGCGCTGAGTCCCCAAGGGTTGGTACCGAAGAGCTGATACTCCCCTTCGCTTTCAGCACTGACTCAATGGGATTAAACTTAGGCATTGGCACTATGGTCAGTGGTTATGGACAAGAACAAATGACGATTGGCGCTACTGTCTATGGTGGCGATGTCAGTTACGGTGTTGGCGCAGGAATTTGGAACTTTAAAATACCACGAACCGAACGCTTCTTTTTAAGTGCCGTTGGCTTTGTCGGTTATTATCCACAGAAAAAAGCCTACGCAGGGGGCACCTTAAATTATACCCCTGCAGGCACACCTATCCCTGGTAGTAATGACTCATCAAATGAACAGTTTTTACAAGCTGATGGCTCGTCAAACTGGTGGAATATACAGCTTGAATACACCCTACCCATTGGCGCAACACGTGATAAAGGCCAAGTACACTATGAACTAACCCGCGGCTTGCTGAGCTCAAAACCCTCTGGCGGTGACAGCTGGAATCCGCTTGAGTCTGGAGCCACAGTGGCGACACTGAAACAATTTAACCGCTTTGAAACCTTTGAATTTGAAGACGGAGAATTAGATGGAGCCGTTCATGCGATGAGTTTAGGACTGCTTTATGATAATACCGACTTTTCACGAAACCCCAGTTACGGCAGTAAGCAGTTTGTCGCCATTTCCCATGATGCGGCTTGGCTAGATTCTGATAATCAGTGGACATTTATCGAATTTGAAGCCAGTAAATACTTCTCTTTTGGCGCCTCCGACTGGGCATCCCAGCGTATATTAGCGTTAAATTTTTGGACAGGTTACTCGCCCTCATGGAAGCTTGAGTATAACGACGAAGGAGGCAGGCGGATCACCAATGATGCCCCTTACAGCGAAGGCGCAACACTTGGTGGTTTTTATCGAATGCGCGGTTATGACAACAGTCGTTTTCATGATAAAGCCTCCATATACGGCACTGCAGAATATCGCTATACCTTCAAAAACAACCCCATCGAAGATGTAAA
Organism: Shewanella sp. 10N.286.48.B5; assembly: GCF_002874355.2. NCBI lineage: Bacteria > Pseudomonadati > Pseudomonadota > Gammaproteobacteria > Alteromonadales > Shewanellaceae > Shewanella > Shewanella sp. 10N.286.48.B5. Next base: position 2,460,442 of record NZ_MCVG02000001.1, read on the forward strand.
CTGGCTTAAATTTTTACGTCTAGATTGGTTTCAATTGGTGGGCTTTGTTGAAGCTGGCCGCGTTGGCGAGGCTTATACCGCCAATGAATTATTAACCGATTTGAAATTTGATTACGGCGTTTCTCTTAGAGCATTAACCGCAGGGATCATTGTAAGGTTTGATATCGCCCAATCAGATGAAGCCACCAATGCTTGGGTGATGGTAGACCACCCATTTTAATAGAGCTGTTTACTAAATTGTCTTTTATCCACAAAATGGAAGGCGACTAATCTAAGGATTAGTCGCATTTGAGGTCACATACCTTGATTTAACCGCTGTTGACCTTGCAACCACGGATTTAACAACAGTAGCAGTCATGGTAAACTGCAGCACTATTATCCCCATTGCGCTGCAAAGCCAACCTGAGTGAGTCATGGAACCAGTTAATCAACCCCATCTTCAAGCTAATACTCCCGCAGAAAAAAGAGCATTAAGCTACTCTGCCACCATCAAAAAGTTATTCGATGAAGTATTAGACACCAAAATGCCTGCTGATAGGATTGTGGCAAACTACTTCCGTGAGCACAAAAAGCATGGCTCAAAAGATCGCCGCGTGATCCGCGAAACCTTATTTGGGCTATTTCGTTGGTGGGGCTGGCTAAAACAGCTGGGTTCTCAGCATGAGCAACAAACTTGGTATCAAATGCTCAGTACTTGCGCCTTACTTGAGCAGCATCAATGGCGTCCGTTTGCAGATGCGTGGCAACAATTTGGCGGCTTAAGCCCCGAACAAGTCAGCTTGATAAATCAAACCATTGACGCTAATGATGTTGCTAACTCATCTAATCCGCAATCAAGTGCAAACTTTGATGTTAGCCATAAAAATAGCCTTATGGGCCAGTTATTCACGACCATTGAATTTGCTGAAACTCAACTATTACCCGATTGGTTTTGGGCGCTATGCACCATTGATGATCAGCAAAACAAACTAAAATTGATTGAAGCCATGAGTAGCCGTCCTCCCATTTGGGCAAGAGCGCAGCGCATTGATACAGCATCAGCTGTTACCACATTACAAGCAGCTGGTATTGATGCCCTAGCCAATGAATACTTTACTGATGCATTAAGCCTTGGCAGCAAAAGCATTAACCTCAATGACGTTGATTTATACAAACAGGGCAAACTTGAAATTCAAGATTTAGCCTCGCAAGTTATCGGCAATGTCTGTCAGCCTTTAGCAAACGAGCAATGGTGGGACACCTGTAGTGGCGCGGGCGGTAAGACATTACAGCTGCGCTCATTGATGCTGCAAAATGCCGCCTCAAACAACAATACAGCAGGTACTATTACCTCATCAGATATTCGTTCAAAAGCCCTAGAAGAGCTTAATAAGCGCGCTAAACGGGCAAACTTTGACAGCATTACTGTGACGCGCTGGAAAAGCGATGCTTTACCGGTAGCCAAAGCCCATTTTGATGGCGTACTGGTTGATGCCCCATGTAGTTGCACTGGCACATGGCGCAGAAACCCAGATATGCGCTGGATAGATGAGCCAAGCTGTATCGAAGATAAACCCGCACTGCAGTTAGATATTTTAACTCGCAGTTCAAAGGCGGTAAAACCAGGCGGCAAACTCGTCTACGCAACCTGCTCATTATCACCGCTTGAAAACGAACAAGTGGTGCAGCAATTTTTACAACACAATAGTGACTTTGAGTTGATCACCAGCGTACACCCATTTACCCAAGCTAAGCTTGAGCATATTACCGTATGGCCCTTTGAAGCCAATAGTGACGGCATGTATGTGGCGAGAATGATGAGAAAGTAATGTCCCTATTTATCAATAAACGATGACAATAACTATTATCAAAAAAGGCCTTCACAAATATTTGTGAAGGCCTTTTTAATTATTCAATGGCAGCACTCAATAGCAGTACTGTACGCCCGTATTAAAATTTTATAAAAATATGGTTATCATGAACGGTTACAACTCAATAGTTTAATAATTTTCTGAGGGCGGATATCGTTTTCTTATAATAAAGTTTGTTACTTTAGTGTACCGCACTTGTTCAAGCTCTCTGAATAGCAGGAATAATTTTTAGGCACACTTTGCATCCTTTATATTAATGCTTTTTGAGCCGCTTCAATATTTTTTACTCTAGCCATAAGCACCATAGGATCAAATGTGGATTCTTTGAAGCCAAACCTTGTGTAAAAATCTTTGGCTGAGAAGTGCTTTCTACCATGCTTAAAACCAAGCCTTACGATAAGTAACCGTTATCTGTTAAATAGCTAATCACTTGTAAAGCGCACTGCTCAATATCTTGCTCTGCGGTCTTCACATGAATTTCAGCATTCGTCGGCGCATCATAAGCTGAGTCAATGCCGGTGAAGTGTTTAATCTCGCCCGCTCTGGCTTTTTTATATAACCCTTTAGGGTCGCGTTGTTCGCAAATCGCTAACGGGGTATCAATAAAGATTTCGATGAATTCATCTGCTGCCAACAGGCTTCGCACCATGTCGCGATCAGCTAAAAAAGGCGAAATAAAAGCAGTAGACACAATCAGCCCCGCATCGACAAATAGCTTGGATACTTCACCAACCCTACGAATATTTTCAACTCTATCAGTATCAGTAAAGCTTAAGTCACCATTTAGGCCATGGCGAACGTTATCACCATCGAGCACATAGGTTTTACAGTTTAGATCATGAAGCATTTTATCAACTGCATTGGCAATTGTAGATTTACCAGAGCCACTTAACCCTGTGAACCATAAAACGGCAGGCTTATGACCATTTAGCTTAATGCGCTGTGCCCGAGACACACTTGCCAAGTGCCAAACAACATCTGTTGACTTGTCACCAAGCACATTAACGTCTTGGTAGGGTGTATTTGACATGATTATTCCTTGTTCACTTTTTAGTTCTGTTAATACTGACAAATATTATGTTTTTATTGTTTAAAGCTGCCCATTAAAACGGGAAAAATATTGGCACGCTGATGTTCACGATTAAGCCGTAAACAATACTGACGGGCAAACCGACTTTGACAAAGTCTTTTAGCTTATATTGCCCTGCATTAAACACCATTAAATTGGTTTGATAACCGTAAGGGCTAATAAAACTGCCACTGGCAGCAAATGCCACAGTCATCACAAAAGGTAAAACATCCACCCCAAAACCGAGCGCCAAACTATAAGCAATGGGAAACATTAGCGCTGCAGCAGCATTGTTGGTCACTAATTCAGTCATCAACCATGTGAGAATATAAACCATAATCAAGGCAATATAAGCATGCTCTTTATCGACACTCTGATTAACCACATCACCAATTAATTCGACAACGCCAGCATTAACCAATGCATGGGAAAGTAAAATGGCAGAGGCGACGATGAGCCAAATATTGACCGGTAATCGGCGCATCACTTCATTGACGTTAAGTGACTGACTAAACACCAGTAGCCCTAATAAAATCACTAAGCTTTCAAGTAAATCAATGACCCCAAATGCGGCAAGGGCTATTGAAGTTAAAAAGCCACCGACAGCTAACCATGCCCTCCAGCCGTTAAGGCGTATCTCAGTTTCGACGCCGCTAAGCACAATAAAGTTTTTGCTTAAATTACGTCGAGATTTAAAATCCTCACCGACAGATAACACTAAAAAGTCACCCGCTTGTAACTCGACTTCACCAAGTTTGCCAGAGACATTTTCGCCATCTCGGCGAATCGCCACCACGGCGGCATCAAATAGTGCTCTAAAGCCGACTTTCTTTAGTGTTTTTCTCACTAAAATACTTTCTTGCTTTACCACCACTTCAGTGAGATTTGAGCCTTTTAAATCATTTTTATGGGCAAATGTTTCAAGCCCTGAAAACTGGCCTAATTGTCCTAGTTTTGCAATATCACCACTAAAAATAAGTCGATCATCTTGTTGTAACACTTCTGTTGGCGCGACCGGGGTGATTAACCTTCCCTTTCTAACGACCTCAACTAAAAATAATGACTCTAAATGCCGTAAACCATTGGCCTCGACAGAGCGGCCAATCAGCTCTGAGTTTTCAATGATTTTTGCATCAATAAAATAACCTTTATTACCATCAAGTGTCTGTTCATTTTCTGGCAAAAACCTGACACACACAGCTAACACGGCCCCGCAACAAATCACCAGTATTAAGCCGATAGCGGTAAAAGAGAAAAAGGCTAATGAACGCCCTTCAACATCAATATACAGGCTATTAACAATCAAATTGGTTGAGGTGCCAATTAAAGTCAGCGTGCCACCGAGAATTGCCGCGTAGGATAAAGGCAATAATAATTTACTGGCAAAATGATGCGGGTTATTACGTATTGGCGACAAAAGCGTCGCCACCACCGCGGTATTGTTAAGTAGCGCAGAACAAATCGTGGTGACACCAAACAGCCGTAAAAAAGTGGCTTTATAGCCAACAACAATCACTTTTGAGGCAATAACTCTCAGCAATCGGGTTTTCTCTAACCCGAAAGAGCAAATGATTAATAGAATGAGTGTGATTAACCCAGGGTTAGCAATACTCGATAATAATTGCGCTTTAGACACCAGCCCAAGTGCAACTAAGGATAATAAGGTCACACCGCACACAGCAGCAGGTCGACTTTGAAATTTTAATAAACCACAAATCGTTAGTATGAAAATACTTATTGTTAAGTATGCATCTGTAGACATAAATAGAAACCAACCTCAAGGATACAAAGTCAAAAAAAGCTGCAAGCTAATCAATCGCATTGCAGCTTTTTGATAAAGCCTAGGTGCTAGGCTGTACTAGCTTAGCCTATGACTTTTGCGCCCCAATGAGGGTAATGTTTTCTAACCAATGCATTAAATTCGATTTCAAATGCTGAAGGTTTGGCTTCAGTGGTTGCTGCTTTGCCTTCTAATGAATTTCTTATCATCCCCGCGCCCACGGTGACATTGGTTAGGCGATCGATAATGATAAACGCACCAGTGGTTCGATTGATATCATAAGCATCAAACTGCACAGCTTCATTGACTGCAAAGTTACAGTTACCCATTTCATTAAGTTCAAGTTGATGTGCATCAAATGTCTCTAGGGTGTTCACATCGACTTTGTGATTCACATTCTCGACATAGCCATAAACTGATTTACTGCCCATTTTAATAGCATATTCACGATCGACATGTAATGGCTCTTCAGTCATCCACACCACATCGGCCTCAAAATTGCTGCTTGATAATGGCAGTTCATGAGGGCGAACTAGCATGTCACCACGGCTAATATCAATTTCATCTTCTAAGGTGATGGTAATTGCCATGCCGATAGTGGCTTTTTCAAGCTCGCCATCAAAGGTCACTATAGATTTAACTTTACTTTCTTTACCTGAAGGCAAGGTTTTGACGGTATCACCAACGCGGATATCGCCCGATGCAACCGTGCCACAAAAACCGCGAAAATCCAGATTTGGACGATTAACGTATTGCACTTGCATACGAAATGGGTGGGTTTTATCTTTGGCAACCGTCACGGTATTTAACAGTTTCATCATGGTTGAACCCGGGTACCAAGTCATGTTGGCACTCTCGTTGACAACATTGTCGCCCTTTAATGCTGAAATCGGCACAAAGCGAATATCGTTAAACTGCAGGTTTTCAGCAAACTCACGATATTCTTTCTTAATATTTTGATAAACGCTTTGGTCGTAATCCACCGCGTCCATTTTATTGATGGCAATGATGACGTGCTTAATACCCAACTGAGAGCAAATAAAGCTGTGACGGCGAGTTTGTACTTGCACCCCATGCCTTGCATCAATCAAAATAATCGCTAAATCAGCAGTCGAAGCGCCCGTTGCCATATTGCGGGTATATTGCTCATGACCTGGAGTATCAGCAATAATAAATTTACGTTGCTCGGTGGCAAAATAGCGATAAGCCACATCAATGGTAATACCTTGCTCACGCTCAGACTGCAGGCCATCAACCAATAAGGCTAAATCGAACGACTCATCTGTGGTATTAAAGCGTTTTGAGTCTTTTTCAATGGCCGCCATTTGATCTTCAAAAATCATTTTACTGTCATACAACAAACGACCAATAAGGGTCGATTTACCATCATCAACACTGCCACAGGTTAAAATGCGCAGCATATCTTTATTTTCATGAACTTTTAAATAAGCTTCAATATCTGAAGCGATTAAAGCGGTATTAGACATCATAAATTCCTTAAGCTAACGCGCTGCTCTGAGCGTATATTCAACTGCAGCAACACATTGGTAATGTAATGGTTCAAATAATCAGAAGTGCCAAACACTTCATAAAAATGAGGTTTTAAAAAGCTTAGAAATACCCTTCCATTTTTTTCTTTTCCATTGAACCGGATGAATCATTATCAATCACTCGTCCTTGACGCTCAGATGTTGTACAAAGCAGCATCTCTTGAATAATCTCAGGTAAGGTTTGTGCAACCGACTCAACTGCGCCAGTGAGTGGATAGCAACCTAATGTTCTAAAGCGCACCATCTTATGCTCAATGACTTCGCCTTCTTCAAGCTCCATTCGGTCATCATCAACCATGATTAAGGTGCCATCACGCTCTAAAACTGGTCTTTCTGCAGCTAAATAAAGCGATGGGATTTCAATACCTTCAAGATAAATATATTGCCAGATATCTAATTCAGTCCAATTTGATAATGGGAAAACGCGAATGCTTTCGCCTTTATCCACTTTACCGTTATAAATATTCCATAACTCAGGACGTTGGTTTTTAGGGTCCCATCTGTGCTTGTTATCGCGAAAAGAATACACACGCTCTTTGGCACGGGATTTTTCTTCATCACGACGTGCACCGCCAAAAGCAGCATCAAAACCATGCATATCTAACGCTTGCTTTAAGCCCTCAGTTTTCATGATGTCGGTGTGCTTAGCACTACCATGAACAAACGGGCTACAGCCCATTTCTAAACCGCGAGGGTTTTTATGAACGATTAAGTCAAAGCCGTACTTTTCGGCCATTTGATCACGAAAAGCAATCATCTCTTTAAACTTCCAGTTGGTATCAACATGCATCAAAGGAAATGGAATTTTGCCGGGATAGAAAGCTTTACGCGCAAGGTGCAATAAAACCGAGGAGTCTTTACCTACCGAGTAGAGCATGACAGGGTTATCAAATTCTGCGGCGACTTCACGCATAATTTGAATGGATTCTGCTTCAAGTTGCTTTAAATGAGTCAATTGTGTCGACATATCTATTCCAATAAACCTTTAATAATTCATACGCTTTAAACAGACAAATGATGATCCGTCTCATAACGATGATTGTTAATCCCAAGTTGCATGCAATCATATTACCAGTATCAACTGATAGTAAAAGTTATTAATGAAGGGTTGAATATAACAAAAAGGAATAAAAAGGATGAAAAGGTTTGTTTGGAATAATGATCTAAAAAGTAATAACTCACTCCTCCAATCATCTAAGTGGTAGAGAGTGACAACTGAAAAGCTAACTGCGAAAGGTTAGATGTTAACCAAAGACACTGGGAGGATTAGGCCGATTAATGAGTTAGCATTTGTGTAGCCGATTACTTAAGCTGAGCTTGAGCAAAATCTGTAAACCGTTATAAATACTCTTAAAAAAAGTTATAAAACATCAATATCGAGATTTCTAATCAAAGTTTTAATGGATACTTGCCAATCACAAGCATCGATACCCCAAGCCATTTTTATCTGCTGGCAATCAAGCACACTGTAGGGTGGCCGCTTAGCAGGCAAAGGATAGTCCTGAGTATCAATCCCCTTGAGTGTAGGAACTGTTAGTAACTTAGCTTGTACACTTGCTTCATCGACAATGGCTTTTGCTAAACCATACCAGCTGGTAGCTGTATCGCCGCAGTAATGAAAAGTGCCCCAAACTGTTTTACCCTGCTGAATTTGCGCAGCGATGTTTAATATCGCTTTGGCTAAATCCCCCGCATAAGTAGGACAACCTATTTGATCGGCCACCATCGCCAGAGTCGGTTTAGTTTTGGCTAATCTCAGCACCGTTTTAGCAAAGTTATGCCCAAATTCGCTTATCAGCCAAGACGTTCGAATGATAATGTGCTGCGGCAGAATATCAGTAATCAATTGCTCGCCGCGCCACTTAGACTCGCCATAAATATTCAGCGGATTTGGCACAGCAGTTTCAGAATATGGGCTTGGACTGTTTTCAATTGCAGTTTCAATAGCAGTGTTAGAGGCGGTTGCAAAGGTTGCTTCAAGGCCACCAGCAAGCTTGGGCTCATCTACAGGCAGCGCTGAACTTGCAGCTTGAGATGGCAGCCTGCCACTTTTGCCATCAAACACATAATCGGTTGAGATATGAATAAGTGGAATAGATGCTTTTAGCGCCGCTAAGGCAAGATTCTTCGCCCCTGTGGCATTCACATCATCAGCAAGCTGCTGATGTGTTTCAGCCTGGTCCACTTGGGTGTAGGCGGCGCAATTGATGATTAAATCGGGGTTAAGCCTATCAATCATTTCCATGACCGCATTAGCGTCACTGATCTCTAAATCTGATTTATCTGCCGTGAGAAGTTGTAGCTCATTTGGCATGCATTGAGATGACAAGTCGGTGTTAATTTTACAGTGGCTCTCTCTGTTGTTCTCTCTGTTAAGAGCTCTGCTAATAATTCTAGAATAGTTGCCATTATTCTTGGCTAAAAAGGCATTATGATCTGCAATGCAGCGCCTAATACTCAATCCTAACTGACCATTAGCGCCTGTTAATAACAGCTTCACTTTGTGATGTCCGGCTTTAAGGTTAACGCCTGCTCATTGTGCATTGCTTTTAACGCCTGAAAAGATAACCCTTGTTGATCTTTAGCAGATTGAATGACCTCCCTAATAGGCCAATTAATGGCTAAGTCAGCATCGTCCCAGCTAAGACAAGCTTCATTTTTAGGGTCATAATAATCGCTACATTTGTATTCAACATCACAACACGCTTCTAAAGCAACAAAGCCATGGGCAAAGCCTTCTGGCACCCACAATTGTCGCTGGTTGGTCTCAGATAACTCAACCCCAACCCAAGCGCCATAAGTTGATGACTGTGGGCGGATATCAACAACCACATCAAACACCTTGCCTCTAACGACTCTCACTAATTTAGCTTGCGGCTTCTGGGTTTGAAAATGAAGCCCTCTAAGCACACCATAAAGTGAGCGTGAATAGTTATCCTGCACAAAGGATTGATTGGCTTTTAGCAATTGTTGAAAACGAGCTTGTTGAAAGGTTTCCATAAAAAAGCCACGTTCATCTTCAAACACTTGAGGCTCAATGATTTTGACATCAGAAATGGTAGTATCAATAACCTTCATCAACGATGTTCCTCTACGAGTTGGCTTAGGTAAGTGCCATATGCCGTTTTTTGATGAAATTGTGCTTGTTGCGCTAACTCATCAACAGATAACCAACCATTAATGAAACCGATTTCTTCAAGACAGGCCACCTTTAAGCCTTGGCGTTTCTCAATGGTCTGCACAAAATGACTCGCTTCAAGCAGTGCATCATGGGTTCCGGTACCAAGCCAAGCAAACCCTCGCCCTAATATATCCACAGTTAAGGCTTTTTTAGCCAGATAAGCCATGTTCACATCGGTAATTTCAAGCTCACCTCTTGCTGACGGAGTAATACGCTTAGCAATGGATACGACCTCATTATCGTAAAAATAAAGCCCTGTAACGGCAAAGTTGGTTTTAGGGACGCTCGGTTTTTCTTCAATACTTAGGGCAATGCCATTATCGTCAAAATCAATGACCCCAAATCGCGCGGGATCGCTAACATGATAGCCAAATACGGTTGCACCAGACGCTTTGGCTGTAGCTTGTTTTAGCTTTTCAGTAAAGTTTTGCCCATAGAAAATATTATCGCCTAACACTAATGCCACGTTACTATCACCAATAAACTGCTCACCAATGATAAACGCCTGCGCTAAACCCTCTGGCGCTGCTTGCTCTGCATAACTGAGCTTAATACCAAAGCGTTCACCGTTGCCTAATAAGCGTTTAAAGCTGGGCAGAACTTCAGAGGTTGAGATCAGTAAAATGTCATTAATACCCGCCAGCATGAGTACCGATAAGGGATAATAAATCATCGGCTTATCATAGACAGGTAATAACTGTTTAGAGGTGCCAAGGGTTAGCGGAAATAAGCGACTGCCCGTGCCACCCGCTAATATAATGCCTTTATACTGTGCAGAAGTGATGGGCTGCACAGCGCTTAAACTACTCATTGATATTTCCATTAGCGAGCCCAAGTCTGTTAAGGCGGTAGTCACCAGTTAAGATCTGTTGCCACCAGCTAGGATTATCGATGTACCATTTAACCGTTGCAGCTAACCCCAAATGAAAATCATGTTCAGGTTGCCAACCTAATTGTGATTGAATTTTTGATGCATTAATGGCATAGCGACTATCATGACCGAGCCTATCGTCAACATAGGTAATTAACTCAGCATAAGATTGGCAGCCTAGCTTAGCCTCTGGTGCCAATTGCTCTAATAGCGCACATATGCTGTTAACCACATCAATATTGGTGACTTGATTGAGGCCACCAATATTATAGCTTTGACCTACTTCGCCATGTGTCAGCACTTGATATAAACCGCGAACATGGTCCTCTACATGTAACCAATCTCGCACTTGCAGGCCATTACCGTAAACGGTTAACGGCTTACCTGCTAAGGCATTCAAAATGGTGTGGGGGATCAACTTTTCAGGAAATTGATAAGGACCGTAATTGTTTGAGCAATGACTGACCACCACAGGCAAGCCGTAGGTGCGGTGCCAGGCGTTGACCAAATGATCAGAAGAAGCTTTAGAGGCTGAATAAGGCGAGCTGGGTTTATATGACGTCTGCTCTGAAAATGGCTGCTCATCACAGCCTAAGTCACCGAAAACCTCATCGGTTGAAATATGATGAAATCGAAACGCAGTTTTAGCATCAGCTGCTAGTGTGTTCCAATACTCACGGCACACTTCAAGCAGGGTCAATGTACCGATAACATTGGTTTGCATAAAAGCACTGGCGTTATCAATGGAGCGATCCACATGGCTTTCTGCAGCAAGGTGCATTACCGCTGTCGGTTTAAACTTATCAAAAACTTGGTTTAAACTCTTGGCATCGCAAATATCAGCATGAACAAAATGGTATCTGTGTGAATGCTCAACGTCCTGTAGAGAATCAAGGTTACCCGAATAGGTTAATGCATCAATATTAACGATTGTCTCATCGGTATGCTTAATGAGATGACGGATAAGCGTACTACCAATAAAACCTGCACCGCCGGTAATTAAAATCATACTCAAAAAACCTTAACAATAATGAACTAAAACGACTGACTTCAGCTGTAAACTTGTAGCGAAACATTATACCCAATATAAGCCTAAAGTTATTGTTTCGCTAAAAACAAAAATGCCAGAGTATCAATACTCTGGCATTTAATAGCATAGATAAATCTACCCTGATTGATAAGACAAATTATTAACTTGCCGCTTTAACCACATCCGCAATTGATTGCGCCTGGGTTTGGGTCATATCCGCATCGGTTGATTCAACCATTACACGGATTAATGGCTCAGTACCCGATTTACGCAATAACACACGGCCATTATCACCCATCACTTGCTCAGCAGCTGTTACTGCTTGCTGCACGGCATCAGAGGCAATAATTTCATCGGCGTTGTTGGCACTTAAGCGCACATTGATCAGCACTTGCGGCAGTTTTGTCATACCAGACTTAACTTCAGCTAAGCTTTTACCTGACTCAATTACAGCATCAAGCACTTGCAGCGATGCCACAATACCATCACCCGTGGTGGTATGTTTAAGGCTTAAGATATGGCCTGAGCCTTCGCCGCCAAGCAACCAACCGGTTTCTTTAAGCTGCTCAACCACGTAGCGATCGCCCACTTTAGCGCGAATAAAGGGAATATCCATTTCTTTAAGTGCCAGCTCTAAACCTAGGTTTGACATCAAGGTACCGACAACACCGCCATTTAACTCACCAGCTTGTTGAAACGCTTGCGCTAAAATAAAGATGATTTCATCGCCATCAACCACATGGCCGTTATGATCAACAAACAACACCCTGTCAGCATCGCCATCTAAGGCAATACCTAAGTCAGCCTCATGCACCATCACTGCAGTTTGCAGGCTATCAAGGTGAGTTGCGCCGCAGCGCTCATTAATGTTTAACCCATCTGGTTTATCATTAATGCTGATCACTTCAGCGCCGAGCTCAGCATACACTTCTTTAGCGATGTGATACGCTGCGCCATTAGCCGAATCAACGACGATTTTCAAACCTGCAAGGGATTTATTTTTATCAAACGTCCCTTTACAAAACTCAATATAACGCCCAGCAGCATCAGCAATACGGCGCACTTTACCCAACTTTGCCGAGTCCACACACGACATTGCGCCATGATTAATGGCTTGATCAAGTAAGTGTTCAATTTCTAATTCTTGAGCATCGTTAAGCTTGGTACCCGAGTTTGAGAACAGCTTAATACCGTTATCGTAATAAGGGTTATGGGATGCACTGATCACCACCCCTGCATCAGCTCTAAAAGTCGAAGTTAAATACGCGATAGCCGGTGTTGGCATTGGGCCAACCAAAGCAATATTAATCCCTGCTGCAGAAAAGCCTGCTTCCATGGCGGTTTCTAACATGTAACCACTAATACGAGTATCTTTACCGATAATCACTTCTTTGGTGCCTGCTGACGCTAAAACCGTCCCTGCAGCCCAACCTAATTTCATCGCAAAAGACGGGTTAATCGGAAACTCACCCACCTTTCCTCTTACACCATCGGTGCCAAAATATTTACGAGACATAACAACTCCAAAACCAACAGTCCATGTTGGTATAAAACAAAAATAAGGTCACACTTTTAAGTGGAGGCAAATTATATACGAAAAGCCCGCACAATGACTCATCTAATTGCGACATTTTTAAGCCACAGCAATCTTTATTGGATTTTGTGGGTTAAAGCAAAGCAGCAAAGTGATTTGGTGCAGCCATACTGGTATTTAAAGAGTTCAAATATATAAAATAGTGATTATGTAGTGCTGTTATCTTTAATGGATGAAGAAATCTGGGAGGGTGTAACAGTCTCTAAAAAGGCGTGGCTACTTATATGAAATATTACAACTAGAACGGCTACATTCCGCTAATGGTGATCTGTCATCAGTAGCGTTTGAAAATTCCCAACTAAAAGTGTCCAGTTTGGATTGACCAGTATGGCTCATATTCGCATACGTCCAAACGGGCGCATTCAGTTCGACATGCATCTTTATGGCTGCCGTTTTCGTGAAGGCAGTAAACTGATGGCAACCCCTAAAAACCTCACCCAAGCCAAAGCCATGCTCAAAAAAATGAACGCTGAGATTGATTTAGGCAGCTTTCAATATCGTGACTATTTTCCGAAAAGTAAAAAGGTCGCAAAATTTGAGCAGCTTCAGCGCGACAAACATCCTGACCGTGAATACCCTTTTTCAATGACTTTGCTAACCAATGGTTTGAACGCAAAAAAGGCGCTTGGAAAAACAGTTATAAATGCACCATCCGCAACACACTCGATAAATACCTTATACCCGAATTCGGTAATACCTTGGTAAATGAAATCACCCTGTCTCAAATAGATTATTTTCGTCAGGAACTTATGGAAATAATGAAAGACAGTGAGACACGTCAATTATCCAATCGCCGTATTAATTTCTTACTTTGGCCTGTTATTGCCATCATTAGCTTGGCCGCTGAAGAATTTAAATTTGAATATCCCTTAAGACGCTACAAAGCGCTTAAGGAAGAAAAAGCAGAGTCATACTCAATGACGATTGAAGAGGTGCGCAAGTTTTTAGACAAGGTGCCACAAGAGTGGAAGGATTACTTTATTATCCGATTTTGGACTGGCATACGCAGCTTTGAGATACACGGCCTTGAATGGCAGCATATTGATTTTGAACACCGTTTAATTCGTATCCGTCAGAACTGGGTAAATGGTGAAGTGTGTGATGTAAAAACACCTAAATCACGCCGAGACTTAAAGATGTGCGATACCATCTATGAAGCCTTTAAACGAATTAAAGATTCAAGTGAGGCTGGATATGCCCCCTATTCTGACTTTGTGTTTACCGGAAAAAATCCGGTGCGCCACTGGATACCCACTATGTGAGTAAAGCATTATGGTACCCCACATTAATCAAAGCAGGACTTAAACGCAGACGCGCTTACGAGACGCGTCACACTTCAGCTGTGCTTCATATAGCAGCCCTTGAGAATCCCTTGTACATTTCGCAAATGCTTGGTCACAGCGATACCCGCTTATTGTTTGACGTATATGCCCCTTATGTTGCCAATGCATCGCGTACTGATGGAAATGCATTTGATACGCTGATGCGAAGTGAAGGCTTTTCTTAAAGGTGTAGACGTTTTAATAAAATCCCCATTTTATAATTTTATCTCTAAAAGCAAAAAACCAACTCATTGTGAGTTGGTTTTATTGGTAATGCGAAAGTAATCTAATCTAGAGCAATGTTTTAATTACTTTAGCAAAATCATCACCGAGCTTTTTGTCGCGCAGGCCATATTCAACAAAGGCTTTCATGTAACCCAGTTTGTCGCCACAATCATGCGATTTACCGGTCATATTGAACGCTTCAACAGTATCTTGTTCAATTAGCATATCAATCGCATCTGTTAACTGAATTTCGTCACCCGCGCCCGCTGGTGTCTTAGCTAATAAATTCCAAATTTTTTCAGATAGCACATAACGACCAACAACAGCTAAGTTTGATGGAGCAGTCCCAATGACAGGCTTTTCAACCATAGCTTTGATTTTAGCTGAATCACCTAGGGCGATTTCTTCACCATTACAATCTGCAATACCGTATTTGTTCACTTCATTATCTGGTACTGGCGCAACCATAATCTGACTAGCAAAACTGGTATGGTAACGTGCCATCATCGCAGCTAAATTTTCAGTTTTTTGGTTTGCTGTATATTCATCCAAAATAACATCAGGTAGTACCACAGCAAAAGGTTCATTACCGATACAAGGTTTAGCACACAACACAGCATGCCCAAGGCCTTTAGCCTCACCTTGACGAACACTGATAACAGAAACGTCTTTAGGACAAATTGATTGTACTTCTTCTAACAGCTGACGTTTAACACGCTTTTCAAGCGTTGATTCAAGCTCGTAAGATTTATCAAAGTGGTTTTCAATGGCATTTTTACTGGCATGGGTAACCAGTACAATTTCTTTAACGCCAGCAGCTACACACTCATTAACGATATACTGAATAAGCGGCTTGTCCACGATAGGTAGCATTTCTTTTGGAATCGCTTTAGTTGCAGGAAGCATACGTGTGCCAAGGCCTGCAACGGGAATAACAACTTTCATGAAAAACCTTATTTAATTAGGTGACTGAAAAATAATGATAAAAATATACTAGACTAAATTAACCACATTTTGAACAGCTGGTTTGTTTTTTTCTGTTTGCTGATAAAGCAAATCACAAATACCATCCGTTGGCGCAAAGCCTGTCGGCGTGGTTAATAAAATGTCCCGTATTGTGGCATGGTCAAAAGCATGACAAGCGGAATCTAAGCGCTCAAGAATTTTCGAATACTCTGCCCATGACAGATGAACCTCATTGGCTGTCATAATTCTTTCGTGTTCAGTACCCGTGACATCATCACCAATTAGTAACTCTTCATAGAGTTTTTCTCCTGGGCGTAATCCACTATATTCAATCGCGATTTCACCTTCAGGGTTCAATTCATCACGGACATCAAAACCACTTAATCGGATCATTTTGCTGGCTAAATCGACAATTTTGACTGATTTACCCATATCTAATACAAACACATCACCACCTTTACCCATAGCGCCAGCCTGAATAACCAATTGCGATGCTTCAGGAATGGTCATAAAGAAACGGGTGATTTCTGGGTGAGTCACAGTAACTGGACCGCCATTAGCAATTTGCGTTCTAAAAAGCGGCACTACTGAGCCAGATGACCCTAAAACATTACCAAATCGAACCATACAAAAACGAGTTTGATGCTTCTCTTTTGAAAAAGCTTGTAACACAAGCTCTGCCATACGCTTGGTCGTGCCCATCACATTAGTTGGACGTACTGCTTTATCTGTTGACACTAAAACAAAGGTTTCGACTTTGGCTGCAATAGCCGCTCTTGCGGTATACAGGGTGCCAAAAACGTTATTTCGAATCCCTTCAACAACATTGTGCTCAACCAGTGGCACATGCTTATAAGCCGCTGCGTGATAAACCGTTTGAACACCAAAAGATTCCATAATCGCTTGGACACGATTCTCACGCTGAACCGAGCCCATCATCGGCAAAATGCGTACATTGAGGCCAAGCTCTTTTGCTGTTGCTGATAACTCTCTTTCAATGGCATAAAGCGAATATTCAGACAGTTCGAATAACACTAATTTTTTTGGTGATTTTTTTAAAATTTGACGACATAGTTCTGAGCCGATAGAGCCGCCAGCACCAGTCACCATAACCACTTTATCGGTAATATTGGCGGTTAATAAATCTTGTCTAGGCGCGACCGAATCACGCCCTAATAAATCATCAATTTCAACTTCTTTAATATCACTATAAAGTTTATTACCACTTACCAGATCGGCCATTGCAGGAATGGTTAACACCTGAGTAGATAGCGACTCTAAACGATTAAGAATTTCTTTACGTTTGGCTCTGGTTGCACTGGGTATTGCAAGCAACACTTTGGTTGCTGCTTTTTGAGTGATGAGTTTACGTATGATTGAGGGTGAATGAACATGAACACCTTGGATTACGCTGCCATGTAGCGCTTCATCATCATCGACGAAAGCGTAAGGGTAATATTCATGGCTTAGCACCAAAGAGTTCAGTAATTGACGACCACTGACCCCTGCACCATAAATAATCACTGGCTCACCGTGACGTTTAATACCTGAGCCAACTAAAGAACGAACAAGTGCACGCGTTCCCCCTACAAACACCAAAGCGAACATGGCATATATGATAGGAACAGTGCGAGGCAGATGCGCTTCAGTAAAATAAGAGACGAACACTAAAGTGACAGTTGACGCGACAATACCAAGTAAAATAGCCGTTATTGCTTGTAAGCTCATATAACGCAATACCGCGCGGTACAAACCAAGCTTGGCGAACGCTAAAATGCTGAAAGGAATACTTGTAGCAACCAAAGCCCAGTAATGCCCATTAAGCAACACACTGACATCATCAACTCTGACTAATAACGCAGCCCAAAAGGCAAAGCTTAGAAAAACAGTGTCAATTGCGATACTCACTAAACGTTTTTGACTACGCTCTAAACGAAACAACTTTTGCAAAAAATCCATTTTCCGCTCCATAAACTTAAAAATCATAGTGTATTACTTCTTTAAATACGAACGCCTCACCACTATACCATTTACAGGGTAATATGAGTAATGCGTACAACTAGCTTAGGATATTATATGTGAGAGCATGAAAGAACACGAAGAAAAAACTTAACTTGTGCACTACTCTGGAATTGTAGGAATAAATGTGAACAAAAAACCGATGAGACACATTTTTATAGACTTTTTTGATAATGAGACAGAAAAAATTAGCACTAGGTTAAGTAAATCAATACTCTAGCGCTAAAATCATAATAAATAGATAGCACTAGATGCTCTACTTTACAGCGTCACCTGAACCACTGCCTGTGACTGTCATAATGATGTACTTAAAGTAATCTTTAACAGTTAGACTATCAATCATCTGCTTATCAGTTTTGGCTAACAAAGCAGGTGTAGACATATCAATGTTCTGTACTTGAGCTAAACCCGTTACACCAGGTGGAACATCATAAACACCTAAAGCATCACGCTCTTTGATTAATTCTTCTTGGTTAAATAAATTTGGACGCGGACCAACCAAACTCATTTCACCTTTAACCACATTAATCAGTTGCGGCAACTCATCAATCTTAGTTTTACGCAGAAAATTACCTAACTTTGTAATTGAAGCATTACTCGCTAAGTGACTAGCCACTGATTTTGTCTCAACCGACATAGTGCGAAACTTAATCAATTTAAATGGCTTTTTATTACGGCCTACTCGAGTCTGAATAAAAACTGGTGAGCCAGTATCAAACATACCAATAATAGTAACAATTAGTAGAACGGGCCAAAGCAATAACAAACCCAAAAAGGCTGCAAAAAAATCAATAATACGAATCATTTATATACTCTATTTATTTTTATTGAGAAGAAAATACTCTGCGGTTTCTTTAAAGCCTTGCTCAAGCGTTTGCGGAGGAACCCAGCCTAACGTATCTTTGGTATGTGATATATCGACCTGTAAAGACCCAATAAGCCTATCTACTACATCGGACTTACCAATTAACTTACCAACTAAGCGATAGCACCACAAAGGCACCGGTATTAATCTGCTAGACTTCCCAAGTGCATATGACATATGCTTTACCATCGAGGCTGTAGACACATCATGATCATCAGAAACTAAGAATACTTGATTTGCAGCCTTTGGATGATCAACACAGGTCATAATCAGATCAACAAGGTTCTTCACAGAAACCAGACTACGCTTATTATGTATTATGCTGCCGAAAGGCAACGGTAAACCTTTTGAAACTAAATTCATTAGAGAAGCAAAATTAGCCTTAACTCCAGGTCCGTAAACCAATGTAGGTCTTATAATTACAACTTCTAGTCCAGTGTCTTTAGCAAGTTGCAACAACTGTTCTTCGGCTTCCGATTTAGACTTCCCATAAAAGTCTTCAGGGCTTCTTGCATTAGCAGCTGTAAAAGGCATACTACATAGCGTCGACTCACCATTAACTTTGATGCTACTAACAAATATAAAACGTTTGACACCAGCTGCAATTGCTTGCTTTGCTAGGTTTAACGTAGCAAATGTATTTACTTCTCTAAATTCCCCTAATGGATCAATTGATGAATCATCCATTACATGGACCCTCGCAGCACAATGAATAATTACATCTACTCCATCGAGTGCATCTCCATATTCAGAAGACGAACTTAACTCACCTTGGTAGAAAGTTCCGAACTGTGGTTTTCTTCTACCCAAGCATTTTATTGAGTCTGCTCGTTCCTTAAATAAGTCTAAAACATTTGAGCCTACAAATCCTGTGTAGCCTGTAAGTAGAACTTTATACATTTTTACTACCTACGGATATTATAGATTTAGCCATTTCAGACATAATATTCGAGCGCTGATATTTATTAATAAATTCACTTCTATCGTGTGCGTTCATATCGAGTCGTTCTAACGCTTCAATTGCAGCAATAGCATTGTTTGGATAAAACACTTCTGCATTAGGAACTTCATCGTGAATAAATGATGCTGAATAACCGCTAACACCAGCCAAAATAGGTTTTCCTATCGCTGCATATTCGAATATCTTCGAAGGTAGCACTTTTTCAAACGCGGGATAGTCATTAAGGTGTAAAAATAGAATGTCTGCATCTAAATACTTTTCAACCAACTCATGACGCTTAACCGGAGGAAGCAATATTACATTAGACATACCAGCAACACTATCTCTTAATAGAGAATGTCTGCCTCCATCACCTATTATTGTTATTTGGTATTTCGAAGCAAGATTCTCAGCAAGTGCAGGAATTATATTGTGTAATCCTTGCCCTTCACCACAATTTCCAGCATAAAGAATATTAACTTTGTCAGCTATTACTTTTACGCTCGATTTATCAAGCTCTAAAAACTCTTTATCGATACCGTTTGTGAACCATGAATAACTAGGCTGACGAAATCTAGACCTAAAGTACTCTTCAAAACCTTTAGACACTAAGTTAATATGTGATGCATTTTTAAAGGCGTAATCTTCTACAAGTGTTAAAAAAGGTTTAGTTACTTTTGCCTGAGTCGAAGGTAACAAATCTTTAATTGTATCAACAAAGATATCTCTAATATCTAAATATAATGGTATTTTTTTAGACTTAGAGATTCTGGCTCCTAAAAAAGCGGTAAATAAACGAGAACTAGTTGCAAAAACCATATCATAATTTTCGTTTCTAACTAGCTTTTTAACTGCTTTATAATAGGCGTAGAATGATCGGATTTGATCAAGCATTCCACTTTTATGATGTGGTAACTGAATACGCCGAATTTTCGCTTGCCCATCGAATTCTTTACCTAGAGCACCAACTTCAAATGAAGCATAACGATTAGGCATTGTAGTTATAACATCCAACTCCACACCTTTTATCTCTTTAAGCTGATTTACCAATGATGTAGTACGAAATGATCCTGCACATAAATCAGGAGCATAATAAAAAGAAAGAACTAAAATTTTCATAAACGTTCCTGGCTTTATACACTTAGTAATAAAACCTATTAATTAACCATATTAATACTGAGTTTTACTTCAGATTTTTTAAAGTTTAAAACAATCTTTTTGTTAACAATAGAAACCCCAAATTCGGGGTGCCAAGTGCTATCACATATTTTAATATCAGCTCCAATAACTTCAATCATAAAATGTGTTCCATCAGGAGAGTATAAATTAAGCTGATTTTTACTACCATTAGATTGTTCTAGCTGAATGTCAGGGTGAAAATGATAGTGAGCCTGTGCAGAATTAAAACTGCCAAGTAATTTATCAGTGACAGAAAAGCCACTATCATTAATCATCCATTTTCGAGTATGTGTCACTTTGCCTCGCAAACGCATGTAACCATCATGCGAACATTCCACAAAGATTGAACCGCCACTTTCGGTGATAATTGGTTTACTTGGATAAGCTCGTCTAGCAACCCTAAAACCGCTCCAAACTTCTGAAGAATCTTCGTCATCTATTACTACTGTATTATGTGATTCAGTTTTACGCTGGCGCAAACGTTCTGAACCTAAACCATATACTGACGTACCACTATTAACAAAAACACGTTGCTTATCATAATTCCATTCAAAAGATAGTGTATCTGCGTGCGCGTGCCCCGGGATATAATCTGGGCCTACCTTTGCAACATCTAAAATTGTGCTTTCTTTTCCGTTAACCAATTTTATATAACCGGAATCTTTTAAATAGGTTACATTTTCTTCCTGTTTCATTTTCGAAAATATCCCTAACATATCTGCATAGTTACAAATTCTTTCTGCTGAAGGAGATATGTAAAAAGCGGAGTCATTGAAAAATGAAACCTCACCATCTGGATGAGTCATAGCCTCTCTCCATTTAAGCATTTTAATTATTACTTGACTCCAACGTTGTACGAGGTGAGGTGGAATAGAATTTGAATATGTATTGCCTAAATTAACCAAATCCAGCATATCTGACAAAATAATGTTGTGATACATGGGGCTAAGTTCAAAGTGCCCACCATCAGGTAATATTTGTTCTGGGATTTCTTTTTCTAGAATTTTTAACCCTTTAATCAACCAAATGTTTGCTTGCTCACCTTTAAAGTAACAACCTGAAAATACTAATGCTTTAGCATTTGCGAAGATATGATTCCCTAGTAAATGATATTCTAATTGCTGCTGAAGAGCTTGTGTCTGCAACGTAAGGCTAGCAAACCATTTCTCTTGAGCTGCATTACCAGATAAAAACCATTTTATCCAATTAACAATACGTAAAGACAAAGGATAAGGCTCCCAGCCATTACCGTGCATTAATGGGTTTTCTTCAATCCAGGTATTGATTAACGAAATATGCTTAACATTACGCTCTTGCCAATCAAGTCTATTTAGATCATCAAAATAATGTAGATTATAATTCCACAATTTAGATTTTTTTTCATCATTCCAATTGCTAATAACATCAATAACATTTAAAAATTTATATTGATTCCCGCCGATATAACAAGATTCAGATAGTGGGTAACTTAACCAATTCCTAGATAACTCTCTCTTATCTATTGGCTTTGCATCAAGTTTAATTTTTTTTATGACTCTATAAAAGCGATTAAAAATTTGAACAGGCCTAAGATATTTAACAGTATGATACAGTTTTAATATTTGCATTATAACTTTGCTGCTTATTAACTTTACTGATGAGATGTTTACAATAAACATCTTACGATTGAATCTCTAAATAGATTACTGTTCAATTACTAAAAATAAAGTAAGAAACAGAAGGGTAACCTATTAAAAATTAAATAAAATAAAATAAATACTATAAGAGTATAAAAAAACCAAAAAAAATTTAATATACATTTTCAAGCAAATCGTAAATACTACCATCCAAATTCCGAACAATTTTAGCTGGATTACCTGCCACAATGGTATTATCAGGTACATCAATTAAAACTACTGAATTTGCGCCTATAATGACATTATTACCAATTGTTATCCCACCCAAAATACGTGCGCCAGCACCAATATAAACATCATTTGCAATTATCGGCACCCCCTCAGGCGACAACTTCCTGCCTATGGTAGTATTTTGCCCAATAATAACGCGCTCCCCTATTACAGCTTTAGAGTGGATAACAACTCCAATACCGCCATAAGCCAGCTTAGATTTATAACCTATACGAGCGGAACCTGGTACGACACTATTAAAAATTAAAAAATTTATACCATCAAAAATTTTTGAAATAAATCCTATGTTTTTCCTATGGAAATAATTTGAGATCCTATACAAACTAATTGCATTCTTCACTTTTATACTCCTGCAAACTATAACGACTTAAAGGACCTACTTCCGGAGGAATAAAAGTATTATCACTTAATAAATTAGCCAAATTAAATGCAATACACTCCGCAGACCATAACTTACTAACTTCACGTGATGCTTTTGCCATCAATTGCAATTCCTCGCTACCCATAGTGACAAAATCATATAATGCGTTTGTTAGCTCATCTTTAGAAACGATTCTTCCGTTTTGGTTCTGGGCAATCAAAAAATCATTACCACTTCGAACTGAATCCAAACATAAACAAGGTAAACAGTAATGGATAGCGTTATTTAATACGACGCCCCAACCTTCATACAATGAAGGTAAAACGAATAAATGAGCCTTCTTGTAAAGTGTAGTCAATCCCGAGCTATCAATATGCCCGTGAAGTATTAACTCCACTTTAGGTTCTTTTTCGGCTTCACGTTTCAGTAGTTCTAAATCTTCTCCTTCTCCTGCAACATGAATGGTAATATTTCTATGGACACCTCTTTTTTTGGCAATTTCATTACATGAAGCGATAACTTGAGCAAAGTTTTTCCTAGAAATAAGTCTTCCAACAAGAAGTACATTAAAATCTGTAGAATTAAATTTAGCTAGTCCCCTTACAAACTCTTCTGTTGGATAAGGTAAATAATTTTCTGCAAATGCGAACTTGTAAAAATTACTCCTTTTAAAACCAGCATTAAAATAATCTTTATTACTATTATGGCCAATACATAAAATATTTACTTCTGTAAATATGGATAAACAACGAAATAAAGGAGAAAATAACTTCCTGAATCTAGAGTTATTTTTAAACCCTTCACTGGCTATAAAAACGCGTTTTTTTAAAATACAAGCCAAAGAAAACAATATCATCATTTTCGGTAATGGTGAGAAAACCCCTAAAAACACAGTTACATCGTTATTTAAAATCGATAACAAACTTTTAAAAAAACTAATAGGTTTATGTCTACTTGAATCTTCCCAATCACTTCCTTTTCTGAAGCTAGGTACTTTTTTGAAACAAACCATTTCAATGCTATAATTGTCTTTGTCAAATTCGTTAAAAATTGACCGGAAATGATAATTTGGATATGGCTCTATAATAAGGATCTTCATTTACTTTTTACATCTTTAATAAGTTCAACCAAAATATTATCGATTGAAAAAAAATTCAAGTCATCAAAGTTAAACTTAAACTTGAAATCTATATCCATTATGCTTTGCAAAGCATCTTGTATGTCTCTTTGATTATTGTTCACCACTATAAACCGGTTCGAACAAGGAATATCGCTTACTGAAAACTCTCCATCTAAAACTAAAATAACTACTCTATCAGACAGCATAACATCAAAAACCTTCCCAGGTAATTGACCACCACTGGAATTCATAATAACAACTTCAACATCTATACAACTCCGAAGCTTATTGAGTTCTACAGTTGAAATTCGCCCAAACTCTTTTACACAGCTATCAATATTAGCTCTTTCATAATCACCATTACCAGCAATGGCTAAATTAACTTTTAATTCACTACAAGCATTAATTAAAGCTTGAATAGAGCGATAATCACTTCGGTAATCTCCAGCATACAAAATTCTAATATTGTTCGTAAGAGTACATATTTTTATAGGAATTTCGGCTTGCGAAAGGTCTAAACCTCTAGGAAGGTAAAACATTTTACTTGATTCATTTTTAAAAAGGTTCTTTTGTCTTTTTAAAGTCAATTTTGAATTGTAAACCAGGTAGTCGGCTTTGCATATTAAACGTTGCTCAAGTATTTTTGTAATAAAGTTTGTAGGCCTAGAAATATCATCAAACCATGGGTCGCCCCAGTACTGTAGATACTTAAACTCCCGTTCCCCATAATAAGAAACATTCTTTTCTATTAATTTATGTAAACCCTTTGGCTCTGACGAGCTAATAATCAGGTCATAATAATTAAAATCGACCAAATCTGCTAGAGACATGTTTTTAACATAGAAGAAATCAGGAATATAAGGCTTGATCGCCATTTTCACTAACTTCTTAAACTTTGATAGAAAGCTAACCTCAGAGTTACTTTCGAAAGACTGAACGAATCCATCAACTTTGATGTGCTTATTAAATATATCGCTGCAATCCTTATCTTTTTCTATGCTCATTGGAAATTCTAAAACATCTAAGGTAGATATTCGGTTCAATCCAGAAAGCAAAATTCTATTTCTGATAGCTGCAGAGCTAGTGGAGTACTGTAATTCACTTGTGCAATATAAAATTTTCATCTAACACTCTAATATAAATATTTAACTGTAATGAGCAAGGCGAACAAACTTGATAACATAGAGAAACAAATAAATTTCTTTGTTTTTACATGAGAAACTATAGGGAAAAATGAAATAACCCCCAACCACAATATATACTTAACATACTCAACTTTATAATGTCTGATACCAAAAAACTTTATTGCATATATGAAGAAAACTGAGAACAGAACAAAAAACAATATAAAATGAAATTTAGATTTCTTGAATAACAACAGCTTTAATTTAGATATACTAGTCAGCAACGTCACTGTAATAGGTAAAATAAAAACTATATAAACAAATGAATAAACCAACTGAAAGCTATTTTCAATTACTTGAAAACCACTCCCTTTCGCTCCAAGAATATCCTTTAAAATAAACGCTGGTTGAGGAGTTACTATCATAGTAAAAAAGCCTAATATTATACGCTTTAAAATAGTAATCGGCGATATAGTATCAATATCATCAATTTCTACACTCAAGCTATTTCCTCCTAATCTTGCAGCATCATCTCCATGTAAAACTAAAATCCTTATTAAAATAGGTTTCAAATCAATAAAGACGATAACTAGAAGTAGAGATAAAAGGGACCAAAACATAGCGAACTTGAACTTAAAGCTGTTGAATAACAATCCAGTAAGTATAGCAAACAAGTAGAAACTTCTAGTGTAATAAAGCAATAAAGATAACAACAAAATGAGTAACGTATTAAATAAGCTCGTACGCCAAACATGAATTAAAAAAACAATTTCCACAACTAAAAAAATGGCGAATATGTCCCTTAAATAAGAAACCATCAACATTGCAGTTAACGGGCAGAGGACTATTAAACATTGAACAGCAACTCTATCATTACTATTAGATAAAGATACAATTCTTTTAGCAATCATAGCTACGAATAATAAATTCAACAGCAACATTAAACTTATGGCAAGCAAACTACCTGGTTCAATAACAATAAAAATTGGACTAATTATATTCAAAAATCCATTTTTATTATCTTCGGAAAATATCTCATAGTGGTAAGAGGTTTGTCCAGAGCTTATAATCTTTAAAAATTCAATAAACAAATCTGAATCACTTCCAGGACTATAGTACAAAAAACTATTTATTTCTCCTGATAAATAAACAAAAAATAATGATAAACAAGCTAAGAATAGGAAGCTTACTCCGGAGAAACGACCCATACTTTTTGTGTTACGTCTAAATCTAGCATCTATTAATAAATTAAAATTAATATAGGCAAGGACAAACATTAATACAAAAAGATAAAGAAATGCATTCAAACCCAAAGTTATACCTATACTTTAATTAAACACTACAGAAATTAATATAAAATAACGCCGACTAAAATTACATACCTTTAATATGTAAAAAAGGTAAGTGCTAAGCTATGTTACCTATGTTACCTATGTAATAATGTAATAATGTAATAATGTAAATTATTATCAAATTTATTTATAAAACATAAACAGTACCAATGTTAAACATTGTGCATCATATGGCTCGATTGTCGAGGCTCATCCGTAATTTTTAGCTTTACATCCAAAATTGAAAAAAAGCCACCACCAACCTTGTATAGCAAGAGTGTTAGGAATGAACCTCTCTAATAATCGTATTAATAAGGGTCTTTGTTTTAGAATCAATAACTTTCCGTGACCAAATGCTAGATAGAAGACGTCGATTTAATGAAACTTCATCATAGCTAAGCCTAGACTTTAAACTTTCAGTTGAGACATCATCCACTGAGTAAATAATAAAGCCTAAGTTCGTAAGGTAATAAAAAATAGGATTACGCTTTTGCAAGAATACCTTAGCACCCAAAAATAACCCAATAATAATATTCCCCAATGCCTGCTGCCTCAGATGATTCATTATTAATACAGAACAGCTTTGTATTACTTCTATGTAATCATCAATCGGCATAAAATCAGTTAATGGTATAAAGTCGATACTCAACTTCTTTTTACCAAAATCGCAAATATGTTCTTTATACTCTCGATTACCATAACTTAGTGGTGCCACGACTTTAACATCAAAACCCTTAACTTCAGCAATTAACTCGATAGCCTCAATATGATTATTACTCTCTGACGCACTATTTCCCAATAAAATATTATCACCAATTATATCTAGACCTTCAAACCCTCTAATGAAGTCATCTTCTAACGTTCCATAATTCCAGTCTACGACCTTACTTGGGAAGTTTTTAATTTTTATAAGACTGAACTCGTTTACTAACACCGGACAAAAATATTCAACTTTTGATATTACCTTTTGAACACCGAATTTAAAACTTATTCTATCAGCCAGATTTAGTAATAACCATTGAACATCAGACTTTAAAATAGGGATCCTTCCAAACGATTTCATTTCTAGCACATAATTTAAAGTTTTATTTAACAACAGGTTTCTTGAGTTACAAATATACGGATAATAATCAAAACCAAACCCAACCCATACCACTTTGACACTTTTAGGAAAACAAAATCTACTTGTAAACATAGAGTGAATAATAATTATATCAAACTCCGTCATTCTTCTTTTTAATAACTCAGCATCAAATGAACCCAATGGTAAAACTACTTTGCAATTGTGTTTAACAAATTTCACCTTGCCATCACTAAATACAATTAATTCATTTGCGACTCCAACACGCTGAAAACTGGCTAGTCCCATATCGATAAACTTTTCATCAGGCGCTAAATGTAGCACTCTAACTTTTGCCATAGAATCTTTATTTCTTACCATCCACTAAAGTCTCTTCAAGTTTCTCGCAACCACGTTTACGTTTATATAATTTTTGTGCTGGATTACCAATATATATATAACCCGGTTCAATTGACTTCTTAATAAGTGATAGCGAACCTACAGCAGAACACTTTCCAATTTCAACACCTGGTAAGATGACAGTTCCAGCCCCCACTAAACTATGCTTTCGTATAGTAACAGGTGCATGTGTTACATTTGTAAACTCTTCTGGTACAGTCGGGTTAGTCATAAAGTCACCTGAGTAATCGTCGTTGCTTGAATATATTGAGCACCTGCCAGATATACAAGTGTAATCTTCCAGTACAATCCTACCGCCTCCAATTATCGAGCAATATACAGCAATGTGAACATGTTTCCCTATTGAAATACCGCCTTCACCAGCAGATAAAACACAAAAATCATCTATACGGCTATTATCGCCTATTGAAATATTCTCAGCTCTGTAGATTGATGCTAATTTTGATAGCTGTACATTTGTACCTAAGTATTTAAACCCTAATGCTTTCAACTCATCACTAGTATAGAAGGCCATTAAACACACCCTTTTACATTTAATACCACGCGTTTAACATTTTCCCTTGTCAAATGGGCGTGCATTGGTAAACATAAAATACGCTTCGATGTAGCTACACTATTACGGCTGCCATAATTATGACTGTCAATAAACAGTTCATCTAGAGACGGCTCAAAATAATGCCGAGACTGAATTTTTTGAGCGGCTAATTTCTCAGCAACTAGTCTCATTTGTTTTTCATCTTTAAGTAATATAGGCATATAAGCCCCATTACTATTTGCTTGAGAGTGCCATAAAGGTAACTCCACAACATCTTTTAAATCTTCACGGTATTGATAGAACAGCGCTTCGCGATGTTGCAAAATATTGTCTATTTCTTCAAGATTCACTAGGCCTACAGCGGCTTGATATTCATTGAGTTTTGCATTTATACCTACATCAACCACGCCACGTCCTGGTCTAATTCCAAAGTTGATGATCTCTTCAGCTTTTTCAAAGTTAGCCCTATCTTTAAATACAATTGCCCCGCCCTCAACTGTGTGAAAGACTTTCGTAGCATGGAAGCTTAGGGTACTCGCATCACCATAGTTAAGAACAGAATTACTGCCAACTTTAACACCAAAAGCATGAGCAGCATCGTAGATAATTTGAAAATTATTATTTTGACTAAGTTTATCTAAGGCGTCAACATCGCAAGGATTTCCATAAACATGTGTGGCGACCAATGTATCGGCTTTACATCCCTTACGGTAAGCAAGGTTTACAGCTTCAGGTGACAAGTTTAGTGATTTATTATCAATATCAGCAAAAGCGACTTCATCTTTTTGCCATTTAAACGCACTTACCGTTGCGACGAAGCTAAAAGGGGTTGATATAATTGAACGAGAGCCAATGGTTCTACCTGCAACCTGTAATGCTGATGTGCCATTATTTGTTAATAGTAAGTTTTGTACACCTAAATAGTCTTCTAGCTTTTCCGTAAGCTCTTTATGCATAGGGCCAAAATTAGTGAACCAGCCATTGTCGTTTACTTTCTCTAGTAAATTAGCTAATTTTTTTATGTTCGGCTTAACCGGGCTATTTAATGCAATCAATTTATGCCCCTCTTAATAATTTTTTTGTCTCAAGGACTAGTGATTTTTGTAGTATGAACATCAATGTAGCATAGCAAGTTAACGCTACGGTTAGCATTAAAATAATACTTGCTATGTTTGAGCTGAATTCTGAACCCACTACATAACCAACCGTTGCTGATATTAGGGTAATAATAGCTATGGGTAATAAAGCTGCAAGTTGATTTAGTTGTGAAACACTAGATAATTGCCCTGCGTAATACGTGTTTACTATTAAGGCTAAATATGATGTAACTACCATACCAATACACATTTCAACAATTCCCATTGGGACCGTTATAACTAAAGAAATTGTAATAATTGCCTTTTTTATTATTTCTAGTTTTAAAAATAAGTCTGAACGGCCTTTAACTTGCAACATGTTTAAGTTAATTGCATGAATAGGATATAATGCAAGTGCCATTGTTAATATGCTAATAAGCTGTGCACTGTCCTGCCATTGTTCACCTAGTAATATCGCTATTAATGGCTTTGCTATGATACAAATACCAAACATAATTGGAAAAATAAGCATTGTCGCAATTTTCAAGGTTAACAAATATGCTTTATCCAACTGATTAGTATCACCCTGCATATTACTTAACATTGGATAGGTTACCTTTTGAATAACCCCTGTTATCATTGTTGCAGGCATCGTAGAAAGTGAATTGGCTTGGTTGAATATGCCTAATTGAGCCGCACTAAATTGCTTACCAATAATCAAACCATATAGATTGTTATAAATGGTATCAAGTAAACCAGCGGCAAGTAATTTAGACCCAAACCCGAATAACTCTTTAAACGCCTGTTTGCAAAATTTCTCTACCGGTTTCCATGGTGACAACAGGTTAAGCATAGCAACACTAATAATTGCATTCGTAAGTTGTTGGAATACAAGTGACCATACGCCATAACCGTTGAATGCCATGATTAAACCAACCGTACCGCTGCATACAAGGGCAACTACATTAGCTTTTGCTTGACTTTTAAAATTAATTTCTACCGTAAGCTTAGTTCTCGGAATAACTGCAAGCGTCTGAATAATAATGACTAATGCAATAACTCGAGTTAATAATGTTAATTCAGGTTGTTCATAAAAATCAGCTATTAATGGTGCACAAAAGAACAAGAGCAGATAACAGATAATGGATACTGCAAATGAGAAATAGAATGTCGTTGAGTAATCCTTTTCATTTCTATCTACTTTTCGTATTAACGCTGAGTTAAAACCACTGTTAACAAACACTGCTGCAATAGCGATGAAGATAGTCAGCATTGCTACTAAGCCATAAGCAGAGGGCCCTAAAAGGTTGGCAAGGGTTAAACTAATTACCAAACCAATAGCTTGATTACCAAAACTGTCTAAGGCGCTCCAAATAAAACCTGATTTTATTTGCTGGCTGCTGTGTCCCATTACTTAGTAACTAACTCTAATAAGTACTGCCCATATTCATTTTTAGACATAGGCTTGGCTAAATTAAGCACATCATCTTTAGTTAGCCAACCATTGCGCCATGCAATCTCTTCTAAGCAAGCGATTTTTAATCCTTGAACATGCTGTATTGTTTGAACAAAATTTGATGCCTCATGAAGGCTTTCATGTGTCCCAGTATCAAGCCAAGCAAAGCCGCGACCTAATAATTCAACACTTAATGCATTTTCTTCTAAATACATTTGGTTGATGCTAGTGATCTCAAGCTCACCACGATGGGATAGTTCTACTTTTTTGGCTTTTTCTACAACACTATTATCATAGAAATATAAACCTGTCACAGCATAGTTAGATTTAGGTTTAATCGGTTTTTCTTCTATAGATAATGCTTTAAGATCACGATCAAACTCGACCACACCAAAGCGCTCAGGATCTTTAACATGATAGCCAAAAACCGTTGCCCCGACTTCTCGTTTACTTGCCTCAGCTAAGGTTTCGGGGAAACCTTGACCATAAAAAATATTATCGCCAAGTACTAAGCAAACTTTACTATCACCGATAAACTCTTCGCCGATTAAAAATGCTTGTGCTAAGCCTTCTGGTTTCGGTTGTATGGCATAATCGATTGAAATGCCGAAGTCTGAACCATCGCCTAATATACGAATAAAACCAGCTTGATCCTCCGGAGTTGTAATAATTAAGACTTCTTTAATTCCAGCTAGCATTAGTGTCGATAATGGGTAATACACCATTGGCTTATCGTACAATGGTAATAACTGTTTAGATACACCGCGTGTTAGAGGATACAGCCTGGTTCCACTCCCGCCCGCGAGTATGATACCTTTCGTATTAGTTGTACTGACTTTATTTTTTGAAAATGATGGCATAATTAACCTCTTAAACACCTAAACGTTCACGCTGATATGAACCGTCTTGTACATTGCTACACCACTCTGAATTATCCAGATACCATTGAACTGTTTTTTGTAAACCCGTTTCAAAAGTCTCTAGGGGCGTCCAACCTAGTTCACGTTGCATTTTGCTTGAGTCGATTGCATAACGACGATCATGACCTGGGCGATCTTGTACATAGGTTATTTGTTCACTATATGGCGTTTCTTTTGGCACCAAGGTATCTAAAATATTACAAATCGTTTGAACCACTTCGATGTTTTTCTTTTCATTGTGGCCACCTATGTTATAGGTTTCGCCTACTTTGCCTTCTGTAACAACTTTATACAGCGCTCGAGCATGATCTTCTACATACAGCCAGTCACGAATTTGATCGCCTCTCCCGTAAATAGGGAGGCCTTTCTCCTCAAGTGCGTTTAGAATAACTAACGGGATCAACTTTTCAGGGAAATGATATGGACCGTAGTTGTTAGAGCAATTGGTCACGATCGTTGGCAAACCATAAGTTCGCAGCCATGCGCGAACTAGGTGATCGCTAGATGCTTTTGAAGCCGAATATGGGCTTGATGGTTCATATGAGCTAGTTTCCAAAAACATTGGCAGCTTTTCATTCACTGAAGGTTCCGTACCTTCCTCAATATCATCAGGGTGCGGCAAGTCGCCATATACTTCATCTGTAGAGATATGGTGGAAACGAAATGCAGCTTTACGTTCACCTTCTAATGAATTCCAGTAGTTACGCGCCGCTTCAAGCAAGATATATGTACCCACAATATTCGTTTGAATAAATTCTGCAGGGCCGGTAATAGAACGATCAACATGAGATTCAGCTGCAAGATGCATGATTGCATCAGGTTTATGCTCCACAAAAACTCTATCTAATTCTGCTCGATCACAAATATCCACTTTTTCGAATGCATAGCGCTGACTGTCCTGAACTTGTACTAGCGATTCAAGGTTTCCAGCATAAGTTAGCTTATCAACATTAACGACTGAATCTTGGGTATTATCTATGATATGGCGAACAACCGCAGAACCAATAAACCCTGCACCCCCAGTTACAAGAATTTTCACTACCAAATACCTTTTGTATCAATTAAAAGACCTTGTTGTGGTTTAGATTCTTTGAACTGTTTATGATCAACAAGCATGACATGAATATTTGCACTATCGAATGCCACTTGAGTAGATACAAGCTCAATTCCATTGGGCGATTTAGTTAGTGCTTCGATATTTGGTTCTACGGCCCAAATCGATCCTGTATGCATTTCTCTAATTTGCTTGGTTATACTCAAAGCTGGACTTTCACGTAAATCATCAATATCCGGTTTAAAAGCCAAGCCGTAACAAGCAATTGTCACATCCTTAGCTGTTTTAGTTGGATTAGCTTGTAAATAATCTGCAATAGCTAGCTTAACTTTATTAATAACCCATTCAGGTTTTGAATCATTCACTTTACGAGCAGTGTGTATCAATTGGGCTTCATTTGGTGTTTTAGATACTATAAACCAAGGATCTACCGCAATACAGTGGCCACCGACACCTGGACCTGGTTGTAAAATATTGATACGTGGGTGACGATTGGCTAAAGAGATCAATTCCCATACGTTGATGTCTAATTTGTCACAAATTACTGATAACTCATTGGCAAACGCAATCTGAACATCTCTACAACTATTCTCTGTCAGTTTGGCCATTTCTGCGGTACGAGCATTGGTAATAACACAATCACCTTGAACAAATGTTTTATATAGTTCAACAGAACGATCTGAACAGCTAGTTGACATACCACCAATAACACGGTCGTTTTCTACTAATTCACGCACAACATGACCAGGTAACACTCGCTCTGGGCAATGTGCAACATTCACATCTGCATTATCACCTGCTAATTGAGGAAAAGTTAAGTCTGGTCGAGCAGCAGAAAGCCACTCTGCAACCTGCTCAGTGGCGCCAACTGGAGATGTTGACTCTAGAATGACTAAATCACCTTTTTTCAATACAGGCGCTATACCATTACAAGCAGATTCAATGTAACTTAAATCTGGTTCTGGAATGGCACCTTCAGCGCAAGGCTTAAATGGTGTTGGTACAGCGATTAAAAAAGCATCCGCAGGCTCTGGTTTAGTCACGGCCTTTAAATAACCTTCAGTAACAGCCGCATGTACGATCATATCCAAATCAGGCTCAACAATATGAATTTTACCTTGATTGATTGTATCTACTGCATGTTGATTAACATCAACACCAATGACTTTCTTTTTGCGGGATGCAAACATAGCCGCAGTTGGTAATCCAATATAACCAAGACCGATTACTGAAATTGTTTCAAATGACATCTTACTTTCCTAATCTTATTTAACTAATTCGTTTAAAATTCTTTGGCAAGCCTCACCATCACCATATGGATTATGTGCGAAACTCATTTCTTTATAGGCTAACTCACTCGTAAGTAACTCATGCAAGTTAGATACAATTACGTCTACATCGGTGCCGACTAATTTAACTGTTCCCGCTTCTACAGCTTCTGGTCGTTCTGTTGTATCACGCATCACTAATACAGGCTTTCCTAGAGATGGTGCTTCCTCCTGAATACCACCAGAGTCCGTTAAGATAATATGTGCACGACTCATCAAGTAAATGAAAGGTAAATACTGCTGAGGCTCAATCAAATGAATATTTGAAACATCGCCTAAGATACGATTTACAGGCTCACGTACATTAGGGTTTAAATGCATTGGGTATAATATTTGGGATTCTGGGTGTGCTTTGGCTGTAATTGCAAGTGCTTCACAAATTCGTTCAAACCCACCACCAAAACTCTCCCTTCGATGACCTGTCACTAAAATCAATTTTTTAGATTCATCTAAAATTGGAAATTGATTTTTTAGTGCCGTGTTTAAATCTTCATCATTTTCAATTTTATCTTTAACCATCAATAAAGCATCGATAACGGTATTGCCCGTTACAATTATATTTGCTGGGTCAAAGTTTTCTTTAAGAAGGTTTTCTTTTGATGTTTCTGTTGGTGCGAAGTGATATTTAGTGAGTACACCTGTTAAACGACGGTTTGCTTCTTCTGGCCAAGGAGAATAAATATTACCTGTACGAAGCCCCGCTTCGACATGCCCTACTTCAATTTGTTCGTAATAAGCAGCTAGGCTTGCTGCAAAAGTTGTGGCTGTATCACCATGTACTAGCACCACATCAGGTTTAAAATCCTGTAAAACCGGTTTTAACTCTTGTACAATTCTTGATGTTACGTCATTTAATGTTTGACCTGCCTTCATTAAATTCAAATCATAATCTGGTGTTATTTCAAATAACTCTAATACTTGGTCAAGCATTTCCCTGTGCTGTGCTGTAACACAACACTTTGCTTCAAATCGTTCATCAGATGCTAAAGCGTGAACCAAAGGTGCCATTTTAATTGCTTCTGGTCTCGTACCAAAAACAGTAAGAACTTTCTTTTTCTTCATTACTTTCTGACCTAATATTGAACAATTTCTAGAACTAGAAATTGAATTATTGCACATATTCAACTCAGCCTTTAAAACCAAGCTGAGACACTTTTTATTCATTTTGAGACAGCGGCATTACCGCTATCCCCTATAAAACCTCGGTTTTACTGTTTTCTTGAAAACAGTCCCAATAGGCTCTTTTTTTTTCTTAAAATATTTTATTACCGAAAAATTCATAACTTACTTATAGCTATAATTGTAGTAGCCGTAGTTGTTATATCCTGAACCGGTTTTTTCAACCATATTAAGAATGCTACCAGCGACTTTAATACCGTCATTGTTAAAACGGTTATTGGCGACTTCAATTTCTTTGACTGAATTACCATCATATTTAATGACTATTAATGTCGTGCCTGATTGACTGGCAATAATTGAAGCATCGGTAACCGCTAAAATAGGTGGTGTATCCACAATTACAAAGTCGTAATTATCATTAGCCCAGTTTAAAAACTCAGTAAAGCGATTATGCATTAACAACTCTGATGGATTTGGCGGTATTAGCCCTCGCGTTACCACATCAAGGTTCTCAATCACATTTCTATCAATGACTTGCTCAATTGGTAACTTACCTGATAGGTATTCAGACAAGCCATTTTCGTATTTAATACCAAAGTGGCGCTGCATATAGCCCTTTCGCATATCGGCATCGACCACTAGTACTTTTTGGCCTGACTGGGCAATAATTGCCGCTAAGTTGGCAGATACAAATGACTTGCCAATACTCGGTGACGGGCCTGAAATTGAAATGATATTGTTTTTAGCTTCCATCATCGCAAAGTGTAGGCTAGTACGTAAGCCACGTAGTGCCTCAATGCTTAAATCTTCAGGGTTAGAGTAAGCGAGTAAGTTTTCTTCTAAGCCTTGTCTTGGGCCTTTCTTCATTTTGCTATTTCTAATATCACGCTTTGCTTGAATGTCTGATTTAGGCACTGTGGCATAAACCGCTAAGCCTAATGCTTCAATGTCATCGGGTGATTTAACACCGCGATTAAAGGCAGCTTTTACCAACACGCCAGCAATTGATAGCATAGCTCCTAGCATAGTGGCTAACACTACAATTAATGGTTTTTTAGGTTTGATAGGTAATAATGCAGATTGTGCATTATCCAAAATACGCACGTTACCCACCGTACCTGCTTTTAAGATATTCAACTCTTGTACTTTATTGAGTAACTGAATATAAATTTGCTGATTAACCTCAACATCACGAGTCATACGTAATACTTCACGCTGGGTTTTAGGTAGTTCTTGTATTTGACGATTTAAGCGTTCGCGCTCGCCTTCTAAGGTCAGTCGTTTATCAAGCAACGACAGGTAAGCGGGATGTTCTTTGGTAAATCTTTGGCTAATTTCGCTTTCTTTGAATGTTAGCTCGTTCATTTGTGCTTCAAGCTCAACCATTACTTTTAAAATTGATTGTGCTTCTAAGCCTAAATCAATTGAGTCGTTGTCTTGTCTAAATCCGTTTAACGTGTCTTCAGCGACGGTTAATTCACCTTTAATACCGGGTAAATGCTCATTCAAGAAAGTTAAGCTTTTTTCAGCCTCTGCAGAGTTACGGGCAATATTTTGTAAAAAATATCGCTGACTAATGTCATTTAAAATAGCTTCAATTTGGGCTCTGTCTTCACCGCTGTAAGATAATGATAAAATGCCACTTTGGTTACCACGTTCAGAAATCGCAAGATTACTGTTTAACTCTTGGATAACTTGCAAGCGATTACGCAGTGACAAAGTGAATTCATCTCCGCCTTTAGCTGATAAGTCACGGACAAATAATTTAAACCCATTATTTTCAGCTAGCTCACCAATAACGCCTGATAGCACTTTTTCTTGCAGTTCATCAAATACGTCATAAGCTTTATTATCAGCAGTGATTTTAACGATAAAGCTAGTACCTTGATGACTGCCTGGTATTTCAAAGCGTGCCACATTGATGCTATGTTGCTCACTGGTTAGTCTTGCTAAACCTTTGCCTATTACCGGTAAGTAGTTAGGCGTCGCATTAACGGTTAAGTTTAATTTATCAACCGTTTCACCAATAATCATCCGTGATTTAATAATCTCAATTTCAGTAGTTGCTGATGACTCTGAAGAAAACATATCCCCCATGTCACCCACTAACGCCGACATACCACTTTGCTTTTGTTCAACCTGTAATAACGCATCGGCTTTATAGATAGGTGTTGCTAACAACGCATAGACAATACCCAATAATGCAAAAACACCCGTAACCAAAATAATGGTCCATTTTGCACTTAGTAAGATATGCAATAATTTACCTAAATCTATTTCATCGTCGCTTTGTGGTTTACGGTTTTCGTTTGAACTCATTTTACAACCCTAATTTAATACTGACAGTACGGCGGACATTGAATATGTCGTCAGATGAAGTTTTTCAATCATTAGCTGGGGCTAATTTTTAGATGGGACAGTTTTCAGTTTTAATGCTATTTCAATTTCGTTGCCCAACCTTGGGCTGCTATATCAATGGCTTTAAACACTATTTCAAACAATTCTTTACTTTGCCTGTAAGGGTCTGGAATATCTTTTTGATTTTGCCAATGGCCAAATAACATGGTTTTACCTCTCGCCTCAGGTATCATGTCTGTTACTGCACGAATATGCCCTTTTTCCATCACCAGTATTAAATCATACTGCTGTGCAAGCTCTCGCGTTAACTGTTGTGACTGATGAGTAGATAAATCAAGGTCATAATTTTTAGCAATCTCGATTGCTGTTGCATCTGCAGGTTTACCCACTAGCTCACTTTTAAGTGACGCGATGCCAGCTGACGCCACGGTTTTATTGGGTAATAACTTTTTAAGTGCGGCTTCACCGGTTGGTGACCGACAAATGTTGCCAACACACACCACTAAGATTTTTTCAAACATAATTATTTATATCCATCGTTAGAGTGGTTAGGCCATTACCATGACCGTACGCGGTTAACACCTTCAGTTAGATCATTAAAGCCAGATATTGTTGGAATTAAAGTACTTATAACCCGATTCCAGCGGCTTATTGGCGCTGCTGTTACATAGACAATATCGTAAGGCTGTAAATCAAACTCTGTACCTAGGGCAAGTGAGGTAGCCTCAGTAACATCTAATTGATAAACATTGGCCATAGCGCCGTCATCAGAATCTGGTGTGCTGCGTATAACAAACACCCCTGTCGCATCAGCTTGGTATTCGTTTATACCACCCACTTCAGCTAATGCTTCGGTTAAGCTCATGCCCACACGTTCAATTTTAAGCATTTTCGGGTCGTTAACTTCGCCCAATACAAAAACTTTTTGATTGTCATCACGTGGTATATGTAAAATATCACCTTCACGCAGCAAACGGTTTTGCGTTAAGTCGCCTTGCTGCATTAATGCATAAAGCGATATTTGTTCTGTAGTGCCATTACGGGTTAACGATGCCTCAGCCCATGCAGCATTATCAGTAATACCACCTGATTGGTTAACGGCATCTAATAAGGTTAACGGAATATTGGTTACTGGCAGTACGCCGGATTTGTTCACTTCACCGGTGATGTAGACTTTTTGAGAACGAAATGCCGCCAAATTAACATCGACTTGCGGCGATTCAATAAACTTAGTTAATTTGTCAGTAATGTCTGCACGCACTTCACGTACTGTTTTCCCCTGGACTTTAACTATGCCTATATAAGGGTAAAATATTGTGCCGTCAGCATGTACCCAGTTACCTGATTCAGCTGAACTACGGTATGACCCCGCTGGAATAGTCAGTTCAGGATGGTCCCAAATAGTAATATTGAGTACATCACCTACCCCGACTCGGTATTCATACTGTTGAATTTCAGTATCAAGTAAGTCGTTTGACTGAGACGTGATTTCTTTTTGTTTGAATTGCGCAATGGTACCCGGTAGTAAAGGATAAACATTCACTTTTGCTTCTAGGTTGTCTTGTGATTGATTGCTTTCATCGTCATCAACTGAAATGTGGCTACCGGGGATCGCACAACCACTCAATAAAACAGTTAATAGTAGTGTTTTTATGATTGTTTTATTTGAGGGATACATATTTTTCTCGTTGGGGGGTATTGGTTTCAACAGTTACGAATTTGAAAGGTAGACAAACTCAATCTAAATGCATTGTAAATTAATGGCGAAAATCTGGATGTTATAACGGGAAGGTCATTTTTTATTTTATGATTATATAGATAAAACTTCTGACCTACATTAAACCAGTGAGCTTTTGTTTAAGACAAGCTACCGCCCTTGGATTGCGGCTTCCAAAGCGCCTTAAAAAAGTAAAATTTTATGCCTCACAAATATTGCACGCTATAATACAGACTAGGAGTGAGCTTTCACACCCTTTTTATATCAAATGACTAATAATGCTTTAAAGCTCACATTTTTGCTAAATATAAAAAATGCAACAATATAGATTATTACAAACTACAAATCAACATATTACGGCATTTAATTAACAATTTTAGCTGTCATTTTTTCATATTTATTCATCAATAAGCGTTTAAAAAGGCGCCAATATGTCAAAAAATAGTCTTAAGGCTTATTTCTGTATATAAATCAATTACCCTCTTAAGAGTACTCCTCTATTTAGTTAAGTAATCACGTGTTAAATACGCTTTAATAGATTGGTACTTCATTGTGTCTCTCCAAAATTTTGAGGAACACAATCCCTAGAGGGTGTGTTCTGGTCTAATTCCATCGAACACTTAATTTTGAGACAGTATGGTCAATAAATTAAGAGGTCTATATGAGTCAAAAAAAATCACATAAGAGTTATCCGCAAGCATATAAAGATGAAGCCGTCTTGATGGTGCTAGAGCAAGGTTATAGCGTTGCTGATGCAGCAAAGTCTCTTGGGGTTAGCACCAGTTTGCTTTACAACTGGAAGGAAAAATACCAAGCCCTACAACAAGGTATCGCTTTAGAAGAGTCAGAACGTGATGAGTTGAAGAGATTGCGTAGAGAAAACAAAGAATTACGCATGGAGAAAGAAATCCTAAAAATACCCAAGGGGCACACCGAGGCAAGTGCCTTCTTTGCGAGAGAAATGAAGTAAAATTTCGCTTCATCAAACAGCAATCAAACCTGTTTCCTGTAGCACTGTTATGTCGAGTAAGAGGGTGTAACAGATTCTGTGTAACTGCAATTTAGTTAATATGCTTCACAATTCTGTCTTCGAACTCAATAATAAATCGGCTCATCGCAGTACGCCAGTTTCGGATGGGCATGGTCCATTTTTTACTGGCTTCTTTTATCGCAAGGTAAATCATTTTCTTGGCCGAGTCATCATTAGGAAATACCTTACGTTTTTTCAACGCTCGTCTAATCACGCTATTTAACGACTCTATAGCATTGGTTGTGTAAATGGCCTTACGAATATCCTGAGGATAATTGAAAAACGTATTTAAGTTGTGCCAATGATTATGCCATGACTTGCTGATTTGGGGGTATTGCTCATCCCAGGTATCGCTGAAACGGTCTAATTCAAGTAAAGCTTCCTCCTCCGTTGTTGATTGGTAGATGCTTTTAAGGTCCGCAGTGACTGCCTTGTAGTCTTTCCACGATACGTACTTTAATGAATTTCTGACCATATGTACGATACAGAGCTGTACATGAGTATCTGGATAAACGGTATTGATAGCATCAGGGAAGCCTTTTAAGCCATCAACACAAGCGATGAGAATATCCTCAACGCCTCGTTGCTGTAGTTCAGTGAGGACACCTAACCAAAATTTAGCCCCTTCATTTTCAGCTATCCAAAGCCCCATTAGCTCTTTGTGACCTTCAAGGTTAATGCCTAACGCTAAGAAAATAGATTTGTTAATAACGCGCTTATCCTGACGGATTTTTACGACGATACAATCAAGGTAAACGATTGGGTAAATGGCATCTAAAGGTCGACTTTGCCATTCAATAACTTGCTCTAGAACGGCGTTGGTAACGCGAGAAACTAACGTGGGTGATATCTCTGCGCCGTACCATTCATCAAAGGCTTGAACGATATCACGAGTACTCATGCCTTGAGCGTAGAGCCACAATATTTTATCGTCCATAGAGGTAAATCTGGACTGGTGTTTTTTAACTAACTGAGGTTCGAAACTGCCTTCACGGTCTCGCGGCGTATCAAGCTCAAATTGACCATCTTCAGTTTGAATGCGCTTGCTGGTTTTACCGTTACGGCTATTAGCAGAAGTCGATTTATGGTGTTTCTCATAGCCCAGGTGGTCATCCATTTCGGCATTAAGAGCGGCTTCGACCGCTATCTTTTTGAGCATCTGACTGAATT
Organism: Shewanella sp. 10N.286.48.B5; assembly: GCF_002874355.2. Taxonomy (NCBI): domain Bacteria; kingdom Pseudomonadati; phylum Pseudomonadota; class Gammaproteobacteria; order Alteromonadales; family Shewanellaceae; genus Shewanella; species Shewanella sp. 10N.286.48.B5. The sequence goes on from NZ_MCVG02000001.1 coordinate 2,501,969, forward strand.
GGTTTAAGTCTTCTGGTGTTTTAATGCTTTTAGCAGCTTCTTTAGCAAAAGCTTCAATATCTTTTTTGTTCATGAGTATCTGCCTATCCTTGACTCTCTATAGAGTACGTGTTGATAAGCAGTTACACAAAATTAGTTACAGTCTCTCGAGTAATGAGTGTGAGTAAGTCAGACTATTACGATTGGCTCTCTTTTTTCTTTTTTCTTTTCTTTGTTTAATATTCTTTTCTAACGAAATGCCTGATTAAAACAATCATTACCGCTAACATGCCGCCTAGCATTGTGCCTAATACACAAATCAAGGCTCGTTTAGGACCTGCTTTTTCTTCTGGGACTAATGCTGGGTCAATGGTTTTAAATACGTATTCTTCACGTACTTCAGCAAACATAATAGTTTTAGTTTGCTCTTCAATTAGCTGGTAAAGTATCGTGCGAATATCTGCAACATTAGTTTGGGCTATCTGAGTTTCTAGAAATGCGGTACTGCGCTGAGCTTCTGCCACATCGCGCTGTTTCATTTCTAAGTTGATATCTTCTACTAACCATTTAACCCACTGTTGGGCAACTGATGGTGATAAATGCTCTACCGACACTTTCACCATGCCGGTTTCTTTATCACTATTAATCGCTATCACTTTACTAAACGCTTTATATGCTTCCTGCATTGAAGGCTCTGGCTTAAATGGGGCTTTAACCTCACGAATCCATTTGTTGTTTTTAACATCAAACATATCTACATCATAAGCGAGTGTATCTGAAGCCATATCCCACTTTTCCGCAGCCATGAGGTCGGCAAGAATATTATGCTTTTGAATAAACTCACTGGTAAATTGACGTGATTTAACCACTTCTATCGCCATTTGAGTTTTGTCAACACCACCGCCACCACCAAGGTTGATGCCAGCCATACTTGCAAGACCGCCAAACTGTCCAGCAAGTGCGGCTAAACCACCGCCACCTTGTTCCCCGTCTGCCGGTGAAAGTAGCGCTTCTGATTTATAAGTATTTGGTTGACTAAGTGCAAACAAAACAGAACCAACAGCGAAGACAGCAGTTACTGCAATGATCAACCATTTGCCTTTCCAAATTACTGAAAATAGCTCTCGTAAATCGATTTCATCATCTGCTACTGATTGCGGATTCGAAGTGAAATTAGCATCTGTGTAATTCTGTGGTATTTGGTTATTCATTGTTTGTTGTTACTAGATTTACAGCGATGTTTTCATTGCATTAACTCAAGCTGTAAATCTAGTCTTATCCCTATTATTAATTTGTTTTACAAGGTTCTAGGATTAAAAACTAATTTTATAATCCAGAAATCGTCGCTAAGGCAACTGCTGAGTTATAAACAATTTGAGTAACTTGGGTCCATAGAGTTAGGTTGTCTTTGTATTCAGTATCAAGCGGTACAATAACAGTATCTCCGGCACTTAAAGCGGCCTTGCTGCTAAACCAGAAGCTTTGTTTTGGCAACATTACCGAGCCATCTGCTTTAATGATATAGGTTCTATCGTCATCAGCACGTTCTCTTGGGCCACCCGACATAGATAAGTATTGGTCAAGGGTTATACCTTCTTTAAATCTATGAGTCGATGGGTGCTGTACTTCCCCCATAACAGACACGATTTGTTTCGTGGTAGGCACATACAAAATATCTTTATCTTCAAGTTGTATATCTGCTTGCTCTATTCCCACTTGAATTGCATTTAGATCTACAACTAAACGGCCAACTGCTTGAATATTTTCTAAGTCCGTAAGCATTAGCTGTGCTTCAGAGTAATTAACTACCGTGCCGTCTTTCGACACACCACGGGTTGCAATATCACGACGTAATTGGTCAGCAAGCTTCTTAATTTCAAGTTGCTCTTGTTGCTTTACTGATTCTCTAACAAAAACCGCAGCAGTAGGGAAAGCGAAGTCAGTAAACCCACCTGCGCGTTGCATAACATCGGCAAGCGTTTCGCCTCTACGAATGTTATACATCCCAGGAAATTTCACTTCACCTCGGATTTCAATCGATTTACGCTCTTGCCATTCTGGAGTTGTTAGTACGACCAACATATCACGGCCTTCTAATAACAAATCATCAGATGGAAGGTGATTTATGGCATTATTAATATTGACGTGTATATGGTTGATGTCTGAAAGCGAATCAGAATTTTCAGTTCGGGTTAATTCAGCTCTATTTGTATAAGCACCTTCAACTAAACCACCTGCAGCAACAAGTAAATCACTGACTTTTGCATTAGTTGCTAATGGGTATATACCGCCATTTTTAACTTTGCCAGAAATGGCAACTACTTGAGCTTTTTCTAAAGGGCTACTTTGCTGTGATAACTTGCTAATAATAGGAAATAACAACTCTTCACGACTCATTGAGCCACTTAATTTAATTAAGTCTCTGTCATCAAATAAATTTGATAGCATTTTACTTACTTCATCACCGATAAGTTGCTCTTCTTCATCCAATTCATTATTAGAACCCGGCAGTACCACACCACCAATTGAAGCCTGTTGCATCATTGAACTGGCATTACCGATATTCATTGATTTAAAACCGGCTTTAAATAAGTCGGAGCCAATTAATGAGTCACTGCTTAAAGATTTTATCTTTTCAGCTCTTTTTTGAACTAATTTATTTAGTTCATAGCGATTTATCGATGAATCATCATAGTTGAATAAAATGACTTTATCTCTTGGACTTAAAGCAATATTTTCTGACTGAACCTGCTGTGAGATGGCTTTACCTGGTGAAAATTGTAGTACTTCAATTTTACCGAACTTATTCACTTCACGAATGATTAATGCATAGTTCAAGTCTGCCGATATGGCTAAGTCGCCCCAAATGGTAGGTAACAGATCGTTAACTTTTTGGCCTTGATACCACTGATATTTGCCCGGCCTTACTACTGCACCAACGAGAGTGATCGCATCTTCATATTGCGTTGATGCACTTTTAACCCGAATATGATCCCCTGCTTTCGCAAGTTTTTCAGCCGCTTCTGCAGTCGTTAAGTCCACATTGACAATGTTTTTCAAACCATTGTTATTATAACGCTCAATGCTGCTACGCTTTGGGTATGCTCCAGGGTTAACACCTGCAGCCATTTTGACCACATCATCAATAGTTTCATTGCTCTTAATTTCATAAATGGCCGGACGTCTAATTTCACCGGTAATACTTACTCGTCCACCGACTGATGGAATGAAAACTACATCTCCAGAACGTAAATTAATATCTTTTGATGCATCACCTTTTAGCAGCAGATCATATAAATCAAAGCTACCAACTAACTGCCCCTGACGTTTTACTTGAATATTACGTAAACTACCTATTTCATTTACGCCACCAGCTGCAAACAGAGCTTGTGTAATGGTAGATAAACTAGAGACAGTATACGAACCAGGTTTATAGGCATCACCAGCGATAAAAATGCGAATAGAACGTAATTCACCTAGGGTAATATTTGATTCAATACCGATCATTTGTTTTTGAATTCGCTCGCCTAGATACTCGCGTAATTCAGAAAACGTTAGCCCCACAACCGATATAGGCCCCAATTCTGGGAATTGAATATTGCCATCACGACCTATTGTTAAACTGTATTCTCGGTTGTCTTTACCATAAAGCTGTACATTTAATGTATCTCCAGGACCAACCATATAATCACTGGGGACCGGAATATCTGAAATAGGCGAAAATGTCATTGGCTCGCCAGCAAACATGTCATAACCAAAAAATGTTAATTCATCTTTTTTACTATCTTCTTCAAAGTTCAGGTTATTTTTTTCGTTTTCTTTAGCACTTAATTGCTCTTTGCTACTGGTATAGCGTTCAGGCATTTCGGTTGCTTGTTGAAACTGGTTTGATTGACTTGTTTGACCAGAAAGTGCAGAAGGGTCTATGCCGTATTGTTTAGCAAGCCTTTGTTGCTCAGAGGCAGGTAAGGTTTTAAATTGCTCTATCATTTGTGGAGAGGGAGTTACAGCTTGAACTGGCACACTGGTATATAACGCAGCATTCAACGCCACTATCGCGAGTAATTTAATCTTCTGTAACACCATGACTCTCCTGAGAAAATAGCAAAATAATATTTGAGCCAATTAAACACCTAACATACAGATAACATTCATATTCTGTTAGTGTTTTTGTTATTGGTTGATTTTAATTATGATTTGTTATGTTTCAGACACGCTACCGCCCATAGATTACGGCTTCTATAGTGCCCTTCAAGTAAATGAAATTCTATTTTTTATTTAAAGTCAGCACTAGGCTACGGCGGACTTCTTTCATATTTAGTAATGTTGTAGCTAAATGCAACGACGTTCAAGTCATCACCTTTGCATAACAGCATTGCATATTACCTTATTAATTCTCGCCATGAGCCAATCAATCCTGAAAAGCTAATCACCTGCAACAAAAAACGAGTCACTAAAACAAAATGCCAACACTATCACGCTAAATTTTAACGAATGAAACTCATTAAACTTTCTTAATAGCACTACTATCTACACACATTCTTTTTTGTTGCCCCATGATATTAAACAATACAAAACAGCGTTTTTGAGCATTTTTTTCTTCAAAAATCGCTTCTAAATCTACAAAAGGACCGTCAGTAAACTGCACTTTATCACCTGCGACTAAGTCGGTTTCGACAACGGGTTTATGGACTGAAACTCTGTTTTTAATTGCTTGTATAATTCGCTCATCAATAGGTGTCATGGTTTCACTACAACCAATGATACGACTGGCGCCACGGGTTGAATGTATACGGCTCACACTGACTTCTAATGGGTCAAAGTAAATGAATAGATAGCATGGGAATAGCGGGATATCGACGAGCTTGGTTTTTCCGTGTGAGGTTTTCTCTTCCTGGATGATAGGTAAGTAACTTTCGACTTGTTGTAATGCTAAGTTTTGTTGCGCTCTAACTTCACCGCGCGGCTTACAATATAACAAATACCATGACTTCATTTTACCCTCACTTAATATCACCCGAGGTGACGTCCGTTATCACCAAGCGGGGCATTTTATCAAAGCTAGTATACTAAGTGAAAGGTTTTTAGATTTATCTAATTCATTAGCTGTAAATTGATACAAAACATCTTATTTGTATGACTTTTTAAAGCGTGCTATGACATACGTCTCTCATCACTTTCCAATAAAAGCACATAAAAAAGCCGTATCAAAATACGATACGGCTCATTTTACAGCCTAACGTGCCCATATAAAAAAGGACTTATTTTGTTTCAGGCTGTGGCGGGAAATTGATCATCACTTCTGCAATCGCAGAATTAACGATTTGCTCGCGTTCTTCTGGAGTATTTTTACTGCGGATAGTATCTGCAACACTGCCGCGCCATACTAAATTGCCGGTTTTGTTATCGATTAAATCAACAATTAAGGTGCCGACTTCGTATTCACGTACTGTGGTTTGGGTGTTCATCCCTGCTCCGCCCCAGCCACGACGACCATAATATGGGTAGTAACCAAAACTGGTATTGAAGGTGTCGACATTAATTTTTTTATCGACTTTAGTTAAGTAGTTAACCAGTAAGTCAGCTTCAGTAATGTCTGCTTTTGTTAAGCCTTTTTGCCCAAGTTCGTTGTTAACAGCATCGCGAACACGTTGGTCCATTAAGCCATCCAGATGATAACTTGCATCTTGGTTTTTCTTTTCGACCCAAGAGTAGGTTTTATATTGGTCAAATGAAACGGCTGGATCAAAATCGGTATTGGTTTTTAAGGTACTACATGCACTTAATGCTAAAACCGCTGCAGCAACAAATAACTTTTTCATAATAACTCCGAATAACAACCCAAACTGGCTGTTTCTGTATTAAATACATTTTAATGAGGCTAATAAATAGCTTACCTAGCTAAACTATAATCATCAACTGATAATATTAACAATAGTCGCTTTAGCCAGTTTTCTAAATGTTTAACAGCAAGCTTTAGCCTTAACCACCGCGAAAATGATTCTTACCTAGTGAATGGGCTTAGTTAATGAGCTTAGTTAATGCGCTTAGTGAATGGACTTAATGAGTGAGCTTAGTGAATTCACTTAGTGCTCGCCAATAAGATAACAGCTAGATTATCCGCTAGAGGGGTCGTTTGCTGCTTTAGCCAACTCAGTTAGTTTGTTAAACTGTGTGTATTGATTATTTATTTTAAAGTACAAGTGAACCTATGCGTATTGATCCTAATGTTTCTTTAGTTTATAGCACCGATGGCGGTAAAATTGCTCAAGAAAAGCCAACAGAGCAAATTCCAGTAGGTGACGGCATTGTCCGCATCCATAAAGACAGTAAAGGCCGTAAAGGAAAAGGCGTTAGTATCATTAAAGGGCTTGGGCTTGATGCTAAAGCGTTAAAAGCCTTAGCGCAAAAACTTAAAAAACAATGTGGTTGTGGGGGTACGGTAAAAGAGTTCAATATTGAAGTGCAAACTGATGACCGTGAAAAAATCAAAACCTTGCTAGAGAAAATGAACTATACGGTCAAACTCGCTGGTGGTTAAGCCTACGCTAATACTTACATTCAATATTAGTATTTGCCTAAGTCTAAGTATTAGCAATCGCCAATCAAGCTTAAATCATAACCTCGGGTTTAAGGGCATTTAAGTATGTATGTTAAATTGACATGTAGTTTTTCAAAAGGATAAATAATGGACAGTTTACAAGGTCATCTGTTAATTGCTATGCCCTCTTTAGATGAGTCTTTTTTTGAGCGTGCTGTCATTTATATTTGCGAGCATAACGATAAAGGCGCCATGGGCGTAATGATCAATCGGCCAACCAATATCGTTATTGATGAGCTGCTAGAGCAAATTGGCTTAGCTAAAAAAGTGCAATTAAGCCTACCCCTTGAAGAATCGGTAGTTTTAGGCGGCCCAGTTGATACCGACAGAGGCTTTGTATTGCATACGCCACAAACTGATTGGGTCAATAGTGAGCCCGTAAGTGAATTTTGCATGCTAACCACATCACGAGATGTGCTTAATGCCCTAGGCACTGAAGAGTCGCCAAAACAATTTATTGTCGCTCTAGGCTATGCTGGTTGGAGCAAAAACCAGTTAGAAGAAGAGTTAGCTGAAAACACCTGGTTAACTATTGAAGCCACACCCGAACTCGTTTTTAACCAAGACTATAATCAGCTTTGGACTCAAGCCACCAAACAATTAGGCTTTGATATTTGGCAAATATCATCACAAGTTGGTCACTCTTAAGCTTTTAAAACTCGCTAATACACCAATTTATGTTTATAAACGCCAAGTATTTATCTTCAATTGCTGTCAGTTAATCAATTGGCTTTGCAACTGTCGATACTCATTATTACGATTATCCAGAGAACAACATGCAATCTAAAACAGTATTAGGCTTTGATTTTGGCACCAAAAGTATCGGTGTTGCGGTTGGCCAGGAAATCACGTCAAGTGCGGCACCAATTTCGGCCATAAAAGCCAATGATGGCATCCCTAATTGGGATGAAATTGAAGCGGTACTAAAAGAGTGGCAACCTGATTTAGTCGTTGTTGGTTTACCGCTTAATATGGACGGTACCGAACAAGAGATGACTCAGCGGGCGCGAAAATTTGCCAATCGCATTAGTGGCCGCTTTGGGGTAAAAGTGGTCACTCAAGATGAGCGCCTCACCACCACAGACGCCAAAGCAAGACTATTTGAATTAGGCGGCTATAAAAAGCTCACCAAAGGCCAAGTTGATGCAGTATCTGCAGTCCTGATTATCGAAAGCTATTTCGAAAACCAGTATTCATAACTAGCTTTAAATTCTAGACACAAAAAAGGAGTCAACTGACTCCTTTTTTATTGTTCACCATTGCATTAATTAAAGATAAGGCTTCACCAGATTGGCCATCATATTGATATGCTCATCATTATCATTTAAACATTCAATGTAGCGGAATTTTTTACCACCGGCATGTTCAAATACTTCGCGGTTCTCACCTTTTATTTCTTCTAATGTTTCTAAGCAGTCTGCGCTAAATGCAGGGCAAACAACTGCGATATCGGTAATGCCTTGGCCTGGTAACGCTTCCATGGTGGCATCGGTATAAGGCTGTAACCACTTGGCTTTACCAAAACGTGATTGGAAGGTCATCACATATTCGTCTTCCGTCAAACCTAGTTTTTCGACCACTAAGCGAGTACTTTTAACGCAAAAACAATAGTAAGGATCGCCTAAATGCAGATTACGTTCTGGCATACCGTGATAAGACAACACTAGCTTTTCCGGTTTTCCATTTGCGTCAAAATCCGCTTGAATTGATTTAGCTAATGCATCAATAAAGTTAGGATCGTCATGGTAGGTATTAATAAAATGCAGCGCTGGAATATAGCGCCATTTACATAGCTCTTTGGCAATAGCATCAAAGGCTGACGCAGTGGTAGGTGCGGCATATTGAGGATAAAGCGGTAAAACAATAATCTTATCAATTCCGTCTTTGTGCATTTGCTGTAACACACTTGGGGTTGATGGGTTACCGTAACGCATGGATAAATGCACTGATGCATCGACATCGTGCTGCTTAAACAAGGCATCAAGCTTGGCCTGTTGACGTAAGCTAATATCCATTAAAGGCGAACCATCTTTGGTCCACACTTCTTTGTAAAGTGCTGCAGATTTTGCTGGGCGCACTCTTAAAATAATCCCGTGTAAGATACACATCCACACTAATTTAGGGATTTCGACTACCCGAGGATCAGATAAAAATTCTGCGAGGTAGCGACGAACGGCTGAGGCGGTAGGTTCATCAGGGGTGCCTAAATTCATTAACAGCACACCGGTTTTGCCACGGGTTTTGTGGCCGACTTCTTTACTTAATCCAGAAAATTTGAACAAGTTTGACTCCGAGAAAAGTGATTATTGATGATGCCCGATTAAATATTTATTACTTAAGGCATCATCCAATAACGGCTATTTGTCATGCTAATAATAGCCACGCAAATTTATCTGCAAGCTTATGCTTTATTAGCAATATTATTATTTATAGCACTGACTCTATCGCTTTTTTCAACTCTTCGCTATCTGGTTTTACTCGAGAGTTGAATTGCTGCACACTTTCACCGTCTGCGCTAACAAGGTATTTATAAAAATTCCATTTAGGCGCTGCTGATTTTTCACCTAAATAAGAAAATACCGAGTTAACATCGCTGCCTCTGACTGCAGAGGTCGACACCATGGTGAATGTCACGCCGTAATTTAAAAAACACACATCTGCGGTTTTGGCTTCATCATCTTCTTCTTGAAAGAAATCATCCGATGGAAAACCAATGACCACTAAATCATCTTTATATTGCTGATGCAGCGCTTCAAGTGCTTTAAATTGCGGTGTAAAACCGCAGTTACTGGCGGTATTAACAATTAATACTGGTTTACCTGCGGTTAACTCACATAAATCGACCGTATCTTCAGAATGTAATTTTCTGGCTTCTACATTAAGGTATTCAGGACAGCTATTAGCCATTGAATTCGTTGAAAAAGTGCTAAAGCTTAAACCGATTAAGCCTGCTGATAATAAGAGTTTGTTCATTTTGATTCCTTTCCAACATATATCTAAAATAATCTATTTAAGGTAAATCATACTTGCGGCTTTTGCTTTAACGCCACTTTGACAAAAAGTTTTGACTACACAGGCCACAAGTACATATACGTTTTAATAAGCGTATCAGATCAAACTGATACACTGGGCTTAGAAATAAAAGCCAACATTAATATTGAGCCGTGAATGCCAAGCGGTATCACCATTATCAATGCCAATCCCATCGCCACCAGCAAACCACATATTCTTGCCAGCAATCCAGTCGACATATGAATAAAACTTACCGGCAGCAATCATACAACCGGTGACATTTTGAATAGAGTCATCTAAGCCTTCACCAGAAGCGACCACCTGACTGTAATCGTTGTAACAGTTTAATTGGCTAATCGGGCCCCAATCCACATCAATTTGACGCGATAAGTTCAACGTTACCACATCGGCTTTAGCGGCAATTTCAAACGGCGCGGCAAAAGCAGCTAAGGTGATGCGGTTGCTGTTGTCTAAATCATAGTCATAATGAATATACTGAGTTTGTAATTGCCATTGCTGCCAATCTAACTGCCAATGTACAGCTGCAGTAATACTTGTGGTATCTTCGCCTTCAGCTGCATTTTCAAAGCCATCTGGTACATATTCTAAATTACTATATTGAAATGACGCGCCAAGTTTACTCTTAAACTCATCACCTATGGTTTTTTCAATGCGTAAGTTTAATTGGCCGGCTTCTTGATAAGGAGACTCTTTTGTTGTGCCAACATCAAATGAGTAACGATCGAAGCGACTGCCATCACCATACTCATCATTAACAAAGTATGCGGCATCATAACGCCAGCCATTGCCTTGGTATTGATAATGAATACCGGCATCATAATCATCTTCTAAGCCTAGATAATAAGTCGCCCCAAACCAAAATGAGTGAGAAGCCACTGGCATAACGCCAAATGGCACTTGCGTGACGCCCACTTGCACCTTTTGGTTTTCATCAAATTGATAACCCATATAAGCATGGTGTACCACATCCATATACTCATACCAGCGGTATTGGGCTGAGGCAAATAAGCCACTGTCTGATTTGTAATTTACATCAGCTCTAAACAGTTCAAACTCAAGCGTGCCATTACCATCAGCGTAATCTTGCCAACCATAATTTACCCTTACTGCCCCACCAATATCGAGCTCATCATTAATACTGACAGCCTGAGCCGAAGATGACATAAGTGTAAATGCCGCTATTAGCGATGTTGCTAATACGTTTTTTTTGAAACAAAACATGGGATCCCTAGGGGGGTAGTTGGTTGGATTGTTATTATAGCAAATTAGCAGACTGTAAATGGTAAGTATTTGTAACGTTAAAAAAGGCCAAGGCTTACGCCTTGGCCTTTTTATAAAATATTTAATAATATCAATGGAGATTAACACTAATGTGAACACATAGTTAAAAGCACAACCAACATTAGCCGTTAATTCATATCAAATGTCACCCCATCCATCATGCCTGACGAGTTAGCTTCATTACTTTGCAGTTTAATCATTAAGCGTAAATCATTGGGTGAATCAGCGTGATGTAATGCATCGGCATAGCTAATCTCTTTTTCAAGATATAAATCCAACAAGGCTTGGTCGAATGTTTGCATGCCCTGCTCTCTTGATTTAGCCATGGTTTCTTTGAGTAAATGCAGCTCATTGTTAGCAATCAAACTGGCTATACGTGGAGTATTAATTAACACTTCGATTGCTGCCCTACGGCCACTACCATCAGATTTTGCCACTAATTGCTGCGCCACAATACCGCGAAGGTTTAATGATAAATCAAACAATAGCTGGTTATGCTTGCTCTCAGGCACTAAATGCATAATACGGTCTAACGCTTGGTTAGCGTTGTTAGCATGCAAGGTCGCCATACATAAGTGACCTGTTTCAGCAAATGTTAAGGCAAATTCCATGGTTTCTTGAGTACGAATTTCACCAATCAAAATCACATCGGGCGCTTGACGCAGCGAACTTTTAAGCGCGGCATCAAATGAATCAGTATCAATACCGACTTCTCGCTGGGTGATAATACTTTTGCGATGGTCATGAACAAATTCTACTGGGTCTTCTATGGTCAAAATATGCCCACGAGCATGGGCATTACGATAACCCACTAATGCTGCCAGCGAAGTTGATTTACCAGTACCAGTGCCACCCACCATGATGATCAAACCACGTTTACTCATCACTAAGTCTTTAAGGATCGGCGGTAGTTTTAAGTCATCAACTTCAGGAATTTTGGTTTCAATTCGGCGCATCACGCAGCCGGGTGATTCACGTTGCCAAAAAGCACTGACACGGAAACGGCCTAAATCTTTTGCAGCAAAAGCAAAGTTACATTCACGAGACTCGTGAAACTCCTTCTTTTGCACCTCTGTCATTAAGGATTCAACAAACTCTAATGACTGCTCAGGGTTAAAGCTATTATCCGATAGTGGTCTTAGCTCACCATCAATTTTGGCGCTGGGCGGAAAGCCTGCAGTAATAAATAAATCTGAAGCCTTTCTGTCAACCATTACCTTTAAAAAAGGATGCACATCCATTTTACTTTCCTTTAAAAGTTAGCTTGTTTGTTAGAGCTTTTTGACATGGCATCATCACGGCTAATAAGGCCGCGATTGACTAGGTTTTGTAGACACTGTTCAAGGGTTTGCATTCCATGAGACATACCCGTTTGAATAGCTGAATACATTTGTGCGACTTTATCTTCACGAATAAGGTTACGAATAGCTGGCGTGCCCATCATAATTTCGTGAGCTGCCACTCGGCCGCCGCCAACCTTTTTAATTAAGGTTTGCGATATAACCGCCTGCAAAGATTCAGACAACATAGTACGTACCATGTCCTTTTCGCCTGCAGGGAATACATCAACAATACGGTCAACGGTTTTAGCCGCTGAAGTGGTATGCAAGGTACCAAAAACTAAATGACCGGTTTCTGCTGCTGTCATTGCTAAGCGAATGGTTTCAAGGTCACGCATCTCACCCACAAGAATAACATCGGGATCTTCACGCAGTGCACTTCGAAGCGCCGCTTCAAAACTATGGGTATGTTTATGCACTTCACGTTGGTTGACCAAACATTGCTTATTTTGGTGCACAAATTCTATTGGGTCTTCAATGGTCAGAATATGGTCATGGCGTTCATTATTAATATAATCCACCATCGCCGCTAGTGTTGTAGACTTACCAGAACCTGTCGGCCCTGTTACTAAGACTAATCCACGAGGGAAGCTTGAAATCTTTTTGAAAATTTCAGGAGCGCCTAACTGCTCAAGTGATAATATATCGCTGGGAATGGTACGGAAAACGGCACCAGCCCCACGGGATTGGTTAAATGCGTTAACACGAAAACGGGCAAGGTTTGGCACTTCGAACGAGAAATCGATTTCTAAATGTTCTTCGAAGTCCTTACGCTGTTTATCATTCATGATGTCATAGACTAATCCATGAACAGCTTGATGGTCTAATGCGGGTAAGTTGATTTTTCTCACTTCACCATCAACGCGAATCATCGGAGAAACACCGGCAGAAAGGTGTAGATCTGATGCATTGTGCTTTACACTAAAGGCAAGTAACTCAGTTATTTCCATGACTAATGACATCCATTCAAACAAATCAAAACAATATGACAACAATAGCAGACCGAATATCAATCGCCCAGAGCCAAATTGCACAAGCGACGCAAAATTGTTCACGTAATAGTGAAGAAGTCACCTTACTTGCCGTCAGTAAAACTAAGCCAATATCGGCTATTATTGAGGCTTATCAAGCGGGCCAGCGCTGCTTTGGTGAAAATTATGTCCAAGAGGGCGAAGAAAAAGTCCTCGCACTAAAAGATGACTATTGTGATATTGAGTGGCATTTTATCGGCCCTTTGCAGTCCAACAAGTCGCGTATTGTTGCCGAGCATTTTGATTGGATGCACACTTTAAGTCGTGAAAAAATCGCTAAGCGCCTCAATGACCAAAGACCAGCAGGTAAAGCGCCGTTGCAAGTGTGTATTCAAGTTAATATCAGTGAAGAGGCATCAAAGTCAGGGGTGATAGCGACCGAGGTTAGCGCTTTAGCTAAGGTGATAGCATCGCTCCCTAATTTGACTTTAAGAGGCTTAATGGCCATACCGACTGCCACCAGCGATATCGCTCTGCAACGCCAAGAATTTGCCAAACTGCAACAGCTTTTTGCGCAGCTAAAAAGCCAATACCCTGACATTGACACCCTATCAATGGGCATGAGTAATGATCTGGCGGTGGCGATTGAGCATGGCTCTACCATGGTCAGAATTGGCACCGCAATATTTGGCGCTCGAGATTACCCATAAACCCTAAAGGCCAAAAACGCCAAATCATTAATTAAAATTTATTCGCTACTGCTTGTATTAGTAGGCATTAGCCCAAACATTAGTAAATAAGCAATTAGCAAATAACAGCCGACATAAAAATTAAAAGTGATCCTTAATATGACTCAAGCAAAAGTATGTTTTATCGGTGCAGGCAATATGCCCCGCTCAATTATCAGTGGTTTAGTCAGTAATGGTTACCCAGCAGATCGTATTCACGCCACCAATCCCAGTGTTGGTAAATTAGATGCGTTAAAAGCCGATTTTAATATTGGTGTATCTCACGACAATATTGCTGCTGCAGATGATGCAGATGTGATTGTACTCAGCGTAAAACCGCAGTTAATGCAAATGGTGTGTGAACAACTAAGTCAGTTAGATTTATCAAAAAAGTTATTAATCACTATCGCTGCAGGCATTCCTGCGGCGCGCTATGTCGATTATTTTAAGCAACCGATTAACCTTATTCGCACTATGCCTAATACACCAACGCAAATTGGCGTGGGTATGACAGGCTTATACGCCGATGAATCCATTTCAGCAGAACATAAACAAATTTGCGAAACCTTAATGATAAGTGGTGGCAAAATAGTTTGGGTTGAAAAAGAAGACGAGCTTAACCAAGTGATTGCATTAGCTGGCAGTTCACCGGCTTATTTTTTCTTGTTTATTGAGTCTATGATTGACCATGGCATTAAATCTGGCATGGATGAAACCACAGCAAGAGCGCTTGCCCAGCAGGCGGCATTAGGCGCGGCGCAAATGGTGATTCAAAATCCACAACTTTCATTAGCAACCTTGCGTAATAATGTTACCTCAAAAGGCGGCACTACAGCTCAAGCGGTTGAAACCTTCGAACAAGGCGATTTACGCGGTTTAGTGGATAAAGCTATGACAAACTGCATAAAACGGGCACAAGAAATGGCAAAAACATTTTAAACAAACGATATTTAATGGAAAATAGCCCGTGAAGATAATTTTCAGTTCAATTTTAGATCAACTTCAGATCAACTAAGGCACACTCAATGAATGCACTACATTTCTTAATCGATACCGTTTTTGGTCTTTATCTTATGATAGTCCTGCTGCGCTTTTGGCTACAATTAGCCAGAGCTGATTTTTACAATCCATTTAGCCAGTTTGTGATTAAAGCCACTCAACCTATCATAGCCCCAATGCGCCGTGTATTGCCGTCTATGGGCAGTATTGATACCGCATCAATCGTACTGGCCTTATTGGTGGTATTTATAAAATATTCAATACTTACCGCTATGACACCTGCTGCGCTATTTGACCCATTAATGCTTGGTGTTCTTACTGTGGTTTCAGTATTAAAAGAAGCTGGAGTATTACTGTTTTGGGTACTCATTCTGCGCGCACTGCTTAGCTGGTTTAACCAAGGTCACAACCCGATTGTGATGGTAATGGATCAACTTACCGAACCCTTTTTAGCCCCTGTTCGTCGTATCCTGCCTCCTATGGGTGGTTTAGACTTATCGGTGATGTTAGTGCTGATTGCAATGAACTTCCTTAATATTTTGTTAGCGCAATACATTCCATTTTGGGCTCAGGTTTAAATTTCATGTTTTCCGTTTTAACCTCCGAGCGAGCTTAAGCTGATGCCTGTCGTTATTCAGCAACAGAGTAACCTGTTGCTGAACCTTTATATTCAGCCTAAGGCCAGCCGTGATAAAATTGTGGGCTTACATGGTGATGAAATAAAAATCGCCATCACAGCCCCGCCAATCGACGGTAAAGCCAATAGCCACCTGATAAAGTATTTAGCCAAAGCCTTTAAAGTGCCAAAGTCTGATGTGATGCTTCTAAAAGGGCTTCAAGGCCGTCATAAGCAAGTGAAGATACTTAGCCCGTTAAAGATCCCGCCTGAAATATCGCAGATAATAGCCCAATGCAACTAAGCATCGATTAGTGAAATCATCCATTATTGAAATCATCCATCAAAATGATCCAATTACGGGTGATCTGGCTAAAAATTCTCTATACTTAAGTCTACATTCCAATTAGTGAATCAACTCTTTCGTCGCGACGATTAACTAACCTAGGGCTAAACTAACCCGCTAGGTCAATTAAGCCAGTTGTTAGCAACACAGAGTCGATCAAGGATTTAGATTATGTTTCGCACCCTTTTATGTAGCTTTGTCATTTTAATGAGTACCCTAACGACCGTTCAAGCAGAACAAAAACAGACTGTCGGTAATTATGATATTCATTATATGGCATTAGGTAGTACCTTTATTACCCCTGCTATTGCCAAAACCTATGGTATTGAACGCAGTAATTACAACGGTATTGTCAATATTGCAGTGTTAGATACCAGTCAAGAAGGTAATCCCGCCGTTGCTGTTGAAATCGCTGGCGTAGCCAACAACTTACTTGATGCACGAATGGATTTAGAGTTTAAAGAAATCCGTGAAGGCGATGCTATTTATTATATCGCCCAAGTGCCATACCGAGACGATCAACAAATCAACTTTAACCTGACGATAAAGTACGGCAATAAGCTCAATACATCGTTAAAGTTCAAACAAAAATTTTATGTGGAATAAGGCTAAACAGCGGCTTATTTCAAATGATTTTGCACTTTTAACAAGCTAAACCTCAAGGTTTAGCTTTTTATTTAGTTGCGCAAACCATAGCTATTTTATCCTTTGCTGCTGTCTATCAACTCAGTGCTTAGGTATCATTAGGCCAATTTCATTGATGAAAATTTAAATAGCCAGTCAAGGCGAAAACTAAGCCTTTTTTAAGGCTAGATGCCACTTATTTGATGTGAGTTTTAGTTTACTGCAAAGCCTGCTCACCCCATAAGCACTATTTAAAACATCAGCCCCCTTATTTAATAAAAAGGTATTCCATGCAACAGATTGTTTTAGCAAGCGGTAACAAAGGTAAACTAACAGAGTTTGATCAGATGCTAGCCCAATTTGATATTGAGGTTTTACCGCAAAACCAATTTAACGTTCCAGAAGTGGCTGAAACAGGCACCACCTTTATTGAAAATGCCATTATTAAAGCCCGCCACGCTGCAGAAATCACTGGTAAAGCCGCAATCGCAGATGATTCTGGTTTAGAAGTTGATGCCCTTCAAGGCGCACCGGGGATTTATTCAGCCCGTTACGGCGGCGAAGGCGCCAGCGAGCAAGACAATTACCTTAAATTACTTGCTGCATTAGCAAACAAAACACAGCGCAAAGCACGCTTTCAGTGTGTATTGGTTTATATGCGCCATGCTAAAGACCCAACCCCAATAGTTTGCCAAGCGGCATGGGAAGGCACTATAGGATTGAGCCCTCAAGGTGAGCAAGGCCATGGCTACGACCCTATCTTTATTCCACAGGGGTTTGATATTTCGGCTGCCGAGCTTTCAAGTGAGCAAAAAAACCAGTTGAGCCACCGTGGGTTAGCACTTACTTTGCTTGTAGACGCTATGAAAGCCAAAGGGATTATTAAGTAACTATCATGCAATCAGCGAAATTATCTCTGCCACCACTGAGCTTATATATCCATATCCCTTGGTGCGTTCAAAAGTGCCCATATTGTGATTTTAACTCCCATGGTCAGCATGGAGTATTACCGCAACAAGCTTATGTTGATGCACTTTTAGCCGATCTCAATCACGACCTTCACTATGTACAAGGGCGAAAACTTCACAGCATTTTTATTGGTGGCGGCACGCCATCTTTATTTGAAGCCACCCAAATACAGCGCATTCTAGCCGGTGCTGAAGCCGCCATTGGTTTTGAAGATGATATTGAAATTACCATGGAAGCCAATCCGGGTACGTTAGAGCATGATGACTTTGCCGCATATCGCGCTGCAGGGGTGACGCGCTTGTCCATTGGGGTGCAAAGTTTCTCAAAAGATAAACTCAACCTTCTTGGCCGTATCCATGATGAGGATGAAGCCGTTACCGCTGCTAATACAGCCCGTAATGCAGGTTACAACAGCTTTAACTTAGATTTAATGCACGGCTTACCTAATCAGTCATTTGATGAAGCCATGGCCGATATCGATACTGCTGCTGGGTTAATGCCACCGCATTTATCTTGGTATCAACTGACCATAGAGCCAAATACTTTATTTCATTCCAAACCGCCACAATTGCCTGACGATGAAAACTTGTGGCATATCTATGAGCAAGGACAGAAGAAGCTAGCAGCACTTGGCTATGTGCAATATGAAATATCTGCTTATGCCAAAGACGGATTTCAGTGCAAACATAATCTCAATTATTGGCAATTTGGCGATTACTTGGGGATTGGCTGCGGCGCCCATGGCAAGATTACTCAACCTGAGCTCAATAAGATTATTCGCACCGTCAAAATTAAGCATCCGAAGGGTTATCTAGCAACGTCAGATTACACCAGTGAAACTACTGAAGTGCTAGCTGAAGATCGCGCCCTTGAATATTTAATGAATCGACTCAGGTTAATGACGGCTATCCCTAAAACTGAATTTGAACTGCGCACCGGCTTACCTATGTCAGAGCTTGATGAAGGTATTGCCAAGTCTATTAAAAGAGGCTTATTAACCGAAACTGAGACCCATTGGCAATTAACCGCCAAAGGCCATATGTTTGTTAATGATATTTTGTCGCAGTTTTTAGATTAGCTACTTTATAGCTAGCTGATTTATTAAAGTTATTACTAGCCTATATAACTAGTCTACTTATTACTGGCATATTTATTACTAGCCTATTTATTACTAGCCTATATAAAAGCCTGATGGATTACCTTTATAAAACAAGGTTAATGCATTAGGCTTTTTTTGACTTCCTTTGCCCATTAAGCTTGGCGCTTTAAGCAAAGTACCTGCAAGTCACTAAATAAATCATTTCGCATTTACCCTGTAAATTCAGCAACATTTAAGACACAATTGCTAACATTTCACGTTATACATTTATGCTTGTGTCATTTAGGATATCAATCGATCTCCTGTTCTATTACTTTGCTAACGGAAACCCTATGCGACTAACAACAAAAACGACATTAATAGCCGTTGCTTTAACCAGCTTATTATCAAACGCCGCAATCGCCCACACTGCAGGGCACCAACCTTTAACCAATACAGTAGCCTCCACTAAAACAGCCACCACCGAGTCAGAAAAAGCCAATGAGCTGTTTGAAAGTATGTTCATGGAAAATGTAATGGCTAGCCCGATTTCCCAAACCTATTTACGCATCAAAACTGATTATGACAAATGGGGTGATTTTAGTGATAAATCTGCTGACGAAGACTTAGCCAGAGCTAAAAAGCATTTAAAACAACTTGAAACTATTAATGTTGCTAAGTTAGACAAGCAAACGGCACTTAGCTACAAATTAATGAAACAAGGCTTAGAGCAGCAAATCAGCGATGATAAATGGCGTTACCATAATTACCCTGTAAACCAGATGCGTGGTAGTCATTCGTTTATTGCTACCTTCCTTATCAATCAACATCAAGTTGAAAATGTCAGTGATGCACAGGCTTACATTAGCCGTTTAAACGGTGTAAAGCATGTAACTGAGCAAGTGATCGATGCATTAAAAATTCGCGCCGATAAAAATATTATCGCGCCAAAGTTTGTCTTCCCTTATGTGATTTCAGACAGCGAAAATATTATCAAGGGTGCACCTTTTACTGATACTGAAGTTAAAAGCACCCTATGGGGTGATATTAACCGTAAAATCGAGAAGCTAGATATTACCCAAGCTCAAAAAGATGAATTATTGGCGGCAGCTAAAACAGCCTTAATTAAAAGTGTAAAACCTGGGTATGACAATTTAATCAGCTATTTACATGAATTAGAAGCCAAAGCTGATAGCCGTGATGGGGTGTGGAAGTTACCTTTAGGCGAAGATTTTTATAATACTCGTCTAAATCGTATTACGACGACTGATATGAGCTCTGAAACAATTCATCAGTTAGGTTTAGCAGAAGTTGAACGTATTCATAATGAAATGCGTGCGATCATGAAAAAAGTAAATTATACCGGCAACTTAGCCGAGTTTATGGCTTTCATGCGTGATGATGAACAATTTTATTACCCCAACACCGATGAAGGTAAAACTCGTTACATTACCGAAGCTAAAGACCTAATTGATAATATGGAGTCACGCTTAGGTGAAGTGTTTAATATTAAACCTAAAGCCGGATTAATCGTTAAACCTGTTGAAGCCTTTCGCGAAAAGTCTGCTGGTAAAGCATTCTATGATCAACCCGCTCCCGATGGTTCACGCCCTGGTACTTACTACGCCAACTTGTATGACATGAAAGCAATGCCCACTTACCAAATGGAAGCCTTGGCTTATCATGAGGGGATCCCTGGGCATCACATGCAAATTGCCATTGCCCAAGAGCTGGAAGGTATTCCTAAATTTAGAAAATTCGGTGGCTATACTGCCTATATTGAAGGCTGGGGTCTTTATACTGAATACTTCCCTAAAGAAATGGGCTTGTATGCTGATCCCTACTCTGACTTTGGCCGCTTAGCGATGGAGCTATGGCGTGCTTGTCGTCTGGTTGTAGACACAGGGATCCACACTCAACAATGGACTCGTGAGCAAGGTATCCAATACTACGTAGACAACACCCCAAATGCTAAGTCTGATGCCATTAAAATGGTAGAACGCCACGTGGTGATGCCTGGCCAAGCTACTGCCTATAAAGTCGGTATGATTAAAGTGTTAGAGCTACGTGAAAACGCCAAGCTTAAATTAGGTGACAAGTTTGATATTCGTCAGTTCCATACCCTAGTACTGCAAAATGGCCCTGTACCATTAGATGTATTAGAAGCTGAAGTGGACAATTGGATTAATCAAACCAATAAACCTGAGCTATTAAGCCAATCAGCAGACTCAAATCGCGGTTAATCAACCAATCGATTAAGTTATCTAAGGCCACTTTTTAGTGGCCTTCTTTTTGGCTCGTACTAAAGCCTAAGTAATGAAATCTAAGTAATGAAATCTAAGTAATGAGCGCCACTCTATAAATTACCAAGGCAATAACAAGTTCAATAACGAGTGCATTAACAAATGCTATACCCGACAAATATATTCAATTGGCAGCTTAAAAGAGAACAAAAGTACAAAGGCGAGAGAGTAAACAAATTAAGCGGATATTATAGGGCAGAAAAAATAACCCCAGCACAATGTCTGGGGTAAACCAATTAAAACTAGGATGATGGTTTCAAAGCCGGCATTGTTCTGATTTTAAAACCTCTGCCAGCAGTGATTCAAAACTTGCGAAGTTGCTGATTTGCACAAAAAGCTGAAAAGGGGTCATTTCTCAACAAGATGCGTGACTCAAATCATTCCGAATCAACTGAAATCTATTGTATTGATTTAAGAACAGAGTTCAAGCAGCTTTTTATACTCCATTAATAACTCAGCACAGAAACAACCTGAGCGTTTTTCAAGCACAAGACAATCAAGTTATTGTTTTTATTGTGCAAATAAAAAAGCCGCAACTTAAGTTGCGACTTTGTTTTAAAATTCGAACAATGTTTCCAGTTTTAGTTACTGACTTAGAAACCCCATTGAATGGCTATTTACGTAATTTGTATAAATGATCAAACTTACCATCCCAATAAGGTGTAGTACCAATATGACCTTTAATAAATTCAATAAATGCACTTACTTTAGGGGCAAGGTGCTTACGTCTTGGGTAAACAGCCTGTAGCGGTAAGTTGTTGGTCAATTGCCAATCAGGTAATAACGGCACTAATGTACCTTGTTCGATTTCATCTTCAAGTAAATAACTTGCTAGGTAGGCAATACCTAAACCGCTAACCGCGGCCGATTTTAATGCTGGTGCATTATCAACCCGGAAGTTACCAGAAACACCAATTTCACAGTAATCATCAGCTTTCTTAAACTGCCACATGCTGTGCTCATGCCACTCACCTTGGTAGACTAGACAGTTATGATCAACAAGTTGTTCAGGTCGAGAAATATTGCCATGTTGGGCAATATATTCTGGCGATGCCACTAATAAGAACTGACACTTCATTAATGGTCTTGCAACCATACCTAATGGTAGCTGCTCAGACATAGTCAAAAGTAAATCTAAACCTTCACTAACCACATCGACTTTATGATCCAGTAAGCTAACTTGTAGCTCAAGCTCTGGATGTCGTGCCATAAACTCAGGTAATGCAGGAATAATATGCATGGTACCAAAAGACTGAGAAATACCGACTTTAAGTACACCACGGGTGGCATCATTTAGATTATGCACACTAGCAACGGCCTGCTCTGCATCACGTAATAACTCCTCACCTTGTATGTAAAGCAAGTTACCCGCTTCAGTTAAACTTAAACTACGTGTAGTACGTTGGATGAGTTGAACCCCAAGTTTATGTTCAAGATCAGCAACCTGAGTACTTACTTTGGACTTAGATATACTCAACCTTCTGGCAGCGGCACTGAAGCTCCCGGCTCTAGCAACATGAGTAAAAATAGCAATAGGTTCTAATAGTTCTAACATTGGAGTCGCCTTAAGCTGTTTACGACATTAAAAATATTTTTTGAGTTCCAAGTAATGTCGCTTATTACAGACAATGCTGCATAAACGCCACCTACTTTATATGGTTCTTTAAACGTTGCGC
The DNA here is from genome assembly GCF_002874355.2 of Shewanella sp. 10N.286.48.B5. NCBI lineage: Bacteria > Pseudomonadati > Pseudomonadota > Gammaproteobacteria > Alteromonadales > Shewanellaceae > Shewanella > Shewanella sp. 10N.286.48.B5. The sequence goes on from NZ_MCVG02000001.1 coordinate 2,524,513, forward strand.
CACTCACCCAAAAAGAAATTAAATTTCGATAGTCCATTATCATGAATAGCCAACCAAAACTAAAACAACAAGTTAATTGGTTAACGCCATACAGTTTTATAGTTTTAGGAGTATACCAAAAATTGTATAAATGGCTCTATATTTATAATATACAATTTTTTTATCAGAACAAATCTACGATAAACTGTAATATTAATGACATTTTCTCAACTTGAACGGTGGCAATTAGACAAAAAACGACTAGCTCGGCTAGCATATCTCGCTACAAAGTAGCGCAAATAACAGATAGTTAACTAGAGCTTGATTGGCGGGTGAAGTTTTTGATTGGTAATTTAAGCGGGAATGGTTTAACCAAAAAGCCCCTGCACAAGGTACAGGGGAAGGTCAGGTGCATTTTGACAATGCTAGAACTTACAAGGTTACCGCTACTCAGTATCTGATAATGTCGCTAATTCATAAGAAGATAGCTGTGGGATGGATTGACGTAATTCACTTTCAAGCACCATTAACTGCTCAAAGTTACCGCAGACTTTTTTGGCTTTAGCTTCTATGGCCTCTGATTGCTCAGAAATCTGCAATTCAACATCTTCACCGATTCTTTCCATTTTGCTTGAAAAGGCAGTCATTTTTTCATCAAAGCTTCCGCCTTCTGAAGACATCATTTCAGCCCCTAGCGCCATCATAAAACTGCCCATGGAGTTTTTAATCATTTGCTCCATTTCTTGTTCAAACTCTTCATTAAATGCTTCTTCTAACGAAGACTCTGTCGCGCCAAGATAAAACTTATCCCCTTGTTGATATGCTGCTTGGTCAACACGGCTTTGAATTCCAGCTAAAAGCTCATCCAATTTAGCCGCGGTGGCATCGCCAAAAATAGGGGTTAATGCCATGCTCACTGCATCTGTTGCCAAAATAACAGCATCATCAACTAAATCAATTACCTCTGGGATCTGTTTAGATACTTGCTCCGAATAATCAGCTAACAAAGCTGCTTGCTTATCATTTAGTGCAACTTGGTTGCCATCAATATATAACTTTCCAAGTTCGACTCGGTAAACCTCAGCGCCTTTTTCGCTAAAGGATAATTTTTGTGGCTCAACGGTAACATCATAGTTTAGGGTCACGTTGCATTGATTATCTTCAAGGGACATTTTGGCCACCGCAGGCGTCATAGCCCCTGCGGTAAAAATTAAACCAGTTAGTGCAATACTTTTAAATAAACCTTGGGTATTCATTAGCTCTATCCTTGCTGTTAATCGTTATGTAGATAATCAATGGGGCGAGTGGCTAAACTGCTCACTAAGCTACTGCCAACGTTTTGATATCTAGTTTCAATGTTAATTAGACTGATACCAAGTTATTGCACAGGCTGTGCCAAAAACATAAATAAGCTTTTTATCAATAACTTAAAGCAGGTAATAACTAATAGGTTTAGCTTTTAGATTTGGATTTATATTAACTATGTGTGAAATAAGCCAAATGTTGGTAATTTTCATCATCGCTATTATATGGGTAGATTTAAGAATAGATGATTTTCAAACTCGTGGATGAGGATACTAAAAAGACAATGGATGATTTCAAGCTTAACATTTGAAAATGGGCATAAAAAACTTGCCCAGCAACATAAGCGAGTTTAAAAAATTGAGCGACCTAATGATTGTGATAAATGCTCAAGCATGCGAGTGCCTGCCAGTGAGTTGCCATTTTGATCAAGTTCAGGCGACCATACGCAAATAGACATGTCCCCAGGGATCACCGCAATAATGCCGCCGCCAACACCACTTTTACCTGGCATACCAACCCGATAAGCAAACTCACCTGCGCCATCATATAAACCTGAGGTAGCAAGCAGTGCATTTAGCTGTCTGGTTTGTACTGGGGTAACGATTTGATCCCCTGCTAGGCTTTTACCGCGATTGGCGAGATAAAACATCGCTTTTGATAAGTCAGCGCAATTCATTTTTAATGAGCAGTAATGAAAATAGCTCTTTAATACTGTATCAACATCGCCGTTAAAATTACCAAATGACTTCATTAAATAGGCAATAGAGGCATTACGGGCACTAAACTGAAATTCTGAATTAGCCACCACTTTATCAAAAAGTATGTGAGGGTTTTCGCTCAGGTTTCTAACCACTTCAAGCAAGTGATGCTTAGGTGCACCAAGGCGCGCTTGAATTAAATCTGCTATCACTAATGCACCAGCATTAATAAATGGATTTCTTGGAATGCCTCGTTCAAGCTCAACTTGAACCAATGAGTTAAACGACTGACCTGAAGGCTCTTTACCTACCCTGCTCCAAAGTTCATCTTCGGAGTACAAACTTAGCGCTAAAGTAAGGCTGAATACTTTGGAGATAGATTGAATGGAAAACGGCTCAAGATAATCCCCAGCGCCAATGGTGTGACCATCTGCGCCAGTGACTGCTATTGCTATTTTGTTTGGATCTACGTCAGCCAATGCTGGAATATAATCTGCGACTTTCCCTAAACCAATAAGTGGCCGAACCTTGTCGACCACTTCATCAAGCAATATTTGCTCAGGCATTAGCTATATTAGCCCCACCAGATGTCGTACAGTGCACTAACTTCAAGTTGTGGCACTTTTTTCGCTTCCCAGAAGGCTTTAACAGCAGCAACATCTTCTTCGGTACATTTACCGATCTCTTGTGTTGCAATAATGCCTTCCCACATTTTATGACCGCCGCCATGGAAACCTAGCTTACGAGGTTCAATGACTTGTTCAATGAACTCATCAACAGCTTTATCAATATCTGCTTCAGAAATTGACTCATCAAAAGTCCAGTTGATATCAAAACCAAATTCTTGGAATTCATCAACGCGTAGTTTCTTACGTAAACGGCGAGTTCGGGTCTTAGCCATGGTTATTTCCTAGTTAGTTGATTAAATAGCTTATTTTAACAATATTTTATTATAATTATGCAATACGTTCGAACATTATGTCCCAAACGCCATGACCTAAACGATGGCCGCGGGCTTCGAACTTAGTTAGCGGGCGATGATCTGGACGTTCAACTACAGTATTGGTTGCTGATTGGTTTTTATAACCTTCAGCCACAGACATCACTTCTAACATGTGCTCGCTGTAGTTTTCCCAATCTGTTGCCATATGGAAAACACCGCCAATCTTAAGCTTACGACGAATTAATTGCGCAAATTCAGCTTGCACAATACGGCGTTTGTGATGACGTTTTTTGTGCCAAGGATCTGGGAAAAATAATTGTACTCGGGCAAGTGAGCCATCAGCAATGCTGTTTTCAAGCACTTCCATCGCGTCATGATGATAAACACGTAAATTAGTAATTTCAGCTTCACCGGCATCAACTAAACATGCGCCAACACCTGGTTTATGTACTTCGATACCAATGTAGTTTAACTCAGGAGCCGCTTTAGCCATTTCAACTAAAGATGCACCCATACCAAAACCAATTTCTAATACGGTATCAGCATCACGCTTAAACACTTCAGCTAAATTAATCGCTTCTGGTGTGTAATCTAAACCCATTGCAGGCCAATGTGCTTCAATTGCGTTTGCTTGGCCTTTGGTTAAACGGCCTTCTCTTAATACAAAACTTCTGATTTTACGAATATATTTGCCATCTTCGTTAAATTCAGCGGTGGTAACGTCGCTCATGTATGCCTCATCATTTGAATAGCGTTTAAATTGCCGACTATTCAAAGTTTCATCTTTGTTCCAATAATAGTGGCTAAGTATATCTTAAAATCACCATGACTAAAGTATTTATCAGTTAACAGGCTCCCTTGTTTATAGAATATTCTCCATATACACTGCGCTGATGAAAAAAGTTAACTCCTTTTCTGAGCGGATCACCGCTTGGTACGATTTACACGGACGCAAGACCTTACCGTGGCAAATCAATAAAACCCCATATAGAGTGTGGATTTCAGAGATCATGCTGCAACAAACTCAAGTTGCCACTGTTATCCCCTACTATGAAAAATTCATGCAAAGCTTTCCCGACATTAAAGCCCTTGCCAATGCCAGCGAAGATGATGTACTGCATCATTGGACGGGGTTAGGCTATTATGCCCGCGCCCGTAATCTGCATAAAGCGGCTAAAACAGTTTGTGAGCAACATGCAGGCAAGTTTCCTGAAGCGCTAGATGAAGTCATAGCCTTACCGGGTATTGGCCGCTCGACTGCTGGGGCCATTTTGTCATTGTCCCTTGGTCAGCATCATTCAATATTAGATGGAAACGTTAAACGGGTACTTGCCCGTCACGGCGCAATTGAAGGTTGGCCAGGTCAAAAAGCAGTTGAACAACAATTATGGCACTTAACGGATAAGTTAACCCCGCAAAAAGATGTGGTTAAATTTAACCAAGCCATGATGGATATTGGCTCTGCGGTTTGCACTCGCAGTAAACCCAATTGTGCTCAATGCCCTGTTGCAATTGATTGTAAAGCGCAGCTTGCTGGCCGACAGACAGAATTCCCCGGTAAAAAGCCTAAAAAAACCATTCCTGTAAAATCTGCATGGATGCTAGTACTGCATAAAGATGGTGAAGTCATTCTTAATAAAAGACCACCAGCAGGCATTTGGGGCGGCTTATGGTGTTTTCCTCAATTTGATACTGAGGCGGCGCTGCTTGCACATATCAGTGCTAATGGGTTTAATCACAGCAGCAATGAATATGCCGCAGCAAAAAACAACAATAATGAACAATCACAATGGCTTGCAGGATTTAGACATACTTTTAGTCATTTTCATTTAGATATTCAGCCTATCTTAGTTAATCTCGGCGAAAATCAACAATCGCCTCAAATTGACTCAAGTGTAATGGAACAAAATCAGACACTCTGGTATAACATACATCATCCCGCGAAAGTTGGATTAGCCGCAGCAACTGAGCGGATTTTATCTAACTTAGCCGCTCTTTTAGCAGTAGATCCCGTCAAGGAATCCCTTTAAGGAATAATCATGGCTCGTAATGTTAATTGCGTATATTTAAAGAAAGAAGCTCCAGGTTTAGATTTTCAACTTTACCCTGGCGATCTAGGCAAGCGTATCTTTGATTCAATCAGTAAAGAAGCGTGGGCACTTTGGCAGAAAAAACAAACCATGCTAATCAATGAAAACAAACTTAACATGATGAATGTTGATGACCGTAAACTACTTGAAGAGAATATGGTTAGCTTTTTATTTGAAGGCAAAGATGTTGCCGTTGAAGGTTATGTACCTCCAAGTGAAGACGAGTAACTAAATAGCTAACCCCTTAGCTAGCTGAATAGCTTAAGAGCCTACTTTAAAACCGCTAACGGCGTGTTGATATAAAGTAGGCTTTTTTATTCGCATCAATTACCAATCACTTTTGAGACAATTGTAATAAGCTTCCCATCGGTTTTAAACAGTTGTTACTCCACAGCCTATTCACAAAAGTTCCCTAAATTTAGTTAAAAATCTTATTTCGTGAGCTATTAATCAAAAGTAAAAAATTATAACACTTTCTGTTAGTTACACTGCATTATTATCGATTATGCCAAGGTATACTGCCGCTATAACTAATTTCAGAGTGTGCCCATGCTAAAGCCAATACTTTATACAACATTGACCTTGTCACTGCTTTGTTCAATCAATAATGTTAATGCAGACCCCATGGGGATGAAGCCAATGCCAGTGGCAGATGCGCCATTGGGTTATATCATTCATAATCCCTATGAAAATGCCCCACTAACGGCTTTAGTGACTCTTAATGGCCATAAAATTTCCAATGTGGATGTCACCATACATGCCAAAGGTGAAACTGGTGTCAGCATAAACTATCAAGTTGATGATATGCGGGTAATGGATGAAGGTGGCGTACCCATTTTTGGTCTCTACCCTGCCTTTATGAACACCTTTACAATTAAATGGACTGAAAACGGCAAGCAGCGCAGCCACGAGTATCAAATGCTAACCCCAGACATTGATATGGGCTTTTCAGAAAGCCAGTGGGCTAAAGCGCCCATCGTCGAAGTAGAACATGTTGACGCTGACTTTAAAGACCGCCTTTATTTTGTAAACTGGACCAATCCAGACGGAAAGTCGGGTCAGTTATCCCACAATAATCCTGATGCACCTGGGGCGTTTTCTTGGGATGGGAAACCAGGGTTTTTCATTATCGATACCGCTGGTGATATTCGTTGGTACCTGAATCCTTACACCACCCATAACTCAAAAAATTATGACAGCGCAGGTTACGCCATGGGCATGAACGTCACTAAAGACGGCAACATGGTGTGGGTACAGGGGCAAGGCTGGAAAAAAATGTCACTGATGGGCAGAATGATTTCAGAGCACAATTTACCGGGTAATTTTATTGATGCGTCACACGAAGGGATTGAAGCTGCCAACGGCAATATCTTTATTCGCGCCGCCGCCAAAGATTATCGCCGCGCTGATGGCATGTTAGTCAACACCATACGCGATCAAATCATTGAGGTTGATAACACAGGTAAGTTAGTGGATTACTGGGACCTTAATAGTATTTTAGACCCACTGCGTGATGCAGCCTTATTATCCCTTGATGCTGGCGCAGTTTGCTTGAATATGAATATTGACCAAGCAGGTCATCAAACGACTCTGGAAGATTTAAAGAATGCCCCTTATGGCGACATTCATGGGGTTGAAACCGGCCGTAATTGGGTCCATGTAAACTCTATTGATTATGACCCTAAAGATGACAGCATCATTATTAGCTCACGTCATCAATCTGCGGTAATCAAAATTGGCCGCGATAAACAAGTTAAATGGATATTAGGCCCTGAAAAAGGCTGGAGTGACAAGTTCCAAGATAAGCTACTCTCGCCAGTTGATGCTACAGGTAACAAACTTAGCTGTAATGAAAAGGGTCGTTGCCGAGGCAGTGATTTTGACTTCTCATACACCTCCCATACCGCTTATCTTGTTCCTGAAAAGGGCACTTTAACGGTATTTGATAATGGCGATGGACGTCAGCTAGGTCAGCCGATGTTTGCCAGTGAAAAATATTCCCGCGCGGTTGAATACAAAATTGATGAGGCCAATAAAACCGTTACCCAAGTATGGCAATACGGTAAAGACGAGTTGGGTTATCAAGGCTACTCGCCAGTAACATCTATCGTTAAATATCAGCAAGATAAAGACAGCATGATGAGCTACTTTGCCTCAGCTGGTTTATTTGGTTTAGGTGGCGGTTATGGCAACTTAAAAATGGATGACACCACAGGTAAAGTTAAATCTATTTTAGTTGAGCATCGCTATGGTGAAACCAAACCCGCTGTGCGCATTAATATCAATAGTCACGATATGTTCGCAACGGGTTACCGCGCTCAGGTTATACGAGTAAACGAGATGCTTAAATAGTGAGTCGCTTCTTATTCAATAACAGTTACCCAGTAACAATTATCCAATAAGAATTATTTAGTAAATGTTATTCAGCCCTTTGATGGAAAAGGGCTGAATACCTTAGCCTCTTTATCCCAGATCAATAAAACGCTTCTACCCGCCTCTTTTCAAAAAATCATATTCAGTTTATTTAAATTAATACTGGTCAAAAAATGATTAATAATTTACATTAAAATCACAATGTAAGCGCTTACACTTAGGCGTGACTTAGGCGTGCTAAATATTAAAGCCTTACACTTTATCAGGTATCAACCCAGCGAAGATGTTGTAAATACAAGTGAATAGTGGGTTAGTTGTAAGTAATACCTTCAAGTTAGATTGCAACAATCAAGGTATAAAAACGATTATGGAACAATCAGCAACCAGCGTAAAAAACACATCGGTCACATTCGATAAGTTATCCTTTAAAGAAAAAGTCGGTTACGCCCTTGGGGATGTGGCATCTAACTTTTATTGGCGTGTTTTTGATGTGTTCTTATTTATTTTCTACACAGATGCATTTGGTATATCAGCTGCAGCTGTTGGCACCATGATGTTAGTGACTCGCATAATCGATGCGGTATCAGACCCATTAATGGGCGCCCTCGCAGATAGAACTAACACCCGCTTTGGCAAATTTCGCCCTTACCTCATATTAGGCATTATTCCCATTGCTGCAGCTGGTGTACTCACCTTCACAGTGCCCGATTTAGGTGATGATGGTAAATTGATTTGGGCTTATGGCACTTACATTTTCATGATGCTGGCGTACACCTTTATTAACGTGCCCTACGGCGCGCTATTAGGTGTGGTCACCAGTAATAGTCAGGAAAGAACCACATTAACCAGTTTTAGATTTATCGGTGCTTTTTCTGGCGGTACTTTAGTTGCTTATATGACGCCTGAATTAGTTACTTATCTTGGCGCGGGTAATGAGGCATTAGGCTGGCAACTGACCATGGCCTGTTATGGACTTATTTCAGCGGTGCTGTTTTGCCTTACTTTTTTTGCAACTAAAGAGCGCATAGCGCCACCAGCGAATCAACAAACCTCAATCAAACAAGACATAATCGATTTAACCAACAACAAGCCATGGCTGATTTTATTCTCTTTAGCGTTAATCATCATGTTTACCATTACTTTACGCGCCAGTACCGGCACCTTTTACTTTAAATACTATGTAAACCGAGAAGATCTTATAGGCACCTTTACTGCGGTTTATATGATCTCACTTGCCCTAGGCGCCGCCTCTACGCCTCTATTAACAAAATACTTTGATAAACGCAGCTTATTGATAGGTTTGATGACTTCTGTCGCCATATTGTCAGCAGCCTTTTACTTTATTCCTGCTCACAACCTTACCTTGATGTTTGTATTGCAGGCCTTAATTGGATTTTGCTTAGGGCCTAAATCGCCGTTGGTGTTTTCTATGTATGCCGATACTGCTGATTACTCACAATATAAAAATGGCCGCCGCGCCACCGCAATGATTTTTTCAGCAGCAGCCTTTTCGCAAAAATTAGGCGGCGCTTTTGCAGGCGCGATGATCGGTTGGATGCTGTCATCCATGGGTTATGTGGCAAATCAGCAGCAATCACCCGACTCGTTAATGGGGATTTTACTGCTCAATACCATCATCCCTGCAGGCTTTGCCTTATTAGCGGTTTGGGTTGTTAAACACTACAGCTTAGATGAACAAAAAATGCGCCAAATTAACCAGTCGCTTTATCAAGCTATTGATAAATCAGAGCCTGCAAGCGAGTAGTTAAGGAGTTTAAATAGTGATTACTTACCATCATAAAAATGGCAACGTCAGCTTGCATAGTCCAACCATTATGCCAAAAGCCTGTGGTTTTTTATGGAATAAAAACATGATGATTCAAATGAATTGTCGGGGTTTTGCGACTGCGCAATTTATGCAGCCAGAACCTGCTAAATATGCCCATGGGCCAGCATTAGAGGCCAAAACCTTTATGCAGCCAGAACATGCCTATTTTAGCCATCATCCTGGGCGATTTTTTTATATAAAAGATAACCTCACTAACGAACTATTCTCATTGCCCTATGAGCCAGTAAGGCAATCATTGGCATCATTTGAGTTTATCGTTAGCCAGCATCAAGTCAGTTGGCAAGTTAAGCACCTCAACCTACACTGCAAACTAAGCTTAACCTTAGCCACTGAAGATACCGCAGAGCTATGGCAGTTATCCATTGATAACCTAAGTCAAACGGCGCGAGATATCAGCGTTTATAGCTACTTTCCTGTGGGCTATATGTCGTGGATGAATCAATCAGCAAAATTTGATCGTTCACTTAATGCAATTTTATGTCACTCAATCACCCCCTATCAAAAAGTCGATCAATACTTTGTTCAACAAGACTTTAAAGACACCACAGTATTTCTAACTGACACAACCCCTGATAGTTACGAAACCCGTCAAAGTGTTTTTGAAGGCGAAGGCGGTTTACATAACCCAACGGCTATCAGTAATAACCGCTTAGAAAACATGCCCGCTCATTACCAAACCCCTGCAGCGATAATGCAATTTAATCGTAAGCTTGCCGCTTATGATGACGCTAGCAATAACATCAAGCCAGCAGTGGCATTAAAGTTTGTTTTTGCGCCGGTAAAAGATGCTCACGAAGCCAGTGAGTTAAAACAACGCTATTTGAGTTCAACAGCACAATTTACTCAAGCTCAAAATAAATACAAAGCGTATCTCAGTAGAGAAACTGGCTGTTTAAGCCTTTTATCCTCAACCCCTAAGCTTGATAACTTCATCAATCATTGGCTACCTAGACAGGTTTTTTACCATGGCGATGTCAATCGATTAAGCACCGATCCACAAACCAGAAACTACCTTCAAGACGCTATGGGGATGATTTATATCAACCCTAACAAGGCCAAAGCCGCCTTCGAAGCCGCCCTCGCCCAACAACATCGCAATGGTGAAATGCCGGATGGCATTTTATTGCACCCTGAATCTGAGCTTAAATACATCAATCAAATCCCCCACACGGATCATTGTGTCTGGCTAGTGATTTGTATTGAGGCTTACTTAAATGAAACCGCCGACTTTGATTTCTTAAATCAAACCATTGGTTTTGCTGACAGTGAAGAAAACCGTTCGGTGATGGAACACGTTTGTTTAGCGCTGGAGTTCTTATACTCTCAACGTGATAACCGCGGCCTTAACTTTATCAACCAAGGCGATTGGTGCGATCCGATGAACATGGTGGGCTATAAAGGCTTGGGTGTTTCAAGCTGGTTGACGTTAGCAAGTGCTTACAGCATGACACTGTGGGCAAAAGTTTGCCAGCAAATGGCCTGTGACAATAAAGCATCAAAATTTAGCCAACTTGCAACGCAATTAAATGATGCCGTAATTGAACATTGCTGGGATGGTGAATGGTTTGCCCGCGGTATTACCGATGCAGGTCACTGTTTTGGTGTAAGCGATAATCATCAAGGCCGCATTTATCTTAACCCGCAAACTTTTGCCATGTTGTCTGGCGCAGTTAATGATCAGCGCTGGTCACTGATGCAGCCGCAAATCAAGCAGCAATTACAAACACCTTTTGGGATGATGATGCTAGCTCCCGCTTATACCCAAATGGATGAGCAAGTGGGCAGATTAACCCAAAAGTTTCCTGGCACCGCTGAAAATGGTTCAGTTTATAATCATGCTGGGGCATTTTATATATACGCCCTATTTGAACAAGGCGAAACAGAGCAAGCATTTGAACTATTACAAACCATGATAACTGCTGAAGATGTGCAAAATGAGCTCACCCGAGGTCAATTACCCGTGTTTATTCCCAACTATTACCGCGGGGCTTATTTTCAATATCCTGATGATGTGGGTAAATCGAGCCAGTTATTTAATACTGGAACCGTCGCTTGGATTTACCGAATTATCATCGAGCAACTTTGTGGCCTAAAAGGCTGCAGCGACGGCTTAAAAATTAAACCGCAACTACCAAAGCACTGGCCTAGCCTAAAGGTAAGCAGACGTTTTCGCGGCGCAACTGTGGATGTATCAATACAAAGGCGAGCAGACATCATATCCCAGCAGGTTTTAGTTAACGGTAAAAGCTTACAGACTAATGCTGCAGGTGAGCATATTTTAGCTATCAGCACTAATACAAGCTATAGCATCAGCGTGTTGCTGGCTGAATAACGCAAGTTGAAAAATCAGTATCCTAGCTACTGATTAAGATAACGCTTTCGACTAATGTCAAAGCGTGTGAATATGCCCAATAATAAATGATTCTATAAGATACTGACTTTAAGACTTAAACATTAGGAGTTTACTGGACAATGGACTGCACTGAAAAACCAACTAATAAAGCGAGCCATAAACATAAGGCCAACGCCTCACTTAAAGGCCTAATACTGCCCTGCCTGTTGGCATTAAATTGCACCGCAATTGCTTCAATGGCGAATGCTGATACGTCTTCAAGCACAAACAAAACATCTGCCGAATATGTGCATGCCCCTATTGAAGTTAACTACGCTAATAAAGCCATTACCCTTGATGGCATTGCTGATGAATCTGATTGGCAACAAGCTAAGTGGCTACCGATTGATCAAATGATCATCGGCGATGCTATAACTGCCGATGATTTTAGTGGCCAATATAAACTGCTTTGGCGCGAAAATAAGCTCTATCTACTGACTGAAGTGATTGATGATGTGCTATTTGATCAAAGCGCTGATCCCACAGTGCGGTATTGGGATGATGACACCGTAGAGGTGTTTATTGATGAAGATGGCTCAGGTGGCGAGCATCAATATAGCCATAATGCTTTTGCCTATCATGTGGCATTAGATAAACAAGTGGCTGATTTTACCACGCAAAAAAAGGCCGCCACCTTTAATGAGCATATCACCACAGCATGGTCGAGAGACCCAGTTAACCCTCAAAAAATCTATTGGGAAATGGCGATAACGGTATTCCCTGACAGTTACAATGACAGCTTAAGCGCTTTTGATAAGCAGCAGGTTGCAGCCGTTAGCTTACAAGCCAACAAACAAATGGGTTTTATGCTGGCCTATTGTGATAATGATGGCTCCAAACAAAGAGAGAACTTTATTGGCTCCCACCCGATAAAGCCGCTAAATGGCGACATGAATCGCGGCTATAAACACGCTGATGTTTTTGGCAGTATTATTCTAAAAGCGGCACAATAATCATCATAAAAAGCCGCCAATGACTAATATCATTGACGGCTTTGTTGTTTTTAGTAAACCTGTTCAATAGGCGTTATTGCTTAATCCCTTCAATAACCAAATCTAGGCTAACATTGGCAGACGCTGGGCCTAAATCCATTTTAAAACCGAAGTCTTTCATGGCAAATTCTGTGGTACCAATAAAGCCAGCACGATAACCACCCCAAGGATCTTGGCCTTCACCAACAAATTCAGCGGCAATAGCCACAGGCTTAGTCACCCCATTTAAGGTCAAATTACCGTTAACCAATATCTTGCCATTGCCTTGGTCTTCAACACTAGTCGAGGTGTACTGCGCCTGAGGAAACGCGCCAGTATTTAAAAAGTCAGCACTGCGTAAATGTTTATCACGCTCGGCATGGTTTGAGTCAACACTCGTTGTATTGATGGTGACATTCAAATTAGTGTCAGCAATTTTTGCCGCATCGTAACTAAAATCACCACTGAAATCATTAAAACGACCAGCTACAAAGCTATAGCCTAAATGATTTACTTTAAATTGAATTGATGCGTGGGCACCTTGAGTATCTATCTTATAATCGGCCGCATTAGCGACTGATGGTAGTAACATTGCAGCGCCGATAACGCTAGATAATACTGTGGCTAAAAGTTGCTTTTTCATTGGTCATTCCCTTTATTATAAATTCAATATTATTGATATGTTCAAGTACTAATAAGTGTTGCTAGCTAATAATTAGCGTTCTCAGCTCGTCGAGTTACAGGCTCGATTCAAGTGCTGTAGGTGTTAAAACTATTTTGTGGCAGGTTTTATCATTCTTGATAAAGTGCCATCCTTATCAATCAATTGGTGTTTTACCGCGCCTGCAGCATGAATAATCACTAGGGCTATTAATGTATAGGCTGCATATTGATGAACTAAGCCAGCAATATCAGCTTGGTTGTTAATAAAGCTGCCCAGTGACGGCACTTCAAACCAATCAAATACCCAAATTCCGCGGCCATCAGCCGTTGAAATTAAAAAGCCTGTCGCCATAATGGCCAACATTAATAGATAAAGCATTCCATGAGCCCACTTAGCCGCCGTTTGCTCCCAAGCCTTGTGATTATTCTTTGCATGAGGTTTCGCAGAGCCTAAGCGCCACACTAATCGCACTAGCGTTGCCAGTAACAATAAAATGCCAACACTTTTGTGAATATCCGGCGCGGTTTTATACCAACTACTGTAATAAGTGAGATCAACCATCCAAAAACCTAAGCCGAATAAGCCAATAACGGTTAATGCACTTAACCAATGGAGACTAATACTCACTAAACCATAGCCATTTTTTGTATTTGCTAACATCAAGCTGTCCTTGTCAAAATCTATGTGAATGATTATATCGACACAAAACAAAAAGAATATCGCTAAAAATCGCCAAAATCATTCGATAAAATAGAACAATAAAACTAATTGAGTCCTAACTAAACCCAGCCAGTCTTACTCAAATAAGCATTCAATTTGAGATATCGATTAAACTCTCTAAAACCACTATCATTGGGCTTTAAACCAATTAAAGGTAAAAAATCGCTCAGTTTGGCCATTTACTAGCCGAACGATTAAAATCATTTAAAAAAGCACTTGCAGGATTAAAACCATCGCTATACTATGTGCGCACTCCAAACGACACAGGCTCTAACGATTAAGTTAGCACCCAGTTTGAAGTAGTAAACTAACGCTTAGTTAGTTGCCCGAATAGCTCAGTCGGTAGAGCAGAGGATTGAAAATCCTCGTGTCCCTGGTTCGATTCCGGGTTCGGGCACCATATTTAATTTAATAGTGTTATCACTGTTAAGAAAGATAAGCCGGCATAGCTCAGTTGGTAGAGCAACTGACTTGTAATCAGTAGGTCCCGAGTTCGACTCTTGGTGCCGGCACCATATACAGAGAAACCACTCAGTGAGTGGTTTTTTCTTGTAAGTTTCAAGCTAACGATAGTTAGTCGCCCGAATAGCTCAGTCGGTAGAGCAGAGGATTGAAAATCCTCGTGTCCCTGGTTCGATTCCGGGTTCGGGCACCATATTTAATTTAATGGTTTTTCACCGTTAAAGAAGATAAGCCGGCATAGCTCAGTTGGTAGAGCAACTGACTTGTAATCAGTAGGTCCCGAGTTCGACTCTTGGTGCCGGCACCATAAAAACAAAAAAGCCACTCAATGAGTGGCTTTTTTGTGTCTGAAATTTGTGGTCTTTATTAGTAACTAATCAAGGCTACTTGTTATTCGCCCTACTTTGGTCATAGCTGCGTACTAGATTTGAAGAATTTATTGATTCCCGACACCATAAGATGAGTAGGTATAACACGTAATTGGACAGAAATCATTTAGAGCTGAAACTCTGAAAGCAACGACTTCCATTAGGTAAAGTATGGCGACCTGATATGTGGTAACGCCTGCATTTGCGGCTTGGGTGAACTGTCACCTTTTTTTGCCGCGCAGCGCGAAAAAGGTGACAGTTTGCCCAAGTCCGACAAGATGCACTGGTTATGAGTTTTTAATGCTTTTTTGTATGCCAAAATGCAGTACCAAAAGTTGTGTAGTCCATTGCACGACTAGTAAGTGCGTAAAGCTCTTTGTCTTCTCGATCAAAAACTTTACCGAAGCCATTATCCATAAACTCTACCCATGACAAATTACTTGAATAAGAATTAAAAAGGTGTCGCAACTTTCTTTTTCTTGTCCACGGGAACCAACTCGGATTTTGATAAATCACTTCGTGAAGCAAACCTTCATAGACAGTTAGCAATGTATCGCCTGTGCCAACTTCCAGAGTATATACGACAGCCCCTTTTACTTTTTCATGGGGCGCTTCCGTAAACTCATAACTTTCCAATATTTGCGGATCAAATTTTGACCCTAATTCAAATATAGGCAACATATAAAACCCTTTTGACTCATAACAGCTTATTCAATAGCAGCACAATAATGTTCCAGGCTGCTCAATTCAAACTTCAAAGGTACCACTGAAAAATACATAGAAAAATACATAGCCACCCATTATTTTGAAGTTATAACATAACGCCTTTCATTTTGAGTTGCCAACACCAACATTCATTTACTGATGGGATTATTCCTGCCAAAGGACTGAATATTTCATCATTAATCACCAAAATTCACTCATAAACTAAATTCAACACAGCAAAAAAGCTTGATATCTATCAAGTGGAAAATGCTTTTATTTGAAATTAAGAAATGGTGTATTAAGCGCACAACCAGCGCTGACAGTTAGCTGCACCTTGTCGTCGTTTTAGGTCTAAATGCTCACAATAATCTGTTAATGCAGGCAACGCCCCCACCGCACCTTTGAATAAAGCGCCAAACTCAGTGGTGATTTTAAGCCAATTCTCTGCGGGAATGTTCAGCCTATTGAGGATATCCTGACTACTCGCGCTAATGACGCCGCGTTTATCTTCTCGAATAATCCGCCCTGTATCTTCAACCAGCACAATGTAGTCTTTAACACTAAACATCAGTCCATTAGGCATATCTAAACGTTCATTTCCTACAAATGGTAGTAACTCTTTTGGTTGCTCACCTTTAATCGCTGAATTTATGCGTCGTTGAATACTTGTGTAATCTGAAGTTTCAGGTGTTGCAGCCATTTGTGCGCGAATTGGATTCAAATCAACATACGCCATACAGGCGAGTACGGCCGCATCATCTAACAAGGCTTGAGATTTAAACCGCCCTTCCCAAAAACGGCCTGTACACTTGTCTTCTTTATTGGCCATTCTAGCAATCGGTTCACTCAAGGAACGCATAAACCAACTAATATCGGTTAAACGTTCTCGATATAGCCCAATACAATCATTAACCGTCTTTAATTCAAACTCATTAAGGACTTCAGCTTTAACAAATTTATGCGTCAACAGGGTGCCTTTAAAGCCTTTATGCCATTGGGTAAGCACATCTATATCAGACCATTCTTTGGCTTTATCCACATCGACTTTAAGCACCACATGTAAATGATTACTCATCACGGCATAAGCACAAATATCAATCGCAAAAATCGTCGCTAATTCAATAATACGCGAATCAACCCACTCTCGGCGATGTTCATAGTTATCACCAGTCGACTTATCAAATCCACACAAAAATGCTTTGCGCACCACCCGCGTACAGCAGTGATAGTAAGGGGTGTCTTCTAAGCTCACGAGTGTTTTTCTAGGTCTGGCCATCATCAACTACCTAATATTAAGTAATGACCAAAGCCTAGTAGAGTGTTTGATATTTAGCCACCTGGAATGGGTGGCCATGTTAATTTAGGAGGTGCTAAGGCATTGATATTTTAGGTAAAGAAATTAGCTGACGATGCTAAGGGATCTATGCGGCTAGTAAAAAATGTAACTGCTCTGCACACATCGAAAAAGCGTAAGATCTTACGCCGATATTTACACTATAAAGGTATCACTCGGGCTTGTTCAACACTTGGGATAAGGACGCGGCTACGCGCGGCCTATCCTTATCTGTTATGCGTAATTTTTGACGTACTTTGTCATTGCTGTTTCCGAGACTGACAAACCGTCGATTCTATATTGATCTTTGAACTCTCCAACAACATTGAACCCTGCTTTTAGGTAGAGGTTCTTTGCTGGGAAATTCTCTGATAATACACAAAGATCAAGCCAGTCAATTTCAGCTTTTTCTTGGCAGAAATTTATAACAGCATCAATGAGTCTTTGACCAAGACCTTGCTTCCGGCAAGAAACATCTACACCCATACCTAATAGAACTCTGTGAGAACGGTTTTCATCACTGTGGTGGCGAAGATCAATATGACCTTTAATATTTCCAGAGGTGTCTTTTACAACCCAAAGTTTTCTCCAACCTAAGTCGCCAAACTGATGAGAAAAGCCTTGGATAAACTTATCTTTTGTTGCTTCTGGAATTTCACTTTGCTCTCTGGACATTGGCTGGAAAAGAGGAACTTCTCCATTACCATTTTCAGACAGCTGATTTTCTAGATACACAAAGAATGAATCTAAATCCGATTTTTCCGCTTCTACTACTTCCATCTAATTCTCGGTACTCCATCGATTACGCATAACGCCCTGCTAATAAGTGAACCAAGTGCTGGCGGGCGATTTGCACAGAAAATGGCATGACAGCCTTGGTGAATCTGGATTTAGCAGCTTGTTAGGTATCCTTACGCTATATACCTACCCATGACTAAAATCGGCAACCATATTGAACTTGACACAAATAGTGAGCTTGTTAATAGGAGTGTTAAAGAAAAGGCAAAATAATGACCTGCAAACACTCGCGCATCACTTACGGGGTGCTGCTTTACAGCAAGTATCATCACACGGCTGAACTCTTTAATTTTAACTATCTGGCACTCAACCCAAAGCTTCATGGGCTTAATCATGATGAGGAGGCATGTAAAGGCTACTTCTACACCAGCAACATCCATAAACAAGAGTAATTCAGGTGCAAATGGAGTAAGGGCTAATATAACTAGCAGCATCAAAATTTTTTTGCTTTTGGGACTAAATTTAAAACCTTCCATAAGACTCCCTTCCTTGGCTACCTAACAGCTTATTCAATAGCAGCACAATAATGTTCCAGGCTGCTCAATTCAAACTTCAAAGGTACCACCGCTAAGTCCTTGTTGTAAATTGAATATTTTCGTGAAAACGTAAGTAATGCTCAAAATTCTGCCGCAGAAAGAATGCGTCTTTGTTTACGAGGTCTATACAACACTTTAAAAAATTTCGCAGTAGATTGATATGTATGGGTTTTCTCGAATGTTACAAAATTATCGATGCGTAAAAAGCTCATTTTACGCATCCTTTGCCGCCAGAATTATCTCAATTTGGAGAAAATCAGTTATACCTGTATAGGCAACCAGTCATTTGGACGACAAGTAAGGCGGTCATAATCGATTAGAAAAAGTAAGGTTATGCTGATTATCCCATTGCTAGCACCAACTCGTTTTGAGGCATGGACGTGTTACTGGCACCAAATTTATACTTCATTTTAATTGGCTCAGTTATGCTAGATCATCACTTCAATCTAATCCATTGTCTGCCGCAGGTAATGTATAGGATATACAAATGTCGCGATCACATGGTCAATGATGTTCCCGACATCATCATGACATTTCCCAAATCCCTATGGGTCAGATGTGAAAGAGCGACCTTATGTGCAGATACAACTGCGAGACGCTGCATTCTTTATATAAATCAAAAGGTCCCTGTAAGCTCTGCCAAAACAAATAACATCCATGTTAAACGGCCAGTTCGGCATCCATGCCTCTCGCTCAGAGCGCTTCACACTGTGAAACTTCGCCATGTTTTGGTCAAATTTGTTCCAGACAAATAATGACATTCCCACCATCCTTGGCGGTCAGAAGCTCGCTGCTGCATCTACACCGGGATTATTATCTCTTCGATTTGACTTTATTCGTGGGAATAAAAAAGCTAAAAAGCAGAAAATCTATTTGCCTCCGACTCAATATGAATTGAGGTCATCGAGAAAAGACCGTGAGCTTGGCATGGATGTCAAGCTAGCTTTCGTTAGGCCACGGACGGCCTATCGGAAGCGTTAGGGCTTTTCGACAATGACCGAAGCGGTCTACAAACGAAGTCCAAAGCTGGATCAATCCCCATCGAAAATTATGCGCTTTTCAGCATTTTTCGTTAGGGGCGCTGAGGGATATCCAAAAGGGGAACAAGCGCTTTTCCCCTTTTGGTCTGGTGTGGGCGAAGCACCACGACTTTGATTTTTCACATGCAAAATAAATTGAGGGCAAGCGTGAGTGTGGAAAGACACAATGTTAATCCAAACGGAGTTTGGAAATACACAAAGGAAACTGACGGTTTAAATCTGATCTGGGCGAAGCACCATGACCTTGATTTGTTCAAAATGGCAGTCTAGATTTGGGCATAAAAAAAGAGAGCCTATTGGCTCTCTTGATAATCCTGAAGGGGAGTAACAGGATTATTTCCAGCTTTTCATCTTATGGCCTTTAACGGCATAAAATAAAATGAATAGATAACATGGGATCATCACTAAGTAGCCGCCTTGCATGCCAAGGGAGGTTGCTGAGCTGGTTAAGCCCCAGAATACTGGGCCAAATGCGCCACCAGCAATACCCATGATGAGTAGTGCTGAACCTGTGCTGGTTAGTTTACCCATACCAGATAAGGCTAACGGCCAAACTGCTGGCCAAACAATTGCGTTAGCCAAGCCTAAAAAGGCAATTAACAGTAAGGTATCTGGCAGTTGTGCGCCGCCAAATGGCACCAATACAGTGTCAGAAATAGCCGTTGAGCTGCTATCACCAAATACAATACCAAAGGACAACACCACCCCAAGTATGGCGCTAATAAGTAGCGCATTAGGCTGAGATATAAACCGTGGAATACAAATAATCCCTAAGGTGTAACCCACTACCATGCATATCATGGTGTATGAGGTCATCACCCCATAGTTTTCAACCCCTAAGGTGAGTGCATACGTACCAATAGTATCACCAGCGATTACCTCAACAGCCACATAAACAAACAAGGCCACCACCCCAAGGGCTAAGTTGGGTTTTGCTAGTGCCTGTTTAATTTGACCTTTACTGGTGCCCTCTTCTGCTTCGTCTTGTTCAAGCTCTGGTAGCGGTGATTTCTTAACAGCATAGGCTAAAATACCAATGAAGATTGCCATGCCTAAATACGGCAGAATTAAGCTGTTAGCCATTTCATCAATTTGAACCTGACTTAGGGTGGTGCCGACGCGATCTTTAAAGCTATCAAGGATTAATGCGGTAAACACCATAGGAGCAATAACACCCGCGCCTTTATTCAAAATCCCCATAACACTAACGCGTGCTGCAGCAGACTCTTCAGGGCCTAAGCGAACCACATAAGGGTTAACAGCGGTTTGTAATAATGTTTGTCCGGTGCCCATAACCAGTTGCGCGAGTAAGAACAAAGCAAACACTTGGGTTTTAGCGGCTGGAATAAAGAGTAAACCCGCCACCATCATCACGCCCATACCCAGCGCCATACCGTTTTTATAGCCCACTTTACGGATGACCCAAGCTGAAGGTAGTGCGGTAAAAGTTACTGCAATATAAAAAGAGAATAGAATTAGTGACGCTTGAAAAGGGCTTAACTGAAGGATTTGCTTTAGATATGGCATTAACGAACCATTAAGCCAAGTCGCAAACCCTAATACGAAAAAGAGTATTGCCACAATGGCCATGGGCACTATGCTGCTTTTTTGCTGACTATTATTCATTGTTGTTTCCATAAACCCTGCTTCTTATTATCATTGATATTTCAGCACTGACTTCCTACTAGTGCCCCATATGAGTCTTATTATTATTGAGTTTTTATCAACAATTTGACCTAGCAATGTTGCTGCAGATCATAATCGTTGTGCATTTCATGTTAAAACATAAACACAGCAAAGACAACGCTGTCATTTCATTAACAACTAAACATCATTGATCACACCACAAGCCCCAAAATAAATCTTGCATGCAGTTCTTAGTGACAGTCCATAGTGACAGTTCTAATAAACAGCTCTTATAAACAGTTCTTAGTGACAGCTCTTATAAACAGCCTTTAGATGCGAATAAAAATTTTACGTTGATAAAGCCACAATAAAATTAGCCATTGCACTGTCAGTAAGCTCAGTACAAAGAGTAATGGTTGCCAGTCTGCTGAGGTGGCGCGAATAAAGCCGCCCAATAAACTATTGGCTAAGTATTGCCAATTAACCAGACTAGATGCGATATAGATGATGATGGCATTAGTGCCAATCACCACAAAAACAAAGGCCCATTTGTGCCATTTAAGTACGTCGATAATGGCGTAAAAAATGGCGAGTAAGATGATGCTCCAACCACTGGTTACCAACACAAAACTGCTGGTCCATAAGTCTTTATTGACCGGAATAATCAAGTCTAATAGCCAGCCTAATGACAATAACGCCGCACCAATAATCACCATACTCAAGACTTTTAGCCATTCACCCCTAAGCCCCCATAAGGGCGGCTTGGCTTTAACAATATAGTGACCGACAAACACACCGATTAAGCCATTTACCACCGCAGGCAGTGTGGATAGCACCCCTTCAGGATCTACGGCTCTATTTTGATATGCGCTACCAGGTAGCAGTATTGAATCCACGTAAGCGTTAATACTATTTTCGGCGCTAAAGCGGGCAAAGGTTTGGCTTGTTTGATTAACAGCTGCTTGAGCTAATTCTGGGTTTTGAACTAGCCCAGAATATAGCGTGAGATCGGGATAAGGAAGATATAACTGAATAAGCCCATAGCCAATTAATAGACTAATGGCGACAATAATTTGGGTTCTAAGGCTGGTATGCCACACCAACATCGCGCCTATAAACCATGCAAAACCAATACGTGCCAACACACTGGCATAACGCACACTGTCGGGATCTGCAGGCATACCAACGCCCCAACCATGATTATAAAGTACCCCTAAAAAAATAAGTAAACCAAGGCGCTTTATAGCATGACGATACAAGGGCAGCCGCTGCTGCATTGGTAGTTTATCTAAGCGTTTTGGTGACAGGCCTAAAGCCACACCGGAGAGGAAAATAAACAGCGGGAATATAACATCATAAAAGGTAAATCCATGCCATTGACTGTGATGCATTTGGCCGTCAAACCAATTCCACCCAGCCCAGCCGGTTAATATAAATAATCCAGCAAATAGGCCCTCACCGCCAAGGATCCAAAACATGTCAAAACCGCGCAGGGCGTCCAATGACATTAATCTTGGCTTCAAAGCGGTTTTAGTCGACATACATTAGCCTTTATCGCATCGGCTAAAAACCACATCGCCATTAATATAGGTTTGGTTAACTTGATAACGCGAGTTATCGTTTGCATTAGCAGCTAACAACACTAAGTCTGCGCGCTGACCTACGGCTATGGTGCCAAGATTAGCTTGCTGTAGATACTGCGCTGGATATAACGATGCCATTCTAAGGGCTTCTTCATAACTGAGGCCAAGCATGCTAACCGTATTGTTAACTGCGCCAACCATATCAAGTACGCAACCTGCTAGCTCACCTGATTTGGCATTGAGCCTATCACCTTGACGTATGACCTCGGTGCCAAACAGTTCAAAGCTGGCATCATCATCCAGTCCCACCGGTGGCATAGCATCGGTTACTAACATGATTTTGCCTTGGGGCTTAGCTTTAAGGGCAACTTTTGCAGTCGCACTGTGAACATGGTGGCCATCGACAATCAATCCGCACCATGCTGCATCACTTTCTAGCGCTGCGCCCACCATGCCCGGCTCACGAGAGCCAAAGCCTGACATGGCATTAAACAAATGTGTAAAACCGTTAGCGCCAGCATTTAACGCCGCCAGCACAGTGTCATAATCGGCATTTGAGTGACCTAAGCACACCTTTACGTCGTTAGCGATTAAGGTTTTTATCACCTCAACTGAGACATTTTCAGGGGCTAAAGTGACCACTTTTATACCAAGATCTTGTCGTGAAAATATCGCCAGTTCTTCATCTGAAATACTGCGAATAAACGATTGTGGATGCACGCCTTTTTTAGGCACACTTAAATGTGGCCCTTCAAAGTGAATCCCTAACACGCCTGCAGATTGCAGCTTAATAGCCTCGGCAACGGCATCAGCGGCTTGCGCCATCACCTCAACTTTATCGGTAATGAGCGTCGGCAGAAAACCGGTCGTACCAAATTGAGCATGTGCTCGACCTATGGTCTCAATACAATCAAGGGTTGGTGCGCTATTAAACAGTGCCCCGCCGCCGCCATTAACTTGAACATCAACAAACCCTGGCACTAACGTGCCTTGTAAACGCACTTCTTTCGCATTCGATACTGAATCTAAGGCGATGATGTGGCCGTCTTCAATAGAGATCACCGCATCTTGATGAAATTGCTGTCCATCAAAAAAACCGTCTGCTATTAGGGTTTGTCTCATAATGTTCTCTTTATATTGCGTTAATCTTTAACTGCTTACTTCTTAATGCTCACAGTCGAGTCAAACTTATAGTGTTTGGGTGACTTTTTTCAAACCTTCTGGCTGATCTGGGTCAATACCACGGG
Organism: Shewanella sp. 10N.286.48.B5; assembly: GCF_002874355.2. Classification (NCBI taxonomy): domain Bacteria; kingdom Pseudomonadati; phylum Pseudomonadota; class Gammaproteobacteria; order Alteromonadales; family Shewanellaceae; genus Shewanella; species Shewanella sp. 10N.286.48.B5. The sequence continues at coordinate 2,548,195 of NZ_MCVG02000001.1, forward strand.
CAACAGCGACGGCGGCGACATCGATATAAAAACGTTGTAGCAATGCTAATGGCGCAACACGCGGGTGTATTTCAGATGATGTTTGATTTAAATGCACCAAGTCTGCGCCACGTTGTTTTACGTTTTCTATTTGCTCGATATGGCTTTCATAAGACTTATCATTAATGCAGGCATCGACAATAGCCAGTTTCTTTTCAACTAAAGTCACCGGCCCATGTAAAAACTCAGCGCTACTGAATGATTCGGCATGAATAGAACAAACCTCTTTCATTTTAAGGGCGATTTCTTTGGTTACCGCATAACCTAAACCACGGCCAAGCACCACAAGGTTATTAACCCCAGCTAAAGACTCGGCGGTTAATTGCGGCGCTGCGTCAACGGCGGTTTGTAATGCAGCAGGCATTGAATCAACGGCTGCAGCTAACGACTCACTTTGGGTCCACTCAGCAGTTAACTGCACAATGGCTGATAAAGTCGCTAAGTAGCTTTTGGTCGCTGCGACGGCTTTTTCTTCACCCGCTCTAAGCGGTAATACCACATCGACAATATCTTTAATTGGTGCTGTTTCATCGTTGACTAATGCGACACAAAAAGCGCCTGCTTCTTTAGCCATTCTCGCTTGAGCCAATATATCTGGGCTACGGCCTGATTGTGAAATAACAATTACTAATCCGCCTTCAAGTTGTAAGCTTTTACCATAAACACTGGCAACTGATGGCGCTGCAGCAAAAGTTGGAATGCCCACTTCAATTTCAAATAAGTATTTAGCAAATACCCCTGCGTGATCTGATGAGCCACGACCAACAATCATCACAAACTTTGGCTTAAAACTACGTAGTTTTTCACCAAGCTCTTTGGTTAAGCCAGCATTAGCAGCCAGTTGCTCAGCGATTTTCTGCGGTGCTGAACGCGCTTCACGTTCCATAATTGTATTTGTCATCGAGTTAACCTTAATTTATGTTCAAGTTGATCCATTGAGGTATCAAGTTACTGAGCAGTGCATGGCGATGAATTTATCGTTGACACTGAAAATTTTAAGCAAGTTCAAGATAATTTGGCGAGTTACAGACTCTTGCCGTTATCTGCGGCAAACTGTTGCTGCGCAAACAAGATAGCGCCGATTTCTGGTGGTGATAGCGCTTCAGCCACTTTGCTAGCCACATCAATGTCTAACCAATGTAATAATGGCTCTGCTAGGCCGCCAATCATCGAAAAACGACTAGGATGAATGGCAAATAACTTTCTGGCCATTTCACTAATATAACCCGCTCCCTGTTGCACAATATCAGTGGCAACCTCATCACCATTGTCGGCGCATAACAGCACAATACGGGCTAATTTGGCGTAGGTGCTTGAAGACTGTCCGGCAAGATGCTCGACAATGCCCATGGCATCATCAACATTAAAGTGTGCTAGTAATAATTGTGTTAGTGCGGTGTCGGCGGCAAAGCCGTCTAAATTCAGTAATACATGCTCAGCGGCTTTTTGGCCTAACCATGCGCCACTGCCTTTGTCACCTAATGCAAAGCCATGGCCGCCAATTAATAAACTTTGCTCGCCTACATGGGCAAAGCCACAAGAGCCAGTACCGGTAATAATCACGGCACCATCATCGCCGTTATGGGCACCAATACAGGCAGTATGTAAGTCTGTGGTGAGGTACATTTTGGCAAACGGGTGCTGCCAGTTGTTCACTTGGTCAAACAAACGCGGCACATTCACGCCAGCGAGGCCGACACCGGCGATTAACTGCTGAGCGTAGCTTGGTGCTAAGTTTGCATCTGCCAAGGCAAGCTTGGTTGATTCGATAATTGAATTAAAAGTTTGTTCTAGTCCGTGAAGAGGATTAGCTCTACCTGCTACACCAGTGCCAATTACACCTTTTTGTGGGCAAAATATGCTGGCGCGGCACTTACTGCCACCACCGTCAATTCCGATATAAAGCTGTGATTCATTTTGCTGATTAACGCTCATGACATCCCTCTTGTCTCTATTACCCAAGCCTTTTATAACTGATTTTTATAGGCTCTTTTGTAAGTTAACTTTATGTTACACCACAAATGACAGCGTTGTCATTTACTTTTTGTGGTGTTTATAAAACAAACAGCGAAGTAACTATTAAAGCTCTGATTTATATTGATTTTAGCTAGGTAATTAAATTGAAAGTTTTGGATGTTTTGCTGATTTTCTTTTAAAAAAGGACGTTAACCATTCGATTAACGTCCTTTGTATTTAGTTAACTGCACAGCAATAAAAGCCAGCTATAAAAACAACGAGCGCCCTTTGCGTTTTCCTGATGCGGAAATTGCTCTTATCTCAATATTACCTGATACCTTTACCGGAGCTTGGTATTCAAGCCATGATGCTGTTTCAGCAGCGTTATTGTCACTCTCTTCACTGAGTTGACGATACTCAATCTTAAGCCCTGGAAAGGCAATATTGGCATAAAGCAGTCCAGCTTCAATTTTTGCCCCAACGGTTGGCACCCGATATTCAATGTTAGCCACATCTAACTTAGCCAGCTCTTTATGGCCTAAGGTATTAGCGATGTCATTCCATTGCTGTTGCTGCTGCTTACGCATATCAGCAGTAAAGTAACCTGAGTTTTGATGATAAACCGCGCCTTGATACTGATATGGCACTTCCCACTTTGCTTTATGCCAAGCTTTTTCAGCTAGCATTAGCAGCCGTGGAAACATCATATATTCAGCGACTTCATCACTGCGAATAGTTTCACTCCAGATTTGACCTTGAATACCACTAAAGCCTTTACCTTGTTGTAATGGCGCTGAGGTCACCTTACCTTGCTCATCTTTTTTAACGCTATCGTCGGCAGTAAAGGGGTTATTTTCGATATCATTCCATTGTTCCGCATTCGCAGGTAAGTTATCTGGCATAAAACTAAACAATTTTTGGCTGTTTAGCGCTCGGGTCGCCCAGTAGTAACCATGCTCTTTAGGATCAGCCTCATAGGGGAAATCAAAGTACAACACTTCAGGGTTTGAAAGCACAGTATCCCAACCTAAATTGGCTTGGTTGTGGGCTCTTTGATAACCATGGTGTGAAATCACATCCCAAATGTTGGTTTGTGATTTAGCCGGCATATTGTCTGCATTAGTATGGCTCATACCATCGCTCCAACCTGCAGGTTCAATACCTTTAGCGCTGACCATATTGGCGACGCGCTCAATAAAATAAGCACCTAAATCATCGATCGATTTAACCCCTTTGTCATTGTTAGCAACAAAGTCTACGCATTGTGGTGATTGCTTCCACGCCCCTGCCGTTTCATCAGCGCCAATGTGGTAGCGTTTTAGCGGATGGCCTGCTTGTTGGTGCAATTTAGCAATTTCATCAATGACTTTATCGACAAAGTGATAGGTCGACTCCAAGCACACATTTAGGGTGTTATCGTTATAATACTGCACCGATGAATACACTGTGGTGTCGTTAGCATCTGTCAGTAAGTACTCATTGGCAGCATTATTTTCGCCACTTGCCATAAACTTACGGTAGCGGGCATCCATAGATTTTATCGCAGCACGTGAGTGACCAGGCATATCCATTGACGGGATAACCTCTACTTGGCGGGCGCTGGCATACTGCAAAATGTCTATATAATCGGCTTTGCTATAAAAACCATTTACACTGGCATCAGCAAAAGGGCCACTGCCCAGCTGGGGAATTAAGCAGGTGCTTTCGGTTAAATCATGGCAACGCTTACTACCAATATCAGTAAGCTCAGGTAAGCCATCAATTTCTAAGCGCCATGCTTCATCATCGGCCATATGTAGGTGTAATTTATTGAGCTTATAAGCTGCCATTTGATCGATTAAATCAAATATCAGTTGTTTACTGTGAAAGTTACGCGCGACATCAATGTGCATACCACGAAAATCATAACGCGGTGCATCATCAACAACCATAGTATTTATACTGAGTTCTCGAGTATCGATTAACGCTGCAAGTGACGAAAGACCATATGAAAAACCACTGTCGGTGGCGGCGGTAATGGTAATGCCGTCAATGGCCACCTTGAGCTGATAAGCGCCATCAATCCCTTGCTCGTCTGCTGTAACCTTGCTGTTTTTAACAAACGCTAACGACAAGCCTGTATCTGATTGCTTAACCCCAAGTCTCGCTAATCTCGACAAAGCTGCGGCAACTGCTGCTGAGTCAACTTGCTGGTAATTAACCTCAATACCTTGAGACAAATCTACCGGTGTATTACTTGATGTAACGCTAGCACTGAGCGGCGTTGGAATAATGCGATTAATGGCAGCCTCGCGATTAACTACAAGGGCATTATTGGCTTCAAATAACACCTCAGCACGGCTCCACGCTAAGTTATCGGTTGCGGTTCTGCGATATTGCCTTTTTTCATCCGTAAAGGCTTCAACATAGGGTCTAACTTCCATGCCGGTTTCTGCGTCAATACTTAATTGAGTGCTAGCTATCACGACAGGCTCTAAACCATCCACCACAATGTAATAGTTTGGCATTGGGTCAGTTTCAGATAATTGCCATAACTCGCCTCTAAAACCAATGCGTTGGGTTACGCCAGCGCTAAAGCCAGTGAATTGTTCGGTGGGGGCAATTTTATGTAAATCACCTTGTACTCGAGTGATACTAAACTGCGGATTTAACACCGCTTGTACTGGGCGCATTTGACTGAAATAAATTGCCCAGTCGGCATGGGGAATATTAACTGAACTGGTTAAATCAATTTCAGCGATAAAACATTGCTCATCAGGCTGTGTTGCTGAGCAACTTTCTTCAGGGACATTGGTCACCATGCGATAAGTGACTTTTAGATCTGCGGCAAATTGTTTTAGGCTTGCTTGAGTCCAAGCGCTATCAGCGGCTTGATTAGCCTTATGTTGCAGATCTGAACCATTAGCTGATTGAGCATCATCAGACGTAGAAGGAGCTGAAGAATACTGGCAACCCACTACGCCTATTGATAGTAATAATGCTGATGCAATGATGGTCTTTTTCATATATTCCTCAATTTATCCCTAAATGATCATCTGATGAGATGCCGCGCGTTGACTGACTACTGACGTTAGCCTATTTTAGCTAAATTACCGCAGCTAATTTTTAGCGGCAACAGTATTTAATTGATTCAATTTATTAGTGTATTTAGCCTGTTCAATATCTATGTCTCGTTAACTGCTAGGTTTTATCCTTACTAAGAAACCGGCAAAAAAATAGCTGGGAACAAAAATTGTACCCAGCTTATACTCGTTTCTGGGGAGAGACTAAAAGTATAAATTAATGCTATTTCGCCCGACCGAAATAGCATTAAGGCATGGATAATAGGGACCTATAAATTATCCATGTCGACCTTAAAACAACGATTCACACACAAGCAATGACAACGCTGTCATTCAATAATCTACCGAATATAGAACGAGATTTCTACATTTTTTTATGTTTTGACACAGGTTTGCAACAATAGACATTAAAAACAAATAATAACAGTGGCTTAATTGCTTAAATTAAGCTTAATTGGCTTAGTAATAACCAAGAATATTGGCATCTAGTGCTAAAGAAAGGATTGAATGAAGTAAAAAGCTTTAAGCAAAAGAATCTTATGCTAAATATGCTACTAATAAAAAAGGCATTATTTCAATATATGAAATAATGCCTTAATACGCGCGATACAATAAGATTAAGCTTTAGCCATGATCTCAGTGCGTGCTAGACGGTTAACTTGGTTTAACGATGCTAAATGACCATAGATAGGACCTAGTAAGCCGCGCTTTCTAAGTTCTAAGTAATCTTCATCTGACAATTCATTTAATTTAGCTTCATCAATTAAGTATAAGCCATTGATGTTGCGCTTCTCACCCGCTACATCAACCGTTAATGTTTGGGTTGTTAGTAACTCTTTTTCAGCCAAGAAACCAAGAATGTTGCGGCTTGCTTGATCTTGCTCAAAATGCGCGATTAAGGCTTTTTTGCGGTTTTCTAAGTAAGCAGACTCTTGCTCACCTTCAAATAATGCTTGGCCTTCAGTCTTGCTGACTTCAGCAGCAGATTCGCGAATACCAATCCATACTTTGTCTTTTACTTCTGGGTTAAGTACTAATCCAAGTGGATAGTCACGGACAACAGCAGGGATATATAGTCCTTGCCACTTGCCGTCTTTAATACTCAGGTTTTGACCAGGCTTAAGACCTAACATAGCAACAGCTTGGAATTCACCGCTATCAGTGTTTTTAACGAATACAATTGGGTATTCTGTAGCTGCACGAGCAATCTCATGCAAAGTTACTGGAACAATATGTTGATCTGCAACGTGTGCAAAATTAGTTGCGGTAATTTTTAAATCACCGTGCTTTGCGTGTTCAAGTAACGTAATTTGGTTAGACATCTTGGCTCCTTCAGGCGCTTCTAATCAATAATGATATACATAAAAATAGGGATTCAAATCCCTTTTGTTTTAAACTTTTGCTAGTAGATTAAAATAAAAAATCCCAAAATCTTTAGCTGATGACTTATTATAAAGCCCACTATCATTTAATCTGCAGCTTACGTTACCGTATCAAGCAATAAAGTACCACTAGCTATTCGCTGATATTTCACCTAAATCGTGCCAACTTTCATCTATAAGTATAAATTTCACTCAACTGGGTTCTAAGTTTATTAATCCTGTAGCTAAACCTTTTGTAAACCGTAACGGTTAATTTTATCAAGCAGTGCTCGATGCTCTGGTAAGTCTAGCGCCAGCTTGTGGCCTATTTGCTGTATTTTATTGGCCTGCTGCTGGGCACTTTTAAGGTACTGCGCCTCGAGCGACACGTTTTTTGTTTGATAATGCATCCCGTATAAGACATACAGGTAATTATCAATATTAAACACTTCGTAGCGTGAGAATAGATCATCGGTTATCGGGCTAAAGCTCTGCCATAATTGCAATTTTTGTTGCAAGGATTCAGGTATCGTTTCAGGCTTTTGATTATCTAACCAAAAATCACTGTCAGTTCTATCTGAAATGCAATAATGCAACTTAGCAAACTCCACTACTCGCTCCCACGCGTAACCTATAGTGTGATTAAAGCGCTCAGACAATGCTGGCATTTGCGCCAGTGTCTGCGGTAGTCGCTTAGCTAAGTAACCGGCGGCAAAATCAGTTAATAGTATTGAGGTTGCCTCGATTGGCTCTAAAAAGCCTTGTGCTAGGCCTAATGCTACACAGTTTTTTGCCCAAAATTGTTCGCGGTAGCCCACTTTCATGGGGATTTCACGATGGTGTAACTGGTTTAGTTTTCCGCCCAAATAACGGTTAAACTTTTGCTCAGCTTGTGCGCTTGTCATGTGGTTATCAGAATACACAAAACCAGTACCGCGGCGCTCTGGCAAAGCGATATCCCAAATCCAGCCTGCTTGATGCGCTGTGGCAATGGTAAAAGGGGCAATCGCTTCAGTAATGTCTGTCGGCACTTGGGCAACAATGGCTTTATTCACCAATAACTGATGGGATTTATCCACAAAGCCGACGTTAAGCTTTTTGGCTAACAAAATGGACTCAAAGCCACTGCAGTCGATATAAAAATCAAAAGCTAACTCGCCGAGCTTATCAGTTTTTAAGCGGCTGATATTGCCTACATCATCTATTGCGGCATCTAACACATTGGCTTTGATATGCTCAACGGCATATTTACTTGTGGCGTTAGTGGCTAATAATTGGGCAAATTTTGCCGCATTTAAATGATAAGCATAACTCACCGAGCCAGCGTATTCGGGGGTGGTGATGGATTTAGGTGCCTTTAATGCCTCACAAATATAATGCTGAGGTGAAACCATTGCACTATAAGCCATATCCTCAGTGGCGGTTTGGTTCCAAAAGGCGCTTAAGTCATCGCCTAATGGGCTTGGTACATCAAATAAGTGATGGTAGCGATTATCTGCGCCATGTTTGGTTTTATCGAGCCAGTTTCGAAATTGGATAGACTGCTTGAAGCTCACATCACACTGCTGAATAAACTCGGTTTCGCTTATTCCAAAGCTTTGTAATGACTGCCTAATCGCAGGTACAGTGCCTTCACCAACACCAATGGGCGGAATATCAGGAGACTCGATTAACGTAACGGACACATCAGCCAATGATTGCACCGCTTTACCAATATGATTTGCAGCAAGCCAACCTGCTGTGCCACCACCGATAATAACAATCTTCTGCACTTTCATATTACGCCTCTTAACTGTTAACTGTAGATAAGTCGCTAATTGGATTTTAACCGTATTTACCAGTGGAAAGTTAAAATCAAAAAGCCTAGCAAGTGCTAGGCTTTTTATGCTTCTAAATCAGATTAAAAACGTAAGTTTAAACCTAACTTATAACGAGCTTCACCTTCAAAGCTCCATGCTGGGTAACCACCTTTTAGCTCAGGCTTAACGTCAGCATCATCAGGTGCAACACCTAATTGAACACTGTCTTCTTCAAGTAAGTTAACTACTTCAAATGTGATACCTAAGTAATCAGTGATATTGTAGTTAGCACTTAAATCAAGTGTACCGAAGTCTTGATGTTCACGGTTACCGTAGAAACCTGGTAACTCACGCATCATGTATTCACTACGCCAGTTATAAGCAACACGTGCTGAGAAGTCATCCATCTCGTAGTAACCAACTAAGTTAACAGTGTGCTTAGAAGAGTCAGAAAATACGCTAACTTGATCAGGGTAGTTCTCAGCTGCAGCATCAGAATCAGCAAAGGTATAGTTAGCAGAGTAACCAAAGCCGTTGTCAAAACCATCTTGGATTTGCAGCTCTATACCTTGGATTTGACCGCCAGTACCATTTTTCTTCGTTGAAACAGTCCAGTTATCTTCACCTGAATTAGGATCAACAATACCAATGCTTTGATCTAGCTTCTGCTCTGAGGTGATAAAAGAGCTGATATCTTTGATAAAGTAAGAAGCACTCATTAACCCGTCAGGACTGAAATACCATTCCACACCTAAATCAGCTTGAGTCGCTTTAAATGGCTCAAGGGCGATATTACCGGTACTAACCACTTGGTTACCTGCAACGTCATCGTTGTAACCTTGCAGTGCCGAAGCTGCAAACATATCAGCATAATTAGGACGTGAAATCACTTGTGATGCTGAAGTACGGATAATGACATCTGGCGCCACATCAAATGCAACGTTGATACTTGGCAATACGTCATTATAACTTGCATCTTTAGTGCTTAAGTTATCGGCATAAGTACCATCAGCTTGCAGCGCGAAATAATCAGATGATGCATCTGTTGATATATAACGTAAGCCGAAGTTACCGCGCATACCGTCTGACTCAAAATTAGCCATTAAATATAACGATAGGTTTTCTTCGTTAATGGTGCCGTAGCCAGCCTTATATACGGTCCCTTCTGTCGAGAAACCATTAATTGCAGCCTTAGCATCACGTAACATGGCATCCATATCTGGCTTAGGTAAGGTATAACCTGCACCCGATGAAATTTGACCACTGTAATATGCTGATGCATCTTTTGCTGCTATATCAGCATTAACGATTGCAGGTAAAGTTAACATGCTAACATCATGATCTGCATAACGAACACCTGTTTTGAATGAGGTAATCGCACCTAAATCAGTCGGAATAGTAAAGTCTAATTGTGCGTAAGTTTCTTCATCTGAGTTTGGCTGCTTTTTAAGTGCCCAACCTGCAGGGGACAATTGACCACCAAAGTCATCTGCGGTGAAGTTTTTATTAGCAACATCTATTTTGATGATTTCACCAGTCGCATCATAAGTACCAGCATAATCAGCAGCGGTACCTAACCAGAAACCATAGTTAGAAGTTAAATCAGTACCACCTTCAGACTTGGTGTTACCCACACGACCTTCTACTTTAAACATGTCATTTTCGTAATCGAAATTGAAATCGTAAGTATTTGAGTCCATGCTAGCTTGGCGCGCCCAAGTTTGTGCCCAACCTGGGTTTTCACCATTACCATCACGGCGATAGAAAGTACAAGTGCCTAAAGAGTTACGCTGTTCACACGCTTCGTCTTTATCATCTGGGAACATCACGAATAATGAGGTATTTGCGTTGTTCGCTTTCATGTCCAGACTCATAATGTCTAAACCGAAATTTAAATTATCTGTTGGACTGTATTGGAATGAACCGTTAATAGCAGTACGTTCACGCTCTTGTTCAAAAGTCGTTGGAACAATATCACCCCAACCAATTAATGACTCAATACCATTGCGTTGATAAGTTGTTTCTGAGCCAGCTGCAGAAATTAAGAAACCAAAGTTCTCATCTTCATTTTTCCAGCTGTATAGGCCTGATAATTCAGGATCTGTTTCTTCAGAAATTGTACCGTAGTCGCCTTTAGCACTAAGGAATACAGTATTGGCATCTAAATCTAATGGCTTGCGGGTTTTAACGATAACGGTACCGCCAACACCACCTTCAGGTAAATCAGCCTGAGACGATTTATATACTTCAATTCCACCGACCATTTCTGATGGTAGTAAACTGTAGTTAAAGCTTCTGTCAATTGACTGTTGATCGTACCAACCGGTAGATGCAACTGAATGGCCGTTTAATAATGTACGAGTCAAGCTGCTAGAAGCACCACGAATCGAAACACCTTGGCCTTGACCAAATTGACGGCTCACAGCCACACCTGGTATACGCCCTAATGACTCACCCACGTCACCATCAGGAAATTTACCGATATCTTCAGCCGTTACCGCATCAACAACAGAGTTAGAAAAACGTTTATCATTAACTGAAGCCTTCATCGAGGCACGCATGCCTTTTACTTCAATTTTTTCGATATTTTCTTCTGTAGTTTCAGCATCTGCTGCAAACGCAGCAACTGAAACCATACTGCCAAGTAGGATAGCAATGTTAGTTGCTAAAACATTTTTCTTAAAATTAATAGGTCGCATCTTCATTTCCCTTCCATAACTTTATTATCGTTTTTGGATACATAACCATTCCAATCGGAATGACAACGCTGTCATGTCTAGAGCAAACATTACACAATATTTAACAGTCTTGCCACAACAAAATAACTTTATTGCAGACAAAATGTGCAAAGCCGGCTTATACAAAACAGATGCAAACACAATTAATAACTAAAAATCAAACACTTAAATGTTGACGATGTTTGTATCAAATTAAGAACAAATAGACTTTAAAGTGAACTCATCCAACCAGAAAAGTAATTCGAGATTGCCTATTAGGATAAAAATCAGCACTATTAGAGTTAAATCGGCTTAGCTTTTGTTTTTACCTACAATATTGATAACCTTCATTTGGGGATGATGGTTATCAATATAAATACAATGCTAAGTTCATCGCCTGAGTTTAAGAGTTAACAAATAATGAAAGTAACCATAAATGATGTTGCCAAACATGCTGGCGTATCAATTAAAACCGTTTCACGGGTCACCAATAACGAATCGTCAGTCAGACAAACCACGGTCGACAAGGTCAATGCAGCAATTAATGAGCTAAATTATCAACCTAACTTAGCAGCAAGAAATCTAGCAAGCACAAAATCCTATGTTATTGGTTTTATTTATGATAACCCCAATGCTTATTATATTATTGATATGCAGAACGGTATTCTTTCTGCCTGCCAAGATAAAGGCTACGAGTTGTTGATCCACCCTTGTAATGCTACCTCTGACACAATTTGTGATGAACTAACCAAAATGGTCAAACACTCTCGGCTATCGGGTTTAGTGCTCACCCCGCCAATGTCAGAAGACCCGAAGATACTTGCAGCACTTGATGAAATAGATGCTAATTATGTAAGAATTATTGCAGGCGAAAGCACTGATGCAGAAAATGGGCTTACTGTACTTGTCAATGATAAACATGGCGCTTTAGAAATCACCCAACACTTAATTAATATGGGTCATAGTGATATTGGATTTTTAAGTGGCGATCAGCAGCATGAATCAACCAAAGAGCGTTTAGCTGGTTTTAAAGATGCCCTTGAGCACAATAATCTTAACGTGAATAACACCTGGGTTTTAGATGGTAAATACTCTTTCGAATCTGGGGTAGAAGGTGCCAATAAATTGATTAACTTAACCAAACGGCCTACGGCAATCGTCGCCTGTAACGATGAAATAGCTGCAGGGGCTTTATTTGCTGCGCGTTTAGCTGGGCTTGATATACCAAAAGATTTATCCATTGTAGGATTTGAGGATAGCCCCTTCTCCCGACAGACGTGGCCCAAATTAACCACAGTGCATCAACCAAACGTGAAAATTGCCAAAGTCGCCACTGAACTGTTAATCGCCAATAGCAAAGAAACGACTGAGAAAAAATCGATGGTATTTACGCCTGAGCCGGTTATTCGGGACTCATCAAGCAAACCATGATGGCAATAGTGAGCTTATAATTTATCCCCAATAAAAAAGCCTCAATAAATTATTTATTGAGGCTTTTTTAATTTAATCTATTGTAAATTAAACAGCATCTTCGTTTTCTTCGCCAGTACGGATACGAATAACACGTTCAATATCGGTTACAAATATTTTTCCATCGCCGATTTTACCCGTACGAGCAGTATCAACAATAACCTCAATGGCTTGGTCTAATTGCTCATCTTGAATAACAAGCTCGATTTTTACTTTCGGTAAAAAATCGACCATATACTCAGCACCACGATATAATTCAGTGTGACCTTTTTGACGCCCAAAGCCTTTCACTTCAGAAACCGTCATGCCTGTTATACCTATTTCAGCTAATGTTTCACGCACATCATCTAACTTAAAAGGTTTAATAACGGCTTCTACTTTTTTCATTTATCCACTCCATTCACAGGCAATATGGTATATAAGCTAATCTACGAGTTAATAGATTTTAAGCTATATCGTTAAAATACAATACTATTTATTATACTACGCTAAAGCGCTTTAAGTTTCTGTAGCTATTTTACGTTAATTTTAAAACGTGCTTTTCGTGCAATAAATCAATCCCTGTCTATACTCAATATGCGCTGCAGGATGCAGCACTTAATAAACAAGGATTGTTAGATATGAATATTCACTATTATCGTCGTGGCTTTAATTTAGTCGAGTTAATGACAACAGTAACCGTTGCCAGCATATTATTGGCCATTGGTGTACCCGCCTTAAACTCAGTTCAACTTCAAATTAGAGCTAAAAGTAATATCAGCACTATTCAACACTCACTTAAATTTGCTAGAAACATGGCCATTAACTACGGTGCAAGGGTAACTGTGTGCCCATTACTTGATGGAAAATGCCATAAAAACTGGCAGGATGGCTACGCCATCTTTGTTGATACAGGCAGCGTTAATCAATTTAACTCTGGTGACATTCTCTTAAAGCAGATTGGCGCTTTTCATCGTGAAGATATCATTCAATATAATCGTAACGGAGTACGTTTTTTGCCTGATGGTTTAGCTTCAGGTACTAATGGCACGCTGACATATTGCCCTAAAAGCATTGATAGTGAGCATTCCAAAGCGGTTATCGTTAATCAAGCGGGACGAGCCAGAATGTCAAAGAAGAAAAATATTAAATGTAAGGCCATGTAAATCGTTTTATCTCTAATGATAATAGTGAGATACACAGTTTTAAGGGAATTTAATAACTAAACAATTAATAGACAATTAAACACTGTAATTCACATTGTACTTCGTTATACTCTTCTTTATATAGTTGAGGGCACACACATGAAAAAGTTACAGTCAGGATTTACCTTAGTTGAAGTTATGGTTACGGTTACTGTAGCGGCTATTCTTCTTGCAGTTGCAGTGCCGTCATTCCAATCTCTCTACGAAGGGTTTAGAGCAAAAAGTGCAATCAGCACAATAGAATCATCATTAGTTTTTGCTAGAAGCCAAGCTGTGAGTTATGGCAGTAGAGTATCTGTTTGCCCAATGACATCGACAACATGCGGCAGTGACTGGACACAAGGCTTTAGTGTATTTATTGACAACGGTACTATTGGTTCAATGGACACAACTAATGGCATAGCAGACATTGTCTTGCGGAAGGTTGATGGGTTCAATAGTAACGACTTTATTAAATCAGACCTTTCTAGATATAGTTTTAACCCTGATGGTATGGGCACCAATGGTGGTAGTGGCGTGTTTAGATATTGCCCAGGTAAAGTAACGAGCAGCTCTTCCGAAGCATTAAATATCAATTCCTCAGGGCGTATTTCAAAAGTCGCTACCACAGTGACATGTAGCTAACCGAAGTTTGGGTAACGCGAAAAAAGGCTTACTTATTTAAATAAGTAAGCCTTTTTGATCTACCTTCTTAATACAAGGTTAATAGGCTCTTTTTGCGTCAAGATCACGTACTAATATATCTTTAAATACTTTATCTTCCGTTAAACATTCAACCACTTTTTTGACGATCAGGCGCTCGTTTGAGATGGTTGGAACATACTCTGCAAGTAAAGCGCTTTGCTCTTGTATAAGGCGAGCTTTATCCCACTCAAATACTGCGATATTAGATCCATTAGGTGTTTCTATATGACACTTATAAGTTGTTAATGTCACTACATCCTCATCCACTGCAGAAGCATTAGAAGACATAAACATTGATAATAGGACCAAAGGTATTACTGTTTTCATTTCCAACACTCCGTAGGGGTTTTACTGCCTGTTGAGGTTAATGATATTGCAGCACAAGCACTATCACGAGTCGCTTGAACACCCACAGCAGTGGCTGTAACAGTGTAATCATCCCCACTTAATGTGGTATCAACTTTATAGTAAGTATTTTCTACAACCCAAGGATCTGCATTTAAACCAAGTTTAGTCATATCAGTTGTAAAAGTGCGATGGTCCAGATAATACTGCTCCTGTAAATTCGCCACATGCATAACCCCCGCTAAACCGTCACCTCTCGCACCTTTGGCGACAAATTGAGTATAACTAGGATAAGCAATTGAAGCTAAGATACCCACTATCACGACTGTGATCATTACTTCAATTAATGTAAATCCGAACTGTAACTGCTTCATTATTTACTCATTCCTACTCATCAATATGATAATAAATTTTATTCACACCTAAACCGCCACCAATACATTTATCATCACCAGCTGCACAGCCGTCACTTTCATCATCATCCACTTTCTCCATATCATCACCAGCAGAACCAATACCAATTAAATACATATAACTATCTGATGTACCATTTGGCGGTATAACTAACTGAGGAGTATCAGGAACTCGCGCGCCCATTTCCAAATACTCTTGAGTATATGAACGGGTACCTTTATGTAAATCAAATCCATATAATCTACCTTGACCAATGGCTAAACATTGATTTGCTGAGGTATTGTCCCCAGGGACATAAGAAGTAAAGTAAACTCTCCCCTGAATGATTGTAGAAGCGGATAAGCTTTTCTCTCCTTTCGCAGTAAAGCTATAGTACCAGCCTCGCTTAGCGCCAAAGGTAATATTATCTGCTTCAGTTGTTGGTGGTGCCGAAGAGACATCGTACAAATTAGACAACTCAAGTGTTGCTGGGATTTCCTTCCCTGTTGCGCCAGTAAATGACTTAGTGACAACATTTCGGTCCTGTAGCACAAAAAACTTATCTGAACGGGTTGTATCTAAAGGATGTGGTCGATGACCACTGCCCACAGTAACGGCATCATAAGGGACATTCTGATACGTCAAACTAGTCGTCGTATTACCACCAGTATCCGTCACTGAAACTTTAGATGTATTTGTGAATACAGTTTGTACAACTGCTGCCTCAGCAAAAAAACGTCTATCAGTTGCTTGTGTGGTTCCACCTAAGCTCGCAAACTTAAACGCCGTCCACGGACTGGTAGAGCTCGTCGGTGAAGCACTGGGTAAATCCATACGCCAAATATTACCGCCCGTATCTGTTGCATACAACCTGTCGGTTAATTTATCGCTATTGCTGTCTAATATTGCAATACTATTTGGAATGCTATCAACAATACCTGGTAGTTGTGTACCACTAGAGCCTGTACCAAATCGATACACAAGGGCTCCTGTTTCGGCATTTAATATGTAAACACTGCGACCCGTTGTGTCATCGGTGCCGACCCCAGCGCCATCTTTTGTTGAAGGGTTATATCCGCCGCCAATAATTACCACCGGAGATGCACTACTAGCTGAGGTATTTCCTGCGGGTACACCAGGTATATACGTGACCACAGGTTCAGACCAAGATTGGCCCATATCACTCATGCCTGTGGAACTCGGGTCAACTTTCCACATAAATTGTGGAGAATCCGGATTAGTAATATTAAAGGCATAATACGATTTTCCCCCACGACGCATACCCACAAATAACCAGGCTTTATCAATAGCACCTGAGGCATGACGTTTCACATATGCTACTGGCGGACTATCCATTCCATATACAGAATGAACGCCTGTTGGCACGTTTGCCCTTAATTCGCGAAGGTTGGGTAATAGCTCTTGCGGCATAAAGGCCCAAGACTCTTCAACACTCGCCCCCTTGTCTTTAAACATGTGTAAAAAGCCTGCATTGGTACCCAATAAAATTCGTATATCTGGGGAGGCATCAGTACCATAGTTAATGGCTAGCGGTTTAGAATGCAGTGGATCGCCCATAATATCTGATCGCTTATCGGTTATTGAGCCGTCTTTATCTTCATCATCGACATCGATACCAATCGTCCAATCAAATAATTTAGTTAGCTCCGTTTTATCAACCCCCATAAAAGTCGCTAACGCCGCTTCGCTACCAAGACTGGTTGCAGCATTTGACTTGGTGAATGGTTTTAGTGCACCGCCGGTACCAAAATTACCGTATAGAGTGCGACTTGACGTTGATTGAAGTTTGGTTAATGCACCACCGATTTCAACGTTATTACCATCACCGCCACCACTAGTTGCATTACAGACTGAATCATCTGTCCAATAAGAGCATGCCGACGATGCTAAATTACCATCATCACCAATGGCATCATTGCCGTTTTTATCGACTATATCCCCAGTTCCAGTCACCTTAAACTTTTTCAAATTCCCTACCCAACGAGGGCCCTCATTAGGTAAAAACATTGCGTAGTAAACTGAATCTAATGTTTGAGTTCTATCAAAATTGTTACTTGCAATAGATGGAGAAGTAAAACTAGAGTTTGTTTCTAAAATATTAGAGAAGATCGTTTGCAATGCTTCTTGTAATTTTTGAGCATCAATAGCTGAGTAATATTTACCACCGCCCCTAGATGCCGTTTCTTTCAAAATGGGGGCTGCACTAGCAGCACCTTCACTAAACCCAATAGTATAAGTTGAAACAGTCTGAGTACCATCTAGACTGGTATTGACATCATTTTTATTAAGCCAGCCAGCAAGTGCCGGTAAATAGTTACTTGAGTATCTATCTGCTTTGGTAATCCCCGAAAGAGCCAATACTTTATTATCAGCGTCTGTGTCCCTAGTAGGTTCTCCGTCAGTGATGTATATAACATAGGCTTTATCCTGACATTGTTTGCCTACAAAAGGAGAAATATAGTTTTGATCCTTTTCTATTGTTTTATCTCGTTCAGGGTCACGGTTATCGTCATCATCACCAAACCAAACCCCTTGGCCAGAAAAATAGCGATATGCCTCATAAAGATTTTCACATAGAGGAGTCCACCCATCGGCATTTAGTGAGTTAATTGTTGACAATAAATTAGTCTTATTAGACACATTATTTGTTGTTATACCGTAAACAATACGCCCACCACTATTTGAACTACCCGAGTTGCTATTAAAAACTGATAAGCCAAAGTCAACACCGGGAGTGGTAACAATGGTGTCTTCAATTACACGTTGTGCAATAGATAATCTAGAGTAATTTGCTTTAGACTTTGTACTGTAATACCAATTTATATAGTTTTCTGTGTAGATTGTAATTGGTTGCCCTATACCCAAATTAGTCAACTTAGCTTTATCTACCGCGGCTTCAATTTCATCAGTCGTTGATTTATTATTAATGGCAGAATAACGGATAGGATTGGAACTCGAACCTAAACCATCTACAGGGAAACCATTTGTTTCTTTCCTGTTCTTATAATTCAATTCAACTATGTCTTCATAACAATCTACATATTGGATACTACTTCCGTCTGTTAAAGGGAGTTCTGACCATTCACCATTTTCACCAATGTATTTGTGTTCACGCAAGTACCCTGTAAACATGCCATAATCTTTTAAATACTCATCACTAACACCGCAGCCATTGAGCTTAGCAAGAAAATATTGATCACTTGATGCTGATGGAATGTTACTACTGCTTCGAGTAAAAAATAATTTAGTAGAGCCTGTTAAGCGACCATTATTTAGAACATTTTCATTGCCTCTGGTATAAGGCTCGTCGGTTTTAAAACTGGTACTCATACTTCCGGACGTATCAAAAATAATCAATACTTGCGGTTTAGAACCTGTACGAGCAGTGGATTCAAGCACATACAACTCAGTGTCATCGGCGAAGCTGATGGATGAGTAAGCCAAAATTGCAAATAGCAATATGGATAATAATTGTTTCAAAAACATGACTAACTCCCTGTTAACACTTCTTGTTCAATACCTGCAACGACGGTGACAACCCCCATGTTGCTGCGGCCAAATGTTGCAGAACTCGATATTTCGACTCTACGACAACTGATTCCTGAACTTGCTTTTGTGCTGCGTTGACAACTCACATCGCCAACTACCATGGGTGTAATCGTATTAGACACACCGAGCGCGGCATCTACAGTTGTTGAAGGAGCAATCATTGTCGCCATCGTAGTGCCTTGATTAGCTAAAATAGCTTTATCTTGACCACCTTGAGCTGAAGCCATGGCTTCAATTCTTTCTGAACCTGCGCCAGACATTCTCAATGACTGTGTAGAGTTCACTGCCAGTGCCACACCGATCAAGGTCATTAGCACGAGAATAATTAATGAAAAAAACAACACGATTCCTTGCTGCTTCTTTATTGATTTGATCATTTTCCTGCCTTTTGATGCATCAACTCAAAAATTACGTAATGAGTTGCTAAATTATAGATTTATTAAAATTGGATTTTCTAAAACGATAGTACTCGATACGACTTTGCGTCGAAACTTGTCATTAAGAGGCCCAATAGTTTTGTCACCAAGGGTATAGGTATTGTCATTGGTATAGCTTCTGTCTTCCTCACTTGAACGAACCAATAAAAACACCCTTAAAGACACTAAACGTTGGAATAATTCATTATCCCACATTAACGTTGTTACATTTTGTGCTGGCATATAACTATCGGCAGTACCATCGCCATCACTATCAAAACCATACAAAATACGCATATTTTCTATGCCTTCTACTAGCTGTTCTTCATTATTCATTCCATTGTTTATTGATAGTGTGCGACGCCTTAAAACGGGTGTAGTACCGTCATCACTAATAAAGTAAACATGGTGTTGATACTCCCAAATCCGGCTATTGGCTAAACTGGGCACGGCTGCACTACCATTAAAAAATACAATCTCAGTTGACGTGGATGCTGCATAATAACGTGTTGCGGTAAGCACTGTGACTGAAGGCGCCATCAATCGCTTTATTTGAATCACATCTGTGCCATTATTAGGTGAAACACACGCTAATGATTCTGCACTTTTGCCTTGCTCATATCCCCATAGGCGTCTGAAATGAGAAGGTTGCGCGTTAGGAAAACTGGCATTATTCAACCCTGCACCCACACAATCAGCCGTGACAGCCGTGGCTGATAATGTTGTATTACTACCAACAATAAAATCAGTACCCGTAATATCGCCCATAAAACCAAGTTGGCTTAAGTCACGCTCCATAATAGCTAATGCAATACGACCATTTTCTTGTAATTGATTAAATTGACTTGTCGTTGTGACATTACTTGAAGACATGCTAAACATAGTAAAAAGACCAGCAGTTAAAAACAAACTGATCAACATCGCCACCATCAACTCTACCAGTGACATACCTTGTTGTTTTGTTAGTTTAATCATAATCTTATAATCGCCGTATCTACCTCTAATACACGCCGTCTATCACTACTGCTTCCACAACCTTTTACGAAAGTAGATTTAGCTTCAGCACCATCAGAGGTCGCGCGGATCCCTTTCCAGGTCATCACCACTGTGACATCTGTCCCAACAACACGGATACAAGCTGTTGCCGAATCGAGTCCACCAACATTTTGGCTATCTGATGACTTTTCATTTTCACCAGAAAAGGCACGTTCCCATTGAAATAAATCCCAATTACGGGTTTCTATATTTGTACACGTTGTATTTACACCCAAGGCAACATCACACGCTTTTGCTGAAGTAATAGATGTGCCAGTATAAGTGCCTGCATAACTCGCAAGTTGACCACTATTAATTCGCATACGATTAATAATATCATTAGCATAATATGAGGCTTGGGTTTGCTGAAAGGACTCAAAGCTACCTCTTTTGGCAACAATGTGAAGATTAAAAATACCAATAAGTCCTATCACCAGAATCACTAGTGATACCATAACTTCAATTAAAGAAAATCCATTCCTTTTAACAGGCATGAGTGTCAAATCTCCATTATTTGCCAATACATTGACGAATGTTAAATCACTATCTTTTTATAAATCCATCACTTAGCGGTTAATAATATCTGTTTACCTACACTTGAGCAAGATGTAACCGAAAGGTGTCTAGTTGTTTGCCAAATATAACTAAATCGTTAACTTAGACTGTTTCAAGAGTATAGTCTATTAGTTGCAGATATAAAAAAACCGTAAACCTTTACAGATTTACGGTTTTTTAGCTTTTAGTTAGTTTGCGTGTTTATTTAGTGCTAGCGCAATTCAGCGGGTACAGCGAAGACAGTATCTTCTTTACGACCTTCAACCTCAGTGATTACCGATGGCTCAAATTTAGCTATCGCGTCAACAACTTGTTGAACCAGCACTTCAGGCGCTGAAGCGCCAGCAGTCACTGCTACTTTTTTTACATCTTTAAACCAAGCTTCATCAACATCGGCAGCGGTATCAACTAAATAGGCTTCTGTACCAGTTTTCTCAGCGAGTTCACGCAGTCGATTGGAGTTAGAGCTATTTTTTGAGCCTACAACAATCATTAAGTCTGCATCTGATGACATATTGCGCACTGCATCTTGACGATTTTGAGTGGCATAACAAATATCATCTTTACGCGGCCCTTCAATGGAAGGAAAACGTTGTTGCAAGGCCGCAATAATATCTAGCGTGTCATCAACTGATAATGTGGTCTGCGTGACGAAACATAGGTTATCTGGGTTATTAACCTTTAAAGACGCTACATCTTCCGGGGATTCAATCAAATAAACCCCACCTTCAGTGTTGTCGTATTGACCCATAGTGCCTTCAACCTCTGGATGGCCTTCATGGCCAATCAGAATACACTCCACGCCTTTACGGCTTGCACGAGTAACTTGAAGATGCACTTTAGTGACCAAAGGACACGTGGCATCAAATACTTTTAAACCACGCACTTTTGCTTCTTTGCGAACAGCCTGAGAAACACCATGAGCACTAAAAATCACAATACTGTTATCAGGCACTTGCTCTAACTCATCAACAAATATAGCGCCGCGGTCTTTTAGGTTTTGTACCACATAACGGTTATGTACGACTTCATGGCGGACATAAATCGGTGGTTCAAATAACTCTAAAGCACGTTCGACAATGCTAATCGCCCGATCAACACCAGCACAAAAACCGCGCGGATTTGCCAGTAAGATGTTCAGTTCTGGCGATGTAGGATCAACTTTAAGCATTTTAAAGTACCTCTACCACTTCAAGTTCGAAAGTTAATTTCTGACCAGCTAGAGGATGATTCAAGTCTATAGTCACTGAATCACCAGCAACTTCGCGGATCATACCTGGGATTTCACTGCCGCCTGGACCACCGAAACTAACAATGACACCAGGTTCTAATGCCATATCAGCAGGGAATTTACTTCTGTCCATATGATGCACAGCATCAGGATTAGACTCACCAAAAGTATCAATCGCATCTAAGGTAAAGCTGTGCTTATCACCTTTATTCAGGCTTGAAATTTCTGATTCAAATGCAGGGCTTAAGCTCTCATCACCAACATTAAAACGCGCTGGTTTTCCTGATGCTTTGGTGCTTTCTGCCGTTGAGCCATCTTCTAAAATGATATTCATATGACACACTATGGAACGTGCAAGTTGTTGCTCAGACAAAATAGACTCCCTAACTTTCTGCCGCTTGGGTTTCGGGTTTAAACGCTTCCCAAATAATCAATGCTGCACCGATAAAAATAGCTGAATCAGCAATATTAAATGCTGGATAGTGGCTGGTTTTCCAATAGAAATCGATAAAGTCCACTACGTAACCATGCATTAAACGATCAACTAAATTACCAATGGCGCCACCAATAATGAGCGTATACGCAAGGTTGGTGCGCCACAGCGACGCTGACTGTTTACGCAGCCATATCGTCAGCAGTGTGCTAAAACCAACGGCTATGATGGTAAAAAACCACCTCTGCCAGCCACCGGCTTCACTTAAAAAGCTAAACGCGGCGCCGTAATTACGCACATAGGTGAAATTAAAAATAGGTAACAGCTGTATTGATTCAGACAGCTCAAAATTGGCTAACACCCATTGCTTAGATAGCTGATCGGCAATAAATACCAATACAGCTACCCAATACCAACGAATGCCGCTTTCTTTCCATGTTAGTGGCATCAAGCAAGTCCTTTATGCAAAGTCGCGATGTTCGCCATCGCCTTCGATGTTAGTTACGCAGCGGCCACATAATGTCGCATGAGACTCGACAGTGCCAACATCTTCGCTGTAGTGCCAGCAACGCTCACACTTCTGAGCTTCACTTGCTGCAACAACAAGCTTTAATGCAGCAAGCTCTGTTTCAATTGCATCAGCTGGCGCATCACTTAATGGGGCAACAATCGCTTTAGATGTTAACAATACAAAACGTAGCTCATCATTCACTTGAGCCAGTTTTGCCGCTAACTCTTCATCAGCATATAAAGTCGCTTCAGCTTGCAGTGAGCCACCAATACGCTTATCACGACGGGCTTGCTCTAATACTTTATTGACTTCGTTACGAACAGCTAAAAGTTGCTGCCAGTATTCATCATTTAAATCGTCAGCTAAGGTCACTGACTCTAGGCCTTGGTACCATTCTTGAGTAAACACGTATTGCTCACGTTCACCAGGAAGTAGCTGCCAGATTTCATCAGCGGTAAAGCTTAAGATTGGTGCAATCCAACGTACCATTGCTTCAGCAATATGGTATAAAGCAGTTTGGCAACTACGACGAGCGTGACCATCTGATTTAGCAGTATACTGGCGATCTTTAATGATATCTAAGTAGAAGCTACCAAGCTCAACAGAACAGAACTGCATTAGTTTTTGGGTCACTAAGTGGAAATTATATTGCTCGTAAGCTTCAATGATTTCTTCTTGTAGTGCTACAGCGCGGCGTACTGCCCAGCGATCCAGTGACACCATATCTTCAGTAGCAATCATATCCGTTTCTGGATTAAAGCCACTTAAGTTAGCAAGTAAAAAGCGCGCGGTGTTACGAATACGGCGATATGAATCAGCGCTGCGATTTAAGATTTCATCAGAAACCGTCATCTCACCACTGTAATCAGTTGCTGCAACCCATAAGCGTAAGATGTCAGCGCCAAGCTTATTAATAACTTGTAGCGGTGCAATCACGTTACCTACTGATTTAGACATCTTACGGCCTTTACCATCAACGGTGAAACCGTGTGTTAGTACTTGCTTGTAAGGTGCTTTACCATTCATTGCCGTTGAAATCATCAATGAAGACATGAACCAGCCGCGATGCTGATCGCTACCTTCAAGGTATAAGTCAATCTCGTGGCCTTGGAATTCAGGGCGTGATGCAACAACTGATGAGAAAGTAGAACCTGAGTCATACCAAACATCTAAAGTATCAGTCACTTTACGGTATTGATCGGCTTCATCGCCAATCAGTTCACTGATCTCAAGATCCCACCAAGCTTGAATACCTTGTTGCTCGATACGGTGCGCAACGCGCTCCATGATAGAAACGCTATCAGGGTGTAATTCTTCAGTTTCACGGTTAACTAATAACGTGATTGGTACGCCCCAGGTACGTTGGCGTGAAATACACCAGTCAGGACGGTTCTCAACCATTTTTTCAATACGGCTTTGGCCCCAGTCAGGGATCCACTGCGTTTGTTCAATTTCAGATAACGCCTGCTTACGCAAGCCATGGTTATCCATTGAGATAAACCATTGTGGCGTTGCACGGAAGATAATGGGCGTTTTGTGTCTCCAGCAATGTGGGTAGCTGTGACGATATGCCACATGACACAACAGCTGGCCTTTCTCTTCTAATAAATCAACAACACTCTTATTGGCTTTGAATACGTGTTGACCAGCAAAAAACTCAGTGTCAGCTTTATAGACACCATTGTCACCAACAGGGTTTGCGACTTCTAAGCCGTACTTTTGACCAACCACGAAATCGTCTTGACCATGACCTGGTGCAGTATGAACTACGCCAGTACCAGCTTCAGTTGTTACGTGGTCACCAAGAATGGCAGGCACATCAAATGCAGAAAGAGGATGCTTGAAACGCATTAGCTCAAGCTCAGCGCCTTTTGTAGTACCGATAACCTGATGTGACTCAGCTTCAAAGCGGGTTAAACAGCCTTCAACTAGCACTTCAGCTAAAATAACGGTTTTAGTTACGCCATCTTTAACGAGCTCAACTAGGCTGTAATCAAGCTCTGGGCTTAATGATAATGCACGGTTAGCAGGGATAGTCCAAGGCGTCGTGGTCCAAATAACCGCTGAAACCGTGTTTGTGTAACCTTCAACGCCAAATTTCGCTGCAACCGCTGCGCTATCAACGGCATTAAATGCCACATCAATAGCGGGTGAGGTTTTATCTTCGTATTCAACTTCTGCTTCTGCTAACGCTGAACCACAGTCAGTACACCAATGAACAGGTTTAACACCTTTGTGCAGGTGACCGCTTTCAATCACTTTAGATAAAGAACGTACGATGTTAGCTTCAGTGCTGTAATCCATGGTTAAGTAAGGATTATGCCAATCACCAAATACACCTAAACGAATAAAGTCTTCACGTTGACCGTCAACTTGCTTAGCGGCGTATTTACGGCATTCTTCGCGAAAATCAGCAGCTGAAATCTTTTGACCTGGTTTGCCAACTTTTTTCTCTACCATTAATTCAATTGGTAAGCCGTGACAATCCCATCCAGGAATATAAGGCGCATCAAAACCTGCCATTGTTTTAGACTTAACAATGATATCTTTTAATATTTTGTTTACCGAGTGACCAATATGGATATTGCCATTCGCATACGGGGGGCCGTCATGCAAAATAAACGGTTTGCGACCAATTCGACTGTCACGAATTTTTTGATAAAGTTCGTCTTGAGTCCAACGGTCTAACATAGCTGGCTCACGATTAGCCAGATTACCGCGCATCGGAAAATCGGTTTCCGGCAAATTCAAAGTAGATTTATAGTCGGTCATTGATCCTATACCATTATTTGGGCTGATTAATCTCAACCTGCATCATTGCTAAATAAAGCTTTTGCTTCATTTACATCATTCAAAATTTGTTTTTTTAACGCATCCAGTGACTCGAACGGATGTTCATCACGGATTTTTGCCACTAATTCAACTTCCACTCTTTTACCGTATAAGTCACCAGAGTAGTCGAATAAGTGCACTTCTAATTGACAGACTTGCCCTTCAACAGTTGGCCTAAAACCAACATTAGCAACGCCTTCATAAATATCACTGCCATCCCAATACATTTTTACCGCAAACACCCCTCTAACAGGTGATACTTTGCGCTTTAATGCAATGTTGGCAGTTGGAAAACCAATGGTTCGCCCAATTTTTTGGCCGTGGGCCACTTTACCTGACAGTAACACTGGGTGCCCGAGTAAACGCCTTGCTTGCTCTAAGTTCCCTAATGCTAACTGCTCACGAACCGCAGTGGAGCTCACTCTGGTCGAACCTAAGATAAAGCTTTGGGTACTGACCACAGTAAAACCGAACTTTTTACCCGCTTCAAGTAACATATCAAAGGTGCCAGTTCTGTTTTTACCAAAACAAAAATCATCACCAACCACTAGATACTTCACCCCTAATTTATTGACTAATAAATCTTCAATAAATTGCTCTGCCGGTTGATTAGCAAAACGAGTATTAAAATTAGCACACAGAAGACGATCAATATTGAGCTCTTCTAGCAAACTAATTTTATCTCTTAATAAGCTAATTCTTGCAGGGGCATCTTGTTGGCGAAATAACTCTTGCGGTTGTGGCTCAAAGGTCATTACTACAGCAGGTAGCTGAAAGTGTTTAGCTTTATTAACTAAATTATTAATCACTTGCGCATGACCACGATGCACACCATCAAAGTTACCAATAGTGAGCACGCATCCATTATGCGAAGGTAAAATATTATGTATACCGCGAATTAGTTCCATTACGCCAAACAACTGCTACTGTAAATCGGCTGATTATATACTAGATAGAATGGATAATCAGCATTCATGATCGACGTTTCATTGTCCAAGGTTTTAGCCCCATTAGCACTAAGCTGAATAAATAGGCTAATGCACCTAATATGATGAGTTTTAACAGGCTGTAAACCTTAACTTGCATTGCCATATCTAACCACATTTGCTGCTCTGGTAATAAGTAAACTAAAAGCGCTGCCATCACGAGTGTCGCAATGACCACTTTAGCGAAAAATACCATGGTTGAACGATTGACTTTATAGACACCAGCTAGGTGTAAGCCTCGATATAACAGGCCGGCATTAAGAAAGGCTGACATAGAAGTGGCAATTGCAAGTCCTACGTAGCCAAATGGAATGGCAAAAATGATATTGAACACCATATTGCTTACCATGGCGATAATACCGAATTTAACTGGGGTTTTAGTATCTTGGCGTGAGTAATACCCCGGCGCCAATACTTTAATCATCATAAAACTCAGTAAGCCACAACCATAAGCCACTAAACTGTACGATGCCATCTCAACATCAGATACTGTAAATGCGCCGCGCATAAAAAGCACCATTAACATCGGCTGAGCAAGAATGATTAATCCCAGCATGGCTGGCATGCCCAATAATAAAATGGCTCTTACTCCCCAGTCCATAGTGTCACTAAAACCACTGCCTTTATCATCAATATGCTTTCTAGATAAAGCTGGCAAAATAACCGTCGCAATGGCAATACCAAACAATCCTAAAGGGAACTCAAGTAAGCGGTCTGAGTAGTAAAGCCAACTAATAGAGCCTGTCATTAAAAAACTGGCAATAAAGGTATCGAACAGTAAATTGATTTGCGAAACAGAAACGCCAAATAATGCAGGGATCATTAAGGTTCTGATTTTCACGACCCCACTGTGGTTCCAGCCCCATGACGGTTTTACTAAGGCATTTTCACGTAGTAAAAACGGAATTTGAAACAAAAACTGCACTAAACCACCAAAAAACACCCCTAAAGCTAAAGCGATTTCAGGTTGTTCCATCTTGGGGGCAAACACTAAAGCGGCAATAATAATGGTAATATTCAAAAATACCGGCGTAAAGGCAGAAACTGCAAACTTACCGCGGGTATTTAATATTGAGCCAGCCAGTGCGGTTAAGGTAATAAACCATAAATAAGGGAAGGTAATTTTGAGCATCATAGAGGCAAGTTCAAACTTTGCCGCATCCGGCCCATCGTTCATCCAATCATAAAACCAGCCACCAGCAAATAATGCAGCAAGTATCGGTGAGCCGATAACACCAATTAAGGTTACAACGCTCACTATGCCGCCCAAAGTACCGGCCACTTTACCTATAAGCTCACGGGTTTCAGCTGGGGTTTTGTTTTGTTGGTATTCTGTCAACACCGGCACGAATGCCTGTGCGAAAGCACCTTCAGCAAATAATCGACGTAAAAAATTGGGAATTTTATTGGCAAAGATAAACACATCGGCACTACTACCTGCACCCATTAAGTTGGCAATGACTACATCTCTAACCAAGCCAAGCACCCGAGATATCAAGGTCATAACACTGACGATAGCACCTGATTTTAATAACGATTTACTCAAGCATCACTCCAAAGCCGCACACAAGCGTTTAAATTAAGTCTGATATATCTCAAATTTTCGATTCTAATGCTGTCTATGGGGTATAAGAACTGATAGAATTGCGCCACATCTTACACGAGTTGGGTTGAAGATAACCGAGCCAGGTAGTTTTATTTGTCTTTTCGACGTTATTTCTATCATATTCATTGACAAAATGAATAAAAGCAGGCATATTCCTCGCCCTCAAAGTATTAAACCCAGTTTTAGGAGTTGCACCTTGGCTAATAGCAAGTCTGCAAAGAAGCGCGCGCTTCAGTCTGAAAAACGTCGTCAGCATAACGCTAGTCGTCGTTCAATGTTACGTACATACGTTAAAAGAGTTATCGCTGCTATCCAGAGCGGTGACCACAAAGCGGCTACCGAAGCATTCGCAGCAGCACAACCAATTGTTGACCGTATGGCGACTAAAGGCCTTATTCACAAGAATAAAGCTGCTCGTCAAAAGGCACGTATAAACGCAAAAATCAAAGCACTAGCTGCTTAATTTTAGCGATTTATATTACAAAAACCGACTTAGGTCGGTTTTTTTATACCTGCAATAAAATAACTCACAAAAAATACTCTCTCCACTTGCCCTGCCTTCAAGCTTTTACGGACATTTTTGCGCTAAATATCAAATCCATATTTAAGACATAAAAAAACGCCTTAACTCGATCTTACTGTCATCAGTAGCAAGATATTGTTAAGACGTTATAGGTATCAAAATTATTGCCATTAATGGCAGTATAAATTATCCAATACTTTTATTAGCTCACGAACTTCATCACTTTTAAGTGAATAAAACACAGTTTGCGCTTCTTTACGTGTACAAACGAGATTGTCTTTTCTCAGCCAAGCTAAATGCTGCGATAACGCAGATTGGCTTAGACCTAGTTTTTTATTCATCTCACCGACACACATTTCGCCTTCATTCAGCAAATGGCACAAAATAAATAAACGGCGTTCATTTGCCAGTGCCTTTAGCATTACCACAGCATGATCTGCTCGCTGCTGCATCATTTCTATATTCATCACGCGTTAGCTCTCCTTAATCATCACTGAGACTAATATAGCCTTCCCTAACAAATCGGGCAGCGACATGAAGCACACTTTTTGGTAGATTGTTTTTAAAAATGAGACTTAGCTAATAAAAATGAAGGAAACTCATGAAAAACTATAAGAAATCAATTTTTACAGGGATAGTTTTAGCCGCTATATCAGGCTGTCAAAGCCAGACAAATGATACCCAAGTAACACAATTACCACAGTCTGCTAACGATGTAATTAGCCAGCAACTAGCCACAAAGGCGTTATCTTCTACTTTAGGTTATGACATTGTTGAATCATTGACAGTGGAAGTCGGCCCTCGACTCGCCGGTTCCGAGAAAGATCTCATCGCAGTCGAATGGGCGATGAATAAACTCAAAAGCTTAGGTTTTGATAAGGTCTATAAGGAATCTGTCCAAGTCCCAGCTTGGTCACGAGGCCATGCTCAGGCATCAATCGTCTCACCGTTTGAGCAACCGCTGGTCATTAGCGCTCTAGGTGGCAGCGTGGCAACGCCTGAGTCAGGTTTACAAGCCCAGATAGTGCGCTTTGACACCCTTGCTGCACTACAAGTCGCCGATCCAGCATTAGTCGAAGGCAAAATTGTCTTTATTGATCATAAAACCGAGCGCCATATTAGTGGTAAAGGCTATGGTCAGTCTGTTGGCGGCCGCTCAAGAGGCGCGGTTGCTGCAGCAGAAAAAGGCGCTGTCGCTGTGGTCATTCGCTCAATAGGTACCGATCATGACCGCATGGCCCATACCGGCATGATGCGTTACAAAGATGGAGTGGCAAAAATTCCAGCTGCTGCATTGTCTGCACCAGATGCTGATATGATTAATGCCATGTTAAAAAGAGATAAGAACATCAGCTTATCACTTAACCTCTCTTCAAAGAATTTAGGGGTCGCAACATCCTACAATGTTATTGCCGAGGTAACTGGCAGTAGTAAGGCTGAAGAAGTGGTGCTGATTGGCGCTCACCTTGACTCTTGGGATGAAGGCACGGGTGCAATTGATGATGGTGCAGGCGTTGCGATTGTGACTGCAGCGGCGAAATTGATTCAAGATTTACCTCAAAAACCAGCGAGAACCATTCGAGTGGTATTATATGCCGCAGAAGAAGTGGGATTAGTTGGCGGTAAGGCTTATGCAAAGCAACATGCTGACGAGCTGGTTAATCATTATATTGCCGCAGAATCTGATTTTGGCGCAGGCAAGATTTACCAAATTGATTTCAACGTTAATCCACACGTATTTGAGCAAGTTAAAACTGAGCACAGTTCAATGACCATCAACGGGGTTAAGTTAGGGAACAATAACGCTTCTGGTGGCCCTGACGTGTCTATGATGCCCTCTCTAGGTGTCCCTGTGGCGTCCCTTCGACAAGATGGTACTGATTACTTTGATTATCACCACACCCCTAACGACACTTTAGATAAAATCGACCCTACCGCATTAGCGCAAAATGTCGCTGCTTATGCGCAATTTGCTTATATCATGGCGCAATCAGAACTTAACTTACGCCCATTAGCTAAAAAGGCCGATAAGAAATAATCTATCAGCCTTTTATCGCAAAAAAGCAGTTAAGGAGTTCAAACCTTAGCTGCTTTTTTATTAAGTATTTTTTTACCCGTTACATTACACTGAAACTTGTAGTGGTTACTTAATTTGCTCTTCTCTTAAAAACACTGGCGCTGCAGGTGTCGATAAGTCTTCACTGTAATAATAGCCATCTAAGTCAAATTGCTGCAATTGTGCCAATGACGTCACATCGTTTTGGATAATGTAACGCGCCATCAAGCCGCGGGCTCTTTTGGCATAAAAACTGATCACCTTGTATTGACCATTTTTGCAGTCTTTAAATACCGGGGTGATTAAAGTGGCCTTAAGTAGTTTGGGTTTAACCGCTTTAAAATACTCATTTGAGGCTAAATTAATGACGATATCATCGCTTTGATTAGCAACAGCTGCGTTAACTTCATTGGTGATTGTCTCGCCCCAAAATGCATAAAGATTTTTACCTGCGGGGTTTACCAAGCTGGTGCCCATTTCTAAACGGTAGGCTTGCATCAAATCCAGCGGCTTCAGTAAGCCATACAAACCAGATAAAATTCGTAGGTGCTTTTGAGCCTTATCGATTTCAATATCAGACAGTGAGTCAGCATCAAGGCCGGTATATACATCGCCCCTAAAGGCAAACATACCTTGCTTGGCATTATCTAGAGTAAAACGTGGTTGCCACTGTGCAAATCGAGCCGCATTCAAACCTGCTATTTTATCGCTCACTTTCATTAAAGAGGCAATATCCATTGGCGTCAATTCACGACATACGTCAATCAATTGTTGGCTGTAATCTAGCAAAGTCGGTTGAGTAAACTTCTTGGTTGATGCAGGCGTTTCAAAATCAAGTGTTTTGGCAGGAGAAACTAATACTAGCATTGCTGATAATCCTATTTTATAAAATGGACTCTAATTCATGCTATCTATCATACTGAGCTTCATAAAAAAAACCATGCAATTACTGCATGGTTTTTTAGATTGTGCTAAATGCTTTTTTCAGATTTGATTAATCTGCAATTAACATTCGCGATTAAGTAAAGTGAGTTACTTGGTCACTTCAACTTCTTTATTGATCCAAATCCCATCTTCTATCTGACCTTCAAGCTCTGGGAACTTAGTCGTATCAAATACAGGATCTTCACCCTTATTAACTTGTTGGCGGTAATCATTAATAATTCTCACCGCTAAACCTGACAATAACAGCAGGGCAATCATATTAACTAACGCCATCAAGCCCATAGAAACGTCGGCTAAATCCCAAACGATGCCAATCTTAGCCACTGCGCCAAACATAACCATACCTAATACTGCGATACGGAAGATTGGTAGTGCACCTTTTTTATTGCCAGATAGAAACATCACGTTAGTTTCTGCATACGAATAGTTAGCAATAATTGACGTGAAACAGAAAAGTAAAATAGCAAAGGCAATAAATGCCCCACCCCAGTCACCCACATGATGCGTTAATGCATTAATGGTTCTTGCAATACCATCACCAGAGCCGCCACCATCACCAGACAATAAGATAATTGCCGCAGTAGCAGTACAGATAACAATAGTGTCCACAAACACACCCATCATTTGCACAAAACCTTGTGACGCTGGGTGATTAGGATTCGGTGAAGCACTTGCTGCAATATTGGCGGCACTACCCATACCTGCTTCATTAGAGAACAAGCCGCGAGCAATACCCGCCTGCATTGCTTGAGCAACACTGTATGCTACACCACCAGCAGCGGCCTCTTGCCAGCCAAATGCACTGTTAATCACCAACATAAATACGGCAGGCAATTGCTCAACATTCATTAAAACAACAACCAAGGCAATCGCAATGTAGGCTAATGCCATAATCGGAACGATAATTTCTGACACTCTAGCGACCTTTTTAAGACCGCCCATAATCACGAGGCCACTCAATAGCGCAATCCCAAGACCGACATAAATTGGATTTAAATCAAATACGGCAGTCATTGCACCAGAGATAGTATTTGCTTGAACAGCATTAAACACTAAGCCAAAACAAATAATCAGTAGGATTGAAAATAGAATCCCCATCCAGCGTTGGCCAAGGCCTTTTTCCATATAATATGAAGGGCCACCACGATACTGCCCGTCAACGTCTTTAACTTTATAAACTTGCGCTAACGTTGACTCGATCATTGCCGTCGCCATACCGAGCATGGCAATGGCCCACATCCAAAATACTGCCCCAGGACCTGCGGCACCGATTGCAACCGCAACACCAGCCATATTTCCGGCTCCGACACGGGCAGCCATACTGGTACAAAAAACTTGAAATGAAGATAAGCCATGCTTACCAGGGCGGCGGCTAATCGCTAATACTTTAACGCCGTGTACGAAATGAGTAATTTGAATACAGCCAAGACGAACAGTAAAAAAGATACCTGCGCCTACCAGCCCATAAACTAACAATTTACCCCAGAGTAAATTGTTCATGAAACCAACAATTGTTTCTAACATTGCCATTTGCTTAATCTATTCCTTGGAATAACTTTATTTTGTAAAAATATGCTTAAACCGAGCAACACCTTCAGACAAAATAAAATTATCGAATTATTATAATGAGCTCATCAAAATCTAAGTTCGCAGCCTCAGCATGTATTCGTAAATAGCCAAGCTGTTACTGTTTATTAAATTCAGTGAGCGAATATATTAGTTAATTATTATTTAGCATTATTCAAGTTAACTTTACTGACTTTAACCAGTAAAGCCCAGCAAACATTACCACTCTTTACCACTTATCGCTTAGTTATAGGTGTTCTCAAAAAAATGCGAGAAAAAACTAGCATAGAAAAACTTCAAGCATAGGTGACAGTGATCACATTTATTTAAATAGCCGCCTAAAGCCCCATCTAGAATAACAATTGCAAATCGCCTAACACCAAGTGACTCAACAATTTCTTAACCTAACATCATTTTATTAATGATTTTTTTTAATACAAAGTTAGATCAATAACACATTATTGGTTCAATTTAGGGGATACAGTGTTCTCATTAAAAGCTAAATCAATCTTATCTTTCATAATGAGGTCACTATGACACAGCAAAATGAAATCACTGCTCTTAAAAAATATGTTAGAGCAACTAACTTCCTCGCTACCTCACAAATCTATCTTAAGCAAAATGTGCTTTTTAAAAGAGAGCTACAACATACAGACATTAAACCTCGACTTTTAGGTCATTGGGGTACCTGTCCAGGTATCAATTTTGTGTATGCAAACGTTAATCGCTTAATCGTTAAGCATGAAAGAGAATTCATTTATTTAGTCGGTCCTGGTCACGGCTTCCCAGCAGTTCAAGCTAACCTGTTTGTTGAAGGTTCTTTAAGCCATTTTTATCCAGAAACCATCCCCTATAACGAATCAGGTATTGAAGATATCTGTAAAAAGTTCTCAGCAGCATATGGCTACCCTTCTCATGCAAACCCTGAAGCCCCCGGCCAAATTTTAGAAGGTGGCGAATTAGGTTATTCATTATCCGTTGCTTGGGGCGCCGTTCTTGATAATCCAAACTTAATCGCAGCTTGTTTAGTTGGTGATGGTGAGTCTGAAACAGGGCCATTAGCTGCATCATGGTATGCCAACCGGTTAGTCGACCCTGCAACCAATGGTGCGGTACTGCCCATTGTGCATATTAATGGCTATAAAATCTCAGGCCCGACTCGTATGGGACGCATGAGTCATGAAGAGTTAGATCTTGAATTTCGTGGTTTAGGTTATCATCCCATTATTGTTGATGATCAACTTGAAGAGGATGTGTTTGTTCAAATGAAAGAGGCTATGGACTTAGCTTACGAGATGATCAATGATATCCAAACTCGTGCCCGTCGCGGCGAAGATGTTTGTAAGCCTCGCTGGCCGGTTATTCTTATGCGAACAGCTAAAGGCTGGACAGGTACATCTGAGTTTGGCGGTAAGAAGCTAGCTGGCAACTGCGAATCTCATCAAGTCATCGTCAATAAGTGTGCAACAGATGCAGGTCACCTAAAAGCGCTTAATGACTGGTTAGCAAGTTACAAATTTGATGAACTGTGCAGTATCAATGCGCAAGGTGAAATTACCTTTGATGAAGAAATTCAATCTTTGATTCCACCTAAGCAGTTATGTTGTGGTCGCCAACACTTAAGTTATGGCGGTGAAGTAGTCCGTGCACTTGCTCAACCAGATCTTAAAAAACTAAGTTATGGTCCAGAAACCCCACGTGGTACTCGCGGCGTATCAATGTACAAAATGGGCGAGTGGATGCGTGACGCATTCAAATTAAATCGAGATCAACGTAACTTACGTATCTTCAGCCCAGATGAAACATACTCAAATCAACTGCAAGCGGTATTTGAAGAAACAGATCGTGCATGGCAATGGCCGATTGAAAGCTGGGATCAAGATATGGCGCGTGATGGCCGTGTTATTGAACTGCTATCGGAAAACTTACTTTTCGGTATGATGCACGGTTACACAGTAACAGGTCGGCATGCCATGTTCCCAACCTATGAAGCCTTCTCTCAAGTAGTTTCATCAATGGCTGATCAGTACTGTAAATATGTGTATGCCAGTCAAGGGGTTCACTTCCGTAAACCTGTACCTTCTTGTAATGTTGTTTTGTCTTCTTTATTAGAGCGTCAAGATCATAATGGTTATTCGCATCAAAACCCTTCATTTCTAGGTGCTATGTTAGAAAAGCATCCAGATATTATTTCTGCATATTTACCTGCTGATGGTAACAGTACACTCACTTATACAGAGCGTGCATATGAAGACCGCGACAAACTCAACATTTTAGTTGCAGGTAAAAAAGAGTTACCTCAATGGCTATCACTAGATGAAGCCCGTAAGCAAACTAAAGATGGCGTGATGGTATGGGATTTTGCATCAGATGATAATCCTGATGTAGTACTTGCAGGTTGTGGTGATTATGTCACTCAAGAATGTATGGCGTCATTAGTACTCATTAGAGAACTACTGCCAAGAGTGCGTATTCGTTATGTCAGTGTAACTGAACTTAATAGTAACGGTTTAGGTAGTCGTAAATTCCAAAATAAGCCTTGGTTAATGGATGAAATATTTACTGAAGATAAAGGCGTGGTATTTAACTACCATGGTTATCCAAATACCATCAAGAAATTGGTATTTGATTATAAAGGCAGTAAACGTTTCCGCATTAAAGGCTATGAAGAAGAAGGTTCAACTACAACACCATTTGATATGGGCGTTCGTAATGGCACATCACGTTATCACCTTGTGATTGATATGGCATACAAACTATTCCAACAAGGTGTTATTGATGAAACTCAGCATGTTCAAATCACAACGGATATGCTCCAAAGATTAGTAGAACACCGTAACTACATTAAGGCCAACGGTGTTGACCCAGTAGACATTGAAAATTGGGTTTGGACTCGGTAATTAGATTAGAGTTCAAAAAACAAACTACAATCGTTTATAACGAGTTAAAGCGCCTTTGGGCGCTTTTTCTTTATACCACGGACAACAAAGCCCATCGTCAATTCATTAGAAAAAACCAACACTGCAACATCTTGCGCGGATTCGTTAGGTATTTGTTGGTAATATTTTAAAAATATTCGTAACTACTATGGAAAACCATTGAATTTAAGACGATAATTAGCTTGCCAGCTAAATCATAATAGGAACGCCAAATAAGTGCTGGTGACACTTAAGGTAAACAATCGGTTTACATGTGTTTTGGTGACATAAAATAACAATGGACTATATATGATGAAAAACACCTTAAAAGTAGTATTACTCACCTCAATGTTGCCTTTTGCCGCTGTCGCAGAACAAGAGTTAACGCCATGGTATGTCGGTGGTGGTTTAGGGATTAATAATTACGAACCACATTGCGACCTTAAAACAATGACCCAATGTGAAGATGATGACCCTTATGCTTGGGATGTCTTCGGTGGTTACTTATTTAATGACTATTTTGGTATTGAACTCGGTTATAGAGACTTAGGTCGTATTCAATGGACAGATTTCAGTAATAAACGTAATGATGTCGGCGCTAGAGGCATGGCATTAGGTTTAGTCGGTTTTTATCCTTTCGCTGACAAGTGGAGTTTGTCTGCTGAGGCTGGCGGAATGAACTACCTTTTAAAGAACATAAAAAATTATGGCACTGAGTATTACAGTGACAGCGGTATTGCGCCCTATATCGGTGCTGGTATCGGTTATAATTTTACCGAAAACTTAAAACTGCAGGCTAAATATCGTCGCTACGAAAACTTAGACGATGATAAATATAATACCCTTGAAATGGAAAGTAACTATTGGGGCTTAGAATTAAGCTACCGCTTTGGTAAAGCTAAAGCAGCAGCTCCTGTTGTTGCAGCTGCTGTTGCACCAATTGATTCCGACAACGATGGCGTAATGGATGATCAAGATAGCTGTCCAGATACACCAGCAACTCACAAAGTTGATGCCAATGGTTGTACTGTCTACGAATTTGTAACAGAAAATCATGACTTAGGTGGTATTTTATTTGATAACAACTCTTCTGTTATTAAGTCAGCTTCTTATGCTGACATTGAAAAATTAGCTAATTACTTGAAGAAAAATCCTGAGCATACCGTATCAATCGAAGGTCACGCTTCTAATGTTGGCAAGCCTGCATATAATATGACCCTTTCTGAGAGTCGTGCTAAATCAGTCGCTGAAGCTTTAGCAGCTAAATATGATATTGAAGCAAGTCGTATTCAAGCTATTGGCTATGGTATTACTAAACCTATTATGGAAGGCAATACCGCTGAAGCCCATAAGCAAAATCGTCGTATTGAAGCTATCGTAACCGGCACAGAAAAACGTGCGGTTCTAAAATAATCAACTAATTAAGCTGGTAATAAAAAGTCGCTGCTTGCAGCGACTTTTTTGTTTTTGTAGCCATCAGCTAAAAAATAAAAACCCTTACCAATAAAGAGATGTTATCGGTAACACTTTTATTTCAACAATAAAAACAACTTAAACAACTAATAAATCAGGCATTAAATTACACAATTAGTTGCTTATGAGCTCATTTCACGTTTATTTGCGTTATTTTTTTACAAATGTTGTTGGAAAATACAGTAAGATCGCATTTAATAACTGTATTGAACAAAATAACTTTGTTACTTGAGAGGGAAATTTCCATGGCGAACACGTTAGCTCAACTAAAAGCACTAACCACAATCGTTGCTGATACCGGCGACATTGAAGCAATTAAACGCTACCAACCAGAAGACGCAACCACCAACCCTTCTCTAATTTTAAAAGCGGCGCAAATTCCTGAATATGCCCCATTAATTGATGATGCTATTGCTTGGGCAAAACAGCAGTCAAATGACACAGCTCAGCAAGTTGAAGACGCAGGTGATAAATTAGCCGTCAACATCGGTGTAGAAATTCTTAAGATTGTTCCAGGCCGCATCTCAACAGAAGTCGATGCCAGACTTTCTTTTGATAAAGCAGGCTCTATCGAAAAAGCCCATAAGCTAATTAACCTATATCAAGCAGCCGGTATTGATAAATCTCGCATTCTGATCAAGTTAGCATCTACTTGGGAAGGGATCTGCGCAGCAAAAGAGCTTGAGCAACAAGGCATCAACTGTAACCTAACGCTATTATTTAACTTTGCTCAAGCCCGAGCTTGTGCTGAAGCAGGTGTTTACCTTATTTCGCCATTTGTTGGTCGTATTTTAGATTGGTATAAGAAAGACACAGGTCTTGATTACACCGCTGAAACCGATCCTGGTGTGGTATCAGTAACCGATATCTATAACTACTATAAGCTTCACGGCTATAACACTGTGGTAATGGGTGCAAGTTTCCGTAACACTGGCGAAATTATCGAGCTTGCGGGCTGTGACCGCCTAACGATAGGCCCTGCGCTATTAGAAGAGTTAGCCAATAGCGATACTGTTATTAGCCAAAAGCTAAAACCTGCAACAACAACGGTTGCCGCGCCAGCACCATTAACCGAAGCACAGTTCCGTTGGGAATATAACCAAGACCCAATGGCTGTTGATAAACTTGCTGAAGGCATTCGCAACTTTGCCATCGACCAAGGTAAACTTGAGGTTATGCTAAACGCAAAACTTAGCTAATCAACGGAGTGATTTGCATGACTAATTTAACTCAGAGTAATACTTGGCAGCAGCTAAAGAAAAATACAGCAACGCTTCCCCATATGCGGGAGCTATTTGCTAATGACCCTAAACGTTTTGAGAAGATGAGCCTCAAAAGCTGCGGTTTATTATTAGATTATTCTAAAAACCGTATCGATAAGGAAGGCTTAGGATTATTGTTTGCATTAGCTGAAGAAACCCAGTTATCAGCTAAAATTTCTGCCATGTTTAATGGCGATATTATCAATAACACCGAAGGCCGTGCAGTATTACACACAGCGCTGAGAAGTAATCCTGAGCAAGTAATTATGGCTGAAGGGGCGAATATCGTCCCTGAAGTGCAGCAAACACTAGCAAAGATGACTCAGTTTGTGGCGTCTGTATCTCAAGGTGAATGGAAAGGTTATACCGGCAAAACCATTACTGATATTGTCAGTATTGGCATTGGTGGCTCATTCCTGGGGCCGAAGATTGTGTCTCAAGCATTACGACCTTATTGGCAAAAAGGCCTTAATTGCCATTTTGTGGCTAACGTTGATGCAAGCTCAATCTGTGAGAAGCTTAAAAACTTAGATGCTGAAACAACCTTATTTGTTATGTCATCTAAGTCATTTGGCACCCAAGAAACACTGACCAATACCCTAAGCGCTAAAGACTGGTTCCTCGAGCAAGGTGGTAGCCAAGCCGATGTCGCCAAGCACTTTGTCGCAGTAACATCAAACGTTGCTAAAGCGACTGAGTTTGGTATTGATGCTGACAATATTTTCCCGATGTGGGATTGGGTGGGTGGACGTTATTCATTATGGTCAGCCATTGGCTTACCCATAGCGTTATTAGTGGGTATGGATAACTTCAAGCAACTGCTTGATGGTGCCAACCAAATGGATCAACATTTTGCCCAAGCGCCACTTGAACAAAATATGCCTGTGATTATGGGCATGTTGTCAGTGCTTTATAGCAATTTTCATGATGCACAATCCCATGTAGTTTTGACCTATGATCATTATTTACGTGGTTTACCCGCTTACTTCCAGCAACTTGATATGGAAAGTAATGGTAAGTCGGTCATGCTTGATGGAACTCAGGTAGATTTCAATACCGGCCCAGTGATCTGGGGTGGTGAAGGCACCAATGGTCAGCATGCATATCACCAGTTGTTACATCAAGGTACAGCACTTATCCCAGCTGACTTTATTATGCCACTGCAAAGTCACAATCCATTAGGTGAACATCATAACCAGCTTGCTTCAAACTGCTTTGGCCAAACCCAAGCATTAATGCAAGGTCGCACTTATGAAGAAGCTTTAGCGGAATTGGCAGGCAAAGATACGCCTGATGCTGATAAAGCCCTTATTGCTAAGCACAAGACAATGGCAGGTAATAAGCCAAGTAATACCTTATTAATGGATAAGCTAACTCCAACGACCTTAGGTTCGTTAATTGCCTTATATGAACACCGCACGTTTGTTCAAGGCGCTATTTGGCAAATTAACTCTTTTGATCAATGGGGTGTGGAATTAGGTAAAGTCCTTGGCAACGATGTCCTAGACCGCATCGGCGCCAAAAATGATGCCACAGAGCTTGATAGCTCCAGTAATTCATTAATTAATTTATACCGTCAAGGTCAGATTTAAACACTAAAAAAGCCAGCTAAAGCTGGCTTTTTTATATACACTTTCATTTCCTCATAGCACAAGCCTCTAAATACGCCAGCAAAACACCACTTGAACATCACTTAAACATCACCTCCCATTAACAATATTGAAACATAACTATTGCACTATAGTGACGGAATATGATATTTATTTGAATAGAGACATCATAATAACAAGGGAGGTTTACCATGGATCGTTTAGACTATGGTGGTGCGCTAGACCAAGTTGTTGAAAGACCAACTCGCTCAAAAAGCTCAAATAAAAAACGTAAATGGCGAGAAATAGAAGCGTTAAAGGATAAACAGCGCTTACTTAAGGAACTTCAAGACATTGACACAAGTTTCGATTTTGATTTCGATGCGATGCCATTGTAAGCAAGATAACTAACTGAATAGTTATTCAAAGGTCTATATATAAAAAGAGCGCTTATAGCGCTCTTTTTAATTGCAATGCTTTTAACTGTAACTCGTTATCATTAATCCTTTAGGGGAGATAACACAGAGTCAGCTACTGTGGTTCAACTTCAGCAATATGCTCTTTAAGCTCTTCAAAGATATTATCATCACTATCGTTAAATAACGGATCATCAACTAAACGCTGCTCACATTGTTGCCATATTTTATCCCAATCACTGCCCTGCATGTGCTTAGCAAACAGAGGAAATAGCTCTTTTTCTTCATATTGCATATGAGCCGTTTGGATTTCAACATACGCTTTTAAGTCGGAAACCAACTTTTCTCGGGAAATCACCACATCTGAAAGTATCAAATTCAGACTATACATCAATGCACCAGATGACTCTGCTAGACTGCTATGTTCATCATGAAGCCTGGTCGTACTAGGGCTAGGAAAGTGCTTAATAAAGTAATCAAAAGTAATATCTTCTACCGGATGGTGACTATGCTCAGCATAAACCTGCATATATTCGACGACATCACGAATAAGCGCAAAATTAACTGATTCACCCTGAGAAAGTTTGTGATTTTTCTTGGCTAGAATATTCAATAATATGGCTATGTGTTTGTGATCATTCATTAGCCTTTTAAGTATCATCTTCTCCATTACCACAATTCCTTCATGTCTAAAAAGTTTAAACCTCTAGTATTATTAATCTACACTATGGATTGCGCAGATGTTATGACCGAGATCATAAAATACAAATCTGAAACATTCAGATGAGTTTAAATAACAAAAAAGCACCCTAAGGTGCTTTAGTAAGCTGATATTAAAGCTTTATTATTTAAGAATGTTAAATAAGTGCTCTTTCAGCTTGGTAAAATCAGCGCTCAGTTCTGCAGATAAAATCGGCTTATTCACTACAGCTTCAAGCTCTTGGGGTAATGGTAAATCGATTTGTAATTGCACATCGACCACATCTTTAAATTTCGCTGGATGCGCCGTTCCTAAGAAAATACCGGTTTCACCACTTTTAAGCTCATCAGATAAAGCTTGTGCGGCAATTGCGGCATGAGGCTCAGATTGATAACCCAGCTGATATAACTCTTTTAACGCCGCAGTTGTTTGCGCTTCATTAAGCGCCACCCCTGTAATAGACGATAACGGCCAATTTAACGCCTCACAAATGGCTTCGACTCTTGGCCAGTTTGATGGCTCGGACACATCCATCGCATTAGACATAGTCGCAACGGTAGTATTTGGCGCCCAATCACCTGCAGCAAGGTAACGTGGCACAGTATCGTTTGAGTTAGTCGCCGCAATAAAGCGCTTAATAGGTAAGCCCATCGCCTTGGCAAATAAACCTGCGGTTAAATTACCAAAGTTACCGCTAGGCACTGACAGCACAATCTCAGCATTGCTGGTTTGCTTCATTTGAGCTACCGCTTCAAAGTAGTAACAAATTTGCGCCAATAACCGACTAATATTGATTGAATTAGCCGAGTTTAAGTGCAGCCCATCACGAACATCACTATCATCAAATGCCTGCTTAACCAGTGTTTGGCAAGCATCAAAATCTGACGCAACAGCGACAGTATGAATATTCTTACCTAGAGTCGTGAACATCTTCTCTTGCAGCTCACTGATTTTTCCTTTGGGGTACATCACCATCACTTGTACAGATTCAAGCCCGAAGAAAGCATCAGCAACAGCGGCGCCGGTATCACCAGATGTCGCCGTCAAAATAGTGAGCTTTTCATCTCCTGCTAATAAATTAACGCATTGCGCCATAAAGCGCGCGCCAAAGTCTTTAAA
Organism: Shewanella sp. 10N.286.48.B5; assembly: GCF_002874355.2. Classification (NCBI taxonomy): domain Bacteria; kingdom Pseudomonadati; phylum Pseudomonadota; class Gammaproteobacteria; order Alteromonadales; family Shewanellaceae; genus Shewanella; species Shewanella sp. 10N.286.48.B5. Next base: position 2,590,947 of record NZ_MCVG02000001.1, read on the forward strand.
TGCCAATGTAGGCCCATGAAATAACTCTAAACACGCACGTTTATCATCAGCTTTCACTAAAGGCACATCAAAAGTGAATGCTGCATTAACTAACTCATTAACTTTATCTTGACCAATTTCATCAGCAAGCCAAGCCCCTAAAATACGCTGACTTCTTGCAACAAAAGGTAACGCGAGTAGCTCATCGATATTATCAAGCACAGGAATAGATTTTGGAAAAAAAAGCCCTCTATCTTTACCTAAACCTAATTTTACCGCTTCACTAAAACTGACCACTTGTGATGGGTGCTTTAAATTATATAATTCCATTTCTAAACGCCTTTAAAATTAAAATGTGGTGACTAAACTCGACGCGTACCTTGCTCATCAAGTTGACAGACATGGGCAAACCCACCAGCCTGTGATAAATAATGCTGCTCTAACCATGCTTTAGCAGCTTTAGCAGTTTCTAGATTATCGGTTACAGAAAACAGCGTTGGGCCACTTCCTGATATGCCGGTGGTTAACATGCCTAACGTTTCAAGTTCTGCGCGCGCATGGCTATAACCCGGAATCGCATCGGCTCGATAAGGCTCAGCCATCACATCCTTTAAAACGCTAATAGCAAGCTTTGGATCTTGCTGATAGCTTGCATGCACAAATGCACTTAAATGACGGCCAAAATCGATGGCTACCGCTTTATCGTATTGCTGTGGTAATAAGTCGCGCATCTTGGCCGTTGACAGTGAGATCCCCGGATAGGCCACCACCCAATACCATTGCTTAAACGTAGGAATACCAGCGCACACCTTATTGGGAGTATTTAGCATCAACTGCATGCCGCCTAAATAACAAGGGGCAACATTATCAAAATGAACACTGCCTGAAATCATTCCTTCAAACTCGCCCATTAAAAGCAATAATGCTTGTTCATCAAAAGGCTGCTCAAAATGCTCATTTAATGCATAAAGTGCTGCAACCACAGAGCTTGCACTAGAACCAAGCCCACTGCCAACTGGTAAATTTTTCTCTAAACAAATAGCCACACCTTGTTTAGCATTAAGTTTTTCAAGAAAAAACACAGCACATTGATAGACGATATTCTGTTTACCATCTTCTGGTAACTTATGCGCCCATGGACCCGTTTGAGAATAATGAACACCAGCATCAGCCGCTTCAATCATCACTCTGTCACCCAGTAAACTGCCATCAATTGGCGCAAGCGCAGCGCCGAGTAGATCAAATCCAACACCGACATTACCCATTGAAGCAGGAGCATAAACAGTTATCGCTTTATCCGAAGTGACTTGTTTGCTCATAGCCCCACCTCGCGAGTCCAGTTTAAAGTTCTTAATACATCCGCAAACGCGCCAGCTGCAGTCACATCAGTACCCGCACCATAACCGCGTAATACAAATGGAATAGGCTGATAATAACGGCTGTAAAATGCCAGTGCATTCTCGCCGCCTTTTACGCTGTATAACGGATCTGATGAATCAACCTCTACAATACGTACATGACACTTACCTGCTTCAATCTGACCCACATAACGCAGTACTTTACCTTGCGCTTTTGCCGATTCAACTCGCGCACTGACTTGCGCATCAAGTTGTGGTAAACGATTCATAAAGGTGTCTACATCGCCTGAATCATCAAACGAGCTTGGCAGAACTGATTCAACATTAATATCATCAAGTTCTAATGGCATGCCCACTTCACGAGCAAGAATTAGTACTTTTCGCGCCACATCCAAACCACTTAAATCTTCACGAGGATCCGGCTCTGTAAAACACTTATCACGAGCGATTGAGGTGGCCTCTGATAAGCTCATGCCTTCATCTAACATGCCGAATATATAAGATAATGAACCAGATAAGATCCCATTAAATCGCTGTAACTTATCACCGGCATATAGCAGTTTCTTTAAGTTATCAATCACTGGCAGGCCAGCACCTACGGTTGTTTCATACAAGAATTGTCTGCGCTGCAATAACGCCGTTGTGCGCAATTGTTGGTAGTAAGCATAATCACGAGTGTTGGCTTTCTTATTCGGGGTGACGACATGGTAGCCAGCATTCATCACATCAAGATAACGATCTGAAACCAACTCACTTGAAGTGCAATCAACTAAAACAGGGTTTAGCAGTTGCTGTTCTTTACCCCAGGCCAGCATCTCTGCGAGATCATAGCTTGTATCGCTATCAGCCAATAAAGCCTGCCAATTATTTAAATCTAGCCCAGCACTGCTCAGAAGCATTTTACGAGAATTGGCAATACCACATACTCGCATGGTTATATGCTGCTCTTTAAGCATCGAGGCTTGTTGTTTGATTTGCTCTAATAGCCCTGCCCCCACATTACCACTGCCTACTAAAAACACATCTAAATACTGCTGAACATCAAAGAAGGCTTGATGACAGGCGGCAATGGCATGCTTAGTTTTACGTTGCTCAATTACAGTAGAAATCGAACGTTCTGACGAGCCTTGGGCGATGGCGATAATATTAACGCTGGCTTTAGCCAGGGCGCTGAAAAACTTAGCAGCGGCGCCTTTATGGGTTTTCATGCCATCACCAATAAGCGACACAATTGCTAAATCTTGTCTTAATTCGATAGGCTCGAGTAACTCAGACTGGATTTCTAACTCAAATTCAACTTCTAATGCTTGTTTTGCTTTATAAGCTTCATTAGAGCTAACACAAAAGCTAATACTGTATTCAGACGAGCTTTGAGTGATTAATGAAACTGAAATACCACTGCGAGAAATCGCTTCAAGGGTACGACTGGCCATGCCCACCATGCCTTTCATGCCAGGACCTGAAATGTTAAACATGGTTTGTTCATCAAGGTTAGAAATGGCCTTGACCTGCAAGCCTGTTTTGTCAGGCTGATTAGACACTAATGTGCCAGGCGCTGATGGGTTAAAACTATTTTTGATATAGCAAGGAATGTGATACTGAGCAATCGGTGCAATGGTTTTAGGGTGCAACACCTTAGCACCAAAATAAGAAAGCTCCATAGCTTCTTGATAGCTAAGTTGTTCAAGTAATTTAGCGTCTAATACCACGCGTGGATCCGTGTTATAAACCCCATCGACATCAGTCCAAATTTCACAGCTTGAGGCATCAAGACAAGCTGCTAAAACCGCTGCAGAGTAATCTGAGCCATTTCGCCCTAAAGTCACTGTTTTACCTTGCTCATTAGCAGCAGTAAAACCTGGCATAATCCATACCCGTGCTTCATTTAATGAAAGCGCAGCAAAACGCGGTTTGCTTTCATTGATATCAACAATAGATTCAAGTGGCTTACCATGGGCTAAGAATAATTTTCTTGGGTCAAATTGCGCTGCGGTAAGTGATTTTGCTAGCATCACTTGTTCCATTAAGGCTGCCGATAAACGCTCGCCAGAGACGATAACCTGCGCTTGAACATGATCGGGGCATTCGTTAAGCAGCTTTATTCCAGTGACTTTGTCATTCCAGTCAGTTAATTGCAGCGCCAGCTTTTCATCCAGTAGCGCTTTTTGCTGCGGTGAAATTAACGCTTGTTCAGCGTCACTAAAAAGGCCACTAAAAACCGACTCAATATGGGCTAATACCGCTGCATAGTCTTGATTGGTTTGTGCGAGACTTACTAACTCTAACAAGGCATTGGTAACAGTTGCAGGCGCTGATAACACAGTCGCAATAGCCTCTTCAGCTGCAGCTTGTTCAATAATGTCTGCTGCCATCAAAAAACGTTGCCAATTGGCTAACGAGGTTCCACCAAACTTCATCACTTTCATATTCTTCTCCCTTAACTCGCTAGCACTAAATATTAATTTTAAATCTGAAAACAAAAAGCCCGCTTCTTTGTGGGAAGCGGGCTTGTCGTTATAAATCTTTAGGGTGTAATCAGCCCGCCCCCACAATGTTAATTGTGGTGGTTGTAATAATGGTAACTACAACATGGTTAACGGATTTCATCATTACACTCGATTTAATATGTGTTTGTTTTGAATTGATAACAGAATTGCTTTTTTTAAGGTAGGTTGTCAACCCCTAATTAGTGGTTTATTTTTAAGCACTCTATTGATAACAAGCTAAATCACTGCTGAAATCACAATAATCGCAGCTATCACACTAAAAAACGCCTCCAAAACAAGTTTTTAGTATGTTTACGTAAACGTAACCCAAAAAAAGATATACAAGAATAAATACTTACAAGTCAGAGACTTACTATTATTATGATTTTTATATGGTTATTCAAAAGCGCCAAAAGTCATCTTGCATTAAATTTCAGTGCCTAAGCACTAAAATTAGCATTTTCATAAACATGGCAGCGCAAATCACCATGAAAATGATTCATCTAATCTATTTAAAAACAGTGACCTGTGTACTGCGCGTAAATTTAGTCACAGCAACAATGGTAAAAACATCCATTGTCAAAGGATAAGTAACCGGATGCGCCACGATTTAAAGCAAATGTCAGCCAGCGAGATACTTGATTTAAAAACATGTGATTGAATAAGCAAAAGCTGATACAAATTATCGCGACTTTGTAAAAACAATAGTATTATGCCGCCACATTCAGAATTGGAGTCGTTATGAAAATCACAAAACATGCAGCAGTAACTATTCACTACAGTTTAACCGATCAAGAAGGTCGATTAATCGAAAGCTCATTTGAAGCTGAACCTATGGTTTATCTACACGGAACTGAAGGCTTAATTCCAGGCTTAGAAACTGAGCTAGAAGGTAAAGTTGTTGGTGACAAATTTGACGCGAATATTCCAACTGAACAAGCATATGGTGAATACCATGACGGCCTAAAACAAGAAGTCCCTCTTGAAGCATTCGGCGATATCGAAGACATCGTGCCAGGTATGCGTTTTATTGCTGAAACTGAAATGGGTCAACGCCCAGTTCAAGTTACTGAAGTAAAAGATACTGTAGTCGTTGTTGATGGCAACCACCCTTTAGCTGGTCAAGCATTAAACTTCAGCGTTGAAGTGATGGATGTACGTGAAGCAACTGCCGAAGAAATTGCCCATGGTCATATTCATGCTGCTGGTGGTTGTGGCAGCGAGCACGCCCATGAAGCTTGTGGTACTGACAAACCGGGTTGTGATGGCAATGGCGGTTGTGGCTGCCACTAAAGTCTAATAAACAATTTTTGTCCTAGACATTGATTCAATAACTTAGACTGGATTAACTCAGCCTAAAGTTTGAATTATTAAATACGTTAGCCTTTTTTAGGTTGACGTATTTTTTTTACGTTATTATTAATCATAGATAGATTGTCTGTGAAACTTAACCACAAGCATTACTGGGCACAGGTTTTGTTTCTTTCTCTGTGCTTTGGTAACTAGAAAGCAGCTGGGTTTGAAGGTTATAGAGTTAACCTTTGTTGCTGTTTGAAAATTAATTTAAAGCGAAGGAGTGCTTATGTTAATTAAACCGCTATACGAAATCTTACCTTACGCCTATATGATTGTCGGCGCAGCTAGCGTACCTTTCATTGAACAACCCTATATTGTCGTTGCTTCAATATTAGTCTTTTTTTACGGCGCTCATGTCTGGAACCTACGCTCTAGAAACCGCCGAACGGATAAGAAAAGAAAACGAGTCGAGGGTTACCTACCCGATTCAATATATGGCTTTATGCCATTCATTTACATTATTTCGGCCGTAATCACCTTTCGTTTTTTCCCTCAAGATTCAGCACAGTTACTGTCGATAGGGCTTTTTACATACGGAGGCTATATATTACTGCGCCGTATCAGCTATCGATGCCATAAGCATCCCTCAACGAACATTAAAGCTAAATTTAGATAGCTAGCGCGACATAAGTAACTAGTCCAGTATCAGCTGCTGGACTTTGTCTTTTTGCGCCTGAGGCATATTTTTTAAATAGTTTGAACAGCGAGTAATGGTCGCAATGCTCACTTGATATTCTGCAGATATTTGACGCTGACTTAGCTCACCTTGCAATAAAAGTTGAAAAACCTTTAACCTACCAGCAACTGCACTACGCTCTTCTTCTGTCATTAATAACTGAAATAAAATGCCTAATTCGTCAGAATTTGGATAGCTTAGTACCTTTTCTACAACTGAATCCCAATTAGCTCGCATAACGCTCTCTTTTAGTAATGCCTCGACAGTACAAAGTGTAGCAACAATTCAGCTTTTACAGAAATCATATATGCAAAATATGCCTGATAATTATTGTAAAAATCAAATTTACAATTAAACACAAAACTAGACTCGCACTTGGTTCAAATTTATGCTTAAAATGTGACAAACACCTATAAATCAATAAATAAAAAGAGATCTGTCATGAAAAATAAAATATTGGCCTTAGCTGTCAGCGCATTGCTTATTCCAACTGTCAACGCACATAACTTTGAAGATGCCAATGACGCTATCGATTATCGTAAAGCAGGTTTTAGTTTAATCCGCTACCAATTTGGCGATATGGCTGCAATGATGAAAGGCAAAAAAGAGTTTGAATTAACAGTATTTCAAACTCGCGCTGCTAATTTAGCGGCACTAGCTAAAATCCCTCATGAAGGTTTTATTGCAGGCTCTGATAACGGCGATACAGAAGCTTTAGCAAAGATCTGGTCAAATAAAGCAGACTTTGATACTAAGATGACCGAATTCCAAGAAAATGCGGTTAAGTTAGACTTGGCAGCCCAAACAGGTGATAAAAAGCAAATCAAGCAAGCATTTGGTAATACAGGCAAAAGCTGTAAAGGCTGCCATGACATGTACAAGAAAGACTAACCATAAAACATTGTTAAAAATTCAGCGCCTTAAATATGCTATTCATATTTTAGCTCGCTAATAAAAAGCCCACTGAAGTGGGCTTTTTTCTGACAGTCTCTTGAATTAATTCAATCACATAAACGCAATGATAGGTGCAATAAGCCATACCCAGACACCTGAACCAAGTATCATGACAATCCCAAAAGCAAGTAACGGTGATTTCATTTTAGGCTCAGCGCTCAGTAATTTATGTTCCTCATGGGTTAAGGTTTTTTTACCCGAAATCATCGCACCTACTAACTTGTGTCCTTTAATGGCATAAATCGTAATCGCGCAAAGATGCAATGCGATGCACCCAAGGATAAAATTGAAGTTCATTTTGTGTAACCATGTCATAAATGAAGCAGTATCAGAAGACACCATGGCGTAAAGCGGTCCTTCGGTAAAGATATCATCTGTAGCGAATAGGCCCGTTAGCAACTGCAATGTGAGCACAAATAGCATTAGCATCACCATATAACCACCCATAGGGTTATGGCCAACAACAGGCTCTTTTAACGGCTCACGTAAATAACCAATAACTTTTTTAGGTCCAGCGACAAAGTCTTTGAATTTTGCGGTATCACTACCTACAACCCCCCACAGTAACCTAAAGACAATCAGCACTAAAAAGCTATAAGCACAAACTTGGTGCCACTCCATCTCTCCTGCATCTGCTGTCCACCACAAACAAATCAGCAACGCCACCGTAAACCAGTGGAATAATCGAGTGGGTATATCCCATACCTTAATTTTTTTTTGTTCTATACTCATAGATGTGCCTTAAGCTTAGTTCTTTTAATATGCTTGATTATAAAGAGCAAATTCTTGCACTCATAGACCCTTAAGGTAAAGAAAAGTAATTAAGTATTACAGCGTTTCATCAAACAAGTGCAAACTCTAGCACTTGTGGAGCAATTAGCATCAACAGCTTACATGTTTCTGTATTATTGGATTAAAACACAAGACTTGGGTTTATTTAATCAGCTCTGAAAATAGGGCTTTGCCTATAAGTGCGGCCTTAAATCTGGATATGAGTGTCAAACTTAGAAAGATATTTGGAGCCAGTGATGACAAGCAGTATAAACGTTGGCAGCAAACATGGTTTCAATGACGTTGAACCGCTGCATAGAATGGAGTTGGTGAACAAAAATCGTTCAAAAATGGGAGGTAAGCTAGGTTGTTATCCATTCAAATATGCGCCTATTTAGATTGAGTTTCAAGACTTTTTAAGCGGTTTTTTAGCTAAATTGTCTAAGCGATCAAATATGAATCAAACAGTCTAAAAAGGCCTATAAAATGTGATTCAGATCACGATTTTTCTTTCAGAGCTTGGTAATCTGAACTTAAGCAAACAACAGAAGGTTCGAAATATGCTGAAAATCACTAGCAAGCAACTTGAAGTAACTGCACCGATTCTTGAACGTATCGAAGGACAAATTGAAAAACTCGCAAGACATGATCTACAACTCATTAACCCGCATGTAATTATCACTCAGGAAAAGCAGCTCTTTAAGATAGAAGCGTCAGTAGGCTTGCCAAGTGGAGAACTATTCGCCCAGGCGAAAAATGAAAACCTTTACGCAGCAATAACTGCAATGGGTAAAAAGCTGGAAAAACAGCTAAATCGCCTGACTCATAAACCCCAGGCTCAACGTCACGTTTCACCAACAACTGAAACCGATAATGATTTTGAGTATGTCTACAAGGAGGAAACCGCAGCTTGATGTTTTTTATTACTCTTAAACCAAAGCGCGCCCTCGGGTGCGCTTTTTTATGCAAACCATAAACAATGGGCAAACTTGATCATTATTTGATTGACACTGATAGCTTAGCGCTTTAATTTTACAGTATGAAAAATATCACTAGCCGCAATTTTATTTTCTTTTTTATTCAGCCCCCATATTGAGGCCGATTTTTTGTGTAAAAACGAAAATGAAATTTAGAGCCTCCCAACTGGGGGGCTTTTTATTATTAAATATTTAATGCTCGCTGTTCAACACCACGTCAGCTAAGCAGTCGTCATTGAGGCTATTATGAAAAAAGCGCCAGAATTGAGTCAGACCAGAGAACAAATTACCTCACTAGATAAGGACTTATTAGCCTTACTAGCCAAAAGGCGTGAATTAAGCCTTGATGTCGCCAGAAGTAAAGAAGTCGATGTTAGGCCCATCAGAGATACGCAGCGGGAAAAAGAATTATTAGAACGCTTAGTTCAACAAGGTAGAGAGCAAGGTTTAGATGCTCACTTTGTTATCTCACTTTATCAAAGCATTATTGAAGATTCAGTCTTGAATCAACAAGCCTTTTTACATGGCCGTGCTAACCCTGAAATCCAGCAACAACAATCGACCATCGCCTACCTAGGTGCTAGAGGCTCATACTCTTATCTCGCCGCCAGCCGTTTTTGTCAGCGCCGCCAAGTAGAAATGATTGATTTAGGCTGCCAAAGTTTTGATGAAATTATCAGTTCAGTTGAACTCGGCCATGCTGACTTAGGTTTTTTACCTATTGAAAATACCTCATCGGGTTCAATTAATGAAGTGTATGACGTGCTGCAACACACCTCTCTTTCAATTGTCGGAGAAACAACCATTGAAGTGGGCCATTGCTTACTCACCAAAAATAATGCTGAATTAGAACAAATCAAAACCGTATTTGCTCACCCACAGCCCATTAGCCAATGCAGTCAGTGGTTATCACAACATCCAAACTTAACGCTGGCCTATTGCTCAAGCAGTGCTGAAGCCATGCAGCAAGTCATTGACGCAGATGATGACAGTGTTGCCGCTATTGGCAGTGCTGAAGGCGGCGCCTTATATCAATTAAGTGCCACAGAAAAAGGGTTAGCCAACCAAAAAATTAATCAAAGCCGCTTTATTGTGGTTGCACGCAAAGCTGTAGCAGTGCCGTCACAACTGCCGGCAAAAACCACCTTGATTATGGCTACAGGACAAAAGCCCGGCGCGCTAGTTGAGGCGCTACTCGTATTAAAAGCCCATAACATTAATATGAGTAAGTTAGAGTCTCGCCCAATCCCTGGCACCCCGTGGGAAGAAATGTTCTACCTTGATGTTGATGAAAATCTTGCAAACCATGATATGCAGCAAGCCTTAAAAGAATTAGAAAGACTGACACGCTTTATAAAAGTGCTGGGCTGTTACCCTTGTGAAACCGTCAAACCAACTCAACTTAATAGTAGTCAGCTAGTGATTGAGCCAAATAGCTCTAAAGCCCCCAATAAAACTGCCAGTGACAATCTTGATGCCCCTAAGCATTCGAAGTTGTATCGACAAGAGCAGACCATTATTGAAACCAAACAGTGTGCCATTGGTGAAAAGGACTTAGTTGCGCTGCAACAAATGACCCTTACAGACACCGATGACTTATTTGCCGCTAAGGTGAAGCAGGTGAAAGAGTCTGGTTATCAAGGGGTATTGCTACAAGCTCCATCTACAGATAACTTATCGCCGTTAAACCTTAAAAACTATTGTCATATCGTTGAGCAAGCAGGCTTGTTCAGTGCCATTGAAGTTGACTCAGTAAGCAGCTTCGATATCGCAGTAAAGTCGGCCGATATGGTTTATCTTGCCGGTAAGGCGATGTTTGATAAAGAACTGTTAGATGCAGTTGGCGCTATCAGTAAACCGGTATTGCTTGAGCGCAATACTATGGCAAGTACCTCTGACTGGCTTACTGCTGCAGATAGAGTTTTAACCACGGGTAATCAACAACTGATCTTGGTTGAAGCAGGCATTAGAAGCTTTACTAATCCTGAGCAACTGTCATTGGATTTAGCCGGATTAATTGCAATAAAGCATCAATGCCACTTGCCAGTTATTGTTAATACCAGTTACGCGGTTAACAGCCCACTTTTACATCAGCAAGCCATAGCGGTTAAGCAACTACAGGCCAACGGGCTGATTCTGAATGAGCAACAACTGGCAGAGGCAGATGACCAACATCACTTGCTACACGAGCTTCATCAATAAAACCAGCAACCAACCGCATCATTTATCCAAACCATGCGGTTGCTTTTACCCCAATAAAAAACCGAACTTTAAGTTCGGTTTTTTATTGGTTAATCAACAATTAATACATGCTGACATTATCATTTAACCCAAGCCATCCTTTAAAAATACGATAACTAAACCAGCCTAAAGCTAATACAAATATCGGGACACTAAGCCATAATTGAGGAGTAAAATAGCCTAAGATCAATAATGGCATCAAACCTGTCATGCTATTACGTTGCCATCTTAAATGAGAGCCCAGCAAAGAGCTTGCTGGAATACGGTTTTGGGAAATATTAATTAATAAACTAAAAAACACTGGTAAAAAAAAGAGTGGAAAGGCGCTCATTAGTGCATATAAAAAATGCCCAAGCGATAAATCTTCTGCGGTGTAAACCTCAGTATTTGTCATTAGATTATCACTCCTATTAGTCCGAAAAAAAGAGCTACTTAAAAGCAGCTCCCTTTAACCTTAATCCCTGTTTGATGATTTCGCAATATTATTCAGCGTTAACTCGGCTTAATTGGTCTTCATATCATTGACAGACTGTAGCATAGCGCGGCTTTCTTGCTGAAATTGTGGCGCAAAATCCCCAAACCATTTTGCAACTTGCTCAAATTGAGACACGAATTCATCTCGATTGCCGGTCTTAAGTAGTTGAAGCGCTTGACCATAGTTATCGAGATAATCACTAATGGCGACTTGGCTACCTTCTTGGGCAAAAATAATATCAGCATACAGCTTTGGATCTTGAGCAAACAAACGCCCCACCATAGCCAACTCTAAACGATAAATAGGCGAACTAAATTGTAAAAGCGTCTCAATATCGGCCTGCTCTTTACATAAGTTCAAACCATAAACAAAAGTTGAAAAGTGACGCATGGCTTGCACTAGTTGCATGGCTTTATCATGCTTTTGTGCATCTTCGTTAACAATGCGTGCACCCCAAATAATAATTTGATCGAGCAACCATTGATAAGCTTGGGGTTCACGGCCATCACACACCACCACAACCTGTTTTGCTAAACTGCCCACATCAGGGCCAAACATTGGGTGTAAACCCACTACAGGGCCATTGTGAGCGGCAAGCATGGCATTTAAAGGCTCAGTTTTAATTGAGGTCAAATCAGCAAGAATACAATCATCAGCTAAATTGTTTAATTGATTGCTGATCACCTCGCAAGTGACATTAATTGGCACGGTAACGATCACCATGCCAGCGCCATCAAATAACTCGTCTGCGCGATGCCAGTCGTTTTTATCAAGGCTTTTTACAGTATAGCCAGACAGCGTCAGCATTTGACTAAATAAACCACCAAGTTGGCCTTCACCACCAACAATGACAATATGACCAAGATCCGTTTTTACTTGCTTAAATCCGACATCTTTTTCATTCAAATAGGACTCACGCATTAAACGACGTAAAATATCTTCAATAAGTTGCGGTGAAACATCCATCTCACTGGCTTCTTTACGGCGTTTCGCCAACATTGACGCTTCACGCTGCGGTGCGTAAATCGGCACCCCAGCAGCATGCTTAACCGCCCCGACTTGAGCAACAAGATCTAATCGCTTACGTAATAAATGCAGTAGTTGCTGATCAACGCCGTCAATGAGCTCACGCAAATTGTCTAAATCTAAAGTGGTTTTTTCATTCATCGCTTAAATCCATCCATCGCCGCGTTTATGCTGCGAATCGATTAGGTAATACTGTTTTAAGTAAATTAGCATTGCTACGCAACAATGTCTCAGTAGTTTGCCAATTTATACAAGAATCGGTTACCGATACCCCATAAGCCAGTTCTGACAGAGGCTTATTACTGGATTGATTACCTTCATTTAAGTGACTTTCAAGCATCACCCCAATAATTGAACGGTTACCTGCATGTATTTGTTTAAATACATCCTCGCAAACTAGTGTCTGTCTTGTATAGTCTTTTGATGAATTGCCATGACTACAATCAATAATCAATCTGGCATTTAATTTGGCTTGATGTAACTGCGCTTCACACTCTGCCACACTGTCAGCATCATAATTAGGTGTTTTGCCACCACGTAAAATCACATGGCCATCGGGGTTACCTGCAGTTTGCAGTAATGACACTTGCCCTTGCTGGTTAATGCCCATAAAGCGGTGACTGCTTGCCGCAGATTGCAGTGCATTAATCGCCACTCCAAGTTTACCGTCAGTGCCGTTTTTAAATCCTACTGGCATGGATAAGCCAGATGCCATTTCACGGTGAGTTTGCGACTCTGTGGTTCTGGCACCTATGGCCGACCAAGTCACCAGCTCTGACATATATTGTGGGCTAATGGGGTCTAACGCTTCAGTCGCTACCGGCAGCTCGAGCTCTGCAAGCCAAATCATCAACTCACGCGCCATTCTCAGTCCCTTTTCAACATCGAATGACTCGTCCATATCAGGATCGTTGATAAGGCCTTTCCAACCTACTGTCGTGCGTGGTTTTTCAAAGTAAACCCTCATCAAGATATAAAACTCATCACTGAGATCATCATGTAATTTTTTAAGCTTTAGGGCGTATTCTTTGGCAGCATCGATATCGTGAATAGAACATGGGCCAGTAACGATTAATACTCGATTGTCACGTTTGTGGACAATATCGGCAACGGTTTTACGTGCGTCAAGAATGTACTGATAAGCGTGATCAGACAGCGGCAATGCTTTTTTTAATTCTGCTGGGGTGACCAGTACTTTCTCTGAACTAATATGAACGTTATTAATCGTATCTTGCTGCATGATATTTCTCACTTCTTAAAAAATTATTTCTGTCTTGGGGCTATCGCGTAAACCATGACTGCACTAACTGACCTTACCAAAAAGTAACACCGTACCGCTACACCATTACAAGGTTGAGCTAACTATGCCTTGGATTAAGCCACTAATCAACCACTAAATTTAATTTTCTCCAAAAACACAAAAACCCGCCATAAAGGCGGGCTATTGTGCGAACACTGCATCTAATTTTTTTAAGCGGGTAACTAGTCTTACTTAGTTGCCAACTTTTCACGGATACGTGCAGATTTACCTGAACGATCACGTAAGTAGTAAAGCTTAGCACGACGAACACGACCGCGACGCTTAACTTCGATGCTAGCTACTAGTTTACTGTGCGTTTGGAAACCACGCTCAACACCTTCGCCATTAGAGATTTTACGTACTGTAAATGCAGAATGAAGACCACGGTTACGCTTAGCGATAACCACACCTTCAAACGCTTGAAGACGTTCTTTGTTGCCTTCAACTACACGTACCTTAACTACTACTGTATCACCAGCACCAAATTCAGGTACATCTGTTTTCATTTGCTCTTCGTTGAGCATTTTAATGATGTTGTTCATAACTTACTCCGTTCTAGAAATAACTGGGCTTATGACTACACAGGTTTGTCTAAATTTTTGACAAACTCCGCTAAAAGAGTCTTTTGTTCGCCAGTCAGAGCTAGATTTTCAAATAATTCTGGTCGTCTTAAAAAAGTCCTACCAAGACTTTGTTGCAACCGCCAGAGTCTAATTTTTTTGTGGTCACCGCTTAAAAGCACTGCTGGTACACCGACACCATCTAAAGTTTCAGGGCGTGTATAGTGTGGACAATCCAATAAGCCATCAGAGAAAGAGTCTTGCTCTGCTGACGCTTGCTTACCTAGTACACCAGGTACTAACCTTGCAACTGAATCAATTAAGGTCATCGCCGGTAATTCTCCGCCCGAAAGCACATAATCACCAATTGACCACTCTTCATCAATTTCAGATTGAATAATACGTTCGTCAACACCTTCGTATCGACCACATACCAACACTAAACTTGTTGATTTACTTAACTCAGAAACGCCTTGCTGATCCAGCTTACGTCCCTGAGGTGATAAATAAATCACCTTTGCACCGTCACCTGCCGCAGCTTTCGCTGCATGAATAGCATCGCGTAACGGTTGCACCATCATCAACATGCCTGGACCACCACCGTAAGGTCGGTCATCAACAGTGTTATGTCGATCATAGGTGAAATCACGAGGATTCCACGTTTGCAACTCTAACAGGCCGTTTTTAACGGCTCGACCCGTGACTCCAAAGTCTGTAACGGCACGAAACATCTCAGGAAACAGGGTTACTACCCCTAACCGCATATGATGTACCTCGACTTAAAAGTCTGGATCCCAATCCACTAATATCTGTTTGCTTTGCAAGTTCACCTCAAGGACGAACTGCTCAGGGACAAAGGGAATCATTCGTTCCGCTTTGCCAAAAGCATCTTTTACGTTAGCTTTAACAAGGAGTACGTCGTTCGATCCTGTTTCCACGATCTGATCAACTTCACCCATGTTGTAACCTTTGGTGTTAGTCACAGTACAACCAATCAAATCTCGCCAGTAGAATTCATCTTCTGACAAGTTTTTCATTTGGTCTGACTGAATGGCAATCTCACAATTTGTAAGTGCTTGCGCATCCTCTCGTGTATTTACGCCTTCTAAGCAAGCCACGAGTGCTTTACCTTGAAAACGCCACTGAGAGACCTTAACCTCACGCCATTCACCTTGTTCTTTTATGTACCAAGGGGAATATTCAAAAATACCTTCAACAGAATCGGTATAAGAGGTGATTTTCATCCAACCTTTAATACCATGACTAGAACCTATTTTGCCTAGTACGATGGGTTGTTGATTACTACTCATCTTTATACCTTAACGCTATTAAGCAACAGCTTTACGAGCGTCTTTGATCAATTTTGCTACGCGATCTGAAGTTGCAGCACCAGTTGCAACCCAATGATCAACACGATCTAAATCTAAACGTAAAGTTTCTTCTTGACCTTTAGCTAAAGGGTTGAAAAAACCAACACGTTCGATGAAACGACCGTCACGTGCATTGCGGCTATCTGCTACAACGATACTGTAAAATGGACGCTTTTTTGCGCCGCCACGAGCTAAACGAATGGTAACCATGCGTTTTATTCCTCTAATGATTTGCTAGAAGCAAAAATAAAAAACTGGGACTCCGTGTTCGCGAAGGGCCCCAGTAGAAAGCCGGAAGATTTTACCTGACTTTTCAACTATTGCAACCAAATCCGACGATTTTTACATCGAAGGCTAATGCCTGCAATAGGTCAAAATAAATCTAACCGGCGGTATTTGAATAGATATCCATGAAAAACTTAGGCATTAACGTCCTGGAAACTTCATTCCCGGAGGCATCATACCGCCCATACTGCGCATCATTTTTTTCATGCCACCTTTACCTGACATTTTTTTCATCATTTTTTGCATTTGAGTAAACTGCTTCAAAAGACGATTAACATCCTGAATTTGAGTGCCAGAACCTAAGGCAATACGACGTTTTCGTGAACCTTTAATGAT
Source organism: Shewanella sp. 10N.286.48.B5 (assembly GCF_002874355.2). Taxonomy (NCBI): domain Bacteria; kingdom Pseudomonadati; phylum Pseudomonadota; class Gammaproteobacteria; order Alteromonadales; family Shewanellaceae; genus Shewanella; species Shewanella sp. 10N.286.48.B5. The sequence goes on from NZ_MCVG02000001.1 coordinate 2,607,097, forward strand.
ATCAGGACGCTTGCGCTCACCTGGTGTCATTGAATTAATAATAGCTTCCATTTGGCCGGTCATCTTGCCATCTTGAACTTGGGCTAACGCTTCGGGTGGTAATTGGCCTACACCTGGCAGCTTTTCAATCATGTTCATCATGCCGCCCATATTCTTCATTTGCAGCAGTTGTTCGCGAAAATCCTCTAAATCAAAGCCGCCACCTGATTTCACTTTTGAAGCAAGCTTCATGGCTTTGTCTTTATCAACGCCACGTTCTACTTCTTCAATGAGTGAAAGCACATCGCCCATACCAAGAATACGTGAAGCAATACGCTCAGGGTGGAATGGCTCAAGGGCATCAATTTTTTCACCGACACCTAAGAATTTAATCGGTTTTCCAGTAATATTACGAATCGATAACGCCGCGCCGCCACGTGCATCACCATCAATCTTTGTCAGGATCACACCGGTTAACGGTAATGCTTCATTAAATGATTTTGCAGTATTAGCTGCATCTTGGCCAGTCATAGCATCGACAACAAAGAGCGTCTCTACAGGATTAACGGCTGCATGAAGGTCTTTAATTTCATCCATCATCGCTTCATCAACATGCAAGCGACCTGCAGTATCGACAATCACAACATCAATGAACTTAAGCTTGGCATGGGCAATCGCGGCAGTAGCAATATCTACTGGCTTTTGGCTCACATCCGATGGGAAAAACTCAACTTCTACTTCGGTGGCTAAGGTTTCTAGCTGTTTGATCGCTGCAGGGCGATAAACATCGGCACTCACTACCAGTACTGATTTCTTTTCGCGTTCACGTAAAAATTTAGCCAGTTTGGCAACACTGGTGGTTTTACCCGCACCTTGTAAACCTGCCATCATTAATACTGCTGGCGGTTGACTAGCGAGGTCTAAGGCTTCATTGGCCTCACCCATTGCAATTTCAAGTTCATTTTGGACAATTTTAATGAATGCTTGTCCTGGACTTAAACTTTTTGACACCTCTTGACCAACAGCGCGTTCTTTTACACTGTTAACAAATTGGCGTACCACTGGCAAAGCAACATCAGCCTCAAGCAGCGCCATGCGCACTTCACGTAAGGTATCTTTAATGTTGTCTTCGGTTAAGCGACCACGACCACTAATATTCTTGAGGGTGCGTGACAGTCTGTCAGATAGATTCTCAAACATGCGCTGCTGTATACCTTAAACGATTCCATAATTGGCGCCCATTATACCCAAACTACTTCAAGATGCGACATCAGCCTGCGCTATCAGATTTGATATTCATCATCTTTCGTAAAGAATTTGCAGTTAAATGATGGAAACTGTTAAATTTTGAGTCTTAGGTCACTCCACTATTGGGGGGCGTTCGTGTTAATCTTAACTAACTAAAGATGTGCTGATTTTATATTGTAAAAAACAACGGCACTCATAACTTGATAGGTTTATTCCAGATGGTCATTTTCCCAGCTTCGGCGATGTTGTTTTATTGCATTGCACTTATTTTAGTGACAAGCCGACTTTTCCACGTAGAAGGTCCCAATCGCAAGCTCGTTGCTATCTTTGCATCCATTGCCGTTGTGCTTCATGGCATTGCATTATCACAAACCATTTTTACCGCTGATGGGCAAAACTTTAGTTTAACCAATGTGATTTCACTGGTTAATTGGATTATTGCCTTTAGCTTTACCATTATCATGCACCGCTTAAAAGTGATTGTTGTGGTGCCTGTGGTTTATGCTTGCTCAGTTATTTCGGTTGCTGTGCTGTGGCTCATCCCCCCTCAATACATCATCCACTTTGATGTTCACCCAGAAATCCTAGCACATATTGTATTATCGCTTATGGCCTACAGTGCCTTGATGATTGCAGCTTTGTACGCTATTCAGTTGTGGCTAATCCAAAATAAATTGAAAAACAAGAAAACCATGATGAGCCCCGGCATGCCGCCATTAATGACAGTTGAAAAACAGCTGTACCATTTGGTGACTATCGGAGTGATGCTACTAACATTATCACTGGCGACAGGGTTTATCTTCTTGGAAGATATGTTTGAAGATGGCAAAGGTCACAAGGCTATTTTATCAATTATGGCCTGGGTGGTTTACTGTGTGATGCTTTGGCAGCATTACAGCATCGGTTGTCGTGTTCGTACAGCTGTAATATATACCTTATCTGGGGCAACGTTACTTTCTCTGGCTTATTTTGGCGCACGAATCGTTACTGAAATTATTTTACGATAACCGTATATTTGGTTGAATAGTATTAACCAAGCTTGACACTCATGACGAATGATTGATACTCATCATTCGTCTTTTTTTTACTACAATAACTGGAGCCATTTTTGGACGCTATTTCTACCAGCGCACTCCTCTTCTCTCTGTTGGTGTTAATTTGTATCTCAGCCTATTTTTCGGGTAGTGAGACCGCCATGATGACCTTAAATCGCTATCGCTTACGTCATTTAGCAGCTAGCGGCCACAAAGGTGCTATTCGTGCACTAAAAATGTTAGAGCGACCCGACCGCTTAATCGGCCTGATTTTAATTGGTAATAATCTGGTTAATATCTTAGCCTCTGCTATAGCAACCATTATTGGCATGCGCTTATTTGGTGACATGGGCGTAGCTATTGCCACAGGTGTTTTGACTTTGGTGGTTCTCATCTTTGCCGAGGTCACCCCAAAAACCATTGCCGCCTTACACCCTGAACGTATTGCCTTTCCGTCAAGCTTGCTATTAAAAGCCTTACTGTCGATATTATGGCCGCTAGTGAAAGTAATTAACTTAATCACTTCTGGTTTTTTACGGGTATTAGGAATTAAAAATGTCAGTGTTAATGATGCCCTTAGTCAAGAAGAATTACGCACGGTTGTTCATGAAGCTGGGGCATTGATCCCGCAGCGACATCAAGAAATGCTTTTGTCGATTCTAGATTTAGAAAAAGTCACGGTTGAAGACATTATGATCCCGCGCTCAGACATTTATGCCATTAACGTTAATGACGAATTCAAACTGATTAATAAACAGGTGACTCAAAGCCCGCACACACGAGTGTTAGTGTATCGCGATAATATCGATGATGCCGTCGGTTTTATCCACCTGCGTGATGCCTTAAGACTGCAGTCAAAAGAAGAATTTAGTAAGTCGACATTATTAAGAGCCGTAAAAGAATTGTACTTCATTCCAGAAGGCACGCCGTTAACGGTACAACTGTCTAACTTTCAGCAGAATAAAGAACGTTTTGGCTTAGTAGTGGATGAATATGGTGATATTCAAGGTTTGGTGACGTTAGAAGATATTCTTGAAGAAATTGTCGGTGATTTCACCACTTCAATGATCACCACTGCCAGTGAAGATATTGATATTCAACAAGATGGCAGTTTCATTATCGAAGCCAGCATCACCATACGTGACTTAAATAAAGAAATGAAATGGGATTTTGCCATCGATGGACCTAAAACCTTAAATGGGTTGATCATCGAACACCTTGAAGAGATACCATCAGCCAGTACTCGCCTTAAAATAGGCCGCTATGACATTGAGGTTTTAGAGGTATCAGATAACATGATTAAAACGGTAAAAGTCATACCGGATGCTGCGCTTACTGAAGTTGAGCAGGATGACTAACATTAGTTAGTTTTAAGCTATTAAAAAGCTAAAAAGGCGCATTGAGCGCCTTTTTTAATACCAAAAATTCAATCAAACTTATGCGGTTTGACGCTTTTTAGCCTCTAACGCTCTGCGTTTATCCCGCGCTATTGGGGTGATTTCTTCTTCAAGTTCTTTGCCAAAGCCAAGCATAAAATACAACTCTGCCATTAAAAAAAACGGCCCTATCAAAAGTTGATTTAAATCGTCAATAAAAGCTGGTTTGGCTTTTTCGTATTTATGGCCGATAAACTGAATCGCCCAACCAACAACAAATACAGCAATGGCCACAAGCCAGCCCGCCCCATGCTGCGCTGCCAGCGTAGTGGTGATAAGCACTGGAACAATAAAAATCGTTAATCCTAACGCTAAACCTTTATGCAAGATGAAGTAGTAAATTAAAGTACCGATAGCAAACGCGGATGCCACATTCACATTGATATACAAATTTGGCAAAGACAGCAAATTCACCGGTATAAAATTTAACATCAAAAATACTGACCAGATAATCAGCGGTACGCCGATGAAATGGGTGCGAATATTATTCGGGTTTAAGTGCACACTTTTATAAGTTGCTAACTGCTCGACCGCTGATTTCATATCACCACCTTTAGTTGTTAGTTTTTTGTGAGTAATGGTTAACTCACGTTAACTTACCCTATCGATATCAGCAAACTCAAGTTTCGCCCTAAAAAGACTCAACCACAAAAAAAGCGCATTAAGCGCCTTTAGATATTTAATATTAACAATTTCAGTCACTAAGACTCAATAATCACAGTTGCAACGGCATAATGCTGCTCATCAGCAATAGTAATATGGCCGCGGGTTGCGCCAAGTTGCTCAAGCCTTGCTAATGCACCATCAGTAAAGCTAATTAGTGGCGCACCATTGTCATCATTACTGATATGAATATGCTGAAATGAAACTCCGCGGCCAATACCAGTGCCTAAGGCTTTCGCTGCGGCTTCTTTTGCAGCAAAACGTTTTGCTAGGTATCGATGGGCTATTTTTGAAGATTGGTAAATTTCAAGCTCTGTAGGCGTGAGTACACGCTTAGCTAACTTATCCCCTAAACGGGCATATTGCAGCTCAATGCGGTTTATCTCAATAATGTCTGTACCAATACCCACAATGGCCATTATTCGCCTCTACGCCCTTCTAGCATTAATGTTTTCATATCTTTTACTGCAGTCGCTAAACCGTCAATGGCTGCTCTAGCGATAACAGCATGCCCAATATTTAACTCATACAACTCAGGGATAGCTGCAATAGCTTTGACGTTATGGTAATGCAATCCATGTCCTGCATTAACAATCAAGCCTTTACTGTGAGCATATTTGGCCATTTCAGTAATGCGCGCCAACTCTATAGCCTGCTCAGCATCCGTTTCAGCATCGGCATAACAACCGGTATGGATTTCAATATAAGGTGCGCCCGATGCTACAGCAGCATCTATTTGGCTTTTGTCGGCATCAATAAATAAAGATACCTTGATGCCTTCTGCAGCTAACGTCGTGACAGCTTGAGTGATTTTATCAAGTTGACCTGCCACATCTAAGCCACCTTCTGTGGTCAGCTCTTCACGCTTTTCTGGCACTAGGCAGGCATAGGCGGGCTTGACTTCACAGGCTATCGCAATCATTTCATCGGTAACGGCAAACTCAAAATTCATCCGCGTTTTAAGGGTTTTAGCCAACAAATACACATCACGGTCTTGTATATGGCGGCGATCTTCTCGTAAATGAATAGTGATGCCATCTGCGCCAGCATGTTCTGCAACCGCTGCGGCATGGATAGGATCAGGGTAACTGGTTCCACGAGCTTGACGAAGAGTGGCAATGTGATCGATGTTAATTCCTAATAAAATTCCACTCATTGTGGCTCCTTAATTGGCAAAACTGACTCGCTAACTAGCAAATCTAAAAAGTAATATTACAAACTAGTGGGCCTATTCTAATGTAAACCACTGGCTGCTCATATATTAAAAAGTTATTGTTTAATAAATAACTTACGGCTAAGTAATGGCTTACCGCCTAATAGCGGCGTTAACAGATAGCGCATGAGCCCTTTGGCTTGATTTAGGTGCTCTGGGGTTAATTGTTTTTGCTTGAGCTGAATGAGCATCTCACCAGCGAGCAAGTTACGACTGCTTGTAAAATGCTCTGATGCGGCTTGATTTACGACAGCAAAACCGGCATCAGTAACAAAACGATAGCTGCAACCTGCCATGATCATCTCACCTAAGGTGTCGTAGTCCAGTGATGGCAAAGCACCTAATTCTAAAAGTAGCTCCATCTCAAAATAGCGTAAATGACTGGAACTAAATTGCTGCGCCAAGCCCATTAAACTGCGGTGATAATGCAGGAATAACCCTTCAGCATGTTGGCCTGAATTAAGTACCCTAACCAGCAGCTCATTAAGATACATAGCAGAATATAAACTTTCAGCTTTAAGGGGTAATGCCGGCGCTGCGGGTTCAACTTGGGTAATAAATTTAAGCGAAGAATCAGTAGAGCCTGATTTGCTATTGAACTGGAATATCAGCGGCTGAAATGGCTGAATGATACTTTTAAGGGATTTTTTTCCGCTACCTACTCTGACTAAGGCATCGACCCTTCCTACATCATCAACTAACAGGTTAACGATCACACTGGATTCTCTGTATGGTCGATGATGTAGTATGTACCCCCTTAACATAACAGGGTTACACAGTCGCTAAAGTCGGTATTAAGTAAAGCATCGGCTTAGTCTTCACCATAGCCTAAGCTTCGTAAAGCACGTTCGTCATCTGCCCAGCCTGACTTAACCTTAACCCAAACTTCTAAGAAAACTTTATTATCAAACAAGGTTTCCATATCAAGTCGAGCTTGGGTGGCGATAGTGCGGATACGCTCACCTTTATTACCGATAACCATACGTTTTTGGCCCGTACGCTCGACCAAAATCAAAGCGTTGATTTGATAAACGCCGTTTTCCATCATTTTGAACTGTTCAATCTCAACGGTGGCATCATAAGGCAATTCATCACCTAAGAAGCGCATTAGCTTTTCACGGACAATTTCTGATGCCATAAAGCGTTGCGAACGGTCAGTGACGTAATCTTCTGGGAAATAAAATCCAGCTTCAGGTAACGACTCACTGGCTAAATCTAAAATTCGTTGAATATTCGTGCCTTTAGTAGCCGAGATAGGCAGAATTTCATCAAATTTAAACTTAGCAGATAACTTTTCAAGATAAGGGAATAAAGACTCTTTATCTTTAATATTATCGACTTTATTGATAGCTAAAACCGTTTTACGCTGACCACTGCCTTGCTCTAATTTCTTGAGCACCATCTCATCATCTTCAGTCCACGTCATGCCATCAACCACAAACACAACCATGCAGACATCAGCAAGCGAACTTGCTGCAGCACGGTTCATGAGGCGGTTAATCGCACGCTTTTCTTCAATATGTAAGCCTGGAGTATCAACAAAAACAATTTGCCTAGCTTCATCGGTATGGATACCCATAATGCGATGACGAGTGGTTTGCGGTTTTTTAGAGGTAATACTGACCTTCTGCCCAAGTAACTTGTTCAGTAAGGTCGATTTACCCACATTAGGGCGGCCGACAATAGCAACCATGCCACAATAGGTGATCTCGTATTTTGCTGTAGCGGCTGGCGCAGCGCCATTCATCCTTGCCAATAATTCATCTAAACTCGGCTCAACTGGTGAGTTCTCTGGCAAGTCTGTTTTTTTGGTCATTTATTAATAAGCTCCAATACCTGAGCGGCAGCTAGCTGCTCAGCTTTTCTTCTTGAAGTACTGACGCCTGTCACTACTTTATTGATTTCTGCTACGCGACATTCAACTGTAAATGTCTGGTCATGGGCCTCACCTTTTACATCAACAACATGGTATTCAGGTAAGGGCTTTTTATAACCTTGCAGATATTCTTGTAAAATCGTTTTCGGATCTTTTTGATTGATGCCAGGTTTGATTTCAGCCAAACGCTGCTGGTACCAGGTCAGTAATAACTTACGACAGGTCTCTATGTCAGCATCTAAATAAATCGCCCCGATAATTGCTTCAACCGCATCAGCTAAAATAGACTCACGTCTAAATCCACCACTTTTAAGCTCGCCAGGGCCTAAGTAGAGGTAATCGCCTAGCTTAAATTCTTTTGCGATAACCGTTAAGGTTTCACCTTTGACTAAGGTGGAACGCATACGGCTTAAATCACCTTCAGTAGCCTTAGGGAACTGATGATAAAGGGCATCAGAAATAATGATTGATAAAATCGAGTCACCTAGAAACTCTAGGCGCTCATTATGTTTTGATGCAGCACTACGATGAGTTAATGCCTGAGTTAATAAATCAACATTAGTAAACTCATAACCCAGCGTACGACACAGTCGCGGTAAGTTTTTAATTGGTTCCATTACTTGATCGCACCTACTCTGTCAAAACGCACCCCGGTTGGTACCCATGTTGGTAACCAACTACTTGCAGGTCGTTCAAATTCAAAACTAATCCAAATCGCTACCGCTTTACCTACTAAGTTAGCTTCAGGGACAAAGCCCCAAAAGCGGCTATCAGTGCTGTTGTCACGGTTATCACCAATGGCAAAGTACTGACCTTCTGGCACAATAAATTCACCCACTGCCGTACCCGGTTGCTCAAAGAAATGTGAGCTAAAATCAGGGCGAGATGGGTTGATTAAAATATCATGTTCTACATCAGTTAACTGCTCGGTATAGCGAGATAACGACACACCTTCATGGGTAAACTCACCACGATTAACTGGCGTTAGCTTAATTGCTTTTGCTGGCGGACAATTTGTTGCTGCATCACATTTAGGCTGAATAAGAAATTGCTTATTTTGGTAAATAATACGGTCACCGGGTAAACCAACCACTCTTTTAATATAGTCTATTTCAGGCTGCTTAGGATATTTGAACACAAACACATCGCCACGCTCAGGCTCACCTGTTTCAATTAGCTTGCTGCGAAAGACGGGGTCACGTAAACCATAACTGAATTTTTCTACCAGAATAAAATCACCTACCAGTAAAGTCGGTTTCATTGAGCCTGATGGTATTTGAAATGGCTCATAAATAAATGAACGCAATATCAATACAAATGCGATAACCGGAAAAATTGAATGGGCAAATTCAACCAAGGTTGATTCACGCGTAATGCTGTATTTTGCATCATCACTCAAATCAGGTTGCTTTGCTTCTGCAAGGGCTAAGCTTTCACGACGTTTAGGGGCAAATATCGTTGCATCGATTAACCAAATTAACCCACTCACAAGGGTTATTATGGTTAAAATAAGAGAAAAATGGGCTGCCATTGAAATTTAAGCTCCTGCCTTTAACACTTTCAAATAATAGTTTAATGAATAAACCGCTGAATAATGAGTATCCTATGGAATACATCGTTAAGCACTAACTGTAATGTTACAAATTATACGAATAAACCGTTGTTGCAAAATTAACTTTTGCTAATGACAACGCCGCAAACTGCGGCGTTATCTGAACTCTAATGAAACCTATGCAGGATTAATCATTAAGTTTCAATACAGCTAAGAACGCTTCTTGAGGCACTTCAACGTTACCGACTTGCTTCATGCGCTTCTTACCTTCTTTTTGCTTATTTAGTAGTTTCTTCTTACGCGAGACATCACCACCATAACATTTAGCGGTAACGTCTTTACGCATTGCTTTAATGTTTGAGCGGGCAATAATCTGACTACCCACCGCAGCTTGAATCGCGATATCAAACATCTGTCTTGGGATCAGCTCTTTCATTTTATCAACTAAAGCTAAGCCGCGATGACGAATGTTTGAACGATGAATAACCATTGCTAGCGCATCAACTCTGTCACCATTGATCAAGATATCTAAACGCACCATATCCGCTTCTTCAAAACGAATAAAGTTATACTCTAATGAGGCATAACCACGACTGGTTGATTTCAATCTATCAAAGAAATCCATGACGACTTCAGCCATTGGCAATTCGTAAGTCACAGAAACTTGATTACCGTGATAAACCATATTGGTTTGTACGCCACGCTTCTCGACACATAAAGTGATAACGTTACCCAAGTACTCTTTAGGCACCAACATGTTTGCTTCAACAATAGGTTCACGGATCATGTCGATGTTATTGATTGGCGGTAAATCTGATGGGTTATCTACATACACCACCTCACCATTGTTCAATTGAACTTCATAAACAACAGTCGGTGCTGTGGTAATCAAATCAAGGTTGTATTCACGCTCAAGACGCTCTTGAATGATTTCCATGTGCAATAAGCCAAGGTAACCAATACGGAAACCAAAACCTAATGCTGAAGATGATTCAGGCTCGAAAAACAGCGATGCATCGTTCAAGCTTAGCTTGTTTAATGCATCACGGAAGCTTTCAAACTCATCTGTCGAAATTGGGAATACACCGGCATAAACTTGCGGTGTAACCTTTTTAAACCCAGGTAAAGGCTCTTCGGCACCATGTTTAGCGTGAGTTAAGGTATCACCTACTGGTGCGCCGTGAATTTCTTTAATGCCCGAAATAACAAAGCCAACTTCACCGGCTTTAAGCTCAGGTGTATCTGTTTGTTTAGGCGTAAAGATACCAACACGGTCAGCATTGTAGTTTTGACCGGTAGACATAACTTTAAACTTGTCACCTTTTTTCAAGACGCCATGCTTAATACGTACTAACGAGACAACACCAAGGTAACTATCAAACCATGAATCAATAATCAGCGCTTGAAGTGGTGCATCGATATCACCTTCTGGTGGTGGGATATCCGATACGATGACTTCTAGTACATCTTTAATACCGATACCCGTTTTAGCTGAGCAGCGCACAGCTTCCATAGCATCGATACCAACAATATCTTCGATTTCTGCAGCGACACGCTCAGGATCGGCTTGAGGTAAATCGATTTTATTTAAAATCGGTACCACATCAAGATTCATTTCTAAGGCGGTGTAACAGTTTGCAAGTGTCTGTGCTTCAACGCCTTGACCGGCATCAACTACTAGCAATGCACCTTCACACGCAGCAAGTGAACGGGATACTTCATAAGAGAAGTCAACGTGGCCGGGTGTATCAATGAAGTTCAGCTGATAAGTTTCACCATCATCGGCTTTATAGTCGAGGGTAACACTCTGCGCTTTAATGGTAATGCCGCGCTCACGTTCGATATCCATAGAATCGAGAACTTGAACGTCCATTTCACGGTCTGATAAACCACCACAAAATTGGATAAGGCGATCAGACAATGTTGATTTGCCATGGTCGATATGGGCAATAATTGAGAAGTTTCTAATGTGTTTCATGTGGGTGAAATGGCTACTACTAAAATGGTGGATATAATGAGGTCGAATTGTACCTGATAAAGGGGTTAATACCAATCACAATCAATAACTGGACAAAAAACAATAATAAAATCGCCCTTCATATCTGATAAATAATGCTATCTACCCCCGCGAAAGGCTGATCCCTTGGCCTAAATACGCTGTAATGATGGGCGTCGAGGCTTTTTCAAGCGTTAGCGCTTTGCTTTTACCGGCTTTCCAAGCCATGAAACTGCCTATCGCTGCAAGCATCATTGCGCCATGGTCAGTGTTGATATCCAAAAGACCAGCTAAGCCCTGCCCCATAATAGCGCCTAAAAATAACCCAACTAAAGGAGTGATATAAACCAGCATTGCTGCTTTTAATATCACGGATTCAGGCAGAGCAAGTTTCAGTAAATCACCCGCTTCGCAGGCTTGTTCTGCCATCAGAGAGAATTGCTGCTTTTTAATCGAAAAGGCTTTAGCAACCGTTGAGGTGCCACAATTGTCACTGCTTGAACAATGATTACAAGCACTCTTAAGTTCAATCTCAACGGTGACCCACCCTTTGGGATCGTAAGCGATTACCGTCGCCACCTCCTCCAACATCGATTGCGATAATGCTGGAGGTGATTGAGGTTTTTGCGCTGATGTTGAGTCTACTTGTTGAGTCATAGCGAAAGGCGCCCTGTAGGTTAAGTGCTAGTGATTCTAGCACTTATTTTAACGCTTGTTTTATGGCTAGTTACTTTAATACTCGTTATTTCAAGACCATTTATTTCAAGACCATTTATTTCAAGAATCTTTATTTCAACACTAGGCTTTTAGCAATACGATTAAGCGTATCTGCAGGCACTTTACCCACAGCAACTACTTCAACATTGCCCACTTGCTCAACCACCATTGAAAGGCCGTTGCGGGTAATTAGCTCATCAGGCATTGGACTATCACCCATTCTGGCCACATACACTGAAATGTTAACTAAGCCATCGGTTAAAGCGATATATTCAACTGATTCATCACTGCCAAGTAAGCGGTGATGATCTTTTACTACTAAATGAAACCCTGCAGGTAACCAAGTAAATTGCCAATTCTGTCCTTCAATCCGTTCAGCTGGGTTCATCACAGGCGGCAGTTCTTGCTTTTCAGCTTCGACTAAAATGCTCGCTGGCTCACCAAGCTCTATTAGCTCAATGACCATCATTTGCTCAATAAGCTGTTTGTCTTGGTTAATCATGTCATAACGCAGTGGTAAATGGGTTTCCATGTCCACCCAAACTTGTGACATAAAGCGGTGTTCATCAACCGGAATAATGCGGATCATTTGCCCAGGGCGCCCAGCTATACGGCTTCTTCCACCTAAAACAAATTGATACCCCTGCTCTAAAGAATTGATATTAGATGCAAAAATAGCAGGCCAAAGACCTTGAATACGGGGAGCGCTGATGCTGTATGCCGGTTGGTCATGCTCAATAAATGTTACCGTATCAGCAACTCTGACCGCATTTTTAGGGGGGCCATTGAGGTACTCTAGAAAAGCGACTTCTTTATCATTGACCGTACCATGCAGATAAACCAGTGGTCGTATGTGGTCGGCTTGCAGTTGAATAATAGAAGATTTGAATTGTTTGGTTTGTAATGCTTGGCTCATACTTTCAAGCCAAGCTTTCGCTGATTTTTCTTCTTCGGCAATACTAGGGAAAGCCAATACAGCAAGTACTAACAGGATTAGACGCAAGCTAACTCCGAATTAATGATTAAAATCGTTTAGTTCAATTTCGCTATTGTTGTCCACAACCGCACCTGAATTCAACCTTTGTTGTAGCATATGGTCTTGGATATAAGAATTTATACGGCGACGTTGCTCAACCATATTATCGTTACTGATATTAGATTGATTTTGTACAGCCCCAGTTTGGAGACTAACAGGTGACGCAGTCCCAATTAAAGGACGAGTATTTAACACAGGTAATGGTGAGTCGACACTTGGGTCTTGCTCATAATTTTGCACACCAACAATTGCTACCATAGCCACAGTTGCAGCAATTGCATATTGACCAAACTGTTTGAAAAACGGTACCACATTATCTTTCTTAGTCTCGTTCACGGTTTCAGTATCATGTACTGAAGTTGTTTGAGTCTGAGGTGCAATAATGGCTGGCTCTAATTCTATTGCCGCTGCAATATTAGCAGAAAGATCCAAATCAATTGTCTGTGGTAACTCGCCGCGCATTGCATCGCCTATCATGTGATAGTTTTGCCATTTGCTATGTGAGCCTTCGTCTGCTGACAATTCCGCTAATGTTTTTGCATCAACTTCGCCGTCAACTGCTGATGAAACCCATTCTTGACCTGATTTTAGCATTTTTCACCCATGTCATAAAGACTGTTACTGTTCCAGCAAAGGCTGGAGTTTTTTATCGATTGATTCCCGTGCGCGGAAGATCCTTGATCTCACCGTCCCAACAGGACAATCCATGATATTGGCAATATCCTCGTAACTCATACCATCGAGTTCTCGTAATGATATTGCAATTTTCAATTCTTCTGGCAACGTTTCTAACGTTTCAAAAATCACCCGATTAATTTCATCTGATAACACCAAGCGTTCTGGTGAAGCAAATTCCTTTAATGCATCGCTGCCTTCGTAGTATTCAGCTTCTTCGGCGTCAACACTGTTAGCCGGTGTTTTTCTGCTCTGAGAAACCAAATGATTTTTTGCAGTGTTTACTGCAATGCGGTAAAGCCAAGTATAAAAAGCACTTTCACCCCGAAAGTTGGGTAATGCACGGTAAGCTTTAATAAAGGCTTCTTGTGCAACATCTGCTATGTCCGCTTGGTTTCGTATGTATCTCGAAATTAAGCTCATTACCTTATTTTGGTATTTTTGGACTAGCAAATTGAAGGCGTTTTTATCACCACGCTGAACACGTTCAACTAACTGTTGATCACTTATTTGTCCACTCATCCGAGCCGACTACTCCTAAATCTATAATACTGATTTCTCAGTCGCTCGAATCATATTCACATTAAAGTAGACTCGCATGCTTTGAAAAAGTTCGATATTGAATGAAAAAAAATTAATTTAATTAAAAAATTAGCGATTACCCCATCTAATAGTAATGTCTAAGTACCCAAAAAAGCGTAATTGATTTACCATTGAGGAACATATTAAGTACTCCATGATACCTTATGAAACAAGCAGTTGAACACCAGTCTGATATTTTGGTTATAGGTAGCGGTGCAGCAGGATTAACACTTGCCCTGCATCTAGCTGAAAAGTCTAAAGTTATTTTACTTTCTAAAGGCCCTTTGGCGGAAGGTTCGACTTATTATGCCCAAGGTGGAATCGCATCTGTATTCGATGAATCGGACACTATTGAATCACATGTTAATGACACGCTCATTGCTGGCGCAGGACTTTGTGACAAAGAAGTGGTGACTTACACGGCTGAAAATGCCAAAAAGTCGATGCAATGGTTAATTCAATGCGGTGTTGCATTTGATAAAGAAGAAACTGACGGCGATCAAAGCGCAGCACCTTATCATTTGACCCGTGAAGGTGGTCACAGCCATCGACGTATTTTGCACTCTGCCGATGCAACAGGAAAAGCCGTACAAACAACCTTGCAAGAACGCGCAATCGCGCACCCGAATATTAAAGTACTTGAGCGATATAACGCCATTGACCTAATCACCACTCGCAAATTAAACCGCCCCGGTAATCGTGTAGTGGGTGCTTATATTTGGAACCGCGATGCTGAGCACGTTGAAACGGTAACAGCCAAATTTGTTGCTATCGCGACAGGTGGCTGTTCAAAGGTATATCAATATACTTCTAATCCGGATATTGCTAGTGGTGACGGAATCGCCATGGCTTGGCGAGCGGGTTGCCGTATTGCCAACATGGAGTTTAATCAATTTCATCCAACTTGCTTGTATCATGCTGATGCTAGAAATTATCTGCTCACTGAAGCATTACGTGGTGAGGGCGCATATTTAAAACGACCTGATGGTAGCCGTTTTATGCCTGAATTTGATGAACGCGCGGAACTTGCTCCCCGTGATATTGTGGCAAGGGCAATCGATTATGAAATGAAGCGCTTGGGTGCTGATTGTCTGTATTTAGATATCAGCCATAAACCCGCTGAATTTGTCATCAAACATTTTCCCACGATTTACAGTCGCTGTTTAGAATTTGGTATTGATATCACCACCGATCCCATCCCTGTGGTGCCTGCAGCCCATTACACCTGCGGCGGCGTCATGACAGATTTGCATGGTCAAACTGATATCAATGGCCTATATGCCATTGGTGAAGTAGCCTACACCGGCTTACATGGTGCCAACCGACTGGCCAGTAACTCCTTATTAGAGTGCTTGGTTTTTGCTAGAGCTGCTGCTCAAGATATTGAAAGCTTGCTTGAAAAAGTGCCGACACCCGGGCCTGTGCCACTCTGGGATGAAAGTCAGGTTAGTAACTCAGATGAAGAAGTGGTCATTGCCCATAACTGGCATGAACTGCGTTTATTCATGTGGGATTATGTAGGAATTGTTAGAACCGATAAACGCTTGGAGCGCGCGCTACGCCGCTGCGCATTGTTACAACAAGAAATTCAAGAATATTATACTAACTTCAGAGTCAGTAACAATTTACTGGAATTGAGAAACTTGGTTCAAGTAGCTGAGTTAATCATTCGCTGCGCCATGGAAAGAAAAGAAAGTCGTGGCCTACACTATAATGCCGATTACCCAGAGCAAGTCGATAATCCAAAGCCAACTATTTTACAACCTAAACGATAGCGTTAAGATTATTAACGCTTTTGATATGCGATTAATTGACGACACAGGTTTCGGTAACTGCTGTCGTCAAGCATGTCGCTCCAGACAATTAATAACTGCCTTTTTCCCCGAGTTGCAACTCCCCGCTCATCTAAAACGTCAAGTTCAATAAACATCACTGTAGCAAATACAGTGACTATTGAACTGCGCCATAATTGAAATTCTTGCCCTTGGGATAACTTACCTTTACTTGCATCAAGTAAAGAAAATTGGCAACGCCAATGCCTTAACGCCAACAGATGAGCGACAAAAAAAGCCAGATACGAGATAAGAATAAAATAGAATGCCAGTTGATAAGCCCAGTGGCGATAATCTGGCCAAAGAATAAAGCTGCTTAAACACACACAGAGCAATACAATATGTGATAAAAATTGATTAAATGAAGCGCTTAAGCTGAAATGCATCAGTTAAGCACCTTCATCTTTTGCAGTAAGCTCATATCGCTATAAACTAGCTTATGGTTGAGGGCGACCACGAACCGTAACTATCATGTCAGCCATAGCAGCATCAGGGCAAACTTCATGCCCCATAAACCAAGCAAATAACTCAGGGTCTTCACAGGCTAATAAATCAATGAAGGTTTGCTTATCTTTATCAGCTAAAGCTTGGTAATGTTGCTCTACAAAAGGTTGAAAAAGAACATCTAACTCAAGCATCCCTCTTCGACAAGCCCAGCGCACTCTTGCTATATTCATTAATTCCAATGTACTTCTCCTAACATCTCTTCGGATACTTTATAGATGTTGCAAACTTCGATGCTCAACATCTTGAACTTGTGGATCAACACCAGCAAACAAATCATTAAAGTCTGTTTCTAACAAGCGTTGAACCGCAGGGTGTTGAATCATCCTCTCAGCAAACATGACATGATACTCTTCTTTAATATCAGTGGTTTCACCCAGTAATACCATGCCTTGGGAGAGTATATCATGACGATAAATAGAGGGAGCAACAAATATACCGCGCTTAAACAAACCAAATGCTTTCATCATAGCTGCATCATCAAACTCACCTAAAATACTCACATTAAGATTTTTTTCAGCAAACCAGCGATGTAACTGTTGCCCAAGGGAAGTACGCTTGCCTGGGATCAGTAATTTCTCTTGCTCAAGACATGCTGGAAAGTCAGCAGAGGGCTTTGATGAAGAGAAAAAGCTAATACCGCACTCGCCTAACTTTTTGGATAAGATTTCAGGGTATTTAAGTGATACGCCAGCACAATCAGATAAAATCATATCTAATTTATGTTCACGTAACCTTGCTATCAGGCTTTCATGGGTTGATTCATAACAGCTCAAATGCATTGAACCGTCACTTGGGATCACTGTCAGTAAAACGCGACTGGCTAAGGCTTTAGACAGGGCATCAGCAATACCCACTTCAAATAACACTGAGTCATCTTTTTGATAAGAGAGTAAATCGATCATTTCGTAGCTTAGACTAAACATCTTATCAGCATAACGAAATACGATTTCACCAAGTTCGGTGGATTCAAGGTTGCGGCCGACACGTTTAAATAGACTGCCATTGAGGCGTTCTTCTAAAGCGCGAATTTGACCTGTGATAGTTTGCGGGGCTAAACATAAAGCGACGGCAGCCTTGGCTACCGTCCCTTTCTTTCTAACCATCCAAAAATAATATAGATGGTTATAATTTAAATGTTGCATTCATATAAGCCAGCTAATGAAAGATGACTTATTTTAGTCTCTGACAGTTCAACAAGCTATCAATTAATATCGACAACTCATTTAGGTCATTGATGTTTTTATTGGCCGTTTGTTCTTGAATGGCCAAAACAATATCTGCCTTGTCAGGGACTCTTTCTGCACAAAAACTGCGGTTAGCCTCTTGATAGCGTTTACCTGCACGGTATTTAAGCGCTCGAGACTCATAGCCACTATCAGCGTCTAATCGGCTAGCAGAAGCGTCGTCGTGGTACATCAATGCACCATCAACCACACCATCTAAGTAACTTTTACACTCGCTTGATTCAACATCCTTTTGACAAACATTGAATGACGTTGCTTGGGCAGGAACAACGGCCCCAATAGCAAAGGCTAACATTAGCAGTTTAAGTTTCATTTAATCACTCCAGCTTATTTTGCTTCAGTTTTAGGAAGCACCTTGTTTAACCAGAAATAACCCACTAATGCAGCTAGCATTGAACCGGTTAAAATACCTAATCTTGCAAAATCACCATATTGATCAGGTGCACCATCAAAGGCAAGCGACGAAATAAATACTGACATAGTGAAACCAATACCAGTCATCACTGCCACAGGGATAATTTGACTCCAGCCAATTCCTGGTGGTAATTCAGCTAATTTTAGTTTTACCGCAACATAACTAAACAGTAATACACCTACAGGCTTACCTAATAGTAGGCCTAAGATAATACCGATAGTTACTGGCTCAACTAACGAGGTTACGCTCATACCTGCAAGTGATAAGCCTGCATTGGCAAAGGCGAATACGGGTAGAATGAAGAAGGTGCTCCAAGGGTGTAGGCTATGCTCTAAATGCTCAGATGGTGATGAGCCGTCTTTAGCCCGCAATGGAATACAGAACGCAATAATCACACCTGCTAATGTGGCATGTACGCCAGATTTAAGCACTGCAACCCATAAGATCAGACCAAGTAAACCGTAAGGGATCAGTGAGCTGACACCTTTGCGGTTCAGAGCAACCATTAATACAATTGAAATAGCTGCAACAATCAAGCTTACCATCGATAAATCAGCACTGTAAAATAGTGCGATAATGACGATTACGCCCAAGTCATCGATAATGGCTAATGCAAGTAAAAAGACTTTCAATGCCACCGGAACACGGCTACCAAGTAGCGCCATGATACCGAGTGCAAAGGCAATATCAGTCGCAGCTGGAATTGCCCAGCCCACTTGAGTCACAGGATCTGAGTAGTTGAACGCTAAATAAAATAACGCTGGGAACAACATACCACCAATAGCAGCAAAGGTAGGTAATGATGCTTTTGAAACGCTTGAAAGCGCACCTTCTAGCAGTTCACGTTTAACTTCTAAACCAATTAGTAGGAAGAATAACGCCATAAGACCATCATTAATCCACAACAGTAATGGCTTATCTATATCCAGTGAACCGATACGCACTTGGACTTCTGTATCAAGAAAACCACTGTATAAACCCGCTAATGGCGAATTTGCCATTAACATCGCCAGCACTACAGAGATCATCAAAATGATACCCCCTGCAGATTCTTGACTTAAGAAATTCTTAATTGCACGTTCCATAATTTTCTCCACAAAAAACAATTAATTCGAGTCTAGCGGAATTATTCAAACAATCATAATCGTTAGTTTGGGTCTTATATGTCGGGATTTCCGAGGTATTAAACAAAATAACACGAACAAGATCACATTTAAGTGTATTAACGTGAGCCCAAATTGCCAACATATCGCTTTTTTAAGCTAATCAATTACCAACAAGCTTCTTGAAAAAAATATCAACTGCTGAATAAAAATACAATCAGCTAAATTAATTAATCTTTTATTTACAATACTCTGCAAAATTATTATCACAAGCATTATTAACTAACATTGTCTTTTTAGTCTTAAAAAGCAACTTAGCAATGAGGCTGTTTTGCATACACTGTCCCCATAAAATCATTAAAGGTTAGCTGTTATTTTCATTATCGGGTTTAAAAATCGTCGATACTTTGCGCAGTAGAAGACAATCGCTTTGGTTTAGATGTAAACCAAAGCCATTGGGTGAAATGATGGCTGAAATGTGATTTATACGGAGAAGGGATACTTAATTGCTTCGTGATGTTGGTAACCAATCACTTCAAAGTCATCCATGGTGACCCAAGTTTCCAAGTCACGTAAACTTTTTATATCAGGATTAATATTCAACTGTGGCGATGGGAATGGATCACGGACAAGTTGCTCAGTTTTCATCAATTCAAGTTGATCTTCATAAATGTGCGCATTAATGATCTTGTGATAAGCCAGACCTGGCTTATTTCCAGTGATCTGCGCCATTAGTGCTAAAAAGGTGTACACCTGAATTTGATTAAAGTTAAGCCCCAAAGGCACATCACATGAACGCTGATAGCTTGTTAGGTAAAGGGTATCACCGAGAAGCGAAAAAGTATGAGTATGCATACAAGGTCTTAAGCAGCCCATGTCAAACTCACCAGGATTATAGAAAGTGATAATCTC
Source organism: Shewanella sp. 10N.286.48.B5 (assembly GCF_002874355.2). Taxonomy (NCBI): domain Bacteria; kingdom Pseudomonadati; phylum Pseudomonadota; class Gammaproteobacteria; order Alteromonadales; family Shewanellaceae; genus Shewanella; species Shewanella sp. 10N.286.48.B5. Next base: position 2,627,117 of record NZ_MCVG02000001.1, read on the forward strand.
ACCACGATCGTCAACCCCTTTAGATAAGTTATCGACAATTTTAGCAAGCTGATCAACGCTTCCACCACAAGGTTTTTGCCAGCGTCTTCCTTGCACTCCGTATACTCGGCCCATATCATCCTCACCTTTGCGGTGTGGATTGTTTAACCAACTTTGGTTGTCATTGGCGTTCATATCCCAGGTTTTAGTGCCGATGGCGCGAAAATCTGCGGCATTATCGTAACCACGAATGTAGCCAATAAGCTCAGCAATTGCAGCCTTCCAGAAGCTTTTACGAGTCGTAATAATGGGAAATTGATTATTGGCAACATCGTATTGTAAATCTGCATTGATCACCGTTAAACAGCGCTTACCTGTACGTTTATTTTCAATCCAGTGGCCGTTTTCAACGATGTGGTTGCAGAGATCTAAATACTGACGCATTTTATTGTCCTATTATTAAAACGTTTGTTATTTGCAGAATATTAATTATCAAAACTCGTGGCTAGTGTAATTTTTTTAAGCAGAAAGCGCGAGCTTTAAACCTATTACCATCAGCAAAACTGCGAATATCTTTTTCAGTATCGGCGTTGGCCAAATACTGGCGGCCTTTACCCCTAAAGGTGCAATAAGCATAGAGGTAATGATGATCCCCACTAATGCGGGAATATAAATATAACCGACTGTCCAAGTGGGTAAGTCAGTGGCATTTAATCCGGCAATAACATAGCCCGCAGTACCCGCTATCGCGATTAAAAAACCTGTTACCGACGCAAAGCCAACCGCTTGACGCATTTGTAAACCGCAATAGCACAAGAAAGGCACCAGCAGTACCCCGCCGCCAATGCCCATTAAGCCGGCAACAACAGCTATTAGCATTGAAACGATAAACATCAGCTTAAAACTTGGCACTTTCGCTACGGCTTTGGGTTTTAATGGAAATGCCATTTGTATTGCCATCACTGTGACAAATATCGAGAAAGCCTGCTGTAATACATTGGCTGCTATTTGTTCTGAGATAAAAGCCGATGCTAACGCACCAACCACAATACCCGGCAACATGGGCTTAAAAAGCTCCCAAGGGATATTACCGTGTCTATGATGGGCAATAGCAGAGCTAAACGAGGTCATAATAATTGAGGCTAACGAGGTGGCAATGGCTACATGGGTGAGTTGGCTGGACTCTATGCCTATCCAGGGCAGTAAATAAATCAGTGCCGGTACAATAATAAGCCCGCCACCTATGCCTAACAAACCAGCAAAAAATCCAACCACTGCGCCTAATAACAAGCAAAGTGAAAAAACTAACAATATATTGTCCAACGTACAGCCCTAACAATGAAAAATGTGTAAATTGACTTAGCCAAGTTGCTTTTATCAACTTGTTTAATTAACTAACTTTGCTTCAGTATTTTTATTTCAACTTGCTGATTTTAAATTGCTGATTTGAAATTACTGCAATAAGCGTCACGTTGGCCTGTCATTAGTCTAAAATCGACAGCAAATTACGCTGTTGCAAATATTGATTCAATAATTGCCTGACTTGCTCACCATTAGACAAGCTTAATACCTGGTCTAGTAATCGCTCAAGTTCAGCTTTGTTAATCCGTCTAAGTAGATAGTTTATCCGCGCAATACTGCCTTGGTTCATACTGAGTTTTTCGTAGCCCATAGCCACTAACAATAAGGCGCCCATGGGCTCGCCAGCAAGTTCACCGCAAATACTGGCATCAAGCTGAAAACGGTTACAGTCAGTAATAGTCCATTTTAGCGCCCTTAATACGCCAGGGTGAAAACTATCAAATAATGAACTGACACTGGGGTTATTTCTATCCACCGCAAGCAAATACTGGGTTAAGTCATTACTACCTACAGAAACAAAATCAACTCTTTTAGCCACATCTTCTAATTGGAAAAGCAAAGATGGGACTTCAAGCATTACCCCTATTTTAGGTTTGGGTATTTCTCTTGCGAGCTCTTCAGTCAGCTCTGAATATGCCTGTTCTAGGTAAAGTAATGTTCGATCGATTTCGTCTAAATTACTGACCATAGGCAACAATATCTGCAATTGTGAAGAGTCAGCATTGGCTGTCAACATCGCGCGTAATTGCATTAAAAACAGTTCTGGATGATCTAAAGATAAGCGGATGCCACGCCAGCCTAAAAAAGGATTATCTTCTGTGATAGGAAAATAAGGCAATGGTTTATCACCGCCCACATCAAGGGTGCGCATCACCACAGGTCTGTCTCGCGCTGCCGATAGCACTTGTTTATAAACTTGAACTTGCTCAAGTTCACTGGGAAAGCGTTGATGCAGCATAAAGGGAATTTCAGTGCGGTACAGTCCAATACCATCAGCGCCTTCTGCCATATCGGTGCTTAAACCACTTAATAAACCGGCATTCAAATAAAGCTGTATTCTTTGACCGTCTAAGGTTTCAGCGGGTAAGGATATTTCAGCAGAAAATTGTCGTTGCTGAGCTTTACTCTCAGAAATTAAGCAAAGATATTCATGAATAATGGCATCAGATGGCGAAATTAATAATTGGCCGCTATTGGCATTTAGCACTAACTTTTTATTGTCAACATCTGCAGATAAAACCTGATCAACACCAACAATTGCTGGCACACCCAAGGCTCTTGCCAATATTGCTGCGTGGGCATTTACCCCGCCAAGTTCTGTGACTATTCCTGCAAGTTTTCCTCGAGGAAACTCTGCTAATAATGTGGCATCAACCTCTTTCGCCACCAGTATGACCGATTTATCAGGTGCGAGTTCTATTTTGTCTGGTTCGATTAATTGGCGTAAAACTTTTTGGCCTAATTCACGAATATCACTGGCCCGCTCTTTTAAATACGGGTCTTCCATCGCGATAAACTGCTCAATATAGCGTTTAGACACCCGGCTAACGGCAGATTCGGCTTGCCAACCTAAATTCACTTCCCGTAGATACTCGCCACCAAGACTGGCTTCACCTAACAGTAATTGTAAAGCAGAAAAAATAGAGGCCACATCATCTACATTTTCACGATCAAAACGTTGGGATAAAGTGCTGATAATATCACTACAGCGTTGCATAGCAGCTTTTAGACGCTGAATTTCTGTTGCTAAGTCTGTGGCTTGTTCTTCGGGCTGATCGAGAGAGATAGCACCACCAAGCACAAAGCCATCAGCAATGGCGATACCTTTTGACGCTGAAGTACCTTTGAAGACGACTTGTTGTTGAACATTACTGATCGCAGCTTTGTTTTTCAAATTACGTACCACAACCGCTAGTTGGGCCGCCAAAGTCATCAAAAAGGCTTCTTCATTTTCACTAAACTGTCTCGGCTGCGGTTGCTGCACCACAATGACGCCGACAACCTGTTTTTGAAAGATTATAGGTACTGCCAGAAATGCGCGGTACTCTTCTTCTTCAACTTCAGGAAATAGTTTAAATCTGGGGTGTGATTTTGCATCGGCAAGGTTAACAGCTTCTTCTTTTTCTGCCGCTAAGCCCACTAAGCCTTCAGATAAAGGCATTTTGACACGATTGATGGAATTAGGTGCAAGGCCCTCTGTAGCAGAAAGCACCAATTGTTGCTGTTCAAGAATATAAATAGAACAGCAGTGCGTTTGCATTGCCAACTTGGTTTGGGAAACCAATAATGACAATGCCGTCTCTAAGCTATTAGCACTGGCGACAGACTGTGTAATATCCCTAAGCGTATTTAGCACTGCTTCACATCCTTTTTTGATCAGCTAATTTCTATAACGGCCTCTTTTTCGGCTAGGCTCGCGGCCTTGAAATGCCAATGTAATAGAGGAAAACTCCTTCATAACTTTACGGTAAACATCACGCTTAAAAGAAACGACTTGTCTGACTGGATACCAATAATTCACCCAACGCCAATCATCAAACTCTGGATGACCACAGGAATTCAAATTAATCGTGTCGTCACTGCCTTTCAGTTGTAATAGATACCACTTTTGTTTTTGACCAATACAAACTGGTTTACTTTCTTGCCTAATTAACCTCTTAGGCAAACGATATCTCAGCCATGAACGTGTTGACGTTAAAATTTGCACATTTTCAGGTTTAAGACCGACTTCTTCATACAATTCTCGGTACATGGCTTGTTCTGGGGTTTCACCATCATCTACACCGCCTTGAGGAAATTGCCATGAATGTTGTCCAAACCGTCTGGCCCACATTACTTGACCATATTTGTTACAGATAATAATGCCCACATTTGCGCGAAAGCCGTCGCTATCAATCACATGGACTCCAATTTCACTACAAATTAATGACTAGATTGTTTCATAAAGCTCGCCTACGGGCAAACGACTATTTCAATAGAACACTTGGATAAAATAAGCCCTTAGCAACTTTTATCAACAGATGATGACCTTAGTTATCATTATTATCCACAAAATCTGTGGATATCTCTGTTTGAAACTCTAAAATAACTCTAAACAGGCCAAATTACAGTGACAACCACTGTCGTTAACAAAACCAAATCAACAGTAAAAAAACAAACCAATACAACAACTTGACCTTTTGCAGCATTGTTAACTTATAATTAAACCACACAAGAGGTCACTTTTTAAACAGCAAAGGTAATTATTAATTGTGGCCATACAGGCGAAATAAGTTATACACAAAAAACAACATATTTATTTTATAAATATCAAAATAAAGCTATTTTTCACCATTGACTGTCAAAAAAATATCCGCTAAGCATAAACAAATTAAAGTTATTCATTCATTCTGTGGATAAGTGTGTGTGAAATAGTGGAGCAAAAGGAGTGTAACTTTATAAAATGGTCAAACAAACTCACCAGCATTCATAAAAGTCGTTAATAAACAAAGCAATATATTACTGCAAAACCTTGGATAACTTTAACCTGTCAAGGCGCTCAAAAAACAACCAGTAGTTGTCATTTTAAAATAATCGATAAAACAGTACACTTTAATACACGCGAACTTTTAAAAGTAAGACATTGCTCCATGATGAATACCCCACCAAACTCAATCGATGAATTGATGCAAAGAGCCTATGACATGGCTGGTGTCAGTTTAGGTGACATAGCAAAAGAGCATGGCGTAAACGTGCCAGAAAACTTAAGAAGAGACAAAGGCTGGGTAGGACAACTGATTGAAATGGAGCTAGGGGCAACGGCAGGCTCAAAACCACAGCAAGACTTTCTTCATTTGGGGATTGAGTTAAAAACCATTCCAATTGATAAACAGGGTAAACCAATAGAAACAACCTATGTCACCGTTGCCCCACTGACCAATATTCAAGGGCTCACTTGGGAAGACAGTGTGGTTTATCATAAATTACAACACGTGCTGTGGATCCCCATTCAGGGTGAAAGAAGTATCCCTGTCGCTGAGCGAAAAATAGGCTCACCAGTATTATGGCAACCCAATCAACAACAATATGTCCAGTTAAAGCAAGACTGGGAAGAGATAATGGAATTAATTGCCATAGGAAAAGTAGAGCAAATCACCGCTCGTCATGGTGAAGTATTACAACTAAGACCAAAGGCAGCCAATAGCCAAGCATTAACTGAGTCAATTGCCGAAGACGGTCTGATTAAGCTCTCTAATCCCCGAGGTTTCTATTTAAAGATCAACTTTACCCACCAAATACTAACAAATGCATTTAGTTAGCGTTACAAACTGTAAATATAAAGGCTTTTTATTAAAACTATTGTAAATACCACTATGACAAGTATGGGAATTTTCTATAAACTAGCCTGTCTTAAAATATCAACGGACTCGATATAATCCTGTGAAAGTACGTCGTCAGACAAGAAAGCTATTATTTGCGATTTTAGCATGGTGTATTGCCATGAGCGCATTTGTCTTTTTCCGATATTCACAAACTCCTGATTTACCTCAATGGGCCATCGGAAAAATAGACTTAGCAACGCTAGCTATTTTTATGGGCTTCGTATTCGGCTGCCTGCATTGGATGTCTAACCTTATTGCCGATTTTAGCGCCATCAGCCGCCTGCCCTATATTTTTTCAGTCATATTTAAAGGCCTATTTTTACTACTCGGTGCCATGACGCTGGCTTATGTCACCCAATTTTTAAACATGTGGGCCATAGAAAACCATTTAGTATCACTAAGGCAAATGCTTACTGCGCATATTTTATACAGCCCAGCATTTCAGGCCTTAGTGATTTATCTCGCCGTGGTACGCGTCGGCTTAGCCTTTATTGAACAAATGGCGCTACTTGTAGGCCCAAGAGTGTTACTTAACATAGGTTTAGGTAAATACCACCAGCCACGTTATGAACACCGACTATTTTTATTTGTGGATATGGTGTCATCTACCGCTCATGCAGAAACATTAGGTGATTACCGTTTCAGTCGTCTAATCCAAGATAGTTTTAGCATGCTGGCAGATACAGTAACCAATAATGAAGCCGAAATTTACCGTTATATGGGTGATGCCGTATTAATTCATTGGCCGTTAGATGAAGGTGTTAAAGAAGATCGCTGTATGAATATCTATTATGAATTCAGCCAACAGTTAAACTGGCATCGCGCTTACTTTGAAGAACATTATGGTTTTGTACCCAAATTTAAAGCTGCTGCCCATTGTGGTCAGGTTGTCGCTGCCGTAGTTGGCGTTCATAAGCAAGAAATTAGCTACTTTAGCGATGTACTCAATACCCTCGCAAGGCTTCAAGATCAGTGTAACCCTTTAGGTCAGAGAATGTTGATCTCCGGTGAAGTCGCCCACCGTTTAGAACGTCAAACCAGCCAATACGATTTAACTGATTTAGGTGCAATGATGCTAAAAGGTAAAAAACACGAAATTGAAGTATTTGGTGTAGCTCCGAAAATAACCCCTTAATGAAACAACACCAAACAAGATAAACCGTTGCCAGCTTGATTACTGCTTTTGCAATAAGCCTTCTAGCATCAAGCCTAAGGTTCTAAAGGTTGAAATACGACTAGTGGTTTGTCGCCAAACCAATCCAATATCACGATATGGCGCTTCACCAGGCGGTGTCATAATCTGAAGTTCAGTGTCATTCAAAATACCAGCATCAATGGCCATTTGCGGTAAAAAGGTCGTTCCTAACTTACTATCCACCATTTGCACCAGAGTATGTAAACTCGTGGCGGCAAAGGGGTTAATCTTAGCACTATTGCCTAATTGGCAAGCCGTAATCGCATGGCCAGTAATACAATGCTCACTTTGCAGTAAGAAAATACTTTCATCGGGCATTTGTTGATAATCAATAGGCACATGGATCCCATTAGATAGTTCCTGATGAACCACCATTTTGAACGGGTCAATGCCCACTTTCATACTATGAAAACCTGTAGTATCCACAGGCAAAGCTAAAATAAGTAAATCCAGCTCACCTTTTCCCAGTGATGCTAACAAACTTTCTGTGGTGTCTTCCCTTAGCAATAAACTCAATTGGGGATAATCAGCTTGGCACTGTTTTACCACTCGACTCAATAAAAAAGGCGCTATGGTCGGAATACAACCTAAGCGGATTTCACCTGTCATTGGTTCACCTTGGTTTTTGACTAATTCGACAAGATCATCAACATCCGTCAATAATTTTCTCGCTCTATCAACCACCTCTTCACCAATGGCTGTGAACATAAATGATTTATGATCACGCTCGATAAGCTGATATCCCAATTGCTCTTCAAGGTTTTGAATCCCACTTGAAAGAGTCGACTGACTAACAAAGCAAGACTTTGCCGCTCGGTTAAAGTTTTGCTCTTGATGCAAATTCACTAAATAAAATAGATTTTTAAGGCTTGGCAGGTTTTTCATTTAATCGATTACCATAAGATGATGTCATTCAAATAATGAATTAACTAAACATAAATAACAATAAATTAAGCTGGATCTAGTCCGCATAATCAGCAAATTTAATGCTGTTACTTTTTTAAAGGCAAAAAAAAGCCCCTTGCGGGGCTTTTAAAAGTCAAAAGCAATTAAGCTTTTGCTTCTAAAAATTCTTTTAATTGCTGTAGATCTGAACCTGCATGCTCAACGATTTGACCTAACCATTTATCATGCTCAGTATCCCAAGCTGGCTCTTCGCCATGTTGAACAAGCTGTGCAAATTGCTGAATACGCTTTAATCCAACAGAACCTGCAGCACCTTTAAATTTATGCGCTTCAGCACAAAGGGTATCTTTGTCATTCGCTTCATTCGCTTTAATGAGGCTTCCTAAATATTCAGGCATTAGCTGCTCAAATAACACGACACTTTTTAATAAAGTTCCAGCACCAATAGCACTACAATATTGCTCTAACGTATTGAGATCCAATACAGACTCTAACTCAACTGTGGCCATCTCGGCACCTCTTAATCAATTCATAACTTTAAAATTGAATTTATAATACTCGCTAAAATCCCCTATGCAACTAAACAAAGCTTTTCAAGTCTAATTTCTGGCAATTGAGCACAGTATTTTAACAAGCTGTTAAAAAAACTTTATAAAGTAAGTGAATAAACTTTCATAAATTGCAGTTAAAGATTGAGTTTTAGTTTTTTTGGGCTGACAAATAGTGCCCTTGTCCACCGTTAGCCGCTAAATTTTGCACGATAGCCACTAAGCCTTCCCATCGATAACCGCACCAATCAGGCGCCAGTAATAGCGGTTTTTTAGCATAAGCTGTGACTCTGTGAAAAATAATATCTTTAGGTGTATGACGAATAAGCTCACTGGCATAGTTGGCGTAGTCTTCTTTTGTGAGTAATGCCATCCCTTTATGACGCCATGTCTTAGCCATTACACTCCCTTCTACTATATGTAATGGATGCAGTTTAATGCCATCAACTCCGGTTTCAATGACACTGTTCAAACTGCGCAAGTAATCACTATAGTCTTCACCGGGCAAGCCAAGGATCAAATGAGCACAGACTTTAATGCCACGTTTTCGAGCGCGCTGCACTGTATCTTGATAACAAGCAAAGTCATGACCACGGTTAATGCGCTTTAAGGTGTCATTGTTTGAAGTTTGTAAGCCAAGCTCAAGCCAGACTTCAGTCCCCTTATCTTGATAACTGACTAACAAATCTAAAATATCATCTGGTACACAATCCGGGCGGGTACCAATATGTAAGCCAACAATATCTGAATCTTTAATGGCCTCATCATACTTCGTCTTTAGCACCTGATACTCATCATAGGTACTCGTATAAGCCTGAAAATAAGCAATATATTTGGCACTATCATTTAGCGAGCGCTGCTTACCTTGCTTTAATTGCTCAGAGATACTGGCTTCAGTGCCTTGCTCATAACTAAAGGACGACACATTACAGAAAGTGCAGCCGCCTTTACCTAAGGTTCCATCTCGATTTGGGCAAGTGAACTTAGCATCAATTGTCAGCTTTTTAATTCTGCCGCCATATTGCTGCTTACATACTGCACCGAAGGTATTTACAAAATCATCTAAACCCACAATTGCTCCTGACGGCAAAAAGTGGCAGACAATACAGGCTCTGACAGATAAAAACTTAGTGCCACATCAAAAAAACAGTAAATAAATCGATTAATTTATATTCACACAGTGACAAAGGGCACATTTTTGAACTTGGCAGTTACAACTCTTAGTCAAATTAATTGAATAAATAATCATTTAAGGCAATTTACCTGTTCAAACTGTACTTGAAAATAAATTCACTATCCATAAATCAATATCAATCAACACCAAATGTTAACCAAAAGTAAAAGTGACAATTTTGTAATTTTAAAATTCTTTTTATTCATAAGGTTATACGAACAAAAAAACATCTTACGTTAACGTAAGGTAGCTTTTTTATAACATTTGTAATAACAGTAACAATTCATTTTGTTGAGTAATTTAAGTTTGACCTTTATCCATTATCAAGCTAATTTGGGTGGTTCGGGTGCATATCTATGAGAACTTCTCCGCATTATCCGAGTCGTATTAAGTTAGGTTTAGGGAGTTTTTGTATGAGCTTATATCATCCCAGTTTTGAGCGGGACAATTGTGGATTTGGTTTAATAGCCCAAATGGATGGCGATGCTAGCCATCGTATTGTCCGTACTGCTATTCACGGTTTGGATAGAATGAAACACCGTGGTGGGATAGCATCAGACGGTCGCACAGGTGATGGCTGTGGACTATTAATGTCGATGCCGAAAGACTTTTTTGCAGCCATTGCAACTGAAAATGATTGGCACCTTAGCCGCAAGTTTGCAGTGGGCATGCTATTTCTCAGCCAAGATCCAGTCAAAGCTGAAACCGCAAAAGCCATTTTAGAAAAAGAACTCCAGCGTGAAACCTTAAGTGTTGCCGGTTGGAGAAAGGTGCCTGTAAACCCTGATGTACTGGGTGAGATTGGCCGCAAAAGCCTGCCACAAATTTACCAAGTGTTAATTAATGCCCCTGTGGGCTGGCGTGAAAAAGATTTAGAACGTCGGCTTTATATGGCCAGACGCCGTCTTGAACAGCAAATCATCGATGATAGCGACTTCTATGTTGCCAGCTTATCGGGTGAGGTTATTGTCTATAAAGGCTTAATGATGCCTGCAGACTTGCCAGCATTTTATTCTGACTTAGCCGATATTCGTCTCAAAAGCACCATTTGCTTATTCCATCAGCGCTTTTCAACTAACACCTCGCCGAAGTGGCCATTAGCGCAGCCATTTAGATTTTTAGCACATAATGGTGAAATCAATACCATTACCGGTAACCGCCAATGGGCCAGAGCCCGTGCTTATAAATTTAATTCACCGCTATTGCCTGATTTACAACAAGCCGCGCCTTTTGTTAATGAAACTGGCTCTGATTCATCATCATTGGATAATATGCTGGAAATGCTATTAGCCGGTGGCATGGATTTATACCGTGCTATGCGCTTACTTATACCACCAGCCTGGCAAAGTAATCCTGAAATGGATGATGAGTTGAAAGCATTTTATGATTTCAACTCGATGCATATGGAGCCGTGGGACGGCCCTGCTGGCATCGTAATGAGCAATGGCCGCCATGCTGCCTGCGCCGTAGACCGGAACGGCCTACGCCCTTCTCGCTACGTTATAACCAAGGATCGCATCCTAACACTGGCATCAGAAGTGGGTATTTGGGATTATTCTGCCGATGAAGTGGTAGAAAAAGGCCGTGTTGGCCCTGGCGAATTATTAGTACTCGATACCATGAATGGCCGTTTGTATTCGTCATTTGAAATCGATAATGACTTAAAACGTCGCCACCCATACAAAGAATGGATGGCTAAAAATAGCCGCACCTTAAAACCTGCGACCAAAATTGATGCCGCTCAACAAGGCGCCAGTAATTTTAGTGCTGATGTGTTACTTCAGTATCAAAAGCAATTTGGTTACAGCCGTGAAGAGTTAGAGCAAGTTATTTGGGTGCTAGCAAGTAAAGGTGAAGAAGCTACTGGCTCAATGGGTGATGATACTCCAATGGCGGTATTGTCGAAAAAATCTCGCTCACTGTATGACTATTTCCGTCAAAAGTTTGCACAAGTCACCAACCCGCCTATTGATCCATTACGTGAAAAACATGTGATGTCGTTAACCACCTGTATTGGGCGCGAGCAAAACTTATTTTGCGAAACAACCGGCGTGGCTTATCGAGTGATGTTTGAATCACCCGTTTTACTTTTTAGTGATTTTAATCAGTTACTTGGTCTTGATAGCAGTTACTACCGTGCGAATACTATTGATTTAAACTACGACGCCCACGAAAACTTAAAGCAAGCTATCGAGCGCATTACCGATGAAGCTGAGCGTTTAGCAAGAAGTGGCACAACCTTACTAATCCTGTCAGACAGAGCCGCCGCTAAAAATGTTCAAGTGATCCCTGCCGCTATGGCTGTGGGCGCGGTGCAGCAACGCCTTGTTGATCAAAGCTTACGTTGTGACACCAACATTATTGTTGAAACTGCATCAGCGCGCGACCCACATCACTTTGCCGTGCTATTAGGTTTTGGCGCGACAGCGATTTACCCTTATCTGGCTTATGAGTCTATTTCAGCCATGGCAAAGAAACATCAAGTAGAAGATGACAGTATCTTGATGTTGAACTTCCGCCAAGGTATTGAAAAAGGCCTGCGTAAAATCATGTCGAAAATGGGGATCAGTACTGTAGGCTCTTACCGTTGTAGCCAGCAATTTGAAGCCATTGGTTTATCTTCAGATGTAATTGAATTGTGCTTTAAAGGCGTGATTAGCCGTATTGAAGGTGCAAGCTTTGAACATTTAGCTACCGATCAAAAAGTGCTTCATACTGCAGCGTTTCGCGCTCACATACCACTGCCACAAGGCGGTTTATTAAAGTATGTTGAAGGCGGCGAGTATCATAGTTTCAACCCCGATGTCGTCAATACGTTACAGCAAAGTCTTAAAGATCAGGATTACCCTAAATATAAGAAATTTGCAGCGTTAGTCGATGACCGCCCTATTGCGACCTTACGTGACTTAATTGGCATTAAAGGCACAAATGCGGCCATTGACGAGTCAAATGTTGAAGCTGCCGGAAACTTATTCCCACGTTTTGATAGCGCTGCAATGAGTATCGGCGCATTAAGTCCGGAAGCCCATGAAGCCTTAGCCGTTGCTATGAACCGCATTGGTGGCCGTTCAAATTCTGGTGAAGGTGGTGAAGACCCAAGTCGTTTCAATAGCGAACGTAACTCAGCGATTAAGCAAATTGCCTCTGGCCGTTTTGGCGTTACAGCCCACTACCTTGTTAATGCTGATGTATTGCAAATTAAAGTCGCTCAAGGGGCAAAACCCGGTGAAGGTGGTCAGTTACCTGGCCATAAAGTGAGTGTTGAAATCGCTGGTCTTCGTCATGCGCGCCCTGGGGTTACCTTAATTTCGCCACCGCCGCATCATGACATTTATTCTATCGAAGATTTAGCCCAGCTGATTTTCGATTTAAAGCAAATCAACCCTAAAGCTTTAGTGTCAGTGAAACTGGTATCTGAGCCGGGCGTTGGCACCATCGCAACGGGTGTTGCGAAAGCTTACGCCGATATGATCACCATATCAGGTTACGATGGCGGTACTGGTGCCAGTCCAATTACGTCAGTTAAATATGCTGGCTCACCATGGGAGCTTGGCCTTGCGGAAGTGCATCAATCACTGGTTGAGAATGGTTTGCGTCATAAAATTCGCTTACAGGTCGATGGCGGCTTAAAAACCGGTCAAGACATCATTAAAGCCGCGTTGTTAGGTGCAGAAAGCTTTGGCTTTGGTACCGTACCTATGATTGCTTTAGGTTGTAAATATCTGCGTATTTGTCATCTAAACAACTGCGCTACCGGTGTAGCAACCCAAGATAAAAACTTACGTGACAAGCATTATCATGGCTTGCCAGAGCGAGTAATTACTTACTTTGAGTTTGTCGCTCAAGAAGTCCGTGAATGGATGGCAAAATTAGGCGTTGCTAAATTTAAAGATTTAGTCGGCCGTACTGATTGGTTATATGCCCTTGAAGGCCAAACAGCCAAGCAGTTAGGACTCGATTTAGCGCCAATTTTATATCAGCCAAAAGTCGCTGACGGAAGTGCTATAACTTGGAAAGAGTTAAACCCGCCTTCTGATAAAGGTGAGTTAAATCTACAAATTGTTTCAGACACAGCCCAAGCGGTATTAGCCGGTGAGGCGTTAACCAAGCAATATGCCATTAACAATACCGACCGCTCAATCGGCGCGACATTATCAGGTTTTATTGCCACCAACATTGGTAAAGAAGGCACTAAATCACCTATCACACTGCAATTTAACGGCAGTGCAGGTCAAAGCTTTGGGGTATGGAATAGCCCGGGGTTAGATTTAGAGCTAATTGGTGATGCTAATGACTATGTCGGTAAAGGCATGTCTGGCGGTAAGATTATTATCCATCCTCCTGTTGGCAGCCCATTCCAAAGTGAGCGCAGTGCCATTATGGGTAATACCTGTCTATATGGTGCAACTGGCGGCCGAGTTTATGCTGCAGGTCAAGCTGGCGAGCGTTTTGGGGTTCGTAACTCTGGCGCCGTAGCTGTGGTTGAAGGTGTGGGTGACAACGGTTGTGAGTACATGACTGGCGGCATCGTAGTTGTTCTTGGTAAAACAGGGGTTAACTTCGGCGCAGGTATGACGGGTGGTTTTGCTTATATCTTTGATCGCTTTAATCACTTTAGTCGCCGAGTTAATACTGAGCTTGTTGATACCCAAAAACTAGAATCAACAATACAGCAGCAACACCTTAAAGGCTTGATTGAAGAGCATGCAAGCGCCACTGGCAGTGAGCATGCCAAAATGATCTTAAGTGATTTTGAGAACTGGTTAGATTGTTTTGTATTAGTGAAGCCGAAGAACATTGCCGTTGCTGACTTGCTCAAAATTGAGCAAAAAAGCCCGGAACTTGCAGTAAAGGCGGGGTAAATTAAGATGAGTAATGATTTTCAATTTATAGAAGTCGATCGTAAAGATCCAACTAAACACGCCGCTTCGAAACGTTCAACTCAATTTATTGAGATTTATCAGCCGTTTTCTCAGCCTCAAGTGGCTGAGCAGGCAGACCGTTGTTTAGATTGTGGTAATCCTTATTGCGAGTGGAAGTGTCCACTGCATAACTACATTCCTAATTGGCTAAAACTGGCCGAACAAGGTCGTATTCTAGAAGCGGCAGATTTGGTTCATGAAACCAATACCTTGCCAGAAATATGTGGCAGAGTGTGCCCTCAAGATCGTCTATGTGAAGGGGCTTGCACCCTCAATGATGATTTCGGCGCAGTCACCATTGGTAATGTTGAAAAATACATTACCGATACTGCAATCAGCCAGGGATGGCGACCCGATATGACAAAAGTGAAGCCACGCAAAGAGCGCGTGGCAATTATTGGTGCAGGGCCAGCGGGCCTTGGTTGTGCTGATATCTTAAGTCGTAACGGTGTTAAAGCTGTGGTATATGATAAATACCCACAGATTGGTGGTTTGCTGACTTATGGCATTCCATCTTTCAAGCTTGATAAAGAGGTTATGGCCACCCGACGTAGTGTACTTGAAGGTATGGGCATTGAATTTAAAATGGGCGTTACCGTTGGTAAAGACATTCCCTTTCAAAGCCTGCTAGATGGTTATGATGCTGTGTTCCTCGGCATGGGTACCTACACAGCAATGAAAGCTCGCCTACCCGGTGAAGACAGTCAAGGTGTCATTCAAGCACTGCCTTACTTGATTGGTAATACTCATCATTTAATGGGCACTGAATGCTCTGAAAACCCATATTTAAGCCTTGAAGGTAAAAACGTGGTGGTATTAGGCGGTGGTGATACAGCTATGGATTGTGTCCGCACTGCTGTGCGCCAAGGGGCTAAAAGCGTCACTTGTGCTTATCGTCGTGATGAAGCAAACATGCCAGGCTCTCGCCGTGAAGTGCAAAATGCCCGCGAAGAAGGCGTCAACTTCTTATTTAACCGTCAACCGGTGGCAATCAAAGAGCAAGATGGCATAGTCACAGGCATTGAGTGTGTAGAAACTCAAATGGGCGAAGCCGATGAATCTGGTCGTCAAAAAGCTGAAGTCATTGCCGGTAGTGAGCAAACCCTTGAAGCTGATGCCATTATCATTGCCTTTGGTTTCCAAGCCAGCCCTGCAGCTTGGTTTAGCGACTTTGGCATTGAAACCAATGAATGGGGTTTAGTAAAAGCCAGTAAGTTTGACGATAACCCTTTCCAAACAACCAACCCGAAAGTGTTTGCCGGTGGTGATATGGTACGTGGTTCAGACTTAGTCGTTACCGCTATTGCTGAAGGCCGCGATGCAGCTCAAGGGATTTTAAACGCTTTTGAAGACGCATAACTCACTTTTGCAGCCACTGACAAGCCGCGGTCAATAACACAGCTTGGGCTGATTAATAGCAAAACTTGTGATAGAAAAGCTCTTAAAGCGCATCTTTTGATGCGCTTTTTTATTTGCTGAAATTGCTACTACACTGCTCATTCCCTGTTTGCTTTTGTGCTATATTAGCCGCCATTATTTAAATGAACTGTTTGAGACGCTAATTATGAAAATCGCTATTATCGGTGCAATGGAACCTGAAGTTGCTCACCTAATTGAATCAATGACCAATCCAGTACACTCAACTGTAGCGGGAATCGAATTCGTTGAAGGACAACTTTCAGGTAAAGATGTTGTCGTCACCCGTTCAGGCATTGGTAAAGTCGCAGCCAGCGTTGCAACCACATTAGTTATCAACAACTTTAAGGTTGACGCTGTGATTAACACTGGCTCTGCAGGTGGATTTGTTGACAGTTTAAATATTGGCGATATTGTTATTTCATCTGAAGTACGTCATCACGATGTTGATGTAACCGCCTTTGGTTATGAAATTGGTCAAATGGCATCGCAGCCTGCTGCTTTCATCCCTGATGAAAAGTTAGTCACTGCTGCAAAAGCGGCTATTTCATCATTAGGTGAAGCTAAGGTGATTGAAGGTTTAATCGCCACGGGTGATAGCTTTATTTGCGATCCTGAACGCACAAAAGTGATGCTGGCTAACTTCCCAACTATGGCGGCATGTGAAATGGAAGCCGCTGCGATT
The DNA here is from genome assembly GCF_002874355.2 of Shewanella sp. 10N.286.48.B5. Lineage (NCBI taxonomy): Bacteria > Pseudomonadati > Pseudomonadota > Gammaproteobacteria > Alteromonadales > Shewanellaceae > Shewanella > Shewanella sp. 10N.286.48.B5. Next base: position 2,643,665 of record NZ_MCVG02000001.1, read on the forward strand.
GCGCAAGTTTGTCATCAATTTAAGGTGCCGTTTGTTGTCATCCGCTCATTATCAGATAATGCTAACAACGACTCGCCTGTTGATTTTGATTCCTACATTGTAAAAGCAGGTCATTACTCAGCACTAATGGTCATTGCATTACTAAAAAACCTATAAAGAAGCCCAAGGTAATTTAATTTAGCCGTTATTGGCAGCAAAATGATGTCGTTCTGCCAATAGGGTTAACACTGTGGATGTGGACTAATAAGGTGCTATGACATTGTTTGATAGTTCTTTTTACCAACAGCTCATTACGGTTGATGGTAGTTTTCTAGCCAACTGTCTGGTGCTTTTTATGGCGTTGCTCATTTCTAGAGTGGCGCCAATACCTAGACATTTGCAGCCAATTGTTTTTTTTCAGCTACTGGCTAATAAATTAAGCGCGAAAGTTAACCATCCACAGCGTTCTTCTCAACAGCAAGTTACCGCCGGCCTACTCGCAACACTGTTACTGATTTTACCACTGTGGTTTAGCGTCTACTTTATCTTGTCGCTGGCAGTGTACCCTTGGTTTTTTGACTTTTTATTAGTGTATTTTTGCATCAGTGACGCAGGCTTTAGACCCGTCGCGAATGACGTTGTAAACTCCCTAAAGCTTAATGATAAACAACGAGCCAAAAAGTTACTGAGCCCATGGCTAATTCAGCAAACTGATAGTTTGTCAGAAGTCGGTATTTGTAAAGCCACCATTGAAAGGCTATTAATCAGCCCAAGTTATGGCACTGTCGCCACCATCTTATTTTTTGCCATTGGCGGTGCCCCCTTGGTGTTATTTATCCATTTGCTACGTCAATTAGAACATTGCTGGCCTAATTACGTGCCGCAATACCGCTACTTCAGCGCCCCTATTTATGCCCTCAACCAAATAATTTTTGCTATCCCCAGTTTACTGTGGAATCTGACTTTAATTTTGCAAGGCAAATTAAAAAACGTATCAGCATTAGTTAAACAGCCAGCTCATACAGCTGGAGTGTTCGGTTACTCAAGCTTATACATTGGCAGTAAAGTGTTGGAAGTGGAGTTAGGCGGGCCGCAAAAATTTATCTTAAAACACCAATTGCAACGAGTTGAATTAAGCAAGATAAACCCATCAAGAATGCCGCTTACTCAAGATATCCGCAACGCGATCAGCTTGACATCATGGGCAATCAGCTTTTGGATTTGTTTTACCATTGCCATTCCGATTTTGTGGACCGCATTAAGGTGGTTTCAAGCGATGTAACTTTATTATAAAAAGGTTATTATACCCAGCTTAGTCATTTTTGTTGTTTGATGTAGAGGCGACTCCTTTTGTTAGATAATCTGCAAATATCTTTAACGACCCCAGGTTTGTTATTCCCAGCTATTTCATTATTGTTGTTAGCTTACACTAACCGTTTTTTCGCATTAGCAGCTTTAATCAGAAACTTAAGCTCCTCAGGTAAGCCAATTAATAGCGAACAAATTAAAAACCTTCGTCAGCGCATTAAGATTATTAGACGCATGCAAGAAGCAGGCGTCATCAGTTTTGCCATCTGTGTCATTAGCATGATTTTTATTTATTTGGGGCTGTTTGATATCGGCTCAATGGTATTTGGGGTGAGTTTATTATTTTTACTTTATTCACTGATTTTATCTGTAGTTGAAATCCGTATTTCGGTCGATGCACTCAATATCCACTTAAAAGAGCTTAGCAATGATTGAGTGGATTTACTTTTTTGACTTGTGTGGCACCGCGGTCTTTGCCTTATCAGGCGCATTAGCCGCAGGTAAGCATAAAATGGACCCATTTGGGGTAATTGTTTTGGCCTCAGTGACCGCCATTGGTGGCGGCAGTATTCGTGATGCGCTTATTGGCTCAACACCGGTGTTTTGGATCAGTAACCCCAGTTATGTGGTGGTCATTTTGGCAACCGTGATTGCCTGTTTCATTTTAGTTCGTAAACCTCATAAATTACCTAAGTTAACCCTCCCCATAGCCGATGCCTTTGGCTTGGCTCTGTTTACCGTGATTGGTGCAGAAAAAGCATTGCAACTAGGGTTATCTGGCATGTCTGCGGTGATCTTAGGTTTAATCACCGGTGTCGGTGGTGGTATTATCCGAGACTTATTATGCCAGCAAGTGCCTATGGTACTGCGCACCGAAATATATGCCACTGCCTCTATTGTTGGCGGTATCTGTTATACCTTGAGTATTGCAGTTGGCATGGATAGCACTTACGCGCTGTTTTTGGCCATGTTTAGCACCTTGATTATTCGCTTAAGTGCAATTCGCTGGCATTTATCATTACCTGCATTCGATTTAAAAACTAAGGGCCATTAGATGCGACTCATTTTATTAGTATGCTGTTTATTGAGTAGTATTTGGAGCACTTCAAGCCTGGCTAATAGCGGCGAAATGCCAAAACAGCAGCAGCTTGCAGTGCAATACATGCAAGCATTAACCAGCCATGATTACCGCACTTTAAAGAAGTTTTATAATCGTGAAAGCGTCTTTTTTGATAAAACCGCCAATGTAAAATACACCGGCGGTCGTCATATTATCGAGTTTTTCCAGCGCGCCCATGATGGCGTTCTTGAGTATAAATTGAATATTGAGCACATGTTTAATACTGGCTCTTTAGTGGTACTCATTGGTAACTACCACCTTAGAGGCCCAGGTGATCAATTTGGCAAACCCGGCAAGATTATTGAAATCGCCGTGCCTGGTGTTACCACCTTAAAGTTCGATATGAAAACCGAGCGGGTGACAGAACAAGTTGACTTAATGGACTATCAAACCATGTCCGATCAACTTGAGTCACAATAAAGTTAACTCGCGCTAAAAACCTGTGTAGATTGCCATTATTTGGTAAATTTTACCCATAAAAAAACGGCTCATTGAGCCGTTTTTTGCTTTTAGGGATTAAGCCCCATCAGAATTTATTGTCTGCCTATACAAGCGAAACTTTAGCAAACTTGCGCTTACCTACTTGGAATACCGCGGTCATACCCGCAGTAAATACCTGACGCGTATCAGTGAGCTTTTCGCCATCCATTTTAACCGCGCCTTGCTTGATCATGCGCATGCCATCAGATGTTGAAGCAACCAGTGCCGCACTCTTAAGTAAGTTAGCAATCGCTAAGCCTTCGCCAGCTTCAAGCTCAACTTCTTCGATATCATCAGGAATAGCGCCCTTCTGGAAACGATCAATAAAGGCTTGATGTGCTGAGTCTGCTTGAGCTTGATCATGAAAACGAGCGATGATTTCTTTTGCTAAGGCAATTTTGATATCACGTGGGTTCTGACCGTTTTCAACATCTTGCTTAAATTGTGCAATTTCAGCCAATGGGCGGAATGACAACAATTCAAAGTAGCTCCACATTAGGTCATCTGAGATTGACATAATTTTGCCAAACATCTCATTTGCAGGCTCGCTAACACCAATGTAGTTATGTGCCGATTTAGACATTTTCTTCACGCCGTCTAAACCCACTAATAAAGGCATCATGATCACGGTTTGTGGCTTTTGCCCTTCCGCTTTTTGTAACTCACGACCCATTAATAGGTTGAACTTTTGATCGGTTCCGCCTAATTCAACGTCAGCTTTTAATGCAACTGAATCGTAGCCTTGCAGTAATGGATACATAAACTCATGAATTGCAATTGATTGACCACCAGCATAACGCTTTTTAAAGTCATCACGTTCCATCATGCGTGCAACGGTTTGTTGTGATGCTAAACGGATCATACCAGCAGCGCCCAGTGACTCTAACCACGATGAGTTAAACTCAATGCGGGTTTTTGCCGGGTCAAGAATTTTAAATACCTGCTCTTTGTATGTTTCAGCATTGGCCAGTACATCTTCACGAGTTAATGGCGGGCGCGTGGTGTTTTTACCACTAGGATCACCAACCATACCGGTAAAGTCACCAATAAGGAAAATCACCTCATGACCTAACTCTTGGAAGGTACGTAGCTTATTTAAGATCACCGTGTGACCTAAATGAATATCTGGAGCGGTTGGGTCTGCACCTAGTTTAATTCTTAAAGGACGACCTTCTTTAAGTTTTTCTAGCAGATCAGACTCAACTAAAATCTCGTCAGTACCGCGTTTAATTTCTGCTAACACTTGGTCTAAATCAGCCATTTCGCACCTACTCCTGCAGCTTGGATAAAAAATAAGACGCCTATGTTACTTGTTAGCCACAGTAATTGAAAGTGTGTACACTAAGGGGATTACAACGAAAAAGAGAAATTGGTACCTAGGTCAATGGCAAAGTTTATCACTTTATTTAAATTGCTCCCTAAAGTGCACCAAATTGCACTGTGTTCATTAGTTATTCTCACGATAGTTATCGTGTTATTCCCATCTGATAATGCCCAAGCATCCAAACAAGCTAACACTGGTACAGTTGATATTTCCGATAGAATTGGCATCCAAGACCCTTTGTCTGAAGAAGGTCATGTCAGCAACAATGACAAACAAAGCCAATACTCTGTACCGCTGGCCTTTAGAACCCCTACCCCGCCTGGAGGCAGCGCCCCAGCAAACACTATAACGGCAAGCAATAATGATGCTCAGCTTCGCCCTTCGCAAGAAAGTAATCCTATTGCTGATTTAAACCCATTAATGACAGCCTCAGACGGCTTATTAGCCACCCAAGCAGATGTTGAAAATGCCGTACCCTATCGTGAAGCAGATTTACTGTCACATAAAACCTTTAAAGTCGCTAAAGGTGACACTTTTGGTGGCTTAGCCAATAGAGCAGGCTTAAGTCCAAAAGATGTTTATCAAATTACCCGTTTGCCTGTATCTAAGAAAAATTTACTCAAAATCATGCCCGGTGAAGAGATTATTGTCTCTAAAGATGCCCAAGATGAAGTGACTCAAATTAGTTATCAAATGGACAAAGTCTCTACCCTATTGATTTCAAAGTTTGATGATAAATTCGAAGAAAAGGTCAATGTTAAGTCCATTACCTTAGAAACGAAGTTCATCACCGCCAATATTAGTACTAATTTTTGGAGCGCTGCAGCCAGCGCCGGTTTATCAGCTAACCATATTATGCAACTTGCCAACATTTTTGGTTGGGATATCGATTTCGCTCTAGATATACGTAAAGACGATCATTTCTCATTGATGTTTGAAGAAGAGTTTGTTGATGGCCAATTTATTGGTACCGGCAACATTTTAGCCGCCGAATTTGTTAACCAAGGTGAGCGCTACACAGCTGTACGTTATACCGATGGCGAATATTACTCAGAAACAGGCAGTAGCATGCGAAAAGCCTTCCTTCGCTCACCTGTTGACTTTAAATATGTCAGCTCAAGCTTTAATCCGCGTCGCTTACACCCAGTCACAGGCCAGGTTAGAGCACACCGTGGCGTAGATTATGTGGCTGCTATTGGTACCCCTATTAAAGCTGCAGGTCGCGGTAAAGTGATTGAGTCAAGTTATAACAAATACAATGGTAACTATGTCTTTATCAAGCATAACGATACCTACACCACTAAATATCTGCATCTAACAAAACGCAAAGTAAAACGTGGCGAAACCGTTAAGCAAGGGCAGATTATTGGTACTTTAGGAAAAACAGGTCGCGTTACTGGCGCTCACTTACATTACGAATTTATCGTTAATGGCGTGCATCGCAATCCAAGAACCATCAAGTTACCGCAATCTAAGCCAATTGATAAAAAAGAAAAAGCGCAGTTTGATATACTCAGCAAGCAAATAATGGCTAAAATTGAGCAAAACAAGCAGCAGCATTACGCCAGTAATTAACCTATGATGCCGCGATTGAACTAGCGTTTCTCTAGTCACCCATTCCTTTGTTGGGCTAGTTTCATACAGAATCTAGCCCGCTTCATAAATGAGCCAATACCATGGATAAACCTCAGTATTATATCGGTTTAATGTCAGGCACCAGTATGGATGGTGTCGATGCTGTTTTAGTTGATTTTAGCAATAACCAAACCCGCTTAATCGCTACCTATACGGTAGCAATTCCAGAGCATGTTCTGCATCAATTACACCGTCTATGTAGTCCTAATAATGATGAACTGAACATTATGGGCCGCATGGACAGAAGTATGGGCTTACTGTTTGCACAGGCGGTCAACGAATTATTAGCAACCACCACTATTAATAAAGCCGATGTCATAGCCATTGGTAGTCACGGCCAAACCATTCGCCACATGCCCAATCTTGAGCATGGTTTCAGCTTACAAATTGGTGATGCGGATACCATAGCGGTTACCACGGGTATTAACGTCATTGCAGACTTTAGGCGCAAAGATATTGCCTTAGGCGGTCAAGGGGCGCCGTTAGTACCAGCATTTCATCAAGCGTTATTTGCTAAAGCTCACACACCACGGATTATTTTAAATATTGGCGGCATTGCTAATATCACTTACTTGCCAGGGGAATCTGATCAGGTTATTGGATTTGATACAGGCCCAGGTAACACCCTCATGGATGCATTCATTCTGCAACAGCAGCAGCTCAGTTTTGATGAATCAGGTCAATGGGCCGCATCAGGTAGCACCAATGCCGAGTTATTAACTCACCTGTTAACTCACCCGTACTTTGCCATGGCCTATCCTAAAAGCACTGGTAGAGAGCTATTTAATCATGCTTGGCTTGAGCAGCAATTGGCTAATTTTTCTCATCTAGCACTAGAGGATATTCAATCCACGCTACTTGATCTTAGCTGTCAGACAATCGCCAATGATATTAATCAACTCACGGATACTGGCGATATTTTTGTTTGTGGCGGCGGCGCTTTTAACACTGAGTTGATGCAGCGTTTAGCCATGCTGGTGCCTAACTTTACCCTGTCAAGTACCACAGCAATCGGTATGGACCCCAAATGGGTTGAAGCCATCGCCTTTGCCTGGCTTGCTATGAGACATCACCACGGCTTAACGGCCAACTTACCCGCTGTGACTGGCGCAAGTAGAGCGGCGATCCTTGGCAGCTTTTACAGCGCTATTTAGTAAGTGAATAGATAGCAATACTAGTACCTAAACTCGCTATCAAAACTCGATATCAAAGCGATGCATATAACTGAACAAAAGTGAGTAGGGTTTCACCCACAAGCTTTGTTCAGCGTTAATACTTTTTCTTTAAATTCCCTCTCTTGTACAAAGTCACATTGTAATAACGGTAAATTACTGCTTAACTCTTTGTAGTGATTAATTTTTGTTCGCACAGCAGTATTCAATTTAAATTAAGGAAGGTTAAATGAGTATTTCGCAAAAAATGTTTGCAGAGTTTCTAGGAACCTTATGGTTAGTGTTAGGCGGCTGTGGTAGTGCGGTATTGGCCGCGGCTTTTCCTGAAGTAGGTATTGGGCTATTGGGCGTATCCTTAGCTTTTGGTTTAACCGTACTCACCATGGCATTTGCCATTGGTCATATTTCTGGCTGCCATCTAAATCCAGCAGTTTCATTTGGTTTATGGGCTGGGGGTCGCTTCCCCGCATCTGAGCTAGCGCCCTATATTATTGCCCAAGTGGCTGGCGGTATTGCTGGCGCAGGTATTTTATACCTTATTGCCACAGGTCAAGATGGCTTTAGTTTAGCAGGCGGTTTTGCCTCAAATGGTTTTGGTGAGCACTCTCCTGGTGGCTACAGTTTAACGGCGGTATTAATTACTGAAGTGGTAATGACGTTATTCTTTTTATTAATCATCTTAGGTGCCACAGACTCTCGTGCTCCTACGGGGTTTGCCCCGATTGCGATTGGTTTAGGGCTAACGTTAATTCATTTGATCAGTATTCCAGTATCAAATACCTCAGTTAACCCTGCTCGTAGCACTGGGCCTGCATTATTTGTCGGCGATTGGGCGGTATCTCAGCTGTGGTTATTTTGGCTTGCACCCATTGCAGGGGCGATTATTGCAGGTTTGATTTATCGCTTTTTTGAAAAGCCAGCTGACAATGCATAAGCACACTCATTAGCCATTGAGTCACGAATAAAAGAGCACCTTGAGTGCTCTTTTCTTTTTCAATCTAAAAGTCGATGTTATCATGAGCCACCGACGGGATTTGGTAACGCTAAAGCTTGCTCTTTAGCTGCTCAATTTAGCCAATACCGCAACCTATTTACTTATTTTATTGAGAATACACCATGAGTAGCAAACCAAAATCTATTGCCGACCAATTAAACATGACCCCAGAAGCAAGATACGATTACCTTGTTGAGCAAGTTAAGCAAGAGCAGCAAATCTGGAGCCTACAAGATCAAGATGGCTGCGTGATGCTCACCACTGAAGATGAAGATTGTATTCCAATGTGGCCTTCTGAAGATGCGGCAAAATTATGGGCTGTTGATGAATGGAGTGATTGTGAACCATTATCAATTCCACTTAATGAATTTCAACAGCGTTGGGTAAGCGGTATGGAAGAAGATGATTTATTCATTGCCGTATTCCCAGTTCATGAAGATTTGGGTGTAGTGATCCCACCATTTGAACTTGATTCACGTTTAACGCCGAAAAAGCAATCAAAGCACTAACTCTTAAGCAAAACATAATTCTTAAGCACAAACATAATACTTTAATACAGATATAAACCATGACAGATAAAAATGTGACCACAAGCGAGATATGCCCTGATAAAGATAATACTCCCGCAATGGAGCAAAGCGCTGAAAGCCAAACTAAAGCTGTTTTCCCTAAAAGGTTAATGGCTTTATTGGCGGTCTACGTTATCTCGTCCGTCAGCGGTTTAATGGCCCAGCAAGGTGTATTGCTCTGTATATTGACCTTAATGATGGTGCTCGGTATTACAGGACGTCAAAAAGCGGCTTTATACATGCTTCGTGGCTACGGGATCTTGCAGCTGGCCTTATATAGCATGCTACCTGTCATTATGTATGATCCTGACAACTTAGTCGCTGGGCCGACTACTTTTGATTTTGGCTTTATGCAAATGGTACTGCCTGATTGGATTATCTTTACAGCGCTAATTATTTTGGCATTAATCCAAGTGTGGATTAGCTTTAATGCAAAAGTGCTGAAGTGGTTTAAGCCGCGGATGAACTTCAATATTATTAGTTGATTTGATAGTCAATTTAAGACACAAAAAAGCCGTCACATGACGGCTTTTTTATTGGTCTCAGTTTAGCTATTAAACTGAGAAACTGGCCCCACAACCACAGGTTGTTGTTGCATTTGGGTTTTTCACGAAGAAACGTGACCCTTCTAAGCCTGAAGTGTAGTCAACTTCACCGCCAACAAGATATTGAAGACTCATAGGATCAACAACCAGTTGTACCCCTTGCTTTTCAATAGTGAAGTCACCTTCATTCACTTTTTCATCAAAAGTAAAACCATACTGGAAACCTGAACAACCGCCTCCAGTTACGTATACTCGAAGTTTTAATTCAGGATTCTGCTCTTCTTCTAGCAGCCCTTTAACTTTAGTTGCCGCAGCATCGGTAAATTGGATTGGCATTGCTGCATCTGTTTGTTCAGTCATTACTACCTCTAACTTCAGTTTCAGATCGGGATTATCTATTACCTGACTAATTTGTTCAAGTATTACCCTTAGTTCTTTTTTAGCTTTCTAGTAACTCTGCGATATCGAACGTTTGCTCAATACGTCCACCTCGTACCCCGCGGGCAGCTGAGACTAGCACTACCGCTTTTACACGTTGTAAAGCAAAGCCTTCTGGCAGGTTCATTTCAGTATCAAATATTTGAAAGTAGCGAAAACCAAATGCAAATTTTTCAATATCAATGTCAGATAATGAAATTTCAACTTGCTGTTCATGTTGTAAACCCACCAACACAATATCTGCAACCCCTTTAACGCTGGTTTTACGCTTTTGGTTTTGGGTCAAAATTAATCTTAATTGATAACTATTGGCGACTAAGCCTTTTGACAGTTCGAGACCATGGATAGCAATGCCATCCACCTCTTTTTCTGGTGACACTAAGCTGCGATAAAATGCTAACTCTTGTTCGATAGTTTTTTGCTGTTGCAGTTGTTCTTTGAACATGGTTTGCATGTTGCTATTGGCTTTTTCAGCAATTGATACTGCCATTTCAAGCCGTGAAATCACCAGAGATTGTTTCTGGTAAGCCGTTTGTAATGCCTGAATTTCTTCCGCATTAAGCTCGGGTTCTATCACTTCTGACATAACAAAATGTTGGCTCAGCACCCCAATGGTGAAACTAATCACAATCAGCCCAAATAAATACAGACCTGAAGTGCGCTTTTTTCGTTCTAAAACTTGCAAGCGGTTCAGCAAGCGACGATAATTTAACATTAGGTAACAAGCCTTTAATAAAATACAATGCTAACAATATGCCCACAGATGGAAGTTAGGCAATAAAGTGCAATTCAAGTTTAGTAAAGCCGCTATTATTCACACCAAAGCAGTTACACGCAAATATCTTCGTAACGATTTGAGAGATAAACTTTCTCAAGCGAAAATTAGTGTGCAACTTTGTGCGTTAGCGCTTCTATTTGCTCTCATTACCTCCGGTGTGATCATCTTATTTCGCTTAACCTTGAACTGGGCACAAGTGTATACCCTTGCTGAAGCCACCCATTTCACTGACACAGTCAGTGATTGGCGCACTTACTTACCCATTTTAGGCGCATTACTTATTTGGTTGGTGGCTGGTATTGGTTCCAAACGCTATCGCCGTATGGGCATTGCCTATGTCTTACACCGATTCAAATTACATTACGGCAAAGTGCCGTTACCATCGGCTGCGGGTCAGTTTTTTCAAGCATTAATTGCGCTAGTGGCAAATTTTTCAGTGGGTAAAGAAGGCCCAGCTATTCACCTTGGCGCGGTGAGCGCGAGCTTTTTAGCTGAAAAATTTAAATTGCCTGACAACAGTGTGCGCATTATGTGTGCCAGTGGCATTGCTGCAGGTATCGCCGCCATTTTTAACGCGCCATTAGCCGCTGTATTATTTGTATTTGAAGTGATTGTGCGCGAATACAAGATTCATTACTTCTTTCCGATCATGCTTTCAGCCATATGTGGTGCATTATCAAGCCAGTTAGTTTTCGGCAATATTCATGAATATGACTTAATCAACGTCACTCGTATTCCGTTAGATCAATACCCAATTCTTGCCATAGGCGGTATCGTTTTAGGCTGCACTGCGGCGCTGTTTAATCACTCATTACTTAAAATGACCGCCATTGGTCAGCATTGGCCTTTAATTTATCGATTAATGATTGCCGCGGTCATCACCACCTTAATCGGCTTAATACTGCCACAAGCACTAGGCTCTGGTGATTTAGCCATTGAAGCCGCCATTAGCGAGCATCCAAGTTTATGGTTTTTAGGCGCATTGCTTGTGGCTAAAATAATCGCCACCATTGCTGCAATCAGTTTTGGCATTCCTGGTGGCTTAATTGGCCCCTTGTACGGAATAGGGGCATTAATTGGCGCCATGTTAGCCCTTGTTAGTGCGATTTTTTTCCCGTCAATTGCGCCTTATGTTGGCCTTTATACCGTGATCGGAATGACGGCGATGATGGGGGTGTGTTTAAGTGCGCCACTAGCCGCATTAGTGGCACTATTAGAGCTCACCAATGACGCTGCGATTATTTTACCTGCCATGTTTGTCACTATCCCCGCCTTTTTGATTGCCTATCAGGGCTTTAATACCAATTCGGTTTTTTTAAAACAATTGGACATTATGGGACTTGGCTATAAAGTGCCGCCGGTTAATCTTGGGCTGCAAAAGAAAGGCGTACGGGCGCTGATGGATAAACGCTTTGTGATCGTTAATGACGATAATGACTTACTGCTTGAAGTCATGAAACGTGCGCAAGGCCGCCCAGTGATGGTACGTAATGCTGATAACCAAATTGAAATGCTCAGCCTTGAGATGCAGTCCTTTGAAGATAAAACCACCCTTTCACGGCATTTGATGCACGGCGTTGCTGATACCGCAACCTTAAATGAAGTGTACGAGCTATTGTCACTAAAACGCAGTGGTGAAGTGTATATTTATCAGAATAATACCAATAATGTCGTTGGGGTCATTAGCTGGGCAAACCTATGGCAAGAAATCCGTTCTGGGCAAGTATAATTGGCGTGAGATCTTAAATAACAGAAATAATCATTAGCATGATTTAATATTGGTTCACTCTCTGTTAAAATCTCGCCTCAGCCACCCTACATAACCACTGAGTAGATAGTTCTATTTACTCGCCTAATAATTGGAAATCAGGCTGATGACACAGTTTACAGGTTCTCACATCCTTTCAGTTAACCAACTGAATATTGATTCAATCAACACTATTTTCAACGTTGCCAATGATATGACCCCTTATGCACTTCGTGAAAAACGAACCAAAGTGCTTGATGGCGCCATTTTAGGTAATTTATTTTTCGAACCTAGTACTCGCACTCGAGTCAGCTTCGGTTGCGCATTTAATTTACTTGGTGGCAACGTAAGAGAAACCGTCGGCATGGGCTCATCCTCATTGTCTAAAGGTGAATCACTTTACGATACAGCAAGAGTATTATCGACTTATTCAGATGTTATCGCTATGCGCCACCCGGACGCTTTTTCAGTTAAAGAATTCGCACAAGGCAGCCGCGTTCCTGTGATAAATGGCGGTGATGGCGCTAACGAGCACCCGACACAGGCTTTATTGGATTTATTTACCATTCAAAAAGAATTGGGGCATCACGGACAAGATATCAGCGGCATGCACATTGCCATGGTCGGTGATTTAAAACATGGTCGCACGGTACATTCCTTGTCACGTTTGTTATGCATGTATAAAGATGTGAAGTTCACATTAATTTCACCAACTGACTTAGCAATGCCTGACTATGTGATCAGTGACATTGAAAATGCTGGTCATCAGATCACAATTACAGATCAGCTAGAAGGTAATTTACATCAGGCTGATATACTCTATTTAACTCGCATTCAGGAAGAGCGATTCCCTTCACAAGATGAAGCGGATAAATATCGCGGAAAATTCCGTTTAAATCACAGTATTTACACCAAACACTGTAAATCTAACACTGTGATAATGCATCCATTGCCAAGAGACTCTCGTGCTCAAGCCAATGAATTAGATAATGATTTAAATAGCCATCCTAGTCTGGCAATTTTCAGACAAGCTGATAATGGCTTACTTATAAGAATGGCACTTTTTGCTCTAACACTTGGGGTTGAAAATCAACTACAACAATACGAGTGCCCCGTTAATTGGTATTCACGCAAAGCCGATAAATAATTGGCTAACGACTTAAAAGGATTACACATGACCCGCTCAGAAGCGCTTTTTGAACAGGCTAAACAAACCATCCCTGGTGGCGTTAACTCTCCAGTCCGTGCATTTAATGGTGTCGGTGGCTCGCCACTGTTTATCGAAAAAGCCGATGGTGCATATATCTTTGACGCTGATGGTAAAAAATACATCGATTACGTTGGTTCTTGGGGCCCAATGATCCTTGGCCACAATCACCCACAAATTCGCCAAGCAGTATTAGACGCTGTGGAAAATGGCCTTTCATTTGGTGCGCCGACTGAACTTGAAGTCAAAATGGCTGAAAAAGTGATTGAGATGGTGCCATCAATTGAACAAGTTCGTATGGTAAGTTCTGGTACTGAAGCGACCATGAGTGCGATTCGTTTAGCACGTGGCTTCACTAACCGTGACAAAATCCTTAAATTTGAGGGTTGTTACCATGGCCATGCTGACTGTTTATTAGTAAAAGCAGGTTCTGGCGCGTTAACTTTAGGTCAACCTAGCTCACCAGGTATCCCTGAAGATTTTGCAAAGCACACACTTACCGCGGTTTATAACGACCTAGATTCAGTACGTGCTATCTTCGAGCAACACCCTGAAGCGATTTCTTGTATTATTCTTGAGCCAGTTGCTGGCAACATGAACTGTATTCCTCCGGTTGCCGGCTTCTTAGAAGGCCTGCGAGCAATTTGTGATGAATTCGGCGCATTGATGATCATTGATGAAGTAATGACAGGCTTCCGCGTGTCTAAAAGCGGCGCTCAAGGTCACTACAATGTGAAACCAGATCTTACTACCCTAGGTAAAGTAATCGGTGGCGGCATGCCAGTGGGCGCTTTTGGTGGTCGTAAAGATGTGATGCAGTTTATTGCACCTACTGGCCCAGTTTACCAAGCAGGTACTTTATCAGGTAACCCAATTGCGATGACTGCAGGTCTTGCACAAATGGAAGCCCTTTGCCAAGACGGTCTTTATGACGAGTTAGCAGCAAAAACTAAACGTATTGCAGAAGGCTTTAAAGCCGCTGCAGACAAGCACGGTATACCACTTAACATTAACTATGTTGGCGGCATGTTTGGCTTCTTCTTCACTGAAGACACCAGCCCTATTACTAGTTTTGATCAAGTGACTAAGTGCAACATGGAGCATTTCCGTAACTTCTATCACCTTATGCTAGATGAAGGCGTTTACTTAGCACCAAGTGCTTATGAAGCAGGCTTCTTATCAATGGCTCATGGCGAAGAAGAACTTGAAATGACCCTAGCGGCAGCAGATAAAGCTTTTGCGGCGTTAAAAGCACTGTAATCGCCCGATAAAATAAAAGGGGTTGATAGCATTGCTATTAATCCCTTTTTTTGTAACTAAATAAGAACGAAGTTGCAACAACCCTGTTTGTGTGATGAAATTCCGCGCACTGAAACAAACCAATATTAACTTGGTTTGCCTACTTTCATTTTAGCAATCTAGCTTTGCTAAGCAGCAATGGAAATATCAATATGTTTGAAGTCTTTCTCATATCGCTGGCAGTACTTGCCTTACTCAGTATTGTGTTTGAAGAAGTCACTCATATTAACAAAGCCAAAACCACGCTATTTCTTGGCTGTATTGCTTGGATTAGTTTATTCATCTCTGCTGCTGGCACCGACAAAACCCCATTCATTGCCGCAGAGTTAAACGACAATTTACTGGAAATTGCCACCTTGTGGTTATTTCTCATGTCGACAATGACCTTTGTGGCTTATCTCAACGCCAAAGGCATGATCCAGCTGTTAGTACAAAAAATCTTTCCGCAGCAAGTTTCTGTCAGAATGCTGATGCTGCAAGTCGGCCTTTTTGCACTGGTACTATCCACCTTCTGTGACAATGTCACTGCCACCTTGGTGTCCTTAGGCTTATTAACCACATTTAATTTAGCAAGTCGAATGCGTCGCCGTATGGCAGTATTAATTATCTTCGCGGTTAACTCAGGCGGAGTAGCCTTGATAACGGGTGATGTCACCACCTTAATGATATTTCTTGCCGGTAAAGTGCAAATGTCACAACTACTGATTTTGTTTTTACCTGCCGGCATTAGTGTGATGCTATTAGCGCTGTTGTTCTCTCTAAACGCTGAAGGTCATGTCAGTACCACACCGGTAGATAAACAACTAAACCCTATTGATATCATTATCGGACTGATTTTCTTAGTCACGATTGTTCTGACAATGCTATTTAATATCTTATTTGATATTCCGCCCGTGCTTACCTTTCTTGCTGGATTATCGGTGATGTTTTTAGTTGGGCGTACCAGTCACACTAAAAAAGAAGAAATTCAAATTTTAGAGTACATTCGCCAAGTAGAATTTGACACTTTACTATTCTTTTTAGGGATTTTATTGCTTGTAGGCATGCTCAAGGAAATTGGCACTTTGGAGCTACTGACGCAGGCTTATGGGCTGTATAACCCAGCGATATCGAACTATTTTGCCGGAGTTGGCTCAGCAATTTTAGATAACGTACCACTGACTGCGGCGCTACTTAAAGCAGAGCCAGTACTCACCACAGCCCAATGGTTAGGTTTAACCTATTCTGTCGGTGTCGGAGGCTCACTACTAGTCATTGGCTCTGCTGCGGGGATTATTGCCATGAGTAAGATAAAAGAGCTCACCTTTGTGAGTTACTTAAAATACTTTCCTGCATTATTACTGTGTTACTCCGTGGGTTATGGCTTAACGATTTTAATCGCTAATCAGATCCATAGCTAAGGTGTTAGCTTTCAGACTAAGCGCTAAAATAATCAGAGCTAATAACTAAGCGCTAATAGTCTGTGCAGGCCCGATACTCTGCGCTAGTAGCACACATAAAACAATAAAGGCGCCATTGGCGCCTTTATTAAAATCAGAGATTAACTAAAGAAGTTACCCAAACTAAATTGCTGGCACTTTAAACTCTGAGCCATCGATTTCAAGTACCACATCTCTGGGTCTAATTTCGATAATTTTAAGCTTACCACTGATCACATCGCCTTCTTGAAGCTCTGCACCATCAATGTTTAACCAGCGATTATTTGCATCAGAAGAATAGACATGAGCCTGAATATTAAACTCTGGTACTTGTAATTGCACACTGGCAGGTAGCTCACCGTATTTAGGGATGCTATCTGATTTCGGAGTAGGGATTGGGTCAAACTCAGCTTCAGTCACAGGTTTATTGGCTGATTCTTCATATTCAACATCTTTAAGAGCGGCTTGAAAAGCGGCCATTAAATTATTCGATTGCTCAGCAGTTAACTGATTTTTTTCTGGGGTGTTTTGGGTAGCGGTCACTTCATTGCTCACGCCTTGCTGCTCAAAATTGACGTTTTCAGCTGCGGTTGCCACTTTCATCTGCAGTGCAGTTAAATCCGATGTTTGCTTGTAGTTAGAATTGGCCCCTAAAATAATCGCATCTTCGCCATAGAGCGCGGTTAACTCAGCGGCAGTTAACTGCCTTTGGGAGTTATTCGAGCTAGCATTTGCAGTACCTGTTGAACTTACAGCGGTGGCTGCAAGCTCATTTTGCGATAGTGAGCTTACTTGACCTCGATTACTCTCATTCAAGCGATATTCATACTGGGTATTATCACCACTATTTGATGGACTCTTTGCAGGTGAATCACTTGAAGATAAGCTATTTAAAGACGAGTTATTTGAAGATAAGTCATAGCCAGCAACAGCTTGTGGTTTTGCCAAGGGCAAAGCCACTTTATTAGCAATCCTTATTTCTGCTGTGCCCGCTTGAACGGTATTTAAACTCAGGCTTTGTTGCGATGTGGCTTGCTTAACAGCTTCATTTTCCTGACTAGAACTTACCCCTGAATTCGCCGTTAAAGTCGGTTTCACTAATCTCGCTAAGCCCCAAGCAGATAACACACCTAATAAGATCACTGAGATTAACACCAGCGCCTTGCCCCAAAGCTGACGTAACCAATGCTGGTTAGTCGCTGGTTTATAACCAGCCCTTGGGGTTAATACCGCATCAGGTAATTCGCCCATCTGTTGCTGTTTTTCTTTGGTCACGGCATCTAATAAAATAGACATTAGCTGCGCCCTACTTTAGTTAATCTTGGGCCTTGCTTGCTGAGGTATAAGTTAAGCTGCACCAAGGTTTGGTTCCCTGCTATGCCATCAGATTTAAGTCCATGTTGACGCTGAAAGGCCATTAAATCTTGCTCTAAGGTATCATCGAAACGGTTTAATAATCTCGGCGCTCGTTGTTGCACCAAGGCTAAGTTATTTTCTAACCATTGAATTTGCGACAAACTGGATGTTTGACCAATTTCACTTGGCATTACTCCATCGGTTTGCCATAAAATTTCAAAGGTGCCGCTAAAATGACGGTTAAACCAATCCTTGCTGACCCAAAGCTGCTGCTCATTTAATTGCAGTAATACTTGCTCACCTTCGCGAGCTACCACAACCCCATAGAATTGCTTAGCTTGCTGATCTTCTAAATACACCACCGCCGGGTAATTAAGCCTTGCAATACTGTTCCAGTTCCCCTGCTGCTGATGGCACAACAGCCCTTGCTCAGTCGCTGCTTGGCAAGAAGATAAACCAATAATGGGTTGTTTTCCCCATAAGGCAAACAGTCCAGCAAATGCATTATCAATGCTGCGACTTTGCGCCATTGCGGCGCGGACAATGCTTTGATTGCGATTAACTTGTGTTAATGCCACAGGGACAACATCTTCAATAACAGCTACTTTATCAACCGCTTGTTTATTGACTAAAGCACTCGCCTGCTCTGAGCCGACCTGTTGAGGAAAAAAGCCATAAAAAGACACCCCAAAGGTAATCACTAATGTCGCAGCAATGGTTAAAGGCCAATGGGAGCGAGTCTCAACCGGCATTTCACCTAATACTTCAGCAGCAGCTTGCTTAACCATATGCTGATCGATTGGCACTTTTGATTGGCCATAACCGGCCATTAAGGCTCGTTCACACAACAGGTTAGTTAAGCGTGGAATACCGCCACTGTACTTATGTAATGCTTTGCAGGCTTTTTTAGAAAATAACGGCTCAAAACGCCCAGCGACTTGTAATCGATGTTGCACATACAAGGCTATCTCTTCAACGGTCAAAGGCAACAAATGATATCTTGCGGTAATTCGCTGGGCTAACTGACGTAGCTCTTGACGCTTAAGCAGTTGCTGTAATTCTGGCTGGCCAATAAGAATCACTTGCAGCAGTTTTTTGGTATCTGTTTCAAGGTTAGTCAGTAATCTTAGTTGCTCTAACACCTCAGGGCGCAAATGCTGCGCTTCATCGATAATTAATACGGTATTGCGGCCATTTTTATGATTATTGAGTAAATACTGGCTGATTAAGTCGGTCAGTTGTTTAATTGAAGGAGCATCACCATAGCTAATGGCAAGTTCATCACACAAGGTTGCCAGTAACTCTTGTTCAGTTAATGAAGGATTAAGTATAAAAGCAGTATCCGTGTGCTCAGGTAATTGCTTTAATAAACAACGTGACACAGTGGTTTTGCCAGTGCCAACCTCACCAGTTAATAACACGAAGCCACCGGTCTCGCCCAGACCATAGGTTAAATGCGCTAATGCTTCTCGGTGACGGTCGCTTAAGAACAAATAATGTGGGTTTGGTGCGATTGAAAATGGATTATCATTTAATCCATAAAATGCTTTATACATCTGGCCAAAAATCCTTATCTATAACTGACGGCTCAAGTTATATCTTGCCGTACTGCTTGTCAAAATTTAGCAGCAGAAATGTTAGTCGTGCTAAGATTTATCTTAAGATACTTAAGATAAAGCTCCTTAGGCAAAAACATTTATGAAAATCTATTTAGTGGGTGGCGCTGTACGTGACGGCATTTTATCACTTCCAGTCAAAGATAAAGACTATGTGGTAGTGGGCGGTTCAACCGAGGAGATGTTCGCCCTTGGCTATAGTCAAGTTGGCCGTGATTTCCCCGTTTTTTTGCACCCTAAAACCCAACAAGAATATGCCTTAGCACGTACCGAAAGAAAAAGCGGCCAGGGGTATTCTGGTTTTAGCTGCGATGCCAATAAAGAGGTAACACTGGAACAGGATTTACTGCGTCGCGATCTAACCATTAATGCCATGGCCCAAGATGACCAAGGCAATCTATACGATCCCTATGGCGGCATGGCGGATATTGAAAGTCGCCAATTACGCCATGTGTCGGATGCATTCATTGAAGATCCATTACGGGTTCTGCGGGTTGCCCGATTCGCGGCGCGTTTTGCCCACCTTGGTTTTACTATCGCCCAAGAAACAATAGCACTGATGCAAAGTATCTGTGACTCAGGCGAGTTAGCGTATTTAACGCCTGAGCGCGTGTGGCAAGAGCTAGATAAAGCTTTAAGTAGTCAGAACCCTGAAGTCTTTTTTGAGCAGCTGCGTAGTTGTGGGGCGCTTAAGGTGCTATTTCCAGAGATAGATGCCTTGTTCGGCGTACCTCAACCTGAAAAATGGCATCCAGAAATTGACTCAGGCATTCATACCATGATGGTATTGCAAGCCTCGGCTAAGCTCACTGATAAAAAAACCATTCGTTTTGCCGCTTTGCTTCATGATTTAGGTAAGGCCATCACCCCTGCAGAGCTTTGGCCAAAACATCATGGGCACGGCCAAAAGGGCTTACCGATAATCAAAAAGCTAGTACAAAGAATTAAAGCCCCAAATGAATACAAGGAATTGGCACTGCTGTGCAGCGACCAACATCAAAATATCCATAATGCGCTAGAGTTACGCGCTGAAACCATTATAAAGATTTTTGATAAGGGTGATTTTTGGCGCAAACCGCAACGCTTAACAGACTTACTATTATGTTGTCAGGCCGATATTCAAGGTCGAACAGGTTTTGAGCAAGCGCAGTATCCTCAAAGCGAGTTTTTAACCCATTGCTTTAACATTGCTAAAGAGGTCGATGTGCAACAGGTGATTAGTGATGGGTTTAAGGGCGCAGAAATTAAACAGCAGTTGAGCATACGCAGAGCTGAGGCCATTAGCCTGTATAAAAAAAGCCAAGTACAATAAGCGTTGCAATTGTAACGTTTAAGCATTCGTGATGCACTAAACGAAACCTTAGCACTACTTCAATATCAGAGTGATTAACCTAATACTAACGCCGTAGATTATGCCTTTTTATAAATTTCTACAGATGAATATCCTTATATTAATTGGGTTTACGCTGTTTTTTATGATTTTTTTTGCCCATTTGTGTAGCAAAATACAATAGCTGTGACATAATTAAAAGGCTGTTGGGTATTACTCCTCAGCAACTTATTACAACCTATAATGAAGGGATTTTCCATGAACAAGAAAGTATTAATGATTGCTGGTGTTGCTATGACTGCTCTTATCGGTGGTTGTGCAAACACTACTGCTTTAGAAGAAAGTGTTGCTAACCTAGGTAACAAAGTTGATCAACTATCTTCTGAAGTTAGCTCTTTAAAATCAGAGCAAAGCAAATTATCTGCTGATGTGAAAGATTCTAAAGCAGCTTCTATGGACGCTCAAGCTGAAGCTAAGCGTGCAAACGATCGCATCGATAACATGGCTTCTTCTTACAAAAAGTAAGAAACCATGAAAATTAGCTTATTTTTATAGGTTGATTATTAAGGCTTGAACATAGTAAACAGACTTAAGTCGTTTACCATTTCAAGCCTTAATTGTATCTGCAGGATTAAATCAACATAAGGGCATGCCGCGCAAACGTTAACTCTGTAATAAACTTACTTGGCTTCTGCTAGCTTTGCAGTAATCAATACATAATCAAATTCTAACCCTGTCACAGGATGACTCTTAATTTGATGCTTTAATTGATCATTAACCCGCCATGCAAGGTGGTTCATCTCCAACAGTGTCATCGCTTGTTCGCCGCTCACATCACCAGTAAAGCTAATCGATTTTGTATTAACCACTTCAATCTGCTTGGGTAAATTCAACTGCAATGGCTTTTCCGCTAAATTGTCATATACCTGCTGCTTCAGTTGCCATAAATGCCGAGGACCGGGCACTAACATTAATAATCGACCGCTGTCTTTTAACACCCTTAGGCACTCTTTACCTTTTAAAGCCACGTCAAATAGCGACACGATATCTAAACTGTTATCAGCAAAAGGTAACTTCTTATAAGGGGTAAGGATTAGACTAGCTGGGGTATTTTCTTTGCTGGCTGCAAATAGTGCGTTCTCAGCTTCAGAAACGCCCCAATGGCTAACATCAACATTAGTGCTGGTAGCAAGGTGTCGCAAATATAGACCATCTGCACAGCTAAAATTCAGGTGCTGTAGTTCGGTGCGCCCATCAATCAATTGATTAAATGACTCACTCAGTTTATCCATTAACGGTTTAAATAAGTCTTCAGCCATAAGAAAGCGTTTCGAGCGCAGTTGCTGACGTGACTCATTCGCGCCCTTGAACTTGGTTGAGGTAACAAAGGATAAATAGCCTTGGGCATTTTTATCAATATGATGCTTATTATCACAATAGTAGCCTGCTGAGGCCTGATGATAATGCAATGCTGTCGCACACTTAGGGCAGATCAAAATTGAGTTCATTACAGAAAACGTCCTAGACTTTACAGCTAAATTTAAGGAATAAAAAACGGGTGATAACACCCGTTTTTTATTTTATTAATCATTGATGATTTTGTCTCTCATAATGATTAATCTATTGTGGTTTATATTACAGGAATATAAAGCCACATAATACTGCGCCAAGAGTTAGGCGATACAGCACAAATGGGGTCATGCCAATCTTGCTGATAATTTTCAAGAAAAAGTAAATACAAGTATAGGCTGCAAAAAACGAAACCACGATACCCAGTAGCACCTCACCGTAATTAATCACCAAGTCACTTGAAACGGCATCTTTAGTCATTAAAATCGCCGCACCTAAAATCACCGGTATTGACATTAAAAATGAAAAGCGTGCTGCAGCTTCTTTGTTTAGACCTAACATCAAAGCGGCGGTGATGGTAATACCTGAACGTGACGTGCCTGGAATAATCGCCAACGCTTGAGCAAAACCAATTAATAGCGCCTTTCTCCAACCGGTTTGATACTCGGTTAGCTCATTACGGGCCATTTTATCACCGACCCACAACAGCAAACCAAATATAACTGTAGTGATAGCAATTACCCCAGGGCCACGAAGGTAGGTTTCGATTAAATCTTTTGCCATAAAGCCAAAGAACACCGCCGGTAATGTCGCTAAAATGATCCACCAAGCTAATTTACTGTCTTGGGTATGAACACCTTTAACCATGCTCGCTATCCACGCATTGAGCATGAGCCATATTTCTTTTCTAAAATAGATCACTACCGCTAATAATGAACCAATATGAACAGCGACATCAAAGAAAAGACCTTGATCTTGCCAGCCTAAAACTTGCGCCGGCAAAATCAGGTGAGCGGAGCTTGAAATCGGTAAAAACTCTGTTAGCCCTTGAATGATGGCAAGTATAATAACCTGAATGGTTTCCATGATTGTCCTTTATAATATTAACGTGTCAGTGTTGCAGGGAAGTCAAACTCAATCGGCCAAATATGCTGGCTAGATTTATCGTAATTATCCCAAAGTAATTGATAGGGTTGATGCGTTATTGGGTGAGTTAATTGCGGCGCAATTTCTGCCAGCGGCCACAATACAAAAGCATTAAATAAAATCTCACCTCGAGGCAGTTCAACCGGTTGCTGACAAATTTCATTATCATAAAGCAGTAAGTCGATATCTAAACTTCGTGGACTAAATTTTTTTTCACCGCGAATGCGGCCATTTTGCTTTTCTATTCGTTTAAAGCTGGCAACCACCTCAGCAATACTCATATCGGTATCAGCTGCGGCCACCATATTTAAAAAATTGGTACCTTGAAACCCAACTGCTTCACTTTCAAACATCCTTGATAACTGTAATGGGCCAAATTGCTGCTGCAAATCAATTAATCCTGACTGCATGTGTGCAACAGGGTCAATATTAGTGCCTAGACTGATATAAATACGTGCCATTAACTCACTCTGTAATATAAAGAACAAACATGAAAAGATGATTAAATAGTGCTAAAACATGTTACTAAAATTGACCGCGCTCAATAACCACACCAACAGAGACTGCAGTAGGTACCGCACCAGGTTTCATCACTGTCACTTTAACGCCTTCAACCTTAAATTCAGTCATCAAACACTCGGCAATCATTTCTGCGACAGTTTCAATTAGCTCAACGGGTTTTTGAGTGATTAATGCAGTGAGGCGATTAGACACACTTTCGTAGCACAAGGCATGTTGATAATCATCAGTGGCAGCAGCCATTTTATTGTCCCAAGCCATATCTAAATCGATGAGCAATATTTGCTGTATTTGTTTTTCCCACTCGTAGATCCCTATTACAGTTTCAATTTTCAGCTCGCGAATAAGTACTTTATCCATGCTTTCTCCGAGTTTTACTCATTTTTTTAAAAAAACAGCCTAAAAAAGCTGATAATGACATCAATTAACCGTTATCATGATTTTTGTCTTTTTCCTGAGCAACTAAAGCAGTAGGATAATGGCTAGCTATTTATGAATGATAACCATTCTAAATAGCGTTTTAAAAGCTGATAATAACCATTAAGATCAAGTGATATAAATTAATGGGCGATGATACCCTAAGAAGACTAAGGACACCAATTTGAGCGCTGTTACAATCACAATATTGATGATTATAACCGCCTACCTAGCCGGTTCTATTTCAAGTGCCATTTTGGTTTGTAAATTAAGAGGTTTACCCGACCCTCGCACTGAAGGCTCAGGCAACCCTGGGGCAACCAACGTACTTCGTATCGGTGGCGCAAGCTCTGCTGCCTTAGTTTTATTTTTCGACATGCTTAAAGGCGCCGCGCCCAGCTATTGCAGCTACTTACTCGGTCAAGATGCGGTGTCATTAGGGCTCATTGCCATCGCAGCTTGTTTAGGCCACATCTACCCGCTCTTTTTTAACTTTCAAGGCGGCAAAGGCGTAGCGACTGCCTTTGGCGCGATGGCTCCTATTGGCGGCGATTTAGCCGCCATGTTAATTATTACTTGGTTAGTATTTGTAATTATTACTCGCTATTCATCATTAGCCGCCATTTTAACTGCAATACTTGCACCAGTTTACACATGGTGGTTAGACGAGCGCTTTGTCATTCCAGTGGCAATGCTCTCTTTATTAATTGTCATTCGCCATAAAGATAATATTAAGCGCTTGAGAGTGGGCGAAGAAAGCAAGCTTTCCCGTAAGAAAAAACAAGCTAACTAGTTTTAACTCAAACTATCTAACTGATTATATTATTGATATAAAAAAACTAAGCCATGGCTTAGGTTTTTTCATATCAGGTAATGACTTAATTACACAGCAGACAAGGTATCTAATGGCCAGCGCGGCTTGCCTTCTACCTCTAACGACTCCACCTGCCCAGCTTTTAAGCGCTGTAAGCCAGCAAAAGCGATCATTGCACCATTATCGGTACAAAACTCACCTCTTGGATAAAACACCTCACCATTTAACTTAGCCATCATGGTCGCTAAATTTTCTCTTAACCGAGTATTAGCGCTCACTCCACCTGCTACAACTAAGCGATTATAACCTGTTTGTTTTAATGCGCGTTGACACTTAATCGCTAAAGTATCCACCACTGCCTCTTCAAAAGCGCGGGCAATATTGGCTCTTGTTTGCTCATCATCAGGCTCTTTAGCGATGGTATTCGCGGTAAAGGTTTTTAAGCCTGAAAAGCTAAAATTAAGCCCTGGTTTATCTGTCATTGGTCGAGGGAATTTATAACCTGCCTCAACACCTTTTGCTGCTAACTTAGCTAAACGTGGCCCACCAGGGTAATCAAGCCCCATCAGCTTAGCGGTTTTATCAAATGCTTCACCAGCAGCGTCATCAACCGATTCACCTAACACCTGATAACGGCCAATGCCTTCTACTTGCACTAACATTGAGTGACCGCCAGATACCAGCAGAGCAAGAAAAGGGAACTCAGGCGCATCACCTTCAAGCATTGGCGCTAATAAATGCCCTTCCATATGGTGAACTCCAATTGCAGGCTTGTCCCACGAATATGCCAATGAACGCCCAACACAAGCGCCGACTAATAGCGCGCCAATTAATCCAGGTCCTTTAGTAAAAGCGATGCCATCAATATCATCAACAGTAGAGTTAGCCTCTTTAAGCGCCTGCTTAATCAATGGAATAATTTTACGCACATGATCACGAGATGCTAATTCAGGCACAACACCACCATAATCTGCATGTAATTTCACTTGGCTATATAAAGCATGGGATAATAGTCCCTGCTCATCATCATAAACAGCGATTCCAGTTTCATCGCATGATGTTTCAATACCTAAAACCCGCATAGCATCTCGTCTTGATAAATTTGTAAGGGCGGCAATTCTACCTGTTGAGAAGATTTTATTCCACCAAGCATAATCATCAGTCTCAAAAAAATGACACCTTGATTGTCATTTGCGATTAACAAAGGGGTTTACAAAAGCATCGTAATCGATGTAGAATTCGGCACCATTTTAAATAGCCTTGGTTAATCTACCAAAACAGGTAGTGCCAAATTAACTACACCTAAGGGGTGATGGCGTATGCCAATTATTAAAGTACGTGAAAACGAACCATTCGACGTAGCTCTTCGTCGTTTCAAGCGCTCTTGTGAAAAAGCAGGTATCTTAGCTGATGTTCGCGCTCGTGAATTCTACGAGAAGCCAACTTCTGCACGTAAGCGCGCAAAAGCTGCCGCTGTTAAGCGTCTAGCTAAGAAGCTTTCTCGCGAAAACGCACGTCGCGTACGTTTATACTAATCTCACTATGAGCCTAGTCGAACAGCTAAAAGACCAAATGAAAGAAGCTATGCGTGCCAAAGATAAGGCGCGTTTGGGGACAATTCGTATGGCACTGTCTGCCATTAAACAGATTGAAGTGGATACCCGCGAAACTCTGACTGATGAACAGACAATAGCCGTTTTAACCAAAATGGTAAAACAACGTCGCGATTCTATAACTCAGTATGAGTCAGCAAATCGCCCGGAGTTAGCAGCAGCTGAAGCAGCAGAGATTCAAGTCATTGAAACTTTCTTGCCTTCTCCTTTAACAGAAGAAGAAGTTGCCGCAATCATTGATGAAGCTATCTCTCAGGTAGGTGCATCAACCATGGCGGATATGGGCAAAGTAATGGGAGCATTAAAATCTAAGGTTCAAGGTCGTGCAGATATGGGTGCCATTGGCAGTCTAATCCGTGCTAAATTAAACTAACAGATCGTTAATGTGTGAATAAGCCGTGCACCTTGCACGGCTTGTTTGTTTTATCTATTTGGTAATGCGAGACCTATAGCATTTATGGCGATACCTCGTGACTTTATCAATGAGCTAATAGCTCGAACTGACATTGTTGATCTAATTGATCACCGTGTACCTTTGAAAAAAGCAGGGAAAAATCACTCTGCATGTTGTCCTTTTCATAGCGAAAAATCACCTTCTTTTACCGTCAGTCAAGACAAGCAATTTTACCACTGCTTTGGTTGTGGTGCTCATGGCAACGCCATTGATTTTATCATGGAATATGATCGACTAGAATTTGTCGATGCCATTGAAGAGCTTGCCGGTAAACTCGGACTCGAGGTACCAAGAGAGCAAGGTACTGGTCCTAAAAAAGATCAAAGTTTAAGTCGTGACTTATACCAATTGATGGAAGAAGCGAATCTTTATTATCAAAATCAATTGCGTCAACACAGCGACAAACAAAAAGTTGTAGATTATTTAGAATTCAGAGGGCTCTCCAGTGATGTTGTAGAGCATTTTGGAATCGGTTTTGCGCCAGATGGTTGGGATGGACTATTAAGTCGATATCGCCAAAACCCTGCAGCACAAGACAAATTACTCACCGCCGGAATGCTAATTGCCAACGATAATGGCAAGCGATATGACCGCTTTCGCGATCGGTTAATGTTTCCTATTCGCGACCGCAGAGGCCGAGTTGTTGGCTTTGGTGGTCGAGTTTTAGGCGATGGAACACCAAAGTACTTGAATTCGCCAGAAACGCCCATATTTCATAAGGGAAATGAGCTTTACGGTCTTTACGAACTCAAGCAAACCCATAGAGACCCACAACAAGTATTAATTGTTGAAGGCTATATGGACGTTGTGGCGCTTGCCCAATTTGGTGTTGATTATGCCGTTGCATCACTTGGCACAGCAACAACCGCTGAACAATTTCAGCTGTTAGTGCGTAGTGCTAAAGAAGTCATTTGTTGTTACGACGGTGACCGAGCAGGTAAAGAAGCCGCTTGGCGTGCACTAGAAACCGCACTGCCTTTATTAAAGCCTGGTGATGTCGTTAGGTTTATGTTTTTACCTCAAGGCGAAGATCCAGATACCATGGTTCGCCAAGTAGGCAAAGACGGTTTTGAAGAGTTAATGGTCAGCGCCCTCGACTTACCGGCGTTTTTATTTGAGACCTTAACCAGTAAATTCGGTAGTGATAAAAGCTCATTGGCTAAACAAGCTATGTCGCTAATCGAACGTGTTCAAGACACTGTGTTACAGAATTTATTATTAGAAAATCTCGCCCATAAAATTGGTATGAATAGCGCAGATGATCTAAAGAAAAAGTTAGGTTTTGCAGTAAAACAGCAACAACCTATGAATAAAAAAGGTTTACAAGGGCGTGGTACCCCACTGCGATTAGCCATTGCATTATTAGTACAACGTCCAGAGTTAGGATATGGCTTAGCTGTACAACCCTCACTTGCACATTTAAAGATTGCTGGCATCGAATTGCTCAGTGATTTATTGAATTTAACTCGAGACCGAAAGTTAAACAGCGCACAACTACTTGAGATTTATCGTCAGCATGAACAAAAAAATGCGTTGATAAAATTGGCCCAATGGGACCACCAAGTGGCGGATGAAAACCTAGTTCAAGAGTTTAAACAATCCCTGATCTGGTTGAACAATCAATATATTGAACAACGCTATCAGGAACTGAGTCTTAAACAAACTCTAAATAAAGCTGAAAAAATTCAGCTCACGAAGCTTATTTCTATAATGAAAGGCATTGCTAAATAACATCTTTTATTAAAAAAATGTTCCCTTAAGTCATGTCATGGACTAGCGTACTTTAGTTCATAGAGCTATAATTGACGATTTGCTTGACACTTTGCCTCGGCAGGTGTCCAGTCGTTATTTCAGTTACCAACTTGGATGATATCTATGGAGCATACTCCGCAGTCGCAACTTAAATTGTTGCTTGCTAAAGGTAAAGAGCAAGGTTATTTAACCTATGCTGAAGTCAATGACCACTTGCCAGCTGACATGGTCGATTCTGATCAGATTGAAGATATTGTCCAGATGATCAATGACATGGGCATCCGCGTGTTTGAACAAGCGCCAGATGCCGATGACATGATGATGTCTGAGGACAACACCGACGAAGATGCAGCAGAAGAAGCTGCAGCAGCGCTTGCAACGGTAGAAAGTGAATTAGGTCGTACCACTGACCCAGTACGTATGTATATGCGTGAAATGGGTACAGTTGAGTTATTGACTCGCGAAGGCGAAATCGTCATCGCAAAACGTATTGAAGAAGGCATTAATACGGTTCAAAGTTCTGTCTCTGAATATCCGCAAGCGATTGCGATGATTTTAGAGCAGTTTGATAAGTATGAAGCTGACGAAATACGTTTAACTGACATTATCGCAGGTTTTGTTAACCCTGATGATGATGACGTAGCACCAACAGCAACACACGTTGGTTCTGAGTTATCAGAAGAAGAGTTAGAAGACGAAGATGATGCCGAAGATGCTGAAGACGAAGAGGAAGGCCCAAAAGGTCCAGATCCTGAAGAAGCTAAAGAGAAGTTTACCCAATTACGCGAAGTGTTTGAAAAAGGCTTAGCTGTTATTGAGAAAAAAGGCCGTGATCACCCTGAAGCCATCGGTGCTTTATTTGTCATTGGCGAGCTTTTCAAAGAATTCCGTTTAGTACCAAAGCAATTTGATCGCTTAGTAAAAAGCATGCGTTCTATGATGGACCGCGTACGTGTACAAGAGCGTTTAATCCTTAAGCTTTGTGTTGAACAAGCTAAAATGCCAAAGAAAAACTTTGTTAAGTTCTTCACCGGTAATGAAACTGACTTAACTTGGTTCCATGCTGAAATGAGCAGTAATAAGCCTTATGCTGAAGGCTTACGTATGGTTAAAGACGATGTGATTCGTTGTAGCACTAAACTTGCTGCTATCGAAGAAGAAACCGGCTTAGTCATTCGCGCAATTAAAGACATCAACCGTCGTATGTCAATCGGTGAAGCAAGAGCTCGTCGTGCGAAGAAAGAAATGGTTGAAGCGAACTTACGTCTAGTAATTTCTATTGCTAAAAAGTACACCAACCGTGGCTTACAGTTCTTGGATTTGATTCAAGAAGGTAACATTGGTTTGATGAAAGCAGTAGATAAGTTCGAATACCGTCGTGGTTATAAGTTCTCAACTTATGCTACTTGGTGGATCCGTCAGGCGATTACTCGTTCAATTGCTGACCAAGCACGTACCATTCGTATTCCAGTACACATGATTGAAACGATTAATAAACTTAACCGTATTTCACGTCAAATGTTACAAGAAATGGGCCGCGAACCAACACCTGAAGAATTATCAGAGCGCATGTTAATGCCAGAAGATAAGATCCTTAAAGTGCTGAAAATCGCTAAAGAGCCTATTTCAATGGAAACACCTATTGGTGATGATGAAGATTCGCACTTAGGTGACTTCATTGAAGATAACACGCTTGAGCTACCATTAGACTCAGCAACAAGCGAAAGTCTTAAAAATGCCACTCATGAAGTGCTAGCAGGCCTAACAGCCCGAGAAGCTAAAGTGTTACGTATGCGTTTTGGTATTGATATGAATACCGACCATACCCTTGAAGAAGTGGGTAAACAGTTTGATGTAACCCGTGAACGTATTCGTCAAATTGAAGCAAAAGCACTACGTAAATTGCGTCACCCTTCTCGCTCAGAAATCTTGAAGTCTTTCTTAGACGAATAGAGTCTCACTAAGAAGTTGCAACAATAATGAAAGCCCGTTAATTCGGGCTTTTTTTTGCCTCAAAATTACTTTATTTAATATAAAAAACCTCATGATTGCTTAACAGATAACCAATTGAATCTTTTAGTCACAATTCTCAGCAATTGGCGGGTGACAACCGTGAATAAACTTCGTATACTTCTTTCCGCTTTCGATAGTGACGACTATCTTAAGTCGGCCCCTTAGCTCAGTTGGTTAGAGCATACGACTCATAATCGTCAGGTCCCCAGTTCGAGTCTGGGAGGGGCCACCAATTTATTGATAGGCCGCTTGGATTTATTCAAGCGGCTTTTTCATGTCTATAAGATCCACCCTGTCTATCTCCGGTATTCTACAATATCAATCCACTTCAAAATCACCAGTTAAACCAATCACCCAAAATTCACTAATAGCCAGATGCTTAATCCCATTCAGGTATTCAAAAGACCCAAGATTGATGTAATGGGTAGTCAATTACAGCATCAGAATCTTACTCATTAAAACCAATGTCATTCATCCATAAATGCTGGCAACTATCGTCAGCGTCGTCGAACTACAGCAATCTAGTTTTTGAGGTTGAATCCTAGCCATTAGATAAATAGATAAGTCGATAGGTTCAGTGAATACTTCAGTCCTCAATAGTAGAACCCAATCAACTAGGCCGTAACGAACGGTATCGACTAGCAATGTAATTACACTCAATACTGAGACTCTAATGTTATATAGGGCGTGATGGACTAGCAGGATGCTTCAGGGAGATAGTTCAGGCTAATAGTTAACTGGATTAGATGAAGTTAGCTCAACCGTCGACGCCGACAGCAAATCACTTCAAAAAAATAATGATTGGACGCTAAATTGAAGGTGAAAGACCGGAATAGGACCGGAGCGTCGTCACCGTCGAGGAATGGAGTGAAACTAGGATTGATTCAGTTCAGTGATACCAAGGGCTAGAGGTAGATGGATGGGCCAATCTAAGTAGAAAGGCCCAGCGACTTAGGATTTAGGTTAAGGTGGTTTTCGTGATTAATGATCGTTTAATACATTGATTTGTTGTGATAAAGTGATTTGATAGAGAAGTGTAAGATAGCATTTGATGTTAATGGGGTAATTGCTAGTTACATTACAAGCAAACATTTTTTTAAAGGATTATTAATATGAGTTTTCTTAAACATACATTGATACCAGATCAGCTTACTACTGCAAGGATAATGAAAAAAATAAGTGACTCTAATAAGCGACAAGGTCAAAAGACTATCACATTTCAGGAAACAGAAGAGTTCTATTCAGATCTTGACGAGTTGGTGAAAAACAAGAAAAAGGTAATCATTAAATTTAGTGGCGATAAAATGGATAAAGATTCACCACTTTGGGAACGTCTTTCTAAATGTAACGGTTGGGATGCTGTAGCAAATACCATTCAGAATGATTCAAAGGTAGCATCTAAAATTGTACAACCAAATCTAGTAAGCTCCTTAACTGGTGGTGAGTTATTATTGCTTGCGTACTTTGCTACATTAATTTTTGGGCTTTGTGCATATGCTGTCTATAAAGGAAGAAAAGTTAGAGTAAAAGGTAAAGAAGGTGAATCTGAAGGTGAGATCATCATTGAGTAAATAGTTTAAGCGTCAGTGCTGAGACTGTAACTAATTTTGTGTAACTGCTTATCAACACGTACTCTATAGAGAGTCAAGGATAGGCAGATACTCATGAACAAAAAAGATATTGAAGCTTTTGCTAAAGAAGCTGCTAAAAGCATTAAAACACCAGAAGACTTAAACCAATTCAGTCAGATGCTCAAAAAGATAACGGTCGAAGCCGCTCTTAATGCCGAAATGGATGACCACCTGGGCTATGAGAAACACCATAAATCGACTTCTGCTAATAGCCGTAACGGTAAAACCAGCAAGCGCATTCAAACTGAAGATGGTCAATTTGAGCTTGATACGCCGCGAGACCGTGAAGGCAGTTTCGAACCTCAGTTAGTTAAAAAACACCAGTCCAGATTTACCTCTATGGACGATAAAATATTGTGGCTCTACGCTCAAGGCATGAGTACTCGTGATATCGTTCAAGCCTTTGATGAATGGTACGGCGCAGAGATATCACCCACGTTAGTTTCTCGCGTTACCAACGCCGTTCTAGAGCAAGTTATTGAATGGCAAAGTCGACCTTTAGATGCCATTTACCCAATCGTTTACCTTGATTGTATCGTCGTAAAAATCCGTCAGGATAAGCGCGTTATTAACAAATCTATTTTCTTAGCGTTAGGCATTAACCTTGAAGGTCACAAAGAGCTAATGGGGCTTTGGATAGCTGAAAATGAAGGGGCTAAATTTTGGTTAGGTGTCCTCACTGAACTACAGCAACGAGGCGTTGAGGATATTCTCATCGCTTGTGTTGATGGCTTAAAAGGCTTCCCTGATGCTATCAATACCGTTTATCCAGATACTCATGTACAGCTCTGTATCGTACATATGGTCAGAAATTCATTAAAGTACGTATCGTGGAAAGACTACAAGGCAGTCACTGCGGACCTTAAAAGCATCTACCAATCAACAACGGAGGAGGAAGCTTTACTTGAATTAGACCGTTT
This sequence comes from Shewanella sp. 10N.286.48.B5, assembly GCF_002874355.2. Taxonomy (NCBI): domain Bacteria; kingdom Pseudomonadati; phylum Pseudomonadota; class Gammaproteobacteria; order Alteromonadales; family Shewanellaceae; genus Shewanella; species Shewanella sp. 10N.286.48.B5. The sequence continues at coordinate 2,676,609 of NZ_MCVG02000001.1, forward strand.
CAGCGATACCTGGGATGAGCAATACCCCCAAATCAGCAAGTCATGGCATAATCATTGGCACAACTTAAATACGTTTTTCAATTATCCTCAGGATATTCGTAAGGCCATTTACACAACCAATGCTATAGAGTCGTTAAATAGCGTGATTAGACGAGCGTTGAAAAAACGTAAGGTATTTCCTAATGATGACTCGGCCAAGAAAATGATTTACCTTGCGATAAAAGAAGCCAGTAAAAAATGGACCATGCCCATCCGAAACTGGCGTACTGCGATGAGCCGATTTATTATTGAGTTCGAAGACAGAATTGTGAAGCATATTAACTAAATTGCAGTTACACAGAATCTGTTACACCCTCTCAGTGCTTTTTTATGTGATTTTGGTAAAGGGTTCAGCTTTCTTCTATTTCTTCCCGTAACATATTAAATCTTAAACATATATTAACTTTATGATATCAAATTCATAGGGTTAATCATGCTGAAAATCACAAACTGGCAAAACATACGGACACTACCAATCAATCCTGCCTTATTAAATCAACTTAAACAACATCTTCAATCACCATTTAGCTATGAAAATGAAGCTCAATCCATATGGTCTGAACTGGAATGCGAGCTGTGGATGATTTCATCACTTTCAGACATTTCTAGCGTCGGCGTCGACGGGAATTCAATAACAATCAACTGTAGGGACCGACTTACTTTTGCTCTAGAGAACATCGAATTTGAAGATGAGCTAGAACAAGATTACTTACTGACGTTGGCCATCTTAAATAGCTCTGGTCAAGGCCTATACCTACTGATGCCTAAATCACTAAAGTCTGAGTTAATGGATGCACTAGGAGTTAATCATGAGCTCTAAAACGAATAAGAAACAGGATACGAAAGGTTCTAAGATCTCTAAGGACATGACTCCTCAAGATAGCAATGTCATATCAGCTAAAGAGAAAACTAAGCCTGAACTGATCTGTATACGTAAAGGGTCAGCCCCTAAGATCAGGAGCAGTACCCAACTCATTCACTATGTCATCGGTAAAAGCAACGATACTGATGTACTACAGCTCATATCCAACACTAACAACGGACTGTTTTCTGATGAGCTGATAGCTATTGAATCAATCCAAAAATGCCTCTCTGGTCTAGCTAATGAGTCAACATTCACTTCTCGCATATTCCATTCACTATTTATGAAAAAAAGTAATAACAATGGGTGTAGTGGCATAGTTAATTTGGCCACCTAGTTAGAGGTGATATCATCACCTCATAAGTTAACAGGTCACACTATGAAAAAACGTACAAGAAGACTTTTTAGTGCAGAGTTCAAACTTGAATCTGCACAACTCGTGCTAGATCAGAATTACTCAATTGTTGAAGCTGCTCAAGCTATGAATGTGGGCAAATCAACCATGGATAAGTGGGTACGACAATTAAGAGAAGAGCGACAAGGTAAGCAGCATAAAGCATCACCTATATCACCAGAACAAGTTGAAATTCGAGAGTTAAAAAAGCAACTAGCTCGCCTCCAGGAACACAACGAAATATTAAAAAAGGCCACAGCTCTGTTGATGTCGGACTCACTGAACAATTCTTAATAATTGAGAAACTCAGGCAGAGCTATAGCATAAAAACATTATGCGAAGTGTTCAGTATTCATCGTAGTAGTTACAAGTATTGGAGAAAGAGACCAATAACCATTAACGCAGATAAGGTTAAGCTTCGCAGCCTAGTCAGCGAAGTACACACTGCAAGTAATGGATCGGCAGGTGCTAGAACGATTGCAGATATGGTTAGCCAGCAGGGTGTCTCGCTAAGCCGTTATCGTGCCACTAAGTTGATGAAAGAGCTTGGTATAGTTAGCTGCCAGGTACCTAGGCACAAATACCGAAAAGCGACACTAGAACATATTGAAATCCCTAATCACCTAGGTCGACAATTCGCTGTCACAGCTCCGAATGAAGTCTGGGTTGGTGATGTTACCTACGTGTGGGCTGGTAACCGTTGGATGTACTTAGCTGTGGTGATTGATCTATTTGCACGTAAAGTGATTGGCTGGGCTATGTCGTTATCACCTGATAGTCGTTTAACTGGCAAAGCGCTTTCGATGGCCTATGAAGGTCGTGGTAAACCTAAAGATGTTATGTTCCATGGCGATCAAGGGACTCACTATACAAGCAGAAGATATCGGCAACTATTATGGCGATACCAGCTCAAACAAAGTTTATCTCGACGTGGGAATTGTTGGGATAATAGTCCTATGGAACGTTTTTTTAGGAGCCTTAAGACAGAATGGATACCAACTACAGGGTATCGTAATTTTACTGAAGCGCAGAATGAAATTACACGATACATTATTGGATATTATTGTCAGCTTCGGCCGCATCAATATAACGGCGGGCTGACGCCCAATGAGTCAGAACGATTGTTCTGGTTAAACTCTAAGACTGTGACCAATATTTCTTGACCACTACAGCTGGATTCCTCGGTGCTGTACTTAGACAAGAGGGAATACTGAAAGTGGCAGATAAGAAGCTATTCATGCATCTACTGGTGGTTCAGGCTGATGATATAGCAGCAAGTCTAATCGAAGGTAATTTAGTTGTTGATCCTGAATCCAATACTACTGAGGAACCAGCAAAGTAATACCTGCTCATTAGCCCCAGTAATTCCTGCACTACCCATTGTCGGCGTCGGCGAACTAGATCCGTCAACGTCGTCAGCAGTGGCATCAGTTTATGAAATTCTGTAGGTGATCTACTGGGAGATTAGGCTAGAAGATAGCTAGGTATATTCGGTTTTGCTAAAACTCATAATCGTCAGGTCCCCAGTTCGAGTCTGGGAGGGGCCACCAATTTATTGATAGGCCGCTTGGATTTATTCAAGCGGCTTTTTCATGTTTAAAATTTTAACTTTAGCGAAATACCAACAAATATCAACATCATCATTCCACGTAGATAGCGGCTGAAAACTCACAAATGATGTAAGTTACTAAATAGTTCTAGCAGCTTTATCATGACTTTAATTCCACTGCTAGCCTAAAGACATCAAACTAACATTCCATTGATTGCAAATAACACTAAAAGCGTTTTTATATTTGGCTGCCTTACTGAAATTTAACAAAAACACATACCCCAAATGATAACTTCACAAAAAATTGATCTAAAACACAGTTTATTTGTATTATTATATTAAATTAAACCTACTACTGTTACATCGCTGTTTGCCATGACATTTTGGCTCAAGGTTTTCGTTAAAAGGAATAAAAATGAAAAAAATAAAACTGTTACCCTTAGCGCTTATTGTTAGTAGTTTACTGGGTGGTTGTGCATCAAGCTCCGAAACGCCAACACCTTCAAATATCGAGATGAAACCAGCAACAGGTGAGCAAGTAGCGCCTGCTGATTATGCAAAATTTTCATCAATATTAAGTGCCTCAAAACTGCAAATATCAACACCAAACGCAAAACCCGGCAGTAAATATGAATTAGCTCAAGACAGCAATTTTAGCGGTATCGTTAATGAGCACTTTTATGTAGATAAAGGCTCTGAAGCCCTGGTCATGAATATGGAAGGTTATAAGTTACGTAACGAACTACGCGTCTTAGAAAACTTCAAATCTGATGAAAGCCAAACTTTTTATCGTCTATCTGCTGATTTAATGCCTATCAATCCACGAGAAGCCGTAGAAAACAGCCCTTCGAAAAATGATGCGATGACCTTCTTACAGGTACACAACAAAGGTACTTTTGACGATGGCAAGCATGGTGTGGGTTATATCCCTCACCCATTACTGCGTGTCGTTTACGAAGCCGACCGAAAAGGCATAAAAGATCATTACTGGGCTATCATCAAAAATAACAATGTGAATTGTGGTAAAGACAGTGGAAACCGCGATACGCCTGTTTGTAAAAATTCGTATGTGAGAATGAATTTAGGGAAGTTTACCCCTGATGTGCCAACGCATTTTGACATCATTGTTGGCGATCAAAAGCTGGTCATTAAAGTTGATGGTGTCACTAAAGTGAAGCATGACATTAGCTACTGGAAAGACATGCTAAGCTACTTCAAAGCTGGGGTTTATAACCAGTTCGAAAACGGTAAAAGCGAAGCTCATTTCTACAATTTAGAATACGCCATAGACACAAAACAAGCGCAATAAGCTCTCTTTAATTGCTGAGTAATACACCGCATTACAAACCAATGTAAACCGTTCTTATAAACACACGGATTACATTGGTTTTTCCATCTTACCTTGCCATTGAAATAGCTCTAACGGCCCTTAAACAGGTACTTAGTTCTTACTTTCACGTTCCTGTTGAGCGATTTCCAAATAATTTTGCGCCGCAGTAATGGCTTTAACAGCCCGAGAGTTAAACTCTCGATGATAGAGAATATAAACCACCAGCAAGCTGGCTATTATCAGTAAGATGGGGTTCCAAAACCAACAAAGCGCTGCCATGGAAAAGTAATAACTTCGTAAGCCATAATTGTAAGAGTGAGCGGCCTGATCGCCCACCGTGGCCATTTGGCGCGAATACTTTGCCAAGTTTTTATTGCTTCGTGTGCGATCAATGGGCGCTGCGCCAATCATCACATTTAAAAAGCCATATTGACGCATTGACCAAGTAAATTGAAAAAAGGCTAATACAAAAATACTTGCCAGCATAGCCAACTTCACCTGCACTAAGGCATGATTAGGTTCAGCGGCAAAGGGAATAGAGCTGATCACTTCTTCAAGGCGCTCAACTTGAGCAAATAAGGTCAATACACCCGCCAACACCAGTAAGGTGGTTGAGGCAAAAAAAGCGATATTACGTTCTAAGTTTGCCAACAATGCTGCCTCACCCACACGGATCTCCTTGGTCATCACTTCGGCCATCCAATAGATACGATGCTGATGCAAACAGCGGGCGATACAGTTCGTTGTTTTGGCCTTTTTACGGGCAAAAAAAGTGTAACCCACCCAGCATGAGAAGAAACACGCTAAAGCGATAAAATCGATAAAAGAGAAAAGCATAAGACTCAAGCTATTATGGAATTAATGGTTAATTATGCAACACATTACTCTTGCCTTAAATAGCCTTCATGTTATTAACCGCTAAATAATCAAGTTTAATATCAGCTAGGCAGTTATCAGCTTGATTGAAGCGTATATTTACGACCAAGGCAGCCTTTAAACCGCTAAGCAAATATATTTCATTTCAAGATACTCATCGATACCATGATGGGAGCCTTCGCGGCCAAGCCCTGAAGACTTCACTCCGCCAAAGGGGGCGACTTCATTCGAAATTAACCCGGTATTAACCCCGACCATACCGTACTCAAGGGCTTCTGATACTTGATATACGGTAGAGATATCTTTGGCGTAAAAGTAAGCCGCTAAACCAAACTCGGTATCGTTGGCTTGTTTGATCACTTGTTCAACTGAATCAAATTCAAAAATCGCCGCTAACGGCCCAAAGGTTTCTTCTTTGGCCACTTTCATCGACTGCTTTAGATTAACCAATACTGTCGGCTTAAAAAAGTTAGCGCCTAAAGCATCGCCCTTACCACCCAATACAATTTGACCGCCTTGTTGTAGCGCATCATCAATATGAGCTTGCACCTTTGCTACTGCGGCTTGGTTTATTAGTGGTCCAATAGTGACGCCATCATCTAAGCCGTTACCCACTTTGAGCTGCGCTGCTGCTTGGGTAAACTTTGCCACAAATTGCTGATATAAGCCTTTTTGAACATAGATACGATTAGCGCAAACACAGGTTTGTCCGGCATTACGATATTTGGCTTGAATAGCCCCTTCAACTGCCGCGTCAATATCAGCATCATCAAAGACAATAAACGGCGCATTACCACCAAGCTCAAGGGATAGCTTTTTAATACTTGGCGCGCATTGCTGCATCAGCTTTACGCCTACAGCGGTTGAGCCAGTAAAGGACAACTTTCTCACTATGGGGTTAGCACAAAGCTCTGCACCGATGGCGATGGCATCGCCGCTGATCACGTTAAATACCCCAGCAGGAACACCGGCTCGACTTGCAAGCTCAGCTAAGGCTAAGGCGCTAAAGGGGGTTTGCGGCGCAGGTTTAAGCACCATAGTGCAACCCGCTGCTAATGCAGGTGCAGCTTTACGGGTTATCATCGCAAGCGGGAAATTCCACGGCGTAATAGCAGCGGTAACGCCTACGGCCTGCTTAATCACCATAATACGTTTATCAGTTTGATGGGCTGGAATGGTCTCACCATAAACCCGTTTGGCCTCTTCAGCGAACCATTGCACAAAGGAGGCGGCATAAGCGACTTCAGCTTTGGCTTCGGCTAATGGCTTACCTTGCTCTAAGGTCATAATCAGCGCTAAATCATCGCTATGGGCTAATATCAGCTCAAACCAAGTCATTAATATTATTTGGCGCTGTTTAGCTGTGAGTGCTTGCCATGCTGCTAAGGCACTATTGGCGCTTTCAATGGCTTGCTGGGTTTCAGTCTGGCCCATTCTTGGCACTGTACCTAGCTCTTTATTGGTGGCAGGATTAATAATCGTGTCGCAATGAGTCGATATGGCATCACGCCATTGCCCATTGATATAACATTGATGACGTAACAAACTGGGGTCTTGTAAATGCACAATCGTATCCTTTAGCAGCAAAATAGCAGACACTACTATCTTAGCTAAGTTTGCGAAGGTTAACGAGCTAACGATTTAGCAACTGGCTGACAACCAAGCTGTGCCCCCATTTCGCCCTTTATAATCGCCGCTTAAATGCCCTGTAAATGTGAGCTAGATTACAAAGCGTTAAAAATAATTGCATTCCTCAACTAGCAGAGTATTTTAATCAGTAAGACATTGAAAATTTTGATTTAACCTACTGAGTCATTTCAATTAATATTCAAGGCACTCAGGCTGTAAATACAAGGATATTGTTATGGTAGATACACTATTTAAAATATTATTTGTGCTGTTATTTCTGGTTATCGCTTACAAGCTCATTTTTTCAGGCAGCAGAGGATTGAAAGTCTTTGAAATGCATTTTAAAAACGGCAAACTCGATAAGCACTCGGGGAAAATCCCTGAAGCATTTCTGCGGGAATGTAAAAATATAGCCAAACACGAAAAGCTCACTTGTACTGTCAGAGCTGAAAAACTGAACGGGGTAAGATTACATGTCTCTGCCAATGTCGGTGACAAAATCACCCAACGGATCAGAAACGTTTTTCCATTTGAGTATTATGATAAGAAGCAACAGGACAATTCAAAGCTAAAGGGTTAAGGAAGCCAGAGGCTTTAGCGGTCAATATAAGTTGTATTAGTTGACCGCTACTGTAATGCCTTCAATCTGCCTTCAGCCATTGATATTTGAGTTACTCTTTGCTGATGACTAACGTAACCTGAGCAACCGTAACCCCAAATTTGATGATATCGCTTTTGTTTATAATGGTGCTTTCATCCACTAAAAACATCCAGTCATCAAAATGCACCTCATATTCTGAGTCATCAACCTCTAAAATCATGTCATAAGCCCAGCGCAGCGCACTGCCTCTGGCCTCACCGGTCGCAGTGCCTAAAATATCATTCGCCGTACCTTCATATTGGCCATTACCTAAATCGGTTATATGCCAAATTCGGGTTTGCTTTTCGCCATCATCATAAATAAACCACTCGTTAATAACCCCTTTATTACCTTGCCAACTGGCTTCCATAGTGACGGTAAATTTTCGGGTCACTGTGCCAGAGAAGTCTTGTACGATACCCGCCGCAGTTAACTTGCCGTCAAAAAAGCTACGTAAATTAAGTTCCGGAGTGGTTTTATCATAATCTTCAATAGATGCTGATGAACACGCTGTCAATAACACTAACGAAATGACCAGCAAAGATGACTTCTTAGCCATAGCGTAAGCGCATTGCAACTGTCGCCACGTACTGTTTAATGCCGTTAACGCTAAACTTGCTTTAATCATTTCTTAACTCCAATTAACTGCTGACGTAATTTAGGCCTGCTGGTGTTTTCTGATAACCAAATGCCAAGAAATGCGTCTGCAAACCCCGGTTCTAAGATCATCGCCAAAGGCTGTTCGTTATAAAAAAACTGGCCTTTATTTTGCTCGTGCATCATAAAGCTTAGAGTGTCACCTTGCTTAACATCAGGCCATATACCTTCTAGATGAGCCTGCAGTTGAGGGATGCGACTTTGCTCGATACCAATGTGCTGCCACTGCTCTACGGTAGCTTCAATTAAATCTTCTGCATCAATATCTCTATGGTATTGGATTTCAAGTTTCAGTGGATATTGCTGATTTTTGTATTCACCATCTACTGACATTAGCTTGGCGCTGTAAACCGAAAACCACAATAAATCCAGATCGGCTTGGCCTACCAGTTTAAAATCTGTCGTGGCTAATGCTGTCGAAGCTGGTGTCGTTGGCACTGACGAAGATTGCACTGATGAAATTAGTTCTGCTGCGGGAGTTGGCTCAGTATTTAACTCTTGTGCGTTAGCCAATACGTTTGTACTCATAACAGCTAAGATACAGGCACTAAAAAAAAACCTAACTAAGCTCAAAACAACTAAGTGAAAAATTGCACGTGTATTTACACCAAGCGCATTAGGAACTGCTAACGAGCCTATCCGAGAATAACTATTCATCATATTGAGTTCCTCTATTGAGCCAATATAATCAGCCAACCACAGCCTGATAATTGCACCGCCGTTAGGTACACAAAGCTGGGTTAATTAAATAAGCTGGGCAATTTGTTTCACTTCGTGTTTGTGGCGAATGAACTTGGCAATGTGAAAAAATAACGGCATCAACAAGGCCCAAATAATGGCTAGAATTGCAGTGGTAAACAAATCGCCGTGAGGGAAATTGACCGCGCCAAAGTTGGCTCCAGCAAGGTAACTTAAACTACCAAATACGCCACCAACTAACACTTGAACAATAATGGGTAAGCCGCTAAAAATGCTTAAACTGTAATTAAGTGAAATCGCAAAATAACACCACAGCAGTAATAACCATATAGGCACAACCGTAAAATCAAAAAGCCCCGTTAAGGTAAGCGTTAAGTCAACTAGTACCCCGATAATGGTGCAACTGAGCATCACTTTGATATCTAAAACCCGTTGACGGCTGACGATAAAGTGCCAAATCAACAATAATCCTGGGATATATAGCAGCTGATTGCCAGCTAATACCCCTGCCCACCAGATAATCTGAAAGGCAATAACATTGATGATGATATTATGATTAACCCAGAGCATATACGTTATGCGCCACTGGCTAATGCAGTACGATATTGCGGCCTTACTGCCACTAAATGAACTGTGCTGGTAGTTCTTTCTAAAAATCCACCTTCACAATAACTCAGGTAAAACTTCCACATTCTGATAAAGTCTTCGCCATAGCCCATCTCTTTGATTCGGTCTTGGGCTTTATCAAATTTTTCATGCCAATGGTTTAAGGTTTGAGCATAATCTTTACCCATATCATTGATGGACCACACCACCATGTCGGTTTTATTGGCTATATGCTTATTCATTTCACTGATAGACGGTAAACAACCACCAGGGAAAATATAGCGCTGAATAAAGTCGACACTTTTGCGGTAGCTGTCATAACGCTGATCAGCTATGGTAATGGCTTGAATTAACATGCGCCCATTTGGCTTAAGTAAACTTTCTAACTTCTTAAAGAAGCCCGGTAAATATTCATGACCTACCGCTTCAATCATTTCAATGGACACCACGCGGTCATACTCACCGGTCAAAATACGGTAATCGTCTTTTAACAAAGTTATTTTGTCAGTTAAGCCTTCTTGCTCTACCCGCTCTAGTGCGTAATCATATTGGGCATCAGAGATAGTTGTCGTGGTCACGGTGACATCAAAGTGCTTGGCCGCATATATCGCCAACGCCCCCCAACCAGTACCGACCTCAAGAACGGTTTGCCCCGCTTGTAAATCAAGACGCTCACAAATGGTTTGCAGCTTATGCTGCTGGGCTTGTTCTAAACTGGCATCGTGGTGCGGGTATAGCGCGCTTGAATAGAGCATTTCTTTATCTAGAAACTGCTCATACATCGGGTTGCCTAAATCATAATGCGCCAGAATATTGCGCTTTGAACCCGTTGATGAATTGCGGTTAAACAAATGACCGATACGATTAATACCAACACTAAACCATGAAAAGTAACGCTCAATTTTATCCAGTAATGAGAGGTTTCGGGCAAAAAGCTGCACCACTTTAGTTAAATCAGGGCTCGACCAATGACCTTGAATGTAGGCTTCGCCAGCGCCAATTGAACCACCCCAAATGATCTGCTTGTAAAAACTGGGGTGAGACACCTGCATAGTGGCATGCAAGTCAGAATCGACATTACCAAAGCTTAAGCTTTGCTCTGAGCTGCCAATTGCAGAGTTATCAGAACTAACAATGGTAAGATGGCCATCTGACAAGTGGGCTAATGCCTTAAGCAAAATCTTCTTCGCAAAGCTGTCAGAAATAGTCTCTTGCACTAAGCTGGTGTTGGTTGCCGCATTTTCCATAACTCTCTCCGCTGACTACTTTTTATATGCTATTTTTTGTGCGCTATTAGTATTTTAGCTGTAAATTTTATTTTTACTCATAAACAACAGGTTAGATTTCAATACACTAAAACTCTCGCTAGGCAAAAATTATTTGTTATGAGTTGAACATTACTAAACCAATACGCATCATTTCATGATTTGGTTTAATTTAAGTTTGTGGATGAGAGATAAAAGGGATCCGTTTAATAAATAACTTCAGCGCTTGCCAATAAATTCCAAACATAATTTTCAATGTCATTAGCGGAAAACTGAGCAACATACTGCGAATATTTTTGGCGGTAAAATCCTTTTTATTGAGCAACAAACTGGCATCGAACAGCTTATTGTCGGCATCATCCCTGTTTTGTATGGTCACATTTAAGCGCTTGCTTGGCGCGATGACCTTCCAAAAATAATGCATCTCAAGATCCATAAATGGCGAAACATGAAACACTTTATCTGTGGTGGTGGTTTTAGTGAGATTGACTAAGTAACAATGGCGCTGATCCCATGGCGTATTACTTACCTCCGCCAGCATATAAACCGCTTCGTCACCTTGATAGCAAAAATAGAAGTTAACCGGGCTAAAATAAAAACCAAAATGCCTCACTTGGCCAGCAAACATGACTCTGTCACACTGCGTCTGAGCCCCAAGCTTTGCTATCGTCCATAACACCCGCTGTTTCAGCGCTTGCGGCGGGCTCATTTTATCTATCAATGCTGCATCAACAGGGGAGCAATTAAACTGGCTTTCAAGGGCATTTAAATAATCATCAGGATTAAATCGTAGTACTGAGCGCTCAACTGCGCTAAATAAACGGCTAACCTTAGATAGCTGCGCGACTTCATCTAAGTCTATTGCCAGTAAGGCAATCTGATAACTGAAGCTGTGCAGCTTCGGCGTAAAGCGCCGGTGAATAATATCGCCACTGTATATTCCACTGGTGAATTCACTCATAGGCTAATGCCAAAATCATTGCACACATCAAGTGCACTGTGGACACCATCTTCATGAAAACCGTTATACCAATAGGCGCCAGCAAAATGAGTATGGTTAACGCCGCAAATACGTTTACGTTCGCCTTGGGCTTTCATACTCGACTCATTAAACACTGGATGGGCATAATTGAATTTTCTGAGAATTTTAGACTCATCAATTAAATCTGTTTGATTTAAAGTCACACAAAACGTCGGCGCATCTTTGGGTAAGCGCTGCAAAATGTTCATGTTATAAGTCACGCTGGCAGGTCTGTCAGCAATTTCAGCTGCATCCTTGCCTTCTAGGCGGTAATTCCAACTGGCCCATGCCGCTTTGCGTTTTGGCAGTAGATTAGTATCTGTATGCAAAACTACTTCATTATTTTGATATGCCATCGCCCCAAGTACTTGTTTTTCATCCTCAGTTGCATCGGTAAGCATCGCCAACGCTTGGTCGCTATGGCAAGCTAGAATGACTTCATCAAAGCGTTGAACTTCGCCATCATTAATACGTAAGTTAACCCCATCGTCGCTGCGTTCAATGGAGGTCACTGCAGAGTTTAAAAACAATCGCTGTTTGAAAGGAGCAATAAGCGCAGGAATATAACTGCGAGAGCCACCTTTTAATACGTACCATTGTGGGCGGTCACTAATATTAAGTAAGCCATGGTTATGGAAAAATTGAATAAAAAATCGCAATGAGAATTTGCGCATATCATTGATACTGGCAGACCAAATGGCCGCGCCCATTGGCAAGATGTAATGCTCGCTAAAAAAGTCAGAGAAACCTTCAGCATCTAAAAACTGCCCTAAACTGTCACTCGGGTAGTTTTCCGCTTCAAAGATAGCCTTGCATTGATTATTAAAACGCACTATCTCGGCTAAAAACTTATAGAAATCTGGTTTTAACAAGTTACGTCTTTGGGCAAACATGCTCCACAAGGTATGGCCATTGTATTCTAATCCGGTTTGCACATTACGCACACTAAAGCTCATCTCAGTGGGTAATGATTCAATGTTCATTTTTGCCATTAGCTTTTGAAAACGTGGGTAAGTGCGGTCATTAAAGACAATAAAGCCACTGTCGATAGCATAGGGCTTACCGCCTACTTCAACATCAATGGTCGCGGTATGGCCGCCTATATAATCATTAGCTTCAAATACGCTAACTTGATGAAGTTCACTGAGCAAATGCCCACAGGTCAGCCCTGATATACCCGAACCCACAATTGCTATTTTTTTCATATTATTCCTTCAACTCATTATTATTATTTTTGCTATGACTACAGTTAATGGCATTTCAATTATTGTTAATTTTTCAAGCAGGCTTAACTTATTTTCGGCGCTAAAATTTTATTAATCAGTGCCGATGGTAAACATGATAAGCCCTTAAGCAATAAGGTAAATCGCTTCGGAAAATGAATTTCATCCTTAGCTTTTTTTAATTCTGTAAATATTGTTATTGCCGCTTTTTCAGCAGTAATTTGCATGGGCATAGCAAAGTCATTTTTATCGGTCAAAGGCGTTTTAACAAAGCCTGGGCAAATAACACTGACTCCAATACCAAATGCTTTTAAATCAAGGCGAAGACTGCTAGCGAGGTAATTTACCGCCGCTTTTGAGGCGCCATAAGCTTCCGCTTTTGGGAAAGGCAGGTATGTCGCACTTGAGCTCATTAATGCCACTCTGCCGTTAATGGCCACTAGCGGTAAAAAATGCTCTAAACAATAACCCATCGAGATGACATTAGTTTGAATCACTCGCTCAAATAAAGCGCCATCAAAACGCAGCGGATTTTCAATGTATTCACAACTACCCGCATTAAGAATAACCAGCTGTAATTTCGCGTTAGATGCGGCTAATTTATCTGATAATGTTTGCGCTGCGGTTTGAATTTGCTCTTTAACGTTAATATCAAAAGCAAGCGGCACAACGCCACTTATGGCATTTAAACGCTGCTCATTACGGCCACAAGCAAATACCATGTAGCCTTTTTCAACATAAAGCATCGCTAGTGCTAAACCGATACCAGAACTGGCCCCGGTGATTAACACTGCAGGTCTTGCTACTGATTGATGAAGGTTTCCCTGATGAGAGTTAGCTTGTTCCATTATGCTGACGCCTTGTTTTTGATGAAATTAATCAACCGACCTACTAACGGGAGTTGTTCATACAGCATACTGCCAAGATCAAAATAATCGCGATGGGCTGTAATTTTATCGCTAAATTTAAGCTGGCTCATTCCTTCAACAGTGATGAGTTGGCCGTTGTTTAATTTAGAGTGACGATAGTGCATTGCCCAGAAAACGGCGGCCTGCTGATGGCTACAGCTCACCTCTTTAATATCAAATTCAATATGGTCAACGTTGGCATATAGGTTAGCAAAGTACAGGCTAAGGTTTTCAATACCTTCAACTTTGTGTAATGGATCTTGAAAGATAATCTCATCGCTATACACCTGATTAAGCAAGTGTAAGCTGTCTTTATTAAGCAGCTGGTACATGCCGATAAAGTCATCAATTATTTGTGGTCTAGCAAGATCATTATTGCTGGCTGGCTCAGTTAAATGACTTACGGTATTGGCAGTACTTGGCATTATGTCTCCTTTACCACCTCAAATAACGATTAGCTGATTAACTAATAGCAATCTAGGTGGCGCTTAGCTAAACCTTGCAAACTTTGGTAATCGAATCGAGCTGTCATATTGCGACTGCAAGATTAATAGTAAGCTTAGTTGCACGTTTTGTCCTATGTTTAACCGATAAATAACTTAAATAATCATTGATTTTCAATAAGTAAATAATGCTACTTAATCGGATTGTTAATGATTAATACGCAACGATAGTCGCTGCAGATCACAATAAAAAAGGCGCTTAGTTTTCACTAAGCGCCTTTAATAAACACAATAATCAGCTTTGGCGATATCAGTCTCTATCGCTATTTTAAGCTAATAAATTTAGCTCACTGGTAACCTCTTGCAGCAATTGGGTCCCAGTTTTTCTCAACTTCTTCTTTGATGAATTTTTGCTTCTCTTCGCTTAACTTAACTTCATCAATTCCAACCGCAGCATGAGCAGATTCTTTACTGCTAATGTCAGGGTATTGCACCTCGGTAACCTTAAGCAATCTAAGGACTCCCGCAATAGACTCACGCGCAGCGGTTGCTTGCTCAATAGCTTTAGTTAATAACTCACGACCTTCATCTGGGTTATGGGCATATAAACCATGTGAAGCCATGGCAAAATCCCAGCGCCACTGTCCGTGACGAATCCCCATGATGCCTTCATTCATTTGATGCCAATTTGCACCAGCATCCCAAGCCGCTTTAGCTTCGTAATGAGCTTTAACTAATAAGCCCTCAACCTTACGCGCCATGGCATCAATTTCTTGCTTATCACTGTTAAGCTTTGCGGTGATGTCATCTTTACTTTGATGACAGCCTTTACAGGTTTGATCAAAATACGGTAATGCTTTATCAACCTTATGGCTGGTAAATGTCTCACCTTGTTCATTTTCTTCCGCAGGCATATGACAAGTAATACAGGTTACGTTATGTTCAGCATGCTTACTTCGGCTCCAATGCTCAAATTCTGGATGACGCGCTTTGAGTATTGGCGTTTTAGAAATAGGGTGAATCCACTCGAAAAAACGGCGGGTATCATAGTACTTCTCAATATCATCAGCTGTACTACCGAAGATCCAAGGCATGTTTACTACGTTACTTTTTTCAGGCTGGAAATAATAAGTCACGTGGCACTGGCCACAAACTTGTGCACCCTGCATAGAAACTGATTGTTCCGCAAATGGCAGACCCACTTTATTCATCGCATTCTGAGCATGAGGCCTTGGTAGGGCTAATTTTTCAGAACCGTTTTCATGGCAATCACTACAATAAACCACGCTGTTAATTTCAGTACCTAAATCGGTAAAGTTTTTTGCTGAATAACCTTCAAAGCCTAACTCATTAATTAGTCTTGGTGCATCAGGGGTTTTACAAGTCCAACAACTGGCAGAGGTGCCTTTCTCGCCTTCTTTTGGTGGCACACCAGTACGTAATGTTTGCGTCACATCCGCAACAGCAAATTGATGCCCCCTTGGGCTGTGATATTCTTTGGCAAATGATGAACCAGCCCATAAGATGATGTTAGCTGGATACTGGGCTAACATATCTTCACGTTCAGACTGCTCTTCAGTTGCCGCCCATGACTCATAATGTTCAGGAAATTTAGTTTCAAAAATATCCTTGGTTTCAGACGCAACTGCGCCGCCAAAAAAACTCAGGCTTAATAATACCGATACTGCTTTTACTGCCTTTGATTTAACGACTAAATCTCGGGCAACTAGGGATAAACGTTTGTTCACTATGCTTCCTTAATATTGCAAATTGACATAACTGACTAGTATAAATTCTATAGTTTTAACGACTTAAATTGCTTAAAACGGTGACTTCACTTTTAGCTGACCCAGCTTAGCCAGGCCTGCCATCAATACGAGGTCGAGTAAGTATTGGGCTGTAATGCAGCACAAATAACCCAAATGCCATAAACCAAAAACCACCAGCTAACCACAACCACATCTGGGTTTGAGCGGGTAAAAGCAAAGGCATAATGGCACGAAATATTGCAGCTATGGGTAAACAGGCAAACGCCAATACCATGCTAGGCCCTTGATAAATATTTCTACTGGTGTGGCCCAGTGACACTCTTGAAATCATGGCTAAACATAGAGATGCGACACAACCCACAGCAAATAAGTGCAACATGCTTCGATAAGCATAGTCATCATTGATAAACCAACCTAACCCCAGTAGCGATAGTGGCAGTGACAAATAAGACACATGTAATGACCACAACATCGGCTCAGACAGGGTTTTGTGGGGTAACCAACGGCTAAATCGAACTAAATGCAGCGTACCTGCTAGCAATAACAACACTTGCTCAACAGCTACAGGCAGTAACTTAAATATAGCTTGAACCACCAAAAGTACCATTATTACTAATAAGCTCTTTTCCAGCATGTTAATTGGCTGAGCTTTGGTGACCTTTAAACGCATGGCGGTAAAAAACGGAATAACCCGTCCACCAACTATGGTAATCAGTAGCGCCAGCCAAAATATCATTCCCTGCCAAATTTGATTAGCTAAAATAAAATTGCGTTCGTTTAATGCGTAATAACTCACAAGATTAACTATAAGCGCAACAGTTAACATGATTGAAAAACCAATGTTTTGCCATTGCCTCACTCGATAAACACAACGCCACATGGTGAACGCTGCAATCCCTAAAAACACGCTATCAAAAAATGCCGGTAACAGCAGTGGAATATCCATCGGCAATAACAACAATAATCGAGCTATTAGCCAACTGATAAAAGTAATCGCCAGAGGGATGCCTTTAAGGCTAGGTTGATTGGTCCAAGTTTGCACTGCCGTGAGTAAAAAACCACAGACAATAGCTAAAATAAAACCAAATAACATTTCATGGGGGTGCCACCATAAAGGTAATACGTTCGCCCAAAAGTTACTATTAAACAGACTATATTGCGGGGTAAACCAGCCCATTAACCATAATGGAATATACAGCATGGCAATCACTGCGCCACCCAAGAAAAAAGGCCTAAAAGCTAAACGCCAAATAGCAGCGGTTTTTTCCGTTTCTGCTGGGTCGTCAATATTGAGCATAGTAATCAAGCCTTTTTTGGTGAACACATAACATGCATTTTATATACATATTATATTATGCTGTTCTGAGCCAAGCAGCAATAGCGATTAGCCATTCTGTTACAAACCTAATTGAAACTGTGAACTCAGGCAAACAATCATAGCGTGCTTGGAGCAAATAAGCTCAAAACCAAGTCACTGCATTAGCAATGACTATTGGGGAGATGGTTAAGTTAACTCACTCGTTTCGCCAGCTTTAATCGGCAAACAAAGGGGAAGCAAGGACTAAATAAGAATGGAGATATGATTAAAATATACTGCTCATAAAAGGCCAGAAAGCCCTAGCGCTTTAGCGCGCTTAGGACTTCAATGGCACGCTTTCTCGCCATGGCATGTTCAACTATCGGACTGGGGTAGTGCAATTTAGCAGACGAAAACTCACGTTCAAAAGCAAATAACTCGCCGTTAGCATTGATATCTTGCTCACTTATTTCATTGCTGTTTATACCATCACAACTCAAAGTATCACCACTGAATATAGGCTGATGAATTTGCTTTAAACTCACCGAGGCCAACTCTGGAATATAATGCTTGATAAAACTGGCATCGGGGTCAAATTTACTACTTTGATTCATCGGATTAAAAACCCGAAAATAAGGCTGGGCGTCACAGCCCGTACCAGCAGACCATTGCCAACCGCCATTGTTGGCAGCCAAGTCACCATCGATAAGGTGCTGTCGAAAATAGCGCTCGCCCCTACGCCAATCCACCAACAAATGCTTAGTTAAAAAGCTCGCCACCACCATGCGCAAACGATTATGCATCCAACCGGTTTGATTTAACTGCCTCATTGCGGCATCAACAATGGGAAAGCCGGTTACGCCGTCACACCAAGCTTTGAACTCTTGGGGATGATTACGCCAATTTACTTTGCTGCCATTTTCATTAAAGTTTTTGCCTTTAGACAAATCAGGAAATGCCACTAACAGGTGCCGATAAAACTCACGCCAAGCCAACTCATTCACCCAGGTTTTAGCAGGACTAGTATCATCCACTAATGCATCTGGAAAACGGTTCAATACTGAGGCGAGACATTGGTTAGCACTAATCACCCCGATGGCTAAATAAGGCGATAAACGGCTGGTACTGTCTAAGGCAGGAAAGTCTCTTTCTGCTAAATAATCCTGTAAATTATTAGCGCAGAAACGGTCTAAAATGCCTTTAGCGGCAGCCTCGCCTGCAAGCCAATGCTGACTAGAGACTTTGGGGTAATCAAATGCAATTGTCTTTGGAGCCTTAAGCGCAGGCCCCATAGCCGCTGGCACTGCCACAGGGGCAATTCGCCTAGATGACACTATCTCACGCCAGGTTTTAGAAAAAGGGGTAAACACCTTGTACATCTTGCCTGCAAGATTAGTGACCTCCCCTGCAGCAACAATGCAATCTTGAGCGATAAACTGGATAGGTACACCAATATCAATAAGCTGTTGATCGCGTTTACGTTCATTAAACTCGGGTTCCTGGGTGGCAAATACCTGATCTATTTGATTATCGATTAGGTATTGCGGCATCCAGTCCATAACATCGTCGAACCAAGGTAAGGTTATCACCTCCAACTCAACCCCTAATGCAGCTAGACTTTGGGCTAAAAGGTTGACATGGCGCTCAATAAAATCCACTTGAATCGGCGCGACATCATGACTTTTCCACTGCTCAGTACTGGCAATAAAAATCGCTTTAACTTGACCATTTGTTTGACGAGCCAGCTCAAAAGCTTCAACAACACTATGGTTATCAGCAAGACGCAAGTCTTGCCTAAACCAAATTAAGCTATTCATTAATACAACCTCTTAGCTAAAGTCTTATCTGGTTTACGCCAACCGCAGGGTTAATACGACCACGTTTATTACAACTTAGTAAGCGTAGCGTAACCTGAGTTCTTCTGGATGCGGATTTAAATACACCTGCCCTTCAATATAAGGGGTTGGGTGTTCGCGTAAATAATGGTTAATTAAGGTTATTGGTACCAATAATGGTAATAGCCCTTCACGGTATTTCATTATCGACTCGGTAAGCTCTTCTTTTTGATCTTTAGACAGATGCTTTTTGAAATAGCCCTGAATGTGCTGCAAGGTACTAGTATGGTTTTTTCGGGTCGCTTTAATTTTTAAGGCGGTCATAAAGCCTTCAAAGTAACTTTGAGCAGTAGCTTCAATGTCATCAATCTGCGCCAATATTGGCCCTAAATCACGATACCACTGTGGGCTATGAGCCATAAGCAGATACTTATAACGAGCATGAAATTGTTGTAGTTTGTTTTTAGTCCACCCTTGCGCTTGAAGCGTGTGCCATTCGTGATAAGCGTAAACTCGGGTAATAAAGTTCTCTTTTATCAGAGGGTCATGTAAACGACCTTCCTCTTCCACTGGCAAATGCGGATAGGTGTCCATTAATTTTTTAGCAAACACACCCACACCAGTTTTGGTGCCGTTGTTGGTGCCATACTTGTATTCAATCACCCGCTCCATACCGCAGGTTGGCGATTTAGCACAAAGAATATAGCCGCCAATGAAGTTCAGTTCATTAACGCGCCTTTGACTAAATTCAGCGAGTTTTTCGGTAACATCGATACTGCCATCAGCACTTTTAACGAATATTTTATCGCCATCAAGTTCTTGGCGAATACTTTTGCGTGGCGCGCCCATACCTATGGCCATTTCAGGGCACACACTGATGTAATCGAAAAATGGCGCCAAATCTTTATTACAATAATTAGAATTTTTATGGCCGCCATCAAATCTTACTTTTTGCCCTAACAAGCAACTACTAATACCTATTTGGATTTTCTCTGAGTTAAAGATTTCTGTATTCACTATACAACTCCTTGTGGCGACTACTTATGGCGTAGAAATATTTACGATTACTATCATTAAATAGATCATCTTTTTTTATTGATATTAGTCCTGAACTCAATTTAAGCAATCACTCTTTTGCAGTTAATTTTCAAGAAGTTCTGACTAAGGTTAACAATGCTAAGGTAAACATAGAAGTATTGTCCCACCCCATAAAAAAAAGGGCTACGCAATATCTGCATAGCCCTTCTAAAAATGTTTTTCGCTTGAGTTAATGCGCCTCGCTTTAAGCCGAGTGTTTTTGCCCAAACTTCTCTAAGCCCCAAACTAAGCTGATACCAACAATTAGACAAATAATCGCAGCGGTTAATTGAGATGGCTCACCAGTTATTTGCTCAAACTGCATTGGTGATAAGTTTTGCTCTGTGAGTGCCACCAGCTCACCACTGGAATTTTCACGCCAGGTGAGGACTTCTTTCCATGGCCAGATTTTACCTAAGGTGCCTAACATTAACCCAGTTAAAAACATCAGTGTTTGATCATGAAACTTACGTAGCATGGCTGAAAGCACATGACTAAAGCTCAGTAAGCCCACAACACAACCACAGGCAAAACAAGCCAGCATTAAAATATCAAAGCCTTTGGCTGCAGCTAATACGGCTGGATACATACCTAATAGCAACAGAATAAAACTACCTGAAATACCTGGTAAAATCATCGCGCAAATGGCAATGCAGCCAGATATAAAGAAGGTAAAATAACTCACTTCAAGCTCGATGGGGTTAAGTATCGTGATAGCCCAAGCAAAGGCGACACCTAAGATAAATAATGCCACTTGGAGCAAGTTAATCCCTTTCACTTGCTTAAGCATATGAACAACAGAAAATAAAATCAGCCCGAAAAAGAACGACCATACCGGTATAGGATGATTAGTTAACAACCAAGAAATGAGTTTTGCCAGCGTGAAGATACTGGTTAGGATCCCGCCAAACACACAAACCAAAAAAGGGCCATTAATGTGCATGAAAGCCGCTTTAAAACCTTGCTGCTTAATAATGCCAAAAAGTGAAGGATTAATTTTACGAATCGCATCTAATAACGGGTCTAAAATGCCCGTAATAAAAGCAATTGTGCCGCCAGAAACGCCAGGTACAACATCGGCTGCGCCCATCGCCATGCCTTTGAAGTAATTTAATAAATGATGCAAAACCAATCCTTATTAATAAAATGAACACACCTTAGAGGTGAGAAATACAAGCTTAAATACCTGATAAAACCTTATCTTAAAGCCAGCCGATAAACATCTTATGTTGGACGTTTATAAACTGAAAGTCATGTGACTTGGTTAGCAGTAAGACAATATAAAACAAATTATACCTGCACTAAGCTCAGTGAAGGAATATATCTTTTATCAATATCATTCGCTTATGTGCAAGCCGTTACAAGGATGTTAAACTCAACCCCCAAAAACTCATCTGACCAGATAAAAATAAAACCAGATGGCTGAAAACAACATTAATCCTACGTTTAGAATCATTAAAGGACTGCTATGAGTCACGATAAACCCAATCACGTATTAGCCTTGTATCACAAAGTCACTAAATACCCTTTCGGTAATAAAATATTCTCAATGATGGTATCAAGAACAGCGCCCTACTTTGCTACCGTGCGCCCTCTCGTGACCGCATTAAGAGTGAACCACTGTGCTGTTTTAGTTAAAAAACGTCGCGCGGTACACAACCACATAAAAACCGTGCACGTTATTGCTATTTGTAATGGTTTAGAGATGGCCATGGGCGTGATGGCAGAAGCGTCTATTCCAAAGCATTTACGCTGGATCCCAAAAGGCATGTCGGTTGATTACAGCGCCAAAGCAGGCACAGATATTTTATGTGTTGCCGAAGTCACCCCAGAGCAATGGCAAGTGGGCGATATGTTAGTACCGGTTAATGCCTATGATACTGAAGGCAAAGTGGTTGTTCGTGGCAGCATCAAATTATGGATTTCAGAAAAACCCGCTAAGTAGTCTCAGCTAACAGTCTGTATCAATTTTAACCGCAGGCTGTTAGTCTTTTATTACAATAATTAATCAACAAAGATATGAACTCGAAATGGATCCTTCAACTCATATTAATCGCCCTAATGCATTAACCTCAGATACACTTCAACAGCCACCACCAGCGTCATTAACCATTAATGAAAGTCACGGTAATCGCAATGCCAATATGGATGCCCTCAGAGGCATCGCCATTATTGGTATTTTGTTCATGAACATTTTTTTTATGAACAATAGCTTTTATGGCTATGCGCAGCATTACCCTCAAATTCAATCAGACATCATTTTAGAAGTCTTTAGTAATTTCTTCCTTGAAGGGCGCTTTATTTCGCTGCTATCTATCCTATTTGGCGCTGGATTATATATTCAATATAAGCGCTACGAGGCGGCTAGTTTAGTGGCCTACCCATTATTAAAACGGCGCATAATATGGCTTGCAGTATTTGGTTTACTCCATGGCATTTTTATTTGGGGCGGCGATATATTACTCAGTTATGCCTTTAGTGCATTTTTAGCCCTGAATTACCTCAACGGCGATATCACCCAGTTAAAAAAACGGGCTAATCAATTTATTGTTGGCTCGCTGCTCGTTATGGCCTTGCTGAGCTTGTCAGTAGAGCCAGAGTATTATTATCGCGGCTCTGAATTCCACCTTCAGCAGCTGCAAGCATGGTCTGCAAATTATAGTGACATAGTGTTATTACAACTTAACCAAGTCGGTTACATGTTACTGATTATACCGTTAACCTTAATGTGGTTTTTAGGGGGGCTAATGATGTGGGGAATGGCACTTTATCAACAAGGGGCATTTGAACATGGATTAGAGCGGACAACCTTAATAAAATGCGCTATGGCAACAATCATATTATCAAGCCTAGATAGCCTGTTAAGCTTCAGTTCAAGCGCTATTTTAGTTGAATTTTCAGCAATAGTGATGATGCTAAGCGCGATTCCTATGACATTGATTTACTTACACCTCATAGTAAAAGTTTGTCAAAATTCAGCTCAAGTGCTCGCGCCTTTTCAAGCAGTGGGAAAATTGGCTTTCAGTTGCTATATCTTACAGTCCATCATAGGTGTCAGCCTATTTAGATATCTTATGCCTGAGCTTAACGCCAGCCTTGATAGAGTTGACTATATCTTAATTGCACTTGGCTTAAGTGGCTTGCAATTACTGTTAGCCCCGCTTTATTTGCGCTACTTGAACCAAGGCCCGTTAGAGTCACTTTGGCGTAAGCTGGTTTCAAAAAACTGACTGGGTAAAAACTAGCTGTTAAGCTGATATTTAAAATGAAAGTTGATACTTTGGAATAAAAGGATTCATGACACTGATGAAAATATTTGCACTAATCAGCTTATGCTTGATGGCACTCTTTAGTTATAGCATTTGGCCATTTTTGGCGATTTATGTTGCCGCTACAAACCTGTTGAGCTTTTTGATTACATGGCTTGATAAACGCGCTGCTGCAAATCAAACATGGCGAACACAAGAGCGCACTTTACACCTCTTTGCCTTACTCGGTGGCTGGCCAGCAGGGCTTTTGGCTCAACAAACATTTAGGCACAAAACCCAAAAAACACCTTTTAAGTGGATTTACCTCTGTAGCATATTGGTTAACATTTTGGCTTTTTCAGGATTAGCCTACCTGCAATATCAAGGGTTTTAACAGCGCTGCAAGCTTATATCGTATGTTTGTAAACAGCCAACTAACCTGTAGCTGTTAAAAACATGATTTAGCCGTAAAAATACCTAGCTGCACTTTACCTGCTGCGCTTGTGTGAGTACCATTCATCTATTGCTAGCAACCATAAGAATATATTATGAAAATCATTTTAGCCGTTTGCGTGATCGCAGGGATCATCTTTTACTTTTACACTCAATCAAGCAATGAAAAAGCCTCGAAAGAGAACATCATTAAAGGCAATGCTTTCTTATTAGAAAATGAAAAAAATCCAGATGTCGTTACCACCTTGTCAGGGCTTCAATATGAAGTAATGCACAAAGGTGAAGCAACTGAGCATCCAAAAGCGACTGACACAGTGACAGTTCATTATCACGGCACACTTATCGACGGTACGGTATTTGATAGTTCGGTTGAACGTGGTGAAAGTATCGACTTCCCACTAAATCGGGTTATTCCTGGCTGGACTGAAGGGGTGCAATTAATGTCAGTGGGCGATAAGTTCCGCTTTTTTGTTCCTAGCAGCTTAGCTTATGGCAATCGCTCGGCAGGTAAAATCCAAGGCGGTTCAGTACTCATTTTTGAAGTTGAGCTATTAGCAATAAACTAAGAATGAAATCAGCTAAAAATCTACTCTGACTAAAGATCACAATTTAAGTGGCTAAGTTTAGACGGCTAAGTTTAGACAACTAAGTTTTAGCCTCTAGGTTTAAGGTTTAAGGTTTAAGGTTTAAGGTTTAAGGTTTAAGGTTTAAGCGCCAGAAAATAAAAATCCCTTATAGCCAAGCTACAAGGGATTTTTTATTGGTTCATCTATATTGTTTATCGCAACTCACTAAATAGTGATGTCGATATCTAGCTTAGCCCAAATGGATCATCAATTGATTTAGCCGGCTGGGTGAACCACACAGCGCCAGATTCAGTCATATAAAAATGATCTTCGTGTCTAACGCCAAACTCACCTGGTACACATAACATCGGCTCGTTACTAAAGCACATTCCTGCTGCTAGCTGGGTGTGATCGTTTAGCACTAAATAGGGCCATTCATGAATATCTAAGCCAATTCCGTGTCCGGTGCGATGGGGTAAACCTGGCACATCATAACCTGGGCCAAAACCTGCATTAACGATTACTTCTCGAGCCGCTTTATCAACACTTGCACACGTTGCGCCAATAGTCGCAGCAGCAAACGCCGCCAGTTGCGCTTGTTGCTCTAAATTCCATAATTCACGTTGGCGCTCACTTGGCTCACCAAATACATAAGTGCGGGTAATATCTGAGTTATAGCCGCCTAGCTGACAACCGGTATCAATCAATACCGTGTCGTTTAAATCCAGTGTTTTAGGCGACTTAACCCCATGGGGGTAAGCGGTATCTTCGCCAAACAATACAATGCAAAAATATGAACCTGCTGGCGCGCCAACCTTGATGTGGGCTTGATGGATAAAATCTTCCACTTCTTTGGTGCTAATGCCTTCACGTAAGATACTGGCGGCAGCAATATGAACCGCTAAGGTCATGTCCTTAGCTCGTTGCAACAAGGCCAGCTCCGCTGGCGATTTAATCATTCTACAACCGGCAGTGATGCTTTTGGCATTCACATAATTGAGTTGATCATTGGCGCTGCGAATACCATCAAAAATAAAGAAAGCGCTGGCTTCATCGATGCCCACCTTGCCAGCATTAATGCCTTTATTTGCTAGCATGTCGGCAAATAACTGAAAAGGGCTTTCATCTTCTTGCCAGGTATTCACCTTGCCCTTGACGGCCATATAACCTTGTAAGGTATCAAGCTCAAATGCAGGGGCAATATATTCAAGCTCACCGCAGGCAGGAATAATCGCCCCAACCATACGCTCGCTAGCATACCAGCGAGTACCGGTAAAATAGTACAGGTTAGTGCCAGCATTAATGTAGATGGCTTCAATGCCTTGTTGCTGCATTAATTGCTGTGCTTGGCTAATTCGCTGTTCAAACTCTCCTACCCCAATAGCAGCCACATCATGGGTCATATCTGACAAACTCGCTAATGCTTGTTGTGGGGTTTGGGTTCCGACTCCGACTGTCATAGTACGCTCCGATAATTAATGCTAGATAAGCAAATTTTATTCTATTAGTGATCCGATAATCCGCATAGTGTAAACTTCAACCACAAAATGTATACAATATAAATTATCAATTGTATTTCAACATTACACTCGCTGCGGTTACCCTGCAGATGATGACTATCGTCAGCGCTTTGTTTGAAAATAAACCGCCGTTGCGATAATCGCTTTACCTTAATAAGACTGAATCAATCAGCCACCTCCAATGGAGCAACCATGCCAGATACGATCACTCAGCGCCTTGACGCCATTCGCCAAACCATGTCGCAACAAAATCTCGATGCTTTTATTATTCCCCGAGCAGATGAATACCTCGGTGAATATGTCCCTGAGCGCAATGAAAGGCTGCATTGGGCTACTGGTTTTACCGGCTCGGCGGGCATGGCTATTATTTTAAAAGACACGGCCGCTATTTTTGTTGACGGTCGTTACACAGTGCAAGTGGCACTGCAAGTTGATGCGCAGTTGTTTAGTTATGAAAGCCTAACGGATACGCCGCAAATTCAATGGCTGATTGATAAGTTAGCTCAAGGTAAACGTGTTGGCATAGATAGCCGATTACATACCTTAGCTTGGTATCAACAAGCACAGCATCAATTAACAAAAGCTGATATTAGCTTAGTGTCAGTTGCTGAAAACCCAATTGATATCCATTGGCTGCAACGCCCAATGCTACCAACAGAGCCCATTACCTTATTTAGCCATGAGGGCGCAGGCCGTAATAGCCTTGATAAACGTCAACAAATTGGTGACATCATTGCCAAGCAAGGCGCCGATATGGCATTAATTGCCGCTTTAGACTCATTCTGTTGGTTACTTAATATTCGTGGCAACGATGTGCCAAGATTACCCGTCACCTTAGGCTGCGCGTTACTCAATGCCAACGGTGATATGACCTTATTTGCTGATAGCAACAAACTGCCCCAAGGCTTTGCTGAGCATGTGGGCGCTGGCGTTGAATTTAAAGATGAATCATTATTAGCTGAAGCGCTTAAGCAACTTAACGGTGTAAAACTGCTGGCAGACCCTAATACCAGCAATGCTTGGACCCAGCTAACCGCAGAGCAAGCGGGCGCCATATTAGTTGCGGGCTCAGATCCTGTCGCGCTGCCAAAAGCACAAAAGAATGCCGCCGAGCTTAGTGGTATGCGAGCATGTCATATCCGTGATGGTGCAGCAGTAAGCCGTTTTCTTGCTTGGCTTGATATGGAAGTTGCCGCCAACCGTCTTTATGATGAAGCCCAGCTTGCCGATAAACTGGAATCATTCAGATTAATTGACCCGCTTTATCGTGAGCCAAGCTTTGATACCATTTCAGCCACCGGTGCTAACGCCGCTATGTGTCATTACAATCATAATGACGCCACGCCAAGTCAAATGACCATGAACAGCATTTACTTGGTAGATTCTGGGGCGCAATACCTTGATGGCACCACAGATGTCACCCGTACTATTGCCATTGGTGACGTCAGCGCTGAGCAACAAAAAATGGTCACCTTAGTATTAAAAGGTCATATTGCCCTTGATCAAGCCAAATTCCCTAAAGGCACATCAGGCCAGCAGTTAGATGGCTTTGCTCGTCAGTACTTGTGGCAACATGGTTTTGATTATGACCATGGCACAGGCCATGGCGTAGGACATTTTTTAAGTGTTCATGAAGGCCCGCAGCGCATTGGTAAAAACGTGAATGGCGTGCCATTATTGCCAGGTATGGTGTTATCCAATGAGCCGGGGTATTACCGCGCTAATGAATTTGGTATTCGCATTGAAAACCTAGTGGCTGTGCTCCCATCACCAAGCCTAGTTAATGCTGAGCGTGAAATGCTGGAGTTTGATGCCTTAACACTAATCCCTATTGATAAGCGTTTAATTGATAAATCCTTACTCACTCAAGCTGAAATTGATTGGTTAAATCGCTACCATCAAAAAGTGTTTACCACCTTATCAACTATGCTCACAGGTGATGACCTTGCATGGTTAACTGAGGTAACGACTGAGCTTTAATATAACTCAGTCATTATCCCCATACTTGCCCAATTTTAAGCCATTTAAATTGGGCATTTTTGTTTTCAGAGCCCGTTTCTAATTGCCATAACGTCGCCATAATCATGCCCTAAAAACTGACCACAAAACTTAGTTAAGAATTAATCAAAAAACTTTGTTATACTCCGCCGCCGCTGATCCATTAGCGAACTTTAAAACCCATGTTAAAATGACATGCTAAGTCGTTTTGGTACTAGCACGATGAACTATACTCAGGCAGGTTGAAAACTAATATTTTTAGTTAACTAGCCACTGAACTGTTGAATGACGTGATAATGATAGGAACAAGATACCAATGAAATTTGAATCTTTTAGCTTCGCCCCAGAAATATTAAGTGCGATCGCTGATTGCGGGTATAAAACTATGACACCCGTTCAACAACAAGCTATTCCAGCAATTCGTCGTGGCCAAGATGTACTTGCCAGCGCCCAAACCGGTACTGGTAAAACAGCCGCATTTGCATTACCTATGCTGCAAAAAATGGTTGAAAACCCACGTGAGTTACAGCATTCAAATACCCGCGCGTTAATCTTAACCCCGACGCGCGAGCTAGCTGCTCAGGTTGCTGACAATATTGCTGATTACAGCAAGAACATCAACATGGAAGTACTGACCATTTATGGCGGCGTAAAGCTGACTAGCCAAGCGCAAAAGCTTAAACGTGGTGCTGACATTATTGTAGCAACCCCAGGGCGTTTACTTGAGCATTTAAACGCATGTAACTTAAGCCTTTCAAATGTTGAGTTTTTAGTCCTTGATGAAGCTGACCGTATGCTGGATATGGGCTTTAGCACCGACATTCAAAAAATTCTTCAAGCCGTGAATAAGCAGCGTCAAAACTTATTATTCTCAGCCACCTTCTCAACCTCAGTTAAGAAGCTTGCTAACGAAATGCTTGAAAAGCCAGTGGTCATTACTGCTGACAAACAAAACACCACCGCAGATACCGTAAGCCAAGTGGTTTATCCCGTTGAGCAGCGCCGTAAGCGTGAATTACTATCTGAATTGATTGGCACTAAAAACTGGCAACAGGTGTTAGTCTTCACTGCCACCCGTGATGCTGCAGATAAGCTAGTGAAAGAACTTAACCTTGATGGTATTCCGTCAGCTGTGGTTCATGGCGAAAAAGCCCAGGGCAGTCGACGCCGTGCATTACGTGAATTTGTTGAAGGTAAAGTACGTGTGCTAGTTGCAACCGAAGTTGCCGCTCGTGGATTGGATATTCAAGATTTAGGCTATGTTGTTAACTATGACTTACCATTTCTTGCTGAAGATTATGTGCACCGTATCGGCCGCACCGGACGTGCAGGTAAATCAGGTACCGCAATTTCATTTGTGAGCCGCGAAGAAGAGCGCACCTTACATGATATTGAAAAATTAATCGGTCAACCAATTCGCCGAATTACTGCGCCAGGTTATGAAGTTGGCAGCCGTGAATTACTGTTAAAGCAAATTCAAAAGCGTCGTAGCTTTGCGAAGAAACAACAACGTGCTGATAGCGCGGGTGAGCAAGTTGTCGGTGAGCGTAACATGCAAGGTCGCCGCGTAACGGTAGGTAAATCAACCAGTACCGTTAAGTACAAAAAACTGAAGTAATCATCCCTTTATTATTTCAATATTAAGGCGCTATTAGCGCCTTTTTTTATGCCTAAAAACCAATAAGTAACTCATTATTCGCTTTAAGTAAGTTCGATGAAATAAAAACTGTGGTGATCAGGTCTAATCATTGTCGCCGTAACAGCGAATATTATAACCAGTATAACTCGGCGATAAGAAGTGCCAATTAGGGCGCTCACTAAGATCATCACTTTAATTGAATATGGATTTCAGCATGTTAAAAAAACTTATATTAGTCGTCGCAATGGCCTTATTTAGCTTACCTTCAATGGCTAAACCTATTGCTAGCGATGAATACCACGTCATGCCATTAATGAATGGACAACAAATCCCGAACCTTGACCTTAAAGATGTTGCCGGCAATAAGGTTAACCTACTAGCATTAACCGCAGCTAAGCCCACTATCTTCTTTTTCTATCGTGGCGGTTGGTGCCCATTTTGTAATGTTCAAATGGGCCAACTTAAAGCTATTGAGCCTAAATTAATTGAAATGGGTTTTCAGTTAGTGGGGATTTCACCTGACTCACCCGCTAAACTTAAAGCCTCAATGAATGACAATAAACTGGATTACCTATTGCTATCAGATGAAAATATGACCGCATCCCAAGCATTTGGTATTGCCTTTTATACCAGTGAAAAAGTCACTAGTATGTACCGCGCCAAGCTCAGTGTTGAAAATACTCTTTGGACCACACCTGCAGGTGAGCAGCGCTTAGTCTTACCAGTGCCTGCAGTTTATCTGGCAGATAAAACCGGCTTGGTACACTTTCAATACATAAATCCAAATTATAAAGTGCGCCCCGCACCTGAGCTTATCTTAACCGCGGCTAAATTACTGCAAGGGCAATAATTTGCAGCAGCAATAACTCGCCTTTGCTACAATAGCCTCGCCGCACTTCCCATTTTTCTGCGGCGGAGTTATTTATGCAAAATACAACACAAGCACCAACATACAACCAAGCGATTTTGGCCCTAGCTGAAGCAGGGATTAAAGCCTTGCAAGAGTCTGCATTAAAGCAAAAAGCCAAGCGAACCCCAGCCCAAGAAAGTCATTTTCTGTGTGCATGGATGGTGGAGTCATTACGGGATAAGCGCTTTCCTAAAATGGTTGCAGATGATCTCAATAGCTGGATCCGTATGGCTCGCAGCCAAGGCGCTGGCGCCATGTTACCGCAGCTACTGCAACGTATCGCAACTCAATACCAACAAGTGCTCACCACCACCTTATCTGAAAAAGGCGCAATCGATGCGCTTATCGAGCATTTAGATAGCAACGAATGGTTTGTTATTACTGATACTGCGTTTTCAGACTCAGGTGCCAAAAAGCTCAAACTGGCGGGTAATGGTCAATCGAGTATGGTGATTTGTGAACATCAGCTGTCGCACTATTTTGATGTAGATAGACTCATTAAGCCTTTAGCTATCTATGTGCGTGGTGATGAGCAATATTTTGCCGAGCAAGCGCTCAATAAAGGGCTATTGGTTAGCCAAGGTAATAAAAAAACCAGTCTTATCAAACATCATAAAACCTATTTGGTATACCCAAACAACCAGTTATCAGAGTTATGTTTATTAGTAGAGTCGCTGGCTTAACTCGCTAATTAACTGCTGTAACGAAAAGCGCTAACTTAATGTCGGCGCTTTTTTTTGTTTCTGGTTGGGTTTCTTAAAGAGTTTTAAGATGATGTTTAGCCGAACATTTTAGAAAGGGTTTTAGAAACGGCTTTAGAATGGGTTAAGGCTATAGCCTTGCTCCGCCAAAATAGCATGGGCCGTCATTGCTGATAACGCCATTTCAACTCCAGGCAATAATGCTTGATTACTAAGGTTGTAATACGCTGCGCTTTGACCACAAATATAGACCTTCACCCCATATTCAGTTAATTGCTGTACCAAGGCTTTATTGGCATTTTCGATGGGCGCAGCTAAGCCGTGTTGCTGGCGATAATAGCCATCATCAGCTAAGTCCCCAACGGCGCTGCCATGTACGACCATAGCTAAATTAATATCTTTAGATTTAACCCCTGCAGCCTCATGCATATTAATAAATCTAGCAAGGGTATTTAAACTGCGATTAACCTCACCAACCTTAGCCGCTTTGCTCATATCAAAAGCGATATTAAATTGCATGCCTTTTGGCAAGGCCAGTTGGCTGTCAATTGTCGCGATTTCGCCATAGCCTTTTATCACAGTTCCAGCTTTAAAGGCCTCTTTTCCTGCCATAGCAGCACTAGAGGTTACCAATAGTAAGCTAACCATCAGCAATTTGAGACTTGATATTTTGTGCATCTTTTATCCTTATTGATTGCATTATGACAAAGCTATCTTGAAACGCTGCATTTAGCTATAATAGCCCTCAAATTTTTACCCCTGTAAATAAATTGCTCAGGGGTATCAATCTCAAAAGCTGCGTAATCAAGTATCAATGCTTAACCGCCAGCTTATCTTAGTCGTATGTGTTGCTTAGCAAGCTAATGTTAAGCCGCCAAACTCAGGAGTTTCCATGGCTCGCCAAGTCATTTATACCTTTAAAGGTAAAACCAAAACAATCGCATTCAGTTACGATATACATCATGACCTATACGAAGCTGCGGCTGAAGCTGAAGGTATTGATTTAACCAACTTCTTGGCTATGGAACAGCAAATTGCAATGACCTCTAAAAAAGGGGCTAAAGCAGAAAAAGATTACCGTAAAACCGAGTTTGCCCGTTTCGGTTTTAGTAGCATCAAATTTGTTCGTGATGATGACGAGCAAAGCTAACAGTCAAAAACTAACCGCTAAGAGTTAAGAGTTAAGCGCATTTGTATTAGTGGCATCACCAATTATTAGTGACAACAACAATAAAAGGATTTACATGATAAATTCAGACCACGCTAATTTCCCTAGAGCCAGCTTTATCCGCCGCTGTGGCGCCATAATATATGACTCATTATTGGCTGTAGCCGTATATATGGTTGCCGGTGCCATTGGTTTTGGCCTGTTTGTCGGCCTTACCAGCAGCGGCGTTATTTCAATGGATGGTTACGAGCACATTGCAGATGCACTGCATCAAACCCCACTGTATAAAGGTATTTATCAGTTATGGGTCGTACTTTGTGTCGTCGCTTTTTATGCCTTATTTTGGAGCCGCGGCGGTCAAACATTAGGGATGAGAGCATGGCGCTTAAAAGTGCAGCACCCTAATGGACAAAACTTAAGTTTTGTTACTGCGCTTGCCCGCGTGGTGTGGTCACTGGCTGGTATTGGTAACTTATTTATTCTTATCAATCCTGATAAACAGGCCCTACAAGATAAAATGACCCAATCAGAAGTCGTAGTACTGTCGGTTGAAGCGAACCAAATGCGCAATTGGCGCGGCGCTTAAACTAGCGGCACAAACTAATGCCATAAACTAGTGCCATAAACTAGTACCATCAAAGAACACGCCGTAATCCTATGGGTTACGGCGTTTTTTATTGGTGCTGTAGAACATCAAGCCGCTAACATGGCGCAGCGATTTGGGCTAAGGCTCAAACTAAAAGCAGAACTAGAGGTAGAGGTAGAGGTAGAGGTAGAGGTAGAGGTAGAGGTAGAGGTAGAGGTAGAGGTAGAGTACAGCAATAAAGCCCTGGTTGATGTGGTCAAGTAAATATAAAAAAATCCCAACAACTAACGTCATTGGGATATTTATTATTGCAGACTTGCCAGAAGCAAGCGCCCTATCAGGCAAAGGCTATTTTCTGATGAAATATAACGCGCCAATACTAAAGAGTAGTGGTGGCATACCTGCACCTATATAGGCGGGTAAGCCATAAACAATACTCATAGGGCCAAATATCTCACTACAAATATAAAAGCTAAAGCCAGCGACCACGCCAAGCAAGACTCTTGCGCCCATTGTCACGGTTCTTAAGGGGCCAAATACAAATGACAGTGCCACTAAAATCATCACTGCTACAGTAATTGGCTGCATAATTTTACGCCACAAAGCCAGCTCATAACGACTCGGATCTTGCTGATTAGCTTCAAGGTAATCTAAATAACCCACTAGACCTTGAATGCTTAACGCTTCAGGTTTTACTGACACCACACTTAATTTATCAGGGGTTAAGGTAGAGTTCCAAATTCGCTCTTCTTGGTATTCGAAGCTAATCTTGTTATCAGTAACTATGGTATTTTTAACATCAAATAAGCGCCATACATCATTAGAAAATTTAGCGCTTTGAGCCTGAGTCATGGTGGTTAACTCTAACTGATCATTAAACTTATAAAAGGTCACTTTATTTAAGGTGTTTATGGTTTCAACTTCACCAATATTGACAAATAAGTCACCGTCTCTTGCCCACACGCCTCGATGAGATTTGATCAGGCTACCACCAGAAACTTTGGTTGCTTGTAGCTCTTTGGCCGTTCTTTCTGCAACAGGTGCACCCCACTCGCCTAAGGCCATTACAATGATCATCAATGGAATGGCAGTTTTCATCGCTGAAATCGTAATTTGCAACCGAGACATACCGGACGCCTGCATTACTACTAATTCAGAGTTCGATGCCAACATTCCCATACCAATCAGCGCCCCAAGTAATACTGCAATGGGGAAAAACAACTCAATATCACGGGGGATTAAGTAAATAACATAGATAATCGCATCAAACATAGTGTAAGCACCGCGGCCAACTACACGTAGCTGATCAACCCACTTAATGATGCCCGACAAGCCAGTTAAAATAAGTAAACATAACGCCGATGTGCCAATAATCACTCGGGCAATATAGAGATCGAGTATCTTCATACTGCCACCTTCTTACGTTTAAGTAATTGCAGTAACTTAGCACCACTTGGACGCTCTTTACCCAGTAAGAGTATACCGATAATAAATGCGGAGCCATGGATCCACCACATGCCTAATACTTGTGGGATGACTTCATCCTCAAGCGCTTTACGGCCGGCAACCATTAAGCCGAAATAGCCTAAATAAAGTAAAATCGCTGGGAACATTTTGGCAAACTTACCTTGCCTTACATTCACCCGAGCCAGTGGCACTGCAATTAAGGTCATGAGTGGAATCGCTAAAGGCAGCGCTAAACGCCAATGGAATTCTGCTGCTGCTTCAGGGCCTGGCGTAGCAAGTAACTGATCAACCGGTAAAGCTGAAAGCTTACGACGACGTTCATCCACTTCTTGCTCTTTAATTTCCATCTTATAACCACCAAACTCAATCATTTGATAGTCAAGATTATTCGGGCTACCTTGATAACGGGTACCATTATCAAGTTGTAATTGCTGGCTACCAAACTTATCTTCCACTACGCGGCCATTTTCTGAAACCACAATATTAGTTAAGCCTTTTTCGTCTTCAGGATCAGGTAACTGAGCCACAAACACTTTTTGTAATTCGTTAGATTTAGTGATTTTTTCAACAAACAACACAGCTCGGCCATTAGGGCTAGCTTGAAAGCGGCCTTGGGTAATTGCTGCTAAACCGGCTTCTGACTGTGCCTGTTCTAGCACTTGATTTTGTCTTTCTTCCGCCCATGGACCTACATAAACCGATAAAATACCAGTAAACACTAAATTTGCTACCGCCAAAAGCAAGGTCACACGGGTGACATACCATTCACTAATGCCAACACCATGGAGCACGACCATTTCATTCTCGGCATACATTCGCCCATGGGCAAGTAATATCCCTAAGAAAAAACTCAGCGGCAGTACCAAAACGGTCAATTGCGGTAAATTTAGCCCTAGCAATGTGAGAACTAAAGACGCAGGAAAGTCGCCATCTGAGGCATCTCCGAGCACTCGCACAAATTGCTGGCTAATAAAAATAGTTAACAACACCAAAAGTATCGCAAATTGGGCTTTTAAAACTTCAACGATCAAGTATCTAAATACAATCACAGGTAGGATCCACAGTCTAAAACTTGTCTTTTTGCTGGTATCAGAGTAACTTCACTATTAAATGTCTGCTTTTAGCAGTTATTGATAGTTTTCTGACCAGCGCGTGAGCTTCTTTAAGTGTAATTCATTTAGCTGATATAGCAGAAAATTACCAAGGATTTATTTCCTTAAAGGTTTGTAAATATGGCCTAACAGGCCGAATTAAAACATTATCTAATAAATATAAAAATTTGTCTTTAATAATCTAGGAGTGCTCATGGAGTTTAGCGTAAAGAGCGGCAGCCCCGAGAAACAACGTTCAGCTTGTATCGTTGTCGGTGTATACGAACCACGTCGTTTGTCAGGTATCGCAGAGCAGTTGGATAAAATCAGTGAAGGTTACATCAGTAACTTGCTTCGACGCGGTGATTTAGAAGGCAAACCTGGACAGATGTTATTATTGCATCATGTTCCCAATGTGCTCAGTGAGCGTGTTTTGTTAGTCGGTTGTGGCAAAGAGCGTGAACTTGATGAGCGCCAATACAAACAAATTATCACAAAGACTATCAATACCTTAAATGAAACGGGTTCAATGGAAGCAGTTTGCTTCTTAACTGAATTACACGTTAAAGGCCGCGATACTTATTGGAAAGTACGCCAAGCAGTTGAAACCACTTATAACAGTTTATATAGCTTTGATGCTCTGAAAACCCGTAAAGGCGAAACCCGTCGTCCGTTACGTAAAATGGTATTCAATGTCCCGACTCGTCGCGAGTTAACTCTTGGTGAACGCGCTATCGACCATGGAATGGCAGTATCATCAGGTATGCACTTATGCCGTGATGTTGCCAACATGCCGCCAAACATTTGTAACCCTGCATACTTAGCCTCTCAAGCACGTCAAATTGCTGAAGTTCATGACAGCCTTACGGTTTCAACTGTGGGCGAAGAGCAAATGGCAAAACTCGGTATGCATTCATACCTTGCTGTAGGGCGTGCTAGTGCCAATGAATCTATCATGACAGTAATGGAATATAAGGGCGCAGTTGATGAGACTCAAAAGCCAATCGTCCTTGTTGGTAAAGGCCTTACCTTCGATTCTGGTGGTATTTCATTAAAGCCGGGCGAGGCCATGGATGAGATGAAATACGACATGGGCGGCGCTGCCGGTGTTATTGGCGCCATGAAAGCCTTATGTGAAATGAAGCTGCCAATTAACGTTATCGGTATTCTTGCAGGTTGTGAAAACATGGTTGCGGGTAATGCTTATCGCCCTGGTGACATCTTAACCACTATGTCAGGTCAAACTGTTGAAGTGCTTAATACTGATGCCGAAGGCCGCTTAGTATTATGTGACGTGCTGACTTATGTTGAGCGTTTTGACCCAGAATTAGTGATTGATACTGCCACATTAACTGGTGCTTGTGTCATTGCTCTGGGCAAACATGCTTCAGGTTTATTCTCATCTCATAATCCACTTGCCCATGAAATACTCAATGCCGGTGAGCAATCAGGTGATCGCGCATGGCGCATGCCGATTTGGGATGAGTATCAAGAAATGCTTGAAAGCCCGTTTGCTGATATGACTAACCTAGGTGGTCGTCCAGCAGGGTCAATCACTGCAGCTTGTTTCTTAGCGCGCTTTGCTAAAAAATATAACTGGGCACATCTTGATGTTGCCGGTACAGCTTGGAACAGTGGCGCTAATAAAGGCTCTACAGGTCGTCCAGTACCAATATTAAGCCAGTTCTTATTGAACCGCGCAGGAGTTGAGCAAGGCGAGTAATTGACTTTTGTTGCAAATAGTTTGTTGCTAATAGTTTACTGTAAATAACAGGCAGTAACCTAATAAAAGGCGAAGTAGTTACTTCGCCTTTTTTATCCCTCTTGTTCGAAGGTTTACATATTTTAAAACCGCAAAAACAGCTCCCTTTGAGTAGCAAGCAAACCGATAAGCCTGACAAATAAATGCGAACACAAGGATTGCTAAAATTTCAGCAGATTTCTATTCAATTAAGCAAAATTAACTCTCCTGCACCCTAGCCCCAATCGATGCTTTTAGTGTAAAATTCGCCTTTACTTCATCAAAATTTAAAATAATGTCAAAGACTCTGTTTTACTTAATGCCAGCAATCAATACCCAAGCCAGTGCGCTTGAAAGCGTATACCTTGCAGCATGTCAGATTGCAGAACGGCATTATCGCCAGCAGCAGCTTGTTTATATTCACTGTCAGAATAAGCAACAAGCCTATGCCATTGATGAATTATTATGGCAATTTGAGCCAACAGCATTTGTTCCCCACAATTTAAAAGGGGAAGGACCGATAACAGGTTCACCTGTCGAGATTGGTTTTGATAAATTAGGCGCCAATAAAAGTCGCCAATTACTGATAAACCTTGCAGACCAAGTGCCAGCATTTGCGGTTAACTTTCCGCATATTATCGATTTTGTTGCTAATGATGATGCGCTTAAACAGATTGCCCGTATTCGCTACCGTGAATACAAGCAATTGGGCATTGAGCTTACTACCACTGAGTTCACTGGCGTTTAAGTCAGTTGATTCGTTAACAATACCAACTATTAATTTAGATTGAGAAAACAAAAATCCCATGGAAAAAACATATAATCCGCAGTCAATTGAGCAATCTCTATACCAAAATTGGGAAGAGCAAGGCTACTTCAAACCACATGGCGATGAGTCAAAAGGTAACTATTGCATCATGATCCCGCCACCAAATGTGACGGGTAGTTTGCACATGGGTCATGCATTCCAAGACACCATCATGGATACGTTGACTCGCTACCAGCGCATGAAGGGCAAAAACACCCTTTGGCAAGTGGGTACCGATCACGCAGGCATTGCAACCCAAATGCTGGTTGAGCGTAAAGTCTTTGCAGAAGAAGGTTTAGGTCGTCACGACCTAGGCCGTGATAACTTTATCGAGCGCATCTGGGATTGGAAAAATGAATCAGGTGGCACCATCACCAAACAGCTACGTCGTTTAGGCGCTTCTGTTGATTGGGATCGTGAACGTTTCACAATGGACGAAGGTATGTCTGAAGCCGTACAAGAAGTATTTGTACGCTTATATGATGACGAGTTGATTTATCGTGGTAAACGCTTAGTCAACTGGGATCCAAAACTGCACACTGCTATTTCAGATCTCGAAGTAGAAAACAAAGAAAAGCAAGGTAGCATGTGGCATTTCCGCTACCCGTTAGCTGATGGCGCATTGACAGCCGACGGTAAAGACTACTTAGAAGTTGCCACCACACGTCCTGAAACCATGCTAGGTGATAGTGCCGTTGCGGTTCATCCAGGTGATGAGCGTTATCAATCGCTTATTGGTAAGTTCATTCTTCTGCCAATCGTTAACCGTCGTATTCCTGTTGTGGCAGATGACTATGTTGACATGGAGTTTGGTACCGGCTGTGTGAAAATCACTCCAGCTCATGACTTTAACGATTATGAAGTCGGTAAGCGTCACGCCCTACCTATGTTCAACATCTTAACCATCAATGCTGACATTCGTAGCGCTGCAGAAGTGGTAAATACTGATGGCACCGCAAACACCGAATTAGATAACAGCTTACCTGAGCGTTATGCCGGTCTTGAGCGCTTTGCTGCACGTAAAGCCATTGTTGAAGAGTTCGACACCTTAGGTTTATTAGGCAAAATTGATCCTCACGGATTAAAAGTGCCATACGGCGACCGCTCTGGCGTGGTTATTGAGCCACTACTTACCGACCAATGGTATGTGTCAGTTGCGCCTATGGCTAAAACAGCCATGGAAGCGGTTGATAACGGCGACATCAAGTTTGTGCCACAGCAATACGAGAACATGTACAACTCTTGGATGCGCGACATTCAAGATTGGTGTATCTCACGTCAGCTTTGGTGGGGACATCGTATCCCAGCTTGGTATGACGAAAGTGGCAAAGTCTATGTGGGTCGTGACGAAACTGAAGTTCGCACTAAACATAAGCTAGATGACTCGGTTGTTTTACGTCAAGATAACGATGTATTAGATACCTGGTTCAGCTCAGCGTTATGGACATTCTCAACACTTGGCTGGCCAAAAAATACTGAAGAATTGAAAGCTTTCCACCCAACTGACGTGTTGGTCACTGGTTTTGATATTATCTTCTTCTGGGTGGCGCGCATGATCATGATGACCATGCATTTCATCAAAGATGAAAACGGCAAGCCGCAAGTGCCTTTCAAAACGGTATATGTCACTGGACTTATCCGTGATGAAGCCGGTAATAAGATGTCCAAATCTAAAGGTAACGTATTAGATCCTTTAGACATGATTGACGGTATCGATCTTGAATCACTTGTTGAAAAACGTACCGGCAATATGATGCAGCCCCAAATGGCCGCTAAAATTGAAAAAAGCACTCGTAAAGAATTCAGTGAAGGTATTGAAGCACATGGCACCGATGCACTGCGCTTTACTTTAGCTTCAATGGCATCAACCGGTCGTGACATTAACTGGGACATGAAACGCCTTGATGGTTACCGCAGCTTCTGTAACAAGATCTGGAACGCATCACGTTACGTGTTGATGAACACTGAAGTGCAAACTGAAGATGCAGCAGACGATGCTATCGGCGAAGCATTAGATTGCGGCCAAATCTTGGTTGATGGCAAGCCAGGAGCAATGGAATTGTCGCTAGCTGATCGCTGGATTATCGGTCTGTTTAACGAAACCGTTAAAACCTACGATGAGCACATGGCCAATTACCGTTTCGACTTAGCGGCTAATACTATTTATGAGTTCACCTGGAACCAATTCTGTGACTGGTACCTAGAGCTCACTAAGCCGGTAATGCAAAACGGCACCGATGCACAACTGCGTGGCACACGTCATACGCTGGTTAATGTACTTGAGCAAATGCAGCGCCTAATGCACCCAATGATGCCTTACCTCACTGAAACTATCTGGCAGCGCGTTAAGCCGCTAGCAGGTGTTGAAGGTGATACCTTAATGATTGCACAATTCCCTGAGTATGACGCAACTAAGGTAGACGCGCAGGCAATGGAAGATCTTGAGTGGGTTAAGCAAGTCATTACTGCTGTGCGTAACATTCGCGCTGAACTAAACATTGCCCCATCTAAGCCACTTAACGCCCTACTTCGCGGCGTGAGTGAGCAAGATAAGGCACGTTTAGAGGCTAATCAAACTTTCTTCAAGACACTAGCTAAGCTTGAGTCTATGACAATTCTTGCTGATGGTGAAACTGCCCCAATGTCGACTACCCAACTTGTCGGTGACATGGAGCTATTAATCCCAATGGCAGGGTTGATTGATGTGGCTAAAGAAGTAGCCCGTATCGACAAGCTACTTGAAAAAGCAGCTGGCGAGTTCAAGCGCATTGAAGGCAAGTTATCTAACCAAGGCTTTGTGGCTAAAGCCCCTGCC
The DNA here is from genome assembly GCF_002874355.2 of Shewanella sp. 10N.286.48.B5. NCBI lineage: Bacteria > Pseudomonadati > Pseudomonadota > Gammaproteobacteria > Alteromonadales > Shewanellaceae > Shewanella > Shewanella sp. 10N.286.48.B5. The sequence goes on from NZ_MCVG02000001.1 coordinate 2,717,439, forward strand.
GCCGTGATTGAAAAAGAACGTGCTAAGCAAGCTGAATATCAACGTGATATGGATAAGCTTGCAGAGCAAAAAGCAGAACTTGCTAAGCTAGAAGGCTAAGTAACAAAGCTTGGTTTATTTGCCATCTCGCTAAATAAACCCAAACTAAAAAGGCTATCAAGGTATTTGATAGCCTTTTTTAATGGCTAAAATTAACCCAAGCGATGAAAAGTATGATTGTTGAGCAGTTACAATAGATTGTAAAAACTTATCTCCATTAAGTTAATTACAACGCCACTGGCGGCTTATTCAGGCAAATAATACCTAAAAAAATGGTCAAAATGGCTTAGATACTGTATAAGCTTCGCCTCTAGATATTTTTCATCCATTTTAAGAGTCTTGAAGCTTTAGCTTATAATCACTTATCAACCTTAAGTTAGCTTCAAATGCCTTGGTTTACCACCTTGGTTCAAATACTCGACATTTAAAACGATAGGCAGGCACAACACATGTCAGATAAATTCTTTTTCAAAGGCCGTCAAACGCCAAAACCTGCCTATGGCGAAAGTGGTTACAACACCAAACGCCAAGCTAAACCTGGCACTGCAGCGCTTCCTTTACAGTTATCAGTTCAAACTGATAAGCGTAAGCTTGAAGTTGAAGCATTAGTTGCAGAGAGCAAACTAGTCGCAACTATTACTGTTAACAGTGACGTCGCTGAAGATATATTTGAACTTCTGGGTATTTTAAACAAGCCAACGGCAGTCACCGCAGAAGCCAAAATTAACCGTAATGACCCTTGTACTTGTGGTAGCGGTAAGAAATATAAAAAGTGCTGTGGCTAAGTCCTTTAAGTGACATCAGATTAATTAAAGCGAGCGATTAGCTCGCTTTTTTGTATAAAAAATCCCCCTCCGAAACGCAATTATCACATTCCTGCTCAGTAACTTTGGTAAATTTGGTTAATTTAGGTAAAGTGTCTGCCGACCTATTGTTAATAATAATAATCATAAGGGTGATTTATGAGTGAAAGTTCACACTCAGGCAACGACCTAAGAGAAGTGAAACAGCTGGGCATGTGGGCATCTATTGCCAGCTTAAGTTATATATTTTGGATTGTCGGCGGCATGGAGCTGGTGGAACGTATTGCCTACTATGGGGTAAAGGCCAGTGCCGGTTTATATGCTAAAACACCAACCTCGGAAGGCGGGCTGGGTATTAGCCTTAGTGATTACGGTGTCATTATTGCCATTTGGGCATTTATGCAAACCTTCATTCCAGTATTTACTGGCGGGATATCTGATCGCGTAGGCTACAAAGAAACCATCTTTGCCTCAACAGTAATCAAGATCATGGGTTACTTGGTGATGGCGATGTTTCCAAGCTTTTATGGCTTCTTGATTGGTGCAATATTATTGGCCGCAGGGACAGGGATCTTTAAACCCGGTATTCAAGGCACCTTAGTGCTTTCAACCGGACGGCAAAACACCTCAATGGCGTGGGGCATATTCTATCAAGTGGTCAATATTGGTGGCTTCCTTGGGCCTTTAGTGGCTGTACATATGCGTCAGTTATCATGGGATAATGTGTTTTACGCTTGTGCTGCCATCATCTCTTTTAACTTCCTATTTTTACTAGCTTATAAAGAACCAGGTAAAGAAGAGCGACTTGAGCGGGCCCGCAAAGTCAAATCAGGCGAAATTAAACAAGAAGCATTATGGCGTGATGCGCTTCATGAGCTTAAAAAGCCCGTTGTTATCTATTACATGTTGGTATTTGCTGGTTTCTGGTTCTTATTTAATGCCTTATTTGATGTATTACCTATTCATATTGCTGAATGGGTTGATACCAGCGTGATTGTTACCTCTCTATTTGGCCCTGAAGGCACCTCTAACGGCTTTTTCCAGTTTTGGTTAGGCCTTGATAATACTGGTACTAAGGTGATGCCTGAAGGCATGCTCAACCTCAATGCTGGTATGATCATGACCAGTTGTTTCTTGGTTGCTGCACTTACCGCTAAGTATCGTATTACCACTGCCATGTTAGGTGGTTGTTTACTGAGTATTTTGGCATTCGTGCTCATTGGCGCAACCAATGCTGCATGGATGATTGTACTGGCTATTGCAATGTTCTCATTCGGCGAAATGATGATTAGCCCGAAGAAAAATGAGTTTATGGGCAATATTGCCCCTGAAGGTAAAAAAGCCATGTACTTAGGCTTTGTGATGTTACCTCAAGGGATAGGCTGGACTCTGGAAGGCTACTTTGGGCCTAAACTGTATGAGATGTATGCCTCAAAAGAGATTTTCTCACTGCAGCTTCTTGCAGAGCGTGGCATGAGTCAAACAGATGTTGATGCAATCCCCCAAGGCGAAGCATTTTCAACCTTAGTGACTTATACCGGTGAGCCTGCACAGCAGCTAACAACGCTGCTGTATAACACCCACAGTATCGGCAACGCTTGGTATATTATCGCTGCGGTGGGAACAATTTCGGCAGTAGGAATTTATCTTTACGGTAAGTGGTTGTTTAAACTGCAACAGAGCTAAAGTAAATTACACTGGCTTGCCAGCACAGTAGCTAACAACGATGCTAAAAAACTATGGCGTATAACAGCCACAGTATCGGCAAAGCTGGGTACATTATCGCCGCTGTGGGACGATTTCGGCAGTAGGGATTTATCTTTACGGTAAGTGGTTGTTTAAACTGCAACAGAGCTAAAATAAATTACGCTGGCTTGCCAGCACAGTAGCTAACAACGATGCTAAAAAACTATGGCGTATAACAGCCACAGTATCGGCAAAGCTTGGTACATCATCGCCGCTGTGGGACGATTTCGGCAGTAGGGATTTATCTTTACGGTAAGTGGTTGTTTAAACTGCAACAGAGCTAAAATAAATTACGCTGGCTTGCCAGCACAGTAGCTAACAACGATGCTAAAAAACTATGGCATATATATGGCGTATAACAGCCACAGTATCGGCAAAGCTTGGTACATCATCGCCGCTGTGGGACGATTTCGGCAGTAGGGGTTTATCTTTACGGTAAGTGGTTGTTTAAACTGCAACAGAGCTAAAGTAAATTTAAACAAAAAAGCTGACAAGGCTATTCATAGCATTGTCAGCTTTTTTATGGCGCTAATTTAGTATTACGCTGCTTTTAACGACGCTGGTGCTGCAGTGGTTTCAGCTTTACTTGCTGCAAATCTGACTTTTCCAACAGGCAAAATCACCCGGCCATATTCAGCATTCAGCACTTGCGCCATGGCAAAGTAAATGGCGCTTAAGCCACATAAAATACCTTCAAAGCCAGCAATGGTGCCAATTAGCTCGCTGCCGGTAAAATCTCGCGCAGCTAATAGGAAGAATAAAATAGTTAGCAAGCCAAAGACAATTTGCTTGGCTAATGGGTAACGCATAGAGCCAATAAACATAAAGCCAGTAAACATGCCCCAAAGCGCTAGGTACCAACCCATAAAGCTTGCAGGACTTGCCGCAAAACCCATTTTAGGCATGACAAGTAGACCAACTAAGGTTAACCAAAATAGCCCATAAGAAGTAAATGCTGTAGTGCCAAAGGTATCGCCACGTTTAAAGCACATGATGCCGACAATCACTTGGCCAATGCCGCCGTAAAAAATACCCATAGCAAGGATCATTGAATCAATTGGAAAAAAACCAGCATTATGAATATTAAGCAAAATGGTGGTCATACCGAAGCCCATTAAACCAAGTGGCGCTGGGTTTGCGTATGAATTTGTCTGCGGTGTCGACATTGAGTTCCCCTACAGGAAGTAATCAATTAAGTAAGTAGTGACGATAGTGTCGTCACACTAGATTAACTTTGGTTAATCTTAGCGCCGCGCATAATAATGTAACCGCAGGAGGCAATCAAACTAGCAACCAAGGGATCTGAGGAATAAGCACACTAAACAATGCGATTAATTAGTGTTGCTTTTCAGCTTGTTAAATAAAAAAGTGGCATTAACCTCTCAAGTGAACACTTGAAGGCTTGAAGGCTCACAAATATTGCCAACTACCGATCTAACTCACAATAAATCAGCATTAAAGCCTGCTTATAAGTAAACTAAAACACGCTAGAACGTTTAAAAATTGCACTGACTCACAAAAATGAATAATAACGCCATTGGGATCAATAAAAGGGTTAATGCAAACTCTGAGGATAAAAAAAGGGAGCCCGAAGGCTCCCAGTGGTTTATTTGCTATGAGAAGCAGGGGATCTCATAGCTGATGAAACATCTATTATTGCTAACTAGTGTGCCCCTCCAGCATGCATTATATCAATACCGTAAGTCTTACCTTCAGCATGACAAGTTGCACAAGATTCAACCGGCAGATTAGCAGTTGAAGCTGGATCGCCCTCAACTATCGCACCATTACTCTTGAAGTGAGCCATTGCTGAGGCACTTGAGTGAGCGTGACAAGTACGACATGCTTCAGCGGTTGGGCTAATGAACATTGTTGCACCAGCATCTACTGCAATTGCGCGTTTACCTGAAGTAAGACCACCATCTGCTGCGAATAAACTCACATCATCTTTATGACAAGCTGCACATTCGGTAGCCACTGCTGGGTAACCTTGTGTTTCCATATCAGAATTTAAGTGTATTGCAGGGAAGCCACGGTTATCATCCCAAAGACCTGAATGGAAACGGTGAGCGACAGTGAATAAGTCACGGTTGCTATAGGTTAAGCCTTCAATTGTTTCAAATACTGGGTCGCCATTTTCGTCAACTGCATCTGTTTTATATTCAACAGCCACATGATAAGAGCCACCCCAAGTGTCGTTATGACAACCTACACATTGGTCGAAACGTTCGTTACCGTAATGCTTAGCGATACCTAATGAAGTATGACAAGTATTACATTTAGCTTCATCAGCGGTTACCCGTGCAGGGTCGCTAAAGCGAGATATCGTTGCGCCGCTACCATCAGCATTGGCGAGATTCCAGTAAGCTGGCGCCATAGTGACTGCTACATAACCAACATCATATTGCGCTTCGCCGCTTGAATCTAAACACTCAATAAGCATGCCTTCTGAATCGGCACATACTGAGAAGCGTGGCGTTACAGAAATACTCTTTCCGTCTAGATTAAACTCACCTAATTGAGTCACCATTAACTGACCAGCGGATGCAGCAACACCATTTAGATTAACCGAAGCACTACCGTAGTAAGTACCATCAGTGTCTATCCAGCCGGTTTTCATTTCATCGTATTTAGTAAAGTTAGTGAACTCGAAACCATCTTCAACGGCAACACCATCAATAGTGACATCAAATGTAATCACCATTTCATCCATGTCAACTGTTGCGCTTTCAGTGTAACTCACACTATTTAAAGCAATTTCAATTGAATCAGTGGCAATCGCTCTCGCTGCAACATTATGTGCTTGCATTGGGCTTAAGCTACCTGCGCCATGACAACCAGAACAGGCTGCATCACTTTCAGGTACGATACCTAGGTGGTTTTCACCAGTGGCTAAATCTACATCGGTATGACATGACACACATGCTTCTGCGTAAACATTATCATTCCATTGCATACCGTTATCATGACATGCGGTACATTGATTTATTTCTGATGGGAAGCCAATTTCGCCAAACATCTCTGCAGCTTCACCTTCTAGATCGTCAATATGATGACCAGCGTGTAATGTGTGAATCATTGCATTCCAATTAGCGTTAAAGCCTTTTTCTGGATCATCCTCTCCACCCGCATAAGCAGGATTATGACAGGCTACGCAATTTTCAACTTTTTGATAATTATGGTGGGCACCAATATTGGCAATTCGAATATCAGTGGCTTCATACCCATCCATTTGAGTATGACACTTAATACAAGAGGCGTTAGACACTGAATCTTTTTCAGATACCGCTAGCTCACCCGTTGCAGGAATAAAGTCAACCGGAGTAGAAAGCAATTTATCTGCAATGCCTTCACCTGTGCTGTCTACAACATCATAGCTACGCACCATAACGCGATGTAAGTTATTGGCATCACCATCTGCAAGTACAACCGGTGCATTGCCTTCATGTTCCCAAGTACCTGTGTAAGTGCCTGGGTTTGCTTCATCTTCAACTAAGGTACAAGCTTCAACTTCTGCGCCGCCGCGGGCTTCTGCCATACCTGTTGGCGTACAATACATACTTGAACCAAATTCATTGGTTAGGGTATGGCTTTCCCACAATAGTGGCGCGCCAGTATCCGTGGTATTGGCCGCTTGATTCATCACATAAAGCGCTACTTTGTCTAAGCCACTAAAGGGCACATCTTCGCCTTTAGCTGTTTTGCCTGTTACCGTAAATTTGATAGCAAAATCATCACCTCCTACTACCACGATATCTGCAGGGGCTAAGCTCAACACAAAATCAGCAGCAGATGCTACTGTATCAACAACACTTCCCGCTGGTGCTCCTGGTGTACCTGGTGTACCTGGCGCGCCGGGTTCTCCTGGGGCACCATCTTTACCATCATCTCCATCACTACAACCCGCTAGTCCAATAGCAGCGATTAACGCTGCTGCTAGAATCGACCTTTTATATGTTCTCATTATCGGATCCCCTATATAGGTATTTAAATCTGCTTTAGCAGTAACTTTAATATAAAAGATACCCCTTTAGATGTATCAAAAGAGTTTCATATATGTGACTAAAATTTAAAGATTTAGATCTTGCAATTTTACAAGTCGAAGTTGGCAATTTCGATATATGAAATTTGTATAGGTTATTGAGTTTTATACTGATAATGATTGTTATTAACGAAACAGATTTGCGCTAAAAGAATGGTGGAAACAAGCATAAAAAATGCACAGTTCAAGGTGAATGACTCGACAGCCATAGCGCTTCTCTAGCCCATTAAAATGATATTCAGCGGCAGATCCCCCAGCACAGGGAAATGGCTAAATAGCACATAAGCGATTTAGGCAGCGATTAACTTAAGCACTGAATTAATAATAATCTTTCTGCTGTCATCACAATAGCGGCGGTATGAGGAGGTTCTTTCAATAAGGTGGTATTGCGGCGCGGCGCCATGGCCAAGCAATTTTTCTCTTTCGGTTTCCGGTAAGCTTTCAACACGTAGTGCATTAAAGTGATTTAACACTGCAGCTTCTGATGTGGCTATAAAGCTGAAACTTCGCATGGTCAACAAGTGACAAAACCACTCTTCAATGGAACTAACTCGACTGATATTAAGCGGCTCAATCCCTGATTGACGGCAGTAAATTTGGAAGAAATCTAATTTATCATTAAACCCCTTGGTATCGAGCAGCAAAAAGGGATAGTTAGCTATGTCATCTAAACTTATAGCATCATAGCCCCAAATAGGATGATTCGTTCTAGCCACAATCGAAGTGGAATCACTATGACCGAGGCTTTCAGATAATAAATCGCTGGCGCTGGCTGGGCCAAGGTTAATCCCTAAATCAATGTCACCTTGGTGGATCAACTCTTCAGAATGCTCATTCCATATATGCATTCTGACTTTACCTAACTTATCCATTATGTCGTCGCTGCCAAGCGCCATTGAAAGTGAAGTCATAATGATGGGAGTTACCGCAATATTGAGCACGGTTGATGAATTAGTACAGTTACCTTCATGTACGATGCGTTCAATATTTGAGGCTGACTCGCAAAAACTACATATGGGCTGATAAAGGTGCTCTGCTAGCGCGGTAGGTCTTAACCCTTGTTGACGTCGATAAAATAACTCATCATCAAAGGTTAACCGTAACGCCGTTAAACAACGGCTTATTTTAGGAGCTGAAACGTTTAATTCTTTCGCTGCAAGGTTAGCAAAGCCTGTTTCATAAATAGTTTTAAAGACCAACAAACAGAACACGTCTAATTCGCTGATTTTCTTAAGCGCTTTGAAATCCATGCAATTACCTAGTAATAACCTTGTTAATATCAGGCTTAATCTAACATAATTGTAACAAGTAAAACTTGATCAAGCCCAACCTTATAGAATTAATTTAAGTTTTTTTAAGGTTTTATAAGATTTACTTAAGATTGATTTCAGTTTGAGTGAGCGAGCGAAACTCCCCGACTAACAATTGCTTATCCAAGTTAATATTGCCCACCGACTCACGATGTAAACCAATCACCGGATTCCTGAAGCGGCCAAACATACGCTTAATTTGATGGTACTTACCCTCTTGTAACGTCACCCGTGCTTGATACTCTGAGATGATTTCAAGTTGCGCCGGTAAAGTGGTGATATCTTCAAAACCAAAATACATCCCTTGATTAAAAGCGCTGATATATGAGTCATCAATGGGATTTTCTAACGTCACCAAATACTGTTTGTTTACTTTGGTTTCAGGCGACATCAAAGCTTGCGACCATTGGCTGTCATTGGTAATTAACAGTAAGCCAGTAGAATTTAAATCAAGCCTACCAGCAATATGCATCATTTCAATATTGACGCCAGTTAATAGCGACAAGGCCGTGGGATGAATATCATCTTTTGTCGCGCTCACCACACCCACAGGCTTGTGTAACATATAGTATTGTTTTTGCTGGTTCTGAATAAAGTCACCATCAAGCATAATAGCGGTAAACTCATTAATTTGATGGTCCATCTCTTTACAAGTCTCACCATCAACATTGACCCGCCCAGCCAGTAAAATTAGCCTTACCGCCTTTTTAGGTAGCTGTAATTTTTTAGCTAAAAACTGATCTAAACGACTTCGTTTACTTTGCATTTATAAGCTCAATTTAAGTGATTTATTCTTATTTAACTAGTTAAAAGAATTAACTTATTACTAATCAATTTAGTGGATAGTTTGAGTTGGCAAACTAAATCGCATACCCTATTTGAGAGCGAATCTAAAAGGGAGTGATATGTTTTTGCAGCCAGTCTATCCGATTTTACAGCCAAATATGAGTATTGTAGAGCTAAAACAAGCCATTACTGATTTTGATATTTGGCTAGAGCAACAGATTAGTTGTAGCCCAATTACCGAGATCCTGACATTTCGCGCTCAATTTTTTGATAAACTTCTCAGTCATATTTGGCAAAAGTTTACTTTTGATACAAAAGAAATCTCTCTCAATGCTGTCGGTGGCTACGGCAGGCAAACTCTACACCCTTTTTCTGATATCGATATTTGTATTATTCATGACCACAACTTATCCACCGATGATGCCAATAAACTCAGTGATTTTCTGACTCAATTATGGGACTTGGGTTTAGATTTAGGCCATGCAGTAAGGCGCCTAGATGATACTTTTGTCGCCTGTAAAGAAGATGTCACCATCGCCACCACTTTACTTGAAATTCGCAATATTTGTGGCCATGAAAACCATCAACACCAAGTTATCAGCAAACTCTATGGCGAAAGTATTTGGAGTAGCGCAGCCTTTTTTGAAGCCAAGTTTAATGAGCAACAAGTCAGGCATCATAAAGCCCAAGGCACCGCCTTTAATATTGAGCCCAATTTAAAAAATAGCCCTGGCGGCATGCGTGATATTCAAACGATTACTTGGATAGCTCGCAAACATTTCTCCATTGACGATCTTAAAGATCTTCGTCGTCTTAATTTTTTAACTGCTGATGAATACGCAGAACTAATGGAGTGCCAAAACTTTATTTGGCGAGTGCGATTCTCATTGCATCAAGCGTCAAACCGCTCTGAAAATAGACTTTTATTGCAACATCAAGCTGAAGTCGCTCGCCTACTGGGATTTGGTGACAGCGGTAATATCACCATTGAAAAAATGATGCGCCAATTGTTTAGAGCAATGAAGCGTATTCGTGAATTAAACCTGATGTTGATGGCTTATTTCCAACGCGAGATATCGCCACTGAAACACAATAATTGTATCGATATCAATGACAATTTTGAGATCTTAAATGGCCAAATAAATGCAAAAAATCAAGATGTGTTTATTGATAGACCGCAGATCATGTGGATGTTTTATTATATTGCCGAATACCATCAACAAGTAAAAGGCATTACCCCTGAGACCTTAAGATTGATCAGGCAAGTACGTCGTCGTTTAATGGGTGATTTACAAGACTTTCATGTCTGCCGTGAACTGTTTGTCAAACTATTCAAGCACCCACAAGGCATGGGGCTGGCAATTACCTTAATGCATCAACATGGCATCCTTACCTCATATTTACCCCAATGGCGTGAAGTGGTTGGCCAGATGCAGTTTGATTTATTTCATGCTTATACTGTGGATGAACACACTCATAAACTGCTAAAAAACTTATATGCACTAACCCATGATGACATTAGTCACGATCACAAATTGGCCGCTGATATCTATGCTCGGTTCCAAGCCAAAGAAACCATTTTATTTGCCGCACTATTTCATGATCTTGCTAAAGGACGTGGTGGTGATCACAGTGAACTCGGCGCAGTAGATGCCAAATTATTTGCCAAATTCCATGGTTTAAAAAACTCACAGCAGCAATTAATTAGCTGGTTAGTGGAACAACATCTATTAATGTCCATCACCTCCCAGCGTATGGATATTCAAGATCCTGATGTCATTACTGCTTTTGCAAAATCCGTGGGCAGCCTCACTAAACTTGATGCTTTATATTGTTTAACGGTGGCCGATATTCAAGCCACCAATGATGATCTATGGAATGATTGGAAAGCCAGTTTATTAACCGACCTCTACTTTGCCACCCGTAAAGCCCTCAGGAATGGTCTTGAAAATGTATTGCAACTGCGCAGCGTGGTTAGGGAGCACAAACAAGAAGCCCTTAATATCATCAATGCCGATTCACAATTAACAGATGAACACCAAATACAGGCTCAATCTGCTGCTATTCAAAAACTATGGAAAAACCTGCCGTTATCCTTTTTCGGTAATGCAGAATCCAGTGAAATAGCAAAATACACCCTAGGAATACTTTCGCATCAGCAACAAGCTCAAGCAGATTCTGAATCGTTAATTATTGTTGATGATAGTAATGTCAAAGGCTGTAGTGATGTTTTTGTGTATACCAAAGACAGAGCAGGCTTGTTTATTTCTCTGTTTAATACCCTATCAACCTTGAAGATATCAGTGAAGCAAGCACAGATTTCACAAACTAAAGACGGTTACGTGGTTGAAGCTTTTAAAGTACTCGACTTTGACGGTAAACCGATTTTCAGTGCTCAGCGCCGCAAACAAGTCACCAGTAAGCTACGTCAAGTGATAGACAATAATGTAATGCCGCCGAAAAAGCGCCCTTTAAGACACACCCAAAGTTTTGATAACAAACCCACCATTGAATTTATTCACTCTAAAAAAGCTAACCGCACCTTAGTGCATATTTTAGCGCTAGAAACCCATGAGTTTATGGGGCAAATAGCCAGTGCATTCAGAGCACTAGAGCTTACAATTCATTCTGCAGCCATCAGCACAGTCGGTGAGCGAGCTGATAACGTGTTTACCCTTTCCAACCAATACGGTGCACAGCTTTCAGAAGAAGAACAAACCGATTTACAGGAAAAATTAGTGAAATCGATCACTTCAACCTTATAATTATCTCAATTAATGTTGTCAATGAGCGATACATGTCTACCAGCGAAACAAAAACAACAGCTTATAGCTATAGTGTTGAATATATTTTAGATCGATCTCATTTTGAAGAAACCTTCGATGAGTCAGTTGTCATTAATACCAGTCCAAAGCGTTACTTAAAATCTGTGGCATTTTTAGTCGCTGGATTTTTAATGACCATCACCGAGTTAAGCCCCTATGTTGCTTACTTCTTTATTGGTTTAGGGGCAGTTGAAGCACTGCAAGTTAGGTTTAATCGCGCTTGGTGGTTAATGAGGCAACTAATAAGTAAGTCAGCGAATAACCCAGTAAATTTAACCATTGACGATAACGGTATTCATTCAAAGTCGACTTATATTGATCATCATTTAGCTTGGGATGATGTTTATCGCATTGCAGAAACAAGCCAAGGTTTTTTACTCACAACCCAATTAACCAAGCATTATGTTTCTAAGCGCTGCTTAGATGACACTTGCAGTGATTTTATTCGCCAAAAAATGAACTAAGCATCTGTTTACATAACGTGTTAACACTTAGAGGAACAATTATGACTAAACCATCATTAAGTTTAAGTATTGTCGTAAGCCTTGTTATCTGCAGTTTTTTCAGCACAGATGCCAATGGAATACCAGCCCCTGAGGATACCGTAAAATCATTAACGGCGGCCTGTGAAAATATGGCCGCTGAAGAACAAATTGAAGCCATCGAAAAACAGCAATTTATTACCGACTGCATCAATGCTCAGTTAATTGAAATGGGCTATCAAAGGCAAGCACCGCTAGAGATTGAACAATCAAATACTGAACCAGTTGAACAAGAATTAAATTAACGCCGTGACGCCTTTGGTTAAAAACGGCTTAATGTAAATTAATCACACCAGTATCAGTTTGTATCATTAAGGTAAAATCAGTGTAGCTAAATAATGAACAATGTTAACATTATGTTTATTGAAGTTTTATTGATTAGGTAGCAGCCTTAGATGTATCGATTATTGCTCATACTTACCATTGTTATTGCTGGTATCAAGCCAGCGCAAGCTGAAGACACCTGTCAAATTGATGGCGACTGCATTGTGGTTGGTCAATGGGATGTCAGTCTAGCTTTGGGCTGGGGCAATAAAACCAACCCAGTAAGTACCTATAAAGATATACCTATCTATGTCATACCCTCCGTCGCCTATTATGGTGAAAGCTGGTTTTTTGACAACTTCAATTTTGGCTACACCCTGGTAGAGCAAGAAAGCTTTACCATTAATATCGCATCTAGCTACAGTGACGAACGGGCTTTTTTTTATCGCTGGGACCCATCAAACATTTTTTTACCCCAAGCCAGTAGCTTTGATGAGACGGTTGAACTCCCTGCAGCGGATCTCACAGAATCTAGAGGTATATCACAACCTGAGGTTTTAAATGAGCTTGAAACCAGACACTTCACTGTATATGGTGGTGTGGAATTTTTTTGGTACGGCAAATTAGGTATATTAAGACTCACCGCAGCCCATGATTTACTTAATGTTCATAATGGACAAGAAGCCAGTGCCAGTTGGTCGTACTCTTTAGCTCTTGATAAATTCCGCTTTGATTTATCATTAGAAGCTGATTGGAAAAGTTCGCAAGTTATTGCTTATTACTATGGTATTAGATCAACTGAAAATCTATACTGGAACACGCAATATCAGCCAGGTTCTGGCTGGAATAAAGCGATTGAGCTAACGACACGTTATAGTCTTTCACAACGCTGGGATTTACTTTTAGCGGCACGTTACACCCGGTTAGCTGATGAAATTATTGACAGTCCAATTATTAATGAAAATTACTCTCGCTCCTACTTCATTGGAGCTGCATATAGGTTCTAATCTTGTTCAGTAAACAAGAATATAACCTCTATCACTTTTTCGGTATATTAATACTGATATTTAGTGCTTTCTGCGTCAAAGCTGATACGCTTGAAACGCAAGCACAGCTTTCGGCTACGCCTCATTTATGCCTCAAAGACGCTCAAAACAAACATTGCGAGATGGATATTGAGCTAAATTGGCAACTGAAAACTGACCAACTCATTTGTATTGAATCTAACTATCAAGCAATGAGTCGCTGGTGTAGTGATTCTACTGATGATCATTCATTGCAATTTTCAGTAAAAACCAATAAAGACATTCACTTTGTCTTGGTGAGTAAAAATAATAATAATAATGAATTGGCGGACGTAATCCTAAAAGTCACCACAATGTCCGAACCTAAAGTTCGCAGACGTTACCGAAATCCTTGGAGTTTATTTTAATGGCACCCCCCCCATCAACTCATAGAGTTCTGTTGGTAGAAGATGATATTCGTCTTGCCAACTTAATTGTGGACTACCTAAAATCACACGATATGCACGTTGAAGTTGAACGACGTGGCGATACCGTTTTAACACGATTGATTAGTTACAAGCCTGATATCATCCTACTTGATATTATGCTGCCTGGACTTGATGGATTAAGCCTGTGTGAAAAATTACCTGACTACTTCTCAGGCCCTATATTGTTAATGAGTGCGCTTGGCTCTCCAGAAGACCAAATCAAAGGCCTAGAATTAGGCGCTGATGATTATGTTGTCAAACCTGTCGACCCAAGCTTGTTAGTGGCACGTATAAACAACCTATTACGCCGTCAGGCACAACCGCCAAAACCAGAATCTCATTGTTTAAGCTTTGGTAAGTTAAGCATCGACCCGCATACCCAAGCGATTCGCTTAGGCAATACCGAGGTTGATTTAACTAGCCATGAGTTTGAATTATTGTGGTTACTGGCGTCACAAGCGGGGCAAGTATTAAGTAGACAATACATCTACCAATACTTACTCAATATCGATTTTGATGGTAAAGACAGAAAAATTGATGTGCGCATATCTCGCTTACGTAAAAAGCTTGGAGATAGTATCGAAACACCATTCAGAATAAAAACTGTTTGGGGACAAGGTTATTTATTCGCGCCTGAAGCGTGGAATAACTAATTAGGTCATAGAAGACTTTGAAAAGACTCTTCATCAGCCTATACCTATTACTTAGCTTAAGCTTTTTAGGTATAGGCTGGACATTAGATAGCCTCTGGCAACAGCAAGTCGATGAATACGAGAACATTGACTCGCCATTAATCGCCTTTGCATTATTATTGTCTTTGCAACCTAAAGAGCAGCGCTTAGCGCAGCTTAAAATCATTCAAAAGCAACACCCCTACCCGTTAGCTTTATTTGAAAAAGATGAAATTGCTTTAAGTGGCAATGTCGAATTCTTGGCCAATGAAATAGTCACCACCACCACAGATAGCAGCCACGAATTGCAATTTATTGCCGTGGGTGATCAAGTGTTAATGGCAGGCCCAGTAGATATCGATCCCCGCGGGTTGCTGCGTAATATTTTTACGATATTCTTTTATTTGATGCTGGCCTTTGTCGCCTTAATTTGGGTATGGCCATTATCCAAAGATCTCAAAACCCTTAAAAAAGCCACGCAAAACTTTGGTGAAGCCAAATGGGATACCCGTATTGAGCTCAATCCCGGCTCTCAAGTCGCACCGTTAGCCAACACCTTTAATGACATGGCGCGGCATATCAGTGATTTAATTGAAAACCAAAAACACCTCTCTAATGCCGTATCACACGAAATCAGAACCCCGCTAGCACGGTTAAAGTTTGCTTTAGCCTTACTACCACAATATTGTTTACCCAATAGCGATGAGCAACGACGCCAGCAATTTCTTGATGACATGCAAATTGATATCAAAGAAATGGAAACCTTACTGCAAGAGCTATTGACCTATGCCAGCTTAGAAGTGCAACAAGAGCCCACATTAGAGCGCTGCGGCTTAGTGTCCATTACAGAAGAGCTGATCACGCGTTTAACCCCATTAAGCGATAAACCGATTAAATTTAAGCATATGTATAGTGAGTTATATGTGATGGCAGAACCACTGCTGATTGAGCGTGCGATTCAAAATCTTGTTACTAACTCCCAACGCTACACCCATAATGAAATTGTTGTGTCTTTGTCTGAAGATGACCAACACCTGCTCCTAACAGTATCTAATGATGGTCCCGCGATCCCTGAAGAAGATCATGAAAGATTATTTGAGCCTTTTTATCGCAGTAAGTCACAGCACCAAGGCAATAAAGGCCATGGTTTAGGCTTAGCCATTATCAAACGCATCATGTTGCGCCACAAAGGCGATGTCACATTAACCAGTGATGATGACAACACTTGTTTCACTTTAATGTGGCCAAAAGTAAACGCGAACTAGCTGCAGAAAGCGCACATTAATCTCAATGGTTAGCTTAACGCTGAAGCTGACGATAGAAATAATGGAGATTGGCCGTTAGCGGCGCAGGCTGTAATAGACCCACCACATCAAACTCAATAATATTAATTACAGCTAAAGCCTACCTAAAACCACAAGGTTGCAATCACTAATCTAAGCTAAAATCAGCCAAATCAATGTTGTCATCATCAGTTTGTTCATCAAAGTCAAATTGTGGATTAGCCTGAGCTTGCTGCTGTTTTATCGCTATTTGATGGGCTTTAAATTTGGCATATTGTCGGCGGCGCTTTCGCTGCTGGCATAAGCGAATAATATTATGCTTTTGTGCATCAGAAAAATGCAGCCAGTTAAAACGCTCATCTCGATTTCTCAAACAGCCATTACAATATCCGCGCGCATCAGTTTGACACACACCTATGCAAGGGCTTGGGACGGAAAAAAAACTTAACTGTTCCATATTTAACTGACGTTTCTCTCCGACAAAATTGAAGTTTTATGCTTCTAACTTAGCATTAATTAACCAAAAAGCCATGTTCAGCGCTGGTTATTTGAGCGACGAATTCTGTGTAAGATTGGTTTACTGCAGGCTTTTGATTTAAGCTGATTATTAATTCGCTCAAGAAAACATCCTATAACAAACAGATTCATTGATTAACCGGAGCCACTTATGCTATTTCGTGCGTTATTTACAATGTTACTTCTACTAGGATTAAGCGCCTGCCAAAGCACCACAGGAAAGTCAGACTTTGATACCAAATATGACTTTAGTCAGTTAAAACGATTTCATTTTATTGAAGTGTCAAATCAAGGGGATCAACTTAGCGCCGAGCGGATCAGAGCCAGTATACGTGCCAATTTATTAGCCAAAAACTTTATCGAGCAAGTAGAAAATGACTTAGCCGTGAGTGGTGAAGCCACTGGTAATGACATAACTGGTGACTTTGGCGTCAGCTACGCCTTTTTAACCAAGGACAAACCAAAAAGCTCAGGGCTTTCTATTGGTCTAGGTACTGGTACTAGTGGCAGTAATGGTGGTATTGGGATTGGTACTAGCATGGGAATCCCCATCGGCAGTGACAGCGCTAAAATCCAAGTGATTCAAATTGATATTATAGATTTAAAAGATAACCGACTCATCTGGCGCGGCACTGATGAATATGACTTTGAATCTGGTGGTAATGAAAAAGTCACTGAAACGACCAAAACCATTAATACCATTCTGGCTCAGTTCCCGCCTCAGGCTGCTGTAAAATAACAATTAATCTTATTCTTTATAAGTTGCTAAAATAAAAAGTCCGCAATCGCGGACTTTTTTATAAAAGAATAATCACATTATCACTAATGCCCTTCAGCAAACAGATAATTGAGCCAACCTTGCATCCGCAATAACACTTTACGAATAATCGAAACATGAGTGAAATGCTCGGTATAAATTGCCGCTTGCCCTGCTACACCTGCAGGCAAGCTGGTGCGTAGTTCATCGTCAGCTAACTCGATTAATACTAACACCCGGCCACGCTTAAATAACTCATTTGAAGAGCGCAGCGCACCGCCAAATTGCAGCTCACCTTCTGACATTGCAGGTAATACCTTAACGACTTTACCTATATGTACTTGGCCAGGCATAGCATCAAGGATAATTTCCGCTTCATCACCTTCTTTTAAGCGCAGTAATGAATTTTGCCAAAATGCACCAGCAAAGTAGCGGTCTTCATCAGGTATAAATGTCATAGTGGGTCGCAGCGGAATAGGCACAGCCATCACCCCCGGACGCAACGCCATTTGAGTGACTATGCCATCAACTGGTGCTTTCACTTCGGTTTGTTCTAAATTAAAGATAGCGGCATCAAGTTCGGCTTTAACCACAGCTACATCAGTATTTACCCCGTCGATGTTTGACTCAAATGCCAGTCTAAAACGGATTTCTTCCGCTAACGCCGATTTAAAAGCAGCTTCTGCTGCTAAATATGATTGGCGTTTATTATCTAACTCAATTTCAGAAAATGGCGAGTTTCTACCACCTTTACGGCGACCTTCATCATAACGCTCAAAGGCAGATTTGGTTCTGTCACGATTAGCCTCTGCTTGCGCTGCGCGGGCAATCGCACTATCCCATGAGGCTTTTAATTGTGGCACGGCTTGCAGTGCATCTTCCAGTGCCGCTTCTTTTTGTTTAACGACAGCAATGAAAGGGGTTGGGTCGATTCTAAATAGCACTTCACCTTTTTTGACAGGGACATTGGGCTTAACATTGACTTCAACCACTAAGCCTTTTACTGCAGGATTGATTGGGATTGAAACGAAATATTCACGGGCAAACTTAGTATAAGGATGGTTATAGTTCATCAGTACTAATAAAGTACCAATTAATACTATTCCGCCTAACACCGCCGTTGGCACAGTCCATTTGTTGAGTGGGATTTTAAAAATTTTGAATATCGCCACACATAAAGCGGTATAGGTTAATATCAGTAACAGATCCATCGCTACGCTCCTTGTTCTGGCTGCGGTTGAGGTTTAACAGCATCGGTGACACTTGCTTGTTCCGATGGCGACTCAATAGAGATTAAACGCTCATTTAGGTCATTAACCTTATCTAACAATTCTTTCACTTCACCTTCCAACATAAGCTCTCGCTTCTTACCATCACTAAAGCCCCAGCCTCTATCTTCGCGGTATAAGGTTGCCCAAATCCATAAGAATGGCCAAATAGCGTGTAGGGTAAATAAACTGACCCAACCAGCGATATGCAAAGCATCCTGCTGTGGGTGATTACGCTTTTTAGCAATTTCATAGGGGATATCATGAATCGCGATAACACCGTAAAAAATAACTAATGCTACAAAAAACAGCAGTCCTAGAGCAAAATAATCCAAAAACATATGACACTCCTATCACAATCAAAGCAAAAGAAATAACAACCAAAATCAACAAACTTGCAACCTCAAGATAACACAAGGCAATAGCTAAAATAACCAATTAAAGTGCTTTATTCGCTATAAAAATAAGAGTTTTCACGTGATCTTTTACACACTTATCGGTTTAGCTAATCAATCAAATACGAATAAAAGGTAAACTGCCTCGGCTATTTTTTCCCCCCTACAAGGTTAAATAATGAATAACAATGTCCCTTTCACCTTTGGTACCGCTGAAACTGACGGTGCAGTTAAAGCCATGCTGCTAGGTTGTGGTGAGCTTGGTAAAGAAGTCGCTATCGAATTACAACGCTTTGGCATCGAAGTTATTGGCGTAGATCGCTACCCTAATGCTCCAGCCATGCAAATTGCACATCGTTTTCATGTGGTAAACATGTTGGACGAAAAAGCATTACGAGACGTTATTGAATTAGAACAACCGCATCTAGTGATCCCAGAAATTGAAGCTATCGCTACTCAAACCCTAGTTGAGTTAGAAAAAGGCGGCATCAATATCATTCCAACAGCTAAAGCGACTCAGTTAACCATGGATAGAGAAGGCATTCGCCGCCTAGCCGCTGAAACCTTAGGTATTCCAACATCGCCTTATTTCTTTTGCGATACATTCGCTGAGTTTACTGCCGCAATTGA
Source organism: Shewanella sp. 10N.286.48.B5 (assembly GCF_002874355.2). NCBI lineage: Bacteria > Pseudomonadati > Pseudomonadota > Gammaproteobacteria > Alteromonadales > Shewanellaceae > Shewanella > Shewanella sp. 10N.286.48.B5. The sequence goes on from NZ_MCVG02000001.1 coordinate 2,736,808, forward strand.
GCAAATTGGTCAGCCCTGTGTGGTTAAACCTGTAATGAGTTCATCAGGTAAAGGTCAAAGCGTGATAAAAACCAATGCGCAAATTGAACAAGCTTGGCAATACGCTCAAGAAGGTGGCCGCGCGGGTGGTGGGCGAGTGATTGTGGAAGGCTTTATTGATTTTGATTATGAAATCACCTTGCTGACCATTAGTGCTGTCAATGGCATTCATTATTGTGATGCCATTGGCCACAGACAAGAAGACGGTGATTACCGTGAGTCTTGGCAGCCTCAAGCAATGTCAGCAGCTGCACTTACCAAAGCGCAGCAAATTGGTGAGCAAGTAGTAACCGCGTTAGGCGGCTATGGTTTATTCGGTGTTGAGCTGTTTATCAAAGGTGATGATGTTTACTTTTCAGAAGTATCACCAAGACCCCATGATACTGGTTTAGTCACGCTTATCAGCCAAGATTTATCTGAGTTTGCTTTGCATGTTCGGGCTATTTTAGGCCTGCCTATTACCGAAATTAAGCAACATGGCGCAAGTGCCTCTGCGGTTATTCTGGCTGAAGGAAAGTCTGAAAATATTCGCTATCAAGGCGTTGCTGAAGCATTAGTGCAAACGGATACCCAAATTAAGCTGTTTGGTAAACCTGATATTGATGGTAGACGCCGTCTGGGTGTTGCCTTAGCCCGTGATAACAATATTGATAATGCCATAACGAAAGCCATAGCATCGGCGGCAAAAGTTAAGGTTATATTTTAGCTTTACACTATGATAACTCGCCTATTACCACGTCATAATTACGCTTTGTGACCTAGGTTAATGATTGCTCGCTGTAGACATAAACGCCTAACCTCAAGCACATAAAGTACTAAGGTTAGGCTTTTTATTGGATAAATTCGATGTGGTATTAACATCACCTTGAAGGGCTTATGAAGCAGTTAGCTGCTTTTTCTTTTAGGCAGTGCTCTACCTTGCAAATGAAATAACACTAAAATTAACATCCTTAATAAGGATTTAAGTTTACCACCTTGCTCGAAACGCCCCGCTATCATCAACTTTTGCAAAACAAATATTTTACCGTAAACATTGGCAACCAGCTCATCAGAGCTTTTACCGATATATTTATCAAACTCAGGGTAATCAATAATGGCCTTGGCCAATAAGCTATTAGCAGTTAAACGATTAAAGTCATAACCTTGTATCATTGATTGCTTAAACACATCGACATCAATTCCTGCCACGATTTGATCAGCACTAAGACCCTGTTTTAGCCCTACAGCGATAAAATTGATATTGGCTTCAATTTCAAATAACAGCGCGCGTTGCTGGCCTTTATGCTTCTCAACCCGCGCATGCTCTTTTTCAAATACATCGTAAAGCGCTTTCCATAAACTCATATTGCACAAATATCCTTATTTGTTTTTCTGGCTAAGTAACCTGATTACATGGGCTGTTTTTTAAAAATTGCGCCACATTATCCACGGCAATATTTAACAGATTTTGCCTTGCCTCTGTTGTTGCCCAAGCGATGTGAGGGGTAATAATGGTATTTTTAGCCGCTAATAACGGGTTATCAGCCATTGGCGGCTCGCTTGAAAGCACATCAAGTGCAGCGCTAAGGCGGTTGTCATTTAACGCATCTGCCAATGCTACTTCATCCACTAAACCGCCTCGAGCGGTATTAACCAGTAGCGCGTTAGGCTTAAACAACTCAAGACTTTGAGCATTGATCATTTTATCAGTGGCTTGATTAAGCGGACAATGCAACGACACGATATCTGACTGGCTTAATAACTTATTGAGCGTCTGCCATTGAACACCTGCAGGTAAATCCGTTTTGGGTGTCGATGTGTTAATTAACACATTCATATTAAATGCCAGCGCTAACCTTGCCACTTGTTGACCAATATCACCATAGCCAACAACCCCCATAGTTTTGCCTTTAAGTGATACTAAAGATGAAAGCGTAAAACAAAAGTCTCTTGATTGACTCCACTGACCTTTTTTTACTGCTTTATCATGTAAATCCACCTGCTGGGTATGTTGCAGTATTAAAGCAAATACCATTTGCGCCACAGCATCAGGGCCATAAGCAGGCACATTGGTTACAACTATCTGCTGCGCGCTAGCCGCTGCGATATCAACCACATTGGTACCTGTTGCCGTCACACCTATGTATTTAAGCTGTGGACATTGGCTTATCACCTCAGCATTGATTACCGCTTTATTGGTTAAAATTATATCGGCATCTTTGCTACGGGAGATAATATCTGCCGCCATAGTGTGTTCATAAACGCTAAGCTCACCCAGCGCAGCTAACGATGACCAATCTAAATCACCCGGATTTAATGTATGGCCATCAAGTACAACAATTTTCATGTTCGGTCACCTAATTAAAATTTAACCTCTAAACCAATATTGCCCTGCCCTTGCCACATGATATCGGCAGAAATATTCCACACACATTCATTGGGGCCGCAGAAAAAGCTATTGTTTGAGTTAACGAATGTAGCGTAGCCTCTTACATCGGCAAATAAGGCCACTTGAGAGGTAATGTCATAGGCTACGCCGCCGCCAAATCCCATTGAAAAACGGGTTTCAGTTGAAAAGTCATTGCTCGGTCGCATGTGCGTGACACCGGCAGTGACGGTAACGTAAGGTTTAACGCGGCCATTGGGGAAAAATAAACTTCCACCGACATGGAAATAATCAACATCAAGATCAGTAAAGACATCCGCACTAAAAGCATTGCTTCTCAAATCAGTTTTTTGCGTGCTATACAGAAAGTAGATATTACCTGGGTCTTTGGTCGTGACTCCTGCCATAAAGCCATAATGCTCAGATTCGGTTATTTTTAGCTTATCTGTTTGCTGACTATTCAGATCGCCAATGTCAAATTCTGTACTGCCAAAACTATAACCGCCAAAAGGAGCAACAAACACCTCAGCTTGAGCAGAGGTTGCTAACAACGCCAAACTTACTAGACTCACAGTCGCTTTATATTGCATAGAAAACTCCCTTTAACATCACTTCTTAATGATGATTATTGTGTTTACCACCCCTGCGCTTATTTCATTCCTCGAGATGTTTTAACTGTTTCATAAGCAGATTGAATGTCTTGAGCTTTACTTTTTGCCAGCTCCATCATTTCTTCTGGCAAACCTTTAGCGACCAGTTTATCTGGATGATGCTCATTCATGAGTTTTCGATAAGCACGTTTGATTTCTTGGTCGCTGGAAGACTCCTGCTTACCCAATAGTGAATAAGCGTCTTCAAGCTGCATGTGGCTGCCATTAGCCGTTTGATGATGGTGAAACTCTGCCTGCCAACGATTAAGTAGCGCATCCAAATGAGCTTGGCCTAACCCTAACTCTTTGGCTATGGTTGATAAAATCTGCTTTTCTTTGCTATGTAATTCGCCATCAGACAGTGCGGTTTGAATTTGAATTTCAAGAAACATTTGTAATATTTCACGGCGACCTTGGGTCATCACTCGAAATTCGCGCAGGGTTTTGACTAAGTCGAAATTGGCATCGCGTCCATTTCTAAATGCTGTTTGCGCATCACGTCTTGCATCGCCAGTTAACTTCATTTGATCCATCAGCATAGTGGCAATACGAATATCCACATCCGTCACATGGCCAGAAGCTTTGGCAACATGGCCCATAACTGTAAAGGTTGTATTAAAAAACTCAGCTTGACGCTGATGCCCCTTACGCAGCATCTCGGCAAAACCACTGCGTTTATCGTACATATGCCCAAGCCAAAGCCCTAATAGGGCGCCGAAACCTTTACCAAACATGTAGCCGATAATAAAACCGAAAACCTTACCCCAAATACGCATTCATCTTCCTGTTGTTAATTTGTCTTACTGCTGAGCTCATCACTGTCTATGTCGACTGGTTATTTATGGCGCATGTCGTCATGTGCTTACTGCGGCTTGCTTACAATTTACGTTTCTGCCGATATGGTGCCTGTTGCCAAGTAGTTTGTTAACAAGTCTAACCGCTCAATGGTACCTACATCACACCAGTAAGTACTGGTACGACTACCGATAATCTTTTTATCAGCCATTTTGTGACGTAATAATGGCCCTAAGGCTTGCTTACCTGCGCCAATGTCAGCAAACATTTTGGGATGATAAATCCCCATGCCTGAATAGGTTAGCTTATTGGCACCCGCTTGCGCTAATTGCGCTCCAATAATCGCAAAATCACCTTCTGGGTTATGCTGAGGATTATCAATTAACCATAAAAAAGCCTCTAATGCGGGTTCAGCTTTTAATTGTGCCATTGCCTGGGTGATATCAGGCAGTTCATCGATATATATATCGCCATTGATAACCAAAAAAGCTTCGTCACCTAATAGGCTTAGGGCTTGTTTAATACCGCCAGCAGTTTCTAAGGCGTTCTCTTCAGCACTATAGTTAATAGTGAGCCCCCACTGACTGCCATTGCCTAGCGCTTGTACTAATTTATGCCCTAACCAAGCATGGTTGATGACAACTTCTTTGATACCAGCGGCGGCTAACTTTTCTAAATGGTAAACAATTAGCGGTTTACCCGCTGCTGCAACCAAAGGTTTGGGAAGTGAATCTGTAAGCGGTCGTAATCGCTCACCACGACCCGCAGCCAAAATCATGGCTTTCATATTTTAATGTCCATAAGGTTAAGCTTATCTGTGTATATTAACGGTAGCCGCACGAATATCATTGATCTGTCGCATCTGCAGTAAAATGCGTTAGCACCTTTTGTTGCAACCATTGACCAAAGTCTTGTAGCTCTGGGTATAAAGCGGCAATATCAACGATGTAACTAAGGGTAAGTGGAATATCCTTCAAATAACCGGCTTTGCCATCACGCAAATTCAGCCGTACAAAAATGCCGGCGGCTTTTATGTGGCGCTGCATTCCCATTAAATCAAACCAGCGCTGATATTGGCTAAAGCTTACACCATCATCAATTAATCCATGCTGAATACATAAATTAAAATGATCCATTTGAAGCTGATTAACCACAGCATCTGGCCATCTCACATAACAGTCTCGCAGTAATGACACCGCATCATAGGTAACAGGGCCAATCACCGCATCTTGAAAATCAATTAAGGCTAATTGTTGCTGATTTATGAGAATATTGCGGCAATGAAAATCACGGTGCATTCCGACACTAGGCTGCTCAATTGCATTGGCGGTTAACACCCCAAAAGCATTCTCGATAATGCCATGCTCATCTTCACTCAGGGTTAATTGCAAATGCTTCAATAACAGCCACTCGGTAAAAATGGCTAACTCTCGCTGCACAAAAGCGGCATCGTATTGCGGTAAATCCCCCTTAATGGTGGACTTAACCTGTGCCACTTGCGGCAATAACCCTAACGCTTGCTGATAAAAATCAATCACAGATTGGTCATTCAGGCGTGTTATGAGTTGCTCATCGCCTAAATCTGACTGCAATACAAAGCCGTTAATATCATCTTGTGCTATAACTTCAGGTACCTTTAATCCTAATTGTGCGTATGCAGCTGCTAGCTCAATAAAGGGCGCTATGGGTACCAGTTCAATAGGCGAATCAGAGACGATATACGTATTTGCTAAATGCTGAACGCGAAAATAACGACGAAAACTGGCATCACCACAAATGAGTGTTGGGGTGATATCTGTGTTGAAATGTTGACTTAACCACTTACTCAGTAAAATAAATCTTGTATCAGATAAACTCATCTCAATGGCTCTTATGTAAAAATTGCTTTATTATAGCCAACATAACATTTGGAAACAGCTAAAGATAAAATGTTAGCTGTGGCTCTTTTTTCAATTCATTTTGTCTAGACTAAGAATTCATAATCAATTATTAACATGCAGATCCGTTATTTCCTGGCATTAAGCCTGTTACCAAACCTAGTCTTGGCACAAGAGTCTCCTGAAATTGAAGAGGCTCAGCTTCAGTGTGCAGTGCAGGCCCCCGTTTCACCGTCAATAAACGACCGTGATAGCATTAGCAATATTTCAGCTGAAGATATTGTCATTATTTCCGATCGCTCTGAAGCAGCCATGGGCGATAAAGCCCATTTTTCTGGTAATGTCAGTTTCAGCCAAGGTAGTCGCCATATCAGTGCTGACGAAGCCATCTTAGATCAAAAAAATGAACAATTAGATGCTAATGGCAATCTGATTTTCAGTGATGAGCAATTTACCGTAACTGCAGATTCATTAGATGCGCAAATGCTGACCAACAGCGCCACCCTTACTGGGGCTAAGTATTGGCTTAATGGCCAACAAATTAACGGCGATGCTCAGCAATTAAAAATTACCGAACAAAACAATTTAGAGCTCAGTAACACCAATTTCACCACCTGCCCCCCTGGCGATAACTCTTGGCGCCTTGAAGCCAAAGAAATACGCATCGACAGCAGTGAAGAATGGGGTGAGATCTGGGATGCTAAATTACGCATAGCCGATGTACCGATTATGTACATCCCCTATATGACCATTCCGGTTTCAGATAAAAGAAAGTCAGGCTTCTTATTTCCCAGTTTTAGCACCAGTACCACCAATGGCGTTGAAGTCAGTGTGCCTTATTATTGGAATATCGCCCCAGAATACGACTTAACCTTTACCCCAACCTATATGTCAGCCCGTGGGTTTTACAGTAAAACAGAATTTCGATACTTAGCCAGTGAACAACAAAATGGTCAATTCAACTTTGAATTCCTTGCTAATGACGACAAGTTAGATAATAGCCCTGACCGCTACCTGTACCATTGGCGCCATCAAGGCGCAATAAATGACAATTGGCGTGTACAAGCTAACTTTACAGATGTCTCAGACAATAACTATTTCAATGATCTCAGTTCTGATGTTAATCGATCAACGGATAATCAGCTTTCACGTATTGGTGAAATTAGCTACTTTGAACGAGATTGGAACCTCGGCATGCGGGTACAAGACATTAAAGTTCTCGGCGAAGAAGAGAGCCCTTATCAGGTTATGCCTCAGCTGAACTTTAACTATCAGACTAATGATTTTTGGAATGGGTTAGATTTTAAATTCAATTCTGAGCTAACCAATTTTCAACATACAGAAAATGACTATGCCACGGCGACACGTTTTCATATGGAGCCAAGTATAAGCTGGCCGATACAGGGGCCTGCAGGTTCTGTGACCAGTGAAGTTAAATTACTGCAAACCCAATACTGGCAAGACAACAATAACAGCAATGATGAACTGGATGACACGGTTAACCGAACCATTCCTCAAGTGCGAATTCACGGTCAAATTAATTTTGAACGTCAGTTAGCCATGCTTGGCAGTAATTACAAACAAACCTTAGAGCCACAATTTCAATATTTATATGTCGGCTACGAAGACCAATCTAATATTGGGATTTATGATACTGCCCAGTTACAAGAAGATTACTTTGGCTTATTTAGAGACCGCCGCTTTTCTGGTTTAGATAGAATTGCAGACACCAATCAAATAACCTTAGGGGTTACAACGCGCCTCTTTGATGAGTCCAATGTTGAAAAATTTAAATTCAGCATAGGTCAAATTGTGTTTATTGAAGATAGTAAAATAAATAGTTACAACGACATAGAAGCGGACGCATCAACCTCTGTGCTTGCCGCTGAAATCGATGCCAATATGTATCAAGATTGGTTTATTAGTGGTGCAGTGCAATTTGATACTGAAAACGGTGAGAATAAGAAAAGTGAAGTCACCTTAGATTTTAGGCCCAGTAATGACAAATTATTACAGTTTAGCTATCGCTATGTGCCTGATTTGCTTAACACCAACACTAATGACAGAGTGAACATATCTCAAATAGGCATGCGCACCTCATGGCCAATAAGTGATGATTTATATTTTGTCGGTAACTTTTATTACGACTTAAATGAATCAAGAAATATTGAAACCTATACCGGTGTCCAATACGAATCTTGCTGCTGGGCATTGCGCTTAAGTTACCATTACCGCATTAAAACTAATTACGATGATGATTTAAATCCAAGTTTAGATACCCGAGAAGAGTTTGAAAGTGGTGTATACCTTAACTTTATCATTAAAGGCTTAGGTGGTTCTGGCCCCCTAGGTGTCGAAGACATGCTTGATGACGGATTATTTAACTATCGTAAACCACTTTACTTGAGGAATTAGCCATCATTTGTGGTAGATTGCTGAACCTACTGGAAAACAAACAGTCCTAATAAAAGATAACAACACTGTATGTGGTATATATTCCACTGCAATTAAAACTAAAAGTGCCAAGGATTTCGTGGATGAAACACTGTAAGAAAATGATTTTTGCTTTATTTACTTTGGCAATGAGCCAAGTAACCATCGCGGCGCCAGTTCCCCTCGACCGCGTATCAGTACAAATTAATGAGGGTATTATTCTTGAAAGTGAAATCACTCATATGGTGGCGTCGGTAAAAGCCAATGCGCTAAAAGCAGGCCAAGGCTTACCGTCAGATAATGCACTTCGCACTCAAGTTATTGAACGTTTAATTTTGACTCACTTGCAATTGCAAATGGCAGAACGTATTGGTCTATCTATTGGTGACCTACAGCTTGATCAAACCATTGAGAATATTGCTAAAGAGCAAAAGCTAACGGTTTCTCAAATGCAACAACAAATTGAAAGCGAAGGCATGAGCTATGCGCAATACCGTGAGCAATTACGTGAAGAAATCACCCTAGGTGAAATCCAACGTATTCAAGTTCAGCGTCGTATTCAAGTCTCACCTCAAGAGATCAGTAACTTAGTTAAAATGATCCAAGAGCAAGGTTTAAAAGATGTCGAGTTCCAAGTTGGACATATCTTAATTGAAGTGCCAAATAACCCAAGCAGTGAACAACTAGAAGCATCGAGCAAACGGGCGAATATCGTATTAGACCGCTTAAATGAAGGTGAAGATTTTCGCCGTACAGCTATCGCATCTTCATCAGGGCCTAAAGCGCTTGAAGGTGGTATCTGGGATTACATGAGCGTGAACGAAATGCCAACCTTGTTTGCTGAGGTAGTAACTGACGCTAAAACTGGTGATGTCATTGGCCCAATTAAAAGTGCCTCAGGTTTCCATATTATTAAAATCATGGACGCTCGCGGCCTGCAAACCAAAGAAATCAATGAAGTAAGATCACGACATATTCTGCTGAAACCATCACCGATCCTTTCAGAAGATCGTGCTAAAGCAATGCTAGAAAGCTTTTTAGCTCAAGTTCGTTCAGGCGAAGCTGATTTTGCAGCACTTGCCCGCCAATACTCTGAAGATCCAGGTTCTGGGGCAAAAGGTGGTGAATTAGGCTGGGCAGAACCGACTGTATATGTACCTGAGTTTGCTCAAACATTATCAAGCTTAGAAATTAATGAGTATAGTGAACCCTTTAGAACAACCCATGGATGGCACATCGTTCAACTTGAAGAAAAACGTAAAACTGATGCTACTGCTCAGTTTAATAGCAATCGTGCTCACCAGTTGATTTATCGTCGTAAGTTCAATGAAGAGCTACAAAACTGGTTAGATGAAATGCGTTCAGAAGCCTATATTGAAGTTTTTGAACCTGAGAGTACTCGAGGTTAAGCTAACTTAATGACAATACGTATTGCGATTACGCCGGGTGAACCGGCGAGTATCGGCCCAGATCTTGTTATTAAACTTGCTCAGCAGCCATGGCCTGCTGAGTTAGTTGTTTGCGCCGACCCAGAATTATTAACTAGCCGAGCAAAAATGCTTGGCTTGCCGCTGACATTAAGACCTTACCAGCCAACGTTACCTGCTAAGGCTCAGGAAGCTGGCACCTTAACCATTGCGCCATTTACTCTTGCTGCAGAAGTTGAATGCGGCAAATTAAATGAGCTTAACAGTGAATATGTGGTCGACACCTTGCGTTATGCGGGTGAGAAAAACATGACCAATGAATTTGAAGCTGTGGTAACGGGCCCTGTTCATAAAGGCATTATTAATCAAGCGGGTATACCTTTTAGCGGCCATACTGAATTTTTTGCATTACAAGCAAATTGCCAAGATGTGGTAATGATGCTGGCAGCGCCAGGTCTGCAGGTGGCGTTAATGACCACCCACATTCCACTGGCTTATGTTGCAAAAGCCATTACACGCGAGCGTTTACATCATATAATACAAATCTTGCACAGTGAGTTAGTGCAAAAGTTTGGCATTACTTCACCTAAAATATTCGTCTGCGGCCTTAATCCGCATGCTGGTGAAGATGGACACTTAGGCCGAGAAGAGATCGATATCATGATCCCTGCTCTGAATGAACTTAGAGAGCAAGGTATTGATATTGTAGGTCCATTACCTGCAGATACTTTATTCCAGCCTAAATACTTACAAGAAGCAGATGTGGTTCTTGCTATGTATCATGACCAAGGACTTCCAGTACTTAAATCTTTAGGTTTTGGAAAATCGGTTAACATTACCTTAGGTCTTCCGTATATCAGAACCTCTGTCGATCATGGCACAGCTTTAGAGCTAGCCGGAACCGGTGAAGCTGATAGTGGTAGTTTTACCTGTGCATTAAATAAAGCCATTGAATTGGCCTCAAAAGTAAGTAGTTAAATTTTAATGAGCAATAAAGTACATTTAGGCCACACGGCCAGAAAACGTTTTGGACAAAACTTTTTAACTGATGAAAGTGTGATCAGTCGGATCGTGGGCGCCATCTCGCCAGATAATGACCATGTTATGGTTGAAATTGGCCCAGGCCTTGGCGCATTAACTGAACCTGTTGCTGAATCAGTTGATTGCCTAACTGTAGTCGAATTAGATAGAGACTTAGTCGAGCGTTTAGAAAACCACCCAGTATTAAAGCATAAGCTTAATATCAATCAGGGTGATGCACTGAACTTCGACTTTAGCCAGTTGCAACAAGACGGCAAAAAGATGAAAGTATTTGGTAATTTACCGTACAACATCTCAACGCCGTTAATGTTTCACTTATTTGAGTTCGCTGAAATAATTGAAACCATGCACTTTATGCTACAAAAAGAAGTGGTTTTGCGCCTTTCTGCAAGTCCAGGCACTAAAGCTTACGGCCGCCTAACTGTGATGGCGCAGTACTACTGTAAAGTGGTACCTGTACTTGAAGTGCCGCCACAAAGCTTTACTCCGGCGCCAAAGGTCGACTCTGCAGTGGTACGTTTGTTGCCATACGATGTAAAACCATTCCCGTGTAAAGATGTCACCGTTTTACGTCATCTATGTACCACAGCCTTTAATATGCGCCGTAAAACACTACGGAATAACTTAAAGCACATGATAACAGATGATGAGTTCAGCGCGCTGAACATTGATTCGACTCTTCGACCGGAGCAAATAACTGTCGAGCAGTATGTGGCACTTGCAAATTTAGTTTGCGATAAAAATCTATAATTCTAAGGGCACTTTTCATTGAAAGTGCCCTTTCGTTTTTAGGAAGTTTAATGTCCTCTGTAGCCCCCAAAATTAAAATAAAAGTTGAGACTAACTATTTAGAAGAGCAGTCATCAGCAGCAGAATCAAAATATTTATTCAGTTATACCATTACCATCATTAATCTGAGCGACATTGCAGTGACACTCAAAGATCGCCACTGGATTATTACTGACTCAAACGGTGAAAAAAGTGAAGTGCAAGGCCCTGGCGTGGTCGGAGAAACACCGACTATCGAACCTAATACAGCTTACCAATACTCAAGTGGCACAGTATTAGAAACACCCGTTGGCTTTATGGAAGGCTCATACGGCATGAGCAGCGCCCAAGGTGAAGCTTTTAAAGCTGCAATCCCAACATTTAGATTAGCCGTCCCAGGGATTCTACAATAATCCTATGGCACATTATTTTGTTGGCGATATACAAGGCTGTTTTGAAGAATTACAACTGATCCTCGCTAAAGTGGACTTTAACCCTTCAAAGGATGAAGTATGGGCTGTCGGCGATTTAGTCGCCAGAGGTAATGGCTCCTTACAAACTTTACGCTATTTAAAATCATTAGAGGCCAGTGCCAAAATAACTTTGGGTAATCACGACCTGCATCTATTAGCCCTTAACGGCAACATTAAAAGACCCAACCCCAAAGATAAGCTTGCTGAATTGCTAAGCGCTGATGATTTACCCGACTTAATTACTTGGATAAGAAAGCAACCCTTGGTGCAGACACTGCCCTCCCACAATATCATCATGAGCCATGCAGGCATTCCACCGCAGTGGGACTTAGCGACCTTACTCACAGAAGCTAATGCGGTGAGCCAAGCATTACAGCAAGATGATTATATCGATTCACTAATTGCAAAAATGTACACCGATGATGCAGAGCGCTGGGACAGTACAGCCATAGGCTTGCCAAGACTGCGATATTGCATCAATACCCTAACGCGAATGCGCTATTTGTTTGCTGATGGCAGTTTAGACTTTAAATGTAAATCCCCCATTCAAGACAAACCACCACAACTCACGCCTTGGTTCGAATTCAACTCCCCGTTAAAACAAAGCCACACTTTGGTATTTGGTCATTGGGCGGCGTTAATGGGCGTGGTTAACCAACCTAATATGCAAGCACTGGATACAGGATGTTGCTGGGGAGAGCATTTAACCCTATGGCATTTAGAAACCAACGAAAAAATACAACAGCACAAAATAAAATCATAAATAAATAATTAAACTTTCCAGTAACAAAGCCGATACAGTTATTGGATCTCCAATGATCATACAGCCCTGAGTGATCAAAGAGATAAATTCGGGATAAAATAATAACAGCCGGAGTATGCTATGAAAATTAATGTTGCCACCAGAGTGATTGGCGGTTTTACCGTTGTGACTCTCCTTTTGATAGTTTTAGGTGGCGTGTCTTTGCTCACCAACAATAGCATCAAGGACAGTACTAGCACCTTACAACAAGTTAGTTTGCCTGCCCTTACTGCTACCGGTGAATTAACGCAAAACTTAAGCGCCCAGCAAATTCACATTCTATTCGGTTACTACACTGATCAATCAGCTCAAATTCCAGCAGTCAAAAAAAATATAAACACTGAATCAGTGGAATTTAACAAAAAACTCAATAACTTGACTGGGTTAATTTCTGGTAGACAAGAGTTTTCCAGTAACCTTTCTCAGCTTAAAAACAGCTACCATAATTTTGAAAAAAATAGCGCTTTAATGCTAATAGAGCATGAAAATGCATTATTAAAACATGAACAACTATTACAACTTCGAGATAATTTAGAAGACAGCGCAGATGATGCATCATCGATTTTATTAGACCTGATAGATCTAGAGTTGAGTGAAGATACCACTAAACAAAGTATTGCAGCTGCAGCGGGAGTCGTTGATAGTAATTTCATCAATATTATTACCACCATTTATGATTTAGTTGCCGCTAAAGAAAACGCTAAATATGAAGTAATAGTGAATGAGCTAGAGTACATGCTCAACGATACCCGCACAAAGATTGAGCATATCAACTTACAAGGCCGCGGTATTATTAGCGATAGCACTCTTAATGATTTAAACGTAGAAAGTGATGCTGTATTTGCCCTAGTGACAGGTAATAACTCCATAGTTACCTTGAAAGGCCAGCAACTAAAGCATGATCAAACCGCTGCCGAAATGTTAGCTGCAACCGATAAAGACCGTTTAGACGTTAATGCTAGAATGAACGAGCTAGCTAATAAAATTGAAAACTTCACAGCTAAAATAAGTGACGATGCAATTAAAAATATCGATTCGGCTACTATCCAAACAATGCTGGTAGTTATTCTGGCCATTGTGGTGGCAATTATCGTCAGTTACGCCGTAGTGAAACCATTAACTCGCTCATTAGAAAAAGTAAACCAGGCGCTAAATATTCTTGCCTCTGGAGATTTAACTCATAAATTAGATGATTCAGGCCATGACGAGTTCGCGCTACTAGCTAAAAACTGTAACAGCTTAGTGGATAGTTTAAGTGACTTAATCGTCGGCATTTTAGACCGCTCGAATCAGTTGGCTGCTGCAGCAGAAGAAACGTCAGCAATTACCACCCAAACTACATCTGGTATTCAAGAGCAAAAAAATCAAGTGGATCAAGTGGCCACCGCAACTACTGAGCTAAGCTCTAGCGCCCAACAAGTTTCAATGAGCGCCGATCAAGCCCTTGAACAAATTAAGCAAGCCGATCAAGAAACTCAGCATATGCGCACACTTGCTGAAGAGAATAAAGTCACTATTCTTGCCTTAGCAGAAGAAGTCGCTAAAGCGGGCGTGGTGATCAATAAGGTCCATACTGATAGCGCATCAATCGGCTCTATTCTTGATGTAATTCGTGGTATTGCAGAGCAAACTAACTTACTGGCATTAAACGCTGCGATTGAAGCTGCCCGCGCGGGTGAGCAAGGCCGTGGTTTTGCTGTTGTCGCCGATGAAGTGCGCAGTCTTGCTTCTAGAACCCAAGAATCGACTAGCGAAATTCAGCAAATGATTGAAGTGTTACAACAAGGTGCACAACAAGCAGTGACGGTCATGGAATTAGGCCGCACACAAGCAACCAGCTGTGTCGATAAAACAGAACAAGCTAACTTGGCCTTAGAAACCATTAGTCAGTCAGTACATAAAGCTTACGACTCTGGTAATCACATTGCCCAAGCCGCTCAAGAGCAAAACTTGGTCAGTCAGCAAGTCTCTGAAATGCTAGAGCACATTGCTGCTATTTCAGAAGAAACCGCCATAGGCGCAGATCAAACAGCACAATCAAGTCAGCAAGTAGCAATGCTGTCTGAAGAGCTACAAAGCTCTGTGAAGGAATTTAAAGTTTAACGACTCACAAGAAAAGGCTCTTTAGAGCCTTTTTTATTGCCTTTAAAGCCTAATCGCGCCATGACTTAGCAATGATTTGCGGCAATAAAAACCATAAGCAACAAAAAACCGCCCTAAGGCGGTTTTGGCAGTCAAAGCTATCAACTTTATTTATGCATAAGATTATATTTGATAATTCACAATTGCTATCACCAAATTAATCAATGCGCTTTACTCACCACTATTAATGCGATCTTGAACTGCAGCAGTAATAGCACTACCACTATGGCCATTGCTATTAGCCCAATCAAGAATGCTTTTCCCGTCGGCTTCTGGTGAACTTAAATCACCAGCAGGAAGACGTTTAGCGATGTACTCACCCACTTCAAATGAATTTGCATTATAAGCGGTTCTTAATAAGCTTGCGCCATCACAAGAAACACCGGTATAGATATTACGTAATTTAACACGACTTTCTTTGAGTTTTTTACGTAGTCGATTTTTATCATTCGATTTAACGTAATCACAAATACTTGCCACAAGTTGATCGGTATCAGCGACTGCTGGGGTTGAAACTGAAGATGCTGCAATTAGGACGGCGACGGCCACAGGCATTAAACGCATCCGATACTCCTTTGTAGGTATTATTATTTTCAGCTTACCATCAAGGGTAAACCTCTATTCAGGGTAAAACAGCTTGTAATTTAACATTTTCTCACAAAGGTGTTAAAGCTATATTGCAATTGTGCTGCATTAACCTGATTAACCTTATCTTGTAACGTCCAGCTATCATCATCCCACTCGGGGAAAAAAGTATCGCCATCAACAGTTAGCTCAATGAAGGTTAGATATAATATATCGGCCAGCGGTAAAATTTCTTTATAGAGCTGCCCACCACCAATGACAACTAATTCATCACAATCTGTAACAAGTTGTTTAGCTTGCTCAAATGAACTCACACATGAAACGCCTTCAATGTGATAATCTGCTTGGCGGCTGATGACAATATTATGTCTACCTGGAAGCGGTCTACCAATAGATTCAAAGGTTTTACGCCCCATCACCACAGGCTTACCTAAGGTCATCGCCTTAAAATGCTTTAAATCTTCAGGTAAGTGCCAAGGCATTTTATTATCTTTACCAATGACACGATTATTGGCCATGGCGGCTATCATTGCGATGCGCATATAAAAATCCTTATTTGATGCTAAAACGGGGGTTAAATAATAGGTCTGGTTCGATAATACACTAATGAGGGCATTGCTAAGCCGACTGATAATGCCCCAAGAATGAATACGGTTTTCAGGCCATTAAGAATGACTATCGAAGTTAAATCACTGCTGACTTGCTCTTGGACACTCAGTTGTACCAAAGCTATCAAGGTATTGTATGCATAGGTACCCGGTACCATGGGTATGATAGCTGCAACAGCATACATTAGCGGCGGCGCGAGGTGACGCTTAGCAAAGCGTATCGTAATAATACCAACGATGGCTGCAGCTGCAAATGTCGCCCACTCTATGGGCATATCAAAATGCATAAGTAGGCTTCTTGAACTATGCCCTATGGCGCCAGCTACCGCACAAAAAGGTAAGTATCGCTTCGGGACATTAAACAACATCGCAAAGCCTAGCGCTGGTATTGCTGAAAAAAGTCCATCATGCAGCAATTCTAAAATAAGATTCATATAAACAAAATCCCACCCAATGCCATTGAAAGTGTAATCCCAATGACAGTAGCCAGTGTTAAGAGTGTCGCGTGGCCCCAGCGAGATATACCCACATTCATATGGCCTTTAACCATATCTGATATCGCATTAATTAACGGAAAACCGGGCACTAACATCAGCACACTGGCAGCCATTGGGGTTTTAGGGGTTGAGGTTAAATCAGTGATGAAGCCGATTTGGGCAATGATTGTGGTGATAAAAGCGGTAATGGCAAAGATAATGAGTGCATTAAAGTGCTTTTTGACTAATGATAATCGCACTGACATACCAATAGCTGAAGCACAGAATGTAATAAGACACGCGGTAATATCACCACCAAACAAGTGACAAAAACTCGCACAAGATAGCCCAATCATCGGGATCAAATATTTTGCCGGATAACTCTTAGGCTCAATGATCTCTAAGCGGCGTTTAACTTGTTTGGCATTGCACACTCCGCGCTCTGCCAAGAGGCAAATGCGTTGTACTTCACACACCACCTTCATATTGATGCCATGCTCTCGAATGCGTCGGGTTGTAGTTATACAGCGGCCATGGACTAAACTGGTCAGTACAAGGGAGTTGGAGGAAATTGAAAGTTCAACGCTGGCAAGACCCAGCGCTTTACCTAAGCGCTGACTGATCTCTTCAACAAGATCAGACTCAGCGCCATAGGCTAGAAGTAATTGTGCACTTCGTACAACAAGACGAGTGATATCATTTTGAGTTTCTGCGTACACTTGTCTCTCGACTATTAACGTTGGTAAATGATTTCCACATCGTAGTCATCGTCATCGAAGTCATCATCAAAGTCGTCGTCGTAATTTTCATTTACCGATTCAACGCTAGCTTCATGGTAGTTATCCCATTTAAACTCAACTTCATCATCTGGGCTAGTGCCTTCATCTTCAGGAGGAAGTGAATTGATGAAATCTAATAGTTTTAAGCTAATGTCTTTAGTGTTCGTTCGGTTGAATGCTGACATAGTGTAAATGTCACCCTTCCAATCCATTTCCTTAACAATGCGATCCATTCTTTCTGCAAGTTCATCTTCATGCAATAAATCGATTTTGTTAAAGACTAACCAACGTGGCTTAGCTGCAAGCTTTGGTGAATACTTTTCAAGTTCAGCCACAATTGAACGCGCAGATTCAACCGGATCACTGCCATCAATAGGATCGATATCGATGATGTGTAATAACACACGACAACGTTCCAAATGCTTCAAGAAACGAATACCAAGACCAGCACCATCTGAGGCACCTTCAATCAAGCCAGGAATATCGGCGATAACGAAGTTTTGCCCAGGTCGTGGACTTACCACACCAAGGTTTGGTACTAGTGTCGTAAACGGATAATCAGCAACTTTTGGTGTTGCACGAGATACCGCACGAATAAAGGTTGATTTACCTGCATTTGGTAAGCCCAATAGGCCGACATCAGCAAGTAACAATAATTCCAGTTTTAAGAAACGTACTTCACCAGGCGTACCTAATGTTTTCTGTCTCGGCGCACGGTTGGTACTGCTTTTAAAGCGCGTATTACCTAAACCGTGGAAACCACCTTTAGCCACAAGTAACTTTTGGCCATGGGTAGTCAAATCACCTAATAATTCTTCAGTATCGAAATCAACAGCACGCGTACCCACAGGTACTTTAAGCATTAAATCTTCACCGCCATGACCGGTACAATCACGGCCACGTCCATTTTTACCACGCTCAGCAATATGCGAGCTGACAAAACGGAAATCAATAAGCGTGTTCATGTTTTCATCTGCGACTAAAAATACACTACCACCATCACCGCCGTCACCACCATCAGGGCCGCCGTCTGGCACATATTTTTCACGTCTGAAGCTAACGCAGCCACTGCCACCGTCACCCGCTTCAACTCTGATTTTAGCCTCATCAATAAACTTCATACATACTCCTGACACCACTTAATGTGTCAATTATAACCTCAAAAGATTGAGATGTGCAGGGAAGCGTAGAAGATACAATCACCATAAATCGCTTACTGCAAAATAAATAATCAACGATGCAAAACATCGCAAATACCGCACGTAAATTTAATCCACTAATTTTTAATAAACTAAAGTCTAGCTAACTAAATCAACAATGAAGTAAAAAAACACAAAAGCCCCGCCAGAAGGCGGGGCTTTCAAAGACTGATTAGAGTCTAGATTAAGCTTCGATGCTAATAAACTTACGGTTATTAGGACCTTTTACTTGAAACTTAACTTTACCGTCTGTTAATGCAAACAAAGTATGGTCACGACCAATACCTACGTTTACACCAGCGTGGAATTTAGTACCACGTTGACGAACGATGATGTTACCAGCTACAACTGATTCACCACCAAAACGCTTAACACCAAGACGTTTACTTTCCGAATCGCGGCCGTTACGAGTAGAACCGCCAGCTTTTTTATGTGCCATGAGTTAGACTCCTAAATTATGCGCTGATCGCTGTGATTTTAACTTCAGTGAACCATTGACGATGGCCCATTTTCTTTTCGTGATGCTTACGACGATTGAACTTTTGAATAGTTACTTTCTCACCGCGACCGTGGCTAACCACTTCAGCAACAACTTTACCAGTTGCAACTAGAGGTGTACCAACGTGAACGTTCTCACCATCAGCAACCAATAATACTTGATCAAACTCTACAGTTTCACCAGTAGCAACTTCAATTTTTTCTAAACGAACTGTATGACCTTCAGCAACACGATGTTGCTTTCCGCCACTTTGAAAAACAGCGTACATAGCTATTTCACTCCAAATGGACTAACACTCCGGTTCATTGTTATGTTGATACCGGGTGCTAAAAACTTTTAATGACAATGGGCGCGGATTCTACGGCAAGATTTGCATTCTGGCAAGCGTTAAATTTGAATCAATAAAAAAAGCTCGGCTTAACTCCCACTATCTAAGAACAAAAGCTGCCTAAAGCATGAAAATTCGGTAAAATTTGTTAATATACAATTTGAACCTTATATAGTGGGCAATATAATTTTGTCCGGTAGCCTAATAACTAGAGACCATTATGGATTTAAACGCCATTCGTCAACTAGCTGATAACGACATGCAAGCCGTAAATCAGTTAATTTACAAACAACTTGAGTCTGATGTTGCATTAATAAACCAACTCGGTTTTTACATTATCAATGGCGGTGGTAAACGACTACGTCCATTACTTTCAGTTTTAGCCGCTCGTGCTATCGACTATAAAGGTGAAGAACACCTAAAGTTAGCTGCCATTATAGAGTTTATTCATACGGCATCACTACTACATGATGATGTTGTTGATGAATCAACCTTACGACGTGGCCGTAAAACCGCTAATGCCCTTTTTGGCAATAGCGCTAGCGTGCTTGTTGGTGACTTCTTATACACTCGCTCATTCCAGATGATGACTGAGTTAGATAGCATGAAAGTACTGCGCGTACTGGCTGACACCACTAACATTCTTGCCGAAGGCGAGGTTTTACAATTAATGAATTGTAATGACCCTGAAACCACCGAAGAGAATTATATGCGAGTGATTTACTGCAAAACAGCTAAATTATTCGAAGCCGCGACCTTACTCACAGGTGTTATTGCAGATGTGAGCAAAGAGCAACAACACGCATTAGGTGAATACGGTAAATTTTTAGGTACCGCATTCCAACTAACCGATGACTTGCTTGATTACACTGCAGATGCTGATGAGCTAGGTAAAAATATTGGTGACGACTTAGCCGAAGGGAAACCTACCTTACCGCTAATCTATGCCATGGCACACGGTAATGATGAAGCTAAAGCGCTGATCAAAGACGCAATTGAAAATGGAGATGGCACCAAAGCTATCGACGAAATCGTCGCAGCCTTAAAAGATTCAGGTGCATTAGAGTACACCAAGCAAAAAGCCGATGAAGAAGCGGATAAAGCCATTGCGGCATTAGCGCCAATTGCTGATAGCGAATACAAAACCGCGCTTATCTCATTAGCTAAGATTTCAGTTCAGCGTAATAACTAAAAACCACTAAACTAAGCTGTTACTGAATATTAAAATGCACTTGATTGCTATCAAGTGCATTTTTTATTGCTAAGACCTACACTTGCCAATCAATTGGCGCACTATTTTTTGCCACTAATAATTGATTAATAATTGAAAAATGTTTGCAGCCAAAGAACCCACGATAAGCCGATAACGGCGACGGGTGCGGCCCTGAAAGAATATGATGCTGAGGTGAGGTTATCCAGCGGCCTTTTTTTATCGCGTGAGCGCCCCACAGCACAAATATAATAGGTTCAATTTGTTGATTAAGGCATTGCATTACTTGGTCAGTAAAATGCTCCCAGCCCGCTTTTGAGTGCGAATGAGCCTTACTTTCTTCAACGGTTAATACCGTATTAAGCAATAACACCCCTTGTTTAGCCCAAGCCGTTAGGTTGCCATGTTCGGGAATGATAAAACCACTGATATCTTGCTTAAGCTCTTTGTAGATATTTACCAAAGAAGGCGGCGTTTTCACTCCAGCTTGTACCGAAAAACATAAACCGTGAGCTTGCCCTGCCCCATGATAAGGATCTTGCCCTAATACAACCACTTTTACCTGCTTCAATGGCGTTAGATCAAAAGCTGCAAAGGTCTCATTTTCTGGAGGGTATATCACCTTGCCTTGCTGGCGCTCTGTCGCTAAAAAATTCATTAATTCAAGATAATAGCCTTGCTGTTGTTGCTCATTAAACAGCTGCTGCCAATTCGCATATTTCATCTCATACCTACCTATAACCCCTAAACCAATCTACAATTATTTAACAACACATTACTAAAGATGCCTAAATGCAAATTGAAAAGCTCAAAATAACTCAAACTGGGTTTACGCTTATTGAACTGGTTGTCGTCATTATTATACTGGCTATTTTAGCCGTCATCGCTTTGCCTAAGTTTATCAACCTTCAACAAGATGCGCATGTGGCAAATGTAAAAGCCACTGGCGGCAGCTTCGCAACCGGTATCAGCCTCGCGCATATAAAATGGGCTGCGTTAGGCCATTCAGGCCCTGCTGATAATCTGCCAATATTTGAAAATGCCGGTACTGATGGCCAATTAGATATTAATGAGTGGGGATATCCAGCACAAAACTGGCCTCCGTTTGAGCCATCACCAAGGCTAAACAACGTCGCTGATTGTATATCGGTATGGGAAACCGTACTACAAGATGCCCCCAGTGTTTCCACCACTGCCGATGAAAACGTATCAGATTACCAAGCCACCTATATAAATCCTGATCAATGTCGCTATTTTTATAACTCTCTAACGACTTTATCTATTTACTATGACTCTCGAAATGGTCAAGTGATCACTGACTCTGACCCAGACAGTTAAAATGACGTTATTGCTTAATAATTGGATCGAACCCGCAAACTTAATGGTTTTTTACCTGAATTTAAGTTTTAAAGTGGGTAAACTAATTGCAATTAAACCAGTACTAAAAAGTGGAAAATATGTCAGAAGAAAAAACTGAAACAACAATGTACCAAATTGCTGATCAATTTATCGCGCTAGCAAACCAACTTAGCCAGCAAGAAAACGATATTGGCAAAGTCGGTACTGCCCTTCGCTTTGCTGCAGCACGTTACAATGCATTTGAAGCTGCAATTAAGTCTTCAAATTTAGAAGCTGAAAAAGATAATGCCTTAGAGTGGTTTTCTGAGGAGTTCAAAGGAATGTTAAGTGAAAACTTAAATGACCATATAAAGAACCCACCAGGAAGCCAGCAGGCATCAGAAGAGGCCGTTGTAGAGAAAGACGATTCAGTACAAGTATTTAAGAACTAACAACTGCTTTAACCAAAAAAAGCCATCGCAAGATGGCTTTTTTGTTCTCTCTATCTGTAATAAATACTATTTAAAATAGATTTATCAACACCCGAACTGCCAGCAAGATAAGTACCACACCCGATAACTTATCAATCAATGCCGCTTTGTTTCGTAACCGATTTAAGATCGGCCCATGGGATAACACCACGGCAATAAGGGTGTACCAAAGCCCATCAACAACCAAGGGCGTTAGCACAATAACGGTTTGACCTGCCATGGTTTCAGCTGCAAGCACAAACTGACTAAATAATGCTAAAAAGAATAATAAAATCTTTGGGTTAAATAATGATATCGCTAAACCGTCTCTTGCAGCCTCAAGTAAAGATGCTGGCACTCCTGCTTGTAGCTTTTGCTCCATACCACCTTTAGAGTTTAGTGCTTGAAACCCCATCCAGGCCAAATAAAGCGCCCCCAGAATCGCAATACCGTTAAACACAATTGGCGACTTTTCTAGCACCACTGCAAGCCCTAATAAGGTCACCAAAGCATAAACACCAATACCTATTGAATGTGCCCAGGCACAAACAACACCATGTAATCGCCCACCAGATAAAGTATGTTTTAACACCATAGCTAAACTAGGACCTGGAGACATGGCTCCTAAACAACAGATAGCCAATAGACCTAACCACGTACTAAACGCCATTTTATTTCCCAAATCATTAATGAGTGAATATTCTTACAATTAAATACAGATGATTATATTCATTTAATTATCTGCAGTTTAATAAAGGCGTAACGTTACCATGAATGACCACTGACAACATGGGTTTAACCTCAAATTAAGTAAAACTTGATATAGTCGCCTATATCTTCTGCATAATTAACTGAGAACACATCCTATGGCCTTATTGCTGCCAATATTACTTGGATTACTACTAACCGGTATCGGTTTACTGATTATCCTAAAACTAAAAGGGAATAATATTCCTACTGCGATCATCGTGTTACTTAGTTTTATGACCTTATGTTTTGGCGGGGTGTATGCTTTTTTACAAAAAGATGAAGATTACAATGCTTATAAACGCTTGCAGTGGCAAACGCTTAACCCAAGCCAAATAGCGCCTTTAGTTGAGCAAGGCTATACTGTATTTGTGGATGTATACGCGGACTGGTGCTTGCCTTGTCGAACCAACCAAGCCAATGTCACCCATAGAGAAAAAGTCGTTAATGTACTTACTGCAGATAATATCATTTTAATGCAAGGCAATTGGACTGAACCTAATGCACTTATCGAAACCTATGTAACCAATGAAGGCGGCATGGGTACGCCATTCAATAAAGTTTACGGCCCTAAGTACCCACAAGGGGTTAAGCTGCCAACAGTGCTCACCAT
Source organism: Shewanella sp. 10N.286.48.B5 (assembly GCF_002874355.2). Taxonomy (NCBI): domain Bacteria; kingdom Pseudomonadati; phylum Pseudomonadota; class Gammaproteobacteria; order Alteromonadales; family Shewanellaceae; genus Shewanella; species Shewanella sp. 10N.286.48.B5. The sequence goes on from NZ_MCVG02000001.1 coordinate 2,760,472, forward strand.
TGAATCATTGTTTGATACTTTAGATGCGGTTAACTGATTCGATTAGTGTTTAGCAAGTTCAACTCAATAAATTTATCGCAAAAAAAAGACTGCAGATGCAGTCTTTCTTGTTCAAGTTAAACGCTTAAAAGCTGTAAGTTAACTTACCGTAGTAGAAGCCACCGTTATAATCGAATGGACCACTTTCATAGTAAACTGCACCTAGAGCACCTAAAGTACCGTCTTTAAGCTTTTGAGCTTCTTGGTCGAAGATATTATTCGCACCCACTGAAATAGTTAATGCATCAACTACCGTATAACTCACTTCAAGGTCAACAGTGAAAGCAGAATCTGCCGTTTCAGAACCCCAATCAGACGTATCATCAGCATGGGTTGCATAGTATTCACCAAAGTAATTACCACGTAACGATACGTTTAAATCGTCCCAGGTTTGATTCCACGTTAAGGTCGCACGATGAGCAGGAATACCATCTTCTAAACGACGCACTTTACCTTCGTCAGTAGTATCTGGATCAAACTTATCAACGTTTGTATCCGTCCAGCCATAGGCAAGACTGAACATTGAGTCACCAGACATCAGCTCTGTTTCATACGAACCCACAATATCAATACCTTGAGTTGTAGTATCAAAGTCATTGGTATAATAAGTAACCGCCGAAATTAACTCAGGAAACTCTACTCCCGCCGCTCTTAACGCATCATAATCATCCGCTTGTACTTCAATTTGACTTGACTGCGCCAGACGACCTGTCACTTCAATATTGTAGTAATCAACCGTTAAGAAAAAGTCTTCATACTCAAATACCGTACCTAACGCATAGCTGATGGATTCTTCCGGTTCTAAAACTTCACCACCATAAAATGCCGCTAATGGATCCGTTGGTGGAGCAATAAATGTCTGGATCAAATCACCGTTTACAATCGAGGTTTGAGTGTTAACCACATTCTCTTGACCGACTGTTGGTGCTCTAAACCCAGTGCTGTGTGAGCCACGAATTGACAAGTAATCATTCACTGAGTATTGGGTTGAAATCTTATAATTTAAGGTATCGCCGAAAGTAGAAAAGTCCTCATAACGCAGCGCTAAACCCAATAACCAATCATCAGTTAAATACGCTTCAACATCGGCATAAATACCAATATTGGTTCGAGAGTTTTTACCCGCAGCTTCAGGACCAAAACCTTTAAAGCCATGGGAACCAATATTGAAACCTTGATCTGCGTATGGGCCAGCTAACCAAGAAGCTTCTTCACCTTGAGTAATTTCAAATGACTCTTCACGCCACTCAAAACCCGTTGCAAAGCTAATATCTTCAATTGAGCCAATGGTGAAATAACGCGAGAAGTCGAGGTTGACTGTGGTTTCAACTTGCTCGTAAGCACCGGTATCAAAATCAGTTTGAGTATCTTCAGGGTTAGCCGCTAAACCTAAAGAAGGGTTAAGCGAGTTCCTTAAGCTAAAACTTGCTTTGTTGGCACCGGTACCTGCACTGGCATCATAAGCCCACTCACCAAATTCGCCTTCAAAACCTAAGAAGAAAGACATATCTTCAATGGTCCCAGCAAATTGAGGGGTATAACCACCTGGGCGCACTTGGTTCATTGAGAAACAGTTAGGATCTGCAACCATTGCTGCATATTCAGGGGTATCAAGTACATTAGGTACATTTGCAGGCACAACATCACATGTTGATGGATCGCCATTTACTGCCCCCACTAGCAAGGTTTCGCCGCCATCAAGGGAGTAAACATTGCCACGGTTATGGGGGTTACGGTAATAGAAGCCACCCACAGCATCTCTTGACGATACGTTACCAAATGCATAAAGGCTGTGCTTGTCATTAAAGTCAAAGCCAAGATTCGCAAATACAGTGTAATCATCTTTAATTTCTGGGTTACCCCATATTTGGGCAGGATCATTAACGAATGTGTTTCCTCCCGCAATTAAACCCGCAGCATCAGGGCGCTGTACACTGCGACTGGTTGCATCAGCAGTTTTGTATTGCGCACTAATATTAACGAAGCCAGCATCTGTTAACGGCAATCCGATGTTGCCATCCACGGTTGTCGTTGCACCATCGCCTTCATAATATTCACCGTGAGAAACAGAGACAGAGCCACCTTCAGCGCTATCTTTTAATTGGAAGTTCATTACACCTGCAATGGCATCAGAACCATATTGCGCCGCGGCACCATCACGCAGCACTTCAACTTGCTTTAACGCAATACTTGGAATCACCGAAATGTCAGGCCCTTGAGCACCATCATTTATGCCACCTCCTTGGAATGCAATGACAGAAGCACGATGACGTCGCTTACCATTAACAAGGATTAAAGTACTGTCTGAAGGCAATCCACGTAAATTGACTGGGCGTACAAGGGTTGCAGCATCACTAATCGGCTGAGCGCGCGAGTTAAATGATGGTACTGAGGTGACCAACATATCAATCATGTCGGTAGAGCCATTCTTCCTTAAATCATCAGCGCTAATGATATCGATAGGTACAGGGGACTCACCCACTGAACGAGGTGCAGCGCGGCTACCTACAACAGCAATTTTTTCTACATTGTCTGCAACTTCTTCCGCAGCTGCGACTTGAGTAGACATGACTGAACCAGTCAATGCTACTGTAATTGCGAGGCTTAATGAGCTAAAGCCAAACTTGGTTGTTTTCTTTAGATTGGTCATCATGTGGTCTCTTTATTTATTATATTTTTGCTTGTGACTCATTTTTATTCATAAACATATGATTAAAAATCGTCTCTCCCAAAATGAAATACATCATCTCAGTTACATTTCTATAACAAATGCAAGCTAATTGCGAACAATTTCGATTACCTCTCAAAACAATCTACGCATTTCGAGGTAATAACAGAGTAAAAGACTAAAACACTAACTAAATGAATAGCAAGGCAGTTGATAACGCTGACTTTATACTTACAAACCAATTAACCATGAGGCTCAAGAACACCTTTCCAGTTCAAAAAACCATCAAAACTGAACGAATAGATAATGCTAACCATCAGCCATTATAGAGCAAAAACTCCATACTTTTTAATACTATAATTTTACAAAGCTATAGAATGTTGTTGACCTGTTAACTAAAACCACTCTAATCTAAACGCCTGTTTGAAATGCAGCAAAAAAAACAACAAAGGGGATAAGCATGGGGTATGACGCAGATAAAGAACTCAATCTACAGCAATATGATTCATTGGTAGATTTGATCGAACAAACTTGCCAACGTTATGGGGATAATGTGGCTTATGCTTGTTTGGGGAAACAAACCACCTTTAAAGAACTCGAACTTGCTTCACGTCAGTTTGCCGCCTACATGCAAAACCATAGTCAGCTAAAACCTGGGGATCGCATCGCGATTCAGTTGCCAAATATCACTCAATTTGTGATTGCCGCATACGGTGCAATTCGTGCGGGGCTAATCATAGTCAACACTAACCCGCTGTATACTGAACGTGAGCTAATCCATCAGTTTAATGATTCCGGCGCAAAAGCCTTGGTGGTGTTATCTGACTTATTACCCACATTAAATAATGTAGTTGCGAAAACTGATATTGAATTAGTCATCAGCACCCATGCACTGGATTTAATTAATCCTCAGCCTCAAGCCGACACCCCTTTTGCAAAAGTCGAATTTAACCACATGCTCGCCTTAGGTGAACAATCAAGCTTTAGTCCTTACAAACCTCAGCAAGAAGATCTAGCCGCGCTGCAATACACTGGCGGCACCACGGGCTTATCAAAAGGTGCCATGCTAAGTCATCGCAATATGTTGGCTAACTCAGGCCAAGTAAAATCGCGTATTGCCAGCACTATGACTGAAGGCAAGGACATTTTTGTCGCGCCGTTACCGATTTATCATATCTATGCCTTTATGGTGAATTTAGTCCTGTATTTTGAATCTGGCAGCTGCTCAGTGCTAATCCCTAACCCACGCGATATTGCAGGCTTAATAAAGACTATGGCCAGTTATCCGTTTACTGGCTTTGCAGGGCTTAATACTTTATTTGTTGGCCTATGCCACCAACCAGAATTTCAAGCATTGGATTTTAGTAAATTAACCATTACGCTCTCTGGCGGCACAGCACTGACAAGTGCTGCGGCAAATATTTGGCAAAAAACTACTGGCAGTATGATATCTGAGGGTTATGGCTTATCAGAAACTGCCCCGGTAGTGAGCTTAAATGCGCCGGGTTACCAAAAGTTAGGCACTATTGGTAAACCTGTATTGGCCACCGAGGTTAAAATATTAGATATAAACGATGAAGAAGTGCCATTAGGTGAAGCTGGCGAACTTGCAGTTAAAGGCCCACAAGTGATGCAAGGCTATTGGCAAAAGCCTGAAGAAACCGCCAAAGTCATGACCCGTAACGGTTATTTTAAAACCGGCGATATTGCAGTCGCTACTGAAGATGGTTTTCACAAAATAGTCGATCGCAAAAAAGACATGATTATCGTTTCAGGTTTTAATGTTTATCCCAATGAAGTGGAAGATATTTTATCCCAAAACGAATTAGTGCTTGAGTGCGCGGTAGTCGGTGTCGAAGATGAAAAATCCGGTGAAGCAGTTAAAGCAGTGATCGTTTTAAAAGATCCCTCAATTGATGAAGCGCAAACCAAACAGCAAATTTCAGATTATTGCCGCAGCCAATTAACAGCCTATAAAATTCCACGCATTATTGAATTTACCGAGCAACTGCCGAAAAGCACTGTGGGTAAAATCTTACGCCGCGAGTTAAGAAAGTAGCAGTCCACGGTATATGATTTAAAAGAAATATCATTCGTAACAACATCAAAAATGCCTTCACAATTGAAGGCATTTTTTTATCGCTGGCTAAACTGAAAATAGTCAGCGCTGAGCAGATTCTTGCCCTATGTCAATGTCAGCGAGTAATTGCAAGCTGGCAAACGCGTTATAAATTTCACTTGTATGCATTAGCTCTTGGTGTGTGCCCACAGCAACGACTTGGCCTTTTTCTAACACCACAATTCTGTCGGCATTAATCACTGTGGCTAATCGATGGGCAATGATCAAGGTGGTTCTGCCCTGCATCAGATTATCTAAACCTTGCTTTACATACACTTCACTCACCGCATCTAGGGCACTGGTGGCTTCATCTAATAATAGAATAGGTCTGTCTGCCAATATGGCTCTGGCAATGGCAATGCGCTGTTTTTGACCACCTGAGAGCTTAACGCCTCTCTCACCTAAATAGGTATGATAGCCGTCAGGTAACTCATTAATAAATTCATCAGCTTTAGCTGTTTTACAAGCGTTAATAACCTCATCTTCGCTGGCATCAACCCGGCCATAGCGAACATTTTCAAGTACGTTAGTGGCGAAAATAACTGAGTCTTGTGGCACTAATGCATACTGCTCGCGTAATTGGTTTAAGCTCAACTGCGAGATATCAAATCCATCTAACTTAACAGCGCCTGAGCGAGGTTGATAAAAACGTAGCAGCAATTCAAATAAGGTACTTTTACCGGCGCCGCTTTCTCCTACCAACGCAACTCTTTCACCCGCCTTAATCTGTAAATCAATGCCTTTAATGACATCATCGGCAACACTAGGGTAAGCAAAACGTAACTGCTCTAGACTCAGTTGGCCTTTAACCTCATCAGGTAGCATCTGAGGCGTTGTAACTTGTGGTAAATCAATAGGAGTGTTCACTAACTCAACTAATCGCTCTGCAGCGCCTGAGGCGCGCTGAATTTCACTGAACACTTCACTAATGGTGGCCACTGCACCTGCTGCCATTACCGCATAAAACATAAAGGCGGATAATTCACCAGCGGTAATATTTTGCGCCATCACATCTTGCGCCCCAACCCACAGCACCAAGGCAATAGCGGCAATACTTAAAAACATTACTGAAGATATTAAAATAGAGCGATAGAGAATACGGCTTTTAGCCGCGGTCATCACAGCTTCAACTTGCTCATTGAACACGTAGCGATCTTTACTTTCATGGCCGTAGGCTTGCACGGTATGAATTTCATGGAGGGTTTCATCGATATACGCCCCCAGATCGCCCACTTTATCTTGGCTGGTACGTGAATACTGACGCACTTTTTTACCAAGAAAAATAACCGGAACAAACACCATAGGCACAGCCAGTAACACTAAGCCCGTTAACTTAATACTGGTCAGCGCCATCATCACTATAGCGCCGAGCACGGTAACACTTGAGCGAAACGCCATCGACAAACTACTGCCCACCACACTTTGCAATAACGTGCTGTCAGCGGTAAAGCGTGAAATCACTTCACCAGTGCGCTGCTCGGCAAAAAATGCCGGCGATAATGACAATAAATGGTTATATACTTTCAAGCGAATATCAGCGATAACCCGCTCACCTAGCCAAGTCATTAAGTAAAAGCGACAAAAGACCGCCGTGCCACTTACTGCGGTTATCACTAATATAAACAAGACGATTTCATTGAGCCGGCCAGCGTTATCAGCCACAAAGCCTTCATCGACCATCATCTTCACTCCTTGGCCTAATGATAACCAAGCAAATGAGCCGATAAATAAAAAGATAATTGCCGCTACCACTCTCATTCGATAAGGCTTAAGAAATGTCATAATCCACGGCAATACTGGAAATGCTTGTTTAGACGATGGCTTTTGTTCAAGTGGCTGTGAAGGCGAGTCAGTAGTCAAAATAGATACCAATAAAAACTAAGTAGCCAAATAGTACCAATAAACAATCAAGCAGATGAAGATAAATATAGCATTGACAATACTGAACCAATTATTGAACTCAGCATTGTTGCAAAATGGTGCAGGGTTTTATTATTGCTTGCAGTAAAACAAAAACAGTAGATTAGCTCAAGCTGTTACTGTCGATGGTTTTCAGTGAGCGTAAAAATATCCCTAAGCCGCCAACACTCAGCACTAAGATAACAATTAATTCGAACGCGCTCATATGGGTAAAGCGAAAATTAATTGAGCTAATCACGCCGAAGATAAGCGCAACCAGTGAGCCAAAGGTTAGGATCCAGCCAAAAATATTTTTGGCATTGTAAAACATCAAACCTACTCCAAACATAAATGGGATCATGATCATGCCACTGGTCAGGTTCATACCGCCCATTCTGTATAGACTATGCCCCATACCAAATGAACTGGTGATTTTAATGGCATTCAGTAGCATATAAAAACCACCGCACATCATAATCAAACCAATAAAAAATGACCCAATTCCACCTGACGTTCCACCTGCACCTTTCATACAATTCCTTTGTAAATGTTAATGTTATTAGCGCGTTGAGCTTAATCTATTGCCTATGTAATCTAGCATCAGTCACCTTGGCGCTGCAAACCTTATCAGCCTATGTCGAACAAATACGCCACAGGGCAATTTGGGTGTAAGGCGTCATCATTTTAGATATGGCGATTAAACGGGGCGATTAACTGCAGATAAGCCCTGAGTTCCTCTCGCACAATAAACGCTTATCTGCGATAATTATCGGCTATTTTGATGATGTTGATGACAGGTAATTATAATGACGGCAAACCAATTCTCATGTGAAGGAATTGAGTTAACACTTTTTCGCTATCCAAAGCAGCAAGAGTCCAACCTGCAAGCTTGGGATGCCGCCGATGAACACCTGATAAAACATATTATTGAGTCAAGCCAGATTCAGTCAAACACGAGCCCAGTTAATACCGCCATCATTAATGATAATTTTGGGGCGCTGCAATGCGGCCTTGTTGCGATTGAGCCAAGCTGGCCTTTATTTGTGGAAACCGACGCGAAAACCAGTTTACTGGGGGCTGAGTTAAACTTAGCAGCCAATCAACTGCCATCAGATAATATCCAGCGTTTTCATAGCCGTGAGCTATTACCTGACACCTTGCAGCTAGTGTTAATGAAGCTGCCAAAAAACCTCAGTTATTTTGCTCATCAATTGCAGCGCTTATCTCAGGTTTTACCAAAAGGTACTCAGGTACTCATTGGCGCTAAAGCAAAAACCATCAATAAAGCGATTTTAGCCGTCATTGAGAAAAATTTAGGCGCTGCTAATGCTAGCTTAACTTGGAAGAAAACCCGCGTAATCACTTGTATTGCTGACGGTAATAAACGCCAACTTCCACAAGCTGTCAACTGGCCTGTTGATGAGTTATCACTTAACATCAGTAACTTAAGCAATGTATTTGCCGCTAACAAGCTCGATATTGGTGCTCGTATCATGCTAGATAACTTGCCAGAAGGTGAGTTTAATACCGTTATAGATCTTGGTTGTGGTAATGGTATTTTAGGCCTGCGAGCCGGACAACTTTACCCGCAAGCAACTATCCACTTTGTAGACGACTCAGAAATGGCCGTTGCATCGAGTCGTCACAATTGGCAAGCAAATGGCTTTGCTCGTGAAAAAGCGCAGTTTCATTGGGATGATTGTTTAACCCACTTAGATGCTGAAATGGTGGCTGATTTGGTGTTGTGTAACCCACCTTTTCACCAAGGAGAAGCGATTACTGACCATATTGCTTGGCAAATGTTTGTTGATGCTCGTAAGCGTTTAGCGCCTGGCGGCATGTTACAAGTCGTCGGCAATCGGCATTTGGCTTATCATGTAAAATTGAAGCGTTTATTTAAAAACTGCAGCACTGTAGCGTCAAATGATAAATTTGTTATTTTACAAGCAATTAAGTAAACCCATCCAGACTCTACCTTTGTTCAAGCTTAGATTAAGCCTTTAACTTAAAGGCTTAATCGCGCTAACAGTTAAACGACTCATTGTGGCTAATCAGTGCAGTTAATCTGTGCCGCTAATCTGTGTTAGTCATATCAAACCCTAGTTTCATTACTTCTCCCCAAAAACACGTTAATCGACCGTTTCAACACCGTTAACAGCCAAAATGAGCATTAGCACTTTAGTTTTTACTCATGTAAGTTTATTACCACCTTTCATAATCGAACTTACCATAACGGCTAATGCCCGAAGACTGGCTAGAAAATAAAGCGCTTAATAAATCGATTTTGATATAATATTCTATAGCAAATTGTAACGCTATTAACTAACCCGAGACGCTATTATTCAAGCTAATAAGCTGCCACCAGCCCCTAAATAAAAGCTTAGATAAGGCAATTGAATTGGTAATAACAACAGAAAAAATTGGTATACCAATAGACCAGCTAGATGATCTTCGTAACCAACGCCAAAAATACAAACAAATATCATTCTCAGAAAATTTGTTACAATTTAGTAATAAAAAAACTTTTAAGATAGCAAGGTAATTACATGCTTTTTAAGCACCTATCATCTCTTTTTCACTGTAAATCAATAAAAGCTTATCCCGAAGGTTTAATATAATGTCCAATAAACTGACAATCCTTGTTAATTGATAAGGTAAAATATCACCAGGGTTAGACTCTAGACCAACTCGGCTTAAGTCATTAAATTAGTGATTTGAATTAGCGATTTGAATTAGCGATAAGAGTAAAAAAGACAACCTTTAACCGCAGCCCTTGCTTTGGCCGCTGATTTTGTACAAAAAAACAAACAGAATTCTCTACAACCATAAAAAAAGGACGCTTAGCGTCCTTTAAAGTGTGTATTGATGGTTAACTTAATCTGTTAACCAAGTTATCAATTGAATATAAATCACGCTTCTCACTGTTTTTACGTTTCACTTCTTCAAGTGATTTAGCCTCAACAGTATCAAACAATACATTAATCAAGCGATTAAAGTGTTTGTGCATAGCTGCACGCGCCTCTGAAGCATCTGCTGCGGCGAGAGCCTCATAAATGGCAGTATGTTCATCTAAGGTCTTCTGGTTGTCTTTGCTACAAACGCTATCATAGTCGTCAATAATTTTTGGACTTGATGCCCGCAGTGCCCACAAGCTTTCAAACATTTTAATTAATGCACCGTTACGAGTAGAGTTAGCGATGATGTTATGAAACATTTGATCTGCTTCTTCTACATAAGACTTATTTTCCATCATAATCAATGTCTTATTTAACTCTACCAATTCTTCTTCGGTAATAGTATTTGCTGCAAGTGCAGCTATCTCACCTTCAACAAGTGCTCTAGCCTGGGTTAATTCAAAGGCGTTGATTTTGTTTTTTAGCTGGGACTGATTGACTGATTGTAAGACGTAAACACCCGAACCCGTTTTAACTTCAATTTTCTCTCGCACTTCCAGTGCAATAATCGCCTCACGAATGGTTGGACGGCTAACATCAAACTTTTCAGCTAGCTCCCTTTCTGGAGGTAAACGACTACCAGGTACATATTCGCCGCGAGTAATAGACGCTTCAATCTCTTCTACGATGCGCCAAAACATACGTCTATTTTTCATGTTTGGTCCTTCAATATTTTAAAAAATAACAATTTGCATAACCTACATCATATCGATTTAGTAATTCAACGCAAAGCCTATTTATCACTTTAGAGTGCAATTCAGCAATCATACAAGCAGCAATCATTGTTACCTTAATGTTATTGGTAATAACAAAAAAGTAAAGTCAATTTAATATTGGTAACACAAAATGGTTGACACGCACCATGACCATTGGTTAGTTTCTATGCAGCGAAAGGTTGTATTTAAAGATCATGTTTAAAGGATTGTGTTCGCATTTAAATACAATATTTTATCTGGGGAGATAAACGTGAAACTTAATAAAATAAGCGACGCATTAAGGTTAAGTAAGCTTAACTGGCAGCCAAAATATTGTGCCTGATGCAAATCTATTTGGTTTCTCACCACAAGTGGCATCTGCGTCAGTGTATTGGGAAGGTGATAGGGCAACATTCAGAGTACTTTATAAGTACCGAGAATCGTATTTCCAACCTAATAACTTGCCGTTTCCAGATAGTTCAAACCGTTATGTGCAAGACTCTGATTACTTATCTGTATCACTTAAAGCGCTAAACCTGCTAGACGAGCCACAAATCATGACTCGTGGTAATGACACCACAGTTTCTGACTACTCTCGTTCAGGGCCTAAGTACTTCCTTGGCGCGAAAGTTAAGTTTTAATCCGCATTAGAAACTTAGCATTGGCACTCCTACCCCACTATTGAGCTAGGAGTTTATTTACGATTAAAACAACACTAAAACTCAGTATAAAAATAACAATGAGCGTACTAATGCAATATCAATATTTACCTAGCAAGGATAAAAACTTAAAACATATTGCTCTTATGCTGTGTCTATCGGCATTAAGCCCTTTCTTATCGCTCAATGCAGCCACTTACACAGTGAAGACGCCTGTGGAATATAACCAAACAATAAAAAATATTGTCGCAGGTGATGAAATCATCTTGGCTGACGGTATTTGGCAAGACTTTGAAATCAACTTTAGCGGTCAAGGCACAAAAGCGGCCCCCATCACACTGTCAGCGCAAACCAAAGGCAAAGTCATATTATCAGGCCAATCTAATTTGCGTTTATCTGGCCAGTATTTACATGTAAGCGGCTTAGTATTTAAAAATGGCTACAGTCCAAGCCGTGAAGTGATTGCCTTTAGAAGCAGTGATGATGATTTTGCTAATCATTCGCGAGTATCTGAAGTGGTCATCGACAACTTCAATAAGCCAGAGCGATTTGATTCTGATCAGTGGGTGGCACTGTATGGTAAAAATAACCGCTTCGACCACAATCATTTAGTGGGTAAGCGTAATAAAGGTGTGACCTTAACGGTACGGTTAAAATCGCCGTTGAGTCAGCAAAATAATCATCAGATTGATCATAACTACTTTGGCCCGCGGCCAACCTTGGGATCCAATGGCGGTGAAACAATCCGCATTGGCACCAGTCATCATTCCATGTCGGCATCGCAAACTATCATCGAAAATAACTACTTTGACCGCTGTGATGGCGAAGTAGAAATCATCTCCGTTAAGTCCGGCAACAACACCATTCGTAACAACACCTTTTTTGCATCCCGCGGCACCTTAACCCTACGTCATGGTAATGCTAACCAAATAAGCAGTAATGTATTTTTAGGTAATGGCGTAGAGCACACTGGCGGCGTTCGGGTGATCAATCGCGATCAAATCGTCACCAACAACTACTTTGAAGGCTTAACGGGTTATCGCTTTGGCAGTGGCTTCACCATTATGAATGGCGTACCTAACTCGCCTTTAAATCGTTATCACCAAGTGGTAAATGCCAATATTAATCACAACAGTTTTATTGATGTAAGCCATATTCATTTAGCTGCAGGTAGCGATGCTGAGCGCTCTGCTGCGCCGCTAGAAACTCAGTTTTCAGAGAACCTGTTAGTTAATCGCAATCAACTATCACCATTCGCCATATTTGATGATATTTCAGGAATAAGTTTTACTAACAACGTTTCTAATAAGCTTAAAAATAACAGCATTACTCAAGGCATTGATGCGCAATCGATTAAACTTGTGCGGGCAGAAAATGGCCTGTTATATCCAAGCAATAACGCCTTAAGCGCCTATGGCGTATCGGCCTCACTCACTCCCACTTTAAAAAACGCAACTGGCGTGAGTTGGTATCCGAAAACAGAACCTGAAATCGCCTTTGATTCAGGTAACCAAATCGCAGTTTCAACCGCGCAAGAGCTTAAGCAAGCCGTTAACCATGCAAGCGCTGGCGATGTTATCGCACTCAATAACGGCGAATATCAGCTTGAACAAGTGTTACTTATCAATAAGCCGCTCACCATCAAGGCACGAGTAAAGCAACAAGCCAAACTGAGTTTTAGCCAATCCAGCCTATTTGAAATTCAAAATAACGGCAGTTTAAAGCTCGATGGTTTAGTCATTAGCGGTAAAAATAGTACCAATATTGCAGCTAACGATGTTGCAGAAAACAGTGTGGTAAAAACCACCAGCTCCGGCATGTTAACCAATTATCGATTCAGCTTATTAAATAGTGAAATCAAACAACTTGATAACCAGCCTTCATTTCACTTTTTTGACTCAGGTGCGCGAGCTTTTGCCAATAATATTGTCATTAGCAATAATCACTTTATCAATATCAGCGGTGATATTTTAAGGCTCAATAAAGAGACTGATGATAAAGGCATTTATAACGCTGAGTATGTACAAGTAAACAACAATCAGTTTGAGCATATTCAAGGCTCACTGGTTAATTTATATCGCGGCGGTAAAGACGAAAGTACCTTCGGCCCTCACCTTACATTTGTGAATAATCACATCAATCAGGTTGGCCTTGGAAAACGTAATCCCTTCAAAGCCAGCTTATACCTTCATGGCGTGCAAGTGACCGATATGGCTAATAATCAATTTACTGACAGTGCCGCAGTCAAAATAGAACACACCACAGGTGACCCCGTCACTCAACTCAGTCATAACCAATTTACTCATACGCTACTACCAAGCATTAGCGCGCTTTATGAAAACCCTAAATTTATCCATAAAAACCAATAACTAAAAATAAGCAGTAGGAGTCACAATGAAACAGAGCGAACATTTTTCATTTGGAAATGAAACAGAAATTGAAGACATTGGCGGCGGTTTAAAGCGTCAAATGCTTGGGTTTAATCAAGAGCTAATGGCAGTAAAAATTTGGTTTGAGAAAGGCGCCATTGGTTACAATCATGCCCACAGACACTCACAAGTTTCATACGTTGTGGAAGGTGAATTTCACTTTAATATCGATGGCGTCACTAAAATTCTAAGAGCGGGTGATAGCTGTATGATCCCGCCTCATGCAGACCATGGTGCCACTTGCCCAACAGGCGGTATTTTAATTGATACCTTTAGTCCCGCAAGAGAAGATTTCATTGAGGGACTAAAATGAAAATAAGAAACTTACGCTGGTGGGTGATTCTACTCATCGCATTAGCTACGGTAATTAATTATATCGACCGTTCAGCGCTAAGCGTGCTTTGGCCTGATATTGTTGAAGATATATTTCCTAATGAAACCGCACTAGAGCGCAAACAGATCTATGCCAATATTTCTATTGTATTCATATTATCTTATGCCTTTGGTCAGGCGATATTTGGTAAAATATTTGACTGGATTGGTACCCGACTAGGCTTTGTGCTCTCAATTGGGGTGTGGTCGATTGCAACAGCTGCGCATGCATTCGCACAAGGCATGCTGAGCTTCAGTATCTTTAGAGCAATTCTGGGTCTGGCTGAGGCTGGTAACTGGCCAGGCGCAGCTAAAAGTAACGCTGATTGGTTTCCTACAAAGGAGCGCGCTTTAGCCCAAGGCATTTTTAACTCAGGCGCTGCGATTGGCGGCATTATATCGATTCCACTTATCGCTTATATGACCGTTTATTTTAGCTGGCAAATGGTCTTCGTTGTCATTGGTTTGGTTGGTTTATTATGGTTAATCCCTTGGATTATCTTAGTTAAAGCACCGCCTAAGTCTCACCCTTGGATTACCGAGGAGGAGCGACAATACATTTTAACAGGTCAGAAATGCACTAACGATGAAGTTGATGCAAAAGAATATAACCCGACCACCACAGAGCTACTTTCTCATAAGCAAAGTTGGGGGGTGATTATTGCGTCTGCAGCAATCGATCCTATCTGGTGGTTGTTTGTTTTCTGGATCCCTATTTACCTCAATGAAGTGTACGCCATGGATGTTAAGTCTATTGGGATATACGGCTGGGTGCCTTATGTGGGAGCAATGCTTGGGGCATGGTTTGGTGGCTTACTGGCACAAAACCGTTTAAAAGCAGGTTGGGATACCAATAAAACCCGTAAGCTGACGATTACCTTAGGTTGTTTGATTATGTTGCCATCGCTTTTATCTATGGCAAACCCAGGTGGGCCAACGACCGCGGTAATGATCATGGCGGTGATCTTGTTCGGCTTTCAAACGGCTATTGGTAATGTACAAACACTGCCCAGTGATTTATTTGGGAAAAAAGCTGTGGGTACACTAGCAGGGGTTTCAGGAATGGCTGCCAAGCTAGGGGCATTAGGGTTAACAGCGTTAGTGCCCTATTTAACGGCTGACGGTAACTACACGCCAGCATTTGTTATTGGTGCATCTTTAGCTCTCATTGCCATTGCTGCGGTGTGGATATTGATCCCCAGAATTGAGCCTGTTAGCCCCAAAAGCAAATAGCCTCAGCTCAAGATAGATTAACAACGATTTAGCATTACATTATCTAGCAATAAACCTTATGTTCTGAGCAAACATAAAGTGACTAGTTAATTGTCGCTGGGGCTGAACCCAAATAGCCCTTTTTTATTTGGTGAGACCTACTTTTCATGTACTCAACCCCTTCCGAGTATCTGTTAAGTAGGTTAAACCTTTCTTTAAAAATCCGTCATCATTATCGAGTCTGGCTCTGCTCTTCCTCAAGATGGTTAAGGTTTTCAGTATGACTATTGGGCTTAGCATCAACTTGAGCCGGCGGCGACAATAACACCGCTAATCTTTGCTTTAATGTTAACCCCGCCATAGTCACTTCCTTAAACATGTCTCGCCACTCAGCAAAGCTCACGATTATAGGATTAAAACTATTAACCGGCTTGGTAATACCATAAATCACCGTGTCATTTTCAGGCTCAAAGGTGTTAAATAACTTATCCCAAATGATCAGCACGCCTGCATAATTTTTATCAATATATTGTGGGTTACGGCCATGGTGCACCCGATGATGTGACGGCGTATTAAAAATAAGCTCAAGCGGGCCAAGAGATTTAATCGCTTGGGTATGCACAAAAAACTGTAACCCCAAATTAAGCAGTACTACAAATACCACCCAATTGGGGTCAAACCCAATCACCACCAATGGCAGCCAAAACAGCCACATTCCCGCTAAGGGGTAAAGCAAACTCTGCCTAAAAGCAGTGCTGAAATTCATATTTTCAGAGCTATGGTGAACAACATGAGCCGCCCACATCCAGCGCACACGGTGGCTTGCGCGGTGAAACCAGTAATAACAGAAATCTTGGGCGATCATCAACGCAATAAAACTGCCAATTCCCATTTGAATATCAAGTAGCTTCCAATCAAATACCATCAGGTATAATTTTGCGATAAATAATCCGGCTAAAATGTCAGTTAGTTGATGCATTGCGGCAAGGCAAAAATTACACGCAACTTCCATAGGGGCGTACTTGGCTGATTCGGGTAACTTATTGGCTCTAGTGCCTAGATACCACTCCAGTAAAATGCACAGGAAAAATAGCGGCGCCAGCACCAGTAGCAAGATCTCGGGGTGAGTGATCAGTGTATTCAAATCCATTGAAAACCTTCTTTATTTTTTATTATTGTATTTTATGAATCTATTTATAAATGCATTAACCCATTGGCGCTAACAGGCTTAGGTTCATTACCACTTTGCAAAATGATCTTCGGTTAATCCAAGTTGATTTTGTAACTGATGCACTCGGCCATTATTGTCGGTTATCTGGCCACTAAAATAACCAATATACTGCCTGAAATTACTTTTAAGAAACCCAAGGTTAATCTTCTCACTGCGACACTTTAATGCGCGAAAGCTTAAATCAATTTGGTTGTCGCCCCCGGTGATGTACCAATCATCGTCACTGCGCTGGCGATTAAACTCAAACCTTACCGCTGGCATAAAATGGCGTTCACCATTAATCCATAACACGTTCTCAGTGGCGCCTGTTTCATTAACGCCCGCGGCTAAGTTAAGCCCCAACACACCAGACTCTACTTGAGTATTGATTGACGCCCAGCGCCAGCTGGTTTCTCGGCGCATGTATCCGGCAGAAAAATCATAACTCGCTAAAGCCTGATTCAGCGGCTGCGGTTCATCATTGACCGTTAAACTGCCTGATACTTTTAAACCATTGTGTTTTTGGGTATAGGTCCAACCGTTATAGCCGGTTGGCGTGCATAAACTCATCGGCAAACTTAACATGGGCGCTGTTAATGTAAGCTCAGCCTGAATATTGTCTGCGGCGATATATAACTGCCAGACACCGTCTTTAATAACAAATTCAATCTGAGATTGGCGATGCTTAATGCGCGACTGACCATTTTTAGGTGACTGAGACAGTGACATACCCAGCGCTAACGGTTTTAAGGTTTGCGTCTGTGTTAAGCGATTTTTTTCTATGTCATAGAGGTAACAAAAACTGCTGCCAACATAGCGAATATCGGCAATAGCCACCCCAATGATATAACGAGGGGTAGTAATATTAATAAATTGAAATTGCTTAAAATCGACATGTTTTGCAAACCATGAACTGGGCTTATCCATGTCAGTAAAGTAACTAAATTGCTTAACACCAAGATCTGCGACAATGCCATCAAAATGCCCATATATAGGTTGGCCGTCATTTTTAATTAACGATTCTGGCGCTAATGCCGAAGTGGGTTGTCGATGATGTAAAGCCATTTAGCATCCAATGAATAATATGATTAGACTCTAACCTCTATACTTTCAGGGCTAAAGTCAATGGTTTGTTACCATGGGATATCACCACTAATCTCTCATCATCATGGCGAAATAATCCAGACTAATAAATGAACCTGTGAAACTGATTAACTCAGGTTATTGGGCTGGCAAGGCAGTAAAAATCTGTTATTCTGAGGCCATCATTTTTTACCGTTTTGTGACATGAAATCATTACCTTTGTTGTTATGCAGCTCGTTATTTCTTTCAGCTTGCGCCAGTTACACCCCGACCCATATTGCGCTTAACCCCAGTGTCCCCCAACCACTGAATCAAATCGACCAATATGCCACTGTTGCGGTAAACACCATTGATGTCCGCAAAGCTAACTTTATTGTTCGCTTTAATAAAGAAGGTGAAGCAGCAGAATTAATTAGCCCAAGTGAACCTATCAGGCAGCAACTGGACAATGTATTTAAGCAAGCCATGACCAAGGCGGGCTATCAAGTTGACCCTGCAGCGACCAATTCGGCTGAATTTCAATTAGATTATTTACTGACAGATGTCACCGAGTCGACTTTCGGTTTTGAGGCAAAGACGACATTAACCATCAATGTGGTCGCTAAAAATCAAACCCAAGAATTTACTAAGATATATAACGCTAAAGGTTTATTAAAGGGCCCATTTAGCCCAGATTACGCCACCCTTGAGCTGGATATGAATAAGCTCATCGATGAACTGACCAGCAAAATTATTAATGATGCTGAACTGCACCATTTCTTACAACAATAACCCAGGAAGAAGCCATGCTTAAGTGGATGTTAGCCAGCGTACTTGCATTATCAACCATGGTTGCTCAAGCAGCCGTGGATATTCAGCCCGATACGCTTTACCCAAAAGTTGAGTTTGATACCAGCATGGGCAAGGTCGTGGTTGAGCTAGATAGAACCCGTGCGCCACTCACTGTGGATAATTTTTTGACCTATGTGGTCAAAGGCGATTATGACAATACGATTTTTCATCGCGTCATTGCCGATTTTGTGGTTCAAGGTGGCGGATTAACCTCGGAGTTTGAAGAACTTCCATCGCTAGACCCTATCGTTAATGAATCCGGTAATGGTTTACCCAATGCTATGGGCACCATTGCTATGGCTCGCGATAACGACCCCCACTCTGCCACGCGTCAGTTTTACTTCAATGTAGGCGATAATAAAAACCTCAATCCTTCCAAGCGCCGTTGGGGTTATGCGGTATTTGGCGAAGTCGTAGAAGGAATGGCAGTACTGGAAGCCATGTCATATGTTCCAACTGGCCATAATGCCCAACTCAATTGGCCTGATGTGCCCGTTAAAGAAGTGAAATTGAATAAAGCGACACTAGTGAAACGATAAACCTTATAAATTTCATGGTTATAGGTGACTCATTTACGTTACGTAAATTCATCAATTATTTAAAAAATTCGGCGTTAAATATACATTTAACGCCGCTTTTTTGTAGTTTTTTACAATGCCTAGCGATGATTATCTAGTCATAAATACTGAATTTCATTTTACTTTGTAAATCCGAGTGAATGTTCAAGATAACCAACTATACTTTAGTCTATCTTGTAACAAACCTTATTGGTCAATAAATGGAATTATAAGGACGCTTCTCATGCCAATTAAGATAACAACGCCAAAGACGATGACGCCCAATGATTTTATAGAAACCAAAGCCCCTCAACTGGCCTATTATGGAAAAGCCTTCTTAGATAACCAACTAGATCACCATGAAATCAAGCTCTACATGTGGGATGTATTGGAAGAGTGGCAAGCCGTCGACTTAGATAACCCTCCTGAAACTATGACTCCAACTGATACTGAAAAAGTATTTTGGCATTTATTGCACTGTTTTCATGAATGGCCAGCAATGGTTATCCGCGGTAATCAATATTTACGTCAACAAGTTCACGATTGCTGTGATTACATTAATAGCGGTGGTGAAGTGCCTCAAGGTTGTGTTGGCATTAGACCCACTATGTAGTGGGTCTTTTTAGTTACAACACAGCTTGTTATAAGCGCTATGCTAATTACTTTTTTATTATTTGAATCATCAATATAACCAATGCTCACTCATAGCAGCGTTGAGCTTAAACTCATGGTTTAACAAACCTGAGTATTACAAATACCCTTGTTTATTGACCAAGCTCAAATTGCTGTACTATTAATAACTTGATAATAACTTGAACCATCTAGCGAGCCCGCTTAAGCTAGAGCCATTCTCCTCTTATCTGTTGTCTTATGTCAGAATTATTTAGTCGAACTCGAGAAGCGCTGTCAGTTTATTATCATAAGCGCGTGGTTATTTTATTGTTACTCGGGTTCTCGGCTGGCCTGCCGTTAATGTTAGTATTTTCAACCTTAAGCTTTTGGTTAAGAGAAGCTGGCGTTGACCGCGCCGCCATTGGTTACTTTAGTTGGATAGCCCTCACCTACGCCTTCAAATGGGCCTGGTCACCACTGGTTGACCGCATGTCTTTGCCTATTTTTACCCGATTTTTTGGCCGCCGCCGTGGCTGGATGCTATTTGCGCAGTTATGTCTGGTGGGCGCCATTGCCGGCATGTCATTTAGCGATCCCTTAGTGGATTTAGAGCGGCTTGCCATTTGCGCTTTCTTACTCGCCTTAGCCTCAGCCACCCAAGACATTGTCATTGATGCATTTCGTATTGAATCTGCTCCAGAAAAAATGCAAGCAGCCTTAGCTGCGGCATATCAAGTAGGTTATCGCGGCGCAATGATTGTCGCCACAGCAGGGGCGTTAACCATTGCCGCTTGGGTTGACCCTGGCAATGATGGCTACAATCTTGAATCATGGCAAACCGCTTACTTTGTGATGGCGTTATTAATGTCAGTGGGTATTATTACCACTCTTTGCAGTAAAGAGCCTGAAGTTGACACCAAAAGCGCTGATGAACAAGAGTTACAACTTAAACAACGCTTTGCACAAAAGTATCCGCCTAAACTTGCAGCGCCATTGGCTTGGTTGTATAGCGCCAGCGTATTGCCCTTTATCGACTTTTTTATGCGATATGGTAAAACCGCGATACTGATTTTATTACTTATATCTTGCTACCGCATCTCAGACATTGTTATGGGAATTATGGCCAATGTGTTCTATGTCGACATGGGCTTTAGTAAAGAGGAAATTGCTTTTGTTAGTAAAGTCTATGGTTTAATCATGACCTTAGTTGGCGCAGCATTTGGCGGGGTATTATTAGTGCGTTATGGCACCATGAAGATCCTTTTCTTAGGTGCATTATTAGTGGCCATTACTAACCTGTTATTTGCTTGGCAAGCTTACATTGGCTACAACATGCCATTTTTGACCTTTGCTATTTCAGTGGATAACTTCAGCGCTGGTATTGCTACTGCGGCATTTATTGCGTACTTATCAAGCCTAACTAGTAGCGGTTACAGCGCAACTCAATATGCCCTACTCTCCTCTATCATGTTGCTATTCCCTAAGTTTATCGCTGGGTTTTCTGGGGTTTATGTTGATGCCTTTGGCTATGTAAATTTCTTTATCGCCGCCAGTTTAATTGGCTTTCCGGTATTGATTTTAATTAGTTTATTACAACGCTATAGCTCGGTTAAACATCAACAAACTGATGAGCCTATACTGTCAGCTGAGGCCGATAAAAACTAATCTATTTAATTCATCACAAGATATTCAGCATAAAAAAAGCCCAATTACATTGGGCTTTTTTATATTAAGAGGCTTATCCGCAGCACAACTTAATGCAGCAGCATTTTACGCTTCAGAAATTTAATCTCTAAAGTTATTAAATTGGAACGGCTGGCCTAAGTCAGCTTCTTTAGTTAAACGCATGACCGCTTGTAAATCATCACGCTTTTTACCTGTCACTCGAACCGAGTCACCTTGAATCGCGGCTTGCACTTTAAGCTTGCTATCTTTAATCGCTTTGACTAATTTTTTGGCGATAAGTGTTTCAATGCCTTCTTTAAACTTCACTTTTAGACTGAAGGTTTTACCGCTATGTACCGTCTTGTCATCCACATCCATGGCTGATGGGTCAACATTACGCTTACTAAGCTGAATGCGTAAAATATCCACCAACTGCTGACATTGGAAATCATCTTCGGCTTTTAAAGTCACCACATGATCTTTGTATTCGATTTCAGCATCTTTACCGCGAAAATCAAATCGTCCCGCTAATTCACGGCGAGAGTTTTCAACGGCATTACGTAATTCAACTTCGTCAACTTCTGATACGACATCCATAGATGGCATAGTCATTCTCCAATAAATTATTTAGGGTTATTTTAACACTCTAAGCCTGTAGGCAAAGCCTAGACTAAAGAGAAAACAATTAATAGTTGGAATTTAATGACTTTGAACGCTGCTTTTTTTATTATTGATTTACTCAAACGACATTGCATCCAGCTAAGATATGTACAGCATGAAAATGAAATTGTTTTTTAGCGCCGCTTTTGCTTTCGCTGTCATCATCATCAGTTACTTGGTTTTCTCTAAACCTAACTATCCAATGACGTTTTCTAATATGGATAAAGTCGGCCATACCGTCAGTTTTTTGGGCTTAACGTTTTTAGCTTATTTTGCCTTCAAGCCTAAATGGTACTGGATGGGGCTGATAATGACTGCCTATGCGGTATTAATTGAACTGATACAATCGCAGATCCCCTATCGTAGCGCCTCTATTGCTGATGTAGTTGCAGATTTAATTGGGGTGGTATTATTTTACTTATTGCTATTTGTGTTTAGAAAATATCAAGCTGCAAAGTTATTCAAAAAGGGACCGCTCAAATCTGCCCTATAGCACTCAAGAGAAACCACATGCCACAGCGCACTAACAGCGACCGCAATATCCTTAACACTACCCAAAAGCCAGTTTTTGATGTTAACGACAACCATGTTAACGACAATCATGTTAACGATAATCATGTGTACCAGACTGATATTGCGATTATTGGGGCTGGCGCTATTGGCAGCTTGCTGTACTGCCAGTTAGCAGCAATCAAGCAGCCATTACTACTCACACGCAGTCGCTCTGTAGGCGCTACAAGCCATGATGATTGCTCTACAATCACTCTTGAAACTCTTAACGGTGACAGTTTGCATCAGCCCTGTATCCAAGCGAACATAAATCAGCTTAACAAGGCTGCGTTAGCCAATATTAAATTAGTCATTGTCTGCGTAAAGGCTTATCAAGTGACTGATGCTATTGCTTCTATATTGGCGCTTATTCCACAGAGTTGTCATATTCTGCTGCTACACAATGGTATGGGGCCACATTTAGAGGTGTTAGCCCTTCTAAAGCAACACCCTCAACTTAAACTGGGGTTATCTTTAGGCACGACATCTCAAGCGGCGTTAAAACTGGCGCCGATGCAGGTGCGCCATACGGGTAAAGGTAAAAGCATTATTGGCCATTTATCTGGCCCAGTAATGCCTTTAGCAATACAAAACCAATTACTGGCTGCTGTTGAAGATATGTCGGTAGTCGATGATATCGTCACTAGTTTGTGGCAAAAGCTGCTGGTTAATTGCGCCATTAACCCACTGACGGCATTAGCCCAATGTGCTAATGGTGAATTGGCCCAGCCGCAATTTCAGCAGCAAATCGAGGCGATAACGCAAGAGTGCATCATGGTCGCCAAAGCTGATGGGGTTAACCTTTCGCTGCTTGATTCTGTTGCCATCATCAATCAGGTAATTAAACTCACAGCCAACAACTTTTCGTCTATGCATCAAGATATTCATCACAATCGCAAAACCGAGATACTGCAAATTAACGGTTACGTGGTAGCCCGCGCAGCCCATCACGGTTTAACAGCTGCGATAAATCAAAGCATGCTAACTGAAATAACCGCGCTAGAAAGTGCGCTATAAACCCAATAGATGAAAAACCATAGCTATGAAAAAACAAGCCGCTAAACTTATGTTATTGCACCCCAAAGCCTTATTACAGCCTCAAGCCCTGCCGTTTAGTGCTCGAGTCGGTTTATTCTACCTTGTTGCCGTTATCGCCATACTGGTAAGCGTAAGCTACATTGATCGACCTTTGGCACAGCTTTTACATGATAGTAAGCAAAGCGACTTTGGATTAACCTCAGTATTTAAACTACTGGCAAATACTCCATTAGCCTTAGAAGTATTGGCAGGCGTGCTTGTTTTAATTGGCTTATTAGGTCGTAATAACGCATTCAGCCATTTAGTTAAGCCCATTGTCTTGGTCGCTATTAGCGCCACAGTGGTCCGTTTTGGGGCTAAAATTATCAGCGGCCGCACCTGGCCAGAAACTTGGGTTAATAATAACCCCTCTTGGATTGAGCATGGCGTGGAGATATTTGCGCCATTTTCATTGTCGCAAAACTATCATTCGTTTCCTTCAGGGCATGCGCTATTTACCTTTGCCTTCGCCAGTTTATTTTGGCAATACAGCCCAAAGCTTTACTGGTTGTGGTTAACAGCCATGGTAAGCGTTTTTATCGGTCAATTAGGGCAAAACTACCATTACTTAGGTGACTTACTGGCAGGGGCGGTACTAGGAGTATTGATAAGTCAGTTGGTGAGTCATTATTGCCTTGCCCCAGTTGCGGGCACAAAAAATCCATAAATAACTGTCTTTGATTAAGTCATTTTTAACCGCTTAAATGTCGATACCAAAGCCAACCACAAATTGATAGTCATCTTGTTTGGGGATCTCGCCATCTGAGCCTGCTTGTGGTTTGTTAATATGATCCCAAATAAACGATAAATCTAAATCAAAAATATCGGTTAACTCTACTTCTATCGTGGCAATGGCGTGATGCGTATAACCGCCAGACTTATCATCACCATATTGAACACGATACGAGCCAACAAAATCAATATCACTGGTTATTTCAGTATCATAAAGGGTTTCTATCACTATGGTTGCCGAGCTACTATCTCTGTCTTCACCCGCTTCAACATTATCAAATTTAGTGTAGGTATAGGCTGGACCACCACTGATATTCCACTCGGTTTTAGCATTATCAATGATGGTAAAACCTAAACCCGAACCCAGTGTTAGTTTGTAATCAATGTTGAGAAATTTATCAGTATATATTTCTGCAAACACCGGGCGTAAATAAAACTGCTTCGATATAAACCAATCAAAGTTGGTATTCATACGGTTATTGTTAATCTTTTCTTCGCTATCTGACTTTGAATAGTTACCAATATAATCAAGATTAAAGCGCGACTCTGTGGTGCGGCGAATGGATTTAGCAACAGCAATATAATCAATTTGCTTGGTATTACCTGAGCGTAGATTAGCCCCTAAAGAAATCTTACTAGACCAATAATTTTCTTCAGACTGCAGCCCTGCAATAATGGTTAAGATTTGAGATTTATCAAACGCTTCACCATCAAGATAGCCGATGCCATTTTTGACCAGTAAGCGACCACTCTGCGTCGATAAGTCTGTAAAGCCAATGCTGACAATGCCCGCACTTTGCAACTCTTTGACATCTTCCCAATCAATATAAACAACATTGAGTTCATCACTATCAAATTCAAGCTTACCGTCATAAAGGGTTTTGATTTCACCTTTTAACAATTCAAGTGAGGTTAATTGCAACCAATCATTCTTACTGTCTTGTGGTATGGCGAGTTGTTCAGGAGAAGTGCTGTTAATGATTGTTTCTGCAGCAATAATTTCACTATATAGCGCTGGACTAAAAAATAACGCTGTTGTGGTGCAGCTAACAAGCAAACCCTTTTTACGGCCAAGTTGTTGCATAAAACGCTCCCAGAAAGTATTTTCAGTGTTTTATATACCCATATAGTACGATAAAAGCCATACATTAAAGTCATCAAAATGCATTAATATTGGCCAAATGAGTCAAAGTCTCTTTAGCTCCACATCACCAAAATAGCGGCAACGGCAATTAACACTAACCCCAACACTTCATTAATTTTGATCTGCTGTTTAAGCCAAAAAATACTAATCAGCATGGTAAAAAACACTTCTATTTGGCCTAAGGTTTTTACATAAGGCACCGCTTGCAATGACATGGCACTAAACCAACCAATAGAGGCAATACAACTGCACACACTAATGAGTAATGTCAGCCGAGGTCTTTGCCACAATGCCAATAATGTTAAACGGTCTTTAATGCCTAGGTAGGTCACTAATAACAGCGTTTGTAGCCCAATGACTGAAACCAGCACCCAAGCCGCCCGATGGGTAAATGGGATGGGATCTGACAAAGTAGCATCGGTTATCAACAGTAAACTCGCTTCTCTGACCCACAGTGAAGTAAAAGCAAACGCAACCCCACTGCCAATACCGAGCACGATGGTATTAAGCGATAAACGTTTAACCCCGCGCTGGGTGCTCAAAAGCATGACAGCAACCGCGCCAATGACCACTCCAGCCCAGCCTAATAAGCTCAAGCTAGTACCAAAAAATAACACCCCTAAAATCGCCGCTACCAGTGCTTCACTTTTAGCCAGCCCTGCCCCAACGGCAAAGTTTTTTAATTGAAAAAGTTTAACCATCAAACCCGTGGCCAAAATCTGCATCAAGGATGCACCAATCACAAAGCCATAAAACTGATAGGTAAAGGTTGGTAAGTTACTGGGTTGCAGTAGATAGAGACTGAAGAGATATATCGCAGCTATTGGCCCTGCCCAAATAAAGCGCGCCAGGGTAACACCACTGACTTTTACTTGCTGGCTCAGCTCACTTTGAAAAGCATTGCGCCAAGACTGCATAAAAGCGGCCAGTATAGTAAGTGCTATCCACATAGATATATGCCTAATAATTCAGAGAGTTGAGGATTGTTCTGATAACTAATTGATGACTATTTTAAAGACTATAAAGTATCACAAACTGAGCAGCGGATTGTTGATAATTTGTTCTAGCTTAGAGTTTCGATGTTGGCTGTTGCAAACATTTAATATGTTCGCTTGTAAACTCATTAATAGAAGGTAAATGATTTAGTTCTGAAATATTTCTGGACAAAAACATTTTAGCGACAGAGCCCTAATTCGTCTATTTGGGATTAGGAAAATTAACTCTTGATGTCATAGTTGTTATACATTTTTTTCTCGAGCTAAACGCCCCTTCGCCTTGTACTCGAGCATCAGTTCCCCAACCATAAGTTGATAATCAGGGTGACTTTTAAAGCTGTAAGATACGAAAAATACTTTAGTGTTCTCGACTGAACTCAAGTTTCTGATTTCACCAACGTCGTTACCCACAACTAAACTAAATTTAATACCCGGTATGTAGAAAATATGATGGTGGTACCCTAATTTCTTTGATGATGTTGGGAAAGAGATCTTCGGTACAATATCCTCGTCAGAGTCTACATAAACAGCAAGGTATGCATTTTTTGGAAAACCTTGATCCCCCAAAAGATAGCGACGAAATTCTTCTTGGTAATGAACACCAAGTGACTTTTGATTCGCATTTTTTGCTACGGGCCATCCAGATGCACGCCATATTATACTTGCTGCAAAATACAGGTATCTTTCAGTATTGGGAAAATTGCACTTTATGGGGTTAAACCACCTCTCACCACGAATATTTGCAAAGTGCTTTGCTTCATTGACTCGATGTAGAAGAGGAAATTTATCAGTGCCACCGTGACACTCTGAGACAACACTGTTCTCTCCTAGGCGAGAAAACAGTGATTCACACTCAGCACAGAGAAAGTGTGCTGTTATTTGGAAATCAGTATATACAGATGATTTGTCGTGACTTTGGTTTAATACCAAATCATCACCATCAAATGCGCCTTTTAGTTTTTTGTACAGAGCCTTTGGCATTAAATGACTATTTTTAAGCTCTTTATTCTCTAAACAAAGTCCGCATCTATCTAACTTCAAGTTACTACCTTTAATAAAATATGTAACAGTTTCAGCCGTGTTCTCAACTATGATGCCGCCTTTCACTTTTGAATTCAATTTATAATCAATTATTTAGTGATATATAAGATTGAATTCGTAAATGGAGAATATCTATACTGTTAGAGCACTGCTATCGGATAATTTAGGGTTGGGTAAAAACGTTTACGAGCACTAAATTTATATTGGGACAGTTACGGGAAACCATATCTTCAATCTAATCTATTGCCTGCCGCAGGCTTATGTGCAGATACAACTGCGAGACGCTGCAAGTACGTCCCTGTAAGCTCTGCCAAAACATCCATGTTTTGGAAGCTCGCTGCTGCATCTACACTGGGATTATTATTTCTTCGATTTAACTGCATTTGTGACAATATAAAGAACTAGAAAGATCTTAGTTCTAATTAGCTAGAAGATTCAATTTGAATTGAGGACGTTGAAGAAAATAGCGTGAGCCTGACAGGACGTCAGGCTAGCTTTCGTCGGGCCATGGATGGCCCATCGGAAGCGTTAGCATTTTCGAATAAGTCCGAAGCAGTCTACAAACGAAGTCAGAAGCTGGATCAATCCCCATCGAAAATTATGCGCTTTTCAGCATTTTTCGTTAGGGGCGCTGGGGGATATCCAAAAGGGGAACAAGCGCTTTTCCCCTTTTGGTCTGGTGTGGGCGAAGCACCACGACTTTGATCTAATCTCAAAAACTAATAAAAAATTCAACTTAAAACTGACCCCACAAAAAAGCCCTGAACTTAACCATAAGTTCAGGGCTTTTAAAAAATCTCTTATCTACTTACTGGTATCAATCGGCTCAAACGACTTAACCAAATCATCTACCGCTTTCATTTGAGTTAAGTAGTTTTCAAGCTGGTTAAGTGGCAATGCACATGGGCCATCACATTTGGCATTATCAGGATCTGGATGCGCTTCAATGAACAAACCCGCTAAACCTAATGCCATACCACTGCGAGCAAGTTCGGTTGCTTGAGCGCGACGCCCGCCTGCACTATCAGTACGACCACCTGGGCGCTGCAGTGCATGAGTTGCATCAAAGATGACTGGGTAACCAGACTGCTTCATTTCATCCATACCCAGCATATCCACTACTAGGTTGTTATAGCCAAAGCTTGAACCACGTTCACACAGAATAATGTTGTCATTACCGGCTTCATTAAACTTCTTAATGATATGACGCATTTCATGAGGCGCTAAGAATTGCGGCTTTTTCACGTTAATGATTGAACCCGTTGCTGCCATAGCAACTACTAGGTCCGTTTGACGGGCTAAAAATGCTGGCAACTGAATAATATCAACCACATCAGCCACTGGCTGGCATTGATGAATTTCATGCACATCGGTGATAATAGGTACATTAAAGGTCGACTTAATCTCTTCGAAAATCTTTAAGCCTTCTTCCATACCTGGACCACGATATGAGTTCACAGATGAGCGATTTGCTTTATCAAATGACGCTTTAAATACGTAAGGAATACCCAGTTTTTGGGTTACTTCTACGTAATGCTCTGCAATTTTCATTGCTAGATCGCGAGACTCAAGCACATTCATGCCACCAAATAAAACAAACGGTTTATCATTCGCAATTTCTAGCTCATTTAAACCAATGATTTTATGATCCATAGTCATTTCTCTTTAATCAATACCATGGGATTAGCCGCTGCTAACCCCATTAAAAAATAATGTTATACCGCAAGTATCTGCAGTAACTGGCCACACATCCAAGCCATATATGTGCCTACAGCATAGCCCAATACCGCCAACAATACGCCAACTGGCGCAAGTGCTGGATGAAACGCTGCTGCAACCACAGGGGCTGACGCTGCGCCGCCAACGTTAGCCTGACTGCCCACCGCCATATAAAACAGCGGCGCTTTAATAATTTTAGCCACGATAAGCATAAAGCTTGCGTGTACCAGCATCCAAATAATACCAATGGCGAAATACCACAGGTTTTGCTCATCAGCGAGTTTGGATACATCCATATGCAAACCAATGGTCGCAACAAGGATATATAAAAATGCCGATGCCACTTTCGAGGCGCCCGCAGCTTCTATCTGCTTTACTGGACTAAAGGATAAAGCTAAACCAATAGTAGTGGCGATAACAACCAGCCAGAAGAACTTGGAGGTTAAGCTGTAGTCTTGAGTCCAAGGGTAATTAACTTCAAAAAATGGTCCTAAAAAGTCTGCCGCAAAATGCGCTAACCCGGTAACACCAAAACCTATGGCCACAATCAGCATTAAGTCACGCAGTGAAGGTATACGGGCATTTTCTGCATGGTACTTTTCAACTTTGGCTTTAAGGGCTTCAAGGGCGGTGGTGTCTGCGCCTGTTTTAGCATCAATCTCTTTAGCACGAGATGCCATCAGCAGTAATACTGCCATCCACAGGTTAGCGACAATTACATCTACAGTCACCATCACGGAAAAGATATCGCCGCCCACTTCATAAATTTCTTTCATTGAGGCTTGGTTAGCGCCGCCGCCAATCCAACTGCCCGCAAGAGTGGTCATTCCGCGCCATACTGCATCAGGGCCATTGCCGCCTAATACGTCAGGGTTAATGGCTGAGATAATCAATAACGCAATGGGACCGCCAATCACAATGCCCACGGTGCCGGTTAAAAACATCACAATGGCTTTAGGGCCTAAACTTAAAATCGCTTTTAAATCGACACTTAAAATCAATAACACCAAACAAGCAGGTAATAAGTAACGCGAGGCAACATAATATAATTTTGAGGTGTCACCATCGACGATACCAAAGGTATTCAGTAGTGATGGTAAGAAGTAACACAGCAATAAGGCTGGGATAAACTTATAGAATTTTTGCCAAAATGGGTGTGCTGACGAACTGGTATAGAAAACAAAGCCGAGAATGACGGCAAGTAATCCCAGTGCTGTTGCGTCATTGGTTACCATGGGTGTGGTGGTCATGAAAAAGCTCCCTTGCAAATGCATTTCATAGTGAATTTATTATTGTTATGAATGTACTTTAAAGTACTTATTATTTTAAATTGGCGAAGTTACTGACAGATTAACTGCTTTGCGATAAACAATTCAGGCTCATAAATGAGCCTGAATTTGAATATTATATTAACCACTTAGTGATAAGTCTGTGGTTGTTGACTTAACTCTTTCAGCTGGATTTTGACAATTTCCGTCACCGGGTCGTGTGGACTGCTGTCGATAAAGTGCTGTAAATCTGAAATGGCCACTTTAATGCACCCCAGTTGCTGGGCAATAAAAGCGCGCTCTCGATTTAAGCTCACATCATCAGGATGCCACTGCAGCAATAAATTGCAGCATTCCATCGCTTGTTCAAATTTCTGGGTTACGATGCAACCCGCTTTTAGCTCATGTAACATACGAGTTATTAAGCGTTTTAGGCTGGCTGTTTTTAAGTACTTAGGCTTAAGCATGGCCGAATTACCTAACTCACCACGCACCAGTATATGCAATTGGTGGCGGCTTAATTGCTGCCCCGTTAGCGGATCGATATAAATGACATTATCATTTATATGGCTTCTCACTACGGTGTGCCCCGGTAATAATACCGCTTCTAAGCTAATATCAAGCTGCTTAGCCAGTAAAATTAATACCGTGGCTAAGGTGGTGCTGTTACCTTGACGGGTCATAATGCAGCGACCAAGATCGGCAGCATCAACACTAAAGTAATCATCACGCACACAAAAGCCTAAATCATCATAAAACCAGTGCAATAAACCTTCAAAGCGCTGTTGCTGATCTTCGACATATAAGCTCATCACTGAGCCGGCAATTTCATACCAAGCCCAAAGCGCTTTCTTCTCTTGAGAAAAGCCAAGATGTTGTGTTATTTCAAATGCAGTTTCAGGGATCTTAACTGCATCTTTCATTTGATGTTTTGCCATTAAACTCTATTAACCCATTAATACAACTTGTTTAAAATGAGCCAGCCTGGCAGCTAATATGAGCCATCCGATAGCACCTAAAAAGGCGAAGATTTTGAATAAATTGTTACGGTTACCTTTAAGTGCCATAACGCCCAATCCAATGTAGGCTAAAACTGCAATTAATTTTTCAGTCATCCACTCATCGACAAATGGATATTGTTTGATCATGAAGCACAAGATTAGCCCTGATAACAATAAGAAGGTATCAATGACATGAGGGGCAACTTTAACAAACTTTTTATCCATGATTGGCGACTTGCGCATGTGTAGTACAAAGCGAGTGACAAAAAAGACCACACTTAAAAAGATGAAGGTTAAGTGCGTGTGTTTAACAGCTGGATATAAACTGTAAAAGGTTTCCATTATTGTTTTTCTCTTTGAGCTACCGATAAAATGGCCGCTAGTTTACTCGATCTGGCGGCTTATTAGCAATGTTGTGAAAATCGCCCCATTAGGCCAGTCACTACATGAGTAAATCAGCAACTAACTCAGTATTAACTGGGCAATTAACGCGATGGATCACTGCCAATGATTAACGAACGAAAAAATGGCGGTTGCAAGTGGCTTAAACCTTGTTCCATTGACCTAAGGTGCAACGGTCATTACTGCCAAAGTCTCGCACGGTTGCGACATTGTCATAACCAAGTTCAATGAGCTTTTGTCTTACGACCAGCGCCTGTTCAAAGCCGTGCTCCAGCAGTAAATAGCCACCTTCAGATAAGTAAGCCCGCGCATAGGTTGCGATATGAAATAAATCAGCAAAACCTGCGTCACCTGCGGTCAATGCACTTGATGGTTCAAAGCGCACATCACCCATGGCTAAATGCTCATCGGCTTCGTCAATATAAGGAGGGTTTGAGACAATTAATTGAAATTGCCGGCCTTCAATTGCACTAAACCAATCTGATTGTAAAATTTCAACTTGAGTGAGATTTAAGTTTTGCCGGTTGGCTTTAGCAAGTTCTACCGCATCAGTGACTTTATCAACGGCTGTGACTTGCCATTGTGGTCGCTCAGATGCCAATGACAATGCTATCGCGCCTGTTCCCGTACCTAAATCCAGTACCTTAGCCGTTTCCGCTACAGGCAAATTTAACGCGGTTTCTACTAAAATTTCAGTATCAGGACGCGGGATCAAGGTGGTGGCGTTAACAATAAATGGCAATGACCAAAATTCACGTTCACCAATAATATGTGCCACAGGCACACCTTGCTGGCGCTTTTCGACCATGGCTTTATAAGCTTTGAATTGATCTGTGGTGAGGACTTTTTCAGGCCAAGTATAAATGAAGCTACGCTGCTTATTGATGCAATGCAGAAGCAAGGCTTCTGCATCGATATTGGCCGATTCAGATGAATCGACCAATAAACTGTAAGCCCATTGCAAAGACTCCGCAATGGTAGAGAAAGAAGACTGTGACAAGGTTACTCCTTAGTCGTCAGCTAATGCAGCAAGCAAGTCCGCTTGTTCCTCTTGCATTAATGGCTCAATAATAGCGTTTAAGTCGCCTTCCATGATTTCATTTAAGCGGTATAGCGTTAAATTAATGCGGTGCTCACTCATACGACCTTGTGGGAAGTTGTAAGTTCGAATACGTTCAGAACGGTCACCACTTGCCACTAGATTACGGCGGGTTGATTCTTCTTCGCTACGACGCTTTTCATCTTCAACCGCTTGTAAGCGCGCTGAAAGCACACTCATGGCTTGGGCACGGTTTTTATGTTGCGAGCGTTGATCCTGACATTCCACCACAATACCTGACGGTACGTGAGTAATACGAATGGCTGAATCGGTTTTGTTGACGTGCTGACCACCTGCGCCAGATGCGCGGAAGGTATCGACTTTTAAATCTGCTGGATTAATTGAAATCTGCTCTGCTTCTGGCACTTCTGGTAATACAACCACGGTAACGGCTGAGGTATGTACACGACCTTGGGATTCAGTTTCTGGTACACGTTGAACACGGTGTCCGCCAGATTCAAATTTCAATTTACCGTAAACGCCTTCACCAGTTACGTGAACGATTAATTCTTTAAAGCCACCATGCTCACCTTCGTTGGCGTTCATGATTTCCATTTGCCACTTATTCGACTCACAAAAACGTGAATACATGCGGAATAAGTCACCCGCGAATATAGCGGCTTCATCACCACCGGCGCCGGCACGGATTTCTACGAAGGCATTACGGTCGTCATTTGGATCTTTTGGAAGCAATAAGATTTGTAATTCATCTTCAAGTTCTGCAATGGCTTTTTTGGCTGCTTTAATTTCTTCTTGAGCCATTTCACGCATTTCTGCGTCATCTTCAGTAAGCATTTCTTGCGCTGACTCAAGATCGGCTTGAGCCTCTTGAAACGCTTTAAAGCTTTTTACAATATCTTCTAACTGAGAATATTCTTTTGATAAGCCGCGAAAGCGGTCTTGATCCGCAATAACTTGTGCATCACTCAGTAATGCCAATACTTCTTCATTACGTTCAAGCAAGCCTTCCAGCTTGCGAATAACCGACTCTTTCATTTAGCTTTATTACCTTAATTTTTATCCAAACCAAGCGTGACACGTAATTGGCCTAAGGTATTCAAGTCCCCTTGACGACTAGCAGAAGTTAACGCTTGTGTCGGTGCATGGATTAAGCGATTGGTTAGCCTATTGGCTAGCTCTAAAATCACTTGTTCATTGTCACCACCTTGAGTTAATTTGTTCAAGGCGCGCTCTACTAATTCATCTTTAATTGCCAAACTTTGGCTTCGGTATTCTCGAATACTGTCTACAGACTCTAACGAACGCACCCATTCCATAAAGATATGAGATTGTTCATCGGCAATTACTTCTGCCTGCTCGGCGGCTTCTTTACGTGAAGCCATGTTCTGTTCAATGATGCTGTGTAAATCGTCCACAGTATAAAGGAAAGCATCGTCTAATTCGCCAACTTCTGCTTCTATATCACGAGGAACTGCAATATCAACCAATAGCATGGGTTGATGACGACGTTGTTTCAGTGCCTTTTCGACCATGCCCTTACCTAATATAGGCAATGGACTGGCGGTAGAGGATATCACGATATCGGCTTTAGGTAGATAGTCTGGTATTTGTTGCAGCGTAATTGCCGTTGCATCAAACTCTTCACACATCGCCTGTGCACGCTCAACCGTTCGGTTAGCCACCACAATACCGGCAACCTCATTGTCTTTTAAATGCTTGGCAACTAATTCAATGGTTTCTCCAGCGCCAATCAATAATACATTGGTGGTACTTAGTGATGAGAAAATATGTTTGGCCATGCTGACAGCGGCAAACGCCACTGACACCGCGGCGGCGCCAATTTCGGTTTCAGTACGCACTTTTTTAGCCACTGAAAAGGTGTTTTGAAACAAACGGTCAATAGTAACTGCCGTTGTGCCTGCCTCTTTAGCTTTCGCAAAGGCTTGTTTAACTTGCCCAAGAATTTGTGGCTCACCTAATACTAGAGAATCTAGACCTGAAGACACGCGCATTAAGTGTTTAACGCATTCCTGATCCTCATAGCTATAAATACAAGGCATGAGATCATCATGACTAAGATTGTGATAATCCTCTAGCCATTCGATTATGTCTTCTTTAGTGCCGTTGTTGCAATAAAGTTCTGTACGGTTACAGGTTGACACGATCACGGATTCACCCGAGCTAGTTCGACTAGCTAGACTCTTCATCGCATCGTGAATCTTATCCGGTGAAAAGGCGACTTTCTCTCGAAGATCGACCGTGGCGGTTTTATGATTTATTCCGATTGCTACTAGGCTCATGTGACTCGTTTTAAGTTCTTCGCAGGATCATTAATTAGGTCATTCTACTTAATTGGTAAAACTAAAAACACAATTGGCTTAACAAAACGGAATAATTATCTATTTTTTTTCTAATAATTCTATCTTGTTAACAAAATCATCCATCATTTGACAAAATACACCAAGAAAAACAGGGCTATGTATATCTACATTAGCTAATATTGTCTAGTATAGGAGTAATAATTAATCAAATCAGTTTTATTTATAAAAGCATTTTTACAATCAGCTTATTGCCCAGTATCATGCCTTATCGCTTTTTTATCCCAGTGAGTCCCTTTGCGAATTTTAACAACTTACCTAAAGCACTTACTGTTAATGAGCTGTTTATTGTTAACGGCTTGTTCTATTCGTCCGCCGCACACGCTTTCAGAAACACAGGTAAAGCACCCCAGTGACGCCCAAGCATGGGAATTACAAGGTAAACTGGCTTTTCGTTCT
This sequence comes from Shewanella sp. 10N.286.48.B5, assembly GCF_002874355.2. Classification (NCBI taxonomy): domain Bacteria; kingdom Pseudomonadati; phylum Pseudomonadota; class Gammaproteobacteria; order Alteromonadales; family Shewanellaceae; genus Shewanella; species Shewanella sp. 10N.286.48.B5. Next base: position 2,795,901 of record NZ_MCVG02000001.1, read on the forward strand.
AGCAGCGATAAATTTAGCACCAACTTATTTTGGTTGCACGATCAAAGCAGCCAATATGATCGCGATGAATTGACCCTTACCACCATGATTGGCACAACTGTATTGTCACTTAAGTCTGAAAATGGCCTAGCCAGTTTAGACATTCAAGATAAAACTTACACAGACAACAACCCTGAGCGGCTAATCTACCGCGTCAGCGGCATGACCATTCCCATTAATAAATTACCGCTTTGGATCACAGGTCAAGTCGCCCCTGATGATGAAGTGCTAGAATATAATCCAGATGGCAGCATCAAACGTTTTAGCAGTGCTGATAATGGCGGGGATTGGCTGGTAAGCTTTATGAGTTATCAGCAACAAAGCGGTGCTAAGCTGCCCAGATTACTGCAAATCAATCGCGCTGATGTACAAATAAAAATACAGATAAATCAATGGCAAGCGCTAACAACCAATCTAGCACAAACCAATAACTAATCGATATTGGTTTATCGGCTATTGATGATGCGCTGTTATATAAGTACTTATATAGGCACTTCGACTCAAAATGACAAAACCACTTGAATGGCTTTTACATGACAACAAATAAAGACAATTTGGCAATCTCCACTGAATGGCCAGCTCCTGCAAAGCTCAATTTATTTTTGCATATTACCGGCCAACGAGCCGATGGTTACCACGAGCTTCAAACCCTGTTTCAGTTTATTGACCAATGTGACTATTTAGATTTTCAGACGACTGAGTCGAAACAAATAAGCTTGCATTCAGAATTATCAAAAGTTGTCGCAGAAAAAGATAACTTAATTCTAAAGGCCGCAAAATCTTTACAAGAATATTGCAATTATCAGGGCGGCGCACAAATTTGGTTACGTAAAAACTTGCCTATGGGTGGCGGTTTAGGTGGTGGTTCATCTGATGCGGCCACCACATTAGTGGCATTAAATAAGTTGTGGGGGCTTGATTTACCCCATGCAACCCTAGCAAAAATCGGCCTAGAACTTGGCGCGGATGTCCCTGTTTTTATTAATGGTTTTTCTGCTTTCGCTGAAGGTGTTGGTGAACAGCTTATTGCAGTGCAACCAGCAGAGTTGTACTACCTAGTCATAGTGCCTGAAGTCCATGTGTCAACCCAAGCAATTTTCCAAGCGCCAGACTTAACTCGCGATACACCTAAATTAGCAATCGATACTTTAATGCAGCAAAATTGGTCAAATGATTGCCAAAAGCTTGTCACAGAAAAGCACCCCCAAGTTGCCAATGCCTTAAGCTGGCTGGTAGAATATGCGCCGTCAAGAATGACCGGAACTGGCGCATGCGTCTTCGGTGAATTCGAACAGCAACAATCGGCGCTAGACGCGTTGGCACACCTGCCAACGACCATGAGCGGCTTTGTTGCTAAAGGCTTAAACCTGTCACCTTTGATGACACGTTTAAACCAAGATTAACAAATACCTTCTAGAAATGTTTTTTGCTTATTGATGACAACATCCTTAAGTCACATTTTTAGCCACTAACTTAAAGCCAACACCTGAGGTTCATAAAGTGCCCGATATCAAGCTCTTTGCTGGTAACGCTACCCCTAAACTAGCCAAAAAAATAGCCGACCGTTTATTTTGCAAACTTGGCGATGCAGTAGTAGGCCGTTTCAGCGACGGTGAAATCAGTGTTCAAATCAATGAGAACGTACGTGGTGCTGATGTATTCATCATCCAATCGACTTGTGCACCGACCAACGACAACCTGATGGAACTTATCGTTATGGTTGATGCGCTTCGCCGTGCATCTGCTGGTCGTATTACCGCAGTAATTCCATACTTCGGTTACGCTCGTCAAGATCGTCGTGTTCGTAGTGCTCGTGTACCTATTACTGCTAAAGTTGTTGCAGACTTCTTATCAAGTGTTGGGGTTGACCGCGTATTAACTTGCGATCTTCACGCTGAGCAAATTCAAGGTTTCTTTGATGTGCCTGTTGATAACGTTTTCGGTAGCCCAGTACTGCTAGAAGATATGTTAGGCAAGCAACTTGATAACCCAGTTGTTGTTTCTCCAGACATTGGTGGTGTAGTTCGTGCTCGCGCTGTAGCTAAACTACTTGATGATTCTGACTTAGCTATTATTGATAAGCGTCGCCCACAAGCGAACGTAGCTCAAGTAATGCATATCATTGGTGATGTTCAAGGCCGTGACTGTATTATTGTTGATGACATGATCGATACTGGTGGTACTTTATGTAAAGCGGCAGAAGCGTTAAAAGAACATGGTGCTAACCGTGTATTCGCTTATGCAACTCACCCGGTATTTTCTGGCAATGCTGCGAAAAATATCGCTGAATCAGTTATCGATGAAGTTATCGTTACCGATACTGTGCCATTAAGCCCTGAGATCGCTAAACTTGAAAAGGTAACTCAGCTAACAATGTCAGCAGTACTTGCTGAAGCGATCCGTCGTGTTAGCAATGAAGAGTCTATTTCTGCGATGTTCCGTCACTAATCAATTATTTGAATTAGTCGCTGACTTAAGGTATCTGGCTTAGGTCTTTGAGTTAGGTCTTCGACTTAGCACCGACATCGAAAAAGCGCACTCAATCGAGTGCGTTTTTTATTGGCTGTTATTTGGCATAAATCAATCTAGATTAATAACCCATAACTCAGTACCCTATTGGCTATAAAAATAATTCAACAATAAGTCATTACCCATGTTTAAGCCTTTCTCATTAATCTCACTGTGTTTTGTTGGCCTAATCTTATCCACTCAAGTCACTGCGCAGTGGCATCAAAAGAGCTTTGAAGTCATGGGGACCCAAGCTCATGTTGAATTTTGGCTTTCAGAAGCAGAGAAGAATACAGAGTCAAATGAAAAACAAACTGCAGATAACCTCATCATCGCTGTCGAACAAGAAATGCATCGCATCGACCGATTAATGAGTCCTTATAAAGCAGACAGCGAATTAAGCAAAATCAACCAACTGGCAGGGAAAGAGGCAGTTGTCATTAATCAAGAACTGTTTGATTTGCTGCTTGATTCACACAAGATTGCTGAGCTGACAAACGGTACATTTGATATCACTTACGCCTCAATTGGTTATCAATACGATTACCGCCAAGGACAAAAGCCAGCGAAACCCGAGATAAACCAAGCCCTCGAAGCTATAGATTACCGCGCAGTAACCTTAGACAAATCACAATCTAGTGTTCGTTTTAAAAACCAAGATGTACGGATTGATTTAGGCGGAATAGCTAAAGGACATGCCGTTAAGCAATGCTTAGCCATTTTACAAGCTGCAGGTATTAAGCACGCCTTAGTCAGCGCAGGTGGTGATACAGGACTGCTCGGTGACAGACGCGGCCGCCCATGGTTTGTCGGTATTAAGCACCCTAGAGCCGCTGAAAAAACAGCGGTGCAATTACCACTGGCTAACGAGTCAATTTCAACATCAGGTGATTACGAGCGTTACTTCATCGAAGATGGCGTGCGCTACCACCACATCATTAATCCTAAAACCGGCGACTCGGCCAGAAAAGTGGTCAGCGTATCCATCATTGGTAAAAACTCAACTTACGTTGATGCCCTATCAACAGCCGTATTTGTAAAAGGCTTACAAGAAGGCATGGCGCTAATTAACCAGCTACCAGAATATGAAGCGATTATTATTGATAATCAACAGACGTTACATGTATCAGAGGGACTACAACAGGATTAGTAAATGCTTTAATAATGGGGGCTATTTGAGTAAGTTTATGCTGATTCCAATTTTTCTCTGTTTTTAATTAAACTCCAATAAAGTAGTAACATCTTCAATTAATAGGACAAATTCCTCTTGCTCCTTTTCGCGACCACTTGCCAATTGGAATTGAGTTATGTCATACAAACGTTCCATTAATTCAAAGCCAAAAACATCCTTGTGCCTTTCTTCAAACGATCCTAGTATACAAAATTTTTGTACTAGTTTATGGACATAAGAAATCAGTTCAATAGCTCTGAAACGCGTAAATGATTGATCCTTTTCAAATCTTACATCAATCATATCCTCAGAAATCGGCATAACACTATTAAATATACTCTTAATAACATCCAGTTGTTCTCTTAACTCAGGAGCAGTTACACCTGTCATCTTATGATTTCTTATTGTTGTCATAAAGTCGTTCAAGGGCTTTTTAGCCCCTATTGCTTTTAAAGTTACAGGCTTATAATCCCCATTTCTAGAATTCGGAAAGATATGATCGTACATCCAAAGTTGTGTGTAGGACTTGTATCCAGGATAGTCATTTTCTAATTTCTCACAGAAATGATGAAACTCTTCTTTGTGCTTGAAATAATTTGTGAATAAATTCTGTTCAAGAGTCATCTGAGTCTGTTTTAAAGAGGTTTTTATCTGCTGGTTTGTTTGCTCTGAACGATGATTCAGAGCAATTAAACCAACTAAAGGTACTATTAAAGAAAGAGTAGTGAGGGGAACTGAGTACGTTGTTACAATTAAGTCTACATCATATGGGATATGATTAAGGAGTTCTGGATTTAATTGATAGATATTGAAAGCCATCCACGAACTAACTAGTGAAACTAAAAAAACAACTAGCCACACTGAAGCTAACTGGTAAAGATGTTTATCTTTCTTTTGTGAAATTTTTATCCCTACCGTGTTTTGCTCTAACATTGGCATTCTCTTTTAAATAGACTATTTAAACTATTAGATTATAAACAGTTCCTATTACATATAAAAGTTATAGGTATACCAAACTCTTTCTTTGATGAACTTAGCTGTTAAAGATCAACGTCGTGGCGCTTCGCCCACACCAGAGCAAAAGGGAGTGGACGGCAACTCCCTCTTGCATCACCCTCGCCGCTCCGGCGAAATTTAAAAAGCAAAATTTCCAACGGAGAATCATCCAGCTTTAACCTATATTTTGAGCCTGCTTCACTAAGCTGCAAAAATCGCTAACGCTTCCGATGGGGCGTCCCTTCCCCTCGAAAGCTAGCCTGACATCCATGTCTGGACTCACGCGATTTTCTTGCTTACCTCAATTCAAATTGAACATTCATAATCTAAAAAGACACTCTAAGAGTTTGGGCTGAACAAATGAATCAGCCGACACAAGGACACCATTGAAATTGCTAAAATGCGTTGAAGAAAATAGTGTAAGCCTGACAGGAAGTCAGGCTAGCTTTAGTTGGCCATGGATGGCCTATCTAAAGCGTTAGCTATTTTTGAATAAGCATGAGGCTTGCTCGCTTTTAAGAGCAATTTCGTAGGGGCGGCAAGGGATGTCGAGAAGGGAAATGCTGTTGTTTCCCTTTCGTCGGGTGTGGGCGAAGCGCCACGACTTTGATTCTAGTTTTGGTTTTCAGTTAAAATTAAAAACAAATTTAAAAACAAATATAAAAACAAATATAAAAACAAAAAAGCTCAGATAAAACCTCTGAGACTTTCAATTTAACCAGTAAAATAAACCAATATTTTAATCAAACTATTGGTTGAAACGCTGTTAGCGAATCTAACATCGCACTGTTCCCCAAACCTTGTCTTGGTGCCACCATATTGAACTGGCCTTGTTCACCATGCAGTGCCATGTAGTTAAGCAACACCGTATCCACCAGCAAGTTCACGTTATTTGCCGATGGAGCTGATGCGGTATCCACTGAGGCATCAGAGCGCATAAAGCCGATTTGTTGGTTTTGCGCCATTTGATCGGCACTTGCGCCCATTAATTGTGGCTTACCCGCTGGGTTATACACCAAGAAGAAAGATGCACCTGTAGATGAGTTATCTCCCGTCCATTCGCCCTTGCCTCGTCCTTCCATTGAGTCATCGATGCGGCCATTACTGGCAACAGAGCCATCACTGAATACATACATCATCAAAGGTTGATTGCGACGAGCGGCATATTCCAAACATGCGCCCATACAACGACCTGCGCGTAAATCTCGTAACTCACCGGTACCACGCTCACCGGTGTGATAGTCAAAACCACCCATAGTGACAGTGCCAGCACCAGAGAATCCATTGACCACCAGCTTCATAATAGAAGCGGTTTTTTGGAACTCTGATTCTGAATCAAATTCATTAATGGTAAAGATACCGCTTGGGCCCACAATGTCAGGATCTAACACAGGGTTAAGCGTCGAAGGATCACCAAAACGATCGGCTAAATCAGCACTTTTCACATAGCCACAATTGACTAAGTCTTTAATCACATCATCACGAGTCACTTGAGTGTTCACCGAAGCCATTTTCTGGGCGCTAATGCGCTGGATACTTTCCATCACCGTTACGGCATCACGTTGAGATAATAAGTTAAACAAATCACCCACATCCACAAGCCCAGTCACATCAGACGGTCGATCGATTTTAGTTGGTCGCATGCTCAAATCGACAAAATTAGCCGCTGCCATTGAGTTGCCACCAGAGTCAGTGCTGCGCGAGCCAATGAGTGGCATCAGCGAGCCGTTAGCACCAGCCGCCGCAATAGCATACATAGGATTATGTGGGTTATTACCCGTATCGTTATCAGAACGACAAGGGATCACCGCACCATTAATCCGTGATGCGGTATCGGCTGACACCTTTTCCAATATGCCACGTAAAAACGCTGAATCAGAGTGGAACGCGAGCCCTAAATCAGTATTAATAAAATCAGACATACCAACATCAGGGTTTGCAATCGATGGCGCCATATCACCGGGCAAACCCAGCTTGTTATAGCCTGCTGTCGACAAGAAATCTTGCTGACCACCTGCGCCACCAACCAGCACATTTGAGCCAGCAATATTGGCGCCGCCGGCTAAATCGAAACTGATAAACGGAATTTTACCCGCCCCTTGTACGCTAATACCGCATGAGTCTCGCAGTGCTTCTAAGTCAGAAGACAACGCAGCATTGGCTTGGTTTGGGTTAGCAAACATGCTCATTAATGATAAACCCGCGACCGCTTGGCCACCTTTTGCCAGGCCCGTTGAGATAAACTCACGGCGAGTCATGGGTTTACGATGATCGGAAAACAATAAAGGACTGTCAGGGTGAAGATGAGTACGTTTAGTCATGTTGAAGTCCTTTTAAACTCTTTTTTGCCGCCGCTTGATTGTCGATATTCAATAATGGAAGCGTCGTAATCTGTGTGGGTATTTTTATCATCATTACGCTCCTATTGAATCAACATCACAGCACTTGCCAACACTGCTGCACATGATGCTTTAGCAATAGTTTGGGTTCGCTCTGGATTACAGTTTGTGCCACACACAGACAAATTACTGACGAGTGAATCCAGCTCGTTATAAACCAAGTTAGCATCTGGCTGACTCGATAAATTCAGCGGCATAAGTTGACCAATTAACGGGTTGAGCAAGTTAGGTCTTTCTGCGCTGCTTAATGCCACGTTTGGCTCTTGCGTGAAGTCAATATCAGGGAACCAAGCGCTGCGTAAGCTATCGTCATCAATGGCGACATCACAATAGGCAATTGCCAGTTGCGTCACACCCATTTGCTGTGCAGAAATAAAGGTATCGATATTTTCGACACTCGGCAGTTGGCTTTTTACTAGCGCATAGGTATCAAACACTTTGGTTGTTTGCTGAGGTACACCAGTTAACTCACTCATTGAGTGGTTAATTTCAGCAAAGTTTCTTAAGCCTATTTGCGCGGTTTCGGTACTTGCTGGTAACTCATCAGGTGTGATTATCACGCCAGGCACAACCACATTTTCATGTTCACCGATTTGCTCAAAAGTGAGGAAAAACTCATCCTGACTGGCACCTTTTTCGAGACCAATAATAGTGCCTAATGCAGACAGCGACATAGGTTCAGCTAACGCCTGACCGCTTTCAATGGCTAAATCTACGTTAGAATAAGCTTGTCCTTGGGCACTTTCTTTACCATTAATCCCGATACGAACTGAACGCATATCAAATGCTTCAGCCACTGGCGTACCATCGATATTCACCAATGAAGCGCCAGTAAATAAATAGCTGTAATTATCAAATTGGCTGACTTCAAACATCACATAGGTATTGGGTAAATCAATTAAATGACTTACCGAGAACAGCAAGAAGAATTTCTCACCTACACCGACATCATAGTTTTGGCTGATTTGTTCTTGCTCTAGGACGCGGTTATAAATCGCCAACAAACGAATATCACCCTGCCAGACATGTTGGTTTGAAGCCTCTCGTCCTAAAATCAACGCAAAGCTGTCATCCCAAGATGCCAACGGCGCAATATCTTCATCAGCAACTTCAGTTAAGTTGCCATTGACGTAAATTTTTCGCCCTTCTGTAGCGTTATAAGTTAATACCACATGCTGCAGTGTCGCTTGTAACACTTCATCGGCATCTGGCGTACTTAAGGCTGGTTCGCCATTGGTGCTTGAAGCTTCAGTGCGCAGCATAAAGTCATAGTTATATTGGCTCTGGCCTAATGTGAAGTTACGTGCATCATCACCCGCTGAATAAGTGACGATTCTTGCAGGCCCTTCTTGGGTGACATTATTTGGTGTTACCCAAGCTTCAACTGAAAACTCACCAGTTGAGGTGATTAAATCATGGAGTTTCTTACTGTTGGCGGTACTAGCCTGCGCTTTACCATTAGTAAAAGATAAACCCCAACTGCCGAGCCATTCAACATCACCCGTCAGCGATAAATTCGCTTCTGGCGCGATACCAGAGGTATCGTATGCAGTAGAACCCTCGCCAGTTTTGAACTGGTATAAGGCTATGACATCCGTTTCAAATCGACCACCACTTGAAGCGGTAATACCATCCGTTAAGCGTAGTGATTTAGACACCACCATTTCTGGTGAAATTTCATCGACAGCAATTGCATCACTCATCGCTGTCACTGCAGCAAGCATTTCATTGCTATTTTCTTGGCAATTTGTCCAACAGTTATGAAACTCATTGCCTAAACGAACCACTAATCGAGACTGAGATGGCTCATCGATGTTGATGACATTTTTAGCCGACTCGTAAGCTTGAGCTATATCGTTACTGGCAAAGAAAGGTGACTGAGCAAAAGTCGCTCCTTCGTTATGACAATCAACGCAGTACTGGCTAACAATGGGGTAAACATGTTGGCTAAATAGCGCACTGTCATCTGGGAAACTTTTGCTTGAACCTGGCTCTCGAATGACTGGTGCGGTTAACTCAATTGTATTGGCGCTACTGACCCGTTCATCTGACCACAATTTGATCCACGAAGTCATGGTTTCACCACAGGCACTATCACTGTCTAGCCAACAATTATGGCCACCAGCCACTTTTTCAACTAAGCGAGATGAAGCAGGATCAGTTAAATCAACCAGCGGATTAGTCGCAGCATACGCGTCGTTAACGTCTTCTCGACTGGCAAAATATGGCGCTTGATTTCCTTCTGTATGACAGGCTCCACAGCGATTTTGAGTTGAGATATTGTCCCACAATGAGACTTTATATTTTTGAATGTCTTCAGTGGCAGGTGCAGGACCGGTATACACGCCAGAGTCTGGTTCTTGCTGTTGAGGCGGATTACTTTCTACGTCACCGCCGCCACATGCCGTGAGGGTTAAACATAAACTCAGCACCGAGAGGCTAGATAAGGTTTTTTGAGATAATTTCACCGTTACTCTCCCATGCAGTACTTGCCAACTTCAGCGAATACACGCTTAAGTTGATATGAGTTTTGTTGAAAAGACTCAGTGGTCGCCGCAATTTGGTTAATATCCTCATTGGACTCTGCATCTCGTAAGCACACGGTTTTAAATACTTTCTTTACTTGGCATTGAGCGAAAGCTTGGCTATTAGCAAACTCCTCACCTAATGACTTAGCACCAAAGCCTTTACCTTCAAGGGTTTCATCCCAGCCAAGCTTTTGGTTAACCCCCTCACGCCAATAGTTATGCCATTCATCATCTTCAGTGACATAACCATAAGGGAAACTGGTCGAGTTAATATGGTATTTACCTTGCACCCTGGTGCCTGTATCGGGATCAACTTGGCCACTTTGGTTGTAAGCAATAGCCCCATTATCACCAACCGGATCGGCTTCAAGGTTAAAATCATATTGATAAAATGCAAACGCTTGAGCTAATGGATCCATGCCACTGTGGCAACCTAAACAGTTATTGATAAATAAGCGACTATCGCCACCAGGGCTGCGGCTAACATCTTGGCGGATTCTATCGGGTGAACGGGTATTATCTTTTAGGGGCTCTAAATCAGTGCACAAATGATTCATTAAGGTAAAACGCACCATGGCTCTGTTTGTACCTAAATAAAAGAATGCTTTGGCAGCCGCTCTACTGGTTAGAACGCCTGCTGTAGCATCACTTGGCAAACCATTTAAGCTAGACTGACTGGTTCGCTCCAAGCCATCTTTTAAATCAATAAACTGATCTTCTAATGATTGGTAATGTTGGTTATTACTGGTGCTATAGGCTGGTAAATTAAGGCTGTTCTTCCCCACATACACCATATCGGCTTGCAGTACCTGCCTGAAATCAACGTCATCTCGTACCGCACCAATTACAGTTGCACTGTAATCATTTAGTGGTGCAAAACTGTCTTGATCGATATTAGTCCAGGGGGTGGCGAACAATTTTAAAGTCGTGGAATAAAAAGCTGGGGTTTCCATTGCTAAATAAGCCGCTTCTATCGGTTTACTATCGTCGAGTAATTGCGCTATATCATTGAGGGTTTGTTCAGATGCGGGAACACCGGCGATACGATCATGTAATTGCTTTGCTTGCTCTAACGTCCCAGCATGAGATAAAGGAGCAAAAACAATTATTGAACCTAGTGTTAATTTATGCAAAAAGGCTCGGGTTTTATTCAGTCTTAATTGCGTTCTTAGCACATTGAATTTATTTGAAAATCGTTGACTTTTCACCGTACAAAGTTGCCTCTTCATACTGTCTCCTTGTCGTTATTTCAGCCAACAAACGCCTTAAGCGGCAGAGTTATAAAAACGCAGACAATGATAAGTATTTCGGGAATCATAAAGCTTGTTGTTTTTATTTTTGTTAACTTTATTTTTTACTTGGCAAAATAATTTTTATTAAAAAGTATTGAAACACTGAGACTAGGCGGCAATAATGTCAAGAGTTATTACATTTTAACTATGTAACGATAACAATAATAACAATTATATATTAAGGGTAATAAATGAAGCCATTTTTCGGCTTAAAGGGATTAGGCCGTAAAACTTTTGACAATAAAGTTTTAGGCTATAAAGCTTCTATTTATCAAGCATTAATGGCGTTTCTTCTTGTTAGCGGTTGTAACACGGATACAGCGCTTAAGGATGAACAGCCTGATCCTGTTTTAGTTGAATACCCTGTGGTTTACATTCAGCGCGATCTCATTACCCAGCCCAGTGATGACAACCCAGAATCCGCTAGTTTTCAAAGTAGAAACCCAAGCCAATTTAATCCTGGGGCACAATTATTTGTAAAACGAAATGCGTTTACTGACTCACCCGTTACCAATATCACCGCCGAACTTTTTGCCGATTTAATCACCGAAGATCCTGATACTATCCAACGCATAGATATTCGTGATTTATCAGTATCTGATGATGGTCAACAATTTTTAGTCTCTATTCGCGCGCCAGAAATTGCTGATGCCGACGAAGATGAGCAACCAAGTTGGAATATATGGCGTTACCAATTATCAGACCAATCACTGACCCGATTAATAGACAGTGATACGACCGCCGAACAAGGTGATGATTTGATGGCATCCTTTCTCCCTGATGGACGGATTATATTTGCCTCAACCCGCCAGCGCTTATCACGAGCCATTTTACTCGATGAAGGTAAACCGCAATACACCGCTCTCGATGAAAGCCGCGATAACGAAACGTTCAACATCCATTTAATGAACGATGATGGTAGCGGTATTGAGCAACTGACCTTCAATCTTAGTCATGATTTCTACCCACTGGTATTGCAAGATGGTCAAATCCTCTATAGCCGTTGGGATGACATGGGTGGCGACCATGGTATTAACCTCTACAAAATGAATCCAGATGGCACCGAGAATGAATTAATGTTTGGCTGGCATTCTCATCAAATGACTCTCGATGAGCAAGATGAACAAATTGAGTTTGTTAAACCGCAGCAATTACCAAATGGCAATATACTGATGCTGCTGTCATCACAGGATGAAATGAGTTATCAAAAAAGGCCTGTGACAATCAATATCGATGAGTATATTGATAACCAGCAAGCCACTGCGGTATCGGGCAAAACCGACAACACAACTAACAATGCCATAAGCGATTTACCGCTCAGTTTTGATTTTAAATTTAACTTCGCAGACGCGCTATCTCCTTCTGGGCGCTTAACTCATTTATATCCATTACCTGATAACAGCCAACGTTATTTATTGAGTTGGGATCTTTGTCGGGTTGTTGTTGAAGAACAAATCCGTGCATGTGGTCAATTAACTGATGAACAGTTACTGGATCAAACCTTAACACTTGCCGATCCCTTATATGAGCTTTGGCTACTTAACGATGCCGACGGTACTCAGCAGTTAGTCGCCAATAGCGAAGAAGGTAAAGTGATTACTGAAGCGTTAGTGATGCAGCCTTCATCGCAACCTAAAGCCTTTATCGCCGATCAAGTGGTTGGTAATGAACTTGATCCACAGTTGCACCAAGAACTCGCTGCGGCAATTCACATTCGCAGCGTATATGATTTTGATGGTCAAGACAGCAGCAGTAATCAAGGCGGTATTAGTCGATTAAGCGATCCTTCATTAACCCCAGCCAGTGAATTACCAGCGCGCTTTTTAAAAGTCGTCCGCGGCGTACCTATGCCACCTGATGAAGTTCGAGATATTGCCAATACCGATTTTGGCCGCAGCCGAAATCAATTAATGCGCGAAGTTATTGGCTACACCCCAATTCAGCCAGACGGCTCAGTGAAAATTAAAGTCCCTGCAAATGTGCCATTGGCCATCAGTGTCTTAGATAGCAACGGCCAACGCATTGGTGGTCGCCACAGCCAATGGATAAGTTTACAAGCCGGTGAAACCCTGCAATGTATGGGTTGTCACACGGCTAACAGCCAATTACCTCATGGCCGTTATGATGCCCAAGCAGACAGCATTAACACAGGGGCGATTGGTGGCTCTGCATACCCTAATGCCAGCAGCAATATTATTCCAATACAAGGTCAAACCATGGCGCAGGCCGATGCCATGGTCAATGGCATTGCAGAGCTATCGGCGAGCCTACGTTACGATGATATTTGGACTAATCCAGCTATCTCAGCGCCAAACCCGAGTATGAATCTGAGTTATGAAAACTTAACAACCCCTGCACCAAATGGCAGTGAATGTTTTAATAATTGGACCCCATATTGCCGCATTCAAATCAACTATGAAGAACATATTCAGCCCCTTTGGGATTTACCTCGTTTAGCCATAGACGAAGACACCTTAGAGGTCCTTGCGAATAACACTTGCACCGTGTGCCATAGCAATGTCGATGATAATAACCTTGCCCAGGTGCCAGCTGGTCAGCTTGAATTGATTGCAGCTCCATCAATAGATCAAATCGCTCACCTAACGAGTTATCGTGAGTTATTTTTTAATGATGTCGAACAAGAAGAAGTGGATGGGATCGTTATCGACAAACTAGTCGAAGTGCTAGATGCCGATGGTAACGTGGTTTATCAACTGGATGCCGATGGTGAATTGATACTCGATGCCGAAGGTAATCCAATTCCTGTATTAACCACAGTGAATGTACCAGCAATTATCTCGACTAATGGTGCCAGAGCCAGTAGCAGGTTTTTTAATACCATGAATGATGAAACCCATCAAAATATGCTGACAGCCGACGAACTTAAATTATTAAGCGAATGGATAGATATTGGGGCTCAGTATTACAACACCCCTTTTTACGCTCAAGATTAGTCGAAAAGGCTTTTGATAACAGCCGCCATAATAAGAGCAACCTTGGTAAGAGACGGCTTGATAAGAAAAACCTTGATAACAACAAAGTTAAAAGCCAAATAAAAACAACAATAAACAAGGACTGATGATGTTACAAAAAGGAAACTATGTTTAATTTCGCCTGCCCATTCAAATTCATGTTGGCAGGTACATTACTCTGTTTAACGTTATTGAACTCCAACCTTGCTCACGCTGAATCCTCGGCGGCGCAGTTAACCATTGATGTTCCCTTTGTTGAGCTTCATTCAGGCCCAAGTGCAGGCTATCCCGTCGTACATGTTGTTGAGCAACATGAACAGGTCAGTGTACTACTCAAACGAACATCTTGGCTCAAAGTCCGTGATAAGCGTGGCATTGAAGGTTGGTTTCATGAAGATGACTTACGCGGACTCAGCCAACATGGTGAAGCGGTTAACCAGCATGTCATTGGCACTGAAGCCTTTATGCAAAGAGACTGGGAATCGGGCGTAATGTATGGCGACCTTGAAGGCGCTAACTTTTATAACGTGCACTTAGGCTATGTTTTCACCCCTGTTTTTAGTGCTGAAATATCTGCAGGTAAAGCCTTAGGTAGCATTTCTGATAGTGACTTATTTGAAGCCATGCTTTACAGCCATCCTTTTCCTGAATTTACCTTGGTCCCTTACATTGGCATAGGTGGCGGCATTATCAACACTAAGCCTCACAGTGTTATCGCGGATTCTGAATCACGTCAAAGCACCTTAATGAGTGCAGCGGTTGGGGTTAAATACCATCTCGCACGTAACTTTATCTTACGCGCCGAATATAAACTCTCGTTGGCCTTAACCGACAGAGATGAAAATGAACAACTTCAATCTTGGAAAGTCGGCTTTAGCGTCTTTTTCTAATGGGCATGGGAATAATGAAGGCAATGATGAAAACAGCGATAACAACAAAAATAAGCATTAATACCATGGTAAAAAACGCAATTAAATCTTGTTTAACCCTAAGTATCGTCACTTTAGGCATGGGCTATAGCGCCATTGCACTTTCAGCTGAAGCTAGCCAATCAAATACCGTCGGAGTTAAAGCCGATGTTGAGCGCCGCGAAGTACTCGATGATGTATTGGATACCGAAAATTTCGAGGTCGGTATTCAAGGTGGCTTGATGTCAATTGAGGACTTTGAAAATAGCCCTTGGATTAGTGCACATCTGGGGTATCACATCAGTGAACACTTTTATGTCAAAGGCAGATATGCCGTCGCTGAAGGCGGATATACCAGTTTTGAGAAGCTTGCTAATACCGCGCCTTTACTGACAGATGAAGAGCGCGAAATGACCTACTACGGCCTCAATATTGGTTATAACCTTCTGCCTGGTGAAATATTTTTCAGTGAAGATTTAGTCTTTAACAGTGTGTTCTCCATTGAAGTCGGTGGTGGTAACACTGAGTTTGCCGGTGATGAACAATTTACGGTGAACTTAACCGCTAACTACCGTGTTTTTCTCAATGACTGGGTTGCATGGGATCTGGCGATGAGTGACTACATCTTTGACACTCAAATAACAGGCTCATCAAAAACGACGCACAATTTAACCTTTTCTACCGGTATTGCTGTTTATTTTTAATCTATAGCCGTTGGTCACAACCTAGCTCGAAAAAGAGTTAAACAAAAATTAAATAGTAAGAAAAAAAGGATTATCAATGATGTTATTTAAGCGTGGGTTCATTGCCCTGTTTACCCTATTTACTTTAAGTGTATCGATTCAAGCCAATGCGTTATCAGAAGGCGATATGGCACCAGATTTCACCTTAAAAAACATGCAAGGTGAGAACCTTAAACTCTCTGAGCAGCGCGGCAATATCATCCTGATTAACTTCTGGGCATCTTGGTGTGGACCTTGTAGAAAAGAGATGCCAGTACTGCAAAAGCTTGAAGACAAATATCGAGATTTAGGCGTTGCCGTTTGGGGCGTCAATGTTGAGCAAGAAAACCAAGCAGGTAAAGACTTTCTAGCCGATCTTAATTTAAGTTTTGACATCTTTTTTGACGAAACAAACAGCCTATCTCAGACCTACGATGTAAAAGCCATGCCAACGACTGTGATTGTCGATCGCGACGGCAAAGTGCGATATGTGTTCTTAGGTTATCAAGACGGTTACGAGAAAAAATACGCCGCTGCGATTAAAAAGCTGATCAGAGAGTAACCCTATGATGAATCCAATCAAAAAAATGCTCATGCTCATAACGGCCCTGTCGTCACTATTCATAATATCGGGCTGCTCAAGTTTAGACATAGAACCTTGGGTAAAACCTTATGAACGCCAAAACCTTGCCGATCCTATTATGCGATTTGGTAGGCACCCCATTGCCAATATGCACGTAGCGCATGTATTGGAGGCCCGTGAGTCTGCTCGCGGAGCAGAAGGAACTGGAGGCGGTGGCTGTGGTTGTAACTAAGATGCTCAAGTGCTTATTAAAGACAGCCACACTGACAGGATTAATTCTCTGCTCGCCACTCAGCCTAGCAGCAGTGCTAGAGCCTGATCGCGCTGATGTGCTTTATCACAGCTATGAAGGCGGCGGGATGAAAATTGACGGTCCTTCGGTATTGCTTCGAAAAAAGACCTCAGAATCATTGGCGTTTACTGGCTACTACTACCTCGATAGCATTTCTTCGGCCTCTGTAG
The DNA here is from genome assembly GCF_002874355.2 of Shewanella sp. 10N.286.48.B5. NCBI lineage: Bacteria > Pseudomonadati > Pseudomonadota > Gammaproteobacteria > Alteromonadales > Shewanellaceae > Shewanella > Shewanella sp. 10N.286.48.B5. Next base: position 2,812,481 of record NZ_MCVG02000001.1, read on the forward strand.
ATGTGCTCAGTACAGCAAGTCCATATAGCGAAAAGCGCCATGAAGGCCAAATTGGGGTCGAATACCTCAACGATAAGACCTTAATGACCTTTAATGCCCGCCAGAGTGATGAAGACGATTACCTCGCACAATCCTTTAGTGTTAATGTATCTCAAGATACCTTTGGCGATTTAACCAATTTAAGTCTTGGTGTGTCATATGGTGATAATGAAATACGCCGCAATGGCGATGACCAATTTGAAGAACAAAGCCAGCAGTACCGTATTCGCGCAGGCATAAGTCAAATTTTAACTCGCAACTTAACCGCGCAACTTAACTTTGAAGCCATTGCTGACGAAGGTTACCTCAATAACCCATACCGTACGGTACGCTACATAGATACAACTAACCCATCCGGTGTTGGCTATCAGTCTGAAATCTATCCAGAGACTCGTAACTCGTTTTCAACCAAATTATCGGCAAGCTACTTTCTGCCCTATCGCGCGGCGTTATTTTTTCATTATCGCTACTTCAACGACAGCTGGGAAATTGATGCTAATGATGTCGAACTCGGATACCGCCACCCTATTGGTGACTTCTTAGAACTTGAATTTAAAGTGCGTTACTACCAGCAAACTCAAGCTGAATTTTATAGTGACTTATTCCCTTATCAAGATGCACAAAACTACCTAGCCCGCGATAAAGAGTTAAGTGACTTTAATGACTTAACCTTAGGCCTAGGTGTCACATATTTAATGCCTGAAAGCTTATCTTTTAGAGATACTCGCTCAGAAGCCAGTATTCAATGGGACTACATCACCTTCGACTACAACAACTTTAGAGATCCCACTGCTGATGGTGGCGTAGGTAACGAACCGTTTTACAATTTTTCCGCTAACGTCATCCGCGCTTTTTATAGCGTTTACTTTTAATCATTTTGCGTAATGTTAGCGATTTAGCCCATTTTCAAGGTAGAAATATGAACAACACAGATCAAGGTACTGGACAAGGTACAGCGCAGGGTAACACTGTTAAGTCATCTACAAATTTTAAAATATGGCTCACTTTGGGGCTATTTATAGCCATTTTCTGGAGCGCGATGCAGCCAAATGCCGCGTTAGCCAATACTGATAATGACGCGAGTGCTAATGCAATGACTAATGGTAATGTTAGCGCTGATAGTCAGAGTCAGGTAGCAAGCGATCTTGAAAACATCAAAAGCCAAGTCATTAAATTAAATCGTGATTTATTCATTCTTGAAGAAGACTTATTGTTCCCCGCAAGCACTCAAATAGCTGTATTTGTGTCAGTGGATATTGGACGTTTTTTTACCCTAGACAGTGTCGAGCTAAAAATTAATCAGCAAAATGTAGCCGGTTTTTTATATACCCAACGCCAACGTCGTGCACTGGAAAAAGGCGGCATTCAAAAAGTCTATATGGGCAATTTGAAAATGGGACAGCATCAGCTTACCGCTATTTTTACCGGTGTTGATGCAGAAGGTCGCACCGTACAAAGAGCAGTTACTCATCAATTTGAAAAGACAGATGAAACCGTGATGGTGGAATTGAAACTTGAAGATAATGAATCCAGTTATCGTGCAGATGTGAAAGTTGAAGAGTGGGTTTTATAACGGTTATGCCAGTTAATATGAACCAAGCTTTCCCTGACTTTAGCCGCTATGCAGTAGCAACGCCTCAGCTAAAAGCGATATTACTGCTTATCGTTAGCGGCTGTTTTTCAACTGCAGCTATCAGTGCTGATATGCCCGCTTATGTCTCAACTGATGAGCTAAATAAGCAACCAACTGAAGTTGCTCATTCAACGGCTGCAACTAATTTAACCCTTGCTCAGCAAGCTAACCTGCGCAATAAACTTTATCGCCAAGCCTTATACTTTTATTTTGAAGGTGATTACAACGCCGCATTAAGCCAAGTTAGCCTAAACAGACAGCGCTTTGATGCTGATACCGCAAAAAGCCATTTGTTTGAAGCTGGCTTACAGGTATCCATCGGTTTACATCATCAAGCTACTGAGACGTTGGCCACGTTCGAGCAAGCATTAATTCAACAACAAGCAAACGATAAGTTGGCAGGTATTGAGCCACCAACCGAAGATAAGCAAGGCAATAAAACTGCCACCTCAGCTGATGAGCTAAAGCTTATCGCACTACTACAGTTGTCAGAACAACAAATAGAGCAAGGTAAACACAGTGCTGCCCAGCAAACCCTCGCTAATATCACTCAACTGCCTGCTTCATATGCTGAGCAATATCAGATCCTACATCAATTGGCATATTGGCCTGCATCTGTAACTCCTTCAGCGAAAATACTTGATGAGTCATACGCAGGATCAAACCAAGCAGATACTGAATTAACTGCAAAGTCAGCATTATCTGCTTACGTCATGCTTAACCAAGCACTGCAATTGATGCAAGCAAAGGATTATCAACGCGCAGAAACACTGCTGGTACGCATTAAAAACATAAACGTAGCAGCAACTGAAACGAATTTCTGGCAAAGCTTATTTACCGAAAAGAGTCCACAACAACGAGCTCAAGTTTCTAGTAAAAATGTTAATAAAGAAATCACTGACATAAGCATAATGACAGCTGATGAATTAAAGGCAGACAAACAAATCCAGCAGCAAGCCATTAATGATTATGCTCAATTATTGTTAGCCCAACTGTATGTTAAACAAGGTCTATACCAAGCAGCATTCGATCAATTACAAGATTTTCCTGAGCACAGTCCTTACACTGAGTCTGCACTATTTCTATTTGCCTTCTCAGCTCAGCAGATCAAGCGATATGACACTTCACTGGCATTGCTTGATTTATTAAAACGTGACTATCAATACTCCCAGCTCGGTTGGCAATCAGCATTACTCATTTCTGCTCAAATCAAACAGCAAAACACACTTTCTGAGAGCCTATATAGCTATCAACAAGCCGAGCAACTCTATGTTGAACAATTAGCTGACTTAGCACGCTTTCATACCGATATTAAGCAAACAGAATTAACGCCATTATTGTTCAACAGTAATGTAAACGCTCAAACGGGAGCTAATGGTCAATGGCTGCAAAAAGCCTTAGAAAATCCAGAGCTGAAACACGATATTGATACCTTATCTGAGTTATCACTGCTAACGAGCAGTATTGACCGTCAGCAGCAAAAAAATGCCTGGATAAAAGAGAGCTTAACACTCAATAAACAGCGTCAAGCTCGCATCATCGAACAGCAAAGCCAAACCCAGTATCCTGAATTGATTCAGCAGTTAACCAATCAAAAGCAGCTGTTAGCACAAATGATTACTGAGGCTGAGGCACAAGAAAACGCAGATATTTTTGCCAATGACGCAGAGCAAGCATGGCTTAAACGCGTCAATGAAAGTGAAAACGTTATCAAGGCTATTCGTGGTCAGCGCAGCACTGAAGAGTATCAACAAAGACTAAACCGCGTTAAAGCAGTCCTTAACTGGGAGTTGCAACAGCAATTTCCTCAAAGGTTATGGCAACATAAAAAATTACTTAAACAAGTCGACCAACAACTCGTACTGGTAAGTCTGCAGCAACAACGCTTTGCTCAGTTAGCCAATTCTCAGCAACAAACCACTGCGTTTGAGCAGCGCCAAGCTCAAGCAGAAACGAGACTGGTTACAACAATTCAAAATATCGCAGCACTTGAATCCTCAACCAAAGCTCAAATTCAACAAAAAATCTCAGCCTTTGTTTCTGAGCAACAAATTCAGCTTGAACAGTTATTACTGGCCTCTCGCCATGAAATGGCGGCTGTATTAGAGCAAATGTCCCAACCTGTTATAAATGGGGAGAAATTATAATGACCCCATCAAAACCAACGCTATCTCTACTCGTTAGCTGCATGATCATTGCTGGCGCCAGCGGTTGTAAAAGCACCCTAGATACTCAAGCTAATAACAATCCCAAAAGAGCGACATTAACTGATTTAGCCAAACAACAACCCCAAGTTTCATTGGACTCACTTGCTCTGACAAAAGCGCAGCGAAGCCAAAAACTTGCGCAAATTTATCAGCAATTACTGACATTAGAACCTAACCCAGAAGTCAGAACACACGTTGAATATCGTCTGGTTCAAATTAAGACTGAAAATCTTGAAGAGCAAATGTTTGGTGAGCTTGAAACCACAGTTCTTGATGAAGATACAGGGGTTAACCCGTTAGCTGCAGAGCAAAAAGCTTTGCAACAATTCAAGCAAAACGATCAACAGCTAGTAAAATTAATCGCTGAGTATCAAACACTATTACAGCGCTACCCTAATCGCGCTGATAACGAGCATCTGCAGTATCAACTGGCAAAAGCGCTAGATTTGCAAGGCCAGCTAGATGAAAGCTTAATCGAGATGGAATCGTTATTATCCCGCTACCCTAACACTCAATATTTAGCGGAGCTTAACTTTAGGCGCGGCGAAATCTATTACAACTTGCAAGATTACCCTGCTGCGATAAGCGCTTATAAACAGGTTCAATCAGCTGATAACAATGATAAATATTTACTCAACAGCATTTATATGTCTGGCTGGTCACTGTTTAAACTGAATCGCTTACCTGAGGCTGATAGTACCTTTTTAGCCGTGTTCGATACGATTTTAGCTAACCATAAACCAAAGCAAAATGAGTTAACCGCAACGGATTTCAGTTTTGCCAGTTTGAGCAGTCGCGAGCAAAACCTAGCAATTGATGCGCAGCGAGTGTTAAGTATTTCACTCAGTCAGCAGCAACAATCCGTATCCTTAGTTGCACTGGTGACATCAAAACAAGACACGCGTTACTTACCTATTTATCAACATGTTCTATTTGATAACTTAGCAAAATTCTTACTAAAACAAGAGCTGCAACATGATGCAGAGCTGGCCTATCAAGCCTATATCGATTTGGCACAAGATAACATTTGGTCTGCTCGTTACTCATTGGCTTTACTTGAGCTTTATCAGCGCCAAGGTAAGTTTGCTTCAATGCATAAACTCAAAAATGATTATATTAACCAATACGGGTTAAATAGCACTTTTTGGAGTCAAGCAAGTGCAAAGCATCAACAAGAGTTACTACCTCATTTACTGGCATTTAGTGATGAGCATAGCCGCAGAGTTTACGCCAACGCGCAAAATCAGCCTGCAGGCATTGGCCGAGTAAGCGCTTTTAAAGCGGCAGCAAATGCATTAAGTACCTACTTACAACTCGCAAAACTGCCACAGGCAAGCAGCTTACTCAGCAAAGATATTCACACTGATGAATACCTGTTTGCTGATGCTAATTTTGAAGCCCAGCAATTTAGACAAGCACTTAACAGTTATAAAACTATCGCTTATGGTGAAATCAGTTCTATTGATGAATCGGTTCAAGCAGACCAGGCAAACCAACAAGCTGATCACTTAAGCCAAGCAAATAAGCAGCTAAACCAAGAGCAGATAGCCCTCAAAAAGCAGGCGGCTTATGCAACCACAATCACAATTCGAGAAATCCTAACACCGCTGCAAAATCAAGCTAATGCAAATTTGGATAGCACTCAGGTAGTTCTCCAAGAGAGGGTCGCCTTAGATAAACAGTTTATCGCCAGCTACCCAGATGATAAACGCGCTCTAGAGCTTGCAACTCACGGCGCCCAATATTCATTTGCATCGAAAAACCACCTGGATTTAGCCCAGTTCAGCGAATTTGTATTGGTGACTCACGGTGTCATTAATCAACCCTCTGAGAAAAGTGCAGAACAAATAGCGGTAGTAGCGCGGCAAACACCTGATGAATTAGCCAGTGTACAAAAACGTCAGGCTTATATCGCCCTCGATAAATCAAGTGTTATCAACCCAGTACAGCACGGTAAACAGCTGCCTAAAACTCAATTAAAACAAGTACAACTTGTGACTCAGTTATATGCTCACGGGTTATATCAGCAAAGCCAATATGCCCTTGCTGAGCAATCTTATAATCTGGCGTTAAAATATTTAAGTGTCAGTCAAACACCGACAGCGCAGCAAGCGACATCACGAGTTGAAATGCGCGATTTATTAGCATCAAGCATTTACTTCCAAGCACAGGCTAACAAGAACGACAATCCGCAACTTGCTGTTGTCGATTTATTACGGATTAGCAAAGCTGTGCCTGAATCAAAATATGCAGTCAGTGGCGAGTTTGAAGCGGCGAATATCTTGCTTTCGCAACAGCAATGGCAACAAGCTATTACGGTATTGGTGCCATTTCAAAAGCGTTATCCTAAACATCAATTCAGTGCATCAATCCCAGCAAAACTTGCTCAGTCATATGAAGCATTAGAACAATGGGAATTAGCTGCTGAACAACTGTTGATTATTGTTGCCAATGAACCCAAAGGAGCGCTAAAGCGTGAAGCGCAATATACTGCAGCGGAGTACTACCTCAAAGCAGACGAAACCGAAAAAGCCCGCTTAACCTATCGAACATACGCTAAAGATTACCCTGAGCCTTTTGATGTAGCACAAGAAGTACGCCTTAAAATGAGCGAGTTTTATCAAGTTTCTAACGAGCCCAACAAGGAATATTACTGGTATCGCCAGATATTAACCTTCCACGCCAAGCAGCAAGCTAAAGCGAATACCTTTGCTGGGCGAGAAATTGAAATTGCCTCTATTGCAGCTTCTGAATTAGCCCAAGCACACCAGCAAACATTTATCGCGATTAAGCTAACCGCGCCATTAAATAAAACCTTGAAGCGTAAACAAGACGCGATGAAACAAGCTATTGATTATTACCAGCAAGTGTTGGACTTTCAACGAGCACAATATGTGCCGCAAGCAACCTTTAACTTAGCTGAAATGTATCGCCAGTTAGCGGCTGATGTTATGGACTCTGAGCGCCCTAGTGACCTAGATGAATTAGCGCTGGAAGAGTACGAAATATTGCTTGAAGAGCTCGCCTATCCATTTGAGGAAAAGGCTATTGAAATTCATATCAGTAACACTGAGCGAGCTTGGCAAAATATCTATGACCAATGGATTGGCAAAAGTTTCACAACCTTAACTGAACTGTCACCTGCGTTATATAACAAACAGGAGGTGACACATGATGTCGTTGAATCAATTCACTAAACCTTTAAGTAAGAGAGTAAACAGGCGAGTGAACAATAAAGTGAATAATAAAGTGAACAATAAAGTGAATAACACACTTTTTTCAGCTCATGTCACCATCAAGTTATTACTGGGTTTCAGCCTAATGATCTTGTCTGCATGCTCAACGATGACGAATGATCAAGCGAGTGAAAACGCCGAAGCTAACGGTATTGACGCCCTAGATAGCAGTATGGTGGATATGGTTAACACAGATGATGGCAATGCTAGCTCTGTGGTAAATGGCTCTGTAGAGAACAGCTCGTACAAGCAAACAACAAGTAATGGCGCTTTAAATGACATAACAGCCAACAATTACAACTTATATGCTGAGCAAGCACAGCAACGTTTAACCAATGTACCCAGTACGGTGTTAACTCAGTATCAAGATGCGCTTGCTCTGATGAAACAACAGCAATTTGATCAAGCTGATGCATTATTTGATCAGGTACTCTTGGCGCAGCCAACCCTATCAGGTGCATTAGTAAACAAAGCCTTAATCGCCATTAATAAAAGTGACTTTAGTCAGGCTGAATCTTTGTTAAATCAAGCCATTGCCGTTAACGATAAAAACCCTTACGCCTTTCAGTTGAAGGCCCTTGTAGCAAGAAAGCAAGGTCAATTTGAACAGGCAGAAAAAGATTATTTAACCGCATTATCTATTTGGCCTAATTATCCAGAAGCACAAGTTAACCTCGCTATTTTGCTCGAACTATACCGAGGAAAACTATTGGATTCGAGACGTTATTATCAATCCTATTTATTGCTAAAACCTGATGATGTTCAAGCCCAGCGATGGTTGGCTGGCGTTGAAATAAAAATTCAGCGAGCTGGGCTCAATTTGCAACAAGGAGAAGGATAAGATGGTTAGTTCATTAACCCCGATGACAACATACCGTGTGAACGCAGTTGTTATTGCTGTTATGACACTCTTGCTGCTATCAGTCATTAGCATGGACCAGCTTAATGCCGCTGAAAACGTCAGCACAGCAAACAAACCCGTATTAATTGAAAGTAAAGTGACCGGCACGCAAGAGCAACCCAAAGTGCTTTACATCATGCCTTGGCAAGGCATAACCAATCCTGTAGCAATACAAGATAACAATATGCAAATCATCTTGCCGCAATTCAAACCGATTAACCCTAAAAAGTTCCAACAAGAGGTACGTGATTTCAGTGTGAATACTTCATCAAAACAATAAAGGGTGTATTCACCAAGATAAAAGTTTAACCCGAAGCAGTAACAAAAAAGCAGTAACAAAAAATAACTACATTTAGGACGAGTCAAAAACAACTTCGTTCGACTCTATAAAAAGGAAAATATCATGAGTTTTACCGACCATATCATTGCATTTTTACAAAATGGTGGCCCGTTCATATACCCTATCGCCCTAGTATTAGTCGTCGGTTTGGCCATCACTATCGAACGTTGGTTATATCTCAGTTCAGCTCATCGCACTAACCAAAAAGCATTCTCGTTAATCAAAGAAGCACTTAAAAGCGGTGATGTCGCGACAATCAGTCAACATGCGCAAAATAATAAAGCCCCAGTATTTGATGTTTTGCAATCTGGTATCGTCAGAATTTCACAAGCTAATCGCCGTGAAGATGTGGAATACGCCATGGAAGAAACCATCATGGAGTACATGTTGAGACTTGAAAAGCGCACGCCATTTATTGCTACCTTAGCCAATATTGCTACTCTACTTGGTCTACTGGGTACCATTATGGGGCTGATTGCCGCGTTCTCTGCGGTAGCCAGTGCAGATCCAGCTGAAAAAGCTAACCTGCTGTCTTCCAGTATTTCTGTTGCAATGAACACCACTGCATTTGGTCTTATTACCGCTATTCCGCTAATTCTATTTCACTCAACACTGCAAACTAAAACTGCGACTATTGTTGATTCAATTGAAATGGCTGGCATTAAATTACTTAATTCACTGTCATTTTCTAAGCAAGCGGATTCGGACCGAGGCTAATAATTATGAGACGCCGTCGTCGCCCTAATACCGAAGATGCAGAACTCGATATCACTTCATTTATGAATTTGATGATCGTGCTCGTACCTGTGTTATTACTGAGTTTGGTATTTTCACAAGTACGGATACTAAATCTGCAATTGCCTGTTATGTCAGAGTCTCAACAAGCTGAAGATGATCAAGAACCCAAAGTATTGGAACTGGTCATTACTCAGCAAAGTCTTGAACTCAACTACCCTGCAGGCATATTACTTAAACGTTTTGAAACAACAGAACAAGGTTATGATTTCAAGGCTTTGTCTGTGTACTTACAAGACCTTAAACTGACTTTTCAACAACAAGAAATCGATAAAAATGACATAGTGCTTTTGCTTGAATCTGATATCGATTATCAGACCATTGTGACTGCAATGGATACCGTGCGCTCATACAAAGCAGTGGTTGCGGCTAACCTAGTCGATGCTGAACTGTTTCCGCTTATCTCATTAGGCGATGCACCTGAAGAATCACTTGCTGAAACACAAGTAAGTGAAACCACAGGAGGCAAATCATGAAGCAATCACCCAGAGCTAAACGACTTGCTAAGCACCATAAGCGCTTTAAATCAGGTGGCAAACTTAACTTAGTTGCCTTGATGGATATCTTTACGATTTTGGTATTCTTCTTGATTGTGAATCAATCTGAAGTACGCGTTCTACAAAATATCGAAAAGATAAAGTTACCTGTCTCTATTGCTGAAGAACTGCCAGTTGAAAACCTGGTTATCACAGTACTTAAAGATACAGTGCTTATCCAAGAGCGAGCTGTTTGGCAAAATAGTGCTGATAAGCCTAACTTCAGTGAACAAGAAAACCTTGAGTTTATCGAAGCGATGACTACTGAGCTTACATACCAAGCGAGTAAACGTACTGAGTTAACAGAGTCAGAAAAGGAAAAAGGCCGTGCCGTCACCATTATTGGCGATAGCAGCACACCTTATATGGCGTTAAAGCAAATTATGGCTGCTTGTGCTGAAACGGGATATAGAAATATGTCATTAGCCGTGGAACGCCAAGCCAGTAAAACGGCTGAGGAGAGTTAGCATGACAGCAGCAAGCTTATCCCATTCGTTTAATGGCAGTAGCCCAAATGGTAATAGCTTTAACGACATAGGTGATTTATTTAAGCCCAGTAAACAAGATAGGTTATTTAAACAGATCTTAGTGTTACTACTGGTCATTTACGCTGTGTTCGGCATCGGTGTGCCTTTACTTGAGCAAGTTGAAGTGCCAAGAGAAGTTAAAGAGCAATTACCACCGCAGTTAGCGAAAATAATGCTTAAAGAAAAACAACTTCCAGTGCCTGAAAAGCCAGAAGTTATTCCTGAACCTGAGCCAGAACTTGAAAAAGAACCGGAAAAGGTTGAAGAGAAACCTGTCGATAAACCTGTTGAAAAACCAATAGTACAGCCGACAATGACCCGTGAGGCCGCAAAAGAAAAAGCACAAACTTCAGGGCTAGCAGCCATGAAAGATGAGCTTTTTTCAATGCGTGAAGCGTTTGATATCAAGCCGGCATCTCAAAGTGCCCTTGAACAAACGCAGGCGCAAGAAGTGAAAGTCAAACGTAAGATGTTAGCAGCTTCGGCCAATACCCAAAGTGAGAGTTTAACCACCTCTACCGTCAATCAAACCGTTGCGTCAGATGCTTTAAGCACTAAAAACACCCAACAAATTAGGTTGGCAGAAGAGGAAGTGTTAGCTACTCAAGGGGCAATTGCCGAGGAAGAGCAACTGGCTTCTGCGGGAAGCCAACGTTCAGAGGCAGCATTACGCCGCACACTTGAGGCGAACAAAGCACGTTTATATGCCTTGTATAATCGAGCTCTGCGTAAAGACCCTTTCCTCAAAGGTAAAGTCATGTTTGAGATTGAGATCCTGCCTAATGGCAGCATTAGTCGGGTTGATATTCAATCAAGCCAGCTTAACAATGCCAAATTAGAGCGCCAACTAAAGGTTGTGTTACGTTCAATCACCTTCCCTGCAGAAGATGTTGCAACAATGACAACCATTTGGGCGATCGACTTCTTACCCAGCTAGACAGAAGTAAGCGATAAATGATTAATTAATTTTTATCAGTTAACAATACGGCCAATTGGCCGTATTTTTTTTATTTGCTTAAGACTTAAAAAGTAAAACTGATTAAAGCACTTGTTTCATGATCTTAGCATCAGGGCCATAACTTGCGTTAGCCGCCTGCTCATGATCAATCTCAAAGCCCATTTTTTGCCAAAAAGGGACTGAGCCTTGTATTGCCACAAGTTGTATTTGTGAGTAATTGTATTGCTTAGCAATTAATTTTAACTGCTCAACCATTTGCTTACCGACTCCAGAGCCTTTTAATAGAGCAGATACCGCTAAATCATGTAGAAACAACTGACTACCATCCTTTTTCTCAGAAAGTGTCTGATAGAGCTTAGGAGGCGTTTTATTAGCCCAAACATGAGCCAATAAATAAGCCATTACCTTTTGCTCTTCATTTTGATAGACAAAACAGCAGTGAGCAGAATGCTGCCATTTATCCCGAAGGACTTCGAGCGGCTCTGGTTCAATATCCACATACACTTGCGATTGGAGTTTATAGATTTCAGGCCACATTGACTCTGTAATTGGATTAATTGGCATTTTGGGCAGACTCTGAATGTAATAATTTAGAAAGTAATAATTTGGAACGTATGACTTATCCATCATACAAAAATAATCATATGCCTCAATCGATAAGTGATAATGGATAAATATAAGAAGATAAATCATAAATTTCAGGCAACAAAAAGCCCATCATAAGACGGGCTCTTGCTTTAACCGTGAGGCTAAATTTGGCTGGGATACCAGGATTCGAACCTGGGGATGCCGAGATCAAAACCCGGTGCCTTACCACTTGGCGATATCCCAAAATTGGTTATGTATAACTTTTCATAAAGGAAGGTTTACATATTGAAAAAATTTGATGGTACGGGAAGAGAGACTTGAACTCTCACACCTTACGGCACCAGAACCTAAATCTGGCGTGTCTACCAATTCCACCACTCCCGCATCAAATCTTTCTCAGAATATACACTAATTATATATAGTGTAAACTCTGTTGTTGCTCTTTTCTAACTAAGTAGCATAGCGTTACCCACTAATCTACCTTTAAACATGGTAGCAATGGCGGGACTTGAACCTGCGACCCCAGCATTATGAATGCTGTGCTCTAACCAGCTGAGCTACATTGCCTAAGATGGCTGGGATACCAGGATTCGAACCTGGGGATGCCGAGATCAAAACCCGGTGCCTTACCACTTGGCGATATCCCAATAATCTTGTCTACTTACTTTAAAATGGCTGGGATACCAGGATTCGAACCTGGGGATGCCGAGATCAAAACCCGGTGCCTTACCACTTGGCGATATCCCAATCTAAAGCTTTTTCGAAAAACCCGCTAATGCCAGCCTTTCTATATAATGGTACGGGAAGAGAGACTTGAACTCTCACACCTTACGGCACCAGAACCTAAATCTGGCGTGTCTACCAATTCCACCACTCCCGCACTGACTCTGTTTAACATCCAGAACACGATGCTCATTTAACCTTGAGAAGGTAGCCAGTCATATTTCTAAAACCTTGCGGCTTTAACTAACCAGCGAATCTCTAGTTTGACATCTTGAGAAGATGGTAGCAATGGCGGGACTTGAACCTGCGACCCCAGCATTATGAATGCTGTGCTCTAACCAGCTGAGCTACATTGCCACTTTATCTTTCGTTGCCCTCGTCGTGAGGACGGGGCGTATTATGCTTATTCAGCGTATCGAGGTCAACTGCTTTTTTTAGCTATTTTCATCAATTGGCACTGTTCGGCTATAAGTTCACCAAACTGCGTAGCAAATCGGCATATTTGACCAAAAAAGTTAACCTCGACCGCTTGTTTGACTAATTAAAGTCTACAAATACTATTTATACGTTGAATAAGAAATGCATTACATCGCCATCTTTAACGATATAAGCTTTACCTTCTACGCGTAACTTACCTGCTTCTTTAGCACCTGCTTCACCATTAAACTCGATAAAGTCATCATAGGCCATTACTTGGGCGCGAATAAAGCCACGCTCAAAGTCGGTGTGGATCACACCAGCAGCTTGTGGCGCACTGGCGCCTACTGGCACAGTCCATGCTCTTACTTCTTTTACACCTGCAGTAAAGTAAGTCTGTAAGTCCAATAATTCATAACCACCACGAATAACGCGATCAAGCCCTGGCTCATCAAGACCAAGGTCTGCCATAAACTCATCACGCTCTTCAGCGTCCATCTCAGCAAGCTCAGACTCAATAGCGGCACATACTGCAACCACCACGGCGTTTTCTGTCGCGGCAATGGCTTTAACAGCATCTAAATGTGGATTATTCTCAAATCCATCTTCAGATACGTTAGCAATGTACATGGTTGGCTTTAGGGTTAAGAAGTTAAGGTAGGCAATTGCAGCCATTTCTTCTTTGCTTAACTCTAATGAACGCAGCATTTGGCCTTCATCTAAAGTTGGACGCATTTTTTCAAGTACTTCTACTTCAAACTTAGCATCTTTGTCGCCGCCTTTAGCGCGCTTTTGCTGACGGAAGATAGCACGCTCTAAGCTGTCTAAATCCGCTAACGCAAGTTCAGTGTTGATAACATCAATATCGCCTGCAGGGTCAACCTTGTTAGCAACATGAACGATGTTGTCATCTTCAAAACAACGTACAACGTGACCAATGGCATCCGTTTCACGAATGTTAGCTAGGAACTTGTTACCTAAACCTTCACCTTTTGATGCGCCAGCAACTAAACCTGCAATATCCACAAATTCCATTGTAGTCGGTAAAATACGTTCTGGATTAACAATCGCTGCTAATGCATCTAAACGTGGATCAGGTACTGGAACCACACCCGTATTTGGCTCAATGGTACAAAACGGGAAGTTAGCAGCTTCGATTCCTGCTTTAGTTAACGCATTAAATAGTGTTGACTTACCAACATTTGGCAAACCCACAATGCCGCATTTAAAACCCATATTTTTACCTTTATATAATTAAACTCACCTAGGAAGTGGTAAGTTGTGTCAAATCAATAATCAAAGCGCGGCTAATTAGAGCGCTTTGAATGTGTGTAATCGGTGCATCGCTTTCGCCATGTCTTGTTTAAACAATATTTCAGTTGAACGCACCGCTTCATCTATTGCTGCGTCCATCTTTTCTTGATCGCTCGCTGGCGCTTTACCTAAGACATAACCACTGACGCGGTTTTTATCTCCAGGGTGACCAATACCAATACGTAATCGGTAAAAGCCTTTTTCATTGGCAAGCTTAGCAATAATATCTTTTAAGCCGTTATGACCACCATGACCGCCGCCCAATTTAAACTTGGCAACGCCCGGCTCCATATCAAGCTCATCATGGGCCACTAATATCTCTTCAGGTAAAATACGAAAAAAGTTCGCTAATGCGCCCACTGACTTACCGCTTAAATTCATAAACGTAGTAGGTATAAGTAGACGCACATCTTTACCATCAATAGTGACTCTGGCGGTTAAGCCAAAATATTTACTGTCTGGCGCTAAGGTGGCGCCACATAAACGCGCTAACTCTTGTACATACCATGCACCCGCATTATGACGAGTGTGGGCGTATTCTGCACCTGGGTTAGCAAGGCCGACAATTAGTTTTATTTGACTCATTAGCACTCAATTTCAGTGGTTAAATGACTGCGTTATCTTCAATATCATTTATCCATCTTAATAGTTATAGACTAAGATTTTGTGATTTGAAGGCGCTAAAGCGCGGCATTTTAACACTCAAAACTGAACTCAACAAATACACTGTGATAATTAGACAGAATGGGGATAACCTCACTGTGAAAAAGTTCACAGTGAATATAGTTAACCGCCATTAGAAATTGCGTGGTGGGGGAAGGCGTGATTGCTGATTAAATAGAATAAGTTACGCTAAACCCAATGCGTATTTAAGCACTTTCTGTTTGATCGGATTATCGTAGTTTGCCAGTTTCAACAACCCATTTCTTAACAGTTTTATTGGTAATAAATCATTACTAAAGCCTGCATAGAATGCATCCATTGCTGACATCATCAATAAATTATCGCTATAACGTTTGCATTGATACTGCTTTAAACAAGATGCTGTCCACCAAGGTTTATCATTGCCTACGGCATCGGCAATGGTTGCAATCAATACATCGACATCTTTAAAACCAATATTGACGCCCTGCCCTGCAAGCGGGTTAATGGTATGGGCTGCATCACCTAAAATCACAATATTATCTTGGCAATAATCTTGGGCATGACGTCTTGTGAGCGGGAAACTGCCTCTAGCTATAACGGTAAAGTTCTCATCAAGCCTTGATGGAAAGTTAAGCTTAATTTGCTCAGCCAGTTGTTTATGATTGAGCTGCATAAGCTGCTTAATGCGACTATTACTGTCATACCATACTAATGAGGCGTTATTACCCGGTAATGGCAGTAATGAGCGTGGCCCTTGAGGGGTAAACTGTTGCCAAGTTATGTCTTGCTGCGCGGTGTCAGTTTCAACATTAATGAGCATGGCTGACTGAGCATAATCCCAGCCAGTAATACCAATACCGGCCCATTGTCTTACTTGTGAGTTAGCCCCATCTGCGCCAACTAATAATGATGCATGTAATTCAACGCCACTTTTAAGGGTCGCTTTAATTCCTTGAGACAATGATTTTACGTCACTATTGCTCATTTCAATACGCTCGAACTTAGCAACGCTATCAGGGCAATAACAATGCACATTGTCCATCTTTTCAATTTGCTGCCACAGACTCAGTTGAATTAAGCGGTTCTCAAAAAAATAGCCCAGATGTGATTCATCGATCTGATCAGCATGAAAACGGGTAATGCAATCATCGAGCTCCCAGGTTTCTAAACCTTTATAGGCCACATGACGCATAGTGCGTAATTGCTCCATGACACCTAAGCGTTCAAGTAATTGCTCAGAGGCCACACTAATAGCTGATACGCGCAAATCTAACGGCTGCTCAGGTAAATAGGCTTTAGGCGCGAATGCTTCAACCATGGCAACATTTAAGCCAAGCTGACCTAATCCTACAGCTACAGCTGCGCCCACCATACCACCGCCAACGATGACGACATCATGTTCAACTACATTCGATGCTTGATGCATTGTCTATTTACCTTTAAAAAAGCTGTAATACTGAAACAACATTGACTGTGACGATTATTATGCCAATAAGTGTCATTGAAACTATGTACAAAGGTGTCTGTAACGCCTCGATTGTGTCGATATGTTGCTATCTTGAGTTTGAGCAACACTTGCTTACACTGGTTAAACTTTAACCACCAAACCTTACCTTATACTGAGACTGTCTAGTATGACATGCCTTGCAACCAACCCCTTAAATGCCAAGGTAAGAGAGGATAGTATGTTCAGTCAAAGCACCTATGTACAATCTAATAATGGAACCCTTAAATCACTAACAAGCAGCCGTAATACGTTAATGAGTTATGTAAAAAAGTTTACTAAGTCACTCTATACTATGCCGCTACTTGCAGGGCTTGTTGCTGGCGCAGCCATTATGCCAATGACAGCACAAGCCGAAGTACAACCGATGGAAACCATTACGGTTATTCACCGTTCATCCTTCGATTATGCCTTATATCAACAAACCACGGAAATGCTTACGCAGTTTAATAGAGAGCTAGCGCAAAAAATAATTGTTCAAGCAAGACAAGATAACGTCACAATGGCGAAACAATTTGGCTATTTTACCAATCAATCAAATGAGTTAGCCCAAATAGATAAACACCCTGAAAATATAGGGGTATTAGTCATTTCAGAATAATGCCGCTTAAGTGTGCACAAAGGCTAGCCAGCGAGCCTTTGTGCAGTTAAAATACTCGGCTATTTTTCTGTGGTAATAGAACGGCGTAACTGATGAGTAAAAAACTACACATAAAGACCTGGGGCTGTCAGATGAATGAATATGATTCATCTAAAATGGCTGACTTGCTGGACGATTATCAAGGTTATACCTTGACTGAGGATGCTGAAGAAGCAGACGTACTGCTACTAAACACATGTTCAATTCGCGAAAAAGCGCAGGAAAAAGTGTTTCATCAGCTTGGTCGCTGGAAAACCCTCAAAGACAAAAAACCTAATCTAATTATCGGTGTAGGTGGTTGTGTTGCCTCACAAGAAGGTAAAGCCATTAAAGAACGTGCTCAGTGCGTTGATATTATTTTTGGCCCACAAACCTTACATCGCTTACCTGAGATGATCACCCAAATTAATAATGGCGATAAAGCAGTTATTGATGTGAGCTTTCCTGAAATTGAAAAATTCGATCGCCTACCTGAGCCTCGCGCTGACGGTCCATCGGCGTTTGTGTCTATTATGGAAGGCTGCAGTAAATACTGTTCATTCTGCGTAGTGCCGTACACCCGCGGTGAAGAAGTTAGCCGCCCGGTTGATGATGTCATTTTAGAAATCGCACAACTTGCTGAACAAGGTGTACGTGAAGTAAACCTGCTTGGTCAAAACGTGAATGCTTTTCGCGGTGCTACCCATGATGATGATATTTGCACCTTCGCAGAGTTATTGCGTCTAGTGGCATCAATTGATGGTATCGACCGTGTGCGTTACACAACGAGTAACCCCATTGAGTTTTCACAAGACATTATCGATGTTTATGAAGACACCCCTGAAGTGGTGAGTTTCTTACATTTACCAGTGCAATCGGGATCAGATCGCATTCTAACTAATATGAAACGTGGTCATATGGCAATTGAATATAAATCAATTATTCGTCGTTTACGTAAAGCGCGCCCTGATATCCAAATCAGTTCCGACTTCATTGTCGGCTTCCCTGGTGAGTCAAATGCTGAATTTGAAGACACCATGAAGTTGATTGAAGATGTCAGTTTTGACCACAGCTTTAGCTTTATCTACAGCGCCCGTCCAGGAACACCAGCGGCTGATTTGCCTGATGATGTCACCATGGAAGAAAAGAAAAAGCGCTTAGCGATTTTACAAGACCGTATTACCCAACAAGCCATGCGCTACAGCCGCCAAATGTTAGGCACTGTTCAACGTATTTTAGTTGAAGGCCCTTCAGTTAAGAACCCTATGGAGCTTCGCGGCCGTACTGAAAATAACCGCGTAGTGAACTTTGAAGCTGATCCTAAGTGTATTGGCGGTTTTGTGGATGTTGAAATTGTTGATGTATATACAAACTCGCTGCGCGGCGTATTTATTCGTGGCGAAGACGAGATGGATTTACGTCGAAGTTTACGTCCGTCAGATATCGTAGCCAAACACAAAACTGATGATGATATTGGTGTAAGCCAATTTACCCCAGGCAGCTAATTTAGCCATAAAACGGGTTTATCATTATTTAATAAAGGCGGCCTCGAGCCGCCTTTATTGTGCTTTTCAGTTAATACCGTGGTATTTTAACTTTTATACCTATTCGCATTCTTTTTCTTTTGGAGCATTATTTTTGTCCACTAAAGTTACTACCATGAATTTATACCTCGAGCCTGCTGAAACTCGAAGAATTGCCTCATTATGTGGTCCATATGATGACAACATTAAACAGCTTGAACGTCGTTTAGGTGTTGAGATTATCCATAAGAATAATCATTTCAAAATCGTTGGCCTGCCAAGACATGCCTTTAATGCTAATAATTTACTGAAACAGCTATACATTGAAACCCAAACTGTTAAAGGTAGCACCCCAGATTTAGAGCCAGAGCGAGTGCATTTAGCCATTCAGGAGGTCATTAACCTCGAAGCTGAATCATCGGCTGAAGATGACACCCTGCATATCAAAACTAAACGCGGCATCATCAAACCTCGCAATCCAAACCAGTCTGTGTATGTGGCGAATATGGCCAAACACGACATTACCTTTGGTGTGGGACCTGCCGGTACCGGTAAAACCTTTTTAGCAGTTGCCGCAGCTGTTGATGCCCTTGAAAGACAAGAAGTAAGACGAATACTCCTTACCCGCCCAGCTGTTGAGGCTGGCGAAAAATTAGGTTTTTTACCAGGGGATTTAAGTCAGAAAGTCGATCCCTATTTACGCCCGCTTTATGATGCCTTATTTGAAATGATGGGCTTTGAGAAAGTTGAAAAGCTACTTGAACGTAATATTATTGAAGTCGCGCCTTTAGCCTATATGCGTGGTCGAACCCTAAATGATGCGTTTGTTATATTGGATGAAAGCCAAAATACTACTGTTGAGCAAATGAAAATGTTCTTAACCCGTATCGGCTTTAACTCGAAAGCGGTGATCACCGGTGATATTACCCAGATAGATTTGCCTCGCAGTCAAAAATCAGGGCTTCGCCAAGCCATTGAAGTATTGAGTGAGGTCGATGAAATCAGCTTCAACTTCTTTATGTCTCAAGATGTGGTGCGTCATCCGATTGTGGCAAGAATTGTCGAAGCTTATGAAGCCTTTGATTCAAAAGAGCTAGCACAAAAAGCTGAAAAAGAGCGCCAGTATAAACAACGTCAAACGGCCTTTAATGAACAAATGGCCAATGTGGACGTTAACGCCAACGAGATCAGTAAAGACGGAGCAATAAATAATGAGTCTTAAACTTGATTTAGATCTGCAAATTGCCGTTACTGACAGCAGTAAGCTCCCCAGCCGAAGTGAATTTGAGCTATGGGTAGCGACAGCCCTTGGTAACACTATGGCGCAAGCTGAACTGACCATCAGAATTGTTAAAAATACTGAAAGCCAGCAACTTAATAATACTTACCGTGGTAAAGACAAGCCGACTAATGTATTGTCTTTCCCCTTTGAAGCGCCTCCAGGGATTGAGTTACCGCTATTAGGCGATCTCATCATTAGTGCTGAGGTGGTAGAACTTGAAGCAAATCAACAAAATAAGCCCCTTGTCGCACATTGGGCCCATATGGTTATTCACGGCTGCTTGCATTTACTAGGCTATGACCATATTATCGATAATGAAGCTGAAGAAATGGAGTCATTAGAGACTCAACTCATTGAAGGCTTAGGTTTTTCAAATCCATATAAGGAAGCGTAAATAAATCAGACGACTGCATATAACATGCTGATTTTGATTTAGTAAAATATTATGAGTGACGACATCCCACCGAGTACCAACGCCCGTAAGAAGAACTGGATTGGCAAAATTAGTCAGATGTTTCAGGGCGAACCTCAAAATCGCGAAGACTTAGTTGATGTAATTGCTGGCGCAGAAGAGCGCTCTTTAATTACTGAAGACACCCGCGAAATGATGAATGGCGTATTAGAAGTATCAGGGTTGCGGGTACGCGACATCATGATCCCTCGAAGCCAAATAGTCACATTGCAAATCGATAGCACTGTTGAAGAGCTACTAGAAACAGTCATTGAGTCTGCACACTCCCGTTTTCCTGTGGTCAACGAGGATAAAGATCATATTGAAGGTATTTTGCTTGCAAAAGATTTACTTAAATATGGTTTCAAACAATCAGCTCAACCTTTCTCATTGCATCAAGTCATCAGGCCTGCGGTTGTTGTGCCTGAAAGCAAACGCGTTGATGTACTGCTAAAAGAATTCCGCTCCCAGCGATATCATATGGCCATCGTGGTCGATGAATATGGCGGTGTATCCGGCCTAGTGACGATTGAAGATATCTTAGAAGAAATCGTCGGTGAAATCGAAGACGAGTTCGATCATAGTTCAGTAGAAGATACCGAAATCAAAAAGATCAGTAACACCGTGTTTATGATTAAAGCACGTACACCGATTGATGAATTTAATGACGCTTGTGGCACCCAATTTAGCGACGAAGAATTTGATACCGTAGGCGGCTTAGTTTCACACGCATTTGGTCACTTACCAGAGCGAAATGAAACTGTCGTTATCGATAATATCGAGTTTAAAGTCACCAATGCTGACACCAGACGTTTAATTCAACTTAGTGTGAAGTTACCCGATCAAAAACTGCTAGAAGAACTTGACGACTAACTCTGTGCTAAAAAATAAACTTTCCAAGTCATCAGTGATTAAAATGGTGACTGCATTTGTTGCAGGTGCTTCAACCACACTTGCTTTTGCCCCCTACGCTATTTGGGCTTTTTACCCCGCAGCAATGCTGTTTGTTTTATGGCAAAGTCGCAGCCTAACCCCGAAAGAAAACTTCTTTCATTGGTTAAGCTTCGGCTTTGGCTGTTTTGCATTTGGCATTAGTTGGGTACATGTCAGCATTGATACCTTTGGTGGTTTACCGCTAATAGTATCAATGGCATTAATGGCAATATTGGCGCTTTATCTGGCCTTATTTCCAGCGCTAGCAGGTTATCTCACTGCGAAACTGTCCCAATATCAGCAAACTCAAGGCTGGCAAGTTTATTTTCGTTACTTAGGGTTATTCCCCGCACTGTGGGTATTTACCGAGTGGATGCGCGGTTGGGTTCTCACAGGTTTCCCTTGGTTATGGGCAGGCTACAGTCAAACCCAAGGGCCATTGTCAGAGCTTGGCAGTATAATTGGCGCATTAGGCTTAAGTTATGTTATCGCACTGGTTTGTGGCAGTATCGCACTGGTGTTATATCAACGTTTTGCCAGTGTTATCATCATATTCTCTTTGATATTTATCAGCACTTACCTTGCGCCGCACATCTCCGACATAAGCCCACGAAATGAAACGGTTAAAGTGGCTTTAGTACAAGGCAATATTGAGCAAAGTATGAAGTGGGAGCCTGACGCACTATGGCCAACTTTACTCAAGTATATGGATTTAAGTCGGCCTAATTTTGATGCTGATATCATCATTTGGCCTGAAGCCGCGATTCCAGCGCCTGAAGCTATGGTGGCAGACTTTTTACATAATACCGACAAGGTGGCTAATTTAAATAATAGCGCCATCATTACCGGTATTATTAGCATGCAACAAAATGACTTTTATAACTCATTAATTGTATTGGGCAATGCCTATCATCCTCAGCAGACTGAGGGCGATTACGTTGGAAGTGGCATTAATGATTACAAGAAACATCATCTATTACCAATAGGTGAGTTTGTCCCTTTTGAAAGCCTTTTACGCCCAATAGCCCCGTTTTTTAATTTACCCATGTCATCTTTTGCACGTGGCACCTATGAGCAAAAAAACCTTAATGCTTTAGGCTATCAAGTGGCACCGGCTTTATGCTACGAAATCGTCTTTCCTGAGCAATTACGCGCCAATGTGAATAAAGACACTGATTTTTTACTCACAGTGTCTAATGATGCCTGGTTTGGTGACTCTATCGGGCCACTGCAACACATGGAAATAGCCCAAATGCGCGCAATTGAGTTGGGGCGCCCCTTAGTCAGAGCCACCAACAACGGTGTTACCGCTGTGGTCGATATTAAAGGCCGTATTACTCACCAACTGCCACAGTTCAAATCTGGAGTATTAGTGGCTGACGTTGCCTTATATGACGGTGAAACTTGGTTTAAGCGAATAGGCCAAACACCGTTACTCATATTATGTAGCTTGATAATTTTATTTAGTTTTATAAATCAACTATTATTAAACAAAGGCAGAAAAAAATAGCAAGGAGGCCATGATTGCAGCAAGCATTGCCAGTTAAGCCAAATATATTCAATCCAAATGGATTTACATTAATTGAGTTAGTGGTGGTCATTATCATTTTGGCCGTCATTGCCATTATTGCTGCGCCAAAGTTTATCAACTTTGCCACTGAAGCCCGAATTAACGCATTATCACAATTACAGAGCAGCGTTAAAGCAGCTAATACCCTCGTTTATGCACGCACGCAAATGCCCAGTATTTCTACCCGAAGTGTTCCAGGTCGTGATGATTTAACCGATATCGATTTAGAAGGCGATGGCAGTTTCAATACCCGTTTAATAAACGGTTATCTTGATAATACTGATATCGAAAAATGGATTGTGTCGATGGACGATTGGGAAATCCAATATCGAGGTGCACCTGAAACCTATATTGGATATGATCTCAATGACGATGGTGAAGTGCGTGATGACAACTGCTATTTTTTGTACACCCAGGCCAGTAGTGAAGCTAACCCGCCAACATACCAAGTTAGCACCTCGGGTTGCTAAATATGCGCTTTAAACTCAGTTAATCGATAAAAAATTGACCATAAAACACTATTGCATAAACATAAGACCTAAAGCACTATGCCACTTAAGTCAGCTAGCATAGTTGCTGTCTCAAACAATCTCTAAAATCGTGCTATTGTTTGAAATAGGCAGCGCTTTAAGGCGTTAGCGCTTCTCGAGTGAACATTTCATTATCGCATTGTGGGCAATCTGGAATAATACTGGGGAATTCAATTTTCATTTCATGATTACACTCAGTACAAATCACTTTACCTTGGTTAATCACCTCCCCTGACATATAAAAACCCTGATGCTTAAAGTCTTGGGCAATTTCATGCCACTCTACTTGGCTGCGATCAGTAATTTCACCCAGCCAGTGCCATAAGGTGTTTTCAATACCAATGACAGTTGGGCTAAAACTGAGGTTATCGGCATTTTCCTCTTTTATGTAGCTGGCGATGTCACGCTTTAAAAAATCTTCTGCTAAAGCAAGCTCCTCGGCATCGGCGGCTGACTTTAATTGCAAATAATCTTTACACTGGGTCACAGAAGCAAAAAGGCTCTTTGCCGTCAATGAGTTATCTTCATCATATTGTTTCTTAACTTGCTCAAAAAGCGTCTTATATAGTGCTAATAACGCTGAACTTCGTCCACTCATAGTAAATACTCCTTCATCTGAACCTTTTTAATGCATCACTTCTAGTTTATTCTATGCAGATCTTACTCGCGCTTTTTAGCGCTAGATCAAACAATGGGCGGCATTGGCCGGAATAGAGTGATGCAAGAGCAATATAATCCCTCAGAAATTGAAGCCTTGGTGCAAAAGCACTGGGAAGACAAAAAAACCTTCGAAGTAACTGAAGATGCAAACAAAGAGAAATTTTACTGTCTCTCTATGTTCCCTTATCCATCAGGCCGACTTCACATGGGACACGTGCGTAACTACACCATAGGTGATGTTGTTGCTCGTTACCAACGTTTGCAAGGTAAAAATGTGTTACAACCTATCGGTTGGGACTCATTTGGTCTACCTGCAGAGAATGCCGCAATCAATAATAAGACTGCGCCTGCGCCATGGACTTATGAAAATATCGACTACATGAAGAACCAACTTAAGCTATTAGGCTTTGGTTATGATTGGAGTCGTGAAATCGCGACTTGCACCCCTGAGTATTACCAGTGGGAACAATGGTTCTTCACCCAGTTATTTGAAAAAGGCTTAGTCTACAAAAAGACCGCCTCAGTTAACTGGTGTCCAAACGATGAAACAGTACTGGCTAACGAGCAAGTACAAGACGGTTGCTGTTGGCGTTGTGACACTGAGGTGGTTCAAAAAGAAATCCCTCAGTGGTTCATTAAAATCACCGATTACGCTGAAGAGCTATTAAACGATATCGATAAGTTAGATGAATGGCCTGAGCAAGTTAAGGCGATGCAACGTAACTGGATTGGCCGCAGTGAAGGGATTGAAATGACTTTCGGTGTTGCTGGCAGTGACGATAGCTTTGATATCTATACCACTCGTCCTGATACCGTGATGGGCGTAACCTATGTTGCAATTGCCAGTGGTCACCCTCTTGCTGAAGCTGCAGCAAAGAATAACCCTGAGCTTGCTGCATTCATTGAAGAATGTAAAAACGTTGATACTACCGAAGCGGCTATGGCTGCAATGGAAAAGAAAGGCGTTGCGACCGGTCTTAATGCAATCCACCCATTAACCGGCAAAGAAGTGCCTATTTGGGTCGGTAACTTTGTATTAATGAACTACGGTACTGGCGCAGTAATGTCAGTTCCAGCCCATGACCAACGTGATTATGAGTTTGCTAAAAAATACGGTTTAACCATTGAAGCTGTGATCAAGCCTGCTGATAGCGATGTGGATATCAGTGAAGCTGCCTTTACTGATAAAGGCGTGCTATTTAATTCAGGTGAGTTTGACGGTTTAGAGTTCCAAGCTGCATTCGATGCTATTGATGCCAAACTGACTGCTGAAGGTAAAGGTAAGCGTCAAGTGAACTTCCGTCTGCGTGACTGGGGGGTATCGCGTCAACGCTACTGGGGCGCTCCTATCCCTATGGTTACGCTTGAAGATGGCACCGTAATGCCAACACCAGCTGAGCAACTGCCGGTTGTATTACCTGAAGATGTGGTAATGGATGGTATTCAAAGCCCGATAAAAGCTGACAAAGAGTGGGCTAAAACCACGGTAAATGGCCAGCCAGCACTGCGTGAAACTGATACCTTTGATACCTTTATGGAATCATCTTGGTATTACGCCCGTTACTGTAGCCCCCATGCAGATCAAATGCTTGATCCTGCTAAAGCAAACTACTGGTTACCAGTGGATCAATATATTGGCGGTATCGAGCATGCTTGTATGCATTTGCTATACTTCCGCTTCTTCCACAAGTTGCTACGTGATATTGGTTTAGTTGACTCTGATGAGCCAGCCAAACGCTTACTGACTCAAGGTATGGTATTGGCTGATGCTTATTACTATAACAACGAGAAAGGCGCCCGCGTTTGGGTTTCACCATCTGACGTTACAGTACAAGAAACTGACGATAAAGGCCGTGTAGTAAAAGCGGTAGACAGTGAAGGTCATGAACTGGTTTATACCGGCATGAGCAAGATGTCTAAGTCTAAGAATAACGGTATCGACCCACAAGAAATGGTTGATAAATACGGTGCTGACACCGTGCGTTTATTCATGATGTTTGCAGCCCCACCTGAGTTAACCCTTGAGTGGCAAGAATCAAGCGTTGAAGGCGCACATCGATTCATTAAGCGTTTCTGGAAAACAGCTCATGATCATATCGCTCAAGGTGATGTGGTTGAACTTGACCCTAAAGCACTTGATAACAATCAAAAAGCACTTCGTCGTGAATTACATAAAACCATTGCTAAAGTCAGTGATGATGTTGAACGCCGTCAAATGTTCAATACCGCCATTGCCGCTATCATGGAACTGATGAACAAGTTGCAAAAAGCCCCGTCTGCTAATGAGCAAGACAGAGCCCTGATGCAAGAAGCATTATCAGCAGTAACACGTTTGCTTTACCCAATCATCCCACATACTTGTTTCAGCATGTGGACAGCCTTAGGTAACCAAACTGATATCGAAGATAGCCTATGGCCAACAGTTGATGAGTCAGCACTAGTTGAAGACAGCAAACTGATTATCGTGCAAGTTAACGGTAAGCTGCGTGCTAAAATCACAGTAGCTGCAGATGCTGCTAAAGAAGAAGTAGAAGCCCTAGGTTTAGCTGATGAAAACGTACAAAAATTCACTGATGGCGTCACCGTACGCAAAGTGATTTATGTACCAGGCAAACTGCTAAACATCGTTGCTAATTAATCATTTATAAGTAACGATAGCTTGAAGGTGACAAATGACAAGCAATTAGCCTCGTCATTCGTCGCCTTCATAAAGTTAAAGATGTAACCTAATACCCATCTTATGCATGTACAGTTAAAGGATGCCAAAAACAGTGATGCTAATTAAACGCATTAACTTGGCCTTGTTGGCGCTCGTCATTATGACCAGTGCTGGTTGCGGCTTTAAATTACAACGTAGCTATTCAATTCCTGCCGAACTTGAAGAATTGCACCTGCGTTCCAATGACCAATACAGTGAACTCACGCGTCTAGTTAATGAACGCCTACGTATTCACCGTGTGGCAACCGTACCTGCATCAGATGAAACACCGACTTTAAGCCTCATCAATGACTCCCTAGAGCGTGCTACCCTATCTTTATATCCTACGGGTAACGTAGCTGAGTATGAGCTTATTTATGTGGTTAATTACACTGTTATGTTCCCAGGCAGCGAGCCACAGCGATTCGTATCTGAAATTCGCCGTGATTATCAAGACGATCCGCGTACAGCACTAGCAAAAAGCCGAGAAATGGAAATGTTAGTCAAAGAAATGCGTATTCAAGCGGCTGATAATATTATCCAAACTCTGGCCTCAATCGAGGTGAATTGATGCGGGTTTACCCAGATCAATTAAATCAGCATCTCAAAACACTCCATGGTTGTTATTTACTCTTTGGTGACGACCCATGGTTAATTGAAAACTGCAAAGCGCAAATTCTCAGCGCAGCTAAAAAACAAGGTTTTGAAGAGCGGGTACATTTAACTCAAGACAACAGCTTTAGCTGGAATGATTTGCAACAAGAGTGGCAATCAATGAGTTTATTTGCCAGTCGCCGCATCATCGAGTTGACGCTTCCCCAAGCAAAACCTGGCACTGAAGGTTCTGCTGCGCTGACCGCCATGATGCAAAATCCTAATCCGGATATTATTCTGATTATCCATGGGCCAAAGATATCTGCTGAAACCAAAAGCAAATGGTTTAAATCCCTTGATAACGACGGTATTTATTTACCTTGCGCTACCCCTGAAGGGAAACAGTTCCAGCGCTGGTTAGATAATCGCATTCATTTTTACAAGTTACAGGTGCAGATGGACGCCAAAGCCATGCTGTTTAACTTGTTTGAAGGTAATTTGTTGGCTGCTGAGCAAGCCTTGCAATTATTGCAATTACTCAGCCCTGATAAGCCAATCCACAGCGATCATTTAAACGATTATTTTGAAGATCAGTCGCGCTTTACTGTGTTTCAGTTAACCGATGCGCTACTAGGAAACCACCAAAAACATGCCCAGCATATGTTGGTACAGCTTAATGCTGAAGGCACTGCGATGCCAATTCTAATGTGGGCATTGTTTAAAGAGTTAAATGTATTACTCAGTTTAAAATCTGCAGTAGAGCAAGGCGAGCAACTGAATAGTTTATGGTCTAAACATCGTATTTGGGATAAGCGTAAACCCTTTTATCAAGCGGCATTAACCCGACTGAGCCTCAGTCAAATCGAACACATGCTAGCCTTTGCCTCAAAAATTGAGCGCAACCTCAAGCAGCATGGGGTAGAAGATTGGACCGCTATCAGCCATTTAAGTCTGTTATTTGATCCTAATGCCCACAGACGATTAGCCCATATAGAACTGCAAACATGAAGATTGGGATTTTAGGCGGCACCTTTGATCCCATTCATTATGGTCATATCAAACCTGCCATTGAAGTAAAACAACAGCTCAATTTAGACAAAATTTGGCTAATGCCTAATCATATCCCGCCTCACAAACAAACCACTAAAGTTAGCAGTGAGCAACGCTTAGCTATGGCTGAGTTAGTTTGTCAGCAATATGATGAGCTTGAAGTGTGTGATATCGAAATTAATCGTGATAGTCCATCTTACACTGTGACCACTCTTGAGTTATTAACCCAGCGTTATCCCCAGCATCAATTTTATTTCATAATGGGCACAGACTCTTTTATTCAGCTAGCGTCATGGTATCAATGGCAGCAATTATTTGCCCTGTGCCATTTGGTGGTTTGTCGCCGCCCTGGTTGGTCAGCGAGCCATGACCATCCGATGATGCAACTGCTTAAACAAAAGCAAGTAGATTGTCAGCAAGCTGAGTCGATTGAGGCTAAAGTTGGCAATATATTCCCAGTTGAAGTGACCTTGCAAGATATCTCCTCTACTGAAATAAGGGCGCAGCTGACTCAGTTAATGGCTAACGAAACTCACTTACCCACCCAAAGCACTAAACTACTCGCACAAAGCACTCATTTTTCCGCTGATGGCTCTTTGAAATTAGCAAAAGGCTCATTAAATAAAAAACTCCCAGCGTGCATCCAAGCCTATATTTTACAACATCAACTTTACCGTTAACCCCTCGTAATTCCCGCCTCAAAAATCGCTGCTGTTAAAATCAATTTCAGCTTCAATTGCGCTCGCATAGGTATTTTGCGTATAATGCCCCGTTATTTTTATATATCGAGGTAAGTGACGTGCAGAGCACGGAATTAAAAGATTTTGTTATCGATAAAATCGATGACCTGAAAGCCAAAGACGTTGTGGTATTAGACGTTGCAGAACAATCACAAATCACTGATTTTATGGTTATTTGCTCTGGCACATCAAAAACACACGTTCGCGCAATTGCGGAAAATATGATCGTTGAATCTAAAACTGCAGGCTTACAACCATTAGGTGTTGAAGGCCGTGAGAGCAGTGAATGGGTACTGGTTGATCTAGGTGGCGTAATCTTACATGTAATGCAAGACCAAACACGTGAGTTTTATGATCTAGAAAAACTATGGTCTGAAAACAACGCATAATGAAGTTACAACTGATTGCTGTTGGCACCAAGATGCCAGATTGGGTAACCCGCGGATTTGAAGAATACCAACGTCGTTTTCCTCGTGATATGGCGTTAGAGTTGATTGAGATCCCCGCAGGAAAGCGCGGTAAAAATGCTGATATAGCACGCATTCTTCAAAAAGAAGGCGAACTAATGCTAGCAGCAGTACCCAAAGGCAATCACATTGTAAGCCTAGACTTGCCTGGTAAGAACTGGGAAACCCCACAACTTGCCGAGCAACTCAGCAAATGGCAGCTTGATGGCCGTGATGTCAGTTTATTGATTGGCGGTCCTGAAGGTCTTGCGCCAGCATGCAAAGCTGCTGCAAGCCAAAGCTGGTGTTTATCCGCCCTCACTTTGCCCCATCCATTAGTTCGAGTACTGGTTGCCGAAAGCCTTTATCGAGCATGGAGTATAAATAACAACCACCCCTACCATAGAGAGTAAACCTTATTGGTCAAGGCTCTGGTAAAAGCAAAGCTAATTCAGCTAATATAACAAATCTGAATTTATTAGCCTGAATCTCATCGGAGAAAGCTTAAGTGTCGCCAAAAAAGCGCATTGCCATGCACGACCACGCTGCCGAGTCGTCGCTATTCAAACGTCGTGCTTTGTTCACTTTCCTGTGCGTGTTTATTCTCATCAGTGTTTTACTGTCTAACCTTTATCAACTGCAAGTTGTCTCATACACTGATTATGAAACCCGCTCTAATGACAACCGTATCCGCGTTGTGCCCGTAGCCCCGAGTCGCGGCTTAATCTACGACCGTAACGGCCAACTGCTTGCTGAAAACCAGCCGTTTTATACCCTAGAAGTCATCCCAGAAAAGTCTAAAGATATTACTGCGACCCTAGATAAACTCAATGAGGTTATTGCCCTTACTGAAGAAGAGCGTGAAAGTATCACTGAAAGATTACGTTATCATCGCCGCTTTAAACCATTAACCATCAAAAGCCGATTAACTGAAGAGCAAGTTGCCGCATTCAGTGTTAACCAACATCAATTCCCCGGTTTTAGAGTCGAAGCAGGCCTTAAACGCCATTACCCCTATGAAGATTTGATGACTCACGTATTGGGTTATGTGGGTAAAATTAACACCCGTGATCGCGCATCTCTTGAAAAATCGGGTACCTGGAAAAATTACGCCGCCACTAATGATATTGGCAAACAGGGGATTGAAAAGTTCTATGAGAGCCTATTATTAGGCACCCCTGGTCACCTTGAAGAAGAAGTGAATAACCGTGGCCGGGTGATCCGCACCTTGAAGGTGACCCCGCCAACGCCTGGGCAAGATATTTACCTCACCTTAGATTTAAAACTACAGCAAAAAGCTATGGAACTATTAGATGGTCGCCGCGGCTCAGTGGTTGCAATCGATCCACAAGATGGCGGCGTACTTGCGATGGTATCAAGCCCAAGTTATGACCCTAATTTATTTGTTCACGGTATTAGCAGCAAGGCGTATAACGCACTACTAAACGATAAATCACGCCCTCTTATCAACCGTGCAACCCAAGGCCAATACTCACCAGCATCAACAGTAAAACCGCATATTGCACTACTGGGCTTAGAACAAAAAGCCATTAGCGAAAAAACCCGCATCTGGGATCCAGGCTTTTGGCAAATCCCCAATGTCGAACGTAAATACCGCGACTGGAAACGCTGGGGCCACGGCTGGGTTGATGTATACAGTGCCATCATGGACTCCTGTGATACCTTCTTTTATGACTTAGCCTATAAAGTCGGTGTCGATAAGATTGCTGATTTCATGAACCAATTTGGTTTTGGCGAATCAAGTGGCATTGATATCTACGAAGAAGCTAACGGCATCATGCCATCAAAAGATTGGAAGCGCATGCGTTACAATCAGCCTTGGTATATTGGTGATACGATTTCGGTGGGTATTGGTCAAGGCTACTGGACCTCAACACCATTACAGCTTGCTAATGCCGCCACCATTTTAGCCAATCACGGCACCCGTTATACGCCGCATTTATTAAAATCATTTAAAGATGACACCGCTAAAATCGATACCCCGATTGATGAGCGTGAACCAATAAAATTAAACGATGATAATAACTGGGAAATCATTAACGAAGCGATGCGAAAAACGGCTGATAAGTCTCGCTTTACTGATGCCAAATATACCGCAGCAATGAAAACCGGTACTGCGCAGGTATTTAGTGTTGCCCAAGATGAAAAATACGATGCTGATACCGTGTCAGAGTTTTTACGAGATAACGCCTTAATTATTGCCTACGCGCCTTATGAAAACCCTAAGATTGTTCTCGCGGTGGTTATTGAAAATGCTGGCTGGGGCGGAGTCAATGCTGGACCTGTCGCCCGGGCGCTATTGGATGAATACATGTTACGAGATCAATGGATGGTGGAACAATGAATACCTCACACCACCCACACAAACAGACTATTTGGCAAAAACTACACATAGACTTACCGTTATTGTTGGGCCTACTCGCGCTAATGATTTTTGGCTTGTTTGTGATTTATTCTGCCAGCGGTGAAGACTTTGCCATGATGGAAAGGCAATTTACCCGCTTTGGCTTGTCATTATTTGTCATGTTTATCTTTGCCCAAATAAACCCTGAAATTCTCAGGCGCTGGGCTTTACCTATTTACGTGGCAGGTATCATCCTACTGCTTGGGGTACACTTTTTTGGCACCATTAATAAGGGCGCACAGCGCTGGCTAAACTTAGGCTTTATGGAGTTTCAGCCATCAGAACTTATCAAACTCGCCTTCCCTATTACTATGGCGTGGTACATCAGTAAATTTCCGCTACCACCGAAAAAACGTTATTTAGCCGGTGGTTTGGTTATTCTGCTAATTCCTACGTTACTGATTGCTAAGCAACCTGATTTAGGCACCTCAATTTTGGTCGCCGCTTCGGGGATTTTTGTGCTGTTTTTATCAGGCATGAGCTGGGTAATTGTCGGCAGTTGTGTGACCGCGGTTTTAGCCTTTTTACCGGTACTGTGGTACTTCTTAATGCACGACTATCAGCGCACTAGGGTGATGACCTTGTTTGATCCTGAGCGCGACCCTCTCGGCGCGGGTTATCATATTATTCAATCGAAAATCGCCATTGGCTCAGGTGGCCTATGGGGTAAAGGCTGGCTGCAAGGCTCACAATCACAACTTGAGTTTTTACCAGAGCGCCATACCGACTTTATCTTTGCTGTTATCGGTGAAGAGTTTGGCCTGATCGGCAGTTTACTGTTACTTGCCCTGTATATGTATATCATCGGTCGCGGCTTGGTGATCGCATCGCGAGCGCAAACCTCCTTTGCTCGCTTACTGGCAGGCAGTATTACCTTAACCTTCTTTGTTTATATTTTCGTCAATATTGGTATGGTATCTGGCATCTTACCTGTTGTGGGAGTGCCCTTACCTTTAATCAGTTATGGCGGCACCTCGATGATGACATTGATGATAGGTTTTGGCATTCTGATGAGTATTCAAACCCATAGACGCTTTGTGGATAGGTAATCCCAGCCAAACCTAATGAAATAACTTAATAAGGAAAACTGCCGCACAGCTGAATTGACATCACTTAGCGGTAGTCCAATTACACAGGACCTTAAATGCAAATAACAACTAAAATCGCAACAGCGCTGGCATTACTTCTCAGTTCAACAACACTTTTTGCGGCGCCAACGCCGCCAACAGAGCAAGAAGTCAGCGCACTAAAACAGGCTTTTATCACTGAACAAGTGAGCAAGGGCTTTACCGAACAAGAAGTTCAGCAATTCCTATCATCTGCTAATCATAATCAAGCCGTACTTGATGCTATTTCCAAACCTTGGGAAGCCAAACCTTGGCACCAATACTATCCCATCTTTTTAACTGACTCCCGTTTAGAAAAAGGCTTAGCCTTTTGGCAACAAAATGCTGAAACCATCAAGCAGGCCTCAGAAAAATTCCAAGTTGACCCGCAAATCATTGTTGCCATTATCGGTATCGAAACCTACTACGGCGGCTACATGGGTAACTATAAAGTACAAGATGCGCTGTATACATTAGGCTTTTACTATCCTCCTAGAGCCACCTTTTTCAGGAAAGAATTTGGCAACCTGATGTCATTAATTAAAGAAGAGCAATTAGATAATGACAACCTTAAAGGCTCTTACGCTGGCGCTATGGGTTATGGCCAGTTTATTCCTTCAAGCTATCGTCACTACGCGGTTGATTTCAGCGGTGATGGCCGCCGAGATCTATTGAATAGTAAGCCGGATGCTATTGGTAGTGTTGCTAATTATTTCCACCAACACGGCTGGAAAAAAGGCGCACCTGTTGCCCTTAAATTAAATCACACCGTTGAAACCGCGCCTAAAGCCAAGGTATGGCTTAAAGGCAAGCCGACACAAACTGTGGCTGATATCTTGACCCCAAGTTTATCCCTAGCGGTTGCCAAAGATATTGATGCTTCGCAATCTGCATTACTGATCAAACTTGAGCAACCCAAAGCAACAGACTACTGGTTAGGGCTTAATAACTTTTATGTGATTACCCGCTACAATCGCAGCCCACTATATGCCATGGCGGTATATCAATTTAGCCAGCAATTAGCAGCTGCGTACCACTCAGGTGCAGCCCCTGCACATGACAACAAATAAGATGCGCACTCACATGAACGGTCAAATAAACTGTCACATTAAATATGACATGCTAAAAAAGTCACTCATTAGTCTCGCCGTGGTTGGGTTGTGCGGTGCATTGGCTGCGTGTTCAAGTTCACCGACGCCAACTAGCCAAGATGACCGCTATCAGCTCAAAGATGATCGCGCCCCTAAAAGTGCCCCCGATGTCAGTAAGGTTGAAGATGCCCACCCAAAGTATGAGCCCTATAGTCGCCAAGGAAACCAGCAAAACTATACTGTGCGCGGCAAGTCATATCAGGTGATGTCGAGCGCGAAAGGTTTTAAACAAACGGGCGGCGCATCTTGGTATGGGTCAAAGTTTCATGGCCACCTAACATCAAACGGCGAAACCTATGATATGTACTCCATGTCAGCAGCCCATAAAACCTTGCCATTACCAAGTTATGTGCGAGTCACTAATGAGGCTAATAACAAACAAGTCATTGTCAGAGTCAATGATCGTGGCCCATTCCATGAAGGGCGCATCATTGATTTATCCTACGCAGCGGCCTACAAAATTGGTATGTTGCAGCAAGGCACCGCTAAAGTCAGCATTGAAGCCATTCATATTGAGTCACCAGAATCAATGGCACTAGATGAACTAAAAGACTCCAGCGTGCATTTTATTCAAGTGGTGGCCTCTAAAGATCTGCTGCGGATTAATGTGCTGGCAAAAGAGCTTGAACAAAAGTACCAAGTGCCGGCAAAAGTTGAAGCGGCTAATGGCTTTTATCGCCTACAACTCGGGCCAATTGGACAGCGTTATTTAGCGAATAAAGTATTAGTGCAGCTAAAACAAGATGGCCACCCTAATAGCTATATGATGTACCCTAAAAAATAACCAGTTTTTGAAAAATAATAAATTAGCCTGCCTGACAGTTTATTTATGTTAATGAAGCTTAATGTCAAATTGTCAGCGACTAATGATATAATGTTTTTAATTATGTCGTTTATTCATTTAAACCTACTAAAGGTGCTTTAAAGTAATAATCTTGCTTGGTTTTTATGCTATTTTTGATAAATGCGTTTGTTGGTGCTTTCACTAGC
The DNA here is from genome assembly GCF_002874355.2 of Shewanella sp. 10N.286.48.B5. Lineage (NCBI taxonomy): Bacteria > Pseudomonadati > Pseudomonadota > Gammaproteobacteria > Alteromonadales > Shewanellaceae > Shewanella > Shewanella sp. 10N.286.48.B5. The sequence goes on from NZ_MCVG02000001.1 coordinate 2,847,612, forward strand.
ACATCAAACACGGTAAGTTAAAAATAAACCCTAAACGACGTCACCTTCTACATTGACCAGAGATGTGCCAATTTAATGATGAATATTGTTAACACTCCCCTAAAATCTTTGCTGTTGCTTTCTGCGGTATCTTTTTCATCTCAAGCAGCCAACGCAGCTAATGCACCTATGGTTATGCCTAATGCGCCGACTGTCGCCGCTAAAGCTTATGTTCTAATGGATTACAATTCAGGGCGCGTGATTGCTGAAAGCAATGCCTATGAATCACTTAACCCTGCTAGCTTAACTAAAATGATGACCAGTTATGTTATTGGTCATGAAGTTAAAGTCGGTAATATTTCTTTAGATGATGAAGTAACCATCAGTAAAAAAGCTTGGTCTAAAAACTTCCCAGATTCGTCAAAAATGTTTATTGAAGTGGGTAAAACTGTCACGGTCGAAGATTTAAACCGCGGCATTATTATTCAATCAGGTAACGATGCCTGTGTGGCAATGGCAGAACATATCGCCGGCACCGAAGATGGCTTTGTTGACTTAATGAACTCATGGTCAAAGCAACTGGGCATGACCCAAAGTTACTTTGAAAACTCACATGGTTTAGATTCTGATAATCACAAAACCACCGCCTATGATATGGCATTGCTAGGCGCAGCGTTAATTCGTGATGTGCCAGATGAATACCGTGTTTATTCAGAAAAATCTTTCACCTTTAACGGCATTAAACAATATAACCGTAACGGCCTATTGTGGGATAACAGCCTTAATGTTGACGGCATCAAAACTGGCCATACATCAGGTGCGGGTTACAACTTAGTGTCTTCAGCAACCAATGACGGTATGCGTCTCATTACCGTGGTGATGGGTACTAACAGCGAGTCAGCCCGTAAAGCTGAAAGCAAAAAGCTGCTTAACTACGGTTTCCGTTTCTTTGAAACCATTACCCCATATAAAGCTGGCGACACCTTTGTTACCCAAAAAATCTGGTATGGTGATCGTGAAACGGTTGATTTAGGTGTCGTTACCGACACGCCTATTACCATTAATCGCGGTCAAGCTAAAAACTTACAAGCAAACTTTGAGCTAACTAAGCCACTAACGGCGCCGTTAGCGAAAGGCGAAACTGTTGGCCGTGTTTTCTTCCAATTAGATGGCAAAGACATAGCTCAATTCCCATTAGTCACTTTAAATGAAGTCAATGAAGGCAGCTGGTTTAGCAAATTGATGGATTACTTCAAGCAAATGTTTGAAGGCTGGTTTGGTGAATAATAAGCTAAGCTATTTTCTAAATAATTAGCAAAATGGTCAGTTAAACAAACTGATATCTACAATAAAGCCACCTTCGGGTGGCTTTATTGTTATCGAAGCAGCAGCGCAAAACTAACGCCTTAGGTAATAAATTACAATGGCGCAGTAAAAATGACCATCAAACGCTGCTCGCAGACTTGTATTACAGTATAATTACCCCATATAGAAGTGATAACAGCTTCAACTGTACCTGCTGTAATATCTACAAACAGGCGCATTCAACCGTAGAGAGCAAACACATGTTAGAAACAAACTTTGGCGAACTAATGGATTTTCCAAATTCATGCCCATTCAAAGTCATCGGTAATGCTGACGATACCTTAGCTGATCGCATCGTTGCTGTAGCGCAAAAACTCGCTCCTGGCGATTATGCGCCAACAGTCAAAGCATCAAGCAAAGGCACCTACTACGCAGTATCAATTCGTATTACTGTTACCAGTAAAGAACATATTGAGCAAGTTTATACAGATCTTGCTGCAATTGAAGGTGTAAACCGCGTACTTTAACACCGCTCAAAATGGTATAAAACGTGATCCACCTATCACTTTGATGTTATTTCAGTGATAGGTGCGTATAATAAGCCAACTTTTTTGAGGGAGAGCTTGCCCTTGCAAACTCAGACGTTACATATCAGGCATCTTGGCCGCCAAGATTACGAGTCGGTCTGGCATGCCATGCAAAGTTACACTGACAATCGCGACAGTGACAGCAACGACGAGCTATGGATAGTTGAACATTCACCGGTATTCACCCAAGGCCAAGCAGGCAAAAGTGAACACATTCTCAATCCTGGCGATATCCCAGTGATCCAAGTGGATCGCGGCGGACAAGTCACTTATCACGGCCCCGGCCAACTGGTTGTCTATCCACTCATTGACATAAAAAGAAGTAAACTCGGTGTGAGACAATTAGTGAATAATATCGAGCAAAGCATCGTTGATATGCTCGCCATGTACGATGTCAATGCTTACGCCAAAGCAGATGCACCCGGTGTCTATGTTGACGAGCGAAAACTCGCGTCATTAGGGTTACGCATTCGTAAAGGCTGCTCTTTTCATGGCCTTGCCCTCAACGTCGATATGGATTTAGCACCATTTCTGCGCATTAATCCTTGTGGTTATGCCGGACTTGAAATGGTGCAATGCAAAGCCTTAGGCGGCCCACAAACCGTGACTGAAGCTGGCGACAAACTGATTCAAACATTAAGCCAAGTATTAGGCTACCAAGAACTTGTACATCATCAAGGATTAGCAGAATAAAATGAATAGGCCTGAAAGATTACAACCCGGTGTTAAATTGCGTGATGCTGAAAAAGTCGCGCGTATCCCTGTTAAAGTGGTTCCATCTGAACGTGAAACCATGTTGCGTAAACCAGATTGGTTAAGAGTAAAACTCCCTGCATCAAACCAGCGAATTACTGATATAAAATCAGCACTGCGTAAAAACGGTTTGCACTCAGTATGTGAAGAAGCCTCATGCCCTAACCTTGCTGAATGCTTTAACCACGGTACTGCCACCTTTATGATCTTAGGGGCGATTTGTACTCGTCGTTGCCCTTTTTGTGATGTTGCCCACGGCCGTCCACTAAAGCCTGATGCAGCTGAGCCTAAGAAACTCGCGCAAACCATTCAAGATATGAAGCTTAAATATGTGGTGATCACCTCTGTAGATCGTGATGATTTACGTGACGGCGGCGCACAGCACTTTGCTGATTGTATTCGTGAAATCCGCATCTTAAATCCTGAAATTAAAATTGAAATTTTAGTGCCTGATTTCCGTGGCCGTATTGACGCCGCTTTAGATATTTTAGCCACTGAGCCACCAGATGTGTTCAACCACAACCTTGAAACAGCGCCAATGCATTACCGTAAAGCGCGCCCTGGGGCAAATTACCAGTGGTCATTGGATTTACTAAAACGCTTTAAAGACCGTCACCCTGATGTTCCAACTAAGTCAGGTTTAATGATGGGCTTAGGGGAGTCAAACGAAGAAATCGCCGATGTATTACGTGATTTACGTGCTCATAACGTCGAGATGTTAACCTTAGGTCAATACTTACAACCAAGTAAGTTCCACTTACCGGTTGAGCGTTACGTGCCACCAGCAGAGTTTGATGAGCTAAAAGCATTAGCTGACGAGATTGGCTTTACCCATGCAGCCTGTGGCCCGCTTGTACGTTCAAGCTACCATGCGGATTTACAAGCGCAAGGTAAAGAAGTGAAGTAAGCTTTATTTGCTTCCTAAGAGACTAAAACGGCGCCTAGAGCGCCGTTTTTAATGTCTGTTATTAATAGTATTACTTACCAGCTTGAACCATTGCTTTAATCACATGGGCTTTAACGAAATGATCAAGTTGATGAGTTTCAATCCACCAAGTCGCAGCTTCCATCAATAATATCGGGTCATCGTTCTTATTGGCAAAAAAGGCATAAAATGATAAACCAACATTATCGCCTTTGGCGGCAATTTTTTTATCGCACACTTGGATTATTTTGGCTCTTAACGACTCTCTCATTTAACGCTCTTTATTGGTTTAACAATATTAATTTACTCAGCATATGATTCATTCAGTCATTTATTCTGGCAATAACCTGTAATCCATCAAGATAGCATCTTCACGGCCAGTTACGCTTGGGTAATAACCCGTGCGGCGACCTGCTTCAACAAAACCTAATGTATTATACAAGCCAATTGCAGCAAGATTAGACTGTCGAACCTCCAACATCACCACCACTGCCTGTTTCACTTTAGCATCATAGATAACATGATTAAGTAGCTGCTTTCCTAGACCCTTTCCTTGTTGATTCGGCGCAATACAAATATCTAATAACGTCAGCTCATCGACAATTTGCTGCACAATGGCAAAACCAATAAGCTCATCTTTATCAAAGACTCCATAAACGCGATATAAGCGGCCAAAACAGTCTTCTAAGCTTGCTAAACTCCAAGGGTGAGAATGTGCAGCAGACTCAATTTCAAACATTGCAGCTGTGTTTTCAGGAGATAATAACGAAATTGTTAAACTTGTTTGAGGAGAAGCTGAAGTCATAAGGTTTCTTCAATAGTGGAAGTTTGAATAATCGAAGCTTTAAATAATCGAAGCTTTAAATAATCGAAGCTTTAAATAATCACTGTTTTATATCGTCAATGTCAGTAACTAAATTCTAAGCTGACTTATCTGTATCAATCGAAGCCGTTTTATCAAGCTGCAAACCAAGCTGTTGCCACAGGTCTCTCTTACCTTGATGGCCTTGCAATAACGCCTCAATAGGATCGGTAATAATCCAAGCCACTCGTGGACGGACGCGCATTTTGCGCATATCCCAAATCACCTGCATGCCTTTGACCATTTCAGTATCAAACTCACATTGTGACTCATCAATATGTAATAGCGACAACACGCTTTTAACCAAACTATGCTGGCTAATATCATCACCGTCATCATGAATAATTAAATACGGCTTGCCTTGGCTATCAGCGCTGCGCCAACGGGTTACGCCCATGGCATCTAAAAAAGCTGATTTTTCCATAGTAATTCTCTATCAATGATCTCGTCACTAGAATAGCAGTTCATTAACCACAATGTGAGAGCAAATCAGCTTGAGCGGGTAGATTTAATCCAATTAAAGCCTTAACAACAAAAAACCGCAATAATTTAAAAACCTTGGTAAATACATATCTGGTTAATAGGAGCCCTAGGTTCTTCAGAATGAGCGATATTCACCACTCGCGATTCTAGTTTTAAGAATAATGATCCCTTAACTCTTTTCAACATCTAAAACAGATTCAGGTAGTGTGGTTGTCGGTAGATGAGATTGATAATACTGATGGGGCATTTCATTCTTTTTTGCGTGATACATGGCGATATCGGCATGCTTAATTAAGGTTTTGCTATCTTGCCCATCTTCTGGATACTGAGAAATTCCAATACTGGCGGCAATGACAATCAAATGTCCAGCACAAGGAATGTCAATTAATAGTGCAGTTTCAATATCTTTCGCCACATCAGAAATATTCAGATTGGCGGTATCAGGAATAATAATCGCAAATTCATCACCGCCAATACGGGCCGTTAAGCTATTTTCAGGTACGACTTGCAAGATCCGCTGGGCAATCACTGTTAAAATTCGGTCCCCTTCTGGGTGCCCAAACGTGTCATTAATCATTTTAAAATTGTTAATGTCTAACATTAAGCAATAAAAACCTTCACTTTTTAGCGCTAACATTTGATCCATATGGCGATAAAAGTGCTGACGATTGGCTAATGTGGTTAACAAATCATGGTTCGCTTGATGGTGCTTTTGCTGCAATAACACATCAATATCCATAATTGTTTGCTTACTTAGGTTCGTCACCAAGTACACAAACCCGCCGCCAGCGAAGAAAATACCAGCCACCACTAATTGTATAAAATCAATCTCACTGGTAGAGCTAAATAATAAAGATAAATAACTGAGGTAACTGACAATAAATAATCCAATTAACAATAACAGCGTCAACCAGCCTTTATTACTAAACTGAGAATAAGCACAGATGGCATAAGCTGGGCGTAACGATAACACCAGCCCGATGCTTCCAACCAGCACCAAAAATAAAGCAACATAATCCATAGCACACCCAAACAGTTGTCAAAATCACATTCGATTCATTTTATTCAGTTCTCGAAGCTCTTTGCCATAAAAGACATTGGCGTTGGAATTCACTGAAACCGATAAGGTTAATTAATATAAATATTGTTATATATTAACCTATTACATAATTTAAAGTATACCAGTTCATCGCAACTATCGATATTCAAGGTTTAGCCAACGGCCTACTAAATAAAGAGGGAGCATTGCGCTTTCGAGATGAATATTAACCACCAAAGTGCTACAGCCCTAGAGTCAAAGGTCTCTTTTCAAAATAAAGCAGTTAACATTTTGGTAACAGTGTGGCATTTTGTATTTAAGATACGCTAAAAACACAAATAATAAGAACATGGACCGGTTTAATCATGCTTAAGAACTATAAATTACTATTACTTACTTGCCTTTGCCTTCCCCCGTTAACAAGCCTTGCCCAAAGTAAACTTATCAATAATATCAATGGCTACACTGTCAGTAATGGTAAATTAGTTGAGTTTAAGGCATTACAATTTAACGGCGATGTCATTGAAAAAATCTACCTTGAAAATGAACATCTTCCCTACAGTACTAACACCAGTATTGTAAGAATTGATGGACAAGGCAAAACCTTACTACCAGGCCTTATCGATGCGCATGGTCATGTTTTAAGCTATGGATTAAGCCTGATGCGAGCCCAGTTACGTGGCAGCGTGACTGAACAACAAGCCGTTGAAACTGTTGTAGCATTTAGGCAATTACAACCAACAATGCAATGGATACAAGGACGCGGCTGGAACCAAGTGTTATGGCCACAACAAAACTTTCCCGTGGCTGCATCACTGGATAAAGTCTTTCCCGATACCCCTGTATGGTTAGTTCGCATTGATGGCCATGCTGGCTGGGCAAATAGCGCTGCGATGAAAATCGCTGGTATTAGCTCTGCCACCACCAGCCCTGAAGGTGGTGAAATTATCAAATATGCTGATGGTCAGCCGACAGGGGTATTTATTGATAATGCCATGAGCCTGATCACTACTAAAATCCCACAACCTTCTATCGACGAGCAACAAGAAATACTGCTAACAGCTCTTACTTCGCTGGCTAAGCAGGGATTAACAAGTGTCCATGATGCAGGTATTGGCAGTGACACTATCGCGGCTTATCAGGCACTTGATTATGCCGATAAACTGCCAATTCGCGTGTACGCCATGATAGATGCTCAAGACCCTGAATTTGACAAGATGATGCAGGCAGGGCCGATGGCTTCAGGCTCAGATAAATTACACATCAGCAGCGTAAAAATATCCGCCGACGGCGCCCTTGGCAGTCGCGGCGCTGCATTGATTGAAGACTATAGCGATTTAGCTGGCCACAAAGGTTTATTACTTTATTCAAAAAAAGATCTCGGCGATACCATACAACAGGCGATGGATGCAGGCTTTCAGGTCAATACTCACGCCATTGGCGATCATGCCAATAAAATAGTATTGGATCATTACCAAGCGAATATTGCCACAAGTAACAGCCGTCATTTACGCCATCGCATAGAACATGCCCAAGTGTTGCAATTAGCCGATATTCCACGTTTTGCGCAACTCAATGTTATCGCATCAATGCAAGCAACCCATGCCACAAGTGATAAAAACATGGCATTAGACCGAATTGGTAATGCCCGTATAAAAGGCGCCTACGCTTGGCGTAAGCTACTTAATGCCAATACGATTATTGCCGCAGGCTCTGACTTCCCCATTGAGTCGCCAAATCCTTTTTATGGCCTGCACGCCTCGGTAACTCGTCAAGATCACGACAATCAACCTGTTGATGGCTGGTATCGCCGCGAAAGCATGAATTTAACCGAAGCATTAGCCACATTTACCACCCACGCCGCTTTTGCCGCCCATCAAGAGCAAATGATTGGCCAACTTGTCCCTAAGCGTAAAGCAGATTTTATTCTGATTGATAAGGATATCTTTGCTATTAACCCTAAAGATATTTGGAAAACTAAGGTGCTGGAAACTTGGGTTGATGGTGAGCGAGTAGAATAACGCCGCAATCATTTTTAATATGCCTAACCTAAAAGCCTAGCGATTAATTTAACTAGGCTTTTTTACGCCTATATTTTGCATTAAACGCCAAACGCCTAAAAAGTGCTTATTAAAAACTGACTTTTCTTAATTAGGTTTTATCGCGTCAAAAATAAAATTCAATAAATTAACCCTTTTCAAATTTGCTCTCGTTTATAGCTATAACAAGGTTACTACCAACCTCATTTATTGTTTGGAGCACGACATGACAACATCAACACATCGCATTATAAAAACAACCTTAATGAATGGTTTGCTAGCAACAGGATTACTATTTGGTTCACTGTCTCAAAATGCTATTGCTGCTGACTATAATTTTCCACATATTGAAACGGTTGGTACGAGCCATTTAAAAATAGCCCCTGATATGGCGGTAATTTCAGTTCAAGTCAGCCTAACTAAAGATGATGCTAAGCAAGCTAAAGTCGCTGTTGATCAAGCCGTCGCTAAATTCATCAAGCGACTCAAGGATGCTGGAGTCGATAAAAATGCGATATCTAGCGCTAATTTGAGCATTCAGCCGCAATACCATTACCCCTCGAAACAACCCAAAGAGTTAGTGGGTTACCGCGCTAACAGACAAGTGATTGTTACCATCAAGCAGTTGCCTAAGCTTAATGACATTTTAGATTCCGCATTAGAAGAAGGCATTAATCAGGTGCAAAATATCAGTTTGAAATCATCAAACGAAACTGCAGCGATTGAACAAGCAAGACAAGCCGCTATTAAAGATGCCAAACAAAAAGCCCAATCATTGGCCCAAGGGTTTGAGCGTGAGCTTGATGGTGTTTGGAAAATCCGTTACTTAACTCAGCAGCCGGTACAACCTGTGATGATGCGTATGGCGGCAATGCAAAGTGACACGGCCGAAAGCTATCAATACGGTCAAGTCAGTGTCGAGGAGCGTGTTGAGGTCATTTACAAATTAAAATAGCTATAAACGTAAGTGGCGATTAACAGCAACAGTTCATCGCCGCCTTACTCGGTGGTATAAAGAACAGCGCATAAAGAACAGCAGCATTTATGCGCTCTAGTTAACACTCTTAAAAAATAATCACACATTTGTCATATTTATTGTTTTTAATCAATACCTCTATTGTCCCGCTGCATAAACTACCTCGCAATTTACACATGCTTTTTTATTGTTTATTCCACCAAGAGGACGCTTCATGAACATCGATTTATCCACTGAAATTGCTGGTATTAGCTTAGACAGTTACTTAATGAATGCCTCTGGCCCCAAGTGCACCACTTGGGATGAACTGCACACGATTGCCCAATCTCATTCGGCTGCTGTGGTCACTAAATCTTGTACCATGGAAGCGCGCGAAGGCAATCCTGAGCCACGCTATAAAGATTTACCATTAGGTTCGATTCAATCGATGGGCTTACCCAATTTAGGTTATAAAGCTTATTTAGCAATGGTGCCTCAATTAAAAGCATTAGGTAAACCTGTTGTTGTAAGCATTTCAGGCTTTAGCATTGAAGATAATATTGAAATGGTCAGCGCCTTTCAAAACAGTGATGTTGACCTAATTGAAGTTAACTTCTCTTGCCCTAATATCCCCGGTAAAGCGCAGGTCGCCTATGACTTTGAACAAACTGACAAAGCACTCGCTGCCCTAACAGCGCTAGGCAATAAACCAATTGGGATTAAACTGGCGCCTTATTTTGATATGTCACATTTTGTGGCAGCAGCCAATGTCATCAAAAAATATCCAGTAAAATTTATCACCTGCATTAACTCAATCGGCAACACTTTAGTTATCGACCCGTACACTGAGCAACCCATAATCAAGCCTAAAGGCGGCTTTGGTGGTTTGTGTGGTGATTATATTAAACCTGTCGGTTTAGCCAATGTGCGCGCCTTTCGTGAACTGCTGGATGATGACGTACAAATCATTGGCGTTGGCGGGATAAAAACCGGAATCGATGCCTTTGAATACCTACTCGCCGGTGCTGATGCGGTACAAATCGCGACCTGTTTTGAAAAAGAAGGTGAAGCTTGCTTTGAGCGTATTGAAACAGAACTCGCTGACTTCATGCGCGGTAAAGGTTACCAGTGTATTAATGACGCTAAAGGCAAATTAAAACCGCTTTAATGATACCAGTGGCACATTAAGCCTCTGAATATCTGTATTGAAACTCCCCCCCTTCCCCTTTAAAGCCACTGTATTTACAGTGGCTTTTTAGCCGTTTCAAAAACACTGCATATAAATAAATTCAGTAAGATATTTATTGTACAAATTATCCCTAATCCAAACTAACACTGTTAATATTAAACTTGAGCAACAACTTTGTAGCATTATCAAAACATTAGCCTGCTAACGGTTAATGTGAGTTTACCCTCAAGCCCAGATAATAAATGGAACATAACTGTGTTTAAAAAATTACTTGCGATGACCAGTTCAACCCAAATGCTAGTGGCTATGTTTGTCGGCTTTGCTGTGGGGATATTCTTTGGCGAGTCCGTAGGCTGGCTTAGCGCTATCGGTAATGGCGTTATTTTATTAATGCAAATGACCGTATTGCCTTACATAGTGGTATCGCTTATTGGCGGTATAGGCAAACTGCAAAAAAGCACGGCCATATTAATTTTTAGCCGCGCTGGCGCCATTATGTTATTGCTGTGGTTAGTCGGTTTAGTTCTCACTGCGTTAATGCCATTGTCTTTTCCGTTTATTGAATCAGCATCGTTTTTCAGCACCAGTATTATCGAACCTGCCCAGCCGATTAATTATTTTAAGCTCTATATTCCTTCAAACCCGTTTGAGTCGATGGCGGAAGGCTATGTTCCTGCCATGGTGGTATTCAGTATTGCCTTGGGTCTCGCGTTAATTAGTATGGAGGGCGACAATAAAAAGCTGGTGTTAACCTTCATGCATACCATCACAGAAGCCTTTTCTCGGATCACCCAAGGCTTGGTTAAAGTGTTGCCTATTGGTATTTTTGCCATGTCAGCATCGGCGGCTGGCACTATGGGAGTTGATGAATTTGCCAGTATGCAGGTTTACCTTATTAGTTACTTTGCTTTGTGCTTATTGCTCACATTTGCAGTGCTACCTTGGATAGTTTCGTCATTAACGCCAATCACTTATAGGCAGACGGTTAACATAAGTAAAGCCAGTTTAGTTACCGCCTTTGCCACAGGTAATATCTTTATTGTTATTCCGGTAATTATTGCTGAGTGTAAGCAAATTATGCGTGAGCATAATAACTTAACTGAAGATGGCGTCACCCTGATTGAGATTTTGGTGCCTATTGCATTTACCTTCCCCAATATCGGTAAATTAACCGTTATCTTGTTTGTCTACTTTGCTGGCTGGTTTAATGGCACCCCTGTTGATATCAGCGCTATGCCATCATTGTCTGTTAGTGGCTTATTATCTTTATTTGGTAGTGTGTATGTCGCCATTCCTTTTATGTTGGACTTAGTGCAACTACCTTCAGACTTATTCCAACTATTTGTCATGTCAGGCTTTATCACAGGCAAGTTCAACTCTATTGCCGCAGTAATGAACCTATTCGCCCTCACCCTATTAACCGTGTGCTTATTCCAAGGGACACTGAAAATTCGTCCGCCGCAATTAATTAAAATGTCGGTTGGGCTTTTAGCCAGTACCGCGGTCACCATTGTTGTTTGCCGCATAGGTATGGGATTATTTATACATAGCCCTGATATCACCAGTGAGGTGATCGCCAACATGAAAGTGGCTGACAAAGTGCCCACGAAAGTGACTCGCCAATACCCTGAAATCGGTAAAACGCCCACTCAAGCAATCGCCAGCGTCCATTCCATTCGCCAACGTGGCTTACTAAGAGTCGGTTACATTCCCAGTAATGTGCCTTTTAGTTACTACAATAATGCCGGCCAGTTAGTGGGCTTTGATATTGCAATGGCCACTAAGTTGGCGGAGGACTTGAAAGTCGAGGTAGAGTTTATCCCGTTCAAAAAAGATAAGCTCGCAGCGTCATTACAGGCTGGCTATTTTGATGTCGCCATGTCGGGGCTGTCAATGGATATCAAACAAATGGACAGGCTTAGTTATGGCGAACCAGTGCTAGAGCTTAACATCGCCATTGCCACTCAAGATCATCGGGTTAATAGCTTCAAAACTGATGAGTCCATTCTCGAAATGGAAAATACCACCATCGCCTATGTTGAACATGATGATAAAATTGCCGATGCCAAGAAAAAACTGCCTCATATTAATTTTGTTAAAATTGACGGTTATAAAGATTTCTTTAGGCAAAAAGCGCCCAAATACGATGCGGTGGTGATCAGCGCTGAAGCAGGTTCAGCTTGGACATTATTCTTCCCAGGCTACGGCATTGCCATTTTAGAAGGTAAAAATCGCTACCCTGTGGCTTATGCTGTCGCACAAACTAATCAGTCACTATTAAACTACATTAATAACTGGCAAAAACTGCGCCGAGTCGATGGCCACCAGCAACAATTTTATGATTATTGGATGCTAGGAAAAGGCGCAACCACACCAGTGCCGCGATGGTCGATTATTCGTGATGTACTGCATTGGGTTGACTAAATTAACCATCCATTAAAAAGGCTCCTTCGGGAGCCTTGGTGATAATGATTAGCCAAGGTTATTGCTTATGTACTTTACCTGATTTCATGACAAAATGAATATCAAGTAAGGCATCAATACTTTCAAGGGGGCTCGCTTTCATTGCAATAATGTCAGCATGCTTACCTTGTGCTAGCGTGCCTAGAGTATCGCTCATATCAATAAGGTCAGCAGCGTTAATGGTCGCACTGACTAAGATATCTTGATTGCTCATCCCCGCCTGACTCATCAGCACAGCCTCCTTAGCGTTATCGCCGTGGCGTGATACGCCGCTATCTGTACCAAAAGCAATGTTAACCCCCGCTTTATAGGCATTACCAAAGTTGTTTTGCATATCATGACCGACCCTAATCGCTTTGGCTTTAATTGCTTCAGACATAAAGTTGCCATCACTTTTAGCCATTTGAACCACAGTGTCACCCGCTAACAGAGTTGGCACTAAGTAAGCCCCTGACTTTTTAAATAGCTTAATCGATTCTTTATTGGCGTAACTGCCATGTTCAATGCTATCAACACCTGCTCTCAGAGCCGCATTAATCCCTTCAGCCGCATGGGCATGGCTGGCGACTTTACGCCCTAATGCATGCGCTGCATCAATGACTTCTTTTAACTCGTCATTGGCCATCTGCTGGCCTGTGCCGGTATTGGTATCTGACAACACGCCGCCTGTAGAGGTAATCTTAATCACATCAGCGCCATATTTTATCGCTCGGCGCGTGGCACGGCGGCAATCAAAGGGACCATCACAAATGGTTTTAGAGGTCAACATATCCAGCAGATCAGGGCTCTTACCATCCACATCACCATGCCCGCCAGTGACAGAGACGCCGCCTGAAGCAATAATTCGAGGGCCTGCCAACCAGCCTTTGTTAACCGCATCACGAAGCGCATAAATCTGCTCAGGCTTGGCGCCTAAATCTCTTACTGTGGTAAAACCAGCTAACAGTGTTTTATTTGCAAAATAAGCACTTTTCATTGCCACATCGGCATCTGACATGCGTAATGCTTCGCTGTCATTATTGGGCCCTAACTCCCCTTGTAAATGCACGTGCATATCCATTAAACCCGCCATGACAAAGCTGTCTTTGAGGTCAATATATTCAAGGGTATCTGCTTCAGTTATTTGGCTGGATGGAAGCTCAATATAGCCACTGTTGATGGCGCTGATTTGACCATCTTTAATCACTATCGATTGCTTAGTTGTCGGCTTTTCACCTGCAACAGCAAGTAACTCCCCGGCATGGATAACGGTAAAGTCTGCTGCTTGAAGCGCAAATGGTGTGCTGCATAAACTCACCAGCAATCCCAGTTTATAGGCTTTTTGATAAGGCTTTTTGTTAGAAAGCGCATTTGTGAGTCTTGAATTAAACCTTGTCATAATTCCCTGCTTCTTATGAGTTAATTTCCTGAGTATTAACATGCCTAACCACAGGCGTGTTTACAAGCTATTCACATCTTCAGCAGCAAATTAATCCCGTTATTTAATGATAAAGTAATAGCTAATACCTTGCTAAGTTGATTTCACCACATAAAAAAGCCCGAACAATTGAGTATTGAGCGGGCTTTTTTCTATCCAACTTTTTCAAGCGTAAATTTTCCCTAGGACTAGAAACGAAAATCAATGCCAAAATACACTTGCTCGCTATCATTTAGGGACAATGACAAACTGTTGTCGTTACCAGCACTGGAACTGAAGTTATGTTTTAAATAGCGAAAACCAAGTTCAGAACTAAAGTCATGGCCTAAATCAAACAATAGCCCTGTTTGACCACCAAAAACGTAACTGCTACTGCTGTCTTGATAACTGCTATCTAAATTGGTGAGTTGAATTTGGTTACCACTTAATCCCGCCGATGCCCCAATAAACCAATTGATATGATGTGCATCGTCAATAGAAAATAGTTTGTCATAGGACACTAAAATCCCTTCATGTTGATTCATATCATCAGAGTTATAGGAATAAGCACCGTATAAACGGTTACTTGGGTTTAACGTTATCGCTGTTCTATATTGATAATTAATGCCACTTTCTTGAGTATCAGAAAGCCCCACAGAAGAAGCGCTATAATCGGCATAACCCACAACGCCGCCCACAATGGCCTCAGCACCATGACCAACACTGGGCAGCAAGCAAATAAAAGTCACCTTGAGTATTAACGCCAATTTGCTGTTATAAGCACGAGTCATTATTCCTCCACAAAGTTAGTGACCATCATTAATTTATACGCCCTAGCGCTGAGCAAAAAACGAACTAAGATCAAACTTTGATGATTAAGACGCGCTTAAAATACAGCTTTAATACAAAATTGTGAGCCGGTTACAATTTAATCGACAATTAATCAAACATTAATCTTGCCAACATAAGCCCTAAACGCAAAAAAGCCGCTTAAAAGCGGCTTTTAACATCCTAAACAAGGCTGATTTTAGCGATATTAGTTAGCGATTTTTAAATCCGCTTTATCGGTAATTATGTTCATATCAAAATCAAACTCATCAACTCGGATCGCACGTTCACGCTTTAAGTTGTAATCTTGCAGCTGCTTATGCTCATCGGCTGTAATAACCTTAGCTTCAAGCGCGGCATCCAGTGTTAACGAGAAACGAACCCCAGCTTTAAATACACGCTGTTTAAGGGCCTTTTTCACTTTAGCTAGCATAGGTAAACATGCCATTTTAGCTAAGTAAGCTTGCTCATTAATGTAGTTACCATCACCAGCAACAGGCTTAATTAAATGAGTTAACTGCTTTTTAAATGTGGTATCAAGCTGGGCTTGATGGGCAAGCTCTCTGACCAAATCATCATTCACTTTTGGCATTTTAGCTGAGTAAGTCATGGTGATTAAACGCATGAACTGGCGAGTCGGCTTAGATGGGAAGTTCTCTAGGAAGCCTAGTAGTGCTTCTTCAGCTTTACATAGCGCCCAACGAGTCGCGTAATCAAAGTATGGCTTAGCTTGCGTGCGCTCATCTGCTGACACTTTTTGCTCGTAAAAACGAATCGATGCCATCGCCGCATAAAGGTAACTCATTACATCACCTAGACGTGCTGAGATCATTTCAGCCTGTTTAAGCTTGCCGCCTAATACAAGCAACGAGAAGTCAGCATAAACAGCCAGTTTAGATGCAAGCTTGTGTACTGATTTTTCGTAACCAATAACTTCAGGCAATGCAGATGAAGCAGGAGCAGTAAATGGCAATACGCCTAATTTGAATGCGCGTAAACTATTACCAACACTGTAACCTACGGTTTGTCTGAAAATACGGTTAAAGGTTTTATCAGCATCACTTGCATCACTATGAATTGATTCAACCATACTTTGTAAGTGAGGATGACAACGCATCACCCCTTGACCAAAAATCATCAAGTTACGGGTTAGAATGTTGGCACCTTCAACGGTAATTGCAATAGGTTGCGCCACATAACCTGATGCTAAGGTATTTTGTGGTCCACGTTGAATCGCTTTACCAGCTTGAATATCCATAGCAGAATCAAGAACATCACGTCCAAGCTCTGTCATGTGATACTTAGCAATAGCTGTTACTACAGAAGGTTTTAAGCCTAAACCTAATCCTTCAGTGGTTAGCACTCGCATCGCCTCTTGCAAGTAAGTTTTACCGGCAATATCTGCAAGCTTTTCTTGAATACCTTCAAACTTACCAATTGATAAACCAAACTGTTCACGCACAGCGGCATATTCAGCAGAAGACTTAAATGAACATTGGCTAACTGAAACACCTAAAGCCGGCAGAGAAATACCCCGACCTGCGCCTAAACAGCTAACCAGCATTTGCCAGCCGCGACCTATGTTGCTTTGACCACCAATAATAAAGTCCATTGGAATAAACACATTCTCACCACGGGTAGTACCGTTATAAAAACGACAGCCCATAGGATCATGACGGTTACCTAATTGCACACCAGGGTGCGCCTTAGGAATAAGCGCACAAGTAATACCAAGCTGTTCTTTGCCACCTAATAAACCTTGTGGATCTTCAACTTTAAACGCTAAACCGAGTACCGTAGCGATTGGCGCTAAGGTGATATAACGCTTATCCCAAGTTACTGATAAACCCAGTACTTGCTCGCCTTGATACTCACCCATGGTGACGGTACCAATATCAGGAATACCACCAGCATCAGAACCCGCTTCAGGGCTTGTTAACGCAAAACATGGAATTTCTTGGCCGTTAGCTAAACGAGGCAACCAAAAGTCACGTTGGCTATCTAAACCGTAGTGCATTAATAACTCGCCAGGACCTAAAGAGTTAGGCACCATGACCGTAACAGCAACCGCAGAACTTTTAGCAGCAATGGTCGCTACGATAGTTGAGTTAGCATAAGGGCTAAACTCAAGTCCACCGTAAGACTTAGGAATAATTAAAGAGAAGAATTTGTTCTCTTTTAAGTAAGTAAGAATATTGTCTGGTAAGTGTTTACCATTTTGAATCTCAAAATCATCAACCATTTCGATTAATGTTTGCACCGGGCCATCGAGGAAAGCTTGCTCATCAGCTGACAGCGTTGCCCCAGGAATGTCACGTAAGGCGGCAAAATCAGGAATGCCCTGATAAATAGACCCTTCTAACCAAACATCTCCGGCATCTAACGCTTCTTGTTCTGTCGTCGAAATACTTGGCAATACTTTTTTAAATGTTGTTCTTAAGCTCATAGTTTTACACTCATCAGACCAGACTAATAGTGTGCATTACGTCACAAAAATTAAATTAGATCAAACATTCTAATTAAAAATAAACCCAATAATTACAACAACAAAGTAACATTTAAAAAATAATACCAGCATTTCATAAACTTACACGTGTGCGCTGAAGCAAAAAATTTTTAAAAAATTTATACGCTCGTTTGAATTTTTAAAGTCGAGAATGCTATTTAAGCAAATTTCAAAGCTACTCGACACAAATCATTAGTCAAACTCATGGGAAAAAATGCTACTTTAAGTGAATGTAAATAAAAAGGGGCCGAAATGATGTGTGGCAGAATTGAAATGCTATTTGATGGCATGAAGCAAACACTTGATGACTTGTTTGATATGCCACTGTCGATACAAACAAACCTTGATTTACGCCCAACAGATACTGTTACCTGCATCACTCGTACTTGCCCTGAAACAACCCCATCAATAAATGCCGCAGACCCTAGTAGCACTGCAATTGCAACAATAAGTCACTCGGCAAATATTCCGCCTTTAACTGTCATAAATAGCCTTTGGGGGATAAAACCTAATTGGTCTAAAAAAATCATTATTAATGCCCAAGGAGAAACCGCGGCCGACAAAGCAACCTTTGCCAATGCCTTTAAACAGCAGCGCTGTATCATCCCTTGTAGTGCTTGGTTTGAGTGGCGCGATGAACGCCAGACTAAAAAACAAAAGTATCGTTTCAGTCACGCAGCTAATAAGCCATTGTTTATGGCTGGCATACTGTACCCTGAAGAAAATCAACTGGTTACACTTACCATTAACCCTAATGATAAATGCGCTCAGTATCACCACCGCATGCCATTGTTTATTCCGTCTACCGAGATTAACAACTGGCTTTATCACGATGTTTCGCAGCTCCAGCCATTACTTAATCCACTACCAGATAAATGGATTAAGATCTGTCGCGCCTAAATGATTAAGCCGCTTTCTCCAAAAAATTCCCCCTGTTAATTCTGAACTCGGATAGGGTTAACACATTTTAATTTTCTAGAATTTTATTAAGCAGATCACAACCTTGAGAATTAACTAAGCTAGAAAATGCAAAACTGTAGCTTTAAGGGCAATTTTAAGTTTCAATTAACATAAATCGATAAGATAGTCTTCGAGTAAGGCAGTTTAGGCTGTATTACAAAGACTAATTTAAAAAATGTGCTATCCAATTTTCAGTGTTCTTAGTTTTAAAGTAACGGATTTATTTTCATTAAGATATTGGTTCATTGAGTATGCGCAGTTTGTTAAGGCCAACTTAGGTTCTTAGCATGGGCGATTAAGCCCCTTAACTGATGATGGAGTTACTATGAAATATTTATCTATGATTGCTGCACTTATGTTTGCAGGTTCTGCTTTTGCTGTTGATTGTGTTGATTGTCACAATGCTATCAATGTTGAAGAGCATGCTGAAATGGAAGCAAACATCGAAACTTGTAATGATTGTCACAGCCTAACTGACGCTCACGAGTTAGATACTGATCTACATACACCAGATCTTACTATTACTGAATGTGCTGATTGCCACACAGTAAAATAAGCTCCTTAACCTTGATGTAGATTGTCCATAATCCAGATTTGGTCAAACTAGTTAATCAAGTGTAAGCGCTCTATAAAGAGCAATAAAAACCAGTTGCCTTGCAACTGGTTTTTTTGTGCCTGTCATTAACCAAAAATAACTGATAGTTACTCAGCTAACAGCTTGTTAATCGCTTTTAGACTGACATTAACGTCTTTATAATCCAATGGAACACAATAGCTTTGCTGATCAATCGCCAATACCAGTGACGGAAAACCCTCAATAGGTAAAGACTGAGCAACATTAAGCTCAGACAGTAATTGCTGCTGCGTGGCACTGGAGGTTAATTTCGCCCTAAAGTCTGCTTCATCAATACCCAGTTGGCTTGCGAATGCAATGAGTGTGCTGTCATCTGAGGGGTTTTGCGCCTGCAAATAATAGCCTTGTTGAATGGCAAACAGCATTTGCTGCTCTAAACCATAGTGCCTTGCCACAAGGCAAGCCCGACAGGCGGGATAAGTCGAACGCCTTGGCTTGCATTGACGCCAAAAATCAAAATTAAATTGGGTTCCTAGCTGCGTCGCTATTTTTTGCCAGGTGTTAGCTAAAAATTGCTGCATTTCTAGTGGCATTGGCACATCGGAGTCTGGGGCTAAGCCGCCTAACAGGTATGTCAGTTGCACCTGAGGCAACTGCAGCTTGATTTGCTCAGCTAATGCCAGCCAAGTGGGGCGATATCCCCAGCACCAACTGCACATAGGGTCGTAAACGTAAAACAATTGCACTTGCTTACGGGCTAATGGCTGATCCACTAACGGGCTGCTGAGTCGTTGAGGCATGTATCACTCATCTGTTTTAAAGGGACTAAGCTAGCTGTTATACCATCAATTCAACTAAAAATCAGAGTCAAACTCGGGCGATTAAATTCGATTCAAATTTTGCCATTAAACAAGGTATAATCTGGCCATTATTGATTGGAGAGTCCCCATGGCCAGAACCGCTGCAGCACTGCACATATTAGTTAAACACAAAACCCAAGCAGAAGACTTAATCAAGCAACTTGATAATGGCGCTAAATTTGATGTGCTAGCAAGAAAACATTCATCGTGCCCTTCAGGAAAAAGTGGCGGTAACTTAGGTGAATTTAAAAAAGGTCAAATGGTGCCACAATTCGATAGAGTCTGTTTTACTGGTGAGCTTATTACCCCCCATTTAGTTAAAACCAAGTTCGGTTGGCATGTGATAAAAATTTTGTACCGCACCTAAGGAGCCACCTTAGTTTATTGCGTTTTCGGCGCACATTTAACTCACCATACCCAAGCCTAACATCATTGTTTCTTGAGTATTAATCGAGAGCAATCATGTCCAAAGTGTTTATCATTGGTTTGCCCAGAACTGGCACCACCAGCGTGAGTGCTGCCTTACTTGAACAGGGATTAAAAGTCGCCCATATCGGTTTAACCAAACGCGCTTTTGAAGTGGCCGATGTGGTTTCAGATGTGCCCTGTTTTTGTGATTACCCACAGTTAGATCAGTTATTTCCCGATGCCAAATTTGTCTACATCGACCGACCTATCGACACTTGGGTTGCATCAATACAAATGCTGCTCACAAAAATGAGGCCAAACCTTGCCGATAAAACCGGCACCTTCCATCCGATCCTTAAGCGCTGTTTCAAACAAACTTTTGGCCCGTTAGACGCTGATAATCTGCTAGATGAAGCGCGTTTAAAAGCTTGCTACCTTGCGCATCAACAAGCTGTTTACCATTACTTTAAGCATCGAGATGACTTTCTATCGATCAAACTTAGCGATAACAATAGCCTGCAAACTTTACTCAACTTCATTGGTATACATGACAGCCCCACTGCTGAGTTTCCACAGCTTAATGTTGGCACCCATGTGGCAAGCTGGGGCGAATATAAGCACCCTAATAAAGTGAACACCAACTTAGCAGGCCCTGAACATCGCAAGTTTTTTGATTATCAAATTCCTAAAAGTTAGTTATGCCTAAGTTGTAACTCAGGCGAGCTTTGCTATAACTTAATGGAACGATTAAGCATTGTTTTGAACAAATAGTCACTGCTCGCTCAGCATCATTCAATGCCAATAGTGACCATACCCACTTCTAGCCATAATGAGAACACCATGAAATTACATCCACTTATCATCGGACTCCTCATCGTCATCACCAGCCCTGCAAGCTTTGCCGCTAGTGTATTAGATATTCCTAGTAGTGTTGATGTATTGCTATTGAATGGCCAACAATTGGATACTGATGAAGTGACTTTGGTTGAAGGTGACAATCAGCTGCTATTTCGCTATCAGGTTAATTACCGTGATAGCGGCATGCAAACGCAATTTAAATCTGAAGCGGTGATCGTAAAGTTTAGCGCCAGTAATGATACCTATCGCCTTAAACTGCCAAGCATACGCAATCGAAATGCCGCCAATAGCTTTAATAAATCGCCCCAATTAACCCTTACCAATAGCCAAGGTCTACCTGTGGAGTTTATACAAGATTTACTCCTAAAAGATGGGCTGCAATTAGGCCGCGATTTTGAGCTTGAGCTCAGCCAGTACAACCTTAGCAATAAACCTGCCGCCATGAGCTTTACGCCGCTAAGTGTCGACAACGCCAATCTCGCGACTAAGCCAGCGTTAACTGCTGCACCAACAATAACCTCGACAGCAACGATAACTCCTGCGTCAACGACCACAGCAGCACCTGCCACTGTCGCGGCTGCGCCAGCATTAGCTCCGACAGTGATGACACCTAAGACAATTGCTCAAGATCAGGCAGAAATCACTGAAATGCTCGATTATTGGTACAGTAAAGCCAATCAAGAAACTCGCGCTAAATTTAAAGCCAAAATTAATCAGCAATGATTAACTAACCCTAATTTATAAACGCTATTTTATAACGTTAAGTTATTTTGCTATAAGCAACAAAATGCTGTTAACAAACTAGTAACCTTGGTTATCATAGACTCGAATATTCTTTAGGGTCATAACCATGTCTATTAGCTTTACCAAGGTGCTGCAATCTAACGTCACCAAATACACGCTCACCAGCCTAGTCGTACTGTTCATGCTGGTGTTATTAGCCATTTATAGTGTATTGCGCCTAAGTATGCCCAGCTTAAATACAAGCTTTAATAGCCAAGATATAACAGCGCCTGTCACCATTGAACGTGATGAACTCGGCACGGCGATTATCAGCGCCAGCAACCGCCTTGATGCCTCTTATGCCCTTGGCTATGCC
The DNA here is from genome assembly GCF_002874355.2 of Shewanella sp. 10N.286.48.B5. Taxonomy (NCBI): domain Bacteria; kingdom Pseudomonadati; phylum Pseudomonadota; class Gammaproteobacteria; order Alteromonadales; family Shewanellaceae; genus Shewanella; species Shewanella sp. 10N.286.48.B5. The sequence goes on from NZ_MCVG02000001.1 coordinate 2,869,680, forward strand.
CTTGGCTATGCCCACAGCCAAGACCGCTTTTTTCAAATGGACTTATTACGACGCAATGCCGCAGGTGAACTAGCTGAAATATTTGGTGAAAAGGCACTTGAGCGTGATAAAAACCGCCGCTTTCATCAGCTACGCAAACGGGCACAAATGATATTTGATGGCTTAACCACAAAAGAAAAGCAAACCCTTAGGGTTTACACTAAAGGGGTAAATGCCGCACTGAAGGCGCAAACTCTGTCCTCATTTGAATACCTACTCACCCAATCAAGTCCTCAACCATGGCATGAAACCGACAGCTTATTGGTCATATTTAGTATGTATCTTGATTTACAAGGCAATACCATTAAGCGAGATATGGCCTTAACCCAAATAAAACAGACCTTTGGCCCCGATATGCTGGCATTTTTAACCCAAACAAGCCACCATCAGGCAGCTCTTGATGATAGCCAAATCCCCTACTTTGACGGCGATATCCCAACACTTGAGCCCCAGCTTTTGGCTCAAGCAAACAGCAGCACAATCACCGCCCCATTAGAGGTCGGCAGCAATAACTGGGCAGTGACCGGAGAGCTTACCAAGTCTGGCCGGGCAATGTTATCTGATGATATGCACTTATCGTTTGCCGTACCTATTATCTGGTATCGAGCGCAATTAAATTACCCCAGCATTAGCGATGCTAAAACCAATAATGTCCCAAATAATACCAATCCATCGGCGCAAATAACTGGCGTCTCATTACCCGGCGCGCCAGCCATTGTTGTGGGCTCTAATGGCAAGCTCGCTTGGGGATTTACCAACAGTTATGTGGACACCGCTGACTGGGTTGAAATTGACGCCAACACTGAAATAGCGCTTGAATATGAGCCGATTAAACTGCCCAGCTCAGAAGTGATGCATACAGTACAAGTCAGTGAATATGGCCCGGTAAAAACCGTTAATGATAAAAACTACGCACTATCATGGGTCGCCCATCAAGACTATGCGGTTAATATGGGCTTAATTGAACTAGAGCAAACAACCACAGTCGATCAAGCCATGGCATTAGCCAGCAGTATCGGTATTCCAGCACAAAATATGTTGTTAGCAGACAGCCAAGGCAACGCGGGCTGGAAGATAGCTGGCGCGCTACCAAGTCGTAGTAATCCTGCCAATGTCGCTCAAACAGCAACTGAAGTGCAAACCCAAGCTTGGCAGCAACCCCAACCCAATGTCCCAAGTGTCATTAACCCACTCAGCCATCGTATTTGGACCGCTAATTCACGGGTGCTCTCCACCCACGATTTAGCCCAATTCGGTGATGGCGGCTATGCTCTTGGGGCCCGCGCTACGCAAATTCGGGACAGATTACATGAGCAAGAGCAATTTACTGAAACTGATTTTTTTAATTTGCAGCTAGATAATCAAGCACGATTTTTACAGCCTTGGCAGCAATACCTACTTAATCTGCTAAGCCAACAACCCAAACGGTTCGCTGAAGATGTTAAGTTCATCAATCAATGGGGCGATTGTGCCTGTGCAGACTCGGTGGGCTATAGCTTAGTAAAACATTTTCGCGCCGCCATGATAGATCAAAGCTTTGCGCCGATTGAAACTAATCTAACAAGCCAAGGCAGCAGCTTAGCTGTGATTAAGCGCTATTTAGAAACGCCTATGTGGCAACTGATCAATCAGCAGCCTAAAAGCTGGCTACCTAAGCAATTCCAAAGTTGGGATGAATTTGCCATCAGCGCCTACAAACAGGCTAAAACCGCCTTACTTAAACAGCACAGTCAAGATAATCAGCTAGCTGATTTACGCTGGGGTGAGGTAAATAAGCTCGACATTAAGCACCCATTTTCAAAACAGATGCCCTTACTGAGCCATTGGTTAGATATGCCTGCTGCACAAGGTTATGGCGACAGCTTTATGCCAGCGGTGCAAGGTGCCTCATTTGGCGCCTCACAGCGATTTATTGTACAACCGGGCAATGAGCAAGATGCCATCATGAGCATTCCTGGTGGGCAATCTGGCCACCCGTTATCGCCTTATTATCGTAGTGGCTATCAGCAATATGTTAATAATCAAGCTACGCCATTATTGCCACAAACTATTGAGCACACATTAACCATTAAGCCGCGCTAAACTTGCGCGGATTTTGCCCTTCGGGGTTGGTAAAAGTGTAAATAGCACGCGGCCACATACACCACTACCACGGTGGCTATCGATAATTCTATAATAGCCAGTATCCGCACTTGCTGAATGTATTGCTCAGCCATATTAATGCTTTGCATCCAGCTGATCATTTTAAATAATGCTGTCGCGCCTATGACCATAGGGAAAGTAAACGCGGCATAGCCAGGGCTAAAAGGGAGGGTTAGTAACTTAAAGAAGGCTAAATAAATAATACTGGTCATCAGCACTGCAATGCCAAATAGTAAGGCAATGATAATGGGTGATGGCGTAGCCGTTACCGTTAAATAACCCGCTAGTGATAAGCTTGCTGGCGCCGCTAAAATTGCCATGGTCGGTTTAGCCGCATCAGGCACTTCATGGGTAAATATCAAACGATAAATCATCACCGGCAGCATCAAGGCATAGGCAAGCATGCCAAATACCAAGGCGATATGGACGATTAATGTCAATTGCGGGTTACCTGAAAAAGACACATCGGCCACGATAATCCCCACCGGCGGCACAAACCAACTTGGCACCATATGATGTAGCTCAAATGCTTTAGCGCGGTGATATAAAAAGCTAATCAAAAATACGATATGAAGCCCTACTGCAAATAACCATAAAGCATCACCGACTTGAGGGTAAAAATGCCCAACTGAGTTAGATACTACCATGGTGGCCATGGCAAAGGTCGGTACTACACTGCCAACCACAGGGTGCGCTAAATCTGCCTTTAAGGTATGAGACAGCAATAAAAACTTCAGCGTTAACACCAGTAATAATAGGCTCGCAATAGCAGCGCTGCCCCATTGACCATAACCCTGAAAATCGGCGAGATTCTCCCAGCACCAACCTAAGCTAGCAATCGCCAATGCTAAGCCTGCCATAGGGGTTGGAGCGGTCATTAATTTAGCTTTAGCGATGTTTATCATGGTGGCCTCAACTTAACTCTCGGATAAACCCCTTTGTTAGCAATCAAAGAGATTGCAATAAAAGAGTTTCAACTTTTTAGCTTGAGTTGATATTACTCTTGCTAATTGTTCAGATATATCCAATTATTTAAAACATGCGTTAAGTTTAATTGAACGTATAATTAGGCCATCAACAAAACAACTGACAATAAAAGCAAACTGGCGTTAAACCTAAGTCAGCGCTAATGATAACCATGAAAAGCGGGGATGATAACACCATGGCGATACTGATATCTTTGCGGCAGCTCAATGTATTTAACGCTATTACTCAGCACAACACCTTAACTGCAGCAGCTGAAAAACTATACTTATCAAAAGCGGCGGTAAGCATGGCGCTAGCAGAGCTTGAAAAACACTTAGGACAGCCACTATTTGATCGCGTAAATAATCGACTTATCCTTAATCAAGAAGGTCAAAAACTGCTGCCTTTGGCCGATGAATTACTGGATCGCGCCCAGCAAATCAATACCCTCTTTGATGATGAGCACGCCAATAGCGGTAAACTCAGGCTTGGTAGTAGTGACACCATAGGCAACCATGTTAGCCCTTATTTACTGAGCCAGTTTCGCCAGCAACAGCAACACTTCAGCCAAAGTTTATTCATTTCAAACTCCGCTACTATTTGCCAAAAACTGCTTGATTTTGAACTAGATGTCGCCTTAATTGAACGAGATAATTACCACCCTGATCTCCTCTCTGTGCCCTTCAGTGCCGATAACATGTGTGTTATTAGTGCTTCTGAGCACCCTCTAGCTAAGCTTGAAAAGGTAACTATTAACGATTTAGACAATCATGATTGGGTGTTAAGAGAGCCAGGTTCCGGATCGCGAGAATGCTTTATCAATACGCTGGCACCACAACTTAAACACTGGCAACTGGCCTTTGAGCTTAATACTACAGAGGCGTTAATTAGCAGTGTCTCAGCAGGGCTGGGCTTAGGTTGCTTATCCACCTTAGCCGCGCAATATGCTATAGAAAGTGGTCGAGTTAGTTTACTCAAACAACCAATTGAAATGCCGCGCAGCTTTTGGCTGCTGGTACATAAAGACAAATACCAAAGCCCACTACTCAAAAGATTTATGACGTTTTGTTTGCAATGGCAATCAAGTGTTCAGCTTTGATATCAATAAGGTATTGCAGCGGCAGTAATGCCGCCCATTTGTTTCTGATTGCTAGTACATAAAGACAAATACCAAAATCCACTACTCAAACGCTTTATGAGGTTTTGTTTGCAATGGCAATCAAGTGTTCAGCCTTGATATCAATAAGGTATTGCAGCGGCAGTAATGCCGCCCATTTGTTTCTGATTGCTAGTACATAAAGACAAATACCAAATCCCACTACTCAAATGCTTTATGAGGTTTTGTTTGCAATGGCAAACGAAAAACTAAATAACTTGTTCATCGAGTCGAGCTGAAAATCACTTCGTAGTAGGTGCCGCTACCGTTATACGCTCTTGGTTAGATAAGCGAATTTGAATGCCATCCACAGTGGTAATACGCTGCGCTTCAATGTCTTTTTTGCGCACATAATAAGTTGCCGACATCGCTTCAACAGGCGATGAAATGGTCACTTGCACAATTTTATTATCGTCATACCATGACCAGCCCCAAAAGGCTGCAGTTACTAGCATCGAAACGGCGATCATCGGATAAATAATCAACTTTGAAAATAGCGGTGAAGAATCACTGCCCATTGACACTAAAGCCGGCTTTTTCTTTGTGCCACGACCGCTGCGTATGTACAGCACACAAGCGACGATCACTAACAAGGTTACCAGTATTTTTGTAAGCACAGCGTGTTCCACAGTTAATTAGCTTAAGTATAATTATACTGATTTTAAAGATATAAACCGTTATATAAAACACAGCCCGTTAAATTAACTATTGCTAATGGATAATGTTTTAACCCCAAAGCCAATAAGCCAGTCACAGCCGCTATTTCGATCTATTTAAGTGCGTTAATTATTCGCACTGCACCATTACGTAACAAAGCAAACGACCAACTGAGCGCCATCACAGACTTTCATTGGTTTAACTTAGTTACCGCTAGGCAATAGTAATGCTGCAACGCTATAACTTGTTAGCCTTTTGACTGAGTTAACATTGCGCACTGGCCACGTTTTGGAATGTTAGTTGCACTTAAAAGCAAGTATTTATGATTGGCGCTGATGAGCCATTACTTTTAGCTTAATAAGAAAATATATGACTCGAAAGCTCACCGTTTCAATAGGCCAATATTCCAACAAAGGCATTAAGGAAATCAATCAAGATTTTCATGGCGCCACGATCCCAAAGCAACCACTATTGACCTCTAAGGGCATTGCTATTGCCATTGCTGATGGGATCAGTAGTAGTGATGTGAGCCAAATTGCCAGTGAAGCTAGCGTAAGGGGCTTTTTAGATGACTATAGTTGCACGCCAGAATCTTGGTCGGTTAAAAAGTCCGCCGCTCAGGTGCTAACCGCCACAAACTCTTGGCTCTATTCCCAATCCCAAAAAAGTGAACATCGATTTGATAACGATCGTGGTTATGTATGCACTTTAAGCGCGATGGTCTTCAAATCGACCACTGCCCATATATTTCATATTGGTGATAGCCGCATTTATCGGTTGCGGGATAATGAAATAACTCAGCTTACTGAAGATCACCGCCTGTGGATAAACGCTCATAAAAGCTACCTTAATCGCGGCCTAGGTATCAGCCCCTTCTTAGAAATCGATTATGATGCTAAGGCACTAGAACTCGGTGATACTTTTATCTTAACAACCGATGGCATTTATGAATTTATTTCCGAAGACGAAATTAACTCATTAATAAAATTACATCATCAAGCCTTAGATATTGCCGCCCAAGTCATTGCAGAGGTTGCACTGGCCAATGGCAGCCAAGACAATTTAACCATTCAAATTATCCGCATTGATGACTTGCCGCTGCAAAGCGCTGATGAAGCTTTACAAAAACTCACCGAACAACCTTTTCCACCTATTCTTGATGCCAGAATGAATTTTGACGGCTATCAAATCCTCAGGGCTTTGCACCATAGCAGTCGCAGCCATGTGTACTTGGCCATGGATATCGACAACCTAGAAAAAGTTGTCATTAAAACACCATCAATAGATTTACAAGGTGATCCTGCTTATCTTGAACGATTTTTAATGGAAGAGTGGATTGCCAGAAGGCTAAATAATGCCCATATCCTTAAGCCTTGTCCGCCCACTAAACAGCGTAATTATCTCTATGTAGCCATGGAATACATCGAAGGCATTACCCTGAGCCAGTGGATGTTAGATAATCCACAACCCGCTATTGAAACCGTGCGTGATATTGTCGAGCAAATAGCTAAAGGCTTGCGGGCTTTTCATCGGCAAGAAATGATCCATCAAGATTTACGCCCTGAAAACATCATGATTGACATTAATGGCATGGTAAAAATCATAGATTTTGGCGCCACCAAAGTAGCTGGTCTTGCTGAAATATCATCCCCAATCGTACATGCCGATATTCTCGGCACAGTGCAGTATACCGCCCCCGAATACTTTGTAGGTGAAGTTATCACCCATATGGCTGATAACTTTTCACTGGCGGTGATCACCTATCAAATGCTCAGCGGCAAATTACCCTTCGACGGTAAGATGTCCCAAGCAAGGACCAAAGCGGCGCAAAACCGCTTGGTATATCAATCAGTACTGGATGATGAGCGCGACATCCCGGCCTGGATTGATGATGCGTTAAAAAAAGCGCTCCATCCTAATCCTTATAAACGCTACAGTGAATTATCAGAATACTTATACGACTTGCGTCATCCCACTCAAGCTTTTTTAAATAAAACCCGTGCCCCACTTATCGAGCGCGAGCCTGTTAAGTTCTGGCAAGGGATTTGTGCAATCTTAAGTCTCATCATCTTGCTATTAATATTTCGCTGATGTGCTAATTAACTTTACCTTAACTATGTCACTTAAACTGGAGCTGCACTATGGAAATCAACACCCTAAGTAAAACGATTTTAGCTGCCAAAAAAGCACAAAAACTCACCTTCAATGATATAGGTCAGATGGTGGGCCGAGATGAGGTCTGGGTGGCGGCATTATGCTACGGCCAAGCCTGTGCATCTGAAGCTGAAGCAATTCAAATTGCACAAGCCTTAGGTATCGAAGCAGAGCAAATGATGCCACTAACCAACTCCCAACTTAAAGGCTTAGGCCCGACAGTGCCTACCGATCCATTGGTGTATCGCTTTTACGAGATCATGCAGGTGTATGGTATGCCGATGAAAGCTGTGATCCATGAAAAATTTGGTGACGGGATAATGAGCGCAATCGATTTTAGTTTAAACATTGATAAAATTGAAGATCCCAAAGGCGATCGCGTATTAGTGACCATGAATGGTAAATTTTTACCTTATAAGAAATGGTAACTGGCAATTACAACTGAGCTAGACAAGGTGTAACTACCTAGACCATGCCTCGCCGATTAATAAATCCTATCGCCATTAATGGGCGGTGGGATTTTTGTAACAGTGACGCGATAAAGTTAACCGAAGCAGTGCTATTACCTTAATACTTTTGTGCCATCTATGTTGGGCAAATAACTGACGGGTCAAAGCCAATTGGCTATAGTGCCGAATATAATGCTAATTCATATTATTACTTCACCTTATTGCACTGTAAAAAAAGCCAATTTAAAGCCAGTTACAAATCTGGTTAAAACGCTCCCCTCGTCCACAGAAAAAGCTTTGTCACATTCGTAACACATTATATTTATTGCACTTTTTAACAATTCGATAACCCAAAAAATCTTGTATCCCCGTATTAATGAGCTTATAATTCAGCCGCTACATCATTGAAACAAAATTGCCAACTACCGTAAACAAAATGCGAACATCATACGATTTTCAATCGGCACACTTTACTAAGACTCTTTATGACTAAAATTTCAAAGTTCGTATTCATGTTAATTAGCTTTTTGATGATGATGAACGTATTACTGGTGTTAAGTTTTAGCCAGGGTATCGATGCTATTCATACTGAAAATTTTCACCACAACGTAATTAAGATTGCACCTGCCAATGTCATAGATACTAATTCCAATTGGGAAAAGTGGCTGTTTTTAGAAAATGATATCGTGAAATCTGGGCAGCATTACTTTGCGGTACTGGCTCGGGATGACAATGAACTCACCGTAGTCAAGGTCACAGACGTGTTTGGCGCTATGATGATGTTCAGTAATGTGCCATTACTACTCATGTTTCTATTTGCCTGCTTTATCCCTTTTTATATCAAAGCCAGTTCTGATAAGAAGAACAGTGCATCACTTGAATTTATCAGTAATGAAACCGATAAATTGTTAGCGACCTTCAAAATAAAGCAGCCAAACAATCACACTAACAATACTCTGTCACACATTAGCGTGGCATTAAATGAGTTAAATAGGCATGTAAAACAACAAAATATTGATACCCAGTTAACTATATTTCAAGACAAGCTCACCGGTCTTGTCGATCGCCATGCCTACCTTGAACACTTAGAAAAACAGTTACAACGCGCCCAAAAAGATGGCACCAAACAAGCCTTACTATTCATAGACTTAGATGGATTTAAACAGGTTAATGACTCCTTTGGCCACAGCTTTGGCGATGAAGTGCTCATTCAAGTTGCCAATCGATTATCCACAGTGATCAGAAACCATGACCTTAGCTATATCGGCTCTGGGGTAAATTTAGAGCTAAATCTATCCCGCTTAGGCGGTGATGAATTCTCTATTTTTATTGATCACATTGACGATGACAACCGTGCAGTGGAAGTCGCTAAAAACGTGCTACAAGAAGTTGAACGAGATTTCGTACTTGGTAATAAAATCATAAAAATTGGTGCTAGCATTGGCATTGCTAGCTACCCTGACAGCGCATCAAACCCCAATACACTATTACAAATGGCCGATGTGGCCATGTACCGCGCCAAAGCCGATGGTCGCGGTATTTTTCGTGTCTATTCGCCAGAAATGGGTAATAAAATTCGCCGCTATCACTACCTACTCGAAGAAATGCGTTTAGCCATTGCCAGCCAAAATTTCAGCTTATCATTTCAACCGATTGTCAGCGTTGATGACTGCAGTATCGATTACTTCGAATGCTTAGTCCGTTGGAATCACCCTATTGAAGGCCCAATCACCCCAACTGAATTTATCCCAATCGCAGAAGACTCAAACTTGATCATTGAACTGGGTAACTGGATTTTATTTGAAGCCTGTCGCCAAATGTCAGCTTGGCACAATGCCGGCATGAATAAAGTCCGAATTTCAGTGAATATCTCAGGGGTGCAATTAAAGCATGTGCCGTTATACGACTGGATTATGGACACCTTAGCGAAAACAGGCTTACCAGCTAGAGCATTATTATTGGAAATAACAGAATCATGTTTAATCCATGCATCTGACACTATTATTAATGATTTACAAAAACTACGCCGCCAAGGGGTATTAATTGCCATCGATGATTTTGGCACTGGCTTTAGCTCCCTTTCAACATTGGCTAATTTACCCGTTGATGTGATCAAAATTGATAAGCTGTTTATTGACCAAGCTACTATTAACCCTAAATACGAAAAGATTTTAGATTCGATTAGTAACTTGGGGAAAACCCTTGATTTAAAAGTGGTTGCTGAAGGCGTTGAAGTGGCCTCTCAATTTGAATTAATCAAAAAACTGGGCATTCATTGTGTGCAAGGTTACCTCATCAGTCGACCTGAAACCTCATTCAATGTTGGTTCTAAAGTGATTAAAAACAACCTCAACCATATTGCATTAACGGGCACAGGTGTGTGTAATCCGATTATCAATAAAGATGAATAAACCTAACCGCAGCTAGCCTTAATAAAGGGCATGATAGCAGCATCTACCTTGCCCTTCATTTTTTGGGATACGTCAAATTGACCACACTCAGTGAATACAATGGCTAATCGCTATTACTGATCATCAACTGACTTCTAAGCTGGCTTTTTAACTTGCTGTACGACCCAATTTAGGCATAAAAAAACCGATGCATACATCGGTTTTTGGGGCTTAAATAACATCTTTTATGTGATTGCTTAACTGCGATCACCTAATTGTTATCATCTATCGTTTAAATCATTGCTGAATTAGCCGATATCAGAGCCTATTAAGCGTGCGCGACTTTACGTTTACTGTGGGCAATAATCAGCCCTACTAAACATATAATCCCAACAGCGATACCCACTGGCTGGCTTAACTCTTGTGGTAAACCAAGGCCAACACCCGCAGTCATAATATAAGAGACTGTGATAGAAGTACCGACGATTGCAGGTAAACTCACAATCCAATGGAAAGTACCACGGTTAAATAAGTACTTAGTTGCCAACCACAGTACACTGGTTGAAAGTAACATGTTGGAGAAGGCAAAATAGCGCCAGATTAATGAGAAATCAATCTTAGTCATAAAGTATGCAATCACCAGAATTGGAATGGCTAATAGCAAACGGTTACGCATACTTTGCGGGATTTTAAACGCATCAATGATGGTCAAACGTAATGAACGGAACGCGGTATCCCCTGAGGTTATCGGGAAAATTGCTACAGCAATAATCGCCATAATACCACCAGCAACGCCAAGATAAGTGCTCGCAACTTGGTTCACTACAAGGCCAGGCCCACCCGCATCAAGAATACTCTTAAGCTCAACATATCCACCAGGGAAAGCCGCAATACCTGCTGTTGCCCATACGCAAGCAACAATACCTTCAGACATCATTGCGCCATAATAAACTGGGCGAACATATTTTTCATTGGTTAAACAGCGAGCCATAATAGGGGCTTGAGTAGAATGGAAACCACTAATGGCACCACAAGTTATGGTGACAAATAATAACGGCCAAACTGGTAAACCATCAGGATTTGGCTCTAGTAAATCATTGTTGTAATGGCTATGGTCAAAATAAGCAAAAATATCAGCAACCTCGGGCAATTGCGGCGCACTGATAAGCAGTGCCACTGCAATTGATACTGTCATCACAATCATGAGTAGACCAAATAATGGGTACAATTTAGTGATAATTTTATCAATGGGTAACAGTGTCGCTAAGAAGTAATAGCCTAAAATAACCAATACCCAAAAGGTATTGTTAGCCAAGATGGTACCTTCAAATAACTCTAAGTTACTTAACAGTCCCGCAGGACTCATAATGAACACCACACCAACGAAGAACAATAACATCGCAGTGAATACCAACATCACCCCTTTAAAGTACACATTAAAATAGTGACCGGCGATTTCAGGTAAGCTTTTACCGTCTTCTTTGATGCTCATAACTCCAGAGAAGTAATCATGCACCGCGCCGCCAATAATATTACCCAATACAATCCACACTAAGGCGATTGGACCGTATAATGCCCCCAGGATAGGACCAAAGATTGGCCCGACACCAGCAACGTTTAAAAATTGAATAAGGTACGCTCTAACGGGATGAACTTTGACGTAATCAACCCCATCGTCAAAACGTGTTTGAGGTGTTTTTGCATTTGGGTCAATGCCCGCTTGGCGCTCAACAAAAGGGCTGTAGAATTTATAAGCGAGGACTAACATCGCAATACAAATAAAGAAAATTAGCATTTTTTATTATCCATACTTGGTAGGGTATTTGGTTAGCATAGAGTGTCAGGTAGTTACTAACATTGGTCAAGCTATCCAGAGTTATACCAAGGTCGGGGTTGCGTTACTCAAATCATTAAACTGTAGATATATTACCAACCAAAAGAAATAATCATTCGCGTGACATCAAATCGCCCCTATCAATAAAGCTTAAGCCACTAATAAAACAGCTATTTCAATAATTTAGTCAGTCTCTATGAAAACTGTATTTCAAAACTGTTGCTTAATTACTAATTAATAAACCTGCAAGCAAAAGCCATTTTTGTGATCGCCGTCCATACTTGGAAATTCAAAAGAACGTTCACATCTCAAAAAGTAGCAAGGTAGCTATTTATTAAAGAGCTTAGCAATTAAGCACTAAGCAGTTATAACCATACTCGCCGCAATGACGACGCCCCTACGTTATTTGCTGGGCGTTAAAGGAATATGTTGAGTAACCATTATTAGCTCAACACTAACTCTACGACCCCAAGTATCCTCTTAGCTCAAAGCTAGCTATTGATAAGCTCAGCTTTAATTAGCTTAAGTAAAAAGGTTTCACGTTCAATGGATAAACCTTTTTTAGCGCTATTGGCAATGGTATTAAGGTTGTGCTGAATCGCTTCATCAATATCAATCCATACAGGCTGCATGCCGTTGCTAATTTCGTGGGCTTCAAATCGGGTCTCACCCAGCTCACTATCTATCTCACAGCTAAAACAGTAGCTCAGCATGTTTATCACTTTATAGCCATCACGATCCCAAGGGCGATACTCTTCATAAACCCCAAATGCGGTAATATTGCTAATAGATTTCGCACCGGTTTCTTCTTGTAGCTCGCGGATCAACCCTTGCTCAATATCTTCATGGGCATCAACACCGCCACCTGGCAAGCTGTAATCGTGATAACGCTCGGTATATAACATCAAAATATTATTACCTTTTAATACAATTGCTCTAGCAGCAATTCGCGTCAGCATATGTGGTTGATTAGCAGCAACAAACTCGATAGGTGTGTCAGAGTGATGACAGGTTTTTAAGTGGCGCATAATATTCAATATGATGAAAAAGCGCATGATACGTGGCAAATAACTTGATTTCAATCTAAGAGGTTAGCGGCAACTACTGATTAATCGTTAATCATCGACTCACATTCAAAACCTTGCCTCATTGAATCAAAACGGCATTTAGACCCACATTGCCAAGGGGCATTCTGATAAGTGGCAGACATATCTTGGGAGTACACTTTGCAAGAAGCATAGTCATCAAAGCCATCTTGCCTAAGATAACTTGCCGATTCATAACCATTTTTATACACGAATGAGGTCCACGTTTCTGGAGTATGGCTTTCGTTAGCTTTATTGATATAGCTAACAGCTGAAACCGTTGCTAACAATAAGCTTAAAATAATGATAATCGATTGTTTATTCGCAGTTTGTATTTTTGACATCGTTAGCCTAAAACGCTGAAAGTGAATAGCATAAACTAGTTATACACAAACTACGCGCAGATTAATATGCGCCCGTTAACTGCGGTTAAAACTCACCGCCCAAACAAGCTTTAAAGCATGGTGTTACTACTTCTAGCCGAATAACTTAACGCCCAACAATGCTTTGCTCAAACTTGCTAACAATTACAAGGTTGACATTTCCCCTTGGCTTAACAATATTGTTAGCTAATTTTTATCTAAAAAACGCTCTATAAATACTTTAATTACCAACAAGGAAGAAGATAATAATGAAAAAGTCCTTAATCGCCCTCGCCCTCGCCTCCAGTTTTTTAAGCGCATGCGGTACATCTGATGTCAAAGTCACTAATGAAGCAGCAGAAGTCACTGCCCAAGCCAAAGGCGCAGCTGAGCTTGGTAGCTTTGGGGTTGATTTAAGCGCCCGCAATGAAGCAGTTAAACCCGGTGATGACTTCTTTATGTATGCCAGTGGTACTTGGTATGACAACTTTGACATGCCAGCAGATAAAACTCGTTATGGCGCATTTACAGCATTAGCTGAGCGCAGTGAAACCCAAGTTAAAGAAATCATTGATGATATAACCAGCCGCAATGACTTAAATGCTGAAGAGCAACTTATCGCTGATTTTTATAATGCTTACATGGACACTAACACCATTAATAAGCTGGGTGTCAGCCCAATTCAAGCAACCCTTGATAGCATCAACAACATTAACAACACCGACGACTTAACCAAAGTCTTCGGTCAAACTTGGTTAACCGATGCTGCATCGCCAATTTATGGTGGCATGTGGTTTAATCGCATCAATCCAGATCAATATGAAATGTCTATTGGCGCAGGTGGTCTAGGTTTACCCGACCGTTCTTATTATCTAGAAGACAGTGAACGTTTCGTTAACATCCGCAAAGCCTATGTTGAGCACATTACAGCCATGCTGGCTTTCACTGGTATCAAAGATGGCAGCGCTCGCGCTGAAGCCATACTGGCATTAGAAACAAAAATTGCTGAAGGTCAATGGCCAAGAGAAAAGCGCCGTAACCGCGACCTGACCCTCAACCAAGTTAAACGTGCTGATTTAGCAGCGCAATACCCAGGCTTTAATTGGGATTTATTTATCGAACAAACGGGCTATCAAGTTCCACAATTAAATATCTCACAGCCTGAGCCAGTTAAAGCAATGATTGCCTTAATTAATCAGCAGCCACTTAATGTTTGGCAGGATTACCTTAAGTTCCACACCATCAGTAATAATGCAGAATTATTATCTGAAGACATCTACAACACCAGCTTTGCTTTTTACGGTAAAGAGTTAAGCGGGCAAGAAGAGCCTAAACCACGCTGGAAACGCGCAGTCGCTGAAATGTCGGGCACGCAATCATTAGGTTTTGCGATTGGTAAAGTGTATGTGGCACGTTATTTCCCTGAATCATCAAAACAGCAAATGGCGGAATTAGTTGAGAACTTACGTACTTCTCTCGGTCAACGTATTGATGGCCTAGATTGGATGGGTGCTGAAACTAAAGTCAATGCACACGCTAAACTTGCCGCATTTAAACCAAAGATTGGTTACCCAGATGTATGGCAACAGTTTGATGGTTTATCACTGACAAGCAAAGATTTAGTGGCGAACATCCACAACCTACGTCAATATTTTCATGCTGACAGCGTCGCTAAAGAGCTACAAAAAACCGACCGTAACCGTTGGGGCATGACGCCACAATTTGTCAATGCCTATTACAATAGTTCATTCAACGAGATTGTATTCCCAGCCGCAATTTTACAGCCACCATTCTTTGACCCTAACGCAGATGCCGCAGTGAACTACGGCGGCATTGGCGCCGTTATTGGCCACGAAATGGGCCATGGTTTTGATGACCAGGGCTCAAAATCGGACGCCAACGGTATTCAGCGTAATTGGTGGACCGACTCAGATAGAGCGGCATTTGATGCTAAAGCTGACCAGCTAGCAGCGCAATACAGTTTATATGAGCCAATCCCAGAAAACTTCGTTAATGGCCGTAATAGCCTTGGTGAAAATATCGGTGATGTTGGCGGCTTAGCCATGGCGTATAACGCTTATCAACTGAGTTTAAACGGCAAAGAAGCGCCGATTATTGATGGCCTTACAGGCGATCAACGCTTCTTTTTAGCATGGGCGCAAGTGTGGAAAGAAAAACGTACTGAGCAAAGTATGTTAAGTCAGCTTCGTGCAGGTACTCACGCGCCAGGGCGTTACCGCGCATTAGCGCCACGTAACCATGATGCATGGTACAAAGCCTTTGATGTTAAACCTGGTGACAAGCTGTACCTACCAGAAGATCAACGTGTGCGTATTTGGTAGTTAAGCAATAATCAGAGCTAATCAAACTTGATTAAAAAACCAAAATGCCAGTTCAATTGACTGGCATTTTTTATCTTTAAGTTATGTAATGAACCCACTTTAAAGTAACAGTCAATCCATATGATATTCGCAGCTGAACAATAACCAATGGTTATGAGCTTTATCATTGTTAATTTCGTATTAGTCCCAATATCTGATTTATACCCGTGCATATAACAACGCACGCTTTTAAAACACATGCTTTTAAAACAGAATAGTGACACAGATAAGGAAACATCATGAGCAACGAATATGTACCACCAAAAGTCTGGACCATGAATCAAGAAAACGGTGGTCAATGGGCAAGTATTAACCGACCAGACTCAGGCGCTCGTCACCAAAAAGAATTAGCTATTGGCAGCAACCCAATTCAGCTGCATTCATTAGCCACACCAAATGGCCAGAAAGTCACCATCATTCTAGAAGAGCTACTAGCCAAAGGGGTAAAAGAGGCAGAATACGATGCTTACTTGATTAATATTGGCGAAGGTGAGCAGTTCTCATCAGGCTTTGTTGATATCAATCCAAACTCTAAAATTCCAGCATTATCCGATAACTCAGGTGCTAAAGCGGTGCGAGTATTTGAGTCTGGCGCGATTTTAGTTTATTTAGCAGATAAGTTCGGTCACTTCATACCAAAAGACTTTGCTCTGCGCACAGAAACGCTAAATTGGTTATTTTGGCTTCAAGGAGCAGCGCCTTATCTGGGGGGCGGCTTTGGTCACTTTTATGCATATGCCCCAGAAAAATTTGAATACCCGATTAATCGCTTCGCTATGGAAACCAAACGTCAACTTGATGTGCTTGATAAGCAATTAGCGAAACATGCCTTTATTGCCGGTGATGAATACACCATTGCCGATATGGCAATTTGGCCATGGTACGGCAGTTTGGTGCTGGGCCATCTTTATGATGCTGCAGAGTTTTTAGATGTCGCAAGCTATCCGAACTTAGTTCGTTGGGCCAATATTATTGCCCAGCGCCAAGCAGTAAAGCGTGGTCGTATCGTCAATCGCTCATGGGGCGAAGAATGGGAGCAACTGCCTAATCGCCACAGTGCAGCTGATATTGATGAGGTACTGAATAAACAGCCGTAAATTAAGCGTCTTAAAATTCTTAATTCAGATAATAGCTATGCCATTTAAACAAAAAACCACGCTTAATCTAATTAGCGTGGTTTTTATTTAGCTCTGATTTATTCAGTTAGGTCAAAGGCCTTATAACTAAACATTGCGATACTTATTTATTAAAGCCAAATCATTAAAGCTCAACCTATAAACCTAAACCACTAAACTTTAATCGCTTTAAAGTGCTCTGAAGGTGTGACCAGCTCTTGCTGGGCTGCAATAGTTTGTAGCTCCCACTGGCGCTGATGGGCGGTCTCTTTTAACACGCCATAACAAGCATCTGTTGCATGTTCAAATGCCTCAACAGCAGATAAGCCTTGCACTAAACTTGCGGTAAATAACGCCGAAATTAAATCACCAACACCAACTGGCTGTTTTACGAACTCAAGTTGTGGACGCTGACTGATATAACAACCCTCTTGGGTTGCCAGCATCATGGTGAATGTCTCATCAGCGATGCTGTGTAAATGCTTAACCAACACAATATCAGGCCCTAAAGACAATGCTTTTTGGCAAGCTGCTTTAGCTTGCTCAAGATTGGTAATATCCATTTGAGTGAACTGACTCAGCTCAAATTGATTAGGTACAATCACATCAGCCAGAGGCATAACTTGTTTAATTAATTGCTCAGTAATACCATCAGCCAAAATACAGCCCTTTTCAGGGTCACCCATTACAGGATCACACACATAAATAGCCTGAGGATTGATCTCTTTAACCGTTTGAATGGTTTGGATCACTGCTTGGCACTGCTCAGCACTACCTTGGTAACCTGATAGCACCGCCTGACAATCTGCAAGCTTACCTATGTTACCAATACCCGCCACCAGCTCATTAATATCATCGGCAGAAAAAGCCCGCCCAGTCCAGCCCTGTTGGTACTGAGTATGATTTGAAAACTGCACTGTATGAATAGGCCAAACTTCTAAACCCATACGCTGCATAGGAAATACTGCTGAACTATTTCCTGCATGCCCGTAAACAACATGCGACTGGATCGAAATGACACCTTTCATAACACTCTCTTTTATTTATGTTTTAAGAATAATTAACTATCTACATTTAAAGAATATCAGTTAACGACAACCAATATAAACAACATCTAATGTAAGTCATAGACTAAAATAACGATATTAAAATGCTTCCCCGACAGAAAGATAAAGCGCATCATTATTATTGGATGAGCGAGCATAATCTAAGCGTAAATTGATTCGCTCTGCTGGTTGTAGCATAAAGCGCACGCCAATACCGTATGAAGGAATGATATCATCAGATTTATCCGCATGATTCACATCATCCAATTTACCTGCGCCAATAAAACCCACTAATCCCCAGCGCTTATGAAAACGCCAACGGGCTTCAGCTTCTGTTTCAATGGCACCTAAGGCCATATATTCAGTGGATGAAAAACCACGTAACCCTAAACGACAAGCTGCCCATAGCGGCACGTTACCCTCTTTCAAACAGCCTTTTAATTTATAAGCCACGGTTATCGACTCATGCACAGGAAAATAACCATCAAACTCTAATGAATAAGATTCAAAGTTGGTATCACTGCCAATGGCATCATCAAAAAAAGTGCCGTTGAGCTTAAAGTAATAACCATCATAAGGGTTAGTAGGCACATCACGAGAATCATAAATAATCCCAGCACCAAGTCCTGCGGAGACAATTTCATTTCGTAAATCGAAATCGATGGAGCTAATGTTAACATTAAAGTCTTGTTCAAAATCAATGAATACCCCATTAACTCCGACAAACCAATTACCACTAATGCGTCGCTCCAATTCAAGCAGTGCACCGTAGCCAGAAATATCCCAATCAACGTCGATAGGTAAACCAAGCAACTCGGTTGACACTAACGGCAGCTTTAAATCGGCATAGGCGACCCCACCTTTTAAATGCCAGTTATTATTATCCCAATAACTGGCATGACCAACTGCCGCGCCCCAGCTGTCATTACTGGAATAAAACCCTGCGATACCGGTAACAGAAGGAGGTTGTACCGCTTTTTGCTCTGCGGTTTGTGGATAAAAGTAGCCCACTAATCCGCCTAAACCTGAATCAATGGTCGGATTTGAAAACGGAATGGGCGCTGCCACAAAATTGCCTTTATTCACGGTTAAAGGTGCTTGGTTTTCTTTTAAATTTGGCACTAATGAGCTTGGCTCATTGGCAACGCTATCTTCAGCATTATCATTAGCAACAGCAGCCATAGGCGTCAGCAGCATACACAGCAATGGGCCAATAACAATAGAATTCAACCTGATCGTTCCCATAGATACTCCCTTAATTCATTTGCTCTAGTATCACGCAGCTAATACACCATGTCGCAATCTTGCCCAATTAAGCTTTGTTGCTGTTTTAATACTTTGTATAGCTGTGAAATATAGTACAAAATTTTTCAATCAAGCATAAAAAATGCCAATCAAAAGATTGGCATTTTCATTTCTCAATCATCAGTCAATATTTGACTGATTAACTGCGGTATTGATTAACTAGCTTGCTTGATACTCTGCATAGTAGCCATCAAGTACGACTCTTGTCGCACGACCAATTAACTCATAATCGTAGTGAGTTAGGTTAGCTAGTGATACACGCACTGAAGCATGAACAACATCAAATCCTTTACCTGGTAATAAAATTACCCCTGTTTTGTACGCTAACACAAAGAGGAAGTCTTGACCTTTATTGTTATCTTTAAACCATTGTACAAACTCATCGCCATAAAGTTTACCACCTAAAGCATCTAACTCTAGTAGGGTGTAGTAATCAACACGGTCTTCGTTTTCTTCAATTTCAACACCCATGTTTTTATACAATGTGATGTAACGTTCACGAATAATACGTTTACAAGCTGCTTTGTAATTATCTTCCAAGTCCATTAAACAACTTAATGAAAATAATGCCATTTGCACCTGTTGTGGTAATGCTAAACCAGCTGTGTGGTTTAGGGCTACAGCACGACTGTCGGCAACGATACGGTCAATAAACTTAATGTCTCTTGGTTCAGGTGTCAGTGTTTTATAACGGTTATCTAACTGTAATTGATGCGCTTCTGGTAACGCACGCATTGCATCATCAAATACGTTTTCATAATGAATACCGATAGTACCTAAACGCCAGCCGGTTGCACCAAAGTATTTTGAGAATGAATACACACATAAGGTGTTGTATGGCAGTTTGGCAAATAGCGAAATAAAGTTGTCTGCAAATGTGCCATATACGTCATCAGTGATGATGAACAAATCTTTGCGCTGTGTGTTAACAAAGTCAGTTAAACGGTCTAACGTATCGTTTGAAAACTTAACCGATGCAGGATTGGCAGGGTTAACCACACACAATAGTTTGATACCGGTATCAGCTAATTTTTCAATTTCTGATTGTGGTAACTGCCATGTATTTTCGTCTAAGCGTAATTCAACAATTTCTAACTCATATTCAGCAAGCTCTGGAATCTCTAAATAAGGGGTAAAGATAGGCGTCACTAACGCCACTTTGTCGCCTTTTTTAAGTAAACCATTGTTGAACATTGTCGCAAAAGTATAAGTCATAGACGCAGTGCCACCTTCAGTAGCGAACAGGTCAAAGTCAGTTGTCATTGGCATTGGGCCATACATTTCTTCACCTATGTACTGCTTAACCACTTTTTCAATGTTGGTTAACATACGTGAAGGCACAGGGTAGTTACAGGCTAAAAACGCGTTTACAAATTCGTGTAAAAAAGCTTGCTTATCAATACCTAAACGGTCATTAGCATAGCTAATTGCTTTTTGTAAAAACTTAACGCCATCTCTGTTTAGGTTTTCTTTTGCGAAAGTGTCAAAACGTTCAACAACGCCAACACCATCCGGAATACCACCAAAACCTTCGTTTAAGTATGAGTAGCTGCGCTCTGATTCTTCGATAGCAAAATCGCCTAAACGTAAGAATGCTTTACGAGGTAAGGTGGCCAAGAAGTTGGGGTTACCGCGGCCCGCATCCAATAAAATACGATCTGGAACGGTTTTAGCCACTTCAATCAATTTATCTTTTAATTCAAATGGGCTTAAGTTGGCAAATTTAGTGAAATCGATTGTTGGTACAGTTTGAGTATTTGATGTAGTCATAATATTTTACCTATTTATCAATTTAAAAGGGTGAATTTGGGGTGATAGTCGATAAGAGGAGACGTCACTCTCATCGACTATCTAGGGTAATTATTGGGTTGAAATAATGCCGACAATGATTGGACCCCAAAGGGTGAGTAATACATTGGCAATGGCGTAAGTGACCGTGAAAGCAAATACCGGTGTTGCATTACCTGCTTTTTCAAGTAGAGCTGCAAAGCCTGGATTAGCGCTGCGGCCACCTGCAACACAAGCTAGTGCTTCAATCGGGTTCTTAATCTTCAATACGTAGTAAGAGATAAAGAAAGAGATAATTTGTGGAATAATGGTTACCGCGACACCTAGGAACAATAAGGTTAAACCGTTTTCTTTAACCATATCGATTGCCTGAGGTCCTGCTTGTAAACCGACAACCCCAACAAATACCGCTAAACCAAAGTCACGTAAGAAGTTTGAAGCGCCCAGTGGCAGTGATCCCATATTTGGTTTACGACTACGTAACCAGCCCACAAATAAACCTGAAATCAAACAACCTGCACCTGAACCAATTGTCACTGGAATACCGGCTATTTCGAAGTTAATCAGACCAATTAATAAGCCACCTACCATACCTAAACCAAACAGTACGTAGTCAGTTGAAAATAATGAAACTAAACGCTTACCGATGCCTTTTTCGATACGGTTAATATCTTTTGCAGAGCCAGTGACTTGAATAATGTCATTTTTATGGACGATAAAATCGGCTGAAATATTTTGCGAGTTACCACCACGGATCACGTCGGTAACATACACACCACGTAAGGTATCCACGTTAGTTTCAGCTTTAATCTGTGCAAGTGTTTTACCAATTAATTGCTTGTCATTAGCAACAAGTTGACGATTTTCTTCAATTAATACGGTGCCACGTGGTAATGCCACTTCATGCTTGGCAGACTCTATGTGTCCAGCGATAGCTTGGCGAAGACCGGTTACCACTAAGATGTCACCCGCTTTTATCACCACTGATTTATCAACTTCAATGTTTTGACCATCACGTGAAATCATTTCGATAGCGGTATCAAGCAGATCACCGTTTACAGTTTGAATATCTTGACCAATTAATCGACTGTCTGTAGGAATTTTATAAGCACGTGACACAAGATCTGTCATCGCATTAAATTCACCTGGCGCCAGCTCAGGCTTACCGTCAGACATTTTTTCAGCTAGCTTTAGTGCTTCTTCGCGGATATCCCATTTCATAAAGGTCGGAATTAACCATGACACCATTAAAATTGGGCCTAACGAACCAAAGATGTATGTTACGGCGTAACCCACAGCCACATTGGTTTGCATCAAGCTTTTAGCTTCTTCGGTCATGCCACCTAATTGAGATATCGCATCACCAGCAGTACCAATAATGGCTGATTGCGTTAAGCCACCGGCAGCAAGACCTGCTGCAGTACCACTGTCTAAGCTAAATAACTTAGCTGCCACTAATACCGTAATTAAACCGGTTACCGTCATCACGACAGCGGAAAGTAAAATGTTGATAGTTTTGAAGTTAAGCGCGCCAAAGAATTGAGGCCCACCTTGATAACCTACCGCATAAATAAATAATGCGAAGAAGATGGTTTTGACACCTGGGTCTATTTGCACACCAAATTGGCCAATTAATACTCCCATCAACAAGGTACCTGCAATACCACCAAGAACAAAACGTCCTATGGTAATTTTGCCGATCAGATAACCAAGTGCCAGAGTAATAAACAACGCAATATAGGGCGAAATAGCAAAAAGATTTTGGATGATATTCATAATCATTGCTGCCTTACAGGTTAAGTTTACATATTAAGAATTAGGTGGAGCGAACTGACTGGCATATTTGCTAGAATTAACACTGCTGAATCCAGATTGAACCTTTCAATCCGACCGTTTGACCAGTGATACCTTGTGTCTTTCGCTTCCTTGGAAAACATCATAGGGATATACATACAATCCGATTAATACATTTTGATGGATCTAACCCTTCGTAAAAGACAAAATAAAGTCAAACCATCAAATACCAATAAAAACCCCTTGATAACTATAACCTTAAGCCACACTCACTTAGGGGTAGTTGATTTCTAAGATTGCTAGACTTATTAAAATAAATTAAAAAGCTAAAAAATAGACGAATTAGATAGGAAATGGCGAACTATGCCTTCGCGTTCAGAATTGAGCGCCAAGTAAAGTTAGCTTAACTCACCGACTAAATGATTATGAAGTATCAGCAAGCTTAGCGGTTTAGCGGAGGACTATCCAACAATATAATGGCTTTGATTGGGCTCTTTACCCATACCTCGACCACACAACATAAAACTCTGTTTTATATATTATTAACATAAATTTTAGGTACAAAAAAACCTAACCTCAAACACCATTTTAGCGTTATTGCCGCAACAGTATCGAAGATTAGGTTTTAGTTTGTCAGCCTTTTCAAGCAAAGACGCTAGGGCTGGCTCGGTAGCACCGCATATAACAGTATATAAATCACAATTTCATTAACTTACATTAGTCGTATTCGGTTAATAACAGTTTAATTTCACGACTAAAATCGCCGCCATATTTAGCATCTCGCAAACCGTATTCAACAAACGCTTTCATATAACCAAGCTTATCGCCACAGTCATGGGATTTACCCGTCATATTAAAAGCTTCCACCGCATCTGATTTAATCAGCATATCAATAGCATCAGTTAATTGAATTTCATCCCCTGCGCCCGGCGGCGTTTGGGCTAGTAAATCCCAAATTTTTTCGGACAACACGTAACGACCAACCACGGCTAAGTTTGACGGCGCTTGACCCACTGCAGGCTTTTCAACCATTTTATACACTTTGACTGACTCTCCAGCCATCACGGTTTCACCAGCGCAATCTGCAATGCCGTACTTATTCACTTGCTCATCAGGTACAGGGGCCACCATAATTTGACTGGCTTGGGACTCCTGATAACGCACCAGCATAGAAGCTAAGTTTTCAGTTCGCTGATCCGCTGAGTAGGCATCTAAAATGACATCGGGCAACACCACTGCAAATGGATTATTTCCAATACAGGGTTTTGCACATAATATCGCATGGCCTAAGCCCTTAGCCTCACCCTGACGCACATGCATAATGGTGACATTTTTAGGGCAAATAGACTGCACTTCATGTAATAACTGACGTTTAACCCGTTTTTCTAAGGTTGACTCTAACTCGTAAGATTTATCAAAGTGGTTTTCAATTGCATTTTTACTGGCATGAGTCACCAATACAATTTCTTTAATTCCCGCACTGACACATTCATCAACAATATATTGAATTAAGGGTTTATCAACAATGGGTAACATTTCTTTAGGTATGGCTTTGGTAGCTGGCAACATACGCGTGCCTAAACCTGCAACGGGAATGACAACTTTCATAAAATATCCTTATTTAACTAGCGCTAAATTGTATAGTAAAAGTAAAACTAAAATGATTTTCGAGCCTTTCGCTGAGGCTCAGAAGGTAAATAACGAACCGACCAACACAGGGTTATTATGGTTAAAAACAGTAACGTATTGGCTGGTGCTTGTAGATGGAAATCAACCGAGATATGCAAGAGCATATATACGATAGCCATAGCACAACCAAATGCGATACCCTTATAAAGCTTGTTATTGCGTAGATACATTGTTCGACAAGCAAGCCAAAACGAATACAACACCCAAGCGCCTAATATCACCGTCATAACAACACCATACTCAATTACAAATTGCACATATTCATTATGGGCATGATCATAAAAACCAGAGTAAAACTGGGGTTGGTATTGCGGAAAAACCGTATAAAAGCTGCCTCCTCCTGTACCTGTAAAAAGATTATCTTGAATGATAGGTAAGCTATCAATAACCACATTATCGCGGGTTTCTGAAGCAAAGCTGGTCTCAGCTAAGCGCTGCTTAACTTTTTCAATCCCAAAAATCGAACCAACAATAATCAAATCTAAAATAAAAATACTGATAACTAAGGGTTTAAACAATGTCGGCGGGCGGCGGTAAATAAATAATGCAATAACCGACATCAGGCCTAAAGCAGCAAAAAAGCCCGCATTGCCCATCCGCGAACGGCTCATTATTAGTCCTATAACCATCAACACGATTGCTAAACGTAAAATTAATTTTCGACTTAATAGTGTTGATATCATCCCGATAAGCATGGCGCGCTTATCTTGATCGTGCTTAGTGGTTTTAAGCTCTGATAACAGCCAACCAAACGCAATGCTTAAACATAAGGCTAAATAATTAGCAAAATGATTTTGATACACAAAGGATCCACGGGCCTTTTCGCCATCACTAAAACCTAAAATGGGCGAGGCATCTAACTGCAGTAGATTCAGAATCACCCCATAAAAAGCCTGCAAACACCCTGATAAGATAATTGCTATAAACAGCCACCTTAAGGTTTTAGAATGCTGACAATATTGGCTTAATAAGAAAATAAAAATTGAATAACACAGAGTCTTAAGGAGTTGTTGTTGAGTCTGGTAAGGGTCGACACTATCAATACCTGGAAGCCAATTAAGATACTGTAAAAATAAATATATCAATAACAGCCCTGGGGGGAGCAATAATTGCTTTTGCCACTGGTAGCGAAAAAATGCACTATCATGCTTCAGGCAATAGCCAAGATGTACTATCCCCAGTGATATTGTTGTAAATTCAAGGATCGCCAACGCCCAAATACGATTACTGCCTAAAGGGATTGGCATCCAAATAATCACCACACACAGAGCCAATATCATAAAATGATCAAAGCGTCCGCTGAAAACCTTCGTTGGTTTGGCAAGAGTATCCATTAACGACACAGTTCCTTTTCAACCCAGTTTTTATCTTTGGGAGTAAACTCTGGGGTGATAAATTTAAAGTAGGTACATACTATTGGCGTCATGTCATATTGCGTGGCTAAGCGCTTCAAATCAGTGCGCACGTCCCAGCTAGCCATAGCTGAAATCCGCGCCGTTTCAAAAACGTTTTTCTTTTGTACTAGGGTTAACTGAGGCCAATATGCAAAACCGATGGCTAGAATTTGGTGCAATACTTCAGGGGTATAAGGACCGTACAGTACAGCCTTATCTAATAAAGGCCATACTTGTGACACATCATGCTGAATGAAGGCTAAATTATATGCGTAATCACTATAAGCATTAGGCCATGTCGGCCTTTGGGAAATGGCATTGGTATATAACTGGTTAAATAGTGCGTTATTGGCAGCGGCAAAATTTGCATATACGCCCCACTCCATGACTTTTGCCAAGGTCAATAAATAGTGAGGGTTTTTACTATCAAGGTTATAAGCATTATCAGCGGCCAATAATGCCGCTGAGTATTGAAGCTGGGTAGGAGGGTTATTTTTCTGCCAATGATCAATATAGAATCGGGATTTAAAATGATACGCACTGGCCATGCCTTTTTGCACAATAACCGGCAATATCGCCGCTAGCAAAAGGAGTAAAAATACATATATCAGCCTTTGCCTTGACCAAGTGAAGTTTTTTATCATTTTAAACTTCAACATTTTATGTCATCACCTTATGATTATTGAAATAGCGAATTAGAAATAGTTCTGGGCATCTCTGTCGTTAATGCAAAAGCGTACTCTTCATCAACTAAGCTACTAACCAATTGCTTTGCTTGGGCAATTTTAGGTGGGCGACGTTTTAAGGAATGGCAATCTGAAGCGATGATGGAATAAAAACGCTCTTTTAAAAATTGCTCACTCAATTGCTGCGGCGCCGAGCCAAAATCGCCAATTAGCGACGCTGCTGTTAACTGAAATAAACAGCCAGCTTGGACAAAGGGCTTAATTCTATGGGGGTGGTTTTGCAGCTCTCTATTACGTTCAGGGTGAGCAATCATCGGTAATACATTTTTACTCAATAACCAGCTAATTAACCTATCTGTTCCCGCTGGGATATGGCTACTGGGTAACTCTAATAGTAGGACATCTTTTTGCTGATAATGACCAATAAAAGGCAATTTATGTTGCTCAACAAACAAGACGATTTCTGGTGAAATCCGCACTTCCGCTGCCGCGCGCAATTCAATAGCAATGTTAGAGCTAACTAGGGCTTGTGAAAGCGCCTTATAAGCTGCAGATATTGAGTTGATATCATTGTCATATATGCCTAGATGGATATGCGGGGTTGCCACCATGCGGGTTACCCCTTGCTCCTGTGCTAAAGCCATTAAACTCAGTGCTTCATCAACGGATTTAGCTCCATCGTCGATATTGGCTAATACATGGCAATGTAAATCAATCATACTTTTATATTGTCCAAGTCAGAAAACGGCTTAGGCTTATCTTTGGCGGCATAATCTGCAAACTGCACAGGTTTATCTTTAGGAGTCTGATCTGCGCCGTAAGCTTTATAGTAGCCATAGTCACCTTGGTAATGCTGTGCATCTTTCGTATTAAACTGGTTTAGAACGACACCAAAGACTTTACTTCTCGCTTGATTTAATTTTGCTAAGCTTAATTTAATCACTTCATTACGGGTATGATCGGCTTTTACCACTAATACCGTTGCATCACATAACGAAGTAATAATCAATGCGTCACTGACGGCATGTATTGGCGGGGTATCGATAATGATTTTACTATACTGAGTTTTCAGCAAGGTTAATAACTTCGGAAACTGGCTCGAAGAAAGTAACTCTTGAGGGTTAAGCGGCACCGCTCCTGCAGGCATAAAGTCGACATTAGGTTTAACATCAGCAACGATACAATGAGGCAAGCTTTCTGTACCTGATAATATATTAGCAAGCCCTGGCTGATAAGAGGGTAAACCAAAACGCTCGCCCATACTGGATTTACGTAAGTCCGCATCAATTATCAATACTTTTTCCATCGTAGAAAAAGCAAAGCCTAAGTTCATTGAAGTGCTGGTTTTCCCTTCGTTAGGCGTCGATGATGTCACTTCAATGGTAGAGAAGTCACTGCCCATGGCCATTAATGACATCGATGTTCTTATGGTGCGAACAGCTTCAGCATGTAAAGGCTGGTTACTGTCATAAAAGGCGAAATTAATCTCTTTATAGCTGGCTCTTTTCTTGGCTTTAGGTATATAACCAAGTGCCCGTTGCGATAATATTTTTTCTACATCATCGCTATTTTTGATGGTGTCATTTAATCCATCAAGCACTAACACCATGACCACCCCAAAGCCTAAGCTGGCAAAAAAGGTCAATATTACAATCAGCTTTTTATTGGGTTTAGTAGGATAGATTGGCACAATCGCTCTGTCAGTAAAGCGGGCGATAGGCGAGTCAAAACTGCCGGTCACTTCGGTTTCTTTTTGACGAGCAAGAAAGCTATCAAACAATTGTTGATTAGTATCAACTTCACGCAGCATGCGACGGAAATCAGTATCTATAGTGCTCAGGTTTTGAAAAGAGCCTTTTGATTTATTAAACTGCGCTTCTAACCCCTTCAGCTTACGTCCTGCTGTTTGCGCTTCTTCTTCAATACCTCTCACTAATCTTGCTATTTGGCTATGTAAATTACTCTGTACTGATTTAAGCTCAGCTTTTGCCGCGATCATTTTTGGATGCTTTGGCCCATAAATTTGCTCAAGCTCAGAAACTTTTCTTTCAACAATCACCACTTCACGCTTAACATTTTGAATCGAGGGATGGGAGGTTACTTCAGGTAAGCTTTCTAAACGGCTGATATCAGTCGCACCGTAGCGCCTAACCACGGTAATAAAACTCTCTGCCTGCGCTTTGCGTGAGCGTGCCATCGCGATTTCATCACTTAAGCGTTCTAATTCTTTAGCATCTAATGCGGTGACCCCTTCAACATCGACCAGACCATTTACCCGCTTAAAAGATTCTAAGCGTGTTTCAGATTCATCTAGCTTTAATCTTAGCTCTTCTAGCCTTCCACCTAACCAAGTATTGGCCTTTTGTGTCATGCCAACCTTTGCTTCCAATTGACTTAAAATATAGGTATCTCCCACCACATTAGCCACTAATGCGGCCAAGGCGGGATCTGAGCTTTCATAACGAATATGGACCAATTGCGTTTTTCTAACCGGTGAAATACTGATATCTTCGGCAAAGGTATCGATTAATTGTTGCTTAACAATTTCTTGGTCAACATTTTCTGTAGCACTCCCTTCAGGCAATAAGTCATCAGGTAGGTACTCTTCGGGAATATATTCTTTTGGAATAAAATCGAGTAAATAGGCTAGTTGACTAAGCAAACTTGGTTCTGAGACAAATGCAGGGTGATTTATTAAATCTAATTCGTTAAATACTCGCTCTGCAATTGAGCGAGATTTTATAATTTCAAATTGAGTTAAGTAATATTCTTGCTGCCCTGAATTAATACCATAAACTTCATCAATTTTAATTGCGTTGGCTTGTTCAGATTCGATTAGCAAAGTCGATGTAGCACTGTAAATAGGTGTCATTTTCAACACAACAAAAATAACCAGAGAAGTGACCAACAATGCAAAAGTTAAAATACGCCATTTATAACGCATGATGGGTTTTATTAGTTTTTTAAAATCAATTAACTGATCCATTTGAATTTGAGGCAATGGGTTGGCTCGCCTTTCCTGCTGAGTCATTTAAAAGAACCTCTGTTCAATGGTAATAGTATCACCAGCAAAAATCTTACTGTTGATGCTGCCGCGCTTAGAGTCGACTTTAGACCCTTCTCGAGAGATATTAATTTTATCTTCCGATGCCCTTTCTGTAAGACCACCAGCGAGTGCGATAGCTTGGTTTACAGTCATACCTGGCTGATAAGGGTAGCCGCCAGGTTTTTTGACTTCGCCATGAATATAAAAAGGTCGATATTCCACCATTCCAACGTACACACTTGGCTCAACAAAATAATCCCCTTTTAAACCTTTATAAACAATTTGCTCTACTTGCTTTATCGTCAAACCATTGAGCTTTATTGCGCCTAAAAAAGGAAAATTAATGGTGCCACTATTTGTGAGTTGGGTTTCCAGAGTTAATGCTTCTTCGCCATAAACTTGGATAATAATGGTATCGCCGGCACCTAACAGGTAACTATCATCAGTAGCCGCAACAGCAGAAACTGACGATAAACAACTCAGGAGTAATACTAACGTTAAAAATAAAAATCTCATGATTGCACCTATAATTACAAGGTCATTTCCGCAGTAATAAAGTAGATATTACGATTGTAATCAAAGCGCTCTTGTATTGACGTTTTGTCTGAAATATCAACACCTGCTTTTAGGGTCATCCAGCGCAACACTTCAAAATTGAACGAAACGCGATAAACATTGGTGGTATCTTCACGCTCAAAGCCTGTGTAATCGTCTTGTATTCGATCGTACCCGAGAGTGGTACCAAACAAGTCGCTCCAATCATGGTTCCATTTAACCCCGTAA
This sequence comes from Shewanella sp. 10N.286.48.B5, assembly GCF_002874355.2. Taxonomy (NCBI): domain Bacteria; kingdom Pseudomonadati; phylum Pseudomonadota; class Gammaproteobacteria; order Alteromonadales; family Shewanellaceae; genus Shewanella; species Shewanella sp. 10N.286.48.B5. The sequence goes on from NZ_MCVG02000001.1 coordinate 2,899,941, forward strand.
GTTGTTTCGCGCACATAATCACCAAAGGTATCAGGGTCTTTACTGCCACTACCAGTAGAGAAATCAAACTGGCTGTAAGTCAGTGGTTTCCAGGTTAATTTGGCATCCCAAGCCACACCACTAAAATCTTCTCGTTCTTGATTATCAAAGGTTTTTTTCTGATAACCGACTTTAATGCTGCCTTCTGTTGTACTGGTCGCTTCCCATTCAACACCTAACTTTAAATTTTGAGTATCACTATCTCGATCCCCAGAAGGGTCGATAACATCATAAGCGGTTTGAATATTTTGATAATCCAGAAAAATACTCGTTGTGGCACGGGTATCATAATAAACAGTGGCACCTAACTTTATATTATCTTTATTACGATATTTGGCGATATCAGTGAAATAATTTATATCATCAAAGTTAGTATATTCCTTTGCTTCATATAAACCATTAACTCTGACTCTTGCAGGGGTTGATTTGGCACCATACTCATAATAACCACCACCTTGGTATAAATTATAAGTAGCAGGTTCTTGTTGTAAGCCTAAATCAAAGCCGAAATCTAAAATACCAGTACCACGAGCTTCATGATTATAAGAATATAACGCCATAAGATTAAAACGATTCGCTTGGTTTAATTCAACTTCTGCACGGGCTCTTAATAAGGCATCAAGATAGTTATCATCATTACTCTCGAAATAATCACCATATTCAATACCTGCATCAAAAGAGTAAATATTATTTCCATCTAACATCTGTGCCTTAACCGCGGGGGCGACAGTTAATATCCAACTGTCTTCTTCATCCGTTCTACTACTCGCTATATTGTCATCATATTTTATCCCTGCATTAAGAGCAGGAATAAAATCAACACCTGATTCTGTTGTTATCATACCGGCTTTTTCTTCTGCTAAGACATTTGACATTCCTGCAGCAGAGACGAGTAATACAGTAAATATACTAAGCTTTGTTTTCATTGTTATCACCTATTCCTTTGTGTGATTTTAATAAACATGTTTACCAAAAAAACCTTTGATGCATGTCATAAAGACTATTTTTACATCTAACCAAATAGACCAATTTCTTATATAAGCCAAATCAAATTCGATTCTTTTTTCCATTTTATCAAGTGTATCGGTTTCACCACGCCAGCCATTTATCTGGGCCCACCCCGTAATACCAGGTAATACCTTGTGCCGAAGCATGTAATAGGAAACTAAATGTCTATATTCTTCATTATGGGCAATCGCATGTGGTCTTGGGCCAACCACCGACATATCCCCCATGAGTACATTAAAAAATTGTGGTAATTCATCTAGCGAGGTTTTACGTAAAAATGCGCCAACATTGGTTATTCGTGCATCTCCTTTCTTCGCTTGAATAACCACATTACTGTTTTCAGTCACTGTCATTGAGCGAAATTTCCACACTTTAATTTTTCGCCCATCAAGTCCATATCTATCTTGCTTAAAAATAATAGGACCTTGGGAGTTTAATTTAACCGCGAAAGCAATAACCAATAAGACAGGACTTAAAACAATTAATGCCATAACGCTAAAAGCAAGGTCAAAACTACGTTTATAAAAGCGCATCATCCCGTTAACGGGTGACTCAAATACACTTAAGGTATCAACCTCGCCAACACTGCCTATGCGTGCATGCATTAAGTTTTTCAATAAAAAATCAGGGGTAATGAGCACATCAACTGTGCTGTCGCCTAGCGCTAAAATAATATCGGCAGTTCGCTGCTCCGCAATCATAGGTAAGCAAACATATAACTTTTGAATATCCCCTCGGCGAGCAACATCAACCGCATCATTCACCGTGCCTTTTAAACATGACAAATCTAAATTTTCGATACGATTTGGGTCTCTATCATCATAAAAACCCACACACTCGAAACCTAACTCATCATGTTTCTGTATTTGAGTATATAAGCGTTGCCCCGCCTCAGTTAAACCTACAATGGCTACTTTTTGGACGCTATAACCTTTTTTACGACGAAAACGTTTAAACTCACGCACACACAGTCGCCAACTCACTAAAGATATAAGTGTTAAGACATACCATCCTCCCACTGTTACCCGAGAATAAACTTCACTGTATTTAAATAAGAATAATAATAATGTCATGAGTAAAAAGGCGAGAGTTACATTTAAACACATAATTCTGCACATGGTAGAAAACCGCCCCAAGCGCCAAGAACGGTATAACCCTAAAGATTCCCCTATATAGCTATAAAAAAACAGCACCCCAATCAGCACTAATAAGTAGTCCTTATTGAAAGTAATATTATAGCTATGCATCATGATCATTAATGCGGCGGCAATAATGGCAATATCAAAGATACGCAATAAGAAACTAGAACGGGTACCGACAAATTGAAGTGTTGATGGACTTTCCATTTAGCTCACCTAATTAACTAACGATGCATTTAAATTGATGTTCAATAACTGATACAAAGTATGTTCAACTAATTGTTTAGCTTTGGATATAGAATCACTTTCGGCGTAACATCTAAATTCCGGAGCATTACCCGATGGTCGTAAATGAACAATATTGCCATTAGTAAAACTTAAGCGTAGTCCATCTGTAGAATTAACTTCTAATAATTTATTTTTAGATAGGTTTAATTGCTCAAGTAAATACTCTGGCTGCTGTAAACCTAATTTAACAATTTGTTTACTGCGTTCAGTATTAAAATCTGTCAAACGGTCGCTATGGGTAAAGCGTTGGGGTAATTGTGCTACTAATCCTGCAATAGAGTTAGAATCAGTCTTACTCAAAGCACTATGAAGTACCATCAAAACAGGCAATACAGCATCGCGAGTAGGTAGTGCAGTCAAACTATGTCCATTAACCTCGATAGTAGACTCCAGCAAGAAGCCCCCATTAGCTTCAAATCCAGCAATACGACTACTTTGCCTTTCTACCTCAGAAAACGCGGCTATCACATGGGGGGAGCCAATTTTAGTTCTTACGACTAGATCAAAATAGTGGCTTAGTTCTATGGCGGTATTACAGCTAACGGGTACAACTAATCCATCGATATCTAACGCCTTGGCGGAAAGTAACCCCAGAATGTCACCACGCAGCCAGTTACCTTGCTCATCAGCGAGCAATGGTCTGTCACCATCACCATCAGTGGAAAATAACGCATCAAGCTGATACTCGTGCGTCCACTCGATCGCTTTTTGACAATCTGCTTCACTAACTGCTTCAGTATCAATAGGCACAAAGGTATCACTGCGACCAATGGATATAACCTCGGCACCCAGCTTTTCAAAAATGAGTGGATATAAATCGCGCCCAGCACTTGAATGTTGATAAATGCCAATGCGCTTACCAGTTAACCATGGCGAATCAAATAAACTCACATAACGATCTATGTAATGATTTTCAGCAGCATTATCCACGGTAAGCAAGGGTAGTTGCTCTACGCAAGGATAATAATATTCACTATTTAAAATCGCTATTTCATCGGCTTTAGTAATCTCACCATCAGGCCGATAAAACTTTAATCCATTTCGGTCAAAGGGAATGTGGCTTCCTGTCACCATGATACAAGGAACCTCTTGGCTCATCGAAATACAGGCTAATGCTGGCGTTGGGATAACACCATAATAAACAACCTTTACATCACACAGCTCTAGAGCTGCAGCACAGGCTTGTGCCATCGTAAAACTGCTTGGACGATTATCTATCGCTATTGCGATTGTGTGAACATTAAAAGAGTCTTGCATGGTGTTTAAAAAAGACACTGTGAAAGCTGCGCAGACATCAACAGTGAAATCACATACCAAACCTCTGGCACCGCTGGTTCCAAAACCGATATGACTTGAAGCTATCACTTGTTTTGAATTAAGCATTTGATACGCCTTTTGTTGCTACACGGCCATATCTGTCTTCAAAGCGTACAATATCGTCCTCGCTGAGATAGGATCCCGATTGCACTTCAATTAATTCTAGAGGCACTTTACCTGGGTTTTCTAAGGCATGGATAACACCAACAGGGATATAAGTAGATTGATTCTCAGTTAATAAAATGTCTTGATCGCCATTGGTTACTTTCGCAGTTCCCGATACCACAATCCAATGCTCTGCTCGGTGATAGTGCATTTGCACTGATAACTTTGCCCCAGGCTTGACAGTAATTCGCTTGACTTGAAAACGATCACCATTATCGATGGAGTCATATTTCCCCCAAGGGCGATAAACTTCGCGGTGGTGTTGCCACTCGCTGCGTTCATGAGTTTTCAGTTGTTCTACAATATGTTTAACTTGTTGAACATCAGCTTGTTTTGAAACTAAAATCGCATCCTTAGTTTCAACAATAACCACATCATCTAAGCCGATAGTTGCCACCAGTTTTTCAGTGGCATTAACATAACTATTGTTGGTATCTATACCAATAACATCGCCTTTAAAGACGTTTCCATGGGGATCTTTATCTTCAACCTCCCATAATGCAGACCAGCTGCCGACATCGCTCCAACCGCAATCCATAGGCACAACCACTGCATGCTTGGTCTTTTCCATAACAGCATAATCAATTGAGTCTTCGGGACTTGTAATAAAAGCCGCTTCATCGACACGAATAAAGTCTACATCATGAGTAGTGTTGACCATTGCGGCTTCACAAGCGGCAAAAATATCAGGGCTATATAATTTAAGTTCTTGTAAATAAACACTGGCTTTAAACAAAAACATGCCGCTATTCCAATAATAATGCCCAGTGGCAATATAATCTTTCGCAGTTGCTAAATTCGGCTTCTCAACAAACTGAGAAACCTCAAACCCAAGCTCATCAGCGAGTAACTCACCCCGTTGAATATAGCCGTAACCTGTTTCTGGCGCTGTCGGCACAATGCCAAACGTCACTAATTGGTTATGTTCTGCTAGGGTTACCGCTTTGGTGACAGCCTCACAAAATGCGGTCTCATTCTTAATGACATGATCTGCGGCTAGCACTAATAATAAAGGGTCTTGCCCATTGCGAACCGCATACATAGCAGCAAGTGCAATTGCGGGGGCGGTATTTCGCCCTTCGGGTTCTAATATAATTCCGCTGTTATCTATATTGCCTAAACGAAACTGCTCAGCAACAGAAAAACGATGTTCTTCATTACAAATAACTAAGGGCGCTGAATGAATAATTCCATCTAGTCGGTTCGCTGTTGTTTGCAACATTGAATGATTATCTAACAAAGTAAGAAACTGCTTAGGAAATTGCTGGCGAGACAATGGCCACAAACGAGAGCCTGAACCACCTGCCATAATTACGGGTAAAATCATATTCAACCTCGATAAAAATTATTTTTACAGTGACCAATAGGGAATTTAACGTTAAAAAAGGAGCGATGAGCGTTACCAATCACTTTAATAAGGATTAATTAATGCTTTTGATGAATGTACTTTATGAATATCGGAAAAATTTTAACGCCATTAATAACATACCGACCAAATAACCTTCTTGGTGATTGCATTAATCTAAAAAACCATTCTAGTGATAGTTTTTGAAATATCACAGGCGCTCTTTTTTCCTCACCACTTAAAAATAAAAAGGAAGCACCAACACACAAAGCCAGACCTGAAGCACCTGCCTGTTTAAGTTTTTGGCATAGAATTTCCTGTCTTGGTGAGCCCACGCAAAGAAATATTAATTTAGCAGGATTGGCTAATACAAAATCAACACACTTACCTACTTCAATATCATCATCAATAAACCCCATCGGAGGATTATAATGATTAACTGAGCGTAACTTATATTTAGCTTTTACAAAGGATATAGTTTCATCTGAGCAACCAATAACTGTTATATCAAAATCTTTTTCTGGCAAAGTCTCTATGATTCGTTTGGTTAAATCACTACCTGGAATAACATCTCCGATATCAACCCTAGCCAGCTTAGATAAGAGATTTAAAATTCGGCTATCATTGACAGTAATATCAGCTTTATCATATATAGTTTTAAAGCTTGAATCAGAGTTGTACCTGATGACATGGTCTACATTAGGCGTAACTAGCATTGAATATTCACCATTATAATTAACAATATGATGAACCAGATTATCGGCTGTAAAGTCATTAAAATTCACACCCAAAAAATTATTCTTTTTTGTAAAATCCATTTTATTCACCTTATGAAAAAGTCAGTAACTTTAATTTTGTTAGAAAAAAGAAAGACTAACCCTACACAGGTTTTTCTTGCTGTAATCAGCATCAATGCAAGTGAGCTAAAGCAATGATTCTTTAACACGCCGAAAGAGCCTTTGAAGTATCGATATCTGAACTCAGCAATGGGATCGCGATGGCCAATTAGGTTTGAGTTGCTAAACCATATATATTTAGATAACAACATTGCTCTAATGGCAAAATCAGTATCTTCACCACCATTATTTTCACTGCCAACACCGAAACTCTCATTAAAACATCTCAATTCAGCGACAATCTGACTTTTATAAATAGTGGTGTTTGAAGACGCGTTTTGAACCAATTTATAAGCAGAATGCTTTTCAATACCACCAACAGCATCTATCGGGCTGGAACAAAACTTGGTATAAAAAAGGTCGCAATCATTGGTACTTACTAACCCTTCAAAATTGAGCCAAAAACTCGTAGGATACCAGCAATCATCATCGGGAAAGGAAATGTAATCATAATCACTAAGAAGATCGAAAACTCTCTCGATAATAAAATTTCTTGCTTTAGATAGTGAAATGATATCTTTAATGTAAAAGTGTTCGGCACAATAATTATCATTATTAGCGGGTTGAATCATTTCAGTCTGAGTGTAGTTTTGAAATAAAACAGCATGAAAGAAGACGGCCTCACTACTTTGCGAGTGCAAGCTATTAACTAGGCGTTTAAAGTCTGAGTAGTTAGTTTCATTATAAACGCAAGTAGTTATAAGTAACACTTTCATAAATCAATACCTAAATAATAAATGGGTGAATCAATAACAAAATCTAGAAAACTACCATTATATATATATGCTGTATAAGTAAGCTTCAGGTTGAAATAGGTAAAGCCTAAGATCAAACAAGAAGTAAAAATACTTAAATTAGCATTTTTGTAATATGAGAGCTTAGTGCTGAAATAATTAAAGATGATAAAATAGTTAAGCCACTTAAAAGAATCATAAAAGGTTAAAAATCTTAGAGGTAAAAAAGAACTAATATGACAAAACATCAGAGCAATGAATAACACCACTAAAAAACGGTAAACATTCCTATATTTTGAGTCATAAAAAAATACAATTATCCCACTAAAAATAAAAATACTAAAATCAATCAGTTTAACAACTAGACCTCTTGATTTATCTTCGAGATCTTCATAGTGACCACTAAGGTTAAAGTATACAGCAACATAAAAAATAGATAACAACACCGTTGCCGTTAGTAATAGCTTGTATGATATGTAGTTAATATTGTACAAACAAAACAATAATATTAGTGCGGCCATCAAAACCGTTGAATTATGAGTAAACACTGAAACAATAGAGAAAAACAAACAAAACCATGGCTTTTTTATATACATAAAATAAAAAGTCAGCACCAGAAACGAACTGGCCACCTGTTGTCTGATTAAATTATATGCATTACCAAAATCATAAAACACTAACATTTGAAACAAAACCAAAGAGCAACATATCAAGACATTTACTTTTTCGCGCTTACAGATCTCGATAATCACAAAGGTTGGAATCAGATAAATCACACAGTGTACCCAGAGAATATAAGCTGGATAATATCCATTGGTCGCTTTACTCGAGATATAAACAAAGAAATGATACAGGGGCTCACTTGCTTTCAATGACACGCTAGCCAGATCATCTTCAAAAGCATTAAAAAAACCTAATTCATAATCTGAAAAATTAGTAAAGTAAGTATAATACCATTCTAGGTCGTTACCCTTTACGAAAAACTCCCGATTAAAATTGATTAAAATAAAGAAAAACACAAGCGATATAGGTAGTAGCTTTACCAATTTATAGTTGTGAGTATAAACAATCAAAAAAGCACAACAAAGAAATGATAAAAAAGGAGTAAATATAGAAAACAATATTAAAACAGCAAAAACAAATGAAAACTTAACATTTAGAATACTATCATCATCGCTATATGATAAGTGACTATCCACAAGTACTCCTTGTTAATTACTATGTTTTATTTTATAAGCCATTCTTTTTATCAAGAAAGGTAAGCCTGTTACGGTTTTCAGTGCATAAAAAAATGATTTACCATTAATAAAAATAGCATTACCATCTTGCTCTATCGAATACAAAAATCTTTTGGTACCAATAAACCTTTTTTTAAAGGAGTTGAGTCTTGGCATCACTATATAATAAAAACAAAGATATTTTTTCCTATATAATATAATCGCTTTCAATCTCTGATACTCAGCATCGTCTAAATTAAGACTGTTGAGTAACTTTTCTTCATATTCAAATCTAAGCTTAACCGTCTGATAAGAACACGGTGTATTTGAAATTCGATACTCATCATGATCCACATGGATAAATGTTGGCTGCTTAAAAAACAGCACACTTAGCTTGCTTAAATGTATTTTAAGGATTAGCACATGGTCTTGGTATTTTTTACAATTATCAAAGCCACCAATTTGCATCAATGCTTTTTTTCTGCCCATAACCATAGGAGTATAACAGTTACCATCTTCGAGTAATTCAATCGGAGTGGTTCCCTTGAAGTGGCAGAAATCTAACTGATATTTTTTCCCATTAAACTTAGAGTACATATCACTGCAACAAATATCGTACTCGCTGTGCTCATTAAAAAATTGAAGTTTAGCTAAGGTTGCTTCAACAAGCAGCATATCGTCATCATCTAAAAAAGTGACGATTGAGGTTTTGGTTAATTCAATCCCTTTATTACGTGCTATACAAGCGCCTGAATTATCATTTAAAGCATAATATAATAAGCGGCCATTAAACTCAGGGGCTACGTTATCTATTAGCGCTTTAGTTGAAACCTGGTTAGGTGTATCTAGTCCATTATCATCTATCACCACAATTGATATATCTGGATGCTGACAAGAATGTATTGATTTTATAATCTTTTCAGCTCTGCCATAAGTAGGGATCACCACGGTCAACTTGTTAACATCATTGTCTTTATCCAACATACTACCTACCTAACACGTAATGAGTCATCCAACTATTACTACTTAATAGTTTATCAATAACAATAGAGCCTGCGATGCCTGCTGTAAGCCCAACCATAAAAACTAAACTCGTATTTAATACATCAAAATAATTTAAAAAAATCCGGCTTGATGCCGTAAAGAACACATGGAACAAATAAATAGAAAAAGAATAAACTCCAATGTACGAAAGCCATTTCATCTTTATTTTCAATAAAAACAGAGTAAAACAAAAGCTAAATCCAATGCCAATTCTTAATGCTCTGTCATCGAAGTCAAAGTATAACGATAACCCGTAAGACACCAGTATCGCTAAACTAACAGTTGACATTTTTTGCATAGCAGAGGGGAACCTTGAGTTCATCATGCCAAATAAAAAGAATGGTAATAAGTAAAAAAAACCATCTAAAGATAAATAGTTAACATCAACGCCTAAAAGGTAAATAACGATAGAAAGAACCAAAATAAAAACAGACGTTAGATAACTATTGAGCAGATTAAAAAACTCAAACAAAGTAACTAAACAAAAAACTAAAAAAATCGCCTCTAAAAACCAATAATGGCCGACAGGAATAATATGCACAAGCCAAAAGTTTATCGTTTCTCGATTAGTCCCTGGCACATAAAACTGTAACAAAGCAAACAAAGTTCCAACCGTTAGCATAGGGTATAGCAATCTTGCCGTTTTCTTTTTTAAAAAAGGAATAAAATTGCTTTTTAAGGGTCTCATACCATATATGAGTCCTGATAAAAATGAGAAAAGCGGCATACGAATATAAATAAACACATCATTAATATCACGTAATACGCCTGAGTCTATTCTCATTCCTTGCGTAGATGAAGATCCAATTACGTGATAACTAACTAACAATATACATGCCAACCCCCGTAACGTGTCAATTTCAAGCTTTCGACTAGCCAACATAATTAAATCCTTATGTTAAAGCATCTTACGAAAACAAATTTCCTATAAATCCATTTAAAAGATAAATATTGTTCATTAAAATAATGCTATCAACTAAAAATTATCATTTCACATTCATATAAAAACAAAATAGACAATGAGCAATAAAATGAATATTTTTTATACTTGCTACTCTTTGAAGAATCTACAACGGGTTTAGATAAAATCCTGTTTAAAATCAATCTTGGATTCTTAATATAATTCTTATATGACTGGGGAAAAAAAGGTAAATGACCTTTCGAAAACGCAAACAAGGTCGACAAAGCCAAAGGGGGATCTATTTTATCTCCTGCCAAATTAAATACTGAGATAACTGAATGATTTTCGGTATTTATTTTTTCATTTATTATGTAGGATGACTCTCTCAAAGCCACCTCAACTCTAGAAAAAACAACCTCTTTTGAACGGTTAACAGTTAAGGTACCAACACCTCTGGTCACACAATAAAAAACTTCATCCAACACACTAATTTTATTCGCTTTACTCCCTGACACTAAAGAGAACATCACATCATTAGATGCTAAAACCTCATCAAAGCGAACATTATTCTCAACTAAGAATTTACGTCTAAACACCTTGCTCCAGGGGACATAAAATTTATAGCGGATATCTTCACATTCAGACTGTAAATAGTTATCAATCAATTTAGCATATCGAACATGCCTGTCTGACTTTTCTTTTTCAACCAAACAAAAACTGGTTGGTTTAAAGTAGCAAATGTCACAATCTTTTTTAAGACCAGAACAGATAGTATCAAAAGCATTATCTACAAAATAATCATCGGAATCAGCAAATATGATAAATTCTCCTTTAGCATGCTTTATCCCAATATTTCTTGCCGCGCCAGCACCTTTATAACCTGATTCATTAGTCAGCACAGTCAAGTTTTCATAATGCTTAACCATAAACTCATCTATATAGTCAGTCACTTTCGAATGACTATTATCATCTACAATTATAACTTCCACATAGTTTTTGGAAGGTATTGTTGATAACAATTTATTCAAACCATTGATATTGTTATAGTGAGGGATAATGACTGTATATTTATAACTCATTTGCTAAGCCCTTTACCTATCTTTAATAGTGCTAAATAAACCATTAAGAACCCATTCAAATAAAATGCATATTGAACATGTAAAGTAAAACGGAGAAAAATTAAAATAAATCACTGACTGACACCAAATATTAATAATCAAAAATTAGTCGCTAATACAAAATTTGCAGCTAAAATAATTACACTGCTGATAACCCCGTAGGATATCGTACCAAATACACTTGACAGGCCTGAAGGAAAAATATGTTTACTCATTAGTAGGTAGCATTGAATAAAATTAATTGTAAAACTGATAACTATTAACCAACAAAGCGTTTCTAAACCACCTAAATATACCCCGATAACAATGGCACTTACGCTGGTGATGGCATGGTAAAAGCCGCATTTCAATAATAAATCTGCTCTACCCGCAGCTTGGTAAAAACCACCACTTGAACTAATAACTACTTGAGTTGGAATTGAAATAGAAAGAATTCTAAGCAATATAGATACATCCCCCCATTTATCACCAAGTAAAATGAACACGATTTCATCGGCAAAGATACATATTAATATTCCGACTAAAGCACCAAGCAATGACATATATTTAGTAAACTTTATATGTAACCGTTCAAATTCAGGAGGGCTTTCTCTAAGCTCCTTCATAACAGGTTGTATTGCCGGCGCCATTGCAAATGTTAATATTAACAGTGGGTATCTCATCAATCGATAGGCTTTATCGTATATCCCTAGGCTTGTTGCACCTAAGTACTTACCCACTAAGATATTATCTAAATTTTTTGAAAAGTAGTTTAAAAAATTAAAGCCGGCTTGATCCTTTGAAAAAGCCAATATTTTTTTAACATGGCCTAATTCTCGGCCAAAGTGCGGAATACCTTCTTCTGTATTCTTAGCGGCAAACAGTATCAAAATATATCGAAAAATTGAGACGACCAAAGGCTTTATCGCTAGCGCCCATATAGGTTCAAAATAGTCTAAAGTGAGCAGTAAAAAGACAACGGAAATGATCTCTGCTATTGCTTCACATCGCGCTATGGTAATAAATTTTTTCTCTCGGTTTAGTGCAGACATCGGCACTATAACCGAGGTGTTAAACACAATACTAATGCCAACCGGAATAACTAAATATTGATATATGTCATCACCATAAAACCAAGCAATAAGTGGAGATATGATAAAGAAAATTACAGAAACCGCAGCACCCAAAACCCAAGTAAAACTGTAAATACCATCGCGCATCTGCGTTGATATTTTGGATTCATTAATTAAAGCAGGCCCAAAACCCATCTCGCTTAATAGGGCAAAAAATACAGCAAATACTTGAATAACAGCAAATATACCAAAAGTTTCAGGTGTAAATATTCGCGCTAGTATCATCATTGATAGTAACTGCACTAAATACACTAAGTATCGACCTGTTACGCTATAGAGCATTGAACTAGCTAATTTTTTCCCATTTGAAATTTCAGGCATGAATCACTTTTAGTCCTTTAACAGTACCGAGGTTAGTTGCTCTTTCGTTTCAAATATTCACAAAGTTCCAAAGCGACTAATAGTCATTGCCAAACAAATCTCGGGTATAGACTTTTTCTAATACATCATTTAAATCGGCTGTAATTCGATTAGATACAATCACATCCGCACTAGCTTTAAATGCTGCTAAATCTCGGTACACTGGTGAGTTAAAAAACGTATCTTGCTCCATAACAGGTTCATAAATAATCACTTCTATGCCTTTACTTTTAAGGCGCTTCATCACGCCTTGAATACTTGAGGCCCTGAAGTTATCTGATCCTGACTTCATGATTAATCGATAAATACCTACAGTGTTAGGGTTTCGCTTTAGAATAGAATTAGCAATAAAGTCTTTTCGAGTGGTATTAGAGTCAACAATTGCTGTTATCAGATTATTTGGCACATCAGCATAGTTAGCTCGCAGTTGTTTAGTATCTTTTGGTAAACAGTAGCCGCCATAACCAAAAGAGGGGTTATTATAATGATTGCCAATACGAGGGTCTAAACCTACTCCATCGATTATCTGCTTGGTATCTAGGTCAAGGGATTCTGCATAGGTGTCTAGCTCATTAAAATAAGCCACTCTTAAGGCTAAATACGTATTTGAGAATAGTTTGACCGCCTCAGCCTCTGTCGACTCGGTAAACAAGACTTTGATATCTTGCTTTAATGCCCCTTGAACCATTAACTCAGCAAATATTTCAGCGCGTTTACTCTTCTCTCCCACAATTATTCTTGAAGGATATAGATTGTCGTACAGTGCTTTTCCCTCACGTAAAAATTCCGGTGAGAAAATAATGTTATCGCAATTTAACTTTGCCTTTATCCGTTCGGTATATCCAACTGGCACAGTAGATTTTAAGATCATCACAGCGCTAGGGTTAATCGAAGTCACTTGTTCAATAACCATTTCTACAGAAGAAGTATTAAAATAATTTGTTTGAGGATCATAATCCGTAGGAGTGGCTATAATCACAAAATCAGCACCTTGGTAGGCGCTGACTTTATCTAAGGTCGCTGTAAAGTTTAACGATTTATTTGCAAGAAAATCTTCAATTTCAGTATCGGTAATTGGCGACACCTTGTCATTGAGGAGGTTAATTTTGGACTCAATAATATCTACAGCAACAACCTCATTGTGTTGAGCAAGTAACATAGCGTTCGATAAGCCAACATAACCTGTACCAGCAATTGCTATTTTCATTTAAAACAACACCCTTTTTAACATATAAGTTAATGTTTTTTTTGTAAATCTTATCGGTAGATTCAATAGCAAAAAATTATAATTCCACATATCTCTAGATGGCTTTATCCACGCTACCGCACTGAATTTTAGCTTCCAGATTGCTATAAAAGTTATGAATAATTTAGCTAATAATTTACAAATTTGATTGGTTGTTAGGACGCTTCAACTTTCAAATCCAACCAGAAAACTTAGCAACAAATGAAAGTATAGACACTCACATGAATCTCGGTACAAAGTATGAAAATCAAAATTGATCTTCATTAAAGTCTACGCCATCTAAGTTAATCGGCTTCATCAAGCCCACTTAACAATGATGTTACATTGAAGCATACATGAAACCCCTGTCAGTTTTTTGAAACCCTATAACCTCAATTCAAAAATCAACCTAAAGTAGCCTAATTACTCACCTCGGTATCAAACTAAGTACTATTACTGCGAACCAAGAATAGTACTTTAGTATAGGTCACCCTTGCACTTGGTGGATCCTCAGAGCTTAGAACGCATCCATCTATGCCTGAGGCTGCTGTATTTGGGTGCAATATTAACTTTAATAAACACCAACCACTTAGGGGAACTAAAGCTAGCAACAACAAAAAACGGTTAAATACAATAACTAAAAATCAAAATTAAGCGTGTTAAGTAATAATTATAAAATAAGGCCATTAAATCGCCCTAAATAGCTGTACATAATTCAATCAAGATCCGTGCCAAAAACAAAGCAAGTTAGTAAGTACCAACAAACAATGTAACAATTTTGCAATAGTTTAGTCCCTAGAAATCTCGGAGCTTAAACTTAGAACACTGCATGAGGCACCTAATTAAATACGTCATTATATTGACGATCATTAAGGCCAACTTCGCTATGATGAAATTTACAGATCCCTTATTGCACATTTTTGCTACAGTTTTAGCATCTCTATGGATAGGTTGGGTGAGAAAATTAATTCATTGCGTGTTGATTTGAATTGGCAACGCTATTGGCTGTTAATACCAATAGTGTTTTCTGCTGTTTGCTTTTCAACAATGAACCACAATATTTTTTCTGGCGCGTTTTTTACTCAAATTGAACTAAAATATGGACTTAACAGAATCGATGACTTTCATAAGTGGCAATCAATTATTGAAAAGGGAGCTGAGTTTTCTGACAGTGAACGCTTGCACTTGGTTAATCAATTTGCCAATCGACATATTAATTTTGTCAGCGATATCGAACATTGGAATAAAAATGATTACTGGGGGACACCGATAGAGTCATTGGGCACTAAAGGTGGCGATTGCGAAGACTTTGCAATTTTTAAGTACTTTACTTTAAAAGCAATGGGAGTCAGCGAAGAAAAAATGCGCTTAATGTATGTTAGAGCGTTATTAATTGACCAACCACACATGGTACTTATTTATTTTGATAACCCTAAGGCCATGCCCTTAGTATTAGATAATTTGACAACAAGCATTAAAAAATCAAATCAACGGACTGATTTAAAACCAATTTACTCATTTAACAGTCAAGGCTTATGGTTAACTAAAGCACGGGGATTAGGTTCAAATCGCCCTGTTAGTACTGGCTCTAAAAGTTGGACAGATCTCGTTAATAGAATAGAGAATGGTGAATAACATGCGAAAATGGAATTGGAGTCGCTGAATGGTAAACAAAGGAATGTCGCTAAAATTACAAGTATTTTTACTTATTAGCTGCTTAACAGTTTTTAGTTTCAGTTTTGGTTTATATAACAATATCTCGACCATGAGAGACTATTTAAATGAACAACTTGCTTCTCATGCTCAAGGCGCGGCACATAGCTTAGGGCTTTCAATTTCGCCTTATATGAACGAGCAAAACCTTGTTGTTGCAGAAACAATGACTAATGTCATTTTTGACTCGGGTTATTATCAACTAATTCAATTTACTGACATCGATGAAGTTGTTCAATTTAAGCGAACGATTGATTTTCCCACTTTATCTGTGCCCAATTGGTTTATGGCCAGTTTTCCATTACAACCTCCCATAATGACCAGTGAGGTAAGTGATGGTTGGCGTTTAGCCGGGCAGTTATCAGTGCAGTCCCATGTTGGTATTTCCTATAATAACTTATGGCATCATGCAGTAACGAGTCTCACTACCACTTTTATTCTATTAATTATTACCTTATTAATCGCTTACTTCATTTTAAAAGCAGTACTAAGACCGCTAAAAACCATTGAGCAACAAGCCAATTCAGCGTCAAAAAAACGCTTTATTACCAACCCAATTATTCCTTTTACTACAGAGCTTAAAGCGGTCGTCGATGCTATGAATCAGATGATTGCTAATATTCAGCGGGCCTTTAAAGAACAAACCCAACTTGCTGAAAATCTAGCAAAACATGCCTACATAGACTCTTTAACAGAATTACCAAACAGACGCGCTCTATTAAAAAATTTCGAATCGATTCAATCAACAAATACACCACAAAAAAATCAGTTCTATTTAGGCTTGATAGCCCTGCCATCGCTAAAAAGTATCAACGATAAACAAGGATATGCCGCCGGTGATGCCTATATTAAGTTAGGGGCCAATATTATTAGCAAGCAACTTAATCAAATCACCGAAATACAGCTTTATCGAGTTTCTGGGTCAGAATTTGCTTTTCTATCGCCATTAACAGAGGATGCTGTCAAATTAGTCCATAAGCAATTAATCGATATTTTAGTGGCTAACAAAACAGAACACGACGTTGAAGATGGTTTTGCAAAATATACAGTGACTTGTATTGGTGCCAATGAAAGCTTTAGCGACACACTCAAACGATTAGACTCTCAATTAACCACTAACCCATATTGCGACAAACACGCTGAGTTAATACTGTCACAAGCTGACAATAGCCACCATACACGGGAAGAATGGGCTCACATTTTAACTCACTTTACTGAATACTTTATCAACGAGCTTAAACACTGCAACCAAGATAATTTTGAGCTTAAATGTATTCCTTTAGATGACTTTTTTGATTTACTGCTACAACCGGTAGTCGATAACCAACAATCAATTATGTATGTTGAATCCTTTGTGGGCTTTAAATTTAATGGAGAGTCTTTACCCACACTAGATGTATTTTCCATGGCCGATAAATTGGGCGTATTACTTGAGCTTGAGCAAGCAATAACTTGTTTCATCTTTTACAAATTAACACACATAAAAAAAACACCCATAGCTATTAATATTAGCAACCAAGCGATACAAAGCTCTGCTTTTACTCATTGGCTATTTAATTTATATCAACTACAACAAAAAAAACTTCCACCACTTTTGTATGAAATTAAAGAATCTGGCGTGATACTTTCGTCAGCTGTTACAACCTCATTTATTAATAAAGCTAAAGAATTAAAAATTGATATTGTCATTGAAAACTTTGGCTCAAACTTAAACTCATTTCACTATATTCGTAACTTAAACGTTGATTTTACTAAATTAGATCCTTGCTTTGTACATGATATAGATCAAGCTGACACACGCTTTTTTGTCCAGACAGTTACCCAAATATGCCATGGTATTGGATTAAAAGTCATCGCTGCGCAATTGGAAACACCAGCCATGATAGGCATTTTTTCCAATATCCATGTGGATGGTCTTCAAGGCAACGGTTTGTATGCTGTTCAAAATTTGACTACTCTTATACCAGTGACATTAGATAGTTCATGGAGCTGTACTTTACAACTCAGTGACTTTTGTCCCCCATCAAACCATGAGGCAGAATAAATGTACCCTAACAAATTAACGCTCATTTTAATTGCTGCAATATCTTCAACGGCGTTGTCAGCAGGAGCATATGCTGTATCTAAAACAGATTTTACCAATGGCGTTCAGACAGCTGCTAATTCAGGGACAAGTTTAGCTGATTACACGCTCACTCAAATGCAATCATCACCTGCAGAACAAACCAATATCCTCGCTTTTGCTTTACAGGCGACTTTTGGCAAAACCGCAACTATATTAGAAGTGCTTAGTGCTGCACAAACTGCAGGAATGAACGCTGATGATGCATTGGCTATCGCTATTGCAAATGGTATAGACCCTTCAATTGTTGCAGAGGTCTTTGAGGAGACACTCACTGCCAGTGGTGGCACATTTGGAGCAGCTCCAGCGCCTGGTGCTCAGGGTTTCGGTGGTGGCTCTGGTGGTGGTGGAGTAACGGCTTCCAGCAACTAATTAGTGTTTATCAAGCACCCTTGCCTTTTATAAAGAACTTGGGTGCTTTTTTATAGCTATTATTAGTTAAAAATAACCGCGATTAAATTTAGCTCATTAACGAGTATTTGTTGCTTAAACTGCAATGAAACCCTACAAACTCATTATCATGCAAGGGGTTGGACGTATATAAAAACAATGGATTATTGTTTATTTCTAGTAATCCTTTCAGCTAACAAACTCTCAACTAATCCTCTCAGCTAATAACCTGTTAGCAAATAATCTGTTAGCAAATAATCTCTTAGTCAGTAATCTATTACCTAACAAACTCTTAGCTAACATGCTCTTATATTGTGGCGTTAAATGACTTACGTAAAGAAAGCGTACTAGCCCCTAAATATGGCTTTAATTAAAGCTCTGACTCGCCATTCATTTTCCTTATCAGCCAATCCGGTAAAGCATGCCAACCACCATAATGAGGCGAAGCGTCATAGCTTTCATCACCTGATTGCCAGTTAATACTGCCGTCTTCTTGTTGAGTTACATGCCAATAAAGCAATTCTTTATTGGCCAGTAAGTAATGCTCTAACGTCAAGGCGAATTCTGGGCTCTTGATTAACACCCCAAACTCAATATTTAAAAAATCTGAACGTGGATCAAAGTTCGATGATCCAATGTAGGAATATAAGTCATCAAAGATAAAGGTCTTATTATGGTAATAAGTATCACTATGGTAAAAATGATCACTATTTTTAGCATGATCTTTATATTCATATAAATCCGCCCCCATATCTAATAACAGTGGGCGATGCTTTTCAAAGTATGCCGGCACAAACCCCGAATCATTTGATGCCGATGAATTTGTGATTAAAGTGATCTGTGCATTATTGGCACTAAGCTTTTCAATAATGGTAAATTTATTATCGGTTGGAATTAAGTAAGGCGTTGAAATTACGGCTTTCTTGGCATCATTCACCGGATCAGTCATTAGATTTTCAACTCGACTTCTAAAATATGGCTTACTGTCTTTCATCTTTTCAAGCGAATCAAAGACAGGTTTCACAACAGCTGCGGTATAACCCACTTCTGTTAAGCTCTGCACTTGCTGATTAATCGCATTCACCACTTGTTGGCGGTTTTCAGTTTGTTGCCGATAAGTTTTTTCAAACTCGGTAAATACTCCCACCTGCTTCACTTCTACAAGCATTTCGATTGGGATCAAATAATCAGTGCCCCACAGCCCATCAAAATTCGCTTCAAAAGCCTTAATGACATCACCTTTAAAAATGACATCTAAATCAAAAAAGTTTGCCTCAGTGCTATAGCCAAAGTAGTCATCGCCAATGTTTCTGCCACCTAAAATCATATTGTGACCATCAACGTTAAAGTACTTTTCGTGCAGGCGATTATCCAGCTGTTGCTGATGAATTTGAAAGTCCATCGCACGGCCAATCCAACCCATTTTTCGAGAGTCGAAAGGGTTAAAAATACGAATATCGATATTTTGATGGTGGGCGAGCTCTGCAAGCCACTTTTCATTAAACACCAACAAGTCATCAAGGGTTACTCTGACTTTTACACCGCGATCGGCAGCTTGCTTAATTTCGGCAAAAAGCATTAATCCCGACGTATCTTTGTTCCATGAGAAGTAAGTTATATCAATAAAGCTTTTGGCTTGACGCACTAGCTCAATACGCCTCGCTAAGGCTTCTGGTGCGGTAGGGATTAAGTACAAATCAGCATGGTATTTTTTCGAGTCCCAATCCGCTTGAAAACCGTCCTCAACCTCAGGGTAAGACGTTGCGCAGCCAGTCACCACTATGGTAACAATAATAAAGCTAAGTACAGTTAGGCACTTAGAAATAGAATGCATGTTCATTGATATACCGTCATTATGGTTAAAAAATTACGGCTAGCAAATGCTAGCCGCCAATCAAAGCGATAAAGATAAAGCTTATTTAGTCATTAATTAAAGTAGCCTAAAATTAAGCCTAAATCCTCAAGACCCGTTAAGCGACCTTCGCGTAACTCTGGGTCTATACCAGCTTGCTTTCTTTTATCCCAATCAGACTCAAATTGTATATTGGTGTCACCATCAATCACTAACACATTGTCATCGCTGGTATTGAATTGATAGTTATCAAACAGCTCATCACTAAACCAAAGACGTGACAATTTATCCATTAACATCATATCACTATCACTTGGAGTAACCTTGTTACCTGTCACGGTATAAGGTTTATTGAACACAAATGGTAATTCCGCACCATTACAAATGTTACCAATGCAGCTAATTGATTTAATTAGCGCTGCAAGGTCAATGGATGTTGCTTCATTACTTGTGGTCCACACATTAAAGCTTGGTTTGTAATCAAAGTTATAAAAAGTCACTGGCACCACACCATTATCACTGGTTTGCTTGGCCATAACCCGTGCTGGACCACTGAAAAGCATATCGTTAACGAGTAAATTAAATTGCGCCATATTACCTGTGGCACCGCTTAACTCACTTTCATCGTTTGGATAAAAGTCCGTTAATTTAAACAGTTCATCTATGATAGCGCCATTGCCTAAGCCAAAGAAAAAGCGGGTAATGGCGTCATAGGCTGTGCTAGGTAAAATGTCACCTAACTCAACTTGGGCTTCAACATCTGAGTTTGTTATGGCCATTAACTCTTGCTCTAACAATGCCAAGTTATCTTGGGATTCTAACCAAGCCTGAATATCTAAAGCGGCTAAATCAGGATCTTCAGGCGCATCATTAAGCTGTTGGATTAAATTGATAATCGTCGGTATTAATGAAGTTAAACTCGGCAGAAATGCCGTTGTTCTTGAATCATTACTGTTAAAGCCTAATACAGTCGGTACATTTAATTCAGTTAATGCTGGCTGCGCTTTTAAATGATAACCACTGATTTCAGGGACAAAAATACCGCCTCTAGCGCGAAAATCAACATAAGGCGAAAAAGGCTTTAAATTGGCTAACGGCGTAGTTTCAGCGCTAAGTTTAGAGGTTAAACATAAACCACTGCCTACTAAGTTATCCACATCAATACAGTCTAATCCTGACCAAGCGCCAACTTTCGCTAATGGATTTAGTGCCTTTTCCTGCACTTGCATGATTTGTTCAAGGGTTAACTCATCAAGTACCACAGAGCCTTCTTCAGCAAATAACTCATCGCCATAATCTTGTAACTTACCTTGAAAGGTTTTGGCTTGATCATAAGACTTATAATCAAAGCCATAAGGGTTGCTTTGCATAATAGCGCGCTGGAAATAGTCACCAGCAAAACTTTCACTGTTTTCGGTTTGCTGTAAAATCCCTACTGACATGGCGCCAGCGCCTTGGCCAACAAGGGTAACCTTATCTGGGTTACCACCAAATAATTCAATATTGTTATTGACCCATTCAAGCGCGCGTTTTTGGTCACCTAAAGCAAAATTACCGCCTTTGTCGTTCTTACTACCATCAAGCCAGTAGCTACCTAAAATACCTAAACGATAATTTAGAGTGACCGCAATAAATGGTTTATCATCTAATGCCCCCTGAGCGACAACATTATCGCCTTGTACTAGCGGGTCTGAGCCTGAACCAAATTCAAAATCACCACCATGAATGAACACATAAACAGGTAAATCAGCGGACTCGACCGTATCTTCTGGGCGCCAAATATTAAGGTTTAAACAATCTTCTGATTGCTCCTGCACCGTTAAATCAAGTTGCGGGCAAGCATCACCAAAAACCGTTGCATCGACCACATCTGTTAATTCTGTGACCACACTGTGCTCAAAGCGCGCAGAAGTCGCATAAGTAATGCCTTTAAACGCCTCTAACTCAACTCGCGTTGCCGTACCCTCTAAATCATTAATCACCACTGACTCTTTAAGCCCCATTACGGTGCTATCACCAATAATCAGATCAATCTGCTGTGGTGGCAGTGGCTCGACAACGGGTACTTCAGGTTCTGGATCTGTAACACTATGGCTGTCATCACTGCCACAGGCCACTAATGTTAATGAAATAAGCACTGCAAGGGTAGAACGGTAAAACACGGTCATAATTAACTCCATGTATCTCTGATTGCTAGGGTTTGGCTAGTGAATCATCAAAGTAGCTCAAGCCTAATATTAGGTTAAAGTTTGCATCTTTGCTGTATGAGCCTGAATAATTAAATTTATAGTAATTAATTTAACCCTTACCTTGTAATCGCTTATGAAGGATCGAACCATCATCATTAACATTGAAGTAATAAAATTAACCGCTATAGAGTAGTAAAAGCGTGAGATTTACACGGTTTAAAATCGATAAATCGCCCATCTACCCCCAATTGACGATAGCAATTCACGATAGCAATTCACGATAGCCGTTTTGTGAGGGTTAAATCCTTCAAACGCGATTTAACAGATTACACAATGTCCATTAACCTTCTAATATTAATTATCAGCAGATCATAGAAACCGCTTTCGCTTCTATAATATTGCTAATTTGATTTAAAATATCTTTAGATTTTTAGCCGCTAAACGGCTAAATGGAGACACTAATGAACACCCCGAAGAACCTTATTAAGTTAATATTTTTTGCCTTGTTCATAACGGCCTGTAGCTCAAATCATCAACTTGAACAACGGGTTGATGCTAACAATTACAAAGATGCTCTCGTGGCGGCGGATCAAACCGAAATAGCTGAACCTTATCGATTTTGGGCTGATGAACAACCTGCGTTTTTATATGATGCAACCACCAACACCACACCATTAGCAAGTGCGTCAGAAAAGCTAAATATATTAGTGTTATCGGGTGGTGGTGCTAAGGGTGCTTATGGCACCGGAGTAATAAACGGCCTTTATGATAGTAATCAACTACCGCAATACACCATTGTCACAGGGATCAGTGCAGGCTCTTTGATTGCACCATTTGCATTTATTGGTGGTGATGAAATTCATCGATTAAAGCAAGTCATGCTAGGCCTTAACGATAAGGCTATATTAGGTAAACGCAATTTTTTAAATGCTCTTTTTAAAGATGCCTTTACTGATGGCAGTAGTCTATATGAGCTAGTGGAGCAGTTTTACCCTGCTACAATGATTGATAAAATAGCGACTGAACACCAAAAAGGGCGTCGACTATTTATTGGCACTACGCAGTTTGATTCTGGCGAGCTGATGATCTGGAATATTGGCCAAATTGCTGCCAGTAACTTACCAAATAAATATGACTTAGTTCATCAAATTTTAGCCGCAAGCTCGTCAATTCCAGGGGTGTTTCCACCACAATTCATCAATGTTGAGATAGATGGAAAGCCTCTAGAAGAACTACATGTTGATGGCGGCATGAACTCACAAATGTTTGTCGACCCAGGTAATTTCGATTATGGGTTAGTCAATCAGGCTTTAGGTTATCAGCAACCAACTAATATTCACGTTATCCGTAACGGGGTATTAAAATCACCTTATATTTCCCTACATGATAAAGGCCTTGAACTACTGAATCGCAGTTTGAAAAGTATGACGATTCAACAAGCTAGAGGTGATTTATATCGAATGCTGTATTACAGCGAAGTAAATAACTACGATTTGTCATTCACTTATATTGACGACAAGTTTGATGCAGAACCTGCCACCAAGAAAATGTTTGATCAGCAGTACATGGAAGCCTTATACCAAAACGGCTATGACAAGGCGGTAAACAACAATTTATGGCAAAACCAAGTTCCTTATTAAAGAAGTTATAGTTTACTTTCACGACTCTCCCAAGCCATTACTGGGAGAGTAAAATCAAGCTAATACGTCATTATTAATCCCACCTTTTTACCATTTTATCAGCATTTTTAGTCGCTTTAGTTATGACTCTACACTTTTTGGAATAACTTACCATGTTGAGAACGACTTGAAACACTGAACATAATGGCGGCTTTATCAATAAGCTGCAGCTAAGTAATTCCTCTTCTTAATACTGTCTGTTGTTAGCGATTGCGCAATGCCTTAATGATATTACTATCAACCAAAGCAGCTGCATTCATCCATCAATATTCATGCCTCCCATCAAATACATTCCATTCTTCATAATATCGTTTCAGCGCCAGCGGTTCATGGCATGACACGTATGAATAGCACCTTGCAGAGGCTACTCAATTTCATCAGTATTCCAGTTAAAGTCAGTCCCTATAAAGGTTTAACTCATGCTCAACGTTAATGTGACGGGTTACATTGCAGCATTATCAGTCATTTAGGGCTTATTAAAGCCGAACCTAAAATTTTCCACCTTCCTGTGAAATAGTGACTGTTTAAAATGGAGACTAAGCTGCTGATTTAATCTTTTAAAAATACTCAACACAAAAAAGCCCATCATGAGTACATGATGGGCTTTAATAACAGGGACAGAATAATCAATTAGAAAGGTGTTACAAGCTATAATTTAAACGACCAAATATAGTTTATAAAACAGTGATGACATCTTGTTCAGGTAAACGCGATTTAGGTAAACCAAAGTTATAATCTTCACCCTCTTTGTGATAACCCATTGCTAGCGCAAACTCACAAACGTAACCATCTAACTCTTCTTTAAAAATTTCACCAATTAAGCTTGGATCAACACCTTCCATCGATGTAGAAGCAATCCCTAAACGAGCTAGCGTATGCAAGGTATTACCAATAGCAATATAGGTTTGCGCTTTAGTCCAATGGCCATTAAAACCACTGTCATCAGTATTTTGCTCTGCAAAACCAAAAGCACCATTTAGCATGTTGTCATACATGTCTGCCGGTAAATGACCTGACGACACTTCAACATCAACAACTTTTCTGTAGTCATCTTTAGTGAACTTAGGGTTATGGGCAAATAAAATCACATGGGAGGCTTCAGTAGCATGAGGCTGATTAAACTGGTGCATATTGGCAAACGTTTCATGAAAACGTTGTTTTGCCACATCAGTTTCTAATACGATAAATTTCCACGGCTGTGAGTTAATAGAAGAAGCAGTTAAACGAATCGCTTGTTTCACTACGTCCATATCCGCTGCTGAAATACGCTTACTTGAATCATACTTTTTCACAGTATAACGTTTATTCAAATCTGCAATAATTGGGTGTGACATAATGATTTTCCTCATAGGTGATGCCGATGCGGTGCATTTTAGGCTTTTCCATTGAGAAAAAAAGAGTGCTAGACACCAATCTTTATGGAGCTTTTAAACCATAAAAAATCCGTAATAGCGGGTGCAGATGGCTCTATAGCGTAACTATACGTAGAAAAAATGACAAACCCATGGCTGTTCACTGGTTATTTTGACTAATTCAGCTGGCTACTTTCACTATATCATTTGCATTTATAAAGGTTAAAAACGATAACGCAATGCTGCAAGAATGATAAAGCACTGTTTTTATACAGCATCTTTAAACTGGCCTGCATATTGCTTTAATTTAACTTAAATACAACATCTACCCTAGTGACTAAAATCTGAGTCACTATGTACTATAAAGTCCAAGGAGTGACATTATGGCCGTGATTTTAGAAGATCGCCCTATTGAGCAAGTCAGAGAACAAGTTATCGATCAGTTAATTGTCAATTATAGCCACGGCATTATCTCTGCTGAAGCCTTTGAAAGACGCCTTGATGAGGCAATGAACTCAAGTGTTCATCAAGAGATCGTCGCACTGGTCGCAGACCTAACCTTAACCGCTGATACTGACTATAGTCAGCAAAAAGACCACCAGTTTGCGCCAAACTATGGCAGCAAAACTGCCACTGAAGATATGCGCTTAACCAGCATATTAGGTAACAGTGAACGTAGCGGCCAATGGGTGGTGCCAAAGGTTATTAAGGTTAATAATATTATTGGCGAAACCACTCTGGACTTTAGTGATGCCATTTTTCAGCATCAACATGTCACCATTGAGATTAATTGCTTTTTGGGCAGTAGCAGTATCTATGTTCCTGAAGGCATTAATGTGGTGTGTAAAACTTACGGGCTCGTCAGTAGCATTGAAAACAAAGCGCCTTCTATCGCAACCCGCCAAGCTCCTGTCATCACCATTGAGGGTAAGGTTATTTTGGGCTCGCTGGAGGTGTCTATCAAGCGCACCATTAAAGAGAAATTTATCGAGTTTGCTAATAATTTAAAATCGGCATTTGATACTAAAAACTACTTTTGATACTAAGAACACAAGATCCGAATATAAGGCAAACCTCAACGATAATATTTGCCTTATTTCGGCCATTAAATCAGCTCTAAGCCATAAGTAACTCAATACCTAGCAATCGCCAAGCTGGGATTAGATGATGCTTCAATCAAGCGCTACTCTAAGTAATCACACTAAATACTCTAAGCAAGTCATCAATTGTTACAACAACCCCAACTTAAATGATGCTCGTAAGTTACCGCTTAGCTGTTAACTTGTTATAATCAGCATCAGCTTTAAATGACCCTATAGAATCATCAATGCAATGGTTCCAATACAAGCGTTATGAATACAATCATTATCAATAAAAACGCTAATAGTCACTCAATCCTAATCAATGCCATTAAACATCATGGAATGATAATTAAAACAACAGGAAATAACATGTATCGAATCGTCACTGCAGGGCTAGTTACGCTCTCATTTGTGGGAAGTACCGACGCCTTAGCCAATGAATACGTGCTAAGTAAAGTCGCCAAGCCACTATCACAAAGTATTAAGCTCAACTTAGATCCAGTAAAAGATAACTTCTCAGGCAGCACAGCCATTCAAATTGAAGTGCTTGAAGCCACTAAGCAATTACAACTTAACGGCTTAGAATACACTGCTAGCAATATCCAGTTAGATGCCAAATCAGCTAACAACAAAGACTGCCAACTAGATGTAATCATGCAAGATACTGGGGTGGTTTTGTTTAACTGCCCACATACTATCGAACCTGGTGCATATTCTTTCTCAATGGATTTCACAGCTCCTTATAACCGTCAATCTGTCGGCCTGTATAAAACCATTGATGGCGGCCTGCCCTACTTATTTACCCAGTTTGAAATGAGTGATGCGCGCCGCAGTTTTCCAAGCTTTGATGAACCAGAATATAAAATCCCTTTTCAAGTCACCATCACAGCCCCAAGTACTGAAAAGGTTTACAGCAATACCCCAGAGCTTTCAGTTGCAACCAAAGATGGCCTGACAACTCACGTATTTGCTCAAACCAAGCCAATATCCTCTTACCTTGTTGCTTATGCTGTGGGTCAATTTGAAGAAATTGAAGTCACAGGCATGAAAGTCCCAGGGCGCGTAATAACCACTAAGGGGAAAATCGAGCTAGCCAAATATGCAGCCGAGCAAATGCCGTTAGTGCTTAGTGCATTAGAAGATTATTTTGGGGTCGATTACCCTTATCAAAAGCTTGATAGCGTTGCCGTACCTGAGTTTCCTTTTGGGGCGATGGAAAACGCAGGCTTAGTCACTTATCGTGAAGATATTTTGTTAGTTGATGAGCAAACCGCCAGCCAAAATAGCAAAAAAACTGCCGTTTCAATTATTGCCCACGAGCTAGCACACCAATGGTACGGTAACCTAGTGACCATGCAATGGTGGAATGACCTATGGTTAAACGAAGCTTTTGCCAGCTGGATGGCTGCGAAAGTGACCGAGCAAATTCACCCAGAATTTGAATCTAACTTAGCATTATCCAAAAACTACGTGATGTCATTAGATGCGCGGGTATCGACCAAGCCTATCCGCAAGCCCATTAAAACCGAAGCCGACATTATGGACGGTTTAGGCCTTGCCTATAGTAAAGGCGAAGCTGTGCTAGATATGGTAGAAAACTATATCGGCGAGGCTGAATTTAATAAGGGTATTCGTCAATACATTAAAGATCATGCCTTTCAAAATACTGAAGCTGATGATCTTTGGAATGCCTTATCAAAAGCCTCTGGTAAAGATGTTGGCAGTATCTTAAGCACCTTTATTGAACAATCGTCTTACCCTTTAATCGATGTGTCATTAGCAGGTGATAAGCTAACCCTTAAACAAAGCCGCTTTGTAAATGCTGGCACTGTAGCTGCAAAGCAGTCTTGGACTGTGCCAGTATCGGTTAAATACGGTAAAGGCGACAAAGTTGCAACCGAAACCATTTTACTCACCAGTCAATCGCAAACCATCAAATTAGCATTCAGTCCTGATTGGATTTATCCAGATTCAGACGCCATGGGTTACTACCGCTGGTTGTTAGATGAAACACAAATGAGCAACTTATTAGCCAATGCTAAAACCCAGCTTACAGCTCGTGAGCGTAAAGCCTTGATCTCAGCAGCTGATGCCTTATTAGATGCCGGCTTTATCTCAGGTGGTGAGTTACTGAATATTTTAGGCGCATTTATTGATGACCAACATCCGCAAATCGTCTCTGCCGCATTAGGTTACTTACAATCTCAAAAACGCACCTTTATTGATGACACCAACCAAGAGCTATGGGCTAAGTTCATTGCCTCAAGAGCACAAAGCGCAATCGAGAAGTACGGTGTTACTGCAAAAGTTGATGAAAAGTCATCTATTAGTAAGTTACGCCCAACATTGATTAACTTATTAGCTTTTGAAGCCAAAGATAAAGCCACAATTGCAACCGCTAAAAAACAAGCTGACTTGTACCTTAATGGTAATAACGATGTTGACCAGTACCTTATCGGCACTTACCTCAATATTGCAGTGTATTTTGGTGACAGTAAGGTATTAGCGAAAGTAAAAGCTGAATTTGAGGTAACGAAAGACCCGCAAAAACGCACTCGTTTAATGTATGCCTTAGGCTATGCGCCTACTGAAAAACTACAAAACAGCGTGCTAGCTTATAGTTTGACCGATAAAGTCAATGCGCCAGATTTACGCTATATCTTTGCAGGGCAAGCTTATACCGATGAGCGTAAACAACGCTTTAGAGATTGGATCTATGCTAACTTCAGCGCCATAAAAGCGAAACTACCTCCCTTTGCGGTGGCGATGATCCCATCGTTTACCGGTAGCGGTTGTGATTTAGCGGCACTGGATACAACCAACACATTCTTTAAGCCAAAAGTCGCGCAAACACCTGAGTTTGGCCGTACCTTAGCCAAGCTCGATGAAAGTGTTAAAAACTGCGTCAGCTTAAAGCAGCGTGAACTTGCCAGCGTTGAGAAATACTTAAACCAGCTCTAATCGGTCTGTAGAGCCTTAACTAAAAAGCCAGTCTCACGACTGGCTTTTTGTTGTCAGTGCATCAGTTAGCGTTTTTAGGTGGCTTAGACAGCTTAATATAAACACTTAGGGATATAAAAATCAGCGCACCGCCAATAACTTTTTGCAGCGAAATTTGCTCATCTAACAGACTAAAGCTTAAGATCATGGTCCAAATAGGCTCTAAAATCATAATCAATGCCGCGGTTTCCATCTTAACTTGATACTGGCCTAGAGTCTGAAATACATAACGCACTGACGTAGCGATAACAGTAGAAACCACAAACCA
The DNA here is from genome assembly GCF_002874355.2 of Shewanella sp. 10N.286.48.B5. Classification (NCBI taxonomy): domain Bacteria; kingdom Pseudomonadati; phylum Pseudomonadota; class Gammaproteobacteria; order Alteromonadales; family Shewanellaceae; genus Shewanella; species Shewanella sp. 10N.286.48.B5. The sequence goes on from NZ_MCVG02000001.1 coordinate 2,929,496, forward strand.
AAATATCAAACTATCATTGACCTCAAAGCTTAATTGCTGGGTAAAGGCTACATACACAGCAGCAACTAAGCCAACCATAAATAACTGTAAACATATCGAATCAAGTGGCTTAATACTGCGACTAATTTTTTTGTTCAACACAAAATGAACAGACAGCAATGAAGAGGCAAGTAAGAAATACCATTGACTGGTCTCCACTTGCCAGCCATTACTTAAACTCAGTAACATCATCCCTACCACACTGATGGGTAAAGCTAACCAAAATGCGCGGTGAGGCTTAACTTTAAACAAAACCCAGGCGGTCATAGGCGCAATGATCATCGCTAAACTCATGATAAATGCCCCTTCAGACAGGCTATTACTGATCGATACCGCAAACACCCAAATCTGTAACGACATCCCCAAGAAAATGCCTACTCCGCAGGCTAATAGCAACTGCTTGGCTCTTAATCGCCAAATACTTTTATAGCAAAAAGGTAATAAAATCAGACTAGCTAACATAAAGCGGCTAGCAATAAACACTTCGCCGGGCATTTCATCAACCACAAGCTTTGACGAAATCCAGCCAACAGCAGCCAACAAGGTGGCAATAAATAAATATAACGCTCCGCGCATTGATAATTCTCTAGAGTAATATTGAAACAGACACAGCTCATCAGCGCCTAAAACAAGCAGGCCGCAGTGAAAATAAGATTAACTAAAGTGCTGTATCAATATGCATGGATCGTCATGCATTGATAAAAAGAAAGGTATTAGCGGTTAGCTTAACCACCCCCTCATATAGTAAAATAGCCACTTTACAGTGAAGTAAAGTGGCTATTATATTTTAACCTGTTTAGCGACTGCTTAACTAGCAAGCGTGCGCTTTATAGGCATTAGTTGCTAGCATACTCACAATAATCAGTTAAGCCTTTCTCATCACCACCAAATAAGGTGGCTGGATCATGCGCAGCCAATGGGTAACCATGCTTAATACGGTTAGGTAAATCTGGGTTTGCCACAAATGGGCGGCCAAAACCAACCATATCCACTAAGCCATCTTGTATCGCTTGCTCTGCGGTATCGGCGTTATACTTACCGGCATAAATGAGTACCCCTTGATATGCTTCACGTACCGCTTTTTTAAAGCCTGCTGGGGTTTCAGGAGCATCATCCCAATCCACTTCTGCAATATGTAAATACACAATCTTATGGGTATTTAATAACGCTGCTGCAGCAGTGTAAGTTTCAACAGGGTTAGCATCAACGGTGCCATTTAATGAAGTAAATGGAGCTAAACGCACCCCAACTCTGTCAGCGCCAATCGCCTCAATCATAGCGCTAACCACTTCACTTAAAAAACGTAAACGGTTTTCTACTGAGCCGCCGTATTCATCGGTGCGGTTATTCGCCTCTGAATCAATAAACTGGTTAATTAAATAACCGTTAGCAGCATGTAATTCAATGCCATCAAAACCCGCTTCAATCGCATTAAGCGCCGCTTGACGATATTCTTCAATCACAGCTTTAATATCTGCTTTGGTCATTGCCCGTGGCTCAACCACATCAACAAAACCAGGCTCTTGGGTGCCGTTGTCGATAAAGACTTTTACATTTTCAGCTTTAAGGGCAGAAGATGAAATAGGTTGCTCGCCACCAATATTATCAGGGTGAGTAACGCGGCCAACGTGCCAAAGCTGAGCAAAAATAACCCCGCCTTGTTGATGAACTAAATCAGTGGTTTTTTTCCAACCCGCAATTTGTTCAGGGCTGTAAATACCCGGTGTCCAAGCATAACCTTGACCCATTGCAGAAATCTGCGTGCCTTCAGCCACAATTAAACCCGCTTGTGCGCGCTGAGCATAATATTTTGCCATCATGTCATTAGCCAAGTTTCCTGGCTGTGAAGCACGTGAACGGGTCATTGGTGGCATTACAATGCGGTTGGTTAGTGTATGACGGCCTAGTTGCAGCGTTTGAAATAATGCTTGTTTCATGTTGTCATTCCTCGAAAAATGGGTCATTGAGCAGCCGATGTAATAGGGCTTTGAGATAACGAGCTCAGTTCAGTTAGCTCGGTTCAGTTAGCTCAGTTGAATCAGCTCAATTTGATAGTTATCAGGGTCAGTGATGAATGCGATGTGCGTCGCGCCGCCTTTTACAGGGCCGGGCTCACGAGTGACTTTTCCGCCTAAATCTTTAATCTTGTCGCAAGCAGCGTAAATATCATCCACACCTAAGGCTAAATGACCAAAGGCATTACCCATATCATACTGGTCTGTATCCCAGTTGTAAGTCAGCTCAATGCTAGTGCCATCTGGCTGATCGGCATAACCAACAAACACTAAGGTATAACGATATTCAGTGTTTTCAGCTCTATCGAGCACACTCATACCCAGCACATCAGTATAAAATTCAATCGATTTCTCAAGATCTGCAACTCTGATCATAGTGTGTAAAAATTTCATAATTTGCCCTTAGCTTCACTGGGATGAAAGCGATGTTATTAAAGGTGACAAAATAACTATCGAATAAGCTCGCTTTGATTTAATAGGGCTAGTTTACGGCAATGGAGAGGATTAAAATAATTATTAAAAATTCTTAAAATGATAATATTTTATTATTCATTTGAGCTATAGATTCTATAGCGCTACAAAAATGAATCACTCACTAGCGACATGCTACTTACCGGTTGCAGCATTTGTGCGCCAGCCAATCAATTCGACATTCTTATTTTACATTCTTGTTCTACACTGTTATTGCCATAAACGTATTACATAAGCGTTAACCATCACCCCTTTGTGCTTTTACCTAAAGCAATATCTGCAAGGAGCGACAATGAAACAAAGTTCAACAAACACGATATTGATAGGTAAAGGCGATAATCCCGTTGAGCTACAACTGCGTTATGGTAATCGTCATGGCTTAATTGCAGGAGCGACAGGTACGGGTAAAACGGTCTCGCTGATGATGTTAGCTGAAAACTTTTCCCGTCAAGGTGTGCCGGTTTTTGTTACTGATATTAAAGGGGATATTTCAGGTCTAGCCGCTGCAGGCAAGGTGTCAGATAAACTATTAGCCCGCGCTGATAAAATTGGTATTAGCAATTTCAGCCCCCAAGCTAATCCATGCGTTTTTTGGGACTTACTCGGCCAGCAAGGTCACCCTATTCGCACCACCGTCAGTGAAATGGGGCCAACATTATTAGCCAGAATGCTGGGGCTAAATGACATCCAAAGCAGCATTTTAGACATCGTTTTTGCCTTAGCCGATAGCCGAGGCTTATTACTGCTGGATTTAGACGACCTTAAAGCGCTTCTGACCTTGGTCTCAAAAGAGCGTAAAACCATCAGTGCTGAATACGGTTTAGTCAGTGCGCAATCATTAGCGGCGATTCAGCGATCGCTGATGAGTTTAAAGCGTGACGGTGGTGAGGTTTTCTTTGGCGAGCCCGCCCTTGAGCTAAGTGACATCATGGGCGTTGATGAGCAAAACCATGGCTTAATCAATATTCTGGCGGCAGATAAATTAGTATTAACCCCAAATTTATATGCCAGTTTTATACTATGGTTGTTATCAGAGCTATACGAAAACCTGCCTGAGGTGGGCGATGCCGACAAACCTAAGTTGGCCTTTTTTATCGATGAAGCCCATTTACTGTTTGAGGATAGCCCAGATCATCTACTTAAGCGTATCGAGCAAATTATGCGCCTAATCCGCTCTAAAGGGGTTGGGGTGTATTTTTGCTCACAATTTCCTGACGATATACCCGATGCGATATTGGGACAATTGGGTAATCGTATTCAACATGCTTTGCGGGCTTATACACCAAGGGACCAAAAATCGGTGCGCGCCGCCGCTGAAACCTTTGTGACAAACCCGAAACTGGATATTACCGCGGTAATTTCCAGTTTAGCCGTAGGTGAGGCCTTAGTATCAACCTTACAAGATAATGGTGTACCCAGTATGGTGGAGCAAACCCTTGTCTCTCCGCCCCGTTGCCGCATGGGGCCATTAACACTGACTGAGCGTAATGCTTGTCGCGCCCAAAGCCCAATTGGTAGCCACTATGATATCGCCATTAACCGCGAGTCAGCCTATGAGCGACTCAATCAACTCGAACAACTTGAGAAAGCCCCTGCTGCCAAGCCTCCTATAGAAAAAGCTGACACTAAAAAATCTCCGCAGAAAAAACCAAACTCAACAATCAAAAACGATAGCGAGGATGAGCAAAGCAATTGGTTTAGCGAATTGCTATTTGGTACCAAACGCCGTCAAGGCCTAGTGCAGAGCTTTTCAAAACAAGCTGCACGCGCTGTCGGGAGTAAGTTTGGCAAACAGATTTTGCGGGGAATATTGGGCAGTATTAGCGGTAAAAGCGGTAAATAATTGTTCGCGGTTATATTGCTCTAGCCAGTCATTTTAACTCATCCTTGACCTGTAAATAGGAATTTTTAGCCATAACTGCCTAGAAAGATCACCTTGTGACAAGCTATATTTTTTGAATTAAATCAATAATATCTAACTTTGAAAAATTTCAGCAATCCCTTTGGTTAACTTAGTTGTAACTTCACTAATAAATGCGCTATTGTTTAGTTAATGGAGTTTTTAGAGGTGATTAAGGATGAGCCAATTTTTCACTTTACTCAATCTTAGTTTACTAGACGTCACGTTAGAATATGTCACGTTAGCTGATGCCTCTGTAATAGATAGCATTACTCAGGCCAATGCCTTTCAAACCACTTATGTTGTTATTCTTCGCTATTTTACAAGACCTTCTGACGTTATACGCGCAGCTAGCATCAAACACCTCAAGCACTTAGCGGCATATTACGCCCCTGTGCTTCCATCAGCCCTTATTAGTCACAATAACTTAATAAGGGGCGACTTATAGATATGATTAACCTGCATTTAAGAAAGTCATTATTATTTGGACTGATTGTATTTTCATTCTGTATATCAATTCTGTATCTAGATAATCGCTCAGAAGATTTTGTCATCGATAAGCAAAAACAGCTTATCAGCGAAAACTTATTTAAATTAAAAAAAGAGCATATTACTGATCTTGTTTCATCGGTGCATATCGCAGCTGAAGCAACCCTTAAGCGCGAATACCAAAAACAACAAACTAATCTACAAACGCATTCGCAACAATTCAAATTAGTACTTAATAACACCCCTGAACATCAACGCTGCCAAGTGCTACAAACTTTAGCCGCTGACGATGATGAGTTTCAATACCAATTAACACAATCAGGACAAGCTCTTTGTCAGTCATCCCATAAGCCAAGTTTACACTCCTCTAAGCCAGACAATACCTTGGCTGAAATAAGTATTAACACAGCGATTGCTGATGATATGCAAATGACACTGTCATTATTACCACCTCAAGTTATCAATGAAGCGAAAAAAAGGATCGCTGCCTTTATTAGGCTAATTAAACTGCAGAACCCAGAAACCTACGTTTGGGTAAATGAAGTGATTAATTACGCCGGTGGTGATGACTTTGCCATTAGAAAAGTTCACCCTAGCCAGCCTGAAACCGAAGGGCTGCTATTATCAACCCTCAGTCAAGACATCAAAGGTAACTACCCCTTCCAGATGGAGCTTGATGGCATTAATGCTCAAGGTGAAGTTTACTTCGAGTATTATTTCAAACGTAATACCAATGATGAAATCGTTAAAAAACTGGCCTATGCCAAATTATATAAGCCTTTTGATTGGATTATCGCCACAGGGGTATATGTGGATGATTTAGAATATGCAGTAGATCAAGAGATCAACAAGCTGATGGTTGAGCTCAATTTTTACAATAATCTGGTCGCCATTATCGCCATCTTTTTATCCGTGTTACTGGTTATATGTTTATACGTGATAGAAAGAAATGCCCTTAATAGCAAAGAGCGAGAGCTGGCACTAAAACACAAGCAACAAGATGTAAAAAACTACCGTCAAGTACTATCATCTATGCTTGATTTAGTGGAGCGGCGCGATAGCTACACCGCTGGTCATACGCGGCGGGTTGCACAATACTCAGTGATGATAGCTAAAGAGATGGGCTTTAGTAATGCTGAAGTGGAAATCCTCTATGAATCAGCAATCATGCATGACATAGGTAAGATATCTACACCCGATAGTATTCTACTAAAACCAGGTAAACTCACCTCGCAAGAATACAAAATTATTCAGCAGCATTTAGACAGCGGCTACAAGCTACTGGTATCGATTAAAGCCTTTAAAAAACATGCTGAAATCATCAGGTGCCATCATGAACACTATGATGGGACGGGTTACCCTCGGGGACTTAAAGGCAAACAGATCTGCCCACTTTCTCATATTCTCATTTTAGTTGACGCCTTTGATGCAATGACCTCAAAACGTATCTATAAAATGAGTAAATCGAAACAAGAAGCTATCGCAGAAATAAAGGCGCTGGCAGGTAAACAATTTTGCCCTGAAACGGTAAAAGCAGCTGTGCCAGTGCTAGAGAGTGCTAATCTAATTCCTGTTGATCATAATTATTTAAAGGATGAGTTTGAAGAAGCAAGGCTTGCCTATTATTACAAAGATTCGCTTACCGGTTTATATAACTATCGATATCTAGAGCACGTTATCACGTTAAACGAAGAGCTATTTAGCAAACATTATCATTGCTGTTACGTCATCAGTTTGTTCAATTTTGGTCAATACAATAAAACCCACGGCTGGCTCGAAGGTGATAAAAAACTTACCTTTATAGCCAACAAGTTAACTGCATTTTTGCCAGAGTCGTTAATTTTTAGAGTGTTTGGCAATGACTTTCTTATCTTAACCCTAGAGCATATAGAGCTAGATGCAAAGTCGCTAATCGCGCAACTAGAACTTGATAACCTTAATATTGAACTTGCGTTAGAGCATATCAATATTGACCAGCAGCAAATCCACAATGTAACTCAATTTACTGAGATTATTAACAAGATAGTTAATAAGAAGGCTTGCCCCAATATGCCCTAAAGTTCTGTATCAGGCTTGTAAAGCAACAGCATGAATAGAGGGTATTCATGCAATACTGTCTAACTAATAGTCACGAGATTAATCATAAAATAATCGATCAAGTAGCCAAAATGCGAAATAAAAATTAACTAAAAAATTAACTAATACTATAATGTTAACTGAGGGTTTGAGTCGTATCTCGTAGTATTAATCTAAGGAAGTCAATAATGAAATGGTTACCTGCTAAGTGGGTGTTAGATAAAGAGGCAGAACTATCATTTCAACAATCTTTAAATCAACGCTCACGCACAAATGCAGTAATGATGAGTTACATCTTAATTACGGTGTTGCTATTTTTTACCCTATCTTCATTTGCAGCCACTAATTATACTTTCGCCGACATCTTAACCCGTATTGTCAGCCTCCTAATTGCAATGGTAATGATTTTCAGTATTAAAAAATCAGCCACCTGTTACCTTGATTCGATACTGTTATTTTTTGCGGTGCTGTTTACCCTCATCAATGGTTTATTCTTTTATAGCTATGCTATTAACCATCAAGAGCTCCATGAAGGCGGCCCTATGCTGTCAGCCATTTTTATTACAGCCATTCCCATACTTCACTTAGGTCAAAAGTTCATTATTTGGCTGTTACTGGGTGTTGCTCTGCTTATAATCCAATTCAACACCGAGGTGGATATCATTTGGAGTATAAACTTCTATGTGATAACAGTTACTATCATGACCGCGATGCAATATCAAACGGATGTACTGCTGAGAAAACAATATAAATACGAGTTAATTCAAACACAAAAAGCGCAAACTGATAAGTTAACAGGGATTCATAATCGCTATAATTTCGATAAGCAATTCTCGACTCTGTTACACAATTTAAAACAGGGGCAGTGCCTTTCATTGGCGATGATCGATATTGACCACTTTAAAAAATATAATGACCGCTACGGGCATTTAATGGGCGATAAAGCCTTGGTCAGCTTTGCCCAGTTACTTTCAAACCAAGGTGCCGATATGGTGGTGCGCTTTGGTGGCGAAGAATTTATTTTGGTTTCTGTCAGTTCAAATCAAAATAAGCACTGGCTTGAAGATCTCCCCATGCAGCTTAAACGGCTCGAGATTGAGCATAGTGATTCAGCAACCGGGTTTCTGTCAGCATCCGCTGGGGTGGTAAGTGTTAGTGCCAATCAGCGTCACCCTAGTTAATAAAACCAAGCTTTTAACCTTAGCCGATCGCTGTTTATACCAAGCTAAAAAAGCCGGTAGAAACCAAGTTTGCCGTCAAAAAGTATCCAACTAAAAACCATGACTCGCCTTACCTCAAAGCCAAAAACGCTTCATTCAGGCTGGTCTTTTTTAGTCGTCTCTGCGACAACTAAAATAAAAGTTAAATACATTTTAGTTGGCAGTGACAGTGCCATACCAAAAGCGACACACATCGAACTGATGATAATTCCCTTAACGCCCATTGCAGCAACAGTGTCATTAAAGTTGTGCAAATAAATCCCAAGTAAAATTAAGCAAATACCAATGGTTATGCAGGTTCTAAGCAGTAGTATTAATTGTCTATTGATCACTTAATTCTCCTCAGCTTAATGGTACACACCTTGGCATAGCACACCGACATTGTAGTCAATATATAGCTAAATTATGCCACCATTGTCAGTGAGTGTCGCGGCACAGGTTACGTTAAATATTACCAAGCAGTTAAAGAGCTTATTCTGACAAAAGATGGGTTAACCAGCTAAGCTTTTAGCTTTTATTAAAATAGCTCTCTTAAAGCCAAAAAAGGCTACCAGGCTTAGAAGATTAAATGCGTTCCAGCTAGCGCTTTAGTTGCAGCATTTTTAGTTACTAAGCTTAAGCGCCTTGATGTGATACACAGATCGTTATACCTTGAATTTCAGACACAAAAAAGCGAACCCAAAGGTTCGCTTTTTTAATAATTACGATAAATAGGTAAACCTAAAAGCGTAATTATTTGAAGTAACGTACTGGCTAGCCAGTGACGTCGACTTTCAAATTAGATAGCAACTACGTTAGCTGCTTGTGGGCCTTTTTGACCTTGCTCTAAATCGAAAGAAACTTTTTGGCCTTCAGCTAAAGTTTTGAAACCTTCAGAAGCGATAGCACGGAAATGTACGAATACATCTGCGCCGCCATTGTCTTGAGTGATGAAGCCGAAACCTTTGTCTTCGTTAAACCATTTTACGATACCAGTAGTGTTAGACATAATGTGTCCCTTATATAATTAAGAATTAAAAAATTTATCGCGAAAATGCGATGCGCTGAGAGCTGAATTATTTAATGTGACGATGAAGCTAAGGGAAACACAGAGGAACAACGATAACGTAGAATTCTGAGGCTTTACTTTTACTTGATGTTTCATTAATAACTCTGAATGTCAGAGCGAGGTGAATCTTACATTAGTTTAAAAAATTGTAAAGGTATTATTTTATTTAAATATCAAAACAGCCAGATATCTGACCACTGACTAACAGGTATATAGCACAATTAATCGCTAATATACTTATGCTTAGCAGTAATTATAGCTCTGGCTGCTATGGTTTAGCTGTGATTGATAATAATATAGCTTGTCACTTGGCTATGACGGTTATCATGGATATTTACAGTGGATTAACTTTTTTCAACGCCCCGAAACGATCAGCATCAATCCCTTGCTTCCAATAGCCAACAGCAAAGATGTTAAGCCTTTCAAAACCAAGCTCTTGTTGTAATACGGGCTTCAAAGCGCGTATTTGACCAGCTTCTAGCCCCATAAAGACATGACTATCCTTGGGTAAGTCTTTAGCGATTAGTTGTACTTGTTGCTCAAGGGATATTGTTGACTCATCTTCAATAAACCAATGAGTATTTTTTGAATCGTCATAATCCATCTCAATGATATCAGCACGGGTAGGCACGCTAATAATGGCCTTTATTTGGGCATCAGGATTAAATCTAGGCACGTAACCATTTATGGCATTTACAGAGGTGATATCCCCCACCAGCAAGTAACTATGGTGATTAAAGTCAGTTAATTTCATCAAACCTGGGCCCGCTATACTAATACGGTCGCCCACTTTTGCCTTTTTTGCCCAACTGGTGGCAGGACCTTGGTGACGGTTAATCACAAAATCTAACCCTAGCTGGTTAGTGTGTGGGTTAAAAAAACGAATCGTGTACGAACGCATTTTTTGCGCTTCATCGCCCGTCGATGGCAAAAACACTTTAACGTGCGCGCCTTCAAGCCCCTGCGGAAAACCTTGTAAACTGGTTCCGCTAAAGATAATTCGACGTAAATGAGACGACAGCTCAATAATTTCTGCAACCTGTACAGAGCGCAAATTGGGCTTTCTAGGCTTCATAGAGACATCCTCTTCGACTTGAAAAAAAGCTAGTAAGTTGATAAGGTCAACTATAGTTATCATTGTTGACTAAGTCAACTAATTATCAGAGCCAACCAAAAATGAGTCACTTATCCATTTCTGATGCGATTTTTAACATCGCACATTCATACCGTTTAGCCATGCGATCTTCTCTTAAGGCTAATGAAATTGGCTTAAATGCCATGCATGTTAAATGCCTTAGCTTGATTAACAACAGTCACACTTGCACCGCAAACGATATCGTTAACCTTTTAGCCAGAGATAAAGCACAAATTGCTCGGTTAATAAAAGAAATGATGGATAACCAATGGCTAACGAAAACGGCAAACCCAGAAGATAAAAGAAGTCAGATATTATCACTGACTGCAGACGGTAAAAAACTCGCTGTACTGATTGCAAAAACCCAAAACGATGTGAATCAAAAAATGCTGCGAAACCTGCCAGTTGAAGACTTGGCCACATTTACACGCATTGCTGATGCGCTCTTTAATAACCTTAATGACAATGAAGAATAAGCGGCCTTTTAGTTAGTTGCCTTTATCTTAGCCGGTTTTTAGCATGACAAGTCTCTCCTAGCACTAAGGCTTGTAAGCCGAGCGATATCAGTGCTAAATACTTGGCAGTAGCTTTGACGCGAATAGCCACAAATTTGCTATTGAAACGAATCGAATAACAGATTAAAATGCGCCCAAATTTGAGGGAGTAGCCGTTCTGTCACCACGACAGGAGGTTGTGTCAACATAATTGGTCGAAGACCATGGTGCAATCAACGCTTAGCATTAAGCGTCTGGCGAGACTCGAATGACCACACGCATATAGCTAGGGCTGGGCGTGGGTTTTTCGTGTCTTAACACAACCAGCCCTTGCAGTGCGTTATATTATGTTGTCATTATTTTTACCTTTACTTGCACTCGTTGCAGGTCTTATCGCTTTATCTGTCAGTGCCGACCGGTTGATCGCAAGTTCTGCGACTCTGGCTAAGCATTGCAAAGTCTCTATGTCCTTTATCGGTATGACTGTGGTGGCTTTTGGCACCTCAGCTCCAGAACTTCTCGTGTCCTCTATCGCAGCCCTAAATGGTGCTGGCGAACTCGCTATTGGTAATGGTATTGGCTCTAATATCGTTAATATAGGATTAGTGCTTGGCATTTGTGCTTTACTCGTGCCGTTATCCATTAAAGTCCATTTCATTCGTCGAGATTTACCTATCTTAATCGCGGCAATCTTATTTTGCGCCCTGTTAATGTCAGACGGCAATTTAGACTTCCAAGATGGCTTATTACTACTAGTAGCGTTAGCGGCATATTGTGGTTACCTAGCCTTTTTAGTGGGTAAAGGCGAAGCTGACGCAGAAGAAGTTGAGTTTTTAGAAATATCTAAAAGCCGCTCTGCTGTGGAAACGCTATTAATGCTAAGTGTGCTGTTAGCCGCCTCACAACTGATGGTTTGGGGCGCTGTAGAACTGGCTAAAGCTGCCGGGATCAGTGAGTTAATCATTGGGCTAACCGTTATTGCCTTTGGTACCAGTTTACCAGAGTTAGCAGCAGCCATTGCTGGAGTGCGCCGCGGTATGCATGACATGGTATTTGCAACTGTGATTGGTTCAAATATTTTCAATATACTTGGGGTGATTGCCTTCCCTGCGCTGTTAGGTGACAAGCAGCCATTACCAGAATTATTGGTCGCCCGTGATTACCCTATGATGCTGTTACTCACCGCTATCGTCGCTGTGGCATTTATGGTTACTTATTTTAAACAAAGAAACATCCCTGCTACTGAAAAAAGTTATACCTTTGGCCGCACTGCGGGGGCGCTGTGTTTAGTGAGCTTTAGTGGCTATATGCTTTATCTCGGCGCTGTGACAATGCAGGCCTAGTTGGCTAGGTAAATATTAACTAGGTAACCATTGGCTAGGTAAACAAAAGACAAATAACAGTGGGGTTCGAGTGCCCCACTGACCTTTACCCTTCGCTTACTTAACCTTCTCATTCCTATTCTGTATTTTCTTGATTACTGCCAAGCGCTATCAGGCTTCCAACTCTCTGCCCACATTGGTAATTGCTCAGCAGGCATTGGCCGTGCAATACCATAACCTTGCGCTAGCATGCAGCCCATAGACAATAGCTGGGTTCCATGTTCGATGGTTTCAACACCTTCAGCAATAACTTGGCGATGAAAAGCCCGCGATAAACTAATCACCCCCATCACAATGGCGCGGTCATCAATATCAATCAGCATGCCTTTGACAAAACTCCGATCAATCTTCAGTAGGTTGGCAGGTAAACGTTTAAGGTAAGTGAGTGATGAAAACCCTGTGCCAAAGTCATCAAGTGCAAAGCTGACGCCAATATTAATGCATTGCTCCATTGTCGCCAGCACTTGCCCCATATCCCCCAGCGCGCTGGTTTCTAGTATCTCAAGCTCCAATGAACTCGGTTTAATCAACGGTCGCTGCGCTAATGCTGCTGAGAGTTTGGCAGTAAAATCTTTTTGTTGTAATTGTAAGGCGTCAATATTAACGCTGACAGCAATATCAAAGCCAGCAAGGGTCCATGAATACATCTGTGAAAGCGCGGTATCAATAACCCAATCTCCCAAAGTGACACTGATGGAATGATTATCAATAAAAGGAAGAAACTCCCCAGGTAATAGCAAGCCTTTCTCTGGGTGCTGCCAACGGATCAACGCCTCACAACCGATCACAGTGCCTAATTTCATATTCACTTTCGGCTGGTAATATAAAACAAACTCATCTTGCTCAATCCCCCGCTGAATATCATCAATCACCTCAAGGGTGCTTTGTAAGGATTTGTCTTTATTGACATCAAACAGGTGATAGCGGTTTTTGCCACTTTGTTTAGCTATATACATGGCCTGGTCGGCATGGCGTATCAGTTGATCTGCACTCACACCATCTTGAGGGTACAAGGTAACGCCAATACTGGCAGACACCTGCAAAATGGCTCCAGCAGCTTTAATCGGACAACTTGCTACCTCTAGCATCCGCTCTAGAACCAACTCACAATCGTGCATGCTTTCTAAATCCACCAGTAAAGCAATAAATTCATCACCACCAATACGGGCCAGAATGTCTCCATCTCGCAGAGTTTCGCTCATTAACTGCGACAAAGTAATTAGCAACTCGTCACCGACATTATGGCCATAGGTGTCATTAACGGCTTTGAATCCATCTAAATCAAGGTAAGCCACGGCTAAAAATTTTCCGCGTCTGATGCTCTGACTCATTGCATGATCCAGTCGTTCCGCCAGCATTACCCGATTGGCTAACCCTGTTAGCGGATCATAATGGGCAATGTGTTCTAGTTGTTGTTGATGGCGCTTCATTGAGGTGATATCTGAAAACAGTGCGACATAGTTTTGGGTTTGCCCCTCGGAATCTGTAACCGCACTAATGGTGATTAGCTCGGCAAATATGTCGCCATTTTTACGCTTATTCCACAGCTCGCCTGACCACTGCTTATGTTGTAATAACGATGCCCACATCCTGTTGAAGAACTCGCTGTTGTGCCTACCTGAGTTTAAAAAACGTGGGTTTCTGCCAATGACTTCTTCTCGCTCATAACCGGTAATCGCGCTAAAAGTGGCGTTAACATCAATAATAACCCCATTAATGTCGGTGATCATGATGCCCTCACGGGCATGAGTAAAAACACTGGCTGCGAGTTTAAGTTGATCTTCAATTTTTTTATTATTACTAATATCAATAACTTCAATAACTCGTGCATTACAGCCTTTATAAGTAATATTTTTTCCCTTAATGCTTAGCGGATATCGTGTTCCGTCCTTGCGAAGGCCTTCAGCTTCAAAACTATTTCTATCATCTTGATGCATTCTTATTTTTACCGTTTCAAGATACTCTTTCGCGATTAATTTCAAACCATCCATACCAATGAGCTCTGAGTAACTGAAACCAGTAATAGTGGATAAACCATTATTACACTCAAGGATACGGCCCTGATCATGGATAACAATACCGCCATAGGTTGCTTCGCTAAGAGCCCTAAAGCGCTCCTCACTTTGCTGTAAAGTCGTTTTAGCCTCTGCCAAACGTCGATTAAACAAGTGCATATAGAGAGTGATACTACTGGCTAAAACCACCAAAAAAAGCGCTATGGATAATACCGGGTAGAGCCAGTTAGGAGTTGATGTAGGGCTATCATTATAAATAAAGCCATCAAGGTGACGAATATCATTGACCACACTGGCCTTAGCAAAGGTATTTGCCATATGTTGCCAGCGATCAGAGTTCATATGCCCAATTTGGATCAAATTAGGCAGAATCAAGTTTTGCATTGCATTAGCTTCATAGAGCAAATGCTCACGGGTTTTATTAACCTGATACTTAGCCATTAATATATCGACTATTTCTTCAGGGTTGTCCATGGCATAGCGCCAACCTTTGAGGGTCGCTCGCCTCATTGCCGCTACACGTTTTGGATAATTATTTAACTCAGCTTCAGTAGTGAAAAAAATATCACTGTAAAAATCAACTCGGTAGCTTACTGGATCAATAATGTCATAGGGGACATTAGCTTGAGCAAGTACATAGGGTTCATTGGTAATATAAGAGTTAAAAGCATCCACCTTGCCCGTGATTAAATCATCAAGCTGAAAGCTGCTGGGGACGATCTCAAGCTGTGACAAGGAAATGCCTTCATTAACTAACATGGTCAAAAAGCCTGCATCTTTACCCTTATTCGCCAGCATCACTCTTCTGCCAATAAGGTCATGGGCAGAGCGTATTCCTGACTCTTTTAACGTCAACAAGATAGATGGTGAATGCTGAAAGATAGCAGCCAAAGCAATAAGTGGTTCACCTAAAAGGCGATGGTATAGCACCTCACTGTTACCTACTGCATATAAAGCATTACCCGATAACACTTCGGCTACCGGTAAGCGTTGCGGATCGCCTTCAAGCAAACGAACCTCAAGACCTTCTTCTTGATAAAAACCCTTTTCTAACGCAGCATAATAGCCGGCGAATTGAAATTGATGATGCCAACGTAACTGCAAATATACGATATCCACTGCTTTTGTTGACGCTAGTGATAACGATTCTGATATTTGGGTTATTTTGAGCTGTGCTGAGGTTTTTACAGAGCGTTCAACTAAAGGCTCAGATTTAGGCTCTGATAAGGGGGCAGATAAAGCAGCAGCGAACGAGCTAGATACGCTTACGATTAACAAAGTCACTAAGACAAATAGCACACACACAACTGCTGCACGACGCATCATCGAAGCATAGATACAATTTCTGAGCGATAATAAACCAAACCACATGCAGTAAACCTTAGCGCTAACAGTCGATAAAGGGTGCTAAATGCTGTACTTAAACCATGAATTTATTGGTACTGAGATTAAGAAATAAACGGCATTGCCATCGCAGGGAGGGGAATATAACTAAAGCTATTAGAATCTAAAAATTGCTCTTCTTCCCTGATATTAAAATCGACTTAAACCGCTAAAACTACTTTTTATCTTTGCAGCCAAAACACTGAATAATAAAAGTATAGAAGATAACAACACCTTCGCCATCAGCCAGGCTAGTTTAATCTAAAAAAGTGTCAAATAACGCCAATTTGTGGCAAGTATGTATTCAAGCTGAGTGTGAATAGCTTGGATATACTGCCAATAAAATATGCAAACCGATAAGATAACCCAGCAAAGAGTTCACCTGACTCTGAACTCTGGAAAAATAGCACTGAGCAGGTGGGCAAGTTAACACATGCCCACACACAGCTTAGCGCTCAACTCAGGCTAGTCTTGCTTCAAAAAATGCCACGGTTCTTGACCAAGCAAGTTCAGCATTTTTCTCATCATAACGGCCGGTAGAGTCATTATGAAAACCATGATTAGCATTGGGATACATGTGCATAACGTAATCGACATTGGCCGCTTTTAAATCCGCTTCATATTCTGGCCATGACGCATTAACCCGTTTATCAAGCTCACCCAATTGGATCATCAGTGGCGCTTTAATATTTACCCGTAAAGCTTTTGCGGCTGGCGTGCCATAAAATGGAACTCCAGCATCAATCAGATCGCTTTCTATCGCGGCTAAATAATTCACCATATAGCCACCAAAACAAAAACCTACCGCACCCAGCTTGCCATTAGATTGCTGATGCGATTTTAAAAACTTAGCAGCGGCAACAAAATCATATTGGATTTTTTCACGATCAAGGGTGCGCTGCATGGCTCTGCCTTCATCGTCATTGCCGGGGTAGCCCCCTAATGGAAACAAGGCATCGGGCGCAAACGCAATAAACCCTGCTTTAGCCAGCCTACGGGCCACGTCTTTAACGTAAGGGTTTAAGCCTCTATTTTCATGTACTACCAGTACCACAGGGAATTTACTATTAGGATTGTCTATAGCTTGGGTAGGTAACACTAAATAGCCTCGGCCTTCGCCATGGCCTTGAGGTGAAGCAAAGTTCTGATAACTGGCTTTAATGTCATTATCGTTAAATGACACTTGCTCGGCTAAGGCATAATTAGGTAATAAGGCAGTGGTTAACACTGTCATTGAATAGCCCAGCGCCACCAACCCCGTTAATTTTTTCATAAAAGTACGACGGTCCATGCCGCCATGGGCGTATTCATCGTACCAATCAAAAGCTTCTTGTGGAATATTATTGTTTTTCATCATGTTACCCGTAATAAGTCAGCAGCGATGGTTTTATCAATTTGATGATTAGCCCCATAGCAGCATTTAGCTAAATAAATGAGAATAACAATCAAAACCATTGTGGCTATTTAATATGCGGTAACC
Source organism: Shewanella sp. 10N.286.48.B5 (assembly GCF_002874355.2). Taxonomy (NCBI): domain Bacteria; kingdom Pseudomonadati; phylum Pseudomonadota; class Gammaproteobacteria; order Alteromonadales; family Shewanellaceae; genus Shewanella; species Shewanella sp. 10N.286.48.B5. Next base: position 2,946,643 of record NZ_MCVG02000001.1, read on the forward strand.
TTGCTTAAAAAGCAATCATAGGACAGTGGCTTATTTACACTAAAACATAAGCAAATAACGGGGCACCAATCACCATAGCAATACCGGTAAATATCATAGTAAGGCTGGCAACCACCCCTTCCTCTTGCCCAATCTCAGCCGCCTTGGCCGCGCCCACACCATGGGCAGCGCCGCCTAAAGCTGCACCTTTTGCCAATGGGCTTTTAATTTTGGCTAATTTAAATACAGGGCCGCAAAGTAACATGCCTAGCACCCCAGTAATTAATACTAAGGTTGCAGTTAAATCAGGTGCACCGCCAAATGCGGTAGTTGCCTCAATAGCAAATGGGGTTGATACTGAACGAACCAATAAGCTGTTTGATAACTCAGGCGGTAAATAAATAAACTGCTCTATCAACCATGAAGATAGCAGCCCCACTAACAGCCCAGTGATCACCCCAATGCTAATTGTTAATGGGTAACGACTAATTAATTTACGCTCACGGTATATCGGCAGCGCAAAGGCAATAGTTGCTGGCGCAAGCAAAGCGCTAAGATAATGGTTATAAACAAAATAAGTAGGTAACGGCACTGAAAAAATCACTACCAATACCATTAAACTCGCCGGAGTTGAAATAATCGGTGATAACCACCAGTAATGGTAATGTCGGTGCAAAAACTTACTACTAAAATAAGCCACTAAAGTCGCTAAAAGACATATCAGCGCAGCGGTTTGTGATGTCATCCATGGCGACGTCATTAAGGTCAATGAGCTAAGAAACTGCATATTAAACTCCCACCGTATCTGACGTTGCCAGCGCTGCATCTGCTAACATTTTTGTCGCTCTGTTGCGCCTTGCTCGGTTTCTACGGCGCTCGAATCTAAATACCCTATCAATAACAAAGCCGGTGATCACTAACACTGAAATACTGCCCAGCACTAAGGTGAACATCAAACTACCCCCAAACTCTTCAAACATAGGAGCATAATGGATTGAGGCGATAACCGGAGGAATAAAAAACAGCAATAATTCACCAATTAACCACATTGCACCCACCGCGACAAACCGCTCAGGTAACCACTTAAATGCCAGCAGGCTGTACAAAAAAATCAGGCCAATCACACTACTTGGTATGGGTAACGCTAACAGCTCAACCAAGTATTGGGCGCTAAAAGCTAACCCACACAAAAAAGCCACTTGTAACAGCAAATGGGAAGTTCGTTTTACAAACAGCAGGGAGGAAGTCATAACACATCAGATTGAATTAGTTTCGATGTGGCTATTTTACCCTTGCAATAAAAATAAAAATAATGAATATTATTTACCAAATAGATAACTAATGGTTATGTAATTATGGATCTTAAAACGCTGCAATATTTTGTCGACATCGTAAACTGTGGTGGCTTTAATCGCGCTGCAGAAAAAATCCATATTAGCCAACCTGCGCTGTCAAAATCCATCACCCAATTGGAAGCTGAACTTGAGCTTACGCTACTCACCCGTGGTAAACGCGGCACAGCCGTAACCCTTACCAGCTACGGCCAGCTGGTGTATGACTATGCGCAGCAGTTACTCAGCACCAAACAAGCGCTGTTTGATGAAATCGCTTTACTTAAAGGACTCGATAAAGGCGAATTAAAGTTAGGTTTAGCGCCACTGGGTAGCGCCGAGCTATTTGCGCCAATTATTGCCAAATACCAGCAACGTTATCCACACATTAATAATCAGCTGTTAGTTCGCGGTGGAGTGCAACAAACCTTAGCATTAAAAAATGGCGAAATAGAGCTAGCAACAGGTATTATCGAGCTTAATCAAGAGTTTGAAGGAATAGCAATTCATACCGAGCCTATGGTCGTGGTGCTGCCAAGTCAGCACCCGCTGGCAAAGCAGCCGCAAATATCCATCAAGGCACTGGGTAACTGCGAGCATATCTTATTTGAAGCAGAGTTTTCACTGCATGAGATGGTCATTAATGCTTATCAACAGGCTGGTATCAGCATAGAAAGCCCAATCTTAGTGAATCAACCTGAGTTTGGCATAGCGCTGGTTGCTGCAGGCACTGGGATAATGTTATTACCTAAGTTTATTGCCGAGCGTTATCAACTGGAAGGCGTGGTGCAGCGTGAACTTATTGATACCAATTTAAGCTGGAAGATGAATTTATTTTGGAGTAAAGGCAAGCCATTATCTTTTGCCGCAATGGCCATGATTGAACTGGTTAAAGAGCACCTAAACCAGCTAGCGCTTTAAATGCTAAAGTTGAATCATTTCAGATGAGATATCTCGCTATCAAACAACCTGAAAGTGATAATAGAAATGGATCGATTCTAAAGACAATTTAGGGCATAAGTGATTGAGTAATGCCGCAGTGGACGAAAACCCGGGCCAAGCGGCGGCTTTTTGCTTTTTCTGGCAGACCTTGTTAAAAGTAGTCACGACTGACCCAAGATGCGCCAGTGAACGAACACGCAATGACATAAGAGCCATGACAAAGTTTTCGCTTCTTTACATGTACACTTTAGCATTCTCGTGAAATCTAGTACGCTCTGATTTCCATCAGCTATCCTTACGGCCATACCCATGATTGAAGTTTCAAAGAACTTCATTAGCTGTTGAGTTGACATCATCCTTTTATTATCTTCCGCAGCTTCATGTGCTATGAATTTCTCGCCTTTCCAATCTAACAAGTTTACTAGCAAGAATCAGGGCAAGATAACGATGCCAATTTACAATAGAATACGGTCTTAGATGTTATATCACATTCTAAGACCTTCTATTACTTAATAGGATCCAGTTAAAAGCTATAGCCAATATCTGTACCGTTACTGATACTCAGAGTTTCACCGAGTAAGGTGAAACTCATTTCTGATGAATCATAAGTAGTGACTTTATAGCAAACTTATTAAAGCTTTTTTGCAGATGAAAGTTCAGCTTCTAGCTCTTTCATCGCTTTTTGAGTTTTAAATTCAGAATAAAGTACGGCTTCATCGTTAGGATCTAGCTTTTTACCAGACTCTTTAATTAACTTGTCAAATAAAGGCTTAGTATTTTCCATAATGACTAATGCACACAATTGTTTTTGATCATCAATACGAGCAAAAGCGACTTCTTTTGGTATTGCGCCTACAAGACTTTGTTCAGCAATCTGTTTGCTTACTTGTGCAAAGCTTGAACTACTTGTAGTCGTGTCATCTTCTTGTTGCTGTTGGTTAACTAGCTTATCCATCACCATTGCTTTAGTGTTTATTTGCGCAGCTAGATCTGCACGTGCGTTGGCAATCGCTTGTGCTCTACTTGCAGCCATATTACCGCTCCACTGAACACAGCTTGAAGATGCTAAGCCTGTTTCATGTGTCGGCATCAATACCCAACTCGGGACACTGTCATTTTCAGCTAGCGGTGTCGACTGAGGCTCTTGAGTGCTACTACATGCACCAACTAAAAGAAGGGTGCTAGCGATCATTAAATGTTTCTTCATCATAATTTACTGTTTCCATTCCATGTGGGTAATTTTGCTTGGTATTGCTCTTCTAATTTACGAACTTTTTTAAGGTAATTCTTAGTTTCAGAATAAGGTAAATCTTGCATTAGAGTGTGATAAACCTGCTCACTAGACATGGTATTTATTTTCCCTAATGCTTGTTTAACATTGCGATTGCTACCACCATTAAATGCCTTAGCGACATTACCTGCACCGGTATTGTAAGCCGCTATAACGCAGTATTTTCGACTTTGAGGATCAATAATGCCCTTAAGGTAGCGCTCAGATAATATCGAAAGATAGCCTGCTCCATAGAGAATATTTGTTTCTGGCTGATAGAGTTCGTTTGCGGTGGGAGCAGCTTCTTGTTGAAGCAACTTATTAGCCACATCCATTCCTGCCGATCTCGGGACAATCTGCATTAAGCCAAAGGCTGGTATATGGGATTTTGCTTCTGGATTAAATGATGACTCAGCATGGGAGATTGCTAACAATAAAGCCAGTTCTTGTCGCTGCTCACTGGCTTGTGTATTAAACGAATCCAAATATGGTGATGCCTTTTTATATAAATAGTCGTCAGGTAACGCAATCGTATACGACTGTATATTCTTATACTTCACATCCTTCTTTTTAACTTGCTCTACTTGTTTTTCAAGGTTTTTAACTCGTAACTGCTGTTGCTTATCAAGCTGTTGCTTCTTAGTCTTTAGCTCAGTTTCAGTAAGCCTTTCGTCAGCCTCAAAGCTATTTACGACTTGCTCATGCTGCACAATAATTTGTTGTTTTAGCAAAATTTCAGATGCTTCGACTTGAGGTTGCTGAATCATTTTTGGCGTTGTTTGCTGTAACAATTCAAAAGAATCGTCATTGTCGATGACGATTTTTACTAACGTCGCTGTATTGCTTTTATCCAGTTCTGCTGACGTTAAAGGATCATCCCCAACAAGCTGCTCTATGGTTAACGTATTGGCTTGTTCGTTAACAATAATCCTGCTGTTTAAATCGTCACTATAAACAATTTCTTGCTCAATTGAGCTTTGCGCAGGTGCAGCCCATTGCTCTAGCAGTTGGCCACGAAATGCATCATATTCTGCCAAGTATTGCTGCCTAAATGTGTCATATTCTTGCTGTCTTTGTTGGCTGAAATCCTGTTGCTGCTGTTTCCAGCCTTTTTTAAACTCATCAAAAGAGGCATCTGTTGCGAGTACCAAAGACGGTAGAAGTATCATTGGTAGCAGTAGTTTACGCATGACTATGTCCTTAAAAGTAAGCATTGAATTCATACTTTGTCAGCAATGAATCTGCAATATATTGCGGTGAAATCTCAGAAATGCCATAAAAATTAGCAGTATAAGCCGCTAGTTTTTGTGTTAATTGGCTTACCTCTGCAGAATTGTCTTCTAACGTTGCATGTTCAAGCTCATTCAAGGTTAAAGTGGCATTTGTTTGAACTTGTTCATATTCAGTGAAACCGGCCAACAAATTTAAGTACATTCCCTGTGCCCCTAATTCTTTAGATTGCAGGTAGTAACTCACATTTTGATAATCATAAAAAAATAAATTTGAATCAGCTGTTATATCTGCAATGGTATTGGCTTTAAGTAAGTGGTCAGTAAAAGGTACTGCTGGGGTGAACTCAGCAAGTAACGGATTTTCATGTTGTAAGCTATGTAGCACAATTCCCACAATGCGCTGCTCTTTGTTAATTAGCGTCAGCAGATATTTAGGATCTTTATAATAACGATATTCGATATTGGGATCTAAATTCGAGGTTTTAATCACCTGAGGAATACCCACACTCTGCTGCACAAACTCAAGATAATTACCAATATCCAAAGCTGCTACTCTTTTATCCTCTATCTGGTGAGTAAAATGAGTAATGAATGCTTGATAACCCTCTGTAAGTAATTGCTTGGTGTCAGCCCAATTACCCAAGCCCATTAGCACCACCATCAGCACTAAAAAGCCTGAAGCGACTCGAGCAAAAAAGCCTTTTTTCTTGGGCTGGCCACCGGTATTGACGGTGTTTTTATTTAAAATATCTTGAGCATTCATTCGCTAAATTTTTATCCTTTACGTTTTACAATATGGCTTTATTGTTCTTAGTGATTAAAAATAACTACTTAAATCATCGGCTTGACTAGCTTCAATTTGTTGTAATTTGTCCTCTGCATTTTCAAGCAATTGCAGACAGACTGGCTCATCACAGGCCCCCATTAAGTTCACCACTTCATCAAATTTTTCAGCGGCTAACCATATTTTCCCGACGGCTATTTTACTTTGGTTTAGGGTTAATTTTTCAGGGTGTAAATGTTCGTCTAAATAGGCTAAAGCTGATGCTAAATCAGTTTGGCTCGCAATTAATGCCACCGCATCGGCTTGTGTTCGCCTATGCTGTAACGCCACCTTTAGCATCGCACGTAATAACTCAATATCACCGTCTTCTGCTGCCCACCAAGCGCCAGTGAGTGCCAGCCCGGCTATATTATATGAAGCATCACTAGAACTAACCTTACCTTCACAATTCAAACCATCGTGTGTTTTTTCTTGTTGATAATCCGTAATATTGGCATCTATAAAACTCAATGGTTTTGGCAGTACTTGCGACGTACGCGCCATTAAATCCGCGCGCACTTGCTCTCGTAGCGGTAACGTTAACGCACGCCGACAAGCTGCTTGTAAAGCAGCTTTTGAGTGTGTTTTTAAAGCCACCACTTTAGCGCTACTACCATTTGCCTCACTAATAAAAAAAGGGCTAGTTTCTCTAACGACACCACTACTATCTACGGAAATGTCGCCAGAGAAAATCGAGGCAGCTAAAACAATAGATAGCATTAAAGCTCCTCGGTGCTCGATACCTTGCCTGAAGCTGCTTGTGGGTTTGCCGCGTTATTATTTACACCGCCAACAGCCTTAATTTTGCGAGCTGAGTTATCGCTGGCATTTAAACTTTGCCCACCCACTTGCATCTCTTTATTGGCTTTTTTCGCTGTAGCTTCAAGGCTTGGTGAATACACTGCAATACTGTACTGCCAGTAACCATCTTCACTACTAAAGCTTTTTACACTGACACCCGCAGGCAGTGTTCCCTTTGCTAGTGTCGAGTAATCATCAGATTGTTTAAATTGGTTAACAAAGGTTTCACGATCATTTTCAAGCACTTTTACTTGCTGAGGATCTTGCATGTAAGGGTCGTCATATTGAAATTGTGAAGAACCTTCCATTTGCTTTTCATCAAAGCTACCTTCCCAATACACTTTCTCACCTTGCATGGTTGCCAATAATGCTGAGCGAGCTCGGGTTTGCGATTGTGACTTGGCTGCAGAGCGTAACTTATTGGCTACAGACTTATTTTTATTTTGTCGAATAATCGCAGAGCCATACCCCATAACAACAACTTCACCGGTTTCTGCATGGGTGAGGATTTTAGCGCCGACTGGAGGTAACACCCCACCTTTGATATCGCTAACAACTTGTTTAAAAATGCTATTAGGATCTGTGGTGACCGCTACTGCACCATGCTTTTGACGCACTTGAGCACGTGTTTTAGGCGTAGAAATTAAACTCACACGCACATTACTTGCTGCAACATCGTCATACACATCAAATGTCACGAAGCCTGCAAGAGAACCTGAGATCGACTCCTTACAGGCTTCCATCATTTTTGTTTGTGTATTGGCAACACTATCAACGCCAGTATCAATCGCATCCATACTGGTCTGAACGAGATTACTACATTGATGATCAACCCCTGTCATGTTTTCGATTAGCTGCTTTTTTGCGATCAAGTAAGCTTGGTTATAGGCGCCTCGCTTAGATAGTAATGTGGCATTGAGGTTGTCATAGGTGGTGTAACTGACGCTACCAATAGACAAAATCCCTGTTCCACTACCAACCTGGATCATTTTGACACCGTCTTCATCATTTTCAATCAACGCTTGATGTGCAACCGCAACCGCCAAACTGGCATCATCAGCGACGATGGCATCACCTTGCACGAGCACATCATCGCTATCAACCTGTTCAGCACCAGGTCTTGCCGGCACCATATCGGTTAAATCAAAGTCATCGCTCGCCATTGCTGGCATAGAAAGCGAAAGCGCTAGAGTTAATATTCTTAATTTCAAAATAGTTTCCTTACTTTTTAATATCTAAGAGTAAAATCATTTTCAATACTGATGGCGGATAATCTGTTACCAGTGGTAGTTAACACTTGATGCACGGCATCAGCGAGGTCACCTGTCGCGCCTTTATATCTCAGGCTAGCAACAATGTTGTTATCTTTTTCATATATGGTCACATCAGACACTCCGCCCAAGGTACTTAACAATGCTTGAAGTTTTTGCGGTTGCTTGATTTGGGATTGGGGTAACCATATTTGGCGGACTAGTCCGCCTCGAGCAACAACTTGAGTAAACGCCTGTTGCAACGCTTGTTGTAAATCTTGGGCTTGTTGTTCATGGGCAAGATGAACTGACATTAAGTCTTGTTCAACTCGCTGACCACTGGGCAAAGCTAATAGCGCAGGGTTATTTTTCCAGTGGCCATAGATATTACCGCTCAAATCTTGAACGCTCACATTGAGGTGTAATCGACTGGTATTGGTGGTATTCGCTAACTCAGCAGCGGCCAATACCACTAAACTAGCCACGTTAGCGACTTCCACACCTTGCTCACCTAACCATAAGGTTAATTCGGTTTTTAAAGGCTCTGGCGCAATCACTTTCACCCGCGGCGAGCCTATTACTGATAAAAGCTTGGATGCTTGCTGCACTAGCGGTTTTTTTTCAACTACCGCATGCAATGTCACTTGCAAACCATCATTATCGATATTTTGGCTATCTAAAATCTGCCACTCTTTAACTAAACCTTCGCTATGGCTGGATAACTGTTGCCCAATAAGCTCTTGCATTTGGGTGGTTTCAGTATCATTTAACACCTGTAAGTTCATCAATGATGACTGACTGTGCTGCTGGGTTAACCACACGCCAACCACCTGTGAAACAGCTCGTTGTAAAGCATCCATTTCAGCATGATGACGAGCGGTTTTGCCATTTTTAGGCCAACCTTCACCCGACACGGTAACACTGATATTTTGAGTACCTTCTTCCCAGTTTTGATGGCTAGGAGCAGGAATATCCAGCAAAGACAAGCTAACGCTGACACAAGTATCATTACCACTTAAGCTAGGTGATGAGGTGTTTAATGGAATAGCCCCCATACTTAACCCCTCAATAATGTCACTACGTTGCTGCTCATAAAGGCGCACAGTGTCATCATCTAACGATGCTCCTAAAAACTGATTATTGTCGGTAATAGCTAAACTTTTATTACCTTTAATAAATGCTGCCAGCTCTGCCGCAGCTTGGGTTTTAGCACTAGAAATAGCCAAGTTACCACGACCATAAGCGCAGGCAGTTGTTTTCATCATGCCATCAGGGAGAACCTTCACCTCTGCCGCCAGTGGCGTAGACAATAAGGCTAATAAACTTAAGCCTATTGTTCTCATGTGCGTTTCTCCAAAAAGCCTTGTGGCGTCCCTACAGAAACAGCAAATACCTTACTGTTAGGATTAGGGCGATAAATTCCACCTTTAGCTTTTTTCTTGATTGAATCCGCAAGGTCATTATCTTTCCAGCGAATGATCTCGCCAATAGAACTATTGGCAGAAGGAGTCACATGAGCAACACCAATAGGTTCAACAAACCCTGCTTCATAGCTAAATACAATCATGGTTTCATTGGGTAATACACCTGCATTTTGACCGCGGTCTAGACTTAGTTGATTACCTTTTATACCCATTACCTGAGTAGTTGCAGGCATTTCTGTCAGCATACGCGTTAATAAAATATCAATGCCACGAGAAGCCATATCATTGACTACGGCATTAACATGAGCACTATCAAAATAACGGAAGCCACTCACATAACGATTGCTGGCAGTGACGTATTTGAGTTCAGACCGCTGGCGCACATCTTCAGATTTAACTCTAATTTTGCCTAAATTAGGGTGAGATAATTTTTCACGAGTGTAAGGATTAAGCACCGAACTGGTTAGCTCTAAGGTGTAATCCATCCAACTGGTGATACTGCCTTCATTTTTAACCGTTCGTAGTGAATCTAATTTAACGATGTAATCTGGATGAAGCACTTGCTGGCTACTGACTTTTTCAGCTAATGCTTTAGCCCCTTGCTGATCAAGAACTGTTTGTTGTTCTTGTGAGACAGTTTTATCGTCACGGGTAACAATTCTAAAACGATTAATGCCAGCAAACTGATTCTCTAGCATCATTAACAGTTGCTGATCTTCAAAGGCACTTAATGCTTCAACCCCTTCCCCTTCACCAGTAACCCTAGCGACGTCAAAATACATCCGGACAATAGGTTTTTTCAGTGGGCAGCCATCATTTTCATTGTTTACATCGAAACTACAGCGGTCTAAACCCTGAGTATCAAAATAAGACGGAACACGAATGTCACTGTCTTTAAATTCGTAAGCACTTTTTGCCACTTCCGCATTAGATGCTCGATTACTGACTTTATCTGTGCGAGTCTGCTGTGCAGGAGTACTTTGACAACCCGCCAGCACAGCTAAAGCGAGTAGAGAAAAAGAAGCATATTTTACAAATTTCATAACAAATCCTAATTATCGAACATCCAATTACTGATAGGGTCTTGTACTTGTGTTTCTAACTGCTGCAGCGCAATTGACTTAGCTATCGCAGAATCAGCACCGACGCCTTCGGCAACAACATTGCGCTGATGTAATACTCTAAAAGGTGACTTGGTTTCTGTAATCGACAGCAACAAATTGGCTTGGGCTAAGCGCTTAGCACCACGATTAGCGTATTTCCATTTCAGATTAGCTTTGACCCACAAAGGCGTATTACCACCTTGAGGAAGTGCGCTGCTTAATACTGATTTAACCGTAGCTAATTCATAACTGGCGATGACTTGGCAGGACACAGAATCAAATGCCTGCCGCTTATGCGCCATAAAACCCTCAAGCTGTTGATAAAAACCACTATTACTAGCATTGAGTAAGCTCAGGACCCTTAAGCGTTTATTGGCAACATCGAGGGTTTCATCATAACGAAGCGCCCAAATAAATTTCAGGCTAGGATTTGAGGGAGGGGGTGACAGACGGGACAAAATAGCCAACTCATTTTCTAAGTTAGCGATGAGTGTCGATTTTTTTATTCCAAGCAATAAAGCGGTTTCTGTGTCGACTTGCGCAGCCTTTAACTCCTCTACACCTTCAAGCGTAAAAGGCAAACTACTCATCTGACTCGTTTGCGTAAATTGACTTTCTGCATGGCTGTTTTTAGTCGTTATAACCTGAGTTTGTTCAACGCTATAATCAACACTTAATTGTGCCACTATCTCGCTTAAAGCCGCATCTCTGGCAGCGATACGATCGCTGCCAGTCCCAATACCAATGATGTAATCATCTTTGGTCGGTGTATGCGTTACCCACTCAGGCCAAGCATATACAGAAGTGCTAAAAGCAATTGCCATAAAAAAGGCAAATAGGCTTTTAATCATTAGCTTTTAGCTTCCTGCTCTTCTTGAAGCTGTTTAACTGCATCAATTGTTTCTTTTTCTAAATCAATAATTTCATTAGCTTCTAGTGCTAGTGATAGTTGATCCGTGGCTTTTAATAACGCAGTGCCAAGATCTTGTGGATCCTCTTCTTTTTCTTCTTTATTTCCGAAGTAACCACTTACAGTATTTAATGTATCTTGACCTACTTTAACAGCAGTTGCTTGAGCCACTGCTGTGCCATGTTCAGATAAAATATAAGCAGACTTAGCCATTTCTAACATCAAAGTCTTTGTTAACTCAACATTTTGGTTGTAAACATTTTCATTAGCTTGGCTATAAGCGGTGATTTTTGGCTCAATCATTTCAGCTTCAGATTTTGCACCAGCATCAAACGTCGCAATGGCGAGTTTAAGTTCTTCTGGCGTAGCATCTTTATATGCATATAAAAATGCTTGCACGTCTCTAAAGTTTTCAGTTTGTGTTCTATATTCGCCAATAACTTTACGTTGACGCTCCAATATAGCTGCAGCCATATTCAAAAACTCATCAACGCCTGGTTGAATAGTTACTGGGTTATAGCCTAAGTTATCCATTTTGACAGTAAGCTCTGATACAGCTTGATCTCGATCAAGCGTTGCAGCGTTATCAGATGTTGAAGCACAGCCAGTAAATAATGGTACGCAGATTAATGCACAGATGAGAGATTTTTTCACGTGATAGTTCCTTTGATAATAGAATTATCAAGGAAGAAGGCGCAGGCAAATATTATAAAAAATGGATCTTCCATAATAAATTTCTTAACTCTTCCCTGAATCGTGGTTTCATACTACAACAATAAAAAAATATAAACCACAGGAAAGTAACGCATTTTTACATCACAATCACAAATTTAGACACTCAGCACAAACCGACAACAACCCAGTAAATAGCATGTACATTAGAAAAAAAACACAAAATAAAACTATTACAAAAACAAATTACAGAATAAAATTCCGCATATAAATTAAAAAATAACAACTAGGTTATCGTGAACGATAAAATTCACTCAATATTTATTAATTTAATATAAAAATATTAATATCTTTATATTAAATTTTTGAAATATATAAAAAGTACTTTTCTCTTCCTCCTCTATACCTCAATTAAGAGTGTGCAGTTATTATTTGAATTCGGGTTTTCAATGCTTAGCTAAACGTAATATATAATTTATTATTAGGCATGTTGCCATGATACATACCTTAAATAATCGCCATAAAATAATAGTTTCACTAATGCGCATCTAGTTAACCAAGAGATATTTAGCATTTAAGCCAGCCTAAGCGAAAAAATCCCTAGCTTAGATAGCTAGGGATTTTTTGTTGGTGAACTAACTCGTCTGCCTTTAACATTGAATGTTACAAATCGATTATACTCGTTCCCCTATGGCACAATTTTAAACGATGGGTTTGCTTGGGTTAGCGACTTAGCGAGTTTTTGAATTACTGTCTGATCGCCTTGTAAACTGGCTTGCTTGGTTTTCAGTAATTCCGCGATGCTCACCTGCTGTAAACTAAACTTATCAACATCTTCTTTGTTGATGGTAAAGGTTGCATCTGCAGCGCTCTTTTTAGTCACTTTGATGTTGTTGAGGTTACCGTTACTCATTTCAACATAGTAAGTTTCGTTAATATCAGGCAGTACGATATTCATGGTAAAGCTATTGTGTTGGGCAACACTGGCATCAACTTGCACTGCCAGATAATCTAAAATCATCCCCATGTCCATTTCACTGATCACATCAGCAGAATTGCCTTTTAACACTGTTTCTTGAATGCCATGGCGCAGTTCATAAGCACCACTTAAATACACGTTGCGCCAGCCCGCGCCTTCACTTTGATAACCCAGTTGCTCGTAGGTATCAGCCAGTAAGTCGCGGCCTTGTTGTAGCTCAGGGCAAGCGGTTACGACTTTATTCATTGCCGTGGCAACAAAGTTATATTCGCCTTTGTCAAAGTCGCCCTGCGCTTTGGTTAACACCGCTTTACAGCCTCCCATGTATTCAACAAACTTAGCTGCTTCAGCTTGGGTTGGCAGTGGGTTAAGGTTTGCCGGATTCATATCAAAATAGCCAAGATACAAATTATATACCGCTCTGGCATTATGGCTATAGGTGCCGTGGTATCCATTGGTATGCCATGCACTTTGTATGGTTTCTGGGATCAGGTTTTGGATCTCCCAGCCAATGTCTTGCATCACTACGCCGTTATTGGCTAAACGCAGCGACTGATTATGAACAAAGCCATAGTTGTCTCGTTGCAGTTTAAGAAAGTCATTTAAATCTTCATTGCCCCAAATCGGCGCTGAGTGCGCAGCAAATAACACATCCGCTTCAGCACCAAACTCAGTGATCACCTCATTAATTTTCTTTGACCACAGTAGCGCATCTCTGGTTTTCGCACCGCGTAAGGTGTAAATGTTATGCATGCCTTTATAGGTCAGCTCTGCTGCCCAAATGGCGTTCATACTTGGAATATAGGCCACAGCTTCTGAGGTCGCCTCTGTACCAGACGCATTCATGAAAATAAATTCAAGTCCATCAATAGTCCAAGACTCAATATCAGCTTTATGATTAGTTTCAATTGGTTTGACGTAGCTTAGCTCGCCTTTAGTGACCGCATTTGATAGCGCTGCATCAACAATACCGGTTTCACCAATTGGCAATACGGTGCCATATTGATAAGACACGCGGCGTGACATGGCATTACCCGCTAGCACGTTTTCATCAACTATTTCTTTGGTGATGTTTTTAGAGCCATAAGCCACTACATCAGGGAACATTTTTTGAATACCACGCGCGCCGCCAAAATGATCACCATGGGAGTGGGAATAGATCATCGCTACCACAGGTAAATCGCCGTCTTCTGGTAAGTTGTTTAACGCAAAACGAAGCGATGCTTCAGCAGCTTCTGGGGTCGTTAACGGATCTAAAATAATCCAGCCTGTTTCACCTCTAACAAGACTCATATTGGCAAGGTCGGTGCCGCGTACCTGAAAGATTTTATCTGAGACTTGATACAAGCCTGCCGCCTTATGGTTCACTTGCCCTTGACGCCATAATGATGGATTCACCGTATCAGGGGTTTTGCCTTCTAAAAATCGATAGTCATTCCAAATGATGGCTGCGGTCGTTTCATCAAATTCGGCGATTAAGCCTTTACGGGTTTCTTCAAAACCCTTGGTATTGTTAAAGTCTAAGGTTTTGGCAAAAGCTTTATTGGCTGCAATCGTCGCTTTGGTGGCTGGCTTTCCTTGGTATTCGAATGTGGTAGTAAGCGCATGCTCATCAGTGCCTGCGCTATGGTCATGATCGTGCGCCACGACAGCTGAAGAACATACAGACAAAATTACTGTAGTAATAATTGATTTTTTCATAAACACCTCGGTTTAAAGTAAAGCCAGATATCAGTTTAAGGGGACTAAATATCATCAATAGGTGTATTATATATAAGCTGTGACAACGATGAATAAGCTACAAGTGATGTTAAACATAAGCCTGACTTATAATAAAGAGGCCATAATATGGATTTGAATCTGCTAAACACCTTCATGAAAGTGTATGAATTACAGTCATACACTAAAGCTGCCGAGCATTTTAATATCAGTCAGGCGGCGGTGAGTATGCGTATAAAACAACTTGAAGCCGATATCGCTAATACGTTATTTATCCGCAAAGGCCGCTCTATTGAGCCTACTGCCCATGCCAATTACATGATGACTAAACTCGCGCCAGCGTCAGATTTAGTTTATGAAGCCCTATTTAAAGTAGGCCATAAAATTTATGCCCCTGATTTATTGGTTTATGACTTAGCCAGCCTCGACATTGACGTGTATACCCCACCGCTGAATCAAGAGCAGATTTTTACTGATATCAGAAATCGAAAGGTCGACTTGGTATTAGACTTTGTCACCATTAACGACCCAAGCGTGGTGAGTGAAAAGGTATCTGAAGAAGAAGTGATGGTTGCCGTAAGACAAGATCATCCTCGGATTGTAGACTCAATCACTGAACAAGAGTTTTATAATGAGCGCCATGTATCCATCAATGTCAGGCGCGAAAAGTCGAACTTATTTATGCTATTAAGTGACGCGCCAAAACCCAGAGATATTGCTCATGAGGCCACTTCGCTAGTCTCGCAGCTTGCCTATGTTGCCCATACTGATGCCATATCCATCACCCCGAAACGACTTGCCGCGATTGCAACAAAGCTAGGCGTAAAGCTACTTGCTTGCCCAATGAAAATGAATAAAGCGCCCATCTCGATGCTTTATCATCGATCATTTTTACATAATGATGAGCATATAAAATTAAGGCAAAAAGTGAAAAATAAAATCAGCCTTCGCAATTAAGGTTAAGCAACTGATTTTTTTATTTGAATGTTGAGATAACAAGATAGTTACCCCCAAAAAATATGCTGCCCAATAATGTTAAGGACAACTAATGACCGTTTGTGTAAACACCACCAAATTAATCTGTTTTTTATTATTACTAACTAGTCAAAGCTATGGCTATGCCTCCTCGTTATTAGGTAATACAGCGCCTAAAAAAGTCAGCATTACAACTACATTAATAGCAAGGTTAATCAAGGACACCATAGATGATTCACCTCAGCCATTTAGTGGCAGCGTCATTTTACTAGAAAATGGTAAGCCACTGCTCAAGTTACAAAAAGGCAAAGAAATTACCCAAGGTTCTAGCTTTGTTATAGCATCTCTTTCTAAACAAATTACCGCCACTTTGATTCTGCAAGCTGTCGATGCTGGTCAGCTAGACTTAAAGGGTTCACTGAATAGTTATCTTTTTGATGAGGCTGCCCCTAATCAACCCAAACAGCACAACAGTATTGAGTCGAGCTCAATCGAAAAAACTCATTTTGATCCTAAACGATATAACGAAACAATTACCATACATCACCTCCTTAGTCACACCTCTGGAGTTGACAAGTTAGGCCAGCCCAATAAATTTGAACCTGGCAGTCAATTTCAATACTCTAACTTTGGTTATTCTCTTTTAGGGCAACTACTCGAACAGGTAAACCAACAATCATTTGCTCAACAGATTGTGCAGTTTTCACAAAATAATAAGCTAGACGAGCTTTATGCAGAAGTGGGCAGTATTGATAGTATTCGACGAAAAGTGACTTCACTGGCTGTCGGCCTAAATGAATCAGATGTTCTTACAGCTACAGATTTAGTGATTGACGAAGCACTTCTCCCTGCAGGAGGGTTAATTGCATCCACAAAAGCTTTTGCCTCATTTCAGCATAAATTACATTCTGGTAAGTTTATCAGCCCAAAAAGTTATGGGCTTATGACACAGTCTCATAGCAAGATTAAATTTTTATGGCCGGACATGAGTTATGGCTACGGGCTTAGGATCAATAAAGAAGATGGCATTTTAGAGTACAGCCATACTGGCTACTTATCTGGCTACCTGTCTATGTCACTCCACTACCCAGAATATAATGTAGATTTGGTCATGTTAGAAAACATATCCTTAAATCTAAATGATCTCAGCCGCGTCTTCGAGCTTCACACCCAGATACGACAAGCTATTCGTCACAATTTATCCCTCAACAAACGATAACGCCTCTGTAAACATTAACTCCCCAGTAAATAAAGTGAAGCGCTCAAAATTAACTCCTCAATATTAACCAGCCAAGTAGCATGGCTGGTTAATCTTTTAAGCAGACAAGCGCTGCAAAAGCTAAGCAAAAAAACTTTAGTAACAGAAATTTAGTAAAAAAGTTTAGTAAAAAACTAGCTCAAGCTTTTAGCCAAGTCCTCAATCGCATTCAGCGCATTAGATAACTGCGCATTTGATAAGTATGGTGCGGGGCCAAAGCGTAACTGATTGCCGCGACTGTCACATGAAACGCCTTGTTTCCCCAGCGCCACAACCCACTGATTGGCTTTGGCGGTGGTTAAAGACAAAAATCCAGCATTATCAATGATGTTATGTGACGGCAAAGCTAAAACGTCACGGCTTAAGCCCATAGTTTCAATCCCTTGCCATAAAACGCTAATTTGTTGCTGACTTATCGCCCTCAGCTTGATGTCAGTAAGCTTATGTTGCTCAAAAAAATCAAACACTTCAGCGGCGCGGTAATGGCTGGCGGGATCATAAGTCGAGCCTGCAAAAGCGCTTTGACCCGGGCCATAACCCACTTTCCCCGGTACGTGATCAAGTACCTCAAATTCCGCATACCAGCCAGTGATAATCGGGCTGCCCTGATAATCTGCAGGAATGCGCAGCATGCAATTGCCTTCACCTGCCTGACAATATTTGTAGCCACCAGCCACGATAAATGCCGATGTGAGCTGCCAAGCATCGAGATTAAATGGCACTACATTAAGGGCATGATAGGCATCAACCAAACAAGGGATCTTTAAATCTTGTGCCGCTTTTGCCACCAAGCCAACGTCGTTAAATATCTCACTGGTGCCAAAAAATACTGCTGATAACATTACGGCATCGGTATCGCTATCAAGCTTGTTGATGATGCGCTCAGCTAAAGTGTCACTTGGCTGCACCTCAACCACTTCAATATCAACATTGATGTCTTTTAAACGGCTCAGCTGGCGCCTCAAGGAGTGAAATTCACCATCTGTAGTGACAATCTTAATCGGGCGTTTAAGGGGCTGTTTAAAGCAATGCAAGTCGGACAAAAAGCGTAAGATCAGTTCATGGGTTGAAGCGCCTAAGGCAATTTGCGCTTGGGGCTCCCCCAATAAACCACGGTAAAAGTCACGTACTCGGTCGGCTTTTTCAAAGGCTAATGACCATTTTTCATCTATGTGTTTTGCGGCATCATCAAAGCACTTTACTAAGCCCTGCTTTGCTTCATCAGGCCAAGCTTGATGAGAGTGCCCCGACAATAAAATACGCTCGCTAACCTTAAAGCTCTGATAGTGAGTTTGTAGTGTTAGCGCAAAATCCTGATCCATGCTTGCTCTCCAAAACCGATTATTTTTATTGGTAATCTTGTGTTATTTGTAACTGATACTATTACTGATATCGCTACTAATATCGCTGCCCGCGCTCATACTCGTACTTGTGCTAGCAGGGTTGTAAATATAGCAGTAAACCCGTTATCAAATTTACAGATGGGTGCGTAACTCAAACAGCTCAGGAAAAAAGCTAATATCCAGGGCTTTTTTCAAGAAGCCCACCCCAGATGAGCCGCCCGTACCCATTTTATTGCCAATTATGCGCTGCACGGTATACATATGCTTAAAGCGCCACTGCTGAAAACTGTCTTCGATATCAATTAACTTTTCGGCGAGTTCATACAGTTGAAAGTGCTCGTCGGCATTTTGGTAGACGTTTAGCCATGCATTTAGCACTGAATCATTACGCTCATAGGGCTGGCTAAAATCACGATTTAACTGCAATGCTTCAATATGTAAACCACGCTCATGCAATACTTTTAAAGTGACATCATACAAACTAGGCGCTTCTAGAATTTGCGTTAACTCTTGATGCACCACAGGATCGCTTTCATGCACTTTAAGTAAAGCGGCGTTCTTGTTACCCAATAAAAACTCTAACTTGCGATAACCATAAGACTGAAATCCCGATGAGTGGCCTAAAGAATCTCGAAATTTAAGGTAATCCACAGGGGTTAGTGTTGAGAGGATATTCCACGACTGAGTTAACTGGTTAAAAATCTGTTTGACCCGAGAAATAACTTTAAAAGCATGACCAAAATCGCCCTGCTGGATATTGGTAATCGCCACACTGAGTTCATGCCCTGCTAGCTTTAACCACAATTCACTGGATTGATGGATCACAATAAACAACATCTCATCGTGTTGATCTGATAATGGCTGCTGCGCCGACAACACTTGATTTAACTGTAGATAATCGCCATAGGACATATCGTCTTTAAAGTCGGTGTGGATATCCTCTTCCATCGCTCGATAGTTACTGTGGGGACAACTCATGTTTATCGCTCCTGTTATTATTTTTATGCCTCAAAAACGATTTATTTAATCACGAACACTGCCTCAAGTCAGTGAGGACTGAATATTAACGTCATGCCTTACTGTACGCCTGAGTTAACACTGACGTTACAAGTGCCGATAACAAAACTGACAGCTCAACCGATAACTAAACCAACAGCCATTGTCCAAAAGCCAGTTAATTGATCAAAAAAACAGAGATGATTAACTGAATCAATCTTGACAAAGCACACATAACACACATATCTTTACAGTATAAAGTTTACACCGTAAGGATTGCTTTTTAACTTTGCCTTACTCGTTCGAGCCTTATCTGTTCAAAGGGACACAAGGGATTTATACCGCAAGTCGATATAACAAATTGATACTAACAATGGAGCTGAAACCACAATGACAGATTTTGATGCGATTGTAATTGGAGCAGGGAACGCTGGCTTAACCGCAGCAACCACCTTGCAAAGAGGCGGAGCAAGAACATTATTGCTCGAACGCCATAATATTCCTGGAGGTTGTGCCACCTCTTTTGTGCGCGGTAATTTTGAATTTGAAGTGGCTCTGCACCAACTTAGCGGCATGGGCACTGAGCAAAATCCGTTTATCATGCGTCAAATATTCACTGAACTGGGCATCATGGATCAACTTGATGTGGTTGAAGAGCGCGAGCTATATCGCTTTGTGATGCCATCAGCTAACGGCGCTAAGCCTGAAATTGATATTACTTTGCCAGCACATTGGAAAGCGCTGGGTAAAACACTGGTGAGTCACTATCCAGAAGAAGCAGACAATATTGGCCAGTTTTTAGATTTATGTGCAGGCCTTGCCATGGAATGCTTTATGGTCATGCCTAAAGTAAGGCATTCAAATGATGAAGCAGTTTTAAAAGCAAGCTGCCCGTTATTTGTGAAGTACGGCTTAAGGCCAGCCAAAGAATTACTGGATCAATTTTTTACCAATAAAGATCTTAAAGCCGTTATCGCCGCCTACTGGTGCTATCTGGGTTTACCGCCAAAAGACTTCCCGTTTCGTGACTTGGCAGTGATGCTATATGCCTACGCATCATTCAAACCTTGTCATATTAAAGGCGGCTCACAAGCTATTTCTAGCGCCTTATTGGAATCATTCCTTAATGCGGGTGGTGAGGTTCGTTTTAACTGCGGCGCTGACAAAATTATTACTGATAAAAACCAAGTTGTTGGGGTTAAAACTGAGCACAATGAGATATTTACTTGTAAGCAAGTTATCTCCAATACCAGCCCATTACACACCTTCAATGAACTGCTGGATATCCCAACGCCGAAACAAGCCGCATTTGATATGAAGTCGCGCCGTATTGGCACCTCTGCTTTTGTGCTTTACCTAGGGTTAGATTGCTCCCCAAGTGATATCGGCGTGACTGCGGCATCCAACTTTATTATTGATGATCGAGATGAAGAAGTGGCTCATGAGATCATGCAATCGTTAACGCCGCCAAAACACACCATGATGACCTGCTATAACCATGATGATCCCAGTTTTGCCCCGCAAGGTAAGTCGGCATTATCTTTACTTTGTTTGCAGTATGGCGAACCTTGGCAAGCACTCAGCCCTGAAGATTATGCTCGTACCAAATACCAGTTTGCAGAAAAACTCCTTGATCACGCCGAGCGAGTATTTCCTCACATTCGCGAGCATATTGAAGAAGTAGAAGTGGCCACCCCATTAACCATGATGCGTTACTTAAATACCCCCCATGGGGCGATATATGGTTTCCAGCAAAACACCCAAGATGCCAATATATTTCGTCGCCGCGTCAGTGAAGTAGCCGGTCTCAACTTAGCAGGTTGCTGGAATGGCATGGGCGGCTTCCAGCCAACCTATATGGTCGGTCAAAGCACCGCCAAAGAAGTACTAAAGCAATTATCAAAGCCTAAAGCGGCCTCGCAACCACAACAGGAGTTATCACATGCCTAATTCAGTCATCGAAAAAGAACAACGCACCGTGGTGAATATTTTGCATGCGGTCGACGGTTACAATGAAGCGCTAGCACACCAAAAAAACTTGTATCAGGCAGGCACCGACTTTAACGAACAAAAAGGCAATGTGGCCCAAACTATCGCTCGGTTACATCCTAAAAGATTAAAGCTCACTGTCAGTGAGGTGATTGTCGATACCCCAAGCACTGTCACCTTGCGCTTAACCTCAAACACCCAAACCCTGCCACCATTTCAGGCAGGCCAATATATTAATTTATTTGTCGATATTAACGGCACTAAAACCGCTAGACCTTACGCCATATCGTCAGCGCCCCAACAACGAGATTATTATGACTTAACCATCAAACGGGTTGAGGGTGGCTTTGTATCTAACTATTTATTAGATCAAGTGAAACCGGGTGATAGCTTTGAAAGCACAGGTCCCATGGGCACCTTTTACCATAACCCGTTATTTCACGGTGATGACTTAGTCTTCATTGCAGGCGGTTCAGGCATTGCGCCAGCCAGAAGTATGATCAAAGACATTGTTGCCAACACCTTAGTTGAGCGGAAGAAAAACCAAAAATTACATCTCATTTATACCAGCAGTTATCAAGCTGATGTGATTTTTGATGAAGAATTAAAGCAACTTGAAAAAGAGCATGATTTTTTGCGCATCAGTTGGATCATTACCCGTCCCAACGAGCAATACCAAGGGATGACAGGACGGATTAATGTTGAGCGGCTGACACAATTGTTAGGGGATGACGCTGAAAAATTATCACAGAAGATGTTCTATGTATGCGGGCCTACCAGCTTTCATGACCACTGCGCTGAGCAACTCAGGCTACTTAACGTCAAAGCCAGACGAGTACGAATAGAATGTAATGGCCCGCCTAAAAACCCACAAAACTTAGCGGGATGGCCGAGCAATGTTAACGCCTCAGATGTGATTAAGGTGACGATTAAAGGCCAAGGCAGTTTTGAAGCCAGAGTGGATGAGCCATTACTCAACAGCATGGAGCGTTATGGCTTTAGCGCCGAGAATGCCTGCCGCTCTGGTGAATGCAGCTTATGTCGAGTGAAGGTGTTAAACGGCGCGGTATTTAACCCCGCAGAAGCAAAGCTACGCTCAACCGATGAAGCTTTTGGCTGGTGTCATTCTTGTGTGGCTTTTCCCTTAAGCGACATTGAAATTATGATTTAAGCTTGAAATAAACCGAGCTGGCGTCAGCTAAATATTGTTTTAAGTTAACCCCTTGCGGTAACTGAATATGGCCTTCGGTCATAAGTGCCGCCATGCCGTGTACCATAGCCCAAGCGCCAATTGCTTGGGCTTTTACTTTTTGGTTGTCTTCATTTTGTAAGGCAAAGGCGGAGCGAAGCAAATTAAATGGTCGTCTTAGTTGCTCATTTTCATTATGACTATTCTCACTATGGTTATTTTGTTCAGTCGACGAACTTGTCTTTAATGCTGGCGTTTTCATTGCTGAAGCCTCAACTTGACCAAGCATCAAACGGTATAGTTGTGGATTCGCGATGGCAAACTCTAAGTAGCTCACCCCATAAGCCAACACTAACTCTCCCGCTACCGCAGCATCATTTTTATCTAGATGTGCCGTGCAGTGTTCCATCGCATCAGCCATGAGTACAAAACCAGACTCAATAATATGACTCAGCAATTGTTTTTTGTTTTTGAAATGCGCATAAGGTGCCATATGAGAAACACCCACTTCAGCCGCTATCGCCCGCAGTGACAAGGCATTAGCGCCATCGCGTTGCAAGATAGTATTGGCTGCAGCAATCAAAGACGCCTTTAAGTCACCGTGATGATATTGTTTATCACTCATAAAACTCATACACCTTAAGTCTAATATGTTAATTATTATAATGAGGGCAACGTGAGAAATCATTAGAAATATATAATAAATCCAATATCTTGCTTTAAATTAGATGACGAGTTTTACAATAATGCTTGTACCCAATAGCCAAAAAGCCTATTTAACGATTAGCGCCACTGTCACGCAGTAGTCTTTATTCCCCCTCAACAATCCGCTGACCCTTTTTTGAGATAGCAAATCCGCCAAACAGCATAGGCTCTTTAAAATAACGACAATGTTATAAATTGATTTAAAATAGAACGTTAGCCTAAGACTTAAAGTGCATTAGGCTTGTCACGCCTCTTTTATTGCTTAATCGTTAAGGTTAATCATCATCCTGAAAGCGATCGGCAATTTTAATAAACTCTTCTTGAAGCGCATCAAAGGCATCAGCTATATGTGGGTCGAAATGACAGCCGCGGCCTTCTTTGATTATGCTTGTAGCCTGTTCGTGTGTAAAAGGCGGCTTGTAAACTCGACGACTAATAAGTGCATCATAACAATCGGCAATGGCCATAATCCGTGCCGACAAGGGAATATCTTCTTCAGCTAAACCTTCTGGATAGCCGCTGCCATCCCAACGCTCATGGTGACTATAAGCTATATCTTTAGCGATGCTTAAATAGCTTGAATTTCCGTATTCATTTTCAGCGCTTTCCAGTGCTGATTTACCATATTCGGCATGCTTTTTCATTTCACTCCATTCGCCTTCATCAAGCTTGCCAGGCTTTAGTAAAACGGCATCCGGAACCCCCACTTTACCAATATCGTGTAACGGCGCTGATTTAAACAATAGGTCAATGTAAGCATCATCAATACTCGCAGAATAAGGTGAGTTTTCTCTTAAATATTCAGCTAAGGCTTTAACGTAATATTGAGTGCGACGAATATGTTTACCGGTTTCATTATCACGAGTTTCTGCTAGCGAGGCCATACAGTAAATAGCGACATCTTGGGTTCGAGATATTTCAGCCGTTCGCTCAAGCACTTTGGCTTCTAAGTCATGGTTTTGCTCTGCCAGAGCTCTATTTGCCGAAGTTAAGGCCAAATGGGTTTTAACTCGAGCTCGAATAATGGGAAGGCTAAAAGGTTTGGTGATGTAATCAACAGCACCCAATTCAAAGCCCAATATTTCTTCTTCTATTTCAGCCTTTACCGTCAAAAACATTATCGGTATGTTGCTAGTGTCAGGGTTACTTTTTAACTTTTTACATACTTCATAGCCGTCTAATCCAGGCATCAAAATATCCAGTAACACTAAATCAGGCATAAAGCCTTGGGCGATACGCTCCAGTGCTTGTTCGCCACTTTTCGCCACAGAAACATGGTATTTACTCCCCAAAACCTCGATCAATACACTAATGTAAAATGCTTCATCATCAACAATTAATATTTTATCTTTAAGATATGGTGACATGTTCAGTTTCCTGTTCAGTTTCCTGTTCTGCTTGGGCTATGACTTGGGCGATTAATTCTCTAGCATTATCAAACTCAAATTCATTGACCTGCTCGATAAGTTTCTCAATCAGATGACTATCGACCTCGCCATCGAGGGCTAATATGTTTTCTTTAGCTTGCGGATTTCCAGCTGCTAATAGCTCATCAAGCGGTGATAAAACCCTGCTTAAATTGGCTGATACTTTAAACGGCTGTCTTATGTCAGTGCTATTACTTACGGATTGATTAATCCATTGGCATTGCTCAAGCCCTGCGATTAATACCGTAAGACTATCGGTAAAAGCTTGCCACTCAGGGACATCAAAGGGGGATGGGTGACTATGCAGTTGGCTTTCTAGATTAGCCGACGCCTGCTCTAGTTGTTTAGCGCCAATATTGCCAGCAACACCTCTTAAAGTATGAACGGCTCGTATGGTTGATTTTAAATCGTCAGCATCTTGATAACTCTGCAACAAGTGCAACTGATCTTTGTGACGCTGATAAAACTCACCAATAAGTTGCGCATAAAGCTGTTGGTTGCCCCCTAATCGCTTAATACCCCAGTGCACATCAACTCCCTCTATGGGGGCAAGCGACATATTTTGCTGCCCCTGAACTTTCTGGCTTTGTTTATGGGTAAGGTAGGGGCTAAGGGCTAAATAAAGCTGATCGGGCTCAACGGGTTTAGCCAGGTGAGCGTTCATCCCAACTTGTAAGCACTTATCGCGATCCCCTTTCATCGCATGGGCGGTCATCGCAATAATCGGGAGTTGTTTTTTATCAAAACGGCTGCGGAGGATTTCGGTGGCTTCGAAACCATCCATAATCGGCATTTGTACATCCATCAAAACAACATCAAATGTCTGCTCATCAACCATTTCTATTGCTTGCTTACCATTGTCGGCTACTGCTGAGGTTAACCCCATACGCTGTAAAAATTCAGTAGCGACCTGTTGATTAATCGATTGATCTTCTACCAATAACACATGGCCCTCTAACTGCTCAATCGTATTCTTCTCTGTTGCTGGCCCCATGGGCTGCGAAGGCTCAAAGATTTTCATCAAGGTATCAAATAGCACTGACGCATTAAGCGGTTTAATTAAAAATGCATCCAGCAAATCATTTTCCACCTCATTCATCACATCTTCACGCCCGTAAGCGGTAATTAAGATTATTGACGGTTGCTTACGCAGCGGTAAGTATTTAATGCTTCGGCTAGCCTCAATGCCATTCATTTTTGGCATCTGCCAATCCATTAACACTAATTGATATGGCCGCTCATCTTCCATATTGTTGATCACGCTAAGCATTTCAATCGCTTGCGCACCACTGACTGCGGTCTCAACTTCAAAGGAAAATGACTCCAGCAGCTCTTTTAAAATTTCTCTGGCATTGTCATTATCATCAACCACAAGCACTCTCATCCCTTTAAGGGAAGCACATTCCGTAATGACTGATTTTCGACTAGAAGTGACTTTAGGCACTGCAAGATTAAGCCTAAAGCTAAAGGTGCTACCTTGATCGGGTTGACTGGTTGCAGAAATATCACCTTGCATTAATTCAACTAATTGCTTACTGATGCTCAAGCCTAAACCAGTACCACCATGGAGCCGAGTAATACTGCCATCAGCCTGAGTGAAGGCATTGAAAATACTAGTTAAATTAGCTGGTTCAATCCCTATACCTGTGTCTTTAACTGAAAATTCTATGGCTACTTGCTCGTCTGTTTGCGACAGCATTTTAGTACGCAGCAATACCTCACCTTTTTCGGTAAACTTTATCGCATTTTGGGTTAGGTTTATTAGCACTTGCTCAATGCGTAACGCATCACCAATAATTGTTTCTGGTATTTTAGGGTCTAACTCAAACTGCAGCTCAATGCCTTTATCGACGGCTTTTATCCCCAATAGGTTGGCAATGTTAGTAAATACTTCATGTAAGAGAAACTCGCTCTGTTCAATTTCGAGTTTACCCGCCTCTACTTTTGAAAAATCGAGTATGTCATTAATAATCCCCAACAAACTTAAAGACGCTCGTCTTATTTTTTCAGAATAATCCTGTTGTTTATGATTTAATTCTGTCCCTTGCAATAAATGCGTCATACCAATAATGGCATTCATGGGGGTGCGAATTTCATGGGACATATTGGCAAGAAACTGACTTTTAAAAGCGCTAGCCTGTAATGCATCACGCTTTGCCTCCTCAAGTTTTTTACTACTTTGTGTTAATTTAAGCCTTGCTTTATTAAGCTTTCTATTCCAAACAAGGGTATACAGTATCATTGGCAACAATATGCCACAGGTAATTAAGATAGCCCGCCAAATCTGATAATGATTATCCTGATGTTCAAACTGCACAGAAAACCACTTATTTTCGATAGCTTGCCGTTGCTGAGGGTCAATTCTCGCAATCGCGAGATTGACAATTTCCAACAATTCAGGCCAATCTTTGCGAATACCGATTGATTGTTTAAAGGTATAAGGCGTGGTTGCGGTCACTTTTACATTACGAATACCGAGTTCTTCTAATGTCCAAGATGAGGCATTTAAATTACCAATATAGCCATCAATTTCACCAGCGCTTAGTGCAATCAGTGCCTCTTTATTGGATGAAAATGGTACTAAATTAAATTGTGGATAATCATGTTTTAATGTCTCTTCGATGGCATAGCCTTTAACCACACCGACTTGCTTATTATCAAGATCATCAAGACTGGTCACAAAACGGGTATCTTGATGAACTAACACCATATATGGACTTTCCAAATAAGGGGTAGAAAACAGCATCACCTCGCGCCGTTCAGGTGTGGGGGTTACAGCAGGTAAAATATCTAGCTCTCCAGCGGAAAACTCTGCCAACACTTGGGACCAGGGTTTGTTAACAGGGGAAATAAACTCTGCACCAATTAAATTTGTCAATCTGGACATCACATCTGCCGACATCCCAGAATAAACACCGTTATCATCAATAAATTCAAAAGGCGGCCAGCTGTTATCAACTCCTAGTCGCCAAGTGGGATGAGCCTCCAACCATGCATGCTGTTTTTGAGTAAAAATAAGTGGACTGCTAATTTTACTGTCTTGATTAATCCAATCAGTATGTATTTGCTGGCGTCTTGACACACTTATCGAATCGAGGGCTTTATTGAGAATGCCAAGCAAGGGCTCCCATTCAGGATCTTTATAAATGGCAAATCTTTGATGAGCGGGCGCAAACATAGGATCGCCACTAAAGGTTAAATTAGTCAGCTGCAAACTATCCATAAGCCAAGTGACAACCGCTTGATTGCCAATATACGCATCAACTGTACCGAAAGAGACCGCTTTCAATGCCTCTTCAGTTGTTGAAAAGGTCATTAGATTAATCTCGGGATGATTATTGCTAATTTCATCGACTAAATAAAAGCCTTTCTCTAATGCTAATCTCTTGCCATACAATTCTGTCAATTTGGAATATTGTTGTGTGCCAGTTTTAGAAACAATCACCTTAATCGCACTAAAATAAGGCGCACTAAACCACAGGTTTTTGGCACGGTCTGGTTTTTTTACTAATGTTGCACCTAGTTTTAAATTTCCAGAACTAACCGCAGAAAGCATATCTTGGAAACTACCAAACACTCGAGTGTCAAAGCTCACTCCTAACTGCTTTTCAAAAAGGGTTAAATAGTCATGTAAAATTCCCGAGTGCTCACCATTAGGGTCGATAAAATCTACCGGCGGCCAACGACCGTCTACGCCAATAGGAATAATCGGATGAGCAGCTAGCCATGCTTTTTCTTCTTCTGTAAGGGTAATAATTGGCTGTGTCACTAATAACGGTTCAGCTAAATTTTGATACTCCCAATGAAAACCACTCCACTTAGCAGATATCGCATCTTTTTTCTTATTATCTATTTGTTGTATGCCTGTATCTATTGTTTGCAGTAATTCAACGTTTCCCTTCTTCACTGCTGCGCGAAAAGGATGTGAATATAATGCGGATTCAATGGTTTTGAATTTAGTCGTTGCAGGTGTTTGTTTTAAATAGGTGTCAAGGTAAAGCGGCTGGCAGATAAACAGGCTTATTTCGCCATTAATTGCAGCATCAAATAATGCTTTATAGCCTTTGAAAGTCCTGATATCGGCATTGGGGAAATATTTTTTTAGCCAATTATGATGAAAACTATTGTGGGTAACACCAATACGGTATTGTGGTATTTGTTTAATAAATTCAATACCTTGCTCTACAGTATTGGCATATAAGAAATATTCACTATGTAACAGTGGCGCAGAAAAAGACATACTTTTAGCGCGTTTTTCATTTTGAAATACCCCAGCCAACAAATCGACTTTATTCTGCGCTAACCAAGTTTGCCCTTCTGCATTAGAGCCTGGTACAAATTCAACGGCTTTACCTGTGATTTGCGACCAAGTACGCCAATAATCAATTAAAATACCAGCAGCTTGGCCTTTGTCATTAAGATATTGCAACGGAGTGCTATCAGTTCGGTAAGCAATACGCACTACTTGCTCATCATTAGGAATTGCTTCAGCTTCAGCTGCTGCCGTAAGGTGACAGAAAAAAGGACAAAAAAAACCGAGGAATAGGCAAGCTAACCTCAATTTCATTGCAAAGTGGCTTACTAAAAGTAGACGAGGCATCCTTGTGAAGCGACTCATGCTAACTCCCTGTATGAGCTTAAAATAATAAATTCCTTATGTGCTTACCTGCACTGAATTAATCTTAGCACTCAAATGGCCAGATGCAATTTTGGCGATAAAATTTCAGCATCAAAACAGTAATTAATAATTCATTTTTAAATCCTTTTATTATTTATTGAAAACAAGTCAACCTAGAGAAAGTTCGTCCCTGAAAAATGACATACCCACCAATGTAAAGCACATAATAACTCCGCAAGTCATTAATGCTATTGACCAACGCAGCCCAAAAAGTACAACGAGACGGTTAGCCAAATAAATTAATACCTTGCGTCAACTCATCATGTGTACGGGGGGAGTAATTTAAAATGAATTATTTAAGGTTTTGTCCCCTAACTAAGATTAATAACTAAAATCAAACATGTACAACTGAATAGCATTTTAGCTTTAGCAATTAAGCGTTATAATGACGCAGATATTAACTCAGCAGTTACGGACGGATTATACGCCTTTTATTAATTCGCTTTTTCTTAGATAAAACCAAGTAGAACAGCCCCATGAGCCCAGAACGTTTAGCCCGAATAAATCAGATGCTTGATAATCGCCAAGTCGACCTGACAGTTTGCCTCGATAAAGTCCATAAATCGCAAAATATTGCAGCCGTGGTGCGCACCGCTGATAGCGTTGGCATCCATCAAATTCATGCGGTTATGCCCGATAACAGCCTTTGGGTTTCAGGCAATACTGCATCTGGTAGTCAGCAGTGGGTTAATACCGTCAATCACCGCAATTTTGATGATGCAAATAAGCTATTTAAAGCGCAAAAAATGCAGGTGTTAGCCACCACATTTTCAGACACTGCGGTAGATTTTCGCGAAATCGATTATACCCGTCCAACCGCCATCATCATGGGTAACGAGCGTGATGGTGTCAGCCCTGAAGCCATCGCAGCCGCCGATCAACATATCATCATCCCTATGATTGGCATGGTGCAATCACTGAATGTATCAGTCGCTGCAGCCTTAGTCATGTATGAAGCCCAGCGTCAACGCCAACAAGCTAATATGTACGGTAGCCGCCAGCTTGATCACAGCTACTGCCAAACCATGTTATTTGAACAAGGTCACCCAATATTCGCCAAGGCCTGCCGTAGAAAAAACATCCCATACCCAGCTATCGATCTGCAAGGGCAAATTGATGCTAGCGATGAATGGTGGCAGCGCATGCGCGCGCCAGATCCACAAGCTGAGCTCGGTTAACATTAACCTTTACTGATATTAAACAAGATAAGAATATCCTCAACACTGAGGCCTAGAGTCTCAGTGTTGTCGGCTCTCGCTTCCTCAATAAACATCCTCTAGCGGCTCTTTGATAAATAAAACTCCAGTTGTGAGCAACTTAACCGCTAACAGCGTCTATGCTTATTGTTGTAAATAAAAATTACTTACATAAGGAAATAGGTATGGGGATAACTGCTAAGAATCATTCAAGGGTAAAATTAACAGGAGTTGCCTTAGCAACACTACTTGCGCTTTGTGGCTGTCAATCAACCACCTCTGTCATCAGCGCTAAAAAAGACCTCGATATCAGCGTGACACAAAACACTGGCAGGTGCGTGACGGATAACAATGCCAATATCGGCTCACTCAGCGTATTTACAGCCAATACCCTATCAGGCTATATCGTTGATAATAAATTTGACCAATATGCTAAAGCCCATATTCAGCAATACCAAACCGACATTGTCATCAAAGATATATACCAAAGCGAAGATGCCAGTTGGAGTCAACTTTGTGTCAGCACCCAATTAGATATGACCTTTACCGATAAAGCAGATGCCAGCAAAACATTAACGCTACCTCTATATTTATCATTAGATAAAGGCAGCCCTGTACTTGAGATCCACAGCAATAAAACTGATATTGAGTCAGTAAAAGCCAGTGTCTTTCAAAATAATGCTCGCCCAGGTAAGGCGACGCTAGTGATGAAATGGGTCACCCAATGGCGAGAAGATAATCAAGGAAAAGAACTGCAGCTTTGGAACGGCGAGCTGTTATCGTTTACCTTTGACGATAAAGGCCAAATAAGCGTAGATGGACAATCAGGGCAACCCTATGTCACCTTCCCAATGCCATCGTATTCTATGGTCAATAACCAGCCGTCACAGTCGGTGCAAAAGTTAACCTTTACTCTGACAGTGGTTAATGACCAAGCTGAATAAGGTTTATTCTACTTGTGAATGATGACCATGTTTGTTCAAACCCCATTTGAGCTACATGGGGCCGATTAACGTGGTGATTGCGATGATCACCACTAACTCGGTAAATAATTTATTGTCGATAATGTTCGTCTTCAGCCCCATTTCAGCAAACACTAAGCCGACCTCCCCTCGCGGCACCATAGCGCTACCCACAATAAGTTTCTTTTGCCAGTTACCACCAGCAACCGTGCCGGCAACCAGTTTGCTGGCAATGGCTAACAATGACAGCCACAGCAATACCCCGCTAGTACTGTAATCTAGCTGGCTCAGATCTAAGCTTATTCCAACGTAAACAAAAAATATCGGGGTAAAAACGTCAACTAATGCCTTACTTGATTGCTCCATTTTGTGGGTAAAGGCAAAAGGGTTAACTAGGTAGCGATTGAGTGGTGAGGTAAATTGGCGGCTAAGTGCTAAGCCAACCGCAAAGCCGCCTAACAAGGCTGGCGCACCGAATAAGTGTGCTAGCCATGCAAACAAGCACACTAAAATCATAGTGATGATAACTTCATAACCTGAATTATCGCTAGCCGGTTTTAGTACTCGTGCAAAATACAATAACACCCTAGCCACGGGCGGCGTCAGTAACAAAAACACCAGCACTTTAGTGATAAGTAATAGCGTGCTAAATACATCAAACTCCCCATGGGCTGCAAAGTTGAACAAAATGCTGAGCAAAATCACTCCGCCGATATCATCAAACACGGCGGCGCCTAAGATAATATGTCCCGCGGTCGTTTTTGCATGATTGGCATTAACCAACACCCGTAATGAAATGCCAATACTCGTCGCCGTTAAGGCACACCCTAAAAATAGCGGTGAATATTGAGTCGGTAAGATAGTAGGCACCACTCACGCCCATCACAATAGCCGGAACAATAATTCCCACTAAGGCCACGCTTACCGCGCGACCACCAGCTTGATAAAGTCTTTTAATTGAGCTTTCACAGCCAATGGAAAACAGCAGCAAGATCACCCCAAGCTCTGCCAATACAGTCAAAGTAGGATCAGGGCTGATAACATTAGTAAGCGACGGGCCCAATAATAAGCCCGCAAGAATCTCTCCCACCACCTCTGGCAGTTCGAAGCGTTGAAAAATCTCGCCAAAAAGTTTGCCCAAAAACAAAATCAGGCAAAGTGAAATAACAAACTGGTCAACGTTCATATTAACCTTAATCTTTTTATTGTTATTGATTAAATATTGAGCGCTTAGATGACAAGGATCAAGGTTGATTTTTAACCAACTGCTAAGCTTATACTTAGTGTCAGAGGAAATGAAAATGAGTAAATTATTTATTATTTCACAACAGCATCAGCAGCAAACTAATGCCATAAAAGAAGGGATTAACCTCGCTAAACAGTTAGGCTTAGTTCCTGAAATCATGTCCTACAGTTATGAGTCCTTAAGTGGCGATGCTTACTATAATCCCCGTATTGCCGGCGTGGTTCGAGAGCAAGTTCGCGCCGATGATAGCGCCGCAGTGAAGCAACAACTGAGTGTTCTCAATGCCAATGAGGTACAGTTTACTAATATGTGGTGTAAGCATTTAGTTGAACATGTATGTGAGTATGTCACCCCCGACAAGTACGCCATGATGCTAAAATCTATTCATGAATCAGCCTGTTTTCGCCCTTTAGATTGGCAGCTTATTCGTCATATCAAAGTACCGTTGATGTTATTGAGTAATCACCCCTTGCATAAGGCAAATTCAATTTTAATGGCGCTGGACTTGGGCACTAGCGATCCACTAAAACAAGCCCTCAACCAAGATGTAATTACCCAAGCCCAGCAACTTGCTAAGGCTACGGGTTGTGATTTACACCTAGGCTACGTGGTGCGTTTTCCGCAAATACTGCGGGATATGGATATCGTCAATACTCACACCTTAGTGAAAGAAGCTTACCAGCGTTATGACAGCAAGATTGCAAAGCTTGGCCTAGATAAGGAGCATGTGCATATCCTGACAGGCAATGCCGATCTATGCCTGTTCGAATTAAGTTGTCGCCTAAAAGCTCAATATCTTGTTATAGGCGCTCGCCAGCGAGAAGGCATTATTGGATTTATGCTCGGAAATACCGCTGAGTCGATCTTAGAGCGAGTTCGCAGTAACGTTTTAGTGGTGCCACATCGCTTGGCAGATTAATGCCATTGCTATGACCAAAGGTTTTAAGTTACTTGCTAGCTTCATTTTGTACCTCAAAAAGATTACTTAGGACTTAAACGTCTGGTTCGATTAAATCAAGCCCTACCATCGATATGTGCTATCGTTTGATGGTTGAATTGTATAAGGAAAAATTCAAAGCACGATATCGATTGTAAAGGGTCAGCCCCTCTGCAAGATGTAAACAGCCAACTTATTAGCTATGTATGCTTTCAATCATTGAATAATGGCCACAAACTCACTAGGATCAACTCATCAGATAGCAAACAAGAATTTTCCTATGACCACCGAGCTTTATTTCATCTACGACTCACATTGCCCTTGGAGCTACGCCGCAACACCTTTGGTGAATGCATTACAAGAAGCCTACCCTGAAATGAATGTAAACTTATTACATTGCGCCAATTTCATCGGCAAAGACAGTGCTGGCGAAGAGCAAATGGAAGCGGCAGCAAGAATGAGTGGACTTAAGTTTGGCAGAGATCATATTCGTTATGCCAATAGCCCTAAAAACTCAGTCAAAACCGCTAACCTAATGGGATGGTTACAAAGCAAGCAAGCGAATAAACAACTGCCTGTACTTAATGCGATTCAAAGAGCACACTTTATCGAAGGTAACCCGCTTGATACTAAGCATGATTTCAATGCTATCGTTGAAAAGTTTAAGCTATCGCCATCAAATAAAGTCTTTAAAGATGAGCTGAGTATGGACGCTGAATATGTACTGGAAAGCATTGCAGAAATCCAACAGGTCATTGGTACTAACAGTTTTCCAGCATTAGTGATGACTGTAGGTGATAACGCTATATTTATCGATCACTCAAAATACATCAGTAGCCCGCATACTGTGGTGGCAGCTGTTGAGCAAGAAATAGCTGCGTTTAAGAAGTAATATAGCTAAGACTAGTCACAAACAAAAAACCACGGTATTTACCGTGGTTTTTTATTGAAATTAAACCTTTAGAGTTTAATTTAAACGCTGAAAAGCGACCAAGGTTTACAGTAACGCCATTAACTCTTTTAAGGCCACAGCCGATTCAGCGCTGATGTTCTGTTAGAATGCAGCCCATAATAATAACCATATGTATTAATTGGGGTTCCATGAAAGAATTTATCATCATTGGCGCAGGGCAGTCTGGCCTGGCTATGGCGTATAACTTATCGAGCAATAATAAAGACTATCTCATTCTCGATGCCAATGAATATATAGGGGCTCCATGGCTCAAGCGCTGGGACTCTTTAACCCTGTTTACTCCCACTGAATATAACCATCTACCGGGTATGAAATTTCCTTTTCCCAAAGGTTATTACCCCAATAAATATGAAGTGGCAGACTACTTAAAAAGTTATGTAGATAAGTTCTCGATACCGATTGAGTTTAACCAAAAGGTCACCTCGATTAAAAAAGTGAATGGTATTTTTGACATAACTACTGCCAGCACAAACTATAAAGCCAAACAAGTCATCATTGCCACCGGGCCGTTTCATACCCCTTACACCCCACCTTGTCATGCTGATATTGCCAAAGATGTTGTTCAACTGCACAGTGAAAACTATAAAAGCCCATCTCAACTGCAACAAGGTGATTGTTTAGTCGTGGGTGCGGGTGATTCTGGGGTGCAAATATTATCTGAAATAGCCGATACCGGCCGCACAGTGCATTTTTCTGGCACCAATAAAATCAAAGCCATTCCCCAAGCCTTTTTAGGTAAAACCCTATGGTGGTGGTTCACCAAAATCGGCTTTTTATCGGTTAACCGTTTTAGCAAAATTGGCAAGTGGTTGAGCAGCGGCGTGCAACCTGTCATTGGCACTGACGTAAAATCACTACTAGCAAAAGACAATGTCATCCACATGGGCAGAACCTTGTCAGCCGATGAAAGCAGTATTAAATTTCAAAAAGGCAGTGTGAGTAGCATCAGAAATATTATTTGGGCTACAGGCTTTAAACCCAACTTTTTTTGGATTGACGGTATCTCATTTGATGAAATGAACTACCCCAGCAATTATCGCGGTGTCAGTAATGATATTGAGGGCTTGTATTTTATTGGCTTGCCGTGGCTTTATACCCGAGGCTCTGCCACCCTAGGCGGCGTTTACAAGGATGCGCAGTACTTAATGAATTACATCTCTGAAAACGTTAAAGCGGCTTAAAAGCAGATATCAAGAACACGCTATGAATATTAATGGTTTGTTCTCTAAAACAAAAAACGGAATGAGTGGCAGCTCATTCCGTTTTTTATTTTTAAGCAAAGTCGCTTTAAAATTCAATACCTTATATTGGCCTAACTAATGCTTTGCACTTGAGAAGCTAACAACCAAATGGCTAAGGCAAAAAATATCAATCCCATAAACTTATTTTGATAGGTTCTAAACTTGTCATTTTTAAGCAGCGGCTTACCTAAACTGCCCACTAAAGCCACCAGCAGTAAATTAAAAGCGAGCCCCATGACGTTCAGTATCAGCCCAAGAGTCAACATCTGCTCGCCTGAGCTGGCACTAAGCTGGGTTGAGACAAACTGCGGCAAAAATAACACAAAAAATATCAGCGCCTTGGGATTAAGCAGGTTACTCATTACCGCGCGGCGATAAAGTAATTTGGCTAAATTATTTTGCTGCTCAATTTCAGGGGCATCAGCTGCGCTGCTGCGCATACAATCCCAGCCCATTTTTAATAAATAAGCGCCGCCTAGCACCCGCAGCACTTCTAATGCCATCGGGTTCATTGCCACTAACGCCGACACACCCATAGCTGCCAGCAAAGTTAAAATAAGCCCAGAGGTCGCATTGCCAAAGCTTGCATACACGCCCACCTTGCGGCCATAACTTAAACTCGAGCTGGCGATCAGCAGCATGTCAGGCCCAGGTATTAGCAGTAAAGCGACCACAGTGGTTAAATAAACAGGAAGTAAAGCCAGATCAATCATGATAAATACAAAATTAGTGATAAAACAGCCGCGGATTCTACAGTTATCCAACATGAATAAAAGTCATCTTGTGTTTAAATGAGATCTTGAGTTGGCAGAGTTTATTTACAGCTAATATTAGAGGCTGATGTTAAAGGCTGATGTTAAAGGCTGAATTAAGCTAAAGATAGCGTAAGCTGAAACAAGCTAAATAGAATTAGCTGCTATTACTTCGCAGCTGCATAGTTCATCAAATTACGGTATGAATCCACATGATACTTGTCACTGCCTCTCACTAAATATAGCCAAAGCTTAAAACACCCAAATCTAAAAAAGTGTTATTGCTGAGCGGCTGCATAGTTCATCAGGTTAAGGTATGAATCGACATAGTACTTGTCACGGTTGGCCGCTAAATAAGCCAATAGTTCAGCATGAGCTTTGGATGATACCGATAAGTAATCACCGCCCACCCCATGAAAAACTAAGTTAATCAGCAAGGTATCTGTAGAGGTATTATTAATATAAGCAATTAACGCTTTACCGGTTTCGCCGGTTGGGTAAATGATGGGGTTAAAGCGTGTGTCAGCGCCGTGGCCTTTAATCGCGGTAAAGAGGTGGTTTACTTTGTTAAGGTACTCTTGACCACCAGTCGAGTCATCATCTAAGCGTAAAGCACTGCCCACCAGTAAATCACCGCAAGGGACGGTATAGGTGCGCTCAGTTTTACCATCAATAGCATTTAAAAAAGTATTAGCAGCACTAAGCTCATCAATCATCTGTGTGACACTATAATGATCAAGGTCTTGCTCTACCTTAACCCAGCCCCTATTGGGCAATGAGGCGCGGCAAGGATGCTGCATACTGTGATTACCTAGCTCATGACCTTGTTTAACTGCAGCTTGCCACTCACTCTTTCGCTGCGCTAATACCGAAGACGTGGAGATAACATAAAAAGAGCCCTTAAAATGATGCTTATTCAGTGCTGGCAACACATTATCTAAATGGCTGTTTAAGGCATCATCATAAGAAAGGCTCACTGCTAGTTTTTCGCCGTTAGGCCAAGTAAACCTTTGAGTTTCAGCTGCCGACGCTGAAAAACAGGCCAATGGGAGTAAGACCATTGACCTTAAAATCTGTAATATTTGTTTATTGATAATCAATTTCGCGCCCATAAAAGTCATGCCAGCCCAGATTTTTATAAATCCAAATATAAAACAAGCTATAAACTAACATATAAATCAGCCTATTATGCATACTCTGACTTTCACTGAGTCGTTATTATTTCGAAATAACAATACGTGGATCTGTGCCTTCATCACAGCCTTCAAGCATCACCAAATAGTCAAAGCTTTCCCCAACGTCAAGCTCTTCTTTCACTTTGCACTTTACTTTACCTTTTTTAAAATTCTTACCACATTGTTCTTTAAGCGGCGAATTTTCGCTAAACTTTAACTTAAATTTGGCTCTATTATTATCGCTCATTTCCCAAGTGATAAAGTCACCTCGCTTAGCGCAGATACACGCTTCAACCCCTTCACATTGCCCTTGCTCACAGCCGCTACCTTCATTAGATGTTACCGTGACAGCGCACTCACTGGCAACCAAACTAATGGTTTGATCTTCAGCAAGACTTTGTCGTGAAAACATCCCCAATAGACCTATGAGTGTAACTAAGGTTAATGCTCGAGCTGTGAGTAATGGTTTTATAGTAATATTCATTGCCTTCTTCCTTGTTTTATTGCGTTATGGCATCGCCATGTTGACGTAAACACCTTGAAACTGAATATCTCTAGCCAGCAACTTTTTCGAATAGCCTAATTTAAGGGCATTATCGATATACTGAATAGCCAGTTGTTTTTCATCACAATTTATCGCCGCAATGGCCATATCATAAAAAAGATATGGATCGGGGCTATCTTGTAATTGAGTTGAGGTTATTTTTTGCAATGCCGGTTCACACTCCCCAAGCTCTGATTGATATCTGGCAAACATTGCTTGCATAACATGGTCGTTAGGATTAACTACAAATTGCTCACGAGCTAATTTATAGGCTTGTTGATAGCTTTGAAGGGCTTGAGTGGTATCACCGGAAAACTTTTCTGCATCCGCTAAATTAGCCCACAACACAGGGTCGTTGGGGCTCAGCTTAATGGCTTTACGATAACTTTGAGCAGCATCAGTAAACTCATATCTAAAAAAGAGTGCTGTCCCAAGGTTTGAGTAAGTTAACGCATTAGGTGCTAAAGATAATGCGGTTTGCCACGCCATAGTGGCCTTTTCTAATTCATCATCAAGAAAATAGGCGCCGCCTAAACTACTGTAGCCATTAGCGTAGTTAGGCTTTAATAATGTGAC
The DNA here is from genome assembly GCF_002874355.2 of Shewanella sp. 10N.286.48.B5. Classification (NCBI taxonomy): domain Bacteria; kingdom Pseudomonadati; phylum Pseudomonadota; class Gammaproteobacteria; order Alteromonadales; family Shewanellaceae; genus Shewanella; species Shewanella sp. 10N.286.48.B5. The sequence goes on from NZ_MCVG02000001.1 coordinate 2,985,240, forward strand.
TTTAAGGTATTTATCTTTGGCTTTTTTATATTGACCATTATTAAAGTAATAATTGCCAAAGCGCTGATAATTTTTCCAGTATCCCGGCTCTAATTGAATCGCATTAGCAAATAAATCCACCGCCTTATCATTGTGACCCAGTTGAGTCTGACTGTCGGCTGCGCCAATAATTGCTTCAATATTTTTAGGGTTAAGGGTTAATGCCTCGTCAAAAAACGCAATAGATTGTGAATAACGGCCACTTAAGCGCTCTAGGTTACCTAAGGCAACTAAGCCTTCTTCTTTTAAATTCGACACCTGAGTCAGTGCATTACAAATTTGCTGGGCTGATTCAAACGTCGCAAGTTTTTTATTTATCTGGTATTGATTTAGATAGGTTTGGCATAAACCAGCGCTGGCTAAGGTAAATTCCCCATCAAATGCCAACGCCTTCATAAAATGAAATTCAGCTTGGGCTAATGTGGCCTGAGTGGGAGCTTTAAACAGCTCGCTTTTACCTTGTATATAACTGTCATAAGCTTTGAAATCATCGGTGCTGATAAGGTCCTGACTATCTAATTCACTCGACTGTGCAATCAGTGATAAGGCATTAAAAAGCTCACGATATATTTGTTTTTGCACCAACAAAATATTGCCGACATCACCTTTAACAACCGAAGACCACACCTGTAAATACGTTTTGATATCAGTAATATGTAATATTATTGAAAATTCACCTGCATTTTCAGTAATGGCGCCATCGACTAAATATCGCACCCCGAGTTTTTCGGCATAGGTGGATAGTTTGCTGTTTTGGGGAATTTCATTTACTGCCCGCTGAGACATTAAATTAAAAGCGCTTTGCTTGCTTAAGGCGCTAATCACTTCGCCTTGAAAGGTGGATTCAAAATAATGTGGTAATTGGCTTTGCTCATCAAACACAAAAGGGATAACCGCAATGAGATTATCTTGAATAGGTAGGCTAGTTTTCAGCGCTGCGACCTTGGGTTTTTCATTATAAATAGAGTCAATTAAATGCAGCGATAAAAAGCCACCTAAAATGGACAACGCGCCAATAAAGAAAAAATCAAACGCCAACTGTTTGTAAAACACCTTTTTCTTCGGATGATTTCTATCAGCTTTAAATAAGTCTTTTTTGACCTTAATATCCTGAAACCATGTGTAAATAAGTAATATTGGAAAACCGACAACCAGTACTAAAACAACAATTTTAATGCCCCAATCAGGCACATTAAAAATCGGAAAGATAATGGCTATAATTTGAATAATGAGCCAAGTCATAATCGAAAAAGCCACGCTAACACGAAATAAATTAGAGTTTTTTAACAGGGCAATATTTAAGTGCCATTGCGGTGTATGTGCGCTATCGGCAGAATGCGTGGTAGACAACGGCGCTTTTAACGCAGCACGCTTTCGGTTAAGCGCCTCTTCATCAAGGGGGGCGACTGTCGCGATTAATCGATAGCCCTTTCGGGTAATGGTTTGGATAAAAACAGGGGACTCTTTGTGATCATCTAAGGCGTGGCGAATTTCGCTAATTACATGGCTCAAATTTCTACGCTTTCGATTAAGTTTCCCCCAACCAAAAGCGAGCAATCGCTGACTTGAAAGCAACTGCTCAGGGTTTGAACATAAATATAATAAGATTTCAAAAGCTTTAGGAGGCAAATGACGCCGTTCCCCATGAACAATCACTTCACCATCGTCGGGTAATACCACAATGTCATTTAACACAAAACCTTGACGTAAGTTAGGGTCGATTCCTTCCATATCGCTTTGATTTCTGCCCTTTGAGTCCATAAAAATTGAGCCTTATAGATTCTAATATTCGCTTGATTATGCGGAAACTTACACTGTTAAATGGGGAGAAACTTGATATTAAACTGAATGTTCAGTCTAGGTAGGTTTTGTATATTGCGCAAACCATGTGAGCCCCTTGATTCAGCGGTGTTTATCACAGGAAAATGACTCTAAAGCGGCCATATCAGGCGATATACGCGCTAAGCGTAAATGTTGCTGACTCACTTTAGTAACTGAAATTACATACATAAGTAGTACAAGATAATAGAGTCTTATATGTACTTTAGTTGCATGCTTGTTATTGTTTGAAGCTAAAATTTTAGCACTCATTGATAACAGCATATTAATACAGTAGGCAACCGGCACCTATCGACCCAATGATTGCCCCTCTAAGCCAAAAATAAAAAGCGCCAGTGATAACTAGCGCTTTTTGGGGGTAACTCCTTTAAATTAGTCTTCGTTCAACTGAACGGTGACGTTAGCAACATCATTTGCCTCGTTACCTTCATTATCTTTAACCACCACCTCAACGAGATCGGCAAGGTTACTGGCATAAGGGGTAACGTCACTGGTGTCATATTTAAACACATTTTCAGCGGCGTCATTTTCAGTGGCAAGCAGATGCACATCGAACTGACATTCATAATAATCGTTAGCTAAAATGATTTGTGTACCATCAGTGCTACAACTGCTGTTACTCACCTCAAATGAGTTCGAATTAATTGCCGTACCGGAATCGGGGACGACCTGATCAAATCACCAAATTAATGTGCCGCCAACGGATGGCAAGGCTGCATTTCAAATGCTTAGTTATTTTTCAGCAAACCAAGAGTTGCAAATACCTCATAGTGGTGAATCCCATCAATTAGACTCACTATCAGTTTATTCGTCTAACCAGCCGTAATGACACGAGCAAAGACTAAACCGAACAACAAACTGTAGATGCCCTAAAAATTGGCAACACAAAAGATAGCCATGTTTTGTTTATCCCCATTCAGATAAAAACCATCAAAACGATTGAGCTTAAAAGCGCCAAAGTCTGACTTTATGAACTAACTTGATAGATAGTCATATCGAAAAGCAGTGACTATCGCTTTCATCATACGCCAATTGTGGGAGGTAAAAAGTGGGTAGTCATTCAACCTGAACACCTAATGTACTGCGCCTTATAGCAATCATATTGTGCAAGCTATGCTGCTAAAAGCGGCTTAGGGTTCTACATACTAAGGAAGTTAAGCTATGAATAAAAACACCACAAATACTGGTGGCAAATGTCCAGTAATGCACGGTGCTACGACCGACAACAGCATGCCAAATACCAAGTGGTGGCCTAAAGCGCTTAATCTGGATATTTTGCATCAACATGATGCTAAGACCAACCCCATGGGCGATCGCTTCAATTATCAAGAGGAAATTAAAAAGCTTAATGTGGCCGAGTTAAAACTAGATATGCATGCACTGATGACAGATAGTCAGCCATGGTGGCCTGCTGACTGGGGGCACTACGGCGGCTTAATGATCCGCATGTCTTGGCATGCGGCGGGCACTTACCGCACTGCTGACGGCCGCGGCGGTGCTGGCACAGGTAATCAGCGCTTTGCCCCGCTTAACTCCTGGCCTGACAACGTCAACCTCGATAAAGCCCGTCGGCTACTGTGGCCAATTAAGAAAAAGTACGGCAACAAGCTCAGTTGGGCAGATTTAATTGCCTACGCAGGCACCATAGCCTATGAATCCATGGGGCTTAAAACCTTCGGTTTCGGCTTTGGCCGTGAAGATATATGGCATCCTGAAAAAGACATTTATTGGGGAGCTGAAAAAGATTGGCTGGCTCCAAGTGGCAGTGAAGGCAGTCGCTACTCAGGTGAGCGTAATCTCGAAAACCCACTAGCGGCAGTGATGATGGGGTTAATTTACGTCAACCCAGAAGGCGTTGATGGTAACCCTGACCCACTAAAAACCGCCCATGATATACGGGTGACCTTTAAACGTATGGCCATGGACGATGAAGAAACAGTGGCCCTTACCGCTGGCGGCCATACCGTGGGTAAAGCCCATGGTAACGGAGACGCAAGTCTACTGGGCCCAGAGCCAGAAGCCGCTGACATTGAACAACAAGGCATGGGCTGGAATAACCAAGCGAACCGCGGTATTGGTCGTGATACGGTTTCCAGTGGTATAGAAGGCGCATGGACGACTCACCCAACCCAGTGGGATAATGGCTACTTTCAACTGTTACTTAACTACGATTGGGAGCTCACAAAAAGCCCAGCAGGTGCTTGGCAGTGGCAGCCCATCAATATTAAAGAACAAGATAAACCTGTTGATGTTGAAGACCCAAGCAAACGTTACAACCCCATGATGACTGATGCTGATATGGCGATGAAAATGGATCCTGAATACCGAAAAATCTCCGAGCGTTTCTATCATAATCCTGATGAGTTTTCTGATGCTTTTGCCAGAGCTTGGTTCAAGCTGACTCACAGAGACATGGGGCCTAAAACCCGTTATGTCGGCCCTGATGTGCCAGATGAGGAGTTGATTTGGCAAGATCCTATTCCCGCAGGAAACCGCCACTACGATATTCAATTGGTAAAAGAGCAAATCAGCGCCAGCGGGTTAAGTGTTAGCGAAATGGTAACAACAGCATGGGACAGCGCCAGAACCTTTAGAGGCTCAGATATGCGCGGCGGAGCCAATGGTGCCCGTATTCGTTTAGCACCACAAAATATGTGGCAAGGCAATGAGCCGACACGCCTGTGTAAGGTATTAACTATACTTGCCCAAATCGCGACAGATACCGGCGCCAGTATCGCCGATGTGATTGTTCTAGCAGGTAATGTCGGGATTGAACAAGCTGCCAAAGCGGCAGGTTATGAGATGATAGTGCCGTTTTTTCGCGGCCGTGGTGATGCAAGCCAAGCGATGACCGATATTGACTCCTTTGCCGATTTGGAGCCGCTTCATGATGCATTTCGTAACTGGTTAAAGAATGATTATATTGTCAGCGCCGAAGAGTTAATGCTTGATCGCAGTCAACTGATGGGGCTCACTGCCCCTGAAATGACGGTACTTGTGGGCGGTATGCGGGTGCTTGGCACCAACTACGGCAATACATTACATGGGGTATTTACCGATAATGTTGGCGTGCTCAGTAATGACTTTTTTGTCAACCTCACCGACATGAATTATAGCTGGCAACCAAAATCAGATAATCTGTTCGATATTTGTGAACGTCAAACAGGCAAACTCAAGTGGACGGCAACACGGGTAGATTTGATTTTTGGCTCAAACTCACAGCTGCGTGCCTATGCTGAAATGTATGCCCAAGATGACAATAAAAAACGATTCGTTCGCGACTTTATTACAGCGTGGGCAAAGGTGATGAACGCTGATCGTTTTGATTTAATCTAAGTCGTAAACAGGCATGAACGCAATTTAAGTCTAATGCTAACAAAGCGTCGAGATTAAAAAACAAAAAAGCGAATCAATCGATTCGCTTTTTTATGCTTTAAGTTAACAACTCAAGCTAATGCTTTTTGATCTTAACTCAAGCTACTGATTTAAAGATTAATCAGCTTACTTGTAAAAGGCTTCAATAGTGCCTTTAACTGTCATCATTAACGGTTGACCGCGACGGTCTAACGCTTTGTGAGACGGTACTTTAACCCAACCTTCACTGATGCAATATTCTTCAACGTCAAAACGCTCTTTACCGTTAACGGTAATACCAATGTCGTGATCGAAAATGGCAGCCACATGATGTGGGCTACGTGGGTTAACGGAAAGGCGATCAGGTAAAGCGAGTTTCTCAGTTGAGTCAGTCATGGTCTGCTATCTGTAGTAATAAATATATCCGCTATTGTAGGCAATAGCGCCGTTTTGCTCAAGCGCAGCAGTCATAAATATCAACTAACTAAATAGCATAGACTTTCAAATCAAAAGATTTGTTTAACTATCGATATCGCTTAGGTCAAATCATTCACGTAACTTTCACACTTGTTGCGTAAAACTGTTAGCTGTTTCAAATTTCGCTATTGGTTAATCCTGTAAACTTCGCGCCAACAAAAGCTATGTTGGTAAGAGTAAATTTTACCAGATAATGTGTATAACAAATTTGTTTACTACATTTGTTTACTACAATAATCGCAGGTCACTAACGCTTATAGCGCTAAGTGGATCTCTCACCCAATACCATAAGGTTTTGGGGCTCTACCTGCCGTAGCTATGTAGCCAATGAATACTCATTGGTTAACTGATATTTAAGAGATCAAAGGTTATCTACTATGACGTCTAAACAGACCACCAAGGCTACTGCAGCCTCTGCTCCATTTATCGATCGCTATTTCAACATTTCTGCTCGTGGAAGTACCTTAAAACAAGAAATCATTGCTGGTTTAACAACTTTTTTAGCCATGGTGTACTCGGTTATTGTGGTGCCAAATATGCTTGGCACAGCAGGCTTCGACCCTGAGGCAGTATTTATCTCCACTTGCTTAATTGCCGCTTTTGGTTCTTTACTCATGGGGTTATGGGCTAATTTACCCATGGCCATTGGTTGTGCTATCTCACTCACAGCATTTACGGCATTCAGTATGGTACTGGGTCAGGGGATATCAATTCCGGTGACTCTGGGCGCTATTTTTCTTATGGGTCTCATATTTACTTTTGTGAGTGTTACAGGGATCCGTCAGTGGGTACTGACTAATTTACCTAAAGGTATTGCTCACGGTACAGGTATTGGTATTGGTTTGTTCTTACTTTTGATTGCCACCAATAGCGTGCAATTAATCGTCTCTAACAATGCTGGCTTACCGGTAAAATTAGGTGACATCAATAGCCTGCCCGTTATTGCTACCATTATTGGACTTGCGGCCACCATTGGCCTTGAACGACGCGGGATACCAGGCGGTATTTTACTGGTGATCATTGGCTTATCGCTATTTGGGTTATTGTTTGATCCCAACGTGACCTATCAAGGCTTGTTTGCCTTACCTGATTTAATGTCTGATAAATCATTAATTGGTCAGCTCGATATTATGGGCGCATTAAACCCTGTAGTACTACCCATTGTCTTGGCTTTGGTGATGACCGCTATTTTTGATGCCACAGGTACCATACGTGCCGTTGCAGGCCAAGCAGAATTACTTGATGACAAAGGTAATATTATTAGTGGAGGTAAGGCACTTACCTCAGATTCTGTAAGCAGTATTTTTGCAGGCGCAGTCGGTGGCGCCCCCGCTGCAGTGTATATTGAATCAGCTGCAGGTACCGCGGCAGGGGGTAAAACAGGACTAACCGCAACCATCGTTGGTGTATTATTTTTACTGATGATGTTTTTGGCGCCATTAAGCTATTTAGTGCCTGCATATGCCACCGCGCCCGCGCTGATGTATGTTGGCCTGCTGATGTTAAGTAATGTCAGTAAGCTTAATTTTGACGATAAAGTCGATGCAATGGCAGGGCTAACTTGCGCAATCTTTATTATTTTAAGTTGTAATATCGTCACCGGAATTATGCTTGGGTTTGTTACCTTAGTCATTGGCCGAATATGCAGCGGTGAGTGGCGTAAACTTCGAGTGGGCGTTATCGCCATAACCCTTGGTTTAGTTGTTTTCTACATGGGTGGTTGGGCGATTTAGCTACCCTTGCACTAAATAAAAAACAAAAAAGCCAAGATATTATCTTGGCTTTTTTAGTGGAGAATGTCCCGTCCAGAGATAAGTTGACACTTTGGAGACTTATTTATGAAACCTTCAAGTTCAATCAACTGTAAACGTACACAACGTGACTAAGGATACTGGACAAAACTGTAGCTTTATTTCGCCACGCAATAACCTTAATGGCCACTGTTGACTCATTTGCAAAGCCGGTTTGGCATCGTACGCTAAGGGAGCTTTCGCGCGGATTTAGCCGATTCAATAAGGTGAACCAGAAGAGTCACAACCACATCACTGTTGGCTGTGACTCTATGACTCAATCAAGCACTTTTAAACCCAGCTTAATATAGTCTAGGTTTTGTTTGCGATAATAAGCCGACAATAGACACAGAGACTCTGATCCTGGCATTTTTCCCATCAAACTCTGGTAGCGTTACCGTGTCAAAAGTATAATGCCCGGCAGATATTTCTTTCAGCTCACCTCGACACTCGTGCTCAGGCACTACTCCACATTGGTATAATTCAGCATAATGCCAAGGGATATCAAAAGCACTCGCGCCTGAAGTCGTCCCATCACCTAAGATCATGACTTTATAATCTCTAGCTCCAGTGACCATCTCACCCTCTTCATTTTCAAGCTGAAAAGTCGAAGTGTAATCCTGCGAGCTAAACTTAAAGTTAGTCATCTTGATGCTCGTGGCCTTATCGACATCAATACCACCAACGATCCCTTTATCACCATTGTCACTATTACAAGCCATTAAAAATAGCGACATTGCAAATACTGTCAGTCGTTTCTTCATGTTAACTCCTTAATCGTGGCAGTCTGAACAACTTAACTCTTCATGCACTGGCACTCCGCCTTTCATGTCGTGAGCAGTATGGCAAGTTTGGCATTCTAATGTTGAGTTAACATCAGTACCTAAGTAGGCATCAGGCTCGCGAGTTGTAGAGCTATGACAACCTGAACACTCAGCATTAGAAGGGGCAACCGTTTCCGCTTCTAAATTACCGTCAATAGAATCATTAAGGAAGGTCACTGTCATAAAGGCAATTTCAGCGGTAACTTGGGCGCATCGCTCAAGTTTAGCTTGATGGCTAGAGCCAAATGATGACGCTTTTGACCACAGGCTCACTGAGGTATGACACAGAATTGAACTAGCAATGGATTGACCAATATAGTCAGGATTTAAAGCTTCTCCAGCATCGTTGGTACGCGTAGGAGCGCCGATCCCTTCAAGGAACTCTTGAGTACCACGTGGCATACTGGTTTTTTCGTAATAGCGGAACACAGCTCTAATCACCGCGTTATTATTCAGATTATCCGCTTTTAATAAGTTAACTGTCATTGCTGTAGCATTAAGGCAACCACACAGAGAACCGATACCGGCAATCCCGCCGCCGCCATATGCTGCAATATTAGTTGGAATAGCACCAAAATTTTTAGCATCTTCATGACCTTGGGCAGCAAGCTCTTTAATGATGGCATCAAACACGCCGTACATACAGCCACCATGACCATAGCCAGCATACGCGCGCTTAGCTACCGCCATAGGCTCAACTTTGACATAGCTTAGACGATTTTCAGCTAAATCTGCATTGCCACCACTGCCAATACCAATGGGATCGTCACAGGTTTCTTGCGCCATAACTGACGGCATATAAGTCGCCCCAAAACCAACGGCTGACAATGTACACATTTTTTTTAAAGCACTGCGTCTATCTAACATGTTATTCCTCTCAAAGGATTTAATTCAACCCAAAATTTTCAAAGGCATGATAGGTGCTTTTAAATTTGAAATAGTCGAGCCAATCGACATATCTCTAAATAAGTAGCTTTAAAATTATAAATATTAGAAATAAATCATATAAACAAGAAAAATACCTTGTGAGTATACTTTCCTAAATAAATGGGACTGACGCGTAAAAAAATGCGGTGAAAAACTTTACCTCACAGCGATAATGCAATAGGCGTGTATCACTACGCTATCGCCAATGAAACAACTGTTAGATTAATGCACCGCAAAAGTTTCCAACCATAACTTCATGCTATAGCAAGCGTTTACAACCGACAAACTCGCAACCTCTACACTACAGTCTTCAAACATAAATCAGTAAGGTGTAAATGATAACGCCATTCATTTTTATTTAATTTATAACTCGGCGATGCTTTCATAATGTAAATTAATCGTATTTAACCAGTTAAGTAATTGCTTGGTTTAATGCAGATCTATTTTATCCCGGTCACTATCATGTCCTTAACCACATCGAAAGAACGCGACTTTGGAACGATAAATATAACCATCACGCTAAAGTAAGAGTCATTATTAGCGCCACAAGTTGTTTAGTCGCGCCAATAAAACGATAGTGGTTTGCTGCATTATAAACACCAGAAAACGCTATTGATCCCATTTTGCCGTCGTTATTTAATGTCTGATAAATCATTAATTGGTCAGCTCGATATTATGGGCGCATTAAACCCTGTAGTACTACCCATTGTCTTGGCTTTGGTGATGACCGCTATTTTTGATGCCACAGGTACCATACGTGCCGTTGCAGGCCAAGCAGAATTACTTGATGACAAAGGTAATATTATTAGTGGAGGTAAGGCACTTACCTCAGATTCTGTAAGCAGTATTTTTGCAGGCGCAGTCGGTGGCGCCCCCGCTGCAGTGTATATTGAATCAGCTGCAGGTACAGCGGCAGGGGGTAAAACAGGACTAACCGCAACCATCGTTGGTGTATTATTTTTACTGATGATGTTTTTGGCGCCATTAAGCTATTTAGTGCCTGCATATGCCACCGCGCCCGCGCTGATGTATGTTGGCCTGCTGATGTTAAGTAATGTCAGTAAGCTTGATTTTGACGATAAAGTCGATGCTATGGCTGGGCTAACTTGCGCAATCTTTATTATTTTAAGTTGTAATATCGTCACCGGAATTATGCTAGGGTTTGTCACCTTAGTCATTGGCCGAATATGCAGCGGTGAGTGGCGTAAACTTCGAGTGGGCGTTATCGCCATAACCCTTGGTTTAGTTGTTTTCTACATGGGTGGTTGGGCAATTTAATACCCTTGCTTACGATAGCAAGTACTTACGATAGCAAGGCCAACTATTGACGTTGGCCTTTTTTTCTTTTTGTTAATGTTCAGCCATAAAAAAGCCTATCCACGCAAGGTGGCGGGCAATTCAATAGCCCCCTCTATCACTTCTGCGCATAACATCACTGTATCACCATTAACCACGACGAAAAGTCGACTACGAATGTGAAAAATACCAAGTGTAAACCAAAGTAAAGTTAGTTGATAAAGTCAATTAACTTAGGGTAAATTGCGCTGATTGCAGCAATCTATTTTCATGTCAGTCAATGAATATGAATCGCTAATTGGGATAATAAAATGTCATCGATGATGGTTAATGGAAACTTGATAAATGAAAACTTGGAAAGACGATTTAGGTAAAACACTCTACGTCATGGATGCACTACTGTTAATTGGATTTATATTAGTTTGCGCCCCTAAAGCCACAGGGGTTTTATTGCACGAATGGTTAAGCTTATTGTTTATAGTCCCTTTGGTTATTCACCTATTACTGCACTGGGACTGGTTAAAGTCACTGCCTAAAAAGTTTGTCAGCCAATTATCTGGTGAAGCCCGTTTTAATGCTGTGTGGGATTTTATTTTCTACCTAGCAATGGTGATGGTTATTTTAAGTGGCTTTTTGGTGTCAGAAGTGATGCTACCTCAGCTAGGGATTCATTTTGACATCCTTCCGGTATGGTCAAAAATACATCACGACCTAGGCAATCTATTGATGCCAATGCTAGGGATCCACTTAGCAATGCACTGGAAATGGATTAAGGGTATGAGTAAAAAGTTTTTCAAAAAACAAACAGCAAAAAAGGCCTAAATTATGAAATACCTTAGCCACAAATGGATAAGCCGTAGTTTTATTATTCTGTCAATTTCACTGCTATTCACCGCTTTATTGTGGACAGTATCCCTGAGTGAGTGGGCGACAACTATCAATATGGTTATTAGTGAGCCCCACTCAGAACCGAATATTTCACCATTACTTATCGGTGTTATTTCACTTGTCAAAGTCACCTTGTTGACACTGATACCGGCTGTGTTGTGTTTTGGAATTATGACTTTTGTCAGTTCAATATCGCGCTTTTTAAAGTTTCGTTCCCACAACATGAAGCTAAAATCCTAAGGATTAATACCTTGCGCTGGTAATTAATTGCCACAGCCGAACTGTAACATCCTCAATCCACAACTTACTTAAGCCATAGCAAAAGTAAGTTGTGTTGCTTTTCTCTTTATCGAATCGACCACTCAGTTACACCAGTTCCTATAACGTCCTATGCTCTTTGTTTTATCAGAGTATCAATAGCTAATCTTGTCATTTATAACCCCAAAACTAAAACCTCCCCCATAGCAACCAAAAACGATTTAAGTTATTGTAGTACAAATAGGTATAACTCGATGATAGTCCCTGTAAACGTTAGTAGTGCAGTGTGAGCTAAGCGCCTGTCAATAAGCTTATTGGAGCGATTATTCAAGATTGAAATATGGTTATTTAGCCTATTATTCAACGTTAACGCCTTCTATAACTTGATTAAATTTACAACTTATTCTGTTTTTAACTGATTTAACTTAACCGCATTTAAGGTCTAGCCGTGCCCTCTCAGTCCTATGTAAAAAAGAACCTTTCCCTTGCTTGGCCATTAGCATTAAATGGACTGCTGATGCAGTCCATGTTGATGATAGATACCTTATTAGTATCGCCTTTAGGCGAAATCCCCTTAGCGGCTATGGGCATAGCCACTGCTATTGTTGCTGCTATTTTGGGTATTCAAATGGCATTGGCCAATGGTACCCAATTGGTGTTGAGTCGCGCCGTTGGCTCTGGCAATAATCAAACACTATCAAAAGCATTCTGGTCTGGGATGATGATTAACTGCTCGGTGGGCTTGCTTTTTTGGATATTGCTAACCCTGTTTGATCGCCCTTTAATTGGCCTGCTGACAGACAATGTGTTGTTACAACAAGAAATTGCCAGTTACTTAGTGATTTCAAAATACATCATACTTTACACTGCACTAACCCAGGTGATGATTGCCCTGTTTAATGGCTTGGGTCGCACTAAAATTCCCTTTAAAGGGTATCTCATTGAGTTGCCCATTAACGCCGTCTTGTCCTATTTACTTATTCATGGTTATCAGTTTAGCGATACGATCGCAATTGAAGCTATGGGCGTTCAAGGCGCCGCACTAGGTAGCATTATTGCCATAAGCGTGCGGCTTATGTATCTGGGATCATATATGAAATTCAGCCCTGTAATCGAAATCACGCTGCCAGATAAAAACACCTCAATGAGCCGCAATATTCGGCTGCATTTTATTGAGATATTCCCGATTGCAGCCAACGTCACTATGCTGATGATAGGGGTGACTGTGTATCAGTTGCTGTACTCACAGCTCGACATTAATGCCTATGTCGCCATCACCTTGGTGATGCCTTGGATTAAAGCGGGAACCCAATTTATTGCGGCTTGGTCGCACTCATCAGCCATTACCATTAGCCAAGCGATTGGTTCTAATAAGATGGATGATTTGAGTAAAAACGTTGATACCAGTATCGATATTGCGGTGGTTATTTCAGTGATTTGCGCAATGCTGTTTGGTCTTATGAGCATTTTTATTGCCGATATTTACCCACATTTAGATGCAGCAACCTATCAAGCGTTAGCTGTCATTGCGCCGCTATATATCTTTTTGCCCATCGTGCGTGGTTACAACACGGTTCATGGCAATATATTACGAGCAGTGGGTAAAACTACCGCTGTATTCAAAATTAACTTTACTGGCCAATGGGTGATTTCAATCCCCTTATGTGCACTGATCATTTTAGTCTTTGATGGGTCAATTTTTTGGGCCTTTGCTATTCAGCCATTTGAAGAAGTCGTTAAAGCCCTGCCGTTTAGGCAACTCGCCAGAAAGTCGCTAAAAGAGTTCGATCATAAAAAAGCCCAAGCATTGATGTATGACTAAAACCTTTGTCTACAAAGTGCTGCTATTGTCAGTGACAAGTAGAGAATTGATACACTCAACAGGTTTAGATTTTTTCAGGCGCTATTGAGCTAGGCAGATTTATTGCCTTTACCAGCTAATCCACCATTTTATGATCTCGGCCAAATTACCAAATGCTAATACTTGCTAGTATCGCGGCAAATTTCACTGAGTAATAAATATGCAATTAGATTTAAATGGTATGACGCCAAAACAGTTTCTTGAACAGTATTGGCAAAAGAAACCACTAGTGATCCGACAAGGCTTTAAACACTTTGAAGACCTACTTTCACCAGAAGAAATGGCAGGCCTTGCTTGCGAAGACGTGGTTGAATCGCGCCGCGTGTTTAAAGCAAACGATGAATGGCAAGCTGAGTTTGGCCCATTTGAATCCTATGAAGAGCTCGGTGAAACTGACTGGACCTTAATTGTCCAAGCCCTTAATAACTGGGTGCCAGAAGCTGAAGAACTGCTCAAATGTTTTGATTTTATCCCTCGCTGGCGCTTAGATGACGTCATGGTCAGTTATGCGACACCGGGTGGCGGAGTTGGTCCTCATATCGATCTCTATGACGTATTTATCTGCCAAGGTTCTGGCCGACGTCGTTGGAGAGTTGGCGATCTTGGGCCGCACAAAGAGTTTGCAGCTCATCCGGCATTACTGCACACCGAAGCATTCGACCCGATCATTGATGTTGAATTACTCCCTGGCGATATCTTGTATCTGCCACCAGGCTACCCTCATGATGGGGTAACCCTTGAGCCATCAATGAGCTTTTCTGTGGGTTACCGCACTGCATCGGCAAAAGATATGATCAGTTCAATGGCCGATCACATTATCGACAAAGATTTGTGCAATGAGCAAATTGCCGATCCTGACCGCGCCTTAAGCGAACACTCAGGTATTGTGAACAGCAGCGATCTTGAGCGAATTAAACAGCAACTTTTTGCCACCCTTGATGACAAGCTAGTCAGTGAATTTAGCGGTCGCTACCTGACTCAGTCTAAGTGCGAACTTGATTTACCCGAAGAGAGTTTAGGGTTTCAAAGTTTAGATGTGACTGAGCAGCTTAAGCTGCAACCTTTAGTAAAGCTTGGCGGCCTGCGCACGCTGTACTTTGAAACCAGCGTTGCTGATGGCGTGCTGTATATCAATGGCGAGCAACTGCAACTATCTGCGGGCAAAGAAGCCTTAATCGCACTGCTATGTGATACCCAAGAGCTTAGTGCACAAGACCTAAGTCCATGGTTAAACGATAACGATGTGCTTGAGCAATTAACCGCTTGGGTCAATGCTGGTTACTGGTATTTTGACGACATCGACTAAATCAGATTGGCTCAGATAAGCTGCAGTTGATGAACTCACATCAGTAAGTCAATTAACATCGCGTAAAAAAGCGAACCATCTGGTTCGCTTTTTAATCGACAAGTTTTAATGGACAGAATAAAAGTTAAAAACCCGCAATAGTTGCTTTTCGCTGTTTATTTACAATGCAAAAATTACCGCGCTTAGTGCGGCATTTTGAGCAGGTTTCACATAGGGCTTGAGCTCTATCACCATTCTGCCAACGCTTCACTAGATCAGGCTCTGACAATAATGGTCTTGATAGGGCAAAGTATTGAATATTGGTATTCGCGGCAATGGTTTCTATGGCATCAATGTCCGTTAGCCCGCCTACAGTAATAACTGGTATATTCACTTCACGACTTATCACATCGCCATATTGATGAAAATAACCCTGTGGCTGAATGGTATGCCCCTCAAACGACTCACCAATCATGTCATTAGCTTTACCATGAATATTGCCAGAAATGATAATGGCATCAACGCCAATGGCTGCAAGCTTTTTACAAATAACACGGGTTTCAGCAAAGGTTAAACCACCTTCAAAAAAATCACAGGCGGTTAATTTCACCAGTATCGGGTAATCATCACCCACCAGCTTTCTGGTTTCCGTATAGATTTCAACTAAAAAGCGCAGGCGGTTTTCTAGGCTGCCACCATATTGATCATCTCTTTGATTGTAATAAGGGCTTAAAAACTGATTAATTAAATAGCTGTGGGCCCCATGAATTTCAACCCCATCAAAACCTGATTGTTTTGCCCGTAAACTCGCTTTCGCAAATGCCTGCACTATGTAATCTATCTCGGCAATGGTCATGGCTTTACCTAAGGTTTTTGTGCCACGCTCGCAAACCTCACTTGGGGCAAAAATCACTCTTTCACCCACGTTGTAAGTGGTTTTGGTGCCACCATAGGCCAGCTGCATGGCTATTTGGGCGCCATTACGGTGAACTAATTCCGTTAGCTGTTTGTATTCCTCGATAAAGGAGTCGTCGTACATGCCCATCATGCCCGCATTGGGTTTTTCTTCTGCGACGATATTGGCATAACCTGTAATGATCAGGCCGACTTCACCTTGAGCAAGCTCTTTGTATATGGCGTATAACTTTTCTGTCATATGGCCATCTTCAGTTGCCATATTTTCCCAAGTCGCACTGCGGATAAAGCGGTTCTTTAACTGCATGCTGCCAATGTGGGTTTCTGTATACAAAGTGCTCAAGTTACATCCTCTAAAAAGCGTCATCGATTAAACGGCGGCATTATAAAGGGCGTTGTTCAACAATCAAACAACTACAAGTCAGAAGTGAGACCTAGTTATATAGTCCAAAAGAGGTAATTAACTAGGGCGATTGAATAAGAATATCCGCTAAGGGGGCGGCTGGTGTACTACATGAGGTTGATCTAAAGCTCTTTTTACGAAAAGCGTTATGAATGATGGCGCTTTGCCGTATTATTCAACATAGCAAACTAAATAGTCAATTAAGCCAAAGCAGCTATCTTTGCGAGCAAAACAGCTAAAAATAAGTATCGCGGTAAAGTGTTAACTATTTAAAAAGGCTAGGCAGTTAACTGCCTAGCCTCAAAACCTTTAGCTAGCATCAAAAGACAAAGTTCACCGTCAAGCTTAATAACTCAACATCGGTACTTTCACCCCAAATAATTGGTGGTGCGGCAAATTGCGCTCGGTTTATTGGATTATCCCCTAAAATGGACTGGTACTCAGCATTAAGTGAAATCGATGAAGTCACATCATAGCGAAGCCCTATAGTCACCCCTTGACTCTCTCTAAGCTCACGACTCTCGGCATAAACCACATAGGGAGTAAAATCATCGATTGCATAACCAACACTGGCGTACCAATTACTTTGCAGCTCATCATGTTCAAATTCAGCCATAAACTGCCAAGCATCTAAACTGTATTCTGCCCCCACAGTAAATACACTTAACTCATCAGCAGTAGGGGCTGGGCGTAAAGTATATTTAGACCGTAAAAATCCAGTATGGATACGATAATTAAACCCTACTAAATCGACATATATTCCGGTGGTATAGTCAGAATCAAATTGCATCAATATCGGCCCTAAATTCACCTCAGTTAAGCGGCCGAAACCATAATAAGGTGAAACGGTAAGTGATATTTCATCAGATAATTCATATTGCCAAGCCAGCGAAACACCATCGTATGAGGTGGTACCTAAAATCGAGTCGTAAATCTCACCCGGCGGCCTTGCCCACGCATAGGCTTGGCCAACAAAATAAAACTCAGAGACTAAAAACAAGGGTAAGCGCAATCGGCCAGCCCTTACTTTAAAGTCACTAAATTCATAACTTAGGTAGGCCCATTCTAACTCAGGTTCGCTCCATTTATCTTGGGTGCGCTTAACCACTTGAGCTGATGCATCAAAGCCCTCAAACACATCTAAATCAAGTTGTATTCCAAATAAAGTATCACAGTCATAACAGGTTTCATCTGTTATTTCCCGGTTAATAAATAATGGCGCTTTATTGTCTGATTTACTGATAGATGTTGAACCAAAACCACTGATGGAAAAGTTATCAGTCAGCTCTATCGCAGCTTGTGCATTGGTTGCCATGCCAAGGGTTAATAGTAAAATTATGTATTTTCGGTTTAATAACATGGCTACTCTCCTTGTGGCACTGTGATTAAGATATTAACTTCTTCAGGCACCGACTCTATCGGAGCATATGCAATACCATTAGGATTGTCGTTCAGCCATTTGAGGATCTTCTTTATATCATCACTGTCTAACTCTTCTGGTGGCGAGCCTTTGCCGGAGAAAGCCAACCCGGCCCAATAACCATTCATTTGTGAGACCGATTTACCCAGCAACATGCTATAAAACTCTTCGCGGTGCATGGAGGTTTCAGGTAGATCAACTAAGACAATTTTAAAGCTACCTCCGACTTTTTTAGACTTACCTCGATATAACATTCTCGCCTTACTTTTACTTAAAGGCGGCATGTCATCATTAAGGCTAAAAATAGCGAATTCGACCTCAGAGCTTTTGCTGGTATCAGCCTCTAAAGCCCAAGTTGATGGGGATAAAATTAATGCAGTAAGAAAGATAAGCCGCCTTGTGCACAATCGACTCAAAAAAAAATGCTTCAGGCTCAATAAAAAGGCTTTGTGGTTTAATCCATTAATCATATAAAAACCTTCATTCCTAGATAGTTTTTGTACTATGCTAAACATAGTCAGAAGTTTTACTAATCTAAACTTAGCCAAGAACCCTACGATATACAACTTTATAGTTAACTTTTTTATGGCTAATTTTTACTCAAGGAGCTGAGATGAATTTATTGAATCGTATTTCAATAAAAGCAAGGATGTTGGCACTAGTCTTGTTACCATTGGTTTTTGCAGGTTTTTTATCAGCGTTAGAAATCCAAAAACAAACTGATAATGTGCAAGCTTTAAACAGCCTTAACAACAAAGTGACCTTTTTAGAGTTATTTTCCCAGCTTAATCGGCAAATTACTCAAGCGCAAGACGCGCTCAGCGGCCAAGATGAGCCCTTTGTATTATCCCAATTCACATCTATTACTGAGCAACTGTCTGCGTTATTACCCACAAGCTTTAGCGCTCAACACAGTGAAGATATTCAAGCATGGTTTAACAGCACTGAAGAAGCCTTAGCTGAATCGCCAGCCCTTACCAAAGAGGATTTATTTGATTGGTCAATTTGGATGAACGAATTGCAAAACCAAGGGTTGATGACGCTAGAAAAAGATAAGCTTGATGTACCTGAAAAAATTAACCAGAACTTGACGATTTTATTTCAATTGCAATGGCTATCACTGTGGTCTGCAGAAGAAAAATGGCTAATGGATCAACTGATAACGAATCGAGGCGACGAAGATCTGCTGAGTCAATTGAATATGAGCGCTGAAAGACAACAACTGTATGTCGATCGCTTTATTAATATTAGCGCCAAGCCTGAGCAAGTAGACCTGTTATTAACTACCTTTTCAGATCAAGCATTCCAACAAAGTTATCAGCTGCGCAGCCAATTTCTGCAAGGGAATGAAATTGTTGATAATACAGATGCTAACTTGGAGGTGTTTAATCAGCGTTTGAACTTAATTCAATATGTTGTCACTTCCATTTCAGAGCAATTATCCACCAATATTCACTCTGAAATAGCAAAGTCTAAACAGCTTATTATTATGTTCTGCGTTGCATTGCTAATATCGCTCGTTACTATTGGCACCATTGGCGCAAACCTTTACCGCCGCATTCTAAAGTATCTGCATCATGTGATTAAAACCATGTCAAAAATTGAAAAAACACATGATTACTCAAATAAGATAAACGAAAGTGGTAAAGATGAATTAAGCTACTTCTCTAAAAAGCTCAATAACCTAATTCATGAACGCTTTTTAAATGATGCCAAAATATTGCAAGCAAAATCAGATGCAGAAAGAGCTAACCAAGCCAAAAGTTCTTTTTTGGCCAATATGTCCCATGAGATTAGAACACCGTTAAATGGCATTATTGGCATGTCGGAGATAATGTCAGGCACAAGGTTAACTCCTTTGCAAAATGAGTACCTGCAAACCATAGAAACATCCTCACATACCTTATTACTATTGATTAACGATATTCTGGATCTTTCTAAAATTGAGTCGGGTAACCTGTCTATTGCTTACAACGACACCAATATTACCGAGGTCATCTATGACACCCTCACTATGGTGTTAGCTAAAGTCGTTGAAAAGCAACTCGACCTTAAAATTGAAATCCCTGAACATATGCCTCACCTAGTATCACTTGACGAACATAGAATGCGCCAAGTATTAATGAACCTTCTGTCAAATGCAGTTAAATTTACCAATAACGGCTTTATTAAAGTCGCTGTGAGCTGCGATTACGACGAAGCTAACTATGCCAATATGAAAATTAAAATATACGATAGCGGTATTGGTATTAAAGAAGAAAATCAACAACAAATCTTTTCACCTTTTATCCAAGAGGATGGCACCATCACTCGTGAATTTGGTGGTACAGGGCTTGGGCTGGCAATTTGTAAACAGCTAGTGGGGTTAATGGGCGGCGATATAAAAGTTAGCTCAGAAAAAGGTAAAGGCAGTTGTTTCAGCGTTGAACTTAAAGCCCGCATCATTACCAAAGAGCAGCCTAAAAGAGACGAGTTTAAACACCTGACTACGGCAATTATTTCCAGTAATAATGATATTATTGATGCTATTGATGCTGCCTGTAGTAAACATGAATTTAGCATAAATTACCGTTACCCATCACCGTTTGACTTGTTACAGGATAAGCAAAAGTTTGATCTGTTATTTATTGATAATGCCTCAATGAACCGAGAGGCTTTAAAAGCATTACCCGAATTACTCATGCTGCAAGATAGCTTTTCCATTGCCATTAATAGCCCCTCAGAGCAGCGAACATTAGATAACATCGACGCCTCTATCACCTTGCCTCTGCTTGGCAGGCGCTTTAGTGATGCCATTCGTAACGGCATCGAAAGTCGTACTCTGCGCAACAAAGTCACCCCAGCTGAAAAAAAAGCCGCCAATGATGGTATTGATAAGCAAGAACAACCACGCACCATTCACGGCATGATTTTGATTGTTGAAGATAACCTCGTTAATCAAAAGGTCGCCTCAGTGCTAGTCAAGCAAGCGGGCTATAACTTCGTAATTGCTAATAATGGGCTTGAGGCGTTTGATTTTATTAGTGATGGCAAAATATTTGATGCAATCTTAATGGATTGTATGATGCCCATTATGGATGGTTTTACTGCCACCCAAAAAATCAGAGAGTGGGAGCAAATAAACCCATCTGTGCAACGGCTGCCAATCATTGCACTTACCGCCAGTGTACTGGATCAAGATATTGAGAAATGTTATGAATCAGGAATGGATGATTATTTGGCAAAACCATTTGAAAAGCATGTTCTTATCGAGAAAATAAAACAGGTCACCAAGCTTGCAGGTTAGCAGTAAGAGTATTTGCAGTAATTGAATTTAGGCTAACACCAATAAGCTGATTGTATAAATGCCTGATTGTATAAATGCCTGATTTGCTGACTGTATAAATATCTGATTATATAATTGGCTGATTACCTGATTGTATGAATGCCTGATTTGCTGATTATCTTGAGATGCAACCAAACATCGAAAAATCACTAATCGCTATCAATTACCTTCATATTAAGCGTTTCTGCTGCAATAATTTTTGTTTTTCCTTTTGTTTTTTATCTCGTGATAAATGTTTTGAACTTTTTAGGCCGACACATTTATCACGCTTAAAGCGTCGCCAGCAGGGCATTTCATTACTGGCAACGCTATATTTTGCGATTAAAATCGCCACTGAATTATAACCTGAGCTATACCTTAACCTTAGCAGCGCCAAAGCTATTTTCAAACTCTTGATCTAGACTGGCATTATCAACTTTATTGCCCTTTAAGCGCTCAACCACAAGGTAATTTACCGGAACCAAAATCAAGGTGATAAAGGTGGCAAAGATAATCCCAAAGCCCAATGATATCGCCATTGGAATTAAGAACTGCGCTTGGGTCGACTTCTCTAATAATAGCGGCATTAGGCCGATAAACGTGGTCAAACTGGTGAGCATAACCGGTCTAAAACGTTTTGCACCTGCGGTTAATACCGCCTCCGCTAATGCCATTCCATCGGCGCGTTTTTTATTAATAAAGTCCACCAGCACTAAAGAGTCATTGACCACAACGCCCACTAGCGCCAACATCCCCAATATACTGAAAATGGTCAGTGGCGAGCCCATTAACCAATGACCTAGTACTGCGCCAATTAAGCCAAAGGGGATCACGCTCATCACAATTAATGGCTGAATGTAAGACTTAAACGGAATTGCGAGTAGGCTATAAATCATAAACAACACAAACACTAAGCCCCATTGCAACGACCCAAAGCTGTCTCGCTGTTCACGAGCTTCGCCTTCAAGTGAGTGCCTTACTCCAGGGTATTGCTGCACTAAACCATCAAGGTACACCTTAAGATCTGCTTGTAGCACAGTCATATTGGTATTGTCTTTATCCACGTCGGCAGTGACATTTAACACCCGATAACGATCGATGCGTTGAATACTTGATGGGCTCTTACCTGAGGTCATTTTAGCCACATGACCAAGCGGCACTTGCGCGCCCTGACTGGTGGTAATCAGGACCTTTTTAAGGTCATCTAATGACTGACGTTCATCTAGCGGCAAGCGCAGCATTACTCGCACATCATCACGGCCACGCTGGATGCGCTGCACTTCTGAGCCAAAATAAAAGCTTCTTATTTGACTTGATACTTCCTGTCGAGTGAGCCCTAGCGCTTTACCTTGCTCGGTTAACTCAATTAGCAGCTCTTCTTTACCGTTAGATAAACTGTCGGCAATATCAAATACTGTCGGGTAAGTTTTTAAATGCTGTTTAACCTGATCGGCAATCTCACGTAAGGTATCAAGGGAGTTTGCACTGAGCTGCACATCAATAGGATCAGAGCTTCGGCCAATTTCAGCGCGGTAAGTCACTGACTCAGCCCCAGGAATTTCACCAACACTTTTACGCCATTCAGTTAATAGTTGCCTAGAGGTAATATCTGATTCACGCTTCTCTGCTGGGGTTATTTCAAAACGAACCCCACCTGCATTTGAGCTACCGCCGCGACCACCCGTTGTGGCCAAAATATTGATGATCACGCTTTCACCGGTTTCTTCATCACGATACTTTTCTTGCAGCGCCTCCGCTTTTGCAGCAATGCTAATGATATGGCCATTGGTCACTTCAAATGAGGTACCCGCTGGCATGGTCAAGTTAAGCCTGACGGTTTCACTGGGAATGCGCGGGAAGAAGGTAAACTTAGTCCACCCCGTGGCCAACAGTGCCGCTATCACTAACAACACACTGAGAAATAAGCTCAAGGTGGCGGTTTTATGCTTTAGCGCTATGCGTAAAAATGGTTGATAGAACTGAATGATTGCTCGTTCAAATCCATCAGCAAACTTTTGCTGAAAAATCTCAAACTTATTATAATTTTCCTTCTCGCTGCGCATCTTAATATATTTAAGGTGAGCGGGTAGCACAAACTTAGATTCGATTAACGAAAACAATAATACTGGGATCACCACTATCGCAATTTGACCAAATATCGCCCCGCGAGTGCCTTCGATAAACAACATAGGTAAGAAAGCGGTCACTGTGGTTAAGATGCCAAAGGTCACTGGCGCGGCCACTTCTTGGGTACCAAGAATCGCCGCTTGCTCGCCATTG
Source organism: Shewanella sp. 10N.286.48.B5 (assembly GCF_002874355.2). NCBI lineage: Bacteria > Pseudomonadati > Pseudomonadota > Gammaproteobacteria > Alteromonadales > Shewanellaceae > Shewanella > Shewanella sp. 10N.286.48.B5. Next base: position 3,008,400 of record NZ_MCVG02000001.1, read on the forward strand.
GGCGCAGTCTTAAGGTGGGTGTAAATATTCTCGCCAGTGACAATGGCGTCATCGACCACAATCCCCAATACCAAGATAAAACCAAACAGGCTGATGACGTTTAACGACACATCAAAAAATGGCATCACAATGAATGCGCCCATAAACGAAACTGGAATACCAATAAATACCCATATGGCGATTGAAGGACGTAAAAACAATGTCAGTAATAGCAACACAAGTATGCCGCCCTGCAGCGCACTGCCTGTTAGGGTAGCAATACGGTTTTTAACGATTTCAGAATCGTCATCCCAATAGCTAAGGCCATAGCCTTCAGGCAAGGTTGCCTGACGAGAATCAATGTAGTCTTTAACCTTATCAGCCACATCAATCGCGCTTTGCTGACCAATACGATACACATCGATAAATGCCGCTTGTTGACCATTAAAGCGAGTTCTTACAGGGGTTTCTTCAAAGCCATCAACCACATTTGCAATATCGCCTAAACGAATAATGGTGCCGTCAGCGGCAGATTTAATGGCAATATTGGCAAACTCATCTTTGTAATAAGCTTGGCCTTTAGAGCGCAGTAAAATGTCGCCACCCTGAGTTTTTAAATTACCCGCAGAGATATCAGTACTAGAGGCATTAATCGCCCGTGATACTTCACTCAGAGTTAAGTTGTACTGGCGTAATTTGTTTTGCGATAAGGCTAATGACACTTCATAGTTACGCACCCCGCTTAAATCTAGTTGGGTGACCCCCTCTAGGCGCAACAATTCATCGCGCACCACTTCAGCAAACTCGATGGTTTCTTTTTCGCTATATTTGCCGGTTACCGTTACTGCGATGACTTCACGCTTACGCTGGGCAAGGGCAATGACAGGTTTTTCGGCATCAACCGGAAAGGTGTTAATGGCATCGACGCGGCTTTTAATGTCCGCTAGCATTTCTCGGGGGTCGTAACCACTGTCAACTTCAATGGTGACCTGCGATGATGCCTCTGAAGAGCTAGAAGTGATTTTTTCTATACCTTCAAGGTCTTGCACCGCCTCTTCAATACGAATTGTTACCCCCTTTTCAACATCTTCAGGGGTCGCGCCACGAAGCGATACTCGAACAGAGATCCTTTCAGACTCAACTGTCGGAAACACTTCAAGTGGGATCTGCGTTGACAGTGAACCTAAACCTAATACCAGCAGCAACAACATTAATAAATTGGCCGCTACGTGATTTTTAGCAAACCAAGCAATCATGGCTGTGACTCCTCTTTACTAGCAGGTTTGGTTTTACGCTCGCCATCAGGCTTACTGCGAGACTTGCCATCGGCTCTGCCCTCACCTCTTGGGCCTCGCTGTGGTTTAACTTTATTCGTTGCGCCAACAACAGTGACAGGGGTGCCTGAACTCACTTGTCCAAGGGAGGTAATAACCAGTTCATCGCCACTTTTCAAACCTGTTCTAACTACCGAATCTTGGCTGTTTTGCCATCTAATGGTCACTTCTCTGCGTAATAACTTGCCATCATTAACCACATACACATAGCTACCTTGATAGATTGCTTTAGTCGGGATTACGATCGCTTGGCTCAGCTTTTTACCGGCAATATTGGCTGTCAGGTATTGACCAATTTTCAGTGGCATTTGCTGATTAGCTTGATAATCAAATGGATCATCAATTTGCGCCACCACATACAACTGCTGCGAGTTACTATCGATTGCACCTTCGGTGCGAATCAACTGCCCTTCCCATTTTTGCAGGCCTATTAAGTCAGACTCAAAACTCACTTTAGCCACCACAGACTTACCTTGCTCAGGTAGTTCTACCAGTGCTAAATCACTGTTATTGATTGGTAAACGTATTTCCACATAATCGGTGGCGTAAATCGTTGCCAGCTGACTATTGGTCGAAACCACCCGGCCTACATCAACATGTTTTTCTAAAATTCGCCCAGAAAAGGGGGCAACAACTTGGGTACGTTCCAAGGCCAAGTTGGCTTGTTCAAGTTTCGCTTGGTTAGATAGCATTGCCGCTCGCGCTGCAGCTAATTGCGGCTCACGCAACACCAGCGATGTCGGCTCGCGGCCATTACTCAGGCGCTGCCAATCTGCTAAGGCTTGATTAGTACGTGCTTGTTCTTCTAATAATTGTTGCCTAGCCAACATTAACCCAGCTTCAGCAATTTTAACTTCAGCTTGATAATCTCTATCATCAAGCTCAACTAACACTTCGCCAGTTTCAAAAAAACCACCTTCACGAAAGTTGGGGCTAATAGATAGAATTTGACCTGAAGCCTGCGTCACTAACGAGCTTTGGGTGCGCGGTTTTACCACCCCAAAACTGCTCACCTGAATTTGATAATCTTGTGGCTTAAGCACCTGAGTTTCAACCGACATGGCAGCTACAGCCATCGGTTTGCCACGCTTAGTGGTAGGTGGGTTTGAGGTAATCACCATAATAGTGGCAACCGCAACCGCAACAATGCTTACTGGGATCAGGTATTTCTTATTCATCATATTTTTCTTCTTCTGTCACACTGGCATCTAAATCGCCACCTAAAGCAAGGTGTAATCCGATACGGTTGGCAATGATTTGGTTTTTTAAGCTGATAACCGAACTTTGGGCCACAAAGGCACGATTTTGGGCATCCAGTACTGTGGTATAGCTGACAAGGCCGATTTGGTATTGCTCAAATGATAGGGTTTCAGCTTGGAGGGCATTGTCTTGCGCTTGTAAAGTTGAGCGATATTGCTGCTGCAAACTGGCATCAAGATCAAGGTTGTTTTCAACTAGCTCAAAGGCACTAAACAAAGTATTTAAATACTGCTGCTCTTGCTGCTTTAATTTCAGCTTTTGCTGCTCGGTTTGTGACTTTAAGCGACCGGCGTTAAAAATCGGTGCGGTAATACCGGCAAATACTGACCATGAACTGTAATCACCACTTAATAAGTTAGCAATATCATTACTGGCGGTGCCAATATCAGCCCCTAAACGTAAGGCTGGATAACGCTGCTTTTGAGTAAAGGCCACGACGGCATCTTGAGCGAGCAACTGATACCAAGCGGCTTGCAGTTGTGGTTTACGTTTAACGAGCTCGCTGGGGACGCCAATTTTAATCCCTTGTGGCAATAGCGGCAGTGTTTCATCTATCAGTAATTTACCTGCTGGATAGCCGCCTAATAAGCGCTCTAAGGTTCTAATATCTTTATTGCGCTGACTGCGCTGTGCCAACAGGTTTGAGTTTTCACTGTGAAACTCATTTTGAGTTAAATACACATCCAGCGCGGTGTTTAACCCTTGCAGGTAACCCGACTCAATGATGTCAAAATTAAGTTTGGCATTTTCGGTGCGACGCTCAAATAGCTTAACGAGCTCTGTTGAGGTCACTACCTTGTAGTAGGCAATCACCACATCAGCAACCAGTGCATCCCTTGCTTGCTGATAATTGGCCTCAGCAGTGAGTAAATTCAGTTTTGAGGCTTTAGCGCTATCGGATAACTTGCCCCAAATATCTAGCTCATAGCTAACATCAAGACTAAGACTATTGGAGCTAGACGTTGCATCACTATTTCCCCCTCTAGCACTATTAGCCGATAAGCTTAACTCTGGCCAAAAGCTGGCATCACTGACATTAAGCTGCTGCTTGTTAACCTCGACTTCAAGAGCTAACTGAATTAACTGCTGGTTGGTGTTCAGGCCAATACTGATAAGTTCTAATAACTGATCGGTAGCGATTGGTGTTACCCAACTTTGATTGTCTTTTAATGATTTGGCGTCGGTATGCCACGACGCAGGCAGCTCAGGTTTAACCAAAGACTCGTCAAGATAGGATGAACTGCTACAAGCAGATAAAATGAATAGCGAAGTTGCAACCGCCACTAGCGTATAGCGTGTTTTCATTAACTGGAAATCCATTTTCGTTTATTATTATTTAATATGATTTAATATTATTTAGATGTTACGTGATTGATTTTAATTAGATCACTTTATAAAGAAAACTGCCAAAGGGTAACTTTGCATAGCTTTACATAGGTTATGTGAATAAAAGCAATGTATTGCAGCTAGGGACAAGTTTGTCGGCGGCTGTATCAGGCATTAAAGCAGAGGTTTCACCCAAAGTGGGCAATGATGCAGGCTTATTAAATGTAACAAGCCTGCCGGTTTTTATTAAAAATTGTAATCAAGTTTTACCCAAGCGGTTCGACCCGGCTCATTAACTTGAAATAGTGGTGAACTACCAGGAATGTCATTACCCGCTCCAGAGCGACTAACATGTTCGGCATAGGTAATATCAAATAAGTTCTCAATACCAAAACTCACTAAAATATCATCATGCTTCCAAGAGCCATTGATGGCCAATGTGCCAAAACCACTGCTTTCAGCCAGATCTTGTCCTGAGATATTACCTTGACCTATTGCGACTCTATCTTGCGCCGCAACCATCCGCCAAAATAACCCAGCGGTCCAATTTTCAGCTTCATAATTCACTGAAATACGACCCTCTAAAGGGGATATTTGCCCTAGTGGTGTATTGTCAGTGTCATTCTCACCATGGCTATAACTGACGGTGGTTTGCGCCGACCATTGATCAGTAAATGGATATAGCAGGCCTAATTCGCCGCCCCAAATCGTTGCATCAATATTGTAAGCTGCGGTCTTGGCAGTATTAGCATCAATTAAGATGTAGTCTGCCACTTTGCCGTAATAAAACGCCGTGGATATTTCAATATCGTCTTGATAAATCCAGCCAACATCAAGCTGGGTGGTTTTTTCAGCATCTAAATCAAATGCCTTAAGTGACAAATCATTATTGTCTGCCTTCATGAACTCCCAATAGTCAGGAATACGTTGGGCATGGCCGCCGCCAATATAATATTGGCTTTTATCAGTCTCAAACTCGTAGCGAACAAAGCCACTGAATAAGTCATCATCACGGCTGCCTTGCTGGGCCACATATAAACTGGTTTGCCATTGATCCATTCTTAGCCCCGTCAAGATTTTACCTTGGTTAAGCTGATAACTTGATTCAACAAATAAGCCGGTATTGATATAAGCCATGTCCTGCATAAAGGGTTTTGCTAATAAATCATCTAGGCCATTATCTTCTGCTTGATTGATGCTGCGTCCTTTGTGCTTACTGTCCATATAGTCAAGCCCGACAATGGTTTCCCATTTTTCATTGGCTGAAATATCAAACCATAAATGACCACCTGCGGTTTTTCGTCTGACATTAGTGCCTGCATTTACGCCGCGGTCAAACTGATCCATAACGTGATCGTTTTCATTACTATATAACTGAAAATCAATATTATTCAGCCAGTAAAAATCAACATCCTTTTGCAGCAGAAAGGTGACATTTTCATTATCGATCACACGAGCTTTATTGGTTCTGTCAGCGTACTCAGCCTCACCGCTTGAGCTGCCATAAGCAAGCTCAACCACGGTTGACTCGTCGGGGGTCCAACCTAAAGCAAAATTGTAATTATTACGGTCATAAAGGGATTGAATGGTGGTACCATCACCGTCTTGATAATGATCGCTTTTAGACTTATTAGCATCAAAATCAATGTAATGGGTTTCAGTACCTGCTTTTATTTCGACTAAGTAATCTTTACGGCCAAAACTGCCACCGGTTACGCTGGCGCGACCTTCAAGGCTTTTCTCACTAAAGCTATGGCGATCTTTTTCAAATAATACCGTCCCTGCGGAACCTACTGGGCCATATTTTACTGTTTGTGGGCCTTTAATCACTGTAATGGCATCATAGGCTTCTGGATAAATATAAGCTGTTGGCGGATCCATACGTCCGCCACAGGTGCCATAAACATGCTGTCCATCATCAACAATACTGATGCGTGAACCGCCCATGCCTCTTAAAGAAGGGTCGCCACCTGCGCCGCCTTTTCTGGCGATACTAAAACCGGGGATGGTTTTTAAGTAACCTGCACCGTCATAAGCGGGCAGCGGTAATCTGGGCTTTTTGGGATCGGTGACAACTTTGGCAGGATCGCGCATTAACTCCCCAGTCACCACAAGGTAGTCATCACAGCTTTTATTATCGCAGTGCTGCTTGTGTTTTTTTTCTTGGGTGGTTTCAACAGCCTGAGTGTCTGTGGGATTAGCCTCAGTGGCTTGAACGAAGGAAGTGGGTAAAAAACCTAAAGCGACAGCGATAGAAATCATCAATTTAGAGTGGTACATAAACAGTCCTATGACAAACCTATAATATTTGTGCGGACATTTATAAATTAACCAGAACAGGTTTCAACTTAAAACCAACAAACTGCGACACTATGTCACAGGCTAATTAAAGGGAGGTCAAAAATACTAAACTCTTATAAATAAAAAACCTTTTATTCAAGTAGATAAGTAGGGGTAGCAGCCCATTTGAAATAACATCGCTGCCAAATAATAAACTGAATAAATGGATTTTTGAGCCATGGCGCTTAACCATAATAAGGGTTTTACCTTAATTGAGCTCGTAGTCGTTATCATTATTCTTGCCATTCTAGCGGTAACTGCCGCACCTAAATTCATCAATTTATCAACCGATGCCAGAATTGCGGCATTAAACGGCGCAGCGATAACTCAATAAAGTCACCTCCTCAGCCAAGTACATTAACCACAACTAATAGGGAAAATGTGACTCTGCTTGCTCTATATTCAAACCCACAGACAGATAAAATCATCTGAGTTAAAACTTATCGCCGACTAATTTAAGTGGTTATTAATTATTTCAAAAAATACCCTTTTTCGGCCTTAACAAGGGTCAAAATTTAAGACACAATGGAGATAACATCCATCTAGACGGCTAAACATGAAAAAATCATTAAAACAGCGTTCATCCGATCATCACCGTGGGATCTATTTTATTGGTACAACCCCACCAAAAATCGATACTGATTTTGAATCGGTCAGTATTATCGCTGATAAATTGTTAGCTCGCCTTGATGAGATAAACTTTGATGGTTTGATCATCTACGATATTCAGGATGAAACCAGCCGCATTGATACCCCAAGGCCTTTTCCCTTTAAAGCCACTCATGATTCTGGTACTTACGCTCAGCTAATCAATCAAAAGTCAGGCAAGCCAGTTATTGCTTATAAGAGCGTTGCCGGTCTTGATGAACAGGGCTTTAGTGAGTGGTTGTCCCGCGCTTGGTATCAAAATAATGTCAGAGACTTGGTATTAGTGGGATCCCCATCGACTCAGGTTGCAAGTTCATTACCATTAAATGACGCTTACCGCGTATTAGCGGCGCACTCTCAAGCATTCTACCTTGGTGGCGTGGCCATTGCAGAGCGCCATTTAAGTAAAAAAAATGAACATATTCGCCTGTTAGGTAAATCAAACCAAGGCTGTGAATACTACATCACTCAGGCGGTGTATAACGCCCAAGCAACCATTGATATGTTAACCAGCTACGCCAAAGAATGTGCGTTAAACAATATCAAGCCTAATCGCATCATCCTGACATTTTCACCTTGCGGCAGTGCTAAAACCTTAGAATTTATCAACTGGTTAGGTGTGTCGGTACCCGAAGCTACCAGCCAGCGTATTTTGTCGGCAGAAGATCCTCTGTATGAGTCAATTAAGATTAATCACAGTAACCTGCTGAAAATTTTAGCCGCGGTTATACCGCTTAATATTCCATTAGGGCTCAATATTGAAAGTTTAACTAACCGTAAAACTGAGATTGATGCCTCGATTTTGATGTACAAACTGCTAAAGGGCACCATGGATCAAGCCTTAGCCCAAAATCAAATTGATCAATTTGTGCTAAATAAATAGTCCTCAGCGATAAAATCTTGCCCTATGGTGTTAATAGCCGCCATAAGGCAAGCTTTCAGCGTCAAGCGCCAGTAACAAATGGCTTAGCCATAAGCGCTTATATTGACTCTAAAAAATCACATAAACCACAATTAAATATTGAAAAAAACCAATAATATCAGTTATTGTTGAATTAAATATGGGGGGATAACTGTAAATTAGCAGTAATGGTTAAAGGTCAAGTGTTAGCCTATAAGTCAGCAAGGTGCTTGCTAAGTCGAAGCATTTACCAACACCGACTTGCGGCGCTAAAGGCCCTTAGTTATCTCATCAAAGCATTTCAAACAAAGGCACAGTCATCACTTAAACTTGCCTAATTTTTTACTACTTTTGCTTTAATGATAACCAGCAATGAGCTTTATTATGACTATAATAGCATTAGGTTTTGTCGACTTTTAACCTTGCGCATAAGTTCAATTTGTATCTGTTCAATTGAGGACTAACTATGGATAGCCAAAAACTCAATACACTACTTGCCACAGTGACTGACAATGCCATTAATGCATATTGTCAATTCGGTGAAGAAATGCTGGTAGAAATTAATCGCTGGATTTCAAAGCCCGAGCAAAGTCGTTTTTTAAATGGCAATTCGCTGGACTTATTAATCAATAATCACCGCAACCACCTTGGGTTTATCTCCCAGGTTATTGAATCCCGTGATGGAACCGCTTTAGTGAAAGCACTTCCCTGGGTCTATCAGGCTTATCATTCTCAAGGGGTGCCATTTCTCTACTTTAAAGAAGAACTAGAAAAATGGCAGCAATTGATTTTAAAGACAATTCCACCAATTGAGGCTGCACAATTAGTGCAAATATACGATTGGATGCTTAGGGCCCATGATGAGTGCTGTAGCCTAATAAAAGGCAACCGAGAAGAAGAGTTTATTGCAATGGATAACCCCTTTCTCCACTATATTATTACAGGTGATCACCGTAACGCCTACAGCTATGCATTCAATAAAGTCACTACATGGGAAGACTTTGAGCGTTTTTTTAATAATGAGGCTCAGCCCGCTCTCTATCAAATAGGTTTGCTTTGGCAAAATGGTGACGTATCAGTATCCACCGAACATTTAGCCACAGCCATTACCAATCGTGTGCTCACTGGGCTGCTAATGCACCTAGACCTTCCAGAAATAACTAAACCAAAGATATTGGTAACTTGCGCGGCATCTGAACAACACCAAATTGGCTCATGGATGGTTGCCACAGCGTTAGAAGCAAATGAATGGGATACAACCTATCTTGGTGCCGACGCACCTAAAGATGCCATTCTTGATTATATTACAAATGAGTCACCTAAAGCCGTAATCATCAGCGTTACCATGCCTTACAATATCAAAAGGGCTCGAGAGCTCCTCCAAGAAATCGACGCCTTATACCCAAATATTAAAACCATTGTAGGCGGTCAAGCGCTGTCTTTTTTCCATGAACCGCAAGAAGTGCTTAAAGCCGATTTCATCACCAGCGATTACAAAGAAGCGATTCAAAAGCTCAACACCTGGTTAGCTTAATGAATATCCCCAGTGAACTTGCAATAGATATCGCAGAAAATTCGCACGTATTGGCTATCGCTGAGTTTGCTTACGATGGCACATTAATCAGTTACAACCGGGGCTTTCGCATACTGTTTGCTATTTTTCTATCTGAAACAAACAATTGGCATGAATTTTTTGTCGGTGCCCCTCGAGTGACACAAATAATAGACCTTGACTCAGATCCGCAACTACTTAAAACCACAAAAGGTGAAGGGCTTTTATGTTCGTTTCGTAAAATGGAGTCCTCGTTCTATTGTATTGCTGAAATATTGGAGCTAAAAGATGAAAAGCTAATTGAAGAAATTAGCAGTCTTAGTAATCTAATGGCGCAACTCAATTTTCAGCTTCGTCGCGAAAAACGGCAACTTATTAAAGCCCACAAAGACATAGAAAAAATCGCACGTGAAGACCCGCTGACATCCTTGCTAAACCGACGAGCATTTTTTGACATCATGAATCCCAGGTTGTCGTTAGCCAAACGACAAAACATGGAGATAACCCTGTTCTTTATTGATTTAGATTTTTTCAAATCGGTTAATGATAATTGGGGGCATAATATCGGAGATAAACTACTTGTGGCGATAGCAAGTATGCTTAAAAAGACCCTTAGGCTTGAAGATGTTATTTCTCGCTTTGGAGGAGAAGAGTTTGTCGTTGTCCTTACAGGGCAATCGTTAACTGATTCGTTCACATTAGCTAACCGTATCCTAGAAAATTGCAGAGCGCTCAAAATTGCATCAATGGACAGAGTAAATACCCTTTCAATCGGCATTACCCAGTGGGATAAAAACGAAGATATTAACAAACTTATTCAACGAGCAGATGATGCATGTTACATGGCGAAAAACAGTGGCAGAAATAAATACATTGCCTTAAGCCCTGAAACGGCAACAAGCCATTAATCATGGCTGCCCATGTTATTTTCAGAGACTGACCCAAGTGATTTAGTTCGGGAAATTAAAATATAAAAAAAGCCTGAAGCGATACTTCAGGCTTTTTGGTGTAAACGATAGCGAGTTTAACACTTGCTATCGTTTGTAAAACGAGTCGTTAAAACTGGTTCATTGTGTTGTCTTTACCTGACGCTTTAAGCGCTTGGTCACCAGAGAAGTACTCTTTATGTGCATCACCCATATCAGAACCTGCCATGTTTTGGTGTTTAACACAGGCAATACCTTGACGGATTTCCTTACGTTGAACATTAGCAACATAACCCAACATGCCTTGGTCACCGAAGTACTCTTTAGCCAAGTTATCAGTTGATAGTGCTGCGGTATGATACGTTGGTAGCGTGATAAGGTGATGGAAAATACCCGCTTCACGTGCAGCATCAGCTTGGAAAGTACGAATTTTTTCATCAGCTTGAATAGCAAGCTCAGTTGTATCGTAATCAACACTCATTAATTGATCGCGGTTGTAAGCTGAAACGTCTTGTCCTGCTGCTTGCATTGCATCAAATACTTGCTGACGGAAGTTAAGTGTCCAGTTAAACGATGGTGAGTTGTTATACACAAGTTTAGCGTTAGGTACCACCTTACGGATTTCGTTAACCATGCCGCCGATTTGAGATACATGAGGCTTTTCAGTTTCAATCCACAGTAAGTCAGCACCATTTTGCAGTGAAGTAATACAATCAAGTACACAGCGCTCTTCACCCGTACCCGCACGGAACTTAAATAAACCATTGGGTAGACGAGCAGGTTTTACCAACTTTCCACCTTGTTGGAATACCACATCGCCATTTTTAAGTGTTGCTGCATCAACCGCTTCCACTTCAAGGAAACTATTGTATTTATCACCTAAGTCACCAGCTTCATTGGTTACGGCAATTTTTTGTGTTAGACCAGCACCTAGTGAATCGGTACGGGCAACAATCACACCGTCATCAATACCCAATTCTAAAAAGGCATAACGAACCGCATTAATTTTCGCTAAAAATTCAACATGGGGGACGGTCACTTTACCATCTTGGTGGCCGCACTGTTTTACATCAGACACTTGGTTTTCTAATTGAATACAACAAGCACCGGCTTCAATCATCTGCTTTGCCATCAAGTAAGTGGCTTCTTCGTTACCAAAACCTGCGTCAATATCAGCAATAATCGGTACAACATGGGTTTCGAAGTTATTAATTTTGTCTTGAATCGCCGCTTTTTCTGACTCGCTGGCATTATCTAATTGGCTGAACAGGCCACCCAATTCACGTGCGTCAGCTTGACGTAGAAAAGTGTATAGCTCTTTAATTAACGCAGCGACAGAGGTCTTTTCATGCATTGATTGGTCAGGTAATGGACCAAACTCACTGCGCAGTGCTGCAACCATCCAACCCGAAAGGTATAAGTAACGACGTTTGGTGGTTAAAAGATGCTTTTTAATAGAGATCATTTTTTGTTGGCCAATAAAACCATGCCAGCAACCTAGAGACTGAGTGTACTGCGATGAATCTTTATCGTAGTTATCCATGTCTTCACGCATAATCTTAGCAGTGTACTTTGCGATGTCTAACCCAGTTTGGAAACGATTCTGTAGACGCATACGAGCGACTGATTCTGGGTTGATGGCATTCCATGCACTACCTTCTGAATTAATCAAGGTAGCAGCTTCATCGATATTACTTCTGTAGTTAGTCATGTGTATATTCCTTTAACAAATTGATTAGCGGCAAATGATTACGTTGAAAATAATAGTTAGATTTGGTTAAATAAGTCTAATTTATACTTACTATTTTCGGTATTCATCTTATGAATGTATCTCGTATCGACTTGAACCTCCTTGTTTATTTAGATGTTTTGCTACGTGAAAGAAATGTAACTAAAGCAGCTGACCAACTTGGTATTAGCCAGCCTGCAATGAGTAACGGCCTAAAACGCTTAAGAACCTTGTTTGATGATCCCTTACTTATTCGCACCAGTCAGGGCATGACGCCGACAGAACGTGCTAAAGAGTTGCAACCCATAATCAGTACCTTGATTATCGGGCTAGAAAAAGCCGTACAGCCTCGCGCCAAATTTGACCCACAAGAAAGTGACAAAGTCTTTCGAGTAATGGCTAGTGATTATGCTGAAGCGACCTTACTACCTCCGCTAATTGCAAAACTTCGGACTCAAGCACCCAACATTATTTTAGACATCATGACCCCAAGTGATGTCAGTTTCCCTGATGTAGAACAAGGAAGAGTCGATATGGTGATCAATCGATTCGACACTATTCCGCAATCATTTCACCAGAAAGTTTTGTGGAATGACGACTTCAGCTGCTTGATTAGTAAGACGAATCCAGTTTTACACAAGTTTTCTTTAGACAGTTATTTGCAAGCCAAACACGTGTGGGTGAGTAAAACCGGAATGGGCGTTGGTGTAGGGATGGATCCTGCTGATGTTCAGCGCTTAGGTTGGGTGGATGAAGCATTAACTCGAATTGGCGTAAAACGGCAAATCACGGTTTTTACTCGCCATTACCAAGCCGCGTGTTTGTTGGCTGAGCAACAGGATTTGATCGCAACCATACCAAGTAAGATGGCTCGTCATCACAACAATAATGATCGGGTGAGTATTGTTCCGCCGCCATTTATTATTCCACCCATTGCATTAACTATGGCTTGGAGCCCCTTGCTTCAACATAATCCAGCACATCAATGGATGCGCCAATTAATCACTAAAACGGCAGATGAAATAAATAGAGGCGACGTTTAATCTTGTTGTTATTTTGATTTTTAATTACTGATACGTTGCAAATTAACCAAAAAAGGGTGTTTCACCATAGATTTGATGAATATTGGTGATAACAAGTATAAATTGGATAAATAAGCTTAATTTGATATAGAGTAAAGTCTTGCTGCGAATTAACGATTAATAATAGATTTGAGTGGTTTTTAAGTTCAGCGCACAGGAATTAAAGGTAGGGATAAACATGACAGCACGTATTCAAGTAGGTGGATTACAAGTAGCACAAGCATTGTGGCAACTGGTCGATAGTGACATTTGTCCAGGTACAGGCATTGATTCAGCAACTTTCTGGGCAAAATTTGAGGACATCATTACCGAATTTGCTCCCATTAATGTGGCCTTGTTAGAAAAAAGGCAGCAATTGCAGCAACAAATTGATCAATGGCATACAAAGCACCCAGCTAAAGACGTTAACCCAGACCAATACAAAGCTTTTCTATCCGAAATCGGCTACCTAGTACCTGAGGGTGACGATTTTAAAATTAGCACTGAAAATGTCGATCATGAAATTGCAGCGCAAGCTGGGCCACAATTAGTTGTGCCAGTAAAAAATGCACGTTTTGCCCTTAACGCCGCCAATGCACGTTGGGGCAGTTTATATGATGCGCTATATGGTACTGATGCCATATCACAACAAGACGGCGCCGAGCTGACCAAACAATACAACCCCATAAGGGGCAATAAAGTTATCGCATTTGCAAAACATCACTTAGATACCGCAGCCCCATTAGTGCAAGGCAGCCATGCTGATGTAACGCGGTATTATATTGATGCAGGCCAACTACGTATGCAGTTAACTGATGGCACAATCACAAGCTTAACCCAAGCACAAAAGTGTGTCGGTTACCAAGGTAGTGCAGATGCGCCGAGTGCGATTTTGCTGGTTAATAATGGTTTGCATATTGAGATCCAAATTGATCCAGACAGTGTTATTGGCAGCAGCGATAGTGCTGGCGTAAAAGACTTGTTAGTTGAAGCCGCTGTTACCACCATTATGGATTGCGAAGACTCTGTTGCTGCGGTTGATGCTGAAGACAAAGTTGAAGTTTATCGCAATTGGTTAGGTTTGATGCAAGGTAACTTAGCTGCCTCACTGACTAAAAATGGTAAACAAATCCTTAGAGAGCTTAATGATGATAGGGTTTATACCGCTGCTAATGTTAATGCTAGTACAGACGCTAACACCGTAACGTTACCCGGCAGAAGCTTACTCTTTGTACGTAATGTTGGCCACTTGATGACGATTGATGCCGTACTAGATAAACATGGCAATGAAGTACCAGAAGGAATATTGGATGGCATGATCACTGTGCTTGCCGCTATGCATGACCTTAAAGGTAACAATAATGGTCGCAGTAATAGCCGCAAAGGATCGGTGAATATTGTCAAACCTAAAATGCATGGCCCAGAAGAAGTGCAATTTACTTGTGACTTATTTACCAAGATAGAAGATGCACTCAACCTCCCCCGTAATACCATTAAAGTCGGCATTATGGATGAAGAGCGCAGAACCACACTCAACTTAAAAGAGTGTATCAGGGTCGCGCAACAGCGCGTTGTCTTTATTAATACCGGCTTTCTTGACCGTACCGGTGACGAACTCCATACCTCAATGTTAGCGGGCGCCTTTGTCCCCAAATCTGTGATGAAGCAGCAAAAATGGATTAAGGCTTATGAAGACTGGAATGTCGATATTGGACTTGAATGTGGCTTACAAGGTCGCTCTCAGATTGGTAAGGGTATGTGGCCGATGCCAGATGAAATGGCTGCTATGCTAGAACAAAAAGTGGCTCACCCAAAAGCGGGGGCAAACACGGCTTGGGTACCATCGCCCAATGGTGCCGTACTGCATTCTATCCATTATCATCAAATAAATGTGGCGGAAGTTCAACAGCAACTTAAGCATCGTAAGCGTGCTAGCATCGATGACTTGTTGACGATTCCATTGCTTGATGACACGACAACATTAACCCAGCAACAAATTACCTTTGAGCTAGAAAATAATGCTCAGGGTATACTGGGCTATGTGGTGCGCTGGATTGACCAAGGCGTCGGTTGCTCGAAAGTGCCTGATATTAATAATGTAGGTTTAATGGAAGACAGAGCGACTTTGCGGATCTCGTCGCAATACTTAGCTAATTGGCTTGAACATGGCTTATGCAGTGAAGAAGAAGTGATGGCGGCACTGAAAAAAATGGCTGCAGTGGTAGATGCTCAAAATGCAGGCGATCCACTGTACATTAATATGGCCCCTAATTTTGACGGCATAGCCTTTAAAGCGGCTTGCGACCTTATATTTAAAGGTAAATCGCAACCTTCTGGTTATACAGAGCCTTTACTACATGCATACAGGATCCAAGCTAAAGCAGGTTAATCTTTAGCGTTAATACTAGCTCTGTGTTTATGTAGTCACTCAATCAATAAGCCCTGATCTTGCAAAGATTAGGGCTTTTTTGAATGTTCAAGTTGGGGGATGAGATTAAGCCTACGCTCACCTTAACGGCACCCACTGATTGAAAGCAAAGGAGATCGTTAGATATTCAGCCACTCGGAGTGGGTGGCCATGTTAATTAATGGCAATGTTATTATTGATTCTATCAGTAAAACAAATATCGATATGAATTTAGAATTGTGAAAATGAAGGGGAAAGTTAACTTAGATTATAACCACCTACTGAAGTAGGTGGTTTAGGGGCTGAAAACAAAAATTACTTTCCCAGTTGTTCATCAGACAAGTTAGCGAGCCTTGATGGTTCGCTTTACTTAAAAGATGAGTGAGCTTTCGGGTTTGTAAATTATAGAGACTATAGCTCAACCATATACATAGCATTTTTTGTCGCGAAGCTAAGGCGCGGTTTTGAGCCATCTTTAGAAGGCATGTATTCAATTGAATTTGTTGTTATTGCACCTAACAACCTTGGTGTTTGCCAAATGATATCTCCTGAATTAACAGAGCGCATTGATAACGTACAATTGGGGTTATTACTTAAACCTATTTCTCCGCTATCACAACTACTTATTAGTAAATTATCTGAATCCTGAGGTTGTAAGATATTAGTCACCTCACCATCTATGAAAAAGGAATTGATTTGAGTTAGCGAGTTATCAAGTATTAACAGTTCGGTACTATTACCATATGGTGAGCCATGGGAAGATAAACAAGCTATATTAGTCGCTTGATTAATCAGCACTATTTTACTACATAAAAGTGATGCTGTACTTGCCGGTACGAATGCTCCATCTATAAACTTGAATTGTTCTGTTGAATTGAAGAGGTGGTAGTTCGAATCACGTTTTTCTATTGCCACAACTGCAATCAAGGTTCCTTCTTTATTTCTAGAAAAGTCAGCATCTAAAATGGTGGACACTTCTGTAGGTTTATAATCCCAGAGTACAGTTTGATTTACTAAGTCTTCTACATAGAGTTGTTCACTGTTAACAACAATTAAATCATTATAACCATCGTTGTTAATATCAGCATGTTCCATTTCTACTGAGCTTACATATCTTTCAGAGTTTTGGCTAAACGACTTCTCCCAGAGTAAAACTTCGGATGCTAGCTCTTGTGCAAACAGAGTAAAACCTTCTTCATATTTAGTATTAATTATCACTTCATTAACACCGTCTAAATTGGCATCAAAAATGTCAATTGCATGGATGGAACCATTTATTCCGTTCTCTAACTTGTAAAGGTTATTTTTTTCTTTTTGACCATTTTCAGAAACACTGTATAGGTTCCAATTGTGTTGAGGAGAATAAAACAGTGCTTTAAAGCTTCCACCTTCTACGATATTCCCTGCGGTATGGTAGTTTGTACTAGCAGTAGAATAATTTAAGCCCCATACAACTTCTGGGTATGGAGTTAATTTAAATGAGCTAATTGAACTATTACCTGATCTCAAGAGCTCAACTTCACCTGAGTTTTCAGTAACTGCTGAAATAATATTGTTTGTGTGGTTCGATAACTCACTCCATTGAAGCTCTAATTTCTCACTTGAATAGGAGTTCATATTCCCGCCGTAACTTGAACATGGTCCAGTAACAATGCTTTTTAGAGGTGTTACATGCAGACTGCAGATATCTTCTTCTATGGCTAAATGAGTAATAGGTGAGCTTTCTCCATATTTTAGCATTTCAATGGATTGCTCTTGCTTGTTGTATGAAATAATTTCTTCTATTTCATTGCCATCAATATCAGCTAAAGTGAATAATGTATTTTCAGAGTCAGCATGTAACCAATTTAATTTTTTGAGTTCATTATCAAATACTAAGCCATCATCTAACAAAATATGCTTTAAATTCTTGTCGATAATACTACCGATTTGTACCTCGGATGGCTGAGAATTCAGATCATAAAGTGAGCTTATCGAGTTTGATCCTGTATCCCACACCCATAAGTCGTGATTAGGTGTGTTGCCACAATCTTTGCAAGCTATGATTAAAACTATTTCGGCATGACCATCATCATTTAAATCTGCAATTGAAAAGTCGACAAATTTCTTGTCTCTTAGGATATGAGACTCTTCAAATTTTTCTATTTCGACAATGACACTTTTTTTGTTTGTATTTGGGTCGATAGATAAAATTTGGTCACTATTCATTACCACTATATGATTAAGCCGATCACCTTCAAAATCATAGTGACTGAGCTTTAAGGCATCTAGATGATAAGGATAAGACCACTGTTGTGTATACTCTTCACCATTTTTGTCCAATAGTGCAATTTGTTTATTATTCTTAAGTATCAAGATTTGTTTTTTATTTAAAGACAAAAAATTAGCTATTGAAATATCCCTTTCTTTGCCAGAAGTTGATAATTCTGAGTAGACATTTAATGCGGCGTCAGACTTTTGTTTTATTGAGAATTGCTTAGTCACTCCGTAATTAGGAATTGTAAGTGAAAACTTGATTTCTTGTTCTGCTGAAAAGGCAATTGAATGAGCCTCCCAGTTGAGAGTGCCGTCAGCAGAAATTGTCATGCCATTGGGGCCGTAAAGCAGCTCGGGTAGTACACCTAAATCGGGAGTCGTTTCGACTTTAACCCTCATAACTTCACCATAGCTTACTATTTCAGGAAGCTGAGAAAGTGTAATTTCAGGCTCTTTAATAAATGTAACTAACGGAGCACTATGTTCAGCATCTTCATACCACTCCATTTCGAACTCATCATTAAAGTCTACAAAGACGGAAAGGCTATTTCCTGCAAGATCTTGGGTATTGCCCTCGCAATCTGGCAATAAGTTTGAATGGGTAAAATTAATTGTTAAAGGGTGTTTTGTCCCAGAGTTAACTTGAGATTGAAATTGATAAATAGCGGTTGTGACTTGTTGACTAGATATTATTTTCGACGAAAGGTCATCATTGAAAATAAATGTTTCAATACATTCAGTATCTGGAATTTTTAGTAACCATCTGCCTTGTATATGGTTAGTAATAGTCGGAATGGTTGGAGTCGCAGGAGAACTCTCAGAGTCCCCACCCCCTCCGCATGCCACAAGTAAAAATGTGACAAAAATACAGACAGTTCTGATTAACATAATAAAATCCTTTTACTTCAAGTTCATCCATTCGTCATGATGACAAATTATCAGGTGGCAATACTAGCCATTTAACAAAAAAATTACAATGTGCGGCGAAGGGTATTTAATTGGCTAATTTCTTTGGACTATGTGCATATTGTTTTGGTTATTGGGTTGCTCCACCTATAAATTACTAGCGGAAGAACTGAGTCAGGGTAAGAATCTCCCATTGATTTGAATCATGGATTATTAAAATATTCTTGTATTGATAAATTGAGAGAAGCGATTCAATTTTTTAGCAAGCGATTGCTTTTGTTCAATTTGAGTGAAGTAAGCTTGGTACATTGGATCTTCTAGCATGTTTTTTTCAAAATCTTTTCCAGCCTGCTCTCTATCTGATTGATGTGGAAATAAGCCGCGTAATTTAGCGAGCTCACCATAATCAAACCAAATGCCGCCACATCCTGGGCAAATATCAATTTCTATTTGATGCTTAGGGCTATAAAACTGTCTAGCCATGACAATATCAGTACATTTAGGGCAATTAATTCTTTTAGAGTAATCTAATGCTGGCGGGGAAAATTGCGCTAGATGGTCGATTAACACAGTTCCACGCTTTTCATGCTGCTCATCAAAGTGAGCTAATTCATGATTATCAAAAAAGACACCACCACAAGCTTGTGAAATATCGACGGCGATACCGCCTACTTTGATTTGTTTTAAGTTTGATTCCGTTCTTGGACACTTCATAATAATTCCTTTAAAAAAATACATAGCCACCCATTATTTTGAAGTTATAACATAACGCTTTTCATTTTAAGTTGCTAACACCAACAATCATTTACTGAAGGGATGAACCCTGCCAAAGGACTGAAAATTTCATAATTAATCGCCAAAATTAAGTCATAAACTAAATTCAATCCAGCAGAAAAGCTTGATATCAATCAAGTGGGGAATACTTTTACTTGAAATTAAGAAATGATTTATTAAGCGCACAACCATCGCTGACAGTTAGCTGCACCTTGTCGCCGCTTGCGCTCTAGATGTTCACAATATTCAGTTAATGCAGGTAACGCCCCTACAGCTCCTTTAAATAATGCACCAAACTCAGTAGTGATTTTTAACCAGTTTTCAGCAGGAATATTCAATCTATTGAGAATATCCTGGCTACTCGCGCTTATAGCACCGCGTTTGTCATCACGAATAATCCGCCCTGTATCTTCAACCAGCACAATGTAATCTTTGACGCTAAACATCAAACCATTAGGCATATCCAAACGTTCATTGCCCACAAAAGGCAGTAACTCCGCGGGTTGCTCACCTTTCATGGCTGAGTTGATCCGGCGCTGAATGCTGGTGTAATCGGAGCTTTCAGGGGTTGTAGCCATCTTGGCGCGGATAGGGTTTAAGTCCACATAGGCCATGCACGCAAGTACTGCAGCTTCATCTAATAATGCTTGGGATTTAAAGCGCCCTTCCCAAAATCGACCAGTGCAGTTATCTTCTTTATTGGCCATTCGGGCAATAGGTTCACACAGTGAACGCATAAACCAACTGATATCAGTCAAGCGTAGTCGGTATTGAGTAATACAGTCATTCACAGCCTGTAACTCAAACTCATTAAGCACTTCACCTTTAACAAACTTATTGGTCAGCAATGTGCCTTTAAAGCCTTTATGCCATTGGGTAAGCACCTCGAAATCAGACCAGTTTTTGGCGGTATCAATATCCACTTTTAGCACCACATGTAAATGATTACTCATCACCGAATAAGCACAAATATCAATGGCAAAAATCGTCGCAAGCTCTAATATCCGAGAATCAACCCACTCACGGCGATGCTCATAGTTATCACCAGAGCTTGCATCAAAACCACATAGAAAGGCTTTACGCACCACTCTAGAACAGCAGTGGTAGTAAGGCGTATCTTCTAAACTCACGAGTGTTTCTCTTGGTCTGGCCATCATCTATCACCGATTATTAAGCAATATCCAAAGCCTAGTACAGTGTTGATAATTTAGCCACTTAAAGTGGGTGGCCATGTTATTCGTTTAAAGTGGGTGGCCATGTTATTCGTTTGTATTTATCGTGCTTATTAGACTATTTATCGCCTTTATTAGCCGCCCTCAGCAATTAAATTATCGCCGTAAAACCAAGTTATTCAGCCATGCAGAACGCTCATTTTTAGGCGTACTTGATACCGCCTGTGCAGATCAATATCGTGTATTTGCCAAAGTACGAGTTGCCGATGTGCTTACCCCAGAAAAAGACTTAAACCGTAGCAATTGGCAAACCGCATTTAATCGAATTTCAGCCAAGCACTTCGACTACATATTGTGTAAACCCAACACCATGGAGTTTGTTGCAGCCATAGAGCTAGATGATAAAAGCCATAACAGCAAACAAGCTCAAAAACGTGATGCACTCATTAATGAAGCTTGTGAAAGTGCCCAACTACCGCTCATACGATTTCCAGCCAAAGCGAGATATTCGGTGCAAGAAGTAAAACAAGTCATAGAGCAGTCTTTAACGCCTGAAATCAAAGGTAACCTTTAGCAATCTGTACCACCAAAACACAATTAACGATACATATTGTAACACCCTGCTTTTTAAATGATTTAATTTCAAACTTTCGGGTAAAACAGTGCGCTACCCCATTGCAATTGGTTAAAAAAATAGCTTATTGTATAACCAATAAAAAAACGCAGGCCAAGCTCTTAATCCAATAAGAGAACGCCTTTCAGGGAAGAAGAAGCCAATCATTCGCTTGTAAAAGCTAGTTCATTTGAACCACACAAGCACAAAGTGAAAAGTTTACTCTTGCTCCACTTATTAATTGCTCCAATTTTGAATATTAGGGTAATCATGCCAACTTTCGATTATTACAAACAATCTCAAAATTATTATTCCCAATCCCCTGCAATTATCTTAGGCAGTGGTGCGTCAGCAGCCTTCGGTATGTCAGGTATGGGCGCATTAGCAGATTATCTTAAAATTAGCGTAGATAACTCAACCTTAGAGCCGGAAGAAAGTATTGAATGGGATAAATTTGTCACCCTTCTTGATACTAATGTCGATTTAGAATCTGCACTGCATCAAGTCAACTTATCAGACAGATTGACGAGTGAAGTTGTTAGGAATACCTGGTCATTGATAACGCCTGAAGATTTAGATGTCTTTGATCATTCTTTGCGTGTACGTAATTTTTTTCCTTTAGGTCGCTTATTGGCTGACTATTTTAAAAGTACTGCTACATCTATCGATATTATAACGACAAACTATGATCGATTAGGTGAGTATTCATGTGAACAAGAAGGATTTCACCATTACACAGGTTTTTCTCATGGTTTTAGGCGTTTATTAAAAGATCCTGAATACTTACGGTGTGAGAGAGTAGTTAATATTTGGAAAGTGCATGGCTCACTTGATTGGTTTAAGTCTAATACAAGTGAAGTTGTTGGGTTCGGTAACGTTACAGAGATACCTAGTGATTTTACTCCTCAAATAGTAACGCCAGGAACCGAAAAGTATCGCATTACTCATTTAGAGCCATTTCGAACCATTATTGCAAAGGCTGATCATGCTATAGAAAGTGCTAATAGTTATTTGGCAATTGGCTTTGGGTTTAACGATCAACACATACAAGAAAAACTCATTCAAAAATGTTTAAGAGATAAAGCCAGTATTACAGTAATAACGTATCAGTTGAGTGATGCTACTAAGACATTTTTATTTGAAAGTGGTATCGAAAACTATATCGCAATAGAGCGAGGAACCCATGATGGTGAGTCAATCATATACTCATCCATGATTGATGCTCCTATCACAGTAAATGAAGAATATTGGTCATTACAAGGTTATTTAAATTTAATTCTTTAAGGAGGAAGTATGCCATTATTTAATTATTCAGACGGTGATGTTTTAGGTAAGGTTATATCAGTTGATACAACAACAGTTATTGTCGAAGTAGATAATTCAGAGCTATTAAAACGTCTACAAGTTAATCGCTTAGCTGTATTGCAAAGTAGTAAGCAAGGCCAACATCTAATAGGCTTGATAAGCCAAGTTACTAGAAAGAAAACGGGTGAAATATTAGAAGATAGCACTCCAGAAGAGATTAATGAATTAAACCTTTGTAAAGTCGCATTGATCGGTACTTTTTTGAATCGCGATGGTGCTGAGTCAAATATATTTAGAAGAACATTAGAAAGTGTGCCTGAGATTGACGCAAATTGTTTTGCTTTAGAAGGCGAAAATTTGACTGGCTTTATGCGTATTCTATCGAGGGTTGGCAATGAGGCTGCCTCTTTAACGTTGGGACAATACACACTTGACGACCAAGCCACAGCATACTTAAACGGAAACAAGTTTTTTCAACGACATGCTTTTATAGGCGGTAGTACGGGGTCAGGTAAGTCTTGGACTACAGCAAAAATTATTGAGCAGATGGCCAATCTTGAAACCTCTAACGCAATAGTTTTTGATTTACATGGTGAGTATGAACCACTAAACCAAGCAGGTATCAAACATTTTAAAGTAGCTGGACCTGCCGATATAGAAGCTGGCCGCACACTTAGTGACGGTGCTATCTACTTACCATATTGGTTACTATCTTATGAAGCGCTTGTTTCTATGTTCGTTGAACGAAGTGACCAAAATGCTCCTAACCAATCGATGATTATGTCTAGAGAAGTTAATGCAGCAAAGCAGAAATATCTCACTGATGGCGGACATACAGATATACTTGATAATTTTACTGTTGATAGTCCGGTGCCGTTTGATATTCAAGATTTAATATCTGAACTAAATGATATAAATACTGAGCAAGTACCTGGTGCTAGAGCTGGTACAACCAAAGCTGGTGAGTTTAACGGTAAGTTGAGTCGTATGATCGCTCGTTTAGAAAATAAACTGTCAGATAGAAGGCTGGGGTTTCTCTTTCAAGGTGGTGCTGACACGTTGCAATTTGATTGGTTAGAAAACTTAACAACTGCGCTAATGGGCAGTACAACAGAAAACGGTACTGGAGGAATTAAAATAATAAATTTCTCTGAAGTGCCATCAGATATATTACCTCTTATTGTATCCCTAGTTGCTAGAATTGCTTTTTCTTTACAACAGTGGACACCATCTGACTTAAGACATCCAGTAGCCTTGATGTGTGATGAAGCCCATTTGTATATGCCTCAGCGAAATGCAGCAGGAGCATCTGATGATATTTCTTTAGATATTTTTGAGCGTATAGCTAAAGAGGGACGAAAGTATGGTGTTAGCCTTGTTGTTATTAGCCAACGTCCTTCAGAAGTTAACAAAACGATGCTTAGTCAATGCAGTAACTTTGTATCTATGCGGCTAACGAATTCCGATGATCAGTCTGTTGTAAAGAAATTACTACCCGATAGCTTAGGTGGGTTTAGCGATATACTCCCTACATTAGATACTGGTGAGGCATTGGTTGTTGGTGATGCTTGTTTATTGCCAAGTCGAATTAGAATCGATGAACCTATAAATAAGCCTAATAGTGGTACTGTTGATTTTTGGAATGAGTGGCAAGAAGCAACACCTGCTAACAGATTAACTACTGCAATTGATAATTGGCGTAAGCAAAACATTCAGTAATGATGGTAATTGGATTAAATTAATAAACTTAATCCAAAACAAAAAAGCGACCTTAAGGTCGCTTTTTACTTTGATCGATACCTAAACTTCAAACAAAGCCAGCTACCTCGATAATGGCGTCGCTGGCGATGCTACATTTTCAAGTAGCTCTGCGGCGGCGAACCGAAGGCTCTAGTGCGGAGTTGAATGTTGTCAATGAGCACTCACACTCCTACATCAAGCCCACTCATATCAAATAGCGTTACTGCCGAAAGTAAGACAAAAAAGCCGCTGCTTTTTGCCACGGAGTTGACTGTTGTCAATGAGTAGCAAAAAATAGCGGCTGATGCAGTATTACTGAGGTTAAGTAGCTATTTACTCGTAATCAGAAATTGGGACGCACGAACACATCAAATTACGATCCCCATAAACATCATCAATACGATTAACCGTTGGCCAGAACTTATTCGCTTTAACCGCTGCGCTTGGGAATACGGCCACTTCGCGGCTGTAAGGACGTGAGTCAAACTCAGGATCCATAATGTCTGCCATGGTGTGTGGTGCATTGTGCAGTGGGTTGTTATCGCTTGGCCACTCGCCTGCTTCGACTTTGGCAATCTCGCCACGAATAGCGATCATCGCTTCGATAAAGCGGTCTAGCTCTACTTTTGACTCTGACTCTGTTGGCTCAATCATTAACGTACCTGCTACAGGGAAGCTCATGGTTGGGGCGTGGAAGCCGTAGTCATTTAGACGCTTAGCAATGTCCATCTCAGTGACGCCAGATGCTTCTTTAAGTGGACGTAAATCGATAATGCACTCGTGAGCTACGCGGTCATTACGGCCAGTAAATAATACTGGGTAATGGGCCGACAGCTTCTTCATCACATAGTTAGCGTTAAGTAGCGCCATTTGGGTTGATTGCTTAACCCCTTTTGTGCCTAACAGCTTAATGTACATCCAGCTAATAGGTAGGATGCTAGCACTGCCGTATGGCGCGGCTGATACTGCGCCATTATGGTCGCTTTCGCGGCCTGGTTTGACAACTTTATGGCCTGCAACAAACGGCGCTAAATGCTTTTTAATGCCGATTGGGCCCATTCCTGGTCCGCCGCCGCCATGTGGAATAGCAAAGGTTTTGTGTAGGTTAAGGTGTGATACATCAGCGCCGATAAAGCCCGGTGATGTAAGACCTACTTGTGCGTTCATGTTAGCGCCATCAAGGTAAACTTGACCGCCATGTTGATGAACGATTTCACAGATTTCGCTGATTGATTCTTCATACACACCGTGGGTCGATGGATAGGTGATCATAATGCACGATAAGTTATCAGCAAGCTCTGCCGCTTTCGCTTTTAAGTCTTCTAAATCAACGTTACCGTCTTTATCACAGGCTGTAACGACTACTTTCATGCCAGCAAGCTGGGCAGAAGCGGGGTTAGTACCGTGAGCAGATTGGGGGATTAAACAGATGTCTCTGTGCCCTTCGCCGCGAGACTCGTGATATTTCTTAATCGCTAACAGGCCAGCGTACTCGCCCTGCGCGCCAGAGTTTGGCTGAATACACACTTCGTCGTAGCCCGTAATGTTAACGAGAAAATCTGACAATTCGTTAATTAACTGAGTGTAACCTTGGGCTTGTTCAAGCGGGCAGAATGGGTGCATGTTGGCAAATTCAGGCCAGCTTACTGGTAGCATTTCAACGGCGGCGTTTAACTTCATGGTGCAAGAACCCAGCGAAATCATTGAGTGATTTAAGGCTAAATCTTTATTCTCAAGACGCTTGATGTAACGCATCATTTCAGTTTCGCTTTGGTAGCTACTGAATGTTGGGTGAGACAATATCTTGTCGTGACGGATGAGATGAGCAGGAATTGATCCCTCGCCTTCGCCAAAAGCAGCGCCGCCAATGATTTCAGCGTCGAGTGTTGCTACATCTAGACCGTGGTCAGCACCTAAGATGACATCAAATAACTGAGCGATATCGTCACGGGTGGTGGTTTCGTCAAGGCTGATGCCGACGATACCGTCGTGGTCGATACGTAGGTTCATTTCAGCAGATAATGCACGTGCGTTAACCGCATCAACATCAAGGCCTGATAATGAAAGGGTGTCAAACCAAGTGCTGTTAACTAACTCAACGCCTTTGGCTTTTAGGCCGACGGCTAAGATGTCTGTTAAACGGTTAATACGGCTGGCGATATTTTTAAGGCCAACGGCGCCGTGGAATACCGCGTAAAACGACGCCATATTGGCTAATAAGATTTGCGCTGTACAAATGTTTGAGTTGGCTTTTTCGCGGCGGATATGTTGCTCACGAGTTTGCATCGCCATACGCAGGGCTTTATTACCGCGGGTATCTTTTGATACGCCAATAATACGACCTGGCATTGAACGTTTGTGTGCATCACGTGCAACGAAGAATGCCGCATGTGGTCCGCCGTAGCCCATTGGTACGCCAAAACGCTGAGCGCTACCAAATACGATATCTGCGCCCATTGAACCCGGTGACTTAAGCAGTACCAGTGACATGATGTCAGCAGCAACAGTCACAATCGCTTTCTTTTCAGCAAGCTTAGCGAACAGTTCAGTGTTGTCGGTGATTTCACCAAAACGGTTAGTGTACTGGAATAATGCGCCGAATAGCTCGTAGTTTGCGGCTTCGCTTGCTGGGCCAACGATAACTTCAAAACCAAAGCATTCTGCGCGAGTTTGCACTACGTCTAATGTTTGTGGGAATACGTCGTCTGCCACGAAAAAGATGTTGGCTTTTTTGGCTTTTGATACGCGCTTGGCCATGGCCATTGCTTCAGCGGCGGCGGTTGCTTCATCAAGTAATGATGCTGAGGCGAGATCAAGTCCAGTTAAGTCCATAGACACTTGTTGGAAGTTAAGAATGGCTTCTAAACGGCCTTGGGCGATTTCTGGCTGGTACGGGGTGTACGCTGTATACCAACCCGGATTTTCAAACACGTTTCGTAAAATGACATTGGGTACTTCTGTACCGTAGTAGCCCATACCGATATAGCTTTTAAAGACTTTGTTTTTGTCAGCTATGCCGCGGATGTAAGCGGTGCCTTCTGCTTCGCCACATGAATCACCAATGGTCAATTCTTGCGGTAAACGAATTGAACCAGGCACTGTTTGTGCGGTTAAGTCTTCGAGCGATTCTGCGCCAACAAAATTCAACATTTCTTGCTGTTGAGTTTGGCTTGGGCCGATATGACGGCTTAAAAACAATTCGTGTTGCTCTAATTGAGTTAGGGTCTGCTTTGTCATGAGAAATCGTGTTCCAAATCTGCCAGTATTTTGCGGTAGGGCATCAATAGCTGGTCTAGGAAAAAAATGTTGTAATGCAATACTTATACGCGGGACGTAAGGATCGCTAATGCCTTTAAATATTTAAAGGTAAAACAAAAGAAGCTCCCAAGGGAGCTTCTAGTAGCGTCGACGATTATTCTTCGTCAATCACTTCTTGGTAACCGTCAGCGTCTAACAAGTTAGCCACTTCAGCTTCGTCTGAAGGCTGAACGCGGAAGAACCAACCTTCGCCAAATGCTTCGCTGTTTACTAGCTCTGGTGAGTCTTCTAATGCTTCGTTTACGGCAATTACTTCACCTGAAATCGGTGCATAGATGTCTGATGCAGCTTTTACTGATTCAGCTACGGCGCAATCTTCACCGGCTGTCACTGTGTCGCCAACTTCTGGTAATTCAACGAATACCATGTCACCTAATAGCTCTTGTGCATGCTCAGTGATACCGACAGTGTAAGTGCCGTCTTCTTCTTTGCGGATCCACTCATGAGATGATGCATATTTAAGTTCAGCTGGAATGTTGCTCATTGTCGTAATTCCTATATCTATAAATTTAAAGCGTAATCGTTAGTGTTATTTAAGTGCTGGCTAACAACCTCATTAGCAACACTTTTATTATTCAGTGACTTCAATACAAGCATTTATAACACTTTGGTTAGAATGCCTGTTTACCATTTCTGACAAAGCTTGGCGCTATTACTTTAACAGCTACGCGCTTTTTGCGCATTTCCACTTCAGCGGTATCGCTAATGCCTTGGGGTACTCTTGCCATGGCAATTGAGTAGCCTAAGGTTGGCGAGAATGTGCCGCTAGTAATTGAGCCTTGGTGCTCTAGGCCGTCTGCATCAGTAAAGAATACTGGCATGCCGTGACGCAGTACGCCTTTTTGTTCCATGACTAGGCCAACTAATTTGTCAGGTCCAGCGGCTTTAATAGCCGTTAATGCTTCGCGGCCAATAAAGTCGCGCTCGCTTGGTTCCCATGCGATAGTCCAGCCCATGTTAGCGGCTAATGGGTTAACGGTTTCATCCATATCTAAACCATAAAGGTTCATGCCTGCTTCTAAACGCAGGGTGTCACGTGCGCCTAGTCCACAAGGCTGTACGCCTGCTTCGAGTAGTGCTTGCCATAATGCTTCTGCCTCTGCTTCAGGTACGATAATTTCGTAGCCAACTTCACCGGTGTAACCCGTGGTAGCAATAAACAGTGAACCTGCTTGCACGCCAAAGAATGGCTTCATGCCTTCAACGGCGGCGTTTTGCTCAGCGCTGAATACAGTGGCGGCTTTGGCTTTAGCGTTAGGGCCTTGAACGGCAATCATCGCAAGTTCAGGGCGCTCAGTAATCGTCACCTCAAAGCCTGCAGATTGTTTTTCCATCCATGCTAAATCTTTTACCCGAGTTGCTGAGTTAACCACAACGCGGTAATGGGTATCGGTAAGATAATAAGTGATAAGGTCGTCAATTACGCCAGCATTGTCATCTAACATGCCGCTGTATAGCGCCTTGCCAGCAACTTTAAGCTTAGCAATATCATTTGCTAATAATTTGCGTAGAAATGCACAAGCATCGGTACCCGTCACATCAACCACTGTCATGTGTGATACATCGAACATACCTGCGTTTTGACGCACAGCGTTATGTTCTTCGATTTGTGAACCGTAGTTAAGTGGCATGTCCCAACCGTGGAAGTCTACCATCTTGCCATTTGATTCTAAGTGCTTGTTAAAGAGTACAGTTTTATTAGCCATTATTATCTCTTTTTTATGAACCTTCTGAGGGTAAAACTAATGAAGGTATTTTATAAATGCGCCAAAATTATACCCACAGGGTTAATTTTGTATAGTAGGAAATTTTCTAATCTGAGACTTTGTCATTAGTTTAGCTAATGCGACTATAGGCGTTTTAATATCTTTATTTACGCCAACTCGGCCCATCCCCTGATATATAAGGATTTTTAGGCCGAATTAGCTAAAAAATTTAATCTCGACAAAGCTTAGGAAGTTTCACTTTATTGCCTATAGCCTGTTTGATGAACACTGTTTTTAGTCCTGCGACATTATCAACTAGGTTTAAACCCAGATCTCTAAAGGCTTTTTTAACTGGATTGCTACCGGAAAATAGTCTTTTAAACCCTTCCATTGCGCTAATCATTTCAATGGCATCAGCTTTTCGCCAGCGCTCAAGGGCGCGAAGGTTGGCGTAATCACCGAGATCTTTACCCGCTTCATGTAACTCGCTAACGGTTTCGATAATACTGGCCGCATCTAAAAAGCCTAAGTTAACCCCCTGACCTGCTAACGGATGGATTGTATGGGCGGCGTCACCGGCTAAAATCAAACGATGACGGGCAAAATGACGGGCATAACGCATCCGTAATGGGTGCGATTGGCGCGAGCTGACCAGTTCACAAATGCCTAAACGACCATCTGATGCTGCGGTTAAGGCTTTTGAGAACTCATCACTTGATAGCGCTAATAATTCTTCTGCTTGCTGGGGCGATACTGACCACACGATTGAGCATAAATTGTCTTCATACAATGGCAATAAAGCTAATGGGCCATCGGCTAAAAACACTTGGCGGGCGGTAGCATCGTGGGGCTCACTGGTGCGAATAGTGGCGACAATGGCGTGATGACCATAATCCCAAAAGGTTAATGGGATTTGGCATTGGCTACGCACCCAAGAATTGGCGCCGTCAGCGGCAATCACTAGGGCGGCGCTTAAGTTGTCACCGTTATCTAGGGTAAGCCATGATTCACGCTCACCAAAGGCGATGCGTTCTAGTCGCTGACCTTCTAGGTGGGTGATGTTCGAGAGTTCAGCCGCGCGTTTTGCTAAGGCAAAGCTGATGGCTTGGTTTTCGATAATCGCCCCAAGGGATGGCTCGCTAATGCTGGCGGCATCAAAGGCAATTTTACCTAAACCGTCTTTGTCCCACACCGCCATTTTTGAATATGGGGTAGCGCGGGCGCTATCAATGTACTGCCAAGCACCTAAGTTGGTAAGTAGTCGCTCACTGGCTTTGTTAATGGCACTCACTCGAAGGCGTGGCTCACCTGACACAGCCTCTGTTTGGCCCGCATCAATCACCACCACGTTTAAGTTTGCCTCGGCTAAACCGATTGCCGTTGCCAAGCCAACCATACCACCGCCAACTATGGCTACATCATAGGTCTGAGTTTGAAACATGTTAATCCTTAATCTTCAATCGGTTTACTGAGATGCTTTATTACTGCACTTGCAATCTTTAGACGCTTTTCCAGCCCATGGCTTTATGGGCAATCGGCGCTTTAAGCGGCGGACACCATGACAATAATCTTAACCCTAAACTGCGCCCAGCCACTAGCGGCCAATACTGATTTGAGAAGCCACGCACTAAAAACTCAACATTGTTGATGGTGGCCATTCTATCTTGCTGTCTTGATGCAAGATAATGATGAATAAGCGAGTTGTGGCCAAGATCTAAACTTTCAATGCCAGCTTCAATACTTGTATCAATACTGCTTTTAATGCTGGTTTCAATACTTGTTTCGACAGCATCGATTAATCCAACCACATCACGTAGACCTAGGTTAAAGCCTTGACCTGCAATGGGATGTAAAGTTTGCGCCGCATTGCCAATAAACACAGTGCGATGATAAATCGGTCTTGGCATGTAAGATAAGGTTAATGGATAACTGACCCGTAAGCCGACATCAGTAAAGCGCCCGGCGCGATTGCCAAAAGCCTGTTGCAACGCGGCTAAAAAGTCGACTTTGTCACAGTGTTTAAACTGCTGGGCTTGCTCAGCATCTAGCGCCCACACTAATGACAGCCGAGTTTTACCATTTATTGGCGCCATGGGTAATAAGGCTAATGGGCCAGTGTCAGTGAAACGCTCATAGGCCCAACTATTGTGAGGTTTATCAGTTTGGACATTGGCCACCAGCGCCACTTGTTCAAATTCAACTTGAGTCACATCTTGTTTTAACGCTTGGCGCACTTTGGAGTGAGCACCATCTGCAGCCACTAACAACTTGCTGCGAATTTGCTGGCCGTTATCAAGGGTTATCGTGTGACCATCCATATCGGTTTCAAGCTGAGTTAGGCTTGCTGGGCAGTGCAATTTAATATCCGCTTGTTGAAGTTGATCAAACAAGACTTTACCGACTTTCGCTAGCTCAACCACTTGCCCCATTGATGGCAGGCCAAATTGCTCAGCGTTAAGCTCGGTCATGCCAAAGTGACCGCGATCTGAGATATGAATATTTTCAATATCGCTGCCAAGGCTTTCAATACTTGGCCAGATCCCTAACTGAGTTAACTCAAATACTGAGCCATGGGCAATGGCGATTGAACGCGAGTCAAACCCTGGGTGATTATCATCAGTTTTTTGCGCTTCAATTAAGGCGATAGATAAAGGACGGTTTAAAAGACCTGCATGTTTAGCGGATAATTTTTCTGATAATTTTGCTAAACCCAGCGCTAAACTGGCACCAGCCATAGCGCCGCCAACAATAGTGATATCCACCTGTTGTGGTGGCTGTTGTGGTGGCTGTGGTAATTGGGCACTTGCCTGTTTGCTATCTGTCTTCGCGTTTAACTCAGTCATAAAGCCTGTTCTTATTGTTTTTGTTAATTATGATATGAATTGAATATTGTTATGATGGTATTGCTATTGGCCATGTAGCTAGTTCAGCTCTGGTTCGTGTTCTGGCTGAGCTCAAGTATCTGTGATGCCAGAGGATTTTTCACCCCGAGCCAACACAGCCCAAGGCGAAAGCTACATTCTAATTAGTGCAGCGGCGCTAATGGGGATTCTTCATCTAATGGCATTTCAGGGCCAAACTCTGAGTAACATAAAATAGCCGCCATTCTGACAAACTCGTGCAACTCGATAAATGCAGCTTCTGATTCATCATCATCGCTGACATCAAATTCCACTTGAGCAATAGCGCCTAAATCTTGGATAATTTCGCGCACATCAGTTGATGCGCCGTTAAGCTTTGGCTGAATAAGCGCAATAGCGGTTAAGTAGCTTTGTACCCATAGGGCTAAGCACTCTAAGCGCAAGCTGAGTAGCTCTTCTTCTTCTGGTAATAACGGCGTAAAACCAAATTCAGCATCGCTTAAGCGAGTTGCTGTGTCTTGGAATAATTCGTTAATAAGTTGTTGCAGTTCAGTGCTGACTGCTTGACCGTCATTCATCAATTCAAGTAATGGCTTTTGCCAAGCTAATTTTGCTTGATCTACCCCACCACAAATTAAACCAACTAATGCGCCATGCACCTCAACAGGATGCTGACCAATTTCAGCTGAATCTAACGCTTGTTTTAGTTTTTCAATACATAAAGAAGGAGGGGTTGCCATGATATTGTTCCAGTTATATTCAATCAGATGCAATGCTAGCAGAGTTAATAACTGCCACCAAATTGTTCATTGCGATTTGCTAAGTATAATAGCAAATTGACCAAAGCTTCACTAACCCCGCCGCTATAAAGCTAAAGCTGATATTAACTGTCTTGTCTATAACGCAATCAACTAAGCGTTTTGCACCAAAGCGAGTATTCTTAAACGGTAAACTGTTCGATGCCATTAATTTGTAAAAATAGAAATGACGATTGTAACGCCTATTGCAATGACGGCTTGTATTAGCCTTGAGCTAGGCGCTTAACGAGTTATCCTGCCTGACGTGTAGGGAACGTGTAGAGAGTTTAGCCATAATTATGTTTTAAGATTAATTATGCTCAGACAACAAGCAAATAATCGTAAAGGCGGCGAGTTACCTTGCACTTTTAATAGTAGCGCTATATAGTCCGCAAATAGACTAATACCGTTATCAACTGTGGTAAAAGCGTAATGCTAAGGCGTTATCGCGAGGTAAGTCGTTAACCTGCTACAATTTTTATTTTTCGACAAATAAGGATCTTCAGCGAAGCATGAGTAATAGTGCTATTGATATCTCCCTGTTAGGGCGCACCTACTCGATTAATTGTCCTAAGGGACAAGAGGATGCTTTGCGTGCGATTGCCAAGGGTGTCGAGCAGCAGCTTTCTACATTAAAAACACGTACCAACAATTTGAGTCGCGAAGAATTAGCCATTATGGCCGCGTTAAATATTGGTCATGAGTTGTATGAAGAGCAGCAAAAAAATCAGCAGTATATGGCGCAAATGGATGAGCGTATCTCGTTATTACAATCAACGTTAGAAAACTCGTTGCTTGAACGAACCACCAAGAAAGGTTAACAATTTTAGAATTATGTACTGCCGCTAGTAATGGCTAACGGTACCTGGTTCAACCCTGTTTTGCTCCCTGGGATATTCGCTTGTAGGTTATGTCCCTGTGCCGATATTTACAAACCCAGGGTGAATGCTTTCATTGACATTGCGTATGCTCGGCTCGTATCGAGAAACCTTAGGATATGAACATTTTCCCGCCTTGAACCTACGGTTCAAGGGCTGCACCGACGGTCGGTATTCTGGGGAGCAATTTAATTTAAAACAAACCACCTCAATGGTGGTTTTTTTATGGCCAAAATTAGCACTTAGCTACTCACCCGCCAAGCCCTTAATCGTCCAAGCCCTTAACCATCCAAGCCCTTAATCGTCCAAGCCCTTAACCATCCAAGCCCTTAACCATCCAAGCCCTTAACCATCCAAGCCCTTAATCGTCCAAGCCCTTAACCATCCAAGACCTTAACCATCCAAGACCTTAACCATCCAAGACCTTAGCCATCCAAGCCCTTAATCGTCCAAGACCTTAACCATCCAAGACCTTAGCCATCCAAGCCCTTAATCGTCCAAGCCCTTAACCATCCAAGACCTTAACCATCCAAGACCTTAGCCATCCAAGCCCTTAATCGTCCAAGCCCTTAACCATCCAAGACCTTAATCGTCCAAGCCCTTAACCATCCAAGCCCTTAATCGTCCAAGACCTTAACCATCCAAGCCCTTCTCAATCACAAGCTCGATATTTTGGCAAGGTCACTCATTTTTAAACAACATCTTCACGGTGTTTTTTATGGCTAAAACTTATAATGGGTTGTCAATCATTCGCCAAACAGGCCCTAACGCTCCTACAAAAAATGTATCAAAACCAACTAAAGCCTCAGTAAAGTGAATCAAAAACTTCTTTGGGGCTGACACACTTGTTAAAGTTATGGTTATTATTGTCTTAACCTTTAGATTACGGTATAAAATAGCAAAATTAGCCAATTTATATAATGAGTTATGCCAAGCCGCCAGTTAAGTACCCTACTACTTTATTCTATTCTTTTTAGCTCATTTTTCATTCTTTCAGCTTGTAAATCGACTCCAGAGCCAGTGAAAACTGTGCATGTCACCCCTAAAAAACTGAGCCACTTGCCCTATGATGCTGCAACTCACGGCAAAGATATTGTCGATACTCAATTGGCCTTAGGCGATCGTAATTTATATCTTGCCAGTAACGGCAATATTAAGATGCTATCAAAAGCGCAATGCCAAATTGATATTTCAGCCCATCGTGGTGATTTTCGCCAGCCTGAAAGCAGTTACAATGCAATTTCTGCCGCACTTAACGATAACTTCAACAGTGTTGAAATTGATGTCATGTTGCTGGGCGATGGCACTTGGGTAAATCACCATGACAGCCAAACTGGCCGCGCCACTGTGCATTACACCGGTGAGCGTTTCAAACTGGAACGCATGAACCTTAAAGAGTTTAAACGGCTAAAACTGCGGGACAAGCATAATAACAATCTACTCAATGAGCGGCCGATCACCGCTAAAGAGTCCTTTAAAATATTCGCCGCCCAGCGACTGCCAAATCAAAAATTAAATGTAGAAATAAAGTCAAAAGCCAATGGCCAAAAATTGCTTGAGCTAGATAATATGCTCAGAAAGTACGTCGGCCACGAAGGCTATTACTTCTCATCGTCTGAGCAAGATACCTTAGTGAAATTGCGAGGCATAAACCCTATTGTTTACTTGGGCTTTGTCCAAGGTGGTCACCCTACCAGCATTGATATCTTGCGCAGCGACTTACGCAAAGGCGCAAGTAACGATGCTTACTATCTAGAAAATCACACTAATATTGAGCGCGCTAGCAATTATGGTACCAAACGATATCGCTCCCGTTATCAAGATCACACCAGCACTGATGCACTCAAAAAGCTAAGAGCAAAACTGGGTTACAACTCAGGGATCCACCTTGATATTCGCAGCTACATGCAAAACTCTGGGGTAAAACAACGCGCTCAGCGACTAGGAATGAAAGTGTATAGCTATTCACTTAATGGCACGGATTATCATCAGTCACAGTTGCTCAAACTGAGTAAAAATAATCTGCCTGATGGTGTCATTGTCGATGCCACGCCTTACAAGATCTGTCAGCAGTTGTTTAATGCCGCCGTGCCAGCGCAGCGCTATCAAGCAGTGACAGATTTAGGTCAATACATTGTCTCACTGCCAGTAGATGCTGACTTTGATCGCTTTAAAGAAATGCTCGGCTACCAGCATGAAGGTTACTATTTATCATTAACCTCCGGCCTTAAATCCATCTATAGCGCGAAAGCTAAAGTGGTGCCAGCCAGCACGCCTACGCCGTTATTGGAGCATGGTTTTCCCACTATCACCGATGAAAAAATTGATACCCATACAGGTGACAGCATCATCTTAACCTTGCCAAGCAGCAATGCTAAATAACTAAAACTGAAACGAGAACTAGAACTAGAACTAGACCGATAACAACAATGATTAATAACAATGACCAATAACAATCATAGCCCCTTTGCTACCGATCTACTCAATAGCGCCCCGACACAACAAAAAATGCAAGCGGCTGAGCAAGCGTTAAATAAGGTTAAATCAAAGCAGCATTCAGCGCAGGCTAAAGCCAAGCATCAGCAGCAACGTGAAGCGCAAATAACCCAAATGGGCAAACCCTTTTGGTGGATGCTACTGATGTTCATTTGCTCAGTGGTGTATTTATTTCCTGAAGCCGTTTTTAATGCCGCCTTAACCGATGTCGCCGGTGGCCGTAATGCCAGCGAAGATGAATTGCACGCCATTGAGTTATTTGGTCGCACCATCAGTGGTATAGGGGTGACGCTGCTGCTAGCAGACTTATTACTAAAGGGCCGCCGCGTTGCCAAAGTGTCGCGGGCATTGGGGTATTTTGCACTGATTGCACTGATAGTGTGGCCAACAGTTTTCTTTGGTCAAAAGTGGTTAGTGGATCATTTTATTATTGATACATCAAGCCCACAGGAGCGCCAACAAGCTTACTTATCACAGGTTCTACGCAGCGCGCTTATTGAAAAGTCTATTCAATTTGAAGGGATCCATTACGATCCCGATAGTGAACATAACGCCACCGAAAAAACCTTTCTGTCTGTATTTGGCGGCCTTGTGTATGCCGATGATAAGCTGGTCGATGATTTAGAACAGCAAAAACGGGCCATCATGGAAAAATTTGTCCGTGACCGCGCCATGTCGAATTTCGATCTGCACTATAGCGACTACGATAGTTTTCGCCTGCGCCTACAAGATAGCTATAAAGAGTACGCTCAAGGTTCTAATGATTACAACCAAGCACTGGCCAGCTCGCCAGAGCGTTCCAATGAATATTGGCTAGACACCCAAAACCAAGTTAAACAAGGCTGGGAAAAATACCAAAAAGGGACTGATGCTTACGAAGCCCGCGTGGAGTCCCGTGCCCAACAAATCGCCCCAAAGGTGTATGACTATTTTGAGCGTCGTAATAAATGCGCCGATATGAAAAAAGGCAGCAGTCGCGATCGCTGTTTCGAGCGTTTACAAACCGGTTATGACCAAGAAATCGCCAAATACGGTATTGGCTATATTCCCCCTGATGATTGGCTAAAGCGAGAAGAGATTTCGACCTCGGAAAATGTCGGTAATTCAATTATTAGCGGGGTAATGACCTTAGGCCTATTTACCGCAATGCAAGCCGTTGATGCTGCTATGGGCGGCGATGCCGGTTTTAAAGATCATAGAATGATATTCACTAACGATGTAAATCATTACAAAAGCGTGCTGATGGTAAAAATGGAGCCAGATTTTGTCAAAGAATCTGGCGGTTATCCATTAGGGATATCAAGCATACATGAGTTCAGGCACCATGAAATAACCAGTGCTAAAGTCAACGCCAGATTAAAACAAAAAGGCCTAATGTTACCAAGCACTTGGGTTATGGCTGACAGAGTGAGTTTTGATAATGCTGTCAGTAAAAAAGTGCGCCAACAAGCGGATGCCAAATGGCGTGCAGCCATGAAGAAGCAAGGCAATGATATGCCGCCTAATTTAAGCTGGCAGCAGTTTCAGCAACAGGGCGATATTCAGCGCCGCATAGCAGCTAAAATGGCAGAACTGTATGTGAACCCAACCCTTGCTGATTGGAATAATCGTGAGTTTAAGCAGCGCATCATTGAGCCTAATATTCAGCGCAAAACCACCGAGTATCTTAATGTACTTGAAGCTCAGCAAGCTGAGTTTGCTGACGGCGGCGCATTTGAATCAAGCGGTAAGTCAGCCCTAAGAGCAACGATTATTCCGCCTATTTCCATGTCAATTAGCTTGGCGTTGGTGTTGCTAACCGTGTTAAAGCTACCCATGAAAGCATTTGAGTTAGTACAAGCAAAGCGCGCCTCAAACGCCGAGGCCCGCCCTACAAAACCCTATATAAAACCGGCTATTTCAGCGGGGATATTAGTGGCTATTTTTGTGGTGCCACTGTCGCTAGGCGGGAATCATTACACCGCTAATGGCTCAGCGCTGCACTACTTTTTTGAGCAAATGAAAAAAAATGACTCAGCCAGCATTTCTTATGCGCTTAAGTGGCTATTGGTCACTCAGCCTATGGTGCAACCAATTGGCACAGCCATTGATCAAAGCCTGTTTATCACCCAGGGATTTGATGCCATCAGTGAGCCAATTCACCGCTTTGATCAAGCGATTATGTCGCCATTAACTGTCACAAAAAAACCATCGCAGTCAGCGCAAGCACATGCGCCGCTTTTACCTTTAACCATTAAAACCAATGTTAACAATGCCAAGGTGGCAGTGATGAATATAAAGCCCAAATACCAAGCGGGAATGAAACTGCCTGCCGGTGGTTACGACATTAAAGTCAGCGCTCCAGGCCATAACTCGGTGCGGCAGTGGGTCTACCTCAAAAATGATGAGACCACTTTCAACATTAAGCTTTAACAGCATAGTTAACGTTAACTGATAACATAATTTTTAGTCTTTCACGCATTGATTAACAGGACATATTACGTGAGTAAATTAGAACAATTTCAAGATTTTATCCGCTCAAACGGTAAAGAGCTAACGGGGGTAAATGTCCCTGTGGTATTAAGTGATGAAAGCGCCAAAACCACCAATGTTAAATTTCATTTTGGTTGGACAATTGAAATTGGGGTAACCAAACACGAACACGGTGGCTATTGTCCATCAGGCATACAGTCAGGAAGCTCATCGCAAGCATGTGATTGTGCCCACAATAAAGCCAAAGAGTATGTCAGTGGTCAAAATGGATTTTTTAATGAGACCTTTAAAAAAATCTTAACCGCTGATGTCGCCAAAAACTTTATCATTAAAGATACCAATCTAGGTTCAGCACCTGATAGTTATGTGGGTGAAGATATTTGCCATATCTGTAATGGCCGCGGCAAATGTTCATGCTCATCGTGTAATGGCAATGGCTCAACATCATGTACATCTTGTAGCGGCAGCGGCCGTCATCATGTGACTAGGCAAGATCACAATAACCGCACCGTTTACACCACAGAGTCGTGTTCATCATGTTATGGCAGCGGGACAAAAACCTGTTACACCTGTAATGGCTCAGGTCAAGTCACCTGTAAAACTTGTGATGGCGGCGGATATTTATATTACAGCTACACCATTGATGGCGATGCAAAACGATCAACTAAATGGTTTATCAACAGCCCCGATTATCACCAGTGGATAACAGATTACGTTACCAATGCGGGCTTTAATATTATTAACAACATCAGTGACGTGAATGAAATTGACGTTACTGAAGCCCTAAATGGCTGTACGTTCATCTATGGTTTTACTGCCAACCTACCGACCCTACAATATACCGCGACCATAGATAACACCGATACCACCCTGTGCTTTGCAGGTACCAACAATGTGACTCACAATGCCGGTGGCGTATATGACCCAGCAGTGTGGAAAAATGCCAAAAAGTTAGCCGCCGGAGACAAAGACGATGATAAGAAAGCCTTAGCGATTCCGGCCATTAAAAATATTATTGAAGCCCATGAAACCAAAACAAAAATTGCCTTACTGACTGAAAACTGGGTATCAAAAGATATCAAAGAGGCGGTCATCAGCAACTACCAAAGCTTGGTATCTCAACTTAAAAAAGATAACAATCAGGGTTTTGCATGGCAGTTGGTCAAAGGCGTTGTCAATTGGGGACTAATTTTAGCTATGGTAGCTATGTGTTTTGCCATGCTAGCACCTGAAATGATTTATGATGCTGAGTATCGCTCGGGGCTGCTAAGTCATTATCAATTTTTTATTGATTTACTGTTAGCGAGATTCGGCCTTTATGGACTCCCCACTTGGTCAAACTACCCTATCGTCCTTGCATGGTTTTGGGGATTATATGTCGCTATTCCTAAACTGTATTGGAAGCAAATTAGTCAGCCCAAACGGTTAGGGTTAACTGTACTTTCTGGCTATGTAGTATCGTACTTTTTACTGAACCTTGTTGCTATCCTGTTCACCCTTAGCCATTACCCTTTGCTCCCCACCAACATGTTAGTGGGTGGCGGGTTACTGCTGAGTTTATATTTGGTTTTTGCGGGCTTTTTTGGGCCTAAAAAGTGGTACTTCAAAATACTGGCAGGTTTGGCTGCTGTAGCTGGCGTCGCAGCGCTCCAATTCGGCTTAGAAACCGTAAGCTCTCAAGTGCAATTTATACCAGAGTACTATTCGAATTACTCGCGATACTTAGGCGCTGCAGTGGAACCGGCTATTCAATATATGCCGTTTATTTATATTGAGATAGCAGTATTAGCGGTTGCAACAGGGATTATCACCACCCGCAGACGATTCTGGATAAAGGCCAAAACCGCAGTATCTGAATACGACTGCGCCGTATTGCTTAAATCTTTAAAGCTGGACAAATAACTATCCATAAAGCGACTGGCTGGGGGATATTTTAGCCAGTCGCCCTTTTAAAATACCCTCGAACGCAGTACTCTAACCTTAATAGACATGGCAAGTATGGAGTACCGCCAATAATGAGTATGACCCGCTTAATGACCAATGCCATTTCGGTCGAACCTTCACCAGCTCGCACTCCAACTATCAATATTACTTATTTCTCTTCTATCAATAAGTCTGCAAATACCATAACGCAAAGCAATAAACACCATATTGGTGCGCATCAAACCCTGAGTATTGTGGCAGATGATAATCAACATCTTGATATTGATAACCTGAGCCATCAAGACCAAGGTTTTGAATTGAGCGATCAAGAACGTTACGCCTTATTTGATAGCCAAGGTATGAACCGTGACTTTATTCGCCGGCATATTCGTCAAGAACGTAAAAGTTATACCCAAGCAGAACAGCACCAGCTTTCGTTAATTGCCTGCCGCCATATGCTGGCAGAAATACAGCAAAAAAATGCCCAAACAGTGGCTCTGTACATCAGCCATGACGGTGAACTGGCAACACAAAAATTAATAGAAGCCCTTTGGCACATCGGGGTAAAAACCTACTTACCTCGCATTCACCCATTTAGCAAAGGTAACTTGTTGTTTTTGCATTACCATGCCGAATCAAAAATGGTATTCAATCAATATGGTATCGCTGAGCCTGCGTTGTCGGTGCAAGATATTATCCCAGTAAACAAACTGGATATGATTGTCACTCCACTGGTTGCGTTTGATGACAAGGGCAATCGCATGGGCATGGGCGGTGGCTATTACGATCGCACTTTGTGCCAAGTGATTGATGGGAAACCATTAGCAGTGGGCTTTGCCCACGACTGCCAGCAAGTGAGCCAACTCCCAGTAGAATATTGGGATGTGCCGCTACCAATAATTATCACCCCTACAAGGCGCATATCCTGTATATAAACCATTAATATGTCAGCAATTAACATGCAAAAAAAGCCCATCTAGACAATATCATGATGGGCTTAATCTTAGGCTGAGAACTCATTAACACACTGGCGTTAACTCACTGCTTTATCTAACGCTTGGCTGATATCGGCAATAATGTCATCGATGTGCTCAATGCCCACCGAAATACGTACTAAATCTTCTGATACCCCAGCTTTAGCTAATTCTGCGCTGTCTAACTGACGATGTGTAGTACTGGCAGGGTGACAAGCCAGTGACTTTGCATCGCCAATATTCACTAATCGCAGCACCATTTGCAGCGCATCAATAAATTTACCACCAGCCACTTTACCCGCCTGTGCATCGGCTGCTTTTATACCAAAACTGATAATGCCTGAGGCTTTACCGCCGGTGATTTTTTTACATGTTGCGTTAAATGGGCTATCAGCTAATGCAGCGTAGTTTACCCAGCTTACATTAGGGTGTTGCTGTAAATACTCGGCTAACGCTAGGGCATTACTGCAATGGCGTTCCATGCGCAGACTTAAAGTTTCAAGCCCTTGGAGTAATAAGAACGCACTTTGGGGTGATAAAGCTGCGCCGGTGTTTCTTAGGGGCACGACCCGGCAGCGGCCAATATAGGCAGCGGGGCCAAAGGCTTCGGTGTACACCACGCCGTGATAAGACGGATCGGGTTGATTTAAAATCGCAAAGCGGTCTTTATTGGCGACCCAATCAAATTTACCTGAATCAATGATCACCCCGCCAATAGTGGTGCCATGGCCGCCAATGTATTTGGTCAGTGAGTGGATCACAATATCTGCACCATGATCAAAAGCGCGGCAAAGCACGGGCGTTGCCACAGTATTATCGACAATTAACGGCACCCCATGCTTATGGGCAATGTCGGCCAAGCGTTGTAAATCGACCACGTTACCCGCTGGATTGCCGATGGACTCACAAAACAACGCTTTGGTTTTATCATCAATTAGCGCATCTAAGCCGTCAAAGTCATCATAGGCCGCCATGCGTACATCAACCCCTTGGCGCGGCAATGTATGGGCGAATAAGTTATAAGTACCGCCATATAACTGGCTAGTGCTAACAATATTGTCGCCTACTTGGGTGAGCGCCTGTATCGCATAGGTGATGGCAGCCATACCTGATGCCACCGCTAAGGCACCAATGCCGCCTTCGATGGCGGCTAAGCGCTGCTCAAGCACGTTAGTGGTTGGGTTCATGATGCGGGTATAGATGTTACCAGCCACTTTTAAATCGAATAAATCGGCACCATGCTGGGTATCATCAAAGGTGTAAGACGTGGTTTGGTAAATCGGCACTGCTGCGGCCTTGGTGGTCGCTTCCGACTCGTAGCCATAATGTAATGCCAGTGATTCCAGTTTCATGTTTTCTGCCGTCATAATGCCTTCCTTTACCTTAAGATATTCAAATTGGGCC
Source organism: Shewanella sp. 10N.286.48.B5 (assembly GCF_002874355.2). NCBI lineage: Bacteria > Pseudomonadati > Pseudomonadota > Gammaproteobacteria > Alteromonadales > Shewanellaceae > Shewanella > Shewanella sp. 10N.286.48.B5. The sequence continues at coordinate 3,051,458 of NZ_MCVG02000001.1, forward strand.
ATCTACCAAAAAGTTGTTTGCCGGATAAACTTTCGAATTAATAGCCGGATAAAAAACAACCAAAAACCAGTGGTACTCCACACTAACAATAAGACGTCTAGATGTCTATTTAAAATATTCAGCCATTAAAAAGGGAGCCGTAGCTCCCCTATATAAACTCAATAGCAAACACAGTTAGGCTAAGTGACGGCCACCATCCACCGCAAAACTGCGACCAGTGACGTATTGACTGCTTGTCAGGTAATCAACTAATTCAATGATCTCAGGGTTACCCGCCTCTTTAGGCAGTATGGCTTTGGCTAGCGCTTTTGCTTTGTAGGCCTCATCGTCGCCTTCATTAAACAAAATCATCGCAGGGGCAATGGAATTGACTTTCACCATAGGCGCAAGTTTACTCGCAAATGACAGGGTTAAATTGTGCATTGCCGCTTTACTGGCCGCATAGGCAATATGCTTTTTACTGCCTTTTTCTGCCACGTAATCGGTAATATGAATAATATTAGCACTACCAATATTGCCACTTGCTGAAGCGATTAATTTGTCGGCCAGAGCCAAGTTTATTTGATAAGGCGCACTGACGTGAATATTCATCATTCGGTTCATGATATCGGCTGAGGTCATGCCCGGCTTGGTTTTATCGTTATGCCAGTCAGATGCATTATGAATGATGCAATGAAGCTCGTCATGGGTGTCATTAATGCGCGCTAACATATCGTCTATTTCAGCAGGAATGCACAAATCACATTGATAAAGGTCGGCACCTAATTCAGCTAATTCATCAATAGAGGGGTAATGGGTTCTAAAGGTGCCGATGACCTTCATGCCTTTAGCGAGAAAGTCCTTTGCTAAGGCGTAACCAATACGTTTGCCGACGCCAGTAATGAAAATAGTTTGCTTCATTGCAGTTCTCTTATGATGATTTTTATTGAAAATAAGAAGTGTTAGAAAAGGTCATTAATGCAGTCGTTTATCATTGCAATTAATCACAAGCAATTAATAATAGCCTCATTGACTCGAAATTAATGACCTTTAAAGTATGATTCAAGCTAAAGCCGATTAGCTGTTAGCAAAGAATTCAGCTCTTGAGGCAGGGTTAGCTTTAAAGCAGCCGCCTAGTGCGGAGGTTTTGGTATAGGATTGAGTATCCATAATGCCTCGGGATTTAACGCAGTAATGGGTGGCATTGATACTAATGGCAACATCGTCGGTTTCAAGCAAGGTTTGCAGTGCCACCAGCACTTGCTGGGTGAGTCGCTCTTGTACTTGAGGTCGCTGGGCAAAAAATTTCACTATGCGGTTAATTTTAGATAAACCAATAATTTTGCGCCCCGGCACATAAGCAACATTGGCAACACCATCGATGGTAATAAAGTGATGTTCACAGGTACTAACCACGCTAATATCACTGACTTTAACCATTTCATCTACGCCCATTTTATTGTCAATTTGGGTGACTTTAGGGAAGTGGTTGTAATCAAGCCCTGAGAAGATTTCATTAACATACATTTTGGCGATTCGATGAGGGGTTTCACATAAGCTGTCATCGGTTAAATCAAGTCCAAGGGTAGAGATAACTTCTGTCATCAATCCTTGAATGCGAGCCACTTTTTGCTCGTTAGTCATATCATTTTCAACGACTGGGGTTTCAAGACCTCGCTCAATCAGTACTTGCTGTACTTTACGTGCTTCTTCAGAAATCATGTGTTTTCCTTATGGCAACTCGTGCCAAATTAAAACTCACTTTATTTTCGCTGCTCTAATGATAATGAAACAGAGTCGGCAAAACGTAATGCGTGTGGTTTGTCGATTGTCACCCGCGACATGGTAATGGAAGGATGCTCACTGCAAATTGCCAGCACATCAGCAACTAATTTTTCCAGTAATAAAAATCGACCTTCTTCAACATGTTGGATCACTTTCTTGGTGATTATCTTGTAGTTCAGCGCATCAGCGACATCATCAGTTTGAAAAGACTTATCGGCTGGGTACTGAATTTCAATATTAATAACAACATCTTGCTGCTTTTCTCGTTCATCAGGGTTAAAGCCGATGAAAGTACGTAAACGTAAATTAGTAACTTTAATAATTGCTTGGCTAATTGACATAGAAAGCCTCATTTTGAATACGCGTTTTTGGATACTGTTTTTGTATACCAATGCGCAATACGTGAATACATCTAGTAAAGATCAAATAAAAAAAGAGCCAACGTAAACTCTGCTGACTCTCCTATTTATAGCGATAAACAAACCATTATGCGAGTTTACGTGCTTGATAGCTTAGTTAACTTACCTTAATTAGTCAGCTTAAAGAAAATCAACTACCACAGGATTAACTTCAAGCTAGTTGGCTTACTAAAACTCTTTATAATTTCTATAACTTACCTTGAAGAAAATAAGGTAAAACACCGGCACTATGATTAATGTCAATATGGTTGCAACCCCAAGACCAAACATCACTACCGCCGCTAATGACTCAAAGAAGGCATCGGTCAATAGCGGTAGCACCCCTAAAATGGTGGTGATAGCAGCCATACAAACGGGTCTAACACGGCTAACGGTTGAGTTAAATACCGCTTCAAAGGTTTCGACGCCGTCATTAATCTCAGTGTTAATTTGATCCAGCAAGACAATACCGTTTTTAAGTAGCATACCCGATAAACTTAACATTCCCAGCAGCGCCATAAAGCTAAAGGGTTTATCTAAAATCAATAAGCCTGAGGTAATACCAATAATGGCCAGCGGCACACACGCCCAAATCACTAATGGTTTTCTCACTGAGTTAAACAAGAATACCGTTATTAAGAACATGAATAAAAAGCCCAGTGGCAAGGTGGCAAATAATGACTCTTGTGCATCATTGGATGATTCAAACTCACCGCCCCACTGCAGCTCATAACCTACAGGTAATTCTAGCGCTTCAATTTGTGGCTTAATTTGGGCAAACAATTGCGCCGGTAAAATATCATACTCAAAATCCGTATCGGCAAATACCGTTAAGGTACGTTTGCGATCCCGGCGTTGAATAATGGGATCTTCAAACTTAACCTCAAACCCATCAACCACTTGCTGCAGCGGTACAAAGGCAGACAGCGCAGGGCTCCAAATACGAACACTTTCAAGTGAGTCGATATCAATACGCTCATCTTCTGGTAAACGGCCAATGATTGGCAATAAGGTCGTCCCTTCGCGGTATACCCCTATTTGTAACCCTGTAAACGAAAACTTAATCGCTTCATCTACTTCACTTTTTACGATACCTAAACGTCTTGCTTGGGTTTCATTAAAGCGAGGCGCAATGTATTTCACCCGTTCACGCCAGTCATGACGCACGTTAACGGTTGCCGGTGTGGCCTGGAATATCTCCATCACTTGCGCTGCAATGCTTCGCAATACATCAGGGTCTGCACCGCTAATACGCGCTTCAATTTTAGCGTCTGTTGAAGGGCCGATTTCTAAGCGCTTAAACTTAAACTGCGTCTGCGGGTATTTAGCTTCGACTGCCCTTCTAAATTCAGTCATTACCTCACTAAGAGACTCAAAATCTTCGGTGCGAATAGCCATTTGCGCATAAGATGCGTAGTTTTTCTCTGGCGAGTAAGTCAGTAGAAAACGCGGAAAGCCTTTACCTATGCTCGAGCCAACAAACTCAACATTATCAAGCCCCATGGCGATGGACTCCATGCCCTCGACAATGCCCTGAGTTTCACGAATATCTGTGCCTTCTGGCATCCAGGCATCCACTAAGAAAATCGGCGTGGTAGAAGGCGGGAAAAACGATTGCTTAACGTAAGCAAAGCCATAAATCGAAATACAAAATGCCATCACCACGGCGATAACACTCACCCAGCGATGCTTCATACACCAATCGAGTAATACTTTGTAAAACACAAAAAAGGCACCACCGTAGGGATCTTTAAGCTCACCTTCCACTTTTTCAGCATCTTTTCCAAAAAATAACTGCGCAAAAAATGGTGTGATGGTAATGGCAGTAATCCAAGATAAAAACAGTGAAAACAGTAATACCCAGAATAAAGAGCCCGCAAATTCACCGGTAGCATCAGGTGATAAACCGATTGGCGCAAAGGCAGTAATAGCAATCACTGTCGCACCAAGTAATGGCCACATGGTTTGTTTTACAATGCTTTGAGCAGCTTCTAAAGTCGTTTGGCCCCGCTGCCTGCCGATTAATATGCCTTCAACGATAACAATGGCATTATCCACCAGCATCCCTAAGGCAATAATTAACGCCCCTAAGGATATTCGCTGCAGCTCAATCTCTGCTTGCAGCATCAACATGAAGGTGCCTAAACAGGTTAAGAACAAAATTAACCCAATTAAAATACCTGACTTAATGCCCATAAAGACCAGTAGCACGCCGATTACGATCACTACTGCGGCAATTAAGTTCCATACAAAGCTGCCCACTGAAGCATCTACTTCATTAGGCTGGTTATACATGGTTTCAATCATCATGCCCGCTGGGCGGACACTTTCAATACTGGCAAGCTTGGCGTCAATGGCTTTACCCACTTCAACCACATTCACCCCGGTTGAAAATGCGATGCCAATGTTGATCGCATTGTGCTGATTAAAGGTCAGTAGATTGGTGGGAATATTTTGAAAGCCCCGCGATACTGTGGCGACATCTTTTAAGTAAATAAGCTTATCGCCTTGGGTGCCTGGAATAATCAGCCCTTCTAGCTCGCTAACAGACTTAAAACCACCACTGGTACGGATTTTTAAGTTGTCACCGGCAACCTGAATGTTACCAGCATCAGACACCATATTTTGCGAATTAAGCAGGTTGCTCACTAAAGATGGATCGATATTAGAACTGGCAGCTTTGTTGAGCGACATTTCAACGAAAACTTGCTCTTGTTGATTGCCTGCCAATGACACTTTACCCACACCTGGCACGAGCTCTAATTCACGTTTAACGTAATCGACGTAATCTAAAATATCGCGGTAACTGTAATCGCTACCGCTGACCATTAGCATCACCCCGTAAACATCACCAAAGTCATCATTGACCATGGGAGCCTGAACACCTGGCGGTAAGCTGGACGACATATCATTCACTTTGCGGCGCAGCTCATCCCAAATTTGTGGAAGCTCATCAGGGCCGTAGTTATTTTTCATGGTCACAGTAATTTGTGACATTCCCGATGTGCTTAATGACTTGAGAGTATCGATATAAGGCAATTCTTGAATGGCCTTTTCGATTGGGTAGGTCACTTCTTCCTCAACTTCCGTTGAGGTCGCCCCTGGGTACAGGGTGACAACTACCGCATCTTTAATGGTAAATGGTGGGTCTTCTAATTGGCCAAGGCCGGTAAATGACATTAAGCCGCCGATCAATAAGATCAGGGTAAACATCCAGCTAATGACGGTGTTTTTGACAAAGTAGCCTGCAATATTCATATGTCACTTTCCTTTGTGTTAGCTGGAACGATTGTGAGTAATGGGTTTATTAACAATACAATCATCAGCCTACACTCCCCCTACTACTTGTACTTTTTGACCAGCCACTAAACGTGAAGCGCCCGTTTGAATAATCACTTGGCCATCTTTTAGCCCATCGATAACTTCAATTCTGTCGCCGACGATCACACCTAAAGTCACGTGCTGATACTGGATAGATTGATCAGATTTATCAAACAGCCAAACACCACTGTCTTGTATTACAATGTCACTGCCATCTTGCATAATCACCGCTTCGATAGGCACCAAGAACTGTCGGTTGTAGGTGTAAGTAAGGTGGCTTAAGTCAACTTTCACCTTGGCAGGCATACCTTCAAGCACTTTATATTTAGGGTCTAAGTCAACGGCAATTGTGGCTATATAGGTTGAAGTTGCGGGATCTTTTTCGGTGTTAACTTCCAGTAAATGGCCATCAAATGTGGCATTAGGAAAGGCTTCAAAACTGACCTCTAGCAATGCGCCTACGCTTCTGTCCTTAGCCTTCTTTGACACCGCAATCAACATATCAGGAATTTGTACATCCACTTCGATGCGCTCAATCTTTTGAATACTTACCACTGGCACGCCCGGCTGCACGTTTTCAAAAGACTCTAAAAATACATCACTGATCACCCCTGAGAAGGGCGCTCTTAGCTCAGTGTATTGCAGATTAAGCTCTGCTTGCCTTGCCTCGGCTTTTGCTACTAAGTACTGGGCATTCATTTGATCATAATCAGATTGCGCCATTAACTGCTTAGCCACCAACTGTTTACCACGTTCAGATTGTTTAAAATTAACCTCCATACGTGCCCTTCGATCGCTTAAAGCAATCTCAAAGTCAGTTTTTTCTAATATCGCCAGTAAATCTCCCTTTTCGACTTTTTTGCCTTTGCTCGCTGGAATTTGCGCGATACGGCCGCCAACACGAAAAGAAAGGTTAGTTAAGTCTTGCGCTCTAGCAACACCATTAAACTCACGGATCACCGAGTTATCTACAACCGGTAAAGCGTAAGTCGTAACTCTAGTAACATTGGGCTCAATATCGGGGCTTTTGTCACAGCCACTCAGAGTCATAACCGCCAGCAGCAGGCCAACACTTTTAAGCATGCTATAGATAAAATTACTGTTCATATTTATAAGCCTCGCTCTTTAATCCATTGCACCGCAGCTTGGCCATCTTTAAGCTCAGATGCTCCAGCAACGACTAACCAGTCACCATCTTCAAGGCCAGAGACTAAGCGATTGCCTTTTAATTTTACTGGTACTTTTTCAAGGGTTAACGCCTTTGGAGACCAGATAAAAACAAAGTCAGTTTCATTTTCAGTAATCACAGCACCAGCAGGAATTTTAGGATGAGCATCAGCGGTTCTGGCAGGCAGTTTGACTTTTACTTGGGCCGACATCCCCGGTAGCACATTAAGTTGCTCAGGCATTGGCAGGGTTAAAATGATGGTGTAACTACCTGTGGTTGAGTCGGCAATGGTATTGAGCTCTTTTAAACTGGCAGCATACCAACGATCGCGACTGTCAAACTTCACCTCAAGGTTTTGCATCTTATCAAAGCTTGAACCGGCTTTTTGAATCGCACCAATAAACTGCTCAGGTAACTGAAAACTAATATCAATGGCTGATTCGATCCGAATTCCCATCACTTCTTCTTGGGCTTGAACATATTCAAAAGCACGCTTGCTGCGTTTAGAAATGATGCCTTTGTAAGGAGCCAATAATTTGGTGTAAGTCACATCTGCTTTGGCTTTGTCTAATGCGGCTTGGGCAATGGTGTAATCGCTTTTGGTTTGATCGTAATCATTACGCGAAACCACCCCTTGCTCAACCAAAGATGCATTACGCTCGAACAGAACTTTAGCTAATTCAAATTGCGCCTGAGCGACAGCCAATTGCTGTATATAAATAGCGCCATCAAGTTGCGCAAGCACTTGGCCGGGCTCCACGGCATCGCCGGGGCGCACAAAAATGTCAGCAATTTCACCAGCAACCCTAAAAGATAAAGCGGCTTTTTCTGAGGCTTTTACTTCACCAGGTAAAAATCGTTCTCGAAAATCACTGCCCACATCAATTTGCAGGACTTTAACGGGCCTGGGGTCAAATGATGCAGCTGTTGTAGTCTGCTCAGCAGCAGTAGAATACGCGAGAAAGGGACTGGTTAAAGCCACCAAGGAGAACACGAGTAAAGAAGAAAATTTACAGGGCTTCTTCATTTTTTGCTCCGAAACATTTTAGTTAACTAGATAATAACATTCAAAAACTTACAATAATAGCGACTATAAGCCAGCAACAAAGATCTAAACAAGCACATTTGACGTATTATTCATTGTAGTAACTTATTGAGTTAATTTAGAACTTAGTAATTAACCATAGAGGTATCGAGATGGAATTACGGATTTTTTACGACAGTGCCTGCCCCTTATGCAGCAATGAAATGCAACAATTAAAGCAACATGACCGCTTGCACAAAATTGAGCTGGCTGATTTAAACCAAGACGGTTTTGCCGAAAAGTATCCCCATATCGACTTAGAAAAAGCCAACAAAATTTTGCATGCAGAAACCAACCATGGCGAAATATTACTGGGACTGGATGTGACGGCAAAAGCTTGGGCACTTACAGGAAAACATCAATGGGTACAGTTATTGCGCTTACCTTGCATCAAACCATTAGCCGATGTGGCTTATCTTGGTTTTGCAAAACACCGCTACAAATTATCCTACCTGTTAACCGGTAAGCAGCGCTGTGAAGATGGTAGCTGTAGCATCAAATAGTGAGTTAACTGCTTAAAGCCATAGCTACAATCAGCCATCAACCCAAGGAGATTTACTTGAGCCAATCATTCACTGCAAATTCAGGCTCAGTTGCGTTAATCATTGGTGCATCTTCTGGGATTGCAAAGGCCATTATTGCAGCACTGATTAAGCAAGATACGGCAACTGACATAAAGCACCTCATCAGTATCAGCCAATCTGCAACTGCTGAGACGAAATTGGCTAATGAAAGTACTAACCCCATAACTCAGCAACATATTAGCTGCGATTATTCAGCAGACGCCATTGCCACACTGTGCCAGCAATTGCAGCCGTTTAAAGGTAAAATTACTCGGGTATTTATTTGTAATGGCAGATTGCACAATCAGTATCAAATGACTGGCGCAGCAACAGGGAGCGCCTCAGAAAACACAGTTTCTAAAACTCTCCCCTTTAAAACAATAGCCCCTGAAAAGCGCTTAGAAGATGTTAACCCTGAGGCAATGCAGGCTTTGTTTGAGTCAAACACCATTACCCCTATGCTGTGGCTACAGTATTTAGTCAAACTGGTTGCAGGTAAACAGGGCTGTATTATTAATGTGCTCAGCGCCCGAGTAGGCAGTATTAGTGATAATCGCTTGGGAGGATGGTATAGCTATCGCGCTTCAAAAGCTGCGCTAAACATGCTAATTAAAACCGCGGCGATTGAATATGCTCGGCGTGCCAAAAACGTAAAGCTCATTGCTTTTCATCCCGGCACCACAGACACCCCATTATCCAAACCTTTTCAGGCCAATGTGCCCGCTGAAAAATTATTTACTGCTGAATTTGTCGCGTCGCAATTACTGAATATCAATAACGCAATTAAGGAAGCTGGAAGCGAAAGTAGTGAAGATGACAACGCTGAAATTGACCGAATTTACTACGATGGACAAGCCAGCTTTATTGATTGGCAAGGAAAACTGATTAGTTGGTAAAGGGCTTAGGTCTTTTCCCCTTGCAGCAACTTTAGCCTGTCAGCAACAAAAATGCGAAGCCAAAGGCTTCGCATTTTTATCGGTAAATCAAGTTATCAATAATTGATAAGCTTAAATTTACTTAACGAACTCAACACCAAGTTTGATGTCGCCGTTTAATGTATCAAGCATTGCATCACGGGCATTAGCTTCAAATGCGCTAACATCGCCGTATGGTAATACTTTTTCTACGCCGTTTTTACCAAGTAATACAGGTTGTGCGAAGAAGTCAGCATGTTCACTGCCGCCATCAACATAAGCACATTCAACCACGTTAGCTTCGCCTTGTAGGCCGCGAACCAATGATAGGCCAAAGCGACATGCCGCTTGACCCATAGACAGAGTCGCACTACCGCCACCCGCTTTAGCTTCAACAACTTCAGTACCCGCATTCTGGATACGTGTTGTTAGCGCTGCAACTTCTTCATCAGTAAAGCTTACGCCTTCAACTTGTGAAAGAAGTGGCAGAATAGTCACACCACTGTGGCCACCAATAACGTTGATGTTTACATCAGCAACGTTTAGCCCTTTAAGGTCAGCGATGAAGGTTTCAGAGCGGATAACATCAAGTGTCGTCACACCGAATAAACGGTTCTTATCGTAAACACCTGCTTTTTTAAGTACTTCAGCCGCAATAGCAACAGTAGTATTTACTGGGTTAGTGATAACGCCAATTAATGCTTTAGGGCAAGTTGCCGCCACTTTTTCAATAAGGTTTCTTACGATACCCGCATTGATATTAAATAGATCTGAGCGATCCATACCAGGCTTACGCGCAACACCTGCAGAGATAAGAACAACATCAGCGCCAACTAGCGCAGGAGTTGGGTCTTCACCAGCAAAACCAGCCACTTTTACATCTGTAGGGATGTGGCTTAAGTCAACTGCAACACCTGGAGTAACAGGAGCGATGTCATATAAAGACAACTCTGAACCTGCAGGAAGTTGAGTTTTTAATAGTAAAGCTAAGGCCTGGCCGATACCGCCAGCAGCACCAAGTACAGCTACTTTCATGATGATCTCCAATTACGTTCTAGTGATTGACTTCAGTCTGGTCTGTGACACAGATCATGTTTTCTTGTGGCGTCACATTACTGGATCACAGCGAGGATTTCAATTATCCCTTAGTAGATCACACTAATTTCCTTATTCTATGATATGTATATAAATAATGACTAATTTAGCCAGTAATAGCTAAAATGAATTTTTATTCACCAATTTAGCTTATTTCTTGACTTGATGCGTTTATCTATTCAGAATGAGCTACTTTTTTGAATAAAATCTATTCTTTTTAAAAATTACTATAAGACGAAAAAAATATGCCAGCGACTAAGAATCAGGATGAACTCGTAAAGACGTTTAAGTCGATATTAAAGGAAGAGCGCTTTGGTAGCCAAAGTGAAATCGTAATCGCACTGCAAGCAGAAGGTTTTGGCAATATTAACCAGTCAAAAGTTTCCCGTATGCTAAGTAAGTTTGGTGCAGTACGTACCCGTAATGCTAAGCAAGAAATGGTATATTGTTTACCCGCTGAGTTAGGTGTGCCAACAGCAGGCAGCCCTGTTAAAAACTTGGTATTGGATGTGGATCATAACCAAGCGATGATCGTAGTCAGAACCAGCCCCGGCGCAGCGCAGCTTATTGCCCGATTATTAGACTCGATAGGTAAGCCTGAAGGGATTTTGGGGACTATTGCTGGTGATGACACTATCTTTATTTGTCCTTCAAGTATCAAAACCATTGATGATACCTTAGAAACGGTAAAATCACTGTTTGGCTATAGTGAATAGCCCTCTTAGCAAATAACACCTTCACGATTTATTGAGCCATTAAAAAAGCAGCCTTAGGCTGCTTTTTTGGTTTTAACAGTGCGTAAGTGTTAAATTGAGGCGATTTCAGCATCGGTGAGAAAACGCCATTCGCCTTCTTCTAAATCAGCATCAAGTTCAATTTCACCCACAGCTTCACGATGTAAATTGACCACCCGATTCCCCACAGCAGCAAACATACGCTTCACTTGATGGTACTTACCTTCGCTGATAGTTAATCTGGCATGGTATTCATCAATGATCTCTAGCAGCGCCGGTTTAGTTAAGCCGTCTTCACTTTTTAATTGGATCCCTTCGGCAAAGGTTTCCACCAATGCAGGATCAAGTGATGCAGCAGCTTCGATAAGGTAACGTTTACCGCAATCTTTTTTAGGTGAGGTGATTTTATGTGACCACTGGCCATCGCTGGTGATCAGCACCAAACCTGTGGTGTCCACATCTAAACGCCCAGCAATATGCAGGGTATCGACTTTTTCAATATCCATTAATCCCAACACCGATTGATATTCTTCATCAATGGTTGAGCAAATGGTATCAACAGGCTTGTGCATCATGATGTAGCGCTCGCCCACGATCTTAATTTGACGACCTTCGATACACACTTCAGTATCATCTTTCACTTTAAAGCTCGCGTCTTTAACCACGTCACCATTACAGGTCACTTCACCTGACTTGATAACTCTTTTTGCTAATGAACGAGTCAGCTCGGTGCTCTCGCAGATAAATTTGTCTAAACGCATATATAAAACCAAGTGAAAACTAATTGGTCGCTATTATGAGCTGTTGGCTAGCAAATAGAAAACGATAAATGGCCACTGTAACATTCTGGTAATTTTTAGTTACACAACACAGTCAATAAATGCTCAATTTATCACTAAAAGCCTAGCCTTAGCCCTTGTTAAGTGCCCCTGTTAAGACTTAACATGTTGGTCACATAAAACTGTCTTAAGGCAGTGAACAATAAAAACAGCTCAAAATTAAGGCCGATAAAAAGGCTTCACTCTTCAATGCATAGGGAAACAACATGAAAAAGCTAGTTATCGGTGGGCTTTGCGCCTCACTTATCGCAGGCCTTAGTGCCTGCAATTCAGATAAAGCAGTCACTGAATCCGCAGCACCAGAAGTCGCTAAAACAGAAACCGCAGTTGCCGTTGAAAAAGCCCTTACCTCAGGTATTAGCTTTGACAATATGGACAAGTCAGTTCGCCCACAAGATGATTTTTACCTCTACGTAAATGGCGGCTGGTTAAACACCGCGGAAATCCCTGGTGACCGCACCAATATCGGCGCCTTTTACGACTTGCGCGAAAATGCCCGTGACGACGTTAAAGCCATCATCGAAGATGTCAGTGCAAACCCAGATCTTAAAATGGGTACTGATGAGCAAAAAGTGGCCGATCTTTACCGTTCATTTATGGATATTGAAACCTTAAATAAATTAGGTATTAGCCCAATCCAAGCTGAATTTGCCCAAATTGCCGCGCTAAAAGATAAAAATGAATTAACCGCCTATTTTGGCGAAAGCCAAGTTAATGGTGGCGGCACACCATTAGCGTTTTATGTCAATGTTGATGCTAAAGATTCAAGCCGTTACGCCACCCATATTTGGCAATATGGTCTTAGCCTTCCTGAAAAAGATTACTACTTCAATGAAGAAGAGCGCTTCGTTAATATTCGTAGCAAATACCTTGAGCATATCGAGAAGATGTTTGACCTTGCCGGCCTTGAAAATGGCAAGCAAGCAGCGCAAACGGTTTTAGCATTAGAAACCGCTATCGCTGAGCAACATTGGGATGTAGTTGAAACCCGCGACAGCACTAAAACTTATAATCTTTATCAAGTTAAAGATTTAGCGACCTTAGCACCAGACATTAACTGGGATGGCTATTTAGCAGCCCTTGGTGGTGATAAGCAGTCTGACATCATCATTAACCAACCAAGCTTTATTGAAGGCATGAACCAAGTAATTAAAGACAATGATCTTAATACTTGGAAAACCTACATGACCTGGATGGCACTCACTCATAATGCGAGTCACTTATCTGAAGCGCTTGATAATGAAAACTTCGAGTTTTTCTCAAAAACACTTAATGGCCAAGAAGAGCAACAACCTCGCTGGAAGCGCGGCGTAAGCACAGTCAGTGGCACCTTGGGTGAAGTTGTCGGTAAAGTGTATGTAAAACGTCACTTTGTACCAGAAGCAAAAACCCGTATGAGCCAATTGGTTGAAAATTTACGGGGCGCTTACGGCACTAGCATCGAATCATTGGATTGGATGAGCGAAGACACTAAAGTTGCAGCTAAAGATAAGCTGGCTAAATTCAATCCTAAAATTGGTTACCCTGATAAGTGGGAAGACTACAGCAAACTCACTATTGCAGCCGATGATTTACACGGCAACATTAAACGTTCTGCGGTTGTTTCTCATAACAAAGATATCGCAAAACTTGGTCAGCCAATTGATAAAGGCGAGTGGCACATGACGCCGCAAACCGTTAATGCTTATTACAATCCAACCATGAACGAGATTGTCTTCCCTGCAGCTATTTTACAGCCACCATTTTTCAACCTTGAAGCTGATGACGCGGTAAACTACGGCGGCATTGGTGCAGTCATTGGCCACGAAATGGGCCACGGGTTTGATGATCAAGGCGCTAAATTTGATGGCGAAGGTAACATGCGTGATTGGTGGACTGAAGCTGATTTAAAAGCCTTTACCGCTAAGGGTAAAGCATTAATAACTCAGTACAATGGTTATCAAGTATTTGATGATTTACACGTTAATGGTGAGCTAACTTTAGGTGAGAACATCGGTGACTTATCTGGTGTAACCATCGCTTATAAAGCCTACAAAATGTCATTGAACGGTGAAGAAGCACCGGTCATTGACGGCTTAACGGGTGATGAGCGCTTCTTTATGGGCTTTAGCCAAATTTGGCGAGTAAAAATGAAAGAAGAAGCACTGCGTAACCGCGTTGCTACTGATCCGCACTCACCAGGTCACTTCCGTGCATTAGGCGCACTGTCTAATATGCCTGAGTTTTACCAGACTTATGGCGTAAAAGAAGGTGACAAGATGTTTATCGCCGCTGATGAGCGAGTAAAAATCTGGTAATCATTAACTTAAAGTCATTAGCTTGAGTAAAAAATCAATAAGGGCATCATTTGATGCCCTTATTATTTGGCTACATAAAGTACAACTGTGCGCCTTAAAAGCATTAGCCCGCAAAATCTACCTATTCCTAATCCATTGCCTCTTGAGCGCAGCGTTAAGACATTGCTTTTAACCACACCATAAACCGACATGGTATTCAGGTGTTATTCAGCTAATTAAAGCTAATCTAGCCCCATCAATTTCACGCAGATATTGAACTAAGGTGAATACTCAATGAGTCGAATTTTTAGAACCTTTATTATCTTTTTATTGTTGCTGACAAGCCGCAATGCCATTGCCATAACGGTGGACACCAAACCCGTAAAGCCCACTTACGACTTTAGGCAAATTGTGAGTAACGATCTCGACAGCCTATTAGCGTTACAAAATACTCTCGGGGCGGCGCCGCAGCAATTTAGCCATGATTTAGATGCCTTGTTTGAGCGTGCCCCTGAGGCACAATCGGAGCTAAGCAATTTAGTGACTAAAATTAGCCAGCAAAATCAGGCTTACACGATTATTCCTAAAATAAAAAGCTACCAAAGAGCCCAGCAAAAAATCGCCCTTAAATTTGACGGTGATGCCAGCTACCTCACCGATATTGCCAGAGCAACCATTGTTACTAATGATGTTGCCAGCTTGATGAGCGCTTATAAAGCCATTGTCGCACACGCTGAAGTCGTACAAGTTAAGAACCGCTTTGCCACTCCTAAAGCATCTGGTTACCGTGATTTAAACCTGCTGGTTAAACTGCCTCAAAGCCAAATGGTTGCTGAAGTGCAATTACACCTTAATAAGATTGCTGAAATTAAAAGCGGCCCAGAGCACCATGTCTACGAGCAAATTCAACACATCGAATTACAAGCTCAACGCCAACATAGACCCGTCAGTGAGCTTGAATTTATGCAAATTGTGAAACTGCGTCAAACTTCACACAAGCTGTATCACAAAGCGTGGTTAAGCTATAAACGTCAGAGTTTGGCAGAACTGCAAGCGGCATAAACTCTCAAATAAAGCACTAACTCGTTTAACGTTCGCCCCTGTACCCCTTGTTATTTACCTCCCCTTGGCACCTTTTTAAAAGGTGCTTTTTTTTGCCTAAAATAAAATCTGAATTGGTTAAAAGCGCCATTCAGGCTATACTCCCGCCATTATTGCCCGATGACTGGATACACTGATGAATGACATCATTGAAATGCTACAAGACTTGAGTGAAACGGTACCAGTACCACTCGAATTACCGACATTCGAGCAACTGGTAGAAGTGGAAGAACAAATTTTAATTTCACTGCCAAATGATTTAAAAGAATACTTATTATTTGCCAGTGATGTCATTTATGGCTCCATTGAAATGGTCACGGCATCAGATCCGTATTCACACACTTATTTACCTGAAGTGACCAGCTATGCCTGGTCTATCGGCATGCCAAGAGAATATATTGCTATCTGCCAGCAAGGCGATAACTTTTATTGTATCGACCAAGAAGGCAATGTGCGTCACTTCTATAAAGGTCGCATGGTCGACATTATGTGGGAATCATTGTGGGACTGGATCCAAGACATTTGGCTGAAACGAAAATAGCCTAAGTTTGACCAGCTAACATCATCAACGTACACAGTAAACCCATACCGTTACAGTATTAGAAAATTAGGAAACATCATGGCTAAATCAAACAACTTAAACGCAATTGAAATGCAGTGTTTACGGTTATCTTTAGGGTTAACGGTTGAGCAAATTGCTGAGTTAACTAAAACCACTCCTGAAGCGGTGATTGCTTGGGAAGCAGGTGAAACTGAAGCGCCTGTGGTTGCACAAAAGAAATTGCTTGAAATTGAAGACACCATTGAGATGCAAGTGCTTAACACCACTGACGGTATCGAAGCGTTATTTAAAACTGAACCTAAGCGCCGTTTAGCCTTTGTGGTTTACCCAACTCAAGCTATTTACACTCAGTACAATCCTGAGTTTTTAAGCTCACTGCCTTACACTGAGCTTTATAATACTGCGGCGTGGCGCATCAAAAAAGAGTGCCAAATCGTACTTGATGTTGAAGTCAGCTTAGTGGCCTTAGAAGTGGAAAGCTACAAATCATTCCGTGCTGACAAGGGCATGAGTGAAAGCCGTGAGAGCCGCGCAAAATGGGCTGCAGCTCAGCTGTAAGCCCTTAAGCGAGCACTTTATGACATTAAAATGGGAAGCCTCTGGCTTCCCTTTTTATTGCTGACTTTTAGTGTCAGTTTTATCGGTGTAGCGATAGTGACATCACACTCACTCAATCAATTCGATCAAGTGTTACTCACTTTGGGCCGCCGCTTTGGCCGCTGCTGACTTTTTAAGTGCTGCCGCTAAGCTCGGGCTTTGTTGTAAACGGTCACGATAAGCGGTGAGTTTAGGCGGAATGGTTTGCTCAAACATAGTGGCCCACAATAACGTTTGCGCCAATAAAATATCAGCAATGGTTAACTCGCTGCCACAAAGATAGCCTGATTCTGGTACCCATAATTCAGCAATAGCCGCAGCACGATTAAACTCAAACTTTGCCACTGGCAACATGGCATCTAAACGCTGCTCATCTGGTAAAGCAAAGCGGTGCTTACCCATACTCCATAAAGGCTGCTCTAATTCACAAATAATAAAACTGACCCATTGATGATGTTTTGCTGACGCTGCGCTGCCAGGCATAGGTAAAAATCGGCCATTACCGTACTTTTCAGCCAAATATTGTAAAATAGCGGCTGACTCAGTTAACACCAGCTCACCATCCGTAATCACGGGCATTTTACCACTGGGATTTAAGGCCAAATAGGCTTCAGCGCGGTTATCTCCTTTTGAAAAATCCACAAAGGAAAACTGCCACTCAATGCCTAGCTCTTCTAATAGCCAAGACACGCGTAATGCGCGACTTTGGGGCGTGCCATACAAAGTAATCATAATCTGTCCCTGTTTGATAAAGTAAGCTAATAACTGCCATAAAAAAGCGGCTTGCGCCGCTTGGTATTCATGCTGTAAACATTAGCCTAGTTTAATTAAAACTGGTAGCTAACTTTACCGTACCATAAGGCGCCGATGGCTGAATGAGTTGCTTGATCGTAACCCATGAAGTCAGCAGCACTAAATGGTGGTTCTTCATTAAACACGTTATTAGCACCCACAGTCAGTGACCAATGGTCAAAGCCAATATAAGTGACATTTAAATCCAAAGTAAGCATTGAATCAATTTGACCTGTGGCGCCTGCATCAACATTATCAGTGTATTCACCAATGTAGTTTAAGCGTGCGCTGGTTTGCCAGTCGGTATAACCCCAATCCATACCACCAATCCAGCGATATTCGGGATGTTGGTACTCGCCAGCTAACTCACGCGTTGAACCGTCTTCACGTACTTGATCAAAGCTATTGACCCAAGTCAGGTTATAGCTAAAGCCAAACTCACCAGCAGAGTCGGTATTCAATACATATTTGACATCAAAATCGACACCGTCTGTAGATTGACTACCTAAGTTGCCAAATTGGTCATAAATTTCAATAATGCGCCCGGGAACATTAGTCGATGAAGGTTCACGCTTAACCACATTGGCATTATCACCTTGGGTATCGACTAAGTATTGGGTATCAGAGGTGATCAAACCATCTTGATCGTAATTCCAGTAATCCACCCCGACACTTAAACCATCAGTGATTTCCCAAACACCACCCACGTTATATGAGGTCGACTCTTCAGGTTGTAAATTAGGGTTACCAGAAAATATCACCGTACGCTCTTGGGCAGTACAATCTTCTTCTAAGCCCGTTAATGGACAACGTGTGGTATCCACTAAACCAGGTGACTCCTGAGAAGGACCTAAACCTAATTGCACCAGTGATGGCGCTCTAAACGCTTCGCCCCAACTGGCGCGCAATGTGAGGTTATCAAGCGGGGAATAACGCAGTGCTATTTTAGGGTTAGTGGTATCACCAAAGTCGCTGTAATCTTCATAACGCAGCGCTAATTGCGCTTCTAAACGCTCAAAAATCGGTACCGCTAACTCAATAAATAATGAAGTTTGATCGCGTTCACCTGCAGCTTCTGTGGCTTCAGTACCAAAAATTTCACCACGCTTAAACAGCTCATCAGGATTATCTGACAATGACTCTTCACGGTACTCAAAACCGACCGCCATGGCTAAACTGCCCGCAGGCATATCCATTAAGTCGCCACTGATTTTACCGTCGAAAGCATTGGTGGTTGATTTACCACTTCGGGTGGTATTAACACTGATATCGTCAATCACAGTGCCTTGCTGGGTCGTCGCTAACGGGTTAAACGCGCCTGAGTTTATGGCCTCTTGTAAACGTGGCGTCCACACAAAGCCTTGCTCACCAAATTCAAGGTTACGGTTATAAGAATAGGTGTAAGCTAATTCCCACTCCCAATCAGACAACATACCATTTAAGCCTAACACCACACGGGCGCTATCTGATTCTGATGATTTTTGTCGCGGCCCAGTTTCAGTTAAACGCCGACGCATGGTCAAGTCTTCACCAGGAAACGGATTAATAGCTGCGCCACTGGTAAACAGTGGGTTATCGTTGAGCATGTAAAACTCACCAAAAGATGGGCTGGCAGCGCCTTTAATCACACTTTCATTATGCTGATACATAAGCTCAGCAAATAGACTTAAGTCATCATTAAATTCATAGTTTTGAAATACTGATAAGCCCATGCGGCTCGACTCTGGCACTGAGGTCATTTCTGGCGCGTAATCATAGCGGCAGTAACTGCCTTTAACACTATCAGCGGGACAATTAACATCAGGGGTCCAGCCAAACAAGTCTGATTTAGGGGTAATTGAGCCATCCATACCAATGGTTGCAGGAATGTATGAACCAGGGTTACCCGCAGACGATCTAAAGTCGCTACCGCCATTTGCAGTTTGATCTGCTGAACGTGAATAATCACGATCGGCAAATAAGGTTTCACGCTCTTTAAAATAATCAAAAATTACTGTGGTATGAGACTTTCCATTCGCCGCTTCCGTGCCCCACAAAATAGAGCCAGCTTGCTGACCACCGCCATCTTCAACGGTTTCAGCAATCTTGCCGTTAACCTCAAAGCCTTCGAAATCTTTTTCATGATGATGTTTATCACACCAGCAATCGCATCTGAACCATAGGTTGCAGAAGCGCCGTCTTTAACGATATCAATTCGCTTAACTGCAGAAATCGGAATTGAATTTATATCAACAAAGGCAGTATCAATTGATTTTGCAAACGACGATACCGCAATACGGCGACCGTTTAATAACACCAAGGTGGCATCAGCGCCAAGACCACGAAGTGACACAGCTGCGCCACCATTAGCAGTGTCATCTGAGTTGTTACCTTGGGTAGAAAAAGTACCACTACCCGATACCGGGAGTTTACTGAGCAGTTGTGAAATATCTTGAGCGCCAGAACGGGCAATATCTTCAGCGCTTAACACCGTCATTGGTGAAGCCCCTTCGAGATCGGTCCGTTTAATATGAGTACCAGTAACTTCAATGCGTTCGACTTCGGGTTCGGCAGCAAAAGCGGTCTGCGTTAAAAACGTTGGGGTGAGCATAAGTGATACGGCAGTAGCGCAAGCGCTCCGCCAGAATTGAGGTCGTGACATAATTATCCCTAATTTAAAATATTAACTTGTTTAGACTCAACATCATTTTTAAGTCTGGTTTAGCTGAACTCTTTCGATTGAGTTTCTAATACCGCGCAGTATATTAGTACTTCGCAATACACTAACCTAAGTAATTTCCACAGGATGTTAACGATTGATTTTTAGGAAAATGTAACAACTCGTACCAGTAAGCCATTAATTTGCTATATTCAAATATTGATAAAGTGTGACATAGTCATTATCAATTTAAACAATAAGATAGTGTAATAAGCAGCTATTTTATGTCAGCCCCATGACGTGAAGAATAACGAGACAAATAATGACAACAGCTCAGCCAGCAACAAGCCGCTCTAGCCGATTTGCCACCCTCTTTGCCAGCCTAGGGCCGGGGATTTTAATGGCTGCAGCGGCCATTGGCGCCTCACATTTGGTGGCATCAACCCGTGCTGGCGCCGAGTTTGGTTGGCAATTAGCTTGGGTTGTTCTCGCAGTCAATATTCTTAAGTACCCTTTCTTTGCTGCGGGTGCTCGCTATACCGCTGCCACCAACGAAAGCTTACTCCATGGCTATTTAAAGCAAGGTCGTGGCTACCTGCTGATGTTTACCTGTTTAAATACCATTGCTGCCATTGCCAGCACTGCCGGTGTGTGTATGTTAACCGCAGCCATGCTAACCCAGTTTGTGCCGCTGCCCATTGATATACTGGCTTTTTTGGTCTTAGTCAGCTCGCTGGCATTATTGATCCTCGGTCATTATCAGTTACTCGATAAACTGACTAAAGTCATCATGCTAGCCCTGACATTAACCACGCTAATCGCTGTGACATTAGCTTTTAATCACTCAGCAGGAACGGTTGCAACTGTGCCCAGTGAATCACCTTGGCAATGGGCTTATGTGGGTTTCTTAGTGGCAATGATGGGTTGGATGCCAGCGCCAATTGAAGTCAGTGCCTGGAACTCTTTATGGCTATTGGAAAAGCAAAAAACACAAACCGTCACCAGTAAGCAAGCCATCTTTGACTTTAACTTAGGCTTTATTGTCACCGCTATTTTAGCGATTGTGTTTCTCGCCCTAGGGGCACTGGTTATGCATGGTAGTGGTGAGCAATTTGCCAGCTCTGGGGCTAAATTTGCCAGCCAGCTGATCGATTTATACAGCGATGTTATGGGCCAAGAAAGTCGTTATTTGATTGCCCTTGTCGCTTTTTTATGTATTTTCAGTACCACAGTAACCGTGATTGATGGTTACAGTAGAACCTTAGATATGGGCTGGCAGCTTTTAACCCATAAACCAGACTGCTCGGCACGATTAACCCGAGTTATGTTGCTGGTTTCCGCCTTCGCAATGGCTTTAATTTGGTTCTTTAAAGGCGCCCTATTACCACTGCTTGAGTTTGTTATGACCCTAGCATTTATGACCACGGTTATTTTTGCTTGGCTTAATTATCGCTTGATGACCAGTAATTCATTACCTGAAGAACATCGATATGGTTTGAAAATGAAAATATTATCTTGGTTTGGTTTAACCTATTTAGTCGGTTTCTCAGCTGTATTTATTTACTGGAAATTAATTCTATAATCGCTTTTTAAAAGCAAATTTAACCAGTTACAATGTCAATAAGTCAGTCACAATAAGCCATAGCATGAACTGGCATATCCGCATCATAATTATGAGAGAGCGGATCTGTGGGTAGATAATCTGACCTAATGCCCTCAACTCAGGTATAATCACTGTTCAATGTGTTTTAAGCCTAAAGCGATGTGATAGTAATATCGTTCAGGTAACTTTAAACATAAGCACTTACTTTACCAGCGCAGCCGCGCCCAGAGACCTTTATGATTAACAATGACATCCTTCGCCGCCTTCGTTTTGTATTTGATTACTCAAATGCCAAAATGACTAAAATCTTCGCTCAAGCAAATGTTGAAGTCAGCAATGACGAAATCATTAGCTTATTAAAGAAAGAAGAGGAAGAAGGTTATAAAGCTTGTAATGACAAATTAATGTGTCAGTTTTTAGATGGCTTTATCATCGAAAAACGTGGTTTACGTGAAGGTAGTGAAGTACCTGCACCGCTAAAAGATCTAACCAACAACTTAATTTTCAAGAAATTACGTATCGCATTAGAACTTCGTGAAGATGACATTATTGAGCTGATTGGTTCTGGTGACTTGGCTATTGGTAAGTCTGAATTAGGCGCGTTATTCCGTAATCCTAGCCATAAAAACTACAAAACCTGTGGCGATCAGATTTTACGTAACTTCCTTAAAGGTTTATCACTTAAACATCGCGGAATGTAATATTTTCCTTAGCGTTTAAGCTTCCTTATTTAATGCACAGCTTAGGCTGTGCATTTTTATTTGTATCAATAAGGCCTATCTGGCGATGCCAGCTCATCCCAATAAATGGCTTGTTTAAAATGCTGGGCTAAGCGTTGATTAAGTTTGTCAAAATTTGAAATCGCCACCTCTTGACCGCTAATGCAAGACCACACAAACCGATGACAGTTATTATTGAATAGCTCATACTCACGATATTGAAATAATGATTGCTGCGCCCTTTCTAGCGCCTCAGGAGCGACAAGGGGTTGATGAAGATGATTACAAGCTTGAAAAATCCGGCTGCCACTGCGGCTTTTTAAAAAGCGCGCCGACGAAATAGGCCTAATTAAGCCACTGCCATGTAACTCCACCAAGCTATTATCCCCAAGCCACACGCCTGTATGTTCAATGACCCCAAATACAAAACAGCACACGATGGCCCCAGGCTCTGGGCTTACCTTGACCTTATTATGATGCAATATACTTGGCAGTAATGGGCTGAAATTGTTGTCATCAGGCACCGCTGGCGCACGACCTAAATAGCGTTGTCTATGGAGCAATTGACGCTTTTTGTGCTCGTCAGCCACCAGCATTGCTGTGATTGCTGCGCTGCCTAACAAGATAAAAGGAACTGCCATAACACCCCAATATGTAAAACACCTTAAAATCATCATGGCAGAACCGCGCTAAATTACGCCGCTAAAAATGTAACCAACTTTGTCAAAATCACAGCTGATTGTGTGGATTATCTAAAACCTCAGTAAATACATCCACATGACTTTTAAGCCTTTACCATAAAGGTAAATAGCCAATGCCTAAAAAAACATCAATAAAAATCTGTGATTAGGCTCACTTAACAGACCACAATAAAATCAAGATGTGATAACCTGCACCGATAACAAGATACGTCTACGATTAACAACAAAATTCTATCTTTGAGATAAAAATTAACTAACTGTAGATAAAAATAACTGCAATACGTCACTGACAATAAGGTTTCCAATGGACGAGAATAAACGCCCTCTCTATCTTCCTTTCGCAGGTCCAGCGATTCTTGAATCTCCTATGCTCAATAAAGGCACTGCTTTTAGCGAAGAAGAACGCATTTACTTTAACCTTGAAGGGCTTATCCCTTGGGTGGTTGAAACTATCGATGAGCAAGCATCGCGTGCTTATGATCAATATAAAAACTTTACTAACGATCTCGATAAGCATATTTACCTGCGTAATATTCAAGATACCAACGAAACGCTTTTTTATCGTTTAGTGCGTAATCATATCAGTGAAATGATGCCAATCATCTATACCCCTACGGTAGGCTTAGCGTGTGAGCGTTTTTCTAAAAACTATCGCCGTAACCGTGGTCTGTTTATCTCGTATTCCAATAAAGACCGTATTGATGACATCCTCAATAACTCGACCCGTCATAAAGTAAAAGTCATTGTGGTAACCGATGGCGAGCGCATTTTAGGCTTAGGCGATCAAGGTATTGGTGGCATGGGGATCCCCATTGGTAAATTATCTTTATACACCAGTTGTGGCGGGATCAGTCCGGCGTACTGCTTGGCGATCACCTTAGATGTCGGCACTGACAACCCTCATTTACTAGAAGACCCTATGTATATGGGCTGGCGCCACCAGCGTATTGGCGGTGAAGAATACGCTGAGTTTGTTGAAGAGTTTATGCAAGCGGTTAGTCGTCGCTGGCCTGAAGCATTAATCCAATTCGAAGATTTTGCTCAGAAAAATGCCATGCCATTACTTGAGCGCTACAAAGATAGATTCTGTACCTTTAATGATGATATTCAAGGTACTGCAGCAGTGACTGTAGGTTCATTACTAGCAGCCTGTAAAGCTGCAAACACGCAATTATGTAAGCAAAGAGTCGCCTTTTTAGGCGCTGGTAGTGCCGGCTGTGGTATTGCTGAAGCCATTGTGGCGCAAATGGTTGCTGAAGGTATTAGCGACGAGCAAGCACGCTCACAAGTGTTTATGGTCGACCGCTGGGGACTGTTACTTGATAACATGCCAACCCTGTTAGGCTTCCAGCAAAAACTGGCACAAAAAACCGCTAATATTGAAAACTGGGACGGATTTAGCGATCACATTTCATTACTTAATGTGGTTAATAATGCCAAGCCAACTGTGCTTATTGGCGTATCTGGTGCGCCAGGTTTATTTACCGAAGAAATAATCAAAGCCATGCATAGTCATTGCAAGCGCCCGATTGTATTCCCGCTATCTAATCCAACCAGCCGCGTTGAAGCAACGCCTAAAGATGTGCTGCATTGGACCAATGGCCAAGCACTTGTGGCTACCGGTAGCCCGTTCGAACCAGTTGTAATTGAAGAAGAAACCTTTGAAATTGCTCAATGCAACAATAGCTTTATCTTCCCCGGTATTGGCTTAGGCGTATTAGCAAGTGGCGCAACTCGGGTATCAGATGAAATGCTGATGGCATCAAGTCGTGCGCTGGCAGAGTGTTCACCCCTTGGTCAAAATGGTACCGGCTCATTACTGCCAAGACTGGAAGACATTCAGCAAGTGAGCAAATATATTGCTTTTGCAGTGGCTAAAAAAGCTATCGAGCAAGAATTAGCCCTACCTTGTCCAGATGAATTACTGCAACAACAAATTGAAAGTAATTTCTGGGAACCTGAATATCGCCGTTACAAACGCACCGCGTTCTAACTACTGCCAAGACGGGAAGACATTCAGCAAGTGAGCAAATATATTGCTTTTGCAGTGGCTAAAAAAGCTATCGAGCAAGAATTAGCCCTACCTTGTCCAGATGAATTACTGCAACAACAAATTGAAAGTAATTTCTGGGAACCTGAATATCGCCGTTACAAACGCACCGCGCTCTAACAGATAACAGACCAAAAAAAGCAATGCTTAGGCATTGCTTTTTTTATCGATAATTAACCTGCTACAGTCGGCTAATTTGTTATTTGCGTTTAATCATTGGCAAAACGGGCTAAAAAATCTAGCGAAGGCGCGAAGAATGATGAGCCGGTTAATGCCTTGGTAAACTGCATCAAATGATCATGATTACCATGGCCGTCACCATGCACCATACTGCGAAGCATTTCTTCAAAGTTGGTCGGCGTGCGACAGGTTGAAATAAACATTAACCCTTGTTCTTTAAGCGACCCAAATGGCATGCTCTGACGCAATATCTCCATTGAGTTACCTTGGGCATCTTTTAAATTAACTCGCTTAATATGGCTGGTTAACGGCTTATCTTCAGAGGCGTATTCAATATCATCTTGCTTGGTACGACCAATGATATCTTCTTGTTTTTTATTCGGTAAACGATTCCATTTACTTAAGTTGTGGGCATACTTTTGCACATGAATATAACTGCCACCTTTAAAGCTGGCATCCTCATCATCAACTAAAGCCACTTGCTGACGATTACGGCCTTTCGGGTTTTCGGTGCCATCAACAAAACCAGTTAAGTCACGGCTATCCATAAAGCGGAAGCCACGCTCTTCTTCAATCAGCTCAACCAAGCCTTCAAACATTTGGTTGATTTCATTGGCCACTAGATGAAGGATGTCGTAACGATCGCAACGAATATGCACAAATAAATCATATTCAATGGCAGGCGCATCACGATTTTCAGCTTGCATCGCTGGGAATGGACGCAAATGTTTAGGACGTTGTTCACTATAAAGTGAATCCCAATAGTTAGCGCCAATAGCTACAAAGCCATTAAAGGCACTATCTGCATATTGATCTGTGAGCTCATAGATGTATTGAGCAACATTGGCTAAACAAGGGCGTAATTGAGCTTCAACAGCGTCATTTGCATTAAACATCAAATAGACGCTATGCAAATTACCTTCGGCACAAACCCCTAACTGTTCGCGAGGCATATTCTGATTTTCCATGTTGGAATCAATCACCTTTATCAAATATAAGAGAGCATAATTGTAAGGTAATTGAGCAATTAATTCCTTGTGCTCAAGCTCAATTTTTTAACAACTTTGATACGCATCACTAAAAAATAACCAGTGAATGTGGCGAGATTGATAAATTGACTTTCAGACCTAAGGTCAGTTCAGTTAATTGGCTTCTAACTTCGAGCGTTTGTTGTCCTACCTTAACCCAATAATGACAAATTGTACCTAGAAAACGACGCTCAATAATTTCACCATGGCCTTGAGAAGCAGGTTGTAGATCAATCTGTTGCGGTCTAAGTAGCAACTGGCCTTGATAGTTAGCAGCTTGAGATAACTCAGAGGTACTTTCAATTAATCCCAGAATAGATGACACTTGCTGCTGATTTTTCACCATCACAGATAAATAATTACCCGCACCAAGAAAATCAGCCACATAACGCTCTTTAGGGTGAGCATAGAGGGTTTCAGCTAAACCGTGTTGTACAATGGCGCCATCTTTAAACAATGCCAGCTTATCAGCAAACACAAAGGCCTCATCTTTACTGTGGGTCACAAACACCGCACTGACATTACGCTGTTTTAATATTTGCCTGATCTCTAACATCATTTCATTTCGTACTTGGGCATCAATGTTAGAAAACGGTTCATCAAGTAATAATAATTCAGGCTCATAGGCTAATGCACGAGCAATAGATACCCGTTGCTGTTGTCCACCTGATAACTCATGGGGGTAACGCGACTCTAGCCCTTCAAGCTTGACCAGTTGTAGCATCTCTTCAAGCCGGGCTTTACGTTGACTATTATCCAGCCCATTGACCCCAAATAACACATTCTCACTGACAGTTAAGTGCGGAAATAAGGCATAGTCTTGGAAAATCATTCCAATGCCGCGATGTTCACTGGCAACAAACGTGTTGTCACCACTTAAACACTCACCATTAATTGAAATACAGCCCTGGCTGATGGCCTGTAAACCTGCAATAGCACGTAATAAGGTGGTTTTTCCGCAACCACTTGGGCCAAGCAGTGCAACGATTTCACCTTGTTCTAAAGTGAGATCGAGCCCTTTAAGAATCACCTGTCCTTGGTAGTCACTTTTTACATTTTGAATGGTCAATGTGGACATATTAGCTCTCTTGCTCCAATGAACGGTTTAGATAAATCAATGGCACTAACCCAACTAACACAATCACGATAGCAGCCAAAGCGCCATGTTCGAGTTGTTCATCGGAGACAAACTGGAATACATAGGTGGCGAGGTTTTCAAAACCAATGGGTCTTAACAATAGCGCTGCGGGTAGCTCTTTCATGCTTTCAATAAACACTAATAATGCCCCTGCAAAAATGCCTTTGCGTAGCAGCGGTAAATGCACTCGCCATAATAACTTAGTCGGCTTTTGCCCCATGGTAATACTGGCCATATCCAAGGAAGGCGAAATACGTTTATAGCTGTTTTCAATGCTGCCAATAGATATCGCCACAAAGCGAACGCAAAAAGCAAAAATTAGCGCGATAACGCTACCGGTAAATAACAATCCTGGGCCGCGCGCACCAAAATAGTCATAGACATCATTTATAGCAAAATCTAAATACGTTAATGGCACCAACACGCCAATAGCCAGCACTGTGCCTGGTATGGCATAGCCTGTGCTACTTAATCGTGAAGGTAATAGGTCTGCCCGACGGGGGCTTACGCGCCTAACAAACATCAACACTAATGCCAGTAGCACACATATAAAACTCACGACGAGGGCAATATACAAACTGTTGAAACTGTATTGCCAAAACTGGCTGTTCCAGCTCTGGTCAAAGTAGTCGATGGCGTAGCCGCTTAATACAATAAAAGGTAATAAAAACGCGAGACCAATCAGCAGGCTACAATAGCCAAAGGCGAGCCAAGCTTTAACACCTTTTAGCTGGTATCTGTCTGATTCAGTTAACCTAGACTGCTTTTGATATAACTCTTGTTTGCGTCTGGCAAATCGCTCAAAACCCACCATGGCAAAAATCACCAGCAACATAATGGCTGATAATTTTGCTGCTGCCGATAAGCTGCCATAACCCAGCCAAGTGTCGTATACCGCAGTGGTTAAGGTTGGCACCGCAAAGTAACTCACTGTAGCAAAATCGGCAGCGGTTTCCATTGCCACTAATGCCATCCCTACTGCAAGTGCCGGCCTTGCCATTGGCAGGCCTAAACGCCAAAAGCTTTTCCACGGGCTACAGCCCATAATTCTAGAGGCGTGCAATAGGCTGGAAGATTGCTCCATAAAAGCCGTTCTGGCTAATAAATAGATATAAGGAAATAACACCAATGACAGCATAATTGCTGCGCCGGTTAGGCTGCGAATATCAGGGAAATAATAATCTTGCGGGGACGTCCAGCCAAACACTTGCCTTAGCAACTTTTGTACAGGACCGGCGTAATCAAGCATGTCGGTATACACATACGCGACAATATAAGCAGGCATTGCCAGTGGCAATAGCAGCGCCCATTGAAAGTAACGTCTAGCAGGGAAATGACAACGAGCCACCAACCAAGCGGCTGGCACTGCAATCACTAAGGAACCGACACAGACCTTCAGCATCAGCAATAGGCTGTTACTAATATAGGTCGGTAAAACGGTGTCAATTAAGTGACTAAAAACAGCTTCGTCAGGGAGTGTAGCTTGTACTAAAAGTGCAAAAAGCGGCAAAATTAATATTACCGCAATTGCATAACCAGCGAACGACCAGCCTCTGGTTAAGCCTAAGATCATAAATACTTTCCAGTCTATGCCGCGTTATCGGTTAACGCGGCGAAATAAAGCATCCTTACAGATCAAATTTTACTTCATCAATTAGCTTCACTGCCGCTTGATGGTTTTCTGCTAGCTTAAAGATTGGAAGACTATCTGCATTGAAGTCCCCCCAAGAGGCTACCATGTCAGAAGGGGCAACATCGGCTTTTACCGGATATTCCATGTTGACTTCTGCGTAAAGACTTTGAGCTACATTAGATGATAAAAATTCCATCAATTTTATAGCATTATCTTTGTTTGGGGCAAACTTAGCTAGTGCCATACCTGAAACATTTATATGGGCACCGCGGTTATCTTGGTTAGGGAAGTTGATTTCCACTGATTCAGCCCAGCTTTTTTGCTTAGGGTCCTTAATCATCTTACCAAAGTAATAACTGTTACCTAAGGCGATATCACATAAACCTTCGTTTACCGCTTTAACTTGCGCGCGATCATTGCCTTGTGGTTTACGAGCTAAATTGG
Source organism: Shewanella sp. 10N.286.48.B5 (assembly GCF_002874355.2). Classification (NCBI taxonomy): domain Bacteria; kingdom Pseudomonadati; phylum Pseudomonadota; class Gammaproteobacteria; order Alteromonadales; family Shewanellaceae; genus Shewanella; species Shewanella sp. 10N.286.48.B5. The sequence continues at coordinate 3,080,800 of NZ_MCVG02000001.1, forward strand.
CTTTAAGCCCTTCTAACCACGTTTTGGTTTCAGCTTCACCGTGATGGGCAATCATTGAAGCAACCAGGGCAATGTTATAAGGGTGCTTGAAACTACGAGTACAGATTTTGCCTTTATATTGCTCAGAGGCTAAATCTTCATAATTAATATCTAGCTTACCTAAACGCTCTTTTGAAGAATAAACATTACGTACCCGCATGGTTAATGCGTACCAATCGTTACTCGGTGAGCGGTATTGGGCCGGGATATTGTGATTTAAAGTCTCGCTATTCACATCAACAACTAATTTTTTATCAACGAGTTCCATTAAACGAGAAAAGTCAGAGGTTAACACTAGATCTGCAGGAGATAAGCGCCCTTCACGAGCAATACGCTCAGCGATGCCATCTTTGGCAAAAACCACATTCACCTTGATGCCAGTCTGTTCGGTAAATTGCGCTAAAATGGGTTCTACTAGAAAAGCTTGACGATAAGAATAGATAGTAAGATCTTCAGCAGCGGTTGCTGAAATTGAACTTAGTGACGATACTGCTGCTAATCCTAACAGTGCCAGACGCTTAAACGACTTCATTCCAAATTCTCCTTGGCGTTGCGTTACTTTTTATCAGCATAATGGCCCCGTACAGGGGGACTTTCATAATACTAACGAGTAACTGCTTATAGAAATGATAACAGTTATCAATTGCGATAAGAGTAATAGATCACTATCTAAGGAGCAAGTATTGTTTAAGGATATAAGCTAACTAAGATTAAAATATATTTTTTAAATGTACTGCATTAATTACAGCTTCTGCGCTTTTCGCAGCAAGCGAATAAACAGTTTAGCCATTGATAATGCGAGTTACAGCAATGTTACTGCCGAAATACTAACAAGCTACAGCTCGCTAGTTACTCGCTAACGAAAGTCTATTTAAAAGCAGGCTACCAATATTTTTCGACGGTAATTTGCCCTGGTGCTCGACGTAGATTCTTCACTAACCCCTTTTCTATTAGTACCGTTTGCGCATCAGAAATCATTCCTGGATTACCACAAATAAGTACTTGTGAGTTATCTTGCGACAAGGTAACTCCAGCCGCTTGTTCAATGAGACCGCTACTTAACCCATCAGGGATACGACAAGATAAGCCGTCTTTATATTCTTCACGAGTGACAATAGGTATCAGTTCAAATTTTTCGGGATATTGTTGCTGCAGCGCTTGTAATTGGGGTAAATAAGCCAAGTCTGCAATCATCCGCACACCGTACACCAGCACCACTTTTTCAAACCGTTGCCACGGCTCTGCTGTTTCCATAATCGATATAAAAGGCCCCACGGCAGTGCCAGTTGCCAAAAACCACAAATCAGGGCCTTGAAGTGCCCCTGAGGGGATTTCATCTAAAGTCATAAAGCCTGATGCCTTGGTGGTTACTTCGATGTTATCGCCAATTTTAAGTGCCTGTAAATCTGGAGATAACTGACCATCTTCAACAGCGACGGCCAGCACTTCGACATAATCTTTACCGGGTGGGTTAACGATAGAGTAGGCTCTAGCAATGCGCTTATCGTCACGCATCTGACTCAGTTTAATAAACTGACCGGCAATAAATGGCTCAACATCGGCGCGAATACGCAGCGAAAACAACTTGTCATTCCAATCTATACGTTCAATTACAGTACCAGTTGTCCACATAGGGTAATTCCTTGATTTTAGATCTGCTATTTATCTACTGGCAGGGTCTTTAAACAACATTTGGCTAGACCTTACTGTATTAAACTATAGGTTTGATCAACGCCTTCGGCAATAGCTGGGTAAAACTGTTTTAATAGCAATCAAACTCTATCGCTTACTTATACTTAGCTAGAACAAGGTCAAATTTTTTGTCATAAATATCCCCCATCAGCCATACTGAGGATAGTCATAAATCTGCATATCTGGTTAAAATAAACGCAGATAATCACAGGCTAGCGTCAAATTTGCATCAAACAGATCATTTTTAAGGAACAAAAATGCAGAAGAATTGGTTTATTTGGGGATTAGAAGTTTTTACGGGATTATTTCTTGCGTTTATCGCACTGTTCTTTATCGCGATAATTTATATGTATCTCGCAGATAAATTACAAACCAAGCAAGCGATTAGGCATAACTATCCAGTTATTGGCAGATTTAGATACTTATTTGAAAAACAGGGTGAATTTTTCAGGCAGTATTTTTTTGCCCAAGATCGAGAAGAATTGCCCTTTAATCGCGCCGAACGCAGTTGGGTTTATCGCGCTGCCAAAGGCATAAACCGCACCATTGCCTTTGGCTCAACCCAAAGCCACGATAAAACTGGCAGCATTATGTTTTTAAATGCGGCCTTTCCTAAATACGATTCTGATGAACATAATGACGCTGTCATCACCATTGGTACAAACTGTACTCATCCCTATGCGACAGCGAAAGTATGCCATATATCTGCGATGAGTTTTGGTGCGCTCTCGCGCCCAGCGATTACTGCGCTATCCCATGGCGCGGCCCAAGCGGGTTGCTGGTTAAATACTGGCGAAGGCGGATTAAGTGAACATCACCTTAAAGGTAACTGTGACTTAGTATTTCAAATTGGTACCGCCAAATATGGTGTACGTAATGAGCAAGGGTTATTGGATGATCAAAAACTTGAGCAAATCGCAGCCCATGATCAGGTAAAAATGTTTGAGATTAAGTTAAGCCAAGGCGCAAAACCCGGTAAAGGCGGGATCCTACCTGGCCTTAAGGTCACCAGTGAGATCGCCGCCATTAGAGGCATTCCTGTTGGGGAAGACTCAATAAGCCCCAATGGCCATCCTGAATTTAATCAGGTCGGCGATATTCTGGATATGGTCGCGCATATCCGTAATATCACCGGTAAACCCACAGGTATCAAAGCCGTCGTTGGAGACGAGCAATGGCTCATTAATTTATGTGAAGAAATACTGCTACGAGGCATTGAACACGCGCCGGATTTTTTTACTTTAGACAGCTCAGAGGGCGGCACTGGCGCTGCGCCGCAGGCATTAATGGACCATGTGGGTTTACCGCTTAAAGAAAGCCTGCCAATTTTAGTTAACCTGTTAAAACACAAAGGCCTCAAACAACGCATAAAAATTATTGCCAGCGGTAAAATGGTGCTGCCCTCGCAAGTGGCGTGGGCACTGGCAACGGGGGCAGACTTTATTGCCTCAGCGAGAGGTAATATGTTTGCTTTAGGCTGCATTCAAGCATTGCAATGCAACAAAGACACCTGCCCAACGGGTATCACGACCCATAACAAAAAATTACAGCAAGGCTTAGATCCGCGCAATAAGTCGGCAAGAGTGGCAAGCTACAATCGCTCACTGCATTATGATTTAAAGGTTATTGCTCATTCTTGTGGGGTGAGTGAGCCAAGACAATTAACCCGCCATCATGCGAGAATAGTCACTGACAGTGGCGTATCTATTTCATTAGATAAGTTTTATCGGCAATACTGATTTGGACGCACATGATCCGCAGCACTTATACCAGTAGCCGTATTATAGCTATTAGACTTATCGCTAATTAATTGGCCAGTTCTAATTTTGAACTAAGCCTCATTTAGGTGTAAAATCGTGACTTAGAGCAAGCTTTTATCAAAAGGGTTTACATTTGAAAGTATCACATTCATTAATGACGCCAATGATGTCTGCAAAGACAATATCATTAACCTGTAATAACTGCGAAAGGATGTCAGAAATTGAAGGTGAGAAAATCTGTTTTAACCAAGGCGAAATCAGACGATTAACCCTTGATGCTAACGCTGAGTCAATCATTAAAATGGTTTGTAATAGTTGGTCTAAAAACGCTTAATAAGCCGTTAATAAATCGCACTATTTAAGTCTTTGCTATAACAGTGGTGAGCGCTAAAAGCATTCCCTTAATAGGCTAAATCCACCAAAGGTCAATAACAGATTATAGTTAGCAGAAAAAGCAATTAGATTGCTTTTTCTGGCTTGGAAACTTGTGGTAATTTAAGCTTGATGGCTATTTAGCTACTATATTCGCAGCTAAACATGACTAGTCGGTGATTTAAATAAAAACATCTTCGGCACTATCATCGGCTTTTAGTAAACTATCTTCACTGTTATTGTCATTGATTTTAGCCAAGGTTAAACCGCGAGTGGTAACAATCAATCCTGCGCACAACTCATCATAAACAGTTTGTAGTTCATCTTGATTCATTTCTCGATTTTCAAGCGTTGCCATAATTGCAAACCAATCAGTAGTCACTTTATGTTGTGTACCTTCTAAGGCTGCTATTAAAGAAATGTTTTGCACCCACGACCTCCATACCTAGATTTAATTACCAACTAACTTCCTACTTACCTATACGAACTCAATCCTTTCAAGGCAATTAATACTAATTATACACAAAAACGCCACTATCAAAGAGATAAAACTGCTAACAGCCACTTATCAGAGGGAGAGCGCCTGCTCATTTTGAATTTTCCATAGTTTGGCATAGACCCCATTAAGCGCTAACAAGGTGTTATGGGTCCCTTGTTCAGCCACCATTCCATCTTTAAGTACCACAATTTTATCGGCATCAATAATGGTGGATAATCGATGTGCCACCACCAAACTCGTATGACCTTTAGCAGCATCTTTTATCGCCGTTAATATTGCTTGCTCTGATTTACTGTCCAAAGATGATGTCGCTTCATCAAAGACTAGTATCGGCGCAGCTTTTAATATTGCTCTGGCAATGGAAACGCGCTGCTTTTCTCCGCCTGAAAGTTTAAGACCGCGCTCGCCGACTTTAGTATCCCAGCGCTGTGGTAATGACTCAATAAACTCAGTTAAATTCGCCAGCGCTACTGCACTTTTAACTTCAGCTTCAGTCGCATCAGGGCGACCATATTGGATATTTTGAAAAATGCTATCGTTAAACAAAACAGTATCTTGAGGGACGATTGCAATAGATTGCCGCAGCGCTTGTTGCGATAGGCCTCTAACATCTGTGCCATCGATACTAATAGCGCCAGAGTTTACATCATAAAAGCGAAACAACAGTTTTATTAAAGTGGATTTTCCGGCGCCGCTTTCACCCACCACTGCGACTTTTTGTCCCGCTGGTACAGTGAAGCTCACCCCTTTAAGAATGGGTCTGTTATCGTAATTAAAGTTCACATCATGAAATGACAACGCGCCAATCGTTGGCGAGATATCTGTGGCATTCGCTTTATCATTAATGCTGGGCACTTTATCCAATAAATCAAACATCCGCTCAATATTAGCCAGTGCCCCGCGTATTTCACGATACACAAAACCCAAGAAATTTAACGGGATAAACAGCTGCATCATAAAAGCATTAATTAATACAAAATCACCTAAGCTCATATTACCTGCGGTAACTTCTGAAGCGGCTAGCCACATCATCGCCGTCATCGCCACAGCGATGATTAACGCTTGGCCCGCATTCAAAGCAAATAATGATAGACGGTTTTTACGTTTTGCGACCTCCCACTGCTCTAGTGCAGAATCATAGCGATTTGACTCATATTGCTCATTATTAAAGTATTTAACTGTTTCATAATTTAATAAGCTGTCGATGGCGCGAGTATTCGATAAAGAGTCAGCCCTTGCAGCATCCCTAACATAGCCGGTGCGCCACTCAGTGGCCACAATTGAATAACCAATATAAGCAACCACGGCAACCAAGGTAATAAGCGCAAAGCCAACACCGTACTTATAAAGGAAAATGCCAACCACTAAAGCAATTTCTAATAATGTCGGCACAATATTGAACACCATAAAGCGCATCAGAAAACTCACACCACTGGTGCCGCGCTCAATATCTCTTGATAACCCGCCGGTTCGTCTGTCTAAATGAAAATCAAGATCTAGGCGGTGCAAATGCTCAAATACGCTCAAGCCTAAACGGCGAATGGCTCTTTCAGTCACCCGACCAAACAAGGTGTCACGAATTTCGCCAATGACTACATTTAAAAAGCGCACCCCGCCATATGCAAGCACTAATGCAATAGGCACAGCAACAATAGCTGCGGTGCGTTGGCCATCTAAACTGTCGACTAAGTCTTTTAAAATAAATGGCAAACCAACACTAGCAAGTTTGGCAATGACCAAACACAGCATCGCCAAAAAGATGCGACCTTTAAACTCAAATAAGTAGGGCACTAATAACCCAACGACTTTCCAATTAAGCTTGCCTACTGGTCCATCAAAATACGCCGACGGTCTCATTCATTACCACCAATGATTAAATTTAAGAATGTTTATTGCGAAACTAGCTTTTACTTTTGCCACCACACTAAGTTAACACTTAGTCGCCAATTTAGTGTGACTTGATTTGAGCAAGACTAAAGAATTTGTTTTAAGCAGCCAAAATTAAATCATCATAGCGTTTAATATCGACGCTAATAGCACTTTAGACTTACAGATATTATCATTTGCTAGTATCAAAGGTTATTTTTTAGCAAAAAAACACAAAATATTGCAAAATCAGCTTGGTTTACAGTTCTGCAACGAAAAAGAATTTGCTACTCTTTACTCGTTACTTGTTAGCGATTTCCATTAATCATTCACCTTTATTCCCAGTTCAAAGGACGCAATATGTTAGACGCAGCAAAAACGCAGGCTCCACCAATGCAATTAATTCAAACTTGGGTGTGGATGATGATTGAGTCTGGTAACCCTGAGCTTCAGGATAAGGGAAGAAATAATCTTATTTCTGCTTTTGGTAGCCTTGCAAAAGCCAATGAATATTTAGCTAATAGCAATAATTAAGGCGCTAAAAAGCGCCTTAATTATTGGAGACAAGCAGCACTGTTAGCCGCGGCGATTTAATACGCTTTGATTTAACGTGGCTAATAGCTTTTCAGTATCACTCCAGCCAATACATGCATCAGTTATGCTTTGGCCGTAACACAACTCCTTGCCGACCACGAGATCTTGGCGGCCTTCTTCAATGTTGCTTTCAACCATCACCCCAAAAATATTGTGATTGCCTTGGCTAATTTGCCCAGCAACATCTTCAGCCACTAGCATCTGTTTATTAAAGTCTTTACTGCTGTTAGCGTGGCTAAAATCAATCATAATGTTAGCAGGCAATTTGGCGTTCTCTAATTGAGTTTCAATAGCACTAACATGAGGTTGGCTATAATTAGGCTCTTTACCGCCGCGCAGAATAATATGGCAATCTGGATTACCTTTCGTGGATACAATAGCTGAGTGACCAAACTTGGTGACTGACAAAAAGTGGTGCGGAGCACTTGCTGCACCAATCGCGTCAATCGCCACTTTAATGGTGCCATCAGTACCATTTTTAAAGCCTACAGGGCTCGATAAACCTGAAGCAAGCTCACGGTGCACTTGTGACTCTGTAGTACGGGCACCGATGGCTCCCCAACACATCATATCTGCCACATATTGCGGCGTGATCATATCAAGAAACTCACCGGCGGCTGGTATGCCAGATTCATTCAAATCGACCAATAATTTACGCGCTGTTCGTAGGCCGTCATTAAGCTTAAAGCTATTGTCCATGTAAGGATCATTGATCAGCCCTTTCCAACCTACCGTAGTACGAGGCTTTTCGAAGTAAACACGCATTACAATTTCTAGTTGATCTTTAAATTGCTCACGTAGAGCAATTAAACGCTTGCCATAATCTAAAGCTGCGACGGGATCATGTATTGAACAAGGGCCAATAACAACAAGTAAGCGATCATCTTGTTTGTTTAAAATTCTATGAATGCTATCTCGTGCATTAAACACTGTTGCTGATGCTGCTTCTGACGCCGGAAATCGCTCTAAAATAGCAATTGGGGGCAATAATTCTTTTATCTCATCAATTCTAACGTCATCATTTTTGTAATACATAGTTTATACAACTCCAGCAAACAGTTATTTATGCCAACGTTAAACGTTGAGCAGTAAAGCATTACGGACAGCTTTATATTTCAAACACTAGCATACAATAAAACATCCAATCTACGGTTTTATCAAATTATTCAATTTAAATTACTGTTATTAAATAGCTTTCATATTCAAAATATAAAATATCTAATAAATTCATTCATTTCTAAAATTATCTTCAATTCAATTCGCTTTAATCTTGAGTCTGTTCCTTCGATTATTGCTATCAAAATATATCAAGCAATAAAAAACCACTTGCAGCTAACACGCTGTAAGTGGCTAAAGTAACTAGGCCTTATTATATTAATGGCGCATCATAGCTTGCAGCTTACCTTTATAACGATCTTGATTGGTCTCATCATGGCTAAGATCTAGCGCCTTTTGCATGGTTTTCTTGGCACGTCTTTGATCACCTGTTGCCCAGTAGGCACGGGACAAACCAAAATAAAACTCATGGCGGTAATCCGCCCGTTCAACCGCACGTTTGTACCACACTAAGGCTTCTTGATATTGCTTTTCAAAATACGCCTCTTGGGCCATATCAAAGTAATAGAATGGGTTATTAATGCGGGCTAATTCAAGAATTTTATGAACCTGTTTCCACTCTTCTAGTCGCTCTTGCTCACCTAATATTAATGCAAGATTATACAGGGTAGTGATATTTTTAGGTTCTAACTGAAGCACATAGCGATAGGCTTTTTCTGCCCGTTCATCTAATCCTTTATGACGATAAATCACCGCCAGAGTGTTAATACTATTGACGTGATACGGGTCTAACTCAATAGCCCGTTTTACCAATGCATACGCTAAGTCGTAGTCACCGCGTACTAATGCTTCTGCTGCAACATTATTAAAGTACATTCCAGATAAGGTTTGTTTATTAATTTGCTTAACACGGTATGAGCGTATTGAGCGCTCAGGCAAAAAATCCACTAATATGTCCGAACCGTGAAGACTAATACTATTGGGAGCGTCACGGTGCAGTAGTTTCATATTTACGTGACCATTTACGAGGTAAAAACCTCCCCTTCTATCCCATATGGGTTCTACATCAATATCTTGAAACTTTACAGGGACATCAAGTACCTGTGCGATAGCAGTTGTCAGTACCACCAGCGACATGCAGTTACCCGCCCGCTCAAGGGCTGTCACGCTGGCCATTCGGGTGTAGTGATCTCGATATTCAAAGCCCCCCTCTTGAGCATTGATGTATTCAGCAAGCCAAAGGTTTACCGGTATTTTAAGGCCGTTAACGCCACCTGAGCGAGCAAAATCACGCTGTATTTCAGTAACTATCTCATCAGGTAAATTGTAAATCTCTGCTGTAGCGGGAATATCTACCTCATTAAAATAACTATCGTTAAATAAGCCACTGACATTAACCTTGGCTTTATTGATACTCGACGTGCTAGAGCAGCCTGAAATAAAAATCAATATTAGTAAATAAAAACAGAGATTAAGGCGTGAAAAACCAAAAGATTGAATTATTAATGAATTTTTCGAAGAAACGTCATCATGATGCAACATAATTCTACCCCACATAAAAGCCTATCATTAAGCATAGAAGTTAGTGGCAGAATTGCGATTTTGAAAAAGTTACAAAAGATGAATGTAAAAAGCTTAAGCCAGTGGCGAATATTTGAATTTCATTATTACTTGGCAACTGGCGGGTCAATTTGAATAAACACCTCTTGGTTTTGATAGGTGTATGGTCGGTAGGAATTACCGGCGCAATTAAAATAACGGTATGGCGCAGCGAATACCAAACAGCCATTCGGCAGAGCTTGTAAAATATTAATTTGCTGCTGCATTTTGAGCATTTGCTGCCATTGATAGTCCTGCTGAACTTGATTTCGTATTGCAAAAGCGTCAAATGGTTCAGATGTCTTTCTCACAACCACTTTTCCCGCAGTGGCGAAAAAGCTGATACTGATAAGTAAAGCAATCATCAATACTTGAAAGTAATTAACCATGTTAAACCTCATTGCACTTATTCACTCGTCACACTTGTTCACTTTTTAAGAGTCACAAAAAAGCAGAACCCTAAGGTTCTGCTTTTAGTTTTAACATGCTCAGTGTTTAAAGCAATCTATTATCCAGCTGATTTGATTGAAACAAACTCTGGGTAAGCATCAACACCACAGTCAGATGCATCCATACCGTTGTACTCTTCTTCTTCAGTAACACGGATACCCACTGTCGCTTTAAGGATAAACCATACTACGAATGAAGCTGAGAATACCCAAGCAAAGATAACTGCTGCGCCATATAACTGAGCACCAAAGTTTGCATCAGCATTTGATAATGGTACTAGCATTAGACCTAGGAAACCGGCAACACCATGTACAGAGATTGCACCTACTGGGTCATCAATTTTAATGCGGTCAAAGGCAACAATTGAGAAGATAACCACACCACCAGCGACGATACCAATGACACCTGACATTAATAGTGAAGGTGATAATGGGTCTGCTGTAATAGCCACTAAGCCCGCTAATGCACCATTTAAAATCATGGTTAGGTCAGCCTTACCCCAGACAACTTTACAAACTAATAATGCTGAAACTGCACCGAAAGCGGCTGCTGAGTTAGTGTTTACAAAAATCTTAGCCACTGCTGAAGCATTTTCTGCGTCTGAGACTAATAATTGTGAACCACCGTTAAAGCCAAACCAACCCATCCATAAGATAAACATACCTAATGTCGCCATTGGTAAGTTTGAACCTGGGATAGGATGAACTTCACCATTTGGGCCATACTTACCTTTACGAGCACCCAGTAATAGTACTCCTGAGATAGCTGCTGCTGCACCGGCCATATGTACAATACCACTACCAGCGAAGTCAACGAAACCAGCAGCAGAAAGGAAGCCACCGCCCCAAGTCCAGTAACCTTCAATTGGGTAGATAACCGCGGTTAATACCACTGCAAAGATTAAGAAAGACCAAAGCTTCATTCGCTCTGCAACTGCACCAGACACAATTGACATTGCCGTTGCAACAAATACAACTTGGAAGAAGAAGTCAGACTCCAGCGCATGATCTGCATCAGCGGCTTGTGAGCCAATTAATGAACCAAATGATGGTAACCAGCCACCTTCAGTGTTATCGACATACATGATGTTGTAACCCACTAACAGGAACATCACACAGGCGATTGAATATAAACATACATTTTTAGTTAAAATTTCTGTGGTATTTTTTGAACGAACTAAGCCCGCCTCAAGCATTGCAAAACCTGCTGCCATCCACATGACAAACGCACCTGATATTAGAAAATAAAACGTATCTAATGCGAAACGTAATTCGGTGACGGTTGTGCCTAACGTTGCTAACTCTTCCATTACATTCCCCTTATAGTGCTTCGTTATCTAGCTCACCCGTACGGATACGGATAGCTTGCTCAAGATCAGTAACAAAAATTTTGCCATCGCCAATCTTGCCGGTATGAGCCGCTGTCGTAATGGCTTCAATTAACATATCTAAGTTTTCTGCTTTAGTAGCAATTTCCAACTTCACTTTAGGAAGAAAGTCGACTTGGTATTCTGCGCCACGATATAGCTCAGTGTGACCTTTTTGACGACCGAAACCTTTTACTTCGGTAACAGTCATTCCTTCAATGCCCATGCTTGCAATAGCTTCACGGACATCATCCAATTTAAATGGCTTGATGATAGCGCTGACGAGTTTCATCTCGACCTCCAAAAGTGTGATTGTTATAAATTTGTTTACAAATACAATTCAATCATCAGGCCAATCATGTAAAACCATGATTCGTATAGCATTTTAAAATATAAGTTAAATAAAAAAGTCTTTTCATGCACTAATAAGGTGCAACTTTAATTTGGCGCGCACAACATTAGAGCGAAGCGTTTATAACTATTTGAATACTTGATAATAAGAATTACGCAGTTAAAAAAGTGTCAAAATGAACAAAGAAAAGCTGTGCGGAAGGGGGGGATGTTACTGATATAAAAATAAACACATTAAAGAAAGCATAAATAAAAAGACCTTCTAATGAAGGCCTTTTTATTTGCAGATTAGCTTTTAAAAATTTATAAGCTGCCAACCGTGTCAGTTGCTTCTGCTGAACTTGCAACCTCATCAGTCGTCTCTTCAGCGAGTAGATCTGCCATTAAGCTATCAACTTGAGGCTGACTGACCACTTCATCTTCAACTGCTACAACAGCCTCATTCACACTGACAAGCAAGTCTTCAGTTTCATCAGCTAAAGCAGTTTCTGTCACTTCAAGTTCTGCTTCTGTTTCAGCTGATGCAGTTGCTTGCATTTCAATTGCCGAGTCAGGCGCATCATTTGCAGTAGTCACAATTTCAGACTCGTCAATATCAGTGGTAAGCGCAACACTAACTGAAGGCTCAAGTACTTCATCTGCCTTAGCAAGTTCAATTTGGTTTTCTGCTGGCTGTATTTGCTGTGGTTCAATATCAATAACCGTCGTTGCCGGTTTCACCACTGAAGCTGTAACAGACTTTGATTCAATCAATTGAGTCAATTCATCTTTTTTATAAACCGCGCCAGCAATTGCAGCAACAGCGATAGCCGCGACAAATAGCTTAGCACCTGAACCTGATGATTTCTCTTGAGCCTTTCTCGCCGCTTCTGCTGCAGCAAGTTGAGCTTGAGGATTCGGTTGCGGCTTAATCTCAAGTTTTGACTTAGGCTTAGGTTCTGCAACTGGCTTCGGGTTATTATGAGCATCTGTATTTACTTGAGGCTCTACTCGAGAATTTGCAGTTGCAGCGCTACTACCACTGGTCTGTGAATTAATTTCTGCAAGAGTCTGTGGTTTAATCTGAGTTGTGGCAGGTGCAGGTTCAGCCTTAACATCGACTTTCTTAGGTTCGGCTTTATTAACATCTGTTTTCACCTGAACCGCTACGGTAGTTTTTACTACAGGCTCTGGCTTAAGATTGTTAAAATGTCCCTTATTTGCAGCTTGAGCTATCGGCGCCTCTGCAACAGGCGCTTCAGTCTTTGGGAAAGCATAGGCTTCTGTGACTTGTGCTTCTGGCTTATCTTCAACAGTTGCTTGGGGTAATACGCCTTCTTCAGGGCCCTTGGTTCTGGCACCTAAAAATTGACCACCATCATAAATTTCCATTTTATGGCTAGATACATCACCTTCAACTACACCAGAGCTTACAATCACTAAACTGTTGCAATGTAATTTACCTTTAAATTCACCACAAACTCTTAATTCTTGACAAAAAAGCTCACCGTCAATTTCGCCACCAACTTCAATTTTAACTTGGTCTGTTGAACGAATAACACCTTTAACTTTACCGGCAACCAAAGCAGGTCCCTGTACAGTCATATCTCCATCCAATGAAGTATCAGGGCCAATAAAAGTAACCCCATTTCCTTTGTTATTCATACCAATCAGTTTCCTTTATTATTAATTTTGACATATACTAAACCAACTTTATTAAAACAACAAATAACATTTCTTTTACACAAGTTGCAGGTCAATTCCGAGCTTTTCGCTTTAAAAGTAAAACTTAATAGTTTAATGTATCGGCTATTAGTAAAAGAGCCTGTCTTTAATATATAAATTTGCTATTGAACGGATTTTCAATAGTAGCCCAAATAACAGGGATGTAGCCGAAATGATTTTTTCAGATGTGATTTTTAAACAACTTCCAGAACCACAGGCCCTGCAAGTATCTAAAATCTCAGGATTACTCAATATTGAAACCGCCTTCTATGACTCACTAAACTTTGCCTGTAAAGCTGCCGATAAAAGGCCAAAATTTCTTATTCACTATTTAGAAGCCCCTCATAAACACGCCTATTTAATTTCAGCTGATATTCTTACAACAGGTAAGCATTTAGTCTTTTGCCCTCAACTAGATACTGAGTGTGAAACTTTACTTATCTCTAATGGATTCCATGGCGCACTCCCATTGGCCGCAACTGAAGTTGACATTATTGAAGCCCTTAAAAGCATTAATGCTAATAAGCTTTATTTCAGCCACGATGCCATGTCACGTTATATTCAATCAAAGAAACGACAACCCAATACCCAACGCCAGAATGAATTACTGTCATTAACGACCAAGAAAGAGCAGCAGGTATTAACCCTGATATGCCAAGGCTTAACCAATGATGAAATCGCTGCCAATTTAGGCATATCGATTAATACAGTAAAAATGCATATTCAGAATATGTTCAAAAAAACCAAAATATCCAGCCGTGGGCAGCTTTCTTACACCTTTGCACAAGTTTAAAAATTTAAATGTATATAATTAGCTCACTGCTAATTTGTAACGCTAGCTGTTAAATGGTGCGAGTTAACAGCTTTGAGAATTAACTACAGAAAATAACATTAATTGCACTTAGGTAAGCTTTAGCGTGCAGCAAAGCGCAACTAAAGCGCAAAATTTTTTTGGTGACATAGTGCTGTTTATACTGAGTACTTCATCACCTCAGCAAAACGCGCCATAAAATTATCAAACGCAGCATTATCTGGGTAATCAAATTGATATTTATTATGGAAATAAATCGTTAAAGAGGTTCGGCCGTCACTAAGAATAATTGTGTAGCCATCAAAGCCTGTTTGCGCATTTAAGCCACATAGTTCATAGCTAGAGTTGTCGCCATCTGCAGCGGCCAGCTTTTGCCCCATGTCGGTTATCTTATTAAATACTTTTAGCGCTTCATATATATCAATGGCATTTTTCATCACTACATCCTTACAAAGAAAACCTGTTCACTAAACACCTAATAGACAAAGCAATCAATACGAATGCGCGCTTAAGGTGGCTCAAAACAATCAGTGTAAAATAATGCAGTAACAAGACTGTGAGTTAGTCCTGAGAAAGACAAATTTTATATGAAGATGGTGTATCAAATTGAATCAGTGTGTGAATGCCGCGCTGCACCGCTTTTAATTTATATAAAACGGTGCAGGTAACTATTTTCCCGCACCGTTATCCTAACAAAACCAAAAATCTACGGTTTTAGACAAGACGTTATAGCTCTTCACCTAAAATGTGCTGATAAATATTAATAATTTCGCTGACCTTGTTATTGGCTTTATCTGCATCGATTTCGCCTTTAGCGCGCTGAAGAGTCAGGCGATGACTTTCATCCCGTAGCCAACAGTAGGTTTGAGTCAGGTATTGAGCAGTCATCACAGGTAAAATCTCAAGCTCGGCTAATAGCTGAAAAATGCGCACATTATCAGACCATATGGACAACTCTTTATTTTTGTTAGCGTAGGCTAACACTAAATACTGGGCCATAAACTCAATATCGGCAATGCCACCCGCACTCTGTTTTAAATCGAACTTACCGTTTGATGCTTTCAATAAATGCTGGCGCATTTTAATGCGCATATCGCGAACTTGTTTCGCAAGTTCAGGAAGCTGGCGCTGATGCGATAGCACCTCTGTGCGAATTTCACTAAAACGTGCCGCTAAGCGATGATCGCCATAAACAAAACGTGAGCGCACCAAAGCTTGATGCTCCCATGTCCAGGCCTCATCTCGCTGGTATTCGCGATACTGTTCAATCTCGCTAACCAATAAGCCTGAAGCGCCAGAAGGTCTTAAGCGCATATCCACTTCATAGAGCTCACCTGAGGTGGTTCGGGTAGCAAATAAATGCACAATGCGCTGCGCAAGTTTTAAATAAAAATGGCCATTATCAATCGGTCTTTTACCATCTGTAGCGCCTGCGCCTTGATGGTTATGTAAAAAAACCAGATCTAAGTCAGAGCCATATCCCAGCTCAATGCCACCTAATTTTCCATAACCAATAATAGCAAAGCCCATTTTCTCAGAGCTTGTACCTGCAGGTATGCCGTGCCTTGAGGAAATTTGATGCCAGGCTTGTAATACCACTTGCTCAATGATGGCTTCTGCAAGGTAGCTTAAGTGATCGCTCACCTCCATCACAGGTAGCACGCCAGTAATATCAGCGGCGGCAATTTTTAACTGTTGTGACAGCTTAAACTGTCGCAACGCTTCCATCTGTTGTTCCATGTCATCTTCTGGAACGCGCAATAGGTACTGCCTTAACTCACTTGGGTAGTCATCCAGCGGGGTGGTATCGTAAAGCTGAGCCGGATCGATGAGTTCATCCAGTAACATCGGAAAATTCGCTAACTCTTCGGCAATCCAGGGGCTAGCACAACAAAGGCTAATGAGCTGCTGACGGGCGCCGGGGTTCTCACACAATAATTCAAGATAAGTGGTACGGGTTAAAATTTTATCTAACACCCCTGATACCGCTTTTAATGCCACGCTCGGGACTGGTTGCTCTAATAATTCATCCAACAATTTAGGCATTAATTTTTCAAGAGTTTCACGTCCCCTGGGGCCTATTGAGCGTTTTAATACATTGCTGCGCCAGTCATCTAAGCTTGGCCATAAACTATCATCTTCAACATCATGCTCTTCAAGTAACGCTAAGGCATTTTCCTGATCATGAATTTGCCATAACTGGCAAGTCCAATGCTCGCTTGAGTCCTGTTCATCTTCGCCACCGACAGTATCTTTAAAGTGGCGATGAATGTTGCCCATGGCATTGGCAATTTTTTCCCGCAAGCTGTGCTCATCGCTCTCGCCCATGGCATAGCATAGTCGCTGCCAATCAGTGGCATTATCGGGCAATGTTTGGGTTTGCTTATCATCAAGAGCTTGAAGTAGGTTTTCAACTCGGCGCAGTAAAATGTAGCTGTGTTTTAGCTCATCAACGGCCAAGTACTCTAACTGACCTAGCTTATATAAGGTATCAATTGCGCCAAACAAACTTTGTTGTCGCAGTGCAGGTTCTCGTCCGCCACGTATCAGCTGAAAACTTTGCACCACGAATTCAACTTCGCGGATCCCGCCGGCTCCCAGTTTTATATTGCCTGTGAGCTGTCTGCGTCTAACTTCTTGTGCAATAAGTCGTTTCATTTTTCGTAGCGAATCAATGGCTGAAAAATCGATATAGCGACGATAAATAAAAGGCCTTAATAAGTCATGTAAGTCATCACTATATTGCGTCCAAGGCCCGAGTACTCGCGCCTTAACCATGGCGTAACGTTCCCAATCACGACCTTGCTCTTGATAGTAATCTTCAAGACCACTGAAACTGACCACTAACGGGCCACTTTCACCGTATGGGCGCAGACGCATGTCGACCCGAAACACAAAGCCATCAACAGTAATTTGATCTAATAAACTGATCAGTCGTTGACCCATTTTGATAAAAAATTGCTGGTTAGCTTGAGTGCGGCGACCACCGATGGTTTCACCATGTTCAGGAAAGGTAAAAATCAAATCGATATCAGAGGAAAAGTTCAGTTCTCGACCACCAAGCTTACCCATACCGAGAATAAGTAACGGCTGTGGATTGCCCTCTTCATCTGTTGGGGTGCCGATTTGCTGACACATATCGGTGTAGAGCCAATCGCGAGCACCAATTACCAGCACTTCGGCTAAGCTAGATAAATCCAGTAGTGATTCTTCAACATCGCAATAATTTAAAAAGTCTCGCCAAGCGATACGTACCATTTGGAAGTTTCGAAATTGACGTAGCTGTTTTTTAACCTGCTCTTCTGAGCTTGATGAGGCTAAATTAGTGTGTAATTCACCAGTAAAAGACTGTCTATCGAGCTGAGTTAACTGACCATCGAATAGCAATTCAATCCACTGGGGATTACGGCACAATTGCTCGGCAATATAATCACTCAAACCTAACACTAACTTTAATTCAGCTTGTTGTGACAGGGTTAGTTTTTCAGTGATTTCAGGCCATGTTTCACAAAGCCTTAACCAGTAACGTGCTGCAATTTCATTAAGCTCTGCAGACAAGACGTTGTTACTTTGGTTGTGCATGTTTATCCGATCCCTTTGGCAAATTACTAAGACTTACACATTTCAATTCGACATATTATGTCAAGGTGTGTTATACAATAAAATCAACGATCGCATAAATAGCTAGTCGATATTGTACCTTCGATTAAGACTACTATATCCTTTACAACAGTAATACCGAACCATGTAAATATTTAGTCAGTTTTAAGCATATAATTATGCGACTTGATACTATATTTATATATGTATTTTATACTATTTGGAGAACACATGGCTGGCATGCTTCCTCGTGTCCTTGCAGTATTTTCAGCGCTGATCTTGTGCATAACATTATCAGGTTGTGGTGATGACAGACCTGAAAAAATTACGCAATATCAGCAGCTGTCACAGCAGCGATTGACTCAACTCGATTCAATGCTAAACGCAGGTGAGCTTCGTAATGCCACCTTACTGACACAATATACCAGCTTACTTAAAAACAGTAAGCCTGATCTGGTGCCGCTACTTGATGAACTGGCGCGTGATGCGACCTCAAGTGGCCCTATGTACCAATCACTAAAACGCAGAACCAGTGAACTGGCCGATTCTGCCAACTTCGTTGATTTAGATCAGCAGCTCGAAGAAGCGCAAAATATTTATCAAGCAGCTGATTCAAGTTTGTTTAATGACATGCTTTCCGATCCCGTTAATGTGGTGGCTGATTTATCAGGTGGACAGCTGGCAAGGGTTAACGCCATCAGCCGTGAAGCCGAAGCAATGGCCAACGGTAGCGAAGATTTTGGTGCAGGAAGCCAGCTAGTGGGTAACCCCGCTTATGGTAGCTGGCAAACTAATTCAAGCGGCATGTCATTTTGGGCCTGGTATGGCATGTATTCGATGTTCTCTAACATCATGAATCCTGTACGCTATGACCGCTGGTCAAACAATCGTGGTTACAGCTACTACAATGATGTCGGTCGCTACCGTTATACGTCTCCTAAACAGGCGAGCGCGCAAAATCGTACATTTGAGAACACCAAGAAAACCTTTAATTCTCAAGGTAAGCAATTTAATAGCCCGTATGCGAAATCACGTACAGGCTCAACCAGCTTATCAAGACAAAGTACTGCAACACCTAAAGCCAGTACTGCCGGAACCAAAACAGCACGTAGCACAAGTAAGTTCCGTTCAAATTATTCCAAAGACAGCAGTTTCCGTAATTCAACTAGCCGCACCACACGCGGTGTACGCCGAGGCAAATAAGGACTAACCATGACATTTTTAAATGACTTCGGACTCACCCTAGATTTAGCGATAATTTTAGCGATTGATCTGACCATCGCGGTGATCTTACTGGCGCTAATGCGCTACTTACAAGGCTGGAGCGTGAGAGTAAACAGCCGCGCTGAACTCGCAGAGCGTGATAACTTTGCTTTTGGGGTTAGTACTGCGGGTGCCGTTCTGGCATTAGGGATTGTACTTTCAGGGGCGATTACAGGTGAAGCTGCTGATTCGTATATTGTTGAAGCCATTGGCATGACAGCTTACGGCTTATTTGGCTTACTTTTAATCAAGTTTGGTCGAGTACTACACGACAAAATTGCCTTAAATGAAATCGATAAAAACAGCCAAATTATCAATGGTAATATGTCGGTTGCCATCGTTGATGCCGCCGCTGCTGTTGCCACAGCAATTATCATTCGATCGGTATTAATGTGGGCAGAAGATATTACCTTAGATACTTTCATTGCTATCTTTACCGCCTTCTTAATCTCGCAATTAATGTTAGTGTTATTAACTCGCTTTCGTGAGCACCAATACGCTAAACGTAATCAAGATGCCTCAATGCAAAAAGCACTAGAGCAAGGCCAAATAGCCGTTGCGATTCGTCACAGTGGTTACATGATTGCCATGGCATTTACCTTTAAAGCGGCCAGTCACTTTATTATCTATGATCCAACTGCTTACTTAATGAATATCGTCGGCTGGTTAACCTTCTCGATAATCATGCTGGTAGTGTTGTCGCTATTACTTGCTGTGGTTAAAAAGCTAGTTTTAGCTCAAATCAACCTAACTGACGAAGTTGAGAAACAACACAACGTCGGTGTGGCTGCAGTTGAACTAGCAATTAGTGTTGCTGTTGCACTCATTTTAGCGGCGTTAATGGCATAAATAGATGAATAATACTTTGCTTGAACAGAGCCAGGAGGGCTGCGACAAGCAAAATAGCCCTTCTCAAACAGGCACCTTGCCTCCAGCGAATAAACGCAGCCTTGCTTGGTTTGATGATGCCCTATTGTTGGGCATTATGGCCTTACTGGCAGGCTGTGGTCTTATTTACGAATACCTACTTTCCCACTATGCAGGCCGCATTCTCGGCGCCTTAGAAGCTGCTATTTACACCATGATAGGCATTATGATTGTGTCTATGGGCATTGGCGCCTTTGCCGCTCGTAAAATTCGCTGTGCCTTCACCGGCTTTGCGATGCTTGAACTTATTGTGGCATTTTGTGGATCATTAGCGATTTTAATTACCGCCGCCGTGATTGGATTTGGCCAGCAATTACCGTTAATTATTGCCAACACCTTAGGCCTGCCACCAGATCATTTACCTGACGGCGGTTTTATTGGCGTATTACAAAATCTTAGTGAATATTTACCCTATATCTGGGGGGTTATTCTAGGTTTGATGATCGGCATGGAGATCCCGCTAATTGCCCGCGTACGTCAATCCTTATCTGAAGAGCACTTGCTGCACAATGCCGGCACCATTTATGGCGCTGATTATGTCGGTGCGGGTGCTGGCGCGGCTATTTGGGTACTGTTCATGCTGTCGTTAGATATTCAGCTCGCAGCAGCGCTCACCGCCAGTGTTAACTTGTTAGCAGGCTTTGTGTTTATTTGGCGCTTTTGGCAGCAAATCCGCTGGGCTAAACTGATCCTCGCAGGACATTTTATCGCCACAGGAGTATTAGTGCTACTGGCACTGCACGGCCCCAGTTGGGAGCAAAATTTCAATAACCTGCTATATAAAGACAAAGTGGTGTATTCAGAAGCTACCCGTTTTCAGCAGTTAACCTTTACCGAGCGGCTGCGAGGCAAAGGTCAAGCGCCAGTGTATTCGCTATACATTAATGGTCGATTACAGTTCTCCAGTATTGATGAGCACATCTACCACAGCTTTTTAGTTCACCCGACACTTGCAGCCAGTGCAAGGCAGGATAATGTGCTAATTATTGGCGGCGGAGATGGCTTAGGGCTTAAGCAAGTTTTCAAATGGGATCCAAAATCGGTCACCTTAATGGATTTAGATGAACAGCTCGTCGACTTGTTTAGAGAGCCCCATGAGAACATGCCAGAGCGTGTTAGCAATGCCATGTTAGCCCTTAATGGCGATGCACTAAATGATCCTCGCGTTAAGCTTATTTATGATGACGCCTTTAATGGCATTGATAAACTGATTGCTGACAATCAAAAATTTGATGCCATTATTGTGGATTTGCCAGATCCGAGTCACCCTGATTTAAATAAGCTTTATTCTGATTTATTTTATCGAAAACTGGTCGAGCTATTGAGCGCTGATGGGGCAATGACGGTACAATCGACTTCGCCTTATCATGCCCAAAATGCCTTTATTTCTGTAGGAAAAACCATTGAATCGGCAGGGTTTTCGGTCGAGCAATACCATCATAACGTGCCAAGCTTTGGTGAATGGGGCTGGTCTATCGCCACCTTATCAGGACAAAATGCCAAGCAACGTCTAGCCCATAACGAGACGTTGCCCATTAATGAGCAATGGCTGACTCCTGGGCTTATACATGGCGCATTTGAGTTTCCTGGCACATTTTATAATGATGCTGACACTATCAAAGTGAATAGAATTGGCTCATTACAGCTATACCATTACCACTTAGCATCTTGGTCTGACAACCAAGGGATGAATCTTTTTTAACCAACTCAAAAATAGTCTTGACATAATATGTCTAAGTGCTATCTTTGAAACCTAAGACATAATATGTCAATAAGGACGAATATGAATATCCATAAGATTGCTAACCATTTGACAGAACTTGGCGACCTTAGCCATACCGGTTTGAAGTTTGATTGTTTTCCAATTGATGGTGATGTTGAAGTATTACAAGTCAACGTTGCTGGCCGTGAAGAATTACCGGTATTTGTATCGGTAACTGACAATCAAATCTTATGTATCAGTTATTTATGGGATGAGAGCGAAGTAAAAACTGAAACTCGTACCCAAATGTTTGAAACTATGCTTGAACTAAACATTCCAATGCCTTTGTCATCTTTTGCAAAAATTGATGATAAATATGTGGTTTACGGGGCGTTATCAGTCACCTCAAGCATGGAAGAGATCGAGCAGGAATTATCAGTATTGTCTGATAACTGTTTAGAAGTCATCGACGAACTTGTCGAATTTTTGAAGTAAGGAGCCATATCATGGGCATTTTAAATAAAATTTTAACGGCATTTCGTGGCGGCGCAAATGAAGTCGGCCAAACTATTGTTGATGCAAACTCTACTCGTATTTTTGAACAAGAAATTCGTGACGCAGAAAAGCATTTAACTAAAGCAAAACGTGAGTTAACTGACGTTATGGCGAAAGAAATGCAAGCAAGCCGTGAAATCGATCGCCTGAAACGCAGCATCACTGAGCACGAAGGTTATGCAACTCAAGCACTTGAAAAAGATAACGAAGCGTTAGCAATTGAAGTTGCTGAAAAAATCGCTCAGTTAGATCAAGAGCTAGCAGAACACGAAACAGCGAACAGCAGCTATTCTGCACATGCTTTACGCTTAAAAGAATTAGTGAAGAAAACCGAGCGTCAATTAACTGATTATCAACGTCAGCTAAGCATGGTTAAAACCACTGAAAGCGTACAAAAAGCCACCGCGACTATTACTGATTCATTTGCATCAAGTAACTCAAAGTTAATGAATGCAAAAGATTCACTAGAGCGTATTAAAGCTCGCCAGCAACAGTTTGATGATCGCCTACAAGCATCAGAAACCTTAGCTGAAGAGAATAGCGACAAGTCTTTACACGCTAAGCTAGCAGAAGCAGGAATTGGTGAGCAAAAGTCTAGTGCTAATGCTGTTTTAGAGCGTCTTAAAGCGAAAAAAGGTTAATTGACTATGGGATTTCTGCGTGGCCTATTTGGCAAGAAAGAAGCCCCTAAACGTCAGCTTGACCATGTGAACAAGCTACTCAAGGGAGATATGATCTCCCTTGATGATAGTTTTGCCTTACCTGAGCAACTACGTGGGCAGCAACTTAAAGTTGAAGCGATTCATACTTATGAATATGAACGTTCACAACAATGTGAGTGGTTACTTCGCGGTCACAGTGGCACCGCTATTTTCATGTCTTACATTGAAGAAGATGAAGCTTACTTAAGTTTCTCAGTCAAAGTAAATCGCTCTATCGTTGAGCAAATTTTTGATCTCGATGAATTCTCACAGTTATTTGAAGAGCCCGGTAATGCTGAGCTCAAAACACTACCGCTTTCAAATGAATTAGACAGTGAATACGCACGCTGGTTAAGTGATGCTTATCATCAAGTTGAATTTGCCACTTTTGGTTATTTCCATCGTCAAGATTACCGTGGTCAAAAGCCACCTCAAGATGATAGTAATCAACAACGAGGCGATGGCTTTGAAAGCTACTCATTAGTTGATAGCGATGAAAGCCACGCTGTGGATGTCGAAGTTTATGAAGGTGGCGATACTGAAGTCATGTTGACGCTATATCGTCCATTAACGGATATTCGCGAGTTTTGGCCGGCAAGCTAAGTTAAAGCGGTTTTAGGGAGTTAAACCAACCATGAGTAAAGGTAAATCGTTACCAGAAACCTGGATAAAAAATCAGCAAGCGGCCAAGGCAACCCAAGTCGCGTTTGATTTAGATGAAAAGTTTCAGTACCAGATCCGAAAAGCCGCCCTTGATGCAGGGGTCAGCCCTTCAGATCAAATTCGCTCAATACTTGGTTTAAGCGTCACTAAGCGCCCAAAAAGGCCCAGATTAACCGTATCGTTAAGCCAAGATGATTACGTCTTACTAGCCCAGCGATACGGGTTAAATTCAGATGCACAACTTGAAATTAAAAAGCGCGTTTTAGATGATTTAGTGCAATTTGTAGACGAATAGCTGATGTTTGGATTTTAAAAAACACGCCTTGTTTAAGGCGTGTTTTTTTTGGCTGCAATTAAGGTTTACGCCATACCCCATGATTGGTAGCATCACTGCACTGCTTTTGCAAAACGGATTTGTATCGATGATAGATAAAAAACGCTGGTCATTAAAAACCTTAAATGGTCCCAGCCCTTTCGAACTGGCGATGATGGTGTTATCGCTTTTTTCAGTCTTTATTGTGATTATGCTGACTTTCAGCAAAATAGATCCTGAAACCAGACGGGTATTATTGTTTATTGATACCAGTATCTGCCTCTTGTTTATGTCGCGCTTTTTTTATGAACTTTTTAAAGCCCCAAGTAAGAAGTTTTATTTAAAACATCACTGGATTGATTTTGTTGCCAGCATCCCTGCAATTGAAGCACTGCGTATCGCCCGTGTTTTCCAAATATTACGGGTGATCAGATTAATTCGTGCCACACGCACACTAATCATTCCGCTATTAAGACAAAGCAAACAAACCACCTTAGCCGGGTTATTAGTGGCAATGGTGTTTATTTTGGGCGCAGCTTCCGTGCTAATTTTATTAGTTGAAACTGGGGTTGAAGGCGCCAACATTCAAACTGCCGAGCAAGCCATTTGGTGGGCATTAGTGACCATATCAACCGTGGGTTATGGTGATTTTTATCCAGTTAGCACAATTGGCCATATCATTGGCGCGATTGTAATTATTAGTGGCGTGAGTTTTTTTGGGGTGATTTCTGGTTACATGGCATCGGTTTTTGTCGCGCCAGACAGCAATGAACGTGAAGAGCGTGAAGAAACTAATAAACAGGATATCAAATCTGCTTTAGAGCAAGCATTGGAGCGTATGGAGCAAAACCAGCAACAAATGGAAAAAAACCAGCGTCAAATGCTTGATGAAATAGCCATTTTAAAACAGCAGCTTATAGATAAGAATTAACCAGTGCTCACCACATTCGGATTATTTCATCTATAAAAAATAAGGCCTATCAACTGATAGGCCTTATGTTTAAATGTTTAGCTTACCAGTATGGCTGGTTTTTTAAGGCACTTTTACGAGAATGCTCCATGGCAAACAGCAAACTAGCCTCTTTATCTTCAAGCCAACGGCCAATATCCACGTCGGTCTCTGCAGTCAGTTTAGCCAACAATTGATAACAACCTAAGGTTTGAATACCTAAGGCTAAATCTTGCCAAGGCGCTCTGAATGCTTCGCGGTCTTCTGCTTGATACAATTCACCATAAGCAAACCCCACCAAGATACTTTCATCTAAGCAATGGGCCACTTTTTGATAATCAAGGCTATCCATTGCCGCGCTCATTGGCATTACATCTACAATCCGCTGCCATGAATCTTGTTGTAAACGATTAGCAAACACACCCAATTCAGGATAATCCACTAAGCGGTGGGAACCATTGGCAGTTTTTAATAATAAATCCACTAATTCAAGCTGTAATTGACCGTATTCAGGTTTAAGCCAAAAAGCCTCGAGATTATTATCAGCAACAAGCTTAGCCGCACTGGCTTTAGCTAATGCCTTTAGCGGCGCTTTATTAATGGATTTACCGAATAAGTTTTGACGCTCATCAATAATTAAACTGAGGCTTTGCAGCGGCTCAATAAATTGTAGTTGTTGCTCTAACGTGTCGAAGTAACTGAGCACTTGTGAATTCAATAATCCAAATTGGCTTAGAGTCAGTCGCAACAATCGAATACAAGCCCGCAGTTGCATCCATAATTGTGCTTGCTGAGAAATTTCATCACTATCAAGCAAGATTGATTCAATGATCTGCCAGCGTTCGATGCCCGACTCTAATAATACTTCCAAGGTTTTTGATAAACTTTTATCGCTGGGTAAGCGAATATAATCGATGCTCTTTAATGATTGCGCTTGTGAGTGACCTGAAAGTAAATAGCCTCGCTGGGCTTTACTCGCTTTACCTAATCTCACCGGAACATGACGAGCAACGTCAATAGCCAACTGCAATAGCGCTGACGTGTCACCAGCTAACAGTTCAAACTCCACTTCACAAATGGGATCGGCTTTGCCGTTAGCCAGGACATTACCGGTATCAAATGCAATCTCAACTAAACTATCGCCAATATAAACATGCCATGATTGACGGCAAAAATTAGTTTCAAAAATACAGCTGATTTCAGCTTGCAGCTCACTAACCAGCATTTCTTGCGGCCAAATGGTGTCAGGAAATAATGCCAGTTCGGGGAAATCTTGCTCAATAGCCACATTATATTCGGGCCGAGAGTGAATACCGCCAATAACTTTGCCCGCAGTTTTAATGGTTTGCTCGGTATACTTTTCAGTTTGGCGTACCCTAAGCCCCATCAAATGTTGTCTTAATTGTAATTGAGGTGTATCAAAGTATTTGTTTGATAACTGACAAGTTTCTTGAGGGGTAGCGCCGTCCAATTCATTCAGTAATTTTACCAATAAATCATGGTATTGTGGCTGTATAAACAGCTTAAGTTCTATCTCAGAGTCCATTGACTTCTTTTTCACCTTGTCATTAAATCTTCATTAATGCGTCATAATTAGTTCATAATGTCACATTAGTGTAATAAAAATCCCTTAGGATAGCGTTACTCAGTTCTATATACTGACTAATATCAACTGTAGATTAAATTAAAAACACAGTTTCATTATGTGGACGCTTAAGGTAACATGCGCCCGCTTTTCCAAAATTGGAATCATTAAATAGGTTAACCGCAATGCCAGTAAACTCTATTTTAGGAGTGTTTGCAAAATCACCCCTTAAGCCCTTAGAACAGCATATCGACAAAGTTCATGAATGTGCAGTACTACTTGTACCATTCTTTGACGCAACGACCTCAGGTGACTGGGATGAAGCGGTCAAAGTCCGTAAGCAAATAAGCTTACTTGAAAATGAGGCAGATACGCTAAAGCGTGAGATCCGCCTTACCCTTCCTAGTGGGTTGTTTATGCCAGTAGAGCGTACTGACTTGCTTGAGTTATTAACTCAACAAGACAAAATCGCTAACAAGGCAAAAGACATCTCCGGCCGTATTATTGGTCGCCAATTAGTTTTCCCTCAACAAGTGCAAGCACCGTTTAAAGCTTACCTCAAACGTTGTTTAGATGCTGTCTCTCTTGCTAAGCAAGCAATTAACGAACTCGATGACCTTCTCGAAACAGGTTTTAGAGGACGTGAAGTCGAATTAGTCGCCAAAATGATCAATGAATTAGATCGTATTGAAGCTGATTCAGATGATTTGCAAATCCAAGTACGTCGCTTACTACTAAGCTTGGAAGCAGATTTGAATCCTATCGATGTCATGTTTATGTACAAGATTATCGAATGGGTTGGAGGCTTGGCAGATTTAGCCGAGCGTGTAGGCTCTCGCCTAGAGCTAATGTTAGCTCGCAGTTCATAACTAAAAAGGTTATCAAGGAAACAACATGGTTGATGTATTAGTCACCAATGGCCCAATGCTTATTGGTATTGCGGCTGTATTTGGATTTTTGATGGCATGGGGTATTGGCGCAAACGATGTCGCTAATGCTATGGGAACCTCTGTGGGTTCTAATGCTATCACTATTAAACAAGCTATTATCATTGCAATGATCTTCGAATTCGCAGGTGCATACCTTGCGGGTGGCGAAGTGACCAGCACAATTCGTAAAGGGATTATTGACGCGAGTTATTTCGTCGATTCACCTGAATTACTGGTTTACGGCATGATAGGTTCTCTACTTGCTGCAGGTATTTGGCTGATCCTAGCCTCAGCGCTAGGTTGGCCTGTATCTACGACTCACTCTATTATTGGCGCTATTGTTGGCTTTGCTGCAGTAGGTGTTAGCGTAGATTCTGTTGAATGGGGCAAGGTTGTTGGCATTGTCGGCTCTTGGGTTGTGACTCCTGCGATATCCGGTTTCATCGCCTTTATGATCTTCCAAAGTGTTCAAAAACTCATTTTTAACACTGATGATCCGTTAGCCAACGCTAAGCGTTATGTACCTTTCTACATGGCTTTTGCAGGCTTTGTGATGTCACTTGTGACTATTACTAAAGGTTTGAAGCATGTTGGATTGCACTTCTCAACTGCTGAAGCCTATGGCTTAGCCGCTATTGTTGCCGTTGTTATTGGTATCTTTGGTAAGATTATGATCGGCCGCTTAAACATGAGCACCGACGTTAATCGCCAAACTGAATATGCAAATGTAGAAAAAGTATTTGCTATCTTAATGGTAGTTACCGCTTGTTGTATGGCATTTGCTCACGGTTCAAATGACGTTGCTAACGCCATTGGCCCATTAGCAGCTGTAGTTTCAGTTGTTAACAGCGGCGGTGAAATTGGCTCTAAAGCGGCTTTAGCTTGGTGGATTTTACCATTAGGTGCGGTTGGTATTGTGATGGGTCTAGCTATCTTTGGTAAGCGTGTAATGCAAACCATTGGTAAAAACATCACTCACTTAACCCCAAGCCGTGGTTTTGCTGCTGAACTTGCTGCAGCATCAACAGTTGTTATTGCATCAGGTACCGGTTTACCTATCTCGACAACTCAAACACTAGTTGGTGCGGTATTAGGTGTGGGTATGGCTCGTGGTATTGCCGCAATTAATATCGGTGTAGTACGTAACATCGTTGTTTCTTGGGTTGTTACCTTACCTGCGGGTGCGGCATTATCTATCCTGTTCTTCTTCACCATCAAAGGGATATTTAGCTAATAACTCGTCAGTTATTAAGCTAACCACGCAAAAGCCGGTCATATTAATGTCCGGCTTTTTTGTTTCAAATAGCAAACTTTCGTTAATCAGCGGGCTAATTATTCGCTTCATTTAGCCAAAGCATAACGTTTTACGCATAATCCCATTAGATTAATCAGTAATATCGCTTATTTGAATAAGACTTTTGCGTTCTTCCTTGCAATCAAGTCGCTAAATAAATAGCATGACGGGTAGTTCTAATGGTATGGAAAAATAACGTGTTAAGAATGTTCACAATGGTAGTATTACTACTGCTCTCAAATGGCTTAATGGCGCAACAAGCGACGCATTTCATTACCGATGATGTCGATATTTACATGCATAGTGGTCCAGGGACTCAATACCGTATTTTAGGCACCATCGAAGCAGGCCAATCAGTTACCTTATTAAACGAAAGCCAAAACGATTACAGTAAAATTCGTGATCATAAAAACCGTGAAGGTTGGGTGATTTCTGAGTTAGTTAAAAAAGGCACCGGCCTTAGAAACCGTTTGCCAATTGTTGAAGCAGAACTCGCTAAAGCCAAGCAAACTTTAGCGCAGCTAGATCAAAGCTCTGAGTCTGTAACCCAACAGCTAACAGCAGCTAACCAACAGATTTTATCTCTAGAATCAGAGCTTGCTAGCGCATCTCAACAGCGCGACCATGCGATTAAAGAATTGAATGCGATTCAAGATAATGCTCAATCAAGAATGTGGCAACAAGGCGCATTAATTGCTGGATTAGGCGCCTTAATCGGTATTTTCCTAGTCTATCTACCAAGACCACAACGTAAGAAGAACAGCCGCTGGATGTAGTCCTAGCTCAATTACGCGACTTATCTTACCTGAAAAGCCAATGCCATTGCATTGGCTTTTTTGTTTCTGCTTTTTGAGCTTACGCTGGCAACAAAACACAACATTTACCCCCTCAAAAAAGTCGTTATTTTGCCTGCAAGAGGTATAAAAAACACCTAGGCTATATTTCATCATCACAACTGACACTAAATCTTGCTCAACATCACATTTTAATCGTATACTCGCCTCGATTTCGTACATTGTATACAAAATAAAAAACATCATAATAAACATCTTGTTTACAAAGTTAGTAAACAGCTCAAGACGGAATGAAAATTATGTTCAATGCCAGTGAAGTCCTAAACGGTCATTACAATAATGCTAGCTTAGATGAGCTATTCTCAGCCATAACTAATAATTACATCGTTGATGAAGAACTGTATTTATCTGAGCTTATTAAATTAGTGCCATCGTCTGATACTGAAATTAAGCAAATCACTGATAAAGCCCATCAACTGGTCTTGAAAGTGCGCCAATTTGAAAAGAAAGGCCTAATGATTGGCATTGATGCTTTCTT
This sequence comes from Shewanella sp. 10N.286.48.B5, assembly GCF_002874355.2. Taxonomy (NCBI): domain Bacteria; kingdom Pseudomonadati; phylum Pseudomonadota; class Gammaproteobacteria; order Alteromonadales; family Shewanellaceae; genus Shewanella; species Shewanella sp. 10N.286.48.B5. The sequence continues at coordinate 3,110,772 of NZ_MCVG02000001.1, forward strand.
GCAGCAATACAGCTTAGAAACTCAAGAAGGCATTATCTTGATGTGTCTTGCTGAAGCATTATTGCGTATCCCTGATGCCGCTACTGCAGATGCCTTAATCGAAGATAAGCTCTCTGGCGCTAAGTGGGATGCGCACTTAAGTAAAAGTGATTCAGTGTTAGTTAACGCATCCACTTGGGGCTTAATGCTCACAGGTAAAATCGTTAAGTTAGATAAAAACATCGACGGCAAACCTAGTAACTTGCTAAACCGTTTAGTTAATCGTGTTGGTGAGCCTGTTATTCGTCAAGCAATGAATGCCGCGATGAAGATTATGGGTAAACAGTTTGTGTTGGGACAAACGGTTAAAGAGGCCCTTAAAAACAGTGTTGCTAAGCGCCAGCAAGGTTACACCCACAGCTATGATATGCTCGGTGAAGCCGCGTTAACCGCTAAAGATGCACATAAGTATTACACTGAATATAGCCATGCGATTGCTGAATTAGGCGCACAAGAATACGATCTATCAAGCGCTCCTCGCCCCACAATCTCAATCAAATTATCGGCGCTGCATCCACGCTATGAAGTCGCCAATGAATCACGTGTACTCAGTGAATTATATGACACTGTCATTAAACTCATCGTGCAAGCGCGCGAGCTCAACATCGGTATTTCAATCGATGCCGAAGAAATGGATCGCCTTGAATTATCACTCAAGTTATTCCAGAAGCTATATAACGCCAACGAAACTCAAGGTTGGGGCTTACTGGGGATTGTGGTTCAAGCCTACTCAAAACGTGCCCTGCCGGTATTATGTTGGTTAACTAAGTTATCCCGCGAGCAAGGCGATGAAATTCCAGTGAGACTAGTAAAAGGCGCTTATTGGGACAGTGAGTTAAAATGGGCTCAGCAAGCTGGCGACGGTGGCTACCCACTTTACACTCGCAAAGCCGGCACGGACGTATCATATTTAGCCTGTGCTCGTTATTTACTCTCTGACGCCACTACAGGCGCCATATACCCGCAATTTGCCACCCATAATGCCCAAACAGTTGCCAGTATCAGTGCGATGGGCGCGAATCGTCACTATGAGTTCCAGCGCCTACATGGCATGGGTGAAGAGCTCTACGACACTATGCTGGCTGAAAGTGGCGCAAAATCCGTGCGTATCTACGCGCCTATTGGTGCCCATAAAGATCTACTGCCTTATCTGGTAAGGCGCCTATTAGAAAACGGCGCTAACACCTCGTTTGTTCACAAATTAGTGGACCCGAAAACCCCTATCGAAAGCTTAGTGGTGCATCCATTAAGCACTTTAAAAGCTTATAAAACTTTAGCTAATAACAAAATTGTTCTGCCGGAAGATATTTTTGGTATAGAACGTAAAAACTCTAAAGGATTAAACATGAACATCATTTCTGAGTCTGCGCCATTTTTTGCCGGCGTTGACCAATTTAACGATACCCAATGGACTGCTGGGCCATTAGTCAATGGCGAGACCTTAAGCGGCGAAACCAAAAATGTACTCAGCCCATTTGACACCACTAAAACGGTGGGACAAGTAGCTTTTGCCAATAATCAGGCAATTGAAGCTGCATTAAGTTCTGCCCATGGCGCTTTTCATCGTTGGAGTCATACCCCCGTTGAGCAGCGTGCATCTGCACTGCAAAAACTGGCTGACTTACTTGAAGAGAACCGCGAAGAACTGATTGCCCTTTGTACTCGTGAAGCAGGTAAAAGCTTACAAGATGGCATTGATGAAGTCCGTGAAGCAGTAGATTTTTGTCGCTACTATGCTATTCAAGCCAAGAAAATGATGGCGGCGCCAACTTTGCTTCCTGGGCCGACGGGTGAATTAAATGAACTATTCATTCAAGGCCGCGGCATCTTTGTTTGTATTAGCCCTTGGAACTTCCCATTAGCGATTTTCTTGGGCCAAGTTACTGCGGCGCTAGCTGCTGGTAATACCGTGATTGCCAAACCCGCTGAGCAAACTTCATTAGTAGGTTACCGCGCAGTGCAATTAGCTCATGAAGCAGGCATTCCTGTCGATGTACTGCAGTTCTTACCAGGCACTGGCGCTACTGTTGGCGCAGCGATCACCGCTGATGAACGTATTGGCGGTGTGTGCTTTACTGGTTCAACCGGCACTGCTAAATTGATTAACCGCACATTAGCTAATCGTGAAGGTGCTATCATTCCGCTCATCGCTGAAACTGGCGGTCAAAATGCGATGATAGTTGACTCGACCTCACAAGCAGAACAAGTGGTTGCAGATGTGGTTTCATCGTCGTTTACCAGTGCAGGCCAGCGCTGCTCGGCATTGCGAGTGCTGTTCTTACAAGAAGATATTGCCGATCGCGTATTAGATGTAATGCAAGGCGCGATGGAAGAGCTCAGTATTGGTAACCCAAGCTTTGTTCAAACTGACGTTGGCCCTGTGATTGATGCCACTGCAAAAGCGAACCTAAATGCCCATATTGATCATATCTCGCAAGTTGGTAAGTTAATTAAGAAAATCGACTTACCCGCAGGCACTGAAAATGGCCACTTTGTGTCGCCAACAGCGGTAGAAATTGATTCAATTAAAGTGCTTGAGAAAGAACATTTCGGGCCAATTTTGCACGTTATTCGTTATAAAGCCGCTAATTTAGCCGCGGTTATTGACGAGATAAACAGCACCGGCTTTGGTCTTACTTTAGGAATTCATAGCCGCAATGAAGGCCATGCGTTAAATCTTGCAGACAAGGTTGATGTGGGTAACGTCTATATTAATCGTAACCAAATTGGCGCAGTAGTGGGTGTACAGCCTTTTGGCGGTCAAGGTTTATCAGGTACTGGCCCCAAAGCAGGCGGACCACACTACCTTACTCGTTTTATTACTGAAAAAACCCGCACCAACAATATTACTGCCATTGGCGGTAACGCGACGTTATTGTCCCTTGGTGATGCTGAAGACTAATAATTAGCAGGTTTGAAACCATAAAAATGCCCGCAGCTGCGGGCATTTTTTTGTTCAAGCTATTTTATTTAGGTTAATAGTGTTCAAGCTAATAGTATTTACCGATAAAACCATCAACGGCTTACCATTAATTAAGTAAGCAGGTATCACTTGAATCGCCATAACAAAGCCCAATCGAGACAAGGATAGGCCTTAGCACTGCTTATAAAGCTAAGCTTTCTTTTTCAGCAGCAGTTTTACGCTCAGGGCTTGTCTTAACATGGGTTAAGTACAAAGGTAAGCCCACGAGTAAAAAGCCGCCGACTAAATTACCTAATGCCGTTGGAATTTCATTCCACAATAGGTAGTCGCTAACAGTAAAGTCACCGCCCATGATCATTGAAAATGGAAATAGGAACATATTAACGATTGAATGCTCAAAACCCATAAAGAAGAACAGCATCACAGGCATCCACATTGCAGCCATTTTGCCGCTCACTGAGGTTGAGATCATAGCGCCTACCACTCCCATAGACACCATCCAGTTACACAACATGCCGCGAATAAAAATAGTAAACCAGCCTGCCACGCCATGCTCTTGATACCCTAACGTACGTGACTCACCAATTGAGCTCACTTTAGCCGCTAATACTCCACCGTCAGTGTTGTAACCATAAGTCAGGATATAGGATGCAAAAAATGCCACGGTTAACGCGCCGGCAAAATTCCCCACAAACACTAACCCCCAATTCCTAAAAAGTTGCTCCCAGGTACATCCCGGTCGCTTGTTAAGGACAGCTAAAGGCACTAAGGTAAATACACCTGTCAGCAAATCAAACTTCATCAGATACAGCATAATAAACCCAACCGGGAATAATAATGATCCGACTAACAAGCTACCTGTTTTCACGATAACGGTAATGGCAAAAAAAGCGGCAAGTCCCAGTATCGCGCCAGCCATAAATGCCCTAACTAATGTATCTCGTGTCGACATGAAGATTTTTTGCTCCCCAGCATCTACCATCTTGGTAGCAAACTCCTTTGGCTCGATATATGACATAGTCCATTCCCTATAGTTATGTAGTTGACTGCTAATAAGCCAACTTCATACCAAGGTTGATAAATGCTTATAAATCAACGCACTAATCTAATTAGATTTTTTGAAAATGGTTGTAAGTAGTGCAAGCTGCACCTAGATAGCGCAAAAAAGCCATTATTGAAAGGCCGTATTTAGCATCAAGTTTGTCTCGCTAAATGAAGCGTAATGAGCAAGTTAGTGGTTGTTGCGGCGGATAAGTGAGTCTTCGTTAAGACTCAAATGGTACCAATAATCGAATATGGTTATTGTAGTGACTAGCAATAGCTTGATGACTAAATGGTTAAATGGCAATATTCATTTTAAGCTCTAACTTGTATGGCAGCGCTGATAACTTTTGCTTGAGATTTTGCTGAAATACTTTGATATCACCGGTCTTTATAATTGACTCTTCACTAGGTACGACATTGATATCAATTCTAAGCTCATTTCCCACTTTGACGACACTGCCTAAATGCAGGGTTTCTTGGCTATCAACTTCTTTCATGCCTTTGGATACTTCTGCAATCAGTTCTTGTTGTGGTGCCATTTGCAATAACTCTTTGACCGCTTGACTCACCATAGAAAAAGGAACTTTCAAAAAGTAAGCTGAAATTAATATCATCATGAGTGGATCGGCATAACCTGCATATTGAGCCAGCGAAGTTTGCGTTAAGCCCCATGCGATAACAAACCCCAGCGTAATAGCCATGCTGAGCAAAGTATCCATCTGCCACTGCTTAGTTTCTGCTTCAATTAACCCTGAGTGCGACTCGCGGCTCATTTGGGTTATTTTCCACCAAGCAAAACCACAACCAAGGGTATTTACCAGCCCAAAAACACTCGCTACACCAATGTCTAACGGCTTGACACCTTGTATTAAACTATCGATTGCGCCGAACAGTGAATAAATCACTAGGCACATAATCACCACACCTTTGATCGCAATAACAATAGGTTCAAACATCGCCTTACCATTGGGGAAACGCTTATCTTTCGGGGAATGGATAAGCTTAGCGGCGAGCAGTGACAAAATAGTTAACAGCAAACTAATTAACGAGTATAAACCATCAAAGGCTATGACTAAGGAACCCAATATCAGCCCAACCGCCAAGCCGCCTACAGCAAACATCAGCGCAAATACTGAAGACAGTATCAACACTTTTTGCTCTATTGCTTGAGATGGCACACACATATGAATTCCTCATAAAATTAATCATTTACCCGTATAGGTAATTGAGTACAGTTTGGCATTCTGTATTAAATCAGCAATGACAAACTCAACGTCTGTGAGGTTATTTTGATAGTAATATTATTATAGCAAGGCTATTCAATGACTTAGTTTAGCAACCATCTGTCAATTATATTGACAGTGAGTGCTTGGCATGAATCCGAAATAACACGAATAAGCTAATACAAAGGTGATAGCTGGTTATTGAAATGGACCAGTTGAACAGTTTGATTTAATGACCCATCGAGGATGGGCTTATCATGAACACAAGATTAAAAAGCAAATAGATAGTCATTTAACTGATCGGCTAACCAGTTTGTCGCGGGATGCTCATTAAGGCCACTTGCTGCAAACATGCAATAGTCTTCCTGCAATAAACCGTAAGTATGCTTAATCACCGCAATGGATTGCTGCCTCAATAAATGTTTAATCAAGGGCTCAGGCATTACACCCCAAGCATCTTCAGTTTGAATGGAGCTAAGAATGTAATCAAAACTTGAAAAACCAATATAGTTACGGGAAAAAGGCTGTAATTCAGGATTGGACTTTTCATTTAAATATACCATTGATGCTTGCATGGCGCTGCGCAAGTCTTCATCTGACACTCGGCGTTTTGCTGCCAAGGGGTGGTCATGACGGCACACTGACATCATGCGAATTTTACCTAAAGGATGTGATGTCACCATGGCACTATCAGTGCTTTCATAGTCAATTCCAAAAGCAAAATTAACTTGCTCAGTTTCAACTAAATTGGCCAGATCGCCGGTGGAGGCCAGCACAATATTAAATGAGGTTGCTGGAAAGTGATTATTAAGCTGATGAGTCAACTCTAACCAAATATCGTCAGGTAAAGAGTCGTCACGGGCAATCCATACTTCTGCAGCAAACTCACCTTTAACTTGACGACAGGTTTGGCGGATCCGCTGCGCCGCTGTCAGCATACTTTGGCAATCTTTATAAATAGCCTTACCTGCTTCGGACAATGTGACTTGGTTACCGGTGCGATCAAATAATGCGGTATCGAGATCTTTTTCCATCGCTTTAATCGCCATGGTCATTTTGGTGCGATTCTGTTCTGTTTGTCTCGCCGCTTCTGACACAGAGCCCAGCTCTGCGACCAAACAAAAAGCTTCAATTTGCGAAAGTGTCAGTGCCATTATTATTCCTATAGTGAGGCTACCTCGCTAAGATAGCCTATTGCTTTGTGCCACAACAGTACGCTTTATCAATTTCGCTAGTCAGTTATCGGTTATCAACATAGCTTAGGCAATGCTAACCATCTTAAGGGAAAAAATGAAATCTAAAATTACAGCGGATATGGGAGTTTGAGGCAGGAAAGTGAGGTAGTAAAAGGCAGCTTGATAACAATCCTAATAACCATCAAGCCCTCACAGGCAATATTCGCACTATTGACTATCAAACAAACCGTTGCGCTTTAAACCTCGATGAACGTTTTTACATAACTTGGCAAATTTTTCTAAATCGCCAAAGCTCGGGGTGGCATTATTGTCCAGCGATGATTGCCAATAACTCACTTCACTATCAACAATTTCAAGCAGTTTTTTGGGACAGCCAATACAGCTACTATTAAAACCACATACGGCTAAAGCAGGATCATCTAAGGGAAAGGTATCTTTAACTTGGTTTATAAGTTGCTGCATTGCAGTCATTCTATCTGGTTTCATCATCAAGGGGCTCTTGCATCAATGAACGCCGATAATATTGCAGCGGCTGTTAAAGGTCAAAATACAGCCACCAAACCGCCTCAAGGTTAATGAGATGTATACTTTATTGTGCTGCAAATACAGTTAGCATGTGCCATTAAAGTAAAACCAACCCTAGAAGCAAAGAAGTCTAGACGTCTAGATTGACACTAATTTGTAGATCTCCTATGCTGACTATCATTGCACAAGCTATCATCATTGAAACTGAAATAACATGGATTGCTAAAGTAACTCGCAGCCTATTGGTGCAGCACCAATAACCATCAATGAATTGAATAAGATAATAAGAGAGACTCACTTGACCACACAAACACAAAAATCGGCCACCAGCCCAGCCTCCTTTGTTGCTTTACTGCCACTATTTGCTTTTTTAGCCTTATTTATTGGCGCTGGGGTTTACTTTCAAAGCCAAGGTGTAGACTTTGCTTTTTATCAGTTACCTAGTGTTATCGCGATTTTACCGGCGATTATCTTGGCGTTATTACTGTCTAAGCAAAAATTAAATCAATCCATTGATACTTTCATTGCCGGTATTGGTCACAGCAATATTATTGCTATGTGTCTGATTTATCTATTGGCAGGCGCCTTTGCCTCTGTCGCTAAAGCGACTGGTGGTGTTGATGCTACGGTTGCGCTGGGCTTATCAATGATCCCATCGAACTTATTATTACCCGGCTTTTTTGTTATTGCTGCCTTCATTGCTACCGCGATGGGCACCTCAATGGGTACCATTGCAGCGGTAGCGCCGATTGCATTAGGCGTTGCTGATCAAGCGCAAATTGATTATGCATTAATGGCTGGCGCAGTATTATCTGGTGCATTATTTGGTGATAACTTATCTATTATTTCTGATACCACCATTGCCTCAACCCGTACTCAGGGCTGTGAAATGAAAGACAAGTTCCGTGAGAACTTAATTTTCTCGCTGCCTGCATCAGCAATTGCCTTAGTGTTATTTGCTATTGCGGGTCAGGGACAAGCTGACATTGCCGCCCAAGAAATTGACTTCATTAACGTTATTCCTTACCTAACGATATTATTTTTAGCAGTATCAGGGGTTAATGTGTTTGTGGTACTAACCGTAGGCATACTGCTAGCTGGCGCTACAGGCCTGTTCACTATGGATTATAGTGCGGTCCAATTTGGTCAAGATATCTATGCTGGTTTCACCAACATGCAAGAAATCTTCATTCTATCTATGCTTGTTGGTGGTTTAGCTGCGCTGATGACACAACAAGGCGGTTTAACCTTTGTAAGCCAGAAGATTGAATCTTTGATTGCCCGCTTCTCTAAAGCCAAAGGTGACGCATCACCCCGCGCTGCTGAACTAGGTATGGCAGGTATGGTTGCAGCAACCAATGTGTGTGTCGCTAACAATACGGTATCGATTGTGGTTGTCGGTGACATTGCCAAAGACTTAGCCAGCAAGCATGGCGTTGCACCTAAGCGCGCGGCGAGTGTTTTAGATATCTTTGCTTGTATCATTCAAGGGTTAATTCCCCATGGCGCTCAAGCACTATTGATAGCATCAACCTTTGCCATTAGCCCATTAGCTGCTATTTCACACGCTTGGTATTGTATGATTTTAGCTGTGGTTGCTATTTCAATTGTGATATTGCGTAAACGCGCTTAATTCACTGTCAAACCAACGGCATAAAACCTGAGAACAACCGACTTAATGATGGTTGAACTCAGGTTTTATTTTATATAAAAGAGCGGTTTAAAAGTGTTAGTCTAAAGTTAACATTTGCATATCAAACAACCCATGAGCCAATCAATTCAGTTTAATAAACATTACGATTTATATTTAATGATTATTTTCATGTCTTTAGCGACTGCTGTAATTAGTGGCCTTGGCATTGGGGCGGCGTTAATTGCTGAAGTGTCTCGTTTGGGTATTAACCCACTGAGCATTAGAGCTGATACCTTAGGTGACTATATGAGTTCACCGTTAGCCATTGTTTACAATATGTCATTAGTCATTGCTGGAATGTGTTTAATACTGGCTATGTCAGCGCGCTACTTTGTCTTTGAAGATGGCTACAGCCGAGGTATTACCGTCACTGGCGCTACCTTAGGCGTATTAATTGTACTCATTGGTATCTTTCCAATTAACTTTTTAGAGCAACACCGTCTGTTTTCAACCGGTTATCTCATTTGCACCTTTTTGCTGCATTGTTTTTGCTTTATGGAATACTTTCGCAAGCGTAGCGCTTTAACCAGTCCATTATTCGCTCTAAATATTATTGGGTTAATATTTTCAATAATATTGATGTCTTTGCTTAACTGGTCGACATTAGATTTTGATCCATGTAGCCATGCTACCAGTGACATTTGTTGGATGTCCTTGGTGATGTGGGTACTAACTCAAACCAATATTTTGTGGTGTATGGTGTTAGCCATTGATATGAAAAACCGTATTAAGCAGCAACATCACCTTGCCAACTTATCGCTTGTAGGAAACTAATTTTGGCCAATAATATGCGCTTAGAGCAGTATTTAGCTCACTGCGGAGTCTGCTCAAGGCGCCAAGCCCAAAGGCTTATTGCCGCAGGTAGAGTGTGCTTTAATGGTCAAATCGCCTCAGCGTTAGATCGCGTCAGCCCCAATGTGGTAAACCCCAATATTTTACTAGACGGTGAAACTATTGCGCCACTAGAGAGCAAACAATATTGGCTATATCACAAACCCGTGGGCATTGATTGCCGCTTATTACCTGAGTTAGCCTCCAGTTTAATCCATCACTTACCCGCTTCACCCCGGCTGTACCCTGCAGGAAGATTAGATAAGGACTCGCGCGGATTATTACTACTGACAAATGATGGCGCGCTAACTCATCGACTGATGCATCCTGATTTTGGCCATGAAAAAGTCTATCAAGTCACGGTAAATAAACCACTTAAAAATGATTTTGCCGCGTTAATGAGTGCAGGAGTCAGCTATCGAGATGTGACCACTAAACCTTGTAAGGTCTCTGTCATTGGCGAGTGCCAATTTGAGATAACGTTAACCCAAGGGCTTAATCGACAAATTCGCAGAATGTCCCAAGCGCTGGGCTATCACGTTGTTGATTTGCTAAGAGTGAGCATGATGAATTGTCAGCTTGCTCAGTTGCCAGAAACAAAAATGCGGCCCCTAGAGGCCGCAGAATTAGTCACACTGCAGCAGCTACTTAAGTTGTAGCTGCTTATCAATTATTTTACGATGTCCATTTCTTCAAGTAAGTTGTCAGCATTATCTAAATACTTCATCACCCACAGCATGTAACGGCTATCCACTTGGATTGAGCGGTTAGTTTGAGGATCATAACCCCAGTCACCAATGATGCTTTCGTAAACGCCATCAAACAGTAAACCCACTAATTCAGCGCGGCCATTCAAAGTTGGAGAACCTGAGTTACCACCAGTGGTATCTAAAGTCGATAAGAAGTTAACCGGTACAGAATCGATTGATTTCATGTAGAAATCGCCGTACTGCTTTTGCTTAATAAGCTCAAGTTGCTTAGTCGGTGCATCAAATGGAGCTGCACCAGTATCTTTCGCAACAATACCTTCAAGACGAGTAAACGGCGCCGCCACTAAACCATCTTGGGGCGAGTATCCTTTTACGTTACCAATCGTGACTCGTAAGCTTGAGTTAGCATCAGCGTAAACCGGTTTACCTAGCTCACGATTATAGGCAATGACCGCATCCATATACTGTGGACGCACTTTCATTAAGTCTCCAGCAAGTTGTTTTTGCGCTTGTTCGCGTTGCATTTTTTCATCAAAGGTCATCACCGCATATTGAATAAACGGATCTTTCGACTGATTAAACTCAGCTACCGACTTATTCATCCAAGCTAAGCGGACGTCTTTATCTGACAGTGTGGTATTGGCATACATGCTATCAAGGGTTTTCATTAGCTTGGCTTCATCGAAGTTTTTACCAATCGAGAAAGCCTTATCAAAATCAGCTAAACGCTCAGAGGTTGGCAAAGCGGCATAACGCTTGAGTAAGTCTGCTAACATGGCTTTATCAACGCTGGCAGCATAACGACGGTCAATACGCTCCATACTTGAGGTAAACTGAGTCATGTCGCGTTCTTGATAGCCAGGCTCACGCTGCATATCCGGTAACGCTTTTTCATGAGCTAAACGATATAGGCGCTCAGCGGTGTTCTTCATGGTTGAATACCCCATGTAACTCAGCAGTAAGTCACGTTCTTGGCCTTGTTGGTCTAAGGCAATTAACTTATCTAACTGAGCTAATGTTTCACCATATTTCGCCTGACGCTTGCTATCTTTGCTAATCCACTTAGCTAATTTTTGCTCTAAACTTTTACGCTCATCTAACATGGTAGATTTACCGTAAAACTCAATCATCGAAGTAAAGTTTTTAGCGTAATTGGCTAATCCTGCAATTGAGCTTTCATATTTAATTCGCTCATCACTGCCTTCTGGGGCTGTGTCTTTGATGATTTCAATTAAACGTTCACGCAACACTTTACCTTGCGGATAAGCCCACTCAAATTGGTTTTCGACTTCATTCGCGATGCGATAACGGTTAGTACGGCCGGGGTAACCTGCCACCATAACAAAGTCCCCTTCGCTTACGCCTTTTGCAGACACTTTAAGAAAGCTTTTAGGCTCGTATGGGACATTATCTTTACTGAAATCGGCAGGCTTACCATCTTTACCGACGTAAGCACGGTAGAATGAAAAATCGCCAGTGTGACGTGGCCACATCCAGTTATCGATATCGCCGCCATATTTACCCACACTGGCTGCAGGATTATAAGTTAGGCGAACATCGCGGATTTCCATCTGTTTAACTAAGTAATACTCAAGACCGCCATGAAAACTATAAACCTTACAGCGGTAACCATCTTGCGCTTCACACTCTGCGACTAATGATTTCTCTTTTTGCTCAATGCCTTTGTAAAAGTCATTACCAGTTTTGCTCATTTCACCGTCTTTTATTTTAGCGGTGACATCAGTTACAGCTTCAGTAACATAAATACGTGAACCCGGTGTAGCAGGTAATTCTTCTGCATAAGTTTTAGCTAAAAAACCATCTTGTAACAGGTTGTTCTCTGGGGTTGAGTTGTACTGAATAGCGCCATAAGCACAATGATGATTAGTAACAACCAAGCCTTTAGGCGACACAAATGATGCTGTGCAGCCACCTAGGCTAATCACGGCATTCATTGGAAATTCGGTTAATTTTGAAATCGATTTGGCATCAATCTCCAATCCTTTTGCTTTAAGCTCATCAGCCATTGCAGGTAGCTGATAAGGCTGCCACATTCCTTCGTCTGCTTGGCTGGCAAATGTTGCCAAAATTGCAGCGCTTAATAACCATGTTTTCATTATTATTCCATTTTTAATAAAAGAGCCCCAAATTGCCTGTATTTTAATGCGGTCACAATGTCATATTGAAGCAACAATGTTCAGATTTAAGGCATAAAAAAGTCAGGCGGATAGCCTGACTTTATCATATTGTTTCTACAAAGAAATAGTCTTTGAAAAATGCCGTTACAAAGCTTATCGACAACACAGCTTCATTTATTGGCTTTTTTAGCTTAAAGCCACCATCAACTGAGCAACCACAATCAACAAACCTAATAGACCTGCGATAGCTAAGGCAAGCTTGCCACCACACACTTCATAGCCACCTAATTGTTGCTTACGCAGTTTTAATGCCATGACTATCGGCAAGAAGATAATCATAACCACTAACGGTATGGCCGCAAAGCCGAGCACTTGGAAAAAGCCATCAGGGTAATATAAAGCACATAATAGTGGCGGCACGAAAGTGACTAACCAAGTTTTAGCACGGCCTGCTTTATCATCTTTTGCTCGGGTTAACTCGGCAACATAGTCAAACAAGCTCATGGTAACGCCTAAGAAAGAAGTCACGAGTGCAAGGTTGGCAAATAAATCAATAAATTGACTGACAACTGCGGAGTTAGCTACAGCTTGTAATGCATTAACTAGTGCAGGTAACGAGCCTGCAAAACCATTGACAGTCTCACCGCCTAAGGTACCCAAGGTGACTAATATCCATAAGATATAGCAAACTAGCGGGATGGTAGAACCAATCAATAACACTTTTCTTAATGAAACCGCATCACCTTCTAGGTAGCGCACAATCGTCGCAATACAAACGTGAAAACCAAATGAGGTAAATACCACAGGAATAGCCGCTAACCACAGTTGGTCTAGTTTATCGCCTTCGGCTACATTGGCTGAAAAATTACTTAATGATGCTACAAGGTTCACTTCTGGTAGCAAAAATGCCACCACTAGAACCAGTAACACGATCATCGCAGTAAACAGCACACGAGAGACTTTATCAATCCACTTCACGCCAACGGCAATTAGGCCACCAAATACTAACGTAAATAGCAGTACTGACACTTGGTTATTTAAATCGACACCTAATAATGGCTCTAAGCGAGATTCAAGTAGCGATGATCCGCCCATTAGATACACCATGGTCAGGGCAAATAACAAACTTAAAAACGATCCGCCTTGAATAAGTTGACCAACCTTGCCTAAGGTTTTGCCTGTAATGGCGTGGACGTTATCACCCACACCAGTACGTAAGTTAATTTCTAACATTAATAAAGAGGTATAAGCTGATAATCCCCAGATAACTACCAGCAATAAAATCGCAGGCATAATACCTAGCGCTGCGGTAGCAAGTGGTAAAGCTAACATCCCCCCACCAATAGCAGTTCCTGCAACAATGGCGATTGAGCCAAGTATTTTTAAGTTCAAAACATGAGTCCCGTATGGTTTTTATTTATTGGTCGTTTTACCAAGTCTTATTGATATGGTCGATTTCGACAGTAGCAGAAGGAGATTATCACTAGCAAGAGACTTAGGCATTTAAAGGCCTACACGCGCGTTAATAAACAATTACGCAACATATTGATAATTACTTTAACGCAAGGATTTTGCAATGGTGTAGCATTACAGCCATACAAGAGGGTTTTGAGGCTAGCAAACAATTTGAAGAGCGATATTAATTGAGTAATCACATATAAAACTACCCATCAACAAATGAAATGATGAGTAAACTGACTATGCAGGTAAACCAGAACAAGATAAATAAAAAAGGAAGACCTAAGTCCTTTTACATAGTTAACAACAGGTATTTACTTGAGGGTGTAACAGATTCTGTGTAACTGCAATTTAGTTAATATGCTTCACAATTCTGTCTTCGAACTCAATAATAAATCGGCTCATCGCAGTACGCCAGTTTCGGATGGGCATGGTCCATTTTTTACTGGCTTCTTTTATCGCAAGGTAAATCATTTTCTTGGCCGAGTCATCATTAGGAAATACCTTACGTTTTTTCAACACTCGTCTAATCACGCTATTTAACGACTCTATAGCATTGGTTGTGTAAATGGCCTTACGAATATCCTGAGGATAATTGAAAAACGTATTTAAGTTGTGCCAATGATTATGCCATGACTTGCTGATTTGGGGGTATTGCTCATCCCAGGTATCGCTGAAACGGTCTAATTCAAGTAAAGCTTCCTCCTCCGTTGTTGATTGGTAGATGCTTTTAAGGTCCGCAGTGACTGCCTTGTAGTCTTTCCACGATACGTACTTTAATGAATTTCTGACCATATGTACGATACAGAGCTGTACATGAGTATCTGGATAAACGGTATTGATAGCATCAGGGAAGCCTTTTAAGCCATCAACACAAGCGATGAGAATATCCTCAACGCCTCGTTGCTGTAGTTCAGTGAGGACACCTAACCCAAATTTAGCCCCTTCATTTTCAGCTATCCAAAGCCCCATTAGCTCTTTGTGACCTTCAAGGTTAATGCCTAACGCTAAGAAAATAGATTTGTTAATAACGCGCTTATCCTGACGGATTTTTACGACGATACAATCAAGGTAAACGATTGGGTAAATGGCATCTAAAGGTCGACTTTGCCATTCAATAACTTGCTCTAGAACGGCGTTGGTAACGCGAGAAACTAACGTGGGTGATATCTCTGCGCCGTACCATTCATCAAAGGCTTGAACGATATCACGAGTACTCATGCCTTGAGCGTAGAGCCACAATATTTTATCGTCCATAGAGGTAAATCTGGACTGGTGTTTTTTAACTAACTGAGGTTCGAAACTGCCTTCACGGTCTCGCGGCGTATCAAGCTCAAATTGACCATCTTCAGTTTGAATGCGCTTGCTGGTTTTACCGTTACGGCTATTAGCAGAAGTCGATTTATGGTGTTTCTCATAGCCCAGGTGGTCATCCATTTCGGCATTAAGAGCGGCTTCGACCGTTATCTTTTTGAGCATCTGACTGAATTGGTTTAAGTCTTCTGGTGTTTTAATGCTTTTAGCAGCTTCTTTAGCAAAAGCTTCAATATCTTTTTTGTTCATGAGTATCTGCCTATCCTTGACTCTCTATAGAGTACGTGTTGATAAGCAGTTACACAAAATTAGTTACAGTCTCTATCTAATACCTTAACAATCAAATTACCAAGCATTATGCTTCCAAAAGTGTTTTGATGCGTTGACCATAATCGCTATCAGCTTTTAAGAAATGCTCAACCATTCTCAATTGCACATCTTCACTTGCTTGGCTCAATGTACCTGCAATGGTTTCAACTAAACGCTGCTTTTCTTCTTCACTAAAGATGCGGTACAAATTACCCGCCTGAGTATAGTCATCTTGGTCATAACGGCTATATCTTGCAGCCTCGCCATCAAGTCTTAGTGGCGGCTCAATAAATTGAGACGACTCTTGAAGTGCTGCCGTTGCAGTGCTTCGGCCGTAATTAGCACTTGAATCTGCACCAGTTTGACTGCCGTTATATGGGCATTGTGTCCCTGCCATAGCCCCTGCACGTTGATGATGGTTAGCTTTAGCGGCATGAGGACAATTTACCGGTAATTGGTTGTAATTAGTCCCAATACGGTAACGCTGAGCATCTGCATAAGAGAACAAACGCGCTTGCAACATTTTATCAGGTGAAGCGCCGACACCAGGAACCAAGTTACTTGGTGCTAATGCAACTTGCTCAACTTCAGCAAAGTAGTTGTCTGGCATACGATTTAACTCAAGTTCGCCAATTTCAATTAATGGATAATCTGCATGTGGCCATACTTTGGTTAAATCGAATGGGTTTATTGCATAATTATTGGCGTCTGCTTCAGGCATTATCTGCACTTTTACAGCCCACTTAGGGAAATTACCATCGGCGATTGCTGCCACCATGTCACGTTGCGATGAGTCTGGATCAATACCTTTTAAAATGTCAGCTTGCTCTGCGGTTAAGTTCACCACACCTTGCTGTGATTTAAAGTGGAACTTCACCCAGTAACGCTCACCTTTGGCATTCCATAATGAGAAAGTATGTGAACCATAGCCGTGCATTTGACGGTAATTAGCAGGAATACCGCGATCTGACATTAAGATAGTCACTTGATGCATGGCTTCTGGGTTTAATGACCAGAAATCCCACATTGCTTGCGGATCTTTCAAATTAGTCTGCGGGTTACGCTTTTGGGTATGAATAAAGTCAGGGAATTTAATGCCGTCACGTAAGAAGAATGTCGGAGTGTTATTCCCCACAATGTCATGATTACCGCGGGCAGTATAAAAACGTAAACCAAAACCACGAGGATCACGCTCTGCATCGGCGCTACCCATCTCGCCGCCAACAGTTGAGAAGCGAATGAAGGTCTCAGTTTGCTTGCCCACACCATTAAAGTGATCAGCCAAGGTGAAATCACTTAGGTCTTTAGTTAAGGTAAAAGTACCATAAACACCGGTACCTTTTGCATGTACGACTCGCTCAGGAATACGCTCACGGTTAAAGTGGGCTAATTTTTCAATTAAGTGCCAATCTTGTAATAATAATGGACCACGCTCACCTGCTGATAATGAATTTTGGTCATCAGCTATTGGGGCACCATTTTGGCTAGTTAAGTAATTGCTATTATCCATTTGTTACTCCTGATTTGCGGCATCTAGCCACTGCTCAATTAAATCAAATACTGTCGCCACGATATTTCTCCTGGCTGCGTTTCATTGAAATCATAATAACCGCAGCGAAAATAAAGTTAAAACGATTAAGATGAATTGCTACAATCTATTTTTACGATTCACTAGCAAAAAAAATGGCGAAGCATTCGCCTCACCATTTAATGATATTTAAATACAATTGAGTCATTACTGATCTCACACCAAATTAAGTGTAAATATTGCATCAATAGTTTACAAGCTGATTACCTGTGCAACTAGAAGGCAACTATATACGTAGATAAAACGACAAACTTAAAGGGTTTATTCTGATCTAGTTTCAGGTTCTTTATACAGTTTTATTAAATAATAAATATCAATCAATACAATAAAAAAATTCACTAATGCCACTGGGATGGCACCTATCGCCAAACCATAAGCGACAAAAAGCGCTGCACCAATAAGGTTCCACCAGCGTAATTTTTTTATATTAGCCATCATCAATGAAATAGCCACCACGGCAGAGGCTAAATAACCCACCCATTCCCATACTGTTGCAGCTTCCATTTATGATTCCTTTTAAGGGGTTTGACTTTATTCAGTGTAGTTAATAATTGCCTATTAAGCGCTGACTTTTCTAGCTACTACAGCCGCAGTCATCCGAGAAATACAACATAACTCACCTGCAGAATTATTGATTAGCACTTCCCATACCGAGCTACGTTTACCGATATGCACTGCTCTTGCCGTCGCAATTAACTCACCATTTCGTGACGCTTTTAAGTGATTGGCATTAATTTCTTGGCCAACACAATAAAAATGCTTAAAGTCGACCACAAAGTTAGCCGCATAACTGGCAACGGTTTCGGCCAGTGCCACATTAGCGCCGCCATGAACTATGCCTAAAGGGTTATGTACTGAAGGGTTAGCTGGCATAGTCGCCACCATATAATCTGCGCCAATTTCAGTGATTTTAATACCAAGGGTTTTCATTAATGTGCCCTTCCCATGGAGCCCACTATCCATTTTAGCGCAATCTTCAAGGGTGACTTCTCTAAACCAAATACTCATTTATCAACTTCCAGTAATACGTAATTAATTCAGTCTACTGCCAAGCTATTTAACTTTAAAGGATTTCCATAAAAAAGGGATGACAGCTGCCATCCCTTAGAAGATATCCATTATGCTTAACTCAAGCGCTAGCGCTCAACTAACACGTTTAAGTTTATTTGCCGCTAATCGAGGCTTATGCAAATTCAAAATGGGCTTGATAAGTTTGTGCCCAACGCAGTAACTCGACCCGATTGCGAGATTGAGTTTTCCTAAAGATGGAAGAGATATGTGCCTTTACCGTGTGCTCACTAATGCAAAGCCTGTGGGCTATTTCTTTATTCCTTGCACCGCTTGAAACTAGCTGAATAATGGTTCTTTCACGATTAGTGAGCATTTGCAGCATTGCGATAGTATCTGGGGGGATTTCTGTATTAGCATCAAGTTTTTGTACTAGTCGGCGGAAAATTTTGCTAATTAGCGGTCGATCATACCAAAGCTCATCAGCTACCATTTTACGTAACCCGGTCAACATTAAATCCATACGTTGGTCGGCATAAAGTAAGCCTCTTACACCTAACAATAGTGCAGACTCCTGATCTAACGAGCCTCGTTCAACTTGATATAAAGCGACAGGGACATGATTAACTAGCCGTGATACCAACAGCGGAATGCCTTTGCTATCCAGCGCGGCCCCCTTTTGGGCGATCAAATAGAAACAATTAGTATTATGTTCTACTTCAAGTTCACTAGGGTGTTTCACTACCCTGGTTTTTAACCCTATCGACTCAGCTAAAATAGCCAAGTTGCAAGGCGCTGCAACCTGGTGTAAGAAGACTAATTCATCAATATTCGAATTCATCACTTTTCTCCCTGAAAAGTATTCTGTATCTCTCGGCTATACGAGTTTCTTCCTGAAACATTGATAACATAATAACAACATAATGCAATAATAGTACATTTTAACTAGCCCATAAGGCATTTTAACTAGTCTATAAAGTATTTCTGCAATACTTAAGTACTCATTAATAGATTAAGTGCTCGCAAACCAAGCCGTTACCAAAAATAAAACAAGTAAAAATAAACTTAACAGTCACAAGATCTATAAATGTAGCTGATTAAAGTGATGCTAACTGCTTATTATGTACCTTTGTGAGCAAGACTAATGCACTAATACCACCTATAAGTGCCATAAACATATCTGACTGTGTATCCCACACATAGCCTTGAGTGCCTAAAAACGCCTCCGCATTCTCACCTGTTGCAGCTGCAACCCACCACTCAATAAGTTCGTAAAAAGCAGAAAATGCCAATACAAAACAAACTGATAGAAACTGACACCAATAGCCCGGTTGTAAGACGTGATTTCTTAGCATCACCTCTCTTGCCAGTATGACCGGAATAAACCCCTGAGCAAGATGGCCGATTTTGTCATAATTATTACGTTCGCTACCCATCACATCAGCCAACCAATCAAACAGTGGTACTTCGGCATAGGTATATTTAGCTCCGACCATGAGCACGCAGCAATGTAACAAAATCAATAAGTAAGCTAAGGGTGTTAGGGGGAATTTATTACGGGTAAAAAATAAGATGGGTAAGGCGATTAATGCTGGCAGTGCTTCTAACCACCAAGTAAACATATCTTTAGGTGAACTCACCGACCAAACGAGCACGACAGCAAAAATAACCACCCATATAACTTTCTTATTCACTATACATTCCCTTTAGATGATATTGTTCTAAACCAAGATCACAGTCTTTAGCCATCTAGCCCTCTACAATGGCAATAAATAATGCTATTTTGGTTGCGCATTAATGTCAGCATAACATAAGCATAACTATTGATAAGAGGGTACCCACACCATGGCAAAACACTCGCTTGACAAGGATAAGATTAAAATCCTGCTGTTGGAGGGCGTCCACCAAACTGCAGTCGATGTACTTAAGCGTGCAGGTTATACCAATATTGAATATCACAAAGCTTCCCTTCCTGAAGACCAGTTGCTGCGCTCAATTAAAGATGCTCACTTTGTCGGCCTGCGCTCGCGCACCCAATTAACCGCTGAAGTGTTGAACCATGCTGAAAAACTAGTCGCGATTGGCTGTTTCTGTATTGGTACTAACCAAGTTGATATTGCCGCTGCTGAGAAGTTAGGCGTACCCGTTTTTAATGCGCCATTCTCAAACACTCGCAGTGTGGCTGAGCTAGTGTTAGGTGAGATCATCATGCTGATGCGCGGTATTCCTCAGCGTAACGCCCTTGCCCACCGTGGCGGTTGGTTAAAAAGTGCCAATGGTAGCTATGAAGTGCGCGGTAAAACCTTAGGGGTCATTGGTTACGGCCATATAGGTACTCAGCTGGGTATTTTGGCTGAAACCCTCGGTATGCGGGTGGTATTTTTCGATATTGAAGACAAGTTGCCACTGGGTAATGCCAGCCAAATCCATTCAATGGAAACACTATTGAATGAAGCAGACGTTATCAGCTTGCATGTACCAGAAACTGCGCAAACTAAAAATATGATTGGTGCGACAGAGTTTGAACAAATGCGTTCAAAAAGCTTTTTTATCAATGCATCACGGGGCACTGTGGTTGATATTGATGCGCTTTCTGATGCCCTAAAGTCAGGCCATATTGCAGGCGCTGCAATTGATGTATTCCCAGTTGAGCCTAAGTCAAATGATGACGAATTTATTAGCCCACTACGTGGACAAGATAACGTCATTATTACCCCGCATATTGGTGGTAGTACTGCTGAAGCTCAAGAAAATATCGGTATTGAAGTCGCGGGTAAGCTGGCTAAATATTCTGATAATGGCTCAACTGTGTCTGCGGTTAACTTCCCTGAAGTGTCATTGCCACAACATAAAGGCACCTCGCGCTTATTGCATGTTCACCACAACCGTCCAGGTGTGTTGATTAAAATTAACCAAGCGTTTTCAGAAAAAGGCATTAACATTGCTGCGCAATATCTACAAACGACTGCAGATATTGGTTACGTGGTCATGGAAGTCAATTCAAACCAAGCCGAACAAGCGCTGGGCGAGTTAAAAGCAATTGAAGGTACTATTCGTACCCGCGTATTGTTTTAATTCAAGCTAAGTCGGTGAACGATTTAACCTTAGGCTTATCTCGCAGTTAAATTGTGAATTAAAGCTATCTTCAATTAATTGAAGATAGCTTTTTCTTTTGAGCCTCACTGAATTCCGTTACACTCAAAGCTTATCTTTGTTGCTCACCTTAGGGATCATTTTATGACACTCGCAACCACACAGCCAAACTGGGATTACTTAACTTCAACGCCCGACTTACTGGTTTCAAACTTAAGCCACTTAGGTTTAATTGAAGTGACCGGTGAGCAAGGTAAAACCTTTATTCACGGCCAAGTCACTACCGATATCGTATCGCTGACAGAAACTCAGTGGCGCTGGGGCGCCCATTGCGATCCTAAGGGTAAGATGATTGCTAGCTTTAGAACCTACACAATTGCTGAAAGCCTTTTTATTTTAATGCCAGCATCAGTATTACCGCTAAGTTTGGCCTCATGGCAGAAATATGCGGTGTTCAGTAAAGCGGAATTAACTGATGTCACTGCTAAGCAAGTTATTTTAGGCTTTGCTGGTACGAAGGCTACAGAGTTTATTGAGCAGCAATTTGGACGGATTGAACATGAAGTTACTCACGCTGAAGGCGCTATTATTTTAAAAGATGCTGAGCGCTTCATAGTGATTACATCAGCTGAAAAAGCGCAGCAATTAGTCACAGCTTCAAATCAACCACTATCTAGCCACCAAGCTTGGCAAGCATTAGAAATTCAAGCCGGTTACGCCAATATTGACGACAACCACAGCAGTGAGTTTGTACCACAAATGTGTAATATACAGGCGGTAAACGGTATTAGTTTTGAAAAAGGCTGCTACATGGGCCAAGAAACCATTGCCAGAATGAAGTACCGCGGTGGTAATAAACGCGCCCTGTATATTCTATCCGGTAGTGCCTCTGAAACTGTCAGCAGTGAAACTCAAATTGAAATTGCCTCAGAAGATGGCTTTCTTCGAACGGGTAAAGTTATCGAAGCGGTTGAATTTAATGGCCAAGTGCTATTAACCGCAGTATTGGCTAACGATACGCCAAATGATGCAAAACTAAGAGTAAAAAATGACAACCAAAGTGAGCTAGTGGTGAAGCCGCTACCTTATTCGTTAGAAGATTAACTTAAACGGTTATATGGGTTAAAGCCAACAAAGGCTGCTAACCGTAACATTAAATAAAGGCTGATGGATGAGGTTACTTCTCATTCTTCAGCCTTTTTTATTATTTCAAAATCAACATATAAACGGGTTATTTCAA
The DNA here is from genome assembly GCF_002874355.2 of Shewanella sp. 10N.286.48.B5. NCBI lineage: Bacteria > Pseudomonadati > Pseudomonadota > Gammaproteobacteria > Alteromonadales > Shewanellaceae > Shewanella > Shewanella sp. 10N.286.48.B5. The sequence continues at coordinate 3,133,104 of NZ_MCVG02000001.1, forward strand.
TGAAAAGTCGATCTAAGTAATTTTATTTGTCGTATGATGATGTAATTACAAGTAATACCAGAGACGCTAATGACAGCAGTGATCACCCAACTATCGCAAGTATCCAAAGGCTTTAACGATGGCGATAGACTCCATCAGGTGCTTAACTGTGTCGATTTATCCCTGCATCGTGGTGATACCATTGCGCTAACCGGCCCCAGCGGCACGGGCAAAAGCACCCTACTTAATATCATTGCCGGTTTTGAGAAAATTGATTCTGGTCAGTTACAACTCATGAACCAACAAGCAGCGCAGTGGCAAGATAGTCAATGGAGCCAGTTTAGGCGCGCCCAACTTGGTATTGTCTTCCAACAATTCAACTTACTCACCCCGCTTAATGTTATCGATAATATCCGTTTTGTATTACAGCTTAATAATCAAAAGTGGAGTGATTGGGGCGATGAGCTTATTACGCAGCTTGGGATTAGTGACATTTTAACAAGACCTGTTGAAACCTTATCGGGTGGTCAGCAGCAACGCGTTGCCATTGCCAGAGCGTTAATCCACAAACCGGCATTATTACTAGCAGACGAGCCAACCGGTAATTTAGATGAAGCTGCAGGTCAGCAAGTAATGGAGCTAATGTGCCAGCTTACCATGGCTGCAAATACCACGGTGTTGATGGTAACCCACAGTGAAACCTGTGCGGGCTATATGAAACGCAGGTGGCATTTAGAAAAAGGCCATATTCATGAGTAATCAGGCTCAAGACATCACTGTCAAACAATGGCTGTTGTCACTAAAAATCTTCTTTGCCCACTACCGCCATTCGCCATTACAAGCTGGTGCCATTCTTCTCGGTATCCTCCTCGCAGTCACCTTGCTAATAGGCGTCAAGTCTACCAATGAAAATGCAGTAAGAAGTTACAGCGAAGCCACCGAACTATTAAGTCAACGGGCAAGCTTGTTGATCACCCCAGCCGCAGGGCAACAACTCATTAATGAGCAGGTCTATTTCCGATTGCGTCAAAGCGGGATCAGTAATGCTTTAGCTGTGATTAATGGCCTTGCAGTCGACGATAAAGGGCGGCGCTGGCAAATTCAAGGCAGCGATTTATTTGCTGCAGTTAACTTACAAAACCATTCATCTGAAGCTCAAACGAATACCAACAGCAAAACGCCCATTAATATTCCACTGGATAAGCTATTAGCAGGCAGCAATGTGTTGTTAATGAGCCAATCCCTAGCGGATAACATAGCAAAAGACGGGTGGTTTTATTTACAAAACCCACAAGATAAAGCCGCTAACACTATCAAGCTCGAAGTGATCAGTGTCGATGATGATTATGGCTTAGGTAATGCCATTGTCGCTGATATCTCTTTAGCGCAAATCCTATTAGACCAACCCAATAAGCTGTCTTATATTGCTTTGTTTGATCCTGCTGAGCCACTGATTGAGCAAATCAATAGTCAAAATCTATTACAGCAACAGGCGAGTATTACAGAACAAGATCAAGGCCAGGCGCTACAAGAGCTTACCCGTAGTTTTCACTTAAACCTTAACGCCATGAGTATGCTGGCTTTTGTGGTAGGGCTATTTATCGCTTATAACGGCGTGCGCTACAGTTTGATGAAGCGGCAAAAATTATTAGTACAATTACTGCAATTAGGGATTAATAAGCATAATGTGATGCTAGCACTGGTCGCTGAGCTCATTGTGCTGGTGATCATTGGTGCAAGCTTAGGCTTTATTCTGGGGCTGCAACTCAGCGTCTGGCTACAACCTATGGTCGCCATGACACTAGAGCAGCTTTATGGCGCTCGGCTAATGCCCGGCAACTGGCAATGGCAGTGGTTTGCCCAAGCCATAGTGTTAACCTTGTTTGCCGGTTTACTCGCCTGCCTGCCACTGTATCGACAATTAACGCAACAACCCCTCGCCCGAGCTGGCACCAAACATAATCAAGCAAGCAGTTTGCTGGTCACCCAACGCTGGTTGTTTGCCATCGCGATAGTGGCATTAACCATTTGCGCTGCACTGTTTCCGTTTACTGAGCAATATCAATTTAGCCTCGCACTGATGGGGATTGTTATTGTCGCTATCCCACTATTGCTGCCATTAACACTGCATTATGTCAGTAGTAGTTTGGCTAAGTATTTTCCGGCAGGATTATGGCAATACATGATGGCAGAAACCAAAGAGTTAATCGGGCCGTTATCGTTAGCCATGATGGCGATGCTATTGGCGCTAACCGCGAACATTTCGATGAATACCCTAGTGGGCAGTTTTGAAGTCACCTTAAAAACCTGGCTTGAAAGCCGCCTTCATGCAGATTTATACATGCGCCCGTCAAGCGAAAACATCACTGATATTGCGTCTTTCTTAGAGAAGCAGCCTAAGGTCACTGGTATATATTCACAGTGGACAGTAAATAGCAGTTATCAAAATATGCCCGTTGAACTTGTGAGTCGCGATTTGTATTCAACTAAGATTGTCAGTTCGCTAAAACAGCAATCAGATGACTTCTGGGCTGAATTTACTCAGGGTAATCAGTTGATGATAAGTGAGCCCATTGCGATTAAATACAAGTTACAAATTGGCGATAGCTTTACATTGCCAATCATGTCAGCAAAAACGAATCAACACCCCGTGACCATTGGCGCTATCTTCTTTGATTATGGTAACCCTAAGGGTCAGGTCGTAATTGGTAATACACTATGGCAACAATTACAATTGCCCAAGCAAGCTAAAAGTATCGCTGCCAGCTATGATGGCGATATAAACGAGCTTGAACAATCACTCGTTAATAGCAAGCTAATTTCAACAGCGCAAATGTATAACCAAGCCAAAATTAAGCAGCAAGCCATAGCCATGTTTAAGCAAACCTTTTCTATCACCATGGTGCTCAATAGCCTCACCTTAATGGTGGCTGCCATTGGATTATTCAGTGCATGCTTAATGCTAACCCAAGCCAGACAAGCACCACTAGCCAAACTATATGCCCTTGGGGTGAGCAAAGCACGCTTGCGCTTTATGATGTTCATTCAAATGCAGTTTATTGTATTACTCACCTGTTTAGTGGCGCTGCCAACAGGTGCTGTACTGGGTTACTTACTGATCAACAAAGTCACTTTACAAGCCTTTGGTTGGAGTATTGCCATGCTATGGGATTGGCAAGCTTATGCCCGAGTGGTGTTAATTGCGCTGTCTACCAGCGCCGTTGCCATCGCGATCCCACTTTACTGGCAAACCCGTAAATCACTTATTCATAACCTTCAGCAAGAGGCTTTATAATGTATAACGCCCCGATAACCAACGCCATCAAAAAGCGACAGATTGACCCAGTGCTAAAGCTACGACAGTCAGCTTTTATCGCAATATGGTTACTGTTAGCTTGTCTGAGCCAAATGGGTTGTCAGCCTAATTCAACAGCAGAGTCAGATAACAAAGCCAGTATGGGCAGCCTATTAACGCAAGACGCTGACAGCCTTGAGCAATACGCCAAAGTACTGCCAGATCATCAACTCAATTTCCCGCAAGATCATTTAAGCCATGATAAATTTAGGCAAGAGTGGTGGTATTTAACGGCCAATATGACCACTGAGGCGGGTGAAGAGCTAGGGCTTCAATGGACTCAATTCAGAATTGCGTTGTCTGCTGCTGATACTGCCGCGCCAAACAACTGGGCTACTAATCAAATGTTTATGTCACACGCTGCATTAACCTCAGCATCCAAGCATCAAGCCAAAGAGAAATGGTCTCGCGCCCATCCACAACTGGCTCATGTTAGCTCTAACCCTCTCACCATCGCGTTAGATGATTGGCAGTGGCGCAGTGAAACAAATGCGTTATTTCCGGCAAATTTAACGGTTAACACTGAAAAATTTGGCTACCAATTATCATTAACCAGTAACGCGCCAATGAACCTACAAGGCGATAACGGCTACAGTATTAAAAGCCCTAACGGCGAAGTTGCTTCTTACTATTACAGCCAGCCTTTTATTGATTTAACAGGTTCTATTAACCGTGATGGTAAAACTGAAATAGTCACAGGAAAGGCTTGGCTTGATAGGGAGTGGAGCTCGCAATTCCTTACTAAAAGCCAGCAAGGCTGGGACTGGTTTTCTATTCGCCTAGATGATGGCTCTGCGCTAATGCTTTTTCAACTAAGAAACAGTAATAGTGAGGCCTTTTTTAGTGCCCGCAGAATGTTTTTCGACGGTAACGGCAGAAATATTAATAGTAAGTCACACCCAAACGACATAAAAGTTACCCCGCTTAGCTGGCAACAAACTGACAGTGGTCGCTATCCAATTAGTTGGCAGGTTAGCATTACTAGCGAAGATATTGATGTCACCGTTAAAGCACTTAACCCCAACAGTGATATGCCACTGACAATCTCTTATTGGGAAGGCCCGATCAGCGTATCAGGCAGTCATTCTGGTAATGGATATATGGAGCTAACGGGCTATTAGCACCATTGATGTTCAAAGTTAATTTTGCCTCTTCCTCGCTTTTTAAAGCCTATAGAAGCTGCTACTTCTATAGGACGGATTTTTCTATATCTGTCCTATACTTTTACCATTAACTATCAATAATCCGTAAGAATTAAATTTACATTTGCTAATTAAGTAATTGAGCAAATTGAAAAACGTGCTTTAGATCACACTTACTAGTGTGATCTACAGCAATAAACAGCCCGTATACTCAGTCTGGGGTATACCCATGAAAAATGCGCGGTTTAGACTCAATGATAGTTAAGTTTTTTGTTAATAAAAACCTTGGTAAATAAAAACAAAGATAGTTTTAAAAATACTGTCTACATACATTTAAGAGTGAGGAAACACCATGAGCATAAGCCGTCGCGAGTTTCTAAAAGCCAATGCAGCTACCGCAGCCGCTTCGGCAGTTGGACTTGCTTTACCAATAAAAATGGTTCAAGCAGAAGAGCAGTCTGCAGAAATAAAATGGGACAAAGCCCCTTGTCGTTTCTGTGGTGTGGGTTGTAGTGTTTTAGTGGGTACCAAAGGTGGCAAAGTTGTTGCGACTCAGGGCGACCCAGAAAGCCCAGTCAACAAAGGTCTTAACTGTGTTAAGGGCTACTTCCTCTCTAAAATTATGTACGGCAAAGACCGCCTTACGTCGCCATTATTAAGAATGAAAGATGGCAAGTATGACAAAGAAGGTGAATTTACCCCAGTAAGCTGGGATGTTGCCCTTGATACCATGGCTGACAAGTGGAAAGCCAGTATTGCCAAAAAAGGCCCTACATCGGTAGGTATGTTTGGCTCGGGCCAATGGACTATCTGGGAAGGCTACGCGGCATCTAAATTACACAAAGCGGGCTTCCTTACCAACAACATCGATCCTAATGCCCGTCACTGTATGGCATCTGCGGTAGGTGGATTCATGCGTACCTTTGGTATTGATGAGCCAATGGGTAGCTATGATGACTTCGAAGCTGCAGATCACTTCGTGCTTTGGGGCGCCAATATGGCAGAAATGCACCCTATTCTATGGTCACGCTTAACTGACCGTCGTTTAAGCCATGAAGGCAGTAAAGTCCATGTGTTATCGACATTTGAAAACCGCAGCTTCGAACTTGCCGACAACCCTATGGTATTTAAGCCGCAATCTGACTTAGTTATCTTGAACTTCATTGCCAATTATATCATCCAAAACGATGCGGTTAATAAAGACTTCGTCAGCAAGCATACTAACTTCGCAGAAGGTGTGACTGATATCGGTTACGGTCTTCGCCCTGAGCATCCTCTAGAGCAGAAAGCGAAAAACCCAGGTAACGGCAAATCTAAGCCTATCTCTTTTGAAGAATACGCAAAATTTGTCAGTACTTATACTGCTGAATACGCATCTGAAATGAGTGGCGTACCAGTTGAAAACCTTATCGAAATGGCAAAAGCGTATGCTGATCCTAACATCAAGATCATGAGCTTATGGACTATGGGTATTAACCAACATACTCGTGGTGTGTGGGCAAACAACATGCTTTATAACATTCACTTGTTAACAGGTAAAATTGCCACGCCAGGTAACAGCCCGTTCTCATTAACAGGTCAACCTTCAGCTTGTGGTACAGCACGTGAAGTGGGTACTTTCTCGCATCGTTTGCCTGCAGACATGGTTGTAGCAAACCCTAAACATCGCGCAATCACTGAAAAGTTATGGCAGCTACCTGAAGGCACGATTCCGCCAAAACCTGGCTACCATGCTGTACTTCAAAGCCGTATGCTGAAAGATGGCAAACTAAACTGTTACTGGACTATGTGCACCAATAACATGCAAGCAGGTCCAAACATTAACGATGAAATTTACCCAGGTTTCCGCAACCCAGAAAACTTCATTGTGGTATCAGACCCATACCCAACAGTGACAGCAACAGCTGCTGACTTGATTCTTCCTACTGCGATGTGGGTAGAAAAAGAAGGTGCTTACGGTAACGCTGAGCGCCGTACTCATATGTGGCATCAACAAGTTAAAGCCCCTGAAGGCGCTAAGTCTGACTTATGGCAGCTTGTTGAGTTCTCTAAGCGCTTCAAAGTTTCTGAAGTTTGGCCTGCAGAGTTAATTGCTAAAAAGCCTGAGTATGCAGAAAAAACCTTATATGACATCTTATTTGCTAACGGTGTCGTTGATAAATTCCCGTCATCAGAGTGTAAAGGTGACTACAACGATGAAAACGATGCATTCGGCTTCTACCTGCAAAAAGGGTTATTTGAAGAGTATGCTCAATTTGGTCGTGGACACGGTCATGATTTAGATGCATTTGACAACTATCATGAAAACCGCGGTAAACGCTGGCCTGTAGTCAATGGTACCGAAACGGTTCGTCGTTTCGTTGAAGGAAGCGATCCATACGTTAAAGCTGGTGAAGGTTATAACTTCTACGGTAAGCCTGATGGACGCGCGGTTATTTTTGCACTGCCATTTGAGCCCGCTGCTGAAGAGCCAAATGAAGAGTTTGACCTATGGATGTCTACAGGTCGCGTACTTGAGCATTGGCATACAGCAAGTATGACAGCTCGTGTACCAGAGCTGCATAAGTCTTACCCTGATGCACAGGTATTCATGCACCCTAAAGACGCGAGTAGTCGTGGCCTGAAAAATGGTGATGAAGTGAAAGTGATTTCTCCACGTGGTGAAGTGAAAACGCGTGTTGAAACTAAAGGCCGTAACAAGCCACCTGTCGGCGTGGTGTTTATGCCATTCTTTGATGCTAGACAGCTGGTCAACAAATTATTACTTGATGCTACTGATCCGTTATCGAAAGAAACAGATTTCAAGAAGTGTCCAGTGAAGATTGTTAAAGCCTAATTTGACTTACAGTGATGCTGAAAACAAATTTAGCATCACTGAATCACTATTTATCTCTATCCATTTAATCAAAAAATAATGGATATGAAGGAGTGTAAACCATGAAGAAATTACTTAGCCTTGCTGCGATAGTGCTCAGTCTTAGCGCATGCTCAGGTCAACAAGCAGCAGAAACTGCTGCACCAGTAAATGTAAAATCACTAGCTGGTGATGTACAGATTACTGACACCATTCCTGCAGATGCAAAAGCGACTTACCCAAGCCGCGGAACTGCGATTGAAAGAACATTTGTGCATCAACCACCTATGATCCCCCATAGAGATAGTTATCCTATCACTATGAAAAAGAATGGTTGTTTAACGTGTCACAGTACTGAAAAGGCAGCGCGCATGAAAGCCACGCCAATCGACAAGTCACACGTAAAAGCCGATGGAAAATTTGACGATAAATATTATTTTTGTGTTCAGTGCCATGTTGCACAAGCAGATAATAAAGAAGCATTAGTTGAGAATTACCACACAAACTAAGCTTCTACATCCAGCTTGATATCGATGTAAAATAAAAATGCCACTGGATCTCAGTGGCATTTTAGTTTGTCGCTAACATGACAACATTAGCTAAGGCTCAAAGTCTAAAGCCTTTACGGCGTCACAATATTAAACCAGAAGTTATATTCATCAAGCATGCCTAAAAACGCAGTGAATAAGCTTTCATCGCCACTAATTTTTACATCGCCTTTTTTAATGGCCTCATCAAAGGTTATCTCTTTTAGCTGGATGCTATTCATGGTTTCCATGCTCATAACTAAGCCGACATCCGGGTCTTCAACTTGATTTGAGCTGTGGTGTAATACCGCATTCTCAACTGTTAAGCTGTAACCCTTTTTAAGATCAGTGAAATCAATATTGATATCAAACTGTTTACCCGCCGCTTTGGCAGAATCCAATCTTACCGCTAAATAATCAAACAGCAATTCAGGTGTCATCGCGCGAATAGTATCAGGTGTTGCGGTTTGAGTTCCCCCTGCTGACGGAATACCATTTCGCAGCTCATAAGCACCTTGTAAATATACTGAACGCCAAGGCCCTGACTCAGCTTGATAACCTAATTGCTCAAAGGCATCGGCCAATAACTCTTTAGCCTCAGTAGATTGAGGGTTAGCAAAAACAGCATGTTTCATCACCTCAGCAACCCAGCGATATTCACCATCAGCGAAAGAGTTTTTGGCTTTTTTAACCACTTCAGCTTCGCCACCCATGTACTGCATATACTTTTTAGCAACCACTTCTGGCGGCAGATTATCAAGGTTAGATGGATTACCGTTATACCAGCCCATATAACGTTGGTACACTGCGCGGCTATTATGTTTCAGCGTACCGTAATAGCCTCTGGTAGCCCAGTTCTGCTCTAATTCAGGTGGCAGTGTGATCATTTCAGAAATCTCTTCGCCTGTGTAACCTTGGTTCATCAGTCTTACTGATTGGTCATGGGTGAATTTGTAGATATCACGCTGCTTTTTGAAATAAGGAATAATGTTGTCACTGCCCCATAAAGGCCAATGATGACTTTGGAACTTAACTTTTGCTTCTTGGCCCCACAGGCTAATAGTCTCGTCAAGGAAACTGGCCCAAATCAGCGCATCTCGCACTTGTGCCCCGCGTAGGGTTAAGATGTTATGCATGGTATTAGTCGTGTTTTCCGCCATCCACAAGGCTTTATATTGTGGAAACCAAGTGTTCATCTCAGCTGGTGCTTCAGTGCCGGGGGTTAACTGAAACTCCATTTCAACACCATCAATAGTTAATTTAGTCCCCGTCTGTTTGATTTCCTTATTAGGCACTAATAAACCCGCAAGCCCGGTCGATACTGTCATACCTAGACCGCCATTTACACCGCCCTGGGCATTTCTAGGCAGTAATGCGCCGTACATAAATACCGCACGGCGACCCATAGCATTACCAGCTATCACGTTTTCAGAGACGGCATGCTCAGTGAAATGCTCCGGTGCTATCACCTGCACTTTACCGCTGGCAACATCTTCAGCTGTGGCTAAACCCGTTGCACCGCCATAATGGTCAATATGGCTATGACTATAAACAATCGCCACCACTGGACGCTCTCCAATATGCTTATTAATTAAGTCTAATGAGGCTTTAGCTGTTTCAGGGGAGATTAATGGGTCAAATACAATCCAGCCCTTGTCGCCTTTAATGAAAGTGATGTTACTTAAGTCAAATCCACGTACTTGGTAAATATTATCAGTCACTTCAAATAAACCATGTTGAAGTACCAATTGGGTATTACGCCATAAACTAGGGTTTACCGTATCAGGGGAGGCTTTGTCATCACTGATATAGGTTTTATATTGCTCAAGATCCCAAACCACATTACCTTTAGCATCTTTAATGGTCACTACATCAGGCTTAGCAATAAAACCCCGTTTAGCATTATCAAAATCTTGCTTGTCGTTAAAGGGAAGCGCCTTTAGCACTGCGGCATTGGCTTTTTGAGTATGTTCAGTAGCAGGTTTGGATTGAGTAGCGGCAACACTATGATAAGACACAGCAACTGAAATAGCTGCGGCAAACAGATAAAGCGGTTTCATATAAGCTCCTTTTAAACACGATTAAATACTTAATTCGTTATCCTAGGAGTAAAGTTAGCTGCTTATTTAACCAAGCGCTAGCGCTATTAGTTTTATATTTATTAATAATTTTTATTTTTTATCCTCAAATTTAAAGCATAAAAAAACCGCTGTAAGCATTAGCTTGCAGCGGTTTTTATTAAAGCTTAAACGCTAGAATTACTTCTTAGCAGCAGCTTCACGTTCTTTAACGTCAGCAATTACTTTTTCAGCAACACTGTTAGGACATGGGTTGTAGTGAGCGAATTCCATAGAGAATTGGCCACGACCTGATGTCATAGTACGTAGTGAACCGATGTAACCGAACATTTCTGATAACGGTACGTCAGCTTTAATACGAACGCCAGTAACACCAGCCATTTGGTCTTTAATCATGCCACGACGACGGTTAAGGTCACCAATAACATCACCAACGTTGTCATCTGGGCTGAATACGTCAACGTTCATGATAGGCTCAAGAAGTTGTGCGCCAGCTTTAGGCATAGATTGACGGAATGCGCCTTTAGCAGCGATTTCGAACGCGATAGCTGACGAATCAACTGCGTGGAAAGCACCATCTGTAAGTTCTAGTTCAACGTCTAACACAGGGAAACCAGCAACAGTACCGGTATTCATCATGCTAGCAAAGCCCTTCTCAACTGCAGGCCAGAATTCCTTAGGAACGTTACCACCAACAACTGAAGACTTGAAAGTAAAGCCAGTATTTTGCTCGCCAGGACGGATAACATAGTCAATTTTACCAAACTGACCAGAACCACCAGACTGTTTCTTATGCGTGTAGCTATCTTCTGTAACCTTAGTGATAGTTTCACGGTAAGCAACTTGAGGTTCACCAACGATTAAGTCAACACCGTAAGTACGCTTAAGGATGTCTACTTTAATGTCTAAGTGAAGCTCACCCATACCTTTAAGGATGGTTTCGCCTGAGTCTTCGTCAGTTTCTACGCGGAAAGATGGATCTTCTGCAATCATTTTACCGATAGCGATACCCATTTTCTCACTGCCGCCTTTATCTTTTGGCGCTACAGCGATAGAGATAACTGGCTCTGGGAATACCATTGCTTCAAGAGTACAAGGATGTTTAACATCACATAAAGTGTGACCAGTTTGAACATTCTTCATACCAACGATAGCGATAATGTCACCAGCTTGCGCTGAATCTAATTCGTTACGCTCATCAGCTTGCATTTCAACCATACGACCAACACGCTCAGTTTTACCTGTAAACGAGTTAAGGATGGTGTCACCTTTGTTGATCTTACCAGAGTAGATACGTACGAAGGTTAGTGCACCAAAACGGTCATCCATGATTTTGAATGCTAACGCTTTGAATGGCTCGTCAACTGAAACTAAAGCGTGTTCGCCAGTTTCGTTACCTTCTTCATCAGTAAGAGGTTGTGGGTCAACTTCAACTGGGTTAGGTAGGTAGTCAACAACAGCATCAAGAAGAAGCTGCATACCTTTGTTCTTGAACGCAGAACCACAGTATGTAGGGAAGAATGACATATCACGGGTACCCTGACGGATACAACGCTTGATTTCTTCCATAGATGGCTCTTCGCCTTCCATGTAAGCTTCCATTAGGTCATCGTCTTGCTCTACAGCAGTTTCGATTAGCATTTCACGGTATTCTTCTACCATGTCTACCATGTCAGCTGGAACGTCTTCGATTTTGTAGTTCTCAGCTTCGCCAGTTTCGTCCCATACCCAAGCTTTACGAGTTAGTAGGTCAACAACACCACTAAACTCATCTTCGATACCAATAGGAAGAACCATAACTAGTGGGTTAGCAGCTAGAACATCTTTAGTTTGCTTAACAACACGTAAGAAATCAGCACCCATACGGTCTAATTTGTTTACGAAGATGATACGAGCAACTTCTGATTCGTTAGCATAACGCCAGTTAGTTTCTGACTGAGGCTCAACACCACCAGATCCACAGAATACACCAACACCGCCATCAAGCACTTTTAGTGAACGATAAACTTCAACAGTGAAGTCAACGTGACCAGGAGTGTCAATAACGTTAAAACGGTGGTCATTCCAGAAACAGCTTACTGCTGCTGACTGAATAGTAATACCGCGCTCAGCTTCCTGTTCCATGAAGTCAGTAGTAGATTCACCATCATGAACTTCACCGATCTTATGGATCTTACCGGTTAGCTTTAGGATACGCTCGGTGGTCGTGGTTTTACCCGCGTCAACGTGAGCGAAGATACCAATGTTTCTGTATTTGGATAATTCGGTCATGATTCAACTTTAATGATTAGTTAAGAGGTAGACGGAGCGTGTAAAAACTTAGACACACCGCACATCAGGTTATTTAAGGCGCATATTGTAAGTTGGAACCTGCAATAGCGCAAATAGGACTTGCAATTTTTATCGCATTTTACGTAAATAAATTCGATAAAAATACACATTTCTTATATAAAACAGAGAAATAAAACTTATCGTTTATTTTTCGAACAATAGTGTTTTTTTACTTCTAAGCTGTTTAAATTGACCTTAGGTTACTACAACAAGGTTAATATTGACTTAATAGCCTTCATTTAGGTGAATTTAAGTTGTTCTTCGTCGACTGATGCAAAAGTATTTAATTCGCTGTCGGACATAAAAAAATCCCTAAAAAAGCTTTAGGGATTTTTGTGTCATCAAGCAATCAAGCGTTAAGCTTATTCGCCATCAAGGGGCAAAATCACAAACAGTAAGTCACCTTGAGAAACTTGCTGACCATTACCGTTTAGAATGCGCTCAATGCGATACTTTTTATCTTCAGGGTACAGCACTGCATTTTGACGGTTAAAGCCGGCTAAGCTTACTTGAGAGAACATCTTCATCGCTTCAGTTAGCGCTAATGTTTGCTCTACTGTGACTATGTCACCTTCTTTAACAAAGTCAGGCTCACCCGGTGCTGGTGAGGTATAGAAAATACCAGCGCCTTGGGCTAACACTTTAAGCTCGTTACTTTCAGCAACCCGTAAAGACTCGGTATCTAAACCAACAGTTTCGGCCGCCGCTTCCATTTCAGCAATCAAGGCAGGTACATCTAACTCAGCCATCAAGCGTGGTAGATAGTTAGTATCGTAAACACCTTGATTGAAGGTCGCATCCTTAAGGATAAGCTTCAATAATGGAATGTTAGTGGCAATACCTTTGATGTAAGCTTCATCTAAGTAAGCAGACATCTTAGTGATCACATCTTCACGAGACTCACCGCGAATAATAATTTGCGCGATTAAGCTGTCGTAATATGGCGATACTTCTTTACCCGTTTCAGCAATTGAGATGATTTCAACATCGCCTCTTTCAGGCATGAAGCACTCACTGATCTTGCCAGGGTTTGGCAACAACTGCAGTACACCATCACTATCAAGGGCTGCTTTTTCAGCAGTAATACGCACTTCCATGGCGTAACCTTGTTCAACTGGCTCTAGATCTTCAATTGAGCGACCCGCAGCAATATCAAACTGGGCACTAACAATATCGATTCCTGAGGTTGCTTCAGTCACTGGATGCTCAACTTGCAGACGGGTATTCATTTCCATGAAGTACACTTCGTTAGCATCAAGGTTGTAGATAAACTCAACCGTACCCGCACCCATGTAATCAGTGGCGTCACCTAATGCACGAGTGTATTCAAGTACCCGTTGCTTAAGCTCTTCAGGCAACATGGTTGAACCCGATTCTTCAATCACTTTTTGGTTATTACGTTGCACTGAACAGTCACGAATACCCAACACTTTGGTGTTACCAAACTTATCACGCAGTAACTGCACTTCGATATGACGCAATGAGGTGACGTATTTCTCAAGGTAAAGGTCACCGTTACCAAATGCTGCAGCCGCTTCAGTTGAAGTCTTTTGGAACAAACCAATCATGTCCTCAGCTTTAGTTACCACTTGGATGCCTTTACCACCACCACCTTGTACCGCTTTAAGCAATACAGGGTAACCAATTTCAAGCGCTACGTTTACCGCTTGCTCGGCGTTGGTCAAAATACCGTGGCTACCCGGCACAACAGGCACGTTTTGGCCTTGTGAGGTTTTAATCGCGTTTGATTTGTTACCCATAGTCGTCATCGAATGCACGCTTGGGCCAACAAAGTTTACGCCATTGTTAACACATAAAGCAGCAAATTGCGGGCTTTCTGACAAGAAGCCAATACCAGGGTGAAGCGCATCAACGTTTTCGTAATCTGCCACTTTCAGGACAGAGTAGGCATTTAAGTAACTCTCATCAGAGGTGTTACCACCAATACAAACCAGCTTATCGTTCACTTTAAGCATGTCTGCAGGCACTGAGGTCATATCAGGATCTGATGCCACCAAAACAACATTAATTTTGTTGTCATGGGCTTTACGGATCAACTTAACCGCAGTACAACCACGTGCATGGATAAGCACTTTATCAATCGGCTTCATTAACGCACGAGGATCGTCTTGAACAATCTTCTCTTCAATGGCTTTAACTTCAGGCACTAAGGTTGATACCGCTTTAGCAATGATCTCTTGGGCATGCAATGTTGGCAGTGGCATTAACGGATCAATACTTGATAATTGGCTATCAAGAGTATCGGTGAATGGGTTATGCACTAAGCCCGTCATCGCACCCGGTACTTTAGATAAGTAGTTAGATAGCGTTGCTGTTGATGGCAAGTATGCAGGCACCACCATTTGACCAGCAAATGGCATATTAGTGCCTGATAGGTAATAAGTTTGCACTAACGGATGGGTCACAAAACTTGCCTGTGCGCCACCGGTACAATCACCAAAACCAAACATCAATACCGGTAATTCATTATCACGTACAAAACGGGTGATACGGTCATTAACCACAGCCATTGAGAATAGTGCCGCTGCACCTTCTTTGGTTTGCATACCACCAGAACTGATAAAACAAACCACTGGCAATTTACGCTTAGCACATTCAATTAATAGCGCGCTGAACTTCTCAGCACTGGCCATATCAAACGCACCAGCCTGGAAGGCAATGTTTGATACCGCAACACCGACACGCAGTGTTTGACCGTTATTATCAAAGTCAGCTAAACCGGTAATTAAACCACATGGGCGAATACCTTTGTCTAATGCATCTTCAATAGATAAACGGAAACCTGGGAAGTTGAGCAAGTTGGCAGACATCTTATCGCCATTAAGCTCTTCAAATTCGGTGAAGAACTTACCAATAATATTTTCCCAACCCATTTTCCCTTGGCGCTTTTCATCACGAAGGACTTTTTGGATCAGTAGATCTTGGTAGCCCATGGTGAGGCGGTTCCAGAAATCTTTACGACGACCAATACGCACAGGGTTGATAGCACCTGTGTACTTAGATTGATCTTCTTCACTGTCGAAATACTCTGGCAATAAACGCTCAAAGAAGTAGGTTAAGATAACAAATAAACTGTCGTTTAATTGCGGGAAACCGACACTCTTCCATTGCTCTACACGGGTTAACAGTTCTGCACGGTTAGATTGCGCCATGAAGAATTTAAGCCATTTATAGAACTTGCTCTTATCGTTGGCTTCATCATTATTTGATAACGCAGTATCGATGGCGTTATGCAATAACTTATCAACTGATTCACGTGACAAGCTCTTAGACATCATCGCTTCTTTGGAAATCGACGCTAAGTTAACCACCACATTGTCATATAGTGCATTAAAGATTAATACGTTATGACATTGCCAAATGAAGTCTTCACGCAACTCATCATTGACCACAATATCAAGTACAGTCAGTTGATTCAGCTCAGGCCAAGGCGCTTGAGTAGTAGATGATGGCAATGATTCAAGGTGCTTAATTAAGCCTTTGAAGTTGTTAGCTGAGTTACCTTTCCAGCGATGATACAAAGACCAGCCGATGTTAAAGAGCAATGCCTTACGGGCTTTCTTATAGTTCTCTTTCGGCTCACCTAAGATGAAACGAGTGATCACGTTACGTTCAGCTGAAATCTCGCTACGTTTGGCATCAAAAGTGCCCCAAAGCTTATTCAACTCTTCGTCGTAAACTAATTTATCAGGCGTCGCTAACCAAGATTGAAATACACTGTCTTGCTCTTGCTGAATACGCGCCAGTAAATCACCTTCAGGTACACTCACTTTCGACAAACGGCCATACTGTTCAACCGAAATTGAATGAATACGACTGCGCACAGTGAGATAACGCAAATAACGATAGGCACTACCAAACACATTGTGGTGCATGGTTGGACTGTTCGCCACAGCTAAGCCTTGGTTATTTTCTAAGGCTGAAAGGTTTTTAGAGGGGTCTAAATAGCGCGCTAAACTACGATCATAATGCTCTCGTAAATCGTCAGATTCACGTACAAAAGTGATGGCTGCATTTTCTACCGCTTCAATACCACTGATAATCGCGCGGCGCAGGTTATGCTGACGCTCGTCTTTATCATAAGGAGAAAAATCAACTATACCGTCAATACAACCAGCAGAAAGCAACTCTTCTGGTGATACCCCCACAGACTTAGCACATTCTTGCCATGACAAGTTGTACTTGCGGGCAATGCTTTGTAAGCCTTGCGGTTGAATAGTGTTAAAAATACCGTCACGTAATGACAATAAGATGTTTGCCGCCGCTAATGGAATCGCGCCACCAGAGTAACCTGCGCCGATCACGATACCGACAGTTGGGACGTCAACATTGGCACTTTCTGCAATGGCTTTTGAAATGGTATGGGCTTGGTTTTGGCTGTTAGCCACTTCCCCCGCATCGGCGCCAGGAGTATCAATTAAGTAAACGATTGGCATTGATAACTCAGCAAAGTGACGGATCGCTTTACATGCAGCTAAATGATGCTCAGGCATCCACGCACCGTTTGCCGAGGTTCTTTCTTGGGCGATAAAACCAATGCGGCGAGTACGTGAACCGAAATTTAATTCAATTTCAGCACTGTAAAAAGAACCTAAGTGAAACTCAGTGATCAACTTACCTTTTAGATCAGCGATAACACGTTTTGCACTTGGGCGGTTTTTATCTAAAGTCGGTTGAATAACTTTAGCCACATAACTATCGACATCTAAGGTCGACAGTTCTTTTAAATTTGCTTGGATCGCATCTTCAGATAACAATCCTTTGATTTCTTCAGCTAAAGTTTGCTTACTGTGAGCTGGAAATAATGAAAAATCTTTAGCTAAATGCTCCGCTTTAAGAAAGAGCGGGTCAGCCGATTGTGCCGATGTCTTGTGTACGGGCTGCTTTTTGCTAGTCATCCTTAGATCCTCTGCTTATATAGCCTCTAAAATTTTTAGTCGGTAAATATAACTTTGTTCCCTGTACAATTACCATTAAACTATTGGGGACGCTTTGTTCCATTTTTGAGACAGTGAGGCTAAGGTGCCTGATTTAAACGGTATGATGCTGTTTGCAGCAGTAGTTAGAGCAAAAGGTTTCTCCCAGGCGGCCAGAGATATTGGCCAGCCAAAATCAACCATAAGTCGTAAAGTCGCTCAGCTAGAAGAGCAACTTGGTGTACGCTTGCTGCAACGTGATACCCGTAATTTAAGTCTGACTCAAATTGGTGCTTTGTTTTATCAACATTGTGATTCTATCCGCCAAGAAATTGAAGCCGCCAAAGCCATTATCGAAAATACCCATAGCGATATCTCCGGTTCATTGCGGATTGCCATTCCGGTGTCATTCTCTCAAGACGTCATTGCCACCCTTTGCAGTAGCTTCATGCGCCTTTATCCCAACATCGAGCTCGACGTTCAATTCACCGACAGTAATGTTGGCTTAGTCGGCGAAGGTTATGATATTGCCATAAAATATGGCCCATTAGAATCTTCTGACTTAGTGGCTCGGTTATTGTTTGAACGCCAACCTATATTAGTTGCAAGCCCTGGATATCTCAAAAAATCAGGCACACCAGCAACCCCTCAAGAGCTGGCCCAGCACAGTGGCATATTATTAGGCACCAGCATGTCGGCGCCTATTTGGCCGGTAGGTAAAGGCAATCGCAAAACCATGGCCACCTTTAAACGCAAGGTCAGGGTCAATAGTGCCAGTATGGTCAAACGCCTCGCTCAAGATGATTTTGGTATCGCCATGCTATCCAATAATAGCTGTAAGCAAGAACTGGCAGCAGGCAGTTTAGTGCCATTACTGCAAGAGTGGCCTATGGAACCCTTCAAAGTGTACGGGGTGTATTCAAGTAGACGGCAATTAGCCAGTAATATTAGCGCCTTTTTAGATTTTTTCGCGAAACGATATGGTAGCCAAGAGTCATTACAATCAATAATGAATTAGTGCTAAAGCCGTGTTAAATTAAACTCATAAAAATAAAACATCCTAAAGGAATAGTCATGTTCAAGCCCTTGTTTGCCCCCTTATTTAACCGTACTGCTTTGGCAGCTTTTACTGCCTTATTGCTAACTTCAGCCCCTACTGTTGCCCAAGGCTTCAGCATACAACGAGACGTTGAAGAGTTACGTTTACCCACAGCGCTGAGCTCAATGCCTGCCGTGGTTAATCAATATGAACACTTTAATAGCAGCTTAGGTAACAAGCTGGTTAACTCAACTGATGAGCTGGTCATTACCCAAATGGTCGCAGCCCAAGGCACCCAACTATGGCAGCAAGCGGTAGCCGATGTTCAGTCAGGCAAACACGATGATCGCGGCCTATATTGGAGTCGCCTTGCTATGCGAGAGACCTTAAAAACCGCCCATGCGGGTTATAATATTGTCCCTTGGCAGCGTGACATCTTGATTAAAGCGTTTGAGAAGTCTTCAAGAGGCTTAAGCGACATTCAGTTTTTACCCGAAAGCCAAATTAAAATTCTCGTCACAGGTTTTGACCCATTCTTTTTAGATAAGCATATTGATCAAAGTAACCCATCAGGATTAACAGCCTTGGCTTTAGATGGCGTCACTTTTAATGTTAATGGCAAACAAGCTCAAATCGAAACTGTGATGATCCCGGTGCGTTTTGCCGACTTTGATAACGGCATGATCGAATCACTATTAACGCCTATGTATCGTGATAATAGTGTTGATATGATTTTTACTGTCAGTATGGGGCGTGATAATTTTGATTTAGAGCGCTTCCCCGCAAGAGGTCGCAGCGCAGCAGCACCTGACAATTTGAACGTTTATACTGGTGCAAATAAAACCACCCCAATGGCTCCACTTTTTAATGGCGGTAACTTAAACGGTCCCGAGTTTGTGGAGTTTTCACTGCCTGTCTCTGCCATGAAGCAAGCCCAAGGTGACTGGAGCATCAATGACAATCATCAAGTGACCAGCATTAGCAGAGGTCAATTTGATGCTAAGTCAATTTACGAACTGGCTAACGAGCAATCGGTAGAAGGCTCTGGCGGCGGTTATTTATCTAATGAGATTTCATATCGCAGCATTTTATTAAAGCAACAATTTAACCGTACTTTACCGGTTGGCCATATTCATACTCCCAGAGTCGCAGGTTTTGATGCAGAAATGGAATGGAAAATGGTGCAGCAAATCCGCGAAATGGTAAAACTTGCTGCGGGTTCGCTTTAGCATTAGTTTTATGCCCTGCTGATAATGCTATTATAGCCTTATCAGCAGGCGATTTCGCCTACAGCAACTTACAACTCTTTACGATTAGCTTATTATGTTCAAATCTATTTTCGCACGCCGAACATCAACCCCCATAGCAAATACCTGTACTAAACATCTTGCTTCAGAGGCTCGTATTCCATTACCGAAAACCGAAGCCCAACAGCAAGTATTATTGAAAATAGAATCCGACTATCAATTGGCCGAGCAGCAACTGCAGCGAAAATTTCCCCGTCCGAGCATTCTATTTAGCTTAAGAGGCAAAAGCGCTGGCACTGCGCATCTACAATTGAATAAACTGCGCTTTAACCCAGTGTTACTAGAAGAGAATGTCGATGCATTTGTAACCCAAGTGGTGCCCCATGAAGTTAGTCATTTATTGTGCTTTCAACTGTTTGGCAAAGTGAAGCCCCACGGTAAAGAGTGGCAACAGTTAATGAACGGCATTTATCAAATACCTGCAGACACCACCCATCAATTGGACACTAAATCCGTTGCAGGTAAACAGTTTCAGTATCATTGTCAGTGCGGCCCGGTCATGCTCAGTATTCGCCGCCACAACAAAGTCACTCGCAATCAAACTCAATACCGTTGTATCCGCTGTTCACAGGTACTAACAGCCAAAACATAGCCGTAAATAATTTTACTTTATCCTAATATTTATCATTCACTTATAGTGATATTTGCCATTGTTAGCATTGAAATAACACAATTGATTGCATCCCCAGTTTCAATCCCTTACCATCCTTCGCAAATATCAGGCTATACCACCCGTATAACGCCTGTGCCGTATATAAAAATCAGGGTCTTTTGTGCAACAGTATTTAAAACATATTTTACAGCCTCTGTGGCTGTTAGTGCTTTTCACCGCTATCATTTTAACGTCATCAAATTTACACGCAGCTGAACACCCGAAAAGTTTTCGAAGTGCTAAAAAAATTGCTCAGCAGATTTATAGTAGCTCGCTCCCCATGAGCAGTTTTTATTGTGGCTGCGACATTAAGGTGGTCGGTAAGCAGTGGAAACCCGATTTAGAAAGCTGTGGTTATCAGGTTAGGAAACAAATCCCTAGAGCTAACAGAATTGAATGGGAACATGTAGTTTCTGCTTGGGAGTTTGGCCATCAGGAACAATGCTGGCAAGATGGTGGCAGAAAAAATTGCGGCAGAGTTAGCCCAGAATTTAAGAAAATGGAAGCCGACTTACACAACCTCACTCCAACCGTGGGTGAAGTCAACGGCGACAGAAGCAATTACCGTTTTAGTCAGTGGAATGCAAAGTCTACCCTATATGGCCAATGTGATATGGTAGTCGACTTTAAGGGCCGAAAGGTGCAACCACCTGAGCAAAGCCGCGGCGCTATTGCCAGAACCTATTTTTACATGCAAGACACTTATGGGTTGTCGATTTCATCTAGCCAACAACGCTTGTTTGAAGTTTGGAACAGCTATTACCCTGTCAACGAAACAGAATGCCTGCGGGATCGTTTAATTGCAGAAAAACAGGGTAACCATAATAAAATTGTCTTAAAACAATGCCAAACCCTCAGCCTCATTGATTAAGGATTGTTATTTATGCGAGTTCCAAGAATTTATCAGCCCGTCAATGAGCTAGCGCTCAACCAACAAGTAAAGCTTGATGAAGACGGTGCAGCCCACATTGGCCGAGTGCTGCGTATGACACAAGGTGAGCAAATCAGTTTATTCAGCGGTGATGGTTATGACTATTTAGCCAATATCATCAGCGCCAATAAAAAGAATGTCACTGTGGAAATCATTACAAAAACGGCAAATGATTCAGAGTCACCGTTAGATTTACATTTAGGCCAGGTTATTTCTCGTGGTGACCGCATGGACTTTACTATTCAAAAGTCTGTTGAATTGGGTGTCAGCACCATAACCCCGCTATTTTCAGATCGCTGTGGGGTCAAACTTAATGGCGAACGGCTCGATAAAAAAATCGCTCAATGGCAAAAAATTGTCATTAGTGCTTGCGAGCAATCAGGGCGAAGTGTGGTCCCTGTTGTGCGCCCAGCCATGACCTTAAGTCAGTGGTGCACTGAGCAAACCGATGCGCTAAAGTTGAACCTACACCCAAGAGCGGCACATGGTATTAATGGTCTGTCATTGGATGAGACTAAAGATAGCCATAAAGTTCGTTTGCTAATTGGTCCTGAAGGCGGTTTATCAGAAGAAGAGATCGCCATGACAGAAACCCAACAATTTACCGATGTATTGCTCGGTCCAAGAGTATTACGAACAGAAACCGCTTCGCTAACGGCTATCACCGCCTTGCAACTTAGGTTTGGTGATATTGGTTAATCAATGATGCATGCATTGAGAATATAAGGATAAAAGTATGATTAAGCTCGGCATAGTAATGGATCCAATTAGTGAGATTAACATTAAAAAAGATTCTAGTTTCGCCATGTTAATGGCAGCGCAAGCTCGCGGTTATCAGTTGTTTTATATGGAAATGAATGATCTTGCTATGGTTAATGGCGAGGCTACTGCCACCATGCGTTCATTGACTGTTGCAGCAAATTCTGAAAAATGGTTTGAATTAGGCGACAGTATTGATACGCCACTGGCTGACCTTGATGTCATCTTAATGCGTAAAGACCCACCATTTGATACTGAGTTTATCTATGCAACTTATATGCTTGAGCGCGCTGAAGAGCAAGGTACACTGATCGTTAATAAGCCACAAAGTTTACGTGATGCCAATGAAAAGCTGTTTACTGCGTGGTTCTCAGAATTCACCCCAGAAACCATAGTCACCAGAGATGAGCAACGCATCCGCGCTTTCCATAAAGCCAAAGGCGATATCATTTTAAAACCACTTGATGGTATGGGTGGCAGTTCAATTTTCCGCGTTAAGAAAGATGATCCTAACTTAGGCGTTATTATTGAAACCTTAACCAATGAAGGTCAGCAATACGCCATGGCACAAGCCTTTATTCCAGATATTACTTCTGGTGATAAGCGCATTTTAGTGGTCGATGGCCAGCCAGTGCCCTTCTCACTGGCACGCATTCCACAAAAAGGCGAAACCCGTGGCAATTTAGCCGCTGGCGGCCGTGGTGTGGCGCAGCCGTTATCGGAATCTGATTGGCATATTGCTAACACTATCGGACCTGAGCTTAAAAAGCGTGGGCTTATCTTTGTTGGTCTTGACGTGATTGGCGACAAGCTAACTGAAATTAACGTCACCAGCCCAACTTGTATCAAAGAAATTGAAGCCGCATTTGATGTGGATATTACTGGGATGTTGATGGACTCAATTGAAGCGCGTATCAATAAAAAAGCATAAATCAAAAGGATAGCAGCAGTGGAGATCATTGCTGCTGATATTGTCGAACACATTTGGGACTACACATGCATTTAAGACGTACGCTAGGCTTACTGCTTAGCTTAACCCTGTGGTTTTCTAATACCACTGTTGCCAATGAACTTATCGCTGAAGCCGCCATTAATACTGATACTGCTAGCCAAACTCAAGCTGAAGCTGCTGTTACTTCCGAAGCCATTTCGGAAAAAGCAGCAATTGAACAGGTTGTAATTGATGACCCCGTAATCGTCGCGCCAATTACAGCACTAAAAAGCACTAACAAAGCTTCAACTACAGCAGCTAAACCTAAAAACATGGTCATCATGGTGGGAGATGGCATGGGCCCAGCTTACACCAGCGCCTACCGCTACTTTAAAGACAACCCCAATACCCAAGAAATCGAGCAAACCGTATTCGATCGGCTGTTAGTGGGCATGGCAAGTACCTACCCTGCTCGCAGTAGCGGTTATGTGACTGACTCTGCCGCCTCGGCAACCGCGTTAGCCACAGGATTTAAAACCTATAATGGCGCGATTTCAGTCGATGAAAATAAACGCCCACTGACCACCATTATGGAACTTGCCAAAGCGGCAGGCTTATCCACGGGTGTCGCGGTATCAAGTCAGGTGAACCACGCTACTCCTGCGGCGTTTTTAACGCACAATGAGCACCGCAAAAACTATAAAGCCATCGCACAATCATATTTAAACACCGATGCTGATGTCATTTTAGGCGGCGGCCAACAGTATTTTTCAGCTGAACTGTTGCTGCAATTTAAAGAAAAAGGCTATCAACACATTACCGAGTTTGAGCAACTTGATAGTATCACTGAGCCAAAAGTACTGGGTTTATTTGCCCCAGTGCAACTGCCATGGGTCATTGATGATAAGCAAGGCCATAAACTTAGCAGCTTAACGAAAAAGGCCTTAGAGCTATTAGCTCAAAACGACCAAGGCTTTGTGTTACTGGTTGAAGGCAGCCTGATAGATTGGGCTGGACATGATAATGATATCGCCTCAGTGATGGGCGAAATGGATGAATTTGCCAATGCCATTGAAGTGGTTGAGCAATTTGTTCGTCAACGTAAAGACACCTTGATGGTGGTTACCGCCGATCACAACACCGGCGGACTTTCTATTGGTACTAATGGTGAGTATGAGTGGCAGCCACAACTCATTCACGCCATCAATGCCTCACCAACGAATATTGCTCAGCAGTTAATTGCTACTGATGACTGGCAAACTAAGTTTAATCAACTGATTGGCTTTGACGCCAGCCAAGAAGAATTGACTCAATTAAGTAACGCCCGTATGCAGGGTGAAAAGCAGCTTACTGCCACTATATTAACAATCATTGATGCCCGCACTAATACCGGCTGGACCACACTGGGTCACACTGGATTAGACGTGCAGGTTTTTGCTGCAGGTCCAGGAGAAAGACTGTTCAGTGGCCATCAAAACAACACTGATATTGCCACTAAGATGATGAGTTTATTACCCCAAAGCCAAACTGTTATTATCAGTAATTAATTACTGATGAAGAAAGCTTAAAGGGTGACAATTTTGTCACCCTTTTTATTGCCGGTATTTGCTATAATCGACAGATTATTTTTTCAAAGGTTAATCTCGTGCTTACTAACGCTTCTCAAGTCATTTTAAGAAATGCTGAATTCATTGAAAACCAAGATGTTTTAATTCTAAATCATGAAGCTGATACCTTGGCGGCTGAGTTGCTTAACAGCGCTGCATCTGTGACGAGCTTAGCATTAGACTTTAACCATTATTTATTATTGCCGCAAAAACAACAAAAAGGCTTAAGCAGTCACTTTGGTCATCAGCTGCCAACTACCGATGCAGAAAAACGCTTTGATGTCGCTATTATCTATTTCCCAAAAGCTAAGCCCCTAGCGCCTTATTTATTTAACCTCGCCGCCAAGCATTTAAAGCAGGGCGGACACCTAATTGTCGTAGGCGAAAATAAAGGTGGGGTTAAATCGTTAGCAAAGTTACTACCTGAGTATTTCTCAACCCCAAGTAAGCGCGATAATGCCCGCCATTGTTTATTATTTGTCAGTGAGTTAATCGCCCAAGCACCTGTATTTGACCTTAATAATTGGGTCAGCCAATACTCATTATCAACCCCTCAAGGGGAGATCACCATTTGTAATCTTGTGGGCGTGTTTAGCGAAAAGCGTCTCGATCAAGGTACAGAATTATTGCTATCGCATTTGCCGACATTAGAAAAACGCGTATTGGACTTTGGCTGTGGTGCTGGGGTTATTAGCGCGGCCTTACTAAAAGCAAACCCAAGTTTATCCGTTGAGTGTATTGATATTAATGCCATGGCTTTAAAAGCCTGTGAACTCACCCTTGCCGCAAATGGCATGCAAGCAAAAGTGTATCCCTCTGATGGCTTTAACCAAATTAGCGGTCAATTTAATGGCATCATTGCTAACCCACCATTTCATGATGGCTTAGCCGCAACCACCCAAATTGCCAAAGACTTTGTTAAATCAAGTGCATCAAGCCTTGCCAAAGGCGGCGTCTGGCAAATTGTCGCTAACCGAAACTTGCCGTATGCCGACACCATAGCCGCTGAATTTGGCCAAGTAAATGTGCCAGCAGAAAACAATAAATATAAATTATATCAATTTAATAAATAACAAAAATGGCTCCACGGCTATGGAGTTCACAAATTATTTGATTTAGTTATAAAACAACCAATTACTGACTAGTTTTTATCCCTAAAAAACGCTACATTTTGTTAGCTAATAATAAACGTCATCTAAGGCGTATCGTTCTACCCATTGGGCAGCCTAATAAGCTCAAATGTAGAACGTAAAAATAAGGGATTTTATGCTAGCATCAGATTTAGCGGTTTTTAATGTTGATCAAACTCAAGTTGAGCTTCGCGTTACGCCTAGCCGTCACGGCCCCATCACTGAAGATGATATAACCCAGTTACTTAATCAGTCTGAATTTGCCATGCTGCGGCCCTTAGAGCAAAACATTGCTAAGGCGATCGCTGAAGTAAATAGTCACTGCAGTGTCGATAGCGGTAAACACGAATTATTTTTTATTATTGCTGAGCGCCTTGATGGTAAAGTCATCATCGAGATCAGCGAAGATAAAATGTCAGCCTCAATGAGCTTGGTGTCTGCCTATGGCGGCCAAGACCCAACACTGCCAACCATTTTAAATGCGCTTAAATTCCATAAGGTTAAAATGGGCTTAAGCAAACCCAACATCCTATCGCTACTACAACAATTAGACACCTTACCGCCAGGTGAGCAATGTCGCTCGCTGATCGCCCACGGTAAACAGCCCCAAAATGGCACCAATGCCAGCCTAGCAAGGCAAGTGCCATTAGCCCGCGAGCGCTTATTGCAACCCCAAGAGCGAGAAGATGGATCGGTGGATATGCGCGATTTGGGCGCCATGATCATGGTAAAACCAAACGATGTATTAATGATTAAAACCCCTGCTACAGATGGTGTTGCAGGTTATAACGTCAATGATGATGTTTTGCCGCAAATCCCCGGCAAAGACATGATTATGCAGCCAGGTAATGGCACTCAACTGGCCGTCAATGATCCTAACTTATTAATTGCGACAGTTTCAGGTCAGCCAGTTGAAACCCGCCTTGGCATGCAAGTGGATGATGTACTACAAATTAAAGACGTTGATGTCAATTTTGGCCATGTGAACTTTGAAGGCAGCGTGTTAATTAGCGGTGATGTCCATGAAGGCATGCAAGTGAAAAGTAGCGGCGATATTACCGTCATGGGGTTTGTGGACTCAGCAACACTGGATGCCAAAGGCGATATCATTGTCAGTAAAGGCATCATTGGTCGCCAAATTAAAGAGCATCAACTTAGCACCACAATTAATGCCCAAGGACAAATTTGCGCACAATTCGTGCAATACTCAAGCCTTAATGCTGACAATGATATCTTAGTGACCAAGCAATTACTTCATAGTCACGCATGTTCAAACGGTGTCATCACAGTGAGTGATCCTAGCGGCAGACGAGGCGATCTGGTTGGTGGCAAGGCGAGCGCTAGCAAAGGCATTCATGCGGTGGCAATTGGCGCTACAGCAGGCACTAAAACCGCATTATTTTGCGCCATGGATCAAGCTCAAATTCGCGCAGAAGTCAAAACTACCCATGATAAAATCAAACAGCTTGTCATTGCAGGCCTTGATATTGAAGCTAGATTACGCAAGCTGCCACCTAAAAGCGAATGGCAAACCGATGCAGGCATGATAGAGCAAGTAAAAATGATGCTGGATGAAAAGAAACAACTCGCCAGCAATCGTGCGCAGTTAGAAGCGCAGTTCAAGCAATTACAGCAAGATGCCGATGGCTACTATAATAAGCATTTTATTCAGGCCAAAAAGCATATCTTTACCAACGTTAAAATTAATATTGGCCCGTCTAAAAATACAACCCAACGGGAGCACGGCCCTTGCCTCGTCATGAATAAGCAAAATGAAATTAGTTTTGATTATGGCAACCGATAGTTGCACTATGTAACGGGTACATACTTCAAGCGGCAATAGTGTGGCCTTAAATCATTGAGTTTATCAATGGTTACTCAGTGTCACCGCCTACAGGTTTTATCATGCAAAGTATTTGTTGGCCCGCAGTCATCAAGCAGCAAAGCTGTGACGAGCTTATTTATCTAGCTAGTGATAGAGACTGGCTAGAGTTTTGCTGCTTAACTCCTCATATTGCAGGTACCTGCGATAAGTTACTCGACAGTGAAGGCAATACTTTCGATATTTCCATCAACTCAGCAACAGATACCAGCCAACCTATAACCGTAGCCGCATTGCCTCAATTAGCATTAAGCACTCAGGCTATCGACTTAATGACTTTCATTCATTATGTACGCCAACATGCCCAGCTAAATGGTCATTGCTGCAGCGCAAAGCTTATTTTCAGTACTATTAGACAAGGAATTGAAACGGTTGAATTTCTTGAGTCTGAATTTTCTTGAGTCAGCCTCACGACTCAGGCAAAATGCTGTTCCACATTTTATCCCGTAATACGAGTATCAAGCATGGAACTGTTAAACATAGAATGCCTAGGAAAACGCCTACGATTAGAGGGCTCCATGGCTGGCTGGCAACAGCTCTATTGGGATAATCAACTGGTTTCGCAAAAGTCGGCTTCTGCTGATAATCAAAGCTTTACTATCCACGAATTTGAGTTGTCTAGACCGAGTTCACTAGCAGAACCCAGTCATGATGATGTCATCACCCAAACCAACCGCCAAGTCATGAAAGTGCGCTTAGAGTCTGATGTGCAGTGGCAACCATTTATCATCAACTATACGGTTTTGGTGGACAATAACACCATTGCCGATGGCCAGCGTAACAGCAAGGACATAGAACGACAAACCCCTGAAGTGGCCCCAGTTAAACAACAAAAATTCAGTTTTGTTGGCTTAGCCTCTCTAGGTTTTAAGTTACTTAAAAGCGCCAAAGTGATTAAAGCCATGCTCGCTGCAGCCAGTGTGGCGGCCTACTCTTGGCTATTTTCAATTGAGTTTGCATTAGCCTTGATTGCCTGTTTGGTTATCCATGAATATGGTCATATCAAAGCAATGAAACACTTTGGCATGAAAACCAAAGGGATTTATTTGATCCCATTTATGGGCGGCCTTGCTGTTAGTGACGAGCGTATTAATACCCGTTGGCAGAACGTGGTGATCTCTATTATGGGGCCGACTTTTGGCCTGTTTATGTCCATCGGCTGTATGCTGGCTTATTGGCTGACGGGTAATATCTTTTTTGCCGGACTGGCCAGCTTTAACGCCCTATTAAACCTCTTTAATTTATTGCCGATACTGCCTTTAGATGGTGGTCATATTTTAAAAAGTATCACCTTTTCGATGAATAGCATGGTGGGTCTAATCGCCTGTATCGCAGGCGCAGCCGCTGGGGTATTCATTAGCTACAGCCTTGGACTGGCATTACTGGGCTTCTTATTATTAATTGGCAGTCTTGAGATTGTATTTGAATGGAAAAGCCGTCATCAAAGTCATTTATTGCCCCTTGACCGTTATGGGCAAATCTTCTCGACCTTGTGGTACTTCATTACGGTTGGCTTACTGATTGCTATTATTTGGTATTTTGCTGCATCTGGCGATGAAATGCTGTCGATGCCATTAGAAATATTAAGAAGCTAGTCAAATAAATAGCAGTGCTTAACATCAACTAAGCTAGCAAGAACTAAGCCTGAGAGAACTAAGTCCGTAAAAACTAAGCCCGTAAAAACTAGCTACGGGCTTAACTTGCTGAAAAAACGAAATTAACTTATCTATTTAGCTTATGGAATTTCAAATACCTTAGTCATGACTTTATACAGCTCAGTGCCTTGATGGACTGAAGCTGAAGCAAAATGCAGCACTGGCACGCAATCTATCGGCAAACTCACCGAAGTGACGGCATTATCACTGCCGTACTGATCTAACCTTAATAAGGTCACTAAAGGCTCGCCAGCAGCTAACGGCTCACCAACCGCTGCGCAGTATTCCACTAAACCCGCTTTAGGGGCATGAAACTTTTTATAATCCTTTAAGTAACAGCCCCAGCGTTTCATGCTGGCAGGAGCAACATGCTCTTTGATCACTCCCCGATGGCTCAAATAGGCCAAAATACCTAGGGCATCATTTTTAGCATCTGCCATATCAATACGTTCTTGGCTTGCTAGCTCTAAGGTAAAAGCCGCCACAGGCACATCGAATATGCGCCCTTTTAACGCTGCATATTCAGTTAATTGCCACCATGGACAAAAAACCGCTTCATCCATGGCGCCGCCAAATTCATTGGGGATAATTAACGATAAGGGGATCGAGAAAAACGCGGCTGCGGCTGCATCATACTCAGGGCAATAAAGGTGCTTTGCAGATTTAGGCCCGGTATGTAAATCAAGCACGATATCAGCGCCATGGGCCATATGTTGTAATGTCACCGCTAAGCGATGCCCGGTACTAATACCCCAAAGGTTGGCTAAACGTTGCTGGCAATTATTGACTAAGGTTTGCCTAAAAGCACTAAACAAGTCCTTGTCGGCAAAGTGTTGATGCTCAGTGAACCAGCTCGCAATATCAAGTGACTGATCATAATACTCTCGGTTCCAATTCACCCCAGTGATAGGATCAAATCGCCCTAAGGTAAACTCGCCACTTTTTTGATTAATGCCTAAAGGGTTGGCTAATGGCACGCAGTGAATATCGCCTAATACAGTGTAGTCTTGCAGTAAAGTCATCAGCTGATGTATCACCGCATTACCCTGCACTTCAGCCCCATGAACATTGGCCTGAATATAAACACTGGGCGCGGCGTCATCTGAGCCTTTAAAGCTAAACAGTGGCGCCGTTAACGCTTGGCCTGTGGCAAGCTCTCCCACTTCAACCCGAGACATGGTGGCTGAATAATCGTTAGCCTGTTCTGTAATTGAATTCACTGATGTCATACCTGCCACGTTAGCAATTATTCAAATAAGTTTTGGTGCAGAGAGTTAACCACATCTGCGGCTTCAGATTCAGCGACGAGAACACATAAGTTATGTGGGCTAGCCCCTTGGCAAATCATGCGCACATTATGCTGTTCAAGTACCCCAAAAACTCGGCTGCAAATACCTGCTGTTGACGCTATTTGATTACCAATAATCGCCACTAAAGCTAATTTATCTTCCACTCTTACACGGCAATTTTGTGATAGTTCTTGCAGTAATGACTCGCTTAATAACCCCTGCCCGCTGGAGTCAGAACCGGTTTTATCAAGCGTTAGTGACACATTAACTTCTGAGGTGGTAATCAAATCAACTGAAATTTTATGCTTAGCAAGCGTGGCAAAGGTGTGCGCTAAAAAGCCCTGAGCATGGAGCATTTGTAAGCTATGCAGGTTTAATAAAGTTTGATCGCGTCTTAGAGCCACAGCTCGATAAACCGGGGCATCTTCTACTTGATGACGGATCCAAGTTCCACCTTGTTCAGGTGCTTTACTGGAACCAACAAACACCTGAATTTGTTGACGCACGGCCGGTAAAATCGTCGCAGGGTGTAATACTTTAGCGCCAAAGGTAGCCATCTCAGCCGCTTCATTAAAGCTAATTTCAGCGATAGGTCTCGCATTAGGCGCTAAACGTGGGTCAGTGGTATAAATTCCGGCCACATCAGTCCAAATCTCTACCGCATCTGCTTTTAAGGCTTCAGCTAATAACGCAGCTGAATAATCACTGCCGCCACGGCCTAAGGTGGTGGTGTTGCCTGCTTCATCAGCGCCAATAAAACCTTGAGTCACGATCACTTGCTGAGCCAATAACGGCTGTAAATGCTCCGCGCCTAGGAGCGCAATTTGCTCAATTTGCGGCTCTGCTTTACCAAAATGGCTATCGGTTCTTAATACTTGGCGCACATCAAATGAACTTGATGGCGTGCCTTTTTGGCGAATAACCGCAGAGAACAATAATGATGAACATTGCTCACCCATGGATAACAGCTCATCAATGATGGCTTTGCTTCTATCGAGCACTAACTTATCACTAAGCACTGCCATTCTGCTTAATAGCTTATCAATCGTAGCAGCTACATCTTGTGGACGCGCCAGCTTATCAACAATGTCATATTGAATTTTAGCAATTTGAGTGACTAAACTTAAGCGGCGTTGGTCGTTCACATTGGCTTGAGTTAACTCAACCAGTAAATTAGTGACACCGCTAGAAGCACTAACAACAACGACGCGGGTATTGGCATTGGCTAAAATAATGTCCGCACAGCGGTTCATGGCGTCAAAATCAGCAACTGAGGTGCCACCGAACTTAGCAACAACTAAACTCATGCTGATACCTCCACGACATTCGCAGACGAACTTTTACTAGACAAAG
This sequence comes from Shewanella sp. 10N.286.48.B5, assembly GCF_002874355.2. Lineage (NCBI taxonomy): Bacteria > Pseudomonadati > Pseudomonadota > Gammaproteobacteria > Alteromonadales > Shewanellaceae > Shewanella > Shewanella sp. 10N.286.48.B5. The sequence goes on from NZ_MCVG02000001.1 coordinate 3,164,842, forward strand.
TTTTAGTAGACAAAGTTTTAGCAGACAAACTTTGACTAAACATACTTTCAGTAGACATGGACTGAGTAGACATAAACTGAGTACACAGTATTGGAACAACTTGAAATTTAATACGTAAAAACATGATTACACTCCGAACTTACTTCGTTCGAAGAGCCTGGTGCAGTGATAACGCACCCTTAAAGAAGGGAAACAGCAATCTTTCACCAGAAGCTCTCCACCAAAAAATAGGTGACAATCGCTAGGATTCAACCTAAACGACCGATACCGAATGCCAACCAAACATACCAGTACCTCGGCGCTAATCTCCCTCATAAGCTGTCATAGGAATTGGTTTTCCTCGAACTTACTACCTAGCTAACGCTCCTCTTCTGTTTCTTCCCACAGGAAGAGCATGAAAATACCAATAAATAACAACTCAAGTCAATTGGGATATGCCATAAAGTCGTCAAATAACACAATACGTAAATAGAGACACTGAGCTCAAAATAGTATCATGTAAGCTGTTATTTATAATTTGAAACAAAAAAGTGATATAAAACAATAGTGATTAAAAAATAAAAAGTAATAACCTCAATGTAAACTCGAGGTTATTGAGTTAAAACCTTCAACTAAACTGCACAATTAAGCTTCAATATTAACAATCAAGTTTCAACAGTATATAAATAACCATTGCCCTAATAAAAATATAAAAATAACAATAAAAAAAGGCACTTAACTAAGTACCTATAGAAGGAGTTACTGATATTAAACATCCTCGATAACTGATACAAATGTCACTTAATCGCCGATCATGTTATTCATCGTGCAAATCAGGTAATTCATTAACTAAAACCGTTCGTGGGCCAAACTCGCCAATTAACACTTCCTTGTCAGGTGCTTCACCACAGGCAAGTAATGACAACACCCCATTATCAACATAGTAAATAGCGAGCTGTTTAAACTCTCGGCCTAACGCTAACGCTTGGTCTTTTTCTATAAAGACTGCCCAACTTTTTTCCATATGAGATAAGTCTGGCGCCGCGCCAATTAAGCAACGATAGGGGCTATTAAATTGCTGAATTTTCCGTTGAAGTCGCCTATCTAACAAACGGTTTTGACACGGATTCAATTGGCTGCCTAAGGGATTATGGGCGGTGACAATGGCGAAGGGGACAGCGTAAGAAAGGCGCTGAGTAAGTAGAAATTGGGTCCCTTGATACTTAAACCAAAGGTTATCTATTGAATTATTCATCATTTATTTTTCTCAATTTAGACCAATTCAGTGTAGCAAACCAAGACTTGGACCAACACCCTGTGTGATGTAAGTCACAAGAACAATAATTATATTTAACCTAAAAATCATAAGCTTACCCAAAAAAGCATTTTTGTAACAAATCTTCCCCGTAAATTTGTTAACATTTCATTTGTTAACAAATGCCTAAAACGAGTACAATATCTCACACTAGCTAGATTTTGCTACATAACGCTAAGTTGTGACACAAGCGACTACATTTACTGAAATTAAATCTTGGTAAAGTGTTCAAGCTTTTAAAATGTGTTCTACATTTTAAAAGACTGAATATAAATGTAGGACAAAATTAGGTTGCGAAGGAACTTTAATCAGCAATTTAATCTCTTAGTTTATATGAATCATCGGTTTTACAGATATTTTGACAGGTTGTGAGCTTACTCAAGCTCAGCATACGATCTGAATATTGATTTTTTATGATCAAAATTTACGTCACGTATAACTCTTTTATAGAAGTGCGATAAATATTAGTGCCTTAAACTGGTTTATATAATGTAGTTAGTCATGAAGCGTGTTTTGTTCAGGGCAGACATAGATAAACACCTATCGTGAATTTATAAATTATCGGCGTTTTCTTAGCTATATAACGCCACAGCCCTAGTGCAACATGACTAGAATCGAATTGTTTTTAATTTAGGTAAATGACATGCAAAACCCACACATTCTTATTGTTGAAGATGAAGCTGTAACCCGTAATACTCTACGTAGTATTTTTGAAGCCGAAGGGTATGTAGTAACTGAAGCAAACGATGGCGCAGAAATGCATAAAGCCATGCAGGATAATAAGATTAATCTTGTTGTTATGGATATCAACCTTCCTGGTAAAAACGGTTTATTATTAGCCCGTGAACTTCGTGAAATTAATAACATTGGCCTTATTTTCCTTACTGGCCGTGATAACGAAGTTGATAAGATCCTTGGTTTAGAAATTGGCGCTGATGACTACATCACTAAGCCATTTAACCCACGTGAATTAACTATCCGTGCTCGTAACCTATTAACTCGTGTAAACAGCGCTGGCGCTGAAACCGAAGAAAAAGGTTCAGTTGAGTTTTACCGTTTCAACGGTTGGAGCTTAGAAATCAACAGCCGTTCTTTAGTTAGCCCACAAGGTGAGTCTTACAAATTACCTCGCAGTGAATTCCGTGCGATGCTTCACTTTGTAGAAAACCCAGGCAAAATCTTAACTCGTGCAGACTTGTTAATGAAAATGACTGGCCGTGAGCTTAAGCCACATGACCGTACTGTTGACGTGACTATCCGTCGTATCCGTAAGCACTTCGAAAGTTTACCAGACACGCCAGAAATCATCGCAACTATCCACGGTGAAGGTTACCGTTTTTGTGGTAACTTAGAAGATTAATTTCGTCTGCAATTAATGTGCTTATTTGATTAAGCTCATTGGGTAGCAAATGAAAATAAAAGCCAAGTCAGTGACTTGGCTTTTTTATGGGCTATTAAAAATGAACTATCCCTCATGGACGATAACAAGTGATCTATAACTAATGGGCTATTATTGCCAACCCATTACCTATTACCCATTTGCTATAAACAGCGCTACTTAAGCTCGCGTTCTAAAAAGGCAGCTAAGGATTTATACAAATGATTCCTCACCTTTTCACCGCGCATAGAATGCTTTGAGCCAGGGTAGTCTATCATTTGAAATAACTTGCCTTCATCTTGCAGCGCTTTATATACGCGGGTGCTATTTTCAAACAACACATTATCGTCAGCCATACCGTGATACATCAGCAAACCAGACTGATAATTTTCCACATAAGGGGTAATGCTGCTGGCATCGTAACCTTGTTTATTCTTAGCAGGGTGACCCATATAGCGCTCGGTATAATGGGTGTCATACAAACGCCAATCGGTCACGGGCGCACCTGAAATTGCCGCTTTGAAATAATCAGGGGCTTTAAACTGGCTCATTAACGCCATATAGCCGCCATAACTATGACCATAAATAGCGATATTATCGCCATCAATAAATGGCAGACTTCTTAAGTAATCTACGCCCACTTTTTGATCGTTAACTTCTGCATCACCCATATTCTGGTAAATAACGTATTCAAACTTAGTACCACGATGGGCTGAGCCGCGGTTGTCTAATTGAAATACAGCAAAGCCTTGTTGTAATAGATATTGGGTAAAGTAATCCGCTTCACTCCAGCTATTAACCACTAATTGCGCATGTGGCCCACCGTATACTCGAACAACTACTGGGTATTTTTTGCTGGCATCAAAATCAGTGGGTTTAAATAATCGGTACTGCAGATTTTGGCCATCTTCAGCCTTTAATTGGCCAAAATCTGGTATTTGCCATAAACCCGCAACGTCATACAAAGGATGGGTTTGGTTAATTTCATTTTGTTCTACCCACATTAAATGCTCGCCAGTGTCATTGTGCAAACTCACCTGTGGCGGCTGAATTAAACTATTGAAGTAATCTAAATAAATTGGTTTTTTATCAGCAAAGACTGCTGAGTGCATCCCGGCTTTAGTTGATAGTTTTTCAATCTTGTCACTGGTTAATGACACTCTATATAAATGGCGTTCAACAACTGTGTCTTTTCGGCCTGAAAAATACACCCAGCCCGCCTGCTCATCCACAAACTCAAGCTCATCAACCGCCCACAGCCCTGTGGTTAATTGCTTTATTTGTTTACCCGACAGGTCAAATAAATAAAGGTGCTTAAAACCATCACGCTCTGAGGCCCAAATAAACGCTTGTTGTTGCTTTAAGAAATGTAAGTCATCGTTAAGGTTTACCCATGCTTGGCTGCGCTCTTTGACAACCGTGTTAGCTTTAACGTCTGAACCAGGTTTTGAACCAAGGTTAATGATGCGTAAGTCCAATGCCTGCTGATCGCGGCTTTGCCATTGAAATGATAACTGCTTGCTATCTGGCAGCCATTTTACTCGCGGTAAATACATATCCTTCTCTTTACCTAAATCAATCCACTGCACTGCTTTACTCGCCAGCTCAATCACGCCAAGTTCAATCTCAACATTGGCTTTACCCGCATAAGGATAACGCTGCTCAGTCAGTTTTATACCGTCAGCATAAATCTCATTACGGGTGACTAATTCAACACCTGACTCATCAATACGAGTAAAGGCGATAGCTGATTCATCTGGCGACCACCAGTAACCTGTCATTCGGCCCATTTCTTCTTGGGCGACAAACTCTGCCATGCCGTTTTTAATCGGCCCTTTACCATCAAACGTCAGCTGAGTTAGCTTTTCTGTTGCCAACTCCAGTACAAAAATATTTTGCTCGCGCACAAATGACACATAACGGCCTTTAGGGGACAAACGCGCATCAGTGACAAAGCCTTCACCGGTATTTAATGCCTGCGCCTTTTGATCCGCCAAGGTATAAAAATACAGCTTGCCTGCAGCTGGAATTAATAACGCTTGGCCATCATCAGCCCAAAAGTACTCCATGATCCCTTGACCATAAATACGTTGACGTTCGCGGCGGGCTTTTTCTTCATCAGATAATTCGCCCCCAGCCAGCTTATCGGCATTAAGCAACATACTGCGCTTTGCAGTGCTGATATCCATTTGCCATAAGTCATAAAAATGCTGGTTATCTTCACGGCTAGCAAGATACGTCACTCGGCTACCATCGGGAGACAGTTTTAATCCCCGAGGGCTAGCGCCGGCCAAGGCTGGTGATGCATGAATTCTTTCTATGGTCAGTGGAGTGGTATTGCCGGATATTTTCATGGTAAAGGCCATTGCATGATCTGAAATAAGTGCGCCAGTAAACACTAGCGGAATTGCCGACAGCATCAACGCCGCGGTCGATTTCCATTTTTTAGTCATTATCAATCCTTGGGAAGCCATAAATTTATATTTATCGTTATTATTATTTTCGCTGCCAATATTAATTTAACCAAAAATCAACTGAAAGCATTATTTACCAGCGAGTTTATAACAAATCTACTGCAAGTCATATATTGCTCATCTTTTTCACGCTGTAATATGGACAAATCTGAGGTATTATCCTTGATAATAAAATAAAACATTAACCACTGGTTACCGACCTTAACCTCTACTGTCTTAGGAACAAGCATGCAAACTTTGACACAAACCCTGACCAACCAAGCAGTATCAGCTTCGCTTTCACAATTAGTACTTAGCCTTGCCGATTGCTCAAAAGCAATTAGTAAAGCAGTGCAACATGGTGCATTAGCTGGTGTTTTGGGCGCTACTGAACAAGAAAATGTTCAAGGCGAAACCCAAAAGAAACTCGACGTGATTACCAATGACATGCTCAAAGATGCACTTAAAGCTGAAGGCAATGTTCGCGGTCTTGCATCTGAAGAAGAAGATTATGTTGTTGAAGTCAATCAAGACGGCGAATACTTAGTTTGTTTTGATCCTCTAGACGGTTCATCAAATATCGATATCAACTCACTGGTAGGGACGATTTTCTCAGTGCTACCTGCTGGCGAAGGCGAGTTTAACGAGCAAAGCTTTTTACAAAGTGGCCGCAAACAAGTTGCCGCAGGTTATGTGCTTTACGGCCCATCAACCATGATGGCGCTCACCACAGGTCAAGGTACTCAACTTTATACCTTAGATCCTGACACTAACGAGTTCCTGCTCACCACAGCAGAAGTGAGTATCAGTAAAGATACCGCTGAATTTGCGATCAATATGTCCAATCAGCGCTTTTGGGAAGCACCAATGCAAACTTACATTGCTGACTTAGTATTAGGCACTATTGGGCCCCGTGAAAAGTCATTCAATATGCGCTGGATTGCTGCAATGGTGGGTGATGTTCACCGCGTATTATGTCGTGGCGGTATCTTTGCTTACCCAACCGATAATAAGAACCCTGAAAAGCCGTACAAGCTGCGTTTAATGTATGAAGCCAACCCTATGGCTTTATTGGTTGAACAAGCCGGTGGTAAAGCATCTACAGGCTATGGTGATATCCTAGATATCGAACCAACAGCTATCCATCAACGTGTTGCTGTTATTCTTGGTAGCGCCAACGAAGTGGATACTTGCTTAAGCTACCATGATGTTGATTACAGCCAAGAGCCGACAATTGATTAATTGCGCTTTTAGCTACTATTAAAAAACCGCCTGCTAGCGGTTTTTTTGATCTTGCTAGCTATTAGTGATTAGTAATGATTGAGCTAATAGAGAGCTAAGTTTTAAAAACAACATAGCCTGCAATTGCAGGCTATGTAATGTTAGCGCTTTAGCTACGATTAAATAGCGAGCTTATGCCTCAGCATTAAGCTGATGTGGTTTTTCCGTTTGATCCACTATGGTTAATACCGCAGTATCACCCACTACGTTACAAGATGTCAGTACCATATCAATAATACGATCAAGTGCTGCCACAATGGCAAAGGCTTCGACTGGTAAACCTAATTGGTAGATAAGCACACCAATCATCACCATGCCGCCGCCGGGTACGCCACCAGCGCCCACTGACAATAAAAACACACTAAATAACAATGCTGGAATTTGCTCTGCTGTAATTGGCATACCAAAAGCATTGGCCACAAAGAAAATCGCGATAGTAATGTAAATTGACACTCCGCCCATGTTCATCGTTGCCCCGAGTGGCACCCCGAATCCAGCGACAGCGCGGCTAACAGCTAACTTATCGGTTAAGGTACGCATGGTCACAGGGATGGTCGCATTTGAACTGGCGGTAGAAAGCGAGAATAAAATCTGCTCTTTGGTTTTTTCACGAAAGCTCGAGGCTGATACCGGGGTGAAAATCGACACTGCTGTAGGGTAAACCACAAAAATCCATAACAACAGCAATGCTAAGATGATAACTAGGTATTCAACCACGCTGACAAAAATAGCCGGCTCAAGGGTTGCCGCTAATTTAAACATCAAGGCAAACACACCAATTGGCGCAAGGCTCATTACCACAGTGATTAAGCGCATCATGATTTTATTGGCTGTTTGAAAACCTTGCACTGCGCCGCTAACGCTCTCACCCATTGATTTAATCACGCCGCCTAACAGCAAGGCCATGAAAATAACTTGCAGCATATTACCTGAAGTAAATGCGGCAAATGGGTTATTAGGCACTATGCTAACAATCAGCTGCATTAAGTTAGGTAACTCAGTTGCAGTAATGCTCACGCCGCCATCGCTAGACATATCAACGCCTTTACCTGGCTCCAGTAACATGGCGACTAAAAATGCCGCTGTGATAGCCACCAAGGTATTAATAATATAAAAGCTAAAGGTTTTACCGCCCAAACGGCCAAAGCTCTTTAAATCTTGCAGTTCACACACGCCGCAAACAATACTGACAAATACCAGTGGCACCACTAGCATCATGATCATATTAACGAACATGGTACCAATACCGCTGGCAGCATTGACTAAGGTGCCTGAGAAGAAGCTGACATCATTGAGGGCAAATTGGACAATACTGCCCAATATTAGTCCAAAGAATAATCCGATAAAAATGCGGCTTGATAATGATTTGGTCATATCGCGAACGTTCCTAATAAAAGTCAAATTAACGCTGATTTCGCTGTTGTAACGACTTACACAGGCTCAATACTGAAGTTAATTCGACTGAAAATTTGTTTTAATTATTTTTAACGACAAGGATACTGGGACAAGAAGCAATTTAATTCAATGCTATCGATCAATTAGTTTGAGCGGCCACTGAGCAGCAGCATTTACAACTACCACCAAACTGTTGAATTAAAACAACTTAAACTAAAACAGTTGAATTATAAATATTTTTAGCAGGATTCAAGACTAAAAAACACAACACTAACAGTATTATACACTACCGTAAGAGTACTAATGAGTTGAGAACACTACAACTCTGACGACAATTTAAGCTAATTACTAGCGTTTTATAAAAGCGCAACATTTGCTTCTATTTATCCCATGCTGGCAGCATTAACCAGTGCCCAACAAAGATAACATTAATGCAAACAAGACGCTTAATTACCACAACATTACAGCTTATTCTATTATCGGTTAATGCTGCTTTGAAGCTCGGGCTGTAGCGCTAATGAAATGACATAAAAAAGCTGCTTGGTTGGCACCAAACAGCTTTTTTGTAAATCAGTTCTGGGATGATTCACTTATCAAGTTTAAGCCAGCCATAACTCCACATCATGGATCATAAAGTTACCGTTATAAACAGGATCAGGATGGCCTATGGGCTCAAGTTCAAAATAGGCTTTGTGCTCATCGGGCAAACCTTCGTAGCCGCCAATCACTTGATAAAGCCAATTCTCAGATGCCCAGTGCAACTTATGCTCTTCTAAGTATTCCAGTGCTGATTGACGAACTCCTGAATCAATCACGGCGCAGAAGTATTCATCTACCGCTAGCTTTAGTGGATTATCAGGAATATCAAAATCCTCCACCGCAGTCATGGTCATGGACACATCGTGCTCACGCACTTTTGCCGGCAATAAGTCGCGGCTAATGGTTTTAATTCTCGCCACCGTATCGAGCAAGATAAGCTCATGGCTGGCGTTATTAACGTCGACACTGGCAGGCTTAATGATGGCTTCAGCGCAGTTAAACAATTTCGGCACAAACTTATGCGCCACATGATCATCAGGTTGATAATCAGGATGCAAATCTGTGTGCAGTAAAAAGCCTTTTAATAATCGAGTACGCCCCTGAATTTGACGAAAACGCCCCAGTAGCTCTAGCAAGCGCCCTTGCACTGCACTAATTTCTTGAATGCACTGACTTAAGGTTTCTTGCAGATTGGTCACCAGTAAGCGTCTTAGCTCGCGAATATCACCGGCGGTATCACTAAGCTCACTAAACTGGAACATTTCTAAGCCGTTGAGTAATTCAGACACCTGACTTTGGGCTAATTCATTTTCACGAATTTTGGCACTAATACTACCAACATAACCAAACTCATTATTAATACGGCCCCACAATACCCGAATGGAGTAGCGCAGGCTGTCGGTAAAGCTGTAAACGTGCTCGTTTAAGTCAGCTAAATACGCCTCTGCTGCGCCATAATCAATATTGTGCCTTGCTTCTTTGTAATGATCAGCCAGTGTTTTAATGGTGCTAAACGCCGAGCCGACATTGGCATCAATTTGCCGATTACGCTCATCACTTAAAGCTTCTTCAAGTAACGCCCGTACCGAGCGTTTTAAGCGCAGTTCTTCATCGGGCTCTGGGCGCCATAAAATGCCACTTTTTCTGAGTTTCTCAATCACTGCTGCGTCATGGGTTTGCTCATTCACTGAGCCAGCAAGATAGGCATCCATAACCACATCAGAATGGCGACTCAGCTGTTTTAGTAGCTTAACCCCCGCTTGATGTAAATTATTGCTCATAATAAATCCTTTTGGGTAGCCGTTTCAGCTTGCGCTTCAAGGCTTAACCCTTCAGTTTCATCAATAAAGCGAATCACTTCGTACAAATAATCAAGCTTGCCGGTGGCAATATAAATTTGTTTCTCGCTATTAGGTTTTACCAAATACCCCAACTCCACTAAGCGCTTAAACACCAATTTAATTTGGTTGTCGGCATTGCTACTGGTTGAGCCAAATAAGCGATATTGGCTCAACTTAGCGAGCTGCTCCATAAACGCTGGCGTATCTTCAATACGCGCTTGCAGCTCAGTTAAGCGTATTGGCGCACCTTCACTTAAAGGCGCATCTTGGCCGCTACTTTCTTGTACTAGCACCAACCATTCCACCAGCGGAATAAGCGCCGAGCAAATATCTTTAAACTGGCTAGAAATCACTTTACGTTCTTGCTCACCCAGTTGCTGGTAGCCGCAAAAGAACACATCACCTTCTGCTGCAGAAGAAATCGTGCGGTTGATTTGATTTAAATACTGCTCCACTTTATCAAAGGTGGCACTGCTTTTCAGGGCGCGCCAGCCATCTTCATTGGTGGTGCGACAAATAAACTCACCACGAAGCAGTTGCTCAATCAGCATGCCAGTGCCAACCAGTGTTGTTTCGGTACTTGCCGTAACCTCAGACATTAAATAGCCTCCTTATTGGCATGTTGACTTAAGCGTGCAGCCAATGGGTTGGCTTTAGGTTTCACCACTTGTAATTTACGGGTTTGCTTATTGATAATGTAGCGATTAGCAAACAAGTTCAGCACTTCAGATTCTGGGTTAGGAAACGCCCCTAATACGCTGATATTGTTATTAACGCAGGCATCAAATATCTTCTTCACGTTGGTGTGGTGCAAGGTGCCCAACTCATCAATAGGCCAATGAATAGTGACATCGGCTTTACCCCGTAATAGGCGAGTAAAGGCCAGTAAGAACTTACATAAAATCAGATAAGCCATACCATGACTTGAAGATTCATTAAGCTGTCTATCGGTGCGAATAATTAAGTCGCTGTTGCCTTCTTTTAAGCGCAGCTCAATTTCCAGCAGTTTAGCAATGCCGCCACTTAACGCCGAGCGACCAATAATATCTAAGGCGCGGCGCATACTTGAGGTGTAATGCTCATCAGGCAGCTCACTAAAGCCATCTGCTTTCCACTGTTTAAAGGCTTTAACAAACACTTCAAGCTCAGGCCAAAACTCAAGTTCGCTAATGCGAGAACGAATCTTAACCGCGGATTCAGATACCCCATCAAGAAACAACTCTTCACCCACTTCGCGAGTAATACGCGCGCTTTGGGAGGCGATACGTCTGTCGATGTCTGCTAATACATCGTAATAAGCGGTTAAGTCGATACCAAAAATACGCCCTTGCTCGCGAATGGCCATCAAGGATTGCGGCACCATCACATTCAATAACTGTTCAAGTTGTGGAACCAACTTGCGATAATCCAGTAGGCGGATACCTTTATCATTGCTAAAGCTTGATTCATCTCGGGCACGTTCCCAAAACTCAGCTAAGCTCGAGCCTGACTTACTGGCAATAACCGAATCAAAATGCTCAACGTATTGTTTTACTGAGCCCAGTAAATAATCACGCTGTAGTAATAATTCTTCACCTTGTCTTAAGCGCTCACCAATGCCACCAGCGGCTTCATCTTTAGTTGGCGGCAATTTAAGCTCAGCCAGTTTTCGCATCACAGCCCGCAGCTTGGTGAGGTTTTCAGAAGCCTCAACTTGCGCAGCATCCGAGGCTTTTTTCAAGCTTTCAAAGTGTTGTTTACGCTGCTTAACGTCAGTGGTTTTATTGGCAAGCTGCTGTTCTAACTCAAGGGCTGCTTGCTTAACTTTGGATAAATCGGTTTGCAATTTCGGCTTGGCAATTAGCCAGGCATTTTGATACCAATGTTCATAACGCAATACATCACTGCGACGCTTTTCCGCATTACTGATTTGGGTTTCAAGATCCCGAATTTGCCCTTTTAATGCCACGATAGCCGCTTCATCAACCCCGCGAGATTTAAGCTCGTTTTTGTACCATGACTCACAGGCTTTTTGCTCTTGCTTAGCATTACTACGGCGAGTGTCGATATTGGCTTTAATTTGCCCTAGCTGATTATCTAGCGCACCGACCACATCTTGCCAATAGGCATTTTTTTCCATGCGGGCTTCAAGGGCTTGCTCTTTTTGCTCACTAAGCCACTCTAGGTGTTTATTATGCTGCTGCTTGAGCTCGTTTTCTAACTGAATAAGACGCTTGCTGGCATGAGCTTTACGCTCGGATAACGCTTGATTGATTTGCTCTTGTGAGCTGCGCTTTTCATCAAATAAACGCCGTACATCTTCACGGCTGTTTTTATAAGCAGTGCGGGCAAAGGTCAGCTCTTTATTAAGCGTGTCTAATTGATCGTTAATGGCAACCAGTTGATCTTCGTTTTCCGATTTTAGCTCTTCAGCTTGAGCTAAGGCTTCTTCTGCCTTAGCTAAGCGCAGACGTAAGTCTTGCTCAGACGCAGCATAATCAGGCACATCAATGGCTTTAAGATCTAAGCCAATACCAAATAATACCTCGCCATTACTGTCTGCAACATGGGGATGGAGATCGGTGCGGTGTAATAGTTCAGGGGCAATAACCTTACCAAAGCTTTGCTCCCAACCTGAGGACTCTTTACGCAAAAACTCTAATAGAGTGTGTGATTGTGGAAATAACACCCCTTTGACATCATCAACATCAGCTAAGCGCTCATTCACTCTCACACTGGCGATTCGAAGTGCCTCAGAGACTTGATCGCGTTTGGCGCGCAGTTTTCTTTCTTCTATTGATAAGCGATCGACTTTTTGATTACAGCTTTCTTGTTCTTCATCAGCGCGGCTAATGCGCTCATCAAACACTGCTAAGCTCATTTTCTCTTCTTCGGTGTAGCTGACACCGTCGATTTGATGTTTCAGCTCACCTTGGCTGAGCTTGAGTTTAAATTCTTGTTCAGCAAACTGCGCTTTACCGGCATCGGTTTTTTCACGCCATAAGCTGTCGAGTTGAGTTAAATCATCGTTAGCAGATTCACGCTGGGCATCACGGGTTTCACGAATGCTATCTTGCTCTTGATGCAGTGACTCAAGCTCTCGGTGTAACTGCTCAGCAATTTTACTACGGCGGGTACTGTAAGCCGCTTCAATGTCTTGGTGCTTTTCAGTTTGTAACTTATGACGCTCTGATAAGTTTTCTAAATCACTGCGCCAATTATCTAAACTGTCTAAGTCGGCTTTAGCTTGTTCAATATTGGCATTTAAAAAGCCTTCATATTGATCTTCAATGCCATCAAGCTCAGCTTCATATTTGCGGATATCACCTTGGGCGAATGACAATTCTTGGCTGATCTCATCGCGGGCTTCTTTCCATTCTTCGTCCAGAAGGCGCAGTTGTAAACTGGTCTCTTTAGACTGATTTTCACTGCGCTCTTGGCGCTGTGCTTCAAAGGTTTCATCGGCGCGATAGCCTTTAGCTAAACTGCCTAGTCGAAGCTCGGCGCTCAGTAACTGATTAAACTCTTGTTCTAGCTTTTCAAATTCAGGGCGAATTTGCTCAAAGCCTTGGACTAACTGACTTTCACGGATCCAGCTTTCTACTCGCTGTGGATTTAAGCGTGAGGTTGGCGGGTTAACACCATCTTCTTCTAAAATGGCGGCCACCATTGACTTAACGGTTTCCATTTTGCCTTCTTTAGAATGCACCGCTTTGGCCAGTTTTTCGATATGACGTAGCGAGTATTCGCTATCACACAATGAGAACTGATGGGCGTAATTACGTAGCTCGCTTTTATTGCCGCCGGTGGACAATAAACTGCGATCATGTTGAATAATCGCGCGGTATTCTCGGGTATTCAGCAAGTTAGTATGCGGCACCGACTGGCGCTTCATTTCACGGCCTAACTCCGCCATGGTATGACAAATGATGGTATCGCCATTACGGTTTTTAACGTAATCATCAAGCTCGAAACCTTTGGCAATAAAGCGGTAATTCACCCCTTTACCGTCACCGGCGGATGCCATTAGCGCTTGATAAAGCTGGCCGTCACTCTTTTGATATTCATAGATGATGTAACTTGAATCATGGGGAAGATACCAACGCTCAAAACTATCACGGGTTGAAGGCACGACTCGGCTAGGGTACTCACCATAAAACACTGGGACTAATCGCTGCAGTGTGGTTTTACCTGAAGCATTGGTACCACAAATGTTGGTGTGTCCATCTAGCTGCAGTTCCACCACACCAGGAAGGTGAGTATTAATTAACACTATTCTGATCAAGCTTGGCATTGGCATCCTTTTGCGTACTTTCCGCAACGGCTAAAAACAAGATTTTAGGGAATTTATTTTAATGAGCTATAAGTTAAATCAAAGCGCTGAATGAAGCAATTTAGCTGATAACAAAGCGTGAAATAATAACCGATAAAGGCTGCTTTACTCGCCTAACAAAGCAGCAAACGGCCAGTATATTGTTTTTACCAGCATGAAGTTGTGGGATATCACTTAGGTTTTATGCGAGGCTAAGGCGGATAAGCTGATTCAGAGATAAAAAAACCACCTTTGCGATGGCGTTAAAAATGAATATAACCAAATAAAATTTCACTATTAGTCAGCAGCTCCCCCCCCTTTTCACTGATTCAGGAGCCCCCTTTAATAACCATTCCAGTGCGTTATTTTTAACAGCGCTAAACACAAAAAAAGCCAGCTTATTTAAATAAGCTGGCTTTTTGTCAAAATTCAATAATGCGTTAAGCACTTTATAAACGCTTTTCTATCAGCGCTTTTCTATCAGCGCTTTTCGATTAAGAGCACGAACAAAGTGATTCGTTTTCGTTACAACACTGTCATTGCGACTAATTAAGCCGCTTCTGTCTCAGTTTTTTCAGACTCAAGCTCAACTTGCTCAGCCGCTGACATGTCAGCTTCACTGTGTCTAATCAGATAATCAAAGGCACCGAGTGAGGCAGTCGCGCCGCTACCCATGGCAATAATGATTTGTTTATAGGCTGAGTTAGTGACATCACCTGCGGCAAATACCCCTGGTATGGAAGTTTGGCCTTTGCCATCAACAATAATTTCACCACGATTAGTTAACTCTACAGTGTCTTTTAACCATTCAGTATTTGGCACTAAACCAATTTGAACGAAAATCCCTTCAAGCGCGACATTATGCGATTCGTTAGTACTGCGATCGGTATAAGTGAGCCCGGTAACGCGTTTGCCATCACCTAGCACTTCTGTGGTCATCGCTTCAGTGATGATGGTGATATTACCCATTGAGTTGGCTTTGCGCTGCAAAACTTCATCAGCGCGAAGGCTAGTATCAAACTCAAGTACAGTAACGTGCTCAACGATATTCGCTAAATCGATAGCCGCTTCAATACCAGAATTACCGCCGCCAATCACAGCGACGCGCTTACCTTTAAATAACGGCCCATCACAATGTGGGCAATAGGCTACGCCGCTGCCGCGGTATTCTTGCTCACCAGGGACGTTCATTTCACGCCAGCGCGCGCCGGTTGCTAACAATATGGTCTTACTTGATAAAATCGCGCCGCTTTCAAGTTCGATTTCAAAACGCTCACCTGATTTAAGGGATAGCGCCCGTTGGTTGTCCATGACATCAACATCGTAATCTTTCACGTGAGCTTCAAGATTGGCAACTAATTTTGGCCCTTCGGTTTTTGACACTGAGATAAAGTTTTCAATGCCGACAGTTTCTGCCACTTGACCGCCAAACTTATCAGCCACTATGCCAGTGCGCAGGCCTTTACGCGCCGCGTAAATGGCAGCAGATGCGCCTGCAGGGCCACCACCAACCACTAATACATCAAAGCTTTGTTTATTATTTAGTTGTTCTGCTTGTCGTGCTACAGCATTGACGTCTAACTTATTTAAAATTTCTACTACGCTAATGGCGCCAACAGAAAATGGCTCGCCATTCATATATACCGTCGGTACTGACATGATATTACGGTCATTAATCTCATCTTGGAATAATGCACCATCAATCATCACGTTAGTAATATTGGGGTTAATCGCTGCCATCATATTCAGTGCTTGTACCACTTCAGGACATGTCTGACAGCTTAGTGATACGTAGGTTTCAAACTTAAACTCACCGGGCAGATCTTTAATTTGCCCAATAACCTCATCGGTTAATTTAATTGGGTGGCCACCTGAGTGCAGTAGTGCCAACACTAACGAGGTAAATTCATGGCCCATAGGTAAACCAGCAAAGCTAATGTTGCTACCAAGTTCTGGGTTAATGATACTCATTGATGGGGTTCGGATCCCTTGCTGCTCTTTAAGGCTTACAAGGTTTGATAAGCCAACAATATCATTGGCTAAAGAGCTCAATTCTTTTGCTTTCGGGCTATCGTCTGCTGACACGACAAGTTCAACTGGTCGTTTAAGGTTTTGCAGATAAGTCTTCAGTTGATTTTTAATATTCGCATCTAACATACGTGTGCTCCTAGTATTGAAGTTGAGCCAAAAAAAAGCCTAATTCATAAATGCTAAACCCATTTAGCATTAACAAAGAACCAGGCAGATTGGAGTGTGATGAAACTTAGCTGAACCGTGGATGAGGCGACTCAGCTATTGGAGAGAATTAACGCCAGTGGTTTAGATTTTACCTACTAGGTCAATTGATGGTGCTAATGTGTCTTCACCTGGCTGCCATGCTGCTGGACATACTTCGCCGTCATGTGATGCAACATATTGTGCTGCTTGAATTTTACGAACTAATTCAGCTGCGCTACGGCCAATACCTAGGTCATGAATTTCAGCAACTTTGACTTCGCCTTCCGGGTTCATTACGAACGTACCACGAAGTGCTAAACCGTCTTCTTCAATCATCACACCGAAGTTGCGAGTAATTGCGCCAGTTGGGTCACCAATCATTGGGTAGTTAATTTTACCGATAGTGTCTGAACTTGAGTGCCATGCTTTATGAGTGAAGTGGGTATCTGTTGATACTGAGTAAACTTCAACACCCATTTCTTGTAACTTAGCGTAATGGTCTGCCATGTCGCCTAATTCAGTAGGACATACAAAAGTAAAATCAGCTGGATAGAAAAATACTACTGACCATTTGCCCAGTAAATCTTGTTCAGTTACTGAAACAAAGTCACCATTGTGAAAAGCAGTTGCAGAAAATGGCTTGATAGTTGAATTAATAATTGATTGAGTCATGGGTGTGCTCCGTTATATTTAAAGTAAATTCTAATTTAGTGTGTAGCTGTATCTGTTTGATGGAATAGATAATAGCGACAAGTTAGAATTAAATATAACGGGTAAAAACTATCACCCTAATCGATTTTTTAGAAAGTGAACACTAAATAAACCTTGCCAATCGAAATGCTCGATAAGCGAGCATTCGTTGGTGTAAAGGTGAGCAATGGCTATTAATTAAAGCAAAAAATAAACAATTAGCAGGATAGCCAAACTGTTGAGGCAAAGGCTGTCATTAATCGGTTGCTTGTTCGTTCGTTAGTTATTAGTACTAGCACCGCAAGTGCCACTATCATTTGCTAACAGCTATTCCCATTGAGTGAAACGTGTCAGTGAACGTCTTGTTGGATAGCCAGGCTGTTGAGGCAAAGGCTGTCATTAATCGGTTGCTTGTTCGTTCGTTAGTTATTAGTACTAGCACCGCAAGTGCCTCTATCATTTGCTAACAGCTATTCCCATTGAGTGAAACGTGTCAGTGAACGTCTTGTTGGATAGCCAGGCTGTTGAGGCAAAGGCTCTCATTAATCGGTTGCTTGTTAGTTAGTTATTAGTACTAGCACCGCAAGTGCCACTATCATTTGCTAACAGCTATTCCCATTGAGTGAAACGTGTCAGTGAACGCCCTACTGGGTAATCAAGCTGTTGCGATAATTGCTGCAACTGCTGTTTGTTATAAGCTGAGCTAAAAGAATGTGGCTGCTTACTGGCGTAAACCACCCAATTTCCCCCTCCTGTTAAAGTGGCATAAACATTGGCAAAGTGCGCTGATAACACTTGCTTTAGCAGCTCACTTTTACTGTGCTCTTTCCAGCAGTTAAGCACTAAAAAACCTTCCGCTTTAAGGCCTTTATGACAAGTGCCAATGAACTCGCTGGTTAATTGCTTTTCATCAACCCCTTGCTCGATATACATATCAGCAAAAATAATATCCACTTTTTTGTGTTCAGCTCTGGCTAAAAATGTGCCGCCATCATCAAGTTCAATTTTAAGCTTTTTGCCAATAGGCAATTGAAAATAGCGTTTAGCAATCTCAATCACATCAGCGCGCAACTCAACTGCAGTCAGCTTAATCCCGGCATCAAAACGTCTAAGTGCATGCACCAGCCCGCCGCCACCAAGGCCAAATATGATGGCACTTTTAGGTTTGCTAAATAGCAGTACCGCTAGCATGGCCTGAACATAGGTATGCTGAGGGATATGGGGCGCCGCTTTCAGTATTTTACTCTGCTCGTCATTGTCACCAAAAGATAACACGCGAAAATCGCCATCATCTAATACATAGATGGGGCCGATATCGTCACTGACATGGTGTAACTGCTGGTACTCTGACATGGAGTTCTCATGGTTTATAGGCAGGATATTCGGCGAAATTATACCGCATAAATAGATCTTTTAAGCAGTTTTTATTGCCCCTAAAACCCCAACATTTAGCTCACCAATCGTTAAAAACAACCAAGCAATAGCAACAGTTAGCCAACCTGCACACAGTAAACAAACTAGTTCAACATTTCAGATACTTAGCCATAAATAACCCAACACACTGACGTGACAGCCATCACATACTCCAAGGGAGAAATGCCTATAATCCGCAGCTGATAAAAAAATAAGAGATTGATGAAATGAAAAAGAAGTTTTTAGCAACTGCTGCAATGATCGTAACTTGTAGCCAACTATCTGGCTGTATGGGACAAATGGCCACAAGCCAAATGGTCACTAAGTTAAATTTAGATACTGTCGACAACCGTTATGGTCGTGCGGGTTTATTCGCATTATTGTCGCCAGTTTATGGTTTAGCAGCTACAGCTGATCTTTTTGTATTTAACAGCATTGAGTTCTGGACCGGGACTAACCCATTAACAGATAAAGAAGCGGTAGTTGATTTACCAACTGATGCTATTTTTAAAATGAATAAGCACGTTAGCGACGACTTTAAAACGGCGCCAGTTAAACTATCAAGTGCACAAATTAGTCAACAGGATGAGCGCACTCTGGTGATGACCTTGGCTTATGAAGATGGCTCTAAGCAAGAGTTGATTGGCAGTAAAGGCGAAGAGCATATCGATTTTTATCTTGATGACATGCTAGTGGCTCAAGTAAGCCTTGCTGAATTAGCGCAATATCAACAAGCGGCTTAAGCCATAATTCATTTGCGATTATGTCGTGAATTAATAAGCCCTGAGTATCACTCAGGGCTTATTTTTTTACTGATCCTAACAAGGTTTTACTTTAAGGTGCGCTGAAAAAAGCTCACCGCTTGCAAATACATTTGCAGTGCTAATGCCGCATCATAACGCTCGCCTTCATCACGCATAAAGGCATGCTGAGCATTCACCTCTAACCAGCTAAAGTTGGTATCAAGCTGCTCTAACTTTTGATAAATGGCTTTTCGGCCTGCTTTAGATACATGAGGATCTTGCTTGCCAAAGACTAATACCAGCTCACCATTAATATCACCACAGCGAGTTAATGAATCGTTCTCTGGCTCACAGGGCAAGGTATTTGAATGGATATCTGTGGGATATAAGCAAAAAGCACCGCTGATATCGGGGTTTAACGCTGCACGAAAAGCCAAATGGCCACCTATGCACACGCCCATCGCGCCCACTTTACAGCTGCAATATGCTTGGCTACGGGCAAAGTCGATAATCGCCTGAGTATCGCTATCATGTTGCTCTAAGGGCTTAGCAAATTTATCAGCATTGCCCTTATCTTTACCCACATCGTCATACTCAAGCACAGTGCCTAGCGGATTCAGTTCATGAAACACTTCTGGCACTAACACCACAAAACCATGTCCGGCTAAGATGGCTGCACTTCTGGCAATAGGCGCAGTTTGTTGAAAAATCTCAGAGTAGAATATGATACTGGCAAATTGCCCAGGGGCATCTGGGCGATATACATAAGTCCGCATATCACCTGTTGGGGTTTCAATATCGTGGACTTCTTTGGTAATGATCATATTGCTGATTCCTTGTTAAGTAACCTAAGCTTGGGTTAAGTCGATTTTTCTCAATCCTTTACAAACTCGAGCGACAACGGCACTAGTTGGTGAGTTCATTTACGCAGCGCTGACCATCAAGCAAGTCGGTGACATTTTGCAAGGTCGTTTGGGCAATCGCATTAAGCGCTTCAACGGTTAAGAACGCCTGATGTCCGGTAAAAATAACATTATGGCAAGCAGAAAGCCTTCTAAAGACATCATCTTGAATAATTTCATTAGAGTTATCTTGGAAAAACAGCTCTTTTTCATTTTCATAAACATCTAACGCCAATGAACCAATTTTACCGGTTTTTAACGCTTCCATGGCATCAATGGCATTGAGCAAGCCACCACGACTGGTATTAACTACCATCACCCCAGGCTTCATTTTTTCAAATGTCTTAGCAGATAACAGGTGATGATTTTCAGGTGTTAATGGACAATGTAAACTAATTACATCACATTGAGGATAGAGTGCTTCTAAGTCAATATACTCAACGCCTAATGCCTCAACTGCAGGATTAGGGTACGGATCGTAAGCCACCACTTTACAGCCAAAGCCTTGCAATATTTTGATGGTAGCAAGACCAATTTTACCGGTGCCAATCACTCCAACGGTCTTACCTTGCATATTAAAGCCCACCAGGCCAGTTAAGGCAAAATTCGCGTCTCTAGTACGTTGGTAAGCTTTATGAATTTTACGGTTTAGGGTTAACATTAAGGCAATGGTATGTTCAGCCACAGACTCTGGCGAATAGGCAGGCACATTAACCACTGTGATACCTAAGCGCTTAGCGGCATCTAAATCAACATTATTAAAGCCTGCACAGCGCATGGCGATAATCTTAGTACCGCCATTGGCAAGCTCAACCAATACCTCTTCACATAGGGAGTCATTGACAAAAGCACAAACCACTTCAAAACCATCAGCCAGTTTTACTGTTTGCATACAAAGTCGATAATCGAAATATTCAATCTCTGCGTTAAAGCCTGTATTCATGGCATCAAAATGCTGAATATCGTAGTGCTTAGCACTAAAGAACCCGATTTTCATCCTTAACTCCTGTGTTGTTTATTTGGCTCATTAAAAATGGATTGCCCGACTTTACCTATGTCAGTGCAATTGAGCGTTTGGTTAAAGCATAACAATAATTGAGTTTTTGCTACAGATCGCTGAACATTTTAGATCTTCTTGTTAAGCTGAGACATTACTCACAGGAATATGTGTATAGACATGTCAAAAAAGCAGCAGCAAGCAGTTTCAGAAGTTCAGTTTTGGATTCAACGTCTAGGAAAAACCAGCCTGAGAGCATTACATATTGTTGGTGTAGTCGGCGCTGGCGGTGGCATTCTTCTTGGCTTAGAGCAACCACTTTGGCTCAATTACTGGATCTTAGCCATGGTCAGTGGACTTGCATTATTGTCATGGGAAGTCATCAGAGATTGGCGCTGGCTTATCCAGCTAAAAGGAGTACTGACTATTTTTAAAGTACTGCTATTACTGCTGTTTATCCCTATGGCCAACTGGAAACCTGAAATTACTATTTTTATCATCCTATTATCTGTCATCGTATCCCATGGCCCTGCGGGTTTAAGACATTATTCAGTGGTTCATAGAAAAGTAATACATGGCAAAAAGGAAATAAAAGGTTAACCTAGGGTTACAACACATCAAACTTAAGGTTAACAAATGTTCCCTTACCCAGAACAATATCGATTAGCAACACCGCCTTTAACCACAAGTTTTATGGTTTTTTGGGCTTTACTCAGCCACAGTATTTTTGCTGATGCGAGCCCATTTGCACTCTACCCTTTAATGGCGTTATTTCCGCTAGTGGTGTTCAGTCATGTGTTTTTAATTTGGAACGCCCAAGGGTTATCGCGCTTAGATCAAGGTTTTTATGCCTTAGTCCATATTCCGCTAGCCTTTGTGGTGTGGACATTCACCATCATGCACGTTAACGGCAATGCATTTTCATAAAAGCTTTTTAATAAACCATTAGTTCAAGTTTTGTATAAAAGCTATAACCCTCTTAAATAGGCTCAGATGACTTGCACTCACGCCAAGGGATAGGTATCTTTGCCGCGCATTCTCTATTAAGGCTAGGCGCAACACATGGCAGACTTTATCTATACTCCCCCAACCGATCCTTGGTTAGATATTATTCATGAAGATAAAGATATTATCGTTTTGAATAAGCCATCTGGATTGCTGTCTATTCCTGGCCGCCAAGCCCAATATCATGACAGCATCTATAGCCGAGTGCTTGAACGCTTTCCTAATTCACACATTGTCCATCGACTTGATATGGCTACCTCAGGGGTCATTGTAGTGGCGTTAAGGCGTAACGCTGAGCGTGAACTGAAACGGCAATTTCGCGATCGTGAAACCGCCAAAACATACTATGCCAGAGTCGCAGGCCATGTCAGTCCGGCCGTTAAGCAAGTTGATTATCCCTTAATTTGTGACTGGCCTAATAGACCAAAACAGAAAGTCGATCACCTTGTGGGGAAACCGTCTTTAACCCATGTTGAAGTGGTAAGCTATGGGAAAAAATCAACACTGGTTAAGCTAACGCCTATTACAGGGCGGTCCCATCAACTTAGAGTACATATGATGGCAATTGGCCACCCAATTTTAGGTGATGGCTTTTATGCTGATCCTTGGGCCAAAAGTCTATCAAACAGGCTGTTATTGCACGCAGCTGAATTAACCATAAAGCATCCTTACCATCAAACGCCATTAACCTTTAATGCTGAAGTGCCGTTTATAACGCCCTTAGATACACAATAATATCAGTCACAATTGACGATAAGTGCTTAGTAAAAAACTAATCATGAGAACTTTTTGATAGCCAATTATCACATTTATCCGTAAATTAATGTCTAATTATAATTTAATTAGGCATTTTACTATGGAAACTCCATTTCAGCGTGACCAGCTAGATAACCAAATCCTAGAAGCATTAATGCAAGAGGCCAGAACCCCATTTGCAGAGCTGGCAAAGCGTTTTGCAGTAAGTGCCGGCACCATTCATGTACGAGTGGAAAAAATGAAGCAAGCCGGCATTATCACTGGCGCGCGCATTACAGTAGACCCCAAAGCTCTAGGTTATGACGTTTGCTGTTTTATTGGGATTAACTTAAAAAGTGCCGGCGATTACCCTGCCGCGATCTCCAAACTCAATGCCCTTGAAGAAGTGGTAGAAGCCTATTACACCACGGGTAATTACAGTGTTTTTGTCAAAGTGATGTGCCAATCAATCGATGGCTTACAGCACGTGTTAATTAACCGCATTCAATCAATCGATGAAATTCAATCGACAGAAACCTTGATAAGCCTGCAAAATCCTATCGTTCGCGGTGTTAAGCCTTAAGCACTGAATTGTCGATACAAAAATGCCCAGCAATTGCTGGGCATTTTTGTCAGTTAATCTGGCGATAGACTAATGGTTTATCACCACTGTTGATAGGAAGTAGCCTAATACTGTTGCGGTACTCACCCCAATAAATCCAGGCACAATAAAGCTGTGATTTAGGACGTACTTACCAATATTAGTGGTACCAGAGCGGTCAAAACTGATTGCCGCTAAATCACTTGGATAAAACGGGAAAAAGAAATAAGCATAACAGGCTGGAATAACCCCAATCAGCACAGGGGCAGGAATGCCTAATGCAAAGCCCAGCGGAAACATAATGGTTAGCACGGCTGCCTGACTTTTTAAGAATATTGATGCCATAAACATCGCAATGGCAAACGACCAAGGGTAAGCACTAACTAAATCACTCAATGAGCTCACTAAGTAACTCTTATGGTGGCCAATAATGGTGTCACTTAACCATGCGATACCAAAGATAATCACCACCGCCGTCATACCGGCTGTAAACACATTGCTGCTAACGATTTTTTGCGGCGAGACTTTTGTTGCCAGTAAAATAATGGCGCCAACGGATAGCATCATAAACTGAATGGCTACCGACATTTTTACGCCTTCAGGCAGTAATTCTTTGCTGAACATTGCCAACATGATCACAGATAAAATACCGCCTAAAAACAGCATTAAGCCTCTTTTCGCTATGGTATCGGTATGGGCTTGATCATCCGTTTCAATTTCTGGGTCAATTAAGTTGTTTTTAAACTCGTCATCTTTTAAACGCGCTTGAAAGTCTTCATCTTTATCAAGATCTTTACCGCGATTTAAGCTCCAAGCACAACCTGCTAATACGCCCACTAAAGTCGCCGGGATAGTGACAGATAAAACATTGATTAAGCTAATATCAAGATGATTATCCATTGCCGTTGCCATAACCACTGCGGCGGCTGCGGCAATTGGGCTGGCTGTAATGCCCATTTGTGATGCCACGGTAGCCATTGCTAAAGGACGCTCAGGGCGGATACCTTTTTTATAGGCCACGTCATAAATAACCGGTAATAATGGATAAACCGAATGACCCGTACCCACTAACACAGTTAATGAATAAGTACATAATGGTCCTAAAAAGGTAATTTGATTGGGGTGTTTTCTTAATAGTTTTTCAGCATACTTAACCAATAATTTCAGGCCACCAGTTGCTTCTAACGTCGCTGATGCCGCGACAACCGCTAAAATAATTAACATCACGCTGACAGGCGGTGAACCGGGGGCGACTCCGAAAGCAAACGCTAATACGGAAACCCCTAAGCCTCCTAATAACCCAAATGCGACCCCGCCATGACGGATCCCCACAAAGATCACTGCAAGCAATAACAACATGTGAACATAAAGCATTAGCCAATCTCCTTAGCAAAACCCTATCGTTTTCGAACCTGACTTGGGACAACTAAGCCATTAGCTAACTCAACAACAGCGTTAATTATCGACAAAATCATATCGATACAATTTCAAAATATGTTTCAATTATCTGAATTTATAGCTTAAATTTTAGTTATCTTTCTTACTTAGCCACATACAAGGTTATACATGAAAAATCATCCTCAAAAGTGGGCTAAAAAACAATAAAGTGACAAAGCGCATACAATCCCATAACTATCTTTCATATTTGTGATCTACCAATAATTAAGTCATATGTGATATGGCACCTCGATTCAAAAATTAATTCGATTGCAGTTTCCCAGAGCCTATTTAAGCCAAAACATTGCCAGCAAAAAACCAGTGATAAAACCAGTTCTACCCTGGTAAAAAATACATAACTCTTCTAAGCGATATGAAAATAGCAACGATTTTATTCAGTAACGATTCAGCTAGCTCGCACTATGGTGACCTCAACAGCAAAAAAACACTGTGAGAAATTATTAATAGTGATTATTTACACTTGGAGTAAAAAATGATAACGAAGCATCTTGTTCTAGCGGGTTTAATCTCATCAGTAATGTCAGTTCCAGCCATGGCATCAGATTGGTTTGTGGGTGGCGCAGCAGGTTATCAGCAAGATACCTATAAAATGAAATCTAGTGCAGCAAGCAATCAGAGAAATATAGAAGAAGATATAAGCTACCAATTTAGAGTGGGTAACTACCTCAATGATAACAACCGTATATACGCCACCTACGGCTATAACTCTGATGATATAGCAAGACAACAAACCTTTTTATTATCATATGATTACCTTGTTAGCTTAGGTGACAGTAATAAAATGAACTGGTTTGTTGGTGCAACTGCAGGTATGACGCATAACGGGATTAAAGACAGTGGCTTTGACTCTAAAAATACCTTTGTATGGGGCGGTCAAGCAGGTTTGATGTATAACATTAATAACAGCTGGTCTACTGAAGTGGGTTACCGCTATTTAAAACAAGATTATGAT
The DNA here is from genome assembly GCF_002874355.2 of Shewanella sp. 10N.286.48.B5. Classification (NCBI taxonomy): domain Bacteria; kingdom Pseudomonadati; phylum Pseudomonadota; class Gammaproteobacteria; order Alteromonadales; family Shewanellaceae; genus Shewanella; species Shewanella sp. 10N.286.48.B5. The sequence goes on from NZ_MCVG02000001.1 coordinate 3,190,527, forward strand.
GTAAACGCATCTAACGGGGCGAATAGTGCCAGCTACTCATTAAATGATACACAGCAAGTGTATTTGGCTATTGATTATAAGTTCTAAGCTTAACGCCAATTTAAAGTCTCTATAGCCGATGAAACAAATAAGGATGCCTTGGCATCCTTTTTCATTAGCTGAAAATAAGAACACTATTATTCAACTTTATTTACGCGATCGCATCCATTCCACATAGGTCACGATTGAAAGGATTAAAGACTCAGAGCTTGTCTGAGCAATCACCCCAATAATAACTAACCTTGCTAAGTTTCATCGCTGACGAAATCAGTTCGCCCGAGTATCAGAATAGTTTTACAACATTCCTGTTTATCTAAAAAACTGCGATTAACTGCAGAGTAATGTCATTTTATGCCTATACTCAATACAAAGACATTAATTAAGGATGATTATGAAGGGTATTATTTTTTCTGAGTTTTTAGAACTTGTTGAAAGCACATTTGGTTTAGAAGTATGCCAAGAAATACTTGATGAAAATGCAGATGAAGGAGTGTATACCTCCGCTGGCACCTACGATCATAAGGATTTAGTAAAACTGATTATCTCTTTGAGTAAAATAACAGGTATCAGTATTGAAGAATTACAGGCTGTATATGGTAAATCAGTATTCACTAATTTACTAGACAGTATGCCAGAGCTTAAAATTAACTCGAGCTCGACTTTTCAATTTATTACCCAAGTCGAAGAATATATTCATCTTGAAGTTAAAAAGCTTTACGGCGATGCAAAGCCACCCAAGTTTGACCTTATTTCAAGCAGTGAATATGACATGGTGTTAGATTATATTTCTGCCCGTTGTTTTTCTCATGTTTGTTTTGGCCTCATTGAAGGCTGCGCTGAATATTATAATGAAAAAATTGATATCCAAATGAAACCGATTCAAGCGGACGGTTCTCAGGTTCGCTTTACATTGACCAAAGTTTAGGCTTTATAAATGGATAGTGAAAAAACAATAGAACTGCTTAAGAAAAAGATTCAACGAGAAACTAAAATTCGCAAAGCAGCTGAATCGCTATTGGAAGAAAAAAGTACCGAACTGTATTTCGCAAAATTACTTGTGGAAGACTCTTTAGTTGTTGCAAAAAAACAAGCTGAACAAGATGAACAACTGCTGATCTTCATCAATAAATTAGAATCCACCCTGTCACATTATAACTCGCAGTTATTACAAGTCCCTCCCAGTGAGCAGGTGATCCAACAATTACTTGAAGATCTGATGGATACTGCCAGTATTAAAGCAATCCGGCTGTCTTCCAGCTTGGATATATTAGAAAATGAACACTTACAATCCGGTGAAGCAACCACCTTTGATGAGTTTCCAACCCCGAAAAATAACTTCCAATGGAATCAAGATAAAACCGAGCTAGTAGTATATCTGCAATTTGGACCTAAAAAAGTGGGCCGATTACATTTTATTTTCCGTACCAGCCCTCAAGAAAGCTGGCATCGCGTGATTGAAAAACAGTACTGTTTAATTGCCGATATGATAAGTGCCTCTTTTCAGCGCCAATTATTACTTAACAAAACCATTAAGGAAAAAATAAGAGCGGAACACTCTGAAAAGTCGACCCGTGACTTTGTGGCAATGATTAACCATGAATTAAGAACCCCCTTAAATGGCTTACTTGGGGCAGCGGAGCTCATGGAGGACACCTCTATTACCAGCTACCAAAAAAAATTACTCATGAGCGTACATCAAGCGGGAGAAATGCTTCGAGTTATTATTAATGACTTACTTGATATCAGCAAAATGAACGCTGGTATGCTTGAGTTGAAATTAGCCACTTTCAGCCCGCAAACCCTAATTGATACCATAGAACAAATTTTTACTGAGAAAATCAAAGCCAAGGGACTGACATTCAGTTGCGAAAATGACCAATCAATACCTACCACCCTGCTTGGGGATGCAGACAGGATTAAACAAATCCTAATTAACCTAATCGGCAATTCAGTTAAATTTACCAATCAAGGATCGATTCATCTACACACATCATGGCAAGACACGTCATTGATTTTTATTATCTCTGACACTGGCTGCGGCATCCCCCAAAATAAGCAAGCAAGCTTATTTGAGCCCTTCACCCAAGTCGATAACTCTAGCCAAAGAAAGTTTGAAGGAACAGGTTTAGGGCTATCCATTTGTAAGCAGTTGATTGAATTGATGAATGGTGAGGTCAGCTTCGTCAGTACCCTTGATAAAGGGACAGAGTTTACCGTTAAGCTTCCCCTTGAACTTGCCGTAGAAAAAAACCAAAGTGTTATTGAGGTAAACAGGAATACTCACAGTATCAATCATCTACGCATTTTAGCCGTAGAAGACATCAAGACCAATCAAGTTATTTTAGGGATGATGCTAGATAAATTTAGCATTAACTATCAGTTCGCTGATAATGGAGAACTAGCCCTTGAAGTCTTAAAAAATAATGAATTTGATATCATTTTAATGGATTGCCGTATGCCCATTTTAGATGGATTTCAAACAACAAAGTACTTACGTAAACAGGGTTATACTAAACCGATAATTGCACTAACGGCTGGCACAACATCCACTGAAGTCGCTGAGTGCGTTGAATCAGGCATGAATGACATTTTACACAAACCTTATAAACTTAAAGAGTTGGAGGCCGCGTTAAAAAAATGGAGCTATGGGCTACAACACTATGATATTTAGCTTTCGAAGCTAGCGCTTTAGCGGGTAATTGTGTCTCATACAACAAAGCAATGAACGCAATGAACGAAATGAACGAAATGAACGAAATCAACACAATTACTATTAGGAAATTAAACCTGGCTTGGTAAATTTCAAGCACAAAAAAACCGACTTACGTCGGTTTTATCCTCAAAGAGGAGATGGTACCAGCGGTCGGACTCGAACCGACACGTCTTTCGACAGGGGATTTTGAATCCCCCATGTATACCAATTTCATCACGCTGGCATCATATTGTAGTCAATCAAGCTTGGCTCAATTGAGTGACGGAATTATACCTAGGCCAATGACAATGGCAAGCCCTTTCATAAGCAAAATGATCAAATCAATCTCAATAGCTTAAATCTCATTCAAGTAGAGTAAATTTGCGCTAATCGACATTAATTAATCTTCCCCATTAAAAAGCACTGACTTTATTGATCAAGATCATAAATGTTAAAAAATGAAAATAGTATGTTAAAGCTAGTTTTACAATGAAAGGATAATGATTATGGCTTTTTGGTTAGATTTAATGTTTGGTAACGCAATCGGATTGCTGTCAATGATTGTTATCTTCTGCACCATGGGGATCATGTCTTACATGATGTGGATGTTTATTGTGAAATCTGCTCCTAAGGAATAGTTACTACCCTCCTTCTATAATTTTTGTTATTTGTTATTTGTTTCTTTAGGGGGCTTTCGCCCCCATTTTTATGTTTATTAAACCTAATTTTTAGATTACGCGGCATGCTTTCTAGATTGCACTAGACCATTTACAAACTGTGGTCGCGCTTTAATAAGGTGATTAAGCTCTTCCTTACTTGGCTCGCCTGCGGGTAATCTCAATACTTCACGATTTAAATACAAACGCGCTTTCATTGAAATTTTATACTCAGCAGTCGGTCCTTGAATAGCATAGTGACGCTCATTACCCACTAACTCTAAAATATTACTGTCCACTAGACCTTTAACTGCCAATTCGTTTTGCGGTAGCGCCAAAATTGTCGCTCCCTGTAAAAAGAACTCTCGCAGTAACGCTCGCTCAGCGGGATCGAGTAACTTAACTTTGGCTTCTATGGTTTCAACAGCGCGTTTTTCTTTTAAAATCCCAATCGACTCGTCAACCACAAAGGTGAATAATTGGCTTAAGAAAAAAGCGGCACCAACAATGAGCCCTAAGCCAATAAAATGGCCATAATCTGACACCAGAGCCGACAAAGAAAGCGTCTCAAGCACGTGCTGAGGTGCAACTAATAATACCGCACAAGCGATCACTAACCACAGCATAGTGCTGACTAAAACGCGTTTGATATTCACTAAATTTACAGCCTTTAATTTCATTTTCATCATCATGCTATCCACAGTGTCAGATTTTTGAATCTAGACTTAGTAAAGCAATTTCAATGCCAATAAAATGAGAAATGAATAAAAGCAGTTAACGCAATGACTTATTTAGAGGGAAGAGCAAACAACGGCAGTTAGGCGCATCAAATAAGCTGTTTAATGCGCCATGAAGATCGAAACTAAGCTATAGGTTAAATGAGATTGATAAGCTAAACGTTAAGCTTAAAAATATTGGCATTCTGTATACATTATTTGGCTGCCAATTTGGCTAATACTCGACTTGCAGCAATAAAACCAAAAGTGCCAGTAACCATAGTCACTGCGCCAAAGCCTGACGCACAATCCATTCTCATACTGCCATCGGCGCTATTTTTAGTACTGCAGACGCTACCATCATTTTGAGGATATACCAGTTGTTGCGTTGAAAACACTGCGTCAACGGCAAACCTGCGGGCAACATTTTTTGAAAAGTTATATTCTCTACGCAAAATGTTTCTGACTTTCGCTAATAATGGGTCTTGATAGGTTTTAGCTAAATCGGTTAACTGAATTTGAGTGGGATCGGTTTGACCTCCCGCGCCACCTACGGTGACAATTTTCAGCTTATTTCTTTTACACCATGCAATTAACGCCGCTTTTTGTTTGACGGCATCAATACAGTCAACCACATAATCAATCGCTAACGGACTGGCTTTACTACCCAGATGCTCCGCCAAATTATCGACAGTGATAAAGTCTTCGACTTCATTCACCACGCACTCAGGATTAATTTCAATAATTCGCTGCGCCATTACTTCAACTTTGGACTGGCCGATGGTGGATGCAATTGCGTGAGATTGACGATTGGTATTAGTGACACATATGTCATCTAAATCAATCAGTGTTATTTGCCCTATACCACTTCGAGCCAGCGATTCAGCGACCCAAGTCCCTACCCCACCAATACCGATGATCACGACATGTGCATTAGCAAAGTTTTCCAATGCCGCTTGACCGTATAGTCGACCTATACCACCAAAACGATTTAAGTATGATTCAGACAACATGTATTGCTCTTTAAACTCTCAATGTGGGGGCGGTATTTTATACGAAATCAACGCAGATCTGAATGTATTCCTCAATTAAACCTTAGTTAAACCCTAGTTACACACTGAAACACCTATTACCTAAACCCGCAACATGCAGCAAAAACAAAGAAAGCCAGTTAACCGCACCAATAAAACTGTTAACTACGATTTAAGTCATTGTAAATCATAATGATACGTATAAATTAAATCCAACCTAAAGTGACATAGATCACACTTTGGCATGGGCTTTTTGTGGCAATATCCTCCACAGAACAGGAATTACTATGAATAACGATAAGGTTGATAACCCAGTCGTTATTTTCTATCAATATCAGCAAGCATAGCTGATAAAAATCAAGCCCTTACCAAAGGAAGATTAAGATGATGAAAAAAAACCTGATCACTGCAGCTATTTTATCTTGCACTGCAATGACCTCTTTTACTGCTCTAGCTGATGGCCCAAATTTTTATGGCCGCGCCGATCTTGCAATCACTAACTCTAGTGAAGGTATTGCAACTCAAAACCAAAAAGATGGCACTGTAATTGAGAACAACTTTTCATGGTTAGGTGTTAAAGGTTCTGAAAAAATCAGTGATGACGTAGAAATCTTATATCAAATGGAGTTCGGCGTTTCTAACTTTGATAACTCTGGTAATACTTTTGCTGCTCGTAACAGCTTTTTAGGTATTAAAACAGTTGCAGGTACTGCATTAGTGGGTCGTAACGACACTGTGTTCAAAGCAGCAGAAGGTGGATTTGATTTATTTGGTAACAGTAACTCTGATATCGATTTATTAGTTGTTGGTCAAAACCGTGAAGCTGATGGCATTAGCTATTACTCACCAAAAATTGCAGATTTAGTGACATTAAATGCGACTTATTTAATGGATGATAATCACGAATCAACTAGCAGTTCTATGTATGCATTAAGCGCAACTGTTGGTGATAAAGCATTTAAAACACATAACTTTTATGCAGCTGCAGCATACCAAGATGGTATCAGCGATGTAGAAGCATACCGTGGTGTAGTACAAGCTAAATTTGGTGACTTTATTGTTGGCGGTTTATACCAAAACAGTAAAAGCCAAAAAGCTGAACTAGCTCATCTTGAAGGTGATAGCTACTACGTAAACCTAGCTTACCTAATGGGTAACCTAAAGCTTAAAGCCGCTTACGGTTATGATGATTCAGGTCTTGGTAAGTACGCTAGCCGTTTTGCTAATGATACTTCTAGCTTAGAAAACATGAGCGATTTCGAAATCAACCAGTTCAGTGTTGGTGCAGATTACCGCGTTAGCCCAAGTACCTTAGTATATGGTCACTACACTAAGTATGATGGCGACATGGTACTAAACCAAACTAGCCAAAGCTTAAATGACGATATCGTGACTGTGGGTTTACGCTACGATTTCTAACTCATCACAGCGACTTATTAACGGCTTAATCATCGTTTTTAAGCGTTAATTTATCTACCGATATGATGATTAAAAACGGTCTATTTAGGCCGTTTTTTTTGTTTTAGTCATTAGAGGTTGATTTTAATGACCTAATAGCTAAAAAAACTGCAATAACAACACTTCAAAGCTCCCACTTAAGCAATCCCTAAACCTGATGTAGATCTCATAAATTACTGGGCTAGCGCATTTTTAATTAGATGTGAACCTCTCTAAATAGGTATAACGCTATAAAAGTGTTAACCAAAACCCAAATACACAGCATTTATCACATCTTTTACACACCAATCTCACCTCAAAACAAAAAACTTGATCTAGACCACAACTTTTTAACGATAAACCTGTAAATATTGCAACAAGTTTGTTACGCAGAGTGTTCTGCGAAAAATACCACTAAAACAATCCCATATAAATGGGGATAGAACATCATGTTCTAAAGGGAGTATGAAAGATGAAAAAGACATTATTATCTGCATCAGTTGTATCGGTTTTAACCCTCACTTCGTTCGCTGCGCTAGCCGACGGTCCTGATTTTTACGGTCGCTTAGATTTATCTATCACCAACTCCGAAACCGGCGCAACCCTGCAAGGCGGCACTAACGGTGTAACCCTAGGTGAAAGTGGCACTTACATTGAAAATAACTTCTCGCTATTGGGTGTGAAGGGCAGTGAAAAAATTACTGATGGCGTTGAAGTGCTATACCAAATGGAATTTCAGGTAGAGAACACGTCTGGCAAAGGTGATGTTTTCAAAGCGCGTAACACCTACTTAGGAATTAAAACTGAAGGCGGCTCAGTGCTAGTCGGCCGTAACGATACCGTATTTAAAGCTGCTGAAGGTGGTGTGGATATTTTTGGTAACACCAATGCCGATATGGATCGTTTAGTTGGCGGCCAAACCCGTAGTGCCGATGGTTTTTGGTACTATTCACCGCTGATTGCTGACATGTTTACCATTAATGCCACTTATTTAATGGAAGATAATCAAGCCTCTGATGACTCTCAATATGCCTTAAGCGTGACCTTTGGTGACAAAGGCCTTAAAAAACACAATTACTATGTTGCTGGTGCTTATAACAAAGCCATTGGTGGTATTGATGCATACCGCGCAGTAGCACAATTTAAAGCCGGCGATTTTAAAATTGGTGGTTTATTCCAAAACTCAGAAAGTGTGACTAATTCAGATCAAGACGGCAATACTTACTTTATTAATCTAGCTTACAACTTAAATGGCGTAAACTTGAAAGTAGAGTACGGTGCTGATGAAGCAGGTTTTGGTAACTACTACAAAAATCTAGGTGAAGCAGGCGCAGATGATGTCAATGTGCAAAATATCACTATTGGTGCTGATTATCGCGTTGCTAAATCAACCTTAGTGTTTGCCCATTACGCTATGTATGAAGGTGATTACACCATGGCTAATGCTAAGACAGATCTTGAAGACGATAATGTCTTCAGTGTTGGTATGCGTTACGACTTCTAACAACGAGTTAGTCTACAACTGAAAAGCGACCTGATGGTCGCTTTTTTATTGTCTGCAGCTCACTAAAACAATAGAAAAAAATTTATTAAGACTTGCGGGTTAACAAATAAGCCGCTTCATTTAGCCAAGAGACATTCTTATTTAAAAATCGAGGGTTATCCGCTAGTACATCAGCGCACTCGAGTAATTCAATCTCGAAATATGGCGCCAGGTATTGTTCAATCCACTGCGGGCTCACCGCAAATGGCGGGCCATTAAGCTCGGCTTGTGGGTAATCTAAGGTAATCAATAACCCTTTAACTTTAGCCGGAATTAACTTGGCAAGCTGTTGTGCATATTGCTGGCGCATTTGCTCTGGCCAAGCAATTAAGGCGGCGCGATCGTAAAAAGCCTGAATCGACTTTGTCGCCGTTAATGGTAGGGTAAAAATATCACCTTGAATAAGGGTTACTTGATCAGCACAAAAAAATTGATGCTCAGCTTGCGAAGTCATGCTCACAGGCAAATTATTGTCGCTAAAAAAGTCCTCAACAGCGGTTTGGCTTAGCTCACAGCCAACAACATCATGGCCTTGCTCTGCAAGGTAACACATGTCTAATGACTTGCCACATAAAGGTACAAACACCTCTGCGCTGTTATCGACGGCAAGTGTAGACCAATACTTTACTAAAAATGGATTCACTTGCGGCTGATGAAAACCGATTTGTTGTAACTGCCACTTCTCATGCCAAAAACTCGCTTCCATGTAGATAAACTCAAGTCAGTAAATAATGCGTCTAACTCTAATCACTCTAAAAGTGAGATGCAACACTAAAAAGCTTAAACCCGTAAACCACAGTTTGAACCCGACAAACGACAACTTTGATTGACTAAACCTAAGCTATAAAGCAACAGTAATGGCAATGTCTGCTACTCTTGTTCAGCTTTACCTTGAAGCACATGCTGAACTTTTTTAAGCCACTTGCAGTTATCACATTGACAATTACGACGTGATAAATGATGTGGGCTCAAATTCGAGTCAATAAAGTCCACCGCAATCAACAACTGTTGTTTCAGATCTTCCACTGATTTTTTCTCAAGGGCCACCAGTTCATCATTATGATTCATCCAAATGCACTCTTCGCCCTGATGACAAGTAGTACATTGCTCATCACTGGCATTATAAAACACCGCATGTGGACAGTGAGTAACTTCCATCGACTGTAAAATACGTTGCCGTGGAAAAGGAAATAGTGAAATTAAATCCGCTTTGTTAATGGTAGGCATAAGCACTCCTTGATTAAACCGAATATTTTTACTTACTTAAATACTACCTACCTAACGCACAAAACAATTTGACTCACGTCAAAGTTTACAACAGCTAATTTTTACGATAGGTCGGTTTGAGATCTAGGTGAGGTTAATTTGCTTTATAAAGGCTAAAACAGAAAAAAAATCGGCTCAATCAATCCAATAGCTTGCCAGCAATGTGTAAATATGAGTTTATGAGATAAGCCAATACCAATACACTCAACAGGCACCTTGGTACATAGGAAGTTAATTTTGCAAACACCGCAGTTACAGCATTTTTATATCAATGAAGAGCAATCAGTTTACCTGCTCAAGGCTGAAGATGCCCGTAAGCATCGAGCCTGGATCCGTTTATGTAAACAGCAACTAAGCAAGCTTGGTTATCATGATATCGAGTTTATCGGCAAAGGTGCCTATGGCTTTGTGTTTGCGGGTATCAATGATATTAGCCAATCCCATGTGTTTAAGTTTTCCCGCATTACCCTGCCACGAAGCGTGCAAGATAGACTTGAAGAAGAAGCCTTCATGCTCAGTCAATTAGTGCACCCTAATGTCCCTAACGCCATCAAATTTGAGCGGGTCGGCAAGCAAGGCATTATGGTCATGGAGCGAGCCAAAGGTGAAGATCTCGATAAAATCTGTCACCGAATGGGGACGTTACCCATAGCCATGATCATCAGCATTGCACGGCAATTGGCCAATTTATTGTACTACCTGCGCACAGGTAAATGCTTAGTCCATGGCGATATTAAGCCATCAAATTTAGTGTATGACATTGAAAACGACCATTTATCACTCATTGATTGGGGCTCGGCGGTGTTTGCCCAACGTGATGAGCATAATAACTCGGTTGAAGACAATGTGATGTCCTTGATGTCGAGCGATCAACAACACACCAACGCCAGAATGGGCGATGTGTACTTTATCGGTGAAGATCAGCTTAATGGGGCGTTATCCAGTCCAAGATTTGATGAGCAAGGGGTGGCAGCCACCTTATACGCACTGGCATCAGGGCAAATTAGCCGCTTTGGCAGTAAAGTGATCACCGCCAGTAGTTTAGGTTTACCCATTGAGCTGGCCCGCACTTTAGATGGCATGCTTAGCGATGACCCCAGCAGACGTAATTTAGCCGGTGATTATTTTTTAAAGAGCATGCGCCACAATCACCGTATGCACTTGCCACACCTTGGGGCTCAGCCGTTAATTGAAGATATACCACTGTGGGTTTTACCAAAGCAAAAACAAGTCGAAACCGTGAGTTACAGTTCCAGAAAATCATTTTTAAAGGAACATAACACCCAAGACCCCATTACGAAGATGGATGATATTCAATTAGAAAAATATTACCGTAATTTTCTTGCGGGCATGGGTGACACTGAAAAAGGCTTTATTGCCGCAGTGGGTAAATTAGCCCAATACCCGATTGTGGGAGGCCTTGCCATTCATTGGCGTAAAAGCGGCGTCTATATCGACTCTAACCTTGCTATTTATGACCCCGACACTAAGGAAGTGTTAATCCAAGCGGTCAATAATATGGTGACCTTAGCCCGCGGCATTCGACGTATCGGGGTATTTAAAGCCTGCTTTTTTAACGCTAAAGACACCTTACATTTAGAGCGAAACAATCCATCTGAGCCATATAAAATGGTCAACGATGCGCAATTAAGTTTTGAAGTGGGTGATGTGCCCGCATCAGAAGGCCGTTCGCGGCTACATTCTTACTTTGAAGATGGTAAAGATCCTGAAGAGAACCTTGAGCTGCCCACCGAGATCATGACAGAACTGGGTTGGATAAACCAAATTCATCATACCGGCTGTATTATTTTTGAAGCCTTACCTAACCATCTAAAAATACACAGTTATTTGCGCTTATTAAACCCGAGAAAACAAGCAGCTTTTAGAGCTTCTCTGGATAGAATCTTATTTCATGCCAGTAAGATTCAAGGCCATGGGGTCTCAGGTTTTATGAAACTGCCTTATAAAAATACCCGTCAGTTTTCCCATATTGATCATAAAGCGGATCATTTTTACCCTAAAAATCCAAAGCAAATAGCAGAGTGATTATCTGCAGATGTCATCTCATCGGCTAAATTACTGCCAATAAAAAGCCCTGTTAGTCCGAGCATACCGGCTTAACAGGGCATTTTTAGCCACGCACTTATAACGAGCAGTTCATAGCAAAAAACTAAATTGGCGAACCCGGTGGCATCATTAGAGGTTTGGCAATAAAGCGATACTCCGCTGACTCAAGCCCTTTGGCTAAACCTTGCAATAACCATTCAAAATGGGCAGCTTGATAATTACTGGCGCGATTGCTACGGCGCTTTAATTGCTTCTCGGCATACGTTAAGCGCGCTAACAATTGCGCTTTTACTTCAGCTGAGGTGTTGTCGTTATGGTAGCTAGATAGTAACTCATCTAATACCACGGTATTGACACGCATCTGCACAGCTAACAACTGCCCACGCTGTAAATCTTGAAAAAGCGTTTTCGCCAATAACTTATCGATGAGACTCACCACAGATAACTGCTCTGAATCATCCATAAAGCCTTGATTGACACGGTTTAATCTTTCTGGAACTAATATTCGGCTTACCACATGGCGGCTCATCACCTCTGCCATTCCTATGGGGTCGGTTAACACCCCAATGCCAGAGTCAAAGCTTTCTCGGGTTTTGCGGTAATTACCTGCTTTAGGCACTAATAACTCAGTGACTTCAGTCGGTACTGCTAAGCTTTCAGCCGATAGTAGCGCTAATAAAGAGCTTAAGGCTTCAGTTTGTAACTTGGGCGATAAATAATGCCAGCGCTCAGCTGAGCCATGCTGCTGATAGCTATAATCACTGCCACCAATCCACTTCGCTGCGGCATCCACTTGAAAACGGGTCAGTAAGTAAATTGGCACAAACACATCGGCAAGTTCACCTAGTGGCTGCTCTTGCAGTAAGGCATTGGCATTAAACTGCTCAATTGCCTTGCGGCGCACTTGCTCTAATCGTGTTAGTTCTGCTGCTGCAGAGTTACCGTTATCCCATAAACTTGCATAGGCATGGCTTGCTGATGCTGAGCGGGAATCTGTTTCACCAATGTAACGCAATCCTGCTGTTCTGGCTTGTTTCACTAGCTCGTCAGCATTAGCTTTATCGCCATAGCCATAAGCAATAGTAAACTTGTCCCACTCACCAATGCCTTCAACGTATGGCGCTGAAATATCAACTTGATCCCCTTTAAGGGTAATGTTGGGATGGGGATAATCCATCACCGAAGCATTGTCATTGGTTGAGGCGGCAAAGTTATGATCTAGCCCCAAGGTATGGCCAATCTCGTGAGCTGACAATTGGCGTATACGCGCCAATGCTAAGGCCATTGATGCCTCAGCAGCGGCATCTCGGTCTTGCCAACCTGCGGTTAAACCGCGAGCAATAAGGTGGTCTTGTTTAACCCGCAAACTCCCAAGGGTGACATGGCCTTTAATGATCTCACCGGTGCGCGGATCTTTAATTGACGCGCCATAAGACCAGCCGCGAGTCGCACGATGCACCCATTGGATCATGTTATAACGAATATCTTGTGGGTCGGCATCTTCTGGTAATATCTCCAGCTTAAAACCATTAATAAAGCCTGCTTCATTAAAGGCTTCTTCCCACCAGCGGCCACCATCGAGTAATGCTGAGCGAATAGGCTCTGGCACGCCAGGATCAAGATAATAAGTAATCGGTTTAACCACTTCACTAGGAGCAATACCTGGGGTGACTTTTTCAAGTCGATGACGTAAAAGATATTGTTTGCTTACTGGCGAGTCGATAGGCGCAGAGTAATCAAAATACTCATCTGATAAATAACCACTCATCGGCTGATAAGCGCGGGGCTGATAACCCGCTTCTGGCAAGGCCACAAAAGAGTAGCGCATTCGCACTGAAACAAACTTGCCATCTGGAGTCACCTGCTTAACAAATTCGCCAGCTTTAGCGCTATTGAAAGTCAGTAAAACATCGACATCGGCATTTTGCTCAAATGACTTAACTCCTTGGGGTAAGATAACTGAGCGGGATTTATCCAAGGTATAACTGCCTTGCTTAGTGTCAGCTAAACGCTGAGAAACCCCATGTAAATCATTAATCATTAGATCATTAACCGCAACTAGCGGCGTTTTACCTTCGACCACTTTACCGCGCCATAATACCGATTCAGCAAACGCCTCTTTGACCGCTAGCTGTTCCGCTGGGTTATCGCTTGATGCCCGATAAAAGGTATTTAACTGTTTAAGCAGAATATAAGGACCGTGGCGCTCAAATTGCACCATGCGTGTTTGCCCGAGTTGGCCTCGGTCTAGGCCTATATCATTAGAACCAACGCCATGGGGTAAACTGCTGATCAGTAAAAAGGGCTCATTGAGTCGGTTTGCTTCTAAAAACAACTCCCCAGAGCTATTTTGGAAATAAAAGTTGATAAACCCTTGGGCTTTGTCACTTTGCTTTATCACTTTCTGCGCCGCTGAGGTCGCAGCGTAAGTCATAATTGGGGTTGCCATGAGTACTGGCGTTAATGCCATGACTGAAGCAAGCGCCATACTTTTACGATCCATTCAACACTCTCCCTTGTTGTTGTGCTCAGGTTAATTGTTATTATTGGCGACTTAACTGACGCCATTATTGTTGTTATTTTTGCTGCTGATTTTTATAGTCAATCCAATGCTCTAAGGTATCAAACAATTCATTTAATACTATCGGCTTGGTGATATGGGCATTCATGCCCGCTTGAATACTTTTCTCTCTGTCACCAGACATGGCGTGGGCCGTCATGGCAATAATCGGCATTTGCTCTGTAGTGTAACGCTTACGTAATTCTCTGGCAGCAGTCAAGCCATCCATGACCGGCATTTGAATATCCATCAATACGGCATCAAACGGACGAGTATCGATCATATCTAGTGCTATTTGACCATTATCAGCCACTTCAACTTCATAACCGGCGCTTTTAAGTAGCTCGGTGGCTACCTGCTGATTAATAAAGTTATCTTCAACCAGCAAGACTAATCCGGTTTGTTTGGCAGCTTCGGAATCCTCTTCAACCACAGGCGCTACATTCAATTGAGGCTCAGCGGCAAAGGCGCCAATAATCTCATCAAACAAGGCTGATGCTTTAAAAGGCTTTTGCAAAACAGCAAACACACGACTGACATCAAACTCGGCCTCTAACGGCTCAGCACTATAAGCGGTCATTAAAATAATCACCGGACGCTTTTTAATCCGCCCATCAGCAACCATTTCATCAATGATATTAATCACATCGCCGCCGCCCATTTCAGGCATCATCCAATCAAGCAATAATAAATCTATTGGGCTGTGGGCTAAAACATCTAGTGCCTGTGCACCACTTTGCGCGGTTTTCACCCCAAAGCTAAAGTCGCGCATCACGGTGGAATATATCTGCAAAGCACTTGGGTTATCATCCACCACTAAGGTAGTTAAGTTATTTAACTGCTTTGGCACCACCAATGGCTCAACCACATTTTCTTCAGCAATTTCAAAACTAATGGTAAAGCTGAAAGTACTCCCTTGATTGGGCTCTGATTCAACGGCCATGGTGCCGCCCATCAGCGAGACTAAATGCTTACTAATAGACAGGCCTAATCCGGTACCACCATATTTTCGAGTGGTAGAACCATCAGCTTGGGAGAAGGCATCAAACAAGTTCGCTTGTTGCTCTTGGCTAATACCAATACCGGTATCGCGTACCCAAAACTTAAGGGTAATACGGTGATCTCGCTCGCCTACATCTTCACAGCCCAGTTCAATCTCACCATTTTGAGTAAATTTAACCGCGTTAGATAATAAGTTAACTAAAATTTGCCCTAAACGCAGAGGGTCACCACTGAGAATTAGCCCAGCGGTAACCGGGGCATATAGTAGTAACTCAACGCCTTTTTCTTGAGCCTTTTGCGCATTCATATCAATGACATGATCAAGCACTTTATCCAGTGGGAATGACACCCTTTCAAGCTCTAATTTACCCGCTTCAATTTTAGAGAAATCCAAAATATCATTAATAATGCGCAGTAATGACTGAGCAGAGAATCCCGCTTTATTTAAATAATCTTTTTGCTGAGCGGTTAACTGAGTTCGCAGCGCCAATTGCAACATACCGATAATGGCATTCATCGGTGTACGAATTTCATGGCTCATATTGGCCAAGAATTCACTCTTATACATGTTGGCTAACTCAGCATCTTGCTTAGCTTCAAGCAAGGCCACTTCGTTACTCTTTTGGCGGGTAATATCTTTATGCGTACCCAGCATTCGCTTAGACTGACCATCGGCAGCAAACTCCACTGCTCGGCCCCGAGACAGCACCCAATGATACTTTCCAGATTTAGAGCGCATACGGTATTCAATCTCATAGGTTCCTTTGGGCTTTAGCGCATATGCACTTCGATACTCTTCGACTCGCATGCGATCGTCTGGGTGAATAAGTGCATCCGTTGCTGAAATAAGCGCTGGAAATTCGTTCGGCTTATAACCTAGCATTGAATAAAATGCGGGGTTACAAATCAGCTGCTCTGAATCTAAATACCAATCCCACAAGCCATCTTCTACTGCATCCATGGCTAAATGGTAACGCTCTTCAGATAATCGTAATTGCTCAGCCGATTCATATTCACGGGTGACATCACGCCATACTGAAATAAGCCCTAATAACTCGCCGCGGCGGTTATAAAATGGCAGTTTTAAGGTATCGAGCAGTACCGTTTTACCACCAATATCGGCTTTTTCTTGATAACGCATCAGTGAGCGTTCGGTTAATACTTTTTGATCTTCTTCGCGGCTACGCACGCCTTGATCGTAACTGGTATCAAGGGACAATTGCCCGATCATGTCACTTTCTTTGCAGCCCAGCATGTACTCAGCCGATTTATTACAGCCTAAATACTTACCTTCTTTATCTTTGTAAACAATCGCCTCTGGGATTGAGTCAATCAATGAGCGTAATAGTGCAAACTCACGTTCTCGGCGCTCAGTAGTATCGCGCAAACGTTGGGTGCGCCTTGCGACTAAGTTATCCAGACGTTTATTTTGCTCGGCTAGATGACCGGTATATTGTTTGTTCTCTTCAAAAATACGACTCACCAGCAAGAACCACGGCTCCCAACCTTCAGTGATTTTTTCAGGTGGCGATTTAGGCTCGCGAGAACACTCTTCCAAATGGGTCAATAAACGTGAGGCAGGGTTAACGAATGAGCGGCGAGTTTGCCAGTGAACAATGGTCACCAGCACTGACAAGGCGAAAACCACCAGTAAGAAACTCACTTTTAACTTATCCCAAGCGTCTTGGAATAACAGGTCTTCATCTTGCAGATATAGCAAGCGCCATGGCGGGTTTTGCAGCGCGACTGAGTGAATATAGTAGCCGTTGCGCAGTATGCCATCATGGGCATCGAACATTTCTGATTCAGGCAAAGAATGCAGCTCTGACGGAATGCGCTGACTGATATGATAAACCCGGTTCATATCGCTGGCTTCAAAATCACTGTGGGACAATATATTGTTATATTGATCCAGCAAAATCACTGTACCCGGCATTTTAAAATACATCCGCATTTGCTTAGCTAACGATGCCAAAGTCATGTCTAAATTGATTGAACCAATAAACTCATCTTCAAGATATACTGGCAGACCTAGGGTGGTTAACAAACCTTGATCGGCTAAATCTACATAAGCTTCACGCCAAAAAACACTGCGCTGCGGATTCATGGCAGGAGTAGCAAGTTGGAATTGTTTTTTATTAAGCAGCTCTTCTCGAAAACGGTACTCGTCATTGGTCCACGGAAATGACGACATGATCCTTTGTTTGGATATGTAATAAATCGAAGAAGCTTTAGGGGCGGCCTCTTTCGCAACAGGGAAAGACAACGACAGCTCAAATAGCATTTCTAATTCTTGATAAAACCTGTCGCTGCGGCCATCAAGGGTACCCATACCGGTAATGCGCCCCATATTGGTAAAGGGCTCACCACTAGTGGCATAACTTGGCTCTAAGGTAAAAAATTGACCATCTTCATTGAATTTTTCGTATTGAGGTAAGCGATCTTTACGGACTAACTCGCCTAAACGTAAGTTATCTACGGCGACGTTACGTAAGCTTTTTACTGCACGGATACTCGACTCCAGCAGTAAATCAATTTGCAAGACATGACGCAATACTTGCTCTTCACGCTCTTTAATTAGCTGGGTTTTTTCACGCTCAAACAATACCCATGCCGATAAAAGTGCCATAACAATTACACCAATATAAGTATAAAAAACGGCTCGGTTATACTTTCTTTGAATAAGCGATTTTAATTGTAATTCTGGCTCGGTCGATTTCATTGAAAACCCTTTGGCTTTTCTTAGCAGCGTAGATATTTAATAAGGTAAAAAAGGAGGTACGCTAACAATGTCTATTTATGCATATTATCAGGAACATATTCGCAATCACACGAATAAATGTTCACAAAACATGACTAATTTATTTTTCACTCCATTCCACTAAAAACATAGCAAAAATCTGACCATTATTCTTGGCAATAACCCGTAAACTGGCCGCTTACATAAAAGGCGCGTTAAAAGAGCTCGTTGAAACAGATTGCTTAAAAATAAAAAATGGCCACCTAACAGGTAGCCATAAACGGTACTTTAAAGCAGAAGTGCTTATAAGTTCTCTTCAGCAAACTCTGCTAAGCGAGATCGCACCACACCATTAAGGTAAATATTGGCACTGCCGTCAAAGTCTTTAAAACGCTCCACAATATAGGTTAAACCTGATGTCACCGCCGTCAAATAGGTTGAGTCTATTTGCGCCAAGTTACCACAACACACTAGTTTGGTGCCCTCGCCCATGCGGGTGATCATGGTTTTGATTTGTGATGCGGTCAGGTTTTGGCATTCATCTAAAATGACCACTGAATTTTGAATCGAGCGGCCACGCATAAAGTTAATCGATTTAAACTGCACGTTCGCCTTCTCCATGATGTAGTTCATGCTGCCGGTGGGGTTAACATCATTTTTATGCAGCACCTCAAGGGTATCAGTAATTGCCGCAAGCCAGGGCGCCATTTTTTCCTCTTCGGTGCCAGGTAAAAAACCGATGGACTCGGCAATTTCAGGGGTGTTACGGGTTACAATGACTTTTTCGTACTGGTTTTGCTCAACCACCAGCTCAAGCGCAGCCGCCATGGCAATTAAGGTTTTACCACAACCGGCGGGGCCGGTGAGGATCACTAAGTCAATATCTGGATCTAGCAAAGCATTTAACGCCATCCCCTGATAAATATTCTTAGGTTTAACACCCCAAGCTTGCAAATGATTAAGCCTTTCGCGGCCATAATCGATGATATTAAGATGTGTTGCGGTTTTGCTGGCAACCTTGCCGCAAAAATCAGAGGTTTCATCGATAAGGTATTGATTACTGTAGAAGGGCTCGTTACCTACGGCATCGATATCCACCTGATGGACGACTTTGCCAGCTTCTCTATCAGTAGAGACTTTATCCACCTTGTCCCAAAAATCACCGTCAAACTGATAAAAGCCTTTCGCCAAAAAGCGAATATCATCAATTAACTGATCGGTGCGATAGTCTTCAACTCGCTCAATACCCGCCCCTTTAGCTTTAAGGCGCATATTAATGTCTTTGGTGACTAATACGACCTGACGAGGCTGATGCAGATTTTGTAGATGAAGTGCGGTGTTAATAATACGATTATCGTTATTATCGCCTGGCAGAGCGCCAATGATAAAGTCGATTTGATGGTCGGGGAAAATAGATAAACTACCTGATACGTCTAAATGTCCTTCGCGGCTTGGGAGTGCAACGCCGTTTAGAATTTGTTCCGGCGAGGTCTTACCGCCAAGTATGTCTTCCAATGCCCTAATCGCGACCCGGGCATCACGGCTAATATCGTGCTTTCTATCCTTTATATTGTCTAATTCTTCTAACACAGTCATGGGAATTATTACGTCATGTTCTTTAAACGAATATATCGCTAAAGGTTCATGTAGTAACACATTGGTATCCAGTACAAACAACTTTCTGTCGTCTCGTTCCATGGCGCCTCCAGAGTGCTCAATACAAAATGTAACTATGGGATTAAAGCAATATAAACTCCTGTTCATAAGCTGGATTAATCGAATCATCATGATTGATTTTCAACCAAACTTAAATTTACTATGCCAGTAATTATATCAAGTCTCAATATCATTTTATTGATTAAAGGTTCGAGTTTAAGTTGTTAAAGTTGGCACTGAGATGACACCAAGATGACACTAAGATGTCAAAAATTCGCTGGCGTAAAAGTGAAATTCCTTCAGATGAATATTTAAATCACTGCTAGAATTTAAATTGAGTAGCGTTTGGTATAACATACGCGCCCTTTGTGTTTATCCGTCCCGAATGAGAGTAAAAAATGCCGTTTTCTTTAGGTCAACGCTGGATTAGTGATACCGAGTCAGAACTTGGTTTAGGAACTGTGGTTGCTGTTGAAGGCCGTATGGTGACAGTATTGTTTCCTGCCGCCGATGAGAACCGTTTGTTCTCCCGCAGTGAAGCGCCATTAACTCGTGTAATTTTTAATCCCGGTGACTCCGTAGAAAGCCATGAAGGCTGGAGCCTAACCATCAGTGAAGTCGAAGAAAAAGATGGTTTAGTCACCTATGTTGGTATCCACAGTGAGACCAACGAGACGGTACGTCTGCGTGAAACCTTACTAAACCACAACATTCGTTTTAATAAACCACAAGACAGATTATTTGCCGGTCAAATTGATCGTCTAGAGCGCTTTGGTATTCGTTACCAAAGCCAAATGCTACGCCATAAACTTGCCACCTCAGATTTGCTTGGGCAACAAGGCCCACGTGTTGGTTTAATTCCACATCAACAGTGGATTGCCCATGAAGTCGGTCGTCGCTATGCCCCTAGAGTACTTTTAGCCGATGAAGTAGGTTTGGGTAAAACCATTGAAGCTGGCCTTATTATCCATCAACAATTATTGACTGGCCGTGCTGAACGTATCTTAGTGATTGTGCCTGACACTTTGCGCCATCAGTGGTTAGTTGAAATGCTGCGCCGCTTTAACTTACGTTTTTCTATTTTCGATGAAGATCGCTGCGTTGAAGCCTATGCCGATAACGACAACCCTTTTTACACTGAACAATTAGTCATTTGTTCATTAGAACTATTACGTAAAAAGCGCCGTTTAGAACAAGCTGTCGATGCCGATTGGGACTTAATGGTAGTGGATGAAGCCCATCACCTTGAGTGGAGCGAAACCGCCCCAAGTCGCGCTTATCAAATCGTAGAAGCCTTAAGTGAAGAAGTGCCTGGAGTGTTATTGCTCACGGCAACGCCAGATCAATTAGGCCATGAAAGTCACTTTGCTCGTTTACGATTACTGGATCCAGATCGCTTCTACGACTACAACGCGTTTCTTGAAGAAGAAAAAAGCTATCAAAGCGTTGCCGAGGCCGCCGAAGCATTAGCTGCCAACGACAAGTTAGCTGACAGTGCTGTTGTCAGCTTAACCGAATTACTCAGCGAGAAAGACATCAGCGCAAGCATTAAGCTTATCCAAGCAGATGATGTCGATGCTGACGCCCAGCAAGCTGCCCGCGCTGAGTTATTACAAGATTTACTCGACCGTCACGGTACTGGCCGCATTTTATACCGTAACAGCCGCGCCTCTGTCAGTGGCTTCCCGACCCGTATTTTTAATCCGCATCCACTGGCTATGCCGCAAGAATACGTCACGGCTGAGCGCGTTAATGCCATGATGGGATCGAAAAAATCAGCTCAAGATCAAGCTAAGCAATCTCTAAGCCCTGAAAAACTGTATCAAGCCTTTGAAACCGATAGTGCCAGTTGGTGGAAGTTTGATCCGCGAGTCGATTGGTTAATTGAATTCTTAAAAGATAATCGCAGTAAAAAAGTGCTGATTATTGCTAGCCAAGCAGAAACGGCATTAAGCCTTGAAGAAGCACTGCGCACCCGTGAAGGTATTCAGGCAACCGTTTTCCATGAAGGGATGTCGATTATTGAACGTGACAAAGCCGGCGCGTACTTTGCCCAAGAAGAAGGCGGCGCTCAGGCGTTAATTTGTTCTGAAATTGGCTCTGAAGGGCGTAACTTCCAATTTGCGAGTCAATTAGTGCTATTTGATTTACCGCTCAACCCTGACTTACTTGAGCAACGTATTGGTCGATTAGATCGTATTGGTCAGCAAAATGATATTCAAATTCATTTGCCATACCTTGAAGACACCGCCCAAGAAAGACTGATGCATTGGTATCATCAAGGCTTAAACTCATTTGAACTTACCTGCCCAAGTGGCCATGTATTGTTCAATGAATTTGCTGATGAGCTAATGAACGTACTCAACGATGACAACCCAGAGCTAATGACAGCGCTGCTTAACGGTACCCAAAGCCGTTACCAAGCACTTAAGCAAGCGATGGAGCAAGGCCGCGATAAGCTGTTAGAGATTAACTCCCATGGCGGCGAGCAATCTAAAAAGTTAGTTGAACGCTTAGCGGAGCGAGACTCAGATACCCACTTAATTGGTTCGGTGATCCGCTTGTGGGACATTATCGGTGTGGATCAAGAAGATCGCGGCGAGAACTCAATCGTATTACGCCCAAGTGAGCACATGCTATTCCCATCGTACCCAGGTCTGCCTGAAGATGGTATTTCTGTGACATTTGATCGTGAAACTGCCCTATCACGTGATGATATTGCCTTTATCTCCCAAGAGCATCCATTAGTGCAAACGGCGTTAGACTTAATCACTGACTCAGAAACCGGAACCACCAGTGTTGCAGTGCTTAAAAACAAAGCCTTACCTGCTGGAACCTTGTTCCTTGAGTTAATTTACATGGCTGATGTTTCGGCACCTAAGTCATCACAGCTTTATCGCTATATGCCACCAACCCCTATCCGAGTGTTATTGGATAAAAGTGGCCAAAACTTAGCTGACAAAGTCGATTATAAGAGCTTTGATAAACAGTTAAGTGCGGTTAACCGTCATATTGCCAGTAAGCTTGTGAATGCATCACAACCTATTTTGCACCCGTTACTGGCAAAAGGTCAGCAACAGGCTGAAATAGAATTAGCCAAACTGGTTGAGCAAGCCCGTGAAAAAATGACCACCCAGCTAACTAGTGAGTTGACCCGACTTGAAGCGCTAAAGGCCGTGAATCCGAATATTCGAGATTCTGAAGTGGATTTTATTCGCAATCAAATGGCTGAATTAAATGGCTATATTGATGATAGTCAATTCCAACTTGACGCTATTAGAATGGTATTAGTTAGCCACGTATAATACACTGCTAACTCGAAGCAAAAAGCCCTGAACTTCAGGGCTTTTTTGTATCTATTTTTTGTCATTGTTTTAAGTGTTTAGCGTAAACATAAGCTCATAAACATAAGCGCACAAGCCTATAGTGATGACATCGCAAGATTCGTTAAGGAAGCCACATTGCTGCTAAAGCCTCTGTTTGTTTTATCTGTTACCAGTCTTTTTAGCCTCAGCCTTTTCTGTCACAATGCTATGGCAGCCAGTGAGTTGCCTACTGCTAATGCTGGAAAACAATTTATCAGCGTCCAAGATCAACAACAGCCAGTTTGGGTCAAACCTTGGCAAGGCCCGCACCAGCGCGGCGCAGCTATTATCGTCGGTCCAACCGATTCCCCCGCCAGTGGCAGTGGCCTGATTCGCTATTTACGTGATGAGATCCCCGCATTTGGCTGGGCAAGCTTGAGCATAAAACCCACTGAAGGTTTATACCGACCAAATTTTGCAACTGACGCCGAAGAAATTCCCAAAGCCGGTGAAGCGCAGTTAACCCTGAGTCGTCACCAGCAAGCCCCCAAATTTAGCTCAAACCAACTACTTGAACTGCGTAACTTTCAGCAAGAACTTATGGTGGACAGTCTCGACCAATTGCAAGCTATTGAGGCGCAGTTCCCAGGAAAAAGACTATTAATCGTCACCGATGATAGTGCGGGCATGGTCATTAACTTACTTTTTGAAGCTAAGCTAGCCAAGCCCGACTTATTAGTGGTGATCAACCCCTATCGTGAATATGAGCAGATTATTGCGCCGCAACATCGCGGTTTATCCATTGCCCAACAGCTCAGAGAAATCGATATCCCAATACTGGATCTGCAATCAGCCGATGCTCATCAAATATCTATGACTGAAAGTGCTAGCAGAAAAGCACTCAATAAAGCTAAATCGAGCCAGTATTACCGCCAATATCAATTAGCGCTTAATCTCGATAATCAAAGTGGTTGGGAGCAAGTACTGCATCATATTGCAGGCTTTAGTAAAGTCATTACCGCACGATAAAAAGGGCCAGCATATTGCTGCCCCTTAATGGCTATTTGCTTATTTTAAGACTGAGTAATAAAGCGTATTTTCAATTTTTTCAATAACATCGCATAATAATCAATCTCCAATGGCCTTTCAGCTATTCACTAAATTTGTGTAATGCAGTATTGGCCGCACTAGTCTAAAAGCTGATTAACTCACAACTGACTCGCTCATTATCACCACCAAGGCTGACGAGACTGATAAGCTTGCTCGGTTTGCTTTATTTCACGATTAGCGGCAATGATACGGTTTTTACCCGCTAACAGGCGAACTTGGCTTAAAGACTCACGACTTAATAACCGCCTTGTTGAGGCTGACCAACTATGATTAATGCTCATTTTAATGGCCGCATTCACATCAGGAGAGCGGGTCATAAACTGCTCGGCAAGCTCAATAGCACGCTGCAATGGCTGTGAACTTTTCTCGGTCACTAAACCAAAATCTAGCGCCTGTGCGGCTGATAGCACTTCTGCGCTATAGGTAATTTTTAAGGCCTTATCTTTGGGCATCACCTGTCTAAGCGCTGCCAGTCCTGCCATATCAGGCACTAAGCCCCATTTTGATTCCATAATAGACAGCTTGGCATCATCACTTGCAATACGAATATCTGCCCCTAGCGCAATTTGCATACCGCCACCAAAACAGCAGCCATCTAATACTGCAATCACAGGGATGGGTAAACGCTGCCAGCCAATAGACACCCGCTGGGCTAAGTTGGCATTACCTGGTAGCCATTTGAACAGCAATTTGGCAATCATGGAGGGGGATTTAGCAATCGCTTTAACATCTAAGCCCGAAGAGAAATTACCATCGGCGCCGGATAATATGACCGCATTAATTTCGCTATCTTTTCTAATATTTTTAATGGTTTTATCAATGGCTTTAAACATTTCATAATTGAGCGCGTTATATTTATCTGGTCGGTTTAGCGTCACAAAAGCAATACCGTTTTGTTTTTGTAACGCCACTAACTTCTTATTCATTGTTCATCCTTAATATAAATAATAACTGGTCAGTCCAGAAGTTACGTTAGCATAAATTGGCTTACTGGCGAATAGTTAAGCTAATTTGATATTCTTCATAAGCAGCTAAAACTACAACAATATACATGTTCCCGCAGGAACAAAAGTACCGTCAAAATTCAGATTTACTGAATTTAAGAGCATTTTTTCGTTAAACGCCAAAAAATTGTCGATTTTTGGTGCGAAAAGTCAGCAATAAGTTGTAGTATGTTTGCCCATAAAAAGTAACATTACTCATCGACTCATTTTTCTTGTTTAATCGGAGTTCGTTTAAGTGCTCGATCGAGTAATAGCTAATGCATTCAAAATAATAATACCCTGTAAAAGGATCTGCTGTAGCCATGACTATTCCTATTTTAATCTGTGATGACTCAGGATTAGCCAGAAAACAAATGGCGCGAACACTTCCCAAACATTGGGATGTTGAAATCAGTTACGCCACCAATGGTGAAGAAGGCTTGGAGGTGATCCGTCAAGGAAAAGGGGAAATTGTCTTTCTCGACCTTAATATGCCCGTCATGGATGGCTATGAAGTACTAGAAGCCATTCAGCGAGAAGACTTGCCCGCCTTAGTCATTGTGGTCTCTGGTGATATTCAATTAAAAGCCCATGAGCGAGTAAAAGCCCTTGGCGCATTAGATTTTATTCAAAAGCCGGTTAGTGCTGAGTCCATCAGCAATATCTTAGAAGAATACGGCATTTTAACTTTAGCCCTTAAACAATCAACCAATGACACGCCGATGTTTAAAGTTGATTTACGTGACGCTTGCCAAGAAATTGCCAATGTCGCCATGGGCCGCGCTGCCGACTTATTAGCGAAACTACTCGATGTTTTTGTAAAACTGCCAATCCCCAACGTCAATGTTTTAGAAGTCAGCGAACTGACCATGGCACTTAAAGCCACCGAAGAAAGCTCGAAGATTTCTGCATTATGCCAAGGTTTTATTGGCGCTGGGGTTGCTGGTGAGGCGTTATTACTGTTCCATGACTCAAGCTTTGCTGACATGGCTAAACTCATGGGCCACAGTGATCCTGAAGATGCTAACAATGAAATTGAAGTGCTCATTGATACTGGTAATGTGCTTATTGGGGCATTCTTGAATGGCATTTCAGAGCAGCTTGATATGAAATTTAGTCAAGGTCACCCCGTTGTACTTGGTCGCCACTGCACGGTAAATGAGCTTATCCATGACAACTCAGAAAAATGGCAACGCACCCTTGCCATGGAAATCAATTATCAGATTGAAGACCACAATATTCAGTGTGACTTATTACTGTTATTTACGGAAGACTCAATCCCTACATTGAATGCAAAGCTTCACTATATATTTGAATAGATTAAGATAATAATCATATAAACAGTTAGTTAATTGCAATGACTTAACATTGCACATAAAAAGAATAATACAATACGGATGTTAGAGCATGGCTACTGATCAAAGCGCAATGAACGAGCTACACTGGCTTATTGATATGGTACAAACCATTGAAGTTGGCTTGGTGGTGTTAGATCGTGACTACAATATCCAGCTTTGGAATGGTTTCATGGAAAACCATAGCGGTGTGTCACCTAACAGTATTAAAGGTCGCAATCTTTTTGAAGCGTTTAACGATTTACCCTCTGAATGGCTTAAGCAAAAAATGGAGTCGGTATTTCTACTCAAAAACCGATCTTTCATCAGCTGGGAGCAGCGCCCTTATGTCTTCCAGTTTAAAAATTATCGCCCGATCACTGGCCGCGCTGATTACATGTACCAAAACATTACTTTGCTGCCACTGGCGTCGCTAACGGGTGAAATCACCCATATTAGTATTATCGTTTATGATGTGACTGATATCGCCATCAATAAATTACAGCTAAAATCAGTCAATGAGCAACTAGAAACACTCAGCCAAACCGACAGCTTAACCCAGTTGTATAATCGCCGTCATTGGCAAGTTTGCTTTGAAAAAGAATACGAGCGCTTTGCCCGTTATGGTGAAAAAGCCAGTATGATAATGATTGATATCGATCATTTTAAAGCCATCAATGATAAATACGGCCACCCTGCAGGTGACAAAGTCATTCAAAGCCTCGCCAACATATTAAAGCAATCATTACGTGAAACTGATTTTGCCGGCCGCTATGGCGGTGAGGAGTTTGCGGTAGTATTGACTTATACCACCGCTGCTGAATCAAAATACTTCACTGAGCGACTGCGTAAAAAAGTCGAAGCCTCGCAAGTGGTTTATAACAATCAAATCATTAAAATGACCATCAGTATTGGCGTTAATGATTTATCCTCTGCCACCACTAGCAGTGTAAGTTGGTTATCTGGCGCCGATAAAGCTTTATATCAATCGAAAGAAAATGGCCGTAATCAAACCACGGTATTTGAAAAATAACCTGCAGAGGTTCATTTTATCCCCACCGCGATAAGCCATTAAAAAGCCCACAATTGAGTGGGCTTATTTATTAAACGAGTGACGCTAGTTAAGCGATAGTCGTTAATGATTTAGAAACCGTCGTCATCTTGGTCTTCATCTTCATCAAGCTCTTCTTCGTCACCAATAAAGAAGGTGCCCCAGCCGTCATAATCAACTTTTTGCTTGGCAGCAAGCAGCATTAACTGCTCGCATGCTTTATCAAGTAACGATGCTTCAAGAGCATGATTGGCGATAGCATCAAAGCAAATAATGGTTGAGCCATCTTCAAGCTCCATCTCTTCAGCGTCGTTAACTTCAAAACCTAATTTGAAAGCATCAACTGCGGCTTTTTCTAAACGATCAAAGTTAGTCGAAGAGAAATGATGCTCGATAGTATATTCAGCATCAGCTTGTGAACCATCATCAAGCAGCGCCTGAATAATTTCACGGTTCTCGGCAAATTGCTCTTTAAGTTGAGCTTCAATAGACATGGATTCTCTCCGTTAACAAATTTAAATACGCTATAGGGCTAATTATACGTGATAAAGCTACTGAGGTTTAGCCATTAATAGCGATGCTTCTTGATTTAATTCAGCTAAACGCTGTGACATCACTTGATGCACCTTAGCACAAAGCTTTTTCGCATCGGCTTTATCCACGTTTGCGGTCGACATAGGTGCCATCATTTCGACAATGACCACACCATTATTCCACTTGTTAAGTTTAATATGATTTTGGCAAGATGCTAATACTGGCACAATTGATGCTTTGGCGGCGATAGCAGTATGGAATGCCCCGACTTTAAACGGCAGTAGACCGCGCCCTCTAGAGCGTGTCCCCTCAGGGAAAATCCATACAGATAACAGTTTTTCTCTCATTCTCTTAACAGTCTTGGCCATAGTATCAAAGGCACTATGACGGTTTTTACGGTCAATCAGAATATTGCCTGATAGCCAATAAATCTGCCCAAATAATGGCATCCAAGCTAAGCTTTTTTTACCTAAACTCACCGTGGCTTCCGGCACTGCAGAGGTATGGGTAAATAAATCAAAATTATTTTGATGATTCGCTAAATAGATCTTAGGTTGCTTAAGGCTTGCTTCGGTTTCAGTGTCAGTACCAGCGTTAGCCTCAGCGCCAGTGTCTACTTGAGGGTTAATCACCGCGTTACGGGTAATCACTTTAATCCCTAAAATAGGAGCAACAGATGAAAATAGTTTAGCAATCACATGGACATTATCACGATGCATAGGTCTAACAATACAAAGGATGATTGCGAAAAAAAACGCCAGTGTTAGTAACACTGCTAGAATAATTGAACGAGCAATTAACAGCACAGCAGACTCCTACAAATAAAGTGGCGACAGTATAGCCAGCACATCTGCTGGACTCAATAGCTTAAGTTAATTTCGGTGTACAAATGTAAGCTTAAAGTAGTTATACCAAGCGGATTAATGCTCTGAATAGCTCAGATAATTAATATGCTTGGCATTATACACTGCTAAAAGTGAATTAATGATGCCTTAAACATTAACGCATCATTAATTCTGCAGCGTTACATTTCAGCCTTATTAGAACGATTACTGAGCAGTAAACGCATTAACACAGCACTGACCGCTAATGCCGCAACAATGGCTGCGCCACTAGGTAAGTCATAACTAGCCGAAAGTATAAGCCCTGCTAGGTAACCAACAAATCCCACCACATAAGCCAGCAGCAAGGTATATTTACCCACATACTGATTTAACGCTAACGCTGGCAAAATTAAGGTGCTGAAAACAAGATAAACACCCACTAATTCAACCGATAGTGTAATCACTATGGCAAATAGAAAGTAAAAACCTGCGCCTTCGAGGATCTGAGGCTTCAATGCAATTAAAGCGAGGATCGCTACTGACACCAAAGCCGGCAGCACAAGCTGCGACCAATTTACCCACAATATCTGCCCCGACATTAGCTGCTTTAACAGCTCTGCGCCATGGGGATCATTAGACAATAACAACATTGCCCCAACCGCGCTAAGCACATAAAAACAACCAATAAAGGCTTCTAATTCATCGGCAAAACGCTTGGATAACCAAGCAATAAGCCCAGCGCCGCCCAAGGCAAATATGGCAGGCATCCACACATGAGAATAAGGAATATCTTCAATTCTATGATCCATATGAGCCACAATAGCCCCCAGCGCAGCCACTTGGGCAATCGCTAAGTCGATGAAAATAATACCGCGTTTAAGTACTTGTCGACCTAACACCACATGGGTAGACAAAATGATGATTCCGGCAATAAATGCCGGAAACAAAATCAATAGCAGCTCGATATCTAGCATAGGCTTATTGCGCCTCAGTTAATAACGTCAGTACGCTGTCATATAAGCTAATCAAATCCTGACTTTGACTGTTGCCACCTACTGACATTGGCAAAATCACCACAGGCAAATCAGTGCGCTCACCTAACCAATGTGCGCCACGCTCATCCTGATATGAGGCCACTATCACCGCCATCACATCACCTTGTTGGCTGCGACTTACAAGTTTAGCTAAATGGCTACTACTGGGTGGTATGCCCGGCTTCGGCTCAAGATCTGCCACTTGCTCCATGCCGAGCCAGTTAAACAAATATCGAAAGCTTGAGTGGTAAGCAATGACCTTTTTGCCCTTCAGCGATTGCGCTTGCGCTTCCCAGCGCGGAATAGCTTGCTGCCACTGCTCAGTAAACTCAGTTAATGCAACTTGATACTCAGCACTTGAGTTAGGATCTAACTCAATCATTTTCGCTGATAACGCCTGCGCCACTTTAAGGAACTTTCTAGGGTCAAAATGTAAATGCGGATTACCTTTGGCATGGACATCACCCATAGAGCGATCCACTTGCTCAAGTTGATCTAAGGTCTCGATATGATCCGCGGCATAAAAAAGCCCAGTATCAGTTGAAAGCACTTTGTTGTTTGAGGCTTTCATCTGCAACATTGGCAACCAACCAATTTCGAGATCGGCGCCAGCACACACCACTAAGTCAGCTTGACGCATTTTAGCAATTAAGCTTGGACGCGCTTGCACTTGATGTGGATCTTGCTGCGCACTCGTGGCTGAATAGACTTTAGCATCAGGAGCTAATGCCTTTGCTAATGCGCCATACTCAGGCTCACAAGCAAATACATTAAGCGCTGCATTTGCAGAACTCGTTAACAAGCTGGCAAATATGCCAGCTGCTAATATTAGTTTTTTAGAATTGATGCGCACCGTGAGCTCCTAATGACATAACATATTGTAGAGTAATGATATTATCGTCTTCAAAACCATCAAAGTTGGTGCCTTTCTGGTTAGTATATTGTAGACGTACGGTGGAGAAATGGCTCTGATGCCACGCCAAACTTAATTCGGTTTCTTTTAGCTTTTGTGGGTCTAAGTGATCGCCGTGGGCTTCAAAGCTATCCACTTCACCATAACGTAAACCAGCAGACCAATTTGGCGAGAACTGATACACGCCACTTAAGTACCAACCTTGATGGTAATCGTCATGGCCTTCAGCACTGAGTATCTCATGTTCATGTTCATCTTCATGATCTTCTTCAAATGAGAAAATATCAGTTACCCGGAAGTACTCGCCGCTAACAGTTAAGTGTTGGTATTTGTAATTACCATTTGGTGCCCACTTGTAGACAAAGTCTGCAATATAGGTATTTTCACCAGTATAGGCTGCGCTATGGCTATGACCTTCATGGTCGTGATCGTCATCAACATGGGGCTCATGCTCATCTTCTAGATAAGTTTTACCGTTTTCATTACGTAAGTAACTTAAACCCACTTGCCAAGAACTCGAGATACCAATATCACCGCCAAACTTGGTGAATGCCGAATACACCCCTACTGAACTAAAGTCACGTTCGTCATGCTCATCTTCAGCGCGCATTTTTTTACCACTAAAGGCTTCAACACCCATAGTCCAATACAAATCTGTCGGCGCTACATAAGTTAATCTGACACCATCATCAAAGTAATGCCCGCCCATAAAGGCGCGATAAACCCCAGGACGATCAGCAAAAGCGTCGGTATGAATGTGCTGATTATTTAAATAACCCACATCAGACAAGAAACGACCAGCGCGAATACCAAAACCGCCAGGCATACCCATGGTTTGAATAAAGGCTTCTTCAAGCTCAAGTTCAGTTTCGCCGTCATGCACTTCTAATATCGCAGTGACTTTACCGTAGAACATATCATCGATATTAGCGCTGATAGCAAATTCAGTTTCACCCAAACCAAAGCCTTCACTTCTGCCACCTAAACCACGATCACCTGATTGATAAAAACCATCTAACACCGCACTGATATTAGGATTGGTTAAGCTTGAATCTTCTGCAAAAACAGAGCTTGAAGAAAAGGCACACGCGATTGCGACTGCTGACAGTCGTTTATTTGAACTAAACATAAAATCTCCAAAATACAACAAACACCCGGCTATTTTACTTAATAGTCGGGAAATATAATTTATAATTATTAATTAAACTGTTGAATTAAATAAAGATTGGCGGTGCGCGGCTATGGTAATAAGCCTGATGTGAACTAAGAGATTCTGAATTGGCTAACGGTGTGAGTTCATACTCTTGACGTACAACCGGAATGCTAAATTCAATACTTGGAAGGGTTTTGTGAACCTGATGCTTATGAAAACATAAGCTGCAGTGAGTGTTAATGCTTTCATGTTTATGAACAGATTCGTGAGCGGATGCGGCAAAAGACAATAATACGAGCATGGCGCAAAGCCACATCGCAATATTTCGTCTTATGTGCAAAGCAAATCTCACTTAACTAGTCTCATCCATTAAATCATATCAGCGAATACCCAGTAACAATGGCTGCTATTCTTATAAATTAAAACTAAAAAATCAACTACAAGTTTGTTACAAATCACTTCTACTGAAAATTTGTGATCAACAAGGGCGCTTTAACCCTCTCAACATTATGCTATTTTAAGATTAGCTTAAGCTGAAAAGGCTAATATATTTACTATAAATACCAATTTAATCTGCCAATGACAGAGGAATTATCTATAATGAATTTATTAAAAGACAATGTGGGCATTATTTTAACAATGGTGATCATCGGTGTTGTAGTTCTTGGCGGTATTTACTACGTTGAAACATCACTAGAAAATCAAGTTCAAGTAGTAGATTAATTTGTTTGAGAGCCCTCTTCAGGCGCTTCAATAACCAATAAATGATCCATTAAATGCGTTACCCCTGTAAGGATCAGCGACAGCATGATTACGGGGGTAATGATATTGGCTAATCCTGCCACAAAATAGCCTGTCAGCCCCGCACCTACCGCAGTATAAAAGCCAAGTATTTTTAACATCGTAAGATAACGATGGCGACCAAGCCAAGCCTGGCAGTGATAGCACTGAATATGCGATGAGAACCCCTTACCTCGAGTTCCACTGATCTTACTAATCGACATAGGCTTGTGACAATGTGCGCATTGCAGTGCCATGATGAGCAACCTGTAGCTGAAAATAAAAAGTGCGTTAGTCTAGCAAATTATCGTCAAACTTCCTTCAATAACTTATGATAAAGTCATTATCAATATACAGGACGTTTATCATGCCTAGAATCTTGCTTATCTTATGTTGTTTCGTCAGCTTAATGAGCTTTTCACAAAGCAGTGTTGCAGCGCCAGCTGACCCTGCAACCATTAATAAAATAGCCCAACTACAACAACGCATTGATGCCGATGTAAGCTACCTTAAAACCGCAAAAGGTGAATTAAAAGCAATCAGTGAATTCCGCATTCTGAATAAAAACAATCAACTACGAGAAAAATTAGATTCATTAGTTAATCAAGAAAACCCGGATTTAGCCTATCTCACCCCGCAAATACAGCAACAATTGGGCTTTTTAGATAATGTCGGTAAATATTTAGATGATGACATCACAGCCCTGAAACTGGCATTAGATGACGAAAATCAGACTCAAACAATGAAAGCGGTTATTGATCGTGAAGCCGACAGGGATCTTTACTTACAGGCTGAACTACAAACAATCAATTGGGCCAACACCTTAAATATTAATGTCGACAGTGCCAAAACAGCATTAACCAATGAGCTAACCCTGCGGGCTGACTATCTTGAAAGTATCGTCAACTATACCCAAAACCAACTTAAACAAGCGATTAGTGACGCATCAACTGCTGGCGCTGATATCACTGCCGAGCAAAAATCCAAAGTTATTGAACTCAAAGAGCGATTATCACAGCACAGCAGCAGTTTAAGTATTGCCGCCGATATGCTTGATGACTTAGGCCAAGACACTGCGCAAATTAAGCAAACGCTATTTAGTGTTTCAGGGGATATTACTCAAGATGTTTTAAACTTTGATGTAGCGTCAAGTTTACTGAATGACTGGATGGATATAGCTAAAAATCAAGCGCTGGAAAATGGCACAGGGCTTACCTTTAAAGTGGTTATCTTCATCATCATTTTATTTTTAACCAGCTTAGTGTCTAAATTAGTTAAAAAAGTGGTTCGCAAAGCAGTTAATTCTTCCCAGCTTAATTTCAGCATGCTATTGCAAGATTTCTTCACCTCTATTTCTGGTAACGTCATCTTCGCGTTAGGTTTGCTTATCGCACTATCACAACTTGGCTTTGAATTAGCACCACTGCTGGCAGGTTTTGGTAT
The DNA here is from genome assembly GCF_002874355.2 of Shewanella sp. 10N.286.48.B5. Lineage (NCBI taxonomy): Bacteria > Pseudomonadati > Pseudomonadota > Gammaproteobacteria > Alteromonadales > Shewanellaceae > Shewanella > Shewanella sp. 10N.286.48.B5. The sequence continues at coordinate 3,224,396 of NZ_MCVG02000001.1, forward strand.
CGCTGGTGTGATTATCGGTTTTGCCTTGCAAGATACCTTATCTAACTTTGCCTCAGGAATGATGATTTTAATCTACCGCCCTTACGATGTCGGTGACTTAATCAATGCTGCAGGTGTTACGGGGCGTGTTAGCCATATGAGCTTAGTCTCTACCACAGTGAAAACCTTAGATAACCAACGCTTGATTATTCCTAATAATAAGATTTGGGGCGATACCATCAATAACATCACCGCCGAGCAAGAACGTCGTGTGGATATGACCTTTGGCATTGGCTATGGCGATGATATTCCTAAAGCGGAAAAAATCTTAACCGATATTGTTATGGCTCACCCAAAAGTGAAAAAGTTTCCAGAGCCGACGATTAAGTTACATACACTCGGTGAATCGTCAGTAGACTTTGTGGTTCGCCCTTGGGCAAATCCAGTGGATTACTGGGAAGTCTATTGGGATATTACTCGTGAAGTGAAAATGCAGTTTGATGCCCAAGGCGTCAGTATTCCATTCCCACAACGAGATGTGCATATTTATCATGAAAAGGCGGCAGACTAAGCTGTGACAAGTTAATCTAATAGCCTTAAAATACTAAAAAGCCCGCTGCAATTTCTTGCTGCGGGCTTTTTTGTTATGCATTTACCGATAACGCTAGGGTATCAATCTAAGTACGACATGGTACCCATTAGATGTGGTCTGCGGCCTTTAATATCACGCATTTCAAAACGCTTACCATTTTCTATGCTTTCAAAAGCAAAGGTGACATCCGAAGGCATAAATACTGGCAACTTAAACTCTACGTCCACCTTAAATGGTCTATCACCAATAAATTGCATCAACCCAGCAAGTGAACGGGCTTTAGACCACATTCCATGGGCTAAAACACGATCAAAACCAAAACGCTTAGACACCATTGGGTGCAGGTGGATCAGGTTATAATCACCTGAGGCTTTGGCATACTGACGGCCTAAATTTTCAGCTAATGACCAGGTATTGACGTCTTCCCACACCATATCAGAAGCTCGCGGTGGTCTTGCTCTGCGGCCTTTAGACTCAATACGGTATAGGTAAGTTGATAAGGCTTGCCACACGAGTTCATCACCAACATAGACTTTAGATTCTAGTTCAAATTCAAGTCCTGCATCCGTGGTTTGGCTAGTAATAAGGTTGCACTCAACCTTAAAAACCTCATCAGCGTTAATAGGCCGATACAAGCTAATGCTATTTTTAAGATGGATCATCCCCAATAAAGGAAAGGTAATCGCTTTATGGGTAAAAATGGTGGCATGTAATCTAAATGCAAGCACGTACAAAAATGTTGGCGGTAACACTTTGCCATCATAATCAAACTGACATACCTCAGCATATTGACGAATTTTCTTATCTGATAATCTAATGCCATCCGTCTGTACATGGATCTTTGGTAAAGGTTGCTGATCCCAACCAGGCTTACGCGATAATAATATTTTGCGGTATAAAGACAACAACGACGGCATTGACGTTAATGCTATAGAGTAATCGTTACTCAAGTGGCTTACCTTTTTATACGGTGAAATTACTGTGCAAAATAACGGTATTTCTCCGTTTCACACTACTCACAAATGCTTTAATGCGCGCATTATACTACAGTGTAAAAATACCGCACAGCCCCAAAGTTTACTCACTGGCGTTTATAAACACTGGGCATGCCAACAATCTGTTACCTCAGCCCCTGTTTGCTTTAATATCATCGGCATCGATTGGCGGCCCACCAAGTGGCCTGCACCGACAATGATAAACAGCTGCTGATAATTGCCTTCTTTTAATAGCGCTATGGTGCGCTGACTCATTTGCTGATTCCGCTGCCACAGCAGTTTTTCAACTAATTCTTTGGCTACATCATCGCTTTGATGCTCCATGATATCGGCAAGTTTTTGTTTATCTCCACCGCGCCAAGCGGCCACCATTTCCAGCATTTCTTCATCACTTGTCTCAACCGCTTCATCTAACATTTGCCGTTGCGTTTGCTGACTAAAAGATGAAATCAACTCAAACTGGTAGGCCACACTTTCAAGCTCTAACAAAGTGCGCCCTTGATTTTTAGCTACAAAAGTCACATCCACCCCTTCTTCAGCGCTAAACCCTAACTGACTGAAACGCACTAATGCTACTTGCGCAGCCTGAAGCCATGGCGCTAAAGGCGATAATCCCTGACAAACCGCTAAATTGAGTTTACAAAAAGCTGGATAAGCCTGCCCTAAATCGACGCTGCTTGCTGGAGTTGCTAGGCCATATTGACCTAATAGTTGTTGAGTATCGGCTTTAGTCACATCCGCTTCAATTACCAATGCATCAGCCTGAGAAAAAGCCTGCTCAATAACCGGTGCCATCGGGTAAAAATCAGCTTTGCCCACATGAATTGAGCCTAATATGAATGCCTGTTTACCTTGATAAGTGACCTTATAAAAAGGCGGCGTGTCGGTTTCAGCTGCAGTCGCTAAACCACAGCTTAAAATAGCGACGATTAACAAACTCAAATAAGCAGAGCAACGCTTTATTGCAGCAAACGTTAATTTAAAATCCATTAGACTTGTTAGTCCCATAGCAGACCCTTATAATTTAGCTTAATTTGAAGATGTTGAATGAGGCTATCATGCCGTATACCAAAGTTATCCAGCAAATAAAAGAAAGCCTGCAAACAGGATACCGTCAAGCCATTGATGCCGATAAAAGACTCGATGAATTACACCAAGTCGGCCACGGTAAGTTTGTAGCAATTTTTACCGAAGAACAAGGCTTTAGCCAAAGTAGTAACCGCTTCTTGCCTTATGTACAAGAATTAGCTGACGAGTTAGATGAGATCCAAGAACTCAGACATATTCCGCCTGAAACCTTAGAGGCTTATGTGAAAAAGCTCGGTGCTTTGCTGCAAACCTTGCACTTATTCAAACAGAACACCAAATAGCTAACACCAGCACTTAGTGATGTTTAGGCACAAAAAAGCGGCTTATCAATAAGCCGCTTTAGATTTTAAATATAACATAAACTACTGAATCATAGATATTTATAACTTAGGTGCTACGGTTTTCTTTAACCAATCTTCAAGCATTTTAGTCTCATACTCAAACGGCTTTTGATTACGGGTTGAATGGGTGCCATACATAAAGTTCATATCAACTAACTTTTCATCACCGGCCATAATCACTTGCTCACCTTCAGTGATGCTGTAGCTAAAGGTCATACGTGGTGGGTATAAGTCTTTTACAATCCGCAGTTCACTAGCGGAGGTCGCGCCAAATGTTGGCCGCAGATCACCGGCTAAATCCACATCAGAAACCACCATCTCAAGTTTCTGCTCTGGTTTTAAAATCTTTTCAGCTTCTTTGTTGATATTTTTAGTCATAGTGTCGAAAAAGCGCTGCTGAAAACGAGATTTCACTTCATTGGCCGTTTTTAAATCTCGGTACTTTTTAGGTTCTTGCCATTGAATTTTAACCACACCGTCTTCAGTCACTGGGTTGACCACGACTTCGTCCTTAGCTGCAGCAACATTACATACCAATGCACCTGCTAATAGTAAATATTTCATTTTCATCATTTTCCCCTAGCTATGAACCTAGTGTTTAAAAAATCAACAATTCTATACTTGTCGGATTATACAAGCAGTTACCTGAATATAAGCTTAACCTACTCTAGCAATACTTGCTGAAACAACATTTGATAGAGATTAATACCGACCAACCCAAAATCTGCTCAAATAACAAACCAACTGTTCAGTAATCATTCAGTAAAAATAGGTTAATGTGTCTCTCAACAAGTACTAGCGCCTTATTTCCCTTAACAATATCAAGGTGAATATCGCGAAAGACTGACCAACGAATAAAATTTGGACATATATATCGCTCAAGGATTCAGCGCTAATAGCAATTAACGTATCAATACTGGAGTTAATATGAATAACATCGAAACCAATACAGCAATCGGCACAACTACCAGCAATAAGATGATTAAGCCTATCGCTCTCGCAGCGACAGTTTTTATCGCCATGCTGGTGTCATCTTCAAGCTTTGCCCATCAATTTGATATCGATTCAAAAGGCGCCGAAGCGATAAAACAACACCAGCAATTAATGAACCAGCATATACAAGTCGCTGAGCAAGAGTTTAATGCTGAATTAGAGAAAAACCTTGATCAGCAGTTACAAACCGCTGCACACAAGTTTATGACTCAAGCCTGCGCTAAATACGGTTTAGAGTTTGATACTCAATCAGAAACTTGCAGTAGCTAAGTCTGCCGATTGACAGGCTTACATCTCAATTACACTAAAAATGCAGCTATAAAGCTGCATTTTTTGTGGATGCTTAATTAACTTTCAGCGATATTTAAAATGGAAAACGCTGGCTTAATAAAGGATAGTTTTTACGGAGATCTTTTTTCTTGGTACTGAACTTTTTACCTTGAGGAGTATGCTGACCAGAGGGTACAAAAGGCAGCTCTTCACCGCAGCGGTCTTCATAGATTTTTCCGGCAATCAAATCATAATCTTCAATAAAGGGATAAGCATAGTCATCTTTTGTTGGCCATAACTCAAGCTCGCCCAAACAGTCGGGGTTAGCAATAATCTTGTTATACCAGGTCTCACCTAAGGATAAAATAAACCCTCGAAACTCCACAAAGCCATAATCTGAATCACAGCCAGTAACAATGTAAGCTGCGCCCCAAATATCCCAGCGGTAACTGCGGCGCATTTGTTGGCCAAATATCTTATCAAAAGCCGCTAAGTCAGCATCATCGAGCGCCGACAATTTTTCCACTAATTGATCATGGCACGCTTGCTCTGATTGCTCAGGATGGCTACGGGTCACCAAAGACCAAAATTCCGCCTCAGTCATTACTTATCCTAATTTCTTAAAAAACGTTTTCACAAACTATCTCTACTCACGCTATTCTACACCACATGACCACTCACATAGTTCCAATAATGATAATAATACTATGAATAAACCACCGTTAAGATTAACCCTATTAATTGCATTGTACGTGTTACTGTCTATTGTGGCCCTTTGGCGCTCTTATAGCATTCAAAGTATAGATTTATTCAGTATCGGCGTTATCCCTGTGTTGGTTGGCTTATTAATGCGAACACACTGGGCCAGCATTGCCTTAAAGGTATATTTAGCCATTCAAACCTTAGCGATATTAGCACTGTCTACCACTGCTATTATCGCCTATCAAATCACTCCTGAAGATGTAAAAGTGGTGTTCAATGGCTTTAATATCCCTATTCCTGCCATTGCTGCGGTACTATTTTCACTGCTGGTGTTTCAATACTGGGTGGCATTTTGTAAAGAAACAGCGATTTATTTGAAGCCCAAAAGTTAACAAAGGCGCCCTGCTGACTATATTCATCCCTTAGCATAAGTTAACATGCGCCCATAAAACTCAGATCGAATAATAAGAAGCTATATAATGAGCCATTTATCGCCCAGTGAATTATCCATTTTGCTAGTTGAACCATCTGATGTTCAGAGAAAAATAATTATTTCACGCCTGCAACAAGAAGGCGTACATAGCATACAAACCGCCGCTAATCTTGCTCAAGCTAAAGAGATTATTGTTCGACACACGCCAGATCTCATTGTCAGCGCTTTACACTTTACTGACGGTGAAGCGACTGAACTACTCAGTTTTATTAAACAAAACTCTGACTATCAAGATATTCAATTTATGTTGGTATCCAGTGAATGTCGCCGTGAGCAACTGGAAATATTTAGGCAATCTGGAGCCGTCGCGATTTTACCTAAGCCTTTCGATGCCGATCATTTGGCCACAGCACTGAATTCCACTATTGATTTAATCAGTAATGACGAACTGGACCTAAGCCATTTTGATGTTCAGGATATTCGCACTTTAGTGGTTGATGATAGCCGCATGGCGCGAAACATTATCAAACGAACTATTACTAATTTAGGTATTCGGATGATAAGCGAGGCAACTGATGGCGCTGAAGCTATCGAATTAATGCAACAGCAAATGTTTGATTTAGTAATCACCGATTACAATATGCCAAGTGTTGATGGACTGGCATTGACCCAATATATACGCCACCAAAGCCAGCAGTCTCATGTGCCGATTTTGATGGTGTCATCAGAAGCTAACGATACCCACCTAAGCAACGTATCAAGCGCAGGTGTTAATGCGCTATGTGATAAACCCTTTGAACCTAAGTTAGTGAAGCAACTCCTGTATCAACTGTTAGAAGATTGATAGCTAACAAATTTTTGTAGGCCAAAGTTCAAAATGAGCAGCAACAAATCAATAAACTTGATAAAAACGGCAGAAGCAGTTAATTCACTCAGCCGAGTTTAAGCTAACTAGATCACTAAAAAGTTACTTATTTGCAATATAGCAGCACATTTATCAGATAAAATGCTTTCAAAGCCTTATGGCTTATGGCATGTTAATCTAGTTCTAAATAAATACATCTATGGAAAGCAGAGAATACAACATGAACAAAAGTGAATTAATTGCAAAAATTGCAGAAAATGCTGAGTTAACAAAAGCTGAAGCGGGTCGTGCACTAAAGTCTTTTGAAGAAGCGGTAACTGAAGCCATGAAAAACGGCGACAAGATTTCTATCGTAGGTTTTGGTTCTTTCGAAACATCAGTTCGTGCTGCACGTACAGGTCGTAACCCACAAACCGGCCAAGAGATCCAAATTGCTGAAGCAACAGTACCTAAGTTTAAAGCAGGTAAAACGCTAAAAAATAGTGTTAACTAAAAACCGCTAAAACGATAAAACCTCCTTTTTTGGAGGTTTTTTTATGTCTTTTTTTTGCATAAATAAGTAAAAACAACACTTAAACTGCACAATTAAAGTGCAACTACGCATCATCAAGTGGCAACATAAATGCAACATAAATGTGCAGTAATTTTTAAGCTATTGATTAATTTAATTTTATAAACATGGCACATCATTAGCAACACGTACCTCAGATAAAACAACATTTAGCGTCGACCCGACTTTATGCAAGATGCTAATTGAATAATAAAACTTTGAGGGAATGAAAATGAAAAAATCTCTGTATCAAGCTATTGCGCTATCAACAGGTTTACTTTTAAGCACTACAGCTTTAGCTGAAGTCACGGGTAATATTGGCGCGACGTCAGACTATATTTGGCGTGGTGTGTCACAAACTAGTGGTGCTGCGGTTCAGGGGGGCATTGATTATGGCCATGAGTCAGGTTTCTATGTCGGTGGTTGGGCATCAAATGTAGATTTTGGTGACGGCACCTCTTATGAGCTTGATGTGTATGCCGGTTTCGGTGGTGACATTACAGAAGACTTAAGCTACGACATTAACTACCTTTATTACGCTTACCCAGATTCACCGGGCAGTGTTGATTTTGGTGAAGTAACAGTTGGTCTCGCGTGGAAATGGTTAGATGTCGCATACTCTTACACAGTCAATGGCGGTGATGATATTGCTGAAAGCCCATTAGATTCAAAAGATATGATGTATGCTCAAGCTAACCTGACTTTCCCATTAACTGAAAAAGTGTCACTGGGTTTCCATTATGGTTACTCAAACGGTGATGTAATCACCAGCTGGTACGGCACTGATAGCTATTCTGAGTACAACGTATCACTAAGCACTGATACTGATTTCGGTACTATCTCGTTCATGGCAACAGATACTGATTTAGAAGATGATGATGCTAAAATTGTTCTTGGTTACTCATATAGCTTCGATCTATAACCATCAAAAGTATTAAATGATGTTAGCTATTTAATCTAAATTATTAAAAAATCAAAAAACGTCACCTTAGGGTGGCGTTTTTTATTGCTCTGAGCCTCAAAATCCTCACCACAGAAGTGCGCATTTTTTTTATTAGCTGCTACATTCAAATTATGAGGTTATTTTTCTGCTGCCTAGCAAATTATTGCTCAGCAATATTGTGCTCACGGTTTCAAGCCGTTCAGGCTGTGATTACCGTTTATGTAAAGCCATTAATTATGCTTTACGAGTACCACCCATGTGAGGATAAAGTGATGGCTAATATTACTGAGACTATCCCAAATGATACTGAAATCGAGGCAATGGTTTCACCAAAAAATCAACGCTCCGCTGAAATTATTGAACGTAAAAGGCAGGTTAAACGCCGCTTAGATGATTATCTAGAACAAGCTGAATTGCGAAAAAGCTTAGGGGAAGATGATTTATTTTAGCCTACCCCCCCTTTTACGGGGTCATCTGGCCAATACTTTTTATAAGGTTAAGACTTCACTTTAAGATTAAGACTTTAAGAGGTATGCAAGACCAGTGCACTCTAAATAAATTGAACAGGCTGGGTAAATCATTTTGCCGCAGTCTGTGATGATGAGTGCATTACCGCCCCTTTGTTGGGTTTGCACTTTCAATTCTTTTTTCAGCGTGTTGATACTGGGAACACCAACCTCTATTGCTTCAGGGTTGTTAGCGCAATAAGTCGTCACCACCTCACCTAGCGGTTCATTGTCATGATTATACAATTCACTAGGCAGATAGATATCAACCGTTGAAGCAGTCGCTTGATAAGTAATATATTCATCAGCATTGGTTCTAATAGAGATACCATTACAGCCACCGACGACCAATGAAGTCATCAGTAATAAACTCAATGGAAGTATTTGGGGTGAAAATTTCATCGATAGAATTCCTTCTCAGTTGAGGCATACACCCTCTGTGTATGCCATCATCATTCATCAACAGCGTTATTAGCTCTCTAATGCCTTAGCTTTTTGCTTGGCAAAATACTCTCGGGTTAAACCAAAGACCACAGGACTTAATAGGACTAGCGCAATTAAGTTAGGAATGGCCATCATTGCATTAAGCGTGTCAGCCAATAGCCAAATAAACTCTAATGAACTCACGGCGCCTATGGGTACCACAAGGGTCCATATTAAACGAAATGGTTTTACCGCTTTATCGCCAAGCAAGTATTGAACACACTTCTCACTATAAAAACTCCACCCTAGAATAGTCGTGAAGGCAAACACAGCAAGTGCTACCGCCACAATATAATTACCCATAGGTAATGCATGTGAAAAGGCATATGAAGTTAATGCGGCGCCGTTCTCGCCTGATGTCCAAGCACCGGAAACAATAATCGCTAAACCAGTAATAGAGCACACAATGATGGTATCAATGAATGTACCTAGCATGGCCACTAAGCCTTGCTTTACCGGATCATTGGTTTGCGCTGCAGCGTGAGCAATGGGCGCACTACCTAAGCCCGCTTCATTGGAGAACACACCACGGGCGACACCAAAACGAATCGCAGCCCAAACAGCTGCGCCAGCAAAACCGCCTTGAGCAGCAACTGGGTTAAACGCACTGTGAATAATTAATTCAAATGCTGCAGGAATTTGGTCTGCATATACCACTAAAACAGCTAAACCCGCGGCAATATAAAACAGGGTCATTAACGGCACGAGTTTACCAGCAACTTCTGCAATACGTTTAATACCGCCCATGAGTACTGCACCGACGAGTACCATTAAGACTAAACCAGTAACCCAGCTCGGCACGCCAAAGTTAGCACTCATGGCATCTGCCACTGAGTTAGTTTGCACGGTATTACCGATCCCAAAACCGGCAATAGAGCCCAGTATCGCAAACGCTGTCCCTAACCAGGCCCATTTGCTGCCTAAGCCATTTTTAATGTAATACATAGGTCCACCGACGTGATTGCCATTACTGTCTTTTTCACGATACTTAACTGCCAATACCGCTTCGGCAAATTTGGTCGCCATACCCACTAATGCGGTGCACCACATCCAAAATAATGCCCCTGGCCCACCAATAAAAATAGCGGTAGCCACACCAGCAATATTACCTGTTCCTATGGTGGCTGAGAGCGATGTCATTAGCGCATTAAAAGGACTAATTTCACCTTTATCAGTGCTATCACTGTCGGTTGCTCGACCCGACCACAGCAGTTTAAAACCAGTGCCTAATTTTAGGATTGGCATTAATTTTAATCCGATAGATAAAAATAATCCCACTCCTAAAATCATCACCAACATGGGTACGCCCCAAACGATGCTGTTTACTGCATTAATAAATGCCGTTAATCCTTCCATTGAAAACCTCATAATGAGTTAAATATTTATAGTTATTATTAATCGTTATCACTAAACGTTATTTTTACGGTTACTGCGTTCACACTACTAATACATCAGTGCGTGAATTTCAGATTACCTTCATTGGCACTAAATTGGAAACATCGGTACGATTCAAACCGAACAAATCAGCAAATAACAGTTTTTTATCAGCCAATTAAATTAATTTAATTATAAAAAAAGCGCTAACTAAATTAGCGCTTAAATCTTATTGAACCATTACAACCTAGCCTAAACACCCTGAATAAGCAGTTATTAAGGCCTTCACTGGGACAGTTTTTGATAGCAGCTTTGACAGACGCAGGCTTTGCCCTTTAACTCTGTGCGCAGCTTGTCACTGATCACAGCTTTAACTGAAGCGCTTAAACACCAGCAGTCTTCAATCGGTTTACCCGCACTAACCGCGCATTGATTAACCTGCTGGCAAACGGGGCACGCTAATGGCTCAAAAATCGCGTCTTGTGCCTCAGATACTAATGGTTCATTTGCTTGGTTTGGTGAGTATATTTCTACATCTTTCATCTGGTTCACTTTGTTTCGTTAACTGGTTTAATTTCCATAAAATGCTTTATGAGATAAGGCTATGCCTTAACGATTGTAGCTTAAAAGCATAAGCTTGAAACTGGTTAAAGCCCTACTTATTAACAGGAAAATTTGGATAAGCTTCGGCGCCTAAAACATTACCAAGCTGCTGCTTGCCATAAAAGCCATCATGTTGATGATAACTTTTTTGGGTTTGTGGCAGGTCTCCTTTAAAACGCGGATCTTGCGGCCTTTCATGGGCATTAACAAAAGCTGCCACATCCCAAGCCTGCTGCACTGTTAGCTGAATACTTTTACCCAGCGGCATATTCTCATAGATAAAATTAGCTGCAGTGTTCACTCTATGCATCCCTGCGCCCCAGTTGTAGCTTTGCGGCCCCCATAATGGCGGTAAAGCGCTCACATTAGCCATTTTAATGCCTTGACCATCAACGCCATGACAAGCCTGACAATGGGTTTGATAAACTATTTCGCCTCGCTCAGTTGAATAAGCTTGTTCTGGCGCTTCTAACTTGGGAAAACCTCGGCCAGCAAGTGAAGTTAAGGCTTTTTGATCCCATTTAGCTTTCACTGCAGCTGGAATTGGGAACTCTTCTCTATTGCCACCTTTTACCAGTTCTACATCACTCAACTCTGCTACTTTGCTATCGAGATTAAATTGATTCAGTAAACCGCTCATGGCTAGCCAATAAGAATAAGCTGAGATAGCCACAAGTTCCTTACTGCCTGATGCGGGGGCTGTACCATTCATTGAATACGTAAAGCAACCTTGAATCCGTTCCTGGTAGCTATTCACTTTGTCATTTTTCTTTCGATAAGCGGGATAAGCCATATAGGCAGCCCATAGCGGTGAAGCATTGGCTTTATTACCTGCGTTCATATGACAATTAACGCAATTAAGCTCATTGCCGACATATTTATCTCTTAATTGCTGAGTATTAACAAATATCTGATAGCCCAAACGTACTTTGTCGCCAAACTCACCCTCTGGAATAGCTGATAAATCGCTAGGTTGCAGATACTGCGCTGCGGGATCTTTTGCTATAGCGGGGATCTGAGCTTGCCTATCGGGTAATTCTGCAGCGCTAACTGAACTGATAAACACACCTGCGACTAAATAATTAAACAGTTTCATGGTATGTCCTTATTTTTGTGCCAAAGGCTGTTGAGCAGCAGCATTTTGAACCAGAGGTTTTAAAGCTGAAAAGTACGCTGACAATGCGTCAATTTCATCAGCAGTCAGCTTAGCGGCAATATTAGCCATCATATTATCGACATCACCTTTTCTAGTACCATTTTGCCAAGCCAATAGTTGGTTTTTTAAATAGCTAGGTTCTTGGCCTGCAAGTCGAGGGAAGTTGGCTGCGCCAATGCCTGAAGGTCCATGACAGCTAGTACAGGCAGGTATATCGCGGCCCCAATCTCCCTGATAAGCCAATTTTTCCGCCGTATCAGTTATCACAACCTTGTCACCGCGGTATTGCAATGGGATCTCAGCTACTGTTTTAGCGGCAAAGAAATCAGCAACGACTTGGATAGCATCACCTTGTACTGTCGCAGCCATCGCCGACATTGTGGGACTTTGTCGATTACCCATTTGAAAATTAACCAGCTGCGAGGCGATATACTCACTGGATAAACCCGCCAACCTAGGCCCTATAACACCTAAACCCTCACCATTAACACCATGGCAAGTTAAACAAACTTGCGCCTGTGTGGGTACGGTTTGCAATAACTCTTTGGGAGATTGAGCAGGAATATCGGCAATAGCCAAGTTACGACTTGCCCCTATTGCTATTATCGTGATGACTTGTAAAAGGAATTTCATATACCGCCCTCTCCTTGGATGATGTTTAGCTACTGGAATAATAAATGTAGTCCATCAGATCCACTTTATGTGACTTAATTGAATACTCTCCACCAAAGAAAAAGTAACCCAAATACGCTTACCAAAGAACAGACAGCGAACATTTGCAGGCTAAAGACTGATAATGAAAAGGTCGTTGTCGATTAATCATCAGCAAATCGACTGGGAGTGAAGTTAACTCTGAGCTTATGCTTTTAGCGCTATTTTATGACAATAAAAAAGGCCTATTCCGTTAGGGAATAGGCCTTTAAAGTTAATCTTTCAACCAAGTTAATCGTCGTTTAACTCGCGCTTAAGGATCACTCCTGCAGTAAATCCTTACAGATTTGTACTAAGTCAGACTGCACAGCTGCTGCGGTAACTTCTCGGCCAGCACCTGGGCCGCGAATAATTAACGGATTGCCCTGATAAAAAGTGCTGCGGATGACAAACACATTATCTCCAGGGGTTAAACTGGCATAGGGATGGTTCGAGTCGACCCATTGAATGCCTACTTCAGCATGCATTTTGCCATCGACTTTATCTAAAGATGCCACATACCTTAAGACTTTATTTTGCTCAAAGGCTGCACTATATTGCTGCAACATAAACTCATCTAACTCGCCAATGCGCGCTAAAAAGTCATCTAACGACAAGTCGGCTAATTCAGCTGGCACTAATGAATTTAATTCAATGGCATCAAGCTCAATCTCAAAGCCAATTTCACGGGCCAGAATAAGTAACTTTCGCTGCATATCTCGGCCAGATAAATCATCTCGAGGATCTGGCTCTGTAATGCCTAATCCGCGGGCTTCAACCACGAGTTCAGAAAAAGATTTTTGCCCATCGTAATGCTCAAACAGCCAACATAAAGTACCTGAAAAAATACCGCCAACAGCTTCGATATTGTCGCCACTATTGCGTAAATCGTTTAGGGCATGCTGTACTGGTAAGCCAGCGCCGCAACTGGCATTGTAACGCCAAAATAAACGCCGGTTACTTAGCTGCTGCTTAAGCTCACGGTAAAAAGGTAACGGCCCTGAGCCTGCAAGTTTATTGGCGCTCACCATATGAATCCCTCGAGCGAAAAACTCTGGGTATTGTAAGGTTAAGCTGGCGCTAGCACTGATATCCAAGGCCACCAGCTCATCGCAGTCGAGCAGCTCAAGCTGCTCAAATAAACTAGGGTAGTCCCATGTTGTTGCTGTGGTATCAAAGTCATCTTGCCAGTTATTGGCATCTATTCCTTGCTGGCAAATGAGCGCCTCTTTTGAACTCACTAAACCCACAAGTTGCACATTGGCTTCTAGTTCACGGTTAAGCATGGTGGATGAGCGCTGAAATAAATCAATCCAGGCTTCACCAATATTACCGACCCCAAGCAATAATACCCCAATACGCAATCGCGGGCCTGCGCAGCGTCGGTGTACTTTTTGGGTGAGTAAATTAACCTGAGATTTAGGCACTAAGGTCACTAAACTCAAACCATCTTGATACAGGGGTTTGGCATCGCGACTTAATAATCGGGCAAAGCTGCGGCGGTAGTGCTCTGCATCAGCACTAACCAAAGCGACTAAACCTAAATCAGTATGAGCATGGATATCGCTAATTAATAGCTCATGACTATGTAGCTCCAGTAACGCTTGTACCTGCTTTTGGTTTTCAGCAGTGAATGCCAGTTCAACTTTATGATGGGCAGAGCACCAATATGCTAGCGGCGCAATACCGGCTTGCTCAAGTAATTTGAGTGTGGTTTGAATTAGCGCTTGCTGCTTAAAGCGAAACAGCACCACTTCATTTAAACTGGTAACCACTGGAGCGCTAGCTGACGAACTTTGGGGCGCAATAAGGGTAAAGTCAGTATGTGATGCGTAACTTGAGCGCACCGCGAGACTAACATTAGTATCAAATAAGGGCTGTAAAGTTCGGCTGTGCAGTACTGGCGAGCCGAGTTTAGCTAAACGATCGGCTTCAGCAAGTGACATGCTTTCAAGTAATTTGGCATCATTAATTTTATTCGGATCAGCGTTAAATACCCCTTCAACATCGGTCCAAATAGTCACTCGTTCAATGTCCGCTAAGCTGGCAATTAAGGTGGCGCTGTAATCTGAGCCATTGCGGCCAAGTAATAATGTATCCCCTTTACTGTTGGCGCAGATAAAGCCGGTGATCACTAAGCGTGTATTTGGATTAGCATCCAGCAGCTTTTGGACTTTTTCGCGGGACTCATCAAGACGAATATTCGGCACAGGCCCTTCATCAGCCACCAGCAGTGAGCAGGCATCAATATTCGCGGCAGCAACGCCAGACTCTCTTAATAAGGCTGCCATTAATCGTGCTGACCAACGCTCACCAAAGCTTAATACATGATTGAGCTGAAATTCATTGCGCTCTTCAAGGGACAATAAACTGACTAATTGCGATTTATCGGTTGATAGGCGCTCACGTAAATCGCGCGCTTGTTCGTTTGAGAGAAGTTGCTCAATCAGGTTTTGCTGATAGCTCACCAGTACTTGTAGCTCTTCTTGCCACAAGTCACCGTTTTCTCTTAAGGAGAGTAATTTATATAAAAAGTTAGTACTTTTACCCGCAGCTGAAACAACGACTAAATCATCACTGTTGCCATGAGTCAGTAAAATATGGGCAACGCGGCGATAGCAATCTGCATCAGCAAGACTTGAACCACCAAATTTATGTAAATGACTGCGGGCCATTTTTCACTCCTTAAACAACATATACCAGCCTGACTACATGAATATAGCCAAGGGAGATTAACTTAAAGCGCAGCGACAGCAGCTAAGCCTACTTCAATATCGGCAACCAAGTCTTCAGCATCTTCAATCCCGACAGATAGTCGCAGTAAAGTATCTTTAATGCCAGCTTCATACCGTGCTGCAGGCGCCATTGCTCTATGGGTCATGGTTGCAGGTACGGCAACTAAGCTTTCCACTCCGCCTAAGCTTTCAGCAACACTGAAAATAGACAGTGCATTTAAAAAGGCGACCACTTCTGCTTCACCACCTTTAAGTTCGAAACTTAACATAGCGCCGAAGCCTTGTTGTTGCTTAGCTGCAATATCGTGACCTGGGTGGTCTTTTAAGCCTGGATAATACACTTTTTCGACAAGATTGCTGGCCTGAAGTACGTCAATAACTTGCTCAGCATTTTTTTGATGCTCGCGAATACGTACAGCTAAAGTACGAATGCCACGTAAGGTTAGGTAACTATCAAAAGCCGAGCCTGTTAGCCCTAAGGTGTTTGACCACCAGTGTAGTAACTCACCCAGTTCAGGGTCTTTTGCCACCACAGCGCCACCTACAACGTCACTATGACCATTGATATATTTGGTGGTGGAATGCATGACGATATCAGCGCCTAGCTCTAATGGCTGTTGCAAAATTGGCGATAAAAAGGTGTTATCAACCACAACTAAGGCATCGACTTTATGGCTTTGCTCAGCAATAGCTTTGATATCAACAACACGTAATAATGGGTTTGACGGCGTTTCTAACCACACCATTTTAGGTTTCTGAGCAATCGCATCACTGAGTGCTTGCTCATCTGTTTGATCAATCACCAGTAATTTAAATTGGCCTTTGTTGGCAAGATTTGTGAACAAACGGTAACTACCGCCATAACAATCGTGAGGCACAATCAGTAAATCATCGGGGCCTAATAAACTAGTGACCAAGGTAATCGCAGCCATACCGGTACAAGTAACCACCCCAGTAGCGCCATGTTCAAGTTTGGCAATGGCTTCACCTAACACGCAGCGCGTCGGGTTTCCTGAACGACTATAATCAAACTCTCTAGGGTTTTTATGGCCATCAAAAGAATAGTTTGTTGATAGATAAATCGGCGGGACTACAGCGCCGTATTGGGTATCAGACTCGATACCTTGGCGTACTGCTAGCGTAGCTGCGCGATGTTTGCTCATTGTAAACTCCTAAAGAATACACACTAAAGAGATGTCTAGATGGCTAAATGTACCTAAGCTAAGTCACATCGTCAATACAAATCAGCCGTTTAGACGTCTAAACATAAAGAAATCTATTTCCATTCGTTATAGAATAACCGCAATAATTTGACTGTTATTATTTAGCGGTTAAAATCTGCCACGAATCTATCGTATAAAGGTGAGTTAATGACTGAATGGAATGGCGACTATATCAGCCCATATGCCGAACATGGCAAAAAAAATGAACAAGTTAAAAAAATCACGGTATCCATACCTTTAAAAGTTTTAAAAGTATTGACTGATGAACGTACCCGCCGCCAGGTTAATAACTTACGTCATGCAACCAATAGTGAACTACTGTGTGAAGCATTTTTGCATGCCTACACTGGACAACCACTGCCAAATGACGGTGACTTATCAAAAGAAGGGCCTGATAGCATCCCATCTGAAGCAAAAGCTTTGATGGATGCCATGGGAATTGAGTGGGAAGATCTTGATTAAGTCAAGCTAGCGACTAGCGCTGAAGTACTTGCGCTAAAGTACTTGCGCTAAAGCATAAGCCTACTCAATTAATCAAACACTGCTCGTCATTTAACGTATCGAGCTCTCAAGCTGAGAGTGAGTTGCAGTATTGCGCCTAAAGAGTCGACAATGGAATTTATCGATCCGCAGACCTTGATGCTTGCATCGGTTATCATTTTTATAGGCGCATTAACCCAAGGCCTTATCGGTTTTGGGCTTGCGGTTGTTGCCAGTCCACTTCTCTATATCATCGACCCACAATTAGTCCCAGCCCCTGTGATTATGATGGGTTTTTCCATCGCCTTATTGACCTTATTGCGTGAACGTACTCAACTGGAGTTTAATGGGCTGCAATATGCGCTGCTGGGGCGAATACCTGGTGGCTTTATGGGCGCAGGTTTATTACTGTTTGCCCCCCAAGCAGTACTGGGGTTAGCCATTGCCTTTATTGTCGGCGCAGCGGTGTTGCTGAGTATTTTTAAGATCACAGCGCCAGTAAATCGGCTTTCGCTATTTATTGCAGGTGTCTTGTCGGGGGTATTTGGAAATATTGCCGCCATTGGTGGGCCACCATTAGCGATTTTATTAGCCGGTAAAGATGCGCCGCAGTTTAGAGCCGCGCTATCGATCTTTTTTGTTTTCAGCTCAATGATCGCACTGATTATTTTAATGCTTGCAGGCTTAGTGGAAGAAAAGCATCTGTGGTTGTCATTGATGCTATTGCCATCTGTCATACTCGGAAATATTGCCGCAGGAAAGCTAACCAATAAGGTTGATAAAAATAAGACTCGCATCGCCACTATGGTGTTATGTAGCTTAAGTGCATTATTGCTAACCCTTAAGTCGTTAATTGAATTATCAGCAGGCTAGTCGATCATCTTTTTGTGGCAGATATAAATGCAACAATGATGACAGCTAAAAATGATAACGCTTAAAAGTGATAAGAAGTTTGCAGCACAGCGCCAATGGCATCATCACCATAGCTGCCGCTCATATCCAGCTTAAAGGCTTGGCCGATGGCAAAGCCGGTGCCGAAAGAGTAAATATCTACGCTATTATCTTTTAAGTCATGGCGGTAGCCCATGCGTAAAAACAGCCAGTCAGTGGCTTTAA
This sequence comes from Shewanella sp. 10N.286.48.B5, assembly GCF_002874355.2. Lineage (NCBI taxonomy): Bacteria > Pseudomonadati > Pseudomonadota > Gammaproteobacteria > Alteromonadales > Shewanellaceae > Shewanella > Shewanella sp. 10N.286.48.B5. The sequence goes on from NZ_MCVG02000001.1 coordinate 3,242,514, forward strand.
CTTCACCGCCCACTCGCCAATACTGCACCGCATCAAACTCGCTAAAACGGCTTTGCTCCACCAGATCAATATCCGTGGTTAAGGTGACTCTGGACCAATCATAAGCAGCTCCCACTGTGACTAACGGCTCAATTTGGTATTCAAATGTCCGTCCTTGAGCTTCAACTGTGGTTATTTTTTTACTGAATAAATTACGAGCAGACAGCCCTAAGGTTAAGCTTTCTGTTGGCTCAATAGCCACCCCAAGATCAAGGTTAAATAAGCTGTCATCATTTCGATATTTATCATCATCAAAATCATCGACATCAAAGTTATTGGCACTGGCACTGTAATGATAGGTATCAATGCGTTGAAACTTAGGTGAAATCCCAACTTTTACAGGCATGTTAACTATAGATAGTGGAAAGCTTAACGCCACCCCAAAATCTGTGACTCCGGCGGCTAATACAATGCCTTGAGAGTCTAAGTCAGTGAGATCTGCAGGAGGGTTGGCGGGATCGAGATTAGTCAGCATATCAATATCACCTTGAGCAATATCAGCAACGCCCATAGCGTCAAGATGACTTTTGTAAAATAGCGCCATTGGCACGGTTTGAGTTGGCAATACTAATGCTGCGCCAATTGCGGCTGATACCGAGGCGTTAGTGCCGTTGAGGGCATTTAAATTAATAACTAAATCATCACGAAAACCAGCAATATCATCAGTATCATTGCCGTTTATGGCCGTTTCTAAGTCATCAAAACTGTCTTGTAGTGAGTCAAACTTATCAAGCATATTGTCGCTATCATCCACTTCAGCAGCCACAACCGGTAACAGTAAGGAGAACTCATTGGTTTTTGGGGCGTAAATAGCCAGTAAAGCGGGATTAATAAAACTTGCGCCGATACGGCTAGATGAGGCTACACCTGTACCGCCCATGCTATCACTGCGAGCTTCAAAATAAAGCTGACCCGCTTGCGTATTTATCGCAAACAGCAGTAAAAACAATAGCAGCGCTAAGGATCTCATCATTCACCATTTTCATTTTTAATTATCTAATAAAGATAGTCGAAAAATTAAAAATAGGCTTCAATCCCGTTAGACTTTTACGGCATAGATGAATTTAATCAGCCGTTTTTTAAATGTTATTCTATGAATCAGGTAGATAGCGCTTAAAATTTTCCATGGTGAATTGAATAAATTTTTTCAGCCTTTCTGGTTGGAATTTATCTTTATGGTAAAGCATATAAAAAGGCGTGTCGGGAATATGCCAATCATTAAACACATTCACTAATTGACCCGCTGCAATTTCATTAGCGCAATATAAATAAGGTAATCGCACAATGCCATTTCCTGCTAAGGCGCTGGCTTTCATAGCGCGGCCATTTTTACACTTAAAACCGCCCTTAATGGCAACGTCTACAGCTTGAGCATCTTGCCTATGGCCAAAGCGCCAATGGCTGATCGAGCCAGTAATACACAGGTGATTATTAAGCTCGCTTGGATGCTGCGGTTGACCATATTTCGCTAAGTATTCAGGGGCGACTAAAGTGCGGTTTTCGATGTCCATCAGCTTTCTGGCCACCAAGCTTGAATCTGCCAGTTCGCCCATGCGAAATACAATATCAAAATGGCCCTCGATTAAATCAACCCGCTGGCTACTAAAATCAAGATCGATAGTAATTTCAGGATACTGTTTAATAAAATCATTCACCAAGGCCACTAAAATATCTTCACCAATCACCCCGCCAACGCAATTAATGTGAATATTGCCCTGTAATGTTTCAGCGCTGTCTAATGTCATTGCCACCACCTGATCGATTTGCGCTAACGCTTGCTGGCATTGCAACAGCAATTGCTGACCTTGCTCTGTCAGTCTTTGGGTTCTGGTGGTTCTAATAATTAGGCTAACACCAAGAAATTTTTCTAAACTTAATAATTGCTTTGATAAATGCGAACGTGAGCAGCCTAATACCTGTGCAGCTTCAGTAAAGTTACCTTGCTCAGCAATCACCACAAAGGCTCTGATATCAATCAAATTTATGTCTAAGTTCATAATAATGTCTATTTTAGTGTGTGGTCATCAACAAGCGATTAGGAGCCATGTGTAAACAATGATGTTCTTTGTGGATTATATATCAACAATGAGCCATTACCTATAATGGACACAACTTAACGAACGAGGTAAAAATCATGAAATCACTTGTTGTCATTACTGGCGCATCATCAGGTATTGGCGCCGCTATGGCGAATGCATTTAGCGCTAAAGGTCACCCACTACTTTTACTTGCTCGTCGCGTTGAACCAATGCAAGCACTTAACCTGCCCAACAGCTTATCTGTTAGCGTTGATGTTACTGATGCTGCAGCGATGAAAACAGCGATTGCGACTGCTGAAGCAAAGTTTGGCCCTGTTGGCTGTTTAGTCAATAACGCTGGCGTAATGCTACTTGGTCAAGCAGATGTACAAGATCCTGCCCAGTGGAGCCAAATGCTCAACATCAATGTGATGGGCGTGCTTAATGGTATTCACGCTGTGCTTGCTTATATGAAAGCCCGTAAAACAGGCACTATTATCAACGTAAGCTCTATAGCGGGTCGTAAAACATTCCCTAACCATGCAGCATATTGTGCCAGTAAGTTTGCTGTGCATGCGCTAACTGAAAATATCCGCGAAGAAGTGGCGATGGATGATGTGCGAATGGTGACTATCGCTCCAGGCGCTGTTGAAACGGCCCTGCTTAGCCACACAACCGATGAAGATATTAAAGCCGGCTACCAAGAATGGAAAGAGTTCATGGGCGGCGTTATCGAGCCTACAGCAGTTGCTGATGCGGCTGTATTTGCCTTTGAAATGCCGCAAAATGTTTGTGTACGAGAAATTGTCTTAGCGCCAACTCGCCAACAACCTTAAGAATATATCAAGTCTAGATAGGTCTACATTTCAGCTAAAAACCATGAGTTATTACTCATGGTTTTTTATTATCTTTGCATTAATTTTAATAAGCGGCCTCCCTTTACATACTCCACGCGTACCTCATGCAAACTCATTCTCTTATCCCTCGTAATAATGCCGCCATTTCTAGCAAACTCGCTGCATCTGATTAAAAATCAGTTTAACCCCAAGATGTTATATTGATTGCTTAATATTTAAACTAAGTTAGATTAAGGTAAGGAAAACTGACTAAAACAAGCTACGCTTAAATCATTGGTTTATTGATTGCTTAGTCGTTACGCATTGCGATAAAAAGGACATTTTTTGTATGCAGGAAAACTTCAGTTTATTTTCCAGGAATAAAGCCTTTCCCGAGCTATTATTGTCATCGACATTTATCAATTTATTGTCGCTTGCACTGCCATTCACCATGCTACAAATCTACGATCGTATTCTGCCAAATCAAGGTTATGGTACTGCCACTATTATTGTTTCTGGTGTGGCGATTGCGATTTTGCTGGAATTATTACTCAGATATGGCCGCAGTTGGCTACTTGCGGCATCAGCAGCCAATTTTGAATTAGAAACCACAACCAAGGTGGTTAACAAGCTCATGCAAGCGGACTATCACCATGTTGAATCCATGGGAACAGGTAAAGTTACTAATGGTTTAGCCAGTATTGCGAGTATGCGAGAGCTCTATTAAGGGCAAGCAATTGTGGCACTCATGGATTTTCCATTTGTGCTCATTTTTCTTGCATTGGTTGCCTATATTGGTGGCCCGCTGGTATTCATTCCGATAGTCGTCTGGGTACTTGTTGGCGCTCTGGTTTATGTCATTGGCAAAAAACTCGCCATAGCCACTGAGGATCTCGCTCTTTCAGATGCTGAACGAACCCGAATGTTGATACTGGTGTTATCAGGGCTAACCACAGCCAAGGCCCTATCTTTAGAAGACCGATTAGCCAGTATTTATAATAAAATAAACCACCAGCGACTAGCACAACAGCAACAAGTCGATTGGTTATCAGCTAAGTTACAAGAAGTCATCCAAGCAGCATCGCAAGGAACAACACTAATATTAGTGATGCTAGGTTGTTTAGAAGTCCTTAACGGTTCGCTTACAACGGGTGGACTGGCTGCATGTTCAATATTAGCGGGTCGCGCCATCGCACCATTAAGTGCAATTATTAGCCTTCGTTCTCGACTTGTGAGTGCCAAAACGGCGATGTCACACGTAGATGATTTGACCGCCATTCCAGCCGAAGCGTTTAGTGCTGAAAAAATCTATCAACAAAAAATCCCTAACGGCCCTATTAGGTTTCAAAAAGTCGATAGCAGTAATTTAGGCACTGTCATTCAACAGTTGAATTTAGAGATCCTCCCTAAAACCTTAGTTACCCTGCAATCAAATCCCCTGAGTCATGCTAGCCACTTACTCAGTATCATTGCTGGATTTCAAAAGATAAGTACAGGTGAAGTCGCCATTGATGGGGTTTTACTTCATGCACACGATAGTAAAGAGTTTCGACAGTCCGTTAACTATGTTGCCCCTTGGCCAACCTTATTTGCAGGTAGTTTACTTGAGAATATGACGATGTTCCGAGCAGAGTATGAACCACAAGCAATGGCAATTGCTGACAGTTTAGGCTTAACAGCTAAAATTGCCGAATTGCCCAATGGTTATCAAACTTCAGTCGGTGAAAATGACCAACCTGATCAAAGTGATACTAATCAGGCTAATGACGATGATTTGCTACATCAAGCATTAAATGACATGCACAATCAGGTCTAAAAAACTTTAGTCATAATAACTCTGTAATAGACTGAAAAGGCGCACCATGATGAATCATGGTGCGCCTTTTAAACATCGTTTTTTATAACCAGAATTAAAGCACTTTAGTGTAACTAATCACCCCATAGCCATGCCAGTCATCGACATCTGATTGATATTCTTTGCTATAAAAATCAAAGCTCCAACTCACAGACCATGTGGGAAATGCCCATATCACCCCTAAACTTGCTTGCGCTTGTTCATGCTTGATTTCAAGCGATGAGTCATAGGGTAAATCACCATCAATGGTTAAATCATTAAACCGATATCCAGCCTGCACCCTTGCATAAGCCGTCCAGCTACCATCACAGTTAGCGGAATGAGTATAATTTCCTAAGTGACCAGCCTGACTTGAAAGTTGGCCAAAGGTTTGGTCTAAGTCATCACCCCAACGCAAGGTGAGACCGACACTCGATTGAGAACGAAAATTCCCAGCCATCGAATGATTAAATGCGCTTAAATCCCACTGACTATTTTCAAATGCTTGCTGACGAGTGAGTAAAGCTTCGACTTCATAGGCAAGTTGAAATGTCAGCTGATTCTCTATTTGATAATCCCAGCCACCCGGTTTAGTTGATGAGGTAATTTTATGCACCACTGATTGCAGCATTTCAGCCCCTGACGCAGGTCCCATAACACCAACAGACAACCAATTTTTTTGTGCCAGTGATGGGCTAAACACACCGGTATAGCTTTCTAACTCCAATAGACCTGCATAAGGTCTTTCTTCTGATTGTGGATAGTCATAGGCGATTTCAATTGGGGTCCACATTCGGCTATATAACTGAGCCCCACGGTGTGTTTGCTGTGTTTGTTGAGGGAATAATAGTGCCGATTGCCATTGAAAGACCGATGAGGCCGCTGAAAAATTGTGTTCTGGCTTTGCATGCCAACCTATGACAAAACCATTGGAGTAATCACCATCTGAGCCGGTAACGATATCATTATCGAAGCTAAAATAAATTTGATCTGCTGTTACGCTAATCGGCGCTAAACTCGCTGATAACAGCAATACACCTGCCGCATTTAGGCTTTTTCTGCTCAATATACCCCCCTTATCAAATACGTCAGTTCACTACGTTAGCTCGACAACGTAAAGTTATCACCAAAATCTAAACATTACTGTCATTAAAATGAGTAAGCGATTTTAGTTTACCTCTTTAGCCTCCCCACTCAATGATTACTAATTAAGCAGCCTCGGCAACGGCTTTTATAGTCAGCCCGCTCTACAAAGCATTCCAATTTAAGCCATATTTATGCAATTTACATTTCATTTAGCACAATAAAACGCCAAACATTACCAGATGTAACCATTAAATTACTGACAATAAAAAGCCGCGATTCACTCGCGGCTACATACGTTAAAATAAGCACTGGTCGCTAATATCATTCACTGTTAATGGCTGTAACCAGCACAAAAATCATCAAATGATAAAGGTTTAGAGAACACATAGCCTTGAATAGAGTAAACACCATGCTCACTTAAATAAGCCACTTGCTCATGGCTTTCTACACCTTCTGCAATGATGTTTAAATTGGATTTTTGCGCAAATGAAATAATGGCTTCAATGGTTTTCGCATTAAAGTTATCTTGATGACCTATGGTATCAACAAACATTTTGTCAATTTTGAGGGTACTAATGCCTAAATTTTGCACATAACTAAAACCACCATAACCCGTGCCGGCATCATCTAATTTTAAATCTATGCCGATAGCATAAAACTTATCTAACATTTTACGCGCAGCAACTAAGTCACTAATAGGATGACGCTCAGTGATTTCTAATGAAATACGATGTTGTTTCAACTCGCCTGATTCAACAACGCCTTTTAGCAGTTGATACAAATCATCATTATCTAAATGCTCTGGCACAATATTAACGCTAAAAAATAATGGTTCTCGTGTAACCGCAAGTTGCTTAACATCATTAAAAACATGCGCCAACAATACCTTGGTCATATCAACAATTAAGCCATTGGCTTCTGCGTAAGGAATAAACTGATTCGGTGGCATTAAACTGCCATCTTGCCGTTGCCAACGCATGAGCACTTCTGCGCCAATGACTTTTTGACTGCGAGAATCGACAATAGGCTGATAAAAAGGAATAAACTCAGACCGCTTAATCCCTTGAATAATTTGGCTATGAACAGATTGACTATGGTTAAACCATAAACGGGCGATATACGAGACCCAAGCAGCCAAAATGCTGGCAATGATTAAAACAATCCACCAAGAAAAGTAGGTATATTGCTCATAAAACTCACGATTACCTGATAATTCAAAGGTTGCGTCAAAATAGTCAGTGGTTAAGTTAACCGCCTCACTCACGTAATAATCACCATCAAAGCTTTCATAACCAAATGTTAAAAAAGGACTCGAATCGAACGATAATCGATATTCTAAACATTTCTCGCAGCTCATCGGAACAAAATAACTCGGCTCTAACGGGAGTATGCTCGCGGCGTAAAAAATATCCCCCATATTGCGAATAAGCACTAATTCCAGATGCTGATCACTTTCAGACTCTAGTATCCCTAAACTATAGGTTTCACTAATTTGATGATGTTTCACATCGTGAAGTTCTCGAATAATCTCGTTAGATTCACAATATATATTTAGCCCTTTCGTTACGCCAATCCAACGAATAAAGCTTGCATCAAATACTGCGCGCTTTAACTGCGCCTCTACCTCAGTGCTACACACAAACGAATCAAAAGTGATTTCGGGTAATTCATTTAATTCTGCCGCACTGGTTTTAATTAAGTGCTCAAACTTATCCGTTAAAATTGCTGCGTCACGGGCAATGACTTGCTTGGCCAATAAATGATCGACACCACGCAGTAAACCAACACTGATAAGTAATGCAACTAAAAAAATCAGGCAATATGTGATTCGTTCCATGACAGCACCTAAATCCTATAAATTAGTCACAATATAACCTGACTGAGTTTGTTACGGTAGTGTAAATATCTATATTAATTGAAATTTAATTCATCACAGCGCCAATCATTACTTTGCTGTGTAATAGGATCAATAAACTGTAATCGTTGTGCCAATAACTTTAGTGGATTAGCAAAGTTATCAGGTCCTTTCGGTTGTAGCACAGGGTAAAACCTGTCGTTAAGCAATGGCATACCAATGCTTTGCATATGCACTCTTAATTGATGAGTTTTACCTGTAATCGGACTAAGCTCAAACAAACCACTAATAGTGAGTCATTGGTCGACAGTCGTTCGTCACAGCTCATAAAATTCATATATTCAGCGCACTAAACAGTTATCGCTGCGCGTGACTCATGCTGATATAGCATTTAATCAAGCAGGTTAAAGATCAAATTCAGCTTCATAGCCTTCGCAGCTCAGCTGACGCTCAATATGGCTAATCGGGTCAATAAACTGCAGTGATTTAGCAATTAACCGTAACGGTTTTGAAAAATCATCGGCACTCTTTGGCGCTAAAGTAGGATAATTAGTATCGTTTTCTAACGGCATTCCCAACGACATCATGTGTACCCTAAGTTGATGCATTTTCCCGGTGATCGGGCTCAGCTCAAATAAACCTTTATCGCCTTTTATGGCAATAAGGCTAATTTCAGAATGGGTATTGGGCTCACCTTCGGTCACTTTCATTAAAAAGCTTGGGGTTGAGCGCACCATCCTATTTTTAACCGTCCAGTGTATTGGCAAGGTTAATTCACCCGCTTGGGATTGTGCCAATAGTGCCGCTGTTAACTTAGCAATCGCTTGATATTGCTTTGTAATTTTGCCATCACTAAAAAGAGCATGATACGCATGCCTAGACTCAGGGTTAACTGTCATTAGCATGACGCCTGCAGTTGGCCTATCAAGGCGGTGGGCAGGAGTTATAGTGTCAATGCCGGTGCCAATCCTTAGCCTATGGATTAAGCATTCATTAACAAAGTTTCCGCTGGGGGTTACTGGCAAAAAGTGTGGTTTAAACACCAGCATACAATGCTCATCTTGATGCAAAATTTTCTGCACAAAAGGGATCTTGGTTTCCGCTGTCACTTCTCGGTAGTAATACACCCTTGTTGCAGGTCTATAGGCAGTATCGACAGTAATTAAGCTGCCATCTGCCCAATGCACTTTGCCGTCCTCAATCCGCTTTAACCACACTTGCGGTGGGATTTGCGCAAAATGCGACACTAAAAATTCCACCACGGTTTTTGGCGCTGTTGAACTTGCAGCTGCATTTTTCGAAGGATGAGTCAGTTGTGGTAACACCACATAAGAAGGTTGTGCAGCTCTAGCTGAGGTATCAGAAGACATAGTTACAATGATTAGTGACTTACTTATCCCGTCAGTATAACGGACATGAGTAATATAAATGAACCTAAGCTTTCCTGTTAACGAGCCACTTGAAGTAAAATCCAGCACAGTTAGCCCAAACTTGGCGAGTTAAATACAATCACAGCGACTTGCTCGTCATTGCTGTAAAGCGGTAACTTAGGCATCTACATGGGACTTTAATAGCTGCAGCACAAAAGCCATAGTCTTGTGGCAATTAGGTTGCTCAACAAGCTGTAATTTATCCTTGTTATACATAGGTAACACTTCTAACCAACGCTGGCTTACCCAGGTGGCATCTTCTAAATGCACCTGATTATATAATTCCAATAAATCTGGGTTTACTTCATAAAATTGCTCTAAAGCGGCACTAATAATTTCAAACTTTTCGCCTATGGGTTCATCTTGCCAATTTTGACAGGCTAATGTGCGCGCAATCCAACTTCCATCCCTTAGTTGCGCCGCAGACAGAATTTTTACCCTTTGGCGACCTTCAATCACAATACTTAATGAGTCATCGTCGAGTTGATGAAAGTCGATAATCTCACACTCTGTTGCTGTGCTATAACATGGCGGACTGCTATTAACTTTACCGCTACTTTTACCGCTACTTTTGCTCGCAGCTAAGGCTAAGCGGTAGTCTCCTTTCAGCACACTAGCAACCATTAACAGCTGATTTGGCGATACCACTCTGATCTCTTGGCGGCCGCCAGGAAGAATAACCGCCTCTTGAATAACCAAGGCCATTTCTAATGTTTTCATAGCAGCCTCCAGACCATAGAAATGCTGATAAATATTCATTTAGGGCTTACACCACAAGGCGCAGCATATTTATATCGCCGATGACAACTAGCTCGCTTCAGCCTATATAATCAACTAGTTGTCACAGATATGAGCAAATTAAGTTTAGTGCTTGATAGTTTATTTGCTAGTCACCATCCGCTTATCATTCTTTTTAATGATAGCTGTAATTAACAAATAACGCAGACTTAAGCGATTAATTATTAGACAGGGTGTTTTACGAAATAGTTTCAAAAAGCGATCAGATAGCGCTTAAGATAACCCTTAAATAGGAGGTTAAAAACAATCAATAAAGCAGCTTAAAGCCGCTCTAAATGACTCATCACCGACTGGTTTTCAATGATGCCGGCAAACTCAATCGCCAGTTGCTCACTGCGCTTAACTGACTCGCGCCAATAAGCGATACGACTGTCGCTATCAAGCTTTTTAAAGTCTTCACGATCAGGAATTTTCTGGTAAGGCAAAGAAGCAATAAACTCTGGGGTCGGCGCCAGGATCAGCGCATTATGATAATGCTTTTTAGCACGGCGCCATTTTAGTGATTTATCGAACCAGCCAGGGCTCATGTAAGGATAAAAGTGCGGATATAAACTTAAGCCTTCTGCGGCAGGTAAAGGCATATCAAAGTGATAATCAGTAATGCCGCCATCGTAATAATGACCGTCACTAACGCCATTGATTTGGGTCACTGGCGAGAGCAGTAATGGAATAGAGCCAGTGGCTAGCAGCACTTGATTGATATTACTGCGAGTTAATTGAGCATGCTCGGTGGGCAGATCGGATAATTGTGAAAAAGGCGATTTAACTTGCTGATGACTAAATACCAGTCTTTCAAAGTGCCAAGCTAAACTGCGACGGCTAACAGCATTAGACACTGCAGTAGCAGCCAGCCCCATTGCTAATTTTCCCTTGGAACGCCCAGCATTTAAATGCTTGGCCTTACACACCACAAAATGACTTTGAATAATACGGTTATTGACTATATCCATGGCGCCATTAGCACCTAATATGCCAGCAATAATTCGCTCTACCTGCTCAGTCACCTCTTGACGAGAAGGCACAGTCTCGTAGCGCTGATCGATATAATAGTCTTCAAAGCGATGATAGGCCTCTAACGGATTCTTTTGCGCTAAACAGCTTAAACGCCAGGCTCCAGATGAAGCACCCATGGTATAAAGTGGTGCTTGCCTGTCACTAAAAAACTCACTGAACAAGTATTTATCGAGCCCTGCGACGCCAATCCATTTGGGGCCACCTGATGCTGCAAACAATTGATTAAACATCGACTGCTGTATGCCGTTTTGTTCAATTTGTTCAAATGCCGTTTTGCCTGCTAATAATCGTAATGCTGCCACTTGATATCCTATTCATGTCAACCGCACTATCATCATAACCAACTGATCGCCGCTTTGTCTAAGCTGATTATTTTCACAGCCCTGTATAAATATATCTGTCATGGTGCAGCATGCTAAATTAAGCGATAATGACTTATCTTAACTTTTAGAGACTTATCATGATTGTCGATACCCTAGCAAATCATCAGCTTTATCATGCTATTAGCCCAAGATTAGCCACTGCACTTGCTCACCTCGCAGCCACTGATTTTAGCCAATATGAATTAGGTAATTACCCCATTGAAGGCAAAGATATATTTGCTATCGTCAATGATTACCAAACTAAGCCGAAACACACCGAGTCTTTTGAAAGTCATCAGCGTTATATTGATGTGCAATTTGTGGTTAGCGGTGAAGAAGAATTTGGCTATTTACCACTTGCAGATCAAGCGCCGTTAGCGCCTTATCACAATGAGCATGATTACAGTAAGTACGATTATGAAGCCAATAAAGCTAATGCGGCTTTTATACCCTTAAAGGCGGGTATGTTTGCGATTTTCTTCCCTGAAGATATGCATATGCCCGGCACCAGTGATACAGCCAAAGATGTCAGAAAAGTAGTCATCAAAGTGAGAGTTTGAGTTTCAGTCAGCTGTTGAGTTTACGTCTGCTTCAAAATCTGAAGCAAAACTTAAGCCTAGTCTGCTCATCACAAATAAAAAGGGAATAAGCGCTAACCGCCTTATTCCTTTTTTTTATCGTTCTTAAAATCAATAACAAAACAACTTCAAATCTTAGTTCACTCTAGTGACCTTTGGTTCCATACAAAGTTGCCGCCACACCAATTTAAAAACTCTCTTTACTAAAATGACAATTTATAGCTGTATTTTTTAATCTAAGCAAAAATGTGATCTTGATCGTTGTTATTAAGCTGTTAATATAACCACAAGAAATTAGTTATAATTAAAAGCTATATAACAACTAATCAACATGCGAGTCTTACCCCTATGAAAAGCGCCACTGAACTAAGCCAAATATATCTCGATGCTAATGCCACAACTCCTGTGCTACCCCAAGCTGCAACGGCAGCATTAACTACAATGGAAACCCTATTTGGTAACCCAAGTAGTAGCCATATCAGCGGCCTTAAAGCCAAAAACCTAATGGAGCAGACTCGAGTAAAAGCTAAACAAGTGATTGGCGCTGACACAGGTACCGTAATTTTTACCAGCGGCGCCACAGAAGGGATTCAAACCGCGATCATTTCCGCCTTAGTCGCGGCTAAAGCTGCCGCTAAAACTAGCCTCAAGCAAGATCAAACATACAGCTTGTTATATGGCGCCACTGAGCATAAAGCGGTGCCAGAATCCTTAAAGCATTGGAATGTCATTCTTGAAATAAACGCAGAAATTAAAGCGATCCCCGTTGATCATATGGGTAAACTTGATCAGGACTTTATTGCTAAAGAAGCGCCCAATGCATTAATGATTTGCACCATGGCAGTAAACAATGAAACCGGGGTTTACCAAGACTTAACTCAGCTTGATCGCATCATCCGCCAAGCTAACCCTGATATTTATTGGTTAGTTGATTGTGTCCAAGCACTGGGTAAAACGGCATTAAACTTAGCCAACACCAGTATCGATTACGCGCCTTTTAGCGGACATAAACTGTATGCCCCTAAAGGCATTGGCTTTGTTTACATCCGCGAAGGTGCTCCATTTACGCCGATTATTGCTGGCGGCGGCCAAGAAAGCGGCCTGCGCTCGGGTACTGAAAACCTGCCGGGAATGGCAGCCATAAGTGTCATTTTCGATATGCTGTTAAATAACTCGCAATCGATGGGTAAAAACCAGTTTGCCGATGTCGACACCTTAAGGGCTTATCAACAACAATTAATTGATACCCTTAAAAGTGCTTTTCCTGCTGTAGTGTTTAACCACCGTTTTAGCAATAGCGTGCCAACAACCATCAACTTTGCTATTGCAGGCTTTAGTAGCAAAGAGATTATGGATTTATTTGATGCCGCCAATATTCGCGTCAGTTCAGGCTCTGCTTGTTCATCAAAAGTCACCCGTAGCTTTGTATTAGATGCCATGGGATTACCCAAGTGGCAAAGCGAGTCAGCCATCAGAATGTCTTTTGGCCCCGCCATGACTCAAACGCAGGTGGATGAAGCCTGCATCAGAATTCAATCTGCCGCCAATGCATTAACCCATAGCTGTATGATTTTAGACAGTGGTGAAATAAGCGAAAAACAGCCATTAAATGGTTTGGTTCAATTACGCTCAGGCCCGAGCTGTAGTTGGATTTATGCCGATCAACAAAGTAAGCAAGCAATCATCATCGATCCACTGCCAGAACTAAATGAACGCTTAGATACCCTATTGCAGTGTCAGCAACTTGAATTAGTGGCGGTGATCGACACCCATGGTCATGCCGATCATGTCTCTAGTCGCCAATACCTTGCCGACAAACATTTGCCGGATCAATTAAGCGATCATTTAGGCTGGCCGCAAAACTGCAGCAACGTCACCCAAGCGGGCGAGTTGTTTGAGTACATCACTATTGGCAATCAAGCACTGCTGAAAGTTGCCACCCCAGGCCATACCGCCGACAGTATTAGCTTGCTGTTATGTGACCCATTTTCTAATGAATTATCTAATGAATTACCTAATAAATCGACTGATGAATTACCTAAGGCAGTATTAAGCTCTAAACCACTTAGCCAGCAATGCCGCTTTGCCTTTGCTGGCGACACGATTTTAATGGGCAGTCTCGGTAGAACCAACTTTGACAGCAGCTGCGCTAAAGCGATGTTTACCAGCCTTAAGCGACTGCATCAGCTTATCGGTGACAATACCCTGATTTGTGCCAGCCATGACTATAACAATGAGTTCACTACCTCATTAGCAGCAGAATCTAGCCGTAATGCACTGCTGGCCAACACCTTAAATGGCCAATTAAGCCAAAGCCAATTTGAAAGCCTAAAAGCCCAGCTTGATAGTCAGTTGTGTGATGAGTCTGGCAGTGAAATTCTTTGCGGCGCATTGCCAGCTAACGCTGCAGCTAAAGTGAATATTACCGAATACAACACAGAGAGCTTAACCAGCGCTTTATCAGCACAGCAAGTTAGCGTCATCGATATTCGTGAGCCCCATGAATACGCGCTGCAACCCACCAGTAGCACCACTGAGAATGTGCCACTAACCCGCTTAGTGCAGTTTATTCAGCAGCATCAACACCAAAAGCACAAGCCGTGGGTTTTAGTGTGCCGCAGTGGTAGCCGCTCCATGGTGGCCGCCCAAGCCATGCAGCGTTTAGGCTTTGATAATATTGCCCACCTTAAAGGTGGTTATGCTTTAAGTTAACAGCCATTGTGAATGCATTGACCACTGAGTAAATAACTAGTCAATAGCTGACAACTTAAGATGAATATTGCTTGATTTGAATCGCCCCAGAATTTTCTCTGGGGCTTTTTTATTGGTAAAGATTGGTCAGGCGGTTATTTCTTGTTAAAATCGCTGAAAATTTATAGGAGCGTACCAAATGGCAATGTATGTTGTGGGTCATAAGATCCCTGATTCAGATTCAATCTGCGGTGCAATCGCACTTGCTTACTTAAAAAATCAAATTGAAGAACCTGCTATTGCAGCACGTTTAGGTGAGCTTTCACCAGAAACAGCCTATATCCTTGATAGATTTGGTTTTGAAGCACCAGAGTACAAAACAAGCTACGCTGGCGAAGAAGTGTATATCGTTGATCACTCTGAATTAACTCAAGCACCAGATGACATTGCCCAAGCGACCATCGTTGGTATTGTTGATCACCATAAATTAGGTGACTTAACCACTTCTACTCCGCTTGAGTGCTGGATCCGTCCAGTAGGTTGTAGTAACACAGTGATTAAAATGATGTACGATTTCTACCAAGTAGAAATTCCAGCTAACATTGCTGGCATCATGATGTGCGCTATTTTAAGTGACACTGTGATTTTCAAATCTCCAACCTGCACTACTGCTGATATCCGCTGCGTTGAAGCGCTGGCTGAAATTGCCGGTATTGAAGACTTCAAAGCAGTGGGCATGGAAATGTTTAAAGTTAAATCAGCTGTTGAAGGTACGCCAGCACGTGACTTAGTCATGCGTGATTTTAAAGACTTCAACATGAACGGTAACCTAGTGGGTATCGGTCAATTAGAAGTTATCGACTTATCAGTATTTGACGATATCAAAGCTGATTTAGAAGCTGATATCGCAGCGCTGAAAGCTGAAGGTAACCGTCACAGCGTATTATTATTGCTAACCGATATCATGAAAGAAGGCTCAGAAATGTTAGTGGTTTCAGATGACGCTGACTTAACTGAAAAAGCCTACGGTAAAGCAACCGTTGAAGGCCGAGTCTGGCTAGACGGTGTATTAAGCCGTAAGAAGCAAGTGGTGCCATCGCTACAAGATGTATTTGCTAACGCTTAATATGCGTTTTTAGCAATATAGCGAGTCGCCCAACTAAAAAGCTGAATCAATGATTCAGCTTTTTATTACCCTAAATTCATCAGTAAGCGGCTCTCACATAGCTTAAGGTAATGAGTTAACGATTCAATCGCTCCAGCCATTCAGCAGAGTCAGCCACCATAAATTTATAGGACTGATGGTTTTTAAGTTCCACTTTAATCGCATCTGCGGTAAGGGGTAACACTCCACCACCGGTCCCCCAACATTTTTCAACACTAACAATATCCTCAAGGTCTATCTCATAAGGACCCATTTCAAAGATTTTATTAAAGGCTTCAAAACATAACCGAGTTTCAGTCAAATATAGTTGTCCATCACCGCTAAAGGCACCGTTTTGCGCAGTAGCAAAAGTAGACTTAATCACGGTTTCATTGGCTAAATTGATGCTACCCATGTGTATATCCCTATGTTTACTCTTTCATGAAACAGTGAACGCCAACATGCTGATTGCATAGCGAAGCTTAACCAAGTAAGTTGACTTTAACTCTACTACGCTGCTGATTAAGTATAGACTTGCTATATGAACATGGCGTAATTAACAGCAAATTTTTAAGGCCTATATGAATCCAGTCAATCGCAGTGCCAGATTAATGGGGTTATTAATGATACTCATGCCAATAGGACTCACGGCTTGTATTAACGTCCCTCATTATCAAAGCGAACATGTGCAAATTTTATGGCAAGGACAACAGCTTGATGATTGCCAACTAAAAGGGCCAATAATTGGCTCCCAAGGGCATTGGTATGATTACTTGTTTATTTCGAATAAGGATTTAACTCAAGGGGCGATTAATCAGCTGAGAAATGAAGCATTAACGCTAGGGGCAAATACGGTTTATTTGCTTAAGCCGCAGTCGTTTACCACTTCAGTGACGATATTGGGCAATGCTTATAATTGTTCTAGTACAGTAGATTTGAAGTAAAGATTTAAAACAGATATTTAAAACACGCCTTAAATTCAAAGCTAATTCAATTTAGTAACAATTCATTTGTAGGATGATAAATGATTACCCACGATCCAAACCCGCAGTACCTTGCCAGCGACGAACGCTATACAAAAATGGCTTATGCCCGTTGTGGTAACAGCGGTATTCGCTTGCCAAAAATTTCATTAGGCTTATGGCAAAACTTTGGCGCATCAGACCCCCAATCGAATGCGAGAAACATCCTGCAAACAGCTTTTGATGCTGGTATTACCCACTTTGATTTAGCCAATAATTATGGTCCCCATTACGGCGCGGCGGAGTCCACCTTTGGTGATATTTTCAAACAAGACTTTAAGCCATATCGAGATGAGTTGATCGTTTCTAGTAAAGCGGGTTACGACATGTGGCCAGGGCCTTATGGTATTGGCGGCTCGAGAAAATATTTGATCGCTAGCTGCGATCAAAGCCTTAAACGTACTGGGCTAGATTACTTTGATATTTTTTATCATCACTGCATGGATCCTGACACTCCCATTGAAGAAACCATGCAAGCGCTAGATTATATTGTCCGCTCAGGCCGGGCGATGTATGTGGGTATTTCAAGTTATCAGCCAGCAGAAACGCTGCAAGCGATCAGTATCTTAAAACAGCTAGGCACGCCATTATTAATCCACCAGCCACGCTACAATATGTTTGATCGCTGGATTGAAGATGGCTTAACCGAGGTATTAAAAGATCAAGGCGTTGGCTCAATTGTATTCTCGCCATTGGATCAAGGTGTGCTCACTGATAAATACCTCCATGGTATTCCCAAAGACTCGCGGGCAGCCCAAGCCCATCAAATCTATTTAGCTGATAACGATCTAACTCCAGAGAAAATCGCCAAAGTGCAGGCATTAAATACCATTGCCCAAACCCGGGATCAATCTTTAGCGCAAATGGCGATCGCATGGAACCTTAACAATGATGCGGTAACCAGTTGCTTGATTGGTGCAAGTCGCCCAGCACAAGTTCTCGATTCGGTGGCCGCACTAGATAACCTTAACTTTAGTGCAGCTGAATTAGCCGCCATTGATGACATTGTTATGTAATTGCTCAAATCCAAGGATTACAGATGAAAGGATTACAGATGAAAAACAGCATCATGGGAGCCGCGTTAATGACAATGGTAACCAGTAGCTTATTAAGCGTTAGTTTAGTCAATCCTGCAGCGGCGCAAATTGACCCAAGCCAGCTTGATAACATCAAAGCGCTCAAGCTCAATAACAGCCAAGTGATAACCGCAGGCTTGCCCACAGCAGAGCAATTTCAGACGCTTAAAAATTCAGGGGTAGAGGTGGTGATCAATTTAATCCCCAAAAACAACTCAAACTATTTGGCGGCTGAAGACAAACTGGTCACAGATGCAGGTATGGTTTACCACAACATTGAAGTCGACTGGCAGCAGCCCACCATGGAAGATGTAGCGCAGTTTATTAGCATCATGGAGCGCAATAACGATAAATCAATTTTAGTCCATTGTGCGTTAAATTATCGCGCCTCAGCTTTTTACTATTTATATCAACTGAGCCAAGGCGCTGATCACTCAGACAATGCCATGAGCCAAGCGTTATCACCTTGGGGCGATTTACCCCAAAGCTTTGCTAAATATCCGCAATGGAAGCGCTTAATCGATGAGGTGCGCGGCAAATATCAGCAATAAATACTGATATTTCAACAGTGAGTTTTTCAGTAGCTAGCTTTCAGTAGTTAGTGATCAGAACTCGCCAATACAGCAGCAATATTTACTTCATATATTGGCGCTGGGCTGCCCTCTGAGGTGATATAAAAACGGCTGGCATCGTGATTAAAACTCACCGCTTCTGCTTGAAATAGTTTCGGAAAATCAATGATTGTTGGCGTAGTTGATAATAGTGATAAAGCGCCTGTGGGCTGTTGCTGCTTATAGTAATAAGCGTGACCATAGGTTAACACTACCGCAGATAAGCCATCCTTTGAAAAGCTCATTGCTGTCGAATTTCCGGAAAAAAGTGCTAAGCGTATACTCCCGAAATAATCTGAGAATGTTTCTGGTAATGCCGGCGGTGCCCCTAAAGGTGTTGCCACTAGCGTGTCCCTTTCTTGCTTAGGTAATGGCATAGGTAATTGCGAAGGAAATTCTGAAGGCAATAACGCCGGTGATTGCGCTAACTGTAACGGCAATTGATATAGGGTTTGTGGGGTGTGCCGCTTACTCAGTAATACAATTTGCTGGTTAACCACATCAACAGCAACAGACTCACAATCCTTGGGGCCATCTTGGTAATTAAATGCCAATGACACAAGCGGGGTGAGCTTAATTGATGCGGCCAATTCAAGTTTGCTGACATCTGGCTCTGCAATGATATGAATAAAATACTGACTTCGATTGGCACGATTATCACCGACATCGGCGATTAACAGATACGCTTTACCATCGATAATAAACGAGCTCATATCTTCCCAATCGATATTTTTTACCCCTTCAATGTTCACCGTCGCCAGCACGTCACCGGATAAATTTATCGCATACACTGCGGCGCTATCGCCGCCATCATTGTGCAGCCACAGCACATCATGGTGTATATTTGAGTAAGCTAAGCCACTGGCTTCAGCAATTTTTTTATGGCTAATATTGCCCACTTGGCTAATGTTAGCTTGCTCGGTTTTGACCGAACACGCCGTAATAGCAACGGCAAATACTAAATATAAACAGAGACGTAAAAACTGATTTAGACATTTTGCGGCCATGTGTCAAACCTAATCCATTAGCTGAGATGCGAAATTTGATAATGACACAGTTAGCGTGATATTTAACCGCCTTGCTAATATTTAAATCTAGACTGTGCTAGAAAGAGATTAAATTCGATCTAAAAACAAACAAACAGACAGTGATAAATTAATCTTCAATTGGCTAATTTACGGGTTTTTCCCTTGGCCATTTGTTAGAATCCCAGCTTATTTTTTGGCAACTGTATTATTGCCACATTCTTTACCTAGCTCGGGCTGACAATCAGTTTAGTTCAGTGCACTCAAGTTTTACTATTTAAAGGCAGGCTATGACCGTTCTTCTAATGACTCCACCTATGACCCAGCTGAATACGCCCTATCCGGCAACAGCCTATTTGACTGGTTTTTTGCGTACGAGAGGCTATGAAGCAGTGCAGCGTGATCCTGCCATTGAGCTTTTCCTAGAAATGATGACTGCGCCTGCGCTGGACATTATTCGTCAACATGTGGAAGCTAATTTCGAGCACTTTGAAGACGATGAATTACCTGATGCTATTCATAATTTTCTGGCTGAATTTGATCGTTATCATTTGACTGTTGAGAGCGCGATTCGGTTTTTACAGGGTAAAGATCCCAGTCTTGCACTGCGGATTAACTCGCGCCGATTTTTACCTGAAGGCCCAGCATTTGAAGCCATTGCGCAAATGGAAGCGGTATCAGGCGATGTACTGCAAGCCGCTTTTGGTAATCTTGGCGTTCAAGATAAAGCCAAATATCTCGCGACCTTATTTATTAACGATCTCTCCAGCGTCATCACTCAAGGGGTTGATCCTTACTTTGAAGTGAGCCGCTATGGCGAGCAGTTAGCTGCGGCTAATCCAAGCTTTGATAACCTTTACGATACCTTGATGGACGAGCCAACCTTTAGCTCAGAAATTTTAGCGCAATTGGTTGAGCACTATTTAGAAGAAACCCAACCTAGCGTTGTAGCCTTAACCGTGCCTTTTCCCGGTAATATGCTCGGCGCGTTACGTATTGCGCAAACCTGTAAAGCCATTAATCCAGAGATCCCCATCATCATCGGCGGTGGTTTTATCAATACCGAACTACGGGCACTCAAAGATCCTCGGGTATTTGAGTTTATCGACTTTATCTGTCTTGATGACGGCGAACGCCCGTTAATCACCCTGCTGGAATACTTTCAAGGCCAACGTGAAGTCGATGATTTAGTGCGAACTTACTTCCTTGCCGAAGATGACAATGGCGAGCCTTACGTTCACTTTAATGAAAACCCAGAACTCCACGATATCCCGCAGGTGGAAGTCGGCGCTCCGATATACGATGGCTTGCCATTGAGCGAATATCTGTCTTTGTGTGAAATGCTCAACCCAATGCACCGTATTTGGAGTGATGGCCGCTGGAATAAACTCACCATCGCCCATGGCTGTTACTGGCGTAAATGTAGCTTTTGTGATGTCAGTTTGGACTATATCGATCGCTACGATACTGCTGGCGCTGATATTCTGGTTGATCGCATTGAGCAACTCATTGAAGAAACCGGACAAACAGGGTTCCATTTTGTCGATGAAGCGCTGCCACCAAAAACCTTATTTGCCTTTGCAAAACGCTTAATTGAGCGCAACGTGGTGATCAGTTGGTGGGGTAATATTCGTTTTGAAAGAACCTTTAGCCAAGCCCGCTGTCAATTGCTAGCCGACTCTGGTTGTATCGCGGTCAGTGGCGGCCTTGAAGTGGCGTCTGATCGTTTATTGAAACTGATGAAAAAAGGCGTCAGTGTTGAGCGCGTTGCCCAAGTCACTAAAGCCTTTAGCGATGCCGGTATTATGGTGCACGCATATTTGATGTATGGCTTTCCGACTCAAACCGAGCAAGAAACGGTGGATTCATTGGAAATGGTGCGACAGATGATGCAGCAAGGTTGTTTCCAGTCTGCCTATTGGCACCGTTTTGTGGCCACGATCCACAGCCCTGTTGGTATGAATCCAGAAAAATTTGGTATTACTCTTAGCGATCGCCCTGAAGTTTTATTCGCTGAAAATGATGTCGATTTTAGCGATCCTACCGATACTGATCATGAGATGTTAGGTGAAGGGCTGCGTAAAGCGATTTACAATTACATGCATGGTATTGGGTTTGATCAGCCGATGAGTTTTTGGTTTGAACAAGGTGTCGCTCGCACTAGCATGAAAAAAGATCTGATCTCAAAAGCGATTAGCAATCTGATCGACAGCAGTGAAGAATGATCTGCTATTAAGGCTCATAGCTAACGAGCTAATTTTATAACTCACAGCGCTTATAACTAATAGCGCTTATAACTAATAGCGCTTATAACTAATAGCGCTTATAACTAATAGCGCTTATAACTAATAGCGCTTATAACTAATAGCGCTTATAACTAATAGCGCTTATAACTAATAGCGCTAGCCAATAAAAAGGCCACTTTCTTGTTCCAAAAGAAAGTGGCCTGTTACTTTTACAGCTTATTTTACATACTGCATACAGCCTTTTGCAAAGCTGCCAACTTCTTTGTTAAGTCACGTAGTCTTAAATAACGCTTACTGATAAAGAAGCGTGCGATATTGGCGTGTTCCAAACACCTAGATATCACACTGTGCACTTGGCTTTTAGCATTTAAAGGATGAGGTAAAAATGCTAAAAACCAGTACCTGTTGTCACTCTGTTAATCGCGAACTCATTATCAATATTAGTATTGATAATCAAATTGCAGAGTGAATTCTGTGCCAGGCTCTTTCGCGTATACCACCACATCTTGTTGGTCGTATTCGGTGGTTTCACCTAGGATATTTTTCACTTTAAATTTCACCCCAAAGCTTTCAGTAGGTAAAAAGCTATAGCTAAAATCTAAGCTGTGAAAGGGTTGCTCGTACACATCATCTAAACCACCACGGCCACCATAAGCAATACGCTCACCAAACACGTTATACACTAAGGTTGCACTGTGAGACTCATTAGACGAATCAAAGCTTAACTGCATGTTGGCAACCCACTCAGAATGGCCTGTCATGCGGCGCTTATTATTGGTTGGGTCAATTTCACCATTACTGGCAATTTCAATTTCTGAGTCACTTAGGGTTAAGTTACCCGCTACGAAAAAGTCTTCCCAAACACTACCATTGCTGCCAATAAAGCCTAAGTCATGTAAAAACTCAGTTTCGATACCGTAGATATAACCTGACTCAGCGTTGTAAAACTTAAGCTGACGACCCGCTTCTGAGATACGTTGAATCGCTTCTATGGGTGCTGCAACGTCTTTATAAAAGCCACCAACACTTAAGTTTGCGCCATCTTCTGAGTAGTATTCCCAGCGTACATCTAGGTTATAGATATCTGAGCTTTCAAGTTCTGGGTTACCGAAGAAATCAAAACCGGTAATTGGGTCTTGAAACCGCACTGGCGCCACTTCACGTAAGTCTGGGCGAACCAAGGTTTTACTGGCACCAAAGCGCCATTGGCTTTCATCTGATGATTTCCAGGTTAATGCCAATGAAGGAAACCAGCCGTCTTCTGCGATAGCATAATCTTCAATATCGTAACGACCACCTTCATCTGAAACCTCACCATCTGGGGTTAATGGCAATGTCACGCGGCGAAAATCTTCATAACGCACACCTGCGGTTAAGCGCCATACATCATCAAAATCCACATCAAAATTGACAAAACCGGCGTCTATCATTTCAGCGGCGACATAATCTTCGGTGTCGGTTGAGGCGTCTTTTAATTCTAAATCAAGCGTGTCATTGGCAATGTTGTCATCAGAAAATATATTGTCAAAGTCACCCGCTAGAATATCGCCATTGGGGTCTGTTGGGCTTAAGCCGACATCAAATCCCAATCGCGTGGCATAGCTTTCACGGGTACGTTCAAAGTACTCATAACCACCACTGATTTTTAGCACGTTCATGCCAAACTCAAAGGGTAGGGTTAAATCAAATTTGTAGTTTTCGGTATTATCATCAAGGCGGCTATAAACATATTTAGGCGCATCTTGGGTATTTAAGTTACGGCTAGTAATGCTATCAGCATCATCAAGTATTACATTGTAAGTGTAAGATAATTCGCTCGGTGCATAGCGCTTTGATCTGGCGTTTGAATACATCCAGTTGGCTTCTAAATCCCACAGATATTCAAAGAAATGCTCACCTTGAATTTGATTGCTGATAAGGTTACGTTCTTCATAAGCAATATCATAAACCTGCAGTGCATTAGGCTCGGCGATGGTATCAATGGTTTCTTCGATGGCCACTGAAACATCATCAGATGTATCACGTAAATAAGTCGAGAAGGTTTGAATTTTATGGTCGTAACCAATTTCTAAACCTAAGTTAACCATGCCTGACATTTGTACAATTGAATCGGTGCCCATGACGTCTTTTGAGTTTTCGATTTGTACCTTGTTCTCATCACCATCTAGCTCAACTTCGCGCTTGGTGTAGTTTTCAGCTTGTTGTTTATATGAGCCTGCTGCCATCATCCCGAAAATGATGTCATCGCTTAAGTCCCAGCGATCGCCAATGGCGATATTACCGCGAACTCCAGGGTCCGTACTTTCAGTAAATACCGTCATGTCGCGATACATATCATTGGCTAAACCACGGTTAATGGCTTGAGCACTGGCAAAATCAATTGTGCCATTTGAACCAGTAACAATATCAATGGGGCTAATTCCGCCATATTGATTGGTCACCTCGTTAATGCTGTTTGGCATTGCCCGAGTGCCATCATCTTGGCCAGTCCAATCATCGCCGCCACCGTTATAGGTATAAGTGTCATCGCTATCATTAGTGTTATAACGGCCACCTATTGACGCTTTAAAGAAAAAGTCTGCAGGAATAGATTTAGTACGAATATCAACATGACCACCGCCAAATGCAGCTGGCGTGCTGGCTGAACTGGATTTTTGTACTGATAAAGATTCAATGATAGAGGCTGGGAACATATCCAGCGGTACCACATTACGGGTAGGGTCTGGCGATGGTACAACCGCACCATTTAATGATGTACTAGAATAGCGCTCACCTAAACCACGTACATAAATGAACTTGCCATCCTTCAGGGTTAATCCGGTAACACGTCGAAGCGCGGCGGCGGCATCACTATCTCCGGTGCGAGAAATCTGGTCTGCGCCCATAATATCAACCACGGCGGGTTGCTCACGGCGCTCTTCCATCGCTTCTGAGGCAGAGCTACGTAAACGCCCAGTTACCGCAATGACTTCAATAGGGAAATCTTCACCAGGATCATAAGCTGGTGTCTCTTCCGAGTAAGCTGGTAGTGTTGCAAAAAGAGAAGCTGCAGAAATAGCAGTAACAACAGCTAGGCTTAGCTTATTAGCGATAAAACTCGGCTTGGTTTTCATAACGTTTTTCAATCCTGTACACAGTTCAGGTCGCGCCACTAAGATGTGATACACCGGTGACAATTAATGTAAATTTAACTAACTATTTTGATTATCTAATCGGACTTTAAGCAGCATCGAGGAGTACTCACTCCCCGATGCCTAAGGTTTACTACTCGCTTTTATTTAATAAAAGCCCAACCTTCACGCCAATCAGTTTGGCCATCGAATGCACCGATATAATCAGTTGATTCGAAGAAGGTGTCAGTCGTACTCATATCAAGACCCGTACCCAATAACACAGTGTCAGTGCCAGCAGGCATGCCATTAGTTAACGTCACTTCTTGAGCAGAGTTACCTGTTTGAGCTAAGAACCAGGCCTGCGTGTCTACCGCATCGGTTGTATCTGTGTTGTCAGAGCTGTATTTGAATGGCTCGTTACAGTCGATAACAGAGTGAGACATCACTAATGTTTCATCGTTAACGTTGGTAACAAGACCTGCGTAAGTACCGTCTAGTTCTAAACACTCACCTGATTCAGTCTCAGAAGTTGCACCTTTGCGACCTTGAATCAATAGGTTGTGAATTGATGCACGAGTAGCAACACGAAGAATGATGCCTTCGCCTTTATCGCCACTGGCATTTTCAATATCAGCACCAGGAAGAATTGTTACGTTAGAGATAGTTGGGTTTGAAATCGGCGTGTCGTCAGTGCCTTTATGACTATCGCCTTCAATACCACGGTTAGCTTGACCATCTTCATGGGTGATATACACGTACTGTGCTTTACCCTGCCAGCCGTTAGTCCAATCTAAGCTGTCATCAAAGTTATCCGTTAGGTAAACATATTTAAGATTGACTGCACCGCCCCAAAACTCAACACCATCATCGCCATTTGCATGGACTTGAATATGGTCAACTTGGGTTCCACTGCCCACTGCCGCAAATGAGATGCCGTTCATTTCTTGGGTATCATTGACTTTAAAGCCGGCGTATTTGACTACCACATAGCTGATTTGACCGCTGTTATCAGCATTGTCATTACCGCCGTATGGGAAGTCGCCCACTTCAAATGACACATCACAGTTGTCTTTATCAGGACACTTGTTGGTTTCGCCATTACCCAGAATAACTAAACCGCCCCACTGACCACGCTCACCTTCTGCGCCAGCTATTACATCTTGCTGAGAGGTCATAACGATTGGATGCTCAGCACTGCCTTGGGCCATGATTTTAGAGCCACGGCTAATGGCGATGTAGCTGTTGTCGGTCGCAAATAATTGCGTACCCGCTTGAATTGCCAGTGTTGCAGAGTCTGCGTTATCACCACCTACAATCACCGCGCCGCCATCTACTTTGTACATCACGTTTTGACCAGCAAGCAGTGTTGTATTGGTGGTGATGTTACCTTCGATTGAACAGACTAAAGTCACGCTGTCATCTTTATAAAGGCCTGCAACCACATCTTCTGAAGTTGTGCCTACAGGGCAAGATGTTAAAACTGGTAATTCAGTTGGTGCAGGCGCTGCATCTTCATGAATGGCCGTGGTCCAGCCTTCCGTCCAGTCAGTGCTGCCATTAAATGCGCCGATATATTGGGCATCATCTAAACGGTCATCCATGTTAGCTAAATCAGCTGCGCCGCCAGTTAAAGCAACAGAAGATGAATTAGGCATATACCCTGATAAATCTGCAGCACCGGCTAAGTTACCTTCTTGGGCCATAAACCAAGCTTCAACGTCGTAAGCTTTGGTGTAACCTTTATCAGCATCAACCTTGGCACTCTTAAACGGCTCAACACAATCGATTAAGCTGTTTTGCATGTTTAAGTTGCCAGCTTCAGCGGTATCAACTGTATTGTCGTCATTGATTTCTAAACATTCGCCAGAATCAACATCGCCTTTAACCAGCATGTTGTATGCGTTAACAGCCGTGCCTTTGCGCAGTAAAATACCTTCAGCGTCATCACCACCACTGTTAGTGCCGTTAGCCACTTCAATGGTGAAGTTAGCTAATGTAGGCATAGACTGTGGTTCAGCATCAGCGCTGCTGTTG
Organism: Shewanella sp. 10N.286.48.B5; assembly: GCF_002874355.2. Taxonomy (NCBI): domain Bacteria; kingdom Pseudomonadati; phylum Pseudomonadota; class Gammaproteobacteria; order Alteromonadales; family Shewanellaceae; genus Shewanella; species Shewanella sp. 10N.286.48.B5. The sequence continues at coordinate 3,269,326 of NZ_MCVG02000001.1, forward strand.
CTGTCACCTTCGATACCACGGTTTGAACCGTTATCCTCTTGACGGATATAAACGTGCTGGGCACTACCTTGCCAACCGTTAGTCCAATCTAGAGAGTCATCAAAGTTTTCAGTTAACACCACATGTGAAAGCGAAACGTTACCGCCCCAAAACTCAACACCGTCATCGTTATTTTTATGAATTTGGATATGATCAACAGTTGTACCTGCGCCAACTGCCGCGAAACTAATACCGTTCATTTCTTGGGTGTCGTTGATTTTAAAGCCACCAAACTCAACCCGAACATACTGAATAACACCTGAGTTATCTTCAGTGTTATCACCACCGTAGTTGTGGTTACCCACTTCAAATGCAGCATCACAACTGGTTAAATCAGGGCATGAGTTAACAGGTGCGTTACCTAAAACTACTAAGCCGCCCCATTGACCCGCTTCGCCAGTTTGGCCTAGCGCCGCTTCAAGGGAAGTAAATACGATTGGCGCGTCAGCTGTGCCTTCGGCCATAATTTTTGAATCACGGCTAATGACTAAATAAGACTCGCTACCACCAATAATTTTAGTGCCAGCCATAATTGATAATTCAACCGAGTCAGCTTTATCGCCGCCAGCGATAACTGCACCATCAAGCATCCACACCACATCGTTTCCTAAAATGATGTTCGCGCCATCTTGACCACCTACCTTTACTGTTGAAGCTGCAGTAGAAGGTGCCAGTGTGCCTGTTAACACCCACACTTCTTTACCATCGATAGCCGCTATCGTAGTGCTTTTTTCTGCAAAGCCGCCGTAAGCAAGTTGTTGGTCCGTTTCAGTCGGTGTGGTTGGATCCGTTGGATTTGTAGGGTTAGTCGGCTCTTGTGAACCCGTATCAATATTGATATCGCCACCACAGCCCGCAAGTAATAAGGTTGCAGAAAGCGCAGCTGATACAGCACTAAGTTTAAACATTTTTTTCAGTTCCATTGTCATCTCCGAAGACGGGTGTAAGCGAGTTAAGTTGTTTCAATGGACGACAAACTAACCCGCAAAAATGACAAAAAGACTGCGTTAAAATGACAGTGAAATTTCACTAATATGATATAAATATTAATAGATAATAAAAACAGAGACTTACCGAGCGGTTTGAGTTACTTTTTATTGTCACATTATTAACAATTATTTTACCTAGGTGTCTTGTGGTGTGTTTTTTGGAGTTGAAAAAGTCTGTTTTTTGAGTTGAATAAGTGACGTTTTATCATTAATAATTGAATTATCAATATAGTCATCATTCAATTAGACAATTGTTACTACCCTAAGCAGATTTGAGGTTGGAATAAAAATTAAACGCAAGATACACAACAAACCGATTTATTAAAATAGCCTAAAAATACTGCTTAATAACAGTATTTTAGAATAAACTGGTTCGCTATTATTTCGATTTAAGCCGCTACCACAGCACGTGTTTTCCACTGCACGCCAATCAGACCTAAAATCACTAATACGCCCACAAAGCCAGTACTTAACGGGTTAAACAATACCCAAGGTACCACGGCTATTGCCAGCACTCGCTCAATCGGTTTAAGCGGTCGTAATAGATAACCTTCTATCGAAATGGCTATCACGACAATAAAGGTCGCGGTTTGCACTATGGCAAACGTAAACGCCATTAAACCGGCATCAGGGTTAAGTAAATCAGTGTAAGCCATCATGATGGGGATAATAAATAAGCCTTATCTTAACCAACAACCTATATATCACATGCTAATTTATGATCAATTCAGGTTTAGGTGATCAAGCTAAACCTCTCAGTTAATACTCAAAAAAACGAGTATTGCTGACACTTATCATTAGTTCACTTTAATGCGCTCTACATCTGCAGCAGGCTCATGGATGACAAAATCAAGCTGCACTTGTGCATTTTTAACGCCATTTTCTGATTCGTTATAAACCCATTGTGATAAGGCATCTTTAGCTGATTGGTCAAATACACCTGTAGGAGATGACTTAATCACTGCAACATTCGACACTTTACCGGATTGACTAATATCAAACTCCAGTTGCACATAGCCATTGAGCCCTGCAGTTGCCGCTTTAGCAGGATAAATAGGGTCTATACGCATTGTAGGGACAACATGTGTCTCCGCTTGCTTAGCTTGTGAACCGGCATGAACTTGCTGGTTTATTATTAATCCACTGATACCTAATGCTAGGGTGATCCCCATGATGACGAGTGTGTTTTTTCCGTGCTGTTTTTTCATCTGTATAATCCTTTCTTTTAAGATGGTTTTATCTCCATAGTGAGTGTGTAACATGCTCAAAGGAACATGTTGCGAGTAGGCCAATAGCGCATGGCTATAGGCAATTTTATTATTTTTATCCATTTCTGATGTTACTTGAGCATCACACGACAACTCTTGGTCATGTCTAAAACGCCTGTAAGCAAACCACATCAACGGATTAAACCAGAACATCAATAGCACGCTACAACCAATGACATTGCACCATAAGTCTTTACGCTGATGATGGAACGCTTCATGAGCGATGATTGCTTGCTGTTGATTAATATCTAATGATTTGAAATTTAACGGCACCAGAATACAAGGTGACAATAACCCCACCAGCATTGGAGACTGAACGGATTCATGAGCCAATATATCAACCCCCTTATTGGTTTCAGCGACTTTAACCGCTGAGGCCACAATGGGATTAAATTGAGTCTGTTGGTACACCATACTCAATAATAACAAGCTCATAATCGCGATGTATAAGTAGTCGAGATACAGTGAGCTAATGAGCATAGAAGATAGCTTGATAGTATCAGTGGCAAGCACTTGATAATGCTGCATGACTGCAGCAGGCTCAGGCAATGACAACCATGAAAGCTTTAGGTGCATAAAGCCCTCAGGAAACCACAGCTGACCTACTGAAATTAGCAATAGTATCGGCACTGAACTCCATAACACATAAGTATAATGGGCACCGATTTTTGCCAAAATAACCCGATGAAACACCATCATCGGTAAACAAAATAGCGTTAATATTACGGTTTGTTCCATAAACCAATTCAGCATCATTTTTGCTCCTGCTGCCAATCATCAAGTAATGACTTTAATTCAGCAACATCTTCAGCTGATAACTTATTGTTCTTTGCAAAACCCGCCACTAAAGGGGTTAACTTGCCAGAGAACATACGTTCAACAAATGATTCGGACTCTTTAGCTGTGTAGTCATGCTCAACAATCAATGGTGAATAATGGTAAACCCGACCTTGCTTCTCAAAACTAATCGCCTGCTTTTTTACTAAGCGGTTAATTAAGGTTTTAACGGTTTTTTCATGCATGTCATGACTTAATGCCAGAGCATCAACCACTTCAGTTGATGTTAAAGGTGCCCGTTGCCAAAGTTGTTTAAGGACTAATAGTTCGCTATTGCTGATGTCTTTCATCGTTTACTTCCAATGCTATTTGTTTTCGATGCTATTTTTTCAATACTGTTTTTTCAATGCAGTGTTGGATAAAAGATGTTTGAAATACTGCTTCTTTCAATAAAGTTTGCTTCAAACATTAGGATTACGGTTGTAATCTCCAATTAAGATTACAATCGTAATCCTAATTAAGCAACACCTTATTTGCAGTTTTTTTGAACAGCTATATTCGTGAATGGAGACTATGGCCAACATGCCAGTAAGTGAAAATGCTGCTTAAGCGACAATAAAGTGATGTAAATCAAAACAAAAATGCCAGTCGATTTACATCGACTGGCATTGGTTTTAATGGCTACCTGTACTGTGATTGAATTTAAATAAACAGTATGGAAAGTCTATTTCATTTCAATCAACTAGCGAGCTTACTTAAGCTCTGCTGGCCATTCTTTTTTAACGCGCTTATCTAAGAATATTTCTTTAGACGCTTGCATTGCTTCTAAGTCAAGACCCACTAAAGGTTGTACCTTCGCTTTAGTGTCGTACTTAGTCGCATCATACTTGTAGCTAGGTGCGTACTTGGCTAGTAATGCATTAGCTTCAGTCAATGCTGCATCTAAAATGCTATTAGATTTTTCAAGCAAACGTACTGCTTCAGTCGGGTTATGCGCATGAATACCGTGAGATGCTGTTGCACTATCCCAGAACCATTGCGCATTTCTGACTTTAGTCAGTAAGCTATTCATTTCACCGGCTAATGGTGTTTTCGCTTTAAGTGCAGCTTCATAGTTGCCTTTTGCTTGTGGAATAGTTTGACCAGCTTCTAGGCCTTTAATGCCATTAGCAGCCCAAATAGCTTGTGCTTTAAAGTGTACTTCAGTTAACCGTGGGTCGGTGCCATTAGCATCGAAACGTAACTTAGTGATCTCAGCTTTACGCTCATCAAGGATCTCTTTAAAGTCACCGGCTTCATGACAAGATTGACAGTCTGCTGGCAATTTATCAGCTTCAAAAGTCACTTTATGGTTAGAGAATTCAGCGCCTTTAGCGTTAGTCGCTTTCGGCATATGACAAGTGGTACAACCAAACTCTAAATGGTCATCCATTGCATGTTCTGTTCTATCTAACATGTTTTCAAATTCTGGATGCTGCGCTTTAATCATTGGCGCACCAGATACTGCGTTGGTCCAATCTTTAAAGCCGCGTTGGTCAAAATACGCAAGTTGTGCTTCAGCAGCAAAACCTACATATAAACCGTCAGTACCTGTGTAATTAACAAACTTTTTGTAATCAGTTTCAACGCCTGGTACCCAGTAATCCATTGGGTATTTCACTTTTTTGCTATCAGTGCCATCAAAATAGTATTCAACATGACACTGAGCACATGTTTGGCTAGCTTGCATGATTGAATCTTGCTTAGCGAAATCTTTACCAATTGTTTTCATCGCACGATCGGCATACGGACGGCTCAATCTAAGCTCTTCTTTACCTAACTCATGACAATCAGCACAGCCGATTGTGTTAGACATTTCATGACCCCAAGTTGACCAAGCATTGTCAGAGAATTTACCTTCACCTACTTCGTCATACATGCGAGCAACATCAGGGGTTTTACATGACCAACAACTAGCAGCCATTGCTTCACCAACCACTTTGCCGTCATGACCAACAACAGGGTGGCCTACACGTAATGTTTCGATAATATCGGTCAAAGCATAGTGATGACCACGAGCACGGTTATAGTCTTTAGCAAAACCATAGCCAGCCCAAGCTGAAACTAGGTTTGGGTTAGCCGCTAAAAGATCGTCAAGTTCACCAGACGCTGGTGTGCTTTGCTCAGTTTCAGCCCAAGTTTTATATTGCTCAGGGAAGGTTTGCTGCCAGTTTTCACTCTTGTATAGATCAACATCTTTAGCAACTGCAGTACCTGTAAAAACTGCAGATACCATCACCGCTAGCGCTAGCTTTTGTAATTTCATCATCACTCCAAATGGAACTTTATTTATATTTATTAGCATTCATCAATTGCTATAACTTTAATACTTACTTATTAAAGTTTAATAAGTAATATCACAGGAAATATAAACTCACATTTATTTAAATCATTAATGTGACAATGTTCTAATCCAATACAATAACCTTGCATCAAAGCAATACTACTTTTGAGGTATTGATAATACTATTATATAAAAAACCTTTGAATGAATCATGAATCTATCTTTTAAAAAGTAGCCGCCAATAAAAAATAAAAAATAAAAAATAATCAATAACTAATACATTGAAACCAAATACGCCATCAAGTGTTAAATAAACATTAATAAAAGCTTAATTCAAACTTAAATAGACAGGATTTTAATTGACAGATCAAAAAATGAGAAAAACAGCAATTCATACACTCATTAAAAATAGAACGTCATATATCAAACCAATAAAATAGCAGATAACTAATAATCAATTGCTAGCAGAACTAATAAACTCAATAATTAATTAGTATTAAGTTTATAAGGTGGAGGTAATATTAATTTTAAAATTAATACTTAATGGCAATCGCGCCTTGCTTCAGCAATTTTATGATGAGTTTCATTAGCCGCGGTGAGATTGGTATCACAAACAAAATACTTGCGACTTAACTGGGTTAGCCAGTCAGTTTAGTCATCACACCAGCTAATATTGCCAATGTTAATTCACCTTCAAGTGACTCCTTTATCCATGGGGAGTTCGCGAACGTTTTATGAACAATAAAATCTGATTTGACCTAAAGGTTGAGCTGTGATCATATGCTCTCTTTTTCTAGAGTAGCAATCATGAGTACCGACGCATTTTCTCAACATTTTAGCAAGCTGAAAGATCCCGGCGGAGAATTTGGCCTGCATGAGGCATATAACGTTAAGCATGTTGCGTGCGGAAACAACAAAGAAGGCGAGTATTCGTCGGAAACAAAAGATAGCAGCTATGAATATCGACTATTTTGAGAAGGTATTTATGGCTGGTTGCAAAGCTTTGAGCAAAAAATAAACACTCATGCTCTCACCCTGCTCCTTTATCGCTCCATTAGTTCCAGTAATAGAAACTTTACACTAACCCGACCCTACCATTTTTTAACATAAATTTTAGTAAAAATTTATGTTAGATGATTTATTACCCCCGTGAGCATTAAAGTTTTTTTTGCAACTAAAACAACACTATGCGTGCGTAACAAATCTAAATCAAGTCACCAATCCCACAAAAAACATATAGCCGATAATCCGCAAAAAAAACAATTATTTAACACATCCCTATCTTATGTTACAAAGTGTACACCCTCAGTTTATAGAGGGGCCGTAAAAATTTTAAGGATTAAGGATGAGACATGAACTTTAATAAAACAGCAATAGCCACCGTTATTGGTGCAACTCTTTCAAGTATGTCATTTAGTGCTTTAAGCACTGAATTGAACGAGGCACCAAACTATAAATCATTTGATAAAGCTCAACTTGTTAAAAAGTATAATAAAATTGAAAATGCCGCGACCGTCAGCGGTATGAAAAATCAATTTGATGCTCAGCTAGGTAAAACCACATTCCAATGGGCTGGTAAAAATCAGTCTACGCCAAACTTAGGCGCCCTAAAAACAGCCAACAAAACGGCTTATGCCGCCGATTTTTATTTGGCTCAATTAACGGGTATGTCATCAGCTAAAAGAGGACTGGCTCAAGCGGTTCTAGCAAATACTCATGATATGGGTCGCGGCCCGATTATTGCTAAATATAAGCAAGAAATTGCCGGTGTTGAAGTATTTAACAGTGAATTCAATGTCATGATGGACAGAGAACTAAACCTTGTTGCTTCTTCTGGTTACTTTAGTTCTTCAGCCAATACTAAGTCAGCAGCTTCTATTTTAAAGAATACTGACTCTGCATTTGGTGATGCTGCCAATTCAATAAACGCTGCATTTAAGGCAATGGGTGGCAACAGTAACGCAATAACCCTAGCCTCAAAGTCTTCGAATGGAAAATATGAAACATTTGCCGTGACTAACACAGCTAATGATAAAGTGTTGGTGGGTGAACCTCGCGCAAAGAAAGTATTCTTTGAATATAAAAACAACTTAGTTGCTGCCCACTACGTCGAAATTGAAACAGGCTCTGTGGATAGCCGTGAGTCTGAGTATTTCAGCTACGTCATTTCAGCTAAAACCGGTGAAGTCCTATTTACGAAAAACTTAACCAGTCATGCCGCTGATTTTGATTACCGTATCTACGCTGATGCTGACGGCAAGCCTTGGGATAGCCCACACGGCAATGTGATGCCAGCTCCAGAAGGCAGCGATGTTGACGCTTATCTAACCGCACCTTACTTAGATGCACCATTAGTAGGTTTAAGCCACGGGCCAATTAGCACAATGGACCCTTGGTTAGCAGATGATGCAACAACTACCTCAGGTAACAATGTGAATGCCTATGTTGATGCTGTAGCACCTCAAGGCTTCACCAATGGTGATTACCAAGCAGAAACCACCAGCGCTAACACATTTGATTATGTATACAATGTCAATGAACCTGAGTACTCAATAAACAACCGCAAAGCCGCTATTGTTAATTTATTCTACATGAACAACTACTTACACAATGATTATTATGATCATGGTTTTGATGAAGCAGCAGGTAATGCCCAAGCAGTAAACTATGATCGAGGTGGTATTGAAGGCGATCCGCTCAATGTAGAAGTACAAGATAACTCAGGCTTTGATAACGCTAACATGTCGACCCCTGCTGATGGTGCGTCACCACGCATGCAGATGTATTTATGGGAAACCACTCAAGCTGAAAACGGCGTTGATTATGGTTTAACCATCACTTCTCACGCTGCATTGGGTTTATTAGACATTGTCCAATTTTCAAGTTTTGGTGCCGATGTTTATGAGATCTCGGGCGATTTAGTTCGTATTGAAGATGGTGTTGACCCAATTAGAGATGGCTGTGAAGCTTCTGTGAATGGCGCTGATATTGCTGGTAAAATTGCCATTATTGACCGCGGCGCGTGTAACTTCACCGTGAAAGTTAAAAATGCCCAAGACGCTGGCGCAGTGGCGGTGATTATTGCCAACAACATCGATGATGGTACCCCTGCACCAATGGGCGGAGCTGACGATACAGTCACAATTCCAAGCATGGGTATTAACTTCAGTGACGGCGCTGCTATATATGCGCTTTTAGATGCAAATGAAACTGTTTCTATTGAAATGTTCAAGAATGACCTAACCCGTAACTTTAAAGACAGTTCTTGGGATAACGCCATTGTTGCCCATGAGTGGGGGCACTACATCAGTAACCGTTTAGTCGGTAATGGTTCGGGTTTAAGCAGTAATCAAGCACGTTCTATGGGTGAAGGTTTTGGTGACTTCCATGCATTATTATTTGGCTCAGATGCTGCAGATAACTTAGTAGCAGGTAACGAGGATTACGCTGGCGCATATGGCGATACTACTTATGTAGCAAGCTTTGTAAACGGTATCCGTGAGTTCCCATATTCAACTAATATGGACATTAACCCATCGACATTTGCTTATGTTGAAAGAAATCCACAAGTCCATGGTTCGGGCTCTGTCTACGCTGCAATGTTGTGGGATTCATTTATCGGCTTAGTTAACGATGAACGTCATACCTTCGACGAAGCTAAGAGCTTGATGAAAGACTACTTAGTTGCCGGTTATAAAATGATGCCAATGGCGCCAACCTTTACCGAAGGTCGTGATGCACTCCTTGCTGCAGCCTATGCTAACGATATTGAAGATTATAAAGTGATCTTAGCCGCTTTCGCTAGACGCGGAATGGGTGTCGGCGCGAAGTCACCAAGCCGTTTCTCCACCGACCACGCAGGTGTTGTTGAGTCATATGAAACTGAGTTAGCCACTTACGCAGTAAGTGAACACATGCTCAATGCCAACTACGAAGGCTTGATGTCAGGATATTGTTCAAGCGATAACATTCTTGATAAGGGTGAAACTGGCACCATTAGCTTCACTATTCAGAATAATGGTACTGAAGCATTAGCAGGCCTGACAGGGACTGTTATGGTTGAAAGTGATCATACTGTCACCTTCGCCAATGAAGGAGTTATTAGCTTTGATGATATTGCGCTATTTGGCTCAGCAACCAGTTCACCATTAGAATTTACCCTAGATAACGCAGGAACAGGCGAAGAGCTAGTACTGAAATTTGTACCTGATGTTGCCGAGGGAGCTGAAGCTGATGAATATATGCTATCAACAACGGTTAACGTCGACTTCGAAACTCGCGAGTTAACGGGTACAGAGCAATACGAAGATCTTAACACCCTTTCTAGGTTGAATGACTTTAGCGAGAATGTGATGGCTGGCGGTGATATGGCTGGTGGCACTTTCGGTTTAGATCAATGGGATGAGTTCGATGGGCTCATCTCAGCAACAGGCAATAGCTTTACTTCAGATGTCGCCTATGAAACTCGCCCAATGACTGTGGGTTTCGCAGGGGATTACACCGTTAGTTTCTGGCATTTATATAATTTAGAAGAAGGTTTCGATGGCGCAGTAGTTGAAGTCAGTATCAATGGTGGTGACTGGGTAGATGTTATCGAGGCTGGCGCCACATTTGAAGGCGACGGTTATACGGATACTGGCCTTGAATATACAGAAGCAGCTATTGCTGACCGTGACATGTACTCAGGTATAAACTGGGGTTTTGAAACCATTAACTTTGGTGAATCACTCAACGGTAACCAAGTACAGTTTAGATTCCGCGTAGCCACTGACTCAGCCGTTGTCCCTGACCCATTCTCAGGATTTGCTGCAGGTTGGTATATTGATGATATAACCTTTAGCAATATCCAAACGAGCATTTTCTCAGATGTAGTCGCAGGTGACACTTACGCGTGTGAAAACCGTTTACCAAGCGTCTCGGTCATGGCAAATGCCGCAGAAGTTAATGAAGGTGAAGAAGTGACCTTCACTGCGACAGCAATTGATGCTAATGCTGCAGATACTTTAACCTATGTGTGGGAACAAACCGCTGGTACTGCAGTAACATTCACCACTACAGATACGGCTGAATTAAGCTTTACAGCACCATTAATTGACTCTGGTTCTGAAACACTTGAGTTTACATTGACTGTAAATGATGGTGTAGCTGATGTAGTAACACCTATATCTGTGACGGTTAGTGACATTCCAGTTGTAACAGAGACCCCAAAAGCTAAATCACCTTTTGGTGGTGGCTCTATGGGTTGGTTAGGATTGATATTATTACCATTTGCAGCGCTTCGTCGCCGTAAATAAGGATTAATAAATGCTAAAAGCCACAACAACTTGTTGTGGCTTTTTTATTTGTTCGCTGATTTAAAATCTTATTTACTGTCGTATTTTAAAACTCGTATTTAAAAATTAGCATTTAAAACTCCGGAACATGAGCTTTGCCACTATAGTCGACCTCTAACTCAACCACGCTAAATCGCACATCTTTGGCTAACTGTTTATACCAAGCATACAAATCTTCATCAGCAGAATGGGGAGCAAGTCGATAGGTTTCTTTAGCTATGTTATCTATAGAAAAGTCGCTTTCAAGCCACTGCGGAGTGACAGTTGAGATAATAACAAAAGAGCCTTTCACAACGCCGTAGTCATTCATTTGCATATTAAACAGTGACTGACCGGTTTTGATAACCACATTATCCGTAATAAATTTTTCATTATTGATTGCCACAGAATACTGAGATGGCTCACCTGCTGCAGAAGTTTGAGCTGTAGATAAAGCGTTGATCTTTTTCTGTTTTTCAGTTTCAATGTTGGCAGTCAGGGGTTCTGTCAGGCTTACTGTATCGACAGCATTTAACGTCGCGGGGTTTGCCTCACTTTCCTTACTGGTACTCTTGTTACTAGCCTTGTTCATGTCTGAATTAATGTCCGAGTTAGCGGCTGAGTTAATGGCAGAATTAGCGGCTGAGTTAATTTCCACTTCTTGAGGCTTATCAGCACTGCAGCCACAAAGTGCGACCAATGACGCTAGCATAATTACTTTTTTCATTACTTCCCTTAACGAAATAGATTATTCCCTTCCACTTTACCCTGCCTTAGTCAAAGTAACAAATACGCAAACTTATATTTGTTCAACCCAAATATATGAATTAAAACGAGACAGTTTTGTCGATTCAGTGAGCTTATAAACGCCTTATTGATGATGATTAATCACCAATAGAGAAGCCGGAGCACTGCAACTACACTGGTAGTTACAGTACTCACACCCATACAGGAAAATTGTTACCTGACTTAAAGCTGGCTACTTTCTGCGATAGATCCACTGATACATAGTCGGTAATACCAACAGCGTCAGTGCGGTTGAACTAAACAGTCCGCCGATAATCACTATCGCTAAGGGTTGCTGAATTTCACTGCCGACACCTGATGAGATCAAGATGGGAATTAAGCCTAAAGCAGAGGTTAGCGCGGTCATTAATACCGGACGTAATCTACCAACAGTGCCCTCATAGACGCTATCAAATAGACTTTCATCACCGTCAGTAGCTTCAACAGTTAACCGGCGTTGGTTAATCGAATCCACCAGCACCACCCCGTTTAGCACCGCAACGCCGAATAAGGTGATAAACCCGATAGAGCTAGGCACAGACAGATAAGTGCCCGTGACATAAAGCGCTACTACACCACCAATCAAGGCTAACGGCACATTAGCCATAATCAAGGCGACTTGTTTGATCGAGCCAAAGGAGAAAAACAATAACAAGGCAATTAGGCCAATTGATATTGGCACCACTAACATCAATTTTTGTTGCGCGCGTTGTTGGTTTTCATATTGACCGCCAACGACAACGGTATAGCCTGCAGGCAATTCAGCTTGCGGCACAATGGCATAGATATCATTAACCACTGAACCCATATCACGACCCGAAACGTTTGCTTGTACCACAACACGTCTTTGCACATCATCACGGCGAATATTCGGTGGCGCCATTTCAACGCCCACTTCAGCCACTTCCCCTAATCTCACTTGGGTGCCATTTACGCCCATCATGATCAAATTACCTAATACATCAGGTGAGCTACGGTACTCTTTCGCTAAACGTACGTTAATATCGTAGCGTGCATTACCATCAATCACTTGGCCAGCACTCACACCACCAATACCTTGGCTAACAAGGTTCATCACTTGATCGACACTTAACCCATATCGAGCCAGTTGATCGCGAAGTGGCCTAATAACCAATTGCGCTTCACCACTGACTTGCTCAAGTGATACATCTACAGCGCCAGGAATAGCACTGACAAGCTCAGTAAGTTGTTGACCTTTTTCAGATAGCACATCTAAATCTGGACCAAAAATCTTAATGGCTAATTGCGCTTTAACCCCTGACAATAATTCATCAACGCGGGTGGCAATAGGCTGTGAGAAAGTAAACAATAATCCAGGGAAGATACTCAGCTTTTCTTCCATCAAATGTTGTAGCTCAAAGCGATCGCTGGCGCTTTGCCATTCACTGACGGGCTTTAAGCCAATGTATATTTCAATGTTACTCACTGGTTCAGGATCGCCGCCTAGCTCAGGTGCGCCAATACGACTTAGCGCATATTCCACCTCAGGAAAGTCCATTAGCATGGCTTCAATTTTAGGAGCAATGTCGAGCGATGTCCCTAGACTTGCCGTTGGCGCAAGCGTGACACGTAAGTTGATGGTGCCTTCTTCAAGTTCAGGGACAAACTCTGTGCCTAAACGTGGCACTAACATCATGCTGGCAATAAACAACACCACGGCGGTGCCCATCACTGTCACTGGACGATTCATGATTGATGCGAGTAATTTACGGTAACCTGCTTCAATCGGCGCTAAAACCACGCTTTTTTTGATGGTAACGCCACGATTAAATAGATATACCGCCATCGCGGGTACGGCTATTAATGCCACTAACAAGGCTGAAATCATCGCCAGAATGATACTTACCGCCATTGGCTGGAATAATTTACCTTCTACCCCCTCAAGTGCAAATAACGGAGCAAATACCACAATGATAATCGCAGTAGCAAAGAAGATTGGGCTACATACTTCTTTAGCTGCTTTCATCACTTTGGCAACGGTAGATGTTAAGTCAGTCGTTTTGGAATCAGTATTTGATCCATCCGCTAAGGTGCCTTCCTTTCTGGTTAAATGCTTGAAAATATTCTCAACCATCACCACTGAGCCATCAACTAACATCCCGATGGCAACAGCTAAACCGCCCAAAGACATCAAGTTAGCAGACATGCCGTAATACGACATGATAAGTAGTGCCATACCAATAGAGATCGGGATAGACAGTAATACCAGTAAGGTCGCTCTGATGTTGACTAGAAATAACGCTAAGATGATGACAATAAAGAAAAATGCCATTAATAAAGCATTCACCACGGTCGTCACTGCTTGTTTAACCAGATCAGATTGATCGTAAAACACCTCAAACGATACGCCTTCCGGTAGCGATTGTTCAATTAAGGCCACTCTGTCACTGATATCATCAATGGTCGCTTTAGTATTTGCGCCCATGCGCTTAAGTACGACACCCGCGACCACTTCACCCAAGACTTCGACTTTATCATCTTGCTTTCTAGTCATAGTCACGGCGCCAACACGAATTTCACTGCCATAAGCCACTGTCGCAATATCTGCTACCCGTACAGGCGTGCCGCTGACTTCGGTTAATGAAATTTGGCCAATGGCTTTAAGCCCTGCATCACCAGCAGGCAATAAACCGTAGCCACGAACAACTAGCTGTTCCTGACCTTGATCCATAAACCAGCCGCCCGCATTACGGTTATTGCTTTCTAATGCATCGGTGACTTGCTGCATTGTCAGGCCATAACTGAGCAATTTATTGGGATCAATTTGTACTTGATATTGACGAACATCACCGCCAAAAGATAACACTTCAGTGACACCACTCACTGGCATCATGATCAATTTGACTAAGTAATCATTAAGACTACGAAGCTCTGCAGCGTCGACACCTGACTCTGGTGTTGCACGCAAAATATATTGATATATCTGCCCTAGCCCTGACGTATTAGGGCCAATTTCTGGCACCCCGACGCCGTCTGGGATCATTTCACGGGCAGCTTGCAGTTGTTCAAACACTTGCTGACGAGCAAAGTAAATATCGGTGCCTTCAGCAAATACCACTGTCACTATCGACAAACCGGTGCGAGATAATGACCTCACTTCAGTCACTGCAGGCAAGGCATACATTGCCGATTCAACCGGGTAACTGATCAGTTTTTCAACTTCTTCTGCCGCCAAACCTTCAGCCGCGGTATTGACAGTGACTTGTACATTGGTGACATCCGGAAAAGCATCGAGATTGAGTTTGGGTAACATAAACGCACTGGCTACAGCGATACATAGCAAGGCTAAGCCGACAAGCAATCGGTTACGGATGGCAGACTCTATCAATTTAGCTAACATGGCTTATTCCTTCCTAGTGGTTGTGGATATCAAAACCGGCTTTCGCCAATTCAGATGCCAACAGGAAAGCACCGCTAATCACTACCTGACTGTTTGGTGCCAGTCCGGTAACCATGTTCATGCCACGTTGACGTTCAACGACTTCAACTTCTACCGCTTCAAAGCCATCCTCAACTTGAATAAACACCTGCCAATCTCCATCACCGCCGCGAGTTAGTGCTGCGTCGGGTAACACCACACCGCCATTAAGCGCATTAGGTAAATATAATTCGGCAAATTGCCCTGCATGCAAGCCGTACTCAGTATTATTGATACTGACAAGCACTTGCTCGGTACGTGTAATCGGGTTGAGTTCATGCGAACGACCAATAATCGTGCCTTCAATCGAGACCTTGCCCACCTTTACCATGGCTTTATCGCCAGATTCAATACCATCAGCTTGTATAGCTGACAGTTGCGCTTCAACCCATAAGTGCGACTCATCAGTTAACTGCATTAATGGCGCACCGCCTGCAGATACTTGCCCTAACATGGCGACATCTTGTTGAACACGGCCACTAATGGGTGCCAGTAATTTGAAACTACCTATTTCACTCGGCTTTGAAGTTAACGCCACTATCTGTTCAGGCGACATTTTAATTGCTTCAAGGTTTGCTCGGGTTAACTCGGCTTGAACTTGAGCCAGTAAGCGCCGACTGGCCGTTACGGTATTCTTATTCATGCGATTTACTCGGCTCAACTCAGCGGCCGCTGTAATATAATCAGCCTGAGCTTGCGCAACTGCGACCCCCCCTAAGGTCAACAGTACTTGTCCTAGAGTCACTTCTTGCCCCGGTACGACGTGGCGCTTTAATACTCTGACATCTAATTGCGGCGCTATGGTCATGGTGCGATCGCGATCGACAATCAATGTGGCAGTAGCAACATCATCTAAATTAAACGTGCCAGCACTGAGGCTGACAACATTAATACCAGCAAGTTGTTGTTGCTGTTCGCTTAATACCAGCGCTTCATCACTGTGATCATCGACTGTGTCATTACTTTTTTCGACTAGAGCTGCAGCTGTCTCAGTTACGCCTTTTTCATCTTGGGGTTCATTATTTTCAGGAGCCTGCTCTTCTGTCACATGAGCTTCTGCAGCATGCTCTTCACTGCTGTGGATATTTGCCTGTGCAGCATCCGTATTAGCGTAAACACATCCGCTCATACCAACAGCCATACCAACAGTCACAGCCATCAATAACCCAAAGCTAATACTTCTTAAAAAACCACCTTTGAGACGGTTTGAGTAGGTCGCACTTATGTCATCCGATTTAAATTGATAAATCGCCTGTGTAGAAGGATTTAGTTGCATATTTTTCATCTTTATTACCTATGTGTCCCGCAGTTATTGCGGGGGTTTACTGATATAAAAGCGGTTATTGATAACGCTTTGCGATAGCGTTCATTTGCGACTGTTTATCGGTTCATAAACGTCAATCAACAACATAAGAATGCTTAATATTCAGTAACTAATATAGTGGGTTTAATTGGCTATTTTTAGTGATTGGGTCATATCCCTTGAGGTCAATTGCTCACGCAATATTTGCTCAAGCTGACCACTATTGCCCATCCAAGCAAGCCAATTTTCATACAAGCTTGCCTCCAGCCTTAAGCCGGCAATGTAGCTACTGCTCATTTGCTGCTGACTTTGCAAATAGTCGCTGGTGGCAATATCGCCACTACGCCATTGCGTCGATAAAGCAGAGGATGCAGCCTGACCTGATTTTTGCACCAAATCCTCCCACTGCTGATATCGTTGTAACAACCGCGGCACCGCTCGATTAAATTGCATCCATTGCTGCTGCATGAGTCGCTCTTCCACTAAATAAGCTTGCTCTGCGATGCTAATATCTTCGCTGGCGGTGGCGATTGCATCACTGTAGTTATTGCGAATTTGCAATGGAATTGAGACACCAACAGCAAACTTATTGTCACTGCCTTCGCGCTCAGCACTTAAGCTAATGCTTGGGTCTTCAGCGAGATCAGCTTTCATTTGGTTTACTGTCAGCTTGGTGAGCATCACTTGTTGATAAGCACTTTTTAATGCTGGCAATTGCGGCGATACCGATTGAAAACTCGGAATTTTAGCTAAGGCAAGGTAGTCAATATTCAGTAAATTATGGGTCATGACTTCAGCAGATTGAGATGGGTTTGAAAATAATATTGGCCCTAATAGGCCATAAACGGCAGTTTCTGCGTTGAGCATTTCTTGCTCTGCAATCGCTAAGTCAGCAGCATTATTGGCCACATCCAATTGCATCAGTTGCAGCTCAACCATTGAGATATCGCCCACTTCAGCACGCTGTTTAGCAAGCGCTAATTGCCTTTGGGCTGAATCAAATTGCTGCTGATTAAATGCCAACAATTTCTGATTCTGTTGTAGGTTAGCCAATGCCAGTAACTGCTGCGATAATAACTGACTGCGGTTAAGTTCAATTGACGCTAGCACCATTTCAGATTCTAACTGTGCCACTCGAACCGCTTCACCGCGTTTATCACTCCAATCAATGGTTTGACTCACTGCGATTGAGTAAGTGTCATCACCGGGGGCGTTTTGATAATCCAAGCCAAGCTCTGGATTATAAATGGCATTATCTGCCGAAGTTAACGCCAGCTTAGTTTGCTTCATCAACACTTTCTGGGCTCTCACCTCAGGCAGTTGCTCAAATTGCGTCATTAACTCGGGGAGCCACACATTCACACTTGAATGAACTGCTGTTTGTGATTGCGTTAGTGCCGCGAGACTCCCATTAGAGCCAATATTTTTGTCGACATCAGGTGTCGAACTATGCGCGTTAGCTGCAAATAGCGGTATCGCAATTGCAGTCGCAATGAGGGTTTTTCTCATCATAAATCCTAGATTTCAGTATTAACTGAAACGCTATTGTCAAATTTACGATTAATATTTTTCAGTAAAAAATTATCTAAGTTCAGTGTGTTAGTACTGCTAAAAGCGACAGACACATACACAGTTTCTCATTTAGCCAATAAAGACTAGATGGCACTACTGAGCTGAATTGATACAAATTAGATAATGGTGAGAAATAATATTAATCACATAAAAATCAAAAAGGATTTATGCGATAGGGGGGCGGTAACTTAGACGAGATTCAGGCGGTAAGTAATCTTCAATGAAGGTTTTTGGTGATTCAGAAAAGGGAATACTTGGCAGCAGATTAGCCACAATGCCAATGGCAGTGGCTGAACCACCGTGACACTGACAATCTAAACAAAGCTCATAGCTTTGGTTTTGAGTATTATCATTGGTCGCATGTTGATGGTCTGCTACGGCAAATAAACTATCAACATCATTCTTATCACAAATATCTACTGGGGCAGAAAAAACCAAATGTGAATGATTTACGTCTTCTTGTTCGCTTTCTCCAAGATGCAGTTGATGCCCGCCAAAGTTAGTACTGAAAAACTGCAGTAACATAACGGCGATCATATACTTGGCATATTTTTGAATAACGACCAATGAGTGCAAAGCGTACCTTAGTGGTTCTGAGTGATTAAATCTTAGCGATTAAGTTGTGTAACTGAATCGGTAAATATGACTGCGAGTGTAACTGAAAGTTCACCACTCGCGACCATTAAATTCATCAAGCAATACTTAGATCACAAATTATCATGCTAAAAAATCAATTAAAATACACAATGCTTCGCATAATCAGCCGCTTCATTAGCAGTCCAATCACCGCTAGGTTTTTCTTTCATTTGCTTACACCACGCCTCACTGCCTACTTCTGGTGAACAGGCACTTAGACCGATAATTAATAAACCTGCGCTTAATACAGCGGCGATTTTTGAATATGATTGTGTCACTGACATATTTTCTACTTCCTTGAGATAATTAACCAAATATAATTATTGTTGTAGCCAAGCTATGGCTTGCTGCTTTTGTTCAAGTGGAAACCATGCCACTTCGCCCTGCATAAAAGGGCCGAGTAAATTTACCGCATTACCAACCCAGTCAGGGCCGCCGACAAACACTAATGCATCAAAATGGGGTAATTGCACTTTATCGCCCCCAGACAAGGAGCTGACATCCCAACCTTCAAGTAACACGTCCGCCTCTATGTATAAGAAAACCTTACCAGTTTGCTCGCGATAGTCTGTGATTAAAGGTTGTAGTTGAGTGCGATAGTCTTGGGTAGATAAACGCCCACTAACGAATAAGCTAATAACGCCTTTAGCGATATCGGGGATTTGGCACAACATAAAGCAACTCCAAACGGTCAATGTGGCCTAGTTTCTAGATAATTATTGATAGTAACAAATCTTATCCGCAGTACTAAACAAAAGTTTGTTAAACTCAAGTGGTAACAAACAATAAACTCGAATCAGCCCCCTTAAATAGACCCAAGTAAATGGTAAAAAGTAGAATCATATAATGATCAAGATAACCAACAGCGTCAGCATCGAAGATAATGAAATTGAATGGCAATTTATCCGTTCAAGCGGCGCTGGTGGGCAGCACATTAATAAAGTTTCCACTGCAGCGCAGATTATTTTTGACATACGTCAGTCATCGCTACCTGAGTTTTATCAGCAAAAGCTATTGGCCAAAGCCGATCATCGCATTACTAAGAGCGGTAAAGTGATCATAAAATGCCAACAAAGCCGCAGCCAAGATTTTAATCGTCAGCTGGCATTAGAGCAGTTTATTGAGCTAGTAAAAAGTGTCGGTATAGTGCAAAAAAAACGTATTGCCACCAAAGCAACTAAAGGCAGTCAACGCCGCAGAGTCGATGCCAAAAAGCAGCGCGGCGCTACGAAAGCGCTACGAAAAAACAAATCTGATTATTAAGCTGCAATCGTTTTCAAACTCGCCTTAATACAGCCATGAAAATTTATCCACTTATGGCAATAATTACATGATAAATTAACCTTATTCGGTATTATCAATACTCATCAGTAGCAATTTTAAGGAAAGTGCATGACGCCCAAAGCCAAGATTTTACTAGTTAATGGCCCTAATTTAAATTTATTAGGCCGTCGTGAGCCAGGCCTTTATGGCAGCGATAACTTAGACACCATTGTGGCAAAGTGTCAGTCTCAAGCCCATGGTGCCGAATTAGACTTTGATCATATCCAGTCTAATGCCGAACATGCACTTATCAATGCGATTCATGCCACTGATGCCAAGTTTATTGTGATCAATCCTGCCGCCTTTACCCACACCAGTGTCGCCCTGCGCGATGCACTGCTTGGGGTGAATATTCCGTTTATTGAAGTCCATATTTCAAATGTTCATGCTCGCGAGCCTTTTAGACATCATTCTTATTTATCAGATAAAGCGGTCGGGGTAATTTGCGGCTTAGGCATTCAGGGCTATGAGTTTGCAATGCAAGCCGCTATTAGCCAGCTGAGCAAGGATTAAAGAAAGGACTAGCGTTAGCTATAGAGATCTACAAGATATGAGTAAATTAAAAGCAGATGTCAGTATTATTCAAGCGGGGATTTTCAGTCAATGGGATTCTGATAGTGATGAACTGCCAAGATTTTTAAAAGCCACCGTACATGTGCCTGCTGAAATAGACATTGAATTTGGCTTTGTCACCCGTATTCGCAAAGCCAAAAATCAAGTGTTAGGTTACTGTATTTATCACCCCGATATTCCCGATGCAGAAGGCAATATTCAAGCGCCTTTCGATGGTGAAGTGTACATCAAAGAAAACGATTGGAAGTTTTACCTTGGAGACTGTATTTGGGCGCCAATTGACAACAAAGTCGGCAACTGGCGCATGACCCTAGAGCTAAACGGCAAAGTTATCGCCGATAAAACCTTTAAAGTGCATTTGCCTGAATAAGTTATTTTTCCGCAATAACCGCGCAATTGCGTCCAGCTTGTTTAGCTTGGTATAACGCGGTATCGGCAAGTTTGAGGATTGAATCCCACTCTTCGACTAGCCTTTTGGCTGTTGTCGGTCGACTTGCGCCAATCGATACTGTCACCACTAAATCAGCAGCTGGAGTTATAACGGCTTCAGTGCTAATAGCCTGATTAAAACGGCTTAACACTTCATCCAGAGAGGTGGGGTCGGCTTCGTCAACTTGCAATAATATAATAAACTCTTCACCGCCCCATCGTACTAATACATCCCCTTTACGAATGCTGTTCGATAAACGCTTGGCAATTTCTGTGAGCACGATATCCCCAGTATCATGACCATAATTATCGTTCACTTTTTTAAAGTTATCGCAGTCAATCATCAACATACAATAATAAGCATTCGGAAATGCGGTTAGCTCATGATGAATAAAGTGCTCGATATAGCGGCGGTTGTGTAGTCCTGTGAGTTGATCGTTATTTGAAGCTTTATACAAACTTTTATTTGATGTTCGCAGGCTATCGATGTTCTTTTCACTTAAAAAGTAACGTCTAATTAATAACACTAAGCCAATAGCTAAAATAGCCAAAGCTAACAACCATATTCTTTCTTGTAGCTCTTTTTTATCAAGAGTGGCGGCCTTCAGTTCATTTTCTGCGGTTAATAAGGCAATTTTTTCATCTTGAAGCTGGCCTTCATACAAGGCTTTTAAGGCAAATAACTGTTCTTCACGCTGATTGAAAAGCAGCTTTTGGGTGCCTTCATAATAAGTGGTTAATTGCTCAATGGCCTCAGGGTATCGCTGCTGTGCTTGATAGACTCGCGCCAATAATTCATAGGACTTTAATAGTGAGTCTTGGTTATCAATGGCCTTAAGCCCTGCCATGGCATTGTTGGCATAATCACCAGCAGTGGCGCTATCACCCTTAAATAAACTGACCTCGCCGAGACCCATTAAGCATTCGTTATAAGGTAATTGATCATGCACTTGCTTCGCGAGCTCAACACATTCCATTGCCACTGGCTCAGCCTCAGCAAAGAGTTGCTGACTAATTAATAAGTGGGTCTGGGTCATTAAGGCGTTGACAATAAGCTGGTTATTATTGGACTCCCGTGCCACGGCAATGCTTTTTTCACTGTATTGGGTCGCCGCTTCTATATCATTAATTTCTAGCATATTGTTACTAGCATTACTGTATAGGATCACTAAGTACTCAAAGCTGACATTATCACTTTTAAGATATAACTCAGTGGCTTTTTTATTGTATTCAATCGCGCTAGGCCAATCTTCAACCATAGAATAAAGCACTGATATATTTGAATATAACTTAAATACAAAATCGCTATTATTGGTGGTTTCAGCCAGTTTAATCGCTCTTTGATAATCCTCAATCGCTAATTCATAAGCTAAACTACGTGAGTGAATTATGCCTCGTATATTAAGTGCACGAGCCAGTAAGCGGTCATAATGCAGTTGTTCGGCTAAGCTGATCGCTTGCTCTATCAGTCGCAGCGCTTTTTTACCTTCACTTTTTCTCGCCGCCAAGGTGCCTTTAATGGTTAGGCCTTCGGCCACAATCCAGTCTTGGCCGCTATCTAGGCCAAATTGATATAAGGTTTTAGTGGTTTTTTCTGCCGCCTCAACATCAGACAGTACAAATTGAACGTTATAAAGGATCAGATAATAAATGGTTTTAAAATAGTCATTACCATCGATAACACCTTGGGATTTTAGTTGCTCTAAAGCCGTTAAGGTGCCTTCAGGGTCTTTATCAGCCCCAAGATATAACGCCGTTAATTGCGGCCCGTGTTCAATGCTGGCAATCTCATCTAATAAATCGAAAACTGGCGGCTTTGCTGCAGTTGCTGCGGTCGAAAAAATACCGCAAAAAAAAAGCAATAATACGGGTAATAGTGAATGGCGCAGCAGATGATTCAAATGAACCTCGTCGTTTTAGACTGAATGTGTCGGATGAGTAAATCGAATAAAAAACAGTTGGCATAACTAAAGCTAATAACCGTCACGGTAAAGTCTAAATTTAACGGCAACATAGGTGAGCCAACAAGCCCCAAAAGCATTATCTGCTATGTAGCTCGGTAATCACGATATAAAAAACTATTGTTATTAATTTCATACATTTACAGTATATAAAAGATAACATATTTACTTACAGCAAGTCGCCAAATTCAATTAAAACATAGGGCTAAGCTACAATTTGTTACTTTTGAATAGTAAATTGTAAGCGTATTATCAGTGCTTGTTGCTACTGTAAAATGTGGCGAGTCAATAAAAGCTCACTTACAAGCTCTAACACATACCGACAAGCCGCTATAAGCTTGGTATAATCTGTTTTTGCCTTTTCATGCTAACGAGCACAACTATGTCATTGCAGTCTTCTCTTACTCACGCCATTAATCAACGCGCTGAATTTTTTAAACAAGCAGCGCTTCAACAAACCGATTGTTTTCGGGTATTTCATGGCACAGTTGAAGGCGAAAATGGGCTTAATATTGACCGTTATGGTAATGCGTGGCTCATTCAAACATTCCATCAGACCTTAACTGAGCAACAACTTACGCAAATAACCGAAATCCTTAACGCACATCTTGAGTTACCTATTATCTACAATGACCGTGCTAAACGTAATTCACGCATTGAAAATAATCTTGCTGATGACTTCAATGACTTTGCCTGCTCAGAGCAAGTTATCCAAGAAAATGGCATCAAGTTCACCTCAAAATTACGCCATGAAGGCCAAGATCCGTTATTGTTTCTCGATATGCGTATCGGTAGAGAATATGTCAGAGCCAATAGCCAAGGCAAAACCGTACTAAACCTATTTTCATACACTTGCGGTATTGGCACTGCAGCAGCCATAGGCGGTGCAACTCGGGCAGTTAATGTGGATTTCTCATCATTTGCTTTGGCTGCGGGTAAAAAGAATGCTGAGCTCAATGAGGTGGCTGATACTTGTGAGTTCATTCAAAGCGATGCCTTTCCTGCGCTGCGTCAATTAGCTGGTCTTAAGGTTGGTGGCCGCCGCGGGCAAAAATTACCTAAGTACCCTAAGTTAGCTGCGACTCAATTTGATTTGGTATTTTTAGATCCGCCACGTTTTGCAAAAAGCCCATTTGGCACCGTTGACCTGATTAATGATTACCAAGGCTTATTTAAGCCTGCCATGCTAACAACAAAAAGTGGTGGCACCATAGTGTGCTGTAACAATGTCGCCAAAGTGGAACGACAAGCCTGGCTCAACAGCTTAGTGCGCTGTGTTGAAAAACAAGGCCGCAGTGTCAGCTCAATTGAATGGTTGCATTGCCATGAAGACTTCCCGTCATTTGATGATAACCATCCCCTAAAGGTTGTCGCACTAACGATTGATTGATTGATTGATTCTTAATGATAAAAAAAGCCAGCTTGCATCATAGATACAAGCTGGCTTTTTACTTTATAGGCCATTATTTTCTATTCATAACGCCCATCAATTAACCCATTAGGTTTTACTAATTTTTTAGCACTTATCCCTCGCAAAACTTAACCTCTGAACAAGCAAAATTGAATTTATCAATTAAACTTAGGCTCATGGTTCATTTTTACGCACAGTGGAACGAGCCATACATTTCGCTTTAAAAATTATAAATACCTTATTTTTATAATTAATATCAGCATATTGACTCATTAATAGGAAATTTAAATATTATGAAAATCAGCGCTCGTAATTCACTGGTTGGTAAAATCACCTCAATCGAAGAGGGTTCTGTAAACAATGAAGTGGTCATTGAACTTGCACCAGGAGTTGAGATCACATCAGTAGTCACTAAAAAGTCTTGTCAGCAACTTGGCTTAACCGTGGGCGGCAATGCTTACGCGATTATTAAAGCTAGCAATGTCATGGTTGCTGTTGATTAATACCCTTTAGCATTTGGCTGTTACAGGTTTATTTAAAGTACATAAAAGTACCTATTCGCCCGCTTTAGCCAGCGCTATATGAGCGAAATGAACTTCCTTTTATTTCGCTCATATATCTATAAACATCAGCATCGGCAAACCACTCCAATGAGCAATTTTTCAGTTTTAGAATAAATAGCACACACCATAAAACATACTATGTAATCTGCTTTGATTGAGTCTAGCGGCAATTATTTATCTTAAACAGAGCCAGATACAGTCACTAAAGTGACTTTTTATTCCTCAAAACTCAGATTCTCCACCTGCAAATTCACAACATAAGCAGTGCAATTAAGCTAACAAAGCCACCTTTACAATTAACATCAAGGGTTTAGCTTTTAATAACTTGTTAAATCAGCTCAACAAATGAACGACACTTGGCCTTTTAAGGCAATCCCCATGATATTTACCGCTAAGTTCCTCTATAATCAATATAACTAATAAATTAAAGCAAAATATTTATGCATATCTAATTGTGATATCTAATCACATTGTGTAACTCATTCAGTGCAAAACAAAAGGAGTTCCATGAATACTGTTTATTCTATTGGAGAGCTTGAATCTTTCCTCGTGGCAATTTTGGTACTATTCATTGGCCATACAATTAATCGACACGTACCTTCTTTCAGAAAATATAATATCCCAGAACCCATCGTGGGTGGACTTATCGTTGCAGGCGTAATCACCATATTACACTTCAACAAAATCAGTTTAGAATTTACTCTTTCAATGCAAAATACCTTGATGCTGATGTTTTTCAGTACCGTGGGGTTAGCGGCAAGTTATAAGCTATTAATGAAAGGCGGTACTAAGGTCATTGTCTTTTTAGGCATTGCATCTTTATATATCATTATTCAAAATGCGGTGGGCGTTAGCTTAGCCAGCGCTTTAGGGCTAGAGCCGATAATGGGCTTAATCGCTGGTTCAATTACCTTATCAGGTGGTCACGGCACGGGTGCTGCTTGGGCGCAAACCTTCCAAGACAACTATGGTATTAATACTTTAGAGTTTGCCATGGCAGCGGCCACCTTTGGTCTAGTCATGGGCGGTATTATTGGTGGTCCAGTTGCCCAGCGCCTTATCAATAAACATAACCTTGTTTCTTCATATGGTGTGGGTGGTAATCATCACGTAGATCATCCTGACTTAGTAACCTATGACCAATTAGAAATTGATCGCGTTACCGGTAAGAAAATTTTAGAAGTGCTATTCATTCTGCTGCTATGTGTGGCTGGGGCTAAGTGGTTCGGCAAATTTGTTAGCTCCATGGATATTGCATGGTTAAAAATGCCTGACTTTGTTTATGCCTTATTCTTTGGCGTGGTCATCACCAACGCCACTGAGTTGAGTCGCGGCTACAAAATCAACAGTGAATGTGTTGATATTTTAGGTACTGTGTCCTTGTCACTGTTCTTAGCGATGGCGCTAATGAACCTTAAGCTGTGGGAAATATTTGATTTAGCGGTACCGCTATTAATCATCTTAGTGTCTCAAGCGGCTATTTTAGCGGTGTTTGCCTACTTTGTTACCTTTAGATTAATGGGCTCAAACTATGACGCTGCAGTGATGGCTGGTGGTCATTGTGGTTTTGGTATGGGCGCAACCCCAACTGCGGTAATGAACATGGGCGCATTAGTTTCACGTACAGGTCCGTCGCCACAAGCCTTTATGGTAGTGCCTATTGTAGGGGCATTCTTTATTGATATTGTGAATGCCATTATCTTGCAAGGCTATTTAAGCTTTATGGGCTAGCGCTTAATACGCGAGTTTAACCGCTCGCTTTAGGGCTTAGTTAAAGCTAAACACAGATACAAAAATGCCAGTCAGTGACTGGCATTTTTGTCTTAAAGAAAACCGAATCCGCGACTAAGCCGTTGCCTCTTGGGTTTCTTTACCTGCACAGTGACCACATTGATTAATCACAAAACCAGCTTCAGTTTCAGTTAAACGACCGTTGCTAATAAACAGTTCAACTAACTGTGCGGCGCTCATATCACTGGCACGACAAGTATGAAACTCTGCATTTTCACCAAATTCTGCTGCCATCAACGCCAGCCATTGTTGTTGTGGCTGCGGGGTATTTTGATCTTTCATCAATTTGATAACGTTACGACCATGAATTGATTTTGACATTAGAATTCCTCAACAGTTAAAAAGCTATTTTACGACACAATCACTATTCCACTATTGCGTTAGCTCATGGTTTAACAAAAATTAACCTACTGAATTATCATCTAGACGCTGATTGGCTATAGTGAGCCGCCCACGAGGCTGTTAAAGTAGTAACTAAGCAGCAATCTAATCAAGAAGTAGAGCAACATGGCAAAAAGTATCTCTCAAGAAACCCAAGCTGAAGCAATGAAAATGGCTAAGGCTACTCAAAAACCTTCACAAACTAAAGAACAGACCAAACTCATCGCTCAAGGTATTGAGAAAGGTATAGCTGAATATAAGAAGTTGCAGAAAGCCAAAGCTCGTGGGGCTGATAAACAGCGGAAACAGAATCTTAAAGCTAAAAACCAGCTCAACCATGATGTAGTTGAACAGCAGCAGCCGCCACAGTCTCAGAAGTCATATTTACCCTGGGTGTTGCTTATCGCCAGTTGGGTCGGATTTATTGCATCTCATGTCCTGCAAGCAAACTGATCATTCTTAGCTAAGGGGATAAGGCGCCCCATTTATTATTTTTGCCACAAAGCAAAACAGTCAGCATAGCTGACTGTTCTTAAATTAAATCTTGCTGCAAATTAGCTTACATTTTTAAGCTGACATCTGAAGTGATTTTAGTCGAGCACGCTAATACATACCCTGCGGCAATTTCTTCAGCTGTTAATGTCATGGTACTGCTAGATTCAGTAGTCCCTGAGGTCACCTGGCACTTACAGGCGCCGCACACACCACTTCGGCACGCTGCGATTATCGGTAGCCCTTCAGACTCTATGCCATCAAGTAAGGTTTGCTCAGCCGATAATGCAACTTTTTTATCCTTGATTGAAAGCATGAAGTTGCTAGTTGTAGCCGCAGTATTTGTGCTGCTTGGGGGTGATTTAACCGCGCCAGTAAAGCTTTCTTGATGGAAGTTTTTCATCTCGAAACCACTGGTTTCAATCAAGGATTTAACTGACACCATGTAAGGCTCTGGGCCACACACAAAAATGGTGCGAGTCATAAAATCAGGCACTAATGCTTGCAGCTTTTCAATATCGATACGGCCTAACATACGGCTGTCGTTGCCAGTATGATTAACGCCTTCAACAAGCTCATCTGCATTTTCAAGCAGGTAACTTAATTGAAATTGAGCACTGCGATAAGCCATCGCACCTAAGCTATCAGCAAAGATAATATCTTCATCTGTTCGAGCGCTGTGCACAAAGGCAATATCACTGCCTACTTTGGTATCGAGCAGCCAACGTGACATTGAATACATTGGGGTAATGCCACTGCCAGCACTTAAAAATAAATACTTTTCAGCCGCTATATCCACTAAGTTAAAGGCGCCATCTGGGCCGACTAAGGTGATGATATCGCCTTGATTAACCTTATCAGCTAAAAAGTTTGACACTTTGCCACCAGCAATGCGCTTCACCGTGACCACAATTGAATAAGGTCTAGATGGAGACGATGACATGGTATAACTGCGATAAACTATTTCGCCTTCAATCTCTAATTTGAAGGTAATAAATTGCCCCGGTTTGTAGTTAAACTTAACAGGGGTTAAACCTTGAAAACGAAAGCTCACTACATCATGGGTTTCATGCCATTTTTCAGTACAGCGCAATTGCACTTCACCACGTTGCCACTCATCAGCATTTAATAATAACTGATTTGCATTGATGGATTTTTTTGCTTCAGCAGTAGTTGTAACCTCAGCCGTTTTCTTTGCTGTGGCAGCCAATGCACCCGATATTGAAAAACTCGGCGCAGCGCTGACCTTAGCAACTGACTTTTTGTTGTCATCTTTTGTTGATTGGGCGGCTGATAACGCTGCTGAAAATGAAAATCCTGATGAACTCATATTGCACCTGTATGGGAAACCATGTGTTAGAAGTAGAAAGTAAAAAACAGACAATAAAAAGGTGATATAAGCGCTAAGCCTATATCACCCAATAACCACTATTTAAGCCGCATTAATCATCGCTTTAAGATCTGACTCAACATCAGTGGTGTTACGTAAACCAAATTGGTCTTCTAACACTTTTGCTAAGTTTTCAGTCAAAAATGCTGGCGGAGTTGGGCCTGTACGAATGTTTTTAACGCCCAGTGATAATAGTGTCAGTAACACCACAATCGCTTTTTGCTCAAACCAAGACAGTACCAAGCTTAAAGGCAGTTCATTGATATCACAGTCAAAAATATCTTTTAATGCTAAGGCTAACTGTATAGCAGAGTAAGCATCGTTACATTGACCCACATCTAATAAACGTGGAATACCATTAATATCGCCAAACTCAAGTTTGTTGAACTTGTACTTACCACACCCTAAGGTCAGGATAATGGTGTCATCAGGCACTGATTTAGCTAAGTCAGTAAAGTAGCTACGTTCAGATTTATCGCCGTCACAACCACCGATTAAGAAAAAGTGCTTAATAGACCCATTTTTCACGTTCTCAACTACTGTTGGTGCCGCTTCCATTAAGGCATTACGTGCAAAACCAATCGTAATCGCATGTGGGATTTCATCGTAGCTAAAACCTTCAAGCTCAAGGGCTTTGTCAATCACAGCGCTAAAGTCTTCACCTTCGATGTGAGCAACACCAGGCCAACCAACAATGCTACGGGTGAATATACGATCTGAATAATCGCCCACATTAGGGTCAATAATACAGTTTGAGGTCATCACAACAGCGCCTGGGAAAGTGCCAAATTCACGCTGTTGGTTCTGCCATGCGCTGCCGTAGTTACCCACTAAGTGTGGGAACTTTTTAAATGCAGGATAAGCTAATGCCGGTAACATTTCGCCATGGGTATAGACGTTAATGCCCTTACCTTGAGTTTGCTCTAAGATAAGTTCTAAATCTTTCATGTCATGACCTGACACTAAAATCGCCTTACCTTTAAATGATTTGGTGTTTACTTCAGTTGGCTCAGGGTGGCCAAATGCCGTCGTTTCACCCGCATCTAACATCGCCATTACGCGATAGTTTAATTGACCGATTTCCATTGCGGTAGCAAATAGCTTGTCGCCATCAACTGAGTCTTCGCCAAGGAATGACATGATTTGGTGAAATTCACCGGCCACATCGGCATCAGTTTGCTCAAGTACACGTGCATGCTCCATGTAAGCTGCTGCGCCTTTAAGGCCATATAAGCAAAGTAAACGTAAGCCCATGATGTCTTCATTAACATCGTCACCACGGTTTGGCAGTGCAACTGGAGCTTGTAGTAGCATTTCAGGCTGAGAAGCCGCTAAGTTAAATTCAGCTTGAGCTATCACTTCTTCAGCAGCAACGCCTTTTTCAGCGCAGGCTTGTTCGTATGCCGCTTTTAACTTGTTACGGTAAGTTTGAGCTTGATGTGCGTAATCAGCTAAACGTCCATCATCAAAGTTCACATTAGTTAATGTGGCAAAAAATGCCTTAGGAACAAAGGTATCAATCTCGGCATCGATGATATCGAACTGACGCGCCTTAACCGCATAAGCAGAAACGCCCTGCAACATGTAGATTAATAAATCTTGTAGATCTGACGTAGATGCTAACTTACCGCACATACCTTGAGAATAACTACAACCGTTGCCTGCTGGGGTTCTAACTGTTTGTTCGCATTGAATACAAAACATCACTTTGCTCCTGAATTTAATCATGCATAATATTTACATGTTTAGATGCAGTGTACTTAGATCAGCAAAAATCTAAACTGATTTTTACAATATTTAATCGATTTTATGATCTAGATCAGTTTCAGCATTCACTAATATTTAGCCCTATTCACATCGGTTTTATCAATAAAGGCATCATTTAATTAGTCATTTTGTAGTTCATTTAATCGCCAAAACCAAATTGAAAGCACAAAAAAACCAGCAAGTGATTGCTGGTTCTTTTCGTGTGTGTTTTGAGGCGTTATAAGCCTTAAAACTGATTACTGCGCCAATAGTACTGAGAAGCTTCGCTGCAGATTGTCAGGATCTTGTTTGCCAAATTTAACTAATAAATCATCTTTACCATCGGCATTGATATCGGTTGCCGACAGCATCGAACCTTCAACTGGAATGATCATATCCCATTGCTGAGATCGTTTACTAAAAGGCGCGCTACCTGCCTGACCCAAATAAATATCTAAGGTTTCATTATCATCAGACAACAATAACTCTTTATAACCATCGCCATTGATATCCGCTAAGGCCACGACAGGCTCACCACTTTGGCCAGAACTTAGGCTGAAGTTTAATTCAACTTCTTTACTGGCATTGGCCTTTTCACCAAATTTATTCGCACTATTCATTTTAAACACATGAACATCTTGATCAATACTGCCAGACAGCAAGGCGCTGACGATCTGCGAAATACTAATATCAAAACCTGACACAATCACCTCATCGACATTGTCATTATCAATATCATCAAAACGTAGCCCTGTTAAGGTACCTTCAGCTTTAATAATCGTCTCAGGTTCGCGGCCAAAAGCCACCAAGCCATCGTTATTACGTCCTAAGTAAATTTCATAGTCATTGGTACGATCAAACACCCCAGAGCTTTTGGTATATCTGACCACCAAGTCAGTAATCTCATCGCCATTCACATCACCAATACGCTCAACTTTACGGTATAGCAAATCACTTTGATCTAATGATTTGCCATAGGCATCACGCTTATTCCACCAATCAATACCACTGATGGGTTGACTCACCGAAATATATTCTGCGATCGCGGCGAACTGCCCTTGATCGTTTTGATAATACACTTCGAGCGAGCCCTCACCGACTTTGACAATATCATCGCGACCATCAAAGTTCATATCACTGTGATAAAGCGTAGCGCGGCTATATTCAGCGCCATTATTGGTCAGCTCAACTTGAGGCAGTAACGGCAGTGATTGTCGGATGAATTGAGTATTACCAGCACCGAGCAATACATGCATTTCTCTAAAGTCACTTATCAGTACATCAGCAATATCATCATTATTAATATCACTGACAAAATCACCACGAGAGATAAAATCAGCATGGCCTGTAACAGCTAATGAATTAATATCAGCAACGGCAACTAACTCACCAGAAAGCGGTTTTGCTGCAGTATCTGTTTGTTGGCTGGTGATTTGTTTAGGTGAAAGTGAAGCTGAAGGATCTTGCACTAGCATGTCATCAGCGGAGATCGCATCTGCTGGGAGCATACTCACATCTAGCTTGTTAATAGCGCTATTAGCCGTAACTGGGGCATAACGTAGTAATTGCTCTGCAGTGACGAAATACAGCTGTTGCAGCGCAAGCATGCTATCAGTATTAGAGTCGATTTCATTAATATCAAAGCTATAAATATCTTTGTTTAATAATACTTTATCTAGCATCACTAATTGCTTATCGACAATGCCGTATACAGCAAACCAGCGCTGATGTTCATCATCAACACCCAGTGCTAGTAACTCATTGCCCTCATTATCGAGTAAGTTAACGCTTAATACTGGATGAGTCAGTTCAAATTCGGTATCAACTGTAAAAGTGGTGAATTTTAGCTCTGTATCTGCAGCAAAAGCTGGATGGATAAAAGGTAAAATACAACAGCTTGCTACCAATAGCGCGCGGGTTAATTTATTCATCCTGAAAACATATCCTTAAACATTATCTTTAACTTATATAGTTAAGATAACCTTGATTGAATAAAGTTCATACAATGAAATTGTTACCACTTACGTATCGAGAACGATTCAAGCTGTAAAAGGAATAGGAATTGACTAACAACTTATCTTGCCAAGATCAAAGTGTCTGATAGGTTAGCTTTACTAGTTCTTCACCGTACTTACGCTCAAGTTTACGCACGATAAAGTGACCTCTTGCCATGTCTTGAAAATGATCGATAAATAAGGTGTTAATGATCGCCCCACCCGCAGCGCCTATGGCAGGTACAGCTTGAGCGGCCACCTTTTGAGTCACCTGCACGCCAAAGCGCTCTGCCACCACGGTCACTAATTTAACCATCATTGGCGCAGCTTCTTTACTAAAGCCTTTAGTGGCAACGTATTCAGCGGCTTCAGCAATTGAATTGGCTAATACGGTGCGCACCGCAAAGTAGCCTTTTTCAGCTTGATCGTCATCATTTGACTCACCCCCTAGGGCAAAGACTTCTATGCAGGCCATTTTAGTGGCCACTTCATCGAGTTGCTCACCCTCACTGCGAGCAATATCGGCAATGGATCGCAACATGATAGTGGTTGAAATCGGTAGCTCTAATGCCAATGCGCTTAAGCCGAAAAAGCCCCCCACACCACCACTCACTGCAACACCGAGTTTGTGCCAACGATCAGAAGATTGCTCATGGGGGATGTTTTTCATGGTAAATAGCGCCGCATCCGAGGCTTTCATCAACGCCATTTCTGTGACTTTGCCAATACCATTACTGACACTTTTAGGCAGTAGCGCAAAACCTTGCTCAATGGGCGAGCCAATAAAATCTGTGATTTTGGCTGCTAAGCCGGGGTTTTCAAGTAACTGCTTAGCCTGCACTAATTGGGCATTATCTTCTACAGATAGACTCATGGCTTTCCCTTCTTTCACAGCCGCACGATTAACAACAGCGCTAATAGCTCACTAGATAATGGTGACTTTCTCAATCACTATCGCCGTTTTAGGCACATCGTCATGACCTGCTACCGTGGCCGTTTTAGCTTTTTCAATTTCTTTGACCACTTCAATACCGGCAACCACTCTGCCAAAAACCGCATAACCCCAACCGCTGTTGGTGGTCGCTGTGTGGTCTAAAAAGCTATTATCAGCAGTATTAATAAAAAACTGCCCGGTGGCCGAATGCGGCGCATCAGTTCTTGCCATTGCTATGGTGCCAAGTGTGTTACTCAAGCCACGATTAGCTTCATTAACGATAGGATCGCGAGTGGGCTTTTCTTTCATCTTGGCAGTAAAACCACCCCCTTGGATCATAAAGCCTTTTATCACCCGATGAAAAATAGTGTAATCATAAAAGCCATCCTGACAGTACTGTAAAAAATTCTTCGAACTAACAGGGGCTTTTTCCATATCCAGTTCAATATGGATATCGCCAACATTGGTGGTAAAAATAACGGTCATGGGATCTCAATTTAACAACGAAAAGTTAAGCTCAATTATAGCGTTTATCCTATGCTTCAGGCTATAAATAAGCGTCATGCTTTAAGTCAGATAAAGTAAGCTTATTTGCTACTATTAAACAAATCCATTGCCGCGCGTGTCATTGCCCGCACGCCGGTGCTGATAGTTAACGGATAATCTGGGGCAAACTTACTCGAATGCAATGATGGCAAGCTGTCGCCGCTATCAATACTGGCTTGATACACGCTTGGCTCAACAGCCCCTAACCAAAATAAAGTGATCGGAATATTTTGCTCAGTTCGGCCATATAAGCCAAAATCTTCTCCGGCCATAACCTGTGGCGCTAGCACCACATTATCTTTTCCTAGTTCAGCTTCAATGCTGGCCTTAACTTGGGCAGCCAATGCTGGGTCATTATAAGTCGAAGGTATTTTTTCATCTTCATGCACATACACTTCAGGCATCAGTTCATCAGGTAAACCCGCACTAATCGCAATGCCCTTAGTGATACGTTTTATGGCAGCGATTTGCTGCTCACGTACTTCAGGGTTATATGATCGCAGAGTTAATTGCAGCTTCACTTCATTGGAAATAATATTATGTTTTGAGCCGCCATGAATTGAACCTACTGTGACCACGTTTGGCTCAAGGGGTGACACTTCACGGCTTGGAATGGTTTGTAATGCTAATACTGTGCGCGCCGCCAGAACCACAGGATCGATAGTTAAATGGGGGTAAGCACCATGGCCACCTTTGCCTTTAATGCTGATATCCACCGAATCCACATTGGCCAATGCATAACCACTAATAGAGCCGACTTTACCAGCAGGAATAGATGCACTGACATGCAAACCTAACACCTTATCAGGAGTGGGAAACTCGCTAAATAAACCTTGCTTGAGCATGGCTTTTGCGCCGCCGCCCATTTCTTCTGCAGGCTGGGCTACCATCATCAAAGTGCCTTGCCAAGCTGACTTGTGCAACATCAATTGCTCGGCTGCGCCAATCATGCTGGTCATATGAATATCATGGCCACAGCCATGCATAATGCCCACAGTATTGTTATGTGCATCTTGGGTTGTCACTGTCGATGCATAAGCTTTGCCCGTTTGTTCAATAATAGGTAAAGCATCAATATCGGCGCGGATCATCACCGTAGGCCCGTCGCCATTTTTGAATATGCCCACCACGCCGTAGCCGCCATAATTATCAGTGACTTCAAAACCTAATTGCCGTAACTCTTTTGCCATTCTGGCACTGGTATTTTTCTCTTGATAGGACAGTTCAGGGTGTTGATGAAGGTGAGTATAAAGCTGTTCAAGTTGTGGTAATGCTTTGGTCACTGAATCATCAAGATCTACAGCGCGTAACGAGGTGGTGGTTATCGTTGCAGCTAAAGCCAGTGATATCGACAATGCTGTTGGTATGGCTGTTAAGCGTGCTGATAATGTCATGGTGTCTTCCTTGTTGACTGTTCATCTTGACTGAGAATCTTGACTGCTAAAAGTCGTAGTCGCTGATAATTACTATTTATTATATTGAATTAATAACCTAGCATAGCCTTGGTCAATTTTATAATGTGTTGTAAACATTTAGCCGTTCAAAAAGGAAACATACTCGTGATGATGGAAACAGGTCGATTAGTTCGCTGGAATAGCAGTAAAGGCTTCGGTTTTATTGAGCCTGATGAAGGTGGCAAGGACGTGTTTATTCATATTTCAACCCTTAAACATATGGCGAGAAAGCCCATTCAAGGTGATCAAATTGCGTATATCGTAGAGCAGCAAGCTGACGGTAAAATCAAAGCAAGCAAAGCGCACATAGTGGGAGTTGTCACAAAATCAGACAGCCATGCCCACCAAAACTCAACACAAAATAACATCGGCAAAAAAAGATCGCCGATTAAAATGAACAAAGCCACCACGGCTTCAGGCACCATGAGTCGAATCATTATTATTTTGATTGTTATCGCCATCGGTCAATTTGCTTATCAAGCTTACTATGACATCACCAATTCAACAGGGGCAGAGGTCAGCACACAGCCACAAAAAAGTAAATAATGAGCAAAGGCTAGCCAATCGATACGAACCAGTATCATCCTGCCATATGCAATAAAAAATGGGTGTCTTACTGTAACGTTGAGCAAGTTGATAAAGTTGAGACACCCATTTATGTAACTTTTACTTACTTAGAAGTGTGCCGCCCTAGCAGTCTGAGGCTAAAACACATATATTTGAGCTAGATATTGCGCTTTTAGGGATAAAATCATGCTGCAAACAACATGGCGAACGCTTTTTACTGCTTTTGTGTTGTTATCGATGTCGAGCCTAATGCCAACCGCCATGGCTGCGGACGATATCAATTTAAAAAAAGTTGCTGAAGCAGAAAAGCGCAGTGAAGCCATAGCCGAAGCTCAAGGTGGACTCACCCTCGCCCGAGATGGCGAAACTCCTTTATCAGCCCTCATTGAAATCGGTCGAGCGGTACAAGAAAACGACTGGGAAGCTGCCACTGAGTTTATTGATCTGCGTTACCTGCCCAAAGATATTAATCCCGAAGATGGTGCCGATTTACTGCGTAAACTGGCGATATTATGGAATAAACAAAACATCCTCGACCTTTCGCAGATCAGCGATCAACCAGAAGGACACCTTAACGATAAACTGCCAAGCTATCGTGATTTGTTAGGGGTACTAGAAACCAGTAAAGGCCCTGTTCCGGTCTATTTACAGCGAGTTCCAGACGGTAAAAAAGGCAAAATTTGGAAGATCTCTAACGCCACTATAGCCCAAGTTCCTGAGCTATGGGACGAATATGGCTACAGCCCGCAAATCGAAGCACTGGCTAACGTTTTACCGCAATTCACCATGTTCCATATGGAAAACTGGCAACTGCTGATCTTTATTCTGTGTATTTTCTTTGGTTGGATCGCCACCGGATTAATCAGCATTGCCGCCAAAACCATTGCCGCTAAATTTGAACATAAACTGGCTGGATTAACCCGTTTTTCAGGCAACAGCTTGCGCTGGTTTTTATATCTTTCGAGCTTGCAATATGTGGCGCTGTCATTAGGTTTATCGATTAGGGCAAGGGTTTGGTTTGATAACAGCACCTTGCTGTATATCGCCAACACCATTCTAATTTTAGGTTTAGTGGAATTGTATTCCGCAATAAAATCCAAGCAATTAAACGATCAAGATAAAAGCTACTCCGTGGCCTTACTCAGGCCTATGGTAGCAATATTAAAAATCGTCATTGTGGTGGTTATTGCCTTAATGTGGTTTGAAAGCTCAGGATACAACATGGCCACCATTTTAACCGGCCTAGGTGTCGGCAGTTTAGCCATTGCCTTGGCGGCGCAAAAACCATTAGAAAATGTCTTCGGCGCATTAACTTTATATGCTGCAAGACCAATAAAACCGGGGGATTTTTGCCGCTTTGGCACCACTATGGGCGTAGTTGAAGAAATTGGCTTACGCTCGACGCGGATCAGAAAACTCGATCGCACCGTAGTGCATATCCCTAACTCGGTATTTTCATCCCAAGAGTTAGAAAACTTCTCTGTTATCGATCGTCGCCGCTATAAGCACGATCTGCGCATTAGCCTTGATACCAGTAAAGAGCAACTGCAAATGCTGTTAATGGAACTGCGAAAATTATTATTGTCACACCCCAGAGTGTTAGAGATTGCTCAGCGGGCGCGTTTTCTTGCCATTGAGCGTGATGCGTTTGTCGTCAACGTAAATGCCTATATCGATACCGGTGATATCAATGAATATTTTGGTATTGCTGAGGATTTAAACTTTCACTTACTGAATATTTTAAAGCAGTTAGACATTAAAATTGCCCCTATTGGTCAAAATGTCATGCTACAAAATGCCAGCAGCGCAGACGTCGAGGTACAACAACAAGCGGAGCAAACCATTAAACAATTAATCGAGGAAGATGCCTTACCTTTTCCCAATTACAGCGAAGCTACCCGTGATGAATTTAAAGGCACAGTGCCCTACCCACCTGTGGGCAGTGTCACTAAACCTAAAGATGTGATGAAATCACCAGAAGAAACTGACATTGAAGTAGAACTGAAAGGATAAGTTTTACATTCCAGTCGCCATTAAAAAAGCCGAGAACATCTCGGCTTTTTACGTAATCGGAATAACTAAGCAACTCACCCATGGGTTAGTTTTTAAGGGGATGATCTTCAGGAAGTTGGCGACTGATCCACAAAATCAATTTATGCTTACGATTTGGGCCATCATCATTATCTTCAGCTAATGCTTGAATTAGCCCATCTTGCACCAATAAACGGTAAATACATTCCACTTTATCTTTTGGCGATATACCAACACCAAAGTTTTCAAAACCGCGACGTTTTGCATAACCCTCACCAATTTCCATTGCGAGTTTAAGCAATTTAGTATCGTTCTTACCTGGCTTCATATAACCACTCTCGTTTGGGGCTTTACGCTAAAACTACGCTATTGGGGATAAAATTCAATCACTGCTGCGTAAAAACAGCAGCCAATAACTTGTTTTATTCTTAGTTGAGCAATTATCAATCGATTAACTTATCACTTTAGCTATTAAGTAAAATTCTGGCACAATAGCTAGATTATGGTTTTATGAAGTGGCTACAACATCAAAAAGGGAAAGTAAGGGTTTAATGACGATAGATAAAGCAGTTATTAGCAAGATTACCACGGCATTAAAAGCTCAAAGTATAAGCGAGATTGAGGTAATTCAATCCCTATGGGGCGGTTATGGCGAACTATTTCGCGCTAAGCTTACTGGTAGCCAATATTCATCTGTTATCGTTAAACACATTAAACTGCCACAGCCAGAGTCGCATCCCAAGGGCTGGAATAGCGCCCTATCACATCAACGTAAACTCAAATCTTATCAAGTTGAAGCTAACTGGTATCAGCACTACGCTCAGCTATGTGGCAGTGGCAGTGGCAGTGATAATGATCGTCAAAGCGAAAACAGCGTGCCTCAATGTTTATACATTCAGCGCAGCGAACTAGAAACCTTACTGATCCTTGAAGACTTACATACTTTAGGTTTCGATCAAGTATTAACCCATGCCGATCACACAGCCATTTTGGCCAGCCTTAAATGGCTAGGGCATTTTCACGGCCAATTTATGGCTAATCAATTTACAACTAGCCAGCCATCAACCGTGAATACCACCGACCTATGGCCCACAGGCAGCTACTGGCATTTAGATACTCGCCCCGATGAATTACAGGCACTCAGCGATCAGCCGTTAAAAATGGCAGCCAATACAATCGATCGCACTTTAAAACAGACGCCATACCAAACAATAATCCACGGCGATGCCA
The DNA here is from genome assembly GCF_002874355.2 of Shewanella sp. 10N.286.48.B5. NCBI lineage: Bacteria > Pseudomonadati > Pseudomonadota > Gammaproteobacteria > Alteromonadales > Shewanellaceae > Shewanella > Shewanella sp. 10N.286.48.B5. The sequence goes on from NZ_MCVG02000001.1 coordinate 3,308,586, forward strand.
AACTCGCTAACTTTTGTTTTAATACTCACCACGACAAAGCTGCTGCGGTGGACTTTCAATATGTGGGCCAAGGTTGCGGCATGAAAGATGTGATTTTACTGCTAAGCAGTACGCTGACATTTACCGAACCACATAAACTAATCGAGCAATATTTGGATTACTATTTTAGTCAGCTCGCCAGCAGCATTAATCTCCATCAGCCAGATATTAATCCTAAAGAGGTTGAACAAACTTGGCGCCCTTTGTATTGCATAGCATGGGCCGATTTTCAGCGCTTTATTAAAGGCTGGAGCCCAAAGCATGTCAAAATAAACGCTTATACAGAAATGTTAACCGCACAGGCCTTAAGCCAGCTAACGACATCATCAAAGTAGCCAAACCTACAAGTGACTTTTTAAGGACAATATCGACAACGACTATCTAGATAACAACGGTTTTATTAACAAGCATAGCGACAAAAGACATAGCGATAAAAACTAGCCTCGCAAAATCTACAGAATAAAAGCCAAGCAAAATCGCCTGACAAAGATATCCACTCTGTTTGCTTGGCGATCGCTCACAAAAACAACCATTTATTGATATAACTAATGTCTAATGTACTAATTTTGCATATCAAAATCTTGTCGTTTTTTAACTCACGACATTGAAAAATAGCTGATATTCAATGGATTGTAATAATGAGCAAAGATATATTTTTCTTTGGTGACTGGCAGGTTGACCCTAATAGTAACTCCCTTAGGCAAGGTAAAAAAACCAAACAACTTGAGCCTAAGGCAATGGATGTTTTATTGCTGTTATGTCAACAGCAAGGCGAGGTACTCAGCAGTGATGACATTGTCAATCAATGCTGGCCAGAAGCCGATATTGGCGATAATCCACTGCATAAAGTCATTAACCAATTACGCCGCGCATTGGGCGATAAAGCCACTGAACCCAGCTATATTGAAACCATTCGCAAGCGCGGCTATCGCACTCTTGCTAAGGTAAATTTCCCCATTGGCCATGAAACCGTGGCCGACAGCCTGACGTGGCAAGCAGGATCACCCTTTCCGGGCTTACAAGCCTATAGCGCCAATTACGCCGAGGTGTTTTTTGGTCGCAGCAAACAAATTGCCACCTTGCTTGAACGCATCAGTGTACAAGTTAAGTATGGCCGCGGATTTTGTTTAGTTTTAGGCCCTAGCGGCAGCGGAAAATCATCACTCATTAATGCCGGAATCATGCCCAATTTAATGGCTAATACGGGTTACAACGGGGTAAAGGTTGCCAGCTATAGCCATTTAGATTTTGCCAATGTGGCTAAAACACAATTATTTTCCGAACTGGCCAGTATCATGCTGGACTGGGAAATCAACGATATTCCCGTATTTAGTGGTTACAGCGCCGTAACCCTGCCGCACAAGCTAATAACAGATATGCCCACCATTATTGAGCAATGTCAGCAGGCCATCAAACTCAGCAGCACTAACGAAACTCACTTAGCATTGTTTATTGATCGCTTAGAAGTCTTTCTGTCATCGCCGATCTTTACAGATGATCAACGTTATGCATTTATTGAGATCTTAGAAAAACTGGCCAACTCTTCTGTGGTATTGATTATCAGTGCTTGTCGTAATGAGTTTTACCCATTACTAGTGACTTATCCCAGTTTAATGGCGGGTAAAGGTAAAGGGGCTCATTTTGATTTAGCGCCGCCTTCGCGTAATGAATTACTGCAAATGATCCGCCTGCCAGCAATTGCAGCCAATTTAAGCTGGAGTGTCGATCCTGAAACAGCCATGCCGCTAGATGAAATACTCTGTACAGAGGCCGCCAGTAACCCTGATGCATTACCTATGTTGCAATACATGTTGCAAGCGCTATACCTGCAACGCAGTAAAGACAATCAATTATTGTTTAGTGTTTACCAACAATTAGGCGGTATCGAAGGCGCAATAGGTAAAAATGCCGATGAAGCCATGGCGCAATTAACTGACTCACAGCAAGCCTGCTTACCCCAAGTATTGTCCCTATTGGTAACACTGCGAGAGGATGAAACCTCCATCACCAGCCGCACCGCAACCTGGTCACAACTGCAAAGCAAAGAACAGCACACATTGACCCAAGCTATGGTCAATAGCCGCTTATTTGTGTCCCACCTGCAAAATGGCCAAGCCTGTTTTAGCATTGCTCACGAAGCATTATTAAGGCGCTGGCCACGGGCAACCGCCTGGATTAACGAACACAATGATAGCCTGCGAATAAAAAGTCGCTTACATCATCTGACTAAACGCTGGCTGGCAGAAAATAAGCATAAAGCCTATTTGCTAGCAGAAGGAAAACCCCTAAAAGAAGCCCAAGCACTTAAACATAATCCACTGTTTGCTCAAGATCTAACACCACACGAGTTGGCATTAATCAGCGCCTCCAATAATCATGAAAAACGTCAACGCTGGCAAAAAGTCGCCGACGCCATTAAAGCCTCTGTGCCTAATAACGAATGCACCGTGGCCAGATATGGCGGCGAAGAGTTTGCACTGATATTGCCAAATTTAAGCACTGTAGAGGTGGAGCAAATAGCCTTACTCGTTCAACAAAATATCAAGGCCCTAACTTTTATTGATATTGGTTTGGATGAATCAGTCAGCATTAGTGTAAGCCAAGGCTATGCATGTGAAATCAATAGCCAATTTCGAACGGCTAAAGCCTTGTTATGCGCTGCAGACACCGCATTGTATCGCGCCAAAGCCAATGGCAGAAATCGTATTAATGCGTCTTGTTAACCACTTCAATAAGCTAACTAACTGACCCCCCCTAAATAAGTAAAAGGTAAGCAAATGTAAGTAAGCACAAACTCACACCTTAATCTTATCTAGCTTGGGTTAAGGATGTTGCAGCGAGTACAACTAACAATACTCGCTGCCAAGTCACAGGTCTCATAGTACTTAACGTCAATTCGGATACTCTGTTTTACAGTTATAGCTTCATGCTTTCGTACTGGTTAATTGTGGCCATTCGCAGGCCAAGCCTCACAGTTCAAAGCATTGGTAACCAAAGGATAACTGTTATAGCGTTATGCTTTCGTACTGGTTAATAGTGGCCAGTCGCTGCCAAGCCACACAGATACCCTGTTATAGCGTTATGCTTTCGTGCTGGTTAATAGTGGCCGTTAGCTGCCAAGCCACTAGTCTTATAGTACTTATGTCAATTCGGATACCCTGTTACAGCGTTATGCTTTCGTACTGGTTAATAGTGGCCAGTCGCAGGCCAAGCCGCACAGTTCAAAGCATTGGTAACCAAAGGATAATTGTTATAGCTTTATGCTTTCGTACTGATTAATAGTGGCCATTCGCAGGCCAAGCCGCACAGTTCAAAGCATTGGTAACAAAAGGATAATTGTTATAGCTTTATGCTTTCGTACTGATTAATAGTGGCCATTCGCAGGCCAAACCGCACAGTTCAAAGCATTGGTAACCAAAGGATAATTGTTATAGCTTTATGCTTTCGTACTGATTAATAGTGGCCATTCGCAGGCCAAGCCGCACAGTTCAAAGCATTGGTAACCAAAGGATAATTGTTATAGCTTTATGCTTTCGTACTGATTAATAGTGGCCATTCGCAGGCCAAGCCGCACAGTTCAAAGCATTGGTAACCAAAGGATAATTGTTATAACTTTATGCTTTCGTACTGATTAATAGTGGCCATTCGCAGGCCAAGCCGCACAGTTCAAAGCATTGGTAACCAAAGGATAATTGTTATAGCTTTATGCTTTCATGATAATGACCATTTGCAGCCAAACCACACATTTCATCATAAGCTGTTTGATATACCACATTAGCCCTGGAATAATAATGGCTTCGCAGCAGCGTCTTAGCCTCTGCGAGTGAATTAACTACTGTGCAAGCGCTGCCTGCTGTCAGTCCTGAAAAGTTATTATCCGCATCCACTACGCCCACCAGATAGTGAGTCGAATCTGCCACACCGATGATCGTTGGCTGACTGTCGTTATACACAGACTGCTCGAAGGTATTCAGCCCATGTTGACTCGTATCTCTTGGGTTATTAACGGCTTTATTTATACTAGGCATAGTGGTTCCTCGGATGTAATAACTGATGCTTAAAATCAAGCTTCATTAACTGCAGCGACTAACTGCGGCAATTTAAGACTTAATGACTGCTCTCAGCACTGAGTTGTTAAATAAATTACGTTCAATGTCCAAAAATTGTTCACTACAATGACTACAGCCACAGTCACAATCCCTTTTTCACCCACACTTAAAAGTAAAATTGTTACTGAAATGTTTACAACAATAGCCAATATATATCCCGCCCCGTAGCACTTGAAAGCGATTCCCTTCCCAAAGTGGCTCCCACACACATAAGTAATTTATATAACTTCTAATTTACTGAAAATATTGAATAAATTATGGCAACCTAATATATAAATTTAACGAAACCATGAATTAATAGTCACTTATTTAGCGATTAAACAACCTGTTAACTCGATCACACTAACAAGCTAAACACCTTTAGATAACAACCAAAACAGAATCATTACTTGATTTAGATCAAGGTCTAATTAAAACCCTAAGTTAGAGTAAAGACTCTAAAGTAGAGTTATTGCTCTAACTTTGGGTGTTGAAGATCTATTCGAATAAGAACTAAACAAAAACGTGAATTTTTTTGAACATAGCTCCATCAGTTAGGAGCTATAGATTGCTAAATAACATGCTCTCGGAGGCATTATGGACATCCCAGTCTGGCAATATTTCGTATCAATGACAGGTTATATTGTTTTATTACTCGTTTTGGTTGAAGGTATGCGCCGAACACCAAGATTAACCGCCGCTTTTTGGCTACTTTCATTAGTGACAGCCCCACTATGGGCAGATCAACTTGACGGATGGTTCCGTTGGGTTAAGACGGTCAGTGTATTAATCCCCACTGCAATTGTTGTTGGTGGTGCCCGTATCGCGTGGCTATATCATCAAAACCCACACAAGGTGCTGGCTTTTTTCCGCGGCGACTGGGTGTTAAAATTTCTATATGCAGTTTTAGTGTTAAACATTGCAGAAGCCACATTAAAAGACTTTGCTACAGCAAACTACTTTAACGCAATCTGTGGTGTCATTCTTTGTGTCACTATTCCTTTCCCACGCTACAAAAATGGTAAACGTGTCTATTGGGTTATCGGTAAAGACAAACCAAACGACTTACTGTTTTATTCCACAGCGGCATGGAACTTCCTCTATACCACCTGGAACCTAGCCTTTGTATTCGGTGAGAGCCCTGCGTTCTTCGCAAGTTCATTCTGTATCTTGATGGCGGCAGAGCTATACCCATTAATCAAAGGTCGACCAGAGCTTTACGTAATCGCGCGTGTTTACACCTTGGCATTCCACCTACTGATCCGCGCTAACAGCGACGTGTTTGTACCACTAATGGATTCAAGCAGCTGGGCCAACGATAACGTGCTGTATTACTGGGGCGTCATCAACCTTGCTTTACACGTTCCTTTCGCAATTTGGTACTTCACCATGCAGAAGAAAAATGGTGAACCACCATTTGGTGAAAAGTCTCCACCACCATTAGTCAGCGAATTAGAAGATGATCAAACGGCTCAAGATAAGAAATTAGCAACAGCCTAATCACCTCCAACCGAATACCACATCGGTATTCGGTTAATACAACACGAGACGTTGTTATGAAACATAAACTAATAACACTATTTAGCGCGGTTTTTGCGTTAATGATGGTAAGCATCACCAGCGTAGCTAACGCTGATGACGCCATTAATCATCAAGTAGAAACTCAGCCGCTACCAGGGCAAATATGGCAAGGCACCAGAGACGGCAAACCCGGCGAAGGTAGCTTGTTTTATCGAATGGAATTTGCTGAAAACAATCTTGTCAGTGTCACTAAACAATCTGGCGGCTTTAATAAAGTCGAAACCCAGCGTTGGCAGCAAACTGCCACAGGTGTGGTGATTAGCAGCCAAGCGGGTGATGAGATTAATGACTTTGATGGGGCAACATTAACTTACGTTGACAGTGAAGAAATCCGCTTCACCTTAGCAGACGATGGCTTCAACATTCACAAATGGTATGAATACCGCGCTTATGGGCATGTATTACTGGTGCTATTTGGCTTAATTGCATTAAACGAAATGTGCCGACGCTACAAATGGAGTAACTACGTTTTTTGGTTCATCTTACCCATAGCGCTTATTCCACTGTGGTCAAGCTATGAGATCACCTACTGGTTCAAATGGGTAAAACTGTACTCAGTTGTTGGTGCTGCAGCCTTATTTACCTTAATCCGCTTTACCAAAGTCGGTGATATGAAATGGGCAAAATTCGGCGCTGCTGCATTCCTCGCGATTAATATTTCAGAAGCGGTAATGCAAGACTTCAGTATGGGTAATCTTGCCAATATCCTCAATGCAACTGGTGGTGTGCTATCTATTATCACCCTTGCAGGTTGGGCGAAAATTTTCTCAGACAAAAGTAAGCAGCAAGACATGATTTGGCCAGCAATGACCACATTTTGGATTATCGCCTACGACGTTTGGAATATTGTGTTCGTTTACCTCAATTTCCCAGGCTCTGCGACGGCGCAAATGATGGTGCTAATCGCAGCAACATTACCAGCGCTATTCATTAAAAAAGGCACTTGGTTACAGGCTCGAGCATTCACTTTAGCAGGCTCGTTCATGTACTACTTCAGCTGCCCATTCATGTACGAAAGTAACGTGGTTCCACTACCACGCAATGATGAACTCATGCTGGCAGCAGGTGCAGCTAGTTTCATCATTAATGCTGCTTATGCTTATGTATTCTTTAGTAAAAAATATACCAACACCCGTTTAATGGCAGGTTCATACCAAGCCCAATAAAACGTGAAGAAGTAATGGGTACTGGCGCAACCTATCGCCAGTACCACGAGGATTAGTCCTCAGAAATTTATAACGCTAATGATAAAAACTAATTAAAAACTAATTACAAAATAATGGAGTTACCATGAAAACACGCATTCTAAGTATGGCAATACTCGCTTCAATGACTTCTGGTTTAACTTATGCTGCTGACACAGAAGCAGATATTGATATGTCTAATCCAACTGATGTTTACACCTCTATTGGCGCATCATACGGCAGTGAAGGCATGAACATTAAAGGCCAATTAATGCTGTCGGAAAAAACCGCTGATTCAGGTCAAAAGAGTGGGGTTATTTTCGAAGCTAAAAATATCTTTAACGAAGGTGATAAAAGCCCTAAATTTACTGGGATGATAGAGCATCCTGATTACGGCCTTGTACCAACATTTAATGATGAAACCAGCAAGCGTTCGTACCGTTTACGTTATGGCACTATCAACACCACAAACGGCACCGGCTGGTCTATTGACGCCATCCTAGCTGACCATCCTTTTTATGGCAGCATGGCAGTGGTGCAAGCGGGTCCTGTGATGACGATTCCGGTTACTGATAACTTCTATATTTGGCCAATTTTATATGCCGGTGCTGTGGTCGTTGGCGATAACATGCAAGATATTACAGCTACAGACATCCCGGTAACCAGCAGTGGCATTGATGTTCCATCACTCATTTTAACCGGTATGGTTTATGCCCGTTATGCCTTTAATGATAACTGGTGGATGCTATTAAGCGCTTCTTATACCGAAGAAATGCAAGGCAAGTCATGGAGCGATGACATCATGGATGGCGGCTTACAAATGGCAAGCTTTAGCGGTGAATTATCTTTGGCATATCAAATGAACAAACGCCAAAACGTGCGAGTGAACTATAAAACAGACAATAGTGATAGCACTGATGATAGCTATTGGATTGAATATAACCACGCATTCTAGCCAGTGTATTTTTAACTAATAGCCACTAATGCTCTTTCGCTGCTAAATACCAAACTGTTTCAGTATTGGCAGCGCTTTTTAATCCTTAATGGAGGATGACATGATTAAACGCATTATTACCGCAACGAGCTTAATGTTCGTGTGTGCCAGCGCCTCAGCTGCCGTTGATATTTCAGGTGTCAGTGTGCCTGAAAACGTGACTTTAAATAACAGCACTATGGTGTTAAACGGCGCCGGAGTTCGGAGTAAATTTTTTATCGACTTATATGTCGGTTCTTTGTTTACCACCAGCACCAGTACCCAAGCACAACAGGTGATTGATAGCGACTCCCCAACTGCGATTCGGCTTAATATTACCTCAGATATGATCACCTCAGAAAAAATGATCGATGCCTTAAATGAAGGCTTTGATCGGGCAACAAACGGCAAAACGGAGCCGATTGCCGCCAGTATTGAATCCTTGATCAACTCTTTTTCTGATCCCATTAAGTCAGGCGATCAATTCACCTTAATGAGCGTGCCCGGTGAAGGTGTGATTAGTTACAAAAATGGCCAGCAATTGGCTGTCACTCCAGGTGAAGACTTCCGTAAAGCGGTGCTCAGTGTCTGGTTAGGCAAAAAGCCAACCGATAAAGGCCTAAAAAAATCGATGCTAAAAGGTTGATCTAAAACAATAAAAGTGACGATAACCATGGTCTAAGGCGATAACTGTTTGCCGCTGTCACCTTAGCCATGGTAAATCTAGAACAAATTTTAATAAATCAATAAAAAAACAATAATTTAGATGTGAATTATTTAGTTTAGGCTAAGGTAAGTATTCGGTTTTTTATCCCCTAGGCCTTTTCTACTTTGTATTATAAGAGGCAACTTTATGACTCCTTTGGCAATGTGGCGTGCTGCTTTTTTCCCGACCAATAATACCTGGAATGACACTCAACTCAGGTATGTGGAAGTCATTCTATTTTTCTCACTTTTATCACTATTTACCGGCCTTTACAGTCTGTTTAAATGGCTGCAATTTGATCATAGTTTATTGATCTACACCTCTATATTTTTAATTATTGCCGAGATAAGTGCAGGCTTAATTTTGCGCTTGGCAAAAATGCCGACCCTCGCGCTTAATGTCGGTTTCCTTGGTATGGCTCTACATGCACTGAACCTTATTTATCAGGACGGTGGTGTGCTCAATTCAAGTCAGAGCCTATGGTTAACGGTATTACTGATCGCCTTCTTTTTAACTGCAGGTATTTTAATGGCGACGATTTGGAGTGCGCTGGTGATCGCAGCGTCATCTTGGATGCTAATGTTAGAGTTACAAGGGGTGAGCATTCCGGTTATGGAACTGTCTGATACGGCATACATGACAGAGGCTTGGTCTGGTTTATTAATGCCACTGATTATAATTGTTATCGCCCAAGCCTTTACCGCCAAGCAACGTAATAAAGCCATTGAGCATGCTGAAAAATCTCAGCATCAAACAGAAAAAGTCGCAAATGATGCAGAGCAAAGCGCCCAGCAATTATCGTCGATTTTACATCGCGCGGGTGACAATGCGGTGCAACTGTCTAGCATGGCTGAGGTACTTGAAACACAATCTGAAGACTTGCATCATCAAGTGGATGATTTAAATCAAAACTGCCAATCTCAGGCCAGCGCCGCAGAAGAAATGAACCAACAGCTTAGCCGGATGACTCAAGATGTTGAGCAGTCAGAATCATTTGTGGTCGATTTACGTAATCGCAGCCAACTTATCAATGATCAGGCTCAGCTAAGTGCCTCATCACTGGCGGCTACTACAGAAGCTATCAGCAAAATTTTAGTCAGTAATAAAGAAATTATGTCAGTGGCAGATTTAATTACCTCGGTGGCAGACCAAACCAACTTATTGGCACTCAATGCTGCCATTGAAGCGGCTCGCGCTGGTGAGCATGGGCGCGGTTTTGCAGTAGTGGCTGAACAAGTGCGCGAGCTGTCAGCTAAGAGTAATACCTCTGCAGTCGAAATTCGTAGCCTGTTAGATCGTAGCCAAAAAGAAGTGCTGCACGGCCAAAGTGTCATTGAGCAATCCAGTAATGAGCTCACCAGTATTATCGCTAAGGTCGCAGAGACCCTCAGTGATATCAATCAACTTGCCGATACCATGGTGCATCAAGTTCAGGCAGTTCAAGAACTTAATACTGCCAGCGCCGAAGTTGCTAGCAGTGTTGTTAAAACTCATCAAGTATCAGAGTCTGTTGCCAACCAAGGCGAGAAGCTTACCCACCAGGTTGAAACGCTAAAAAGGTTAGCAACTGATTTGAATATGGCAGTCAGTAGCTAGTATTGCCAAGCTGTAAATACGAACCCTAACAAAGAGCGCTAACAAAGAACACTCGAAATTAGCACTCGTTCAAATATAAACCAGTTAAACAGCCTGTTGATAAAACTGTGATACAGATCTCTTGAGCACATGGGTAACATCACGCATGCTGTCAGTCCTTTTTGTTAAACTTTTTAATCGCTTAGCAAAAAGATCCGTTCGGATGAAGGTAGCAGGAGAGTGGGGAGCAACCCCACACCGACGAGGCAAGTTTGTTGGATGGTATTGATATCATTTAATAAACCACTCTTTCAGGTGCCACTTAGTGGTGAGGACTGTTACTGGACGAGCCTCTGGAGAGACTGTAAGCATTAGTGGTTCGCAGCTTAATGTCATTACAGCGCCGAAGGCGAAAGTGGCAGTTGAATTAATTCAACTGCCGCGAAACGCTCAGGCAAAAGGACAGAGGAGAGGATGACTGTATTCATTTATGGTCACTGTCGTTTTCTGCTGTGCCTAATGTCATCAATCATGATGAACACCTGCATGAGCTGTATTCCTCAGTACCACAAATCCAGCCATTTCTTTTCCTCCTCCATATTAATTTTGTTGTTTAATATTCGAGGAATACCATGAATTTTCACGCGCTTTTAGCCGATATCAATGCCATTGTTTGGGGCCCTATAACCCTATGCTTACTGATCGGCACCGGGCTATATCTCACCATTCGCCTAAAATTACTCCAAGTCCTTAAGCTGCCACTGGCCTTAAGCTTATTATTTAAACCTGCTAGCGGCAAAGGCGACTTATCTTCCTTCGCGGCCTTATGTACAGCGCTATCTGCCACTATCGGTACTGGTAATATTGTCGGCGTCGCCACCGCGATTAAAATCGGTGGGCCGGGCGCCCTTTTCTGGATGTGGCTAGCAGCCTTCTTTGGAATGGCAACCAAATATGCTGAATGTATGCTGGCAGTAAAGTATCGCACCACCGATGCCAGAGGTAATATTGCTGGCGGGCCAATGTACTACATTGAGCGTGGTCTCGGCTTAAAGTGGCTAGCCAATATTTTTGCTATTTTTGGTGTCGGCGTAGCCTTTTTCGGTATCGGTACTTTCGCCCAAGTGAATGCCATTAGCGATGCCATGACCATTGCCTTTGATGTGCCGACTTGGGTTACCGCCCTCGTACTCACCACCCTTGTCGCTGCGGTGACGATCGGCGGCGTTAAACGCATTGCCAATGTGGCGCAAAAGTTAGTACCTACTATGGCGCTAGGTTATGTATTGGCCTGTTTGTGGATTTTATTTAGCTTTTCTGAGCAAATCATTCCGGCCATTGAATTAGTATTACACTCAGCCTTCGCCCCTATTGCTGCAGCAGGCGGTTTCTTAGGCGCAACGGTGGCGCAAGCCATTCAAATTGGTATCGCCCGCGGGGTATTCTCTAATGAATCGGGTTTAGGGAGTGCGCCCATTGCGGCCGCTGCCGCTAAAACTAAAGAACCGGTCGAGCAAGGCTTAGTCAGCATGACCGGCACCTTTTTTGACACTATTTTGATTTGTACCATGACAGGCTTAGTGCTGATTATCACCGGTGTGTGGAATGGCGATACTGCTGGCGCAGCAATGACCAGTGCAGCCTTTGCCTCTGGCGGCTCAGTGATTGTCGGCCAGTATGTGGTGACCATTGCTCTAGTGTGTTTTGCCTTTACCACCATTCTAGGTTGGCATTATTACGGCGAGCGTTGTTGGTACTACCTAACCAGCAAACGCTTAGGTGAACAAGGTATTAAACTATATCAGTTTATCTTTTTAACTTTGATTGCCGGCGGCGCGTTTATTCAACTAGACCTTATTTGGATGCTGGCCGATACCGTTAATGGCTTAATGATTATTCCGAACTTGATCGGGATTATTGGTTTAAGACACATTATCTTAGCCGAAACCAACAAGTACTTTGCTAAGCAGCTAGGTAAACATGCCTCTTACAATGCACTGGACTCAGCAGTTAAGTAACGAGGTTTACTGAAATACCTTAAGCCCTTTTTTAATGTTTAAAAACAGGCTTAAATAATAAAAAGGCGCAGTCAGTGAATGACTGCGCCTTTTTTGAAAGCTGATTATCTCAGCACACATCATCTTGATAAGCATCAAATTAACCTAGGGATTATTTAGCTGTGATGGTTTGTTTTACTGTGCTTTTTAGATTGTTCATAAAGGTTTTAAAGTGAGGCATAAAATCCAAAAATAGTGGATGCTTACGGTTTTGCATCATCACAGGCCCTAACAGTCGTAAGGCTACGGCGACTCTGGTGGCAAGCGGCGCTTCTAAGCCACTGCCCTTTTTTATATTTTCAACAGCGTTGAATAGGTCTTCCCTATCTTGAAACTCAAAGCTTAAGGTTTTGCCAGTATCTTGGCCTGAGATCTGCTCTTCAACGGTAATGCGGTAGCGATTTTCTCGGTTAATTTTAGGGATCATAATCTCTCTCCGGCTTAATGAAACAAGTTAAAACTAGTTGATAAGGTCAACTATAATTGCGCTGGTTGATTTTGTCAACCATTTAATTGTAGCAATGTTAACCAGTAGAGAGCTGTTATAAGGTTTACACAGGGTTTGGATTAACTGGTTACGCTTCAGCAAGACGCAACCAGTTAGTTTGAGCTAGGACCTTGTTAGTTTCAGCCTGCTTTTTATGACGTTAAACTTTTAATTGCCGCGCATTAACGGCGACATTAAGCTTTAAGGCTTGGGCTTTAACACTTAAGCGTTAAGACTTGAGAAGTAATCATCCCAACTTTGATGCTTACGACCTGCAGCTTGGGTAAAGTCGCTGGGGTTATCTGATTTACCATTAAGTATGCCTTGGTAAATACCTGCAATCACCGTACCCATAAATTCACCCAGTTCAGCGGTGCGATCGTCGCGGTATTGCGCCACTGAAACAGGAATATATTTAAGGCTAAGCTCAAAACTCTTATTCAAGTATTCAGCCAATTGATATTGAGTTATTGACTCACCATGGAGGTTATAAACATGGCCGTTATGTTTATCTTCAGTCAACATGCAGGCATAGGCAAATGCCAGCTCTTTTCGAGTGGTGTAACCGCACTTGCCATCGCCAGCGCAATTGGAAATAAAGCCGGCCGCCTTGTAGCTATCAATATACTCAATATCTGGCTCAATATAGATACCGTTTCGGCCTATAACCCACTCAAGTCCTGAGCTCTGGACGTCTAGCTCGGTTTGTCGATTACTCTGAATAACCGGAGAAAATGCAGTGTCTTCCTCAGCGCCTTGAACGCTGGTATAGACAATTTTTTTAACCCCTGCCTGCTTGGCTGCTTGAATAACATTACGATGCTGAGGAATACGCGCTTCAGGGGCTGCCATACCTGATACCAGTAATAAGGTATCGACACCATTAAGCGAAGTCTCAAGCTCAGCGAGATTATCGTAATCACCTGGGCGAACTTCAACCCCAAGGTGTTTGGCATTGTCGACGGTTCTAGCAAGGGCGATTACATTGTAATTGGGGCCTAAAGCAAGCAGGGCATTTACTATTGCAGCGCCAAGTTGACCACTAGCTGCTGTTACAGCAATATTCATTGGATATTCTCCTGTTCAAAGCATTTAATCCATCGGCGAGTGCCAATCTACAAAAATTAAAGCATAGCAGCTTATTTGCGCAGCCGAATAACTGCTAGTGAATAACCGCAGCCGAATAACCATTGGTGAACACCATCAACAAAGGTTAACCCTAAAGAATAGGCGAAAAGCAGCATTAATATCTAAATAAGGCTTAAAGTAAGCCTCTTTTAGTGTTTTGTGTTACGAAAAGTCTTTTCCCATCCAACAAAACGCTATCTCAATTGATGCAGATCAAGGTGCTCCTAGCTTAACTATTGTCTTATAAAGGTGACTAAGATCACTAAAGCACATTCAAACTGTGCTTTAGTGTCACAAATATAACCCTACAAGCTCCATCACATAAAATAATAGGTGTACTCATGGAATTACTACCGAACTGCTATACCGACGTGTGTATCAATGGAAAATGGTTTCATTACGATCACAACAAACAAGCGGCATTTATGCTTAATGGTAGCGATCCGCTCTCAATTGAACTTGAGATTACCCCCACCACAGAAGCAGAACTTGAAGCACACCTGGCCTCTATTGCCACCTTCTAAGCAAACTAACTACCGCAATATCAAACCTTGGTTTGATAACGACAATGCCAGAAACAAAATTCCCCTCAATATTGTTTCTGGCTTGATATTTCATTTTCCGCTGTCGCTTTAAGCTATAATGACAATACAACACCAAGAGTATCTAGTTGTTAATGAGGCATTAATGGAAAAACGTACGGTTGTAGTTATTGATGACGATCCTGTTTGCACAGGCCTGTTACTGGCAATTTTGGGCGATGAATATCGGGTTATGACAGCAAATTCTGGCGATGCTGCTATCGAAATGTTTGCAAGCATTCGCCCTAATTTAATTTTCGTCGATATCACTATGCCTAATATCAATGGCTATCAAGTAATCAAGTTTATTAAAGATCAGCCTGAAATCGCCAATACTCCGATCGTAGTAGTCAGCTCACTCATTGAAGCATCTGATCAAGAGTTAGCCTTAAAAATTGGTGCTGATGATTACCTGACGAAGCCCATCATGCCCAATGATGTGCAAAAAACTATTGATCGCTTTCTGAGTTAATCGATCATTTGAGCAGTAAAAAAGCCTTTTCATAATGAAAAGGCTTTGTCATTTTTACAGCTAGCTTAAAAGTACATTGGTAAGTACCTTAATCCATAAACACTAATTCATAATGAGCTTTGTCACCTTTAACTTCTAAGGCTACCCGGTAAGTCTCAACCGCAGTTTTCCAATTCACACTGTCTAAGGTTAAATAATACAGCCCTGATTCAGCTTCATTGATATCAAGTGAGCAGGTTTCAGCCTCAATGCAATTTGCATGACTCGCCTGATGCCAATCCAGATTGTACTTGGTTGACGACTGCGTCTTTGAAGGGTAACCCATAATAATCAGGTTAAATGCACTTGCGTCAGTGACCGACAAATCATCATCACCTGTCAGTTTTACTGTCACTGCGCCATTTTCTGCATCAACAGATTGTAAGCTAGCAGTTAAGGTCTCAGTTTGATCAATATTGACCGTCAATACCGGAGGCTCTACAGGTGGCTCAATTGGCGGATCGATAGTTTCATCATCAGAGCCTCCACAGCCAAACAACAACATCGAACTCAAGCCAATGACACTACATAATTTAAGATGTTTCATGTTATTACTCCCAGCAATTAGTGGCCGCCGTGACAGGTATTACATGACATATTCGTTTGCACACTAGGGGCAAATGTTGATGACGATGTATGACAACCTTGGCAATCTTGAGTCGCATCTGAAACTGGGTGATCATTTACGGTCTCACCATCAAAAGCCTTGTTAAGCATTGCAACTAATTCATAGACCACAGAGGCTGAAAGCTGTTTACAGCGCATGCCTTTTTCACTAAATGACTTACCATTTTCACTGGCCCAAAGACTAATAGAGCTGTGACAAAGGGTGCTATTTGCCGCTGTAGGTTTACCGACTTGAGCTAAGGTCTCTGTCATGTCAGCGCCTATGCCTTCAATAAATTCAGCCGTTTGAAACGGTAGTGTTTCTGATTCATAAAAACGCATGGTTTGACTTAACATTGCATTGGCAGGCTCACCATTAATGGATAATAAATTAACCAACATACCTGTGGCGTTAATATTGCCACAAACAGTGCCTTCTCCTAGCATGCCTGCATAGCCATAATGCGCCATGGCGGTTGGTACTTGGGCGAACTTATCAGCATCAACAGAATCTGATTCTGCCAAGCTTTGAATAATGCTATCAAATACTTGGAACATACAGCCATTACCGGTTTCATAAGCACGTTTTGCCACAACCATGGGATCAAGTTTGCTATAAGCTAAGCGGGTACCCACTTCTAATTTCCAATCTCCGCTAACGTTGGTCACTGCCGCTATAACAGGATTAGCGATAAGTGCCCCGCCCGCTGCCGCAGTAGAAATACCAATAATACGGTTGATCGCTTGTCTTCTATTTAGAGTTTTCATAATCACTTGCCTCGCATTTTTATATTTATTCCCAACTTTTAAGCTGAGTGTTGATAACTGGCAGAACGCTAAAAAGTACATCTTCAGCACTTACGTTTCTGGCTTGAGATAAGCATGACAGACAGGAAAAATGGCAACGGGAGCTAGTTCAAAGTAATATTTCAGTTAATCACTCCATTAGAAAAATCGAATTGAAGATGGATTAAATAGCGAAAAAACTCAACTTAACAGCGTTAAATATCAAAAAAGCACCCACATTTAGCACGTAATACTAATTACAGAGTTTTACTTTTGAGATTACTTAAAATCTAATGTGACCCAGATCACGTTAAGTTAATTGTCCGTAGCAGAACTAGCAATATCCGAAGCGCGGGAGCTTGATACGAGCAGCCGCGACTGCAATGGCTATTGGTCATAACAAAGAAGTAATGAGTGGCTTTTAGCAAAAGCCAGCTGCAAAGTTAGTGCTGTATGGTAAAACTGTGATTTGTAGAATGTTTGTAATTATTTAATTGCAGTAAACTTAACAATAGAATGTTTATCTGAGTGTGATTTAAATGCGCATTGAAATCTTTGAATTTGATATTGCCAATAGCCAAATACTCAATACTGAATCTCAAGTTCAGCTGCACCTTACCCGCACCGAAAGTCAGGTTTTAGAGCAATTAAGTCTTCACCCCAATCGCATCATGACCAAAGGCCAATTAGCCTGTGCTGGCTCCCAAAGCCCTGTTATGAGTGAATCGGCAGTGGCAAAAGCAGTATTTACTTTGCGTAAGTACTTTGGCGAAAATTATGCTGAATTAATTGAAACCATTCCGCGTAAAGGTTATCGGCTCAATATCACCCCACCAGCAGCCAGTTGGATTCAGCAATCTGCAAAGCATAAAAAACACTTTATCTATACCACTGCATTGGTGCTTGTAGTGTTAACCGCCATTATTGCAGCAATGCATCAATACATACTGTTTAAACCTGCACAAACGCCAGTCAAAAATAGCCGCATTGTGCAATTAGATAATCAGCAACAAATAAAACTGACGTGGCTTGAGTCACCCAGCATATCAATGCAACAAGATAAGCCCACTGAAGAAAAAATCATTGCTGCTCTCAACCAATGCAACACCTTAGTGTGGCAACAAGTGTATCTGGCATTTTCTAACGACATGCAGGTGTTAAATATCTCTTTAGCTCGGCAAAAGCCAAATGGCGATAACTTAATGCGCAATATTAAAAGCAGTGATTTTAGTTTAACCCCGAATTTTATCTCCGATAAATGGCTAGCTGAGGTATCACTCTGTGACTAATCGCATCATATTCAGAATACTGGCGGCCTTAATGGCCATTGTCAGCATCGTCATTGTTTACCAGCATATCAAAGCCACCGAAGTGGATATGGTGCTATCTTGTCGCAATGAATTAGTGGCGAAAAACCCTAATAGTGACACCATTGAACATCACTCGCTGATCGCTGATTTTACCTTACAAAAACGTTCAGCCAGTATCAGCTACCGTTACTTCACGACCGATGGCAATCCTATTGCAACCCTGTATTTAACAGGCGATGTACTTAGCGCTTATAAAGAGAAAGACACCTACATTTTAAACTTAACCCACAATGAATTAATTAGGCATAATACTGAGCTGCCATTACCACAACATGCCAGCCACTTAGAGGCCTTTGCTAAAAGAAATATCAGTAAAAAAGGCGTCCATAACCTTACGATCCAAATTACTAATCGAAATGCGCAACTAAATACCGTGTTACTGTATTTTTTACCCAGTACTAATATCTGTGCCTGCAACCTCGTGGAAATGAAGTAACTGAGCTAATGATTTAAAGTGATGCTTTAAAGTGATGCTTTAAAGTGATGCTTTAAAGTGATGCTTTAAAGTGATGCTTTAAAGTGATGCTTTAAAGTGATGCTTTAAAGTGATGCTTTAAAGTGATGCTTTAAAACCGTCACTTGCTAATAGGCTAAAAAATATAAAAACAATGCAGCTCAGTTCACATAAGCACAAACACTTGGTAACAACAAACCTAAGCAATGCTATAATCCCGCTTCGAACAACTTCAATAAAACTATTAATAACAATATGTTGCTGGATTAATATGCCTATAATAACCACAAGAACACTACGCTACCTTCCTTTATGCATGGCCGCGGCCTTTGCTACCTCAGTTCAAGCTAACAATCACAGTTTTGATGCGCGCTCACATGCCATGGGCGGCGTTGGCGTTAGCAGCGCCGATTATTTAACGGCGCCGTTTCATAACCCTGCATTAACGGCGCGTTTTAAAGAGTCAGATGGCGTGGCGGTATTGTTCCCTGCTTTTGGGGTACACGCTAACGATCCCACTGACACTATCGAGAATGTTGAAGATTTTTCAGACGTTTATGATGATTTTAAAAACATCAGCATGCCAACTGAAGCTGATGCCCAAGTGGTGATCGATCAACTGCAGTTGATCCAAGGCAATTACGCCCAAGTACAAGTGGGCACTCAGTTAGCCATTGCGATCCCCAATAAATTTGTATCGGTCAACCTGTTTGCCCAAGCCTATGCCGATGCACTGGTGTTTGCTGATATTGCTGATAGCGATCTTGATCCAAGCAATATCATCAACCAAGATCTGAACTCTCAAGCGTTAACCATGGGTGTAGTTGTTACCGAAATTGGTGTCAGCTTAGCTAAGTCGCATCAGTTTGCCACAGGCGAGATCTACTATGGGGTGTCACCTAAATATCAGCAGGTAAACACCATAAATTATATTACCGACATTGATAACTTTGAGTTTGATGACTGGGATGATGATCGCTACCAAAACGATCAAGGCAATATGAACCTTGATGTCGGTATTGCTTATCAACATAACGCCGGATTTGGCTTTGGTTTTGTGGGGAAAAACTTAATCGAGAATAGCTATGACACTGAGCTAATTAATGGCGTGCAAGGTCAATATGAAATAAGCCCGACTTATACTATCAGTGCAAATTATCAAAACCGTTTTATCACCGCAGCCATTGATGTGCAGTTAAATGAATCTGAAGGTTATAGCAATATTGACGGCACCCTGAACCAGTTTGATAGCAGTAATGACAATCGCCAACTCGCGGCTATTGGGCTTGAGTTTACCCCTGCTAGCTGGGCTAAATTGCGCGCCGGCTACCAAACAGATTTAACAGATAATATCGATAACAGCGTGACTGCCGGTTTAGGCTTATCCATTGCTGGAGTATTTAATATCGATATTTCAGCCAATTACAGTGATGAAAATAATATGGGCGCAGCACTGCAAACCAGCTTCACTTTTTAGGTTTTAGATTTAAAGTTTAAGCTTTCTGAGCAGAGATTTTTAAAAAGTAACCATAATTAACAACGCTTACGTTGCTGATAATAAAAAGGCTGTTGCAGAAAGTTCTGCAACAGCCTTTTTTATAAGTGATATTTAATCAGTTAGTAAGGCTTAAATATTTGTATTTCGCCCCTACTATTTAGCTCCAGGTTCAGCAAAGCGGTTCATCCACTGCTCAACTTGGTTATACCAATAAATTGAATTATTCGGCTTCATGATCCAGTGGTTTTCATCAGGGAAGTAAATCATCTTCGACTCGACACCACGGGTTTGCAGAGTGCGGAATAATTCAAACCCTTGGCCGACTGGCACACGGTAATCAAGCTGACCATGAACCACTAAGGTTGGGGTATTAAAGTTTTCTGCGCCATAATGGGGCGAAATTGCCTTGTAGATTTCTGGCTTGTCCCAGTAGTTACCAAAACGGGTACTGTGAACCGAGAAATCTGCCGCCATTTGCGAGTACATGTTATAGACCGCAGCGTGGATAAATAACGCATTAAATGGCTGTTCTTTTTGACCTAATATAATCGAGGTTAAGTAGCCGCCATAGCTTGCACCACCCGCCACTAAACGATCGTTATCGATCCAGTCTTTTTGCTTAAACCACTCTGTCGCTTTAAACACATCTTC
Organism: Shewanella sp. 10N.286.48.B5; assembly: GCF_002874355.2. Taxonomy (NCBI): domain Bacteria; kingdom Pseudomonadati; phylum Pseudomonadota; class Gammaproteobacteria; order Alteromonadales; family Shewanellaceae; genus Shewanella; species Shewanella sp. 10N.286.48.B5. The sequence continues at coordinate 3,328,861 of NZ_MCVG02000001.1, forward strand.
CAGTGACTTGTTTTTCCAGTCTGGGTTGATGCTGTCAGCAAAGTCTTGACCAAAGCTGTTTGAACCATGAAAGTTTGGCCACGCCGTCACATAACCCCATGACGCAAAGGTTTGCGCATTCCAGCGATAGTGGAAACCATCAGAAATGGCATTGTGTGGACCACCGTGGATCAGCATCATTAATGGGTATTTTTTGCTGCGATCAAAACCCGGAGGATAATGAACCCACATTTGAATGTCTTGATCGTTATAACCTTTATAGGTCACCGACTCATAAGTGCCCACATCGATATCCGCTAAAATTTCATCATTAAAGCTGTCTAAACGGGTACTATTACCATTACGTGGATTGATTTTTACCAAGCGCGCTGGATAAGTAAAGCTGTCATTGGCGGCCACTAAGGTGCCGTCATTCGCCAGCGCAGGCATACCAAAGTTAGTCGCTTTAGTGATGGCTTTTACTTTGCCATTTTTAGCATGGATGTGGTAAATACGTCGGGTCGCAGCATCATCAATCGCAGCATAAAAGCCTTTGCTGTCAGCAGTCCACACAAAACGCGCGACGCTGCGATCCCAGTCTTTGGCAATCACTTTTTCGCTGCGCTTGTTAACATCGAGCAAAATTAGCTTGGCAGTATCGGCATAAAAACCATGAATCGTTTGGCGGGTAAAAGCCAAGGTTTTGCCGTCTGGGCTAAATGTTGGGTTTGCATCTGGCGCTTGGTTGTTCGGGGTTAGGTTTTCAACCTTAGCGCTACCGATTTTTGCTAAAAAGATATCGATTTTAGCGTCAACTTGGTTGTCCCAACCGTTGCTATTAAAGGCAATAAAACCCTCAGCTGGATCGATGTCATAGCTAGCTGCACTTTGCGACGAACGTGGTAGCTGCTTGTTTAAAGGCTGAGTAATTGGCTCAATATCGCCACCTTTAGCAGGGATACGAAACACATGGGCTTCACGGTCTTCATCCAGCCAATGATCAAAGCTTGAATAGGGTAGTGCATTCCATTGGTGGGCTGATACTTTATCGTCTTTATCAGCTTTTAATTGCTCGGCTACTTGATCCCAGTTTTTACCTGGAAATACTGAACTGATAAAGTAAATATGCTCACCCACCCACTTAATTCCATAAGCGCCACTTGGCACCTCAGTTAAGCGCTGGGCTTCACCTGGTGAGTTCATTGGTAATAAGTACACTTGACCCGCTTCGTCTTTATCACGCTTGCTGATAAAAGCTAAAGTATTGCTGTCTGGTGAGAAGGTTGGCTCACTCACACGTAAACCTTGAGCGGTAATTGGGCGCTGGCTGTTGCCCTCTTTATCAAATAACCATAATTGAGTTGAGCCTTTATCTTCAGGCACATCGTAGTTAGTGACAGGTGCAATGATGTAATCGCCATTGGGGGAAATAGTAGGATTACCTAAACGGCTTAGTTGCCACAATACATCCACTGAAAGGGTTTTGGTTTGCTCTGCAAACGCTGTCGCTATTGGCATAAACATGCACAACAGCACGATCCCGACTCTCTTCACGTGTCGTCTCCTTTAAATTTTGTTTTAATTATTTTATTTTTGCTAATAACTTTGTCTGTTCATGCGGCGATAAAAGTTAACTAAATTCTATCGTCATCAACAAATAGCAGTGGCTCAGTTGGCAAGTTGTTACTGTTATCACATCACTATCATCAGGCTTAACACTTAAATAAAACTTAAACCTGAGATTGATAAGCAAAAACCACAAATTTAGAGCTTATCAGGCTAGTTTTTGACCTAAACACCATTGTAAGCAGTTTATAAAAAAAGCTACCATTATTAAAATTAGCTGTTGATTAATAAGGGGAATATAACAATGGTGCAACATGGTTGATTCACATCAAGACAAGATAAAACAGCAGCTTTCAGCGGTTTTTTTAACTGATTATAAAATCAGTAAATTACAATTTAATTTGCTGATTTTTCTGGCCATCATTTGGGGGGGAGTCTGTAATTATTTAGCAATTAGTTATATTCCCATTGAGTGGTTCAATATACTCGGTTTTTGGCCCATTTTAGCCATGTATTTGTTCTTCAGCATTGCTGGGGCGCTGTTATTAGACCAAAAGTTGCCGATAAAAATCTTTGCAGGCTTCAATGTTATTGTCTTAGGCGCGGGAATACTGCTCAGCTTTATGCTGAAATCGGTTGCCGCAGACACCATTTATACCTTCTTTCAATATGCGGCCTTAATGACCTTATTGATGCTGTTTATCATCCATTTTTTGCCTAAAACTCTGCTAACCAAGAAGGTGGTGGCGACTATTGCACTGGGACTAATCATACTAATAGAGCTAGTATCATGGTCACTTTGGGGAGTAACCAGCAACCTATTTAGCTTAGGCATTCTGGTGATGGTTTTTAGTGGCAGCAGCAGTCTTTGGGCTGAAGCCAATGAAGAATATGATGGCAGTGTCGGTTATTGTGCCGAATTAGACTATAAAATAAGTGATGCCATCTCTTGGAGCGCATTTGTGTATATGGGGTTAATTCATTTACTCATGACCCATCTCTCTAAAAGAGAGTCGTCTTAGATTATAAGTAGGGCAAGCAAGCTAACTTGTTTGCCCTATTAATATTTAGCTTGAAAATAGCCTGTTAAAATGACCTTGAAAAATAGCCTTTAACTATCAAGCTGCAACTATCCCATGATTAATCGCTTAGAAAAAACCTAACGGGTTAATGTCGTAACTCACCAGCAAGTTTTTGGTTTGTTGGTAATGATTTAAGGCCATCTTGTGGGTTTCACGGCCCACGCCTGATTTTTTATAACCGCCAAATGCCGCATGGGCTGGATACATGTGATAGCAGTTGGTCCACACTCGGCCTGCTTGAATATTACGCCCCATTCGATAAGCCAAGTTAGTGTCTCGGGTCCACACTCCTGCGCCCAAGCCAAAGTCAGAGTTATTGGCCATGGCGAGTGCTTCGGCTTCATCCTTAAAGGTGGTGAGCGATATCACTGGGCCAAAAATCTCTTCTTGGAACACGCGCATATCATTGGTGCCTTTAAGCAAGGTTGGCTGAATATAATAACCACTATCAAAATTATCACCCACAGATGCAATCTCGCCGCCTAATAACACTTCAGCGCCTTCTTTTTTGCCGATATCAATGTAGCCTAATATTTTATCGAACTGCTCTTTCGATGCCTGCGCGCCAACCATGGTGTCGGTATCTAAGGGATTACCACGCTTGATCGCTTTTGATCGCTCTATCAGCATTTCCATGAATTGCGGGTAAATATCTTCTTGGATCAGTAACCGTGACGGACAGGTACATACTTCTCCTTGGTTGAAAAAGGCCAGTACCGCGCCTTCTACGCACTTACTTAAATATTCATCTTCAAAGTTAACCACATCGTTAAAGATGATATTGGGTGACTTACCACCTAGCTCGACCGTGGAGGGAATAATGTTTTCAGCGGCGCATTTTAAAATATGCGATCCAACAGGAGTTGAGCCAGTAAAGGCAATTTTGGCAATACGCTTACTGGTTGCGAGCGCTTGACCTGCCTCTTCACCAATACCATTAACGATATTAAGCACCCCAGCAGGCAGCAGATCGCCAATTAACTCCATTAAAAATAGAATCGATGCTGGTGTTTGCTCCGCAGGTTTAAGGATCACGCTGTTGCCCGCAGCGAGCGCAGGCCCAAGCTTCCACGCCGCCATTAATAGAGGAAAGTTCCACGGAATAATTTGCCCAACAACCCCTAACGGCTCATGAATATGGTACGACAAGGTATTGGCATCAATCTCTGCGGCGCTGCCCTCTTGGGCACGTAAACAGCCAGCAAAGTAACGGAAGTGATCAACTGCTAAGGGAATATCGGCATTAAGGGTTTCGCGCACGGCTTTACCGTTATCCCAAGTTTCGGCCACTGCCAGAGCCGTTAGGTTATTTTCGATGCGATCGGCTATTTTTAATAAAATATTAGAACGCTCCGTGGCAGATGTTTTACCCCAAGATGCTTGAGCTTTATGGGCTGCATCAAGGGCTAACTCAATATCTTGTGCATCTGAACGGGGAATTTTACAAAAAACTTGGCCATTTACTGGGCTGATATTGTCAAAATACTTGCCATTAACAGGCTCAACCCACTGACCGCCTATGTAGTTTTGATATACCGATTTATAGCTCATTTCTGAACCTGCTTCGCCGGGTGCTGCGTAAATCATGCTACTTTCCTCTAATTGTATTTTTTGGATAACTAATTAAGCTAAATCAATTATTGGAAAGTGACTATTCTGAGAATCCACAGCTGTTGACTCACAGTACAAATGATTGTGAAACTACTGTCTAGCTCATGGCGACATTACCCATAAGCTGAGCTAAGTTAATGATTTAAGTTAACGAATTAGCTCCGAGTTTTAAGGGAAAAGCTATCACAGCATAAGTAAGGATTGTTGTTCAGGAACAAATATACCAAATGACTTGGTATCACTCTGTGAGGGAATAATATGATCAGTGGACGCCTACAACTGCAGCGCAGCAAGCCAAAGGTACTAGTAGAAAACAAGATTAGTTTTGCTGGACCTGAATCTGAACTGAGTATTTACGATACCTTTGAGCAAGCCTCAAAGGTGGCGCTTCAATCTGACCAACTGTTATTTTGCGGCATGGTGACAGGTAAAAAAGTCATGCATTCGGTAAATGATTATGAGGCGGCCTTTTACCCCCATGAATCCTTTATTATGGCGCCCAATCAGGCCGTAGAAATTGATTTTCCTGAGGCTAAAATCCATCAACCCACCACCTGTTTAGCCATTGAGATTTCAACCGAACGGGTACAACAAATTGCCGATAAACTCAATCTGAGCGCGCCTATCGATAAGCAATATGGCCACTGGCAATACCAACCATCTTTAGTGCATACTCACCATAATCAGCAAACACAAGCGCTATTAGACAGAATTGTGGCGATTTATACCGAGAATGAACAGGACCGCAGTTATCTGATTGATTTGGCGATTTCAGAATTAATAGTGCGCTTAATGCGTCATCAAACCCGTGACTTTTTATTGCATCACAGTCATAACGACCCGCAATTTAATGGCCTCAACGCCGCGTTACACTATATTAAGCAGCACCTCAGCGAGCCATTAGATATTAATGCCTTGTGCCGACAAGCCTGTATGAGCCGCAGTAAGTTTTTTCAGCAATTTAAACAGCATTTGGGCTGCACGCCGATGGTTTATCAGCAGCAAAGCCGCTTAACTCAAGCGGCGACGCTGATAGAGCAAGGTCAGCAAATAACCCAAGTGTGTTATTCACTGGGGTACCACAGTGCTAGCCATTTTAGTCGACTGTTTAAACAGTTTTATGGCATTTGCCCTGTTGATTATAAACAGCGCCATTTAGCAAGTTAGCTTTTAACACGGATTTAAGCTTACAGCTGAGTAAATTGACGGATCAAGTTATGGTAAACATTGTGCAGTTTATCTAACTCACTGCGATCGGTATTACCTTGGCTAATGAGCTTTTGAATGGTTTGATCAAGCTGATAAAGGTTTTGCCTTAAACTGCCATCAGCCACCATGCTTTGCATCCAGGTAATAGCTGCTACTCGTTCACCACGGGTCACTGCCGTTACCTTGTGTAAACTGCTAGATGGATACAATACTGCGTAACCTGCAGGCAGCTTTATTTGCTGCTCGCCAAACTCGGTAGCAATGATTAACTCGCCGCCATCATACTCATCTGGCTCACTTAAAAAGGTGGTCATCGACATATCACTTCTTAGCACCTCATTGGTGCCCGGAATGCGCATCACTGCAGCGTCTACGTGAAAACCATATTCTTCAGATATACCATAGCGATTAAAGCAAGGCGGAAAAATTTTATGGGGTAAGGCCGCCGAAACGACCTTAGGGTTATGACCAAATTGCGCCAACAACTTATTAGCCAGTTGGCGCACCACATCATCATTGGCATCAGCTTGATGGTTATTTTTGACTGACGCCGCCATGCCCATGGCGGTTTGCTTGCCATCTAACCATGGCGCATCAGCTAATTGCTGTCTAAATAAGCTCACTTCTTCAGCAGTCAATATTTTCTCAATAACAATCATGATGATCCCTTTAATTAAAATTCAAATGTCGCAGTTAAGTTGGCGTTTCTTGCATCACCAAGATACATGAATGAGCCTGAACGATATGCTGCAGTCCAGTATTCTTCATCTAATACATTACCTACATTAACGCGGAAGGTTAAGTCCTCAGTGGCATTGTAATTAGCGAATAAACTCACCACTTGGTAAGCGGGTACCACTACGCTGTAACGGTCATTTTCAGGATCATATCCTGCTGCTGTGTCAGGCTGTCCGCCGTACATTTCGCCTTGATAAGTGTAACCACCACCAATGACAAACATGTCATTAATCTCATAACGGAGCTGTAAATAGGCACTTTCATCAGCAAAGTTACTCAGTTTTTTACCGATATAATCTTCATTAAATGATTCAAGTACTTCTGAGTCCATTAATGACGCTGAAAGCTGAATACTAAAGGCATCAGTAATGTTACCCACCATGCCAATTTCAATCCCTTCTACACGGTTTTTACCGGTATTGAGGCTACCTAAGGTTGAATAGCTATCACCGACGCTTTCCATTACATCATCTTTAGTGATTTGGAATACCGAGGCAGAAAACATCACGCTATCGTCAAACAGCATCCATTTAGTACCCAGTTCAATATTCTCAACCAATTCTGGATCCGCTGCCAGTACTTGCTCAGGTGTGCCACAAAGTCCACCATAACCACAACTTGCACCAAGGTCTGACTCACCGCCATTGATGTTAGTCGCGGTACTGTAGCTGGCGTATATATTGCCTGCTTCTGTCAGGCTATACACTAAGCCAACATGGCCGTTATACATGCTGTCGGAATAGTCATATAAAATATCACCATTACGGCTACTTGAAGTGTCATTGGTGTAATCAAAGCTATCTTGTCTGAAGCCGAAAAAGAGTTCTACCTCTTCGGTGATTGCCACGGTATCCATGAAGTAAGCCGAGATGGTTTCGATGTTATATATGGCATCAGATGCCCCTTTTGAATAAGTACGGCCCATCAGCTGGTCGATATTATCAACTTCATCGCCATTACCATCAATAATACAGTAAGCACCAGACTCGCCTCGGCGGCCATCGACGATACAATTAGTGGCGTTATTATTGACGATATCATACAAGCCGTTATCCACTGATTCATCGCTATATTCGAGTCCAAATACCCACTTATTCTCCATACCTAAAATATCGGTATTCCAGAATAAGTTGAACTGAGTGTTCCAGTATTCAACATCTTGGCGTCCTTGATGGGTGCTAATGGTTAAGGTTTCAGCCCCCGGCGCGTCAACATCGCTGGCTGCGCGATTAGTGCCACTCATACCCGTAGTTATATAGCCATTTTCAGTGCGACCAATACGAGTAGCATTGTAGAAAGTTAAGCTGTCTGAAATGTCATATTCGGTACGCAAGGTAAACGTGCTGACATCAGAGCTGAGAAAGTCAGAATCTTGAGCATAAACTGGAATATCTTCGATTGGCTTGCGAGTATCTTGGTCAAAGTAGCTACCTAAATCAGCCACATCATCGGCCTTCATGTAGTAACCATCGGCGATAAATGACAAAGCATCAGTCGCTTCATACACTAAAGACAATTGAGCACCATTTCTTTCTGAGCTAATGCCTTCACGGCCCGGCTTATCTTCATCGGCAATCAGGCCGTTAATTCGCAGCGCGACATCTTCAGTTAGCGGCACGTTATAATCAACAGTAAAACGAGTGTGATCATCGGTACCGACTGCGGCATCAACGCGGCCAAAGTTATAAGCAGTTGAGGCTTTTTTGGTGACACTGTTAACGGCACCGCCTGATGATCCGCGTCCAGCAAAGGTTGAACTTGGGCCTTTGGTTATTTCCACTTGTTCGGTGGCAAAACTTTCACGGGTGGTCATGCCCGGATCGCGCAAACCATCAACAAACACATCACTGCGGGCTTCATGGCCACGAATAATATAGCGATCACCAAAAGCATTACCGTTTTCACCGGTGCCCAAGGTCACACCCGCTTGGGTAGACAAAATATCTTTTAAATCGGTTAAGCCAGATTCTTGAATTTGATCTTGAGTCAGTACCGTGATCATTTGTGGGGTATCAACTAGATCGGCAACGCGACGTTTATCCCCTGATGTATCGTAAAAATACACCGAACTTTTCACCCCGTGGACTTCAATGCGCTCGATGGCTTCTTGTGACTGGCATTCAATATTTTCGCTTTTATCGCAAGCTTCAGTTTCTACTTCAGCAGCATAGGCAGGAGCGCCACTAAAAAACAAGGCGGTAGCAACGGCTTTTGCACCTAGGGATAACGACGTGTGATAGCGAGATTTCATATTAAAAACAATCCTTTTGTTAGAACCAACTAATTTAGGAGGCGATACTAACAAAGCGGCAACAACAATGTAAATAGAAACCATTACCATTTACATTAGTGTTTGAATTGTAAATTTAGTGATGTGAGACGTTTTGCTGAACCAACTGTGTTAGCAAGTCCCACGCAACAACTTACGGATTACACAAGACATTGACTAAACAAGACATTGATTAAAGAAGGTATTAATTCAAGAGGGGTATTGATTAAAGCGGCGAATAATTAAAGCGGCAGCAATAAAAATGGGCTGACCTGTTATAGATCAACCCATTGTAAAAAATAAGCTTATTTTTATAAGCTGAGCAAACTAGTCTTAAAAAGACCTAAGCCTAGTTCTAGTTAAAGAACTAGATAAGTGGGTTACCACCCTTGCTTTCCACTTGGCCGATAACTTCAATATTGCTTAGGGTCGATAAAATACCCCATTGCTGAATCGTCATCATGTCTGTCACTTCTGTAGTGCTAAAGCTCAAACGTAAGCCATCTTTTTGGTATTCTTTTGCTAAGTTACTTGGCAAAATTTGTTGGCCATCGTCAGTTAAAATGCCCCAAAATCCACCTTCAAGGTCAAAAAATCTGACTGTTCCTTCTAACATAACAATTCCTTTTTGAGACTGAATATCAGCTTTAACGTCTTCAGCTTCAGGAGCTTCAACCACAACGATAGCGGGTTCCACTGCAGGTGCAGGCTCTGATTGTGGTTCAGCTTGCTGATTACAACCCTGAACAAGTAATAAAGCGATAATAGATGCTGATAAGGTTAATGATGTGCGCATGGGAAATTCCTTTAGGCAATATAAAAACAGTTTTAAAAACTGCATATGAACTATCTGTATTTAACTATCTGTATTTGAACTATCTGTACCTGAATTTACAAGTAATTAAGCACTGTCTAGCAGAAGGTACGCTATTTTTAGCTTTAGCGACTCGCGTTAAGTGACTCTATTATACATCAATAATACATAACACTAATCAATCATGGCAATAGAACCCATTAAGGCGCCTGCTGGCGCCTTAATTAGCTTTTCATTCGCTTTAATCACTTATTCAGTCATAAGCAAACAACCGACTATTTATCTGAGTTAGTCGAACCTATTTTATGAATAGCTAGATCAGCGCCAATAAATTCATCTTCTTGGCTTAAACGTAAGCTAGAGATTTTATTGACGACGCCATACACAATAAAACCACCAATAAGCGCCACAGCAACCCCAGCGACAGTGCCAACCACTTGAGACATTACGCTTACGCCACCTAATCCACCAAAAGCTTGCTGACCGAATATGCCTGCAGCAACGCCGCCCCACACACCACATAAACCATGTAATGGCCAAACGCCTAATACATCATCAATTTTAGTACTGCGTTGTAAACGGGTATACACCATCACAAATAAACCACCGGCCACACCGCCAACAATAAATGCCCCTACTGGGTGCATTAAGTCAGAACCAGCACACACAGCCACCAAGCCTGCAAGCGGGCCGTTATGGATAAAACCAGGGTCATTTTTACCGACAATCAACGCGATAATGGTACCGCCAACCATGGCCATTAAACTGTTTACCGCCACTAAGCCACTAATGCCATCAAGGGTTTGCGCTGACATAACATTAAAGCCAAACCAACCGACAATCAGTATCCATGAACCGAGTGCCAGAAACGGAATATTAGAGGGTGCAAATGCCACACCCGGTTTACGGCCTTGGCGAGAGCCCAATACATATATCGCCACCAGCGCTAACCAGCCACCCATACCGTGTACCACTACCGAGCCTGCAAAGTCATGGAACTCAGCGCCAAAGGTGTCATTTAACCAAGTTTGAAAACCAAAGTTACCATTCCAAATCATGCCTTCAAACAGTGGGTATACCAACGCCACGATCAAAGCTGATGCTAATAAGAAAGGTTTAAAACTGCCGCGCTCGGCAATACCACCCGATACGATGGCAGGGATTGCTGCTGCAAAGGTGAGTAAGAAAAAGAACTTAACCAGCTCGTAGCCGTTATTAGCCGTTAGCGCATCAGCACTGACAAAAAAGTGACTGCCATATGCTATTTGGTAGCCAATGACAAAGTACGCCAGCGCTGAAAAAGCAAAATCAGTTAAGATTTTAACCAGCGCGTTCACTTGGTTTTTATGCCTAACAGTACCGACTTCTAAAAAGGCAAAACCCGCATGCATTGCCAGCACCATAATGGCACCAAGTAAGATAAATAATGTATTTGCACTTTGTGCCATGACGCTAATTGCATCACTAATGTTATCCATGCTTATCCCCATAAGTTTTTCTTTTATTAAATTCAGGGACTTACAAAAGCAAGAATTATTCCGTTATTAAGGTTTTGTCATACTAATTTGTACCAGTAAGGTGCAAGACATTGATGAATAAGGTGAAATAGCACCAATTACGCCCTAAATAAGTGCATAAATAACGATTAGCTAGTCGCTAAAGCAATATTAAATAACAAGGGTTGCACCACTGTGGATCACTCAACAAACTAACCGCCACTCACTGGTGCAAACCCATGCTTGATATCAATATTTTTACAGTGAAAACCACTGACAGCACGGCTAAACCTCAAATAGTGCACAAAGTTAGCTTAATTGTGCAGCAAAAAATTCATTTCCCTATCTCGATCACACTTTTGTAATACAATAATACTGTAGTATCCTTAAGCAATGAAATAGAGTTAATCCTAAGGGTAAAAACAATGAAAAAGCTCCATCTTAGTATACTAGCGGTTGCTATTCTTGCAGGTTGCTCCGCGACCTCACCGGCTCCACAAGTAAAAAAAGAGTTCAACTACGATCTCACTAAATACAATCTTGATGCGACTAAAGCGCCAGCACAAAACTTTGACCTAACAAAATGGAAAATCACCCTTCCTGAGCTAACTACAGAAGGCTCGCGTAAAGGCAAAGCCTTAGAGATTAATCGCCACGACCTTGGTAATACCCAAACCCCTTACGTTCACCCTGAGTGGTTTTATACCGACCCTAAAACCGGTGCCTTGGTTTTTGTTGCACCAAATGAAGCGCCTACAACGCCAAATAGTAAAAACACCCGTAGCGAATTACGCGGCATGTTGGCTGAAAAATACGATGATCCAAAAACCAATTTTGTAATTGCCTCTCACCCAGATGCAAGCGAGTACGGCGCAATTGGCGGCCAACTGAAAGCTACATTGGCAGTTGATCAAGTCAGTACCAGTGGTGAATACCGCAAGAACAATGCCTTTGCAGTGGTTATTGGCCAAATTCATGGTTCTGATAACGAGCCATTAAAAATCTTATATCGTAAGCTGCCAGGTCACGAATTTGGTTCACTGTCTTGGAACTATGAGCTAAATCCAATACCAGAATTACAAGATGCCAGAGATAGTAACGGCAAGAAGCTACGTAAAGATATTCGCCATAATGTATTCGGCACTTACAACCTACGTGAGCACCATGACGATCCACAAGATGGTATCCGTCTAGGAGAAATATTCTCTTATGAAGTGAATGTTGAAGGTGACATCATGAAGCTTACTTTCACCAAAAATCCTGGTGAAGCAAACGAAATCGTTAAAACCTTTGATGTGAACCTAGCAGAAGGTAATTACCAAGGTCACGAAGTTGACCAAGGTTACCAAGCTGATTGGATGTACTACAAAGCCGGTGTTTATAATCAATGTAATACCAAAGCAAGTAGCTCAAACTGTGAGTGGCGTGGTATGGAAGCCGGTGACTATGCCCAAGCAAGCTTCTATGAGCTAGAGCTTAATCAGTAACCGCTATTTTATTGATCTTTAATGGCGTTAAATCGCCGTTAGCTATATCGCCCAATGCATTGTCATTGGGCGTTTTTTTGTAGCGTTAATTATTAATTTTAACCCTGATTCAGGACTCATTGCTTCAATAGCTGCGCCAAGCAGTCGCTTATCGATATAAACAACCGACCTCTTATCTATACAAAATAGTTAAACATTTGCCTCTACAGCTGCGCTATTCAGTTGCTTATCGATATAAACAACCGGCCTCTTATCTATACAAAACTGTTAAACATTTGCCTCTACAGCTGCGCTATTCAGCCGCTTGTCGATATAAACAACCGGCCTCTTATCTATACAAAACTGTTAAACATTTGCCTCTACAGCTGCGCTATTCAGTTGCTTATCGATATAAACAACCGGCCTCTTATCTATACAAAACTGTTAAACATTTGCCTCAACAGCTGCGCCAACCTGTCGCTTATCGATATAAACAACCGGCCTCTTATCTATACAAAACTGTGAAACATTTGCCTTAACAGCTGCACTATTCAGCCGCTTGTCGATATAAACAACCGGCCTCTTATCTATACAAAACTGTTAAACATTTGCCTCAACAGCTGCGCCAACCTGTCGCTTATCGATATAAACAACCGGCCTCTTATCTATACAAAACTGTGAAACATTTGCCTTAACAGCTGCGCTATTCAGCCGCTTGTCGATATAAACAACCGGCCTCTTATCTATATAAAATAGTTAAATATTTGCCTTAACAGCTGCGCTATTCAGCCGCTTGTCGATATAAACAACCGGCCTCTTATCTATATAAACAACTGCCTCTTATCTATACAAAACAGTCAAATATTTGCCTTAACAGCTGCGCCAACCAGTTGCTTATCGATATAAACAACCGCCTCTTATCTATACAAAATAGTTAATTTTTTGATAAAGTTGCGCCAATTATGGTCTAAGAGGTTAGCATTTTGTTTAAGGAACGGTTCAAAGACGTCAATCTTAAAGGCGATTTGTTTGGTGGCGTCACCACAGCCATCATTTCCCTACCCTTAGCACTGGCCTTTGGTGTTGCCTCTGGCGCTGGCGCCGAAGCCGGATTATGGGGCGCGATACTAGTGGGCTTTTTTGCCTCCTTATTTGGCGGCTCATCAAGCTTAATATCTGAACCGACCGGCCCTATGACAGTGATTATGACCGCCATTTTAACCAGCATGGTGGCCAAATACCCTGAATCAGGAATGGCAATATCCTTTACCGTGGTGATGATGGCAGGCGGTTTTCAATTTTTACTCGGCATGCTCAAGCTAGGTAAATACGTCACCTTAATGCCATACAGTGTCATTTCAGGCTTTATGTCAGGCATTGGGGTGATTTTAATCATCTTACAGCTGTCACCATTGTTAGGTCATGCCGCCCCTGCAGGTGGTGTGTTAGGCACCTTATCAGCCCTCCCAGACACCTTAAGCAATATTAAGTTTGCTGAACTATTTTTAGGCTTACTGACTTTAGCGACATTATTTTTGTTTCCTCAGCGCTATCGTAAATACGTTCCTGCGCAACTGGTTGCCTTAGTCGCCATCACGTTACTGTCAGTGATTTTATTTGATAGTGACAGCATTCGCCGTATTGGGGTTATTCCTGCTGGGTTACCTTCTTTAGTGATACCGCACATAAATGCGGATATTTTTATTACCATGGTGATTGATGCCTTGGTGTTAGGCACCTTAGGCTGTATCGATACGTTACTCACCGCCGTTATCGGAGACTCATTGACCCGTAAAGAGCACGACTCAGACAAAGAGTTACGGGGTCAGGGCTTGGCTAATATGATTTCAGGTTTATTCGGCGCCCTGCCTGGCGCAGGTGCTACTATGGGTACAGTGACCAATATTCAGGTAGGCGCCCGCTCACCTGTTTCTGGTATGGTTCGCGCGCTAATGCTGGCATTAGTGGTACTTGTGGCTGGCGGCTTAACAGAGCCAATACCTATGGCCGTTTTAGCTGGTATTGCGGTTTATGTGGGCTTTAATATTCTTGATTGGAGCTTCATTCAACGGGCTCACAAAGTCAGTATGCAAGGCATGGCTATTATGTACGGGGTGATGATCTTAACCGTATTTGTCGATTTGATTGTTGCCGTTGGCCTTGGGGTATTTATTTCTAACATTATTATCATTGAACAATTAAGCCAGCAGCAAGCAAGGCAAGTAAAAGCCATTAGTGATGCCGATCAAAACGATGTGCCGCTGACTCAAAGCGAACGCGGCCTGCTGGATCAAGCCAATGGTAAAGTGCTGTTTTTCTATCTGTCAGGGCCAATGATCTTCAGCGTATCAAAAGCGATCTCTCGCCAACATACCAGTGTGAGTGATTATGAAGCGATGATCCTCGATCTTACTGACGTGCCGATGATCGATGTGACTGTTGGGCTAGCGCTAGAAAATGCCATTAAAGATGCCCAAGATGCCCATTGTGAAGTATTTTTATTGTGCCCTAACCTGCAAACCAAAGATCAGCTGCAGAAGTTTCATGTGATTGATTCGCTGCCAACTGAAAACACCTTTTTGTTCCGCTATGAAGCCTTACAGGCGGCCCTTAAACATGTGCAAGCTAACGGCTAGAAATATGAGTAACTGGATGGGTAAGTTAAGATAATAAATAACCCATCCTAACTTACTCAAATAAATCCTATTTTTAGCAAAAATTTCATTAAGATTTGTTAACCAGCTCGCCATTTTTAAACAACATAATGCTATAGTGAACTCAGTTCCAAAATACTGAATTTCTGTTCACCATTTAGGGGTTATCTATGTTAAATGAGAATCACGCACTAATTTTCGACTTTCCAGAATTTAAGCAAGACATTGTTGATTTAACACATAAAGATGAAACATTTCAAAAGCAATCAAAACAATACCACCTACTGGATTATGAAATCCGCCAGTTAGAAATTGATGGCAGCCCAACCGATGACGAACACATGCACCAACTTAAAGTGCAGCGGGCTAATTTAAAAGATGTGCTATTCCAACAGCTAAAAGCCCATCACGACTAATTCGTACCAAACCAGACCCAGCGAAGGGAACGATGCGATAAAACAATCATTCCCTTCACCGCTTGTTCCACTCAGATTTAAACCCATCCTCTCCCACTCTTTTTAGCGCTATTAAAAGCAGCTAAGCGTAAATAGAAAGTCTTCATTAAGCCTTAGCCACTCGCTATTAACCCATTCGTCACTATACTTCTCGGTGTTAATTTTTTAACAACCTAAGAGAGATTAAGATGAAATATATCGTATTAATAATCGGATTATGCAGCTTACTCTTTGCCGTTTCTTCTCAGGCTGAGCTTGAGATTTATAAAGACTATGACATTGGAAAAGAAGTGACTTCAATGACCACGGTGAGGATCGATCCCAACATGGAAGACGTTTACCTAGAAGGCTTAAGAGAAAGTTGGGTTAAAGCGGTACGGTTACAAAAAGAGCTGGGTTATATTAAAGATTGGAAAATTTTTGCCAGTGAATTACCACAAAGTGGCGAATTCAATATGGTGCTAATGGTGATGTTTGAAAATAGTGCCGATTTAGAACCCAATCAGGAAAAGTATAAAAACTTCATGAAAAGTTGGGGCCAAGCCAATCAAGACAATAGCCGTAAAATCACTAAAACTTATCCCAATGTAAGAACCTTAACCGGAGAATACCGATTAAGAGAAATTATCATGAAGTAGAAAAATTAAGTACAATTTAATCATTAACTTAATCCCACTTCACAATATCTAGACCACAGCCTCGCATTAAGGTTTACCCCAAATGCGAGGCTGGTTTTCAGTTTCAAAACCCTTCAGTTATAACTTCTGTAAGCACCAAGCTTAAGTGGTGTTTTAGCTTTATTTAACCGATATTGTGACAAACCTTTACGCTCCAGCCCTTTATGCAAAAGCGAGAGCTAGCGCTTATTTTCATTGCTAAAAATCCGCTATCTTGGCTATAAGACGTTTTTTTGAGCATTAACCTATGTTTCAAATTTTCACTGATTTTGCATCATGGCTAATTTACGATTTATTGGGCTTGTCAGCGCAGACAAAGCTTGGGGATGCACTGCATTTTTTTGTTGAAGACGTAACTAAGATTTTTGCCCTACTGCTGGTGATGATCTACCTCATCGCCTTGATGCGAGCCTCATTAAATGTTGAACGAGTCAGAGACTATTTAACAGGTAAACCCAAGGGCTTAGGTTACTTGATGGGCTCTGGATTTGGGGTGGTAACGCCATTTTGTTCTTGCTCCAGTATTCCGGTATTTCTCGGCTTTACCTCAGCCGGGATCCCCCTTGGGATCACCATGAGCTTTTTGATCACCTCACCGCTCATCAACGAAGTAGCCATCTTGCTACTCATGAGCCTGCTGGGGATAAAATTCACCATTTTATATGTCGTGGTTGGCATGAGTGTCGGCATGTTAGGCGGCTTTTTTCTCGATGCAATCAAAGCTGAGCGCTGGCTACAATCTTTTGCCGCTGAAGCCCTCAAACGCGGTCAACAACATAGCACTGCTAATAACCCTGACGATATTCAAACCCAAGCGCTATCAATGTCACAGCGGCATCAATTTGCCAAAACTGAGATGTTCGATATTTTTGGCCGAGTATGGAAATGGGTCATTATTGGTGTCGGCCTTGGGGCAGCGCTGCACGGCTTTGTACCCGATGGTTGGATTGAGGCCCATTTAGGCGATGGCCAATGGTGGTCAGTACCTGCTGCAGTACTACTGGGGATCCCGCTGTATTCAAACGCCACCGGGGTAATTCCTGTGATGGAAAGCTTAATTGTTAATGGCCTACCCATAGGCACCACACTGGCATTTTGCATGAGCACCGTTGCTGCCAGCTTCCCAGAATTTATCTTACTAAAACAGGTTATGCAGTGGCGCTTACTGGCAATATTATTCTGCCTGCTATTGGTGGCGTTTACCCTAGTCGGTTGGCTGTTTAATGCCTTTACGCCATTTTTATGATTTTACTGATGTAAAAAACATCGGTGATTTAACAGCTCAATAAATAAGGATTTATCATGAGAACCATTAAAATATTAGGCTCCGGCTGTAAAAAGTGTCTTGAAACAGCAGAACTTGCCCAAGCAGTTGCCGATGAAAAAGCCGTTACTGTCACAATAGAAAAAGTCACCGACATGGCGCAAATTATGGCTTATGGTGTAATGAGCACACCCGCTGTGGTGGTGGATGAAAAAGTGGTGCATAAAGGCAGTAAACCCACTAAAGAGCAACTGACGAGCTGGATATAGCGCAGAATGATACATCTGCTTATTGGGATAATGATAACTTACATCGCTTGGTATTGATGAAAAAACCTAAGGGAATGGGTCTATCTCCCTTAGGTCTCCACCACAGTGCTTTTAGCACAATGCTATAACACAGCATTAGCCTCTAAATAGCGGATATTTTAGTGGCAAGACTGTCACATTGACTCTAGCTTGTTTAAAAATAATTCACTAACTTGTCTTGAATTGACCAATTTGTTCTCTTAATTGCTGTGACAAATGATTAACCTGCACACTGGCACTATGTGATTGGTCGGCATTGCTGGCCGTTAATCTGGCTTCATCACTAATATTGACAATATTACGATTAATTTCATCACTGACCGCGGTTTGCTCTTCTGCTGCTGTGGCGATTTGGGTGGCCATATTAGAAATCATCGCCACCGATTCGGTAATTTTAGCTAAGGCCTCACCCGCTTGTGCTGCCTGAACGGTGCTTTTATCGGCTTGCTCACGGCTTGAGTCCATTACCGATACCGCATCTTTAACACCGGTTTGTAACTGTCCAATCATTTGCTGAATTTGATTAGTTGAATCTTGAGTTCGTTTAGACAAGGTTCTGACCTCGTCTGCCACTACCGCAAAGCCACGGCCGTGCTCGCCCGCGCGGGCAGCTTCGATGGCGGCATTGAGTGCCAGTAAGTTAGTTTGCTCTGAAATACTGCGGATCACATCTAAAATGCTACCTATATTATCGGCATCGTTTTGTAATTTTTGTAACGCATTGGCAGCTTGTTCAACCCCGCCAGAGAGGTTATCGATCGAAGCGATCGTTTGCTGAACTATCATGTCACCATGGACCGCTTGGGTATCAGAATCTTTAGCTGCTTGCGCGGCTAGTTCGGCATTATTAGCCACTTCCACCACGGTTGCTTGCATTTGGTTCATCGCTGTAGCAACTTGTTCGGTTTCACCTTGTAAGCGCTGCATGCCCGCTAAGGTTTCGTTACTGGCCGATTTAAGCTGCACACTTGCCGTACCTAACTGCTGAGTATTACCATTGAAATCAATAATTAACTCACGAATATTACCTACAAATACATTAAAGTTGCCAGCGACCTGATTAATTTCGCTATTACCACTGTCATCTAGCGACACGGTAAGATCTTTAGAGCCTGAAGCCACATTACTCATGGAATTATCTAAAGCGTTAAGCGGAGTGAAAATATTGCGGTAAAGGGCTGACAAAATAATGATAATAAACACACCAATGCCAATACTGCCCCACAATTGCACACTGGCAGCTTGCATGGTGGAATTTAGGGTTTCTTGTACCGCAACAGTAAATTTACCATCTAACTCTTGGGCTAATTCATCTAAATTATCAGCTAACTCTGACGATGCTTGGTCAAAGCCACCAGCACCTTTCATCAGTAAATTACCAGCATCGGTCCCCTGAGTTAGGTAAGCATCTGCCATATTCACACCAGATTCATGCAATTGATTAATTTGACGTTTAATCGATTGAGCTCTTGCAGTATATTCCGGTGCCGAACTGATAAGTTTATCCATATTTGCTTGAGCGGCATGCAAACTTGCTAACGCTTCGGCTTTGGCTTCATCACTTTTTGTTGCGCCAACATCGGTTAAAAACTGCTGAATTTGTACAACATCATAGCGAGTATCTTTTAAAGCAAAAATAGTATTAACCTGTTTTTCTTCATTTAACACACTTTCATAAATAGAAGATTGCTGGGCATTGCTCACCCAAACTAAAACGATTAAAGCCAATAATGATAACGAAATTGTAATTTGAAGCATTCTCTTAATTGAGACATCAATACTCATATAACTACCTTTAAAGATTAAGCCCTACTTTAAAATATAAATCGGAGGAATTAGCTTAAATTCACCGTGATTAATGACCTGAATATCAAGTTATTTCAGTTGTCAGCATGGGGTTTGGCGAGTGGTTATTACTCTTAAACAGCCTTTATTGAACATTAAAGTGCTTAATAACATGACTCAATAACATTGGCCTCTAATATTCGTGTAGTACACGATTAGACCTGTATATAGACATCGACTTATTGAGGGAAAACTTTAATGGAGATTTTGCAAGATAATGACCTTTGCCTTAACAAGTTTCACTTGTTAAAGTCAAAGGCCACTATTTTATGAAAGGCATAACTGACAGGGTATTATGGTTTTATCAACAGCAATCAACCGACGTCAAAGCGGGCAAAGGGATTATAACAAGGCCGATTAGCGCCGTAGTATTGCAGCGCCTCTGTGGCAGGGTTACTGACTTGGAAATAATTGGTCGACATCATAAAATCAGTGACTAATTTTCGCTCATACTTATCAATCCAAATAGCACGCTTTTTAACAACCAAATCAAACATTGAAGATTGATCTAATATAATAATGGCACGCAGCTTCATCTCACCATATTCAGCGGTAAAATGATCACAAAACAATTGCAGGTCTTCATCGCTAATATTTAGCTTACCCAGTAAACGATCAAGGCTAGAAACGATAAAATTTTGGGTATTTAATGTATGCACTCCATAAAATACCGCCCCACCCAGCCCTGCGCCAACCGCTGCAACTTTAAGAAACGAGCGCCGAGAAAGACTAGTACCACTCATATTAACCCCCCATTCTCGCTGCGCGCACTGCTAATGCTGCAGCCGTTAAGCTAGGGTTAGCACAAGAACAGCTTGGAAATACTGATGTGCCCACCACAAATAAGTTTCGGTATTGATGATGAATAAGGTTTGCATCTACCACTGAGCCATCATCAATGTTGCCCATTCTCAAGGTGCCCTGTAAATGTGATTCAGTCGGCCGCCAGCCACGAAAATGAATCGCTTCCACAGGTAATGCATCAAGTACCTTAGGTAATTGCGCTAAAGCCTGCTCAATACCTTTTTTGGCGTACTCAGATTCTCCGGTATAGCTCACTACCGCCTGCCCTGTAGTAGCATCAATAGTGACATTATTGGATTTTTGGGGGAGATCTTCAGCGACAATGACTAATGGCAGGGTTTCTCGCCAGCGACCCACTTCTTTTCTAAAGCCATAAGGCCAACGATTTTCAAAGTAAATCAAACAAGAAGCGTGATCTTTTCTAAACTCGCCATCATACAAGGCATAATTGAGCCCTGTGGTAATAGTGCTGCCATCAAAGTTCTCTAAACCGTCTAAATACACCTCTACTTTTATCCCAATTTGCTCGTGTAGCCCTAGGCCCGTGTCACCAAAATCCATTTTCGATCGTAGCAATATCGCAGGGCTTTGTATGGCGTTGGCGCCTAAAACAAACTTGTCGGCGGTGACGGTATATTCTTGATTGTTGTTGATAAAAACCACGCTAGAAACCGCGCTATCACTGTGCTGCATATGCCTTACTTCAGAGTTTAAACAGGTATGCACTCTTGGGTCCGAATACACCTGCTGAAAACCATTATGCACAGTAAATTTGGCCTGAATGGGACATAAATTACATTTGGCATTAGAGCAGCAGGCCGCCCGTGTATCAGTTGACACCCTTGCTCTGGCCGTTGGCATGATAAAGTGGCTGTCCATATTGGCATTTTTCATAATGCGATCAATGGCAGTGGGTCTATGGGGCGGCTGGGGATAAGGTTTTGAGCGAGGAAACATGCTTTGCATATCAGGGTCGCCTGACACCGACATAATGCTTTCGACATCACAATAATAAGGCTCAAGATCGTCATAGGAAATCGGCCAGTCATTGCCGACCCCATATAAAGAGGCGGTCTTGAAATCTGCAGGATGAAATCGAGGGGTTTGGGCAAACCAGCAATTCATTCCACCACCAAAACCAATGGTGCAATTCCATTCTTTTTCAGACGCAGTTTTAAAGGTATCAGTAGTGTTTATTGGCGAGTTACGATTTTGTTTCAATTGCCAATTCCACGATTTATAATCGCCCCATTCCAGCACCAGAATATTACCATTAATTTTTTTTAGCGCCTCAAATAAAAAGAATGAAGAGCCAAAACCAGAACCAATAATTATTAGTTCATACTTTTGCAGTGAAGCCTGTTCGGCACTGACAATATTTAAATTCATCGTTATGAAATTCCTTTTCACAGGTCACTGACATTAGACCGTTAAATAAGACTTTTGAATTTAACCCTTCAACATGAAGTATCCCCAATATCTTCATATTCAGCCACTGGGTAACAATTAAATCATTCAAACCATCTTGATATAATTCATTGTATATAAAAACAATACAAGCGTTCTCCCCACCAAAATACCAATTTCAGTAGTAAGTTCTAGTTAATGGCCGCAGTCCTTTATCTACCATCACACCTATTAGAGTAACTAAAACGACATTCTATAGAGTAAAATCCCAACAAGTTTATAAAGCGCATTGGGCCACATCATATTTTAGTTATAGCATAAAAAACGGCCAATCAATGATTGGCCGTTAGGGTTTACTGCGATTATGTTTAAAACCTTAGCAAACAAGCATGAGGGCTATTAACGCCACACGCCCCACTCACCTGTAGTACCAGGCTCTTCACCTTGAGTCCACCACTGAGCAGTCCACTCTTGGTTATTATGCATCACCTTTTCACCGCCATTATAAACAGCAGATGCACTCCATTGCTCTCCAGGCAATGGCTCAGGGCTTGGTCCTGGTTCTACGTCAGTTGGGGTAATAGTAAAACTATAAACCGTTTTATCTTCTTCGCCTTGACCTGAAACAGTAAGCTCAAAACTGACTTCTTGGGCGACATTCTCAAGCAAAACAGTGTTGATAATTAGCTCATCATTTTGACCAATAGCGGTTTCAATCGGCAAACCTGCCACTTGCACCCAAGAGATTTGTTCAATATCGCCTTTGCTGCTTGCTGGCGTTAATACCACGTACTCACCATGGGTAACGCTAGCGTTAGTAATTTCTTTTAACACTGTTGGCGTAATCACAGCTTCAACAAACTCATTGTTTGCTGTGATACTGAACTCTCCATAAGCCTGTCCATTACTGGCATTAAAGAAGTTATTATGTAGCTCATTTCTGAAATACATATAGTGATTCATTTCTGCATGCCAGCGGCCAATAAACACGTTACCGCTATATTGAGTCTCGTAATAACCGTTGACTTGTGAGGCTAATAAGCGATCCCAATCGAGTTGATTGTCTGCGGTAATTTCTAACGAAAAGCTAGAGTGAATATCACCATTGTCACTAAAGACTTTATAATTAACCGACTCACCAAGCTGAGGGGTATTAAGGCTGATATCAGCAGGAATAAAGGCATCGCCTTGCTCTAAGTATGGCTCGCTTGGTTCTGGATCAACCGGTGAATCACCTGAAATGGTAATGTCACTACAGTTATAGAATCCTTCACCAACGGTGTCATCTCGCTGCCAGCGAGTAAACAAAATCGCATCACCTGAGCGATCGGCTGGGATCGCAATGTCCATGCGGTATTTTTTGTCAGCGTCCACAGCAACATTGCCGTACTCTTGGATTAACTCTAAGTCATCCCATTTAAGTGGCTTAGACACATCAACACCAGGCTTGGTTAAATAAAACTGCCAGAATGAAGGGTTGTGAGGCGCGGTTGCATTAAACACGTACTCAAAAGTACCAGTTGGCAATTCAGTGCGGGTCCACTGTGAATGCTCAGCACCCATACCGCTTTTTTGCGCATCATTGGCATAACATAAGCTGCCATCAGGGATAGCCGCTTTTACCACTTCCATATCATTGTATGTCGGTGCAGGAATATTAATGGCAAATTCATTACGCTGAATAAATGGATAAGTACCAGAAATCGCTTTGGCTTGTGCACAAGCCGCATTAGGTGGTGTGCCACTCCACAAGCCACCTTGCTCGTAACAAATTGATTGTCTTGCTTCAGGAAATTCAGCCCAACCATGGGCATGAGCACTTTGATTAGGTATTAAGATGTACATTGCTGACACAGCAGCGACGGCACCGAAAAACTTATTGGTTTTCATGTAAATATCTCTAGTTATGACGTAAAAGAAGACTGCAGACTCAAGGGCGATAATGGATGAATATAAATAACCAACAGTGGTCTGTTCGCGCTACATAATAATTAAAAAAAACCATAAGACAACAGAGCCAATAAAACGACAGAACGTCAAAAAAACTATTATTTACAGCGATATAGGCGCAAAATTAAAACGAGTTAACAAATTTAATAAATATTTGACTTGTCATATAATTGACGATAGGGAGCGTAGAAATAATCAACAGCTGCCGCCAATCACCCACAAACACTTATATGGCTTAGTTAAGCCAGCGTTTTACAATATCGTCTTAGCATCAATTTATAATGTATTAGGTTCGCGCCTTTAGTCACAGACAACTAGCGTCAAATAATTGATCTTTGAATGTTAAGATTATTGGTGGCCAATTAGGTACTCATCCGACCACTTCTATTTGCATCCAAATGCATATTTATTCAGCATTAGAATTTGTTTAGACAGCCTAAGTTCACAGCGCTACAGCAAATAAATACTAAAACCACTACGCTATTGTGAGTTAATGACGGCCTAATTTCAGCTGCTGGCAAATATCACTGGCCAGTACCACTCGCTGAGTTTGGCCAAGTTGATGGCCTAGTGTGGCATGCCAGTTCACCCCTGTAATAGCCGCATCAACCGCCGATAGCCCTTGGGCGATAAGTGCAGCAATAATACCTGCTAAGCAATCGCCCATGCCCGGTGTGGCCATAGCTGCTGAGCCAGAATGGCAAAAATTGACTCCACCTTGATGGACGACTAGTGTGCCAGCCCCTTTTAATACCACGACTGCTTGATATTTTTTATGTAGTGCCAGCGCAGCGGCAACGCGATCGTTTGTAACTTCAGTGGCAGATATGCCCAACAAGCCAGCGGCCTCTGCCTCATGGGGAGTTAGCACCCAAGGCGTTACCGTTTGCTGATGCTTTGCCAAATAACGCAGCGCATCCGCATCTAACACCCCGAGGCTGCGTTTATTATCAACGCCAGAGTTGGGTTGAAGGGTTAATAGCGTTTGCATGATTTGCTGCGCTTGTTGGCCGCGGCCAAGACCTGGGCCCACCACCAGCACGGCGTGTTGCTTTAAGGTGTTTTCGGTACTATCAGAAAACATAATCTCAGGAGATTGGCTTAAGCAGGCGACAAAATGGCTTGGCTCACACTGTAAAAATACCCGCCCAGCGCCAGCATTTAAGGCTGCGCGGCTAGCAATAATGCCAGCGCCAGCCATATTGCCAAGACCTGCAATAACGCTGACATTACCATGATAACTTTTATGGGTATTACCCCTGCGTGATGGCAGCATATTTACCCTTGGATCGTAGCGCCAATTCTCTTTTGTTGTACCAGCAATAGGCTCAAGCCCTAAAGAGTCTAACGACAGTGCCCCACAAGATGCTGGCCCATATGCAGTGAGTTGCCCCGGCTTATAAGCAATAAAGCTATGGGTGGCAGTGGCATTAACGCAAATCGGCTCAGGCTGGCCGCTATCGGCATTTAAACCGCTGGGCACATCAACCGCGTAAACCTGCTCAGCACTCTGATTAATGTCATCAATAACCTTTATCGCCGCAGCAGATAGTGTTCGGGTTAAACCACTGCCAAATAGCGCATCAATAATGATCGGATAAGATGCGCTAGGTTTAGTGGTATGAACACTACCACCAGCCGCTAAAAATTCATTCATGGCTTGCTGCGCATCGATGCCCGCTTTGGGCGCGCCAAAAGGCGCATAAACCACGACCTTTTTACCCTGTTGCAGTAATAATTTGGCAATGTAATAACCGTCACCACCATTGTTGCCCTGACCCACAACCACCAATATTGCTTGCGATGTATTAAAAGCGCTGCCAAAGCGCTGCACAAAACTGCTAGCAGCCTTAACCATCAAGGGCCAAGTACTATTGTTATGGCTTGATGCCCAATACTGCTCGGCGTCTCTTACTGCCTGCGCTGATAACACCACTGCGCTTTTTTCAAAGTGATCCGCTAAATGATCCTCTAAGTGATCGTATAAATGATCTTTTAGCTGAGCCATTAAGTCATTGTCAGAAAGAGTGGCCATATAAACCTTACCTTGAATGCGAAAGCTAGTATTAACTATACAAGAAGTATGGCAGCACAAAACTACTGCACACGGGATTAGGCAGATATTTTCCATCAATATAAAGCGGGGGGTGGCAATAACTATCAACAATAGATGTGGCAATAATTTTCTACATTAGTCATTACAATTCAATCGCCTTAAGCATTAACACTAGCTTAACAATTGTCGTATGATGGTTTTCTCGCTTACTTATACCTACAATAAACAGGAAAACCACGCAGATGGTAAAGCCAAATAAACAATTAAAGGGTCTAACAAAATTCAGCTTAGCAGCGGCAATCTCGATGGCGCTAAGCGTGCCAGCACTGGCACAACAAACCTTATTGATCGCTGATGCATACGTCGATGTAGTAAAAGGCAAAACCATTAATGACGTGGCCATTGTCATTAATGGCAATCAAATAACCCAAGTCACCCAACAAGCCAAAATCACTACAGATAATGATTACAAGCTTATCGATTTAAGCGGTAAAACCTTACTTCCTGGGATGATGGATATGCATGTTCACCTTAGCGGTGATGCCGAGGATAATTTTTTAGCCTCGCAAAATTATTCTATTCCACGCCAAACCGTTAAAGCGGTTAAAAATGCCGAAAAAACCTTAATGGCAGGCTTTACCACGGTGCGGGACTTAGGCGCTGCAGGTTACGCCGTTATTGCCACCCGCGACGGCATTAATGCCGGTGAAATTGCAGGGCCAAGAATTTGGGCTGTTGGCCATCCGATTAGTATTACAGGCGGGCATTGCGACGATAACTTTTCATCCCCAGAAAAAAAATCAAAATCGCAAGGGGTCGCTGATGGACCTTGGGCTGTGCGCGCTAAAGTACGTGAAAATATCAAGTATGGCGCTAATGCGATTAAAGTGTGTGCCACTGGCGGGGTATTTTCTAAGGGCACTAAAGTCGGCGTGCAACAGCTAACTTATGAAGAAATAAAATCAGCCGTTGATGAAGCCCACATGCGTGGCTTAGTGGTTGCCTCCCATGCCCATGGCACTAGCGGTATTAAAGCATCGATCAGAGCGGGCGTCGATAGTATCGAACATTGTAGTTTCATGGATAAAGAAGCAATAAAAATGGCTGTAAAGGCTGGTACTTACCTTTCTTGTGATATCTACAACACTGAATACACCCTCGCCTATGGCGCAGCTAATGGTGTACCTGAAGCAAACATCAATAAAGAAAAGTTAGTATCGCAAGCCCAGCGAGATAGCTTTAGAGCAGCGGTAAAAGCTGGTGCTAACATGGTATTTGGCTCAGATGCGGCTATTTACCCCCACGGTGATAACGGCAAGCAATTTTCACGTATGGTGACATTTGGTATGACCCCAGTTCAAGCTTTACAGGCCGCGACCATCAATAGCGCCGCCTTACTCAAGCAAGACAACCTCGGGCAGATTAAAGCAGGATTTTTAGCTGACATTATCGCCGTTAATGGCGATCCGCTCAGCAATATCAGCTTAATGGAAAACGTGACCTTTGTGATGAAAGACGGTCAAGTCTATAAGCAGTAAACCAGTAAGATGACCACTTAAGGCAATGACTTGCCTATGAGCTAGAAACAACAAAGCCTTGATAGTGTTTGCTATCAAGGCTTTTTAATATGTAAAAATAAGGCTGATTTAAGCCTTACTTTAGCTTACTAGTTGATTTAGTTAACCCACTGCATTAACTCTGCAGCCGTTCTCAATGCATACTGTCGTTTAACCAAGTTACCAGCGGGATCAAACAATAGCACTTCAGCAGGGCTAGCACGGTATTTGGCAATCAATTGATCACCCTCTGGGGTGCCTATTCTGGCGATCAAAAAAAACGCTTGCTCACTAATCTGATCGCGAGTCTCATTCATTTGTTCAGTTTGGCTATTGCTCACCGCAAGGTTGGGATCATAAACAAATACAAATGCAGGCTTACCTGTGCCAATTTGTTCATGGGTGGTTTTAAACCCTTTGGGCATGACATTAAACACCACCGCAAACAATATCACTATGGATACAATAACGCCGAGAGTCACCCAAGGCTTACGGCTAGACGAGTTTGAACTGTGATTATCTTTGATAATAAAACCCTCTTTAAGTGTTCAATTCATGACAATAATTTTATCGTCTCACATTGTAATCAACTTAACTGAGTTTTATCTTAAAACGAAATTACGCTTTTAAAGCGCGGTCACAAGGTTAACTAAAACGCTGATATAAAGCCGCAAGATCCCAGCTGCACGTTTTAACAAAATTTAAATCCACCTAAGTATCAGCATCGACGCAGGCTAAATGCTAAAAAAGGGGATACTCTCAACAAGTATCCCCTTTCTTAACACAGTGACTAAGTTACTGGCGCTATCGGCTTAGTGATAGCTAACCAATTACTATTATTTTTAATTAGCACGTATCCAATCATCGACAGTTTGATTCACTAAGTCAGCAGAAGACTCCATAAACCAGTGACCGCCCGGTACCACTTCAACCTGACCCTTATTCAAATCGACAACCTGTTGCAACCACTCTTTACCATGGAACCACACATTCTTATCTTTGCCATAGATGAAAAGAAAAGGCGTGCCAAAATCTTCCACCGCAACACGTTGGGGTAAATCTTTTGATAAAATAGCGTTCCATAAATGCCAGTATGGGTAAGTCATACGCGCATCAGAACGTAAATTAGCCACTTTTTTATTCGCGTCTACATTCTGTTCAAGTTTTAATATGTTTTCCGCAGTAAAAAGCGTTAATTTTTCACCGAGAAATTCAGGTAAAACCCAAGCAAGCGCAAGGGCAAAGGTGTATTTAACATTAATGCTTGGTGATTTTTCGTTACCATAGCTGCCAATGTCTAAAAGAATAAGTCTGTCGACCAAGTCATTTTGCGCAAGATAATGTGAAGCATAAGACGCGCCCCAGTCATGAGCGAGTACAGTCACTTTATCTCTATCTAAACTTTCGATAAAGGCATCCATAATCATGCGAATTTGCTGAATATTGTAATCGGGTCTTTGGCCATTATCTTCTAGCTCGAACCCCGGCAAAGTAAATCGAGCAATCCGATAGTCTTGCTTTAAATATTCAACTTGCTTGTCCCACAGCTCTAAACTATCAGGATAACCGTGGATCATGACTATGGTCTCTTCACCCTCACCATCCATTTTTACTTCAAGGTTTTTTACTATCGTAGGTAGTTGTTGCTGAAATTCATCATCTGGCATCGGGCCTGTAAAAACAAATGTGCCTGCGAGATACAGAATGGGAGAAAGTACAACCAGTACGATCACTAAGATCCTAATTATTATTTTTTTCATACATATCCATTTTTATGTTGAAGTACATCTACAAACACCCTGCTGGCGTTTGCGCTTTTATCAATTAATACCGTTAAAAATTTTTATACCGAGTTAAATGCATCAGCAATTGCAGACAGATACCGCAGCGCTAACTAAACATAGCTATTCGCAGCCAAGATCTAGTGTATTTTTAAGCTGATTAATCAGTAACGCGGTTACATCCCATACAAATTAGAATAATAACTCTAATTTTATGAAGATGAAAAGAACTATCGACAATTATGTAAATACTGTAAGAAAACTAAATGCACAAGGCGTTCGCCTATCAGGCTTTTTACTGTTATTTCATGCGTTTGATCGTTTTTAGGGCGATTTATAAGAAGAAGTTATTACACAGTTTGCCGATGCCCAACATATTGGGTGGCATAAGCGCATAAGTGCAGACTCAGCAATCTCGATTTAGTCAGCTAAAAAACCTATTTTGATAGGCTATGCTAAATGCTAAATGCTAAATGCTAAATGCTAAATGCTAAATGCTAAATGCTAAAGAGAAGAGCTTTAAACAAATGACGCGAGATAGGTCATAAAGAACAGAGAGATTAACTAAGATGTTGAGCCTAGTTAAACAGAGTCAAATAGTGGCTCGCGATGGCAAGATTAATGTTTGTATCTAAAGGTATTACTGTCGTCTAGAATGTCAATTTTGATCGCTACAATCCCTTGATCGCTACTGGCTATTTGTTGAAACGCTTTTTGAGAAAGATCGATCACTCGGCCTTTAACAAATGGGCCGCGATCGTTAATTTTTACATCGATGCTTTTATTATTGCCGGTATTGGTCACCCTCACTATAGTGCCAAATGGCAAGGTTTTATGGGCTGCAGTATAGGCTCTCATATTGTATTTTTCACCACTTGCCGTCAGTCTGCCGTGAAATTTACTGCCATACCAAGAAGCTTGCCCTGCTAGCACATGAGATGTTGAATATTGTGTTGTTTTAGAAGCATCGATGGGCACTCGTGATGAACAACCTGTTGCCATAGCAAGGAGTAACACACTAAACATAAGCTTAAATTTAATCATTGTGTTTACTACTCGCTCTTTAAAATAATGCTTCATTTTATTCGCTGTCTTGTAAGCACAAAATGCTCTCAGACAACTCGCTAACCTTAGCCTGCAGTGTAGATGAGAACATTTAAGCTGTCACTCAAGATGACTTATAACACCACCATAGCAAGCGCAGCATCACATAAACCCTGCTCATGTTCAC
Source organism: Shewanella sp. 10N.286.48.B5 (assembly GCF_002874355.2). Taxonomy (NCBI): domain Bacteria; kingdom Pseudomonadati; phylum Pseudomonadota; class Gammaproteobacteria; order Alteromonadales; family Shewanellaceae; genus Shewanella; species Shewanella sp. 10N.286.48.B5. The sequence goes on from NZ_MCVG02000001.1 coordinate 3,359,079, forward strand.
TCCCTTGTTCATGTAGTAGCTGCTGGAGCCTATATGTTATGGCTCGCTAGCAACCGTGGATTCTGCCCCCCCGTTATTACACTGACTTGCACTTATGACACTTTTTAAAAGCAAAACCTTATGCCAACGCTTGTATCTCAGAGAGTGCTTTATCAATCTCGGCTTCGTTATTAATTAAGCTCGGCGCAAAACGCGCGTATGAGTCACGATAAGGCGTCGAGCTCATAATGATGCCCTTAGTGTGCATATGCTCTACCACCTGTTGCGGTGACAAACCATCGACATCAAAACACACCAGCCCCGATGATAGTTCAGTGGCCATTGGCGTATACAAGGTGACATGTGACATTTTTGCCAAGCCTTGCTTGGTTTGGGTATTGAGCTGATGAATACGCTGTTGCACATTGGCTTTACCCAAACGCATATGTAGCTCAAACGCTGCAGGCAATGCCCAGCGATGTTCAAAGGAGTGAAAGCCTCCTGGTGACATATGTTCACCCATTGGTACTTGCGCTTGGGTGCTATTACCTAGCCACACATCGTAGGATAGGCTGAAACTTGGGATCACTGCGCTGCAGTTATTCCAGCCGCGCTTTGAGCCCCATATAATGCCAGTGCCACGTGGGCCAAAGATCCACTTATGAGTGCCAGCAATAAAAAAATCACAGCCTAATGTACTCACATCAACATCCTCGATGCCAAAGCCATGTACGCCATCGACACAAAATAGGATTTTATCAGCTTCAGAACGTGAGCTGTTGGCTTTGGCAATCACATCTGCCATAGCGCGGATAGGTAATTTAACCCCAGTGGAAGAGTGAACCCAAGTCACAGCCACCACCTTAGTCTTTTGATTAATGGCCTTTGCCAAGTTATCGATAACTTGCAAGCTTGTCACTGTGGCAGGGGTGTCATATAACGTAATACGGCGCACGTTAGCCCCTGTTCTTTCTGCACGCAGTTTTAAAGACAGATCGGTAGAGTAATGATCGTGTACGGTTTGCACTACTTCATCATTAGGGCGTAATTTAAGCCCGCTGTATACCAAAGATAACCCCATCGTTGTACTGTCAGTGAGGGCAATTTGTTCGGCTTCACCACCCATATAGCTTGCTGCCGCAGCGGATATTTTTCCATCAATGGTTTCAAAGTGTTTATGCCAATAATCTGAAGGATTGGCATCTAAGCCTTTGCGGTGTCGCTCAATTTCATCTGCCACAGGTTTAGGGTGAGAAGCCAACAAAAAGGTAGAAAGGTGAATGTAATCGTCAGTTAAGGGGAAAAGCTGTCGCAGCGCAGTCCAATCTCCAGCATTGATATTATCAGGCATTAACGCTGCTTTATTGCCCTCAGCAGCGGCATCAGCTGCATTGCCTATGCTTGTCCCAATGACACTTCCAGCTAAGGCTAAACCCATTCGACTTAAAAAATTACGACGTAACATAGACAACTCTTTATTAATCGCTGTGTACCGTTAATAAAAAGTAGCAACCGAATGCAGGAGTGTCTATTAATTGACCGCAAGTGTCACTGCGGCGCCGAAAAGTCAGTCTTAAACATGATTAAGCCTGTTTGATAATGTACAAGTTGGGTAAGTGGGGAGATGATCTCGCTTGCTAGTGTAGGTAAGCACAGTTAAAGTGCACTCTGTTTTGATTTAACAATCATCAACTTGATTGATTGCAGCGTTTTTTATCTGAAAGGTTAACTATATATGGAAAAAGTGTTTGAAAAATTAATGTATGCATCACGCTGGATCATGGCACCGATTTATTTAGGTTTAAGCCTTGTCCTATTTGCGTTAGGTATCAAGTTCTTTCAAGAGATTTTTCACATCCTACCGATGATTTTTGAGATGAAAGAAGTTGACCTGATCCTGATTACACTATCGCTAATCGATATCACTTTAGTGGGCGGCCTTCTGGTGATGGTGATGTTTTCAGGCTATGAAAACTTCGTTTCACAGCTAGATGTGGGCGAAAACAGTGACAAACTAAGCTGGCTTGGAAAAATGGATTCAGGCTCACTTAAAAACAAGGTAGCCGCATCAATTGTGGCCATATCGTCAATTCATTTACTTAAAGTTTTTATGAATGCCGAAAATATCGATAACGACAAAATCATGTGGTACTTACTGATCCACATTACCTTTGTATTATCGGCCTTTGCCATGGGCTACTTGGATAAAATTAGTCGCACAAAGTAGCTGCTGACCTTAAGTTGCAAATCCAAATAAAAAAAAGCCTCGATACGGTTAAGCATCGGGGCTTTTTTCGGCTTGCAGTTTGTCGGCATTAAAGCTGACACCTGAAAGCATGCTGCATTATTGATCCAAAGAAACGCCTTAAGCAGACAATAAATACACCTACAAAATAATCTCAGCTAATACAAATCCAATCATCACCGAGCTAACAATCGTCACCACACCGGGTACCACAAAAGGATGGTTAAATACCCACTGGCCAATACGGGTAGAACCTGTGTCATCCATTTCAACAGCCGCCAACAAGGTTGGATAAGTTGGCAATACAAATAAGGCACTCACCGCAGCAAAAGAAGCAATAGCAGCCTCAGGGCTAACCCCTAGCATAAATGCCGATGGCATTAACGCCGCTGTGGTTGCGGCTTGCGAGTACAACAACATGCTGGCTAAAAACAAAATGATCGCCAACATCCACGAGTGCTCTTCTAGCAAGCCACCCGATAGCGCTTTAATCTCTTCTAAATGCCCTGCAACAAAGGTGTCACCTAGCCACGCAACACCTAATACACAAATACACGCACTCATGCCCGATTTAAAGGTCGCCGCATTAAGCACCTCAGCTGTATCCACTTTACAAAACAGCGTAATAGCCGTGGCTGCCGTTAGCATAAACACCATAATGGCTTCATTTCGCGGCAATGTCGGATTATCAATAAGACCTACAGCATCACTAATCGCCGTGGCGTAAAACACCACTGCCACAATTGCTACCAGAAAAACCATCACCGAACGCTTAGCCCCTGCTGGTAACTCAGTGCTGTTCACCTCGCGTTTGCTCACTAAGCCATGAGCTAAACGGTCTTGATAAACGGGGTCATCTTTCAACTCTTTACCCATAAATTGGGCAACAAAAGCGCCGACCATACAAGCAATAAAAGTAGCGGGGATACAAATCATCAATAAGCTGATATAGCCCACCCCTTTGCTTTCAAGCATGCCGCTCATTAGCACAACCGCAGCTGAAATAGGTGAAGCCGTAATCGCAATTTGAGAGGCAACAACTGCAATACTTAATGGCCGTGAAGGACGAATGCCCTGCTCTTTCGCCACCTCAGCGATGACAGGCAAGGTCGAAAACGCGGTGTGGCCCGTACCCGCAAACAGCGTCATGGTATAAGTGACAATAGGGGCTAAAAAAGTAACCTGCTTAGGATTTTTACGTAAAACACGTTCAGCGATATTTACCAAAAATTGCAATCCACCTGCAACTTGCATCGCCGCGATAGCCGCAATGACCGACATGATAATCAGAATCACATCAATAGGAATGGTGCCTGGGGTCATACCTAAGCCAAGAGTTAACACCAACACACCAAAACCACCAGCAAAGCCAATACCAATGCCGCCTATCCGTGCGCCGATAAAGATGGCAGCTAATACCACCACTAACTCAATTGTTACCATAAATCCTCCCAAGCTATAATTGCGCGCACTTTACTGCAAAACCAATATAAGCAATAGATGATTAAATCAATAAAACATCAATTAACAGAATAAAAAACCGCAAGTGTTAACTTAAGCAGCTAACATTGTTTTGATTAAAAACCCATCAATTTCAATGCTGATTAGCTCTTTAAATTTTTATTAAATTAATTCAATATCTTAAACGTAAAAATCTCGCCCCTACAGCCTCATTGGAGATTGACTAACAGAAGGTTTACTCTGACCCAATTATTTATCTGCTTCAGGGATCTCATATATTTAATAGACATAAAAAACATCCTAATTGGTATGCAACCCTATCTAGCTAATCATTACGGGTATATTGCATAAGTTAGTCACAAGGGTAGAATCATAACTCGTTAAAGGATTAATGAATTTTGATTATAAGGATATTTATGTCTGCCTACGCCAATAAGGCCCTCAATATTTTTCAAAGAAAGAAACAGCTCACTAGAGTACTTTCAGAAAATGCACACATCCTAGTACAAATGAGTTCGGCCGAATTTATTGAACTCAGTATAAGTCGTAAACAAAAGCAGGGAATGAGCAAAGAACAAGCTGTAAATGAGGTTGGTGAACTTATTTCTAGAGCCTCTGCTTTGGGTAAACAATATTGGGACAAGCACCGAGACAGGATTAAAACAGGTTCAGGGTTCATACCCGTTATAGATGATTCCATTGCACTCAATGCATTAGCGATCGAAATGAAGCGAAGTGGCGATGTTTTCAGCACGTTTAAAATAGCAACTTATTCAGGTAAATTACATATTATCTTTCAAGGTTATGCAGGCCTTAGACAAGATCTAACTGGAACAAGATATTTGGCTAACAATCCAAAAGTTATTTCAATGGGGGTAGGGAAATTAGGCGGCTTGAAAACGATAACTAATGGCGGTGTTCTAACTATCATAATCTCAGCTGTATTTCATTCATTTGACCAATTGATGAATGACCAAAAAACTTGGCATCACTTTATTGGCGGTATGGCTGTCGATATAGCTATAGCTGTTGGTAGCATGGCAATTTCTTGGGCACTGTTAACGGTTGCGGCAGCTGTCACAACTGTCGTTGTCAGTGGGCTAGTTGTTATTGTTGTTGTAGGTACTGTTATTGGCTTATTTAGCTCGATGTTTATTGATACTAAATATTGGTCTAATCGAATAGCTGATGCTTTAATCAATATGGAAAAAAATATACTAACCACCACCTCAAATTTAAATTACCAGCTGCAAGACATTAACAAGCAATATCACGATGATCCGATATTGTTTATGCATAAGCTATTTGGAATTCCATACCAAGGTTCAAGCCTAAGATGAACAATAGAAACTACATTGAAAAGCCTGTGAGTAAAAGGCAGTTAAAAGTATTGTCGGTAGTATTAATCTCTATTTTTTCTTTTATGTTTTACGTTTGCGGCAGCATTTTTTTTGAAGAGATCAGCAATATAGCTAAAATAAGAGATGGACATATTTATATTGGTAATAGAGACCTCGCTTTTGGTTCAATTTTCTTTTTTCCTGTTCTTGCAGTTTTGAATTACATGCTTGTCCTCGTGATTATGGATAAATTTAAAGATCATGTAATGAAGCTATTTATTAAAGTAGCGATCATTTCAATACCAGTAATGATCGTTGCCAGTATCATATATAGCTTTTGGATAGGTTCACAGTTAAGAGGTCATGGATATTCGCATTGTACTTGGTATGACTCTCCAACTAGAGGTACTCCAGTAATATGGGTGAAATCAGAAAGATACTGTCAAGAACGAGCGAACCTTATTAATTATGATTTGCTTATTTATTTTGATAAGTTCGATAATGAAGGTAAGGAGCCATCAAATAAAGAGCTGGATTTAACCGTGATAGAAATGCTAGAAAACAACCTATTTTATCAGCGTGAACACGGCTTATGACCCTGGTTCAGAATAAACTTTAAAGAAACAGCTCTTCACCACTAAAATCCAAAAAGCTATATCGTTAGGTATAGGGGCTTTCTTTTTCATATTATTAATATGGGATTTTGAAAAGTTTACTCTGACCCCACTTATTCAACGCCAGTACTGACAAACCAAGACATTGAACAAATGGAGTTTAAGCCGGTACAGAATTTTCGCTATGAGGCAGGCAAAACCCACTGTAGCCATATTCGGTCATGTGATGAGGCAATGTATTACAACAAAGTACTGCCCTGGTACCAAAATGGATGGTAATAACGATGGCGCCCCCTGCGAAAGGCAGTGGTGTAACTAATGCCTAAAGGTCAGGATAAAAGTTTACTCTGACCCGACTTAATTTAACTTCGCACCCTGATTTCCCACGTCTTATTTCCCACGTATTAATTAAGGCGTGTCTTTGTGAAGTAATTCCATCAAGCCAACGAGTGCGGCAAACAGCACGGCGCCAACAGGCCAAATAATCCAAGTGATGCCCCAAGCCATTGTCCAAAAGCTCCAGCCAAGATAGATAGCAATGAGCAAGGGCCAATAAAATCCAGCCAACTTCTCGGCTCGTTTAGTACGTCTAGTTGTCTCTGTCTCTTTAACGGCTTCTTTCAATACATTGCTATAGGCATCATATTTTGCTGAAACCGGTAAAATAATGAATAGGCCAACTGCAATGATAAAAAGCAGTACATCTATCATTAATAAAACGATGTCTTGCTCAAAAGAAAAAATACTCACGCACAGCAGCGGAACAAAGCTAACAATAAAACAGAAAATACCTACAGATAAGCGCAAATTATAAGCTGGCCTAAACTGTTTACGCTTTTCATGAAACACGCTGTGAACACCATAAGCGAGTTCAAATGGTTCATCTTCTATCGCCGCTATTTCATCTTGATATTGGTTTGTCTTGATAAAAAAGCTCACTCCAACTGACACCAAAATCAACACACTCACAATACCCAATGCCGCTGCTATATCACCCGTCATGTTAAATCGATTCGTTTCCGCCATCGCCATAAAGAAAAACAACGGCATTGCAGAACACACACACAAAACCACGCCTTTAGAAACAAGATTCGTCATTGCGATTTTATGCTCAACATACTCAGTCGCTTGCTCTAGGGTAATATGGTTAATGCCTAGTTCTTTGGCTTCAGTAGCAACTTCAAATTCCTCGTTCTCGTCCTTTAGTAAGAAGTCTGTAGACACATCAAAAATCTGTGAAAGCATAATGATTTTATTTAAATCAGGAATGCTATTTGCCCCTTCCCATTTAGAAACAGACTGACGAGAAACATTCATTTTCTCCGCCAACTCTTCCTGCGACCAGCCCAGTTTCTTCCTTAATCTAATAATCTTATCTGCAAGTATCATTAGTGAGTCCTTTTAATCAATAATTGAGCAGCAAGCATAAGAAATCAGCCAGTTGCTCACTAGCAAGCCAGCTTGTTATTCTGTCAACCAGCAGTTGCGTTATTGATTATTAAGCCATATTTCAACCATTTTTTGTATCTAATCGCTAAATTAGCGATTGAGTTTAGGCTATGAAGCAAGGAATGAAATTGAAAAAAATTTACTCTGACCCTGACGAATCCCCACTTATTCTATTAGCGACGCAGCACCGCTATCCAGCGGCCAAGATTGAGCAAGCTTGCTAGCGAGCCAGCAACGTAGGTCAGCGCCGCCGCTTTGAGAATCTTCTCCGCATGCTTTAGGTCACCGTCATGCAGATACTTGCCCTCTTTAAGTATGGGCAGCGCCTTGCCATAACTGGCGTCAAACTCCACCGGCAAGGTCACCAGATGCACAACAGTGCTCAACCCCATCGACAGCACGCCAATTAATATGGTCAACGCGCCAGCCTGCGGTATACGAGTGAGCATAAAGACCACTGGCGCCGCGAACATCATCATGCCGGCAATACGCTCACCGACCATAGCGGTTCTAGCGAGCTTCTGTCGCATCAAAAACAAAGACTCGCCGCGAGAATCCTGTAGCGCATGCCCTACCTCGTGGGCAGCGACAGTCACAGCAGTCAGGGAGTAACCGGAATAGTTATCCGGCGTAAGGCGAACAGTCTTAGCGGCGGGATCATAATGATCGCCGTCAGGCGTCTCTTCAACCTTAACGTCATTTAGGCCAAAACGATCTAGAATATGGCGAGCAAGTTCACCACCGCTACCTTGATGACGGTAGCGATCAGCTGGCTGCTGGTACTTGCTCATGATGTGCTTAACCCACAAGCCGGGCAAGAATACGCAGCCCGCAATGACAATAATTAGAATGATCCATAGCATGAAACCAGTATGCCATAAACATTGGTATAACTCTCACGGCTTTTACTCAAAGCCAGTAACCGTTACGCAAAGCTATTAACCGTGGATGCGTGTAGTGGAAGATGATTTTATAAAAGGGTTAAATTGACTGCTATTTTTATACAAATTCAATCAATAATCATAGCTTTATCAATCTATAATTGGGTATTATGGTAATGATTTTTATCAAGTTATGAATGGATGCTGTTGATAAATGATACTCAAAACGAAAACGCTGCAAAACACCACTTCACCGCAAGCGATAGCGGGTCAAAAGCAAGAGCAAAACGTGGCCTTCTTTTTACGCCGCGCCTTTAAAGACAACCCCGAAATACTGGTGATCAATGATTTCAAATTTAGTTTTAATGATGAAGTCGCCCAGATCGATCACTTGATCGTTTACCCCTATGGCTTTGTATTAATCGAATCAAAAAGCATTAAAGGCCATGTAAAGGTCAATCAGCAACAAGAATGGACTCGCAGCTATAACAACCAATGGTCAGGCATCCCCTCGCCCATCAAGCAAGTAGAGCTACAACAAGATTTATTTCATGCATTACTCGATCATCATCGACTTGAAATATTAGAAAGATTCATGGGAATAAAACAAGGGTTCGGTGGCCGTTGTTGGGATCATATCTGTGTAGTATCAAGTGATGCGATCATTGATAGAAACACCATGCCCCAAAAAGTGTCTGACAAGTTAGTCAAATCTGAGTTTTTGGTGGATAAGCTCAAAAAAATAATGAATTTAAAAAACAAATTCATACGAGTCGTTAATGTTTATGACACCCGAGCTTACTTCAATCAAGAAGAACTCGACTCAATCGGCCAGTTCATCATAAGCCAGCATATCGATGGCAATAGCCAAACAAGTGCAGTGGTCACTACAGCGCTAGAGCCCCTGCAACAAGCACAACAACAGCAACAAACTCAAACAACAGCTCACAACAGTACCCCATTAGCTGAAACTCAACCAGCAGCTCAAGCCAGCCTAAGCTGTAAACATTGCGGTGAAACAAGCAATATCACCCCAATGTATGGCAAGTACGGTTACTACATCAACTGCAATCAGTGCACTAAAAATACACCAATGAAACAGCCCTGCCCGCAGTGCCATAGTAAAAATACTAGAGTCACTAAACGCAAAGAAACATACACCCTACACTGCCAAGATTGCAGCTTTGAGAATCAGTTGATTTAGCAGACAGCAAATTAGATTTTTAGAGATACACACTAAGGAAACGGAGTTCATGGAAAAAGGCAATCTTGTACGCTGGAACGATGACAAAGGATTTGGTTTTATCAAACCAATGGCTAACAGTGATACATCAGATGTATTTATCCATATTTCAGCACTTAAACACATGGCAAGAAAGCCACTTGTGGGTGATGAGATCATATATCAGCGTGAGCTGCAAAGTGACGGTAAAGTTAGAGCTATAAAAGCCAGTATCACAGGGGTTGCAGTTATTTCTAATGCTACAAAGCCAAGCCGCGAGACTGTAACTAATTTTGTGTAACTGCTTATCAACACGTACTCTATAGAGAGTCAAGGATAGGCAGATACTCATGAACAAAAAAGATATTGAAGCTTTTGCTAAAGAAGCTGCTAAAAGCATTAAAACACCAGAAGACTTAAACCAATTCAGTCAGATGCTCAAAAAGATAACGGTCGAAGCCGCTCTTAATGCCGAAATGGATGACCACCTGGGCTATGAGAAATACCATAAATCGACTTCTGCTAATAGCCGTAACGGTAAAACCAGCAAGCGCATTCAAACTGAAGATGGTCAATTTGAGCTTGATACGCCGCGAGACCGTGAAGGCAGTTTCGAACCTCAGTTAGTTAAAAAACACCAGTCCAGATTTACCTCTATGGACGATAAAATATTGTGGCTCTACGCTCAAGGCATGAGTACTCGTGATATCGTTCAAGCCTTTGATGAATGGTACGGCGCAGAGATATCACCCACGTTAGTTTCTCGCGTTACCAACGCCGTTCTAGAGCAAGTTATTGAATGGCAAAGTCGACCTTTAGATGCCATTTACCCAATCGTTTACCTTGATTGTATCGTCGTAAAAATCCGTCAGGATAAGCGCGTTATTAACAAATCTATTTTCTTAGCGTTAGGCATTAACCTTGAAGGTCACAAAGAGCTAATGGGGCTTTGGATAGCTGAAAATGAAGGGGCTAAATTTTGGTTAGGTGTCCTCACTGAACTACAGCAACGAGGCGTTGAGGATATTCTCATCGCTTGTGTTGATGGCTTAAAAGGCTTCCCTGATGCTATCAATACCGTTTATCCAGATACTCATGTACAGCTCTGTATCGTACATATGGTCAGAAATTCATTAAAGTACGTATCGTGGAAAGACTACAAGGCAGTCACTGCGGACCTTAAAAGCATCTACCAATCAACAACGGAGGAGGAAGCTTTACTTGAATTAGACCGTTTCAGCGATACCTGGGATGAGCAATACCCCCAAATCAGCAAGTCATGGCATAATCATTGGCACAACTTAAATACGTTTTTCAATTATCCTCAGGATATTCGTAAGGCCATTTACACAACCAATGCTATAGAGTCGTTAAATAGCGTGATTAGACGAGCGTTGAAAAAACGTAAGGTATTTCCTAATGATGACTCGGCCAAGAAAATGATTTACCTTGCGATAAAAGAAGCCAGTAAAAAATGGACCATGCCCATCCGAAACTGGCGTACTGCGATGAGCCGATTTATTATTGAGTTCGAAGACAGAATTGTGAAGCATATTAACTAAATTGCAGTTACACAGAATCTGTTACACCCTCCAAGCCGCACTAAATACCAACACCAAAACTATCGCCAGCCTCGTTCAATTTTTTCAAAATTACTCCCGCTAACACTGATACTTATTGCTGTATTTGGCTACTCAAAATACCAGCAATTATCTGAAACACCAGTTCTCACCAATGAAGATATTGAGAGCATGCAGTGGGAAGAAACTGCAACGCCTTCACGACAGAGCAACCACTCCGTACGCCCAATAGCCCAAAAACGGGAATGGGTAGCAACAACCGAACCAAGCACACCTTTAACATCACAATCATTTCGCTGCGAAGCAGGAAAAACCCATTGTAGCCAAATGCGATCCTGCGCCGAAGCTAAGTTTTACATCAGAAATTGTCCCAATACAAAAATGGACGGTGATAGAGATGGAATACCCTGTGAAAGCCAGCATTGTTCATATTAAAACACGGTCAGAATAACGTTTACTCTGAATCCGACGAGACCCCACTTATTATATTTTAACCAACTATAACTTTATCATTTCTTACTTTTGTTTTTGTATAGTTAATTGGTGGGTATTCACAATGGTTTTGAAAGTACCACCAAAGTAACTGCTGCTCAGCTTCTTGAGCGCTATTACCATATCTTTTGTAATCATAAACTCTAACGCTAATTGCATCATAATTTTTTAAAATTGAAGAGTATTTTAGGCTATTAGCTTTTGATTCAGCATGTATCTTTGCATCCTTATATCGTCTTGTACGAAAGCTTTTGGTAGTATAACCGATATATAAAACACGACTATCACCAACTAAGCGAGGTACAGGTTTTTCGCTCATGAAAATATAAATGATATTTTCCGCTTTAGCTGCTGCATCAGATCCGTAAACAGCTTGAAAAGCAGTAATTGAAAGCTCGTCTATTTTTCCGGGCAAGACAGTGAATTTATCTATTTCATCATAAAAATCGGTAAAGTCTAGTTCGATCACCTTATACTCCGTTTAATTAATTTAAATTCTATAGCGTAGAGTCACTCAGTCCAACATCCAAAATAGTTGGTATTTCTTCAATGATCCTTCACATGCCGTATTGTTATAATACTCAGCGACTTCACCCCAATTTGATTGCCTACTTAAATCTCTAGAACTACAATCACAGCTATCGTCACGATAAACTTGCCCACGCATAAACATAAACCCTGCCCCTTCTTTACATTTTGGACATTTGTTAGTTTCCCAATAGCGAATCTTCTTAGTTTTCGCTATAAACTTAAAATCATCGGATACTATACCCAATTAATTTCCTTACTATTATTAGCCGCAAGGCAATGTAAACCATCGATATTAGTTTCTCAACACCAAAGTCATAACGCATTCAATAAAGTGCCATGTATAATAAATACTAGTTGCGACAAAATAGGTCGCTTGGTATGTTATTTATCAAACTTTAAAAGTCTTCATAAGTCATCGGTTTTTTATGCCTGCCTCAAAAACTAAAGCACTCATTCGAATTTTAACTATGCTTAAAATTATTCCCGTAGCACCTAAATGGATATTAACTAAAGATATTCATAGGCATTTATGTGATCAGCCTGAAATGGAAGTAACTAGGCGCACAGTAGAACGAGATTTAATGGAATTAACAAATATCTTTGGCCTTACGTTTGGCGACTCTCCAGAAGGCTATAAATGGTCATTTTCTTATGATTCACCATACCAGTTCATCCCCTCTATAGGTATAGAAGAAGCACTATCATTAAAAATGGTTCAGACCCATTTACACAATTTTTTGCCAAGCCAAACGTTTGAAAAACTGTCTGCATTATTTATAAAATCTGACCACATACTTCGCCAAAAATCCTCATTGGCACAATGGCCCAATTTAATAAAAGAAATACCATCTTCGTTAAGTTTCAAACCTATAAATGTAGACCAAGTGGTAATCAATAATATTTATACTGCGTTGCTTGAACAAAAGTGTCTTGAAATTCGTTACCATAAAAAGAATAAATTTTATAGGATAAAGCCCGTTGGCATACTCGTTAGAGACTGTAAGTTGGTGCTAGTTTGCCAATATGAAGGCTATGAGAACCTAAGGAATTTGCTTGTGCATCGCATACATGAAGCTATTGTAACTAATGAAAAGCATCAGTTAAGTATTGATCTACAGTCATATATTAATAAACAGGCAGTTGCTGTTTCTCTTTCAAAGAAAAATATCAAACTCGTCATAGAGGTTAAAGGTTATGTAAAAGGTTTACTGACTGAGAATACTTTAACAGAGAGCCAAAAATTAACACATCTCAATGACACTTGGGCAAGAGTTCAGGCTGACGTGCCATATAATCTAGAACTTGAAAACTGGTTACAAAGTCAAATTCAGCATATAAAAATTATAGCGCCAATAAGTATCAAAGAAAGAATAATAAAAAAATTAAACGAGGCTATAGTCATAAACATGTAAGGTCCTAATTAGGGTGTAAGTTATTTACGCTTACTGAAGTTAACGTTGAAATTCAGAAAGTAATTTATTGTATATTTTAACCATTGCCCACGTATCTAGCTTGCAATAAGTTAATAATGCTTCTCTGATTTCAGTAAGTTGCTCTTTATCTTTTAATCGATGTAGATTAGCAAAAGTATCCATAGCCATGCCGCCATTTTTAATAGTTAATGCCTTATAATCTAGCTCACTATCATCAGGAAAAAGTGCAGGTAGTATTGATTTTATAGAAAAGCTACCATGAAAATTTGGGTGGTAATAACCTAGGTTCCTAAAAGGAACAATTAAATCTACAAACCTAGGTATTAGGGATTCTAATGCATTTTTATACTCTGGAAATGCTCTTGCCAGCTCTTTAATCCTAGATATTTCAAATGATTGATTGAAAGCCATGATAGAACCTTGGCAGGGAAAGTCATTTAGCATTGCTTTAATTAATGGCAAACGAGGGTCTGTATTTTCGTCAGCCAAAAACTCTTTATGCTTTAATTCACCAACACTATTCTCAATATGAAGAGAGTATTGAAATGGAATTTGCATATAAGGACGTTGCCCCTTAAACCGAGGAATTGCCTCATTAAATGTTTCAAAATCAAAATAACTTATTGGGTAGGTAATTTTGTTGATAAAATTTTCTATTTTTTTAGGTTCAACGTGAATCGTATTGTTCAAATAGGCATCAATTTGTAATTGTTGCATTTTATTTAAAGGTGCATTTTCTTTAGCCTGTTGATATGAAACTACACCATCGTAATACAACTGATATTTCTTTACCGTGTTCATACGGTAAATCTTGAATACAGAGTCTTTCGGCAAATGTTTTTTGCAATACTTCGAAAAATCGCATGGATAAGGGCTGGCGCAATAAGTTCCTATATCAATATCTGGCACTTGATTCAAACTAACGATGTTTTGGAGTTGTCTAACCTTTATTGCAAGCCCACTAGTTTGCTCATTTACTTTGTCAGTTATGTTCTGTATGTGAAATAATGCATCAACATTCAAACATTCATTAAATTCATTAAATTCATTAAATTCATTAAATTCATTAAATTCATTAAATTCATTAAATTCATTAAATTCATTAAATTCATTAAATTCATTAAATTCATTAAATTCATTAAATTCATACTTATTGTTGATATAAATTATATTAATAGATTGAATATTTAAAAATGTTTTTACTGACAAATATTGAGTGCCCGCCTCAGTGATATTAATCCATTTAACCTTAGTCGATGCTTTAACTTCGTATATGTGCCAGCCAGTATGATCATGATGTAAAATATCAATGCAGGAGAATATTCCGTTAGAGATAAAAGTAGCTTTGTAAATAGTTTTTATACCTTCACAAATTGCTTGCTGCGTCTCTTGGACCATTTTGTTTAAGTTCTTGCCATCAAACGAAATGAGTTTTCCATTGGGGAATAATTTTTTAGCTAAATCACCAACCGTACCGCCTTGATCAAAAACACCTACAACTTTGCTTGGCAATTGGCGTAATTCAGGTTTATTTTTCGAAAGCCACAATGATTTTTCACATTGTAGACCACGCATAACTTGTGATTTACTTAGCATGTTTTAACCTTTGAGCTTAAAGCTATTCAATATCATATTCAAAATCAAAATTTGAAACATCTAAATCACACTGTTTTATATTTTTTATCCAACGAACATTGACAGGATCCCAACGAAAGTTTTTACTTTTTGCTAAATGACGATTTTCTTTGGAAACTTTCGCGATAACGGTAACGACAGGTGAGCTTGAACGTTTAGCAATATTTTTCCAATCATACTTACTACAAATAGTCAGCATCGTTAATACATCAAATAACGCTCTATGACTAAATGGATTTAAAAAATCATGCTCAGCTGCGAGATAAGTTAACTTTTTTGTGCTGCAGTTATAAGGTACATCAAGCATGGTGTCTAACCAAGGTGTATTTATTTTTATACCATAACGAGCGGCAGCTTTATCGATAAAACATTTATCAAATTGGTTACCATTATGAGCAACAATATATTGGCATTTCTTAGATAAGTCATTGAACTCATTGATGACTACCTCTTCATTAATGCCAAAACTTTCAATATCTGTATCGGTTATTCCAGTAATATTTATGATAGTTTTTGACAACTTACCTTTTTGAGGTTGCTTAACAAGATGGTTTATCATCGCTACCGGTTTATTCGTGTCGGTATCCCATACTACAGCACCTAATTCAATAATTTCATCTTCTGTCGTTGAAAGCCCTGTTGTTTCAACATCTACACCTAAAACTAGCATCATTTTCCTTTTATATTTATTAATTAAATTGTGCAAAATTGTATTTATATTCTCTTTAATCGCTCATATTCATAAGCAGAAAAACATTAATTCGAAGCTAAAATATAACACTATAACGACAAAATACATCGCAAGGTCCTATAAGGATTAAGTCGCGACACATTATGTCGCTACCATTGTTATTATATGTATATATTATATAGGAGATATTAATGACTAGTTTAGGTGATGAAAAAATACTTGCTAGAATTCAGCAGTTAATAGAGCAGTTTAATATGGTTAAAATTAGGGATTTAGTAATTGTCTTTGGACCTATAGGTAAAAAGGCATCATATTCCTACTGGTCTTGTGACGAAAATTATAGAGGAAATGGATTTTTTTATTTAATGCAACATCTATTAGAGGTTTTTATTGAATATAGGGGCACGTTTAATTTAACGCAACTTAACCATGGAATAATTAAAATAGAATGTAGAACGGCATCAATTGAATGGGTTAACGAGATAGATGCTGAAAATAAAATCGTTAAATTAAAAGGAGAAGAAAGTGAAAATATCAGATAAAAAAGTCCAAGTTAAGGATATTGATGATATTTTTACTAATTCGCCTGAATACCATTGTTTTAAGGCTGTATGCTGTTTTAACAATCACGAGTCACGCCGGTTAAGTAAAATGAGCGTGAAGGATCACGTTCATAATGTGACGTTTATTTCCGCGCCATTGTTTGAATATGAAATAGTAATAGAAGGTCTAGCCCTTAATTGCTTTGAAAACCATAAAGTCAACATACTGCTAACTTTTGGTGCCGAGCAAAAAGATTGGGAAACAACAGATAAACGACTAAAGAAAATTACACGATCTAATCACGCAGTATTTATTGATGCTGATATTTATAGCGTACTTGATGGTGAAATACAGATGTATAACCCAACAATTATAGAAAGTGAATGTTGCTCTTCAGAACTTGGTTTTTCACTAAATAGTACACACTTGTAAAACATATAATGAGGAAGAAAGATGCAGTTCTGTGAAAGTTTTATTGGGATATTTTGGTTTTATCAAGGCACCTTAATCTGTAAGAAATTGCTCATATCTGAATCTAAAGAAGATACCTTGGGTATACATGACAGTCCTTTTCAGCACATTCAGGAATGGGAAAGCAAAAATATTTATTTAGCAAGCCACCCTGAATTACTTGGGACGGAATACCAAGAATTACCGCGAGGGAGAGTAGTCTATTCAAGTAGAAAAAAAGCATTCACGGTATATGGAGACAAAGCATGTTTAACTAAAAAAGCTAAAATCATTATTATAAATAACTTTAAACTACCTACTGAAAACACTTTATTTAAAAGTGATCCTCATTATCAAATATTTAAATATTGTTGATATTAGTCGCCTTTAAGCTTGACGTTAGGGTTAGTGGATTACTACAACTGCGATACGCCAATTACTAAACAATAAATAGTAAACTTTATGTTTTTAAACATGATAAGTGAACCAGAGTAAATTTAAACCAAATACCGCTTTTGAAGCGTTAAACAAAAAGCCCCGATACAGTTAGGTATCGGGGCTTTCAATTTCTTTTACAAGAAGTTCGGTTCTAAGCTTTTAGGCTTTAGACCAACATAATCATCTAACGCAGGAAAAATCGCTTTAGAGCAAGGCTTCTTGCCACGACGTTTAGCTTTTCATAAACGAGTGGCAAGGTAACGCAGCTATAAACGATTTTAACCAGTTAGATTACATCATGCCGCCCATTCCACCCATACCACCGCCCATACCGCCCATATCTGGCGCTGCAGCTTCTTGTGGAATTTCAGCTACCATTGCTTCGGTGGTGATCATTAGACCAGCAATTGATGCGGCAAACTGTAATGCACTACGGGTTACTTTAGTTGGATCAAGAATACCCATTTCTAACATGTCACCGTAAGTGTCGTTACCAGCGTTGTAACCGTAGTTGCCGCTGCCGTTTTTAACAGTGTTTGCAACAACTGAGGCTTCTTCACCTGCGTTGGTTGCGATTTGACGAAGTGGTGCTTCCATTGCACGTAGTGCGATGATTACGCCGTGCTTTTGGTCTTCGTTGATCACTTCAACTTCAGAAATCTTAGACGCTACACGTACTAGTGCAACCCCACCGCCAGGAACCACACCTTCTTCAACGGCTGCACGTGTTGCATGTAATGCATCTTCAACACGGGCTTTTTTCTCTTTCATTTCAACTTCTGTTGCTGCGCCAACTTTGATTACTGCAACACCGCCAGCAAGTTTTGCCATACGCTCTTGAAGTTTTTCTTTGTCGTAGTCAGATGTTGACTCTTCAACTTGTTGTTTGATTTGCGAAACACGGCCAGAGATTTGCGCTTGCTCGCCGTTACCATCGATGATGGTGGTGCTGTCTTTAGTGATAACAACACGTTTTGCTGTACCTAAGTCTTCTAGGGCTGCTTTTTCAAGTTCTAGACCGATTTCTTCAGCGATAACAGTACCGCCAGTTAGGATAGCGATATCTTGTAGCATTGCTTTACGACGGTCACCAAAGCCAGGTGCTTTAACAGCAGCTACTTTAACGATACCGCGCATGTTGTTGACAACTAATGTTGCTAATGCTTCGCCTTCAACGTCTTCTGCAACAATAAGCAGTGGCTTACCTGTTTTAGCTAGACCTTCAAGGATTGGTAATAATTCACGGATGTTAGAGATTTTCTTATCAACTAATAAGATGAAAGGAGAATCTAACTCAACGCTGCCTGTTTCAGCTTTGTTGATGAAGTAAGGAGAAAGGTAACCGCGGTCAAACTGCATACCTTCTACAACGTCTAATTCGTTTTCAAGGGCTTGGCCTTCTTCAACGGTAATAACGCCTTCTTTGCCTACTTTTTCCATTGCTGTTGCAATGATTTCACCGATTGATTCATCAGAGTTAGCAGAGATAGTACCTACTTGAGCAATGGCTTTAGAATCTGCACATTCTTGCGAAAGTGCTTTAAGCTCAGCAACGGCTGCAATAACTGCTTTGTCGATACCACGCTTAAGATCCATTGGGTTCATGCCAGCAGCGACTGCTTTAAGGCCTTCAACCACAATTGATTGTGCTAATACGGTTGCAGTAGTTGTACCGTCACCAGCCGCATCATTGGCTTTAGAAGCAACTTCTTTCACCATTTGTGCGCCCATGTTTTCGAACTTGTCTTCTAGTTCGATTTCTTTCGCTACCGATACACCATCTTTAGTGATTAGCGGTGAGCCAAAGCTTTTGTCTAAAACGACGTTACGACCTTTTGGGCCTAATGTTACTTTTACTGCGTTAGCAAGAATGTTGACGCCGTTAAGCATTTTAACGCGACCGTCACTACCAAATAATACTTCTTTTGCTGACATTGTTATGTTCCTTCAAATTTGTTGATGATTGCAAAGGGTTAATGTTTAAAATTAACCTACAACAGCCATTAGGTCTGACTCAGATAAGATAAGGACTTCTTCACCATCAATCTTTTCTTTTTTCACGCCGTAACCTTCGTTGAAAATCACTACGTCGCCAACTTTAACGTCAAGGGCTTTAACTTCACCGTTTTCTAAAATGCGACCATTGCCTACTGCTAGGATTTCACCACGAGTTGATACTTCTGCAGCGCTACCAGTTAATACAATGCCACCAGCTGATTTTGATTCAACTTCTAAACGTTTAACGATTACGCGGTCATGTAATGGACGAATATTCATCTACGGACTCTCCTAATGATTTGGTGCCCTAAAACGAGGCGGTTTTAACAAAATGATAAGGGCATTACCCCTTTGATGAATGATATATGGGGGTCGATGTTGACAGTTCCAAGTGTATTTTAAAAAAAACTGCGATTTAATTGTAAAATTTGTGGCTGCTAATATTTAAACCATCTTGAATGCTGCTAGAATTTGGCTCCCGTTTTCGTGTTTAAGTCGAGATAGATGAAAGATAAACATGGGTTGCTTAACGCACCAATAGGTCGTGTGCTATTCAATATGAGCCTCCCCAACCTTATCGGTATTCTCACCATTTATGGTGGCAGCCTTATAGATACATATTTCATCAGTCTTTTGGGCACTGAATCATTAGCTGCGGTAAGTTTTACGTTTCCGGTGGCGATTATTTTTTCCAGTATTGCCATTGGCATTGGCGCGGCGGTTTCCACTAACCTCGCCCGCTTAATTGGCGCAGGTAATCAACCCCAAGCTAAAGCGTTTTTGTTTGATGCCTTGTTGCTAACATTTTTATTGGTGAGCGCGTTAGTGTGCATCGGGATTATGGCCATTGACCCGCTATTCACCCTACTGGGCGCTAATGAGTTAAGTTTGCCACTTATTCATGATTATATGCTGGTGTGGTTTTTAGGGGCGCCATTATTGGTGTTATTGATGGTGGGCAATCAGGGCATTCGCGCCACCGGTGATACTTACTCCCCTGCGATCATTATGTCGGTGGCAGCAATTATCAACCTTATACTCGACCCTTTACTTATTTTTGGTCTTGGGCCTTTCCCTGAGCTGGGTATTCAAGGCGCGGCCATTGCCACTTCAATATCCTGGTTATTTTCAGCCTCTGTGGCTGTGTATATCTTGGTATTCAAAAAACAAATTTTGGTCTTCACCAAATTAAGTAAGCACCGGATTATCAAAAACTGGTGCAAGCTGGGGCATATTGCCCGCCCTGCGGCTTTAATGAATATGATTAACCCTATTGCCAACGGCATTATTTTGGCCATGCTTGCCAGAGTCGATCAAGCTGCGGTGGCGGCTTATGGTGCAGGGGTGCGCTTAGAAACCTTATTTATTTTGGGGATCATGGCCCTTAACTCCAGTTTAATGCCGTTTGTGGGGCAAAACTTGGGGGCGGGGCAACATCAGCGGGCTAAAGATGCCATGATGCTGTCACTGCGGTTTGCCCTTGTGCTGCAAACCTTACTGTATCTGCCTATCTTTTTGAGTGCTGATTTTATTGCGCAGTTATTCAGTAATGATGCTGTGGTGATCGATTGGTTGAGCTTTTATATTAAAGCCTTACCCGCAGCCTATGGGCCATTAGCAGTGGTGATTATCTTCGCCACTTGTTTAAATGCCTACCATAGACCGATCCAGTCGTTAGTGATTAACTTAGTCAGGCTGTTTATTTTAATGCTGCCATTGGCGGCCATTGGCTTATACTTTGGCGGGGTAAAAGGTTTATTAATTGCGCTGCCAATAACCAATACCATTATGGGCATTGCCTGCTATGTGATGGCCAGTCGGGTCACTGAGCCAGAGTCCGTTACCGCGTCAACGGCCACTGAGTCAATTAACACCATAAATTAACAGGGATGCACAAGGGTTAATACACAATGAAAAGATCAATCAACGCCGCGCTATTGTCAGCTTTTGTGTGCCCGGGTACAGGGCACTTATACATAGGTAAAAAAGCCATAGGTTGGGGCATTATTCTGGCTTGTTTTATCAGTTTATGCGCCATCATGACCGTGCTGATGCAGCGCGCTCAAGTAGTGGCTGATGATATTGTCGCGGGAAATATTGCGCTGGACTTCAACAGTCTTTATGCCGCAGTGCACGACAGCGTGACCCTTGATTTACCCCCTTCAGTATCGATGGCCACTTGGGTGTTATTTATTTGCTGGGTTGGGAGTACGGTTAGCGCGTATTGGATGGCTGAGCAGTTAGACAAACCTTCAAAGGATTCGACTCTCGCACCTTAAGTTAATGCCGTAAACAAGCAGCTGAATTATTTGAGCCATAAAAAACGCTAGTCTTGCTAGCGTTTTTTCATTGAGTCACCAAGCTAACAATTAGTCTTTTTTGGGCTTATCTTGCTCGCCCTTTTGCTCACTATCTGCGCGAGGCTCATCCTGTGGGGTGATATCTTTAATTTCTACCTGATGGGTTTCAGGGGTTAAATCATTTGGATCAAATTTGCGTTCAAAATCACCGTCAAAGGTATTGCCGCCTTGGTTAAATGGGCCATTTTGCCCAAATGGATTTTGGCCTGGTTGACCTTGTGGACCAAAGCCGCCCTGAAAACCGCCACCAGCAACCACGCGCATTTGCATACGTTTAAAGATATAGCTGGCAATCGGTGAGCGAGTGATTGGGGTTAGCAATAACAAACCGATAAAGTCAGTCACAAAGCCCGGAAACAATAACAGTAAGCCTGCCGCGGCGAGCATCATGCCTTCGACAATTTCTTTACCCGGCGCTTCACCGCGCTCAAGCTTAGATTGCACTGACATTAAGGTGCTTAAGCCTTGGCTGCGCACTAGTGATACCCCCACAATCGCAGTGAAAAACACTAATGCGATGGTATTCCAGGTGCCAAGCACATCGCCCACAGAAATTAATACTGACAACTCAATGGTCGGAACGATAATAAATACAAACAATAAAATAAATAACATGTGGGCCTCAATTTTTTCACTGGCTATGAAAACTAAATGGGGGTTATCCGGTCTTAATTCAAGACGTGTCACGATTATCATCAATGACTAATGCAAGCGCTTACGAAAAAACGTACAGTATTGCACTATTGAAATCGCGATAAACATAACATTAGCAACAACAATAAAGATAAACCGCAGTTTATGTTATTAAGCTTAAGCTAACTTTAAGGCAACCAATAGATGATAGCATTCCAATGCCAGCAACTTACTTATTAGTTATAACAACTTGCCCTGATAACGCCAGTGCAAAACGCATTGCATCAACGCTAGTGGAAACTAAAGCGGCTGCTTGTGTGCAATTAATTCCACAAATAGAGTCAGTTTATGTGTGGGATGATGAGGTCTGTCATAGTAGTGAAGTCGCTTTACACATAAAATGTATTGCTAAAAATTATGATGCAATTCAACAAATAGTGATCCAACAGCATCCCTATGAAGTACCTGAATTAATCGCTATGCCTATTACTCAAGGCTTGCCAAATTATTTAAAATGGATAGAAGAAACTTCCCAATCATGAAAAAAATATTTGCGCTTATTTTTACCTCTTTACTCCTGCTAACGCCATTAGCTCACAGTGAAGGCATTTTTAGCAGTAATAAGTTCAGCTTCCTTCAGGGCGAGCCAGAGTTAATGCCTGTTGAAGAGGCTTTTGTATTTGATTATCAGCAAAAAGATAATCAATTAGCCATTAGCTTTGTGATTGCCGATGGTTATTACATGTACCGTGACAAGTTGCAGTTTTCTGCCGACGGCGCAGTGATTGGCGATATAGACCTACCCCGAGGCAAGGTTCATAACGATGAATATTTTGGCGAACAAGAAGTGTATTACACCTTTGTTGAGCTGCCGTTAGCCCTTAAAGAAGCCGCCCAAGGCAGCCTAGTACAAGTGACCTTTATGGGTTGCGCTGAAGGCAAGCTGTGTTATCCGCCTACCAAACGTGATGTTAAGCTAGATGCTGTTGCTGCTAACGATGGCAAGGTAAAGGGCAAAAAAGCCATTATTGGTGATGTGCCAGCTCAAGCTGAACCAGCAACCGCAAGCAATGCGACAACGCCTATCACCCAACAAGACAGCTTAAGCCAAATGCTGGCCAACGATAGCTTAATGTGGACCTTAGTTATCTTCTTTGGTTTAGGTATTGGTTTAGCCTTAACCCCTTGTGTGTTTCCTATGTACCCGATTTTGTCAGGGATTATTGTGGGCCAAGGGAAAAAGTTATCTACCGCTAAAGCCTTCACACTATCAATGGCCTACGTTCAAGGTATGGCGATTACCTATTCATTATTAGGTTTAGTGGTTGCCTCTGCGGGCATGAAATTTCAAGCGGCATTGCAACATCCTGCTATTTTGATTTTCTTAGCGGTAATGTTTGTACTGCTGAGTTTATCTATGTTTGGTATGTATGAATTACGCCTGCCGGGCAAATTCCAAGACAAGATGAATACCCTGTCGAATAACCAAAAAGGTGGCAACCTTGTTGGGGTGTTCTTTATGGGCGTTATTTCAGGTTTAGTGGCGTCGCCTTGTACCACTGCGCCGCTGTCTGGTGCGCTGATTTATGTGGCCCAAAGTGGCGACTTACTACAGGGCTTCTTGGCGCTGTATGTATTAAGCATGGGTATGGGGGTGCCATTACTGATCATTGGTACTTCTGGTGGTAAATTACTGCCGCGCGCCGGTGCATGGATGGATATCATTAAGACCATTTTTGGCTTCTTGCTGATATCTGTCTCAATCGTGATGATTGGCCGCATCTGGCCAGGACTGGTATCTGATGTATTGTGGTCAATTTGGGGGATTTGCTTAACGGGCTACCTCATACACCAGAACAAACTATCAGAGTTTAACTGGAAGCAAACCACCCGTGGCATCATACTGACGCTGACTTTACTCGCCAGTTTCTCTTATGGTTTCCAAGCGGTAATGACTGCATTGGGCCATCAGGCGCCATCAATCAGCAATGAGACTAACCAAAGCAAGCAAATTAGCCATGGTGAGTTATTCATTCAAATTAAGTCACTAGAAGACTTAGAAGTTGAGCTAGATAAAGCCAGCCTTAGCGGTAAAACCGTGATGCTAGATTTATACGCTGACTGGTGTGTGGCCTGTAAAGAGTTTGAGGCGATTACCTTTGCTAATCCAATAGTATTAGAGCGTTTAGATCAAATGGTGTTACTGCAAGCCGATGTCACTAAAAGTGATGCCATTGATATTGAACTGCTTGAGCACTTCAACGTATTAGGCTTACCGACCCTATTAATGTTCGATGAAAATGGCAATCAGCGTGAAGATTTACGCGTAACCGGCTTTATGGGGCCTAAACCCTTTGCTGAGCACTTGGATTTATTGCTGAATAAATAAATTTATTCTCAACTAAGATATTGAAAATGGTCAATTTATTTATTAGATTGGCCATTTTTTTAATCCTGAGCTATTTTTTAATACCAAGTTGATTCTTTTCTTATACAATCTACTTACCTACAACCTAGTTTCAACAAATCGAATAAGGCCTTATGGAACCCGCAATTCTCATTGTTACGCTATTATGTGGCATGCTTGTTAGTCGAGTCGGTTTACCACCACTAATTGGTTATCTTGCAGCAGGTTTTTTACTGTTTATTTTTGGGATCCAAGATGAAAGCTTGCCACTGCTGCAGGAACTAGCTGACCTCGGCGTCATGTTACTGCTGTTTGCTATTGGGCTTAAATTAGATGTCAAAAGTTTACTCAAATCTGAGGTGTGGGCCAGTTCCAGTTTGCACTTAATTGGCTCGATATTATTCTTTTTACCCATCTTAAAATTGCTGGGATTAGTAGGGCTAGACAGGCTAGTTGATTTAGATATTGATCAGCTGTTACTACTGAGCTTTGCCTTAAGTTTTTCAAGTACCGTATTTGCCGTCAAAGTGCTGGATGAAAACGGTGATAGCCAAGCCTTGTATGGCCGTATCGCCATTGGTATCTTGATTATGCAAGATATCTTCGCAGTGCTATTCCTCACCATTTCAAAGGGTGATTTCCCCTCCATTTACGCCTTAGGTTTATTGCTGTTACCACTAGTTAAACCACTAATTTATAAAATATTCGACCGCGTTGGCCACGGCGAAATGTTGATTTTATTTGGCCTGACTATGGCATTAGTCATGGGCGCTTGGCTGTTTGAAGCCGTTGGCTTAAAGCCGGATCTAGGCGCATTGATTATTGGTATTTTACTGGCAGGCCACGCTAAAGCGTCCGAGCTTTCTAAATCAATTTACTACTTTAAAGAGCTGTTTTTAGTCGCGTTTTTCTTAACCATTGGTTTAAATGGTTTGCCAACCATTGCCGATGTGGGCCTAGCTGGGTTACTGGTGCTATTAGTGCCGTTTAAAATCATGCTGTTCTTTATATTATTGACCCGCTTTAAGTTGCGTTCTCGTACCTCGCTATTTGCCTCATTCAATCTAGGTAACTACAGTGAGTTTGGCTTGATTGTTGCTGCGGTAGCCGCATCAAAAGGCTGGTTACCTGCCGAGTGGTTAATCATTTTAGCAGTAGCCTTGAGCATCAGTTTCTTAATTGCTGCGCCCCTTAATGCGGCGGTCAACAAGTTCTATCAGCGCTACCATAAAACCTTTATCACCCTTGAAAAACACCCGCTACACCCTGAGGATAGACAAATTCCTGTGGGTAATCCGCGCTTTTTGATTTTAGGGATGGGCCGGATTGGCTCAGGTGCTTACGATGAGCTGCGCGCTAAATACTCAGGCGAAATACTGGGGATTGAACACAAGCAAGAACTGGTGGATTTTCATCGCTCTGAAGGCCGCAATGTGGTGCAAGGCGATGCTAGCGATACCGATTTTTGGGAAAAGCTTGAGCGGGCACCGGGGCTTGAATTGGTGCTATTAGCCATGCCACACCATATTGGTAATATGTTTGCGGTAGAGCAACTTAAAAAGCTCGATTACCAAGGTAAGATCAGCGCCATTGTGCAATATTCTGAAGATGCAGAGTCACTGAAAGAGCAAGGGGTTAACAGCGTTTATAACCTTTACGAAGCTGCAGGTGCTGGTTTTGTGGACAATGTTATTCATGAATTACTTGAGCCAAACACAGAGGAAGAATCAGAAGCGAGCGTTGATAAAGCCAGCGCAGCCACTGAAATCACCCCTAACTTGAGCAAGCCATAAGCGTAAATAGTTAGCGATATCCTCTATTCGCTATGCTAAACCGATAAGCGCCTTATTAACATTAAGGCGCTTTTTTATTGTTTAAAATGCGCTTTTATATCAATCAGCCAAGGTTAGCCAGCGTCGCTATTTGGGTGGTTATAAAGCCAGTTTATACCTCAAATTTGTTCTGCCAATAAAACAGTCAACGTAAACCCTTACATTAACATACCTCTTTAGTAGTACAAAGGCATTGAAATTACTGTTATTTCCACAAAACCGACTACTCTTAAGCTGCAAATTGTATCAATCGAGTTTTCAGTAGTTACAGCCACTGGCAAGTCGTGATATAAATCACATTATCAATTTAAAATTTAATACTTTTATACCGCTTAGGTAACTTCGTAACTCGACATTCTTTGGAACTGTAACTGTATGTCAAATCCTGCTCAAAAAGCCATGAAGTTGTTTGTACAAACATTTGGAACTACGGCTGACGACCTGTATCAAGCACCAGGTCGTGTCAATATTATTGGCGAACACACGGATTATAACGAAGGATTCGTTTTACCCGCTGCAATTAATTTTCACACTGTTATTGCGGTTAAACATCGTAGTGATAACACCTTTAGAGCCGTGACTGATGCCTTTGCTGGGCAAATCGAACAATGGCGTTTTGGTGAAGAAAACGCCATTGAAGATAAAGGCAGTTGGGGAAATTACCTAAAAGGCTTTACCGCCTCAATGGCTCAATCTGGGCTTAAAGCTAAAGGCATGGATATTGCCATTGTCGGCAATGTGCCACTGGGCGCAGGCATGTCGTCATCAGCAGCTCTTGAGGTGGCCTTTGGCACTGCCATTAGCTACGCCAGCCAACTGCATTTATCGCCATTAGCCATTGCACAAATTGCCCAACGTGGAGAGCACAGGTTCATAAAGTCAGAATCTGGCATTATGGATCAAACCATTAGCGCACTGGCGGTGGCCGATCACGCCTTATTGATTGACTGCTTAGAGTTAGACGGCCGCGCAATAGCGATTCCTGACAGCTTAAGTTTGCTGATTGTCGATCCTAGCATCGATCGCCAGCTGTTAATTGACCGCTTTGATGCCCGTAAACTGCAATGTTATCAGATTAATGAATTGCTTGGAGTTGAGTCACTAAGGGAAGTCAGCCTTGGCCAGCTAAACAGCGCGAAAGCTAGCTTAGGTGATGAACTTTATCATCGAGCTAAGCATGTACTAACTGAAAACCAACGCACTGTGAATGCCGCCCGCGCTCTAGAGCAACAAGATACTGCCCGTTTCGGCCAATTAATGGCCCAATCACAACAATCCATGCGCGATGATTTTGACATCAGCACCCCTGAGATTGATGCCTTAGTGAAAATAATTAAAGATATCATTGGCACCAAAGGCGGCGTAAGAATGAGTGATGGTTGCGTGGTAGCGCTTATTGATCATGAGCTAACCGATGCTGTGGTCAATGCCGTTGAGCAGCTATATCCACAACAAACATCCTTAGAACCAATTATCTATTTATGCTCTGCCAGTGGCGGCGCAGGCAGAATTGAATAAGCAATTCTATTGCTATAAGAGGCATTAATGTTACAAATCACCACACTTGAACCATGGCAAGATCCTCGCGGAGGATGGGTAGAACGTATTCGAGTCGACAACGGCAAGGTTGCTATTGAAGTGTTAAGTCTAGGGGGAATTATAAACGCCTTATGGACTGAAGATAACCAAGGCCAGCGAGATAACATCGTTTTAGGCTGTGATAGCGTCAGCGATTATTTAAACCAGCCGGCTTATTTAGGCGCCATTGCAGGGCGATACTCTAACCGCATTGCTAATGGTCAGTTGCAGTATCAAGGCAACCACTATCAGCTCGATATAAACCAAGCGACCAATTGCTTACACGGTGGCGCTGAAGGTTTTCATTTAAAGCATTGGCATATGCAAGCCCTTGAAGACGGGGTGAGATTAACCCTTGATAGCCCAGATGGTGATATGGGCTTTCCGGGTAATTGTACGGTGCAATTAGATTATCGCTTGGCTGACAATAGTTTACTCATTGAAATGCAAGCAAGTGTCGATAAGGCCTGCCCTATTAGCCTCACCCAGCACAGTTATTTTAATTTAGAAGGCGCTGATAGCTTAACTAATGCAGCGCATTTGATCCAAGTGGATGCCAAGCAATATTTGCCAATGAATGAAGTGGGTATTCCAACTTCAATTGCTGCGACCACTGGCAGCGATTTAGATTTAGCCCAAGCCACTGCATTTGCTGTGCAAACTCAGCGACCAGCTCTTGCTGCCACCAATGGTTTTGATCATTGTTATGTGCTTAACAATGCTGAGCAAGTCTGTCGATTTGGTTGTCTTTCAAGCCCTAAAACTGGCCGCACCATGACGATTTACACCAATCAACCTGGGGTGCAGCTGTATGGCGCTAACTTCCTTGAAGGCGTAAAAGGCTTTGACGGCCGTATTTACCAGTCTCACCAAGCGGTATGTATTGAACCACAAATGCTGCCAGACTCACCTAATCAAGCCGATTTACCCGGTAAGCCTTGGATAGAGCCAGGACAAGTTTATCGCCATGTGAGCCGTTACGAGTTTGGGGTGATTTAAGCCTAAGCGATTACTGTTGAGCGATTGATTTACTAATAAACAGCCAATAAAAATGGAGCTATGATTTATTATCATGCTCCATTTTTTGTCTTTAGCGCTTTATGCTAATCGTCACTGTCATCACTGATACCGAAGTCGGCATCAGCATCTTCAAATTCCATTTCACTGTCATCGACATCGATAATCTCATCCACCGCTGCAACTTTTTTGGCTTTTGAGGCTGGCGCAGAGTCTGGCACTGAAGATAATTCGATATGCGCTTCATGTTTTGCCATAAACTCAGCTCTAGCAGCAAGCCATGCTGCTTCATGCTCAGCTTTGGCGGCTGTTAACTGCTGGGGTTCCAGCTCATGCAGGTTAACCTTAACGATATCCTCTACGTACTCGCCAATCGTGTTACGACTAACATTAAATAAGTAGATTCGACCGGGAGACGCATCGGGGAGTCGGTTGTCATGGACGACAATTGAGGTGCCACGTGGAGTACGAAGCTCACCATACCAAACTTGTTTTTTTGCAGTGTTATACATATATGCTAATGCCCTTAAATCAACACATACCTAAAAAATGTGCATTTTAGCAGCACACAGTTTATTTACTAACCTCTACGCAACGCGCATGATTATTGAGGATAATTAATCAAAAACTTATGAAAAAATCAATATATTATTAATGAAGTTTTTTATATTTTTGCCATTTTTTGCCAGTGCCATATCGCCATCGTCTTATGCTGCAAATCATCTGAGTTATGATTTTCCCAAGGTGTTATGCACCCAGTCTAATTTAGCGGCGCTGCAAGCTCTAATTTAGTTCAAATATGACAGCCTTCAAGTCAGCTATGATAAAAAGACTGTTTTGAATTTGATGCCTTACTATTGCCTAATTCTTGCTTAGGTCTTGTTTGTTTACATCTTACTTGTTTAGGTTTTGCTCATTTAGGTTTAGGCTTCGCCTAGCTGCAGAATAATCTTGCCTCTATGCTGACCTGACTCCATATATTGATGCGCTTTTACGACCTCATCAAACGGGAACACTTTATCAACCCGGATCTGCACTTGTTTAGCATCCAGTAATGGCCATAGCTGTGCTAATAATCCAGCGGCGATGTCAGCCTTAGCCTCGACACTTTGCGGCCTAAGCGTTGAGCCAGTCCATTGAATGCGTTTGGCCATAATGCTAAAAATATTCACTTCTGCTTTAGCGCCGCGCTGGGTTGCCACTGACACCATGCGGCCATCAAAAGCCAATACCTTTAAATTGCGGTTGATGAAATCACCACCCGCAATATCTAGCACCACATTGACCCCTTCAGCTTGTGTTGCTGCAAGGATAGGCTCAACAAAATCATCTTTATGGTAATTAACCGCCATACTCGCCCCTTGGTCGAGACAATATTGGCATTTTTCATCGCTACCTGAGGTAACAAACACTTTAGCGCCTAGGGCTTTGGCAACTTGTATGGCGGTGGTGCCAATACCGCCAGAGGCGCCGTGGATCAGCACTGTTTCACCGGCTTTAAGCTTGGCGCGATTAACCAAGTTTCCCCAAACCGTGAAACAGGTTTCCGGTAAGGCCGCCGCTTGTACAAAGCTGTAGCCTTTGGGGAGCGGTAAGCAATGTGAGGCGTAAGTGATCACTTGCTCTGCATAGCCACCGCCAGGCACTAAGGCACAGATCTTGTCGCCGATTTGCCATTGCGTGACATCTTTAGCCATTGCAATGACTTCCCCTGCCACTTCCAAGCCTAATATCGGGCTAGCACCTTTTGGCGGCGGATATGCGCCTTCTCGCTGCTTAATGTCTGGGCCATTAACCCCTGCAGCATGTACTTTTATGATCACTTGCCCAGCTTTAAGCCTAGGTAATGCTGAATGGTTAAAGCGCATCACTTCAGCTGCGCCCGTTTCATTGTAAATCACATGCTTTATGCTGTTTACGATCATTTGGCCCGTCCATATTATTTATTGCGTCACAAAAAAATTAACTTTTCGCTAGCAAACTGTCGTTTTAGGTTACTATATTTACTGAAAGTGGCTAGATTTAATTCAACTAACTGAATTTAAGCAAGCACTAGGTTTAATAGCGGAGCATAGTGCGGTGAAAACTAGCTAAGTAAGGCTGCGCCATTAGCACTTATTCTATTGAGGCCAACACTGCCGTGAAATATATTATCTCTCTACTACTACTGGTTTCTTCATCCCTTGCAGCCAAGCCTGTATTGATCGCATCGGATATTTGGTGCCCTTATATTTGCCAAGATCACACCGGTTATGTCACTGAACTGACTCGGCGCTCATTTGAAGTCATGGATCAACAGGTGCATTTTATTGCGGTACCTTTTAATCGCGCTTTAAAGGAAGTTAAAATTGGTAATATCGATGCCATTCTTGCAGTTACACCAACCCATATTGAACAATTTAATTTATATACCGACACACTGATTGTTGGCTATACCAGCACGGATTTTTATACTCGCGCAGACGCTTCATGGTCATTTCAGCAATTAGACAGTCTTGATGATGCGCTAGTGGGGATTATCGGAGGTTATGACTACGGCGAGCAGCTCAATGATAAAATTAGCCGTTCAACCGACTTTTACGCCGCCACGGGAGAGCAACCCATGATGTTGAACATTAAGCGCCTCGTAAATGGCCGATTTGATGTGATACTGGGTAATAAAGTCGCTATTGAATATACTGCATACAAAAATGATGTAGCTAATCAAATCAAATACGCCGGTTCATATGGTGAGCCAACGCCTTTATATGTAGGCTTTAATCCTAATCAAAGCCGTATCGCAGATGTGTATGCTCAAGGTATTGCTAAATTAAAGCGCTCTGGTGAGTTTCAACAAATTTTAGATAAATACCAAATTAAAGCACCTGAAAATATGCCGCCATTAGGCCTTTAATGATTAAATTTAACCAAAGCCATTTAAACAACATACTTTATAAACCATATACTTTATAAACCATATACTTAGACATTCACCAATAAGCATTCAGCTTATATTAGCCCGAGTCAATACCGGCCATGAGCCTCAATCATAGTCAGATAATCAATTCGCGATAACCGCGTTCAAGCTGTGCCTAACCTCCTATTTAACATTAAAAACTTTGATAATAGATTTTACTAATACTATATATTGACCTATCGTATTTAATTAGTATTTGCTGTTAATGCCAGCTTATTTTCCGCGTATCAATATTTATTAATTACCAACAGGCTCAAATCATGCAGCAGCTCAACACTGCTTTTTAAACAGCTAGCAATAAAGGAATATAATAATGTTTTGGATAATTATTGCTCTAATATGGTTTATCACCCTTGCAGGCTTGTTATTATTTAATTTTCAGGCTTCTGCTAATAGAAAAAAAGAAAGCTATACCAATGTGCTGTTTAATGCCAAAAGCGGGAATGTCGCTATTCAACACTGCTTTTATTTAGCTGATGCCCA
The DNA here is from genome assembly GCF_002874355.2 of Shewanella sp. 10N.286.48.B5. Lineage (NCBI taxonomy): Bacteria > Pseudomonadati > Pseudomonadota > Gammaproteobacteria > Alteromonadales > Shewanellaceae > Shewanella > Shewanella sp. 10N.286.48.B5. The sequence goes on from NZ_MCVG02000001.1 coordinate 3,391,327, forward strand.
GCAAACAGCTAAACGCATCATTGGGGCTGATAGCGATTTAGTCAAAAACCCACAAAGCAGAAAAGCGTTTGCTGACTACGTGCAGACAAACTTTCACATTGCAGATAACAATCAGCAATTATTGCAGCTTGAATACCTAAATTGTGAAATCAAAGGTGACTACCTATGGCTTTACCAACAAACCACGCTAGCAAAAAGCGTTATCGGCAACGATCCCAAGTCGGTGGGCTTTTACATCAAAATCGCCAATCAGTTAACATTGTGTCCCAGCCAATTGAGCAATATTAATGTTGAGCACAACAAACAAGTCAAAGTAATACATATCAGCGCCGATAACAAATGGCAACACTTAGCATTAGACACAGATGTCGCCTAAGTGGATCTGCTAGGCCTTATGCAGCACGCAACACTGACATATTAATCGCTGACAAAAGAGACTATATGGTCTCTTTTTTATTGGTAGAAAAGAAACTCTTTAGCCTTAAAAAAGTTTATAACCCTTAAAAAGTCCCTCTTTAATCCTCTCCTACTAGGATCTTTTTTAGACAAATTGATCTAGCTCAAAGATATTGTAACTTGTGTTAATTTAATGTTGCCTTACAGCTATAAACAGGCAAACTGGAACTAGCTAAAAACAATAAATAAACCTTTTAGGCTAGCAAGTTAACACGCTGTTTGGCGGTTAGTATTTAGCAATCAAAGGAGAAGGAATGACAGGGTTAGTTAAGCTTTTACAATCCATGCTCGGCAGTTTTAAAGATCTTATTCCCATCATAGTCGTGGTGAGTTTCTTTGAAATATTTATCCTCCAACAAGCACCCGATAACTTATTTTCCATTCTTGTAGGCTTAGTATTTATTGTTCTTGGGCTAACCTTTTTTGTCTTTGGTTTAGAAATGGGCTTATTCCCCATTGGTGAATCATTGGCACACGCACTCGCCCGTAAAGGCAGTACCTTCTGGCTGGTGACCTTCTCCTTTTCATTAGGTTTTGGCACCACCTTAGCAGAACCCGCCTTAACCGCTGTCGCCGCTGAAGCAGCCCAAGTTGCAGCAGATGGTGGCGCCATCAAGGCCACTGAGGCTGCCATGGACAGCTATGCGATGGGACTGAGATTAACCGTAGCGGTGTCAGTAGGTTTAGCGATTTTATTAGGGGTTATTCGCATTGTAAAAGGCTGGCCAATTCATTATTTGATCATTGGCGGCTACATCATAGTGATGGTGCTCACCAGCTTTGCCCCTGAAAATATTATTGGTATCGCCTATGACTCTGGTGGCGTCACCACGTCAACCATTACTGTACCGCTGGTAACGGCTCTCGGCGTTGGCTTAGCCACTGTGATTAAAGGACGTAATCCCATGCTTGATGGCTTTGGGCTGATTGCCTTTGCCAGTTTAACCCCAGTTATTTTTGTACTGCTTTACGGGATGATCCTGTAATGACATTCCGCAACAGCCCTGTTTTAGCTGACGTTGTAATAAATCAAAGCTGCGCCTACAAGGAGTATTATGGAGTGGATTAACCAGCTATTGGCAACCTTACTGCTTACCATGCGTGATGTGGTGCCAATTGCGACAATTTTATTTGGCTTTCAACTGGGTGTACTCAAGCGTCCCATTGCCAATTGGAAAACCGTGGTCTTAGGTTTTGTGTATGTGATCTTAGGCTTAAGCTTTTTCCTGGTCGGCTTAGAGTTAGCGCTATTTCCCATTGGTGAAAACTTAGCGGATCAACTCACCTCCCCCAGTATTTTGCACCCTGATGGCTCCGCTGGACCGTTCATTTGGCAAGATTACCTGTGGGTTTATGTGTTTGCAGCTGCCATTGGCTTTAGTACCACCATTGCTGAGCCGTCATTAATTGCGGTGGCGATAAAAGCCAATGAAGTCTCTGGTGGCACCATTAGTATTCAAGGCTTGAGAATTTCTGTGGCCATTGGGGTCGCTTTTGGGATCTCACTAGGTTGTTTTCGTATTGTGGTTGGTGATCCTATTCACTACTACATCATGGCTGGCTATGTGGTAGTTGTAATTCAAACATTTTTCGCGCCGAAATCGATTATTCCTTTAGCTTATGATTCCGGCGGCGTCACCACTTCTACCGTGACTGTGCCCCTCGTGGCCGCACTCGGTTTAGGGCTTGCCTCTAATGTTGAAGGCCGCAATCCCCTTATTGATGGTTTTGGCTTAATTGCCTTTGCTAGCTTATTTCCAATCATTGCCGTCATGAGCTACGCCCAAATCGTAGCCTTTGTTGACCAACGAAAATCCGCCAAGGAGTAACCCATGCGATTTAAATTAATTGTCGCTTTTGTTGATGATATTAGTACTGAAGCGGTACTGGATGCCGCCAGAGAAGCTGGTGCCACAGGTGCCACTGTAATTAACCATGCTCGCGGTGAAGGACTAACTAAAAAGAAAACCTTCATGGGGCTAGGCTTAGATGTACAACGGGACGTCATTTTATGGCTAGTTGAAGAGCATATGAGCCGACATATTTTAGAAACGATCTGTGAGGTGGGCGGCTTTAATACTCACCCAGGTCAAGGAATAGCAATTCAAATTGATGTTGAAGATGCCGTTGGTGTTGCTCACCAAGTTGCAAAACTCACTGATGATATAAAGGATCAAATATGAAACCATCAACGCCAATAAAAAACCGTGATATTTTGATGAATGATTACGCCATGATTGATGGCCTACTTACCGTCAGTGAAGCCATTAATATTGCGATGGCAAAAAACGTCACTATTTTAGTGATTAACAAACGCCATGAGCATGATGAATACGGCATATTGTTACTCAGTGATATTGCCAGAAAAGTATTAGCCACTGATAAGTCACCAGAGCGGGTTAATGTTTATGAAATCATGATAAAGCCTGTGATGTCAGTATGCCCAGATATGGATATTCGCTATACCGCCCGCTTATTTGATCAATTCCAGATCAACAAAGCTCCTGTCATTGAACAAGGCAATATTATTGGCTTTGTCACCTATAACAATATTGTCTTAAAAGGCATGGTTAACAATGCCAGTTGATCACTCAAGATCGTGACTCGTCACCTCTAAATAGCTATCGCAGCCAATAAAAAACCCAGCAAAAATGCTGGGTTCCTCATAATAATTCGTAAAATACGTGTTTAATTTAACACTTTTACATTTAACGTGATCTAAAAAGGTAGTTTACGGTAAAAATAAAAATAACCTAGTGAGTGAGTGAGTGCGCTCAAGCTAAAAAGGGCGGAAGTACAACATCGTAATAATTCTAAATTTACATTTACCAAAAAAACGTCAACTAACAAGGTGTATGCGTTTACTTAGCGAGTTTAAATTTACAGAATTATGGAGTTACAAAAATGGGGGATGCTCACTATCTTAAACTATGCTATTCGACTTCGAGGCTTTTCCAAGTGATGACTTGCACTGCCAATCTTAATTTATAATTCACTCATTTTCACGTTAAACCACATATAAGACTTGTTTTAGTCAAATGTTAAAGGGATAACTAAAAGTTATCCCTTTTTTATGATTGGATAGCTTTATTCAGTCTAATACATGTCAACGCTAGATATTTTGCATGTCGCATCGGAGATTTTTACATTATTAACTTCATCGAAGTAACTAAAAGAAAAGTCAAAAACTATATCCTTTCTACCGAAGTCATCTGCATACAATGAATGTGAGCTTCTTTCTGAATCTGAATCCGACCGTAAGCCGTATGTATTCTTACCTTCATACTCAACTTCTACTTCACATTCAACATTTAGGTCTAAATATGCACTACCTCTATAGTCAGTTTCATATTTATAAGTTAATGAAACCTCACAACTATCATAGTAATTCCCTGAATAATTTTCATTACAATCCAAGTCAGTACTAATAGGTTTAATACATACTTCTGCACCAGTTTTATATTCAGTTTCGCAAAAACCTCTAGCTTCTCTTTTTTTAATATCGGCTAAATATGCTTTTTTAAGCTCGGCTTGCTCTTGGACTTCTTGAGGTGTCATTTTAATACAGGAATTAGCTGATTTTTTATATCCATCAACACAAGCCCAGCCTGAGCCAGCATAATTTAACTTACCGTTCTTGGGAATAACAACGTTTAAGCACTGTAAACCTGACTTATAAAAGCCTTTATTGCAAACCCAGCCTGAGCCAGCATAATTTAACTTGCCATTATTAGGCACTTCAACATTTAAGCATTGTTGACCTGATTTATAAAAACCTTTGTTGCAAACCCAGCCTGAGCCAGCATAATTTAACTTACCGTTCTTGGGAATAACAACGTTTAAGCACTGTAAACCTGACTTATAAAAGCCTTTATTGCAAACCCAGCCTGAGCCAGCATAATTTAACTTGCCATTATTAGGCACTTCAACATTTAAGCATTGTTGACCTGATTTATAAAAACCTTTGTTACAAACCCAACCTGAACCATATTTACTTACTTTTGCATTTTCAGGTATTGTTTGTGACCAGATAAAGCCTGAAAACAACATTGCCAATAAAAATATAATACGCTTCATTTATAGCCTTTCCTTCTAAATATCACCTAAAGTCATCGGTACAATTATCAACCTAATATTGAATTGATTACTCTCTGCTTTCAGAATATGTAAAGAGAGTAAAAATCAAGGCTAATTCCCATTTCAAAAGGGATAAGGTCTTAATTTTCAAGAAGACCAACTGGCAGAAAAATCCGCACTTTTTGAAGTTGGTTCATTATGAGGTTTTTTCATCTTAACTGTCATTGGGAATGGAAAGTCTACACCCAATAAAAGTGCCTCACCTTGACCTAGAACAGGCAAAAAGGACGCAGAACGTTGGTCTATTGCTCCGACAGCTCTTTTTACAATATCTTGGTCTAGTTGATTTGTTAACCTGTGAACAATTAATGTTCCGATTTGACTCAACACATCTTCAGGAATATCTCTTGGGCGCTGAGTCGCAATCACTGTATTTAGCCCGTACTTACGACCTTCTTTCGAAATGTTACCGAACGCATCCAGCTCAAATAAACTACTGTCATCCCCTACACGCTTATTGAGGAATTGGTGCGCCTCATCGATAAACACTAATAATGGTTTCTGATGACTAATAGAACCAGTTCTCGCTACAGACAATAATTTTCGCCCTATAGCATTAACTAATATTTCTCTAGAGTTTGCTTCAAACGGAACGGCTGACAAGTCTAACCGAATGATTTTTTGGCCACTATTTTGATTGCAGAAAGTATCAATTAGATTAGGGATAGTTACTAAATCAAAATCAACATCAATCATCCATTTAAGATTTGGATTGCTAGAGTGAGATTTGATTCTGGAAATTAAATTTAAGCAATGACCAACATCATTATCTGCTCTCCCTCCCCAAATAGTCTCAATTGGGTTATGGCTATTCCCTCCATTCGGCCAAACACACTCATTAACAATTTGGTCAGCCAACAAGTGAAAAGCCCACGGGGTAAAAGCAGGGTTACTTTGAACGGCTAATTCAAATGGCAACTTAGTTGCCCCAGTCTTTTTATACAAATTCCTACTATCTATGGATAACCCATGGTTCGGGGTTAGAAAGAATCTTGCAACAACTTTTTGACTTTGAATTGCAGCATCCAATTTCGGAGCTTGACTCTGTGCGGATGGTCTTAGAAAGGCTCTTATGTCAGAATCTGTAAACTGCCAATGAGGAAATGTAACTTTATTCTCTGAAGTAGCACTTGGATGCTCACCAACATAGTAGCTAGGGCAGGGTAGTTCACTATACTCTCCAGTAGCGTCAATTATTATTGCTCTACCACCTGCTTGACCAACCTGCTCAATAATTGTTGCCATTGAAAAACTCTTCCCTCCCCCTGTAGCGCCCAAAATAGCGCAATGACGGGAAAATAGCTTTTCTGGTGTAACATGAATAGTAATGGAATCATCATGAGGTAGCTCGGCAATAGCTAAATGAATATCGCCCTTTTGGGATTCGCCTTTACCTTCCGCCAATTTTGAAACTAGAAGTGGATGAGCCGAATATATTTGACTACCAAGTCGAGGATGCTGACGAATTCCTTTATAATTTTTACCACTAGCAGGGTCTAAACTTACAAGTAGCTGAACCAAACCTATCGGGTGATTTTCTAATGGCTTATCATTCAAACCATCAACACTTAAACGTTCGCCACCTTCAATCCAAACTTTGACTAGCCGCCCCAAAACAGCAGTTTCCCCTACATCAATAAATACAAATTCATTAACCTCACCAGCAGGAATTCTATTCCCGAATGACCAACAGGGTTCACCTGACCCAGCTTGCGTTAAGTTAACCGTTACCTCGGTAGCTGAGACATTTATAATACTGCCAATACGTCTAATATCATCGTAAGGCGAGAACCAGTTATCAGAACTCATTTAAGCACCAACTTTAATATTTGCAGCTATAGTTTCAAAAGCTCTAAACAAGTCGTCTTCTGGTGTTTTGGATCTACGTTCAGGTAGTAAATCAGAAAAAACATCGAATGTTGCATCAGCAATAGCAATTCGCCCATCACCTTCATTTATTGCATCTACCAACAACTTTCTTATTTCAGGATTAAACGAGCCTTCTTCTTTGAAAGGCGATCTTGTCGCCACCATCAACATGAACTCTGGGTTAGTGCGAAGCGCCATAGTTAATGCGTTATTGATATGTTTATCATTAAAGCCAAAACCTAAGCATAAAACGGCTGTCCGAGGTTGCTGTACTGCATTTAAAAATGCAGTCATCATGTCTAAATAAGGAGAATCATAAGAGCTTTGGTACTTAGTGCTGCTCGGATATATAAAAACTGGTTCACCTATTTCTGCTGATGGTACTACTTTTCTAACTCTTCCATTTACTCTTCGCCAATCAACAGACCCATGAATTTTATACAGTTTTAAAACGTTGGATAAATACATTCCTCCCTTATCATTCGACTGTTGTCTATTCACAATGTCGTAATTAAACCACATAGGATTAAAATACGATGGAGAAGAATACTCAAAACCATCAATGACAATCAATCCAGTGTTTGATGCGGCATTTTCAAACGCCAAGTCATAATTAGTAGTAAATAATTTCAATCTCTGCTGCTTCGCACTGCGCCTTGCAACCGTTCTAATGAATTTATTGTGAGCCTTCCACATGTCGGTTGGAATATTTTCGGTGAAATCTGTTGCTTGTAAAATAACTGTTTTAGCATTTTTCAAAAACAAAGTGACTTGCTGTTCTTCTTCTGAGCATAACCCCCCAAGTGCCAAGGCTGAATCACAAATAGACAACAAAAGCTCAATGTCTAACTTTGCACTTTCGTCTTTCTCTCTACTTTTTTGGAGTTTGTCATATCTCACCAACTCTAAAATTTGCTGAAAATCTTTTTCATCATGTTGCCTGCATTTATGCCACAGATCCAACATGCTCGGTGCAGTTGGAACAGGGTGAGGCACCCCATTAGGGAAATTGTTAAAAGTTAGTGATACGCCAGAACCAGCCAATACAATTAGATTATCAACATCTAATACTTTGTTTATAAACCTATAAAAAAACTTTAGCCCATCATCATCTTGATTTTCTACAGGCATATCTAAAGGATGCCTTTGCCCAGAAGTTTTATCTTTAGGTAAGTCCGAAGATAAAAACGTGATTGTTTTATTAGAGTTACTAATTGTCATCATTCTTCCTTGAAAATGTTGAGACTGAAAGCGCCATTAAGCAGTTTCTTGCAAAGAAGAAAGCAATACGTCAAGTTTTGGAACAAGGTCAGGCTTAACAGAGTGCATATTAAGAGCCGTAGCTAAGTAATCAGCGACTAAAGATCTATCTTTTTCTGGTATATCTGCAATTGCTTTAGTAGCAAGTTCCTCATTTAATATTTGAGCATCTTCATGCGACATATCTTGATTAACTTGCATTGATAAAAACTGTATCAAATTCATTTAAATTCCTTGCGGGGTTAACAGGACAGCATAATCCTTGTGACAATAAAAGAAAAAGCCTTCAAGTTCGATGCCGAAGGCTGTGTTGCGAATCGAACTAGGCGAGACTGTAACTAATTTTGTGTAACTGCTTATCAACACGTACTCTATAGAGAGTCAAGGATAGGCAGATACTCATGAACAAAAAAGATATTGAAGCTTTTGCTAAAGAAGCTGCTAAAAGCATTAAAACACCAGAAGACTTAAACCAATTCAGTCAGATGCTCAAAAAGATAACGGTCGAAGCCGCTCTTAATGCCGAAATGGATGACCACCTGGGCTATGAGAAACACCATAAATCGACTTCTGCTAATAGCCGTAACGGTAAAACCAGCAAGCGCATTCAAACTGAAGATGGTCAATTTGAGCTTGATACGCCGCGAGACCGTGAAGGCAGTTTCGAACCTCAGTTAGTTAAAAAACACCAGTCCAGATTTACCTCTATGGACGATAAAATATTGTGGCTCTACGCTCAAGGCATGAGTACTCGTGATATCGTTCAAGCCTTTGATGAATGGTACGGCGCAGAGATATCACCCACGTTAGTTTCTCGCGTTACCAACGCCGTTCTAGAGCAAGTTATTGAATGGCAAAGTCGACCTTTAGATGCCATTTACCCAATCGTTTACCTTGATTGTATCGTCGTAAAAATCCGTCAGGATAAGCGCGTTATTAACAAATCTATTTTCTTAGCGTTAGGCATTAACCTTGAAGGTCACAAAGAGCTAATGGGGCTTTGGATAGCTGAAAATGAAGGGGCTAAATTTTGGTTAGGTGTCCTCACTGAACTACAGCAACGAGGCGTTGAGGATATTCTCATCGCTTGTGTTGATGGCTTAAAAGGCTTCCCTGATGCTATCAATACCGTTTATCCAGATACTCATGTACAGCTCTGTATCGTACATATGGTCAGAAATTCATTAAAGTACGTATCGTGGAAAGACTACAAGGCAGTCACTGCGGACCTTAAAAGCATCTACCAATCAACAACGGAGGAGGAAGCTTTACTTGAATTAGACCGTTTCAGCGATACCTGGGATGAGCAATACCCCCAAATCAGCAAGTCATGGCATAATCATTGGCACAACTTAAATACGTTTTTCAATTATCCTCAGGATATTCGTAAGGCCATTTACACAACCAATGCTATAGAGTCGTTAAATAGCGTGATTAGACGAGCGTTGAAAAAACGTAAGGTATTTCCTAATGATGACTCGGCCAAGAAAATGATTTACCTTGCGATAAAAGAAGCCAGTAAAAAATGGACCATGCCCATCCGAAACTGGCGTACTGCGATGAGCCGATTTATTATTGAGTTCGAAGACAGAATTGTGAAGCATATTAACTAAATTGCAGTTACACAGAATCTGTTACACCCTCAACTAGGCAGCTAACCTTTCTTGCAGACGAAGGCTTTCGTAATAGTCTTCAGCTAAAGCTGTCATCTTGAACTCAATATCTAGACAGTCCATTTCGTCAACAGCCTCTTTTATAGAATCTAGATCTACCTGAAAAAATTCCTTTCTTAAATTCACTGCATTAACCCGTAGGGATGTAAACTTTCTATGCAGTGCAGTTTCAAGCGCTGGTGCATCTTCTGCGTATATCATTGCGTGGACATCGAATGGGAACGGTACACTTGCATCGCCTAACTCTTTGACACGATCCATAGGCTCTAAACGCCTAGTCATCCCAATTTTGTATACATCTTCTCCGAATGAGCCAATGTTACTAATGACATAAACATGACCCTTTCGAGTTTGCTCAGCCATACTCTTAGCTCGACTTTCTTTAGCTTCAGCCTCTAATAATTGCTGCTCAAGTTGAGCTATTCGAAGTTCTGCAACAGCTCTCTCGGTTTCAGAGACCTCAGATAGCTCATTTCGTGCTTTATCCAGTAAATCCCTATACATTTTTTCTTCTTTTTCAGCTTCAGCAATAGCTCGTTCATATTCCTTGATAGCCCGTTGTTCTTCCCTTATCTGTTCCTTAATTAGCTTTTGCTCTGCGACTTCTTCCTGCTTCTTCAGTGTGTATTGATATTGAAGTTTACACTCTTCAAACTTTAGCTCTACGTAACTGATGTTAAAGCCGCACTCTAAGGTGGCTGCCGATTTCTCAAGAGTGTTAGCAAGCTTTTCTATGCGTTCCAAAGTTCGACCAAAACTACTTGGGCTAACCTTACCAATAAGAAAATCACATTCTGTATTAAATGCAGTTAGCATCAACTTGACTTGCCCGTCTAGAATCTTTTTATTGAACGATTTATCATTTGAGATAATTGTCGTATCAGGGTAAGTGACTGCTTCCTTATCTTTAATCATTTCTTTTTGCTGAACCCTGATATCTTTGATTTCCTCAACAAATCTAACTGAGGTCTCATAGAGGTAGTCAGGCATTTCAAAATGGCCGCATGTCGTATATTCATCCAAACGAGAATATAAATCTAACATTCCCATTAACTCTTCCTGCTCCACACCAAGCTCAGATATGCTTAACACAAGCTTTTCTTCATCAGCTTCTAACTTAGAAATTGTTGATGTATGCAACTGAACATTGTCAAACAACTGCTTTTCTGTTTTCTTTAGATCTTGTAACTCAGCAGTCTCTACTTGCACACGTACCAATTCTTTGGAGTCGTCATCCAGTTCAACTTTAACAAGTGCCAACTTTGCATGTATTTGGTGCAAAGCTTCATCAATACTTTTGTGCTCATCAAGCTTTTGATTCACAGTATTTTTATACTCGTTTAGTTTTTTGTTGAAGTGATGATTTGCGATGAAATAGCTAATAATTACAGCGAATAAAGCAATGGCTATAACTATAAGGAGGTTGTTATCCATAATGACTACCTTAGTACTGCATTAATAAATTGTTTACGTAAGGCTGCTCTTTCTGAGCACCTCTCAGCATATTCTTCTTGGACATCAATAAGCGAGTCTTTGAACTGTTGCTTTGCTTGAGCAGCATTTAACTTTTCTGCTTGCTTAGCTCGACTAGCCCTGTCTTTTTCCGCACGTATTGCATCTCGCTCCTGCTCCCTTAATTGCTTTTGATATTCTCTCTCGGCTTTAGCATGCTCTCTAGCTACTTCTTTTCGCCTCCGATCAGCATCTCTAGCAACTTGTTTGCTTGCTTTATCAATAGCTTTAGCGACTTTAATTACAGATCTTAAACCACCACCTCTTCTTGCCACTGGCTTCTCCTTATCTCTTTTTAGATATTTAAGTCACTTTTATCATGTAAGCATAATTACCGTCTAAAATTCAACCTCAGCAGTAGCAAACTCAAGATTTATAATTGATAAAAATCAAATAGATCTAAGTTCTTTGTTGCTGCGCTTACCTTTACACTTAAAAGGGTCAAAAACAAAAAACTATAGAAACATCCGAGTATACTAAAGTGTCGTGTCAGAAGTTTATGAATCAGCAGCTAAAGCTATAGATAGGCTACGCTTTAACTGCTCAAAACTTAAGACTGCTTATTTATGAGTAGAGCCAATAAATCTAGAGAAGAATATTTTGTTTTTCCTGAATCCAACCCTATTTTCACTTTAGCTTTTACTTGCTCTTTAGCTTTTGCTTGCTCTTTATTGTTCATACTTACCTCTTTTTATCCACGTTGTTATGAAATCAGATGTTTCTTTGTTTACTTTGGCGTTTTTGTAGCCTCTTACTTGATCAAGAGTGATATTACCGTCAGCATCAACTCTAAATCCAATAGTGGCTCGCTGTGGCTTAGTAACTCTGTAAGCACAGTAACTGCCGAGCTGGATGCGCTCGAAATACGAGCTAATGCAGTGGGCTAAAGTGATGCCTTCTACACTCAGCTCCCCTCGATTTCTAATCGCTTCAATCCCATCAACATCTGGCAAAGGAAAAAAATGAAACGGTGTATCGTACTCTTCAACGGGTATGTCTTCGATGGACTTAGCGTTTACCCTCGTCACCCATCGTTCATGGAGCGCTTGAAGCTCTTCTAACCCCTTTAAGGAGCTAATTACTCGCTTTTCATTCCCAATACTAAGAGCTGAAGCGAGCATTAAACAATCATCGATCAATGAAATAAAACTCTTCCTTTTTACTTTTTGTAAATTTCTAACACCCCGCCATAAGACTGTCGAAATCAACCACGGATGAGCATTTGCAACTCTCACGGTCACATCAGTAATGTATGCCTCGTGCTGAAATGCGTCACTATCAGGATTAGATCTAAGGAACTCCAACAGCCTGTCCATCGATGACCTATCAAAACGCTCACATGAATACTTGCTAAGCACTTTTAGTGACCTCTTGGATTCAGGCATGCCAAGTATTTGTAAAATATCTCTCTGAGGCTTTGAAGCCGTTGCAATCAATGCTTCATGCCCGTTGATGTTAAAAAACAACAATGCAAGAAGAGCTGGTCTCACTGCTACAAGATCGTATATGCCTTTATGTTCGCTTGCTAGTTGAAGCACGTAAGCCGATTCATCACTGAACTGAAGTACATTAGATTTAAAGGCAGAACTCAGCTCATTCCACCACCCGATGCTCAATTCATTATCCGCTAGGCAAGCTGCTAAATTGATACCAGGTGGTGTGGATTGAGGCTCAAATTTTTCATCGTTTACAGCAACACTCCAGCTCAAGTTTTCATCCCAGCTTTTAAAAACAACTCGATACCTATTGCCATTGCACTCCTCCGTATCTAGAAGCAATTCTTCACGAATAACCAATTTTACAGTGAACATGTTTCCTCTCCAACATGGCTAAAATACTCGATTAGCACTCAAATGTTAGTGTGGTATAGCACTGAATTTAACTGATACAAAGTACGAACTTGAAGTAAAAATCAGTTCACATAACGAAAGTATTGAATAAGTTAAGTAAAATAAAAAATATTTTTTGCTCTAAATGAATTGTTTAGTGCTTTATTGCTGAAGCAAGTAAGCAAGATGAGTTTGACGCTTATGATGAGCACTGAGACTTCGCACTGACTTTTCAAAGCATTCCTGTGAGCCGACAATGTGTAATTCATCCTCCGAACGAGTGACGGCTGTATACAACCAAGCTCGATCCAGCATCTTTGCGCTACTAAGTGCGACTATGACTCGCTTAAACTGAGAGCCTTGAGCCTTATGTAAAGTGATGCAGTAACCAGCTTCCAACGAGTCAAGAAGTGCTCTAGTTATAACAATTTCGTCATGGCTATCATCTAGTTTTACTAAGCCATGGCTATCTGCTGTTTGTGCCAATGAGGTCAACCGACCAAGGGAGCCATTTTGAACACCTGCATCATAGTTATTCTTGGTGAATAACACTGGATCGTTCAACAATAAATCGGTTCTATACCGCTCACCGAATTCTTCAAATTCTAATCGCTGACCATTAGCGTTAATACTATTTTGGCATTGGATATTAATGTCGTGAGTTAGCTTTTTAGTTGCAGCAACAACCTGACTGCCTAATGGGAATTGGCTATAAAGTTCGACGCATTTAACTGCTACATCATCAAGTGCAACATCATGAAAGTGAATATGACCAATAGACAACTCTTCGGGTATTTCGCCATTTTTAATGGACTGTGAGTAGCATGGAATCCCTGAAGCAGAATCCTGCCTCTGAACAATGTCTAGCTCAGTGTTCTTGATGACACCAGACTTAACAATGTCAGCCAGAATCAAACCCGCACCGATGGGTGGCAATTGATGGTAATCCCCAACAAATAGGAACCTTACGGCAGGATTGGTATGAGCAACAATTTTATACATGGTGGGCAAATCAATCATGCTAGCTTCATCAATGACCACAATGCATTTTGAGTCCGTATCAATCGGCTCCTGCCGCAAGAATGCAGCGATGGTGGATGTCGTAAACCCAATACTTTGATGTAGACGCATTGCCGCACGACCAGAAAGAGCAATAGCTTTAATGTCATACCCCATATGGCTATAGGCTTTTAATACTGTTCTGAGTACAGTCGTTTTACCCGTGCCTGCGCCACCAGTGATGCATGAAACGTGTGAAGCTAAAGAGGTGAGCACTGCATCAGTTTGTTTACTTGTTAAACTGTAGGGCAATTCTTTACATGCTTCCGCATAGGCTAAGTCGAACTCCAAACTGGTTCCATCCTCCCTGCAATTTAGAGTTAGCAGTCGCTTAGCCACTACCTTCTCCATAACAAGTAAAGGCGTGTGATGATAGCTTCCTGTCTCGCTGTCGATAAAATAAGACTTACCAATGTCAGCAATTTTTAACGCTTGAGATGCTAATTCTTTGCTACCAAGCAAAGTCCATACTGAGCTATGTATATCTTGATGTGATGCAACCGTATGACCACCACTCTTTGAGTGCTTTTTGAGAGCGTACTCAACAGAGCCAATCAATCTTCTAATGTCACCAAATGGAATGTCGAAGCTCTCGATAGCTATGGCATCAGCAGCTTTGAAAGGCATCCCGAAAGTCACTAATCTGTATGGGTTATCGATAATCGACTGAACAGAATTTTCTTTGTGGTACTTGAAAAGTTTCTGCTGAATATATGGCGGGATTTTTCTATCGGAGAACCACGTTGAGTATTTGAGATTGGCGTATTTTTGGAACCCGTCAATCAAACTTTGAGCTGATTGCTCAGACAAAATTTTAGTGAGTCTACTGATATCTTTTTGCTGAAGGAGATTAAAGATGCTGCTTTGGAAGGCTTGCCAAAGCTCTCTGGCTTTTACTTCACCTATGCCCCTAAAGTCTTTTTCTTTGGCAATAAAGCGAATGAAATTTTCACCATCATGGGGCAGAGTAACCTCACAGCGCTCTGGGTCTATGAAATGGTGCTCGTTCACCTTGAAATCACCATGAGCCGCAATACGACTCGTAGATACTCCTGTTATTCGCCAATGTTGCCCTACAGCAGGTTTTATTGGCAACAACTCAGGTTTGGTCTTAACTACAACAATATCTTTTCCGCTGGTGCGAGCAAAGCCTTCGCTAACAATAGGAACGCCTGAAAAGCATGCCCACTTCCTGCTGTACACCCACACAGAGGTGATTCTAAGATCGGCAACTTCATTCATAATTCATCAAGCCCCAGCTCGTGAATTACTTCTGAAAGCTCTTTAAAGCGCTCTAGCTGCATTTTTAACGTCAAGATCTCCTGTTCTAGCTCAGCAACACGCTTTGAGTCTTGTGAGCGTCTTAAGAGGGTTCTATCGTGAACTTTAGGTAGATCTTGAACTGAATTTGCAGCATCAGTCAGTTGAGGCAATACACCTCGCTTTCTTAAGCCAACTTCAAGCTCATCTAATAGTGCTCGTACCCTAGGGTTTTGAAGCAGGACAGACTTTGCACAACCTACCCCCTTTGAAACCTCAACTCGATTTAACTGTCCACGGTGAACTATCTGACGAAAACCGTCATCTGTCATCGTGCTTGACCAGCTAATAAAGGCTTCTAAGTTCTGCTGTGCTTTTTGCTGTCCATTAGCCACTACCTCACCCTCCTTTGGCTCGATTTACCGCTGTTAAAGGTTTATTTAAGACATCAGCTACATCATCAAGCCGACTGACTCGAACACCATTCAAATACGCATTGTACTGCCAAAGAATGAATCGCTCTTTGTACTTTGAATTCTCATTTTTTAAGAGTGTCACTTCAGCTTGCAGGTTTTTGACTTGATTCTTCAGGTACTCCACCGTCACATCATCAGAGACTCTCTGAACCTCATGCGATTTAGTGCGCAACTCTTCTTTTCGCTCGCTATAAGCTTTTTGAATTGCTGTATAAGCAGCTAAAGATTGACGCTCTACCTTGTCAACCTGAAGTTCTCTGGCAATCCTTTCGCACAACAACCCCCACGTTAGCTTCCCCTCCCAAGTAAGGATAAGCTTCAGAACTGTATTAATATTTTCTTGTGTAATTACAATTTTCGGCATCGTTACAACCCTAGCAATTTATACACATCATCATCTAATGTGATTGAGTCTGATTTCTGAACTTCGGTGTCATAACCCTTTTCCAATAGAACCGTTTTAACAGGAGAAGGGTCAAACTCTTCAGGAATGCGGATCGCAGAGCCATCAGGCACTCTGTCGTCTTCGAGTAAGCGAATTTTGGTTCGAATATGAGAAAGTCGCCACCCAAGAGAACTCACCCAGCGATCTGCTCCGAATGATCCCATTTCATGGTCTTTACCTGCTTTATTGAACTGGGCTTCAACTTCTTTCTCACGCTTTTTAAGAAGCTCTAGCGATGATACGAAACCTTTAATACATACAAGTTCTTTACAGGTCTCGCAGTCACCGTGGCGCTGACATGGCATCATAGAATAATCGTGCTCACAAATTCCAAGCTCAGTGACGATAGCAATACCGAGCATGTCCTTTCTGCCAATATCTTCATAAGACACGGGTAAATTCACGTTAATTTTATCAAGAGCATTGGCATCTTCTGGAAGCAGCAGACTTCTGGCTGCATCGCTCTTCTCACTTTCAGTCCTATGGTCATAGTGTTTATTATCTGAAATTTTTGCACGACCAGCCCAATTTGCCAGCGTTAACTCATCCATACCGCCACGTTCTGCCATCGTAGATAGCCAATGGCGGGCATTGTGAGACTGAAGCGATATTGGTGAACCATCTGATTGTTGGATGTTTAACTTTGACCAAAGAGACTGTGCGCCTCTAGCTCCAGACTGCACAAAACGATCATTGATATGATTTACCGTGGGTAAAACAAAAGAAAAATTACGAGGTGAGAAGTCAGCATGAAATTCATTTTCACGATGTAACAACAAGGCTTCTGATACTTTTACACTGGATTTTTTATCTGCATAAGGCCAATTATTGAACTTAGAAGTATAATTCTCATATTCATGCCGCCCAAGTGCTTTATAAGATATAAAACCATTGTTTGTCTCAAGTAACTTTAAAAACCACAGAGTTTTATCTTTGCTGGGAGATAAACTACTTAATCGCAAACTCAATGCTTCATTAACTTGCTGCACATTTAAGGCCGTATCTTCGCCAATATGATTTGATCGCATAAAAACATTAGGGTTATCTTCTGCAAATTTTGCCGCCAAACGTGCTGACGCACCAATCCTCTCTAGCCTAGCAACAGCTTCAACAACCACATCCTGCATAACGGAAGGAACCCATTTTAACCCCGCCTTACCGCCTTTTGCTGGATTCCAGCGAATGCCGAGCTGACGTTTTCCAGCTCTATCATCTTCCCACTCTAGACAGTTAACAGGTACAACCGTCAATTCTGAACTGCGAGAAGGTGCAACCATCAAGAGTGCCATAACGGCGCTGTAATACTCGGCTTCGACACCCAAACTTGGGGCATCATTGAACAGTTTAGAAACCAACATCATGACTTCATTTGATGGCAGCTTATTGGACCGATATTCCGTTCCTTTCTCATCCAAAGCGATAGTTAAATCTTTTGGTTTTGAATAAGGGTTAGACCACTCTGGCAGAGAGGGCGTTATTTGTTTGGAACGACAAAAATCCAAAATTCTTTCAAGTTGGTAGCCGATCTTATTCAGCGCTGTAGTGCTTGGATATCTTTCAGGTAGGGTATTTGTTAATGCACTAAGCACACTTCCATCTAGTTCGGTAATATCCGCTACCCCTTTGACTGAAAGCAGCGACTCTTCTAAGCCTCGTAATGCTTCCATATAACGCTGCAAGTTTGAAACAGGATTTAATGAGTAAAAGTAACGAATGTATGCTTTAGCAAAGTCAATAAATGGGTCAGCCATTGGTTCAAAACTGTAACTTGTAGAGGGCTGTGTATTAGTCGAGAAACGAGCATTAACTTTTTTATTAGACTTGCCGTAAAAGGTTTTCCAATTGTCACCTTCCCAGCACTCTTCACCAAAAGCGGTTAGCTCATCCCGACAAAGATTAATAAACTCGTTGAGGTTTTCTTTGGCTGTATGTACTGACTTAGGTTGAAACTGAACAATGTCACTCATATTATGCTTCTCCCTTTGTCACTTTAATTTCCTGACACATGCTAACGACTTGCTCAACAGCCAAAATTAAACGGTCTTTAACGCTTGCATACTGAACGCTACCCGTATTTTTCAACCGCTGTTCTTTTTCTTTGTAGAGGTTTTCCAAAAACTGCTCATGAGGGGCGTCTAACAAAGGACGGAATTTATGGCAGACATAGCATGACTCGTATCCATTAACGCAAAAGTCATTTGTTCCGCAAGCTCCAATAGCCTCATTGTTATCATTAGGGATTTGAGCCGTAAGGTCATTACCTCGCTCGCCATCTTCTAAATTTTCAATAACTCGACCTAGAAATGCATTGGCATATTTAGCTAATTCTTTGCCGACAGCTTTATCAATATACTGAACAGTATCAGCCGTGTTCTCAGTATAAACTTTGGCATTTTGACTATCGGATTGATCTAGAGCTTCGGCAATTATATTTACACCAAAGCCTTTGCGACCAAGGTTGGTGCCACGAGTATTTCGAAACCTGCGTGAGGTAATGTGAATGGTGTCACCTGTGCGTTCTGAAATTGCCCTCTGCTTTTTTGCAAATACGTTCATCAAGGAATGCCCAAGATCTTTTGCGGCTAGGTGCATCACATCTAAGTCCAATATCTCAGTAATTGATGCACCAGAAGAAAATAGATGACGACAATAGCTTACATCTAAAAATAGAGGAACTTTACTCTTATGTTTTTCATCCAAAGTTAATTTGAATATTGATTCAACAGCAGCGATCTGAATATCTAGTAAATTCCTCAATATGAGATACAAATCCTCGGTAATATCTAGTCTATTAAAAGCGCCTCTAAAACCTATTCCACGTTGCTTTGAACGAGGGATGTTGAGGCTATATAACCTTACACCTTGAATCGTATTTTGAAGTAAATCCCCCGCTTTCAGTTGCCGTAACTGAATAGGTCGTCTCGCAGACGCTTGAGTTAAACTGACATATGCATAGCATTCCAATGAAATATATTCATCACGTAGCAAACGATTCAACTCATCGTTGATTGCTAATACTTCATTTTCAGTAAAAGCCCCCGAATACGGGCAACGATTAGCAATAGCTACTCCTTTTTCATTTCCTGCTAATCTTAAACTTTCTAATAGCTCAACAGTTTCACGAGTAATTCCATCGTAGCCATAGTCAAACCATGATATTAAGAAACCTCGAAGAGCACCTAGATACCATTCATGATCTTTACCTAAAGCAGCTTTCCAGTTTAAAAGAGTTGGAACATCAATTTTATTGCACTCAGTATCTCTGACAAATCGCTGAAACTGAAAATACATGTTTGATGTATGGTGTGCAGACAATTCCTCGGCGTACCTAGCCAACGTAGATCGAAACCCTTTAATAATCCTCCCATCAAGTGCTAATATCTCTTTCTGAAAAGTTATATTACTATCTTTATTCAACATCCAGTTATCAGCATTCTTATCGAATGAGTAGCCATCTTTAGAAACACATAACGTTAACTTGGATTTTTTCGTAACTCTACTACTAGCTTCCTTTTCTCTATTCATTATTCATCCTTGTTTGTCTATTACGAAGCTTATCCTCAAGATCTAGCTGCTGCTCAAGTGAGGCTTTACGAGCTTTTTTTCTGGTATGCCTCTTATTATAAATATCACCCGACTTTTCCGATGAATGACCCATTAGATACATTCTCATTTGGGCCTCTTTCTCAGGAGGAATCCCATTAGCATCACATATTCTAGAAAAGTCATGATTCCACTCATGCCTAAATAGATGAGCATTAATCACTAAAAATCTTGGATCAACACTCTTCATTTTGCCGATAATATCACTATTAAAATAGCTCACACTAATAGGCTGTCCTTGTGTTGCGCACTTTCTATGGGTAATAAAAAGATAAGGGTGCTTACTTGAATTTGGAGTAGATGCTCGCTCATTTAAAATGTAGCTATCAAGTAATTGAGCAAGCTCTTTCGAAATCGGCAATTTACGCTCTTTCGTTTTGGAAACAGGCTGATGAAGCCTTGAATCATGCTTGTCGTCATGCTTCCGCCTTACCCAAATAAATGGTTTATCTCCATGTAATTCAAGATATGACATCGACAAAGATAGCACCTCCCCACGCCTAATCCCTACACTTCTCAACAGCCTGAAAATCAGAGAATTCCTTACCTTAACCTTATAATTTTTGAAAGGATTTAACGGGTTATCAAGATTGGCCACATCCATAAAATCACCGAATAACCCATCAGGAAAATCATTCGAATCCAGCTCTTTAGACACATTATGGCCACGCCCTTTGGGTCTATGCTGCTTTATAGTTTTAGACATGTGACTTATAGCTTTCGATACTTCGGGGGAATTACGGTGCTGATTGGTTACAGTGGCAAGGAAATGTAGATATGCTGCAACCGCAGTCAATCGATTATAGTGATGGTCTCGACCAACCGAAGCTACCGTATTAGTAATGCTAGCTGAATCATTCAGATTAATGACTCTGCGCTTTAACTTTGATTTTCCTGTGTCATATTTTTTTTGTTCAGCAGCATTTAGCTTCATATGGTCACGAAGGCTTAGTATATCTTCAACAGTTAAAAATTGTGCTTGCTCAAATTCTTCAATTAAACATCGAGTATGCATCTTTTCCCACTCGAATAACCATAAAATTGCCTTGAGCCTATTAGCAATAGTATTGAAAACCATCTCGGTACGGAGTTTTGTCGTGACATACAAGGTCACGTAAAAATGAGGCATACCGTCCTCACCCATTAAAATCGGATAACGCTCTCCGTTATCAAATATATGTATATCCTTCTTATACATAACCACTCCTTTTCTGACACTATTTATAACCGCTAGTCTAATATAGAACATATTTAGACAAATAAAAGTGTCAGAAAAAGAAAACCCAGCTTTTATGCTGGGTTCATATATAGTTTGAGCTTTAACTTTACAGTTTTAAATAAACCGCCTGCTAGAACGGGATATCATCATCCCAATCACCGCCTAAATCAGGTGTAGTATTTTGTGGCTGTGGCGTTGGCGCTGGGCGCTGTGCTGGAGCTGGTTGTTGAAAACCACCTTGCTGCTGCGCAGGAGCAGCTTGCTGATATCCACCTTGTGCAGGTTGGTGAGCTGGCGCTTGTTGGAAGCCACCTTGTGCTTGTTGGGCAGGCTGCTGAGCTGGCGCTTGAGGCTTAGGCGTGTAAGCAGGCTTTTGCGCTTGAGCTGGTTGTTGGAAACCACCTTGAGCTTGTTGCTGCTGACCATAACCACCTTGAGCTTGCTGAGGAGCACTTTGTTGCGGCGCGTTACCGTAACCTTGGTTCATGCCACCTTGCTGACCACCACCTTGACCGCGGCTATCAAGCATTTGCATTTCCATCGCATTGATTTCAGTTTTATAGCGATCTTGACCTGTAGTCTGATCTTGCCATTTACTGGTTTGCAATTTGCCTTCTAAATAAACTTTAGAACCTTTCTTTAGGTATTCGCCAGCAACTTCAGCTAAACGACGGTACATGACGATATTGTGCCACTCGGTGCGCTCTTGCTGCTGACCCTGTTGGTCTTTCCAAGTTTCACTTGTAGCTACAGTAAAGTTGGCTACGGCATTACCGTTTGGCATGTAACGAACTTCAGGATCTTTACCTAAATTACCAACCAAAATTACTTTATTTACACCACGACTGGCCATCGAAAATCTCCTGCGATTTTATCTATTATCTAATCTAAATTACAAAACTGAGCGATCAAAACGATCTAATTGACAGAGCCTAACACAGCTCGCGCTTCACTCAAATCGAATTGATCATCAACTTTCAAATAAGCTGCTCTCTCTTCCATGACGACAATGGCTTCTGCTACCCCAGATAGCTGTGATAGCTGGGTTGCCATGTCTTTCGCCTGATTTCTATCTTTAACTTGTGCCTCAAGGGTATAGCTTTTTAGCAGTACGGGTTTTTCCATGCCTATGGTTAATAATAACCAAATAAACATCAGTCCAAGTGCCACATAAAATACCCCTGCAGCGCCAACCAGCTGATAAGCTCCGCCACCTAGCATACCGCCACAAAATGCCCCTAAAAATTGGCTAGTGGAATAAACGCCCATAGCTGAGCCTTTATCGCCCACCGGACAAAATTTAGCAATTAAACTAGGCAATGACGCCTCAAGATAATTAAAACCAGTGAAAAATAACACCACAGCGGCACTTAATACCCAGAGGTTATCAGCATAAGATCCCATAGCTGCCAATGCCAGCATCATGATCATTAGTGATATTTGGAACATGGTTTTAGTGTTGTTACGTTTAACACCAATAATAATTAACGGCACCATTAAGAAAAACGCGCCGATAAAGGCAGGGAAATACAGCATCCAGTGTTTTTCTTTTACTAAACCTGCATCCACTAAATCTAATGGCAAGGCCACAAATACGGCGGTAAGCACTAAATGCAAAATAAAAATCCCTGCATCGAGTCTGAACAGTTGCGGGTCCATTAACATACGCTTTAATTTAGTGGGCGTAGCAACAGTATCGCCTTTGGGCGCTTGTGAGACTGGGTTAGGTACCAACACCTGCACAATGATCATGCCCACTACCGCTAAGATAGCGGTTAAAAAGAATAGCCCTTCTAAACCTGCATATTGGGCCACTATCGGCCCTGCAAGCAATGACAATGCAAACGAGAAACCAATACACATGCCAATAATAGCCATCACTTTAGTGCGTTGCTCATCGCGGGTTAAATCGGCGGCCAGCGCTAACACTGCAGCGGCAATAGCACCCATCCCTTGAATGGCTCGGCCAAGCACAACCCCATAAATATGATCTGACATTGCAGCAACCACGCTACCTATAGCAAACACCACCAGCCCAGCCAAAATAATCGGCTTACGGCCATATTTATCTGACAACATGCCCATGGGAATTTGTAACACCGCTTGGGTCAAGCCATAAGCACCGATAGCGATACCCACCCATAGAGGTGAAAAACCCTCTAAATGTTGGCCGTAAAGCGCGAATACGGGCATGATCATGAATAAGCCCATCATTCGTAAACCAAACACGCTGGCTAACGAAAACGCGACTTTCTTCTCAATGCCTGATAATCCATTGTTGGCCATTCAGTTGCCCTTAAATTGTGTATCTATAGAAAAATGCGAGTTGCGCATATTATCACAGCGTTCTAATTTAGCTCAAAAGGAATAATGAACCAATAGGCAACTGTTTGTCGTATTTGTTAATAAGGTTAAACAAACAGGTTATAATGTGTTTTATATCCCAGTCGTTTTTTTATGGTTTCAGCCGCTATTAGTCTGGCTCCCTGGGTACATTTAGTGTCACCAACACTGTATAAAACACTGTATAAGCGAGTTAATTAACGATACACTAACGGCTATTTACTAAGCTAACTCAAATTTTGCTACTTTGACAAGGTAGCTAAAACAACCTCTAGAGTGATGAATGGATACCATTGAAATTCGCGGTGCACGAACCCACAATCTTAAAAACTTTGATTTAACCATCCCCCGAGACAAACTTATTGTCATCACAGGTTTATCTGGCTCAGGTAAGTCATCGTTAGCCTTTGATACCTTATATGCCGAAGGCCAGCGCCGTTATGTTGAGTCACTATCAGCCTATGCGCGCCAGTTTCTAAGTTTGATGGAAAAGCCTGATGTGGATCATATCGAAGGCTTAAGTCCTGCTATTTCAATTGAGCAAAAATCCACATCCCATAATCCACGCTCAACCGTGGGTACCATCACTGAGATTTATGATTATCTTAGACTGCTGTTTGCCCGTGTTGGTGAGCCGCGCTGCCCAACCCACGGCCAAGCATTAACCGCGCAAACGGTCAGCCAAATGGTAGATAAAGTATTGGAACTGCCTGAAGGCAGTCGCCAAATGCTATTAGCTCCCGTGGTCAAAGCCCGTAAAGGTGAACATGTAAAATTACTCGAAAGTTTGGCTGCTCAAGGTTATGTGCGCGCCAGAATTGACGGTGAGGTTTGTGATTTATCCGATCCGCCAACCCTTGAGCTACATGTTAAACACACCATTGAAGTGGTGGTTGATCGCTTTAAAGTGCGTGATGATTTAAAGCAGCGCTTAGCTGAGTCTTTTGAAACGACGTTAGAGTTATCAGGCGGTATTGCTATTATTGCCGACATGGCCGGAGAAGCAGACGAGTTGATGTTCTCGGCTAACTTTGCCTGTCCATATTGTGGCTACTCCATGGCAGAGCTTGAGCCACGTATTTTCTCATTCAATAATCCCGCTGGCGCTTGTCAAACCTGTGATGGTTTAGGTGTGCAGCAGTACTTTGATGCAGAAAGAGTGATTGCCAATAGCGAGCTGTCATTAGCAGGCGGGGCGATTAGAGGCTGGGATAAACGTAATTTCTATTACTTTCAAATGCTCAGCTCCTTAGCTGAACATTATAAATTTGATGTCGAAACCCCCTTTGAGCAGTTAAGCGCTAAAGTACAAAAAATTATTCTATCTGGCTCAGGTAAGCAAAACATTGCCTTTAAGTACATTAACGATCGTGGTGATGTGGTTATTCGTAATCATCCATTTGAGGGGATCCTCAATAATATGGATCGCCGCTACCGCGAAACTGAAAGTAATTCGGTACGTGAAGAGCTATCAAAGTTTATTAATACCCAATCCTGTAAAAGCTGTGACGGCTCGCGTTTGCGTGAAGAAGCCCGTAACGTATTTATTGGCGAGTTAAACTTACCGCAGCTGACTCAGTGGTCCATCGGTGAAGCCATGAGCTATTTCACTGAGATTAAATTCGAAGGGCAAAAAGCGCAGATCGCTGAAAAAATTCTTAAAGAAGTTGGCGATCGTTTAGGCTTCTTGGTCAATGTCGGTCTTAACTACCTAAGCTTAGACCGCTCAGCAGATACTTTATCAGGGGGTGAAGCCCAGCGTATTCGCTTAGCCAGTCAAATTGGTGCCGGCCTTGTGGGCGTAATGTACGTGCTGGATGAACCTTCAATTGGCTTGCATCAGCGCGATAACGAACGTTTACTGCAAACGCTAATACACCTGCGTGATCTCGGTAATACCGTGATTGTGGTTGAGCATGATGAAGACGCAATTCGCATGGCTGATCATGTGATTGATATTGGCCCCGGCGCAGGCGTTCACGGCGGCGAAATCATTTGCTCTGGGCCTCTGCAGGCCATTCTCGACTGTAAAGAGTCTGTCACTGGCCAATATATTTCTGGCACCAAGCAAATCCACATTAGTGATAAACGCACCCCAATGGATCCGAAAAAAGTCATTGAGCTATGCGGCGCCACTGGTAATAACCTTAAAAATGTCGACTTAACCATTCCTATTGGTTTATTTACCTGTATTACTGGGGTATCAGGTTCGGGTAAATCAACCTTAATTAACGACACCTTTTATAAAATTGCCCACAGAATGCTAAACGGCGCTACCATTGATGAGCCAGCAGCCCATAAAAGCATTACCGGCATGGAGCAATGCGATAAGGTGGTTGATATTGATCAAAGCCCAATCGGGCGAACACCGCGTTCAAATCCTGCTACTTACACCGGCATATTTACCCCTATTCGTGAATTATTTGCTGCAACTCAAGAGTCTCGAAGCCGCGGTTACTTACCGGGTCGCTTCTCTTTTAACGTTAAAGGTGGCCGCTGTGAAGCCTGTCAGGGTGATGGCTTAATAAAGGTTGAGATGCACTTTTTACCAGATGTGTATGTGCCTTGTGATTCCTGTAAAGGTAAACGCTATAACCGCGAAACCTTAGATGTTAAATACAAGGGCAAAAATATTCACGAAGTGCTGCAAATGACCATTGAAGAAGCGCGTGTTTTCTTTGATCCAATCCCTGCGATAGCAAGAAAACTGCAAACCTTAGTGGATGTAGGCTTGGCGTATATTTGTTTAGGTCAAAGTGCGACAACACTGTCCGGTGGTGAAGCTCAACGAGTGAAGTTAGCAAAAGAGTTATCCAAACGTGATACCGGCAAAACCTTATACATTCTTGATGAGCCCACTACAGGCTTGCACTTTGCTGATATTCAGCTGCTACTAGATGTACTGCATCGCTTAAAAGCCAAAGGCAACACCATAGTGGTCATTGAGCATAATCTTGATGTGATTAAAACGGCAGATTGGCTAGTGGATCTAGGCCCTGAAGGCGGCTCCGGCGGCGGCACTATTTTGGCAAGCGGAACCCCTGAAGAGGTGGCAAAACATAAAACATCCCATACTGCACGCTTTTTAAAGCCGCTATTGACCAAGAAGGCTGCGGCCCCAAAAGGTGTCGCTAATAAAGGTGTCACCAATAAAAGTAGCGTGAAGAAAACTCCAGCAAAGAAGGCCACTAAAGCCAAATAGCGATTACACTGTTAGTAATTGCACAGAATACACCTGCTGCGGTATGCGCACCATTGAGTTAGTTTACTCATCAAGCCAGAGGGATATAAATGGAATTTTACCAAAATACTCTGGCTTATTTATCCTCGGTATTAGCATCATTTCTGCAAAAATATCATTTTCAAAAACCACCCTGTTTCACTGTATCGATTAGATTGACGCCAGTGGCATTGTGTTTTTTGCTAAGCGGCTGCGCTTCGCAAAACTGTGGAAATGACACTTCCAGTCAATGGGCTGATAAAAATCAACTCATCGAAGATATTCGCATATTAACCAGTGATGATTTGGCTGGCCGTAAAACCAATACCATAGGTGCAGAAAAAACCCGCCAATACCTAAGTGCGCGCTTTATTGAACTGGGGTTATCACCTTGGCAAAAAGAATTTATGCTGCCATTTGTTTATCGGCAAAACTTTGCTGATAAACAGGGTATTAACCTCATTGCCACGATTAAATCAAAGCAAGCATCCCAGCGCTGGCGCATTATTACCGCCCACTATGACCATTTAGGCAGTCGTGGCAGTAAAGTCTTTGCTGGGGCTGATGATAATGCTTCAGGCATTGCTGCAATGTTAGCGATTGCAAAGCAATGGCAGCAAGATGGCGATCCGGCGGTTAACTTAATGCTAGTTGCCACCGATGCTGAAGAGCCGGGGTTATTTGGCTCATACGCGCTAGTTCAGCAACTGTTAACACTGCCAGATATGCAGCTAGAAATGTCGCTAAACTTAGACATGATTGGCCACCCTTCTAGACCCAAAGCCATTTATATTGAAGGGGAGCAAAATGTATCTCAATTTAAGCAGATAAAACACCAGCTCCAAGACTATAATAATCTATGTGTGAGACAGAGTCGTTCAAGGCTAAATGATGGCAGTATGCTCAAAATTAATTGGCTGCGAGCATCAGATCATTACCCGTTCCACAAAGCTGGTATTCCTTGGCTCTATTTAGGCGTGCCAACCCATAAGCAATATCACACTGTTGAAGACACCTTAGATACTATCGATATTAACTTTTTAGCAGCAGTCACTGAAACGGCATTCACGCTACTTAAACTGGATAAACAGCGCATCATTGTAAAGCGCTAGAAATTGAGCACTAAGGCGATTACTGCAACTGCATTTGCGAAAAGGCTTGTTTATCCGCTATAAAAAATGGATTAAATGAATCACGGCCATAAAACAACCGTTTCTGATTTAATTACGTCAAAAGTTACTTAGTTAATCGCTCAGTAAGCGCTACAATAATCAGGCCAATTTTAGTTATTTGTTAAAATTAGATAGTCAACGAGGCCAAAGCTTGCTATAATATCGCCCCTTTGACGCGGGAAATCGACACGGGGTTGATTTTCTGTCTGTGAAACTCTAGTACGAATGCCAATAACTTCGTACGCATCCACAAGGCTACAACTCAATGTCATCCGATGAAAGAACTTTCCGCGAACTTGGTTTATCCGAGAATTTGCTTCGTGCCCTTGACGATCTAGGTTACGAAAAACCAACTCCAATTCAGTCTGCTAGTATCGATCCTTTAATGGAAGGTAAAGATATTTTAGGCCAAGCTCAAACAGGTACAGGTAAAACAGGTGCTTTCGCACTGCCTTTACTAAGTAATGTTGACCAAAAGCTGAATGCTCCTCAAATCCTAGTGCTTGCACCAACACGTGAACTTGCTGTTCAGGTTGCTGAAGCATTTGGTAGCTACGCTAAACACATGAAAGGCTTCCATGTACTACCTATTTATGGTGGTCAAAGCATGCATCAACAATTAAGTGCGCTACGTCGTGGCCCACAAGTTGTTGTTGGTACGCCAGGTCGTGTAATGGACCACATGCGTCGTGGCACTCTTAAACTTGATGCACTACAAGCACTTGTTCTTGATGAAGCTGATGAAATGCTAAAAATGGGCTTCATCGATGATATCGAATGGGTTCTTGAGCACAAACCAAAAGACAGTCAACTTGCCCTTTTCTCTGCGACTATGCCAGAGCAAATCAAGCGCGTTGCGAACAAGCACTTAAACAACCCTGTTCACATTAGTATTGCTGCTAGCCATACTACTGTTGAGTCAATTGATCAGCGTTATGTTCAAGTATCACAACACAACAAACTTGAAGCGTTAGTACGTGTTTTAGAAGTTGAAAATACTGAAGGTATTATCATCTTCGTACGTACCCGTAACAGCTGTGTTGAACTTGCTGAAAAACTTGAAGCGCGTGGCTATGCATCTTCACCATTACACGGTGATATGAACCAACAAGCTCGTGAACGTGCTGTTGACCAACTTAAACGCGGCAAGTTAGACATCCTAATTGCTACTGACGTTGCGGCCCGTGGTCTTGACGTTGAACGTATTGGTCACGTAGTTAACTACGATATCCCATATGATTCAGAAGCTTATGTACACCGTATTGGCCGTACAGGTCGTGCTGGTCGTACTGGTATGGCAATTCTTTTCGTTACCAACCGTGAAATGCGTATGCTTCGCACTATCGAACGTGCAACGAACAGCCGTATCTCGCCAATGAAAGTACCTAGCCCTGAAACTGTTGCTGAGCGTCGTTTATCACGCTTAGGTGAGCAAATCCAAGAAACCGTTAACGGTGACTTAGATTTCATGAAAAATGCAGTGGCTCAGTTATGTCAGCAGCTTGAAATTGACACTGACTTACTCGCAGCAGCATTACTTCAACAAGTACAGGCTGAGCGTCCATTACAACTTCCTGCGATTCAAGAGCGTCAACGTGATTCACGTGACCGTGATGATCGTGGTCCTCGCGACGCTGGTCGTGAGCGTCCTCGTCGTGATTCACGCGGCAGCCGTCCATTGCCAACAAGCTTTGGTAGCGCTGAAGGCCTGAAAGATAAGCCTGATGTTAAAATGTGCCGTTACGTAATCGATGTAGGTCGTGATAACGGTGTTGGTGTAGGTAATATCGTTGGCGCCATCGCTAACGAAGCAAACATTGACAGCCAGTTCATTGGTCAAATTCAATTATTTGATCAAGTTACTTCAATTGACTTGCCAGACGGCATGCCAAAAGATGTACTAGGCCACTTAAGAAAAGTACGTGTTTGTGGTAAAGCATTAAACATTCGTGAAGCGAGTGATGCCTCTTTCCCAGCTGAAGCACCACGTCGTCCACGTAGTGACCGTCCTCGTAGCGACCGCCCTCGTGGTGATCGTCCACGTAGTGACCGCCCTCGTAGCGACCGTCCACGTAAGCCACGTGACAGCGAGTAAATACTTGCAGTCCAACTAACGTTGGTTTAACGCATAAAAATGGAGCCTTGTGGCTCCATTTTTTATGGCTGAAATAAAACTCATCCTACAAGCACTAATAACGCTAAAGTTATTGCGATAAACGCTTTGGTCTTAAACGCTTTCGCCTTCGACATGGGCTTGCCGCTTTTGCTTGTTGCCCAAATACAAGGGCCATAGTTGCATGGTAAACACAGCGCCAACAATCAATACAATCCCCAGCAGCGACCACAGATCAATCACATCAACCTTAAACACCTCAGGCCACCAGCCTAAATACACCACTAAAGCGTTAACGCTAAAACTGAGCACTGGCGTCAGCGCGAGCATGGCACTCACTTGCGCCGTGGGCCAGTACTTCATCGCCTGACCAAAACAGCCATAAGCAATTAAGGTATTGATGGCACAAAAACCGACGATCAACCAATGGCTGCTATCCATAAGCCCAAAGTGACTAAACTCGCTAAAAGGCGCCATCACAAGGATCCCTAAGCCATAGATACATAGCAACACATTATTGGGTGTTAGCTTAGTAAACAATGACTTTTGCAGTAAGGCATAACTCGTCCACGACAACACTGAAAACTGCACAATCAGCACCCCAAATAGAATTTGACTGCTATTTTCTGCCGACACATCAAGGCTTGGGTGAAAGAACAGCAACACCCCTAATGCCAGAGCTGCAAAACAGCTTAGCTGCACCGCCGTGAGCCGCTCTTTAAAAAACAGTGCGCCACCAAAGGCTAAAAAGAACGGTGCAGTTTGAAAGTTAAGTTGCGCAGTACCTGGTGATAAGTAATCCAGTGAATACACAAAAGAGGTGTAATTGAGCATCAGTAAAATACCTGCAGCAGCAAGCTTTAGCCAATCACCCCCCTGCAGTTGACTAAATTGCTTCAAATTACCAAAGCGCCATAGCAGAATAAAGGTCACCACAAAGGCCACTAAAAACCTAAACCAAGTTAACGTAACCGGATCAATAAACCCTCCGGATAACTTAAGCGCTATGGGTAATATCCCCCAAAACACAACGGCAACGCTGACAAACATAAGACCTAAACGGGTATGGCTCACAAGATATTCGCTCTTTAATGGTAAAGCTGCAGAAAATTCATTCTAAAGAGCTATGCCAATAAAGCCAATGGCGAATAGCGAGTTTAATTTGCCTCAGTATTCGCTATACAGGATTAAGAGTTTAGCCGCCTGATAAGCATGGAAATCTGCCTTAATACAGGTAAAATAGCCGCCATAAAAATACCTAACTATCCTTATCAATAAAGGATATCTTCCTACACTCAATTTCTTAAGGAATACTGGCCATGAGTCTTGCTGATTCAGTTCTCGCTATCAATAACGATTTGCCGATCCGAACCGATAAGCCAGTACACAGCGGTAAAGTTCGCAGTGTATATTGGTTAACTGAGGCTGATAGCCGCCGCTTAATTGCCGATAAAGGCTATAACGTGCCAGCTGATACCCCATTAGCGATAATGGTGATCAGCGATCGCATTTCAGCATTTGATTGTATTTTTCATGGTGAAGGTAATTTACAGGGCATTCCAGGTAAAGGGGCGGCACTTAACGCTATCTCTAATCATTGGTTTAAGTTGTTTGCTGAAAATGGTTTAGCCGATAGCCATATTCTTGATATCCCACACCCATTTGTATGGATTGTGCAAAAAGCGCGTCCAATTAAAGTTGAAGCGATTTGTCGTCAATACATTACCGGTTCAATGTGGCGCGCTTATGCCAAAGGCGAACGCGAATTTTGCGGTATCACACTGCCTGAAGGGTTAACCAAAGATCAAAAACTACCAGAGTTATTGATAACCCCTTCAACCAAAGGCATTTTAACCGGTATTCCAGGTGTGCCTGAGCAAGATGATGTCAACATTAGCCGCGCCGATATTGAAGCCAACTACCAAGCCTTTGGCTTTGAAAAACCAGCCGATATCGACTTATATGAAGTATTATTAAAGCAAGGCTTTAAGGTCATCTCAGATGCGCTAGCCACCCACGACCAAATGTTTGTCGATACTAAATTTGAATTTGGCTACGTCAATGACAAAGACGGTAACTCCAAACTGATTTACATGGATGAAGTGGGCACACCAGACTCGTCACGTATTTGGGATGGCGCAGCGTATCGTGATAGCAAGATTGTTGAAAACTCCAAAGAAGGCTTTCGTCAATTTCTGCTCAATCATTTTGACGATGCCGATATTCTGCTTAACAAAGATAGAATGCCTGAGCGTGAAGCCCTCGCCCGTGATAACGACTTACCATTAGATGCGATGATGAATGTCTCTCGCACATACACTGGCGTGGCAGAAAAGGTAACCGGCACTAGCATCTCGCTACCTGACAACCCAAAAGCGGATATTATTAACGTTTTAGCCGAGCAATATGACTTAATCGACTAATCCTAAATCCACACATAAAACGAAAAAGGCGCTTAATGCGCCTTTTTACTATCTACTGATTAACCACAACATTTTGGTTAACGCCATTGTCTAGAAATACTTAATCCAGCCCTGTTTACTTTGATGCTTGTACTGACTAAACCACTTAGTTGGAAAGTACAACAGCAGCGCCAATATCACCGTCACCGCCCACACCCAGCTTATATCGGTAAAGCCATATAAATCGCCATAGTTAGGCCCAATGACATTAACGGCAAAGCGGTACATAAACAGTAATAAATATAAGTGCACAATATAGAAAAACATTGGCGCTGATCCAAAGGTTGATAACACTTTACCATAGCGCGGGTTCAGCTTTTCAAGCGTCCGTAAACACAATAATGTGCCGCCAAGAGTCACCAGTAAAAAGTCCAATGAAGGTGGATATTTGGTTAAGTTAAATACCGACTTTAATGTCATTACTAGGGTTTCACCTTGCTGCCAATCAAGTGTTTCGCCGTAAATATTAAAACCGCGTAAGACTGCAAAAATCGCAAAGCAGCTTAAGCCAAGCCCAATGAGCAGGTTATGACGTTTGTTATCATCAAAGCTTGCACTGTAAATCGGTGCTATCACATAGCCTAACAAAATCACCCCAATCCAAGGTAGTACCGGATAACTGGCTCTAATGCCGATAAAGTCATTGGTTAAGATATTGCCGCGGTCATGCAATATGGCCCATAACGTATAACCCCACTCCCCTGGCGAGAAGCTAATGGGCGTAAGCATGTTATGACCAAATACGATCACTAAGCCAATAAGCCCAAGCCAAAATCTTGGTAAACCGATTAATAACGCTAGCGCCAACATACTGATGCCAATTGCCCACATGACTTGCAGCCAAATCATCTCGTAATTGCCCATCCACTGAAACGTAATCACTGTGCACTCTAATGCGATAATAAACAGGCCACGCTTGATTAAAAATGACCTTGCGGAGCGCTGTGGGCCAAATTGCGGATGGCTATATAACCACGCTGATACTCCGGTTAAAAACACAAAAGTAGGCGCACAAAAATGCGCAGCAAATCGGCTTATAAATAATCCGGTACTGGTGCTATCCAGTGTCATCGGATCGGTGACTTGCTCATGAAAGAAAAACCGCTCTCTAACATGATCCAGCAGCATGATAAGCATTACAATGCCGCGCATAATATCGATACTATCAATTCGCTTTTTTAACATTGGAGCGGTTACGGTATTCAACTTTTCGACTCTCTTTAACACTCAAAAAACACAGCCATTAAATGGTGCAATTACTAGCACAACACTATAACAGGCGTTTTTTTTATCACGGTGATTTAAAGTAAATTGCCTGTAAAGCAAGCACAAAGCGCAATAAAATACGCTCAAAAAATTTACAAACCACCACCGATTTTAAATGATAATAATTTCTATTAAATAATACATCGATTAGGCTTTAGGGCGAAAACCTAAAGCAGACAAGAGCAATAAGCCTAAGTAACCTAAGCTACCGCCATCATCTTTGGCTGTCATTATAACATCTGCATCTTTAGTATCCTGTACTTCGGGATATGCCAGGGCGATGATCACCGGATCGTGATCTGATGATGAATAGCCATTGTCAGACTTAACTAAATCGCCGGTGTATTTGCTACTGTATTCAAACAAGCTCGATTCAACCGCATTGATATGCCAGTCTTCAATCGCCACTACCCGAGCCGCTAAGCTTGTATTACCTAAAGCATGGTCTAAATTACCTAACTCACCACCATAACTGTACGAGTATGTAGCAGGCCCATGTGCTTGGGTGTTTAAGTTGATTAGCCCATAGCCCTTATCAATCACACGTCCTTGTGCATCATGCTCTGCGCCATTTAAGCTGGTGTGTGAGGCGGTTTTTATCACATGTTCAGTTAGGCTGGCATCATAGTCAGTGAGTACTGCTAACGGATCTTCTTTGCCATAGGCATTTAAATCGCCAATCACCAGCACATCACCGTCTAAGCCGGTTACCGACTCACCGATCACTTTAGCAGCAGAAACGCGAAAGGCATTACACTTGCCCTGTAAATCTACAGGCTCTGAATCTTCATTAAAGCTTAACCAATCTTCTAAACAGCCTGAGCCTTTAGATTTAAAATGATTAACCACAATCGTCAGCTTGTTACCATTAATGCTAAAGCTTTGCATTAGGCTGTGGCGCTGATATTTATGGTAGGCGGGATTTGTTTCTGTTACGCCCTCATTGATACGGGTTAGCGCTCCTTCTGCCACGTGTTGCTCAGGGGTCGCGATTATTTGAGCTGCGTCAGCTAAAGCAACAACGGCGGGTCGATATAATATGC
Source organism: Shewanella sp. 10N.286.48.B5 (assembly GCF_002874355.2). Classification (NCBI taxonomy): domain Bacteria; kingdom Pseudomonadati; phylum Pseudomonadota; class Gammaproteobacteria; order Alteromonadales; family Shewanellaceae; genus Shewanella; species Shewanella sp. 10N.286.48.B5. The sequence continues at coordinate 3,425,744 of NZ_MCVG02000001.1, forward strand.
CGACTGCGATAGCATCAGTGCCGATGAAACCGTCATTGTCAGTGACTTTAACAAATTGATAAGCCTGCTCAGGTGCCAGCTTGGCATTAAGGGCATCAACTAGATTTTGAATGGCACTTAACTTACCAAAGCCATTATTTTCAACTTCCATTAAGCCAATAATATCGGCATTCATCGCCGCCATCGCATTCACGATTTTTGTGCGCTGCAGCAGCATTTCAGACTCAAGCTTTGCCCCGCGATTGTGGCCTAATGGGTTTTTATCACCGCCAAACTCACTATTAAAGAAGTTCAGTACATTAAAACTTGCTACCCGTAAGTCACCTTGGGCCGCAATGGCTGGCGCTACGGTGCGATCATGATGGCGAATAAAATCACTGGCACTAATGTCATTGGTTGGCATAAAGCGATATTGCTCATAACTATAGCCAATCACACCTTCAATATTGGTCAACTGATCGCCAACCCGAATATAGCCGTTATCGGCATTAAAGCTTGGGAAATACGGCACCTCGCCATGTTCAGCTTTATAGTCTGACTCAACCACCAGCTGGTTGGCGATATTGGCGCGATTCAATGCTATCGCCTCTGCTGATAATGGTGCATAAACCTGCGTGGCTTTCATCAGTGGCGCTTTATGTGATAACACCATGTTGTTGCGATATGAGTCATAATCTAGGCTAAATGAACGGGTAACTTTCATGTCACTTGCGGTGTCTAATAGCACTTTCATGCCTTCAACACGCTCCAGCGCTTCGGCAAGTGATTGACCATCAGCAATATGTAACGGGGTCGCTGGCAACTCACCAACATAGTTACCTAAGTGAAATTGTTGCTGCTGTGCAATATTGATTTGGGTAAAGCCTGCATATTCTTGTACTTTACCAGTGACGCAAATCTGCATCCCCGGGACAATTTCTGCTGGCGCAGTGTCTCCCCAATGGACAAAAATACCATCAGATGTCAAAGGCGAGCCGTCACCTTGGGGATCTTGAATAAAAAAACCTTTATATAATCTTTCTGCCCGCGCAGTAACCACACCTTTAGTGGTCACTTCATGAATGGATTCATCCGCGCCTGCAGCGATAAATGGACTCATCTCACCAGCGCCTTGGATCTCATAGATAGGAACAGTGGTTTTGCCTTCACATGAAAACTCATTCGCTGTCACGTCTTGTGTCGTTACGGCTTTGGCCTGTGCCTGCATACTCATAACCAATGTGATGGCTAACGATATTGCAGATAACTTGCTTACTCTCATTTAACACTCCAACTTATTATTCTTATGCTTATTGAAGCCATATTACAACGGACTATTTAATCGCTAATTGGTTAAATTACAATCTTAAAATGGCATTGTGCACACAGCTATTTATTCGCATTCATTTCGCTGAGTTTAATATCGAAAAAGGAGCCGAAGCTCCTCTTTAATCAATAGCTCAGCCACCTAAAATGAGTGCGACTTTGCTATTTTTAAACATTAGCAGTTAATATTTTGCTGCCGCATCTTCTTTTGGCAAACTGTTCTCAATAAACTCACGTAAGTCTTGATTTGATTGCTTTAAATCTTCGGCACGTAAATACATCATATGACCGCTGCGGTAGCCTTTAAAGCTAAGGCGTTGTTTCATTTTGCTGCTCGGATCTAATTGCCACATGCTATATTTGGCATCGAAGTAGTTCGTCGCGCCGTCATAGTAACCCGCTTGAAATAACACATTTAAATATGGGTTTTGCGCCATCGCCTGACGTAGGTTTTCACCGGTTTTATTTTCGGTGCGATCCCACGGGTGTACATCACCCAGCATGTAATATTTTACATCGGTTTTGTAATTTAGCTCTTCACGCATGTAAGCATTAATTGCAGGGGTAAAGGAGTGTAACCAAGACATAAGTTCAGCGTTAAAGTCTGGGCTATCACCGACATCTTGTTTATCTATGCCAATATAACGTGAGTCTAAACGGCCAATGGTTTGCCCACGCTCACGCAGTAACTCTTTCCAAAAGTATCGAGTTGACACATCAAGGTTTGATTTCAAAATAACATCAACACTGAGGCCTGAATACAGCGCCACTTTCTCTGCAATTTTTTGTTTATGATCTGGAGCGATAAAGCCGCCCATAGCTAGTGCAGGGATATATTCATTAATGGTAAAGGCTTCAACTTCAGGCAAAAAATCAGCAAGGTCGGCTTGTTGAAGTTCAGCAGTTAAGGCTTTGTGATACCAAGCCGCTGCTGCGAAATACGGTAAGCGGTTAGCTGATTTAACCGGGCCTTTGCGCTCAATACCCATGTCAGTCGGCGAGACTAAAATAACCCCATTCACATACATCCATTGGCGATTTTGTAACTCAAGTGCCAACCCAGCAACTCGGGTGGTGCCATAGCTTTCACCAATCAGATATTTAGGTGAGCGCCAGCGTTCAGTACGACTGACAAAGGTATTGACCCATTCAGCTAAATATTTGATGTCAGCGTTAACCCCAAAGAACATCTCTTGCTGCTCATCTTTGCTCGGCATTTCGCCGTCTTTATTAGCTAGCACTCTTGAATAACCAGTATTAACCGGGTTTACATAAACAATGTCTGCAATATCTAAAATCGAGTATGGATTAGTTTTCACCCCATAAGGTTGTAGCGGGTAACCTTCATCATCAACATTAATTGCACGCGGGCCGGTATAACCAATATCCATCCACACTGAAGCAGAACCAGGGCCACCGTTAAATGAAATCAGTAGTGGTCTTTTGGCAGTATCTTTTACATTATCTCTTTGATAATAGGTATAACTTAATGTCGCAACCGCCTCGCCTTTTTTATTCCATACAGGCTGAGTGCCAACCGTTGCGGTATAGGAGAAGCTATTGCCATTCACTTTAGTTTTATGGCTGGTGACAACACTACTGTCGACAGGAATGTGACGACTATAATCCTGCTTTTTAGCTGTAGCTTGCTCTTCAGCAAGCGTCATTGTAGATACAGAACATAACAATAAACTTGCTATGATGGCTGTAATCATCTGTGTTTTCATACCTTCTCTCTTATTATTGATATTGTCGATTGATAGTTGCTTGTGGCAATTAAAGATTCAATGATACATTTATGTAAATATATTTAATGTCTATATGATTAAAAGTGCAATACCAGTGTGTGGAGCGATAAAGAAAACCCTTAAAGTACTCATACTTATCAATTACTTAATCGTTAACATTAATCGTAAGCAAACGTATATTCACATTTTAGATATCGGTAAGGCTATGCTAAAAGCAACAATAACAACAATAGAATCCAAATAATGACTTCCCCCATAGCGCAAAAGCGTCTGCAACAGAATCAACAAACACCTCATCAACTCCCCTTGCAAACATGGCAAGCTTCAAGTTGGCCTAAAGCAGCAAACCTTTGGGTAACATCTGTATTGGCAGCTCATAATATTGAGCCAATAGGTGACCTTGTAGAAATAAAGTGCTGGTCTCTAGGGCAGGTTTTACAGCAAGCAACCACTCAAGGTGATGTGTATTTTAAAGCGACGGCTTATTTACCATTATTTTCAAATGAAGCGAAACTTTGTCAAAAGCTGGGTCAATTATTTCCGCAACAGTCGGCCAAAGTGATAGCGATTGATGAAGCAAAGCAATGGATGCTGACAGAGGATTTTGGCGTAGCCTATGAAGATACTGTGCAGCTCACCGCATGGGCTGAGGCTTTTGCTTCGTTTGCACAAATGCAAATACACAGTGCTGATCATATTGACGCAATAGCTCAATCAGGTTGTTTAACTCGCGATATACACAACTTACCGCTACAACTCAAAAGCATATTTGATGATGACAGTATTTTAACAAGGCTGCCAACGTCGATGGCGCTTACCCATCAACAATATCAGGCGATATTAATCTCACTTCAACACTCAATTACAGCCTTGGCGCAATTCAATTTACCCAATACGCTAGTGCATAGTGATTTACACATTGAGAACATCGCTAAGGTAAACGGTCGGCATATTTTCTTTGACTGGAGTGATGGCTGTATTAGTCACCCATTTATTGATGGCACTTACTTATATCGAATGAAAACCACTAATGAACAACAGGCTGTAGTTCATCAGTACTTATCACAATGGCGCCATTTACTCTCAATAGAGCAATTACATGACGCATGGAATATCGCTGAAGTCGTTTGCTATGCCCATCAAGCGGTGTCTTATGCACACATGATCAATCAACTACCGCCACAGGGTGTTGAGGATGTACAAACTGCTTTTGAAAATGCCTTTAAGCGATTGTTTAATATGGCGTTAACGGCAACTTGAATGACATAATTAATTGCTGTTAAAGCTCGCAGCGAGACTCAAATTTAAAAAAATGCCGATAATATTTATCGGCATTTTGATTGATTTACTGTTTTTATGACTCTCAATAACTAAAGCTGTACCAAGTTATACCCAAAAGAGCTGCTGCTATCTGGCATTAATACAAAGCTGTAATTACTTTCACCGTCAAAGCTAATAAAATCAGATTGATATAATAAGGTTTTAGTACCGTTATCTGACTCATAAACCACATTAACTTCATAATTATCATGGAGTAATACTAAGCTATCTTGATCGGTAAAATCCAAATCCGTGATGCTATATTCTGCCGACTCAATCGTCTCCGAGCTGCGAACAAAATACACGCTTAAATCATCATAATCCTGCGATAAATTCACGATATCAACGTTGTTTTCAAAGGCTCTTGGGCGCAAATCATGTTCAATGACCATGCCTTTAATTGTGTCATCTTGGTATAGCAATAAGGTACGGACATCATCTTGATTAAAGGTCACTAGTACATTGTCTAACAGTATTTCTGCAGTGGCTGAATCTGTGACACTGACGCCATAATCATTAAAACCGGTTTGTTGGTAATCGCTTACAGTAAAAGGAGCGATATCAAGTAAGTAATGCGACTCAGCTTTACTGATCACATCGACATCTAAACTACGTTGCTCTAGCCCGTTAAAGACCCGAAAATCTGCAGTAGCATCGATGTTAGTGTAAGACGTTGGCGTTGTGGTTGAATCGACACTGTCGATCACCACTTTTAAATCACCTGAACCAAAACTGTTTCTAATCATAAATTTATAAACAGTTTCTGTGGTTAAGCTCATACTGCTTGTGGTGTAGACCACATTATCTGTACCCTTGTCGGTGAGATAAACAATATAGTCATCAGTGTCGAGCATCAATTCTGAGGTGACCCCACGGTAATCGACACTACCAATCATAGTGGCATCGGCGTATGAGTCAGTGTCGAGGGAAATGTAAGCATCAAATGCCATTTCCTCTGCAGTAACATTGGCAACCAGCACCTGCATTTTACTGTATTCATTATCTTCATCGCTATTGAGGTCATCCATATCCGCGCGGTCATAAATAACCTTGAGTAGCTCCGGCGAGTGATAATCACCATAAAGGACAAATAAATGATTCTCTTCTTTATCTAGATCCATGTCCTCAGAATAAATACTGCTTGAATCACCATTTTCATCTGAACCATAGATCTCCATGGTGACACTACCAGTAGCGTAACTATAGCGGGGCATACTGTCGCTAAACGCCACCGAAGTGTATTCATACTCGTCCATCACCAATGATGTGGCTGTGCTGTTAGCCGACGCATTATAAAACTGGATATAAGCACTATCAGTTTCACTGTTATCATCACTATCAGAAGAATCACAGCCCATCAGAGTTAAGGAGCTCAGTCCCAACATCATTAATCCACACATTTTTTTATCAAACATAACAACTCCATTAACGATTTAACTACATATTAATGGATAGGACTAAGCTTGAGCGTAATCGATTGTCAAGAAGTGTAAAGCTCATAAAGACTATGTAAATTAGAGGGTTCCATTACTCTGACAAAAACAAAAAAACACCGACAAGTCGGTGTTTTAAAGGTTAAGACAGTAAACTTATTACTGCAGCGCAGCGCTTAGCTACCGGCTATTTTCATTTCACTCAGTAAGATACCGCCAGTGCGAATAGATGAACGTAAGTCTCTATCCTTAGCCACACCTTGAATGCCCATGAACATGTCTCTTAAATTGCCTGCAATGGTGATTTCTTCTACTGGGAACTGAATTTCACCGTTCTCAACATAAAATCCAGCAGCGCCGCGAGAGTAATCGCCTGTGACCATATTGACACCTTGGCCCATCACTTCTGTGACGATAAGACCTGTGCCCATGGCTTTTACTAATTCATCAAAGGTTTGGCCGCTATGACTTAAGGTCCAGTTATAAATGCCACCAGCATGACCTGTATTGACTAAATCTAACTTGCGCGCTGAATAACTGGTTAGCAGGTAAGTGGATAAATGGCCAGCATCGATAATATTACGCTGCTGGGTAGCCACACCTTCACTATCATAATTTGCACTGGCTAAAGCGCCAATAAGATGTGGGTTTTCCTCGATGTTAAACCATTCAGGAAACAGCTGCGTATTAATCGAATCTTGTAAAAAACTCGATTTACGGTACAGACTGCTACCACTTATCGCACCGATCAAATGACCCATTAAACCAGTGGCGATTTCAGGCGAAAATAGTACAGGCAGTTTAGCCGTGGGAATTTTACGGGCATTGAGACGACTAGCCGTTTTGTTAGCGGCTAAAATCCCCACTGACTCAGGCGTCATTAACTCATTATATTTACGTGCAATGGTGTAATCATAGTCACGCTGCATGTTGCCATCGTCTTCTTCACCGATCACCACACAACTTAAGCTATAGCGTGAGCTGCAATAGCCTTTTAAAAATCCGTGACTATTGCCATAGACCTTGGCTGCAGTATGAGCATTAGCGGTCGCGCCATCAGAATGCTGCACCCGACTGTCTACTGACAAACTGGCTTCTTCGGCGCGAATGGCTAATTGAGCTAGTTCATCAGGAGTAATATCTTGAGGATGGTATAAATCTAAATCGCGGATGGTTTGCGCCATTAACGCTTTATCAGCAAGGCCACTAAAAGGGTCTGATGAGGTATAACGGGCAATATCATCAGCGGCTTTAACGGCAACGGCAATGGCTTCAGGACTAAGGTCAGAAGTTGAAGAGCTGCCCTTACAACCATCACGATAAACCGTAATACCTAAAGCACCATCTTTATTAAATTCAACGGTTTCAACTTCTTTTTCACGGGTTGAAACCGACAAACCTTGTTGTTTGCTAATGGCAACTTCAGCCGCACTCGTGCCTAACTTTTTTGCATGCTCTAATGCGACAGCAACGGCATCTTGTAACGCCGTTAATTCAGTATCAATATTATTGGTAGACACAAATTTACTCTTTAGTTTCCATTGTTAGGCTTAGCATATCAAATTCAAAACTGTATTGATAACCATCAAAACAAGGATTTACCCACCACAATGGCGCTAAATAAACTAACCTTAAGTTAATCAGTGAGTATCATATTGAATTCTCGCAGATTGATTCTATGAAGCTGGTTGATAAATCGGTCTCTACAGGCTTGCTCTTTTGGCAAGCTGAAGACGATGGTAAGCATCAAAGATTGACCAGCCTTAACATATTTAAAAAATATTCATCGGCTTAAGCTTGAAAACCCGTTATACAGTGGCCTACACCACCCTGAAAGTGCTATTATTCGCCGATATTTATGAGAGGTTTATTACTATGAAAATTGTCGGCGATTCAGATCACTTTAAACAGCCATACGACAATGACGATGAATACGTCAGCAGAACAGAATTTAAAAAAGAAAGCGAAGAAGCTCAAGAGCTTGGCATGCGCTTAATTGCATTAAGTAAAACGCAGCTTGATAAAGTCGAGCTAGAAGAGTTTTTATACGATGCAGTATTAAAAGCCAAAAATATTAAGCAAAAAACAGAAGCCTATCGTCGTCATTTACAATACATTGGCAAACTAATGCGTGGCTATGATCATGAGCCAATCATTAAATCAATCGATAATGTATTGAATAAAAACAATAATGAATCTGCACAGGTTCATAAAATTGAGAAGTTACGTGCCCGCTTATTAGAAAACCCAAACGAAGAAGTTGAAGCTTTACTGGCTGAATACGCAAGTTTTGAGCGTCAAAAGTTACGTCAATTAATCAGACAAACCAATAAAGAACTCGCTAAAGGCCCTGAGTCAAAATCATTTATCGAGTTGTTTAAATATTTACGTGCTGGAATAACCGAATAAACACCACTTACAAGGATGTTGCTGATGCCACTAAATACAATAATACGTGCACTGCCTTTTTCTATTGCTTCACTATTTTTAATGACCGCTTGTAATGGGCCTTCTGATGATAACGATACTGGCAGTGGAGGCGAAGGCAGTTACAGCATTAGCCTAAGCTACCAAAGCGTTGTTAATGGTCAATGCGCTGAAACCACTGATGAATTACGCTTTGATGTAACTGAGAGTTTTTGCGCAGTAGCCCAGTTAAAGCAATCCAATAGTAATGTCAGTGGCGCCATTGTCAGCTTTGCCCCAAGTTTTGGTCAAGCCAGTGTCGATAGCACACTAACAAACAGCAGTGGTATCGCCAGCGTATTCATCAGCACCACAGATAATGCTGTCGGCGCAGGTACCTTAGTGGTGTCTCATACCCCTACAGATACTGAATCCGAAACTGATGACAGTGTTTCTGCCTCGCGTAATTTTGAATTTATTAATTCAACCACCACGCCAACACCTGAAACTATCACAGTCAATGCCAGTATTACTCAGGCAGGGCAAACGGTTACCCGTTTTAAAATTGATCAAGCCGTGTTGCTTACGGCAGCAGTTTTAGATGGCAGCAATCAACCATTAGCGAATCAATTAGTGAGCTTCCAGGCTGGCAGCGCCAGTTTATCGCCAAATACCGCCTTAACCTCTACTGATGGTATTGCCAGTGTCAGTTATACCCCAAGCAGCAGTGAACTTGGTGCTTATAACTTAATTGCCAGCACTGACGTTGATGGCACCACTGTTTCAGGCAGCAGTGCCTATGAAGTGCTAAGTGGCGATGAAGTGATCCCTGAAGGTACGATTAAGTTTGGTTATATTGTTGACCCTGACACATTCATCGAAGATAAGCTAGGTTCAACCTTAATCGCTGATGACCCCGACGCAGATCCTCTAACCTACACCATCGGTGCAGGGGCAAGTTTTGGCGTTTATGCTGATGTGATTATTGAAGCGGCTGACGGTACATTCGAGCCATTACAGACCCCCGTAAGCGTATCGTTTAGTTCTGATTGTGTCGCCAATGGCGATGCGAGTCTTGATACCCCGGTTACGACATCCTCAGGCAGAGCCAACTCAACCTTTCAAGATAGCAGTTGCAGTGGCAACAGTATTCGCAGCCAACGAATTATCGCTGCAGCCGTTATTGGTAATGACACCTACAACGCCAACTTCGATTTCTCTTTAGAGCGCCAAACTTTAGGTAGCTTGAGCTTTATCTCTGCAGAGCCAAATCAAATTCGCATCAAAGGCGCTGGCGGTACTGGTTCCACTGAAAGCTCATTAGTGACTTTCTTAGTCAGCAGCGCTAATGGTCAACCTGCAGCGCAGCAAAAGGTAACCTTTGGTTTAGACACCGTTATCGGCGGCTTAGTTTTTGCCAATGATGAAACCACAGCAAAAGCGACCAGTAATGCCAACGGATTAGTTAGCGTTACAGTGCAATCTGGCACAGTGCCGACCCCAGTGAGAGTGTCAGCCTCTGCAGAAGATACAGATTCGGGCATCATCATTACCACCCAATCAGAACAGTTAACGGTTAATACAGGTCTACCTCAACAACTGGGCTTTAACATTTCTCCTTCTTTATTTAACCCTGAAGCGGCTAACGTCAACGGTGTTGAAGTCACCATGACCGCCTATGCCTCTGACAGCTTTGGTAATCCAGCGCCTGATGACACTACGGTTAATTTCACCACCGAGGGCGGCCAAATTCAGCCGTCATGTTTAACAGTAAATGGCAGCTGTTCAGTGGTTTGGACTTCAACCGACCCACGTCCTACAGATCATCGCGTGACCGTATTGGCTTATGCCTTAGGTCATGAGACCTTCTTTGATACCAATGGTAATAATATCTATGATGATGCCGATGGCGGCGCAATCGCAGAGGCATGTTTAGATACCGAAGGCGTAAAAACAGCATGTACCGGTAACGGTATGGACATTGAAACCTACCATCAAGGTGGTTTTAGTGACTTAGGTGATGCCTTTAGAGATGATGATGAGTCAGGTGTTCGCCGTGATGGTGAACCTTATTTCAATACCACAGGCAAGCCTTACAATGAACTCGGTGATACATTGTTTAACGGCCCACAATGTGAAGGCAGCAATTGCGGCACATCACAAGAGCAAAACAATAAAACTTACATTCGTGCCGCAACGGTATTAACGATGTCAGGTTCAACGGCTCAAATAATTCCGACTGTTGATGAAAGCCCCATTGTAGATAACAAGCTGACTGTTAGCTCTGGTAGCATGACGAGTATTGATGTTGAACTGTATGACAGTGCCAATCAAATGATGCCAGCAGGTTCAACTTTAACGGTTGCAGCAGTCAATGGATCTATCACCTTTAGTGGCTACGCCGTACCCAATGCGACTTGTTTCAGTTACAAAAGCATTACGCCTCCATTGTCATGTGATGTAGAAGCGACTCAGTTTAGCTATACCGCAGCAGATGAAACCGGTGAAGATGTGATTACTTTAACCGTCACCACTCCGCGCGGAATTAAGACTGAAGAATCGGTTGAGGTAACAGTGCAATAGCACTGCTATAACCCCATTACGATCTGAAACTATTAAGGCCTGCTAATGCAGGCCTTAATTTTATGTGGCCTTACCTTATTCAGGAAAAGTCACCACATCAAGCTAATGCACCAAATAAGTGCTTAAGAAGCACTATTGGTAACTGTGACTAATAATTAAACTTTTAAATATCTGTTTTATCTACAATATTTAGTTGGTCTAGTCTTTGCTTAGCCTGCATCGACTTTAGTAAAAAGGATTTTAAATGCTACCTTTACATACCTCATTACGAGGTTTGCGTTGTTTTTGTGTTGCAGCCGAATGTCTCAGTTTTAAAGAGACTGCTCAAAAATTATTTCTCACCCCTTCAGCGGTGAGCCATCAAATTAAACAGCTAGAAGAAAACCTACAACAGCAATTATTTATTCGCCAAACTCGCTCAATCACTTTGACAGAAACAGGGATGCGCTTTTATCAACAAATTACCCCGTTAATGTTGCAGCTGACCGAAACAGTCAATAACTTCAATAATGCCCACACCATGCATGAAGTCAGTATTTCCATGCCAGAATTTTTTGCCAGTGAGCTGTTTGTACCGCAATTGGTGGGTTGGTCAAACGAATACCCTAATATTAATTTAAAGCTCGAAACCGTTAAAACCCGCGCCAAACAAACGGCCAATACAGATCTGTCGATCGTGTTATCTGGTAGTCGCCAAGACCCTGATAAATCGTATGATTTATTTCCGCTTAATTATGTTCCAGCCTGTAACCCAGCACTGTTTAACAGGCTTGAACATAAAGGCTTTAGCGCCCTGTTAGAAGTCCCGTTAATCATGCATCAGGCAAGACCCTATGCCTGGCATCAATGGGCTGAAAGTGTTGGCCTTGATCATTTCAAACCCAAACAAATCATTCAATTAGATAGTATGTTTAGCGTCGCAAGAGCTGCTGAGCAAGGTTTAGGCATCGCATTAATCCCACTGCCTATCAGTAAATCATGGTTTGAAAACAATCAGTTAATTTCATTATTTGAGCAATCTTTAACCAGTCACGACCGCTACTATCTGATCAACCATAACAATGTCACCAAGCCTGAAGTGCAGTTACTTATTGATTGGGTTGTCGCCCGCTTCCATTTTTAAACCACCTCACCAGGGCTGACTAATAGGTTAACCACTGCATGAGTGAATAAATCTCACTTATCAAATTGATTTATCTCGTTTGTCAGCCTCAGACTTTTTTCCTAAATTAGCCCTGTAGCAACTAGCTACTACCTATAAAGGAATATAACCATGAAAAAATCAACACTCTCTATCATCACCGCAGCTAGTTTATTATTATCAAGCTCTGCTGTGATGGCCAATGCCATCGAAACGAGCAAATATAAAATGGTACTTATTGAAGACACACCTGGAGTTGATGCCATTCAATCTGGTGACATCAGTGAAGGCATCGCCCTAACAGAAGCTGCCACCGCCACTGTCATTGACAAATACACTCGCAGTTTGAGTCTTTGTGTTGGCTACACTAAGCTTTCAAAGTTTGATATTGCTGAAACAGCTTGTACTGAAGCGGTAGAAATGGCCAATAAGGCTGCTAAGTTACCCTCAATGCAAATGCGAGCTTATGCCTACAATAACCGTGGTGTTATGAAGTTAATGGCTAATGATAATCTAGGCGCACTGGCTGATTTTAAGAAAGCAGCAAAAGCCAACCATGAGCCAATTTACCAACATAACTTAAGTCGCTTAGAAGCGGAATTAAGTCGCTCTGAAACAGGAACGTTATAATTTGGAAGACGATCAACAGCGACAGCAAAGCTTAATGATTAAGCTCAAAGACATGAAAAACAAAATAGGTATATTTCATCTGAATATACCTATTTTTATTTATCAAAAAAATATCAATATCACGATCACTGGATAATTAAGCTCAATACGCCATAATTAACCAGCTAATTCACAGCCCTAAAGGCCGCCACTCAAAACTAAACACTGGCCCCTTCCTTACTAAATAATCGACGTCTTACGCCAATATAAGCCAGCAAGATAAACAGTAAAAATAAGCCCCACATTTGCAGCCACATTGGCATGATGGCATCCCATGAGGCGCCCATTTGATTTAACTGCAACATACCCATAATGGCAGGTACAGCAGGGATAATTTGCGAAGCTTGCACTAACGGCTCAGGAATTAATGCCAGCGGCCACACAAAGCCTGAGACAAATAAAATCGGCATTGAGACCAATAATAATACTTGAGTGGGTAAGTCACGCCTGACAAACAAACAGCTTAATGCAACCCCGCACGCCGCAGTCGATAATATAAATGGCACCATAAACAGCAACACTTGGCCTAAACTCGCTTGCACACTAACGCCGTAAAAGTAGTAGCAATAGCCCAAATAAAAACATGAAAAAAAGCTATAAATTAAACTGAAAACGGCTATTCGTGCGGTGATCAACGCCAGTGGCGATACCTGCTGCCAATAGCCCTGTTTACGCCATTGGCCTGCGCCTAAAATACTGGCACCTATCAAGAGGGTTTGATGCAAGATCAGTAAAAATAATCCCGGCACCACATAAGGGGTATAGCCTAAACTTGGATTAAATGCCGGCACACTATTTAAATTGACTGAATTAAGATCTTGTTGAATTTGCTGCGGATTCTCGCCCCGCGCCAGTAAGCCTATCATTTGCACTTGTTTACTGGCATCCATGCCTGCTGCCACTAACCCTTCTGCTACCGCAGAATAAATTAAGAAGTAACTGGCATCACCACCGTAACTTAAGGTTGCCCCTTTACCCAGCAGTAGGTTACGCCTAAAGCCTTCTGGAATAACCAATAAACCAAAGGCATCGCCGTTTGAAATCCACTGCTGCGCCTCATTGATGCTGGCCACTTGGCTGACTATTTTTATTTTGGGGCTGGCATCGGCATGACGCACTAACTGTCTGCTCAATGAAGAGTTATCATGATCTACCACGACAATTTTTTGCTCGGTAGGGACTTGATGTAAATAAGGCAGAGGGTATAACACCGAGTAAAACAGTAAGCCGCCAAAAACCGTCAGTACAATATCTTTATCACTTAACAGCGCTTTAAAATCAGCGATAACAAGTTGCAACCAATTCATCGTGCCTCCTGCTGTTGGCTCACAACAGCTAACGACTCAGCACTATTTACCGGCGCTTGTTTTTGACGAATGATTTTTGCTAATAACCAAGCAATAGGCAATAACACGAGAAAATATAACAAGGAGCTAGATTGCAATAATACCTGCCCAGCCTCGGCGCCATAGCTAACCACAATAACATGGGTGTCCATATAATGACTTGAAGGCATTAACAATCGCCACCACTGCGCCAATTGCGGCATATCATTAACTGGAAATGTAATCCCCATAAAGGCAAATGCTGGCGCAAACATCGCCGAGCCCATACTGATACTGCCAGCAGGCTCGCGCATAACCACCACCACTAATATGACCAATAGCCACAAGGCCCCTAGCATCATGGCCTGAGTCAGTACTAACAAGCCTAAGCTGCCAGCAATGGGTAAGCCTAAATAGCCATATAACCAAACTAAAATAAAGCCGCCATGGAGCAACATGATTGGCGTGTAGAGCATGACTTTAGTGGCCACTAATTGCCAAAAATTATCAGGCAATAAGCATTTATCTTCACCTTTGATCAAACTAGCATTTAAGCTATTCACGAACACCATCATTGATAATAACTGCAGCAATGCAATTAATACTGGCGGCACTAAAAATCCGACGTAGTTATTATTACGATTAAATAAAGCCGTGGTTTGACTGGTCACTGGGGATAAATTTACTGCAACAGATGCTTTATTGGCACCGCCTAAAAGTTGTTTTAGCCCCGCCACTTGCATTAACCCTGAGCCAAGGCTTAATTGTAATTGACTGGATAACAACTTACCGACTAATAAGAACTGGCTGTTATAACGAATATCTATGGTCGGGCTAGCGCCTGTTAATAAGCCATGCTTAAACTGATGGGGGTACACTACCAGCGCATAGACCTCTGCAGTACTCATAGCTTCTTGAGCCAGTGCCAGATTAGGATAAGTTTTAGGGCTGATAACGGAGTTAGCACTGAGGTTGCGAGTCAATGTTCGCGTTAGCTGGCTGTTATCTAAATCAACCACTGCTACGGGTAATTGTCGTGGTAAACCTGCACTAAATAGCCACCATAAACACAACATGCTGATGATGGGAATGTAAGTCACCAAGGCTAATTGCCAAGGTGAGTTCCACAGTGTCTTGAGTTCTTTCTGTAATAAAGCTCCCATGAGCGCCTCTAGCCTCTACTGGCTTGTAAATGCTGAGATTAATCTAATGTCAGTAATACTGACATGCCCACTCTAAGATCATCAATGGCTTCATTGGGGCGCAGCTCGACTTGAAAAGTACGCATATCAAAGTCGTGACCACTTTCAGTGGAGCGCCAAGTCGCAAAACTGCCCATCACACTGATGTGCGCCACTGTAAAGTCCGTGGTCAGTTTTAATGCCGGAATGGTTAGCGACACAACATTGCCCACTTTAAACTCAGCCAATTGGTCTTCACGTAGTTGCAATACGGCCCAGGCATCCGACATATCAATTAAACTGACCACAGGAAAACCACTTGGGGCTAACTCGCCAGCTTGTAATAACACGTCACTGACCTCAGCCACTTTAGGCGAGCGCATTTGGCTGTCGGCTAAAATGGCATTCACTTCTTTGACTGCACCTTCTGCCATACGGGCATTACCCGCCGCAGCAGCTTTAGTCTCGACTCGCGCGCCTTCATCGGCCATTTCATACATAGCTAACGCCGCTTGCTCAGTGTATTTAGCTGCTTGCCATTGGGTAAAGGCTTCATCGCGCTTTTGTCTGGCAACCACTCCTTCATTAAACAAGTTTTCAACTCGCTGATAGGTGGTTTGCATTAACTCTGTCGCCGCCTTAGCTTTGAGCCATTGCTCCTTTGCTGCGGTAACTTGCTGTTGTCTTGCGCCGTTATCCGCCTCTTGTTGCATGGCATTGGCGGCGTCACGACCGCCCTCCGCTTGCATTAATTTAGCGGCTAATTCCGGGCTATTAATGGCAAATAATAAGTCGCCAATGGCCACTTTGTCGCCGCGCCTAACCATGACTTGCTCAACGCGGCCGGGCACTTTAGAGGAGATATTGTATTCTCTGGCCTCTATTTGCCCCTGCAATACACTGGGTTTAGGCTCAAATGCCAATCTCAAGCCGTTAGCTAATATGCCCACCAAAAAAATAATGGCGATAACTGCAATAATCTTATTAGCCCGCATGCTGGCTCTCCTGTAATTGGGTTCGACCGATAAATTCATCCACTTGACCGCTGATGGCCATTAATCTGGCATATGCTTGTACATAGCGATATTGCGCCCCCAGTTGCTGGGTTTTAACAGCGCTGAGTTTAAGCTCTGCATCCACCCGATCGATTGAGGTTGATAGACCTTGATTAAAGGCAAGTTCACGTAATCTCAGGTTTTCGGTAGCGAGAGCTAAAGAGGCATTAAGGGCGTTAACTTCTTCATCTGCTTGCTGGAGTTGGCGATAGCTTTGATCCACCAGCAGGCTTAAGTCTTGCTGAGTTTGCGCCTTAGTATGCTTAGCTTGCAACAAGGCGCTTTGGGCGGCTTTGACTTTACCGCTGCGGCCATCACGGCTAAATATTGGCACATTTACGCCTAATCCAACCATCCAGTCGGGTTCAATTTGCGAAAATAAACTATCGTCCTCGTAAAGGGTGTAATTACCGTATAAAAATACGGTGGGATGATACTTACCCTTTTCGAGTTTAATTAGCCCATTCGCTTGGGTTTCTTTAGCCTCCAGCAGTTTTAGCGCAGGGTGCTGGCTGATGGTTAATTGGCTTAAGCGCGGCAATGATGGCGGCTGCGCCAGTGAGAATAACCCCGATGTAGGAGTAGTATTGCTCAGCTGCAACATTCTCGATAAAGCAATGGTCGACATTTCATATTGGCGTTGGGAGCTGCCTAAATTAACTTTGGCATTTTCTAGCGCCACTTGGGCATTTAAGCGCTCAACTTTGGCAATCTGCCCTTCGCGCTCTAATTTCTGCGCGTGTGACGCGTGCTCGGTTAACGAATCAACCAACTGTTGATTCGTTTGCACTAAGGTTTTGGTCACTGCTACTGCAAAGTAGCGATCGACAAGCTGGGTAAACAGCTCGCGGCTGACTAAGGCGTACTGATGCTTTTTTTCTTCCACTTGGGCGGCTTGAATACCTTGAGCCGCAGTAATTTGTCCACCAGTATAAATTGGCCACATGGCTTTTAAACTGGCTCGAAAAACGTCTTGCTCGGTAAACGGGGTCACAAACAGTGAGCCGGGGATCGCACCAATGATATTGCCAAGGGCTGGCGGCAGAGCGGCGGGATCTAATGATGCAATGGGATTAAGATCCCGTAAATCAAGTTCTACGGGTTTTTCTAAGCGGGTATAACTTCCTGATAGATCAAGCGAGGGCAAACTTAAGTCTTTGCCCGCATCTTGCTCCGCTTCAGCGCGGCTGACTTCTTGAGATTGCGCCTTTAACTTATCACTGACCGTTAGCAGTTGTTGCCAAGCCTGATTAAAAGCCAAGGGCTCAGCCTGAGCTGCGCTAATAACGCTGATCCCCACAACTAAAAATGCGGCAAAACGACTGCACATAATACGATTACAAATGACCAAATAGCCCATTACACCACCCTGATTAGATTTTTTACTCTATGTTATTAGCAAGTCGTGACTAACTTTACTTTTTACATCAACAACAGTTAGTTAAGTGTAGCTAAATATAAAGCAATGTCGATTAGAATGGCCTAAATAACTAAGGTGCTATTAAGGCACCTTGGTTTCATTGTTAAGCAGTGCCGCCAACGGTTAAACTGTCTAACTTCAAGGTAGGTTGCCCCACCCCAACTGGTACACTTTGACCATCTTTACCGCACACGCCGACACCTTGATCTAAGGCCAGATCATTACCCACCATAGATATTTGGCTCATGGCTTCTGGGCCGTTGCCAATAAGCGTAGCCCCTTTAATTGCTTGGGTGACTTCGCCATTTTCAATCAGGTAGGCTTCTGAGGCTGAGAACACAAATTTGCCTGAGGTAATATCCACTTGGCCGCCACCAAAATTAGGCGCATAAATGCCTTTCTCTACTGACTTGATCATTTCTTCAGGCGTTGAAGTGCCAGCTTCCATATAGGTATTAGTCATACGTGGCATTGGCAGGTGCGCATAAGATTCACGGCGGCCGTTACCGGTTGTCGGCTCGCCCATTAGACGCGCATTAAGCTTATCTTGCATATAGCCCTTTAAAATACCATTTTCGATTAAGGTGGTCTTTTGGGTTGGCACCCCTTCATCATCAATACTTAATGAACCACGGCGATTAACAATGGTGCCATCATCCACTACGGTAACTAATTCTGAGGCCACTTGCTGACCGACTTTACCGCTAAAGGCACTGCTGCCTTTACGGTTAAAGTCACCTTCTAAACCGTGACCTACTGCTTCATGCAGCAATACGCCAGGCCAGCCGTTACCCAGTACTACGGCCATTTCACCTGCTGGGGCATCAATAGCATTGATATTCACTTGGGCTTGACGCACCGCTTCACGGGCAAAGTCAAAACACACAGGTAAACCGGCGTCATCAGTTGCCATAAATACGCTGTAATCATGACGACCGCCGCCACCGGCACTACCGCGCTCACGCTTACCGTTATCTTCTAAAATAACACTACAATTAAAGCGCACTAACGGACGAATATCCGCCGCTAAGGTGCCATCACTGGCAGCCACTAAAATTTCTTCATGTACGCCAGACAAGCTCACTACCACTTGAATAATGCGGCTATCTAGGCTACGAATATAGGCATCAGTTTGCTTGAGCAAATTAATTTTTGGCGCTTCTTCCATGGCCGCTATTGGGTCATCACTACTGTAAAGCTTATGGGTGTCATGACGTTTAAAGGCATGTACTTTGTGCTCTTGGCCCGCCAAGGCAATGCCTCTTGCCGCTTCTGCTGCTGCGCGTAATGCTGCTGGATTAATTTCATCAGCATAAGCGAAACCGGTTTTCTCGCCAGTAATGGCACGAACACCGACTCCGCGCTCAATATGAAAGCTACCTTCTTTGATAATGCCATCTTCAAGCGCCCAGGTTTCATGGCGGCTGCCTTGAAAATATAAATCTGAAAAATCAATATTATGCTGATGAATAATGTTCAGATAATCTTGCAGCCCGTCAAGGGTGAGTGCGCCTTGTAATAAACTTTGTTCTACTTGAGCTAAAAATGGCATTAATTCTCTCTTTAAGCCCCATGGCCTGTATGTGGATTCTTGTCTCACCGAACTTAATTCATCTGCTCGGTATGTTTGCTAATTCAGTATTTATTTTAACTGGGGCGCGATAAAGCGATTGTGCGCCACCACTGGAATTTGTTGTCTTATGGTCGCTAAGGCGGTTACATCAAGCTGGGCCTGAACCCAACCAAGGCCAGTTTTTTTCTCTGCGATAACCCTGCCCCAAGGGTCAACGATCATACTTTGGCCCCAGGTTTCTCGGCTACCTTGGTTATGCTGACCCCATTGATCGGCAGCCAGAAAATAACACTGGGTTTCAATCGCCCTTGCTTGGATCAAGGTTTGCCAATGGGCTGCGCCTGTTACCTTAGTAAATGCAGATGGCAAGGCAATAATTTCTGCCCCCGCTAACCTTAATGCCCTGAATAAGTCAGCAAAACGTATATCGTAGCAAATGGCTAAGCCTATCTTGCCAAATGGGGTGTCAATGACAGTGATACGATCCCCTGGGCAAAAAGTATCACTTTCTCGATAGGATTGCGTTTTATCGGCAACCTCAACATCAAATAAGTGTAACTTATCATAGCTGCCTAAGGTATTGCCTTCATCATCAAATAAGTAACTGCGACTATAGACCCTAGCTGCATCTGCAGAAATCGGGATAGTTCCGGCCACCATATAAACATGATGACGCTGAGCTAATGCGGCCAGTTGCTGTTTAAGTTTGCTGGATTCTTCCACAGCTGCTACGGCCAATTGCTGCTGCTCGTGGCCACCAAATAGCAAACTGCACTCAGGCAGTACTACCAGTTGCGGTTCATTAGCCTTTCGAGGTAATAGACTAAGCTGCGAGTCGATAAAGGCCAGATTGGCTTTGACATCTGTGCTGCTTTGACATTGCAATAAACTGACTTGCATTGGCGCCTCCTTGGCATTGTCGATGATACAGGCTAAAGGACACGATATTGGCTGCGGCCTCTGTGGCTGTTTCATCTGCTTTTAGGTTTATGTCAGTAGCATCTACTTCATTAACACCAGCGTCATTAACATTAGCTTTATTAACATTAGCTTTATTAACATCAGTTGCATTCGGCTGACTTTCAGAGCGGTTTAGTTCTACACTCTCAGCTTTAGAGCTAATAGCTTCCGAGCTTACCGTACCTGCCCCGACCTTATCAGGGCTGACTTGTGTTGCTGGCGTTCTTGGCAAAATTGATTCTGGGATTTCGATTTCTTTACTTTTTCGCTCAAGCTCTTCTAATTGTGGCTCGGTCATAGTACCACCAAGGCGAAAACGAATTTCAGAAATAACCTCAATCACAGGCTCTAATACCTTGGTCAAGGCAAAGGCACCTAAGCCTAAAGTCCATGCGCTGGTACTTAGCAATACCACTGTAGGCACACTTGATGCCAATTGCGGAATAAAGCGAATATCATAATTTAAACTTTGGGTGGTTAAATCAGTATAACCACGCACTTTCATATTACCGGCAATCGCATCCATTTCAGTGTCAGTGGTTTTAACCACACCGTTATCGATATTAAGTGAGCCCCCGAACGAGTCAAAGTGTAACCCTTTACCAAACACATCAGAAAAATCTAAAGATAACTTACGCACTATAGAATCTAGGCTAAATAGCGAGAATATCCGCGCACCTTTATCACTAATTTCAGATAAGTAACCTTTGCCCATATCAAAACGTAATTTACCGTTTAGGGTGTCTAATGAGAAACCATAAGGCGGGCCCTGCCATGAAAACTCACCAACTAAATCAAGGGGGGCGTCTTTTAAGCCGGGGTTAATCCCAAGGACTTCTGACAATGCATCAAATTTACTGGCTTTCAATTTAACATCAAACTTAGTCAGGTTTTTGCCATCTTTAAAGGTCCAATCGCCAGTAGCTTGCAAGCTAACAATTGGCCGGGTGAGGGTTAATGTTTGAAAGCGATAACCGTCTTCATAAGGAATACCCTGCAGCACTAAATGGCCCAGACGCCTATCGTAGATGCCAAAATCATCCACATCCACAGCTAATGGCGGTAAATTATCGAGCATATTATCTGGGCTGAACTCCGCTTCTTCAGCAGGTTTAACCCTGGGCGTTAAATGCAATTTACTGGCAACAACTTTTAAGCCTTGTTCACGCCAACTGGAATAAAAATCAACCCGCCCATCAAATTCTTGTGACAAAACATCAAAACGCCATACATGCTCTAACGGCTTGGCGCTAAAACTCAGTTGATTAAAGTCTTGGGCTAAAATATCTAATTTACCCACCTTGGCATCAATTAACGCTAGCGGCGGGAAGAAGCTAGCTTTTTGCCGCGTTAGGGTAGCTTCTGTGGTGCTAGGCTGGTTTTCAGTGGGCGCTGAGGTTTCCGCTGCATGGGCTGTCACAGTATCAACCACGGCTGACTCAGCTGCAGGCTTATTGGCAAAAATACTGGCCATTTCCTCTTCAGTATTTACCAGTGCCGCAGCCGTGGTATCTGGAAGATCGATACTTGAGCTTGCCTTATCGGTAAATTGACTGATGATCGGCAGCCACTGAGTCAGCACCGCATCAGGTAAATCAATAATGATATGACCTTGGTCTTTGGCAAGCTTGTCGCCTAACTTAAACTGACGCCCCAAGATCAGATCATAATGGGCTAAATTATCACCACTTTGTTGATTGAAGCCGCCCCAAAACTCAGCTTGTTTCGCTAGTTTAAGCCCCAATGAGGCCTGTTTATTATCGCCAATAAGCTCTGCACTTAATCGGGTAGGCGTAGCGGCTGCTTTTGTAAACGGCGCAGGTAAGGATAATTCAGCGCCAACTAAGTCTGAGTTAAGCTGTACTTGCAGGCTGTAACCTGTGGCATCAAATATCATAGTGACCCCGCCATCCCAATCCAGTTGACCGGAATAATAGTCAGATAACGGGTTATCAATATAATCAGGTAGATTGTCTAAATCCCACAATCCTTTTAAACCAACGCTTAAGGCTAAATCATCAGCTGAGGTTTTGTTGGTGCCAAAATCAAATGTCAGTGGCTGCTCAAATAAATCTGCGTTGATTTGATTGCCGTTAACTTCAGCATTAATAAATGCCACAGTGCCATTTACTTTTTCCAAGTTAAGCCCTGGTGTGGCGATAAACACCTGGTTATCGTTAAAATGAATTAAGCCTTTATTGTCAGCAACACCGCCCTCATACAGCGGAATGGTTAAATCTAAATCACTGATAATATCCCCTGAAATTTGTACCACATCCAAGGTCGTCCCCACAGATGATTGCAAAGGCGAGTTATCAATAAGCGTTTTTGCAGCCGCTGCTGTTGCCGCGATTTCAGCTTCAATTTTTAAGGTGGTATCTTTACCCATAAACGGAATATAAACATGGGCGCCAGCAGCATTTACGTCTAATAATTTGCCCTTATTAATCATGATATCCATGGCGGCATTTTCAAATAAGGCATATAAGCTCAAATCATCAACTTTGGGCCAATCAGGCTGAAACTCAAATGCGCCGTCATTAAGGTTAAACCCAGCTTGAAAAATACCTGAACTGTCTTGATAAGGAAAACCGCTTAGATCACCATGCCACACAACTTGCGCATCAGGAATATGACCTTTGAGAATAGCCTGGTTTAGATAACTGACTAAATCATCACTCATGGTTTTAAGAGGGAAATAACGCCCTGCATTGGCAGCATTGCTGATAGCCACATTAGCATTTAACGCCAAGTGCGCTTGCGCAGCCATATCCAGCTGCATTGATGCGGCGAGATCAATATCATCATTGTAAAAATGGACTTTGGGTAAGGTAAGCCGTGATTTAGCTAAACTATACTGCGCTTTAAATGCATCAGCCGATAATGTTAGCGGCGCTTCAAAACCATCTTGAAAATCTAGCTGATATTGCTGCGCAGGAAACTCGGCACTTAATAGATTATTAGCCCAAGAAAGGCTGCCATCAATGGGTTTACTGCCGGGAATATTCCCCGCAGCTTGCCATTGCAGTTGTTTAATATCAGTTTTAAACAATAGCGGTTTATCGGCAACTTTGAGTAATTGCAGTGGCCCAATACTGCCCTGTGGTTGCAATTTACCCCATTGTTCAACCCCTTTAAGGCCCATTGACGGGATTAACGGCAATAATGGTGTCAGCATTTCTGGGGCGATTTGATTAACGCTAACGGATAAGTCACGGTAGTTGGTTTTTAAAGATAGTTGTAATTCAGGCCAAGCTTGCTCATTCGATTTAAAATCAAGGTCATAGCTATTAATCTGCCAGCCGTTATCACTGGGCTGCCAAGTTAACGCGCCGCCACCAACTTCAAATTTCTGCGACTCAGTAGTCCCATGCCATTGTAGCCAACTTGGCTCAAAGACTAATAAACCAGTATTAATGGTGCGGTGCTCAAACCCGAGCCAAGCTTTTAAATTTACAATGCCTTCAAATTCAATGCTATCAAGCTTTAACTCTTTCTCATGTTGTCTTGATGCCCATTCCCCCAAGTCCAACG
The DNA here is from genome assembly GCF_002874355.2 of Shewanella sp. 10N.286.48.B5. Lineage (NCBI taxonomy): Bacteria > Pseudomonadati > Pseudomonadota > Gammaproteobacteria > Alteromonadales > Shewanellaceae > Shewanella > Shewanella sp. 10N.286.48.B5. The sequence continues at coordinate 3,449,397 of NZ_MCVG02000001.1, forward strand.
ACTCAGCCGAGATATACACTTGGCCCTTAAGATTATCGGGTTGATAACCACTGCCTTTTAAATCAACTCTTAAAGCCAGTAGCTCTTTTTCTGAAGCTTGCTCATCAAGATGTATAAAGCCTTTAGCTCTGTGCATGCCCGCCATATTATGCCAAGTTAAATTACTAATAAATATCGGCCGATAATCATGGCTGTTACTGAGTAATTGTAAGGTGCCATCACTGATTGAAAAAGTCTCTAGTTGCTCTAACAATAGCGCATAGAGCCAATCGAGATCTGTGGCAGCAGCTGAGGTGGCCTCAGAGCTTGCAAGCGCATCCATGTTCAATGCCACATGAATGCCATCAAACTTGACCGTTTCGATTTGCGGGCTAAGGCTAAGTAGCGTTTGCCAAAAATCCAGTTTTAGATGTACCTTGCTGGCAATTGCAGTCACTGGTATAGCTTGCTGCGGCGGGATCACGATATTACTGACGGTTAAAGCGGGGCCATAGGCCTGCCATTCAGCAGAAACCTCACCCACTTGAACCTCAAGCTGATATTGCTGATATAAATAATCAACAATTTCTGAACGCACTTCAGGTAAATGTGGCAGTAAACCGCGGATAAGACTGACCGCTAGCGCGAATAGTACCAAGACTACGGCTACTGATTGAAAGCATATTCTGCACGCAATTAAGGTTTTACTCTTGGGCACTACACCATCACCACGTCATACTTATTTTGGGTATATAAGGTTTCATTTTGCAGTCTAATACGTTTACCGATATACACTTCAAGCTCGGCTAATAAATGGCCTTCTTCATTGCTTAAGCTCTTATAAACCGCAGGCGAGCAATACAATAAAAACTCATCTGCTTGGTAAGCACGATTCAAGCGAATGATTTCTCTAAACACTTCATAAGAAACAGTTTCAACGGTTTTCATTGAGCCAGTACCTTGGCAAGCTGGGCACTCGCCGCAGACGACGTGCTCTAAACTTTCACGGGTGCGCTTACGGGTCATTTCCACTAAACCTAAACCCGAAAAACCGCTGACACTGGTTTTAACTCTGTCGTTCGCTAAAGCGCTATTTAAGCTGTCTAGCACCCGCTTTTTATGTTCATCATTTAGCATATCAATAAAGTCGATAATGATAATGCCACCTAAATTACGTAACCGCAGCTGCCTAGCAATCGCTTGAGTGGCTTCAAGGTTAGTATTAAAAATGGTCTCGGCTAAGTTACGATGCCCCACAAAAGCGCCGGTATTAATATCGACTGTGGTCATAGCTTCAGTTTGATCAATAATTAAATAGCCGCCAGACTTTAATTCGACTTTACGCCCCAATGCGCGCTGAATTTCATTTTCAACGTCATAGAGTTCAAAAATGGGGGCTGGCCCTGAGTAATGTTCGAGCTTTTCAGCAATTTCAGGCATAAACTCTTGCGCAAAACCCTGCAGTTCTGCAAAAGTGCGTCGAGAATCCACTTGAATATGGTCAAGTTCGGCGCCAACAAAGTCACGAATAATCCGCACCTGTAGGGCTAAGTCTTGATACAACAAAGTCGCGCCTTTGCGCTTTCTACGTTCACAAACTTTTTTCCATACCCGTCGCAAAAACGCCGCGTCTTGAGCCAGTTCATCATCGCCTACGCCTTCAGCAGCGGTGCGAATAATAAAACCACCATCTTCATCAACATAAGGTTCGGTAATCGCTTTTAAGCGAGCCCGCTCAGTCTCTTCTTCAATCCGCTGAGACACGCCTACATGGCTTGAACCTGGCATAAAGACTAAGTAGCGTGAAGGCAAAGTAATATCTGTGGTGAGACGAGCACCTTTAGTACCAAGAGGATCTTTGACGACTTGCACTATGATGTCCTGACCTTGCCTGACTAATTCGGCAATATCACGCACCACAAAGTTGCCTTTTTCAACATCGGCAACACATTCGGTATGGGGAACAATATCTGAGGCATGTAAAAATGCAGCTTTTTCAAGACCGATATCCACAAAGGCAGCTTGCATACCAGGTAGCACCCGACTGATTTTACCTTTGTAAATATTACCCACTAAACCACGCTTCATACGTCGTTCAATATGGACTTCTTGCAGAACGCCATGCTCAACCAGTGCGACTCTCGCTTCTGTTGGCGTCACGTTAATCAGTAATTCAGAGCCTTTTTTACGCTGAGCTTTAGTTTGCATAAGCCACCTGTTTAACGTCTTGTTATACGATATGGGTTATCGAGCCAACTTCTGCAGCTCAGTGTCAAAGACAGATAACCTAAAGGAGTGTTATTTATTTAATCAGGTTCATTTCAGTGAGTAGTTCGCGAGTCTCTACTAACGGTAACCCGACGACGGCAGAATAACTGCCAATAATGGTCTTTACAAAACAACCACCTAACCCTTGAATACCATAAGCACCGGCTTTATCCATTGGCTCTTGGGTATCGATATAGGCATCAATAGTCTGGGCGGATAACTCACAAAAGGTCACCGCCGTTTGGCAAAGCCTTGTTAAGGTTGTAGTACCATTAGTCACTGCTACAGCTGTCATGACTTGATGGGTTTTCCCCGACAATGACGCTAAAATAGCTTGGGCATCTTGTCTGTCTACTGGCTTACCTAAAATCTGCTCACCTAGCACCACTATCGTATCTGAGCCTAATACTTTGGCATCGTCGATGTCAGTACATAAAGCTAAGCCTGCTGCGGCTTTTTCTTTGGCTAATCGCAGCACAAAATCGACTGCTGACTCACCAGGGATAAGTGATTCATCAATATCTGGAGCCACTTGTTTAAAAGAAAATCCAGCATCTGAAAAACCAGCTTGGGCCAGTAATTCTTTACGGCGAGGTGATGTTGAAGCAAGAACCCAACTCATACTTAGCGAACCTTATAACGTCGACGAATGTTGCGTAACACCCAAAAAAACCACCACCACATGAAAATACTGGATATCGCAGGTAGGAACATCGACCAATCGAAGCCAACCCCGTTAACCACAAATTCGACCCAATAAATAATAAAATGATATAAACACACAAACAGCGCCACCAATATAGACTGCTGCCAGCGGGTAAAGTTACGTAACCTTTGGGATTGGATCACAATAAGATAAATGACAATCGAAAAGGCTAACGAGCGCACCCCTAAGGTTGCGCCAAGCAGCACATCAAGCAGCACGCCAACGACCCATGCGGTAAGTACGCTATAACGATGTGGCAGTGCCATCGCCCAATAAATCATTACCATTAACAACCAATCTGGTCGCCAAGCTTCAACAATGGGCGGCAGCGGCATGATTTGAAACATCATACTGACAAAAATGGTGATCAACACCACCATGCGGCCATTGGCAATATGCGCACTCATTGGCTCACCTCAGTATCGGTCACTAATTCAGCATCTGCCTCAAGGGGAGGAATATCGGAGACTAATGTTGGCTTGAGAGACTCAAGGTCTTCATCAGGCCAAATCAATAATACATAACGGATACGGTCTAAGGCCGCTAATGGCTGCGCAGAAATAACTGAGTAACTTTGGCCAGCATCACGAGAAATGTTCATCACACGTGCCACAGGGTAACCTTCAGGAAAACGCTTACCAAGACCCGATGTCACCAGTAAGTCACCCACTTTAACGTCGGTACTTTTAGCCACATGGCGTAATTCGATTTCATCGATATCACCGGTGCCCTGAGCAATGGCGCGAACATCATTACGGGTAATTCGCACCGGAATACCGTGGCTGGTATCAGTCAATAATAATACTCGACTGGTAAGTTCACTCACTTCAACCACTTGGCCAACAACGCCTTTGGCATCGACAACCGACTGGCCGACGAATACCCCTGTGCGAGCGCCGTGGTTAAGTACCACATAATGCCTGAAAGGATCGCTTGCCACTTCCATCACTTCTGCGACCACTTTACGCGAGTCCATGTGTACCGGTGAGCCGAGTAAGGCTCTAAGGCGCTCATTTTCTTGTCTCAAGTGTTCAAAACGTTGTAAACGCTCAGACATCAGTAATTGCTGGCGCATCAACTCTTTGTTTTGTATCGCCAACATATTACGGGTAGCAATAGAATCGGCAGACCAATCCAGCATCACACCAGGGACATTAGCTAAATATTGAAGCGGGCTTAAAACAGAAGAAATGGACTGACGAAGAGGTTCTAGGCGATCATTAGCGATAAGTAATACCACCGACAAGATAATTGCCAGTGTTAATCTAAATTGTTGCGATATACCACGAACAAAAATTGGTTTCATAATTATCAGGCGGTGACATTTTAGCTATAGAAGTCAAAATATACACCGCCATTGGTTCGCTCTTTAGTTCTCTTCAGAGAATAAGTCGCCACCGTGCATGTCGATCATCTCTAGCGCTTTACCGCCACCACGAGCAACACAGGTTAGCGGATCTTCAGCAACCATCACCGGGATACCGGTTTCTTGCATGAGCAAACGGTCAAGATCACGCAATAATGCGCCACCACCGGTTAATACCATGCCACGCTCAGAAATATCTGAAGCCAGCTCTGGTGGAGACTGCTCTAATGCAACCATTACCGCACTCACAATACCTGATAACGGCTCTTGTAGCGCTTCTAAGATTTCATTGCTATTTAGGGTAAAGCTTCTTGGTACACCTTCGGCAAGGTTACGACCACGTACTTCAATTTCAAGTACTTCGTCGCCAGGATATGCAGTACCAATAGTGTGCTTAATACGCTCAGCCGTTGCTTCACCGATTAAGCTACCGTAGTTACGGCGTACGTAGTTAATGATGGCATCGTCAAATTTGTCACCACCAATGCGTACTGATGACGAGTAAACCACACCGTTTAACGAGATAATCGCCACTTCAGTAGTACCACCACCAATATCAACAACCATTGAACCTGTAGCTTCTGATACTGGTAAACCAGCACCGATTGCAGCAGCCATTGGCTCTTCAATTAAGTAAACTTCACGCGCACCAGCGCCCATGGCTGATTCACGAATGGCACGACGCTCAACTTGTGTTGCGCCAACTGGCACACAAACAAGGACACGCGGGCTTGGACGGAAAAAGCTATTGTTATGCACTTGCTTAATGAAGTGCTGTAGCATTTTTTCAGTCACGTAAAAGTCAGCAATTACGCCATCTTTCATTGGTCGAATTGCTTGAATATTTCCAGGAGTACGGCCTAGCATTTGCTTTGCATCTGTACCCACAGCAGCTACTGATTTTTGTCCGCTGCTGCCACGCTCGCCACGAATCGCGACCACCGATGGCTCGTTTAGCACGATCCCCTCGTCACGAACGTAAATTAATGTATTTGCCGTACCTAAATCGATCGATAGGTCATTTGAAAAAACGCCACGCAGCTTTTTGAACATGTATCTAGCCTGTATTCTGTATCGTCAGAAGAAAGAAAAATCAGGTAACTTTATCAATGCCGCTGGCTTTCCACAAGACCGAACAGGTTAACAATCGCTAATCTAGGGTTTTTTTTTCTATATTAGGCAAATTAATTAAATTTTGACTTAAAACAGCCTATAAACGCTGAAAAAAACATCAAAAACCAACCTCCATGGAATCGCGATATCCAAGACTCACGGCTTAACAGCAGTAAGTTTTGGTCAGCGTTAGCTCAAAAGTAGTATTAATGACATTAAGGCAAATGACCTAAGCGCTAAAATCAGCAGCTAACGGACTTCGCGCCAATAGATAATCCGATCATGACCACGATAGCGACCAAAAAAAGCGCTAGCTCTTGGGTCATAAAGGGTGGTGGAAGATAAATCGTCCCAATCCCAATACCATTGCAGCCACACTGGCACAGTTAAAGGCGCGCTAACTTGGCCTCTATAATCATTAGGGCCAGTGATAAGTGCATTCCATAACAAGGTAAACTCACCGTTAGCAAAACTGCTTGATTGACCAGTTCGCTCAATCGCTTGGCCAGACGTTAATGCCGGTTCAAATTGATAACCCAATGCAGCATCATCAGTTTGACGAGTTAATGCTGGCGTAACCACACTACAACTATCTTCAACATTTGTAGCCCAGCCACTGCCATCCCAATATTCAGCACGAATTGGCATTTTTAGGGTATCGTTTTCAGCACCATAGGTATTATCCATCACGATGCGTCCATGGCGAAAACGCTGAGTAGAAAGCAATTTAGCATCACAATTGCTGCCACAACTACCAGAGGTTGCCGCATTCATATCAGGATTGGCCACAAAGGCAAGATCGCCATCGTTGTCATCGACAATAACCCCGATATCAAAGTTACCATAAGGGCCATCTTTACCTGGAGCAGCAAGCCTGCTCAGTGCCGCCATATAGCTACTATCCACTGTTGCTACACCTGCAACCCAAGAACTAGCCGTAACAGGCAGCGCACTCAAGCGATTGCGTTTATCATTCCCATCTTGGCTGTCAGCCCCCACCAATATCGCAGTGGCTTTAGAGAAATTGCCTTGATAATTTTTAGTTACCTCACTGCCAATATTAAAGGCACTGATATTCATTGCCAGTGGGAATGGCTGGTCCATATAACTAAAGCCTGTGCAGCTAGGTAAAACACTCACGCCACTAATGGCGAATCTATCAGGTACAAAGCGGCCTATATTGCCCGAGCTTGCCAGTGGGATATCGTAAAAACTTGAACCTTCATAAGTGGATGGCGACTTAACTGTAAACTCAAATACCCCTACTTCACTGATAGATTGCGTAATAGTATTGGTATTATTAGTCGCAGCAATATGGTTGTAATTACCAATACTAAGACTGCCTTGCTCACCAGGTATTGGCGACACCAGTTCACTGCCCAAAGTCATCCCACTATGGATATAGTTAGGCGTAGTTAAGTTGTCACAAAAATCGCCATCATTATCAGACTGCCAAGCCATACCTTGTATCGTTAAATCAAACTCCTCACCGGCTTTTTTATATACATTGCAACTGCTATCGCCCGCTGCACAGCTAGCATTGGCATCAACAGGTTTAACGCATAAACCCACAGGAAAGCTGACAAATGAGTCTGCGCCCACCATCACTAATCCATCTTCCTCGCCAGTGCCATCGTATTGCGCATTTAATTGCATCTGACCCGCATCAGGGTAATTCACGCTAATATCGGCTTCGCCATTAGCATCAAAATCCAGCGATATCAGTGTGCGTGCGCCAACGGATGTCCCTATATCAGTTGCTGCGCCATTACCGGTTACTGCAACTTGCGCCCCAGATATAACTGAACTCGGCGAAACGTAATCGCTCCAAAAGCCCACATCTTTAGTCACATCAGCAAATTGCGGTACGCACGCTTGTGAGGCATCATCTTTTTTCACCGCAGAAACGCTAATACCAGAGGCAGGTTTATTAGCCAGCTTGTCCGGCACAGTAAAAATAAAGCCGCTGTCAGCAAAATTAAAAGTACATTGCGCTGCTGTGGGGGTATTACCGGCAATGCTACACAAAGTCGTACTAAAAGGTTTAGCGCCTGGTGTTGAACCTATTACGTCAACCGTAACAGCACCGGGCGTATTACGACGTAAGTCGACAGTAGTTGAACCACCGCTGAAGCCCACGACATTACCGCCAACCCAACCACCGCCAGTCGCAATGGATGCAGGGCTCAAGGTTGCGGTAACAAAGTCAGGGATAGTTTGAGAGCAGTCTGCATTAGCACAAGCTTTCAACGTCATAGGTTCAGCGTTACAAGTTAATGCTGCACCTGTATGAGTAAATTCAAAGTGATCAATTACCACTCCAACAGGTGAAGAATCAAGCGCACAAAACTCGACATCATCTATTGCATGGATATTGGTTGCACCGCCTGTGGAGCCGGTAATAGAAAGAATAAAATTATCAGGTATTGCAGCCTGTGTAGGAATATCTAAAACATCAAAGAGAGGGATTATCTCAACAAAGCCACTTCCTGTATCGCGTGAGACTGACACCCATGACTCTCCTGTTACTCTTGAGTCGATAATGATTTTATATCGGTGTGCAGGACTGGAGTTGTTATCATCCACTTTAGGCGATAGACAGTCACCATTGGTATTCGAAGTCCCGTTATTACAAGTTCCTCGTAAATAAGGGTAGCCACTGGTGCCACTGCCAGAACCGCGAATAGCGACACTTTGACGGCGGCGGCCTATATTGCTATCTCCACCTTCTGCTGAGAAGTTGCCATATTCATCAATACCAATACCGAGCCAGCCACCAGCAAAGCCTGCCACGTTACCTCTATAGCCATAGCCTAATGGCCCACCAGCAGAACCTGGTTGTGGTGTTATCGAGGCATCTGAAAACACCAATGCTATACCGTCAGCACCGCTACCGTTATAAGCAAAGTGATCAAATTCAATCTCTATGAGATTATCAGCTGCAGGAAATAAACGTTGGTATGTCGTTGAAGTTGCCTGGTTTCCAGCTGCTTGTGTAAGCTGTAATCTATTACTGACAATCGAAGGAGTGAAGTTACCACTTGAGCGAGCAGCGACCCAATCAGTGCCTAAATCACTGCGGTTAAAGTCATCAGTAAAACATTGGGTAAGCGGTACGGATTTCTCTAATGCAATAAAACTATAATTTTCCCAAATATGACGGCGATCGGTATCGCTATAAGTATCTTCATCAACCACCATACTGACGGTATCATTAGTCAACTGACAACGGCGCAGCCAGCCTCCATCACCGCCACGTCGACTGGTTTTACCTGACACTAAGACTGGCGCATCGCTAAAGCCCGTTAAACTAGTAGTGAAGTTACACTGATAATCTAAGTCCTGAATATTTGCCGCAGTAAAAGTCTGCGCATTACCAAAATGAAAATTTGTACTTTCACCATTTAACTCAATAGTACCGTTACCTGCCTTTAACGACATATACGCTACGGTTTCGGCTTGAAGCCCATTATTATCTAACCCACCGTCCATACACCGATTCGGATTTGTCACCCTAACCTCAGATGCCTCTAAAGCAACTTCAGCCCCAGTCGTTGTAAATTGCGAGGTAGTGGTAAGCCAACAATTATTAACCTGAGTTTGTATTTGGTGCAAAAAGATATCTTGGGTGTCGGGTAATGTCACATCGGTATAAGGTGAGTTTGATCCAATTAGCGCATCATCTACAGCCACAGTTCCGGCGATCAATTCGGTGCCATTGGATAAGTCATGGGTGCCTTCTGTAACTGCAATCCAGTGCACCTCTACCATATTGTTAGAATCAACCTTTCGCCTTGCTGGTGAAGGCGGCTCTTGTTGCTCCCAGCTAAAGCCAGATGTGGTGACACTGCCTTGTTCTAAAAAGACTGAAGCGGGGCCATCACCATTTGCATCAGTTTCAGAAATGGTCGGCATTAAAAAGATTAGCGGTGTTGAACCTGCGGGGAAAGGCGTCTCAAAACTAACACTCCCTGTTGTAGCTCCAGTATTCGGATCAGTTATAGATATAGACTTACCGTATTGAATATGGAATGGAATAACTGGATCTGGTGGGAGGTCACAATTCGGTATAACATCGATATTTGCAGCAGTACCGGAAAAGGTTACATTTGAACTACCTTGTAAAGTGACATTTCCTCCAGTTACAGCCCCTTCTAGATTAGCACTACCTGAAATAATGGCCTCCCCCTCAGAAACCACATAACCTGTTAAATTCGCGCCACCATTTAAAGTGAAGTCACCATAGTGATATAACAAGAAGCGCTCAGCATCATCAATTAAGTTTAAGTTAAAATGAGTATAATCATTTTTAACAAAAAAACTCACAACGCCAGTGTCAGGAAAAATAAGTTTCACTCCATTGTTTAAATATAACGTTTCGATCCAATACTGTCCGGCGGTGAGCTTAATGTTACCTGAACCAATATTTAAACTTTTTATCTTGTAGACGCCTGAGCTATTATCAGAAGTAAACTCGATTGTATGAGTTGAGCCAAAATCAAGTTCTATATCTTTGTATTCCCCATCCGTAACAATTGTTGTGGTGTCCTCCCAAGGAGGAATTACATTAATAGCACTCGATGATTCACATTGAGAAAACTCAATCCTATCTGTGGGTAAAGAGGCTATGTAATTGCCCGCTTTACAATTTTTAGCATTGTCATTTTCAGGGATACACCCCTTATAATTTGAGGCCCCTCCTTGAACATAATTAAAGGTAGGAAGCTGCCCGTTTATCGGCGCATTTTTTATTGTCGCAGTATTTAAATTTATGATACCTGCTGAAGTGTAATTATTTACTCCTTCCTTAAACGTTTCACTCCAATCTGCATTCGCTGAATTCAATGAAATTAACAGTAAAAATATCCCAATATTAAGTTTAGAGATAAATGACAAATAGTCTTGTTTTAACATACTAATCACCACGGGCTTCTACCTCTACTTGTCGATTAACCCGCAGGCAATCTGTTGTAGCCGCATCGCCGCTACAATTACCGGTTTCACAAACTGCATAGCTAAGAATGCTATATTGGGTCACGCCGTTAGCCACCGTAGGGGTACAAATCACTGAAACTCTACAGCCGTGAAAACCAACGGTTGATGGCGCTATCCAATCGTGGCGAACTGAATTACAAACACCAACGCCACCAGCAACCGGAAATAAACTTGCTAATTCAGCATCTGCGCCGCTATTGGCGGCAAATAAGGCTCTGGCGCCCCACACTTCGAGGTTCACAGCATCATCGCTATCTTCCAGCATCCGAATTAATGTGCCAGCCAGTAAAAACATGACAATTAAGACAAAAATAGCAATCACCAAGGCGCTGCCTCGTTGACGTCTTGCTATTAAGCCACTAGCGCTTAGTGCCTTGTTTAAGGGGTTATGGAACATTCGTCACCTTAACTTGATGCTGATATTTGAACGTTTCGCCATTAACACTAAATCTGGGTTCAATATGGACTATGGCATTTCGCATTAGGTTTTGTTCAGTCAGTTTAATAGCAGGCTCTAGTAGCAGATTGTTACTAACATTTTCTGCCATCAATACCGCAGTGCCCATTTGCGATGGTGCGGGCTGACTCGCTATATAGCCATAGTCAGCGTAACGATAAAGTTTTACCTCACTATTGCCTATAGGGCTTTCAAAACAATAACTAATAGGCTGACTAGCAAAGTAAATTCGCTTAATTGGCGACTGCTCGGCAAATTGAGCTAGGCCAGTAAATGTTAGCGTAAGCACATTGGCTGAACTTGAACTTGATTGCAGTTCAAAGCGCTTGTTTCTGCTAGCTTGATATACATCGTTAACGCCGCTGCTATTGCTAGCGAGTGGATAAACCAGCGCATATTGCCCTGCGTTAATGCTAATGCCATTATCAATCACTGTGCCGCTGACAAGGGCATCATCAGGGTAAATGGGCAGCTCAAGGTAACTGGTGCTGGAATCAATGGGCAATAATTCAATACATTGATAACTGCCACCTGTTGCAGTGCGTAATCTGACGCTATTTGGCACTGCATTACGAATATCACGGGTCATACGCTCAACCGCAAAACGGCTTTGGCTAAGCACTTGATCAATTGAGCTTGATTCAACAAAAATACGGGTGCCAAAAATAATAAAACCGCTGACTCCAACCACCAGTATGCCCAAAATCAAAATGACGGTGACCATTTCAATTAAGGTAAAACCGACCTGTTTAGCGCCTATATTTGATAAAGGTTTTGCCCGTTGCAGTATGCCCATTAGTAATTACTCCTAACCGCTTGGTAAGTGATCACTTCACCAGCAGGTGTAGTGACATCTACAGTAATTAATTTTTCGGCTTGGCCGTTAAGGTATGACACATCAACTTCTAACTCATAGCCCAAATACACTTCGGCGTAGGTCTGGTTTGAGTCAAGCATGAGACTGCTAATATTCAAGCCTTTGTAATCATCCACATCATTGAAATTATTACGGCTTTCACCGTTTGGCCCCAGCGTGGTTGAACAAGCTACCCCAGCAGCAGAATTACACGCTGGTATACCACCATTTGGATCGGTATTTTCATCAAAGCGCTTACCCCAAATCTCATTCATCACCGAATGGGCAAGCTCAGCAGAGCGAACCCGTGAAAGTGTTTCAACGGCGCGATCGGCTTGGGGTAACAGCATTGAAGTCATCAGTACAATAGAAATGCTCAACACAAGCATTCCCACCACTAGTTCAATCAAAGTAAAACCTGATTTTTTAGTTGTAAAAGCATTAAATGGGGATAATTTATAAGCCATGAATATAGCCCTCAGATTCCATTGCAATACCTAAGGTTTCATCGGCTACCGCATTAAAACACAAGCCTGAACAATTGATGTTTGAGCGGCCATAATTATCAAAATCTAAAAAGAAGGTCGTCGCGCTTGTACTGGCCAGCTCGATATAAGCGCCACCCTGAAAAGCTTGTTCCACTTCTGTTCTCAACAGGTTTGCGGTATTACAGCTTGCGGAGGCGGTGTTAATCGTTTGCGAATAGTGGCTAAGCTGATAACCCGTTGGCGACACACTAATACGATAACAACGATCGCTATTATTCATTGCTCTTAACTGCACTTGGCGCAGCTCACTAATAAATTCGTTTCGCAAAGAATACGCGCTATAGCTGGACTGGGGGATGAGCCTTGGGATCACAAACACAGCAATAATCCCTACGATTAGAATCGTAGTCACCAGCTCAACTAAGGTAAAGCCACAATGAAGGCGTTTATGTTTAAGCCCGAGTGAAAAGATCGTTACCACCTATCAAAAAGTAAATCAGTTATATAGTATGGCAAAATATAGCATAAACGTCTTGATATCCTTTATTTAAATTGCCATTTAGCCTATTGATAATGTTAGCCAGTAATCAGCTTACATACTGGAATCGTGCCAATAAAAAAGCCTGCAACAGCAGGCTTTAGTTTATCTATTCTTAGATATTAACAATCTGAAGCTGTTGGCATTGGTAAAAAAACATCATTGTCATCTGAAACACCACTCACAAATGTTGGAGTGCTGCCTTCCGTTTGTGATGCTTTATATTGAATAAAGCAGTTTGTTGGGGCACCTTCTTGTTGGATTTTAACAGTCCCATCTGTGTCCGAAATATTCCACTCAGGTGAGTTTAAATCTACTGCATGCTGAATTGCAGCAGCCGTACCAGCTAAGTAACCATATGCTGTCGCAACTGAATTGCTAGGGTCAGTTTCATCGCCATCACTGATACCAATATCAACCGAAAAGGTCGGCTCTTTTTCTACGCCCGTTAATGCCGCTTTTGAATACACTAAGCTATTAGCAGCTTGAATCGCTGCTTTAGCACCTTGTAACGTTGATACACGAGCATCACCTTGCAAATTGATAAATTTAGGCGCTGCGGTAACCGCTAAAATACCTAAAATAATGATGACTACCACTAATTCAATTAGTGTAAAACCTTGTTGTTTTTGCATAAATACGACCTATAGATACGACAATATAAAATATGGATGCCTACGTTTTTTCCAAACTTACTGCGCTTGAGTCAAGCAAGGTAAGTGGCTAAGCAATGTTCTCTGTTTAATCCTTAATGGCGAGACTTGTTAGATAAACAACCTTTACCTAACAAGGGCGTCAATTATCTCACTTCGTCAAATTTCTGTCCCGCATAACTCGGTATCAGTTTGTATCATTTATATTTAAAGCAGATAGCCTTGTTGCTTTTGCATAGATAATGACACTGAATAAAACAGAATTATTTAAACATAAAATCAATACCTTACCGACTTATCAACTTATCAACTTATCAACTTATCAACTTATCAACTTATCGCCACGATTTTATTACCCATCATGTGTTACCAAGATTACACAGCTGCAAATTATTTTCTTTTAAACACAAAAAAGCCTGCAGAAGCAGGCTTTTAATGTATTCAATTGTCAAGTTAACAATCAGATGCATCTGGAATAGCTGTATATGTTGGTACTTCAGTAGCACTTGCTGCGGCTTTATAAGTAAAGGAGCATGTTGAAGGTGCACCCACTTGCCAGAAAGTAGCTGGTGTAGTTGTTGTATCAACAATCCAATCTGTAGTCAGGCCATCAGCAGTTGGATCAACTCCTTCACCAATACTGACTTCTAAAGCATTTTGAAAGTCAGCTAGCACATCTGCTGTTAAATAACCATAGTCAGTTGTAACTGTAACTGCAGTCGAAGGAGTTGCCGTTGCATCACCACTAATAATGACTGCTTGAGCAGTACCCTTTTCTTGACCAGCCAACGCTGCCTTTGAATAAACCAGTGTATTAGCACCTTGAATTGCTGCTTTCAAACCACTTAATGCAGAAACTCGCGCATCACCCTGCAGATTAATAAATTTAGGTGCTGCGGTGACAGCTAAAATACCTAAAATAATAATCACTACCACTAACTCAATTAATGTAAAACCTTGTTGCTTACGTTTGATTTGCATAATGTCGACCCTCTTTAAAAAATAAAATTTATGGCATTTACAACATTACTGAATAATCCTTATTCAGTAATTAACTGTTACTTCCTAGTGTGATTAAGGCTTTAGTTACCTTAATCAATAAATTAATCGTTGCTAAAGCTTAATACTTGTCCTGTGCCTGGATTATAAGTCACACCTTTTGCTCCAGCGGTATTTAAGCTCGGTGTTGGCGCCGGAACACCTGTATTGGTATTCAAGGTTAATGAAGCAATTTGATGATAGACACAAACATCAATACTTTGAACCACTGAGCCATCGATACCGGTAGCCGTTCCGCCAATACCCTTTTCAACTTTTACTGTGTAGCGTAAATCACGCGCGTCTTCAGTATAGATGTCGTTACGAGGGGCACTTTGCAGCACACTATTAAACACTTCCTGACACGTTAGGTCAGTCATTGCTGTAACGTCAGTATTTGTACTACCTGTTGGAAAGCCAAAGCGAGTATCTAAAGAAACAACCGTGCCATCTAAAATCACAGATGTATTACGACGACCGTCAACTTCCCACTGGGCGCGAACAAAGCCAACAGCAGTCGCTAAACCACCGGCAACACCTTCGACACTGGCGTTTTGCGCATCTTCAGTGACATTTAAAAAACGTGGAATTGCGGTTGCCGCTAACAAGCCTAGAATGACAATAACAATAACCAGTTCGATTAAAGAAAAGCCTTGTTGCTTCATTTTCATATAAAATACCTCTATTGAGACTGACACCTGTTTTAATTGCAGTCTTATTACCTATTGTTAACTAGCTAAAGCTTATATGTAAACAAATTTTAGCACTTAATGTAGATTAAACACCTATATCGATTAAAATTTAATCTGACCCGGTAAAAATAACCCGCCCCGATGAAACCTGATAACTAATGCTACCACTTTGCGCTGTAGCGAAATGACAAATCTCTAATTCGGTTTGGTAATTTACCTTAACTCCCATATCTAGCAAGTTGCTTGCCATCAATTGTTGCCATAACTCAACACAACCCTGTGCGGAGGCGGATTTTAGCATTGGCCAGCCAAAAGTCGACATCAAAATAATATTATCCTCCCCAGCCAACTTATCATTTTTAAGTTGTTTAGCTGAACCTGACGCTAGGTTTTCCCAACTTAACTTCAAGCGCTGAGGCTTGCCCTGACTAAGCCACTGGCTTTTTACCATCGCCAGCACATACAGCAGCCGATTATGTTCTCGGTGGATACTTTGAGCGCCGATACTCTCGACGCTTGTAAAATGTTTCGCACCGATAACAACCATAATCACGAGCACTAAGGTGATGCTGATAATACGGATATAGCTCTTAACCAAATTATTTTCTGATTGCTGTTGTTTTTGCATTATGCAATTAACTCAAACATTGTGGCGTTATGCATTGTTAGCCACCTTTGACCACATTGAGCATATCCCACATTGGCAGA
Organism: Shewanella sp. 10N.286.48.B5; assembly: GCF_002874355.2. Classification (NCBI taxonomy): domain Bacteria; kingdom Pseudomonadati; phylum Pseudomonadota; class Gammaproteobacteria; order Alteromonadales; family Shewanellaceae; genus Shewanella; species Shewanella sp. 10N.286.48.B5. The sequence goes on from NZ_MCVG02000001.1 coordinate 3,465,254, forward strand.
TAAATACCCAAGGCCAAAATTAATACAATGCCTGCTACAAAGCCAATTAAAATCGGCTCTAATTTGGCGGTTAAATTCTTTAAATCGTAATCCACTTCACCTTCATAAAAATCAGCAGCATCATTAAGTAATTTATCGATTTGACCGGTTTCTTCGCCTACTGCCACCATCTGCAGCACTAATGGTGTAAATAAACCACTGTGGTTTGACACCCTTAGCATTGATTCACCAGATTCAATTCCGCGGCGCATGGCAACAATACGGTCATGCATATAACTATTATCTACGGCATCTGCCACTAAACTGAGCGCTTGAGTCATAGGCACACCCGCTCCCAACATCATCGAGAAACTGCGGCAGTAGCGCGATAAGGTTGAGCGTTCAATGATTGAGCCCACCGCAGGAATATGTAATTTCCATTTGTCCCATTGTCGCTCACCTTTTTCGGTGTGATGCCAATATCGAATGCTGACAATAATGGCTACTAAAACCACTGTCATTACATGCCAATAATTAACAAATAAATTAGAGGTGTTAATTAAAATTTTAGTTGCCCACGGCAGTTCGGCGCCAAAACGGGAAAACATAGCTGCAAACTTTGGAATAACCATGATGTTCAACACCACCATGGCAATACCGATGGCTATCAGTACGAATATCGGATAACGCATAGCTGACTTTATTCGGCGGCGAGTCTCTTGCTCTCGTTCGATATAGCCAGATAACTGAATAAAAGCATCTTCCAATTTACCGGTGTTTTCACCCACATGAACCATAGAGATAAACAGCGAATCAAAAATATCTTGATGCTGATTCATGGCGGCAGATAAAGGGCGACCTGAGGTTAATTGCTCTGAAATATCATTAAGGGCATCTTTCATTCGTTGGGAATGCGTAGTTTCAGCCAAACCTGCAATAGCACGCAAAATTGGAATGCCAGAGCGAGTTAACGAATACATTTGCCGAGTAAAAATTTGTAGCTCTTCTAATGACACTTTTTGAGTAAAAATACCGCCAAGATTAAAAGGCTTGGTCGGTTTTACTTCACGCAGCTCAAGGGGAATAATGCCACGAGACATTAACGCATCTGCGGCGCTATTCTCGTTAGCTGACTCAATTAAGGCAGTAACGGCAGCGCCTTGGGAGTTTCGTCCTCGATACTGGAATGTCGGCATAATTAGACCCCTGAAGCAATATTATGCAGAGCGGGGGGCTCCATTCGCAGCTCACTGACATCTTCAACCAGTTTGGCTACCTCTTCTATGGTTGTCATGCCATTAAATAGATATTCAAATGCTGAGTCTGCCAGCGGCACAAAACTTGGGCTTTGCTTGGCGGCATGGGCAAAGTCTTGCGGGTTACCGGTGCGCATCGCATCCACCATGGCATCATCAAGCTCAAGAATTTCAAAAATACCTATACGACCACGGTAGCCGGAGCCATTACAGCTTTGACAACCTGTACCTACTTTAAAGTTGGCTTGGCTAGGATCTTTTTTGCTTACGGCGTTAATCCAAGCTAATTCGCCTGCTGTAGCTTGGTAATCAGTCGCACAGTTCGCACATACGCGGCGCACTAACCGCTGGGCAATAATCACCCTTAGCGCACTGGCAACTAGGTAACTGGCTGCACCCATATCGAGTAAACGTAGCGCACTGGTAATGGCATCATTGGTATGCAAGGTCGATAACACAAAGTGACCGGTTAATGCGCCTCGAAGGCCAATTTCGACGGTTTCTTGATCACGCATCTCACCCACCATGATGATATCGGGATCTTGACGTAAGGTGGTACGTAGTACATTGGAAAAATCTAAGCCTATCTTATGATTTACCTGTACTTGGTTAATCCGCGGCAATTGGTATTCCACCGGATCTTCAACGGTAATGATCTTAGTATCAGCTTTGTTCAACTCACTTAAAATGCCATACAAGGTGGTGGTTTTACCGCTACCAGTTGGCCCTGTCACTAACAGCATGCCGTGAGGTCGCTTAATCTGTTTACGAATGCGCTGCAGAATATGATCCGGCATACCGGTTTCATTCAACGTCAGTAAGCCTGCTGATTGATCCAATAAACGCATTACCACCGACTCACCATGATAAATCGGCATGGTAGACATACGTATATCAATTTTGTGGCCTTTTACCTCTATATTAAAACGGCCATCTTGTGGCATACGCTTTTCAGAGATATCAAGTCCAGCCATTAGCTTTAAACGCAGTACTAATGCTGAGGCAATATTGACTTCATCTAAGGTGTTTTCATGTAACTGACCATCGATACGCTGACGAATACGCAGTACTTTTTCACCGGGTTCAATATGAATATCCGAGGCACGCATTTGCACAGCATCTTCAAAAATCGACTGTAATAATTTAACCACTGTGGTTTCATTATCACTGTCACTGTTGGTGATACTGGCCAAGTCGAACATGTCATCTGCGGCATATTCTTCTTCTAATTCACCCGCGATTTTTGCAATTTCATCGGTGCGTCGATAGAGGTTATCGAAGGCATCCAGTAACTGTCGCTCTGGCGTCACCGCAATGGTCAATTTTTTCGGTGCTACAAACACTTCAAGGTGATCGATTGCTTGTAAATCAGCAGGATCGCTCATCGCCAAGGTCACACTGTCCGCTGTGGCTTCAACGACTAAGGCGCGATACCGGCGCGCCTGTACTTCAGGGATCAAACTGACCACTTCAGCAGGAATAGAAAGACGACTGATATCTAAATAAGGCAGATTAAGCTGCTGGGATAAAAACTTCAGTAATTGATCTTCAGTAATACAGTTAAGATCAATTAAGGTACGACCGAGTTTTTTACCGGAATTACGCTGCTCCGCTAAAGCCTGCATTAACTGATCGTTTGAAATAATGTGTTCTTGAACTAGTAGATCGCCCAAACGCATTTTCAATTTAGGTTTCATTGGCTACCTCCTAGTTGAATTAAACGCTGCTCTATATAAGTCATAGCACCCGTTGATAAACCTCTATATGACATTGCCTTTCGATAAGCATCTGCCGCCTGAGGGTATTGTTGTTGTGAATCTAACGCATAAGCTAAGCCCATCCACCAGCGCGCTTGCGAGGGTTCAATGGAAAGTAATGAGCGATAAGCCGCTTCTGCCAGTGCAAATTGACCTTCTTGTTGTGCAATATCACTTTGTAACATCCACTTGTCTCTGGCCCATTCGCTGTTATCGTCTATCTCACTCAAGGTATTGAGCGCTTTATTGGGACTAAACGCGGCGATTTGCACTTTTGCCTTTAAGATGGCTAATTCAACCTCTTCAGGAAAAAGGCTCACCCCTTGGGCTAAAATTTGCTCGGCTCTGCCTAAGTTATTGACTGAGTAATACAGCGCGGCGAGTTGCTTTCTTGCTTGATGCATAGAAGGCTGCAGTACTAAAGCTTCATAATAATTTTTAATCGCTTGATCAATTTTTTGCTGCTGCTCAGCCACTTCTGCTGCGTCGAATTTTTTCTTCGCTAATTGTTCATTAGTTAAGGTCACTTCTTTAACCGCCATGTGACCTTTTTGATTTACATTGGCCACGGTTGCACTGCTGCTTGAACGGCGATGTTGGGCAAAATGCACTTTTACATCCGCCGTTTTATCAGCCACTTTGACGGCTTCAGGCTCAACCAGCGTTTGGTGTTGTGTTACTGCCTTAGCTTCTGCGCTGAGGCTTGCTGGCTCACTAACGACTATGTCTTGTTGCTCAGCTAACGCTACATTTACTTGCTCTACATTTGCTAGCTTTGATTGCTGGTTAGCATCAGTTTCATTTAGCTTACTTTTATTTAGATCACTTTCTTTTAGCTCAGTGCCTGCAAGCTGATCCGAGGCTTTAATCTCAGCCTCAGTAATATTATTCTCAGTCTCTTGCTGCGCTATGGTTACCTTCGCACTGGCATTGCTAGTATCAGCCTTAGACTGAAGATTATGCTCAGCCAAAGGCTGCAGGTTTTGTAATTGCTTACCTTGTTGATAAAGCATGAAGCCTAATATCAACATGGTAATTATCATCACCAGCGCGATGAATAAGCCTCGGTTCGCCCCCATTGCTGAGCCAGATGTTGATTCTGGTTGCAACTGACTGTGGAATTGCACTTTGGGAGTAACAAAAGCCTCAGTCGTATTGGCAGCGCCATTTTCATCTACTGCGGTTTGCTGGCGCTTATCTAAATCTTTTAAAACTTTATTTATTACGCTCATATTGACTCACTTAAAACAGCTAACCAGTCAACATCGACAATATATAAACATGTCAGTGATGCGCTAATAATTAATATAAAAAATACCCAAGCATTTATGGTATTGCTGGGTGATAGATGTGTGGCATCTTCAGTATCGGCAATGGCTGCGCGGCAATGTGATGTGCTTATTTGCGCTCGCCCTTCGGCATAACACAGCAACATGGCTTTATTAGCAATTACATTAACTAACCGTGGTATGCCTCTTGCCGCTTGGGCGATTAATTTAATGTCTTTATCACTAAACAAACCTTTGCCTTGGTAGCCTGCAACACTTAAGCGATAATTAAGGTACGCTTTAATTTCATCCCATACTAATGGCCTAAGGCTATAACTAAAGGTGATCCGCTGTTTTAGCTGCCGTATTGCTGGGTCTTGTAAGCGCTTATCTAGTTCTGGCTGACCAAACAACACCACTTGAATTAACTTGGCGCTTTCAGTTTCTAAATTGGTAAATAGCCGCAGCGTTTCTAAACTGTTATTAGGTAAGGCTTGAGCTTCATCGAGCACCAGAATCACTTTAAAGCCTTGGCTGTTGAGCTCAAGTAAACGGCTTTGAATTAAGCTGGTAAGTTGCTGCTGATTGAGGTTTTCAGTTAATAAAACCCCGAGCTCCGCCGCTAACGCCCAACGAAGCTCGTCAGGGGTTAAATAAGGGTTCGGTACATATGCGCAGTGATAATTAGTCGGTAAATCGTTCATCAGCTTACGACAAATCAGCGTTTTACCTGTCCCTACCTCACCAGTTACTTTAATAAAGCCTTCACCATTAGCGATGGCAGTTTGCAGCACTTGTAACGCCTCCACATGGGGCGTCAAACCAAAGAAAAACTGTGTATTTGGCGTAAGCGTAAACGGTAACTGACTCAGGCCAAAGTGCTGCTGATACATAATGTTTGCTCGTGCTTACATCGCTATTCTTGCTCTGGGTACCAACGATCTAACAGGTCTTTTGAACGTTTTAGCTCATTGGTCCAGGTGTCTGCGCCAACAACCGTAGGCTTAAGCATAATGATAAGCTCGGTTTTTTTGGTTGATTTACTGCGGTTGGTAAATGCTTCCCCTAAGAAAGGAATATCACCCAGTAGCGGCACTCTAGAGACGATTTCAATATTCTCGCTCTTCATTAGGCCACCGATCACCACCACATCACCTGATGACGCTTTTATCACAGTGTCAGATTCACGGATTTCACTTTGCGCTAATGGCAACTCTAATGATGAGCCACTCACTTTAATTTCTTTGATTTGCTCAGACACATCAATCACTGATGGATGAACATGCAACAAGACATTGCCTTCACCATCAATTTGCGGGGTCACATCTAAGGCTATCCCCGAAAAAAATGGCGTGAGTTCAACTTGCGGCGTGGTCACTGGCGTTGTTCCTGCAACCGTGGTTGATGATACGTCAGTAACAAAGTACTCATCATTACCCACTTTGATCACTGCTTTTTGGTTGTTAGATGCGGTCACCCGAGGGCTTGAAAGTACATCTACATCCCCTTGGGTATCCAGCAGGCTTATCATGGTGCTAAAGTCGGTACCGGTTAAGCTGACAGAGGTCACCCCACCTATCACATTAGTAATTTGATCGCTTAAGCCATTACCCGGTGAAGTGCCAAAACTAATGTCTGTGCTACCTGCATGGCCTAATACGTTATCCCATTGAATACCTTGCTGATAACCATCAGATAAGGTCACTTCTAAAATCTTGGCTTCCAGAATAACCTGACGCTGTAAGTGGGTTTCTGCAATATTTAAAAAGGTGCTGACTTGGCGTAGCTCGTTTGGAAAAGCCCTCACAGTTACTAAGCCAGCTTGAGGGGTAATCACCACTTGGCGTCCACCACCGGTATCGCCAATAATTGATACTAAGGTTTTTTCTAGCTCACCCCAAAAATTTGACTTGGTGGTCGAGCGAATAAAGGTGCCGTTGGTATTATCGTTACCATCGTTATTGCTATTATTACTGCTGTTATTTGAGCTATTGCTATTACTGTTATTTGAACTATTGCTGTTTGAATTAGAGTTTGAGTTGTCATTACTATCTGAGATACGGCCAGAACTGACAGAGGTTAGTGATAAGCCTTCACGTTCCATATAAATATAATTTAACGGATAGGTTTCAGTGCGCATGCCCGCTGGGAAGATCCGTAAAATACGGCCATCTTGGCTAACTTCATAACCATAAATGTCTTCAATCACTTTAATCACTTCAGAAAGCGTCACGCCATTGAGCGATACAGAAATAGAGCCCGTCACATCAGGATGCACCGCCACACTTAAAGGGGTGCCTTGGACTAAACTTGGGAAAAACACTTTTGCATCAACATCGTTAGCAGACACATCAAAGCGGCGCTCAGTCGGTAAAGATGCACTGGTTCTGCCAAGGGAACTTGAACCATTTAATTCACGCTGCACATCTTCAGGCATTTGCGCTGGCGGCGGGACAATATTTTGCGCCGCTTGTGCTTGCTCAAGAGATTGACTCAGCTCACTTTTAGACGTGGTTGGATCGGGTCTGTCTGTGGTTTGACAACCTAGCAAACATAGAGATAGCAGAGGGGTTATATACTTAATTACATTCATTGTTATTGATTTCCTATCGCTCTGTTATCGATTGAAATAGCGTTAATTTTCTGCCATCAGCTAAATTAACGTATTGCTTTCCAATATATTCAATTCGTACCCCTTCGACGCGATCACCAACAAAAAATATTTTGTTGTTAATCACCGCATGGGGTTTATTACTATGCATTATGCTATTAAGTACTAATGAGCCCGGACGATTAACTTGAGTCGATGACACTGCGTAGCCTTTGCCTGGTAGTGTCGGATCTCTCAATGCTTTTGCAAAACTTAAGCTACTGAATAGCAAAAAGCTTAGGCTGATAGCACAGGTGATTATGAGTATCTGCTTATTGTGCAACACTAATAAACTCCTTATTAATACTTAAGGTATAAAGCTCTATTTCTACTGTGGCATTGGGGTGTTGCTCAACATGGTAATCGAGACGCTTCCAATATAATTTGTCTGGCATCGCTTCAATGGACTGAATAAATTTTAAAATAGCAAAATAGCGCCCTTCTAGGGTCAAGCGAATACCATGGCTATATAAGTTCATTTTGTCTTCTTCGCCCACCTCAATAAGTGGCTGCGGGGCGATAGAGGAAAATGACACTAACTTCACATCGTTAATATTACCCAGCAAAGTGGTTAATACTGTCGGCATATAATTGGCTGGCACCATGGAGATCATCTGGCTTTCTAAATTGGCATCCATCTGCTGATTTTGCTGCTCAATCATGGTCAATCTATTGCGATAATCGCTATTAGGATCCATGGCTAATCGCTGCTGATAAAGCGCAATTTGTTGCTCTGAAATATCATTTTCAGATTCAATTTGCGTGACTTGATGTGACAGCTTTAATCTTTCTTTCCAGATAGTTTCAACCGGAATATAAAGCAGCATTGCGACAACAATTATGCTGGCAAGGGCAATCAATACTCTTTCGCGCTGACTAAGCTCATTAAACTGAGTGGCGAGTTTTTGCCATGTTTGCTTCATTGCTTCGCCCCCTGTTCAGCAGTGCTCGCCAACTTAAACGCCAAAGGCTGGTTTTCGCCTCTATCCATTGTCATGGTGGCAAAGGCATAACCTTTAAGGGTTTCAGTGGTTTTTAATCGCTCAACCCATAGCGGAATGCTCTGGGGGTGAGAGCCAAAACCTTCAAATTCAAAATATTGCTGATTAATCACGATACGGTTTAGCCACACAGAACTATCAGATACAGAGGCAAGATCGGTGAGCAGGCCTGCGTAGCCATGACTTATCATGTTATCTCGTTGTTTTATTTCATCTGATAATAATTGCTTTAACTCTAGACGTTGCTGCTCAAGCTCGACTTTAGCAACTAAATCCGCATCCGGTTGACGGGTGGATAATTGCAGCTCTAACGCCGCTTTTTGGTTGTCTAATTGCAACTTTTGCTTTGATAATGCGCCGTGCTGACTGGCAAGAGTCGACTCCAACCAAAAACCAACACCCCAGGCGATAAGGCTGAGCACAACTACGGCGGCAGCCGCCAGCATCATGCGCTCAAAAGATAGCCTTAACTTGGCGGGCAATAAGTCTACGCTAAACAGGTTAACCGTGGTTTTGATCACTTAACACCTCCAGCGAGTTGCGCATATGCCATGGCGGCAAAATGACCATTTACTGAGTCGTGTGAGATCACACTGACCGTTTGATTAAAGTTTTGTGCAACCAAAGGCACCAAGGCTTGGGATTCACCACTGATAAGTAAATTAATCGAATGAACTGGCGCTTGGCGTAATTGGCTCTCGAAGTAATCCATTGAGCGTTGGATTTCTAAACTCAAATTATCGGCTAATCCATATTGTAAGTCTTGGGCACTGGCGCTATCTATTTGACTGAAACCGCGCACTCGGCGCTGCATTAATAGCTCGCCTTGCTTAACCACGGTTAATAGCAACTCTTGCCCTGATACATGACTAACAATCATGTGGGCTGACTCATCGTCAAATAAGTGGGTCATGGCAAGTTCTTCAATGCTGATGCCGCTAATGACAAAACCATGATGCTCACAAGCTTGTGCCAATTGTGACAGCTGCGCTTTATTGGCTACCACCACATTAATTTTTCCGGATGTATTTAACGAAGACTCAAAGTAATCTAATTGAATGTTGCCAACAGGCTCTGAAACTAAATCTTTAACCGACCACAATAGCGCCTGAGTTAACTCTTGTGCTTGTACATTGGGTTTGTCGGCAGTGACTAACTGATAAAAGGCTTCACTCAAAACAATTTGAAGCTTAGCTGCACCAAATTCTTGCTGTAGCATTTCAAAGGCTTTTGAGTAATTATCGCCATTAAAAGCGATTTGATGAATAACACTGTTTTTAGCCGAGTTTGCAAAGGATTTTGTTTTTGAATCAGTTTGTTGTTCAGCATTGCTGACAATATTAGTCTGAAAAACTGAAATCGTATCCGCGCCAAGGTATAAGCCTAACTCTGTAGTAGGCTGAGGCTTGCGCCAAAAAGCTAATGTGTTCAAAAAACCATTTTTCATTCAAAACCCTGTGCTTCAATGACTCGCAAATGTAATGACATAGAAAAGCAACTCTACGCAGCCAAAATCAAACCAATTATACAACATCAAAATAGCGCACTTACCGAGATGTCATAACGACTATAGCCAACTAAGACTAAAAAAGTGTCAAAAAAATAACGAGTGTCATTTTAACCTCTAGTCCCTTAATTTTGTAGGGTAATATTTGGCTAATTTTCCATTATACATAAGATAGGTTGTTAAACGAAGATATACAAGTTTCACACTTGTTCATCAAACATGCTATCACTGTTAAATGTGCTAAAATCTGCTGAGTAAATGGCCAAAATCTATCATTGCTCCCAGAACGGCTACCGATAACGACCCACTATGAGTCGTTACTGATACAGTAAGATACAATTATTGTACCAATTTATAGCAAAACGCTTTTAAGCTAGCCCAAACAAGGTCAATACTAATGGTTAAAAAAGTCACCTTGGGCGGCACTAACACCGAGAATTTTTAAAGTTTGCCACTCTTCAAAACTGCTGACACCTTCAGCAAATACCTGCACTTCAGCGCGATATAAGCCACCAATTAAGCTACGAATAAACAATTGGTTTTCTGACTTTAAATGGATTTGGTGAATAATAGAGCGATGCAATTTTACTAAGTCAAAATGACACTCTTGAATATAGTGAGTGCCCACAACTTGCAAGCCCACATGGTCAACACACAACCTGGCTCCTATTTTGCGAAGCATTTCGAGCGTGGCTACCAAGTCTTGTTGATGTTTGACCACAATATTTTCAGCCACTTCAAAAGTAAGCCTTGATGCTAAAGGGCGATGCTCAAGTAATGTGGTTTGTAGCCAGCGCGTAAAAGCGCGACTGGTTAGCGAATCGAGGCTTAAATTAACACTAAAATGCTGTTGGTTATTAGCCATTAGCTCAAACAATACAGTTTCAATTAATTGCCGCTCAATTTGCGGCATCAAGCCACATTTGTTGGCCATAGGTATAAATAACGTCGCCCTAACCTCATTACCTTGATTATCAATAGCCCGGCTAAAGACTTCCTGATGACAAGTTGCGCCATCGCTATCAATCACTTTTTTAGTAACAGTCACAAAGCGGCGGTTAACTAAGGTGCTTTCTAAGAAACTGCGCCAACGCACCGATCCTTTGGCGATCTCTTTATCCACAGCGCCTTTGTCATACATAAACCAGTTATTATTTCGTTGCAATTGCGCTGCTTTCAAGGCCATTTCAACTTCTTCAACGATCTGCTGCTGCTGATCGCCAGCCTTATAAAAGGCCGCCCCCAAATGAATATAGTTATCTTGAGAGTCAGACTGATTTTGTAATTGGCTAATGCCAATTTTAAGCAGTTTGCCGGCTAAACTGTCCGCTTCAGCAAGGGAAAGTTGCGGCGCTACCACGACAAATTGATTAAAACTGTAGCGAGCAAAAATGGACTCTTCAAATCTCACCAGCAACCTTTGTACAGCTTGCACTAAGTCATTAAGCTGCTCATTCACTTCTTCAACACCATGTTGTTGCTGCAATAAATCTAAGTCGTCAAAGTTCATCAGCACCACTACTCCATGAGCAATCATGGTTTCTTGGTGCGTTAACGCCTCCAAACGGTTTTCAAAAAATATGCGGTTACCAATGCGGGTGCTGGGATCCAAAAAGGTATTCGAGCGAATAAACTGATCAAAACGGCCACGCTCTTTTTGGGCATCTTGCAGTTGCACAAGTAACTTTGTCATGGCACGGTTAATCAGTCGTGGTCTGGCCTTAGCCGCATATTGCAATGCTTGTTGATGCTCTCCATCCAAAATCAAATGACTACGCTGAGCAATATGTTCAATGCCGTCTAACTCTTCAGTAAACCAGCGCAATCCAAAACGGACAAACAGTCCAATGGCGCTTAAAGCAATAAACAAGCTGATATATTCATACCACCCCAATTGTTGTACTAGATAAGGCTGAGGCAAATTTAGCTCCATCGCTAAATTAGACGACTTATCAAGCGTATGCTTATATAGAGTGGGATATTGATCTGCCGTAGGGGAGTAATACTCAAATAAAATATCATCACCACGGGTCAACTTAAATGAATTGGCGTTAAAAGCCATCAGCATAGGCGGTAGCCATGCATGTAAATCCCACTGATACTTGGGTTGGCTCTTGGATTGGTTTGCGGATTGGCTCTTAGATTGATAGTGTTCAACTAACATCAACCCTAACTTATCGACTTTTTGCTGCTGAAATTTATAGGTCAGTTGCGTGAAACTGACCATAGCACCCACCAAAAAAATAAAGCCCACAGCCGTGAGCGATAACAGCCAAAAACTGATCAGCTTTTTGGTTAGCATTTTCGTTAATTTCATTTATCAGCATCCTGCTTAAACACAGCACTCAAGGGGAATTAGTTATTGTTATTTTATTGCGAGTACATTTTTATTATTAGAGAAATAGTTTAGAAAAATAATATTAAAATCACATGTTCAGTTTATGCTAAACGCGTTTACTTTATACTAATAGTCTCGCCTTATATTGAACGCGTCATACTATCACTTGTTTAATAAAAAAATGCTGTCGCAGTTTTAAAAAAGTGAGCTTAGGCTTAATAATCTTATTTAGCTATATTATCTGCTGCAATCTTGCAAAAATAATAGTGACATTTACTCAGCACCATTTAATTATAGCAGTCAAACTCGTTTATTATTAACGCCATTTTCAGCCAATAAAAAAGGGGCTAATGCCCCTTCTAACTAAGGTGAATATCTAACCATTAATAGATTAATAGTCAGTGGGTACCTTATCTAATACCGCGACACCTGAATCAATGGCCGCCTGAGATACCGCACTGGCGATATTTTTCAATAAACGAGGGTCCATTGGCTTAGGCAGCACGTACTCTGGGCCAAAGCTTAATGAATTAACATGTGGGTAGGCTGCTAATACTTCTGCGGGAACCGGTTCTTTAGCAATTGCCGCTAACGCTTTAACTGCAGCAATTTTCATTTCATCATTAATGACACTGGCTCGAACGTCTAATGCGCCCCTGAAAATGAAAGGAAAACACAATACGTTATTCACTTGGTTTGGGTAATCACTACGGCCGGTACCCATAATCAAATCTTGACGGATTGAGTGAGCCAACTCAGGTTTAATTTCAGGATCTGGGTTTGAACAAGCAAAAATAACCGGTTTTGGTGCCATTAGCGCAATGTCATCAGCAGTTAATAAATCAGCGCCAGAAAGCCCCAAGAATACGTCGGCATCCTTAATCACATCTTGTAAGGTACGCTTGTCTGTGTTGTTAGCAAACAAGGCTTTGTATTCGTTAATGTCTTCACGGCGAGTATGGATCACGCCTTGTCTGTCGAGCATGTAAACATTTTCACGCTGAGCGCCACACTTAACAATCATGGTCATACAAGCAATGGCCGCAGCACCTGCACCTAAACAAACAAATACTGCGTCTTCAATTTTTTTGCCTTGAATTTCAAGTGCGTTCAACATGCCTGCTGCAGTTACGATAGCCGTACCATGTTGATCATCATGAAACACAGGCACATTACAACGGGCAATAAGCTCTCTTTCAATTTCAAAACACTCAGGCGCTTTGATATCTTCTAAATTAATGCCGCCAAAGGTATCTGCAATCGACTCAACCGTATTAATAAAATCTGCCGTAGTTCTGTGCTTCACTTCAATATCAACTGAATCAATATTGGCGAAACGCTTAAACAGTAATGCCTTACCTTCCATTACAGGTTTTGATGCTAATGGGCCTAAGTTACCTAAGCCTAAAATTGCCGTACCGTTAGAAATCACCGCAACGGTATTACCTTTATTAGTATAACGATATGCGTCATCAGGGTTTGCCGCAATTTCTCTTACCGGCTCTGCCACACCAGGACTGTATGCCAGCGACAGATCATGACTGGTTTGCGCTGGTTTAGTGAGGGTTACAGCAGTTTTACCTGCAACTGGGAATTCATGGTAATCGAGAGCTTGTTGGCGAAAATCTGGCATTGTATTTTCCTGAGTGAGGCAAGTGATACGGCGAAGTAAAAGTAATTCTGCGAAAACGAGGCCAGTTAAAAATAACTTGAGATCAAACTAATCCGTCAGCGATCGCTTTCTGCTGGGATTATAAATCAAAAAATAACAAAAGTTACCTTTAATAATTAGAATTTGGTCAAGTTATATTTTTTAATCAAAAAATTAACCATCACATTAAGAATCAAGGACTTAAAAATGTAGAAAAATAACAAGATTTGCTAATAAAAACCGTAAAATGCTACTTAAACTTGTCAAAAGTTTGTCTAAATAACAATATTATTGTCTCAGTTGAGTTTATATAATTTATAACCAAAAACTTTATTCAGCTGAAAATAAATTTGTGTAAAAAGTGACAGCTACAAAAAAAGACGCCGAAGCGTCTTTTTCTTAAAATAATTGCAAGAGCAATTATTTTTTACCAAGTGCACCAAAGCGCTTGTTGAATTTGTCGATACGACCACCAGTGTCTACAACTTTCTGAGTACCAGTGTAGAATGGGTGACATGCGCCACATACGTCCAAGTGCAAGTTTTTACCAGCAGTTGAATTTACTTTAATGATGTTACCACAAGTACAAGTTGCAGTAATTTCAGCGTAGTCTGGGTGGATACCTGTTTTCATTTGGATTACCTTTTAATAGAGGCCACGTCGCTCTCCCAACCCGAAGTTGAGCACCACATGCGTTAATAACAATAGTGTTTTAGGCGCGCAATAGTACAGTATGTGTCCAGACCAAACAAGTGCTATTTATTGGCTACGGTGTTTAGCTTCTATCGACTCAAATTCAAGCTTCGCATCAGCCTTTGTTATATATTGATTCAACTGAACTTTTGTCGGGCATCGCAATGGCACATCTTGTTTGATTAAGTGAATTTTCTGCTGAGAAAACGCCTGAGGATTGGCCTCATAAAGCGCTAACATCGCCCCATAAACATGGGTATTCCACGATGTAGCATAACGTGACGCAATCCCCCATAAGGTCTCAGTGTTATTACGCTCAACCATACAAGCTTGACTGTTATTGCTGTTATTACTCGCCGTTACAATAATAGGATCCTTTTCGGCTGGTGTTGCAGCTAACGGGACTTTTTTGAGTGCTTTAGCGGCATCGATTTTAATATCACTGCGACCATTTGGCTTTATGTAAGGGGCATCAAATACCGACAATACCGCATACTGCTGCCAGCTATTGCCCTTATATTCACTGACAATCAGCTTAGCATTAGGGTCACTGACATCATCAACACCTATGGCATAGAGCATAAAGCGACTCACAGGTTGCAGCATTAACTCCTCAACAACCTCATTTGCTCCAACGGTTTGACGTAAGTGAAAACTCAGCCGTGAAAGATCATCGTTAGCGGCCACAATATTAAGCTTTAATTGCGGATGCTGATCTAGCTTAAAATGGCGGCTATTGATACTGATATGACTCAGCGCTGCTTGGGCACTAAACGAAAATAAAAACACAGACAGTGCTAGGGTATGTTTGCTAAATAATCCTTTTAACATCAATTTTCTCTTATCCTATTTATTTACGGTCTAGCTGGAGTAAACTAGAGCTTCACAATTCTGAATGATGATGACTTATGCCTGTGTTTGTTGAGGTTGCATTGCCCGTTCCCATGCGGCAAACCTTTAGTTACCAAATCCCTGAAGCCAACGTAGCACAAATAAAGCTTGGACTGCGGGTAAAAGTGCCTTTTGGTCGACAGCAACTAATTGGGCTTATTACTGCCATTAAAGATGACTGCGACGTGCCAGCAAACAAGATTAAAGCTATCACTGAACTGCTGGATGATAAACCGTTACTGCCTGAAAGTTTGTACAAATTAACACTTTGGGCGGCAAGATATTACTTTGCCAGCCAAGGGCAAATGCTCAGCCAAGCCTTACCGGTTGCCCTGCGTAAAGGGTCAAGTGCTCAACCGCAGACTGTGACTGTATTTGCGTTAAACGAGCAAGGCAAGCAAGTCGATATCAGCGTGCTCAAAAGAGCGCCAGCACAAAAGAAATTATTCGAATTACTGCAGCAGTCGGCCATCAGCCAAGATGAATTTACCACCCAAGAGCTCAGTAAATTGGCCTTAAAAGCCCTTGAAGATAAAGGCTGGGTTGAGCGCCAACACATCACCAATGCCGCCGACTTAAGCTGGCGTCAACAATTGGTCATGACAGAAACCCCACTTAAACTTAATAAACAGCAAGCAGTGGCAGTATCTATCCTTAATCAGCAGCAAGGGTTTCATTGCAGTTTATTAGAGGGCATTACTGGATCTGGTAAAACCGAAGTCTATTTGTCAGTATTAGAAACTATCCTAAAGCAAGGTAAACAAGCGCTGATTTTGGTGCCTGAAATAGGCTTAACACCGCAAACCATTAACCGCTTTAAGCGCCGATTTGATGTCAATATTGCCGTTATTCACTCCGCATTAACTGACAACCAGCGCTTAGAAGCCTGGCGTCAGGCCCGTAGCGGTGAAGCCGCGATTATTATCGGCACTCGCTCGGCATTATTTACCCCAATGGCATATCCGGGGCTTATCATTCTTGATGAAGAACATGACAGCAGCTTTAAGCAGCAAGAAGGGGTGCGTTATCACGCCCGCGATTTAGCTGTTATGCGCGGCCACTTAGAAGATATTCAAGTGATTTTAGGTTCGGCAACGCCATCGCTAGAATCGCTACAGAATGCCATTTCAGGCCGTTATGCCCACTTAGAACTCGGCGAACGCGCAGGTGCAGCCCAAAAAGTGAAGCAAGGAATTATCGATATTCGCTCCCATCCGCTTAAGGCCGGCATGAGCGCCTCAATGATCAATGAAATGCGTATGCACCTAGATGCGGGCAACCAAGTATTACTATTTCTAAACCGCCGTGGCTTTTCGCCAGCCCTACTTTGTCATGAGTGCGGACATTTGCATGAATGCGATCGCTGCGATGCCTTTTTTACTGTTCATCAAGGTTTAAATGAAATCTGCTGTCACCATTGTGGCAATCAATATGCTATTCCTCATCAATGCCATGAGTGCGGCAGCACCATGTTAATGGGCCATGGCACCGGCACAGAGCAATTGGCACAAGCCTTAGCACAAGAGTTTCCCCAATATCCGGTAGTGAGGATCGATCGTGATACCACTCGCAGAAAAGGCTCATTAGAAAAACAGCTCAACGGCATTTTAAAAGGTGAATATAAAATTTTAGTGGGCACCCAAATGCTAGCTAAAGGGCATCATTTTCCAGATGTGACTTTAGTGGGATTAATGGATGTCGATGGCGCTTTATTCAGCGCTGACTTTCGAGCCCCAGAGCGCTTTGCGCAGCTTTATACCCAGGTTTCAGGCCGCGCCGGCCGTGCTGATAAGCCCGGTAAAGTATTACTACAAACCCATCAAAGTGATAACCCCATATTAAGGGATTTACTGCAGCACGGTTATGGTAAGTTTGCCCGCGGGCAATTACTTGAGCGCCAACAAGCCCTGTTACCACCCGCTTGGCACATGGTGCTGCTTAGAGCCGATGCCCATTTAGCAGAAGATGCCGATAGCTTTCTCAATCAGGTGGCCAGCTTATTACCCCAAGATAAAGAGTTTGAAGTCATTGGCCCAATGCCTGCTCCATTGGATCGTAAAGCGGGCAAATACCGCCGCCAGTTATTATTCCAAGCTAAAAATAGACAACGATTACAACAGGTTCTTGAGCAAGTATTGCCAACCATTGAGGCATTGCCTGAAAGTAAAAAATGCCGTTGGAGCATTGACCGCGACCCGCAAGATTTAATGTAATCAGCTTGGCTTATTCTGCGATAAAATTCGCTTTGCTGAAATTTAAAAAAAATCTCGAATAAAAACACTATCGAGATAGCATTCGAGTATCAAAAGCGGCTAAAATAGTCGGTTACTCCTGTCTTTTACTTTAAGTTAGTGCTGATAAACGCCCATGAAATCACATATTGCATCTTTACTAGAACAAACCGTCGACTCTTTTAAGCAACAAGGCATTGTCCCAGCTGATTTTCAGGCTCGCATTCAAGTTGAGCGCACTAAAGATAAAACTCATGGTGATTTAGCCACTAACTTAGCGATGATGCTAACCAAAGTTGCTAAAAAGAACCCGCGCGATATCGCTCAGCTAATCATCGACAACCTACCGGCATCTAGCCATGTGGCTAAAGTTGAAATTGCAGGCCCTGGTTTCATCAACTTCTTTATTGATGAAAATGCCTTAGCGAATCAACTGCAAGATGCATTAAACAGTGAGCATTTAGGGATCACCTTACCTGAATCACAAACCATTGTAGTTGATTACTCATCACCAAACCTTGCCAAAGAAATGCACGTAGGTCATCTACGTTCAACCATTATTGGTGACAGTGTAGTACGCGCACTAGAATTTTTAGGCCATAAGGTCATTCGTCAAAACCATGTGGGTGACTGGGGCACTCAGTTCGGCATGTTACTGGCATATATGGAAGAGCTTCGCGCAGCTCATGGCGAACAAGCTGATCTTGAGCTATCTGATTTAGAAACCTTCTACCGTGAAGCAAAAGTACGTTTTGATGAATCAAGCGACTTTGCTACCCGCGCCCGTAACTTAGTCGTATCACTGCAATCAGGTGATGAATACTGCAACAAACTGTGGCGTGAATTTAATGATATTTCGTTAGCCCATTGTCATGAGGTATACAAACGTCTTGGGGTGACCTTAACCCGTGAAGATGTTCATGGCGAAAGTGCTTACAACGATGATTTAGCCCAAGTGGTTACAGACTTAGCAGCTAAAGGATTATTAAGCGAAAGTAATGGCGCTAAAGTGGTATTCCAAGAAGAGTTTCGCACCAAAGAAGGCGAGCCTCTACCGGTTATTATTCAAAAAGCAGATGGCGGTTATTTATATGCCACCTCTGATTTAGCGGCAATGCGTTACCGCTCAAATGTATTAAAAGCCGATCGCGCCCTGTACTTTGTCGACTTGCGCCAAGCACTGCATTTCCAACAAGTATTCAAACTGGCTAAAACTGCCGGTTTCGTCCGTGAAGGTTTATCGCTAGAGCACACAGGTTTCGGCACCATGAATGGCCCTGATGGTCGTCCATTTAAAACCCGTAGTGGTGGCGTTGTTAAGTTAGTGGATTTACTCGATGAAGCAAACACTCGCGCCGTTGAATTAGTGCGTAGCAAAAACCCTGATATGGACGAAGAGACACTCCTTGAAGTGGCTCGCGTTGTGGGTATTAGCTCAGTTAAATATGCTGACCTTTCAAAAAACCGTGCCAGCGATTATATCTTTAGCTTTGAGCAAATGCTCAGCTTTGAAGGTAATACCGCTCCGTACCTACTTTATGCTTACACCCGTGTTGCAGGCATCTTTAAACGTGCAGCAGATGTTGACTTAAGTCAGGCTAAAATCGTGCTTGAACACGATAAAGAAAAGCAACTCGGCACTAAGCTTGCTCAGTTTGGCGAAGTATTAACTCGCATGACAGAAAAAGGCTTGCCACATGTTATGTGTGCCTATGTTTATGAGCTAGCCAGTGAATTCTCAAGTTTTTATGAAGCTTGCCCTGTGCTTGCCGCTGAAACTGAAGCGCAAAAACAAAGCCGTTTATTATTGGCGCAGTTAACTTCAAAAACCTTAAAAACCGGTTTGTCGCTGTTAGGCATCGAAACCTTAGAGCGTATGTAAATGAGCCGAGATTACGCTAATAAAAAGCCTAGTCCCAAAAAACGTTCTGCATCTAAAAAGAGAGGCGCAGCTCAGCAAAAGCGCTCTATTCCTTATTTGCCGACCTTGGTGGTCATTTTACTGTTAGGCGGTTTTGGTTATTTCTTGTGGTTTATCAGTGGTAGTTCTGATGATGCTACGCCTGAGTCAGCACCAGCAAGCCAAGTGGTTGAAAAGCCAACGCCAAAACCTGCGAAAAAAGACCCTAATGCCCTGCCGCCAAAGCCAACGGAGCAGTGGACTTATTTGGAAGAGCTAGAAAATAAAAGTATTGATATTGAAGTGCCAGAAGGTGCGATGAAGTCTCAAGGCCCTTACCAAATGCAATGCGCCTCATTTAGAAAGCTTGCTCAGGCTGAAGAAATGAAAGCCGTGATTGCCTTTCAAGGTCTAGAAGCCCAAGTGAGAGCGACCCAAGGCACGACTGGCGTGTGGCATAAAGTGATCTTAGGGCCATTTGAGTCAAAACGTGCCGCAGAGCGTGCCAGACATAAATTGCAGCGTGCTAGCATTAATGGCTGCCAAATTTGGCTATGGGAATACTAAACTTAGCGAAGTGAGAGTTCAGCCTCAGTAGCCAAGAACTTATAAACAACTCAAAAAAGACGCTAACATTGTTAGCGTCTTTTTTATTCCCTTGAATTTCTATTAACCACCCCCATATCTAGTTTATCAACCAGCAGCAGACTATTTTACGCTGCAGTCGTTAAGAGGATTTACCGTGACTACTATCGTTTCCGTTCGCCGCAATAATCAAGTTGTCATCGCAGGTGATGGCCAAGTATCCCTTGGCAATACCGTCATGAAAGGCAATGCACGTAAGGTGCGTCGCTTATACCAAAATAAAGTTATCGCAGGTTTTGCTGGCGGCACAGCCGATGCATTTACTCTTTTTGAGCGTTTTGAAACCAAGCTCGAAATGCATCAAGGCCATTTATTAAAATCAGCCGTTGAACTCGCCAAAGATTGGCGCACCGACAAAATGCTCCGCAACCTTGAAGCCATGCTTATTGTCGCCGACACCAAAGAATCATTAATCATTACCGGTAACGGCGATGTGGTTCAGCCTGAGCATGACCTAATTGCAATTGGTTCTGGTGGCAACTATGCCCACGCTTCTGCGCTAGCCTTATTACAAAATACCGATTTAAGTGCCCGTGACATTGCAGAAAAATCATTAACGATTGCCGGTGATATATGTGTATTCACCAACCAACATAAAACCGTTGAGCAAATCGACTACTAAATTAGCACGTAAGGAATTATCTATGTCTGAAATGACCCCACGCGAGATTGTCCATGAGCTAGACTCGCACATCATTGGTCAAAAAAATGCTAAACGTTCTGTAGCCGTTGCGCTTCGTAACCGTTGGAGACGCATGCAACTTGAAGCCTCATTTCGCCAAGAAGTGACGCCAAAGAACATTTTAATGATTGGCCCAACCGGTGTCGGTAAAACTGAAATTGCCCGCCGTTTAGCAAAACTAGCTAATGCGCCTTTCATTAAAGTAGAAGCCACTAAATTCACTGAAGTGGGTTATGTCGGTAAAGAAGTTGAGCAAATCATCCGTGATTTAACTGACTCAGCCGTGAAAATGACCCGCGAACAGCAAATGAAAAAAGGCCGTCATCGCGCTGAAGAGCTTGCAGAAGAGCGCATCCTTGATGCCCTATTGCCTAAGCCAAAAGAAGACTGGGATACTGAAAAGAAAGATGATTCAAATACCCGTCAAATCTTCCGTAAGAAATTACGAGAAGGCCAGCTAGACGATAAAGAAATTGATATCGACTTAGCCGCGCCGCAAGTGGGTGTTGAGATCATGTCACCTCCAGGCATGGAAGAGATGACTAATCAGCTTCAAAGTATGTTCCAAAACATGGGGCAAACTAAAGAAAACCGTAAAAAGGTTAAAATTAAAGAAGCCTTCAAGCTGCTTATCGAAGAAGAAGCTGCAAAACTTGTCAATCAAGAAGACATGAAAGAGCAAGCTATCGACTTGGTAGAGCAAAACGGTATCGTATTTTTAGATGAAATCGACAAGATTTGTAAGCGCGGCGAAAGCTCAGGCCCTGACGTATCACGTGAAGGGGTACAACGTGACTTACTGCCATTAATCGAAGGTTGTACTGTGACCACTAAACACGGCATGGTCAAAACCGACCACATCTTGTTTATCGCCTCAGGTGCATTCCAGATGTCTAAGCCATCGGATTTAATCCCTGAGCTTCAAGGTCGTTTACCAATCCGTGTTGAGCTAAGTGCACTCACCGCTGATGACTTTAAACGTATTCTAACTGAGCCACATGCATCATTAACCGAGCAATATGTGGCGTTAATGGGGACTGAAGGCGTTAAAGTTGAATTTAGTGAATGTGGTATTGAACGCATTGCTAAAGCGGCTTGGCAAGTGAACGAGACCACTGAAAACATCGGTGCTCGTCGCCTGCATACTGTGATGGAAAAGCTGATGGAAGAGATTTCATATGACGCTTCAGAAAAATCAGGTAGCACCTTTGTAATTGATGCCGACTATGTCAATGATCACTTAGATGCCCTAGTAGAAGATGAAGACTTAAGCCGCTTCATTTTGTAGTGATTACTTAAGCTTATCTCAACCTAGCTGTGATCTATTACTAATTTAGCCTCACAGATATTAGGAAATTAAAGGTGAATAGTGCCACAATGGACTATCACCTTTTTTATTGTCTATCATTGCCAGCCAAGAGTATCTTAACGTTGCTGACAGTATTTTAAAGAGAGCAATGCCATGAACCAGCAAGCCAATAGCCCCGTTGTAACCAATCTTAAATTAAAGCGTAAATCTAAGTTACTTGAAGTGAGCTTTGAAAGCGGTGAAGTGTTTAATATCAGCTGCGAAATGCTACGTGTTCACTCCCCTTCAGCTGAAGTGCAGCGCCACGGCAATCCAATTTTGGTCACCCACAAGAAAAACGTCAATATCACTGCCATTGAGCCTGTAGGCAATTATGCAGTAAAAATCATTTTTGATGATGGTCATGATACCGGTTTGTTTTCGTGGAAGATTTTATTTGAACTGGGTAACCAACAAGTGGAAATCTGGGAACGTTATTTGGCTCGTTTACGTGCAGAGAAAGGTTCTCGTGAACCTTTGATTAATATGAATATTAAGTATTCATAAGATTAAATTAGGCATTACGCCTTTAATTGGATCTTGGTTTTAACTTCTAATTTTTACTCTATTTATTACGTAACTGCAAAATATTTAAACTGCTCTTATCAAGCCTTCCTGACTGTTTTAGAGACTAAATAATGGACCAGAAAACTGGTCCATTATTACTAGTAAAACTAACGTTTATTTAGGTTTACGTCTATTGAACACCAGAGGCGTCAACAACAATAATAGCCATGACATGCTACCACCTGATGACTTTTCTTTTTCAGGTTCAACATCAGGAATAGGTTTAGTCCCTTCTCCATTAATAGTGACTGTCACTTGTGCTGCAGCCTCTTCTTCACCATCAGAAACTGTATAACTGAATATTTCTGTTGCTGATTCGCCTTGGTACAACTCACTAAATTGACCATTAGGGCTGTAGGTTACAGTACCATCGTCATTATTAGTTACTAAACCTTTAAGCTCTGAGCTATCAATTTTGATCACCGATAAATCATCAGCGTCTGCGTCCGAATCGTTAGCAATAAGGTTAATTTGTACATCAGCGCCTTTAGTTGTTTCAGCAACATCCGCAATAGCTTCTGGGGCAGTGTTAATACCAACAATATTAATTGTTATATCTCCAGTACTTACAGCGCCTAGTTCATCAGTAATTGAATAAGTAAATAATTCAGTTGCGGTTTCACCTTTAATCAAGCTAGAGAACTGGCCATTAGGATCATAGGTTAAACTGCCATCACCATTATCGACTAATACACCATCAGAAGGAGATTGAGTGTTCGTCAATGTAAAGCTATGACCATCGGCATCAGCATCATTTAATAAAGGGCTTATCGTTACTGTCTTATCCTCATCCACTGAAACGCTATCTGGGTTTGCATCAGGAGAGGTATTAACTTTAACTGTAATGTCTATTTTACCCTCTACAAAGGCCCCCTTATTGTCAGTGACTGTATAAGTCAAGCTGTCGATTAACCTTGCACCTTCAGCTTCACTATCAAAAGCTGAACCTGGATCATAAGTTAATGTTTCGCCTACTAACGTTACTCCCCCTCTTAAAGATGACGTATCTACACTATCAATAACTAACGTGTCTCCATCTAAATCTGTGTCATTCTCTAACGGAGAGATTGATACTGTCTGACCGACCCAAACCATAGTAACATCATCATTAACTTCAGGCGCATAATTTGGCGGTACATCTGTGTTTAGTGGCTCACCAGCACTAACTATATAACCTCCAAAAGTTGCCGCTGAATCTTCATGACTAACAGAGACATATATCTTTGCTTCTAAGTCTGCTGAAGCTATTTTGAAATATAAATAATCCGTTGATGATGGATTGCTTACTACAGTGATGCCTTCAGTAATAATGGTTAATCCATCAGATTTATAAATAGCTAATGATGGCAGCATATCTAAACTAAAGTCAGATACACGTACTACCATGTCTTTAGTCGTATCTATATTTTCAACAACATAAAAATCAACATCTCCCGCCAGATCGATCATGCCATCTATACCAGTATTATCAGCTTCAAGAGAAGTTGAATAAAAATAACTGTCATCGCCATCAGAATAAGGAATATCTGACACCACTAAGGAAGTTTTGGTAATACGAACAAAGTTTTCATCAATAGTAGGTAAAGCTTCCTCTTCTGGTTCAGAACCATCGAGTGTAGGGGTCAATAACCCAGTACTTGTATATTGAGCTTTACTGTCTGCATTATTAACATTTACCTCAACTTGATGTATACCATTAAGGCTATATGGTGCAATAGCTGAATAAATACCATCACCAGCAACTGCATCCCCCGCTAAACCATCATCAAGCATCGATAAAGTAGTTTCTCTTTGTGCAGGATCGATTATCGTAGCAATGACGTTGGCACCAGTAATCAATTTATCCTTGGTTAATGCCGTTGTTAAAATCATCGGATTAGGATAAGTCACGGCATTCCCAGCAAAACCTTCTACAGAAACAGTATAGCTACCTTGTAAACTTGGCTCCCCAATTACATTAACTGTTACGTCTACAGGATAATTTGTTTGATTATTTAAAACTTCTAGCTTCCATTGCCCATGCCCTAGCGACGCAATAATGCTATTAGGGATATTAACATTACAAGATTGAGTCGATGACACCTGAGTACAGGCAAAATCTATACCAGACACCTCTGCATCATTAGCATCGATAAGTTTTAGTAAAATCTCATCAGGGTTACCATTATGGTTAATAAAGATATTGATATTATCTAACCCTGAATCAATATGTATTTCTTTTACAACACTGCTACCATTTGCAATGTTCATAGATGACGAGACAATGTTTTGGTTGTCTGTTGCAACAGCATTAGCTTGCAAAAAAGCATCAGTAATTTCAGCCAAGGTTGTTGGAGATGAAAAGTACTTGCCACCTGTTGAATTGGCTAATGTTAGCAGTGGTCCAGTTGGAGATGCAGAGCCATAACCAAAACTAAAAATAGGCACATTTGCTTGCTGATATTCAACTATAACTTCAGATTCACTAAATCTAGAACTGTTATCATCACCATCTGCTAGCAAAAATACCACTCCTGGTGCGCCACTACCGGAAGTATTTTGATAATTATTTAAATTAGTTAACGCAAGTTGGCTACCATCAAATAAAGCTGTACTTCCTGTTGAACGAATTGCGTCAATTGTATTTTTCAATGCGGGTTTAACGGTTGTATCTGCATTTGGAATTATTTGTATAGGGAAATCTTGGGTCGCTGTGCTAGAAAACGATACCAACCCCATTGCTGTGGTGCCTTCAGCAACTGCATCAACTAAAGTTATAGCTGCTTGTTTCGCGTTATTAATTGGAGAGCCGGACATGCTCCCTGAGCGATCTATCACGACCTGCATATCAATATCACCCTCAACCCAGACAAAGTTAAGTTGCTCTCTACAGGTCGCTTGCAAACCTGGCAACTCTTCTTTTAAAGGGGTTGCTAAGTCAGGTGCGTTGTTGGCGAGAGTGGTAAAACGAGTTCGATTTGGTTGCGCTGTTTTACGACCAGACTTAGGGTCATTTTTGGTATCTTGAAGTAAAACTTCCCAAGCACTTTTACCATAAACTCGACCTTGTGCTGTTCTGCTGTGGTTACCAATAACGCTCGCAGTTGAATGATTCAGCCATTTCATTTCACCATTCACAGCTTGCCATTGATTACTCATAATTGAGTCCGTAGCAATATCTGTGCTTAATGTTCTACTGCTAATCCCTGTTGCAGAGTTGCCTTTATATTCATCGAATAATCCATATGCATAGTGGCCCCACTCATGAGCAAGGGTATAGCCAGCACCAACAGGGTTGCTTAACATATCATAATCAGTACCTGGCCCAGTACCATTAGGAAATACATCACCAAACCAGATGTGCATACCATTTGCACCAAAACCTGATGCATTAGCTCTAGGCCACTCTCTTGCGCCCCAAATAATATCTGACTTAGATCGATGCTTGTTCTCTCTAAAGATACTGACCTTGCCTAACTTATGTTCACCGTTAGATTGTTCACATATACCATCAGCAAAATTTCCTAATATTTCTTCATACTGTTGTTGATCAGAGCCTTCAGGGTTGTTATGCAAAGAAACTGTAATATCAAATACAGCTTTGGCAGAGCTATTACTTTTTTGCTGAACAGCTTGCAGCTGTGAAGCAACTAAAACTTTCGCCTCATAATTTTCTGATTCAGTGTTAACCCTTGAGAGCCAACTATTAGCTGCCATTGCCGATGTAGACCCTAGCGCTAAGCCTATACATAAAGCGCTTTTACTAAAACTAAACTGCTTCATTCTATTTCCTTTTAGATAGTAACAATATTTGAAAAGTATGATTTCCCTCATTAACAATCAGCTGTTTATGTTTTCCTGTAACTGATTTGCAATTCCAGGAAGTAAAACCCTGAATTTTTTTAATGAAGTAAGTTGAAACACTCGATCAAATAGAATATGACCGAGTAATTGGTGATCTGGTAAAATATCCGAATGGATTTTAGAAATCATGACACTAGCCTCAAGAGCTAATTCACTTGCATCGATATAAGTCGAGGCTACAGCGGTTGGGCTAATTGAACAACTTTCTAGGGTTTGGCCAGTTATTGTATATTTGTATGCGAAACCTGTATTAGGGTTTGATAAGGTATTATCAAGGCAACTGATATCTAGTGGTGGATTCAATAGAATGCGGTGAGACAAAAGCACTTGATTAGAATCAAATTCGATTAATTCAAATCTAGCGTTATTTTGCTCGCCTACTATTTGAGTTGTGTAATAACGTGTTATGTCTAATGGGGAATTAAAAACATACACTACTCTAGCTGAAGCTGAGCTGCATAAAACAAAAAGCAAAATACCCAAAAGTGTAAAAAACACTCTAATCATCCTTGAAAACCGATTTAATTCCATGTAATTACAAAATGTTAACAGACTACAACAATAAATCAAAGTGTCTCAAGTAATGATCGCAACATTAATTTTAAATTACATTTTAATTGACTCCATATAATTCAATCAAAATATCGATATTCCAATCTATCATCACAAGCATGGGTGATCAAAGAGGGGGATTGCTGTTGTTTCCCCTCTTGGTCGGGTGTGGGTGGATAACCCACGACTTTTTCCAAACGCAGTTTGGACATTTCAGTATCAGCTTAATAAAGTGAAACTGATCACCTTACTTGAATTATTTATAAATCATAGTCCCAGCTGGCTAAGTAATATTTTATCAAAAATGACACGTTTCTAACGAGAGTTCTGGGCGAACTTGATTATCTTGATAAACTCTTTGAACCAAAATATTAAAATGTAGTATATTATTATCAATAGCTTATATACGAAAACCCTTTAAGTTAGGCGTTAATTATTAACAGAGTTTTCTCAAGCAAGAGTGACCCCATGTCAAAAATCAATTTATTCAAACCTCTAGAATGGTATATGTATGCTCAAGGATACCTTCTTGTCGGATGGCTATACTTTCAAATAGTGATATAACCCATGGCAATTGGTGCCATTATCAACTTATTCATTTTAGATATGCTTGGCTTAGAAGGCATGTTTTCAACCTTATATCTTTCACTATTTCTAGGTTTCATTGCTGGCTTAATTTGGGCTGAACGCATAAGAAGAACCATTGGAATTCTGACTTTTCACTCCTATTTGCTCTCAACACCTGAAATTGAAGGTTGGCGAAATATACAAAAGTAATTTATCTCGCCCATTAAAAATGCCAGCTTAATCGCTGGCATTTTTCAGTTGACGCTTTTAAACGTCAGTCATCTTTTTAAAGATTAAAGCGCAGTTTGGAAAATCACGCTGTCAGCTTTCTTAGTGTAAGAATCAATTTGATCAAAGTTCAAGTAACGGTAAGTATCAGACGCTGTAGCATCTAATTCTTTGGCGTAGTCTTGGTACTCTCCAGGTGACGGTAGACGGCCTAATAATGCCGCTACTGCTGCTAACTCAGCTGAAGCTAAGTACACATTTGCACCTGTACCTAAACGGTTAGGGAAGTTACGCGTTGACGTTGAAACAACGGTCGCACCTTCAGCAACACGTGCTTGGTTACCCATACACAGTGAACAACCTGGGATTTCGATACGCGCACCAACACGGCCAAAGATCGCGTAGTAACCTTCTTCAGTTAACTGGTCTTTATCCATCTTAGTTGGCGGTGCAATCCATAAGCGAGTCGGCAAGGTCGTGGCAAACTTCTCTAGCATTTTACCGGTTGCGCGGAAATGACCAATGTTAGTCATACAAGAACCAACGAACACTTCGTCAATTTTTGTTTCTGCAACTGATGATAGTAATACCGCATCATCTGGATCGTTTGGCGCACAAAGAATTGGCTCTTTGATATCGTTCAAATCGATTTCAATAATTTCAGCATATTCAGCATCTGCATCTGCTTCCATTAGCTCTGGGTTTGCTAACCACTCTTGCATCGCTGTAATACGACGCTCGATGGTACGGCGGTCACCATAACCTTCAGAAATCATCCACTTCAACATCACGATGTTAGAGTTTAGGTATTCAATGATTGGCTCTTTATCTAGCTTAATCGTACAACCTGCAGCACTTCGTTCTGCTGATGCATCAGATAATTCGAATGCTTGTTCAACTTTAAGTTGCTCAAGACCTTCAATTTCTAATACGCGGCCAGAGAAAGCGTTAATTTTGCCTTTCTTCTCTACCGTTAACAGACCCATTTCAATGGCTTTAAGCGGGATAGAATGAACTAGGTCACGTAAGGTGATACCTGGTTGCATTTCACCTTTAAAGCGCACCAAAATTGATTCAGGCATATCAAGAGGCATAACACCTGTTGCAGCAGCAAATGCTACTAGGCCAGAACCGGCTGGGAATGAAATACCGATTGGGAAACGGGTATGTGAATCACCACCAGTACCAACGGTATCAGGTAGTAACATACGGTTTAACCAAGAGTGAATAACCCCGTCACCTGGACGCAGTGCAACACCGCCACGATTCATGATGAAATCAGGTAAGGTGTGGTGAGTGTTCACATCGATAGGTTTAGGATAAGCCGCAGTGTGACAGAAAGACTGCATGGTTAAATCGGCGCTAAAGCCTAAACATGCTAAATCTTTCAGTTCGTCACGGGTCATTGGGCCTGTGGTGTCTTGTGAACCAACTGAAGTCATTTTAGGTTCGCAGTATTGACCTGGGCGAATACCTTTAACACCACATGCTTTACCAACCATTTTTTGTGCCAGCGTAAAGCCTTTATTGGTTGCAACCACATCTTGTGGGCGAACAAACACTTCAGAAGCCGCAAGGCCTAATGTTTCACGGGCACGGTCAGTTAACCCGCGGCCAATGATCAATGGAATACGGCCACCAGCACGTACTTCATCAAGCAGTACCTCGGTTTTTAGCTCGAACGTAGAGATAACTTCATCGCTACCGTTACGCTTAACGACGCCTTCGTATGGATAGATGTCGATAACATCGCCCATGTTCATCTTGTCGACGTTAAGCTCGATTGGTAGCGCGCCTGCATCTTCCATGGTGTTGAAAAAGATAGGGGCAATTTTACCACCTAAGCAGAAACCACCAGCACGCTTGTTTGGCGCATAAGGGATATCATCGCCCATGAACCATAGTACTGAGTTAGTCGCTGATTTACGTGAAGAACCGGTACCAACAACATCACCCACATAAACAAGCGGGTAACCTTTGCCTTTAAGGGCTTCGATTTCTTTAACTGGACCAACAGTGCCAGCAACATCAGGTACAATACCGTCACGGGCATTTTTCAGCATCGCTAAAGCATGTAATGGGATGTCTGGACGAGACCATGCATCAGGAGCCGGAGACAAGTCATCTGTGTTTGTCTCGCCTGATACTTTAAATACGGTCAAGGTGATCTTTTCAGCTAATTTAGGACGGTTTAAGAACCATTCTGCTTCGGCCCAAGACTCAACAACTTGCTTAGCAAAAGCATTACCTTTTTGCATTTTTTCTACCACGTCGTGGTAGGCATCAAACATCAACAAGGTGTTTGATAACGCAGTAACCGCGATTGGCGCAAGTGCATCATTATCTAATTGAGCGATAAGCGGTTCAATGTTGTAACCGCCCTGCATGGTACCTAATAGCTCGGTAGCACGCTCAGCTGAAAAGATGGGTGACGATACAGTGCCTTGAGCCACTGCATCTAAGAATGCTGCTTTTACGTAGGCAGCTTCATCAACACCTGGGGGAATACGATTCTCTAATAAGTCAAGAATCACGGCCTCTTCACCAGCAGGCGGCATCTCAACTAACTTCACTAATTCAGCCACTTGTTGTGCATCTAATGGCTTAGGGACAACACCCTCTGCAGCACGTTCTGCGACGTGTTTACGATATGCTTCTAGCACGGCAACATTCCTCTTTGTTATTGCGCCTAACAGCGAAACTGAACGTCATTCAATATAGAGAATGACCATTCCACAGGTTCGGGCTTGAAATCCGACCCGTAGTATACTACAGGTTTGCAAAAGTATGAATTAGATCACACTCTATCGGAGGCGAAATCTATCTGAATTTTGAGTTCGATGGCTAATTTACAGCTCACTTTAAACAAATAAAATTAGACGATAGTTTAAAACATTATAAAAAATGATTTAATTCAATATATTAAATAATACATACAATTTAAACTTAACCGAGTCTACTTCAGCAAATTGTCGCTATTTTTTTGCAATTATTTTGACTGTTAGGCATAGTTATTTGGCTAATATTAATCACTTGCACCCACCAACATACTTATTCAACCTTATTGCTTAGATATTCAAAATAGTAAACAGGACTATTATGACATTGATAAAAATTAACGCGGTTATTTTTGATATGGATGGGGTCATTATTGATACCGAGCCCGCTTGGCAACGAGTCGAGGTGGCAGTATTAAGTCAATTGGGCGTGCCTATCACTCTTGCTGATGCCGAAAAAACCACCGGCATGAGAATTGATCTTCTGGTCCACTATTGGTATCAAAAATACCCTTGGCCTGAGTATGATAATCAAGCGGTTTCCCAACAAATTATTGATGGGGTTATTCACTTTATTGAAACTGAAGGCAAGCCGATGCAGGGGGTAGTGGCAGCATTACAAGCTTGTCAGCAGCAAGGGCTAAAAATTGGCTTAGCTACCTCATCGTCCAGTGACTTAATTGCTGCAGTAATGAATAAACTGGCTATTAGGGATTATTTTGAGGCCATAGCCTCTGCCGAAAAGCTGCAATATGGCAAACCCCACCCTGAGGTTTATGTAAATTGTGCCACGGCCTTAGGCGTTGAGCCTGCAACGTGCTTAGCTATTGAAGACTCATTTAATGGCCTGATCGCAGCAAGAGCGGCAAGCATGCAAACGGTGGCAATCCCTGCGACTGAATTCGCCGGTCAGTCTCGCTGGCAAGTGGCTCACCACCAGCTAGCACATTTAGGTCAGCTTAAATCATTGATTGAAAATATCTAGTAGTAGTGTCTTGCTAACATCTGCCATAAAAAAAGCTGCCTTATCTAAAGATACGGCAGCTTTTTATATTCAAACTGAACAATTAAAAGTTTTTACCTAAAAATAAGTAAAACGATTGCTCGCCAGTATCTGTCAAACCAAAGCCAAGTGCGGCAGGACCCCAGCTGGTATCAGTGCCTAAATATAAGCTACCTGCATAGATAAGGTCATCAAAGTCCACTGCATCACGATTAGTCCACACATTACCCGCTTCAAAGCTAGTACCTATGTATAACGGCACATCACTGAGTAACACATCTCGGCCTAAATCATATTGATAAATCAAGGCGCCAAAGGCTTTATGGGCACCTGCCAATGCGCCTTTATGAAAACCGGACAGATTTAAAAAGCCACCGAGCTCTGCAACATGTAAAGTAAAATCACGGTCCACATCAACGGTGGCTAAAGCGACTTTACCTACAATGGCATGGTTACCTAGCTTAAGCGCCCCTTTCCAATCCGCTTCAAACTGCCAAGATAGTTCATCAGAGTCATTAATAACCGCGCCTTTATAATCTTCATTTCTTACCGAGGCCGTAAACGTTAACCGCTGCCCTTCTGTAGGGAAACTAATGCTATTTAAGGTGTCAAAACTAAAGGAAAAATAGCCGCCATAAGAGCCATATTCAAGATCTTGGGCAGAAACGGCTTTATTACTTAAATCACCTATTTCACCCACTGCGCCAATCTCAATTAATCCAGCGTGGGAATAGTTATAACCCACTCCAAATGCCAATTGATTTAGGGTGTTTTTAAGCTCAAAGACTCGGTTGTTATCATCATAATAATCCCAGTTTTTGATCTCGAATTCGTATTTAGAACGAATGTAGAAGTCTTGGTCTCTGTCTAATGGCTGATAAAATTCTGAGCTAACTCGCTTGTCGTAACCTAACTGAACTTCGTTACGCCACTCACCGCCATTATCAGTCAGCTCACCCATGGTATAAGCCAGACTAAGGGTAATGGCTGAATCTAAGGTAAAGTCATCTTCCCAGTTAAAACCGGCGTCAAAATAATTTGGTCCCCAGGATTTGGCATGGGTGGTCACTGTTAATATGCGTCCAGCTTCTGTGTCTTCAAACTCGGCATCAACACGCTGAAACTTATTAAGGGAATAAAGCCGTTTTATGCCCTCGTCTAAGGCTTCTTTGGTGATCACTGTGCCTTTTTTAAGAGCTAACTCTTCATCTAACAGGCTTTCACTCACTCTAGATTGATTATCAAATACAATCTTAATCACTGGGCGGTTAACTTGATTAACTAGTAGTAATTTGGCGCGTTGTTTATTGTCTTGATAGGCCTGATATTCTTCAGCGCTGACACTTAAATGTGTCAACATTGGCAGCGCTGCTTCGCCCGCCACTGTGCCGGCAGCTAATGCGTCAGGCATGATATCAAAGTCAGTGGTGCTCATGTCATCAATCGCAGGACGGATCAGCACATCATCATCGGTTAATAATGTTTTTTGATGCTCTGTGGTGGCTTTGGTCAAAATGGTTGAAAGCTGCTCCAACACCGCAATCGTGCCATTAAGTTGCTCTTTGCTGGCCAATGGTGAGCCAATATCAATGGCAATGACCACATCTGCGCCCATGGCTTTAATGACATCGACAGGCATGTTATTTGAGATGCCACCATCAACCAGTAGCTTGCCGTCTATTTCAGCCGGTTGTAATGCCCCGGGTACCGTTGCAGAGGCTTGCATGGCTTTAACGATACTGCCTTGAGCTAATACCACTGCATGACTAGTAACTAGATCAGTTGCCACAGCGCGATAAGGAATAGCTAGATCATCAAAATCGCCAAATTGCTCTACCACATCAGTTGATGAACGTAATAGTTGCGACATGGTTTGGCCAAGTAATAAGCCACTGGGGACGGCTAAGCCGCCATCTTTATAACCTACGTTAATGGGGATATTAAATTTGTCGCGGTGTTGTTTATCGCGGTAAGTAAGTACTTCTCGAGGAATGGTATCTGAGTAGCCATCAGCCCAAGGGGAGTTAAGCATAATGTGTTCGATTTCTGCGGCGCTATAACCTAAGGCATACATGCCGCCGACGTAGGAGCCGATACTGGTACCAGTAATATAATCAACCGGAATGCGATGCTGCTCTAACACCTTAAGCACCCCAATATGCGCCGCGCCTTTTGCGCCGCCACCACTTAATACTAATCCCACTGACTGGCGTTCTTTAGCCATTAAGTTGTGTGAAAATAAACTGAGTAGTAACAGCAGTGCAATCTTACGGCCCATATAAAGCATCCTATCTTTAATCATGATCTACCGCGTCATTCTAACAGAGAAAACTCACATGAATAAAACCTTTATAACTTACTGTTAACCATGCGAACTTCGCTTTATTACAGCTTTTTCCTAATCCCGATAAACTTATCCAGCTCAGCCTTTGGCATAGGTTTGGCAAAGAAATACCCTTGGATGATATAACAACCTCGGCTAAAAACTTGCTCCATTTGTGCGTGAGACTCTATCCCTTCTGCGACCACCTGTAATTTTAGGTTTCTTGCCAGTTCAATAATACTGCTCACAATGGCTTGATCAGCTTCATTAGTAGCAATATCAATTAAGAAGGAGCGATCGATTTTTAAGGTATTCACCTCAAAGCTTCTTAAATACGCCAGTGATGAATAACCGGTGCCAAAATCATCGATGGCCACCTCAATACCAAGCTGCTTAAGCTGGGTTAAATGCGATCTTGCCACCTGCAGCTCTTTCATCAACACCCCTTCGGTAATTTCCATAGCAAGGCACTTTGCCGGCATACCAGTATCGGCTAAGGTCGCTTTTAAATTCTCAATAAAATCAACTTGTCTAAACTGCACTGCAGACACATTGACTGACAGCTGAAAAGGCTGGTCGTAAAGGGCATGCCATCTTGCACCATCGAGACAGGCTTGGCGCAGCACCCAGCGATCTATATCAATAATTAATCCACAAGATTCAGCCACCTTGATAAAGATATCTGGCCGAATAAAGCCCTCGATAGGGTGACGCCAGCGGAGCAGCGCTTCCATCCCTACAAATTTATCACCTTGGAGTATGTCTACCTGAGGTTGGTAATAAAGCTCAAAGTCGTTATTTTCGATGGCGCTACGTAAGTCAGCTTCAATTTTCAAATGATATTGCGCTTCAGCATTGCGCTCAGCAGAGTAATATTGAAAGTTACCTCGGCCTTCTTCTTTGGCGTGATACATGGCTAAATCAGCATTTTTAATTAAGGTTTCAGAATCTTGGCTATCTTCAGGCCACATGCTGATACCAATACTGGTTGAAACAAAAAACTCACGGCCAAATAATTTAAACGGCGTAGCAAACCTTTGTAAAATTTGCTCAGCAATCAAATTTATCTGATCAATAGAATCAGCATTTCGAACCAATATGACAAACTCATCACCACCAAAACGGCAAACCAGATGATCATCACCAACACTATTTTTTAAGCGTTGAGCCGCTTCAACGAGTAAAGCATCCCCCATGCTATGACCATAAGAGTCATTGACGTGCTTAAAGCGATCTAAATCCAAAAACAATAATGCTAACTTTTCATTAGTGTGGCTAGCTTGCTCAATAATCTGTTGTAACTGACGAGTAAACATCGCTCGATTAGCAAGGCCTGTAAGCACGTCATTATTGGCTAAGTGCCGTAAATTAGACTCGTATTGTTTGCGCTGGGTTATATCTGAAAACACCACCACATAGTGCTGTGAGATATCGCGCTTATCAGACATTTTAGAGATATTAGCCCAAACAGGAAAATGTTCATTATTCCCCCGTTTAAAGCTTAACTCGCCATTCCATGAGCGGCTATTTTGCAATAAATCATCGATATTTTTGGAGCCATGATCCACATACAATAATGACTCAAACCCCCTTCCATCAAGTGCTTCATGCTTGCTGATAAAGATAGTTGTAGCTGCGGTATTTAGTAATTTCACCCGCTTGCGACTATCAAGAATTAACATGCCTTCTGAGGTGTTTTCAAATGCCTTGGCAAACAAATCAATTTCATTTTGAAGCTCACGTTGCTCAGACACCTCAGTATAAATACCGGCAACTTGCTCTAATTGCCCTGTAGTCTGATTGCGGGTAACTGCGCGGCCTCTGATGCGCAGCCAACCAATAGCCTCTTCACCACGGTGATACCTAAATTCTACATCAATGGTTTCTTTATCGCCCTTTAACAAAGCTCGCCATTGCTGCTGGAGGTTATCTTTATCGGCGGCAACAATCGGTATATCAGGCACGAGATAAGATAACTTTCTTCTCTCACCCAACAGACCCGATTTATTATCAAATTGGATTTGGTTAGTGCTAGCTTGCCACTCCCATAAATCTGAATCGCTACCGCGCAGTGATTGACGTAATTTGTCTTCACTTTCCCTTAATGCCTGATTAATACCAATAACACGGTTTATTTGTTTTTTACGAAGCCATAAAGAGGTAAATACCCCAAAAAGAATGGCAAAAAGCACTAAGGCTTTAAACCACTGTGACGCCCACCAAAATTGTTCAACCTTAAAACTAAATTGAAACGGACTGCTTGCCCACACCCCATGCTGTTTATGCAATAGCTCTAGGGTATATTTACCCGCTTTTAAGTCAGCAATATTAATCTGAGTTTGGCCTTGCAGATAAATATACTGGCTATCTAAGCTATTATGCTCATGAAGCAAACGGTACTTTAAGCTGATTGGCGTTTCATTCACGTAGTCGAAAGTGGTTATTTGAAAACTGATTAAGTTAGCCCCAGGGCGCACTAAGTTAAAGGATTCAGGTATCAAGTGATACTCTGTATTGTCCTCATAGTAAATCGCAATGGACTCAAGGGCGATATCATCATTACTTACTCGAGGTGCAAGCTTATCAATATCAACTAACATCGCCCCATTAGGGCCGCCAATATATAAGCCTGCATTAGGGTCATAATAAGCTGCTGACTCATTAAACTCATTACCAATAAATCCATCGCTAGTAAAAAATACATCAATGGCTTTTGTCTGTTTATTTTGTCTAATGACCGAAGAGCTGCAGCCAACCAAATGATCTTTTTCAGTTTGCTCGATAAAGTAAATCGTCGGGCAATCAACATGCCAATAGTCACTCATGGATGAAATCTCATGGGTTTGGGTGTCAAAAACAATGACCCCATTTTGGCGAGTCCCTAACCACAGGGTTGTATTATCAACTTGGTGGATATTAGTAATCATAATATCCTTGTGGTTAATGCCTAACGCTGCGTTTAATGAAGTGACATTATTATTGCTATCTATATAGCCAAATAGACCTGCGCCACCGATCCACAGACGATCATGATTTTCACGGAAAAAACTTCGAATGTTCACTGAGTGGGATAGAAGAATATGCTCTGTCGGTGACACAGTGACGATATTGTCTAACCCTGGCTGCCAATAATAAACATCATTATCTGCTCCCCACCAAACCCTGCCGCTAAACAGTGGGTCTGCATAGGAGTTAAATAACAATTTACCTTTTAGCGAGTCACTTGATGCAGCAAAATGGCTAAAATCAACTTGCTGATCAGTTTGTTTATTAATGACAAACAGTCCACTGGTTGTTGTTACCACAATATGCTGATTATCAAGCTCATTAACGCCGTAAATTGAATCTCTCGCTTCAAAGCCTGCAGGGATAAGATATTTTGAAGTCTTGGTTGATTTATCAACAATGGTCAAGCCACCATCACCGCCGAGCCAAACTTTATCTTGCTCGGCATAAATACTCCAAATCATGTCATCTTCAATTTGATAAGTTGATGAACGAGTGAAACTTTCCAATAAAAATTCAGGAGCTATTGCCAGTAACGCTAAACCTTCGCCTGCGCCGCCAAGCCAAATTAAACCATCGTCATCAACAGCCATATCGTCGATATAATCAACGTCAGCATCATTTTTTAATTCCTCTTTATATGAAATTGCCTTCGATGATTGCTTATCCCATGAAAATAGCCCACTTCTGGTATTAAGCCACAAATGACCACGACTACCTTCAACCGCGCCACGAATATCAAAAGGAAGCGCAGTGGTAGCAGTCATCCGATAGCTTTGAAGGGTTAGCTCATATAAGCCTTTGTTACTTAAGATCCAAATACGCTGTTCAGCATCTACAAATAGCTTTTTAATCAACATATTATCTATAGGTCGCTTAACTTGTTTTATCAATTCGCCCCAGGCATTTTTTATCACAACTTCATAGGCGGATGAGTAAATATAGCGGCCATCACTTAGCTGATTAACACTATTCCATTGCAATGTCTTATCCAATTCTTGGGCTGTTAGCGCTGAGATTGACAATGAATTCACATCAAACTCAAGCACCTGACCTAAACGGGTAAGCAGAATTAAGTTACCATTATCTAGACGTGTTTCGTCAACAATAGAATCATCACTAGTTATGAGGCCGGCAATAATGTCATCTGAAAAACGATTGAGTTTAATATCGTAGAGGTAAAGCGATGTGCCAGAAGCGACTAGAAGGCGCTGAGAAGTCACCTTAGCGATAAGATGAATGTTTTCTGCAGCTAATGCATTATCACTATCAGGTTGATCAATGCGGCGGGTAACAGTATCGCTAACACGAAATACTCCCTGCTCAGTTGCCAGCCAAACATAGCCATAATCATCAAATGCAATGTCATTGATAGTGTAATTAACCAGGCCATCTTTGATATTAAATAAACGTTGGACAAGATCGTCAGCCACGCTTGGAAAGCTGCAACTAAGGGTAAGAACGACCAAGGTGAGAAACGATTTAATTCCTTTTATCATTATGACTGGGTTACTCTTTTATTGATTTTATTATGCTAAGCGCTTCTATGTGAACCTATATGGCTTTATGCCTGCAACAACAAAAACAATTAAATTTAATACAATATTTGAATATATCACCTAAAAGTAAATTTAGAGCAAAAAAAAGCACCTCGAAAGGTGCTTTGATACAAATTGCTACAAATAGCTACATGTTACTTTTTCTTTTTTGCCTTCGGGTTTGGCAAATCAGTAATTGAACCTTCATAAACTTCAGCCGCAAGACCTACAGATTCATGTAACGTTGGGTGAGCATGGATGGTTAAGGCTAAATCTTCAGCATCACAACCCATTTCAATTGCTAGGCCGATTTCGCCAAGTAATTCACCGCCATTAACACCAACGATAGCACCACCGATAACGCGATGAGTTTCTTTATCGAAGATGAGCTTGGTCATACCGTCACTTGCATCAGAAGCAATTGCGCGGCCACTTGCAGCCCATGGGAATGATGCCGTTTCATAGGCTACGCCCTGCTCTTTGGCTTCTTTCTCAGTAAGACCAACCCACGCGACTTCAGGGTCTGTGTATGCAATTGAAGGAATAACTTTAGGGTCAAAGAAGTGCTTAAGACCAGAAATAACTTCAGCAGCAACATGACCTTCATGCACACCTTTGTGCGCAAGCATTGGTTGGCCAACGATATCACCGATAGCGAAGATATTAGGTACGTTAGTACGCATTTGCTTATCAACATTGATAAAGCCACGCTCATCTACATTTACGCCAGCTTTTTCAGCGTCTAGGCCTTTTCCGTTTGGTGTACGACCAATAGCAACTAATACTGCGTCGTAACGAACTGGCTCAGATGGGGCTTTCTTACCTTCCATAGAAACATAAATGCCGTCTTCTTTCGCTTCAACTGCAGTTACTTTGGTTTCTAAGATTAAGTTAAACTTCTTCTTAATCTTTTTAGTATAAATTCGAACGATATCTTTATCAGCAGCAGGAATAACTTGGTCGAACATTTCAACTACGTCAATTTGGCTACCTAAAGACGAGTAAACCGTACCCATTTCTAGGCCGATAATACCGCCGCCCATCACTAATAACTTTTCAGGAACTTCTTTCAGTTCTAAAGCATCAGTTGAATCCCAAATACGTGGGTCTTCATGTGGGATAAATGGCAGTTTAATTGGACGAGAACCCGCTGCAATAATGGCATTGTCAAAGTTAACCACTGTTACAGTGCCATCTTCAGCTGTCACTTCCATTGTATTTGGGCTAGTGAATTTACCTAAACCATTTACCACATCAACTTTACGCATTTTAGACATTCCGCCTAAACCGCCAGTCAGTTGACCTACTACTTTTTCTTTAAAGCCGCGTAACTTGTCTAAATCAATTTTAGGCTCACCAAAAACAACACCGTGATCGGCAACGGCTTTAGCTTCTTCAATGACTTTAGAGACGTGTAAAAGTGCTTTTGATGGGATACAACCCACGTTCAAACATACACCACCAAGGGTGCTAAAACGTTCTACAATCACAGTCTCTAGACCTAAATCTGCAGCGCGGAAAGCTGCTGAATAACCTGCTGGGCCGGCACCTAGTACTACTACCTGAGTTTTGATTTCGTTACTCATGTTTTCCTCTATTTTATCTATCGTTGGCGGAAAAACCGTCCAAACTGCAAAATGTGGTCAAATCTTGTAAGGTGGCCGCATTTTACCCTTTGTTTGATACTGATCACAATCCTAGTGATAAGAATAAAAAGGCCGCTCAATATGAGCAGCCTTTTTGTTTACAAAATTAGCGTACGAATATCGCTAAGAATGCTTGATAATGTCACGCTAAATCTGGCAGCCATTGCCCCATCAATCACACGGTGGTCGTATGATAACGATAGTGGCAACATCAACTTAGGTTCAAAATCAGTGCCATTCCACTTCGGCTTCATTTCTGATTTTGATACCCCAAGAATAGCCACATCAGGATAGTTAACGATTGGGGTAAATGCTGTACCACCAATGCCACCTAAACTAGAGATAGTAAAACAGCTACCTTGCATGTCTGCTGACTTCAGCTTGCCATCACGGGCACGAATTGAAATATCCGTTAACTCACGAGAAAGCTCTACAATGCCTTTCTTATCGACATCACGAACCACTGGCACCATTAATCCGTTTGGCGTATCAACCGCTACACCAATATGGAAATATTTCTTCTGGATTAACGACTCGCCATCAGGGCTTAAACTTGAGTTAAATACAGGGAATTCAGCCAGTGTTTTCGCCACGGCTTTCATCATAAATACTAACGGAGTAATTTTGTAATCCGCTTTCTTCTTAGCTGCAAGTGTATTTTGTTGTTTACGGAATGCTTCTAATTCAGTGATATCAGCTTCATCAAATTGAGTCACATGTGGAATCGTCACCCAGTTACGATGCAAGTTAGGCCCAGAGATTTTCTGGATACGGCTTAATGGCACTTCTTCCACTTCACCAAACTTACTGAAATCAACTTTAGGCGCTGCAATCACATTCAAGCCACCCGCGCCACCAGCAACCGCTGTGGCAGCACTCGCTTTAGGTCGGCTAAGTTCATATTTAATGAAGGCTTGAACGTCTTCTTTCAGAATACGTCCTTTACGGCCAGAGCCTTTCACTTGGGTTAAATCAGCGCCAAATTCGCGCGCTAAGCGGCGAACTGCAGGTGATGCATGTACAGCACCGGTTTTAGGTTGGCTACCAGCACTTGGATGATGCGGCACAGGCGGCTTACTTGCTGGCGCAGCGGTAACTGGTGCTGGTGTTGCTGCAGTAACTGCAGGAGCACTAGCTGCCGGAGCGGCTTGCAATGGAGCTGCAGGTGCGGTTGATTGCGTCTCAACCATAGCAATAATGCTACCTTGAGATACTTTATCGCCAACATTAACCGTTAAACCAACCAGTTTTCCGGCAAATGGCGCTGGTACTTCCATGGTGGCTTTATCGGTTTCTAAGGTAATTAAACCTGTATCCACGTCAAGCATATCGCCAACAGCAACTAGCACTTCAATCACATCTACATCAGAGGCATCACCAATATCTGGTACTGCAACTTCTTTAACTTCAACAACCGATGTTGCAGGATCAGAGCTTGCTGCAGGCGCTGATACTGCTTCAGCAACAGGCGCACTAGCACTAGTGCCTACTTCAAGCATCAGCACTAAAGAGCCTTGTGAAACCTTGTCGCCAACGTTCACTTTAAGTTCTTTCACCACACCTGCGGTTGGCGCAGGCACTTCCATGGTTGCTTTATCAGTTTCTAAGGTAATAAGCCCTGTGTCAGCTTCAATGGTTTCACCCACACTCACTAACACTTCGATAATATCAACATTATCAGCATCACCAATATCAGGCACATGCACTTCAATAACTTCAGTGCCACCCGCAACGGTTGCTGGCGCTTCTGCTACTGGAGCCGCGGTTTGAGCAGCAGCGGCTTGAACAGGCGCCGCTACCGGTGCAGCCACTTCAGCTGCAGGCGCTGGCGCATCGCCAGCCGCTTCTACAGAAAGTACCGCAATTAGCGAGCCTTCAGAAACGCTATCGCCCACAGCCACTTTCAGTTCAACTAATTTCCCAGCAAAGGGTGCTGGAATATCCATAGTCGCTTTATCCGTTTCAACTGTGATGATTGATGCTTCTTTTTCAAGCACTTCACCAATCTCAGCACAGATCTCAATAACCTGCACAGCATCAGTATCAAGGTTAGGAACCAAAACTTCTTGTAATTCAGCCATTTTGTTTCTCCCTATGCGAACTGTGGATTGATCTTATCAACGTCGATACCGTATTCAGTGATAGCTTTCGTTAGCACTTCTACAGGTAACTCTTTACGGTCAACAAGGGCTTTTAATGACGCGATAACAATGAACTTAGCGTCAACTTCAAAATGGTGACGTAAGTTTTCACGGCTATCACTGCGGCCAAAGCCGTCAGTACCTAGTACTTTATAATCAGTTGGAATGTAAGCACGTAATTGCTCACCATAAATCTTCATGTAATCCGTTGCTACAATAGCTGGCGCATCACTTGATAACACTTCAGAAATATAAGGCACTTTAGGCGTTTCAGTTGGGTGCAGCATGTTGTAACGCTCTGCAGCCTGACCATCACGGGTTAGCTCATTGAAGCTAGTCACGCTGTAAACGTCAGCAGTAATACCGAAGTCTTTCGATAATGCCACAGCCGCTTTACGTACTTGCTCTAAAATCGTGCCGCTACCCATTAACTGTACAGAGCCTTTACCTGAACCTTTAAGAGTTTCAAGCTTATAAATACCTTTAACGATACCTTCTTCGCTGCCTTCTGGCATCGCAAGCTGCTCATAGTTTTCGTTCATGGTAGTCAAGTAGTAGAACACGTCTTCTTGCTCGCCATACATGCGGCGAATACCGTCTTGTACAATCACTGCGATTTCATAACCATAAGTCGGGTCATAAGAAATACAGTTAGGAATCGTGTTAGCTAATACATGGCTATGACCATCTTGATGCTGCAAGCCTTCACCGTTTAGGGTTGTGCGACCTGAAGTACCACCGACCATAAAGCCGCGAGCACGCATATCACCAGCAGCCCATGCCATGTCACCAATACGTTGGAAACCAAACATTGAGTAGTAGATGTAGAACGGGATCATTGGGGTATCGTTAACTGAGTAACTGGTTGCCGCAGCAACCCAAGATGACATTGCACCTAACTCGTTAATCCCTTCTTGCAATACTTGACCGGTTTTATCTTCACGGTAGTAAGCAACTTGATCAGAATCTTGTGGCTCGTATTTTTGCCCTTCATGAGCGTAAATACCCACTTGACGGAATAAACCTTCCATACCAAAGGTACGCGCTTCATCAGGAATGATCGGTACGATTTGCTTGCCGATTTTCTTGTCTTTAAGCAATGCCGTTAAAATACGCACAAATGACATAGTGCTTGAGATTTCACGACCATTTGAGCCTTTAAGTACTGAATCAAAGATCTTTAATGGCGGCACTTCAATATCTTTAGAGAACTTTTCAAGACGCTTTGGCATAGCACCATGAAGGGCAGCACGGCGCTCTTTTAAGTATTTAACTTCTTCAGAATCAGCACCTGGATGATAGTAAGGAATGTCTTCTAACTGATCATCGCTAATCGGGATATTAAAACGATCGCGGAAGTATTTAAGCGATTCAATGCCCATTTTCTTCACGTTATGGGCAATGTTTTTACCTTCGCCCGCATCGCCCATTCCGTAACCTTTAACTGTTTTAGCAAGGATTACTGTAGGACGGCCTTTAGTGTTTTTAGCATGTTGCAGCGCAGCATAAATCTTAACTGGATCATGGCCACCACGGTTTAAACGCCAAATGTCATCATCTGACATGTTAGCCACCATTTCAGCAGTTTCAGGGTATTTGCCAAAGAAATGCTCACGAGTGTACGCGCCACCTTTAGCTTTACAGTTCTGGTACTCACCATCTACGGTTTCTTCCATTAACTGTAATAACTTGCCGCTAGTATCACGTGCAAGTAATGGATCCCAGTAGCGCCCCCAAATCACTTTAACAGCTTCCCATCCTGCGCCGCGGAACTCGCCTTCAAGCTCTTGGATAATCTTACCGTTACCACGTACAGGGCCATCAAGACGCTGTAAGTTACAGTTAACAATAAAACATAAATTATCTAATTCTTCACGAGCTGCAAGCCCGATTGCACCTAATGTTTCAGGCTCATCACACTCACCATCACCTAAGAAACAGTAAACCGTTTGCTCAGAGCAATCTTTAATACCACGGTCAGTCAAATACTTAAGGAAACGTGCTTGATAAATCGCTTGAATAGGACCTAAGCCCATAGATACTGTCGGGAACTGCCAGTAATCAGGCATTAACTTGGGATGCGGGTATGAAGACAAACCTTTACCATCAACTTCTTGACGGAAATTATTCATTTGGTCTTCAGTGATGCGGCCTTCAAGGAAAGAACGAGAATAAATACCCGGTGCAATATGCCCTTGATAATAAACTAAATCGCCGCCGTCTTTTTCATTTGGAGCGCGGAAGAAGTGGTTAAAACACACATCATAAATAGTCGCACTAGAAGCAAAACTTGAAATGTGACCACCTAGCTCTAAATCTTTCTTAGAACCACGTAATACCATTGCAAGTGCATTCCAACGAACGATAGCACGAATGCGGCGTTCCATTTCCTGATTACCAGGCATATGTGGCTCTTGGCCAGATGGAATCGTATTCAAATAAGCAGTGGTCGCTTTATATGGTAAATGTGTACCATTGCGGCGCGCTTTATCGATTAATTGTTCAAGTAGATAATGTGCACGTTCAGGGCCTTCTTGCTCTAATACGGCTTGCAGTGAATCTACCCATTCTTGAGTTTCTAATGGATCTAAGTCTTGTAGAATACCTTCAGACATGTCGCTGTCCTTTCTCTAGATACAGATAATTAATGTGTTTCGGTAAATTTATAA
Organism: Shewanella sp. 10N.286.48.B5; assembly: GCF_002874355.2. NCBI lineage: Bacteria > Pseudomonadati > Pseudomonadota > Gammaproteobacteria > Alteromonadales > Shewanellaceae > Shewanella > Shewanella sp. 10N.286.48.B5. The sequence goes on from NZ_MCVG02000001.1 coordinate 3,509,911, forward strand.
TGCGTTTGATTATAAATCGGTATCAAACACCACTTTTTAAGCGGCGCAAGCTACGCTGTAACCGACTGTCTTCTTCCCTCACTGACAACATGACTTCCTCGATATAACTTAAATGTTCGTTCGAGGCTTCACGTGCCGCTTCAGGATCACGACGAATAATGGCAGCAAGCAGTGCTCGCCTATGTTCATTCGCCATGGTAGATGCTTCTTCGCGACGGCTTAAAAGCTCTAAATTTTGTGCCACGTTTTTGTGCAGCACAGGGGTTAAACTGAGTACAAGGTGTAACATCGCCACATTGTGTGACGCTTCGGCTACCGCACGGTAAAAACGCACAATGGCATCAGCCTGCGCTTCTACATCAACAGCCGCTTCAACTTCGTTAATTGAACGTTTAATGCTTTGCATATCGGCATCATTACCACGCAGCGCAGCAAAATAAGCCATCATGCCTTCAGTGGCATGACGAAACTCCAGTAAGTCGTACTGACTTTCTGAGTCGTTATGCATTAATTCAACGATAGGATCGGCAAGACTTTGCCAAAGTTGTTCTTTAACGTAGGTTCCGCCACCTTGGCGGCGCATTAGTAAGCCTTTGGCTTCTAACTTTTGAATCGCTTCACGTAATGAAGGGCGTGACACTTCAAATTGCAAAGCAAGCTCGCGCTCAGGCGGTAATTTTTGCCCAGGCTGTAAACTTCCTTCGAGGATCATGCGCTCTAATTGCTCCATGATCACATCTGAAATTTTAGGCTGAGTTATTTTGCTATAAGCCATTTGGGGCTCGGCTCCGTTGTCAATTGGTCTTACCAATTTATATGATATAGCGCACTTTATCAAATCAAACAATTGATGTCTAGTTAGACGAGCGTTGAATGGGTGTTAATTGAAGGTTTCAAACATCGCTACGCACTTTGAGCAAGAGCATAACGAAAAAAAACGTCTAAGAGGTTTGACCATCTCGGTGTTATCGCGCTAAAGCATTGATTGCCTTATTATCGCTATAACAAACTCATTTTAAGCTTAGATTGTAGCTATAAAAATCCGTTTTACACAGCACAATTTATAAAAACACTGTTTTAACTTATGATCATTATTTCGGCGGCTCAGGCCGCCCATCACCGCAATTAAAACTTATTAGCTAACCAAACCAAATATAGTCAGCACCGATAATACCGTAACCAGTAAAATAAAGTTTCTTTTGCTCAATGCAAGCAGTGCCAATGTGGGCTGTGCGCAAACAGGGGCATCGCTTTGCTCAGGCATCACTTCAGCGGCTAAAGCGGTATAGGTAACAATATTTTTGGCGCTATTATTAGGGTTAAAAACCTGCTTCCGCCACTGTGAAATACCTGCAGCAAAGTGACCACTTAATACAAACCCAAAGCTAAATACTCGGCTCGGTAACCAATCGAATAAAAATAATAATTGATCAATAAATGGCATATCCAATTGCTGCTGCTGATTGTATTGCTGATAAAAACGCACCGAACAATAAAGCACTGCGCCAACAGGGCCAAAACAAATCAGATATAATGCCACCGCGCCATAATAGCGATAATTAACCCAAGCCACGGTTTTACCAATCTGCTGACCTAAGTCTTTTTCATCAACCGCATCTAAACATTCACTGCAATCGAGCTTTTCTGCATGGTGATAACAGGCTTGAACATCGCCGCGACAAGCCGCCAGCATATATTTTTTAAATGCCGCCCGTAAACTTTGGTGGCTAAAGCACACAATCGAAACCAGCATCCAGATCAATAAGGTGATCACATCGAAAAAAACACCATCTAGTAACAGCAGCACCAAAAACAGTGTCATTGCTGGCAGTAGCACCACAAAGGCAACCCAGCCAGCAGAATCTAATGCTTTATCTTTCCAAAATAATTGCTGGTATTTAGAAAGTAAATCATCAAATTGCCAATGTGCGGGTAACAGCTTTAAGCGCTCAACCATAATTGCAATTAACAATGAAAATAGTGCCATGGGACCTCTGCAAACAATCTAAAAAATATTGGGTTAAAGTAACACTAACATCATGACTTAGCCGTTAATGCAGTTAAATATCTTTGCCAATCAAAACTATCACCTGGATCGGTTTTGCGTCCAGGAGCAATATCACAATGTCCGACGATATTTGCTTGATTAAGCATAGGATATTGCGCAAACAACACCAAGGTTAATTGCACTAATTCGCGATATTGCGCATCGGTATAAGGGTCGCTATCTGTGCCTTCCATTTCAATGCCAATGGTAAAATCATTACAACCTTCTCGGCCATTAAAACACGAAACCCCAGCATGCCACGCTCGGTCATCACAGCTAACATACTGCACTAACTCACCATCGCGGCGAATTAAAAAGTGTGCCGACACTTCAAGCCCGGCAATATCAGCAAAACTTGGATCTGCATCCACCGCTAAACAGCCCTGAAATAAACCATCAATGTGCGGCAAGCCATAACAACCTGCAGGCAAACTAATATTATGAATAACTAAGCCGCTAACCTCATTATTAGGGCGCGGGTTAAAATGCGGTGATGGGCATAGCCGTGCACCTTGATGCCAGCCTGATTTCAATTGTGTATCCATAATTAATAATAAAATCTCAAGTAATGAATTAACCATGCCTGCGTGGCTGCAGTTTGCATTTCAACGAACCATCAGTAAGTCACCATTATCAGTGCCCAAAAAGCAAGCAACAAATACCTACGATAAAAGATAAAAAAGCACCAAGGTTCGTCGCTGTAAAACCTTAAAATAATATTGCCCTAGCAGCCAACACAGTAACAGTTTGACTGCTATATTTTAAATTAACAACTGTGATAAAGTAATAGGCATATTGTTTCTCATTTTTTAAACATTGAGTTGGCCCAAGCAACTCAATTTAGTTGTAATTTCAAGGACATTCACATGATTGAAAATGACATCCGTCATGCCGTTAAAGCTGCACTTGATGAAGACCTAGGCCATACGCCAGCCCAAACCCCGCAAGATATGCTTAATGCCGATATAACCGCGCAACTTATTCCAGCAGATAAACATGCTGAAGCGGTGTTAATCACCCGTGAAGAAGGCGTTTTTTGCGGAAAAGCATGGGCAGAACAAGTATTTAATCAGCTCGGCGGTGATGTAGCCTTGCATTGGCATGTGGATGATGGCGACTTATTGGTTCCCAACCAGGTGTTATGTGAATTATCAGGCCCAGCAAGAGCCATCTTAACCGGTGAACGCACCGCGATGAACTTCATCCAAACCCTATCTGGTGTTGCCAGTCTCACTAAGCTTTATGTTAACAAGTTAGCTGATACCCACACTAAACTGCTCGATACCCGCAAAACCATTCCCGGTCTGCGCACCGCGCAAAAATATGCCGTCGCTTGTGGTGGCGGTAAAAACCATCGTATTGGTTTGTTTGATGCCTTCTTAATTAAAGAAAACCACATTATGGCCTGCGGCAATATCGAACTTGCAATAAAAACAGCCCGACAAGTAGCCGCTGACAAACCAGTTGAAGTGGAAGTAGAATCAATCGCCGAGCTAACCCAAGCGTTAGAAGCAGGTTCTGACATCATCATGCTCGATAATTTTGATGTCACCATGATGGTAGAAGCAGTAGCGCTTAATTCCAGCTATTTAGATCAAGGTAAAGGCGCAAAGCTGGAAGTATCCGGTAATGTCACCATCGACACCATTGCAGACTTTGCCAGAACCGGTGTTGACTACATCTCAGTTGGCGCACTCACTAAGCACGTTAAAGCCTTGGATTTATCCTTACGCTTTAAAAACTAATGTTAAGCTGAGCTTGATAAATCATTAGCCCAGTTAAATAGCAAGATAAGTCAGTAATCGCTAATAACAATCAAAACCAGCTATTTATAGCTGGTTTTTTTGCTCGATCTAAAAGCTTAGCTAAATAAGGCTGACTAAATAGACAGCGCAATGGCAGCCTTACAACAATTGTAGCCTTACTATAAGCCCTGTAGCTTGAATCAATAGCCACAAAGATTAAACTGGTGCCCACTTTTGACCTTTTGACCTTTTGACCTTTTGACCTTTGACAACTATCTCCCCCTAAGGGCTTAAATAACCTCCCTTAAAAGCTCAAATAACCTTACCACCAGGGCTTAAATACCTACATAAATCAAGCGCTATAACCTTACATTTTCTATGGTGTCATTTTTTTGACAAACAACAACCAAAGTCAAATTGGCTAAATAATCGACTAAAAGTGTCAATAATGTGCTGCAAAATCATTACAAACAGCAGCTTAAAACAACCTTTTTATCTTTTTAGTTAAAAAACTCGCCACAAGCTATTCCATTTCCAGCAACTTTATACTAACGTTTAGCTTGGATGAATGAAGTATCAGATTTAACTTTTAATAATCAGCTTTTCAACATGTTACAAATGTAACATTGAGTGAGCGAAAAATGATTTTTAAAAGAACAATGATAAATCAAACATTTTGTTAACAAACTGACCTTGCAGCACTTTGTTGACCCTGGTTACAGATTAGATAGCAATTTGTTAATGACTAGCCTATTCTGCTTTCGAGGTATTTAGTTGGACATATTGGTTTTACTGATCCGTTTTACAAGAACGGCTTGATTGTTCTTGATGAAATCATTCATTTAAAACCCTTTGTAGTTTTTAACAGTTATCACAGTCAATTGGGCCAAGCTAGTTAAACCGTAAGTTCTGCCCAGTAGACTGTAATGCAAACAACACTAGTAAATTAATGCCGACAGGTTGTGGTGACTAGGACACCACTCATAACAATTAAGGGCCTTTAACTGTTATGAGATTCAAGGATGACAACAAACCCGACGCAACACTTAAGCATCATAAGAGAGAGATAAAAAATGAAAAGCATTAACCAAATCAAAAACGCTAAGGGTTTTACTCTTATTGAATTAATGATCGTAGTTGCGATTATCGGTATTCTTGCAGCAATCGCATTGCCTGCTTATACTGATTACATTAACAAAAGTAAAATCAATGCCTGTACAGGCGAAGCTGCATCATTTTCAAAGGCTCTACATGCCGCTATTATTGGTGAGACAGTTCAACCGACTTACACAGCTTCATCTTGTGGTGGTGCTCCAACAGGTACAGTACCGACAACAATAGCTACATTAACTGGTACTTTAACATTTGCAGCGAAAGATCAAGATACAACACCTGTTTACTGTGATATGACTAATGCTACGTGTGGACCGACCACTTAATTAGTTTAATCAATGGATCAAAAACGCCCTGTTTCAGGGCGTTTTTATTTGGTTCTTCAATTAATATACTCTTACAGCCCGCAGGTTCAATTACTCGCCTTTATATCCTATGTGTAAGTACCTTAATTAACTTTTGTAAAAACATATTCAGTAGTAATGACAGTATGTTTGCCCATATCGAATTCTCAACTGAAAAAAATAGTCTATATCCACATTGGTAACACACCATTTAAATTCCGATCTATTTCTGATTGTACCCATAAATTGAAAATACCTTTCTTGTTCTATCGCTATAGAACAAAATGATCATTGATTCGTCAGCCCCTAAGGTCATGCTAATTCTGATTCTAACAGAATCAAAACGATAACTATGTCCATTTATCTGTTTAGTAATCGATTAATCCGTTAATCCATATTCTAGGATATAAGACTGGGAGCAGTTGTTCATGTTTATATGTATAGAGAAGAAACCAAGCCGTTAGCAATATCGAGATAAACAATCCAATACGGAAAAACTTATCAACAAGGAAAAAGCTGCGCTTTCCTTGTTGAACCTGTATTGCTACCAAAAAAACCAGCATTAATTGTGCGAACGGCATAACTGCTACACCACTAACTAATGAGTAGATAAGACCAGCTATAACCCCATAACTCACAGGTAAAAATGAGAGACTCTGCAGCTGACACGAAAACTTTAACTGCTTATAACCCCTGTTTATAACCCATGAAAGACAAACTACACAGATTAAAAAACCATACTCATAAAGTAATTGCATTACTAGATTATGTGGATGTGTATTAGCTAATGGCCGCCCTTCAGCCCAAGCAAAGCTCATCGGGCCAAAACCAAACCAAATCCGATCAGTGATAACATCAAGGATATAAAGCCACAAATCCAGACGACCAGAACTACTAGTTCTAATTTGAAACGTTACGGAGTCCATCAACCAATAAGGAATAATAATGATGAATACTAGCCACAAGCAGATGCCGATTGAAACGGTTTTCAATAAGTTGAAAAACATCTGCTTTCGGTAATTTTTCGGTAAGAAATATAAGATAATACACGAAGAAAGTAATAAGGATATTATCCCACCACGGGCTTCAGTTTGCAGAAGCACTGCCCAATGCAATGACATTACACCTAAAGCTACAGCTCTGAAATTGCGAAGGTGTTGATTAAAAAATGGAAAGAAAAGCAAAGGTATGACCATAACTTGTAACTGATTAAAAAAACGAACATTAACATAACCAGAAACTAATCCGTGAATATTGAAGTTTTGTGCATCTGTGTAAGAAAAAATCAAAAAAAGGATATATTTGACAAAAGTAAATATAGAAAATAACAATGCACAAATAAAAACTGCAACAATAAATCTATCTTTGCGAAAGGTTTTAATGATGACAGTAAACAATACAAAGGCGTTAATTAACAAACCTATATTGGCAATCTCAACCATACTCCAAAATGGATATTTACTGAGAAAAGCTGAATAAAAAGATGATAGAAAGAAAGTAACAACAAAAGCCTTTGTAATTGTGGAAATTTTAATAAATTCGAATTTATTATAAAAACACAACCCTAGAGAAAAAAAGCTAACAGAAGTAATTAACAGTAAACGTTTGGTATCGTATACACTCTCAATGCCTATGACTTGGGAAAATTTGTTTGCAAAAATGGTACCCAACATAAAAATACTAGCAAAAGCTATCAGCACCGATTTAGAATATACCTTTAAAAGTTTAAACATTATTTCAACCTATTTCTTAGCCGCACATTATGTCTACCACTAACCATTCATATGAATTCCCCCTGATGAAACTACATTAATATTGTGACTAAATCTATCTCAGTTCATTGCACAGTCACGGTCGAAACTCACCATGATATAAATACTCTAAAGCCAATGATAGAATCAAAATATTGAATACAGTTAAAAGCAATAATAAACACTCATTAAAGTAAATCTTAACAGTGTCCCTCTCTAACTATCCGAGCATGGATTGGCCTCCCTCAGACACATATATATTTATTGCTAAAATTGATATATTTTAAGCTAGTAATTATGACAAAATATTAAAAAGAAGTTACTATTTAACACTTGGTTTTCATTGGAGTCTCCATGCCTTCTAACGGCTTACATCTTGGTTTATCAACACTATTCATCCGTAAGGGTTTATTATCTGAAGAACAGATTTCTTCTGCGATTGGTCAGTCTCGTAAATCTAAGCATTCATTGGTAACAACCTTAGTTGATTCAAAAGTCATATCCGCCAGAGCAATTGCTGAATTGTGTTATGAAGAGTATGGCTCGCCACTATTAGATTTAGCTGAGTTTGATTTAGCCAATATCCCCGAAGACATAATCAATAAAAAGCTCATCGCCAATCACTGCTGCCTGCCATTATTTAAGCGCAGTAATCGCATATATATCGCCACTTCTGATCCAACTAACATTGCCGCCCTAGAAGACTTTCAATTCAGCCTAGGCTTACATGCCGAAGCCATTATCGTTGAAGACGATAAATTAACAATCGCAGTTGAAAAGATTCTAGAAGATGATATATCTGGCTTAAGCTTAGACGGCATGGATGAGCAAGCACTAGCTGGCATTGAAATAACTGATACCGATAAACAGCATCAAGAAAAAGAAGCTGAAAGCAGCGACGATGCGCCTATTGTCATTTATATTAATAAAATCCTTACTGACGCTATTCGTAAAGGCGCCTCTGATTTACATTTTGAGCCCTATGAAAAGCGCTATCGCATTCGTTTTCGCATCGACGGTATTTTGCACGAAGTATCTGAACCACCGGTTAATCTTTCTAACAGGCTATCCGCTCGCTTAAAGGTGATGTCAAAGCTTGATATTGCCGAGCGCCGCGTGCCCCAAGATGGCCGCATAAAAATGAAACTGTCACGCACCAAATCAATCGATTTTCGTGTCAGCACCTTGCCCACTATTTGGGGCGAAAAAATTGTAATGCGTATTTTGGACTCATCTTCAGCGCAATTAGGCATTGAAAAGCTCGGTTATGACGATGACCAACGTGAGCTTTATGAGCAAATGCTCGCCAAACCTCAGGGAATGATATTAGTAACAGGCCCAACGGGTTCTGGTAAAACCGTATCCCTATATACTGGCCTTAATATCCTCAATACTGAAGAACGTAATATCTCCACCGCTGAAGATCCGGTAGAGATTAACTTAGAAGGCGTTAATCAGGTTCACATTAATCTAAAAGCCGGCTTAACCTTCGCATCTGCATTACGCTCATTTTTACGTCAAGACCCTGATGTGGTCATGGTGGGTGAAATCCGTGATTTAGAAACCGCCGAAATTGCCATTAAAGCCGCCCAAACCGGTCACTTAGTATTATCGACTCTGCATACTAACTCTGCCGCTGAAACCTTGACTCGTCTGATTAACATGGGCGTGCCCGGTTACAACATTGCCAGTTCGGTGAACCTAATTATTGCTCAGCGCCTTGCCAGACGCCTATGCCCAGAGTGCAAAGCACCTGAAGATGTGCCCGAGGCAGAATTAAAACGCCTAGGCTTTACTGACGAAAATATAAGTTCTAACTTTACGGTTTATAAACCTGTCGGCTGTGAGCATTGCTCTGGCGGTTATAAAGGCCGGGTGGGTATATATGAAGTGATGAAAATGACCGATGAAATTGCCAGAACCATTATGGAAGGCGGTAACTCACTGCAAATAGCCAAACAGGCCAAGGCCAATGGTATGCGTGATTTAAGACTCTCAGGCTTACTTAAAGTCACCCAAGGCATTACTAGCATTGCCGAAGTGAATCGTGTCACCAGTTTTAACTAAAGCAACCAAGCAGTTTTATAAAAAATTGCTTAACAACAGAATTGTCAAATAAAAACAAAAAGGATTTACTTGATGGCAACTGCAACCCTAAGAAGAAAGCAAAAGAGCAAAAAAGATATCAAGCACCAACCTAAGGTGTTCACTTTTGAATGGAAAGGTGTCAATCGTGATGGTCAACGTACTTCAGGTGAATTACGTGGCAGTAGTATTGCTGAAATTCGCAGTGTTTTAAAAGCCCAAGGCGTCACGCCTAAGGGAGTGAGAAAAAAGTCAGTCTCTTTGTTTAAATCTGAGAAAAAAATTACTGCAATGGACATTGCAATGATTACGCGACAGGTTGCAACAATGCTAGCAGCCGGTGTGCCATTGGTGACTACCTTTGAGCTACTCGGTCGTGGCCATGAAAAAGCTAAAGTACGTGAGTTACTCGGCACCATTGTCACTGATGTCCAATCAGGTATCCCACTATCTGATGCCTTAAGACCCCATAGACTCTATTTTGATGATCTTTATGTGGATTTAGTCGCGGCAGGTGAACACTCAGGATCACTAGATGCCGTATTTGACAGAATTGCGATCTACCGAGAAAAAGCTGAACAATTAAAATCTAAAATAAAAAAAGCCATGTTTTATCCTGCAGCTGTAGTAATCGTAGCAGTAGTAGTAACTTCGATGTTGTTATTATTCGTAGTGCCTCAATTTGAAGAAATCTTTAAAGGTTTTGGTGCAGAACTCCCTGCATTTACACAAATGATTGTAGGTATTTCACGCTGGCTTCAAGCCTACTGGTATTTTTTTGTAATAGGATTAATTGTCGGAACTTGGTTATTTATTCGAACACATCGAAAATCACAAGCTCTCAGAGATAAAGTAGATGAAACAACATTAAAAATTCCAGTGATTGGTGAAATTTTACATAAAGCAGCGATGTCTCGCTTTGCCCGCACCTTAGCCACCACTTTTTCTGCAGGAGTGCCCCTTATTGATGGTTTAGAGTCTGCAGCTGGCGCCTCTGGTAACGCGGTTTATAAAAAAGCTTTATTAAAAGTACGCCAAGAAGTGATGGCGGGCATGCAAATGAATGTGGCTATGCGCACCACAGGTTTGTTCCCTGACATGCTGATTCAAATGGTGATGATTGGTGAAGAATCTGGTGGGTTGGATGATATGCTCAATAAAGTCGCCAATATTTATGAAATGCAAGTTGATGATGCTGTTGATGGTTTATCAAGTCTTATTGAACCCATTATGATGGTAGTAATTGGCACTCTCGTCGGCGGACTAATTATTGGTATGTATCTTCCTATCTTTCAAATGGGTAATATTGTTGGCTAGCGTCACAAGTCACCTTAAGTTAAATTAAAATAAGAATAAAATGACCGAATTTATCGATACCTTTACCACTAGCATGAGCCAATATCCTTGGCTGTTTATGCTGATTAGCTTTATTTTTGCGGCCACTATTGGCAGCTTTTTAAATGTTGTTATCCATCGCTTTCCGGTGATGATGAAGCGCGAATGGCAAACTGAGTGTAATTATTACTTATCTGAATATCACCCTGACATCGTCAAAGAAGTCGGTGAAACAAGATTAACTAAACCCATTGACCACTTCCCTAAAAAATACAATTTAGTGGTGCCAAATTCAGCCTGTCCCAAATGTAATACCAACATTAAGGCTTGGCATAATTTGCCGGTTTTAGGTTGGTTGCTACTTAAAGGCAAGTGCGCCAGTTGTAACACGGCAATTAGCCCCCGCTACCCTATCATTGAATTTATTACCGGAGCCCTAATTGCCACCTTAGCTTGGCATTTTGGTCCAACATGGCAGTTTTTATTCGCCTCCATATTAACCTTTGTGCTAGTTGCCCTTACAGGTATCGACTTAGATGAAATGTTGCTACCAGATCAACTTACACTACCCATTTTGTGGTTAGGCTTAATCATTAACCTCAATGGCGTATTTACCAGCCCTACCGATGCCATTATTGGCGCTGCGGCAGGTTATTTAAGTTTGTGGTCAGTTTTTTGGTTATTTAAGCTGGCAACAGGCAAAGAAGGCATGGGATATGGTGACTTCAAATTATTAGCCGTATTTGGCGCTTGGCTTGGCTGGCAGTATTTACCCCTTATCATCTTACTATCATCATTAGTCGGTGCTATTGTGGGTATCACCCTAATCATTTTTAAAAAGTTAGCCAAAGGCAATCCAATTCCATTTGGGCCTTATATTGCCATTGCTGGCTGGGTAGCGTTAATCTGGGGACAAGACATCATAAACTGGTATCTAAGCACTCTATAACCAGTTATTAACTCCTGTGTGTGAGAAATTTATGAGTAACTTCATTGTTGGCCTAACAGGTGGTATTGGCTCAGGTAAAACCACCGTGGCAAACTTATTTGCAGATTTAGACATCGAACTCGTTGATGCCGATATCATTGCCCGGCAAGTGGTCGCCAAAGGCTCAGCAGGCTTACAACAAATACAGCAGCATTTTGGCGCCAGTGTATTACTCGACACTGGCGAACTTAATCGCCCTGCGCTGCGTGAAAAGGTATTCAATCAGCCCGAACAGAGATTGTGGCTCAATAATCTGTTACATCCAATGATACGCCAGCAAATGCTTCAAGCAGTAGCAGATGCTAAATCAATATATGTAATTATGGTTGTACCCTTGCTATTTGAGAATGGGTTAGATAGGTTAGTCAATACAACTTTAGTGGTGGATATTCCACCACACCAACAAATAGCAAGAACAGCTAAGCGAGATGGTGTTGATTCAACCCAAGTTGAACAAATAATTAATAGTCAGATAGATAGAGAGCAAAGATTACAAAAAGCTGACGCTATCATTGATAATACCCAGACACCTGAAGCACTTCGTCACACTGTTCAGTTATTACATCAGCAATATTTAGATAAAGCATCTCAAGATAATAATAATGAATGATGACCTGATTTATGAGCAACCATTAAACGAAAAAACTAGAAGCTACTTACGCCTTGAGTATTTAGCTGAACAGCTCGAGCTACACACAAAATCAGATCATCAGCATCATTGTTTTTATCCATTGTTTTCATTATCAGAACTTACAGATCGCTGTGACTATCGTTCTGACATCTTAAAAGATATCGACAAACAACTTATCTTGTTAGAAAAGTGGCATGCTTTACCTCATGTTAATAAAATTCAAATCCAACGTATTATTGATCAGCTGATTCAAGCAAAAGCACCGCTACAAACCAACGAAAGAATAGGTTGCCATTTAAAGCAAGACAGATTTATTGCCGCACTAAAACAACGATTTGGTATGCCAGGTGCTTGTTGTAATTTCGACTTACCGCAACTGCATTTCTGGTTATCAAAACCATGGGATGAAAGACAGCAAGATTTAAAAACATGGATAGCCCATTACCTGCCAATTTTAGAACCCATTAAAATACTCCTCGATTTAACGAGAAGTACTGCAGAATTTAGAAGCGCTGAAGCTGAAGAAGGTTTCTTGCAAGGAAACAGTCCACACCCTCTGACACTTGTTCGAGTAAAAATCAAAAGCAAAGAAGGTTGTTACCCCACAATTAGTGGTCACAAAAATCGCTATGCCATTCATTTTGTCAATTTTGACAACCAAAAACATACTGACAAAAAAGTAAAATTCAAACTGGCTACTTGCAACTAAATTCTTTAATATCACCAAGAATTTTACAGCGAGGAATCTTATGTCTATTTCAGTTAAATGCCCAATCTGCCAGACTCAAGTAGAGTGGAGTCAAGAATCTAAATTCAAACCATTTTGCAGTGAACGTTGCAAATTAATCGACCTCGGCGATTGGGCCAGCGAAAAACATGCTATTCCCGTTAAGCCAGAGTTTGACCATGAAATGTTAGATTCTGAAGGTTTTGACGAAGGCGACTTCTTTAAACACTAATCACCTCCTCCACTCAAGCGAGCATTCTAATGAAAAGAGTCAATGTTGCCGTCGGCATAATCATCAATGACCAACAACAAGTTTTATTAGCTAAGAGGCACGCACACCTGCACCAAGGTGATAAGTGGGAATTCCCAGGTGGTAAGGTCGAAGTAAATGAAACGGTCTCACAAGCATTAATTAGAGAGCTAAAAGAAGAAGTAAACCTAACAGTTAATACAACTGAGCCTTTTATGGTCATTTCACATGATTACCCAGATAAGCAAGTGCTTCTTCAGATCCACCTAGTGAAAGACTTTACAGGCACTGCCAGTGGTGTTGAAGGCCAAAAAATTGAATGGGTTAATAAAACCAATCTAACTAGTTTTGATTTCCCTGAAGCCAATATCCCCATCCTTAAGAGGTTACTCGCGTAACAGCAACAGTTCCATCGCTATTAGAAAGTATATAAAGCACTATGTTAATGAGTGCTTTAATCAATTATTCTAAACAACAGTGAAACCACTATCCTTTAGCTGCTCTAGCTATGTAATTCACAGACACCACTAACAATTGTTTATAGCAAAAAAATCATAATAGATATCAGCCACTAACTCATGTTCACTATTATCCTAAAAGCGAACAACAATAGCCTTCTTAATCCAGATTAAGCGCTTGGCGCTATTTAGCTGCGGATAAGTATTTCGCGTTTCATGTTTGTATAAAGTGTTGCTTTATAACCACAGACATTACCCCCCTACTTTTACATGGGGATTCGTCCACACTCACCGCTCACGCTGATATGTTGCAGCTAATAACTCAAATTAACAGCATTAGGTATTGTTGTTTTTCCCCCCAATACGAAAAAAGCCCTGACTGTTAAGTCAGGGCTTTATCGACTCTCTTACGAGAGATATTAGGCGCTTGGCGATGATCTACTTTCACATGGGCATTCGTCCACACTCACCGCTCACGCTGATATGTTGCAGCTAATGACTCAAGTTATCAGCGTTAGGATTTATTCTTTTGCCCCAAACGAAAAAAGCCCTGACTGTTAAGTCAGGGCTTTATCGACTCTCTTATGAGAGATATTAGGCGCTTGGCGATGACCTACTTTCACATGG